>CAWJYE010000010.1:0-53605 GCA_963847055.1 uncultured Solirubrobacterales bacterium | reverse complement strand
GACCGTAGCGGGCTGAACCGTCCAAGCCCCGGTGGCGAGATCCCCAGCGCCAGAAACCTTGGGACGGCCCCTGGGCATTGGGACCGCCGCCTGCGCCGCTACCCTCGCTGGGCCGATCCCCGCGTCCAACTCGCACGCCGGCAGGCTCAATCACGCCTTGGCATCACCATTTCCCGCACCAACGGCTACCCCTACCCCGCCGACGGCGCCAACCAGGTCATCGCGCAACGGGAGACTGGCCGCTGACATGAGCCGCGTTCGTGCCCGCTGAGGACTATCAGCGCCTCTCAGGGAGCGAAGTTCGTCGCAAGGCCGTCCGGGGCGTCCTGACGGTCGCCAGTCGAGAGGTTGTCCTGCGTGTTCTCGGTCTCCTCGGAAACCTGGTCCTGGCCCGGCTGCTCACTCCCAGCGACTTCGGCACGATCGCCTTCGGGCAGACGCTTCTCAACTTCGGAAACCTGATCGCCAACGGGGGTATCGGCGCCCAGCTCATCCAGGGCCCGGACGAGCCGACGCGCGAGGAGCTGTCGGCTCTGCAGGGAATGTCGGTCGCCGGCAGCTTCGGCGTGTTCGCGCTCGTGGCGGCGATCGCGCTGCCGATCGGCGGCCGCGTCGGGGAGATCGCCACGGTCATGGCGGCGTCGCTGCCGCTGAACGCCCTATCGGCACCGAACGCGATCATCGCTGAGCGCAGGATGCTCTACGCACCCAGCGTGCGCTCCGACATAGCTCAAACGCTTTCCTACAACGTGCTCGCGATCGGGCTCGTGCTGTCCGGTCTGGGCGTTTGGAGTCTGGCCATTGCCCTTGTCATCGCCACCGTGGTGGGCACGGCGACGCTGATCGTGTCGGCGCCGATCGGCTTTGTGGCGCCGACGCTGTCCTGGGGCGCCAGCCGCCGGTTCTTGAGATTCGGCGTTCAGTTTCAGGCGGCATCCGTGGCCAGCCTGGTCAGAGACCAAGGGCTCAATCTACTCGCGGCCGGGATCGGAGGCCTGAGGGTGCTCGGGATCTGGAGTCTGGCCAACCGAGTGCTGCTGGGCGTCGGAGTTATCTTTGTCTCGCTCTTCCGGGTCTCGTTTCCCGCCGTCGCGCGCCTGGTCGAAAGTGGAGAGGATCCCCGGGAATCTGTCCAGCGGGCGCTGTCGATCTCGACCATCATCACCGGCTTTGCCGTCGTGGCCATCGGCGGTTCCGCTCCCGCGCTCGTCCCGGTTGCGTTCGGCGCTCGCTGGGATGCCGTGGTGGCCGTGCTGCCGTGGGCAGCAGCGGGCCTCGTCGTCGCCGGACCCGTCGGCACCACCGCGGTGGCCTTCCTGTACGCCAAAGGCGAACCGCGAACCGTCCTCATGTCAGTCCTGGCACACAGCGCGGCCTGGTATCTGGTCGGGGTGCCGCTGCTCCCGGTGCTCGGGGCCGAGGGCCTGGGCATCGGCTGGACGTTCAGCTGCGCCGTCGACGTGATCGTGCTGGCGCGAGCCCTGGCTCGCCACGGCATCGGTATTGGCGCCGTCTCCACGCCGCCCGCCCTCGCGGCCGGTGCCGCCGGGGTAGTCGCGTGGCTGATTGCCCAGGCGCTGGCTCCCACCGTGCCGGCGCTCGCCCTGTCACTCGCCGCTGGGCAGCTCGCCTACCTCGGGCTCATGTTGATCTTCCGCCGCCGGCAGGTTATGGACGTCGTTCAGACCATTCGTCGTGCGCTCCGGACTTGACCCGGCTCCCATGTCAGTCATCGCCGCGTACCGCCGATACAGGTCTTCAACTCCCGCCAACGCCAGGGGCCATCGGTAACGCTCAGCGAGATCACGCCCTGCCGACCCCAACCGTGCGGCTTCCTCGGCGTCACCACTGAGTGCCGCCACCGCATTGGCCAGCTCGACCGGGTCATCGCGGATAACGCCGTGAACGCCGTCCCGGAAGCTGATCCCCGACACTCCGAGATTCGTCCCGACCACGGGGCGGCCGGTGGCGAGGGCCTCGAGTACCTTCAGGCGCGTCCCTCCGCCGTGCCACACCGGGACGATGATCACCGCTGCGCCGGCCGCCAACTCGGCAATGTCCTCGACGCGGCCGAGCACCGCGACCCGGGGATCGCCGGCTAGGTCGCTGAGCGCCTCCCGAGACCCCTTGCCCGCGATCACCAGCCGCAGGTCAGGACGCCGAGCCGCCAGTGACGGCCAGCCTTCGCTTACGAACCGGCGGATTCCCGCGCGATTTGGCTCGTACGTCATCAGTCCGAAGAAGAAGACGTATGGCTCGGGTGCCGAGCCGCGCGGGGGCCGGAAGAACACCCCATCGACACCGTTGGGTGCGACGATCACCTCGCGCGCAAACCGTCGGAAGTAGGCAGCGTCGGCGTCGGAGACGCACAGCACCGCGTCGCATTGACCGCCCCGCCGCTCGGCACGGGCCATCCGAGCCGCTCGGTAAGCACCCTGAGCTCTTGCATAGCTGAGGATCCTCGCCTCGCTGACGCGCTCGCGCTCGACCTGGGAATCGACGTTGTGGGTGCTGAGGATCGTCCGCGCATCATCCAGCCCCTCCAGATAGGTCGCGGCGAGCCCATGCTCGGCTTGCACGAACGCCGTGGCCGGACCCACGGCCGCTCTCACAGCGGCGGCCAAGCGGCGCGATCGCCGGCCGGCCTGGAGCTTGATGTGCACCTCGGCTCGTGCCCGGGCGCCACTCATGTCGTCGCCAATCACATGAACCTGCCATCCGCGTTCGATCAGGGCCCGTTTCGCTTCCCGGGCAGGCTGGTCAGGGGTGAAGAGCCGAACCTCGAGTCCTGCGCGGTCAGCCGTCTCGAGCAGTCGCAGGGTCCGCTTGGTACCTCCTGAGTCGGGGGGAAACGGAAACGTGGGGGCGACGACGATGCAATCCGGCCGCGGGCCGGGAATCTGCAGGGTGCTCAATGCCGTTGCGCGCCTGACGGCGCCAGCCGTCTCGCGCGCTCTTCGTCGACACGACCGAAGGCTGCCGGCTCGAGCCGTGACAGGGCTGCGGCGACCGGTGGCGGCGGCTCTCGGTACCAAGAGTGCCCGCGCCCCAGCCGCTCACGGATTCGCAGGCGGGATCGCATGCGCCACGCCCAGGACGCCAACCCGGCTTGCCCGGCGAGGATCCGCACGCCCCGCTCGCTGCGGGCCCGGCGTTGCAGCAGCCGCTCTCGCAGCTCGGCCGTGGGCATCGCGTCGAGGCTCAGTTCGCGAAACACATCGGCATTCCCGCGGGCCATGCCCTCGGTCTGCGAGGAGAGCTGGCCGGGGTGCAGGCGGTACAGCGCGTGGGGGCCTGGAGCATAGGTGGGGGTATATCCGGCCAACACAATGCGCAGCCACAGTTCGTATTCTTCCGCCCACGTCCGGCCATCCTTATAACCACCTATTTCCGACAGTACGCTCGCCGGTACGGTGGCCGAGTTGAAAATGAAGTTGCGTTCGAGAAGCGCAGCCAGGAAGGCGAGCCGATCAGCTGGTGGCGGATCAGGGGCATCCATCGCGGTCTCGCGTCTGACACGCATGGTGGCGGCGTCAAATACGTAGGCGTCCGTGTACACCAACCCGGAATCGGGGGCCCGCTGCAGGGCTGTCGACACTGCGGTGAGATAGGTCGGCAGCCAGACGTCGTCGCTGTCGAGGAAGGCGATGTAGCGGCCGCGGGCGGCTCTGATCCCGGCATTCCTGGCCCCCGAAGGCCCACCGTTCGCCTGGGCGATCACGCGCACACGGTCGTCAGCGATTGTCCGCACGACCTCGTGGGTGCTGTCCGAGGAACCGTCGTCGACCACGATCACCTCGCGGCAGCTGATCTGCTGGTCCAGCGCGGATCTGACCGAGTCGGTGATCGTGTGGGCGGCATTGAAGGCCGGAATCACCACTGAGCAGTCAAATTCCACGGCGACGCCTCGGCATGGCCGCCGGAGGGTAGCAGCGGTCTGTGACTGATCGATCGGGCGACACCGGCGCGGTCAGGGGACCGCGACCCTGGCCACGCCCGCGGGCGCGGCGGGGCGGGAAGGTGTGTAGGCGAGCTTGAGCAGGGCGACGCTGAGTGCGAACGCCAGCCATAGCTGCTTGGCAAACTCGCCGGAGAGAAACAGATCGGCGGTCATGAACCCAACCAGCACCAAGAACATGGACCGCGCGATCAGCTCCATCTCCCGATCGCCCTGGCGGTTGAACATCCGTGCCGCCTTGATCGTCGCGCCTATCGCCGCGGAGACGACACCCAGAAAGGCCAGCAGGCCCGGGATACCAAGGTCGGCCAACAGCTCGAGGTAGATGTTGTGAGCAACGTGCGGCACATTGACGATCAGGTTGGCGCCGTTCTTGGTGATCGTGCCCGGAGCCTGGAGGTAGTGGACCTCGGCGTTCTGAAAGTTGCCCGAGCCGACGCCGTTGAGGGGATGGGCTTGGACCATCCGCCAGCCGACCGTCCAGATGTCGGTGCGCCCACTTGAGTCGGCACTCGTCACCCGCTGCTGGGCGGCCAGTGGTGCGATCACCCCGAAATAGCCCACCGTCCCGAGCGCGGTCACCAGTAGCAGGGCGATGGCCTGCGGCCGCCAGCGACCCCCGAACCCGACCGCGGCCACCAGCACGGCGCCGAGCGCTAGCAGCCCGCCGCGCGAGAGCGTGTTGATCGTTCCGGCCAGGCACAAGAGAGCGGCGCCCAGAGTAAGGACGCGCAGCACCGGCCGCGCGCGCAAGGTGCCAGCGATACCCATGCAGATCGGTATCGCCGCCACCAGCACAGCTGCCAGCTCGTTGGGGTCACCGACCGTCCCCGTGAGGCGGCCAAAGCCCCCGCTACCGGCGGACGAGGAGGTGAGAAAGCCGTCGACGGTGGAGAAGACGGCACCAGCCACGAACGCCGTCATGATCCAGATGACGTGCTCGCGACGCCGCACAGCCGCGACCACGATCGGGATGAGGAGGATGTTGAGTCCGTAGCGCTCGGTGGAGCTGAGCGCCGTCCCTGCGCTCTCCGCCCAGGCGGTGGAGATCGCCGACCACCCGACCAGCGCCACGCCCGCCACGGCGAGACTCGTGTACAGGGCGGGTCGAGCTCCTGTCGTTCGAGCTTGGGTGCGCGCGGTGGCGAGAAACCAGGATCCGAACAGGACAAAGCCGGCCAACTTGGTGATGGTGGCGCCGCTGCCGCTGTTGATGACCTCCAGGAACGACAGGAAGACGAAAAACACCACGCCCACGGTGAGGTCGGCAATCGTGGCCACGGCAAAGGCGAGTCCGAAGGCCGCCTCGATGCCCAGCATCGGGCTGGTGCCGGCCAGCAACCCGACGGCGGCACAGATGACGAGGAGAGCCAGCATCCATCCGACGCGCTCGTCGCGCAGCCGCAGGAGGGATGCGGTCATCAGTCAGCCGCTGGCGCTCGAGTCGCGCGCGGCAACCGTACTGAGTCCGGCGTGGTGCGCCGGGGTGACGGCGCCTCGCTGGGCTCGTAGTTGTAGTCGTAGGACTTGCCGGGGGAATGCCCGCCGATCAGCACCAGGGCGCTGGGCGGGCTGCCCTGATCGTGCAGCAGATCGCGAAGCTCGGCGAGCCGGGAGAGGCGTGAGCCTCCGAGTCGCGCGACCACGATGACCTCGTCGGAGAACTCTGCCAACAGGAGCGCGTCGGCGACGGCCGCAATCGGCGGAGAATCGATGACCACGAAGTCAGCCAGCTCCTTGGCCTCGGTGATCAGCCGCTGGGCGATGTCGAACGAGAGCTTGGCGGCGAGCAGCGGCCGCGGGGACTGAACGGCGAGCACGCGTACCTTGGCCGAGTCGATCTGGGTCGAGATCAGAGCGTTGCCGAGCTTGTTGCGCCCGAAGGCGACGTGCTCGGTCCCGTGCTTGACATTCAGGGACAGCAGCCCCGCTATGGTCGGCCGCCGCAGGTCGGCTTCGATCAGCACCACGCTCTTGCCGCCCTTGGCGATCGAGGCGGCGAGATTGATGGCCGATGTGGTCTTGCCCTCGCCGGGGTCCGGGCTGGTGACGAGAAACGCCTGGGAATCGCGTGAAGCGACGGTGAGAACGAGGCGCAACCTCCGGTAGGCCTCGACGCCGGCGGGATTGAGCTTCATCGGGAGCATCGGGGCCGAGCGCTTGCGCCTGCGCAGTCCAAAACCCTTGACGGTCGGCACGCGGACGACTGTCCGAAGGTCGAAGATCTCGCGGATCTGCTCCTCGCGGCGCAGGCGCGGGTCGAGGATGTCAAACAGAAAAGCAGCCCCGATGCCGATCAGGAGCCCGGCGAGCACGCCCGCAGCGATCGCCAGCTTGGTGCGCGGCGTGAACGGCGCCGGCGGCAGCCCGGCGGTCGCCGCCAGGGTGATGGTCGGGTCGGGGCTGCGGGCAAGCAGCTCAAGCTGGCCCAGCTCGGCCGCCAGGCTGGCGTTGGAATTGCGCTGGGCCGGAGTTTCGGAGGCCAATTGGGCGCGTAATCCGGGGATTTCCTGAGCCAGGGCGGCGTGCAGCGCGGTGGTGCGGAGGAGGATGACCTGCTGGGCGAATTCGTTGGCGATGTGCTGCGCTCGCAACGCCGACGTCGAGGTCGCCTGCACGGAGATCAGCGAACTCTGGCCGAGCGGGGTCGCGGTGACCGCGCCCAGCAGCTGGCCGGCCGACTGATGGAGATGCAGGGCAGAGTTGACGGCTTGGGCGACCTGCGGGGTCGTGATGAGACTGGCTGCGGTCAGGGCGTCGCGGGTCGGATCGGCTGAGGAGTGCAGGACCGGCAGGCCCACGGTGAACGAGTTGGTGGCATCGATCGGCGAGATCAGCAGCTGCGACTGCGCCTGATACTTGCGGGTTGCCGTGTGCGTGTAGGCGGCGGCAGCGGCCGTCACCACGATCGCGCACAGCACGACAAGCTTCAGGTGCTCGCGCAGGACCCGCCAGTAGCGCAGAAACCCTGGTTGCGCGGACTCAGTCATGTTGCCCGGCTCGTTCGAGATGGTAAATGCACATCAAAATTGTCCCGCTCGGCGCTCCCGGCTCGCCAAGAACAATTCTTCCCCACGGCGAGACCATCTCCTGCGCCCTCGCTCGGGATGCCGAGACCGCCAGGTTGACATTGCTGAGCTAATCAATCTACCGCTTCTCTCGGCGATCAGGCGCGGAAAGCCACCCGAAAGCGCGGGAACGCACGGGAAAGCGCGGGAAAGCGTCCCAGGTCAGCTCGGGCCAGCCCGCGCGGCAGGAGGGACCGGCCCTGAGCGGTCTGCCGCAGCGCTCAGCGCGCGAGCAGAATGGCGTCGTAGGGCGGGATGACGGCCGCGTGAGCGGAGAAAGGTGCTCCGGTGAGATCAACCGAGCCCCGTGACTGGACATCGCCGCCGACGAGCGTGATCTGGTGTCGGTAATGCCGCCGCAGCCAAGCCGGGCGAACGCTGACGTAGGCGCCGGTGGTATTCATGATCGCCGCGCAGCCGCCAAAGGCGATCCGGCGGCGATAGCACGACCGAAATTCGCGGCGGTAGACGCCAGCTCGCACCTGCAGGCTGCGATGGCCTCCGTGCGAGCAGTCGACACCGGTTCCCGCCAGACAGCCCCGACCACGCGGGGTGGCCATCGACTCCAGCGGCGAGGTGGGATAGATCCCCTCCTCCGGCCACACCGCCAACCGACCGCTGCCCTGCTCGAAGTTGGCCCAGTCGACCAAGCGTCCGGGGCGGAAGCCGAGCAGCATGGTCGCCTCCTGGACCCGGCGCGTCTGGGCGACGTACGGCGCGTTTGCGGGAGTGCGGGACATCGGTACCACGAAGCCTCGGGTGCGGGTCTCGATGTAGGCGATCTGATCGAGC
The DNA here is from genome assembly GCA_963847055.1 of uncultured Solirubrobacterales bacterium. Lineage (GTDB taxonomy): Bacteria > Actinomycetota > Thermoleophilia > Solirubrobacterales > Solirubrobacteraceae > Palsa-465. The sequence continues at coordinate 45,787 of CAWJYE010000010.1, read as the reverse complement.
AGCGTCGAGTAGGAGGCCATCAGCTTGCCGTTGCTCATCGGCTCGCCCTCGCCCACGAAGGCGTCGACCCCGATGCGGTGGTTGAGCATGCTCATTCCCTGGGGCAGAAAGGGACTTGGGGTCAGCGAAAGGTCGGCCTGGATGAACCGAGAGCCGTTGCGATGGGTGAGCGCCGCGCTCATTTTGGTGTGGGCGGCGCGCAGGCTCTGATCCGAGCCGATCTGCGCCGTGCGGCTGCAATGGCAGGTCGAGTAGTAGAGCTCCTGGGCCAGGCTGGTGCTCTGCCAGTCCAACAGGAGCCCATCATCGCGGTTGTAGCTGCGCTGAACGTAGGAGCGAAAGAACGCCTGCACGGCCGGGAGCGCCTGGTTGACGAGGTGCCCAGTCCCGAGCCAATCAGTGAAGATCGGCTGTCCCTGACGCGGCGGCGGCTCGGTCAGCCACCAGTTGGAGGCTGCGGCCCGCGCGGGCATGATGCCGTCGCCGCCGTAGATCCAATTCGGGTCCAGATACTGCATGACTCGGCAGAAGACACGGCGGCCGCGATGGCAGTCAGAGCGCGCTTTGTTTGCCGTGGGCCCGCAGTGGCTCTCGGCGTATGACACCCAGCCCCGGACCAGCGGGGCCCCCGCGCCACCGCCGCCGCCGCATCCGTCGTCAAACGCCCAGGTCGGGATGTGGGCAGGCACCGGGGAGCGGTGGCGGTGGCCAGGCAGCGAGGTGTGGTGACGGTGGCCAGGCACCGAGGTGTGGTGGCGGTGGCCAGGCACCGGGGCTGTGGTGGCGGTGGCCAGGCACCGGGGCGTGGTGGCGGTGGCCAGGCACCGGGGAGCGGTGGCGGTGGCCAGGCACCGGGGTGTGGTGACCGCGTGCGGGCACCGGGGAGCGGTGAACACGAGCCATCGCGATCGAGGTCAAGGCCGCCCAGGCCGCGAGCCCGGCCAGCACCGTGAGGGCCAGCCGGCGACGGCGCATGCGCAGTCCATGGCCGCCTGCTCGCCGCCGCGAATGCGGTCCGCATTCGGGCCGGCGCTCGGGTGGGCATGGCATTTCCGCGTTCGACATCGGTGTCCCGTCTCTTCTTCGGGCCTACGGGGTTAGCTGTCGGGCTCGCGCTAGAGGAGCAGCGCTAGGTCGGAACGCTCCGACCATTCGCCCCGGGGGCACGGATGCCCCAATCGGGTTCCCCGTTCGCTGCCACGGCTGGCGTCGCAACGACTCGGCTGGGTTCTAAATCGGCCGGGATGGTAGCGAACTTGCAAGATCGCTGTCAGATGGCGAATGTGCAAGACGGCTGTCACGCCGCGCGCCCCAGCCCCGGGGTATTCGGGTGGGCCGCCAGGCGGTCTTAGGTGACCGATGCTCGCGCCGCGGCCGGCGCGGCCGGCGCGCGGAGCGAGGGTGCGTGCACGGGCTCCGGGGCCGGATTGCCCGAGCCGGTTTCGGCGGCGAGACCGGACAGGTGCGCCAGGGCCGCGACCGGCGGCCCGTACTTGACCCAGCCGATGATCTGGCCGGCACCGTGGCCAAAGTGCATGACCGCGAGCACGACCGGCACCAGGGCGGCGTCGAGGGGGGACTTGGCCACCGGCCCGGCGCGGACGCCGGCGGCCAGGAGCGTGGCGGCGTAGACGCCCGAGCCCCACCGAGCCAGCATCCGCAGCGGGGGTGGCGCGGCGAGCGCCGCCGCGGTGGCGATCACGACCGCGGGGGCGAGCAGGTGCGATGCGCGCATCGAGTGCGGATGACGCCGGGATGTGCGGGCCCGGAACTTTCCGTAGGCGAGGTATTGGCGCCACAGGCCCCCGAGTCGATCTCGGGGAACGTAGTGCGCCCCCATCGCCGGTAGACAGACCAGACGCTCTCCGCGCTCCAGGAACCGGGCGGCCATCTCTGAGTCCTCGTTGCACACCCAGCGTTCGTCCCAGCCTCCGTATTCCAGCAGCGTCGCCCGCTCCCAGACGCCGGCGAAGACGCCGGTGTCAAGCTCGAACTCGGCATCCTCACGGGCAGTCGTCCCCCATTTGCGCGAGCCACCACGTCCCGTCGTCCCGGAGAGGGCGAGCGCGACTGCTCGCGAGACCGGGCCGTGACCGGTCGGGATCTGGGGCCCGCTGACCCAACGGGTATCGCCGCGCGCGAGCCTCTGCACGCCCCGCCACGCGTAGTGCTCGGGGTAGACGGTGTGGGCATCCATCCGCAGCGCCCAGCGGCCGCGGGCGTGAGCGAGGGCGACGTTGAGTCCGCTGGAGACGGTGCCGGCCGGGTTTTCGAGGATGCGGATCCGGGGGTCCTCGGCCGCTAGGCGTTCGAGGATCGCCCGCGTGGCGTCGGTCGAGCCACCGTCGGCGAACAAGAACTCGAGCTCCCCGTCAAAGCGCTGGCGGCGCATGGCGTCGACGCTGGCCTCGATGTAGCGCTCCTCGTTGAGGACGGGGACCAGCACGGAGCAGTCAACCGAGGTCTCCATGGGCGCGAACGCTACCGGGCCCGCCCCACGGCCAAACCCGAGGGGCCGCAGGCGCGAGGTCGCGAGGTCGCAGGAGCGCGAGATCGTCGATCAGGAGCTCATCGACAGGAATCCGGCCACGCGCGAGCACTCGGCGTCCAGCGTGTGAGCGCGGGCGGCCGCCGCAGCGGCCTCGACCAATCGCGCGCGCAGGGCCGGATCCTCGGCCAGCCGAGTGAGGGCGGCCGCCGCCGCGTCGGGATCGCCGGGCGGGGCCAAGAGGCCGCGACCGGCCACGAGGTCGCCGACCCCACCGACCTCGGTGGCGACCACCGGTAGGTGAGCGGCGAAGGCCTCGAGGATGACCTGAGGAACGCCTTCGGTCAACGAAACGTGCAGCAAGGCGTGGGCGGCTCGATAGTAATTCCACAAGCCACCGTCGATCGGCACGTAGCCGTGGCGGATCAAGCGATCCCCGACGCCCAATTCGGCCGCGCGCCGCGCCAGGGCGTCGGCCATCGGCCCGTCCCCGCACACCTCGAGCCGCCAGCGGGGATCGGCGCGCAGCGCACGGGCCAGCACGTCGGCCAGTAGCAGCGGGTTCTTCTCCGGGTCGAGCCGGCCCACGCTGAGCATTACCAGCGCGTCGCCGTCGTAGCTGCGCTCGCCGTCGGACTCGGTCTGTAGGTCGGAATCGCGCAGCAACGACACGTACACGCTGAGCAGCGAGCGGGCTCCCCGGTAGCGATGGGCCAAGTCGGGGCCGACGACCACGACGGGCAGGAAGCGAGCCAGTCCTCGAAACGCCCATTCCAGCAGGTAGGCGGCGGCCAGGACGAGCCGCGCTCCGGGGCGACGATGGCGGATCAGCTCGGGGAGGTTCTGCCGCACGCCAAGGACCACACGCCGCCGGCGCAACATGCCCAGGCAGGCGAAGAGAAGCGCATGGGGGGGGTTTGGGCCCAGCACCCAGACCACGTCGAGATCGTCGAGGGCGCGCCAGAAGCGACTGATCGCGGCTGGGATCGTGCGCAGGACGGCGCCCAGGTCAGCGCCGCTCTCGTAGTAGGGCAGCGCCACGAACCGCGACGCCCGCAAGCGGTGGGGGAACGGCTCCGGCGCCGGATCCTGGCGCCCGAGCACCACCAGACGTTGGCAGTGGGGAGCGAGGCCCTCGACGAAGAGGCTGAAGGGCAGCTCAGCGGTGGTGACCCCGCCCGCGACGCGGTATGAGTAGTCGCAGTAGACGGCCAGCCGCAGGGGCTTGGCCGTCATCCCAGCCGGCCCCGGAGCCGGGCCCCGTACCGGCTGCGCAGCACACCGGCGATCTTGAGCCGAAAGCGAGGCCAGGAGTCGCCCTGATAGATGCCCACCCGTGGGTAGCGCAGCGAGCTCGATTTGGATGACGGCCATTCCAGCGCCGCCGCTGCCGCATAGCCCGCCTGACGCGCGCCGGCCACGACGCGGTCGTCCACGTCCCCGTAGGGATAGGCGAGCGAGGTGATCGGGCGTCCCAGACGCTGGGCGCATTCCTCGCGAGAATGCCCGAGCTCGGTGATCAGGGTCTCGCTGTCCACCGCGGTCAGATGGGGGTGCGTGCGAGTGTGGGAGCCGATCTCCCAGCCGGCCTCGGCAAGCTCGCCCAAGTCGTCCCAGCTCATCGGCGTGAGCTCGTGGGCGTCGGGGCTGGCCTGCCAGCGGTCAAGGCCCTCCCAGGCGAGTGGCGCGCCGCGGCTGATGTAGTCGGAGGGGACGAACACCGTCGCCGGGACACCCAGTGACCCGAGCAGGGGCATCGCGTGGGTCTTGACCGACAGGAAGGCGTCGTCGAACGTCACGGCGACGGTTTTGCGCTCATGGGAAAGGCGCAGTGCTTCGGTGAAACCGGTGAATCTCCAGCCAGCCCGCCGCAGGCTCCTGATCTGGCGCTCAAACGCCTCAGGGGTCACGGCGATGTCGGCCGACCAGGTCGGACTGACCGCGTGGTAACAGAGGATCAGGCCAGTCATCGCTGTCCGTCCATGAGCGAATCGTAAAGCGAGGCAAAGCGCCCGACCACCACGTCGATCGTGTGCTGGTGCAGGGCGTCACGCCCAGCCGCGGCCATCGCGTGACGGCGCTCGGGGTCGGTGAGCAGGCCGATCAGCCCCTGGGCGAACGCGGTGGGGTCGCGGCGGGGCACCAGCAAACCGGTGCGCTCGTGTTCGATTACGTCCGGGACGCCACCGACCCTGGTGGCCACCATCGGGACACTGTTGGCCATGCACTCGAAGACCAGCAGCGGCGAGCCCTCCCGGTCTGAGGACAGGGCGCCGACATCACAAGCGCGTAGGACGCTGTCGACATCGTTGCGGACCCCGAGGAAATGCACGGCGTCACCGATCCCCAGGGCTTGCGCCTGGGCTTCCAGCGACAGCCGGCAGGGTCCGTCACCGGCGATCACCAGCTGAGCCTGAGGCACTTGCGCTCGCACCTGGGCGTGGGCCTCGAGGAGCAGGTCGATGCGCTTCTCGGGGCGGAGAACGGCCGCGATGCCGATCACCAGGGCGTCGTGGTCAAGGCCCAGCTCCGCTCTCACGTCCGTGTCGGTGGCGACCGGGCTCGGAATGTAACCGTTGGGGATGACCACCACTTTGCCGGGATCGACATGCTCGTGGGCGACCATCCGCTCGCCGTCGGCGCTGGAGACGGCGACGAACCTGGTGGCCAGCCGCCCGATCACATTGCCGTCGACCCAGGCGCGGCCGAATTCGCCCTCGTAAGCCCAGCTGTGCTCGTGAGCGACGATGACCGGGACCCGACAGGCGCTGCCGATCGTCGCGCCCCACAGGTTGGAACCGAACATATGCGTGTGCAGGATGTCGAAGCGCTCGTGGCGCAGCAGCCTCACCAGCCCACCCAGGCGGTGAACATCCCACTTGCCCCGCCGCCCGAGCGTCAGGTGCCTGACCCCGGCGGCGTCCAAGGTGCGGGCCGAGATCTCGTCGCAGGCGCGGGTTGCGCACAGCCAAGGCTCGAACCGGTCCTGGGGCAGATGGGTGGCCAGCCCGATCGCGGAGCGCTCCGCACCACCGGTGCCGGAGGCGTAGTCGAGCATGAACAGAACGCGCGGGCGTGGACGGGAGGGACTCATGTGTTCTGTCAGGAGGTCGGCACCGACTCCGCCGCGGCGGGGACGGGGAGGCGATGAACCAGGCCCTACCTGTCGTTGGTCAAGCTATCCGCGGCCGGCTGCGCGCCGGGCAGGTCGTTTGGCGCTGTCTCGCTGGCGGCACATCTCGGCCAGGGTCAGCGCCATGATCCGCAGATCCAGCCGCAGCGACCAGTTCTGGATGTAGTAGTTGTCCCACTCGACCCGGTCGGCGATCGAGGTCTGTCCGCGCAGGCCGTTGACCTGGGCCCAGCCGGTGATCCCCGACTTGACCCGGTGACGATCCTCGTAGCGAGAGACGTCGCGGGCGAAACGGGTCACGTACTCCGGGCGCTCGGGCCGCGGGCCGACCAGGCTCATGTCGCCTCGCAGGACGTTGATCAGCTGCGGAAGTTCGTCGAGCGAGAGGTCGCGCAGGATTCGTCCCGACCCGGGTGCGGCGGTCGGCGCCCTCGATGCCGCCGGGCGCCACCCCGTCGGGGAGCGCGAACTCGGGGTCGCCCTCGCCTGAGCACGCGCATGGTGCGGAACTTCAGGACGTCGAACTCGTGCCCGTCGCGTCCCACCCGGCGCTGGCGAAACCAGATCGGGCCGGGAGAGGAGATCGCGGACGGCGAGCGCGATCGCGAGCAGGAGAGGTGACGCCACGATGAGACCGACCAGGGCGACCGTACGGTCGATCGCTGTGCTTGATCGCGAACTGCCAGCCGCGGGGATCGACCGTGTGCAGGGTCAGCAGCGGCAGGCCGCCCGACGTGATCGAGCGTTGTGCGCTCGTTGATCGATTCGTACAGCCGTGGCACGAGCGAGACGGTCACCCCGAGCGCCTCGCATTCGCGGACCTTGTTGACCAGCACGTGGTCGGGCTCGGCCGTGAAGGCCAGGATCACGTGGCGCGCGCCGGTGGTCTCGATCGTCGCGAAGAGATCGTCGGTGCCGCCCAGGACGGGGACCGACGGATCGCCCGAGCTCAGAGTGGGCAGGGGGTCTGAGTCCAGGAAGGCGACCGGCCGCAGCCCGTAGCTGGGCTCCTCGGTCAGCCGCTTGACGAGGTGGGCTCCGATCATTCCGGCGCCGACGATCAGGGTCGGCCGCGGCGACTGACCCGCTGCGCATCGCCTGGCGCGCGGATGGAGACGAGCATCGCGCGGCTCATCCCGAGGTACACGACTCCGAAGATCCACAGCCGGGGAGCGAGCGCGAGCGGGTTGCGCGCCACCGAGGATCGAATCGGCCGAGATGATCAGCATCGTGGCCAGCGACACGACGCCGAGCACGTAGGCGAGCATGTCGAGCACTGACGCGTTCATGCGCTCGTCGGGAGCCCGGCGGGCGCGCATCATGACGCAGCGACCACGATCGGGAAGGCGAGCGCCATCACCCGGTTGGAAGTGCTCGTGTGGGCATCGGCGAACAGGGCGCCGCTGGCGGCCACATACAGAACCAACGAGGTCGGTCAGGAGCCGGATCCGCGCCCACTGGTGGGGGTCGACCATGCCGCGGGCGATCGCCACGGCGCGCCGAGTATGGGGACGCGCCACGACCGAGAGGCGGCCGGCGGCGATATTGGTCGTCGTAGGTGGTGTCATGAATACCCGCTCCGTGGCCTCTGATCTAACGTCGCTATCCGTGCTGGCGGCCGCCAATGGTCCGCTGACACCGCGGCCCCGGGTCGCCCCCGGCCTGTCGGCCGTGCCCTTAACGCTCATCATAGCGCTTTCAACCGTCGCATTGCCACCTATAACGCCAGATTTATCGGCAACTTGCGGCGACTGTGAATCGGTTTCCCGGGCGGGGTCGGCAGGGTTCGGAGATGGGGGATGCAGGAAGGCCATGATCGGGGTGTGAAGGACGGTCTCGGCGACGGCCTCCTTCGTGGTCAGGATCGGCAGTCCGCCGGGTCAACGACTCCGTGCCAACGGCGGATGCGAGAGGGGGAGGACTACGGAAGGACAGCTCGGATGCGGGTGCGCGGCCAGGAGTACGATCTGCGCCAAGGTGGCAAGATCGCGACTCATCCGGATGGATCAGAGCGGCCACACGACGCTCGCTGAGTGGACGGCCGAGGACGCCGAGGCGGTGGCGGCCGCCGAGCTGGCGCTGCTCGAGCAGCTGGCGGCGGGCTACTACGCCGTGGTCTCGCGGGCCGATGGCACCGCCGAACAGGTCTCAGCGCTGCCCAGCGACGAACCGCTGATCGTCCTGAGGCGGCCGATCGCCGGCGGCTGAGCCGCTTGGCCACCCCGGCGAGCCCCGCGAGCCAGGTCCCGGCCGTCGCCGGCCTGCCCGAGCTGGCGGCCGTGTACTGGCGTCCGCGCGTCGATCAGCGTCGCCTGCGCCGCTCAGGGCGCCTGTGGACGCTCTCGACCGCCCTTCACACGGTGCCGTTCCTGACCGCCGCCGGTATCCTCGCCGCGCTCAAGCCGGTCACGGCACCGGTGGCGGCCATCCTGATCGCGCACGCCTGGGCTATCCCCGAGCTGTACGCGGCGCGCGGGGCCGGCGTGGTACGGGTACCGCGGGCTCAGGGTTGGGAATCGGCCGTGCCGGGCGCGGAGGCTCGGGCGCTGGGCCTGCTCGGGGACCTGGTTGGTCACCAGGCCCGAGAGCTTTTGGGCGCGACCGGCCTGGTGATCGAGCCGGGCCGGCTCGGCGTCTGGCTGGTGGGTGACGCGGGAGCGATCCTCGTCGCCCCCGGGGGGCGGCGAGTGTTCTGCTACTGCGTCGCGGCGTCAGACAAGGACCTTGCCGTGGGTGACCGGATCGCCCATCTCCTGCTGGCCTTGCGCGAGGACGAGACGGGTCTGGCCACGGTGGCCAATCTCGCCTTCTCGGGCGCGGCCTGGAGGCTGCGCCGGCGCCTGGCGGCGCCACGCCGTCCGGCTCTGGATCGGGCCGTGAGGTCCGCGCGGCGTAGCTGAGGAGCGCAAGTCTGGCCCTGTGGCCAATGCCAGGCCGGCCGCCGGCTGCGACAGTTCCCGCCATGATCCACTCTGCCCCTGCATCGAAGGTCCTGCTGGTCGCCGGGCAACGCGTCGCCGCAACCAACGGCAGCCCCGTGCTGCCGGCGCTTCCGCCTCGCGCGTCTCCCGGTCGGCGGCCCTCCCGCTCCGGCCGCGGGCGCCGCTCCCGCGGCGGACGGCGACCGGCCCTGAGGCCACCGCCGCCGAGCTCAGCCAAAGGACCCGCCATCGGGCCGCGCTAGGCTTAACCTATGCGCACCGATATCGAGGCTCAGCCGGCTCGCACGCCGATCGTTAAGCGTGCCGCCGCGGGCTTGATCCTGGTGGCCGTGGCCGCGCTTGCGGTCCACTTCGTCATTGGCCTGATCATGACTGTCTTCTGGATTGTCGTGGCCGTGGCGGCAGTGCTGGCGGTCATCTGGGCCCTGAAGACGATCTGACGGAGGTCGACCCGTGCAGGGGACAGGCCTGCTGGCGATCCTGTTCGGCTTTGGCCTTGCCGGCGGCCTGGTGGGCCGCATCAAGGGCAGCTCGTTCTTCATCTGGTTCTTGATCTCGTTCTGCGTGCCCTTTCTCGGGCTGCTGACCGCGATCTGCTACCGCTGGGAGGACCGCGAGCTGCGCCGCCCGTGCCCCAGCTGCGGCCGCGTGCTCAAGTTGCACGACGCGGTGTGCACCAACTGCGGGGCCGAGCTCGAGTTTCCCGAGGTCGCGGTGGCCTCAGAGGCAGCCCTGCGCGCGCCGGTCAAGCGGCCGGCTGCGCCCGGAGCGTGATGCCCGGCTCGCGCGCCAGCGCGCGATCCAGGGCGGCGTGAAGCTCGCCCTGCGCCCAGACCGGCCGCAGCGTGTGGTCGCGCACGGGGATCCGTTCCAGGCTGACATTGGGCGCTGCGCTCAGCCCCTGGCTGTGGCCCGAGCGCACTAGTTCGTCGTAGACGGGCTCGCGCTCGGAGAACAGCAGCAGGACGCGCCGGCCCGAGTTCACGATCACCTCGAGCAAGGCCTGCGCCTCGCGCTCGCCCGGGGCCTCCTTGAGGTCGCCGGCCAACAGGCGGCGCAGGCGCCGAAGCGGGGCTGTGGTCAGCCAGCGGATCAGGGCCCTGACCCGCGAAGCGGTGGCCACCCGCCGGATACGGGACAGCGAGAGCGGCAAGGAGAACAGGGCGCGGAGATCGCGGGCCGGATCCAGGCCCGGATCCCAGATCACGGCGCGCAGGTTGATGAGCATCAGCCCGCTCACCCGCTCGTCTCGCAACGCGCAGTGCAGCGACCAGTTGGCGCTCGCGCACAGCCCGCCCAGGACGAAGCGCTGGGCCGTGCCTCGGGCCTGGAGGAAGTCCATAGCAGCGAAGACGTGGTCATAGAGCGAGGGGTCGTAGAGGGCGCCATCGTCTCGGTACAGGCCCTCCTCGCCGGGGGAGTCACCGACCCCCTCCACGTCGACGCGGAGCGACGGCACACCCATCGTCGCCCAGCGACGGCTCGCCTCCACCCAGCTTCGGTTGGGTCCAATCCGCCGCACCGCGCCGGCGTTGAGGAGCACGACCGCGAGGTCGTGTCGCGGGGCGATCAGCGGCTCGGTGAGGACGGCCGCGAGATCGCCGCCGGGGTGCGGGATCCTGACCGGCGTCTCTCTAACCGTGAGACCGGGGCCCACCGGGATCTCAGCTGACCTCAGCGCGCGCGGGAAATCGCCCGCCGGCAAGGCAAGATCAGTCCCGCTGGCGCCCGCGGCGAGCCAGTCCATCACGCGCTCGATCACCGCCAGCGGCGGTGAGGCCAGCTGCGGATGAGAGGTCATGTCAGCAAAGCCCGCCCCCGGTCCGGTGGTGACCTCGAGCCCGGCGCGCTCGAGGCTGGCGGCCAGCTCGGGATTGACGGCCAGTCCGTCTCGCTCCAGGAGAAGCGCCCGACGTCCCGATGCGGCGGAAAGCTCAAGCTTGGTCAAGTCGGTCGCCTCCAGGGCGGCGAGCGTCTCGGCGTCGAGCAGGAACCCGCCCGCCTCCAACTCGTCTGGCGGCAGCGGTGGCGGCGACTCCAGGCCCTCGAAGAACTGGGCTCGTTCGAGCTTGGAGAACGCCCGGAGCTGGCGGACCTGGGTGCGGCCACGCGGCGGGACACCCCACAGCACGAGATCGTCGATCGGCGCCCCGCCGGCGGCGGCCAGCTGGGCAAGCAGGCCGCCCAATCCGATGCCCAGAGCGACGACGCGCCCGGCCCCCGGCTCTGCGCGCAGCCAGGTGGCGGCCGTCGTCACGGCCGCCACCCAGGCGCCCAGCCGATCGGGATCACGGGCGTCCCCGGCACTGTCCCCGGTGCTGGGAAGGGTTAGCCGCAGCGCCCCGTAGCCCTCGCCCGCCAGCCGGTTGGCCCACCAGCGCAGGCTGCGATAGGCACACACCTCCTCCCAGCCAAACGGGGGGCAGATCAGCACGGCGGGACCCCGGGCCGGGGCGGCCGGGGGGTGGAAGGTGACGAACACCGGACCCTCGGCACCGTCCAAAAACAGCGCCTGGGCGGGCTTGTCGGAGTGAGGGCGCGTCACGGGCACGAATGTAGAGACCATTGTCCTCGCCACGGCGGTCGCCTAAACGGTGTCCGAGCCTGCCACCAACCGGTAGACCCCCTCGACATCATCGGCCATGCGCTGGGCATTGAAGTACCCAAGGACCAGCCGGCGGCCCGCTCGGCCCATCTCCCGCCGGCGAGCAGGCGCCTCGATCAGGGCAATCAGATTGGCCGCCAGCTGCTCGCTGTCGTCAGGCGGAGCAAGCAATCCCGTGTGGCCGTCCTGCACCAGTTCGGGCACGCCGCCCGCGCGAACGGCGGTGATCGGCTTGGCCATCGCCATCGCCTCGATGTGGGCGAGACCGAAGGGCTCTCCCACCGAGGGCAGGGAGAAGATGTCGGCGGCCGCGAGAATCTGCTGGACGTCACGCCGCTGGCCGGTGAAGGTCACGTTGTGCTCCAGCCCGGACTCGGCGACCAGCCGTCGCAGCTGCTCGAGGTAGGGGAGCCGGCCCGCCGGCTCGGGTGCCAGCCCCGGTTTGCCGACCAGCAACAGCCGGGCTCGTGGGTGCGCCTGGACGACGCGTCGAAAGGCTGTCACGAGCGTGGTCTGGCGCTTCCACTCCGTGAGCTGGGCCACCATCACCACCAGCGGGTCGTTGGGGCCGACCCCGAACTCGCGGCGGACCGACTCTCCGTCCGCGGTCGCCGGATCCCAGCGGGACACGTCGATGCCGTTGAGCACCGGAAAGATCCGCTCTCTGGGGACACCACCCTTGTGGATTCCCCGGCCCGTCCAGCTCGAGACCGCGATCACCGCATGCGCGCGCGTCACGGCCAGGCGCGCGGGCGCCGACAGCCAGCTTCCGTACTGGGCGTGAAAGTGCAGGACGAGCTTCGCCGGCGTCAACCGCGACAGCAGCAGGGCGTAGAAGCCGTTTCGAGTCCCCTCCTCGGTGTGGATGATGTCGATCTGCTGGCGGCGGATGTACTTGACCTGTCCGGCGATGTCGCGGAGCCCGGGCCAGGCCGCGGCTGCGGCCGCGTTCGCCAGCCCGCGCCTCCCCGCCCCGCGGACCGGTCCGAACCCTGTGGGTCGCAGATGGACGTCGGGGTCTCGCGGAAGGACGCTGAGGACCGAGTTTTCGGCCGACCGGTGCGGCTCGCCGGACGCGAGCGCGTTGTAGAGGACGTGGACTTCGACGCGGCTTCGATCCAGGAACCGCATCAGGTTGGCGTGGACCGAGATCGCCGGCGAGCTGGCAGGGGGGGCGACGATGAACAGGACCCGGACCCTTCGGCGCATGCTGTCGGCTGACAAGAGTCGCCCCGAGTCCGGGAGATCCAGGGCCCGTGGCACGGGCAGAGCGCCCAGCGGCCTGCGGTACGCGTCCACAAACTCGTCCTCCATGTGTCCTTTTCGTCTCTTTGACGTCCCGGCTTTAACCGCGCGCCAGGCGGTTGTGGACCAGGTACGGCCCCGGCGGCAGATTATCCGGGCCGATCGACACCGGGGGACGCCGTGAGCTCCTCGAAACCGTTGTTAGACTCGGGCTTTGCCCGCGCTCGGCGCGGGATTCCCGAGCCCTCACGACCAGCAGGAGACCAACGGATGCGTGCCGTCGACGCCCTCATGGAATGCCTCAAAGCCGAAGGCGTGGACGTGGTATTCGGGCTTCCCGGCGGCGCCAACCTGCCGACCTACGACGCCTTCTACGACGCCGGCATCCGCCATATCCTCGTCCGGCACGAGGCCGGCGGCGGTCACGCCGCCGAAGGCTATGCCAAGGCGACCGGCAAGGTGGGGGTCTCGCTGGGCACCAGCGGCCCGGGGGCCACCAACCTCGTGACGCCGATCTGCGACGCGATGATGGACTCGGTGCCGGTGGTCTTCATCACCGGTCAGGTGCGGACCGAACTGCTCGGGACCGATGGCTTTCAGGAGGCCGACACGATCGGGATCACGATGCCGATCGTCAAGCACAGCTTCATGATCCAGCACCCCCTCGAGCTCCCGCGCACGATTCACGAGGCCTTTCACATCGCCCGCACCGGCCGGCCTGGTCCGGTGGTGGTCGACATCCCGCAGGATCTGAGCCGAGCTGAGATCCCCTACGAGCCCGTCGACGACGTCCATCTGCCCGGGTACCAGCCCACCACGGATGGCAATCAAAAGCAGATTCGGCTCGCGGCCAAGGCGCTCGCCAACTCCCGCCGCCCGGTGATCTACGCCGGCGGCGGCGTGATCGCCGCGGGTGCCGCGGCCGAGCTGACCGAGCTCGCCACCGCCGACCGCTTCCCGGTTACCTGCACGGTGATGGGGTTGGGCGGCTTCCCGGCCCCGCACGCTCACTGGCTGGGCATGCTGGGCATGCACGGAACCCGGGCGGCTAACTACGCCATGGACGAGGCGGATCTGATCATCGCCATCGGTGCCCGCTTCGATGACCGGATCACCGGCAAGCTCTCGGAGTTCGCCCCCCGGGCGAAGTTCATCCACATCGACATCGATCCCGCCGAGATCTCCAAGAACGTTCCCGCTCACATTCCGATCGTGGGCGACGCCAAGAACATCCTGCCGCGGCTGACCGCCGAGTACCGGGCGCTGGCGCCCGACCCGGCGAGGCTCGAGGAATGGTGGTCGCGAATCGGGGTCTGGCAGGATCGTCACCCGCTCGGCTACGCCGACTCCACGGATTCCGAGATCAAGCCCCAGTACATGGTCCAGGCGCTCTATGAGGCGACCGGGGGCGACGCGATCGTGACCAGCGACGTGGGGCAGCATCAGATGTGGACTGCCCAGTACTTCCACTTCGCCAAGCCGCGACGGTGGATCAACTCGGGCGGTCTGGGCACGATGGGTTTTGGCCTGCCGGCGGCGATGGGCGCCAAGGTCGGCTGTCCGGACGAGACCGTGGTCTGCATTGCCGGCGATGGCTCGGTGCAGATGAACATGCAGGAGCTCGCGACCTGTGCCCAGGAGGGGATCGCGATCAAGGTGTTCATCATGAACAACGGCTATCTGGGCATGGTCCGCCAGTGGCAGGAGCTGTTCTGGGACAAGCGCTACAGCCAGGTGGACATGGGTCAATGGCCCGACTTCGTCAAGCTCGCCGAGGCCTACGGCGCCACCGGGATCCGGCTGCAGGACAAGAGCACGCTGGTCAAGGACATGGCCGACGCGATCGCGACCGATGGGCCGGTCCTGGTCGACGTTCGCGTCACCCGTGAGGAGAACACGTACCCGATGATCCCGGCAGGGCAGGCGGCGCGGGACATGGTGGGTTGATCATGGGCGAGCCTGGCACCAAGGAAGTGCTGTCGCTCGATGAGCTCGAGGCGGCCGTCGGTATCCGCTCGGGACGCAAGCACGTGCTCTCGATCCTGGTCGAGAACAAGCCGGGGGTCCTGACCCGCATCACGGGATTGTTTGCGCGCCGCGGGTTCAATATCGACACGCTCGCGGTGGGGCCCACCGATGACGAGCGATTCTCGCGGATCACCCTCACGCTGGACGGGGCCGTGCACCCGATCGACCAGGTGACCAAGCAGCTGCACAAGCTGATCAATGTGCTCAAGATCCGCGATCTCGAGCCGGTCGAGACGCTGGCCCGCGAGCTGGCGCTGTTCAAGGTCTCCGCCGACGGCACGGCACGGGCCGAGGTGATGCAACTCTGCGAGATCTTCCGGGCCAAGATCGTCGACGTGACCAAGCGTTCGGTCGTGATCGAGGTGACGGGAACGTGCGACAAGGTCGACGCCTTCGAGCGCCTCGTCCGCCCGTTCGGCCTGATCGAGATGGGTCGCACGGGCGAAATTGCGATTTCGCGCGGGCGCAGCGAGACCTAGCGACCTCGCCGGCCGCCGTCGACGGCGGCGAGCCGGGCCCGCCGGACCGCCGGGCGGCTCCGCCAGCTATAGACTGCGGGGCACGGCAGACGACACTCGACAGGGGGTGTGACCAGCTGCGGCGCTCAAGGCAACTCGCCGGGCTGCCGACAACTGTTCGAGCATGTCTATTGGGGTGGGAATCGACCTGACGAGCACGGATGAGGTGCGCGATTCGATCCGGTGCTTCGGCGATCGCTATCTCAAGCGCGTTTACACCGCGCAGGAGCTGCGCGATTGTGGCCGCGATCCAGCGCGGCTCGCCGCCCGGTTTGCCGCCAAGGAGGCGACCAACAAAGCGCTGCGCGCCCCCGATCGGCTTCCGTGGCAGACGATCGAGATCCAGCGCGATCTCACCGGGGCCCCGGCGCTCGCGCTCACCGGCGCGGCGCAGATCCTGGCTGAGCAGCGGGGCTGCCGGCGCCTCGCGCTCAGCCTCACCCATGAGCAAGGTCACGCCGCCGCCGTTGTGGTGGCCGAGGGAGAGAGATGAATGACACCACGAGCGCGGCGATCCGCCGCGTGCTGAACGACCACGCCCGGCTACCGGGTGATGCCGACACGCTCGACGATCAGGCGGACCTGTTCCAGGCCGGCATGAGCTCGCACGCGAGCGTCAATGTGATGCTCGCCCTGGAGGACACCTTCGATGTCGAGTTCCCCGACGCGATGCTCAAGCGCAGCGTGTTTGAGAGCATCGCGGCGATCGAGGCGGCGATCGTGAAGCTGCGGGCCTCGGAAGCAGTGGCATGAGCGTCCTCGTCGACCGCGACCAGGACTTTGTCACCACCGTCCGGCGGATCGCTGACGACATCGCCGGATTGCACGCTGACGAAGTCGACCGCGACGCCCGTTTTCCCGCGGAGGCGATCGCCGCCCTGCGCGAGGCCGGCGCGCTGTCGGCCCTGATTCCGGGCGAGCTGGGCGGGGGAGGGGTCTCGCTGGCCGCCGTCGCTCGCGCCTGCCAGGACCTCGGACGCCGCTGCTCGGCGACCGCGATGGTGTTCGCCATGCATCAGATCCAGGTGGCGACGATCGTCCGCCATCTCGGCGGCTCGCGAGTGGCTTGAGGCCTACCTGCGCCGGCTCGGCGCCGAGCAGCGCCTGATCGCCTCGGTCACCTCGGAGATCGGGACCGGCGGTGACATGGGGCAGTCGATCGCCCCGGTCAGCGACGCCGGCGACGGCGGCCTGCGGTTTGAGAAGCAGGCGCCGACGGTCAGCTACGGCGCCTACGCCGATGACCTGCTTGACCACCGTGCGGCGCTCTGAGTCGGCCGAGCGCAGCGATCAGGTGATGGTTCTCAGCCACGCCGCCGAGACCGAGCTCGAGCCGCAGGGCACCTGGGACACGATCGGCATGCGCGGCACCTGCTCGCCTGGCTTCGTCGTCCGGGCCCGCTTTGCGCCCGGACAGGTGCTCGCCTGCCCGTTTTCGGAGGTCATGAATGAGTCGGTGGTTCCGATCTCCCACATCCTCTGGTCCCACGTGTGGCTGGGGATCGCCACCGAGGCCTTCGAACGCGGGCGCAGCTTCGTGCGCGCCGCCGCCCGCCGCAAGCCGGGCGAGCCGGTCCCGGCCGCCCACAGCCTGTCGCGGGTGATGAGCGAGCTGACCATGCTCCGCTCCGAGGTCCGCTCGGCACTGGAGGATTTCGAGCGCGCCAACCTGGATCCCGGACGCGAGCCGCTGGCCACGATGGGCTCGGTGCTGCGTTACAACAACCTCAAGCTGGCCGCCTCCGAGCAGGCCCCGCGGATCTGCGCCGCCGTGCTCGAGGTGGTCGGGATCGCCGCCTACAAGAACGATTCTCCCTTCGGCGTCGGCCGCCAGCTCCGTGACGCGCTGTCGGCGCGGCTGATGGTCGCCAACGAGCGCATCCACGCGGTCGACGCCGGCCTGTTGATGATCGCCAAGGAGGTCTAGCCGCAGATGCCAGTCGCAGGTGCGACCGGCGACCGAGGACCAGGCGGCCTTTCTGGCGCGAGCTGCTCGAGAACGGGCTGCTGCTGGCCAGCGGCGTGCCCGGGATCTACGGGCACAGCGCGGTCTTTGAGGGTGTCCGCTCAGTGCTCGACGCGCGCCTGAGCGCCGAGGCCGGCTGCCCGCGGGGCCGAATCGCTGCGCTTTCCGCCCGTGCTCCCCCGTCGCCAGCTGGAGGCGAGCGGCTACCTGAGCTCGTTCCCGCACCTGGCCGGAACGCGTCTACAGCTTTGAGGGCAGCGAGACGCAGGCCGCGGAGCAGAGCGAGCGCGCCGCTCGCCATGAGGATTGGAGCGACTTTCAGGAGATGACCGAGCTGGCGTTGATGCCCGCCGCCTGCTATCCGGTCTACCCGGCGATCGCCGCCCGCGGCCCGCTCGCCCCCGGAGGGGTGTTCGTCGACGCCGGCGGCGCCTGGGTGTTTCGCCACGAGCCGTCGCACGACCCGGCTCGGCGCCAGATGTTTCACCAGCACGAGCTGGTCCGGATCGGCGAGCCCGAGCAGGTGCTCGAGTGGCGCGACGAGTGGGCTCAGCGGGGGCTGGCCCTGCTGCGCTCGCTCGGGCTCGACGCCCAGCTGGATAACGCCAACGACCCCTTCTTCGGGCGTCGCGGCCGGATGCTGGCCGCCAACCAGCGCGCGGAAGCGCTCAAGCTCGAGCTGCTGGTGCCGATCGCCGGACCCGAGCCGACCGCCTGCGCGTCGTTCAACCACCACCGCGAGCATTTCGGGAGCATCTACGGGATCGAGCTGGCCGACGGGGGGACCGCGCACACGGCGTGCCTGGGCTTCGGCCACGAGCGCATCGTGCTCGCCCTGCTGCGCACCCATGGCCTTGACCCGGAGGGGTGGCCTGACGCCGTGCGCGGGGAGCTGTGGCGCTGATGAGCGCGGCCAGCGCTCACGGTCTGCGCAGCCTCTCGGGCAAGACTCCCGCGCGACTACCGCCCGCATCTGCTGCACGGCAGCGAGCGCAACTACCGCGAGAGCAACTGCTACAGCGACATCATCATCGAGGTTCTGCACGCCTGCGGCTATGAGCCGCTGGCCGCCTTCGGGCACCTGGTGCGCATGGACTTCGAGGGCGACCAGTGGACGTTCTTCAAGCCTCCGCCCGACGATCTCGAGCGGCTGTTCGGCGTCGACATCCACGAAATGCAGCCCTACCGCCCGCTGCCCGATCCAGATCGCCGAGCAGATCGAGCTCGGGCGCACGCTGATCGTCGAGCTCGACTCCTGGTACCTCCCCGACACGGCCACCACCAGCTACCGCGCCGAGCACGTCAAGACGTCGGTGGCGGCCGATGCCATCGACCTCGAGAACGAGACGCTGCGCTACTTCCACAGCGGCGGCCTGTTCGAGCTCAGCGGCGAGGACTACCGCGGCGTGTTCCGGATCGGGGAGTACTCGGATGACGTGCTCCCGCCCTACACCGAGCTGCGTGCGCTTCGATGCCGGCCCGAGGCGCGACGACGCCGAGCTGCGCCAGGTCGCCCGCGAGCTCCTGCGCCGGGCACCTGACCCGGCGGCCGGCGACCAATCCCTTTCGCCCGTTTCGGCGTCCAGCTCGCGCACGAGCTCCCGAACCTGCTCGGCGGTGGGCTGGAGGAATACCACGCCTATGCCTTCGCCACCGTGCGGATGGCGGGGGCGGCGTTCGAGATCGCGGCTTCGCACGCCGAGTGGCTGCTCGGGGCGCCGGGCCACCCCGGCCGTGCAGGCCATGGGTGAGATCGTGGACGGGTGCAAGGCGCTCTCGTTCCGCCTCGCCCGCCGCCGGGAGTTCGATCCCGAGCCGCTGGTGACCTCGCTGGCCGGGGCCTGGGAACGCGCCCTGGGGGCGTTGACGGACTCCGTCGGCTGACGGGCAGGCGCCGACCGTGAGCGCGTCACAGAGCAGCGCTGGATCGGTGGCGCTGGGCCGGTGCACGCCGGCGCGAGCTGGCCGGGTCGGCCGAGCTGGCCGGCCCCTGGACCCTGGTGCGCAGCGCGCCCGGCGGGTACCACGATCCCGGTGATCTGGCCGGAGACGAGATCCCGGCCCAGGTGCCCGGGACGGCCGCCGGGGCGCTGGCCGCCGCGGGCCGCTGGCGGTCCGGCGACGACTGCGACTTCGACGCCCACGATTGGTGGTTTCGAACCTCATTCGCGGCCGATCCGGCGGGCCCCGGCGAGCGGATCGTGCTCGCGCTCGATGGTCTGGCGACGCTCGCCGAGGTCTATCTCAACGGCGAGCTGGTGCTGACCAGCGAGTCGATGTTCGCCGCCCATCGGATCGACGTCGGGCGCATCCTGCGGGGTGAGAACGAGCTGGCGATCTGCTGCCGCGCCCTCGCCCCGAAGCTGGCCGAGCGCCGGCGACCCCGGGCCCGCTGGCGCACGCGCCTGGTCGCGCACGGGAACCTGCGCTTCTTTCGCACCATGCTGCTCGGTCGAGCGCCCGGCTTCGCGCCCGGTCCGGCGGTGGTCGGTCCCTGGCGTCCGGTCCGCCTGGAGCGCACGCGTGGGGTCACGCTCTCGGGGCACCGGCTGCGCGCCACGGGTGGTGGACGGCCAGGGTCAGCTCGAGGTGTCCCTGACCCTGGCCAGCGCCCAGGCGGTCGGCGCCTCGGCGCGGCGGACGCCGAGCCGCCACGGTCGAGGTGACGGGCCCCGGGGGGGTCAGCCGCGTGGTGCTGAGCGCGGACGGTGAGCGCCGGC
Organism: uncultured Solirubrobacterales bacterium; assembly: GCA_963847055.1. Taxonomy (GTDB): domain Bacteria; phylum Actinomycetota; class Thermoleophilia; order Solirubrobacterales; family Solirubrobacteraceae; genus Palsa-465. The sequence continues at coordinate 26,142 of CAWJYE010000010.1, read as the reverse complement.
ACGGCTCGGTGACCGTGCCCGAGGTTGCGCGATGGTGGCCCCACACCCACGGCGAGCCGGTCCTCTACCAGGTCACGCTGGTCATTGCGGGCGCCGGCGAGCCGCTGCGGCTGGACCTGGGGCGGGTCGGCTTTCGCGAGCTGAGCACCGGCGCCGATCTCGAGCGCGACGGTCTGCGGCTGAGCGTCAACGGAATCCCGGTCTTCGCCCGGGGCGCGGTCTGGACGCCGCTGGACCTGACCGCCCCCCACAGCCGCGGGCCCGAGCTGCGGCGCGTGCTCGAGCGCGTCCGGGGCGCCGGCATGAACATGCTCCGGGTGCCCGGCGTGGGTTGCTATGAGAGCGCCGAGTTCTATGACCTGTGCGACGAGCTGGGGATCCTCGTCTGGCAGGACTTCATGTTCGCCAACCTCGACTACCCCGAGCAGGACGAGGCCTTCATGACCGCGATCGAGTCCGAGGCGGCTGGCGTCCTGGAGGCCCTCGGCGCTCGGCCCAGCCTGGCGGTCCTGTGCGGGGGCAGCGAGGTCGCCCAGCAGGTGGCGATGCTCGGTCTCGACCCAGCGCTCGCTTCGGGCCCGCTCTATGGAGAGCTGCTTCCGCGGCTGGTGGCAGCGGCTGAGGTCGATGCCCCCTACGTTCCGTCCACCCCATGGGGCGGGGCGCTGCCCTTCCGTCCTGACCGCGGCGTGGCCAACTACTACGGGGTCGGCGCCTACCGGCGCCCCCTCACCGATGCCCGCCTGGCCGGGGTGAAGTTCGCCGGCGAGTGCCTGGCCTTTGCCAACGTGCCCGACGAGGAGGCCCTCGCCGGGCCCGACGGACCCGGTGCTGCCGCGGTTCACGATCCGCGCTGGAAGCGGGGGGTCCCGCGCGATGCCGGGGCGGGCTGGGATTTCGAGGATGTCCGCGACCACTACCTCGCCGAGCTTCACGGGCTCGATCCAGCCGCGCTGCGCAGCTACGACCACGAGCGCTACCTGGAGCTGTCGCGCCAGGTCAGCGGCGAGGTCATGGCCGAGGTGTTCGGCGAGTGGCGGCGAGCCGGCTCGCCGTGTGCCGGCGGCCTCGTGCTGTGGCTGGCCGACCTGCGCCCGGGCGCGGGCTGGGGCGTGCTCGATCACCGCGGGGAGCCCAAGGTCGCCTATCACCACCTCCGGCGGGCCCTGGCCCCGGTCGCGGTGTGGAGCACCGACGAGGGCCTGGGTGGGGTCCACGTCCACGCCGCCAACGACGGGCCGAATGAGCTTGCCGTCACCCTGCGGGTGGCGCTGTACCGCGACCTGGAGGTCCGCGTGGCGGAGGACTCGCGCCCGCTCGTGCTGGCCGGTCACGAGACCCGGGGCTTTGACCTCGAGGGCCTGCTGGGGCGCTTCGTCGACGCTTCGTGGGCTTACCGCTTCGGTCCCCCCGGCCACGACGCGATCATCGTCGCGCTCGAGAGCAGCGACGAGAACGGGGCGCCGATCCTGCTCGCGCACGACTGTCGCTTCCCGGTCGCGCGGCCGGCGATGCGCGAACCGGCGGGCCGGCTCGGGCTCTCGGCTCGCATCCGGGCCGCCGGCCCCGACGGGGCGCTGGTCACCGTGACCAGCGCGCCGCCTGCTCTACGGGGTGCGGTTGCTGGTGCCGGGCTACGAAGCCCTCGACGATGCCTTCTGCGTGGAGCCCGGGCACCCCCGGGCGGTGCCCCTGCGCCGTCGCCCGGCCGCCGCGGGCGCGCCCGCCACCCAGGGCCCGGGCCGCCTCGCAGGCAGCCTCAGCGCGCTGAACCTGAGCGGACGGGCGGCGATCGAGACCGAGGGCGACGCCCCCTAAGTCTTCCAAGCGGGTACTAGGCTCTTGCGGGCATGGGCTCGCGCGTGCTCACCTCGTCATCCGCGCCCTGGCTTGCCGCCAAGGATCGCGAGCGCCTCGTCCGCGCCGTCGGCTCGGCTCTGCGTCGCGCCCGCGCCGACGGACGCCCGGTCCTGTTCAGCGTCAGCTCGGCTTTGGAGGGTCGGCGTGACCCGAGCGCGATCGTCGCCGCCTCGCGGCGCCCCGGCGAGCCGTGGTTCTGCTTCGAGCAGCCCGAGCGCGACCGGTTCGCCCTCGCCGCGCTGGGGTCCGTGACCGAGCTGACCGGCGCCGGCGCCGATCGCTTCTCGCGCGTGTCGCGCCAATGGCGCGAGCTGGTGGCGCGGGCCCAGGCGCAATCGCCCCCTGGGCCGCCCGGCTCGGGCCTGACGGCGGTGGGTGGCTTCTCGTTTGCCCCCGACGGCGCTAGCGCGCCCGCCTGGGACGGGTTTGCCGCCGCCTCGCTGATCGTGCCCGAGCTGTCACTGGCCCGCCGCGGCGACCAGACCTGGCTGACCGCCAACGGGCTGGTGGCCGGCGACGACGTCGCCGACCAGGTGGTGGAGCGGATCCAGCGGCGACTGGCCGGACTTCGCGATTCGCCCCTGCCCCTGCTGGACCCCGCGCCGACCGGACGCTATGAGGTCGCCAGCCCGATGCCCCCGGCGCACTTCGAGGCCGCCGTGGCCCGGGCGACGGAACGGATTCGCCGCGGCGAGATGGAGAAGATCGTGCTCGCCCGCGAGGTCGAGGTCCACGCGCCGATCGCTCACGATCCCGCCGCCGTGCTGGGCGTCCTGCGCGAGGCCTACGCGTCCTCGTTCGTGTTCGCAGTCGGCCGCGGCGATGCCACCTTCCTGGGGGCCACGCCGGAACTGCTTGTGCGCCGCGAAGGTCATCGCGCCACCACGGTCGCGCTGGCCGGCTCGACCCGTCGCAGCGCCGACCCGGCGGTCGATGATCACCTCGGCGAGGCGCTGCTGGGGAGCGAGAAGGACCGCGAGGAGAACGCGATCGTCGCCCGCCGCATCGCCCGCACGCTGCGCCCACATTCGGTCTGGGTGGCTGCTGCGCCCGACCCGGTGGTGGTGCGAGTGGCCAACATCCAGCATCTGGCGCGCCCCATCCGCGCCCAGCTGGCCACGCCGCTGGGGGCGATCGAACTCGCTGCTCACCTGCATCCCACCCCCGCGGTCGGCGCCGAGCCAAGCGCCGCGCTGAGCCTGATACCCGCGCTGGAAGGGCTCGATCGGGGCTGGTACGCGGGGCCGGTGGGGTGGACCGACGGGGCCGGCGACGGTGAGTTCTGCGTCGCCCTGCGCAGCGCCCTGCTCCGCGACCGGGTAGCCCGCTGCTACGCCGGGTGCGGGATCGTGGCCGACTCCGAGCCCGCCGCCGAGCTCGCAGAATCAGAGCTCAAGCTCGGCGTGATGCTCCCCGCCCTGGTCGGCTAGCCCCGCTCCCCGCCCCGCGCGGTAGCTGGAATCACAGCTGTTAGGTTGCTCGCTTGGCGCGCTCCCTGCACGTGAATCACCTCGCGGCTTACGGGGGCCCGTACGCGGGGTCATTCATTCCCATGCTGGCCGCGGCGGCTCGCGAGGCGGCAGATCGTGGTTATGCGACGACGATCTGGCTCCCCAGCGTCGCCCGCGAGCGGCCGTGGCTGCCAGAGCTCGAGAACGTCTCGGAGGTGCGCTGGCTCGAGGGAGCAGGACGGGATTTAGCCAGCACCCTGTCGATGGGCCGAACCCTGCAGGCGGCGCTGGCGACCCAATCCGGGCTCGCGGTGTTGCACACCCACTTCTCGAGCTTCGACGTGCTGGCCGCACTGCTGCGGCTGCGCGGCCGCCGGCGCGCCGTGTTCTGGCATGAGCACAGCAGGCTGGCCGACGGGCGCGTCCCCAGGCTGCGCAACGGCTTGCGTTACGCGGCCCTGGGACCGCTCGTAGACGGCATTCTGTGCGTGAGTCCGGAGATTCGCGAGGGACTCCGGGCTCGCCACGCGCCGGCGCAAAAGCTGCGCTACTTCCCCAACGCGGTCGATGCGCGGCGGTTCTCGCCGCCCACGCCGGAAGCCAGGCTGGCCGCCCGCCGGGCGCTGGAGCTTCCCGAGACGGCACGCGTGGTGTTGCACTTTGGCTGGGACTGGCATCGCAAGGGCGGCGACCTGATGCTCGAGGCCGCCGAGGTTCTGCGCGCCGAGCGCGATCTGGTTTGGCTGACGGTGGGCGCCGAGGACGCGCAGGGGCGGCGCGATACCCGCGGCCAACAGCCGACCATCCGATGGCTGGCTCCGACACGAGATGTCGGGGAGCTGTATGCCGCCGCTGACCTGTTCCTGAGCTGCAGTCGCGGGGAGGGCATGCCGTTCGCGGTGCTCGAGGCCCTCGCGTGCGGGCTGCCCGTGGTGGGGACCGATCTCCCGGTACAGCGCGATCTGCTGGCAGGACTTCCCGGTGCGGCGGTGGTCCCGGGCAATCCCGGCGCTATCGCCCAGGCCGTACGGGCGATCGCCTCGCTCACCGAAGCCGACGGTGTGAAACACGCCGCTGCCGCCCGGCAGCGCGTCATGGACTCCTATTCGCTCGCTTCCTGGGCGCGGCAGCTGGTGGATCTCTACGCCGAGCGGCTCGCCCCGTGAGCGGCCGTGGTGACCGCTAGCCGGGCTGGATCGCCGCTTCGGCGGCGGCCGCGAGGCGGCGGTGCAGCTCGAGGTTTCGCTCGCGGTCTGTCCGTACTTCGATGATCGCCGTCCCGGGCTGGGTGAGGCTCGTCTGGACCGCCTCGCGCAGCTGCTGCTCGCTGGCAGCGCGGACGAACTGGCAGCCGTAGAGCTCGGCGGCGTGGGCGAAGTCGAGGCCGTGGGGGGTGGCGATGTGCTCCTCGAAGGCGTCGGTTTGGCTGGCCACGGGGAGAAACGAGAAGATCCCGCCGCCGTCGTTGTTGAGCAGCACGATGGTCAGGGAGAGCCCGAGACGGCGCGCGGCCAGGAGACCGCCGAGGTCGTGGGCGAGCGCGACGTCCCCGATCAGCAGGACGACGGGGCCCGGACTGGCGGCGGCGACGCCAAAGGCGCTCGATACCGTGCCGTCGATCCCGTTGGCACCGCGGTTGGCGAGCACGCGGGGTAGCCCCTCACCGGTGCCGAAGAACAGCTCGACGTCTCGGACCGGCATCGAGGAGGCGACGAACAGGGTCGCCGTGGGCGCCAGCCAGTCGCCCAGGCGCCGGGCGACCAGCGGCTCGGAGAGCTCTTGCGCCAGTCCGTCCTCGAGCGCCGCGGCCACCGCCTGATCGGCCGCCTGCCAGGTCGCCAGCCAACTCGCATCAAGCGGCCCCTTGAGCGGCGCCCACGCCGTCAGGGTCGCGGCCGGATCAGCGCGGGACGTCTCGGACAGGACCGCCGCCGGATCCTGCCAGGCTGGCTCGGGCTCCAGCGCCACCTGCGCGGCGGCGGGCAGCGCCGCCAGCCAGGCGCGCAACGGCTTTGAGGTCGGCAGATCGCCGATGCGAATGACCAGCTCGGGGACGACCGCGTCGGCAAACGCGGGCGAGCGCAGGAGCAGGTCATAGGTGGCGATCACGGCCGATCCCCGGCGGGCGCCCGAGAGCGGATCGGCGAGCAGCGGGTACCCGGCCGCGTGCGCGAAGTGCGCGGCGGCGACGCCCAACCTCGGCTCACGGGCGTTTCGGCCCGCCACCACGACCCCGCGGGCGGGCAGCCTGCGCTCGGGCGCGGCGACCGGCTCGGGCGTCGTCACCCGCACCCAGGGGCGGCCGTCAGGCCGCGCGGGCACGGGGTCGGGCGGCAGCGGCGCCTCGAGCACGAGCGGCTCGCGGAGCGGAAAGTTCAGGTGCACCGGGCCGGGAATCGGGCCCGTGGCCGTCCAGTACGCCCGGCACGCGAGCTGCCGGATCCAGCGCAGGGTGGCCGGCGTGGCGGTGTCGACCCCGACCTCGAAGAACCACCGGACCGCGTCGCCATAGAGCTTGAGCTGGTCGATCGCCTGGCCGGCGCCGACCTCGCGCAACTCGGGCGGGCGGTCGGCGGTGAGCACGATCAGGGGTACCCGGGCGTGATGGGCCTCGATCACGGCGGGGGCGTAGTTGGCGGTCGCGGTCCCCGATGTGCAGGTCACGGCCACCGGCCGGCCGCTGGCCTGGGCGGCGCCGAGGGCGAAGAAGCCGGCGCAGCGCTCGTCGAGGTGAGACCAGGTGGTGATGGCGGGCTCGCGCACCAGCGAGAGCACGAGCGGCGTGGAGCGTGACCCCGGCGAGGTGCAGGCGTGCTGCAGCCCACAGCGGGCCAGCTCGTCACAGAAGGCGCGCAGGAGCAGGTAGGAGTCGGTTGCGGTCATGATCCTCGGCATGGCGCCCGAGCTCGTGCTGCTCCACGGCTTCACCCACAGCGGGCAGAGCTGGGGGCGGGTCGTGACGGCGCTGGGCGAACGCTACCGACCGATCGCTCCCGACATCCGCGGCCACGCCTCGGCGGGCGAGCTGGTGCCGGTCACGCTGGAGGCGGTGATGGCTGACGTGGCGGCCCTGCCGCCGGCCCGCTTTGACCTCATCGGCTACTCGATGGGGGGCCGGATCGCCCTGCACGTCGCGCTCGCCATGCCTGACCGGATCCGGCGGCTGGTTCTGATCGGAGCCAGCCCCGGTCTCGCTGACCCGGCCCAGCGCGCCGGGCGCCGGGCGGCCGATGAGCGCCTCGCCGCCGAGCTCGAGGCGTCGAGCATCGAGGTCTTCGCCCAGCGCTGGGCGCAGACCCCGGTGCTGGCAGGCCTGCCGGCCGACGTCGCCGCCGAGGTGCACGCCGATCGCCTGCGCAGCACCCCGGCCGGGCTGGCTCGCGCCCTGCGCGGACTGGGCACGGGCGCGCTGGCATCCCTGTGGGGCCGGCTGGGGGATCTGACCATGCCCGTGACGCTCATCGTCGGCGAGCGTGACGCGAAGTTTCGAGCCATCGCGGGGGAGATGCTGGCTTTGTTGCCCGCGGGGCGCCTCGAGGTGGTCGCGGGCAGCGGACACGCGGTCCACCTCGAGGCGCCGCAGCGGGTGGCGCACCTGATCGTGGCCGGCTCGCGCTGAGTGCCGAGGTCAGACCGGTGCGCGATACCAGTCGCGCAGGCCGTCACCGAGCCCCGGGCCGGCGGGGACCGGGATCCGGCCGGAGGTCGGCGGCAGGGGATCCTTTCGGTCGGCGAACAGGGCCAGGGTGGCCAGGCCCGAGGCGCGGGCGGGCCGGAGCACGGCGGCCGCGTGCAGGGCGGCGGCTATGCCGAGAGGACCGTCCAGGGTCGAGGCCAGGAACACCTCATAGCCGGCGGCGCGGGCCCGCCGGGCGGTCTCGAGCAGGCCGCTGAGCCCGCCGCAGCGCGAGATCTTCAGGCACATGAGGGCGCAGACCGGCTCCGGCAGAGCCGCCGGGTCGGCGGCTGACTCGTCGAGCGCGAGGGGGATTTCGGTCTCGGCCGCCAGCTCGCGGATCTCGGCCAGACCGGCCACCGGCTCCTCGCACAGCTCGATCCCGACCGGCTCGAGCGCCCGCAGCGCCGCTCGCGCCTCCAGCGGCGTCCAGGCGCCGTTGGCGTCGATGCGGATGCTCATGTCGGGCCCGGCGAACGCGCGGATGGCGGCCAGCCGGCCATGATCGTCGCCGATCGCGACCTTGGCCTTGAGGGTGTCAAAGCCGGCCGCGCGGGCCTGGGCGGCCTCTGCCACCGCGCCCGAGCGGTCGGGGGCGGTGAGGGTCCAGTTCACGCGGACGGGCTCGGGGGCGGCGGCCATCTCGCTGAGCAGGCGCCACGCCGGCATCCCCACCCGCCGTCCGGCGAGGTCCCACAGGGCGAGGTCGAGCGCGGCCAGGGCCTGGGGCGTCAGGACGACTTCGGCGCAGCGGGCGATGACCTGGGGGGGAGGCGCTCGGTCGGCGTCAGCCAGGATCTCGCGACAGGCCTCGAGGGCGGCGCGGACGTCGCCCAGGCTGACGCCGTCGTAACTGGGGAGCGGCGCAGCCTCGCCGTGGCCAAAGAGCCCGTCAGAGCTCTCCAGGGTGACGAGCAGCAGCTCGCGTTCGCTGACCGCGCCGTGACCGGTGGCCAGCGGGCTGCGGAGCCCAGCGCGGATCGGCTGGAGATCGAGCTTCATCTCGGGGTGCGTGCTGAGATCACCGGGCAGAGTTTGACCACTCTCGCGGCGAGCCCGGCAGCCGATTGCAGTTGAGACTGAGGCTAGAGACCCTGCCGGGCCAAGACCACGCTGACCGTGCGCAGGAGGATCTTGACGTCCAGCCACAGCGACCAGTTGGCCACGTACATGTAATCGAGCTTGATCATCTCGGCCAGCGGGAGCCGGGCCGAGCCGAGAATCTGCCACGAGCCGGTCATGCCCGGGGTGATGGTGAGCCGGTGCCGGTCAAATCCGGTGATCAGCTCATCCTCATCGGCGACCAGGGGTCGCGGTCCGACCAGGCTCATCTGACCCCGGAGGACGTTCAGCAGCTGCGGCAGCTCATCCAGCGAGCATTCGCGCAGAATCCGTCCGATCCGGGTGATGCGCGGATCAGAGCCGATCTTGAAGATCCCCTCGGCCTCGTTGTGCGCCCGCAGATCATGCTTGAGCTCCTCGGCGTTGAGGACCATGGTCCGGAGCTTGATCATCTCAAAGACCTCGCCGTCTCGTCCCACGCGCGGCTGGCGAAAGAACACCGGCCCGGGCGAACCGAGCTTGATGAGCACGGCCAGGATGGCGAGCAGGGGTGCGCAGACCAGCAGCGCCAGCCCGGCGCCGAGGACGTCAAAAATACGTTTGACCAGCGCCGAGGAGCGGGAGAGACCGAACCGCGGCACGCCGAGCAGCGGCATGCCCCACACATCGTCGAGGACCAGCGAGCTGCCGACGACTCCGAGCATGCCGGGGCAGATCGTCACCCGCAGCCCGACGGCCTTGGCGGCCCGCACCAGGTCGATCGTCTCCTGCTCGGCGACTCCCGAGGAGGAGGCGACGATGATCCGGTGGACGTTGAGGTTCTCCGCGAGCGCAGTCAATGCCTCCTGATCAAGCTCAGCGTGACCGGCAGCACTGGCGCCGACCAGGTCCACGTTGGGACTGTTGACGAGCTTGCTTCGCAGCCGCTTTGCGGTGACCAGATCGCCGACGAAGAAGCAGCGTTCGCGGGGAGCCCGGTGGGCCGCGAAGGCTCGGGCGGCGATGCGGCCGGCCAGCGTGAACAGGAGCAGGGCAAGCCAGAGCTTGAGGAGCGTGACCGTGCCCGGGGCCCCGTTGACGATGAAGTGGCGCGCCAGCCATACCAGCAGGGTCACCAGCGTGGCCAGGTTGACCAGCCGGGGCAGCTCGTCGAGGGTGCTCTTGCGGATGACCAGCTCGTCCTGGTCATAGAGCCCCTGCAGCTTGGCCGAAGCGACGACCAGGGGCAGCACGAGCAGGTAGCCCACGCGCAGCTGGTAGCCAGTCTGGGCGGTGATGGCTATGAACGACGCAAGCAGCGCGGCGCTGGCATCGGCGACCACGAGTGAGCGGCGAAAGATCTGCTCGCGCTGGCGAACCACGGCCAGGGAGTCGGTTTCACCGGTGCGGCGCGGGGCGGCTCTCCGGGCCCTAGCGGGCCGGGCCGGGCTTCGGTCGGCTGGTCCGGGGCGCGCGCGGCTCAGGGGAGGAAGGGATTCCTCCACGGACAACGAATCACTAAACGGCTCGTAACCGACGTGCTGCAAATCTATCTACCCCCAACCGTTCCTCTGAGCGGTTGTATTGCTCCATCCGATAGAGCGTGGGGGGCAAGTCTACATTAAGCTGCCTTGTTTTCAACAAGGCTCACAATTCCGATTAAACGCTCACCATCGCGCGGCACCCTCTTGCCAGGTTCGCGGTGCTACTCGAGGAGCTCGTGGAGCTTGCGCAGGGCGCGGTAGACCCGTCCCTCGACGGTTGACAGCCGCTCTTTCGTGACCTTGGCGATCTCGGGAAGCGTGAGGTCAGCTCCGTAGCGCAGCGAGATGGCCTCGCGCTCTTCGTTGCTGAGCTGGGCAAGGGACCGCTGGATGAGGTCAAGGTCCTCGATCTGCTGGAGGGGGTCGCGGGCCGGCGGGCTGGTCTCGTCGACGAGGCTGAGCTCAGCGGTTCGGGCAGCCACCGCGCTGCGCCGGTGATGATCACGGGCCAGGTTGAGGGCGATCGAGTAGATCCAGGTCCGCTCGCTTGATCTGCGAGGGTCAAAGCGGCTGCGGGACCTGAGGACTCGTTCGAAGGTGTCGGCGACCAGATCCTCAGCCAGGCTCCGGTCTCCGGTGCGGTAGATGAGAAACCGCAACAGCGGCTCGGCGTGCTCCATATAGCTGCGCTCAAAGTCCTGCATGCCGGGCATGATCGCCGACCGCCGTTCAGAGCGAGGCACAAAGTTCTCAAGAAAGCAGTCAGGAAACACCCGTCCCGCCCGTATAAGCAGGTGATGGCGTTTTCCCATGAACCGGAACTGCCGCCCGAGCTTCGCGAGACCGAAGCCCGTCTGCGGCAGGCACGCCCTTCGTTCACCGAGCTCGAGCTGGACCAGCTCAAGATGCGGACGATGAGCCGAGTGTCGAGCCGAACGAGAGGAACCCCGATGAGATCCCGAATACTCGCCCTGACCGTCAGCGCCCTGATCCTGGGCGGGGCGACCGGTGGCGCGATCGCTGCCGGTGGGGGCGGTGGCAGCTCCAATGCCGCCAAGGAGGAGTACAAGCCCGGAAACGGCTGTGGCGATAAGAACCACGACCCACACCGGACCTCCCGGCAATCCCGGCAACGATAAGTGCCCGCCGCAGAGTGACGGCGGAAACGGCAAGGACAACGGGAACGGCAAGGAGAAGGGCGGGAAGTAAGCCGCCTATGATGGGCGCGTGACGCTCGAGGCCCCGGCAGCTCACGAGGAGCGCTTGGGGCCCGAGTCCGCGGAATCCGGGCCGTCGCGGCTAGAGGAGAGAGCGGCTTCTGTCGCCCTGTCGCTTTTGCCCGGGGGGCTGATCGTCTACTTCTCGTTTGAGGGTGGCGGATACTTCGCCGGCTCGGTGGGGTTCGCCACCCTCGTCGTCCTGCAGCTGCTGGTTGTTCGGGTCCTGTTTGCCGAGCGGCCGTTTGCTGGCGTAGGTCGGCGCCATGTCGTTGTCGTAGGCCTGTTCGCTCTGTATGCCGCGTGGACGCTGGCGTCGGCGATTTGGTCGCACGCGCTCGGCCGAGCGCTGGTTGAGTTCGACAGAGCGCTGTTGTACCTGCTGCTGTTGGTGCTGTTCGGCAGTCTCCCGCGGCGTCTGTGGCGGATCCCTTTGCTGTTGCGGGGGGTCGCGGCGGGATCACTCGCTGTTTGCACCGTTGCGCTCATCACCCGGGTGTTGCCGCGGGTCTGGCCGATCAGCCCGGGAGTGGCGACGAGCCGCCTTAGTTACCCCCTGACCTACTGGAACGCGCTGGGGGTCCTGGCGGCTCTCTGCATCCTGTTTCTGGTCGGGCTCAGCGCGAATCCGCGGGAGCCGCGAGCGCTGCGGGTAGTCGCGGCCGCAGGCGTCCCGATCGCCGCCACGACCTTGTTTTTCACCTTCTCCCGGGGAGCGATTGCTGCTCTCGTAGTGGGAACCGTCGTGTTCGTCCTCCTCAGCCGATCCTCGGCGTTGCTCGGGTCCCTGGTGGCCGTCATTCCTCCGACCGCGGTCAGCCTCCTGTTCGCCTACCGCGCCGACTTGCTGGCCACGGTCAACCCGACCACGCCTGCGGCAGTTGCCCAAGGTCACAGGGTGGCGGCGATCGTGCTGGCTGCCGTGATCGGGTCAGCGGTTCTCCGGGCGCTCCTGCTTTCGCTTGACGGTTGGCTTCACCGGTCCGCTCAGCGCCGAAAGATCTCCCGGACCGCTGGCCGGACGGCTGGCATCGCTGCTCTCATCAGCCTGGTGATTGTTGCCCTCATCGCCGGCGCCCCCGGGTGGCTCTCCTCGCAGTTTCAACTCTTCATCAAGAGTGCGCCCACGAGCAGCGTGAACCTGCGCTCGCGCCTCACCGACCCCAGCGGAAACAACCGAACGGACAATTGGCGCGCGGCGTTGGACGGATTTGCCACCGCCCCAATCCTCGGCACCGGCGCCGGTACCTACGAGTTCAGCTGGTATCGCTACCGGCATCTGAAGGGGCTGAACGTCGTCGACGCCCACAGCCTCTATCTTCAGACGCTTTCCGAGTTGGGCGTTATCGGGGTCGTGTTGCTGATCTCAACGATCCTCGGGCTGCTGTACGCGCTCGCGCACCGCATCCGCGGTCCCAACCGTGTCGTCTATTGCGCCCTGCTCGCTGCCGCAGCCGCCTGGGCTGTACACGCGGCGGTTGACTGGGACTGGCAGATGCCAGCGGTAACGGCTTGGCTGTTTGCTGCGGGCGGGGGCGCTCTCGCTACGAGAACGCGGGCGGGGAGGACGGGCGCGCCCTTGGCTCGGCGGCTTCCAATAGCGCTCGTGCTGCTCATCGCCGCAATTCCCACCGGCTCTGCTGATGCTGTCGCAGTCGAAGCTCGAAACGGCAGCCAGCGCTTTCCAGATCGGGACCTGCTCGCGGGTGGAGTCACAATCACGGGATTCGATCGACATCCTGTCGCTGCGGCCCCAGCCCTACCAGATGCTCGGGTACTGCGACATTTCGGACCGCAAGCCCCAGGCCGCCGTGGCCGCGCTGTCCAAGGCGGTGCAGTCCGAGCCGGGAAACTGGCAGTTTCACTACGGCCTCTCGATAGCGCAGGCCTACGCGGGAACGGACCCTCGTCCCGAGCTGGCTGCCGCCCTCCATTTGGACCCAGGCGACCCGCTGGTCGAGCTGATGTCACCCGTGTTGCGGACCCACTCGCGTCGTCTCTGGCGGGTCACGGCTGAGCGCGCCTACGCGGCGACCTTTGCGAGCGGGCGGCTGACGCTACGGTGATCGGCGCCGGCTACAGCGCGCTTCCCGGGTGCCCGAACGAGCGCTTGACCCGGCCGTTGTCCTCCCACAGCACCGTCGGCGCTCCAGCCCCGAGCGAGGTGAGCAGCTCCGGCTCTGAGCCCTCGGTGTCGATCTTGACCAACTCGACGGCGCGGCCCTCGCACCGCTGCACCCGAGCTAGCTCGTCGCCCAAGGTCAGGACAGGCACGTCCACCTCCGCGCCAAGATTGAGCTCGTCGCTGAGTCGCCCGTAGCGCCCGCTGCCATCAAACGTAAATCGAGCCCGGGTCGCGCGGGGGCCGATTGCCGCCTCGACGAGCTCGTAACGCTTTTCGTAGCCGCTCAGATTGCGCCGTAGGCGGGGAACGTTCTCCGGATTCGGCTCATAGCACCAGACCCTGCAGTCCGGGCGCCGGGTCAACCAGAACAGCGCCGCGAGGCCGATGTTGGCGCCCACGTCGACCACCAGAGCGGGCGCTTCGGTGCCGTAGTCAAGCCGGCAGAAGATCTCGTTCACGGTGAGCAAATCGTGGCGGCTGTAGAGCCGAATCGGCACCGCGCCTGTCGGCGTCCTGACCCTGATGTCCCACGGATAAGTTCCCCGTTGGGTGACGTATCGCCGGAGCGCCTCCCGCCCGGGCTGGACTTTGGTCAGAAGGCCGCGAAGTGCTCGCCAATGCCGCCGTTCGAGCGGCGCCCTGATGATCCACGCGATGTCCCGGTCGAGGATACGATGCGGTGGCACGGTGAGCCCGATTATCTCAGCGACCTTTCGCCAGCGCAGGCAACCACCGGTCCCGATGGGTGTGGGAGATATGGGCCCCGACCTTTGTGACTATTAGATGAAAAGCTCGGTGTGCGTGAACCCAGGGCCATTGGGCGAACGGCGACTGCATCGTGGCGAACTTTTCCCACGTTAGTTTCCGGGCGGGTTTGATGGTGCGCAAAAAGCGATTCCGGCAACTCGGTGCCGTCGCCGTTTCTCGTGCTCGTGCACGCTACCGAGCGCATGGCGCCGAGCTCGGTCAGAGCGTCAGGTTCGGCGCCAACGTCAACTGCGACATCGCGCCTGGTGGGCGGCTTGTGCTCGGAGACGACGTCGAGATCGGTGCCGGGACCACGCTCGCCGTCGCCGCCGGCGGCGAGCTGATGATCGGAGATCGAGTGTTCATCAGTGGTCATTGCACGATCGGAGCCGAGCGCCACATCTCGATCGGATCTGACTCGATGCTCGGCGAGATGGTGAGCATCCGTGACCACGACCATGACCCCGCCTACCCGCCTCGCAGCGGACGCTCCCTGCAGGCGGACGTTCGCATCGGGGCCCGTGTCTGGATCGGGGCCAAGGCCAGCGTAGTTCGCGGAGGCACGATCGGGGACGATGCCGTAATCGGCGCTCACGCGCTCGTCAACCGGCCAGTTCAGGCTAAGAGTCTCGCCGCGGGCGTTCCCGCCCGCGTAATCAGACGCGAGATCAAGGCCGATCTGACCTAGCGATGCCGCGCGTGGGATTGCGAGTGAGTCTTCAGCTGGCCTGGAGCTCGCGGTACATCAAATCGACCTCGTCGGCGACCACGTCCCAGCTGAAGTGCTCGATTGCCCGGGCTCTCCCTCGAGCCGAGAATTCGGCACGGCGACGTGGCTCCTCAAGCAACCGCCGCAGCTCGTGCGCGAAGCCGTCGAGGTCACCTTCGGAGACCAGAACCCCTGCGTCTGAGACCACTTCCCTTAGTGACCCGGAATCCGAGGCGATCACCGCCGCGCCGTGAGCCATGGCCTGTGCGGCGACCCGTCCAAACTGCTCCTTCCAACGGGCGGTGGTTATCGACGGTATGAGCATCACGTCGAGGCCCGCGATCCGCTCCAGGGCCTCGTCTTGGGGGATCGCACCGGTGAACTCAACCTGGTCGATGATGGCCGCGGCCTTGGCCTCGGCTCGCAGCACATCAAGCTGGGAGCCCGAGCCGATCATGGCCAGCGATGCTTCACTCCCCATGGCCGCCAGCGCAAAAGCGCGCACGGCGATGAGCGCGCCTTTGCGCGGCTCAAGCGCGCCGACGAAGCCGACCCGGACGGGACCTGCAGGCCTTGGAATCTCCCGCGGGACCGTGACACCGAGCGGTATTACATGCACCGACCCCCGGAACCCGCGGGCACGCAGTCGCTCTCCCGCTTCAGTCGAGCACGGGTAGGCAGCGCCTGCGGCCGCCAGTGCGCGGCGCTCAAAGAGAGAGAACGGTGGCGGATACCGCTTGGGCAGATTCTGCGCGGTGTAGACGCACAGCTTCGCATTCGGCGCCTCACGCCGGACCAGCGGCAACGCGCGCGCAACCGCCAGGCTGAAAGGCTCTTCGTGTAGATCGACGATCTCGGGACGCACGTTCCTGATCACAGCTCCGAATTCGCTCGCGCGGTACCAGAACAGGTTCGGGTGCGTGGGGCCTTTCACCGGAACGACGTGAACGGGCACCTCGCCGCCGGCACCCGCATGCACGAGACGGCTCCCTTCCGGCCACGCGGGCGGGCAGACGACGTGGACGTCATGGCCGTGGCGCTGCATCAGGGCGCGCTCCCGGTGGCGGTACTCGTCGACGACGGCGCTGTGGTAGACGCGCAGTACCCGGATGGGCGTCAGCGCTCCCGCTTGTCCCGGAGCAGTTGCTCGTAGAAGTCGAGCATCGACACAGCCGTAGAGCGAAAGGAATAGCGTCTGGATGCCCGCTCGCGCGCCGCGGAACCAATCGCGGCGGCGAGGGGCCGGTCGGCTAGCAGATGGCAAACCGTTTCCGCCAGAGCGGGAGGGTTGAGCGCCTCGACGATCCTGCCGGAGATCCTGTCTTCGACCAGTTCCGGGCTCGCGCCGCTGTCGACCACGATCACTGGCAGCGCGTAACCCATTGCCTCTGCCGTTGCCATTCCGAAGCCCTCGGCGGGCCAGGTGTTGACGTAGACATGACCCTGAGTAAGGACCGTGGCGGTTTCCGGAAGCCAGCCTGTCCAATCGATGGCGGTGTCAATGCCTAACTCGCGGGCGCGCGACTTGAGCTCTCCTTCTGCCTTTCCGGCACCGGCGATCACGAACCGGCAATCCGGGAACCTTCGTCGAATTAGTGGAATCGCGTCAACCAATACGTCGATCCGTCGCTCTCGCTCGAGCCGACCGGCCGTGACTACGACGGGATGAGCCGCCTCGGCACGCTTTGTTGCTGCTTCCTCCGCCTGCTCTGCCGAGGCGAGTCGCACACCAGGGGGGATTACTGTGAGTGGCACATTGGCGGTGTCTCGACGCTCTCGTGCCGCTCGAGCGGCGGCGGCCGATACGCACACGTAGCCATCCAAGCGGCTGTTGATCAGCCGGTGAGCCAGCAGCGACGAGTTCCCGCGCCAACCTGGCCTTGCCTCCGAAGCCGGACGCACAAAGTGCTGCGTCCTTACGTACACCGCCCGGCCAACCGCCGCCCGAACGTAGCCGACGAGTGCAGAGCGCCCGTCGTGGGTATGGACGATGTGGTCGTTGCCTCTCATCGAACCGAGAATCGAACGTACCGGCACGCCGGCCGCGGCGGCTTCGTGGCGCAGCACGCGCGCCGTGCGTAGACAGGCAATTTCCCCCTGGCAACCCAGCTGCCGCAACTCGGTGACGAGCCCGAGAACGTGACGCTCAGTGCCGGCGAAGGCATCGGATCCGACGATGTGGAGCACGTCGGAGCGCCCCGCTCCGACTGCGAGTCGCATGCGCGCCGTCGTCGGGCTGGGTCCCGATCAAGTCACAGCCCCGGGAATGAGATCCCCAGCGGGCGCGGGGGAAGACAGCACCGGCTGTGAGAGCTCCGCGTCGCCGTCAACCTCGGTGCTCGCGAGTCGGATCACCGCGAGCATGACGCCAAGCATCGCGAACTCGAGGGTCGTCTCCCCGCGCACCCACGAGATGTCGACCTGGGTGTGAACGAGCAGGGAGATCGCTACGCCGCCCGCGCCCACCGCTACCGCCGCGTCGTCGTCTGGGAGCCGCTTCGCGCGGACGAGCAGCGACGCGGCCCTGAAGAGCAGGAATCCGAGTGCCAGAAGCCCGGGGATCCCGAGCTCAGCCCACGTGAGCAGGAACAGGTTATTCGGGTCAGGGATCGTTCCGTAGCTGCCCGTGAGGGTGTCGAGATATGTGCGCGCGCCGGTTCCGAGCACCGGGTGGCGCTCGATGTACCTAACCCCGTCCCGGTAGGACAAATTCCGGATCAGCAAGCTGTCGTACGATCCTGCGACGGTGGTCTTCTTCGCCTGCAGCGGAGCGACAACGACCACGAACAGGAGCGCTAACGCACCCGCGACTCCCAGCGCGATCACCCGCTGCCGTCGGAGCAGCAGGCTGATCGCTGGGATTGCCACGCCAGCGCCGAGCATGGCGCCCCGTGAGCCCGTAGCAACGGTTCCGAGGAGTTCGATCGCCACCGCGAGCAGTAGGACTGTTCGACCCGGCCCCGGCTTGGTTCTCAGCCAGAGGGCGTACGCGAGCACAACCCCGGCCGCGGTGAAACTCCCCAGCGCGTTCTTGTTGATCCCCGGAAGATAGGTTCCACTAGCTTGCGAAGTCGGATTCGACAGAAATACCAGGATCGCCGCGATCGCCTGAGCACTCGTCAACGCGACCAACAGCAGCAGGCTCTTGCGGATCTTCGACACCGAGCGAGGGATTGTGGCCAGGACGATCGGGTAGACGATGATCAGCTCGAGGAGCTGCACGCTAAAGAGGATCGTCGAGCGAGTCTTGATCGACCACGCAACGGAAATCGCGTTCACGCCCAGATACGCGACCGCAGCCGGCACAAGCGCATTGCCCCTGATCCAAGGATCCGGAGCCCGGCCGAGCGAGTTCGAGATGAGCCATGCGGCAAGCGCGACAAGCAGCAGGAGGTCCGCCCCGTCGACGTTGCTGCCGCCCGGCCTCGCGAGTGACGCCGGGAACACGATCGCGCCGAGGACGGCGACCAGCACGAAGCTCTCCAAGTCGACCAGCGCCCACATCAGCAGCGCGAGGATCGCTGGTGCGGCGGCGAGGAGGAGAACCGTCACGACCGCGTCGCGGTCATGGCTGCGAACCGATCACTGTCGCTAAAGGGTAACTACGTTCTGGCAAAGCGGAGAGAAGCGCCACGGGCTGCCTCGCCCCGTGATCCCCCGCCGCGCGAGCTGCACTCTCGCGGGATCTAATGCCTCGGCGGCGATCCGTCCGGAGCCATCGATCGCAACATTCCTGCTTCGTCGCTTCGGCATCGACCTGCTGTCCGACGTCGGAGCCAGGGAAGCGGGCCGGCTGCATCGCGGGCGAGGCTATGCAGGCGCATCAGTTTCCATCGAGCCGGGATCGCCGCAGTTCGCCGCGCTGTCAGAGGCGAGCTCGGATCCCCTTGTGGGAAGTCCATCACCCGGAGACCGGGAGACGTCGACGGCATCCAGACGTTCAATGCGGCCAGCAGTCTTGTCAGCAGCTCGTTTCTTGCTCTCACCGACCGATTCGCTGTGACCCTAGTGCTATTTACACCACGCGTAGCGCGACCTCGATAGCGTACGGGCGCGTGGAATTTGTGCATGTGCGCGGGCACGCTTTGCTTGTGCGGCTGCTCCGGCCGGGTCTGACCGTGCTGGACATGGGCGCCAACCGAGGGGACTTCAGCCGCCAGCTCAGCGAGGCGTACCCCGGCTCGTATCACGCGTCGAAGCAAACCCGGTTCTCGCTCGCGAACTCGGTGCACCGCCCTATGAGACGGTTCGCAACTGCGCCGTCACCGACGAATCCGGACCGATCACGCTGCGGCTTGCCCTAACGGGGAAGGGAGCAGCATCCTGCCGCTCCCTGCTGAGAGCGAATACCAGGCCACCGAGGTCGGCCGCGTTGACGTGGACGGCGTCGCCCTGCGTGAGCTTCTCGGTCACCGCCAGGTCGACGTGCTGAAGCTCGACATCGAAGGAGCCGAAGTCAATGCGCTTGCCAGTCTCTGCGAAGAAGACCTGCGCCACGTCTGCCAGATCACGGTGGAGTTCCACAGTGATCCGATCTTCAAGTTCGGGATTGCCGAAGCCACCGACCAGGTGATCAGGAAGCTGAACGGCGACGGTTTCGTGTCGCTTGATTTTGAGGCCCGCCACCGCAACGTCCTCTTCATCAACCGCCGCGCGTGTAGTCCATCCTTCACGCGTGTGCTCCGATGGCAGATGGCGGCAACCCGCAGACGCTGGTACATCGTTTACCGACAGCAGCGGCATCGAATCCGGATTTGGTTGGTGGAAGCGCTGCTCAGAATGCGGCCCGACACGTGATCGCGAAGCAGGCCGTACCGAACGCCGCATCCGACGATCCGTCGATCTGGGTGTTGATCTGTTCGATCCACGCGTGGGGCTCACCTCTGCTCACGACCGCGGTAAAACCACCCCGAAAACGTCAGGAAACCCCGGTTTGGCGACGTTGAGCACTCCGGTCCGCGGCGCTGATCCACGCCTCCAAGAGGCGCTTGGACAGCGACTCCGCTGACATGCTCGCAGCCAGGGACCGCAGGCCAGCGTCATAGCCGCCAACTTTTGACTGAATCCGCGTTATTCCTGTCGCTAACTCTGAACTCTCGACTACTTCTCCGGCGCCATGTTGGCGCACCAGCTCAGCGGTCCCGACCTGTGGCGTAAGGACCACCGGAATACCCGCTGAAGCGGCCTCGGTGACGACCATTGGGAACGGGTCGAAGCGACTCGGGACTGCAAGCATGTCCACGGCCGCCCAGAATGCCGACATGTCCGTGAGCCTACCCACGGGCTTTACACGCACAGCCGAGTCCAGACGCGGCGAATCCTTCGGACCCTGGCCCGGCGAGAAGCAGAAACGTGCCGTCGGACAGACCAGTCATTGCGCGCAAAAGCTCCCGATACCCCTTCCGTTCATCAAGTCCGCCGAGGTAGCCGATGACACTGGCCTCATCGGGAAGTCCAAACTCACGCCGCGCCTGTAGGCGGGAGGTGAGTGAGACTGGGCGGTCGTTCAGTGCGGGATTCAAGAGTATGTCCCGGTGCTTCGGCGTGCCATAAAGGCGTATGAAGTGTCGCTCGAGTAACGGGCTGCAAAACAGGACCGTGGGTCGGTCTCCGAGATGATGCAGATAATGGTCTTCCATGTGCGCAACTGCAATATCCTGTGCCCGCGCCAGCCGCGGCCGCAGGCCAGCGGCCAGCGGCAGACTTCCCGTTTCGACGGCCACCCGCGACAGGAAGTGAACGTGCCACGTATCGGCGAGCGAGGCTATCTGCGGCTGATTGACGTGCAGCACATCGGGGTCAACGCCCCGCAGCGCGTGTACCACTGTGCGACGCGCAACGGCCCACTGGACGGCGTGTATCCGCGGCGGCACAAAGAGCCGTCGCCAACAGACCTCCGCCTGTAACGCGGGGTCGAGATCGCGCGCGACTACCGTAACGTGTAGATCTGCGTCCAAGGCCGTGGTGACGGCCCAAGCTGAGAGCTTTCCGATGCTCGTCGTCTGATCGACGTTGTTGTGGACAACACAGACGTGCTTCATCGGGATGCGTCAGCATATGCGGCGAGGTAGGCGTCCGTTGTCTGCTTCCAATCGTAGAGCTCCGCCGTCGCTCGGCCCGCCGCGACCAGGCTCGCGCGTAGCCCATTGTCGGTGAGAGCGCAGTCAACGGCCGCCGCGAGCGCATCCGTATCGCCCCCGCTAAAGAGCAGACCATTCTCTCGATGGCGGACGATCTCGGGTACTCCGCCGACTCGCGCAGCGACCACGGGCGTTCCAGAGGCCATAGCCTCCAGCACTACGATTCCCTGCGGCTCGTGCCGAGAAGGCAGCACGAACACTTCCGCATGCTGAAGCAACCCGACAGCACGCTCGTGCTGTACCGACCCTAAGAAGGCCACGCACCTCGCTAACCCCATGCGCTTCACCTGCGACTCCAGCGCTGATCGTGCTGGTCCATCGCCAGCGAGGAGGAGGTGAAGCTCCGGCCGGTCTGCGCTCAGTCCGCGGAAGGACTCGATGAGGAGATCGAATCCCTTCTGCTTCACCATGCGGCCAATGCCCAGCACGTACGGAGCCTGCGACGGCCGTGAGCGCATCTCGGTGTGCTCGGACAGCCGAATTCCGTTCGGGATCACACGAGCACGTCCCGAGAAGCTCCCATACACCGCCTCGGCCTCGTCCACGACATATTGCGAGCAGCCGGTTATCACGTCTGCAGCATCGAGAGTGCGCCGCCATAGCCTCCGCGCATAAGAGGACCGCTGATAGACCTGGGAAGCATCCATCGTAAGCTCGCCTTGCATGGTCACTACCAGCGGGAGAGCGAGGGCGCGACTCGAGCTCAGAGCGTAGCTGGCATTACTGCTGACGCATTGAACGTGAACCAGGTCGGCGCCGTATGCGGCCAGCTCTCGGGCCAGCCGCGCGTGGGTTGGTGCGGCCATAGTCATCCAACCGGCGAGGTGACGCCAATGGAGCCCAGGCACGCGGAATGCGTGTCGTGACACGCTTATCTCGGCCACGCGTTCGTGTGCTGATAGGGTCTTCGGGTATCGATTCGTGACGACCACGGGGCTGAGGCCGCGGCGCGACTGCTCCGCAGCCAGCTGCCGAACCGCCTCCTCCACCCCACCAATGTGAGGGTAGAATGAGCTCGCGAAAATGGCTGGGGTTGTCGTCACCCGCGCATCCTTGGGAAGTCAGTGAAGCAGCTGGCAGCGAGGGCGGTGGCCTCCGTCCCGTATTCAAGCGGCAGAGGATTTTGTTCAGTGTCAGAAGGTCGTAGCGACTGCAGGGCAGCACGGGCAACGCGCTGGACAGCGTCCTGACCGTGGCGTCCCACGGATACGTGCTCCGTTCAGCAAACTACCGCCGCGTCGATCGTCGCGGCGCGCCTCCGGTCGACTAGAAGGTCGCCGACCGTGCCCGCCAGAACCCATGGGTTGCGAGCATCGACAACCTTGCCCGGAGATCTTGCCTTCGACCAATTCTTCGGGCTGGCGCCGGTGTCGCTGACGATAAGCGCCAGCGCATAACCCATTGCCTCGGCCGTCGCCATGCCCGAGCCCTCGGCCGGCCAGGTTTTGACGTAGACGTGACCTTGGGCGAGGACGGGCCCAATCTCTGGGAGCCAGCCGGCCTGTGAACGGGAGGAGCATCACGCAGCCACGCGCTGGGTCGCCCGGCGCAAAGCCCGCGCTGCCAAGGGCCGGACGCTCACGGGGAGGGAGCGTTGAATTGCGTTGGCATCGCTTTCGTGGAGGCTGGGCCACCACCGTGCGGTCGCGTAGGTCTGGCATATCGCGCATACAAGTCCTGCCGCGACGAATCCCAAGTTGTCTCCGGCTGCCGCGATTGGAAAGCCCCAGGCCACGGCAACGATAAGCGGCACACCCACGCGCCGGCGATAGGTCGATAGGACCGCGCCAAGTTCCCCGAGCAATGGTCGACAGACAGCTAACGCGTAAAAGCAGCAACCGATGACATTGGCAACGACAGCACCAGCCAGTCCAAAGCGCGGGACGAGTGCGAACGAAAGCACTAGGTTGACACCCAGCCCAACCGCCGAGCCAACGAAGGCTGGGCGCGTTAGGCGACGCGACCAGTAGATGCTTGCGATCGGATATATGGCGCTCATCACGATTGAGCTCGCCGTCAGGACCACGGCTGCCGGCGCGACATTGACAAAACTTGGCGGGAACATGAGCTCACTGGCCACTGCACTCAGCCAGATGAGCGCGGGGGCCATGAGTGAGAACAGGGCTCCGCTCATGCGCAAGACTCGACGAATCGCCGGCCAGATAGATCTCTTGATCGGCGCTCACTGTCGTCAAACCCGACCCGAGCGCGCCGAACATCGCGTCAATGGGAAGGACCATGCGAGCACCGACGGTGTAGGCGGCACCATAGGACCCGCGCTCGACCAAGCTATTGCTCCTAAAGAAGAGCAGCTCCGACCGACTCGCCATGGCAATGGTGAGATTCGCGCTCACGTAGGTGATGAATCCGAACCCGACGTCGGCCCGCAGATGCTTGAGCTTATGCGGCGTTAAACACGCTCGCATCATATGCGTGGTCGTGGCGCACCCAAATGAGTTGGAACATGATCACAAGAGCCTGGAAGCCCACGCCGGCCGCGAACACCGACGGAGCGCTGCCACCGGCGATGGCCGCAATCATGCTGCCGCTAGCGCTGGCGGCGTTCCCCGCGAGGGCCAAACGCGACAGCTCGACCAGGCGCAGTTCAGCTTGTAAGGCAACGCCGCTGCCGGCGGTGAGGATGGCGGCAATCGGGACCAGCGCGTACAAGATGTCGGCGGTCGGATCTTTGAGCGCAAACACAGCTATACCCGCATATATGAAGGGCCATCGCAGCAGACTCCAGGTGAACGACTCGCTGGCGACGTTCCGAAGTTCCTCGTCTTCGTGGCGGCCGTACGCGCGCGCTCCGCGATAACCGAAGGCGTTGATCACCCCCAGATCGGTCACCCCAACGACCAGCGGCACGATGAATTCAGCAGGACGTACTCGCCGAACCCCTTTGGCCCGAGGAGTCGGGCGATCACGATCGTCGCCGCGATCGCGATAGGAATATTGAGGACGGCGTTTATCGAGCCCCAGACCGACGCTCGGAGGGCGCGATGCTGCAGGTCTGTTGGCTCACGGTCACTCACGGCTACGGGCGTACGACGTCGGTCAACGCGTTAACGGCCGCGCCGGCCAGACCCTCACGGTAGACAGAGATAGTTCATATGCGGGTCTCCCGACCGCGGCGTCGGCCGATCGACTGCGATCATTCCTTCGTCGGTCAAGTGATAGAAGGCGTAGCCGAGGCCGGACAGCACCTCGACTGCTTGCTCGTAGCTACCGGATGCCAGCATCTCGATCACCACGGCGGGACGGTCGCGCAAGCACGTCTAGCGATGCTGGCTACCACTGGACCTTCAGCGTCTTCGACGTCGATCTTCATGAGATCGACCTTCGTCCCCTCAGGCAGCGCCGGAAAGCGTTGTCGTCGGTACCTCCACCCACGATCCTTCTCGCTCCCGCTCGCACTCGAGCGGATGAGCTGAGATGCCCAGTGTCCGGAAACCCTCGATCCGGGAGCCAAAACCTCTCGGTGCCGGACGCTCCACTCACCGCTGCATTGATCGCCGTCGCCCGGGGCTCCAACCGTTCAGGCCGATGTTCGCGCACAACCGTTCGTACACTTCCGGAACTGGCTCAAAGGCGAAGCAACGAATACGACTGTTCACAGCACACGCCACGAGCGTGTAGACGCCAGTAAACGATCCGATATCTACGAAGCAATCGGCCTCGGCCGCGAGCCGGACGAACACACCCCATGTCTCGGCCTCCAATCGGCGCAAGTCGCTCCAGTACAGCGCTTCCGACGACGTCGGCCGGAGAGGCCAGGTAGCGGAAGACGTACCGGCTCGATGCGCACACTGAATTGGCCGTTGACCGGTACGTCCTTGAGCCTGTCGGCGACCCGAGGACTAGCCCGGGCTACGCGGCGTGCCGCACGCGAAGCGGCAATGACGCAGTACCGTTCGCACGGCCCGGCCCCTGTATACGGTCAAGTCCGTAAGCATGGTTGCTCGCGATTCCTCAGCTGCAAACGCGTGAAACGAGGGTATCCCGTTTTCTGAGTAGGCGCGTTTGGTGGTCGGGCAGCGGTCTCCGAGTGGGTGTTGAAGACCAGTGAGCCGGTCGTTGAGTCTCGTCTTGTTCTGGATGGCCGGGTAGAGGGGCTTACGAGCGGCGTCCTCGTTGGAGAAATGTCGCTCCTGGTTTGATTGCGTCCTCGGTTTGCTGAAACCGCAATCCCGCACATCCGGTCGGCGCCGACCCTCGCTGCGCCTGGAGCCACATCGCAGGCCCTCTGCACACGGGCCATCGACGGAACTAGCGCGTTTACGAACACGAGTGCAGCGACGGTCATCCGTGGCCCTGCCGCTTACATCACGACCCCGGACGCGGGAGCGGCCGTATCGTAGTTCGGCATACGTGGGATGACATACTTTCCGCATCGACGTTCGGTACTGGGCATCGGCAGGACGGTGGTGGGCTCACCATGCGCGAAGCTCGCGCGGCTTCGTGGTCGACGTGCTGAGCGCAGGACTTCGAGCCGATGTTGCGCCGCGCGCGCCGGTAGTTCATCTGCTGGACGCCTTCCCCGAGGTGGAGGAACTCGAGGTGGACATGGGGCTTGTGAGCTTCCGCCGGAGCAACCTCGACCCCTATGAGCGATTCGTGCTGGGCGCGCTAGCCACGATTGACAGCCCCTCCGAATCTTCGAGATCGGCACCTACGACGGTGCAACGACCCTGCTGCTGGCCAGGTGCGCGCCGAAGGCGGAGATCTTCACGCTCGACCTGCCGCCGAGCGCAGCCCACGCCGCGACCGTCGCCATGGAAACCGAGAACGCTAAGGCCGGGGTCGGTTCGCTTTTCGCTGGGCAAGAGGCGGCGGCCCGGATCACCCAGCTCCTCGGAGACAGCCTCAGCTTCGACTTTTCGCCGTGGTTCAACTCAATTGACTTGGTGCTGATCGATGGAGGCCATGAATACGAAGTAGTGTAACGCAGACACCGCTACGGCAAGAAAACTTCTCAATCCCAGCGGCGGGGTGGCGATCTGGGACGACTACATGCCGGGGTGGCCCGGCGTGGTTCGGACGGTCGATGAGAGCGGCCTTTCCGCTTAAACATCGCGGGCACCGACTTGGCCGTTCATGTCTCTGGGAGCAGACGGGCGTGACCGGCAGTATTGGACCCTATGAGGTTTCCGCGACTTCGATCTAGCGCCAGCTACCGTCACAGCGTCTCTCGATTATGAGTGATCTTCGAGTGCTGCTAATCAGTCCCGTCCGGGGCCTGGACCCGGACAACGGCGATTTGACGTACACCGAGCAACTGCGCCACCGGCCGCCCCCGAGCATCACCTACACCACGTACGACAGGGCCCTGGCGGACGGGTCGCTGGTAGAGCTGTACCGGCGAGCCGCCGGCGGCGGACGTGATCGGCGTGATGCATCCGCCTTCCGCGGACTATCCGTCGTTGAGCTCGCGCGCTTCGGTCGCGAGGCTGCCGTGAATCGTTTCCGATCCAGGGGTGTGCTGTTCCCTGAGCCGTTTCGTCATTTCAACGTCGAGCCTTCCGCCTTCGATCTGATCCACGTCCACGTCTTCAGCGTGGCGCTCAACTGTGCAGACCTGCCGATCGTCGTGAGCAATTCCGCCCCGATCCATGCCGTTTACGAGGATGGTCGGCGGTCTGCGGGTCGCGTCCGCATCCAGCGTGTGCAGTGAGTGGAGCAGCGATGCGTG
>CAWJYE010000009.1:0-26512 GCA_963847055.1 uncultured Solirubrobacterales bacterium | reverse complement strand
ACATGGAGCATGCCGTGGGAGCGCGGGGTCGCCGGCGAGGTGGGACGCCGCGACGCAGATGAGGCCGCTCATCTCCGCGGCGTCCACTGAACAGCTCGACCTGTGCCGGGCGTTCCGCGGTGCCGGCCAGCCGCCGGTCGCAGCTGATCAGGCGTGCGTCGAGGGCCTCCCTGAGGGCGACGAAGGCGGCGTCGTGGGCGGTGAAATTGTCCGGAGCCGCCCCATGCGGTGCCTCATTCCAACCTGCGGGTAGCGGACGATCGCCGGCTCTTGGAAGTCGGCCCGGATGGTGCGTTTTGACGCCGCCCTCGGGGTAACGTCGGCGAGCTCCCAATCCAAAACGGTGCACTTCGGCGGCCACCGCGCTGCCCTGCTCTGCTCTCGGCCGGGGCATCCGCACGGCAACGGCCACTGCTGTGCAACGCGCGGACACCGCGCCTCTGCGGACGATTGCATTCGTCCCCGATCGGTCGCACGGCCCGCGACTGCATCGGCGAGATTAGGCCTGCGCCAGGGTTTGAGGGACGCACGAGCGCATCGCCACGAAGGCACTTGTCCCGGTTGTGGCGGTCACGGGTGGCCATTTGTTCTACGCGTTCACATAAACACTCAGGTTTCGAAACCATGGGTCGAAGATCCGTTACCAGTCTGCTGAGCTGTTGTCAGTCAGAGGAACTTCGTACTGGGAAAGACAGATGTCACGGACGGCGATCCCGGGTATACGTCTCGACACGGGACCCGGTCGGTCGATGATCTCAGGTCGGCAGGGCCTCTACTCAGCGGTCCTGGTGACCGGCGGGGTGCTGGCCGGGCCGCTGGCGATGTGCTGGCTGCTGGTCGCCAACGGCGACGTCACTTCCCTGTGGGTCTCGGTCGCGCTCGGGAGTGCGATGAGTGTTGCCGTCAGCCATCTGGCGGGGCTCTGGTGGGAGCGCAATCGCCAGTCCAGCGACCTTCTGTTCTCCGATCTGCTGCTCTGGGGTTGGGTACGCCGGCGTTTGATGCAGCGCCGCCTCGCCAACGCCGCTCGGCTGTTTCCGGCCACGAGCAGTGCCAGGGCGCACGACGGGTTGCACCTCGACGATCCACTCGCGCTCCTCCGTCAGCTGGCGGCAGATCTCGAGGCCACTGATCCTTACACGCATGGTCACTCCCGGCGGGTGGCGCGATACGCCTCGCTCATCGCCCGGGGGTTGGATCTACCGCCCGCGGAGGTCCGTCAGATCAGGCTCGCCGCTGCGCTGCATGACATCGGCAAGCTTCACACCCCGCCCGCGATCCTCGACAAGCCGGGGCGACTGACCGACGAAGAGTTCGCCGTGGTCAAGCAGCATCCGGGTGACGGCGCCGACATGATCCAGACGGTGATCGACGACCGTGAACTCGCGGCGATCGTCCGTCACCATCACGAACGATTGGACGGAAAGGGATATCCGAGCGGGCTGGCCGCCGACGAGATCCCCCTCGGGGCCCGGATCATTGCCGTGGCCGACACCTTCGATGCGATCACCTCCAAACGTTCCTACCGCCAGTCGCGCCCCCACAAGGCGGCTCTCGACATCATGCAAAGTGAGGCCGGCGCTCAGCTTGACCCCGACGCGGTGAGAGCGTTTCGCAACGCATATTTCGGCCGTCGCTGGCTATGGATCCCCGCTGCCTCGGTCAACGCCGCCGGGCGGCTGTTGGTGGGGACGGCAGCGCACGTGGCCGATACCGCGGCGATCGCCGCCGGGGCGGCGGCGGTCGCGGCGACGCCACTCATCGTCCCGGTGGTTCACCGAACCACTCCAAGCCCGAAGGTGACCTTGCGGCTGGCGTCAACCGTCAGCCTGAGGACCAGCGCCGCGTCCCCCGTCCTCGGCGCGGCTCGCGCCCGGGTCGGCGCCGGCATCCGGCCCAATCGCGGCGCCGGTGGTAACCGGGGCAGGACCCATCCCGTCAGCCTGACCTCACTCGCTGGACACGGGCACAAACTCGTCCCGACCGCCGCGCACACCCCCGGCGCGCCCGTCGGCGCCGGCAGCGCGACGCCCGGCTCGGCCGGCTCGGCCGGCTCGGCGGGCCCGGCCGGCTCGGCCGGCCCGGCTGGCTCGCCCGGTGCAGCCGGCGGCCCGAGCGGCAACCCACCGGCTTTCCCCTCCCCCGACCGCAGCCCGGGCCGTGTGCGTACCGTGACCGTGGGTGGCACGACGACGACCGTCGCTCCTCGCGGATCGACGGTTAGTACGACCACGCCGGCAACCCCCCCGAGTACCGTTTCGGTCACGACATCACCTGGATCCATCAGCGCGTCCGGCAGTGCCGCAGGCGCAAGCGGCACGCTGACCGTCAAGTCCGGGCTTCCCGTCCCCCCGCTGCCCAGCACGCCCGCACCGCCCAGCCTGCCGCTGCCCAGCCTGCCTGCGCTGCCCGGCCTGCCCCATCCACCGGGATAGGCAGCGGGCCGCTCGCCCTCGGGGCGCCGACCGCTCGGCGTCGGTGAACTCCGCGAGATAGATGCGGACGAGCTCGGCAGCTGCCTCCCATCGCCCGTTGCCGGCGGATCATGACCGGCGGCGGGAGACGGTGGAGGCGCGGGCCGGCTAGCGACGATCGGGATCGGGCAGCATTAGGTCGCGGATCATGGCAACCAGGTCCTGGTAGGAGCCGATGAACCCGCGCAGGGTGCGCACCGTCGCGCCGTAGCTGTCGAACTCCGCCGGCGTCATCCCGTCGGCGTCGTAGGCCCGGCGGAAGTCCGGGAAGTTGTTGTAGAGCTGCTCGAAGACCCCCTCTGGCACCGGATTGTCGATGCGCGGCACGACCTCGATCGAGGAGTCGTTGAACAGCCTCTGCCACGCATGGGGGATGGTGAGAACGATGTCGCCGCCGATCAGCTCGGACCAGTGCCGGTGGTGGCGGTAGGCGGCCGCGAGCAGGCGCGTCCGGTAACCGCGCTCGCGGAACAGGCCGTAAGCGTGCTTGAAGCAGGCGATTCCGGCCCAATGCACGACGCCGGGATCGACGAGTATGCCGTCGCGCTTGACCAGCACCTGCATCCAGTCGTCGAGGCGGCCGACCATGATCGTGCAGACGGGCGAAATGGTCGAGATGTCCTCGCCCGCCGCCTCGCGGCGCGCCAGCCCGCGCTCGACCGCCTCGGCCACAGCCAGAGCCTGCGGAACGGTGAAGCAGACGGTGGCGTTGATGCTCGCCCCGGCCGCCGTGACCTCCGAGATCGCGTCGATGCCAGCGCGTGTGGCCGGTACCTTGACCTGCATGTTGGGCGCAAGGCCGGCGAAGCGCATGCCCTGCTCGAGGAGCCGCTCGGGGTCTCGGTAGAGCTTGGGGTTGGTCTGGATCGACAGTCGCCCCTTGCGCCCGCCCTCGCGCTTGAAGACAGGCAGCAGCAATTTCGAGGCGCGCACCGCCATCTCCTCGATCAACTGCCAGGCAACGTCGTCCTCGGTCCAGGCCGGATGTTCGGCGATGATCTCACCGATCCGCTCGCGCCAGAGCGGCATCTCCATGCGGAGCACCTCGCCAACGATGGTGGGGTTGCTCGTCGCGCCGACTGCGCCGCGCTCGATCGCGTAGGTCAGCTCCTCGATCGAGCAGGAGTCGTTCCAGTAGTCAGTGGCGGTCAGCGCGGTCTGATGGAGCGGCGCCAGAGTTCGCCGCTCGGTGTCCGGGCCGCTGACAGCGTCTGCGATCGATCCGGTCATCTGAATTCCTTTGCGTCAGGGTTACAGGGAGCATGGTCAAGTCGGCGCGCCGAGCGGCTCGACTCCGAGATAGCGCCGCTGGGCCTCCACGTCGCCGGTGAGCTTGGTCGCGGTGGTCTCGAGGGCGATTCGCCCGGAGACCATTACCAGGATACGCTCGGCCACCGCCGTGGCCATGCCGAGGTTCTGCTCGACCAGCAGCAGGCCGATCCCCTCGCGCTCGAGCGTTCGGCAGGTATCGATGAGCTCCTCCACGATTCGCGGGGCCAGGCCCTCGGACGGTTCGTCCATGAGCAGCAGGCGCGGATTGGTCAACAGCGTCCGGCCGATCGCGAGCATCTGCTGCTCGCCGCCCGACAGCTGCGTGCCGCTCACCCGCCGGCGCTCGGCCAGGCGCGGAAACAGCTCGTAGACGGCGTCGGGCGACCATCGACCTCGCCGGACTAGCCGCTTGGAGATCATCCGCAGGTGCTCGTCGACGCTCAGCGATCCGAACAGCCGCCGGCCCTGAGGCACGTATCCGATGCCGGCCTGGCAGATCTTGTAGGAGGGGCGGCCCGCGAGCTCCCGCCCGGCGAAACGGATCGACCCCTTGGCCACCGGGGGCGCCACGTTGGCGATCGCCTTGCACAAGCTCGTCTTGCCCATGCCGTTGCGACCGACCAGTGCCACCGCCTCGCTCCCGACGGAGAACTCGGCATCCTCAACGACGAGCGCGGAGCCGTAGTACGCGCGCAGGCCGCGCACCTCCAGCAGGTGATCAGCCGGCGCCATAGCCGCTCCCTAGATACAGATCGTGCACCATCTCGTTGGCGCGGATCTCCGCCGGCGTGCCCTCGAGCAGCTTCTCGCCTTGATGGAGCATGGTCACGTGCTCGGCCACGGTCAGCGCGACGTCCATGTCGTGCTCGATGATGATCAGCGTCACCTCACGATCGAGCTCGAGCAGCAGCTTTGTCAACACCATCCGCTCGGCGCCCGACAGCCCGGCCGCCGGCTCATCGAACATCAGCAGGCGCGGCGACGGGGACAGGGCAAGGCCGATCTCAAGCTGGCGCTGCTCGCCGTGCGAAAGCGCGCCCGCCACCTCCTCGAAGCGCTCGGACAGACCCACCTGCTCGGCGACGTCCCGCGCGCGTGCGCGTAACCCGCCCTCCGAGCCGCCCCGGAACGGACGCAGATGGCCCGCTCGTGCGCCGAGCCCCGCCAGGTAGAGGTTGTCCGCTACGGTCAGGCCTGCCAGCACCCGCGAGGTCTGGTAGGTCCGGCCCAGGCCGAGCCGGGCGCGCTTTCGCACCGCCAGCGTGGTCACGTCGCGTCCGAACAGTTCGACGCTGCCTTCGCTTGGGGCGAGGTCGCCCGCGATGAGGTTGAACAATGTCGACTTGCCCGCCCCGTTCGGTCCCAGAATCGCGCGTCGCTCGCCGGCCAGCACGTCGAGGTCGACGTCGCGGACCGCCGGCACCGCCCCGAAGTAGCGGGTCAGTCCACGAACTCGCAGCAGCGCCGTGGCGGTCGCGGTCGCGGTCATCGCGCCACCTGACCGCGGTCGAGCGCCGGCGCCGTCCCCACGCTCTCGGTCGGGGCCGGCGAGGCCGGCGGCGGGGCGGAGCGATCGCGACGCCTGAGCCGCGTGGACACCCTGTGCGCCAGACCGGTGAGGCCGTCGGGGCTGAGGATCAGGATGACGAGCAGGACGATGCCGATCCAGGTCTCGAACCGGTCGGTAATCCCGCGCGTGTAGGTGTCGAGCAGCGTGTACACGAGCGCCCCGATCCAGGCGCCTTCGATCCGGTAAAGGCCTCCGATCACCGCGATCGTCATCAGCGCGATGATCTGCGAGACCTGAATCGTCCCGGGTGAGATGCGTGTGTCGTTCCACGTCCCCAGGACGCCGGCCAGCGCGGCAATCAACGCCCCTGCGGTGAACGTGAGTGTCCGATGCAGCCTCACGTTGAACCCCAGCGCGCGCATCCGGACCGGATCGTCGCGAACCCCTTGCATCGCCAGGCCGAAGTTCGTACGCGCGAGGAAGCGGATGCCCGCAAATACGACCACCGAGCACCCCAGGATGAGCTCGTAGATCGCGGTCGGGTGCGTGACCGGGTCGCCGATGAACCCGGGTGCGCGCACGCCGTTGATGCCTTCATGGCCGCCGAAGGTGTCCACCTGGGAGAAGAAGTAGTAGGTGATCACTCCGAGCGCCAGCGTGATCATGAGCAGATAGATCCCCTCGCTTCCGCTGACGATGGCGCCGAACACCAGCCCGATGACCACGGCGATCGCGATGGCCAGAACGGCGGCGAGGATTGGGTCCATGCCGCCGGAGACGATGAAGCGGGCCATCACGAATCCGGCGATTCCGTACAGCCCGGTCTGGGCCAGCGACACGATGCCGCCGTAGGCAGCCAGAAAGGTCAGGCTCACCGCGGTCAGCCCGAGGACGAGCGCGGTGGCGGCTACGGCACTGGTGAAGTAGGTGGTGAACACCGCGGGCACGAGCGCCAGCGCCACCACCAGCACCGCTGCGAGGACTGGCCGCAGGGCCCGGGACGAGCTGAGCTTCACGCGCGTCTCCCGAACAGGCCGGCCGGTCGGACCGCGAGCACCACGACCAGCAGGATGAAGGTGAGCAGGATCGAGTCGTTCGTGAACTGCTGGGGCAGGTAGACAGCGGAGAGCTGCTCGATCAGCCCGAGCAGGATCGCCCCGACTGCGGCGCCGCGCAGGCTGCCGAGCCCTCCCACGATCACCACCACCAGGGAGCTGAGCAGGAACTGATCGTCCTGACCCGGGGCGAGCGACAAGGTGGTGCCGCCCATCACCCCGCCCAGCCCGGCCAGCGCCGCGCCGATGAAGAAGGCGCCCCCGAACACGACGGGCACGTTGATCCCGAGCGCGGAGGTCATGGCGGGGTCATCGACGCCCGCGCGGATGATCATCCCGAAGCGGGTGAACCTGATCACCAGCCACAGGACGAGGCCGACCGCCACTGCGGCGCCGATGATGAACAGGCGAAAGGCCGGGTACTCGAGGTGGTAGAGGCCGAGGCCGATCGAATTGGCCAGCCCGCCGGGCGGGGTCAGCGTCTTTGGCGTCGACCCGAAATGCACGATCATCTGGTCGGCCAGGATCGTCGCGACGGCGATCGTGATCAGCGCCTGGCGCAGATCCTGCCCCTGGTTCCAACGCAGCAGGGCCTGATGGACGAGCACGCCGACGGCGCCCGTGATGACCGCGGCGAGGACCAAGGCCGGCCACCAGCCCATGCCGTGGTTCACGAGGTCCAGGGCCACATATCCGCCGAGCAGGTACAGAGAGCCGTGGGCCATGTTGACCACGCGCATCAGCCCGAAGATCAAGGTGAAGCCCGATGCGGTGATGAAGTAGAGCGCCGCCAGGCTCACACCGTTGAGCGCCGTGATCACGAACTGCGGGCCGTTTCCGGTGATCCCAAAGCCCTGGCCGAACGCCTTGATCGCCACCCAGACGATCGCGAACGCGAACAGCAGCCAACTCAACGTCGCCGGTCCGCGACGGGCCAGCAGCGAGGTACCTCCTCTCATGTCGGCGACTGTAACAATAAAACGAGTACCGAGCAACGAGAATCGATAATTGATTATATGCTTAAATGGCGCCCACAGACAGGGCGTTGGCGGACGCCCCCGGGGTCCAGACGTGGTTTGAGTTCATAACGAGGAGAGGGAGTGTTTATGCGCATCGGGAAGTGGTGGCGGGAGCGGCCAGCTGGCGGCAGCATGCTCCTCGCTGTGGCGTCGGTAGCCGCGATGGCGGTGGCGGGATGCGGATCGAGTAGCTCGACCTCGAAGTCGGCGCCCGGGCCTACCACGGCCGCGCCCACTGCAGCCGGGGGGAGCTCGCACAGCGCCAACGCGATCAAGATCGGGATCCTGGCAACCTGCGGCGGCTCATTCGCCCTGTTCGAGAATGAGGCCTTCTCAGGAGCCAAGTACGCCTTGATCAAGGAGGCCGGCGGGAAGTCGCTTGGCACCGGCGCCCAAGCGGGTGTGTCGGGCGCGACCATCGCCGGGCGGCCGGTGAGCCTGTACTTCGGCTGCTCGAACGCCACCCCCGATGTCGCTGTCGCCGAGGCACGGCGGCTGGTCGAGAGCGTGAAGGTGAACATCCTCATCGGCCCGCTGTCGGGTGACGAGGGCATCGCGGTGGCCAACTACGCCAAGACCCAGCCGCAGGTCACCGTCATCAACGGGACCTCGGGTGCACAGGCGACAACGCTGAGCGTCCACGCGCCGAACTTCTTCCGCTACGGCGGCGACGGCGCCCAGTGGATGGCCGGCCTGGGCACCTACGCCTACAAGACACTGCACTGGAAGACAGCGGCGATCCTGGGCGAGGACTACTCCTACCCCTACACGCAGGCCGCCGGCTTCATCGCCGAATTCTGTGGATTGGGTGGGCAGGTCACCAAGCGGATCTGGGCACCCCTGACCACCACCGACTGGTCGTCCTATGCGACGCAGCTGCCGCGCAACGTCGACGGCGTCCTGCTGCTCACCGGCGGCACCGATACCGTCGCCGTGCTCAAGGCCTACCTCGGGTTCGGCGAGCAGATCAAGGGACACGTGCTGGGCGGCTCGTCAGTGCTCGATCCGACGGCCTTCACGGTGGGCAGTCAGCTGGCCGGGCTGGCAGGCGGATCGCCGGTGCCGCTGGGCGGCACGAGCGCCCAGTGGACGAGCTACGTGAACGGCTTCTCGTCCGTCTACGAGAAGTCGCTGGCGCAGTCTCTGTTCACGGTCCTCTACTACGACGCCATGTCGACGGCGATCAAAGGCCTGGACCAGGTCAAGGGCTCGGTGGCACACAACGAGGCGGCGCTCCGGGCGGCGCTGACCAAGCTCACCCCGACCTTCCCCAACGGGCAGGTCAAGCTCGATGCCAACCGCAATTCGGTGCAGCCGGCCTACGTGGTACAGGTGGTCAACCGCGGCGGGCTCGGCTTCCGGGTGCTGCACACGGTCAGCAATGTGAGCCAGGGCTTCGGCGGCGTGTTCAAGCCGGGCGGCCAGGCGCCGAGCCGGACCGCGCCGGCCTGCACGAAGGGCTCGCTGCCACCGTGGTCAAGCGGCTCCTAGTCACCCGACCACGATCGACGGGATGGCTCGGCACACCGGCCGGGCCATCCCGGAGCGAGCACCGAAACCGCTTGACGACTGCCAACCTGGAGGAAGCCCGATGACCCAGACGACGCCGATCACAGACGAGCTTCAGCGCTTCCGGCTCGACGGTCGGGTGGCGATCGTGACCGGTGCCACGGGGGGCATCGGCAGCCGGCTGAGCCAGGCGCTGGGCCGCGTGGGGGCGCGCGTCGTGGTCCACGGCCGCGACCAGGCGCGCGCGAACGCCGTGACCGGGCGGCTGCGCGACGAGGGCGTCGAGGCCGAGGCCGTGGTGGGCGACCTGACCCGCCGCGAGGATTCCGACCGGCTCATCGACGAGGCCGTGGCCGCTTTCGGCCGGGTCGACGTGATCGTGAACACGGTCGGCGGCGCGGCCGGGACGGCGCTGTACCCGGCCGAGTCCTATCCCGAGGCCGAGTGGGACAGGATCGTGGACCTCAACCTGCGCGCCGTGCTCCTGCCAACACAGGCTGCGGCCCGGGCGATGATCGCCGGCGGCCACGGCGGCCACGTCCTGCACTTCTCCTCGGTCCGAGGTCAGCTCGGGATCGACAGCGGGTTCTCGGCCTACGTCGCGGCGAAGGGCGCGCTCGATGCGCTGACCCGCCAGCAGGCC
This sequence comes from uncultured Solirubrobacterales bacterium, assembly GCA_963847055.1. Taxonomy (GTDB): domain Bacteria; phylum Actinomycetota; class Thermoleophilia; order Solirubrobacterales; family Solirubrobacteraceae; genus Palsa-465. Next base: position 17,030 of record CAWJYE010000009.1, on the reverse strand, counting down.
ACCGAGTGGGCCAAGCACGCAATCACGGTCAACGCCGTCTCGCCGACTTTCGTGGCCACCGAGCAGGCGGCGAACCTCCTGACCGACGAGAACTTCCGGGCGGCCCTGGAAGCCAGGATCCCCCTGCACCGGATCGCCGATACCGACGACGTGGTCGGCGCCTCACTGCTCTTGTGCACCGACGCCGCCTCGTTCATCACCGGTCAGATCCTCACGCTCGACGGCGGGTTGACCGCATGCCAGTGACCTTCACGCCAGCCGAGGCGGCCCAGCTCGCGGATCGCGCCGCGGTGGCCGATCGCCTGCGGCCGATTACACCGATCCCGAAAGAGAAGGAGACGCCGTGAGGCGCATCATTGACCTCTCAATGCCCGTCCACATGGACATGGTCACGTTCCCGCGGGTGCCGCCGCCCGCCCTGACGGTGTACGAGAGCCACAAGGACTTCGCCGACCGCATCGGCGCGAGTGCCCACGGCGTCGACTCGCTCACCGCGAGCTACCTGGTCGTCCAGAACGACCATGTCGGCACGCACCTCGACGCCCGCAAGCACATCGTGCCCGACGCGGGTGGCCCGGAGACGATTCCGCTGGAGTACTGCATGTCCGACGGCGTCCTGCTCGACTTCACCGACAAAGAGCCGGGTTACATCATCACCGTGGATGACGTGCGCCGGGCGCTCGATCGCACCGAGTACACCGTCAAGGAGCGCGACATCGTGCTCAACCACACCGGGGCCGGCGCGTACAACACCGAAGAGCGCTACCGCACCGACCACCCCGGCATGAGCGCGGAGGCCACTCTGTGGCTCATCTCCCAGGGGGTGAGGTTGATGGGCTGCGATGCCATCACGTACGACCCGCCGGTGTGGGCGATGTTCGAGAAGAAGAAGTTCTGGGAGGCGCACCGGGTGATGTGGGAAGAGGAGTACTGGCACCTGGAGAACCTGATGAACCTCGAGCAGATTGGACGTCCCCACGGGTTCCAGGTCTGCGTGCTCCCGATCAAGTGGGTCGGCACCACGGCAGCGCCCGTGCGCGCCGTCGCGATCATCGGCGATGACGACGAGAACGGCGCCGCTCCGGCTTGACATCCAACCCTGGAGGTAGCCCCATGAACGTGACCGCGACCCAAGCCGGGTGATCCAGAACTATGTCGGCGGCGCCTGGACCGCGGCCAGCGCCGAGGAGACACTCGACGTCACCAATCCGGCCACCGGAGAGGCGCTGGCAAGAAGACCGTGACCAGCCGTTACTTCTCGGCCGGCCAGGCCAGCGGGGCGTACTTCGTCGAGAGCTGATCGAGGTGCTGACCGATCAGCTTCTGCCGTCCTGCGCCTTGGCCAGCATCCGACCGAAGTAATCGAAGTGGTTGCGAATCGCGCGCCCGGCGGCCCGGGCGTCTCGCCGGCGCAGGGCGTCGACGATCTCCTCGTGAAGGTCGGCTGCCTCGCGCGGAGTGAGCCCGGTGCGCAGGGCGGTGATCGCGGTGCGCGTCTCGACCTGAAGTGAGGACCAGATCTCGAGCAGCCGGGAGTTGCCCGACGCCGCCACGATCAGCTCGTGAAAGCGCGTGTCGTGCTCGACCTGCTCGCGCACGTCCTTGGCTTTGCGCATGCCGGCGAGCTCGGCTTCGAGCGCCGAGACGTCGCCGCCCATTCGCTTGGCCGCCTCGCGGACGGCGACTTCCTCGAGCGCGCGGCGGATCGGGTAGACCTCGATTAGCTCCGCGTCGCTGATCTGGCGCACTCTCGCGCCGCGAAACGGGGTGGACTCCACGAAGCGCACCGACTCGAGATCGCGCAGGGCCTCGCGCACGGGAGCCTGGCTGACCCCGAGCTCCTCGGCGATGCGGATCTCCACCAGGCGGTCCCCCGGGGCGTAGTGACCAGACAGGATGCGCTGGAGCAGGACGCTCTTGACCTCCTCGCGCAGGACAGTGCGGTGGATCGACGCCGACGGCAGTTGGGGTGCAGCGGGCTCAGGTTTGGGCGCCATGCCTACATCTTCTCAGTCCGGCCCGCCGGCATCAGGTGAGGGCGACCGGGTCGACCATCGATCCGGTGGCGCCGCGGATGGCCAGCGGCAGAGCGACGAAGAGAAACTCGCGCACCCGGGCGGCGGCCAGCCCCTCGAGATCGAGGCTCTCGAGCAGGTAGACGCCGTGCTCGATGAGGAGCAGGGTATGCACGGGCTGCGGGTTCGCCGGTGTTCCGCGGTTGGGCGCCGGCTGGACCTCGTAGGTCTCGGTATCCGAGCCGGTGGCCACGACCCCTCGCTCGAGCAGCAGTGCAGCGGCCGAGAGGTCGGGTCCGGCGCCGCGGCTGCTCGCCAGGCGCTCGGGATCGGGCCAACCCGACAGGTAGCCGGTGCGGACCAGCGCCACGTCGCCGGGGCCCGCCGAGACGCCGGTGGCTGCCTCGATGGCCAAGAGCTCGTCGGCGCCTACCGGCTCGCCGGCGGGCAGGGCCGTCACCCCGCGATGACCCGGGACGTCGTAGAGCACGCCGCGGCGCCAGAGCGGCGGGATCTCGGTGGCGTCCCCAACCACAGGTCCGTAGTCGCCGAGCTCGCTGCGAGCCGATCCGCCGTGCCAGCGATCATCGGGCCCGACCGTCATGTGCGCGTGGGCGTCGATGTGGGCGCCGGTGTGAGTAGTCCCGATCACGAGTTCGCTCATGAAACCCAGGCAGGCGTCATTGGGCAGGCCCCAGTGGTGATCGCCGCTCACCCGGCTGCCGTGCGGCGTGCGATAGGAGACAACCTCGAAGGTCGGGTGGCCGGGAAACAGTGGCATCTTCGGAAAGCGCTCTCGGGCCAGCCGATACATGCGGCCGTCGCGGACCAGCGCCGCGCCGGCCAAGACGTGCTCGCGGGTGGGGGCGGCCGCGTCCGCGGCCGGCTGCCCGGCGCGGACGATGCCGCGCTCGGCTGCCGGCTGACGTGCTCGCACGATGCCCGACTCGGCACCTGACTCGCCGGGGCCGGCCGTCATCGGGCGGGCGCTTGCGCGTCGGCCGAAGCCAATGCCTGCAGCCCCTCGGCGAGCATCGGCCGCGCGAGCTCACGGCCCCGCTCGAGGCCCGGGTCGATTCGATCCAAGGAGCTCCGCAGCTTGGCTCTGGCGCGCTCGCGCGTGGCCCGGCCGGTCTGCACCCAGCTGATCACGAGCGGGGTGAGCGTATCCAGGAACGACAGGGAGTCGGCCGCCTGCAGGAGGTCAGCCTCCGGCCAGCCGCCGTCCTCGTGCACGCGGATGAGCGCATCCACGCCCTCGACCAGTTCCGCCGGCGCGCCCTGCTCGCGCAGCCAGGCCGCGGCGATCTCGGCACAGCGATCCTGATGCCAGCGGTTGTAATTCACGTTGTCCCAGTCGCGGGCCGAGTCCCAATCGACGCCAGGCGCTGGAAACGCCCGTTCGATGTCGTGGAGCACCGCGGCGATGCGCAGCCGCCCGCCGGCGTCGGGCTCTAACTCGAGCAGCCAGTCCTCGGTGCGCAGGAGATGGCGCGCGTGAGGATGCTCCACCTCCTGCACCCATGCCCGGGCAGCAAGAAGCAGCGTGCTCACGCGGTCACCGGGCGCGCCTGGAGCACGTAGAGCTCGCCGTCCTGGACGGCCCACTCGATGTCCTGCGGCACGCCGATGCGCTGCTCGAGCTCGCCGCCGAGCCGGGCCAGCTTGGCCAGAAGCTCATCGCCCGCCTTGCGCGCTCCGCCCTCTTCGGGCGGCAGCGGCCGCTGAGCGACACCCCCGGCCTCGTCGGCGACGATCGCGTAGGGCTGCTCGTGCACCTGCGCCTTGCGTACGCGACCATCGCGCTTGATCACGTAGTGGTCGGGCGTCACGGCCCCGGATACGGCCGCCTCGCCCAGCCCGATGACCGCCTCCACGACCATGCGATCGCGCCGCTTGCGCACGGGATCGCAGGTGAACAGCACGCCCGCGAAGTCGGCCTGAACCATTCGCTGGACGACGACCGCCATGCCCAGATCGGTCAGCGAGCCTTTCTGCGAGCGGTAGAAGAGCGCCCGTTCAGAGAAGAACGATGCCCAGCAGTCACGGATCCGCGAGCGCACCTGATCGCTGCCGCGGACATGCAGGAAGGTCTCCTGTTGCCCGGCGAAGCTGGCCGCCTCGGAATCTTCGGCGCACGCGCTCGACCGAACCGCCACCGGCGCGTCCCCCGGGCCCAGCGCGGCATAGGCGCTCAGAACATCCTCGCGCAGGTCGGGATCGAGCTCCACCGTCCTGATCAAGGCCTGGGCGGCCTCGGCATCCCGGGCCTGGGCCAGCCGCCGGAGCTCGGCGCCGCCGTCAGGGAGCGCGCCGGCCAGCGCTTCGGCTGGAACGACGAAGCCCGGCGGCACCGGAAGTCCCAGTGCGGCCATACGCGCCAGCGAGGACCCCTTGCCTCCGGCCCGGCCGACCTCGGCGCAGCTGGACTCGGCGAAGGCGAGAACGAGGCTCACGAAGCCATTATCTCGACCACGCCGGTGGTGCCGTTGACTCGGACACGGTCGCCGGTCCGGATGCGATCACCGGCGTTGCCGGTCCCGACCACCGCCGGGATCCCGAACTCACGCGCCACCACCGCGGGGTGCGAAGTGGTGCCGCCCGCCTCGGTGACCAGGCCCTTGATCTTCGTGAACAACACGACCCAGGCCGGGTTGGTCATGCGGCAGACCAGGATCTCACCCTCCTGGACCTGGTCGAACTCCTCCAGAGAGGAGACGAAGCGCGCCGGGCCCTCGACCACCCCTGGAGAGGCCGCGAGTCCCTTGATCTCGCCGGTGGTGGACGGTTCGCCGGCGTAGAAGCGATCGGGGAACCCCCACAGTCCGCCGTAGGGGAACTCGATTGCCTCCTTGGTGGCTGTCCCGAGCCACGCGGGCGGCCGGCGCTCGAACGCCTCCTCGTGATCGTCGCGACGGTCGGAGACGAGGTCCTTGGCGTCGAACGCCTCGGGATCGGCCATCAGTCGACGCAGCTCGTTGTAGCGCAGGAAGACCACTTCCTCGGCATCGTGGAGCGCACCCGCCGCGGCCAGCTTATGACCGATCGCGATCGCCGCCAAGCGCAGGCGGGCGTTTGTGCCCTGGTCGACGAAGAAGTGGTGGTCGGGCGTGAGCGGGTTCATGTTCAGGGACAGCTCCAGCGCGCGGCTTAGCTTTTCGCGGTTCTCGCCCTCCACGCCCTCCATGACCTGACGCTTGGCGGCCTCGAGGTCGTCGGCCACCGCCCTGAGGTTCGACTGATAGTCGTAGTCGGTGGCCACGTAACCGCGGATTGCCTCGATGATCGGGGCCGGATCCTCGACCCAGAGCTTGTACATGAACTCGTGCGACCACAGCGCCTTGTAGCCGAACGTCGTCTGGTGGGTCTCGATTCTCTCGGCGATGAAGCGTCGCCCGCGCTCGAAGGTGTCGAGCGCCTTCATCACCTCGCCCGCGGTGGGCTGCTCGAAGGCGGCGCGCAACTCGGGATCGGCCTTGACCTCCTCCTTGGCCCGCCAGAGGTCCTCGATGGCGTCCCAGTTGCGGTCCTCGACGCTCGATTGCAGGCGGCCCATGACCGACGTGTCGCCGCCCACCTCCTCGATCACCGCGTTGAGGTTCTGGGTGGAGGCGAACTGGGCAAAGTTCAGCATCCAGTGGATCTTCCAGTGCCTGTCGTGGATATCGATCGCGTCCTCCAGGAGCACGGCGAGCTCGAGCAGCGACGCTCGGTCGTAGTCGAAGCCGTCCAGGTACTCAAAGTTGCGCTCGATCTCCGGGCGCAGGCGGGTCTTCCACCAAGTCATGAAGTTTGCGGCGTACACGGGCAGCACACCGCCGAGATAGGCCCCGATCTGGCCGGCGTACGCCGGGTCCCGCGGCACGCGCGGGACGTAGCGGTTCTCGTACTCGGTGGCCTCGGCGTGCAGGCTGGGCTCACAAGGGACGGCCGCCGTGTAGACGTAGCCGTTGACGCATTTGGCAATCCAGTCGCAAGCGAACGGCGTCCCGAAGCGCCGGAACATGTGGTCGCAGGTGAGCCACCAGCCTCCGATGTCGAAGAACAGCGGCGAGACCGGGTTAGGGATGTGCAGGTCGTCGTGGATCCAGAAGAGCTCCTGCTCGCCCTCCAGCCAGTCGACCGGAAACTGCTCGATCCCGAAGTTCGTGCCCAGCACCTCGTCGGGCCGCGTGCTTACCGCCATGTCAGTCGTCCCTCTCCTCGGTGTCTCGTCCGTCCTAGATCGTAGATAATCGATGATCGCGAATCAAGCAAAGGTTGGTAGCCCCAGGATCTCGCGGGCGGCGGCCGAGTCAGCAGGGACACGATCGAGCAGGGGGGCAAGCGTGATCGCCTTCTCGACGAGCTCGGCGTTGGATTTAGCGCGGCGCGCGCTGGTGACGCGCAGGTTGTCCTCGAGGCCCACCCGGATATGTCCGCCCAGCATCAGCGAGGTGGCGGCGAGGTGAAACTGCGCCGGGTAGCCGACGCCGGCCGCCGAGAACGTAAAGCCGTCGGCCCCGAACAGTGACACGGCCGTCTGGTGCACGTGCACGAGCTGCGGCAGTGTGGCGGCGTTGGCGCCAAGGACGCCGAGCACGAACTGGATGTGCAGGGGAAAGTCGACCAGTCCCTGGTCGGCCAGATGGTGCAGGTTGTACAGATGCCCCACGTCGTAGATCTCGTACTCGGGCTTGGTGCCCGCCTCGCGGAACAGCTCGGCCAGCCGGTAGATGTCCGAGAAGGTGTTGCGGAAAATGTAGTTGCGGGTGGACGCCAGGTAGTCGACCTCCCACGGTGCCATCTCGGGACGGGGGTGGACCCGGAAGATCCCGAAGTTAAACGAGCCGCAATTGAACGTGGCCATCTCGGGCCTGCACTCGGTGACCACGCGGGCCCGCTCCTCGATCGTCATGCCCACGCCGCCCCCCGTGGTCGGCTGGACGATCGCGTGGCAGCGCTCGCCGACCCCGGCTAGGACCTCCTTGAACAGGCCCAGGTCGGCGCACGGCCGTCCCGTCTCGGGCTCGCGGACGTGGATGTGCACGATCGCCGCGCCGGCGGCATGTGCGGCCACCGCCGAGTCGATGATCTCCTGCGGGGTGATCGGGATCGCCGGGCTCTGGCCCGGGACGCTCATCCCGCCGGTGATCGCACACGAGCAAAAAGCGCGAGCGTCGCTCACGACGCCCCGTTCTCGTGCGGGCGCACGATGACCTTCAGGGCTCCGTCCGTGCGCTGGGTGAAGGTGGCGTAGGCGTCGGCGAAATCCTCGAGCGAGTAGCGGTGGGTGATCAGCTCGCGCAGGCGCAGGCGGCCGGTGGCGGCGAGCTCGATCGTCCGTGGCATCTCGCCGGCGGATGCGCGCACACCGACCACGTCGATCTCGTCGAGGACTGTGCGCGGCATGGGCAGGCCGGCGTCGCTCAAGGGAATGCCAATCACCGCCACCCGGCCTCCCTTGCGCACCATCTCGACACCCTGCGCCACCGCTTCTGGTGCTCCCGAGCACTCCAGGGCAACGTCCGCGCCCAGGCCGCTTGTGGCCTCGCGCACCGCCTGCACGGGGTCGAGGAGCGTGAAGTCGACCACCTCGTGCCCGAGCTCGCGCGCCTTGGCCAGCCGGCGACCGCGGCCCACCACGATGATCCGCCCGGCACCCAAAGCGCGAGCGCACTCGGCCACCAGCAGCCCCATCACCCCAGGGCCGATCACCGCCACGGTCTCCCCGGCGCGATGGCCGCCGCGAATCACCGTGTGCAGCGCGATGGCCGCGGGATCGAGCATCGCCGCCTCCTCGTCGCTCAATACGTCGGGGACGGCGAACACGCTGCGCACGGAGTGCACGACGTACTCGGCGTAGGCTCCCGGCGCGTTGTGACCGTACTGGGCATGGAGGCCGTCAATCCCGAAGTTCTCGCAGATGTTGTAGCGGCCTTCCACGCAGCGGGGGCAATAGCCGCAGGCGGCGTGCGACGTGCCCGCGACGCGCGTGCCCACCTGCCACCCGAGGGCAGCCGCGCCAGGGCCGAGCTCGACCACGTCCCCGCACCACTCGTGTCCCGGGATGAGCGGCCAGGCCTTGGGCCAGAAGCCGGGATAGTGCCCCTGGATGATGTGTGGATCGGTGCCGCAGATCGCGGTGGCCCGGACGCGGCAGAGAACCTCGTAGCGTCCGGGCACGGGACGCTCCACGTCGCGCAGCGCGAAGTCGTTCGGTGCCGAGACGACGACTGCGCGCATCACGCCGCGATGGCCGGGACGCGGCACGACATCGATCCCAACTTGATCCTGCTCCTGTGCGGGGTCGTGCGGTGGATTCGGGAATCATAGATAATCGATTGAGTGAGCTCGGCTGGAACCCCACCCATGGGCCGTCGGGGCCTGAGCCCCCGCGACGGCGAGCGCGAGCGCCGCGGCGGCCCCGCCGCGGTGACCCGTCCGACGCTGCGCGACCAGATCAAGGACGCGCTGCTCCAGCGGATCCTGCACGGGGTCTACGCGCCCGGCGAGCGGATCGTGGAGATCCGGATCGCCCAAGAGTTCGGGGTGAGCCAGGCGCCGGTGCGCGAGGCCCTGCGGGAGCTCGAGATCCTGCGGCTGATCGAATCGGAGCCGTTCCGCGGCGCTCGGGTACGAGCGGTGCGGCCGGAGGAGATCGCCGAGATCTATCCGGTGCGGGCGGCGCTCGAGGAGGTCGCGGCCAGAGAGGCTGCGCCACGGCTGGCCGGTCGCGTGCAGCCCCTGGCCGAGGAGCTGGAGGGCATGCGCGAGGCAGCCGCCGCGGGTGACCTTCACCGCTTCGTCGCTCACGACGTCGGCTTTCACCGCCTGTTCGTCGTGGCGAGCGGCAACCGCACCCTGATCGACGTGTGGGAGACTCTCCACGTCGACCTGCGAACGCGCCTCACCCTGACCCAGCGCCATGGCGAGTTGTCCGACGTGGCCGAGCGGCACGTGCCGGTCATGGAAGCGCTGGACGCCGGCGAGGGGACGCTGGCTGGCCTGCTCGTGCGCGAGCACATCGAGGGGTTCGGCCGAGCCGTGGCCGAGGGACTCGCCCGCCTTCCGCCGGGGGATGGCTCGTGATGGGGTGGGGAGATGGCTCGTGACCAGGCTGGGCAGCGTCGCGGCGCTGTATGACATCCATGGCAACCTGCCGGCGCTCGAGGCCGTGCTGGCCGAGCTGGAGGCCGATCCTCCCGGCGCGGTGCTCGTCGGTGGGGACGTGTGCGCTGGGCCCATGCCAGTGGCCGTGCTGAGGCGGCTGCGGACGCTTCCTTGGCCCGTGTACTGGTTGCGCGGAAACGCCGATCGGGCGGTCGTGATGGGGTACGACGGCACCATGCCGCCTGAGCTTCAGGATCATCCGCTGTTCGAGGGGGACGCCTGGGCGGCCAGCTTCCTAAGCCGCGAGGAGCGCGACTTCCTGGACGGATTCCCCGCGCTCCAGGCGCTCGATGTCGAAGGGCTGGGCGACGTCCTCTTCTGCCACGGAACCGCGCGCAGCGACGAGGAACGGGTGACCGTTGTCACGCCGCCCGAACGGCTCGCGCGCATCCTCGACGAGGCCGGTACCGAGCTGCTGGTGTGCGGCCACACCCACCGCCAGTTCGACCGCACCGTGGGCCGAGGGCGGATGGTCAACGCGGGCAGCATCGGGCGGCCCTACGAGCACCAGCCGGGCGCGTACTGGCTGCGCCTGGGGCCCGATTCCCGCCTGATGCGCACGCCATATGACACCGCGAGCGCCGACGCGGCCTTCCACGCCAGCGGGTATCCGGCCGCCGAACTGATCTTCGTGCCGGTCGATCCCGACGAGGTGTCGCACCGGTACGAACGCGACGCCGGGCAGCCGGTGGCGACCGCGTCGCTGATCGACCCGGCCGAGAACCCGCTGGCGCGGCGGGTCCGATGACCGGAGGGGAGGCCCGCGCCCGGCTGCGCGCCACTCTTCGGGGCGGTGGGCTCATCATCGGCGCCGGCGCTGGGACGGGATTATCGGCCAAGTGCGCGCAGGCCGGCGGGGCGGATCTCATCATCGTCTACAACTCGGGGCGCTACCGGATGGCCGGGCGAGGCTCGCTCGCCGGGCTCATGCCCTACGGCGACGCCAACACGATCGTCATGGAGATGGGTCGCGAGGTGCTGCCGGTGGTCCGCGACACTCCGGTGCTCGCCGGCGTGTGCGGGACCGACCCGTTCCGCCTGATGGACGTGTATCTGCGCGAGGTGCAGGCGGCCGGTTTTGCCGGCGTGCAGAACTTTCCCACCGTTGGCCTGATCGACGGGATGTTCCGGGCCAACCTCGAGGAGACCGGCATGGGCTACGCGCTCGAGATCGAGATGATCCGGCAGGCGGCCGGGCTTGGCCTGCTCACCGCACCCTACGTGTTCGACCCTGGCCAGGCCGTGGAGATGGCGCGCGCAGGTGCTGATGTGCTGGTCGCTCACATGGGGTTGACCACCAAGGGGTCGGTCGGCGCTCGCACGGCCAAGACCCTCGATGCCTGCGTGGTGGAGATCCAGGCCATCCGCGATGCTGCCACGGCGGTCCGGGACGACGTGATCGTCCTCTGCCACGGCGGCCCGCTGGCCGAGCCCGACGACACGGGCCACGTGCTCGCGCGGACCCATGGCGTCGCGGGGTTCTTCGGTGCCTCCAGCATGGAGCGGCTCCCCGCCGAGGCGGCGATCACCGAAAATATGCGACGGTTCAAGGCGCTGGCGAGCGGTCGGACGGATTGAGCGGCCATGCAGTCGCTCGGCCTCAGCTCGCCATTAACCAAGGACTCGGTCCCTCGGCTCCAAGAGATTATCGATGATCTATGATCGGCAGCCATGGTCCAGGCCGGCACGGGGGTCGAATGGCTCGCGCCCTCCTCGCTCGAGGAGGCGGCCGACCTGCGAGCCCGGCGCGGCGCTCACGCGACCGTCGTGGCCGGCGGCAGCTTTCTGGCCATCCTCATGAATCAGGGCTTCGTGCAGCCGGCGTCACTGCTCTCGCTAGGGCGGGTGGAGGAGCTGCGCGGCATCGCCGTGGCCGACGGCGAGCTTCGCCTGGGGGCGATGGTCACCCATCGCCAGGTCGAGCGCGACCCCACGGTTCGCGGCGGCTGGACGGTGCTGGCGCGTGCCTTTGGGCTGGTGGCCAGCCCCAGGGTGCGAAACCAGGCTACGGTCGGCGGAGTCCTGGCCGACGCCGACTACGCCTCGGACCCGCCCGCGGTGCTGTGCGCGCTGAACGCGCGCGCGGTGCTCCGTTCCCCGCGCGGCGAGCGGCAGGTCCCGATCGACGAGCTGATCCTGGGGTTCTACGAGACGTGCATCGCCGAGGACGAGCTGCTCACCGAGGTGCGCGTGCCAGCAGGGATCGAGCGGGCGACCTATCGCAAGTTCCGCTCGCGCTCGAGCGAGGATCGGCCGTGTGTAGCGGTGGCTGCGGCACGGGTGGCCGGAACCCTGCGCGTGGTTGTCGGGGCCTGCGCCGAGGTGCCCCAGCACTACCCGGACATCTGCGCCGAGGCCTCGACCGCCACGGCCGAGGCGGCGCTGGCCCGCGAGATCGGCGAGCGCTACGCCGAGCGCCTGGAGCCGTTGAGTGATTCCCGGGGAAGCGCCGAGTACCGTCGGCGGGTCGTAGCGGTCGAGGTGCGACGGGCGATCGAGACGCTCAGCGCCGGCGAGGTCGGCGAGTGAGCGGGCTCGGCATCGACGCCCGCGTCACCGGTTTGCAGCGTTATTCGGTCGACGCCGAGCGTCCCGGCATGCTCCACGCGGCGTTCGTGCGCAGCCCACACCCACATGCGCGCGTGATCTCCGTCGACGTTTCGGCGGTGCCGGCCGACTGCGTGACGCTGGTGCCCGGGGACGTGGAGGATCTGCAGCTTTACGGGTGTCAGGTCCGCGACGAGCACGTCCTGACGCGGGTGGCCCGCTACGCGGGGGACATCGTCGCCGCCGTCGCCGCGCCCTCGCGCGAGGCGGCGCGCGCCGCCGCCCGCCTCGTCGAGGTGGACTACGAGGAGCTGCCCGCGGTGTTCGACGCTGTCGAGGCGGTGGCGCCAGGCGCCCCGCTCATTCATCCCGACGGCGCGCAGTCGGCGGGGGAGGAGGTCTCGATCGGGGTGCGCCCCCTGGCAGGCACGAACGTGTGCCACCGCTTCCGGCTCGTGCACGGCGACGTCGCCGCGGGCTTTGCCGAGGCGGAGGTCGTGGTCCAGCAGGCGTTCCGGACGCCCAGTGCCGCGCATGCCCCGATGGAGCCCCACGCCGCGGTCGCCGAATGGCAAGAAGGACGGCTGACCGTCTGGACGGGCACACAGACCCCGTTCAATCTCCGGGCAGACCTCGCGGTCGCGTTCGGCATCGAGGAGGAGCGGGTCCGCGTGATCGCGATGCCGATGGGCGGCTCGTTCGGGGCCAAGACGTTCGTCCGTCAGGAGGCACCGTTGGCCGCGCTGGCCCGCAAGGCCGGCCGGCCGGTGAAGGTCGTGCTGGATCGCACTGAGGAGTTCGTCACGCTCAACCGCCACCCGTCGGTGATCCGCGTGCGCCTGGGCGCTCGGGGTGACGGCACGCTGGTGGCCAAGGAACTCGACTGCTGGGTCGACACCGGTGCCTACGCTGACTGCGGCCCGGGCGTGGCGACCAAGCTCGGCTATGCCGGCGTGGGACCCTATCGCATGCCTCATGTGCGCCTTGACGCGCTGGCCATCTACACCAACCTGCCACCCAACGGCGCGTTTCGCGGCTACGGCGCAATGCAGTCGATTTGGGCTTCGGAGCGGACGATGGACGTGCTCGCCGAGCGCCTCGAGATGAGCCCGCTCGAGCTGCGGCGCAAGAACCTCCTTCGCGACGGCGACGTGTTCGCCACCGGCGAGGTCATGCATGACGTGCAGTTCGAGCGGTGCCTGCAGTCCGCCGCGGACGCCGTCGACTACGAGCGAGATCGAAGCGGCAAGGGGCTGTGCGTCCTGCTCAAGGGCATGCAGACGCCGAGCCGAGCCGCCATCTCGGTGGAGCGCACGGCGGTCGGTTACGTCATTCGCTCGGCAGCCTCCGAGATGGGCCAGGGCGTGCGGCGGTCCCTGCAGCTCATGGGAGCGCAGATGCTGAAGTGCGAGCCAGGCCAGATCGAGATCCCCGAGCCCGACACCGACACGTCTCCGTTCGACACCCGCACGACCTCGAGCCGCACCACCCACATGATGGGTCGCGCCCTGGAGCAGGCCGTGCGCGACCTGCACGAGGGCGACGGCGAGCGCGGCTACGGCGAGGTGCACAACGAGGGCGGGCTCGATCCCGACACCGGACAGGGGATCGCCTCGACCCACTGGCACCAGGGCGCGGCGGCGGCGCACGTGACCGTCGACGAGGAGACCGGCAAGCTCACCGTCGAGCATCTCCACGGCGTCGCCTACGCCGGCCGGGTCGTCAACCGCGAGGGCGCCGAGCTTCAGAACGAGGGCTCGCTGACCATGGGCCTGGGCACGGCGCTGTTCGAGGCGATCGAATTCGCCGACGGTCAGGTCACGAACGCCAACCTGTCCGACTACAACGTGCCGGCGATCGGCGATCTCCCCAAGCGCTTCACGCACGAGATCATCGAGCGCGAGGGCGCCGAGGTGCACGGGCTGGGGGAGACCGTTCTGCCTCCCGTGCCGGCGGCGATCGGTAACGCGCTCTTCTCGCTGGGGCTAGAGCTTCATGACCTGCCGATGTCCGCAGAGCGGGTGCTGGCCGCGGTCGATGCGCGGGAGGCGCGACTCACCCCCGCCGATTCCCTCCAGGTACGACTCACCCCTGCCGAAGCCGCGGAGGCGCGACCGTGAGGGTCACCCTGCAGCTCAACGGCCGCCCCGCCGAGCTTGACTGCGAGCCCGACGAGATGCTGCTGGAGGTCCTGCGCCGCGAGGGGCTCGGCTCGGTCCGCGCGACATGCGGCATCGGCGTGTGCGGGACCTGCACGGTGCTGGTCGACGGCGAGCCCCGGTCTGGCTGCCTGACCCTGGCGCCGCAGGTCCACGGGCTCGAGGTGACGACCGTCGAGGGCCTCGGCGGGTCGGATCCGGTTCAGCGGGCGTTCGTCGAGGCGCATGCCTTCCAGTGCGGTTGGTGCACCCCGGGCTTCGTGCTCACCGTCAAGGCGCTGCTGGCCGACACGCCGGACCCGAGCGAGGAGGAGATCACCGAGGCGCTCGGTGGAAACCTGTGCCGCTGCGGCTCCTACGTGAAGATCGTCGACGCGGTCAGACGCGCCGGCGCCATGCTGGCGGAGGGTCAGTGAAGCTGGTCACCTACGACGGCGGGGCCGGTCCACGGGTCGGCCTGCTGCACGGGGAGGAGTGCACGACGCCGGATTCGACGGGGACATGGTGGCCTTCATCGAAGCGGGAGGGCCGGTCGTCCCGCGGCGGCGAAGCCCATTCCGGGGTGCGGTTGCTCGCGCCGCTGCGGCCGCGTTCGCTACGCGACTTCCTGGCCTTCGAAGGACACCTCAGGGGGCCTACCGGGGTCTGGGACGAGAGATCCCGGCCGAGCGGTACGAGCTGCCGGCGTATTACAAGGGCATGCCCGACACGGTCATCGGCCCCGACGCTGAGGTGCCGTGGCCCCCGTACACCGACCAGCTCGACCACGAGCTCGAGCTGGCTGCGGTTATCGGCCGGCGGGTGCGCGATGTTCGACGCGAGGACGCCGACGGCTGCATCTTCGGCTACACGATCTGGAACGATTTGTCCGCGCGTGACGTGCAGCGCCGTGAGACGCCGATTGGCCTCGGGCCGGGAAAGGCCAAGGACTGGGACGGCTCGAACGTGCTCGGACCGTGCCTGGTCACCGCCGACGCGTTCGACCCCTCGGCGGCACGCATGACGGTGCGGGTCAACGGCGAGCTGTGGGGGGAGAGCTCCAGCGCCGAGATGTACCACAGCTTCGCCGACATGATCGCCTACGCCTCACAGAGCCAGTCCCTCTATCCCGGTGAGGTGATCGGGTCGGGCACGGCAACCGGCGGCTCCGGGCTGGAGCTCGACCGCTGGCTGGCGCCGGGAGACGTCGTCGAGCTCGAGATCGAGGGCATCGGCGTTTTGCGTAACACCATCGGACGAAAGGAGATGTGACACATGGCCTACGTAGTTGCCGCCAAGTGGCGCGCGCACCCGGGTAAGGCCGAGCGACTGCTCGAGGTGATCCAGGAGATGACCCCGCCGTCGCGAGCGGAGCCGGCCTGCGTCTTCTACCAGGCGCAGCGCTCAGAAGAGGACCCCAACCTGTTCTTCCTCTACGAGCAATACGCCGACGCCGCCGGCTACGAGGCCCACATGGACTCCGAGCACTTCACCCGGCTGGTCAAGCAGGAGGCGATCCCGGAGTTGCTGGCCGACCGCGAGCGCGACTTCTACACCACGATCGGTGACCACGCGGGCGGCCTGTCTTCTTGACTCGGATCGTCGACCTCTCGCCGGCGGTCCCCGAGGGCTTCAAGGGACCGCCCTCGACCAACGTGGGCGTGCAGTTCGACGTCCGGGTCAAGCCTGCCTACTGGCAGTCTGCGCAGGCCACGCTGAGCTGTCACACCGGCTGCCACGTCGAATCCGCCCTGCACGTTTTCGAGGGCGGCGAGCCGATTGACGCGGTGGCGCTCGAGCGCGTGATGGGGTCGGCCGTGGTGCTCGACCTCACCCCGGTGCCCGAGCGCGCGCTGCTCGGCGCGCCTGCGCTCCAGCAGGCTGAGGGGGCGCTGCGTGCGGCGGGAGAGGCGATCCGCCCCGGCGAGATCATCCTGCTGCGCACCGACTGGGCGCAGCGGGCGATCGGCACCCAGCGTTACTTTCCGGACTCGCCGGCGTTGACGCTCGACGCCGCTCGATGGCTGGTCGACCGGAAGCCCAAGTGCGTCGGGTGTGACTTCTTCGAGGAGCCGGCGGCCCGTGCTCCGGGATGGACGCCGGAGGACTTCTGGTTCATCGCATGCCGCCTGGGGAGGGCATCGTGCCCGTCCAGGGGCTCGTCAACCTCCGCGAGCTGCCCCGCCGCTGCGATTTCTTCGCGCCGTTCTACAAGTTCGCGGGAATCCACGCGGCCCCCGCGCGCGCGTTTGCCCGGATCGGCGAGGGGGAGCCGGCGTGAAGCTGCACAACGAGTTCACGGTGCCGGCGCCGGTCGAGCGGGCCTGGGAGGTGCTCCTGGACCTCGAGCGGGTTGCCCCCGTCTGCCCGGCGCGCAGTTGCAGGGAGGCGACGGCCGGAGTTCCAGGGTCAGATGGCGATCAAGATCGGCCCGGTGACCAGCCGCTACCAGGGCACCGTCCGGATTGAGCGGCCGATGCCGACTCCCGCCGCGCGGTGATGCGGGCGCAGGCGAAGGACGCCCGGGGCACCGCACCGCAGCCGCGACCATCTCCACCGAGATGCGTCCCGTTCCCGAGGGCACTGCGGTGGCCGTCGAGTCCGACATCCAGATCTCGGGTCCCGCGGCTCAGTTCGGGCGCGGGGTCATGCAGGAGGTGTCCTCCAAGCTCATCGGGCGGTTCGCCGACTGCCTGGCCGAGGAGATGGCCGCCGACGGCGCGCAGCCCCAGGCGATGGGGACCAACGAAGCGACGCCGGCTGAGGCCGCGACCGGGCCGGAGGCCACGACCGGGGCGACGGCGCTCGCCGTGGACTGGGCGGCCGCCGCGATCGCGCCGGCCCGACCGCATTGGGCGGGTACGACGAGACGCCCGTCGGGCGCCTGCCCACCGGTCCGGCCGCCGATGCCGCGCGGGCTGCGGCCTCCGTGGGTCGCCCGACGCGCAACCGCCCGGCCGCCGCGGCGACGAGGTGCTCGACCTGGGCGAGATCTCTCGCGGTGCTGTGCTCAAGCGTGCCGTTCCGGCCGCTGCGGGGGTCGCTCGCTGATCGTCGGCGGGCTGCTCGCGTGGCGCTGGCGGCGGCGAGCGGCGTGAACGAAACCTGAGCACAAGATCCGCGGCTACGCGATTGACGGCCCCGTATGCCCCTGCGAGACATCCCCGTCGCGGACGGA
>CAWJYE010000008.1:0-601748 GCA_963847055.1 uncultured Solirubrobacterales bacterium | reverse complement strand
CGCGAGCACATCGAGGGGTTCGGCCGAGCCGTGGCCGAGGGACTCGCCCGCCTTCCGCCGGGGGATGGCTCGTGATGGGGTGGGGAGATGGCTGGTGACCAGGCTGGGCAGCGTCGCGGCGCTGTATGACATCCATGGCAACCTGCCGGCGCTCGAGGCCGTGCTGGCCGAGCTGGAGGCCGATCCTCCCGGCGCGGTGCTCGTCGGTGGGGACGTGTGCGCTGGGCCCATGCCAGTGGCCGTGCTGAGGCGGCTGCGGACGCTTCCTTGGCCCGTGTACTGGTTGCGCGGAAACGCCGATCGGGCGGTCGTGATGGGGTACGACGGCACCATGCCGCCTGAGCTTCAGGATCATCCGCTGTTCGAGGGGGACGCCTGGGCGGCCAGCTTCCTAAGCCGCGAGGAGCGCGACTTCCTGGACGGATTCCCCGCGCTCCAGGCGCTCGATGTCGAAGGGCTGGGCGACGTCCTCTTCTGCCACGGAACCGCGCGCAGCGACGAGGAACGGGTGACCGTTGTCACGCCGCCCGAACGGCTCGCGCGCATCCTCGACGAGGCCGGTACCGAGCTGCTGGTGTGCGGCCACACCCACCGCCAGTTCGACCGCACCGTGGGCCGAGGGCGGATGGTCAACGCGGGCAGCATCGGGCGGCCCTACGAGCACCAGCCGGGCGCGTACTGGCTGCGCCTGGGGCCCGATTCCCGCCTGATGCGCACGCCATATGACACCGCGAGCGCCGACGCGGCCTTCCACGCCAGCGGGTATCCGGCCGCCGAACTGATCTTCGTGCCGGTCGATCCCGACGAGGTGTCGCACCGGTACGAACGCGACGCCGGGCAGCCGGTGGCGACCGCGTCGCTGATCGACCCGGCCGAGAACCCGCTGGCGCGGCGGGTCCGATGACCGGAGGGGAGGCCCGCGCCCGGCTGCGCGCCACTCTTCGGGGCGGTGGGCTCATCATCGGCGCCGGCGCTGGGACGGGATTATCGGCCAAGTGCGCGCAGGCCGGCGGGGCGGATCTCATCATCGTCTACAACTCGGGGCGCTACCGGATGGCCGGGCGAGGCTCGCTCGCCGGGCTCATGCCCTACGGCGACGCCAACACGATCGTGATCGACATGGCCAGCGAGGTGCTGCCGGTGGTCCGCGACACCCCGGTGCTGGCCGGGGTGTGCGGCACCGACCCGTTCCGGCTGATGGACGTGTTTCTGGCGAGGTGGAGGACGCCGGCTTTGCCGGGGTCCAGAACTTTCCCACCGTTGGGCTGATCGACGGGATCTTCCGGGCCAACCTCGAGGAGACCGGCATGGGCTATGAGCTCGAGATCGAGATGATCCGGCTGGCGGACGGGCTTGGCCTGCTCACCGCCCCCTACGTTTTCGACCTGGCGAGGCCGAGGCGATGGCGCGCGCCGGTGCCGACGTGCTGGTCCCGCACATGGGCCTGACCACCAAGGGCTCGATCGGCGCCCACACGGCCAACACCCTCGATGCCTGCGTGATGAGATCCAGGCCATCCGCGACGCGGCGGTGGCGGTCAGGCACGAGGTGATCGTCCTCTGCCACGGCGGCCCGATCGCCGAGCCCGAGGACGGCCACGTGCTCGCGCGGACCCGTGGCGTCGCGGGCTTCTTCGGCGCCTCCAGCATGGAGCGGCTGCCCGCGGAGGCCGCCATCACCGAGAATATGCGACGGTTCAAGGCGCTGGCGAGCGGTCGGACGGATTGAGCGGCCATGCAGTCGCTCGGCCTCAGCCGCATTAACCAAGGACTCGGTCCCTCGGCTCCAAGAGATTATCGATGATCTATGATCGGCAGCCATGGTCCAGGCCGGCACGGGGGTCGAATGGCTCGCGCCCTCCTCGCTCGAGGAGGCGGCCGACCTGCGAGCCCGGCGCGGCGCTCACGCGACCGTCGTGGCCGGCGGCAGCTTTCTGGCCATCCTCATGGATCAGGGCTTCGTGCAGCCGGCGTCACTGCTCTCGCTAGGGCGGGTGGAGGAGCTGCGCGGCATCGCCGTGGCCGACGGCGAGCTTCGCCTCGGGGCGATGGTCACCCATCGCCAGGTCGAGCGCGACCCCACGGTTCGCGGCGGCTGGACGGTGCTGGCGCGTGCCTTTGGGCTGGTGGCCAGCCCCAGGGTGCGAAACCAGGCTACGGTCGGCGGAGTCCTGGCCGACGCCGACTACGCCTCGGACCCGCCCGCGGTGCTGTGCGCGCTGAACGCGCGCGCGGTGCTCCGTTCCCCGCGCGGCGAGCGGCAGGTCCCGATCGACGAGCTGATCCTGGGGTTCTACGAGACGTGCATCGCCGAGGACGAGCTGCTCACCGAGGTGCGCGTGCCAGCAGGGATCGAGCGGGCGACCTATCGCAAGTTCCGCTCGCGCTCGAGCGAGGATCGGCCGTGTGTAGCGGTGGCTGCGGCACGGGTGGCCGGAACCCTGCGCGTGGTCGTCGGGGCCTGCGCCGAGGTGCCCCAGCACTACCCGGACATCTGCGCCGAGGCCTCGACCGCCAGGCTGAGGCGGCGCTGGCCCGCGAGATCGGCGAGCGCTACGCCGAGCGCCTGGAGCCGTTGAGTGATTCCCGGGGAAGCGCCGAGTACCGTCGGCGGGTCGTAGCGGTCGAGGTGCGACGGGCGATCGAGACGCTCAGCGCCGGCGAGGTCGGCGAGTGAGCGGGCTCGGCATCGACGCCCGCGTCACCGGTTGCAGCGTTACTCGGTCGACGCCGAGCGTCCCGGCATGCTCCACGCGGCGTTCGTGCGCAGCCCACACCCACATGCGCGCGTGATCTCCGTCGACGTTTCGGCGGTGCCGGCCGACTGCGTGACGCTGGTGCCCGGGGACGTGGAGGATCTGCAGCTTTACGGGTGTCAGGTCCGCGACGAGCACGTCCTGACGCGGGTGGCCCGCTACGCGGGGGACATCGTCGCCGCCGTCGCCGCGCCCTCGCGCGAGGCGGCGCGGGCCGCCGCCCGGCTGATCGAGGTGGAATTCGAGGAGCTTCCCGCCGTGTTCGACGCTGTCGAGGCGGTGGCGCCGGGCGCCCCGCTGATTCATCCCGACGGCGCGCGGTCCGCGGGCGAGGCGGTCTCGATGGTGTGCGCCCCCTGTCCGGCACGAACGTCTGCCACCGCTTCCGGCTCGTCCACGGGGACATCGCCGCGGGCTTTGCCGAGGCCGACGTCGTGGTCCAGCAGGCGTTCCGGACGCCCAGCGCGGCGCACGCCCCGATGGAGCCGCACGCGGCGGTCGCCGAATGGCAGGAAGCAGGCTCACGATCTGGACCGGCACCCAGACCCCGTTCAACCTGCGGGCCGACCTCGCGTGCGCCTTCGGGGTCGACGAGGAGCGGGTCCGCGTGATCGCGATGCCTATGGGCGGCTCGTTCGGAGCCAAGACGTTCGTCCGTCACGAGGCGCCGTTGGCCGCGCTCGCGCGCAAGGCCGGGCGTCCGGTAAAGGTCGTCCTCGACCGCACTGAGGAGTTCCTGACGCTGAACCGCCACCCGTCGGTGATCCGCGTGCGGATCGGCGCCAAGCACGACGGCACGCTGGTGGCCAAGGAACTCGACTGCTGGGTCGACACGGGCGCCTACGCCGACTGTGGCCCGGGCGTCTCGACCAAGCTCGGCTACGCGGGGGTGGGCCCTACCGGATCCCGCATGTTCGCGTGGACGCGCTGGCCATCTACACCAACCTTCCCCCCAACGGCGCGTTTCGCGGCTATGGCGCGATGCAGTCGATCTGGGCCTCGGAGCGGACCATGGACGTGCTCGCCGACCGGCTCGGGATCAGCCCACTCGAGCTCCGTCGCCAGAACCTGTTGCGCGACGGCGACGTGTTCGCCACCGGCGAGGTCATGCACGACGTGCAGTTCGAGCCTTGCCTGCAAGCTGCCGCCGACGCCGTCGCCTACGAGGAGATCGAGAGGCAAGGGGCTGTGTGTCCTGCTCAAGGGCATGCAGACGCCGAGTCGGGCCGCAATCGCCGTCGAGCGCACGATGGTCGGTTACGTGATTCGCTCGGCTGCGTGCGAGATGGGGCAGGGGGTCCGCCGCTCCTTGCAGCTGATGGGCGCACGGATGCTGGGATGCGAGCCCGGTCAGATCGAGGTCGCCGAACCCGACACCGACACGTCGCCGTTCGACACGCGCACGACCTCCAGCCGCACCACGCACATGATGGGTCGGGCGCTGGAGGAGGCGGTGCGCGACCTGCACCAGGCCGGCGGCGAGCACGGCTATGGAGAGGTGCACAACGAGGGCGGGCTCGATCCCGATACCGGCCAGGGGATCGCCTCGACCCACTGGCACCAGGGCGCCGCGTCGGCGCACGTCACCGTCGACGAGGAGACCGGCAAGCTCGCCGTTGAGCATCTCCACGGTGTCGCCTACGCCGGCCGGGTCGTCAACCCCGAGGGCGCCGACCTCCAGAACGAAGGCTCGCTCACAATGGGCCTCGGCACGGCCCTGTTCGAGGCCATCGAGTTCGCCGATGGGCAGGTCACGAACGCCAACCTCTCCGACTACAACGTACCGGCGATCGGGGATCTGCCCAGGCGCTTCACTCACGAGATCATTGAGCGCGAGGGCGCGGAAGTGCACGGGCTCGGCGAGACCGTGCTGCCGCCGGTACCCGCGGCTATCGGCAACGCGCTCTACTCGCTGGGGCTCGAGGTTTACGAACTGCCGATCCGCCGAGCGCGTGCTCGCGGCGCTCGACGCGCGGGAGGCGCCTCACCCCCGCCGATTCCCTCCAGGTACGACTCACCCCTGCCGAAGCCGCGGAGGCGCGAGCTGAGGATCGTGCTGCGACTGAACGGACCTCCCGCCGAGCTGGAATGCGGGGCGGACGAGATGCTCATGGACGTCCTGCCCCGCGAGGGACTGGCCTCGGTGCGGATGACGTGTGGCATCGGCGTGTGCGGCGCCTGCACGGTCCTGATCGACGGCGAGCCCCATGTCGGGGTGCCTGACGCTCGCCGCCGCGGTCCAGGGCCGAGGTCACGACCGTGGAGGGTCTCGGCGGCGCCGATCCGGTGCAGCGCGCCTTCGTCGACGCGCATGCCTTCCAGTGCGGCTGGTGCACCCCGGGCTTCGTGCTCACCGCCAAGGCGCTGCTGGCCGACACGCCGGACCCGAGCGAGGAGGAGATTATCGAGGCGCTCGGCGGAAACCTGTGTCGCTGCGGCTCCTACGTGAAGATCATCGACGCGGTCCGGCGCGCCGGCGCCATGCTGGCGGAGGGTCAGTGAAGCTGGTCACGTACGACGGCGGGGCCGGTCCACGCGTCGGCCTGCTGCGCGGGGGGGAGGTGCACGACGCCGGGTTCGACGGGGACATGGTGGCATTCATCGAAGCGGGAGGGCCGGTCGATCCCGCCGGCGAGGCCCATTCCGGGGTGCGGTTGCTAGCACCGCTGCGGCCGCGTTCGCTGCGCGATTTCCTGGCCTTCGAGGGACACCTCACGGGGGCCTACCGCCGTCTGGGGCGGGAGATCCCGGCTGAGTGGTATGAGGTGCCCGCCTACTACAAGGGCATGCCCGACACCGTCGTCGGCCCGGACGTTGAAGTGCCGTGGCCCGCCTACACCGATCGGCTCGACCACGAGCTCGAGCTGGCCGCGGTTATCAGCCGGCGGGTGCGCGACGTTCGCCTCGAGGACGCCGAGGGCTGCATCTTCGGCTTCACGATCTGGAACGATTTATCGGCGCGTGACGTGCAGCAGCGTGAGGCGCAGGTTGGCCTCGGGCCGGGAAAGGCCAAGGATTGGGACGGTTCCAACGTGCTCGGACCGTGCCTGGTCACCGCGGACGAGTTCGACGCCTCGGACGCGAGGATGACGGTGCGGGTCAACGGTGAGGTGTGGGGGGAGAGCTCCACCGCCGCGATGTACCACAGCTTCGCCGACATGATCGCCTACGCCTCGCAGAGCCAGACGCTGTACCCCGGTGAGGTGATCGGGTCGGGCACGGCGGCCGGCGGCTCGGGGCTGGAGCTCGACCGCTGGCTGGCGCCGGGAGACGTGGTCGAGCTCGAGGTCGAGGGCATCGGCGTTTTGCGTAACACCATCGGACGAAAGGAGGCCTGACACATGGCCTACGTAGTTGCCGCCAAGTGGCGCGCGCACCCGGGTAAGGCTGAGCGACTGCTCGAGGTGATCCAGGAGATGACCCCGCCATCGCGGGCGGAGCCGGGCTGCCTCTTCTACCAGGCGCAGCGCTCAGCAGAGGACCCCGACCTGTTCTTCCTCTACGAGCAATACGCCGACCAGGCAGGCTACGAGTCCCACATGGACTCCGAGCACTTCACCCGGCTGGTCAAGCAGGAGGCGATCCCGGAGCTGCTGGCTGCCCGGGAGCGCGATTTCTACACCACGATCGGTGACCACGCGGGCGGCCTGTCTTCTTGACTCGGATCGTCGACCTCTCGCCGGCGGTCCCCGAGGGCTTCAAGGGACCGCCCTCGACCAACGTGGGCGTGCAGTTCGACGTCCGGGTCAAGCCTGCCTACTGGCAGTCTGCGCAGGCCACGCTGAGCTGTCACACCGGCTGCCACGTCGAATCCGCCCTGCACGTTTTCGAGGGCGGCGAGCCGATTGACGCGGTGGCGCTCGAGCGCGTGATGGGGTCGGCCGTGGTGCTCGACCTCACCCCGGTGCCCGAGCGCGCGCTGCTCGGCGCGCCTGCGCTCCAGCAGGCTGAGGGGGCGCTGCGTGCGGCGGGAGAGGCGATCCGCCCCGGCGAGATCATCCTGCTGCGCACCGACTGGGCGCAGCGGGCGATCGGCACCCAGCGTTACTTTCCGGACTCGCCGGCGTTGACGCTCGACGCCGCTCGATGGCTGGTCGACCGGAAGCCCAAGTGCGTCGGGTGTGACTTCTTCGAGGAGCCGGCGGCCCGTGCTCCGGGATGGACGCCGGAGGACTTCGTGGTTCATCGGATGCTGCTGGGGGAGGGGATCGTGCTCGTCGAGGGGCTCGTCAACCTCCGCGAGCTGCCCCGCCGCTGCGATTTCTTCGCGCCGTTCTACAAGTTCGCGGGAATCGACGCGGCCCCCGCGCGCGCGTTTGCCCGGATCGGCGAGGGGGAGCCGGCGTGAAGCTGCACAACAAGTTCACCGTCCCGGTGCCGGTCGAGCAGGCCTGGGAGGTGCTCCTCGATCTCGAGCGGGTCGCGCCCTGCCTGCCGGGGGCCGAGCTGCACGGCGCGGAAGGCTCGGAGTTCCAGGGCCAGATGACGATCAAGCTCGGACCGGTGAGGAGCCGCTACGAGGGTACGGTCCGAATCGAGCAGGCCGACGCCGCGACCCGCCGCGCGGTGATGCGGGCGCAGGCGCGCGATGATCGCGGCGCGGGAACCGCCGCCGCGACGATCTCGACCGAGATGCGGGCTGTTGCCGAAGGCACCCGCGTGGTCGTCGAGACCGACATCCAGATCTCCGGTCCGGCGGCACAGTTCGGGCGCGGGGTCATGCAGGACGTGTCTTCGAAGCTGATCGGGCGCTTCGCCGATTGCTTGGCCGAGGAGATGGGGGCCGACGGTGGCGCACGTCCGCACGCAATGGGGTCCAACCAGGCGACACCTGCTGAGGCGGCGACCGGCCCGCCGGCCACTGGCGGTGCCACCCCACTGGCCGGGGACTGGGCGGCCGCGGCCCTCGCCGCCGCGCCGACCCGCCTTGGCGGCTACGAGCAGACACCGGTGGGGCGACTGCCGACCGGACCGGCCGGCGACGCGGCGCTGGCCGCTGTCGCCGCCGGGCGGCGGGTCGCGCGGCACCCGAGCCGACGAGCGGTCGACGTGCTGGACCTCGGCGAGCTGTCCCGCGGTGCGGTTCTCAAGCGTGCCGTTCCCGCCGCTGCGGGCGTCGCTGCCATCGTCGGCGGACTGCTCGCCTGGCGGTGGCTGCGGCGAG
This sequence comes from uncultured Solirubrobacterales bacterium, assembly GCA_963847055.1. GTDB lineage: Bacteria > Actinomycetota > Thermoleophilia > Solirubrobacterales > Solirubrobacteraceae > Palsa-465. The sequence goes on along the minus strand of CAWJYE010000008.1, from coordinate 593,829 downwards.
CGGCGTGAACGAAACCTGAGCACAAGATCCGCGGCTACGCGATTGACGGCCCCGTATGCCCCTGCGAGACATCCCCGTCGCGGACGGAGCTCAGCGAAGTCACCGGCGGCCTCGTCCACCGAAGCGGCGGATCGCCTACGGCACGATTCGGAACAGGGCGTAGAAGCTGTGCCTGTGGCCGACGGCGTCGGTGACGATCGACCGGAGACGGTATGTCCCGGGGACCAGCTTGCTCACCGACACGTCATTTGCCAGGCGTACACGGTTGGTGGCCAGGCGGTCGCGGTGGGTGAAGCTCGCGATGTCCACGAAGCGGTGGCACTTGGGAGCGCGGCGCGTACGCGGGGCCACCGCCACGCACCCGTGTGCGCCGCGGCGGCCCGAGGTCGCGTGCTGAAGCGTGAAGCGGGTGATCTTGCCGGGCGACATCGCCATATAGGTGATGACGAGGCTTCGAAGCTTGCCGATGCTTGTGACCGTGGCAAGCTTCGGCGCGAACGCCCGATAGCCCCGTGTCCCGGGCCGAGCTGAGGCTCCCAGAGTCGGCGTAGTGACTCCCCGGGTCGTTGGAGGCGCAGTGATTCCGGAACTCGATGTCGGCGTGTTGACGCCCGAGCCGCTGAACTGCACCTGGTGCAGACCCGTGCTGTCGTCGCTGTTGATCTCCCAGGTGCCGGCGGATGAGCCGACGACGGACGGCGTGAAGGTAACGGCTTCGGTGACCGTTTCCCCGGGCGTGATCGTCGCGCCTTCGGGCAGCGAGGAGGTGGCGGTGAAGGAGCCTCCGAACGGTGGCTTCGATTTCGTGATCGTCACGTTCGTACCGCCGGCATTGGTGATCGTGAACGTCTTGGCGACACTCGTGCCGATCGGGGTGGCACCGAAGTCGATGTTCTGACTCGAGAACTGGAGAGCGCCTGGGGTGCCCGCACTGGCCGAGAGACCGATGGCCTTATTGCCAGCGTTGGTGTCTAGCCCGATCGAGCTCGTGAAGGCCCCCGCTTGGGTCGGGTCGAAGGCGATGTTAACCGTGATCGACGACCCGGGGCCGATCTGGCCTCCGGCGGCGGGATAGTTTGTGGCCGTGAAGGGTGTGACGGGCAGATGCACCGCATTGATCGTGAGGGAGGTGGCGCCGACGTTGCTGAAGGTCACGGTGCCGCTGAGGTGGCCGCCGGTCGAGGTGCCGCCCAGCGATAGGAGCGCGGGGCTCACGGCGAGCTGTGCCGCCGCCGTCTGTCCCGTGCCCGAGGCGGGGAACGACGCGTCGCCGGCGTCGGTGCTCGCGTTGATCTGTCCGCCAAGCACACCCGTCTGCGTGGGCGTGAAGGTGACCGGGACTGAGATCGTTTGGCCGGCAGCCAGGGTCGCAGGGAGTGTCCGTGAGGGGGTGCCGAGCGTGAACTGGCTCGAGGATGATCCCAAGCTCGAGACGGTGAGGTCCTTGTTGGCGGTGAGCGTGAGTGTCTGCTGGCGGCTGCTGCCGATCGTGGTCGCCGGGAAGGTGAGTCCGGACCCGCTCAGCGGCTGTTGGACCGGCGAGCCGAAACCGAGGACGTGTCCGTCGCGCGTGCCGATGTAGAGCCGTCCCGCGCCGACACCGGGCACGCTGTAGTTGGTCGACGTGCCGATCGGGGCGCTATAGCGCAGTACCGGCTGGCCATTGACGGGGATGGGGTCATAAGCGCGGAGCTGAGCACCCCCGCCCTGGCGGTTGGCGCTCCAGATCACCCAGACGAGCGCGCTGCCCGATGAAGTTCCGTTAGACGTGATCACCGGCGAACCGCTTCCCCATCCGAACACGTCGGCTGAGCTGCCGACGAGAGAGAGCGACGGCGTCTGGGTGCCGGACAGCCCGTACTTGTAGACGTCAAGAGCGCCGCCACCGCTCCGCCCGCTGGAGGTCGGGATGTATACGTAGCCTCCGTCCCCCGGCCAGACCCCGGCGCGGCCCCACACCCCGCCATGAGGACCAGTTCGCTGGACGACGTCATCACCGCCGCCGGGCCCCTGGTCATAACCGCCGAGGTGGTCGCGGTTGAGGAGGTACACATACCCCTGCTTGCCGACTGTCACCGCTAGATGGGGGATCGCCGGCGTTCCGAAGTACGCGTCGGGCAGCCCCACCAGCGCGCCTGAGCCGAAGTCCGAGTCGTACTGATCAAGCGTCGCAGCATCGAACGGCGTGAAGAAGTCTGCCGGCGCCAGCGAACCGTCGGGCTGGACGTGCAGGCGCACGACTGACTCACCGAAGGTTCCCGGGGGTGAAGTGCCGGGCGCTGGCGCTGACGGTGATCCGCCGTTGCCGGTCATGAGCGTCAGTGAGCCCGGGCGGTCCGAGGTGAGCCCCACGCCTGACTGCCAGATGCCGCCGCCGCTGACTCCCGACCCGACGTCGACCCACCGTGCCGTCACCTGGCCGGCGGTCGAGACGCCAAACACCCATCCTTGGTATGGCTTCTGGTCGCAGTGCGCACCAAACGCCGCGTACACCACCCCGTTCATGAGCAGCAGACCGGGACGCTGCTGCTGATTGCGGGCGATGAACGGCGTGGCTGGATTGTTGTCGGCGCTGCCGTCCAAGCGCACCGGGAAACCCGCGCGCTGCTGCCCAGTCGAGACATCCAGGGCATCCATGAACCATGTTGCGGTGCCTGAGACATATGTCTTGTGGGTGAGATACACCGTATTGGTGGAGGAGTCGATTACCGGCGTGGACGTGGTCCCGATCGACGGCGCGATATCTGCACAGTTCACGTCCGCAGGGTTAAATGGCGTGCCGAGATCGGTCGTCCACTGCTGGCCACCCGTGGTGGGGTTCAGTCCGTAGACCTTGTCGTTTTCGGTTGCCACGACCAGCGTTCCCGTGGCCGAGAGCAACGGCTGCGCGTACACCTGGCCATTGACGGACGCCGACCACAGCTGACCAAAGCTCCCGCTGCTCACAAGCTGCGGCGTCAGCGCACTCTCATCCGGATACCACCCGGTCCGCAGATCGTCACCAGCGTTAGTCACCCCGGACGCCGCTGCCGCGCCCGCAAACGCGAGCGACGTCACGACGAACAGCACAGCTAGCCCGGCAGCCCCTAGTCGATTCACCCAAACTCCTTTTCGGGAGGCCGATCTTAGTAGGTCCTGGGAGCTTTTGCGCGGTAGGGCACCGCCTCTCGCCCTCGCGCCATCAGATCGGCCCTCGTATGCTGGCCTATGTGCCGAGCCGCGTGATCCTGTTCTCGACTGATTCCTGCACCTTCTGCGTGAGCGCGAAGTCGCTGCTGTCCACCCGCAGCGTGACCTTCGAGGAGGTCAATCTGTCTGATGACCCAGAGCTGCAGGCTGAGCTCGCCGAGGTGACTGGAATGACGAGCTTCCCCCAGATCGTTGTCGACGGCGAAACCCTCGGCGGTTTGAACGAGCTCAGGGCCGCCGACAAGGACGGCACGCTGGCCTCCTGGAGCGTTGACTAGCCACGACGGCCGCGGGGGTTGCCGGCGATGTCAGCCAGCGCGACTTCGGCTACCGCAAACGGGCCGCCGCCGCTTCGGTGCTCGCTGCTGGCCGCGAGGCTCGGAGCCGGGGGGATCGTCAACTGTCGCCATCAGCGCTCCACGAAGTAGCTGCCGCTGCCCTGGCCACTGGAGAAATAGCGACTGGTAATGGTCTTCTTGCGGGTGAAGAAATCGACCGCGTCTGTTCCGTGAGCGTGCAGGTCTCCGAGAAAGGAGTCCTTCCAGCCCGAGAAGGGGAAGAACGCCACCGGCGCCGCCACCCCGATGTTGACGCCGATCATGCCCGCCTCCACCTCATGGCGGTAGCGGCGGACCGATGCTCCTGACTCGGTAAAGATCGACGTGCCGTTGCCAAAGCGGCTGGAGTTGACGATCTCGATTGCCTGATCCAGGGACTCCGCCCGGATCACGGTGAGCACGGGGCCAAACACCTCCTCGCGAGCGATCGCCATGTCCGGCGTGACGTCGTCGAGGATGGTGGGGCCCAGGAACGCGCCGCGTGGGTCGATGCCCGAGCCGCTGATGCCCCGCCCGTCGACCACTAACTTCGCCCCCTCGTCAACTCCTTGCTGCACCGCGCCGGCGATGCGATCCCGCGCCGGGCAGGAGATCACCGGACCGACGTCGGAGGCCTCATCGATCCCACTGCCAACCCTCAGCGCCTGCGTGGCCTGCACCAGAGGAGTCATCAGCTGCTCGTGTGCATCGCCGACCGTCACCACGACCGAGCCTGCCATGCAGCGCTGTCCCGCGGCTCCGAACGCCGAACCCAGGATGCCCTCAACGGTCTTCTCGATCACCGCGTCGGGCATCACCACCATGTGGTTCTTGGCGCCACCCAGCGCCTGCACCCGCTTGCCGGCCCGAGCCGCGCGTTCATACACGAGTCGCGCCACCGGAGCCGAGCCCACGAACGAGACCGCGTCGATCCCTGGGTGGTCAAGGATCGCCTCGACGATCTCACGGCCCCCGTTGACGAGGCTGACTACGCCGGGCGGGAGGTCGAGCCGGTCTAGCTCCTCGAAGGCGATCTGCTGGGTCAGCGGCACCTGCTCCGAGGGCTTGAGCACGAACGCATTGCCACAGGCGATGGCGAAGGGCAAAAACCAGAACGGCACCATGGCGGGGAAATTGAACGGGACGATCGCTGCGCACACACCGACGGGCTGACGGACCGTCTCGGCGTCGATGTTGCGCGAGACGTCTTCGAGGACGCGACCCTGCATCGTGGTCGGAATCGCGCATGCGGCCTCGACCATCTCGATCATCCGCGCCACCTCGGCGCGGGCATCACCGATCGTCTTGCCCATCTCCAAGGTCACCGATCGGGCCAGGTCCTCGCTGCGGGCCAACAGCCGCTCCCGGAGCGCAAACATCTTGCGGGCTCGGCCGATCGCCGACACCGCCCGCCACTCGGGTAGCGCAGCGCGAGCCGCTTTGACCGCGGCATCGAGGTCGGCGGCGCCCGAGAGAGGAACGCGCGCCAGCGGCTCTCCACTCGCGGGGTTGATCACGTCGAGCACATCCGTGGCCATTTGGGCGGGCGTCCAGCGACCAGCGATGTAGTTATCCAGCAGGCGGGTGGCGGTGGTGGACATGTAGCTCCTGGCTCCTACTCGGATTTCTCGGGCGGAGGCGTCAGCCGCCACTCGTGGTCGGGGTCGTTGGCGACGGCCCACTCGCGACGTGGACCCGCCATGACGTTGAGGTAATACAGGTCATATCCCGGTGGGGCCGAGACGGTGTGGTATCCGCGAGGCACGAGGACGCAGTCGCGATCGCCGAAGCTCAGCGTCTCATCGAGCGAGCGGTCGTGGCTGTACACGCGCTGTAGCCCAAACCCGCGCGAGGGCGAGATGCGGTGGTAATAGGTCTCCTCCAGAAACGTCTCGCGCGGCGGCTCATCGCGGTCGTGCTTATGGGGTGGGTAACTGGACCAGCTGCCGCCCGGGGTCAGCACTTCGCACACCAGCAGCGACTGCGCGTCGCGGTCAGCCATCAGGATCGGCCGGACGAGGCGCTCCTGGGCGTCGTAGCCGCGGACCTCGGCAGTGATCTCGTCACCCGCAAGCACTCGGGCGGCGACGCTGCTGCCGGCACCGGGCGCCCAGCAGAGCGCGACTTCGCCGCTGCCCATCAGCGTGAAGCGCGAGCGTGGCGGGAGGTAGGCGCCATCGGGCGCTCCGGACCAAGGATCTGGCCGGCCGCCGACGCTGAGCCAGTCGCCGTGCTGGGAGTGGACATCGACGGTGCCGCTGATGACGACCACACACACCTCGCGATCGCCGCAGTCGCGCTCGGCGACCATGTCGCCGCTGAGCTGCAGCACCTCAAAGCCGACGTAAGTCCATCCGGCTGAGGTTGGTGACACGTCGATGATCGTGCCGTCAGAGGCCGGCGGGGAAGGGTGGACGAGCAGGTCAGCCACGGGGAGGCTCCAGGTGCTGGCGTTGTGCGATCCGCCGGCGCTCATACTCCTCGCGCGCGGCGCGCACCTCGGGCTGCTCTGAGACTTCGGCCACCGGAACATCCCACCAGCCCTCGTAGCTCGGGACCCCCGCATAACGATCGGCAAAGATGTGGATCACCACCGGACCCTCGCTTCCGCGAGCTGCCGACAGCGCGTCGCGCAGCTCGGCCACCGTCCTGGTGCGAATGACGCGAGCGCCCAGGCTCTCCGCGTTGGCGGCCAGGTCGATCGGCAGCTCCTCCGAAGCAGTGGGGTCGGCCAGGGCAGGGTCGCTCGCCGCATCGAGTGGGAGGGCAGGGGTCAGTGCCCGCCGGTAATGCGTTCCGAATCCCCGGGAGCCGACCGAGCGCGACAGGGCACCAATCGATGCGTAGCCGTGGTTGTCGACCAGCACGATCACGATCGGGATCCGCTCGGCTACCGCTGTGACCAGCTCGCCCGGCAGCATCAGGTAGGAGCCGTCGCCGACCAGGACGAGCACCTCCCGCTCAGGAGCGGCGAGCTTCACACCCATGGCGCCGGGAATCTCATAGCCCATGCAGGAGTAGCCGTACTCGACGTGATAGCCCTTGCCGGCGGGATCCCGCGCCCGCCACAGCTTGTGCAGGTCCCCGGGCCCCGAGCCCGCGGCGCACACCACCACCCCCGTCTCTCCGGCCGCGTCGTTGATGGCGCCGATGATCGCGGCCTGGGAGGGCGCCACACGCGAGGATGTCACCGGGGTGACGAGGCGCTGCACCTCGGCTGACCACGACGCGGTCTGCTCGGCGGCCAGGCGCTCCCAGTCCGCGTCGGCGCGTTCACCGGACAGCGCCTCGCACAGCTGCTCGAGCACGGCGCGGGCATCCCCCAGGACCGGCAGAGCACTGTGCTTGGCCGCGTCCAAGCCGGAGACGTTGACATTGACGAACCGCACATTCGGGTCCTGGAACGCGGATTTGGATGCGGTCGTGAAGTCGCTCCAGCGTGTCCCGATGCCGATCACCAGATCGGCGTCGCGGGCCATCCGGTTGGCCGCTGCCGTCCCGGTGGCGCCGACCGCCCCAAGGCTCAGAGGATGATCGGAGATCAGCGATCCGCGGCCGGCCTGCGTCTCGCACACCGGGATCCCGGTCGCTTCCACCAGTGCCCGCAATGCGGCAGTCGCCTCGCTATAGATGACGCCACCGCCCGCGACAATCAACGGCCGCCGTGCGGACCGGATCAGCTCGACGCAGCTGGCCGCGGCCTCGGGTGCCGGTGGCTGGCGGTAGATCCTCCACACGCGCCGCCGCAGGAACGCCTCCGGGAAGTCGAAGGCCTCAACCTGCACGTCCTCGGGCAGGGCCAGCGTCACCGCCCCGGTCTCCGCCGGATCAGTAAGTACCCGCATCGCCTCCAGCGCGGCCGGGATCAGCTGCTCGGGACGCTCGATGCGCTCGTAGAACCGAGACACCGGACGCAGGCAGTCGTTGACCGAGATCGTCGCATCGTGCGCCACCTCCAGCTGCTGGAGCACCGGGTGCGGCCGCCGGCCGGCGAAGATGTCGCCCGGCAGGAGCAGCACCGGCAGGCGGTTGATCGTGGCCCCGGCGGCCCCAGTGACGAGGTTGGTCGCGCCGGGACCCACGGAGGTCGTGCAGGCGAAGGTTCCCAGCCGGTTGCGCTGTCGCGCGAAGCCCGAGGCCACGTGCACCATCGCCTGCTCGTTGCGCGCCGGGTGGTAGGGGAGCACGTGCTCGTATTGCGAGAGCGCCTGGCCGATGCCGGCGACGTTCCCATGCCCGAAGATGCCGAGACAGCCGGCGAAGAAGCGCTGGGCAACCCCGTCGCGCTCCACTTCCTGGACGCTCAGGAAGCTCACCAGCGCCTGGGCGACGGTGAGCTCAGCCACGCGAGGGCTCCGGTGGGACCGGCGACGGCATTGGTTCCAGCACTGCCTGGATCTCCTCAAGCGTGCCGAAGTCGTCGGCGCAGGCAAGCCTCGAGGCGGCGAGCGCGCCGGCGGCGTTGGCCAGCGCCAGCGTGTGCTGCAACGGCCAGCCACGGACGAGACCGTGCGCCAGGGTGCCTCCGAACGCATCACCTGCGCCGAGACCGTTGACGACCGCAAGCCGGATCGGCGCGATCTCGATGATCTGTGACCGGGTCGCCGCCAGGACTCCGTCCGGTCCGCGCTTCACGATCGCCAGCTTCACGCCCAAGTCGAGCAGAGCCGCTGCGGCGCGATGGGCGTCACGCTCGCCGACCGCGACCTCCACCTCACTCTCGTTTCCGACCGCGACCGTCACGTGCGAGAGTGCCTCACGCACGGCCGTCGAGGCTTTCTCGGGCGAGGGCCAGAACATCGGACGATAGTCAAGGTCAAGCACGGTAACCGGCGCTCCGAGACCGGTGCCGGCGTCAGCCTGCGTCACGGCGAAGCGTTCTCGCTCCTGCAGCAGCTCGAGCAGCGTGCTCCGGCTCGGCTCGTCTGAGAGCCCGGTCCCCGTGATCCAGAACAGAGCGGCCTCGCAGGCTGCATCGTGATCGAAGTCAGCCGACACGAGGTTCATATCCGGTGCCTTTGGCTCGCGGTAGAAAAGCACGGGGAAGTGATCTGGCGGATGGACCTCGCAGAATACGATCGGGGTTCGCAGGACGGGATCGGTCCCGACCCACCGTGGGTCGACTCCGAACCGCTCCAGGGCCCCGCGCACGAACCGGCCGAAACCATCGGAGCCGACCTTGGTCACCACGGCCACGCGCGAGCCCAGGCGCGCCGCCTGCACGGCGACGTTGGTGGCCGTCCCCCCGAGGTACTTCGCGAATGTCTCGACCTCGGCGAGCGGCACTCCCGTCTGCTGGGGGTACAAGTCGACGCCGACGCGTCCGGTGGTGATCACCTCAAACGGTGCCACCACTGCCGATCTCCGCGATGTCGACCCAACGCCGCTCTTTTGCGGCCCTCTCGATTGCCTCGCAGACCGCCTGAACCCGAAGGCCGGTCTCCAGATCGGGGGTCCAGCTTCCCTCCGGCCAGCCCTGCAACAGGTCCGCTGCCTGGTTTACGAAGCTGGCTCCGTACCCGATGCCCTGGCCGATCGGCCACCACCCCTCGGTCTGAGGATGCGTCGCGTGCTCGGCGCGGATTCGGCGCATTCCGTAGAGCTCCGCCGGGTCGTCGGCGTCTCCGTACCAGAGCTCGTTGAGGCGGGAGTAGTCAAATCGCACCGTTCCCCGCGAACCGTTGACCTCGACCACGAAATCGCACGGACGTCGAGGGCTGACCTTGCCCACTTCGAACACCCCGAGCGCTCCGCCGCGAAAGCGCAGCAGAGCTGACGACGCATCGTCGTTGTCGACCTGGCTGGTCGTACCCTCGTTGCTGTCGGGATCGGTGCGCTCGGTGACGAAGGTTTGAGACTGTGCGCTGACGGAGTCGACGTCGCCGACCATCCAGGCGGCGAGATCGATCAGGTGCGCGCCGAGGTCGGCGATCGTGCTCGCCCCCTGGCTGCGCTTGAACCGCCAGTCGAGGGCGATCTCGGGATCGAGAAACTCATCCGAGAGCCACGTCGCTCGCCATAAGCGGGGCTGTCCGATCCGGCCCTGATCGATCAATTGCTTCATCAGCGCCAGGGCGGGGAGCTTGCGGTAGTTGAAGCCGATAGCGCTTGGTACCTCGGCCCGACGCACCGCGGCGACCGCTCGGAGCGCTCCGTCGTAGTCGGCCGCCAGCGGCTTCTCGCAGACGATCGCCTTGCCCGCCTGCGCGGCGGCTTCGACGATCTCGGGGTGCGTTCCGGGAGGGGTGCAGATGTCGACTATGTCCACATCGGGGGACGCGAGCACTTCGCGCCAGTCGCTCACCACGCGCTCCACTCCGTAGGCCCGCGCGGCCTGCTCGACGGCGTCACGGTGTCGGCCGCTGATCACGCGCAGCCTGGGCTGGCAGGGGAGCGGGCGGATGTGCGGCGCGAGCGAGTAGCCATAGGAATGCGCCTTGCCCATCATGCCGTAGCCGATGATCCCAATCCCCACCTCGGGAAGCGTGCCCACGGCCTCGCGAGATCCGCTCACGGCTTCATGGCCGGAGATCGCGTCGACTTCTGCGCGCTCTCGGCCAGCGCGTCCGCTGCCCACCCCGCGACGGTTTGGGCGGCGACCGCATCAGCGGACTGGGCACCCTCGCAGGGAGCTCCGCGCAGCGCGCGTGCAAAGGCCTCGACCTGCCGGCGCATCGAGCTGCGGAACACCTCGTCGCCGGCTGCGTCCCACATGAACGGCAGGCGTGCGTATCCGTCGGTGCCCCACACCTCCAGCCAGCACGAATCGTCATGGGGAAAGCGGCGACCGAGCGAGATGGTGGCCGCGCTGCCGCCCGAGAGCCGGGCCAGCATCGTCGCCGAGTCGGGATCGGCCGGAGCCCGCTGAGCGGAACTGGAACCGGCCGCAGTCGCCACCACCCATTGGAACTCCTGTCCGAGCAGCCAGCGTGTCTGGTCGAACTCGTGGACTCCCATGTCGACGGTGATCCCACCGCTGTGCGCACGGAAGTTCTCCGACGGTAGAGCGGCGTCCCACTGCATGCAGGAGAGCTGGCTGATCTCGCCGAGCTCGCCGGCCAGGATCCGCTCGCGCAGCTCGCGCAGCGCGGGCACAAAGCGCCTCCAGTAGCCGACCTGCAGCAGGACGCCCGCCTCCTCGGCCGTGCGCGCCGCGGACACCGTGTCCGCCAGGCGCACCCCAAGTGGCTTCTCGCACAGCATGGGGATTCCCGCGGCGGCAAAGGTCGAGACCAGCGCTGGATGCTGGTCCGAGGGTGCCGCGATCAGCACGCCATCCGGCCGTCCGTCCGCGAGCAGCTCATCGACGGTCGCGTGGACCGGGACGTCGGCCTCCCTCAGCTGATCTCGCGTGGGTGCGAAAGGCTCGACCACGCTCGCCACCTCGATCGTCTCCGAGCTCTGGAGCGCGCCGAGGTGGACCTGGCCCATCCGTCCGGCTCCGATCAGGGCGATCCGAGTGGTGTCAGAGGCCATGCTCGCGCAGGTAGCCGCGGTTGCGCTGCTGATCGAGGGCGGGCTGCTTGGGATGGGCGGGATCGGGGAGCACGTCCTGTTCAACTACCAGCCATCCGGAGTAGCCGATCTCCGACAGCGCGGTGAGCACCGCCTCGACATCGATGTCGCCGTCTCCGAGCGCGCAGAACGCTTGACGTCGCCAGATCTCCTCCACCGGAGCAGCCTCGGCGACGATCTCCTCCAGCCGCTCCAACCGGGCGTCCTTCAGGTGTACGTGGTTGATCCGATCCGCCCAGTCGCGGATGGCGGTGATTGGGTCGCCCCGTCCTAACAGAAGGTGCCCGGTGTCCAGGCACAGCCCCACATCGCTGAGCTCCAGCAGCCGCTCGATCTCCCAGTGGGCTTCGACGTACGTGGCTGTGTGGTGGTGAAAGGTCGGTTCATAGCCCCGCTGGCGACACTGCTCGACGGATCTGGCCAGGCCGGCGGCGAACCGCTTCCACGCCGCGTCGTCCAAACCGACGCTCGGATCCAGCGCGGCTCGCCCCGGGTATCGCGAACGGGTGGGGGAGCCGGCATCGGCCAGGGTTGGCTTTGGCGCGAGCTCGCTCGGGCTCCCGCTGACGCTGTCAAACACGTCGAGCAGCGAGTCCAGGTCCCCCAGCGCGGACCGGAGCTTGTCCGGTTCGCTGAATGGGAGCTCGAGGTATCCGCCGGCCAGGCTGAGTTGATGATCGCCAAGCCGGGTGGCGAGCGTGTCAGCGTCACCCAGATAGCCGGCGGGGCCGAGATCGATTCCCTCATACCCGGCTTCCTGCACCCAGTCCAGCAGCGTCAGAGGATCGGGCACGTTGGGATCGATCCCCACCGTGATCTCGAAGGCGCCATAGCTAACCGGGGCGTTGGCGACCGCGATCGTCCTCGATCCTTTTTGCACCCGCGTGCCGCCTTCCTGTCGATCCGTTGTCATTTCCGGCTGGCGGATCCGTCTGAGATGGCCGGATCTGCTGTCAGTCGCGGCGTCAGCCCCTGGTGCACGCGCGCAACTGCTTCACACAGCCGCAGATCCGACAGTCCGTCCCGGCCCGAGGTCCGGGGCTCGCGGCCGGTGGCGATGCAATCGGCGAACTCGATCAGCTCCCGCTTGAACGCCTCGTCAAAGGAGACGAGCTCCTCGCGCGCCCAGCTGTGAGTGGTGCCCGGCTGGCCCGCCTCGACGAACAGCCGGCTTGGCATGCTGCGTAGGAACGGCGAGGGCAACTCGAGCGTGAGCCGCTGATCGGGTGCGTAGAAGGCGAACTCCTGCTTGTAGCGAGCGATGCCGGGAAGGTCGACCCAGGAGAGGTGGCAGTCGGTTTCGCCGAAGCGCAGGTTCACGCTCACGCACTCTCGCCCGAGCTCGGCAGAGATCACCTCGGTCGGTTCCCCGAGCACCCCGCGCAGGGCATTGAATTCGTGGACGAGGTTGTCCAGGAGTATCCAGCGATAGCACCAGCGCGTGTGCTTGTCGGCCTCACCGAGCGCGTCATCAAGCGCACGCTCGTCCGCTTGCTCGAGCTCGGCGAGCACGTCAGCCGGGGGTGGCTCCCCGGACACCATCGGGTAATGCGCGACGTAGGGGCGAAACGGAGACTCCAGCGTCGTCACCCGGGCCAGGCGCAACTGGTCTCGGACGTCGACCAGCAGCTCGCCGAGCCGCTCGTAGGCGGGGTCATAGCGCTTCATCGTGCCGACCATGAGCCGCACGCCGGCGCTGTCGGCGGCGTCGATCATGCTCGCACAGTCGACGCTGGAGAGGGCCATCGGCTTCTCGACGAACACGTGCAGACCGGCCTGGGCGGCCTGGATGGCGACCGGGGCGTGGCTGCCGGAGGTCAGGACCATGACCGCGTCGAGCTCTTCGCCGAGTAGCGCCCGCCAGTCCGTGTGGACAACAGAAACGCCGTAGCGCTCTGCGCACTTGGCGGCGACGGACTCAGACAGGTCGCACACGGCGGCGATCGTGAAGCGATCCTCGAGCTCGGACAGATACTGGAGGTGCATGACCTGGGCGATCAGCCCGCAACCCACTATTCCTACCCGGACAGGCAAAGGCTCTCCTCCTGGAACGTTCCACGCACAGTATCGGGAAGCCGAGAAATGTGTCAAGCCCGCGGTCGCGGGCGGACAGATATGATCAGCGGGCTGGGGCAACTGGTGGGCCGTCCGGTTGCTCGCTCACTTCCGGAGGAGTCGACCATCACGCTGCACAGTTGAGGGTGGAGAAGGGTGATCGGTCCCAGGAGCTCGCTGAGATGACGGCAGCACGGCCGCGCCGCCGCGCGGACGCGCCATCGCGCAGGCCACCGACGATCTTCGACGTTGCTGCCGCGGCGGGGGTCTCCAAGTCGACGGTCTCCAATGTCGTACGGGGGGTGCAGGAGGTGTCACCCGGCACGCGGGAGCGAGTTTTGCGGGCCATTGCACGGCTTGACTACAAGCCCAATGCGATCGCCCGCCAGTTCGTGCAACAACGTACGACGATGCTCGGAGTGCTGCTCGGAGATCTGAGCAACCCGTACTACGCCCAGATGGCCCAGGTGGTGGAGCGAGCCGCCTTCAGCTTCGGGTACACGACGATGTTCTGCAACATCGAGGGAGCCGAGGAGATTGCCGTCTCCGGCGTCGACGCCCTGCTCAGCCATCGCGTCGCGGGCATCGTCTTTCTGGCCTTCGTAGCGCGTCCCTCCGACGCCTACGACGCGCTGCAGCGCGCCGGTGTGCCGATTGTCTTCCTTGGGCTGAGCGAGTCGTGGGGTGACTCGGTGGGACCCGAGGACACCGACGGCGGGCGAATCGCCACCGACCACCTCGTGGAGCTGGGCCACCACCGGGTGGCCTACGTTCGCACGCCTCTGGTGGAGCGCAGCGGCGATCGAGCCCGCTACGCCGGCTACCGGGCGGCGATGCGCCGCCGCGGGCTGCAGGCGTTACCAGCGCTCGTGTGGGAGCCGGGCGCCGACCGCGTGTTGCTCGGGAGACGTTCGATCCCGCTCGAGGAAGCCATTTTCGGACCCGGCGCTCCGACCGGCTTGTTTGCGTCCAACGACATCGGGGCGGTTGCGTTGATCGAAGCGTGTGAGGCTGCCGGCCTACCCGTACCGGAGGCAGTGTCGGTGATCGGCTTCGATGACATCACGATTGCCGCACTTGACCGGATCTCTCTCACCACCATCGCCCAGCCGTTGCACTTTCAGGCCGAGCGGGCCGTGAGCCTTCTGCTTCAGCGCATCGAGAACCCGGCCATCGCGCCGCGCCACGTGAGGGTTCCCGTGGAGCTGCGGGTTCGAGGATCGACGGGCGCGGTGCGCTCGCCGAGCTCCAAGTGACTCGCGTTCGCCGATCGACCGCCCGGCGCGACCCGCAATACCAGCAATAACGCACTGATCGCTTGACGTGGTCGGACAGACACGGTAGAACAGCCGCCTGGAACGCTCCAAACGCAGGAGCATCACACGTGGCAGCAGCGCAGGCACACCGAGGAGTGGCTTGACACAGGACAATTCGCGGCACGAGCGTCGGCTCGCTGTGGTTGCCGAGGCCTTCCTGGATCGATCGCTGATCGACCTGCTCACCTGGCTGACTGAGGCGGCACCTGAGATCACCGCAGTCGAGCTCGGAAGCGGTGGGTATGCCCCGCACCCGCATTGTGACCGAGAGCTGCTGCTGCGTGACAATGCCGCGCGAAATCGCTGGCGGGAGGAGATCGAGGCCCGCGGGTTTGTCATCGCCGCGCTCAATGCGTGGGGTAACCCGCTGCACCCAGATCGCCAGCTCGCCGAGCGTCACGACCGCCATCTCCGCGAGACGATCCGGCTCGCCGCCCGGCTCGGGGTTGATCGCGTCGTCGCGCTCGCCGGCTGTCCGGCGGCCAAGCCAGGTGACGCCACGCCGCACTTCGCCGCCGGGGGGTGGCTGCCCTACCTAGAGGGCATCTACGAGGAGCAATGGGAGCGCAGCGTGGCGCCGTACTGGGAGGCCATCAGCGAAATGGCCCATGCCGAGCATCCGGAGCTGCGCATCTGCATCGAGCTTCATCCCGGCACCTCGGTCTACAACGTGGAGACGTTCGGGCGGCTCGCCGCCCTGGGGGAGAACCTGGCCGCCAATATCGATCCGAGTCACTTCTTCTGGCAGCAGATGGATACCCAGGCTGTGGTGGCTGAACTTGGTCCGCGCGTGGGCCACGTGCACGCCAAGGATGTCTCGTTCAACCGCGAAGTGCTGGCCACGGCGGGCCTGCTCGACCATCGCTGGCCGGGCTCAACGTCCGAGTCACCGTGGAAGTTCTCGACCGTGGGACATGGCCACGACCGCGAGTGGTGGACGACGTTCATGGCCATGACCGAGGACACGGCCACCACCGCTATCGCCATCGAGCACGAGGATCCTGACATTTTGCCCGAGGAGGGCGTTCCCGAGTCGGCGCGACTACTCAGTGCGGCCCTGGAGGTGGCGGCGTGAGCGGGTTTGCCGGAGGTGTGCGCTTCGAGGAGGTGTGGAAGTTGTTTGGCGAGCAGAGCACCGCCGTCGCCAACCTCAACCTGCACATCCGCGAGGGCGAGTTCCTGGTCCTCGTGGGTCCTTCGGGATGCGGAAAGACAACGTCACTACGGATGCTCGCGGGTCTCGAGCGACCCACCTTTGGGCGCATCTGGTTCGGCGAGAAGGATGTGACGTCGCTGGCTCCCGGAGACCGCGACGTCTCGATGGTGTTCCAGAGCTACGCCCTCTACCCCAACATGACCGTCTTCAAGAACCTCGCTTTCGGCCCTACCGTGCGCAAGGAGTCCAGGCAGGATCTGCGCAAGCGAATCGACGACGTCGCTGGGGTGCTGGGCATCGACAAGCTGCTGGATCGCCGTCCTAATGAGCTGTCCGGCGGTCAGCGCCAGCGCGTCGCCCTCGGCCGGGCCCTGTTGCGCGACTCGCAGCTGTTCCTGCTCGACGAGCCGTTGTCGAACCTCGACGCGGCGTTGCGCGTGCAGATGCGGGCCGAGCTCATCCGCTTGCACAAACGTCTGGGTCAGACCACGTCGGTGTACGTGACCCACGATCAGATCGAGGCACTGACGATGGGCGACCGCGTGGCGGTGCTCAAGGACGGTGACGTATTGCAGGTCGACACGCCCTCGGGTCTGTATGAGAACCCGGCTAACAGCTTCGTTGCCTCGTTCATCGGTTCGCCCAAGATGAACATGCTGCAGGGCGAGTTCGTCAATGACGCCAAGAACCCTGGGGTGACGATTCTCGGCAGCACCGTTGGCCTGCACCCGTTGCAGGCCCAGGCGTTGCGCGAGGCCGGCGCGGGCCGCAACCCGCAGGTGGGCTTGCGCCCCGTCGATCTGCGTCCCCCGGCCGACGTCGCCGGGAGCTCTCACACCGGGCGCCTGCAGGGCACGATCGACGTCGTCGAGCATTCTGGGAGCGAGATCTTCCCCACGGTGCGTATTCACGACCAGCTGGTCATGGCCCGCTTTCCACGGACGATCGTGCCGAGGGCCGGTGACCAGGTCGAGCTCGCGTTCGATCCGAGCCACCTCTACTTCTTCGCGACCGAAGGAGGCGAGCGTCTGATCGATCGAGAAGCGGTTCTGCAGGACATCGGAGAAGCGCCAAAACCAGGGGCGTCGGCCCACAAAGCAGTGCAAACTGAGGAGACAGGATGAGGATCTGGCTGACAGGTTTACGTCGCGCAGGCGTCGCGTTGCTATCGCTCACCGCCGCTGTCGCCGTCGCAGCGTGTGGCGGTGCCAGCTCAGGTGGCGGCAACACGCCTAACTCGGGCAAGTCGAAGGTGATCAAGGTCGCCTACGGCTCCACTTATGTGTTTGACACCACCGGGCTGACCGACAAGTGGTGGAAGCAGGTGGCCAAGCAGTTCGAAGCCCAGAATCCCGGCGTCAAGGTGCAGCTGGTCCCGATTCCCGGTAGCTACAACGACATCGTAAACAAGCTCAGCCTCTTGTACCGCTCATCGTCGACCGCTCCCGACGTGGCGGAGATCCCGACGGGTCAGATCGGGCTGTGGCAGAGCTCAGGCTACCTGCGGCCCCTGGACAGCTTCCTCGCCACCTCCAGCTGGTGGAGCAAGTTCCCGGGCGTCGTGCAGAGCGAGGGCCGGTTCGGCGGCCAGGTGTACGCCGTCAATCAGGGTGAGAACGACAGCGCGTTGCTTTACAACAAGACGATGTTCGCCAAGGCGGGCTTGCCGGTGCCGTGGAAGCCGAAGAACTGGAACGACATCCTGGTCGCGGCACGCAAGCTGAAGACGTCAGTGCCGGGCGTCATCCCTCTGTGGCTGAACGCGGGATCTGGCTCCGGGGCCAATGGCCTGCTTCAGGGCATCAACAACTTCATCATCGGGACCTCGACGCCGAAGATCCAGGACGGCAACAAGTGGGTCGTCGACAGCAAGGGCATCCGCGACTCGCTGACCTTCATGAAGTCGGTGTACTCCGAAGGCCTCGGTGCCTCCCAATCGGCGCTCTTCAGTCCCAACGCCGTGACGACGCCCCTCACATTGTTTGCCCAGGGCAAACTCGCTATGGCAGTCGGGTCCAACTATTACACGGGCAACTGGACGAAATTCATCGGTGCGCCGTACTGGGCGCAGGCCGCGCAGACGATGGCCGTGACGCCGATCCCGACCCAGAGCGGCGGCGGCATCGCCAGCACGCTGGGTGGATGGGACTACGCGATCTCGGCTCACAGCGGCAATCCCAGCGCGGCATTCAAGCTCATCGATGTGATGCAGAACGAGCAGAACAGCATTGACGCCGCCAACTGGGCCGGTTGGGTCACGCCGAACAAGGACTACTGGAAGTCACCTGCGTTCACACAGTTCGCCCCGTATCAGTCGCTGTTCGCACAGATCCTCCCGCACTCGACGCTGACCCCCTCATCATCCAACTACTCGATCTGGGTGCAGGGAATGGGTAACGCGACGGGTCAGCTGGTCCAGAGTCCCTCCACCAGTGTGAGCTCGGCTATCAACACGCTGAGTTCATACGTGTCAAACCAGCTCGGCGCAAGCAGCGCCGAGAAGCTGCACTAGTCGGGTAGCAAGGCCGGGAAGACCAAGAGCACGTGGCCATCGCAGACGCCAGCGGGAACCCGGTCGGCTTGATGCCGGGGGAGAGGCGGGAGATCCCGGAAGGACGCCGCCTCGATCGCGAACGCTTCCAATGGGGAAGCGTCACGCTTCTGCTGCCGGCCATCGTGCTCTTGGTCGTCCTGTTCCTGATCCCGGTTGGGTACGCGTTCTTTCTCGGTTTCACCAACCTGAGGCTGGTCGGTCCGACTTCGCTGAACTACCACTTCACCGGGACGGCGAATCTTCACCAGCTTGGCGCCGACAGCGTGTTTCCCGAATCGCTGAAGCTGACCGCGATCTTCGTGGGCGGATCGGTGATTGGAACGGTGGTGGTAGGGCTCGCGCTGGCTCTGCTGATGCGGGGGGCCAACGGCTTTCTCCGGATCGTCGTTGGCGGTGTGGCAATCGTCGCGTGGATGATGCCGGCGGTGACTGCCGGCATGACCTGGTACGCGTCCTCAACGGCCGGCGGCACCTTCGGGAGGGTGTCCGGTCTCTCGCACTCGGACTTCCTGCACAGTCAGCCGCTACTGATCGTCACGCTCGCGAACACCTGGTCGCAATGCGGCTTCGCCATGCTGGTGTTCTCGGCTGCGCTGCGCAACATCCCGGGCGAGGTGATCGAGGCGGCGACCCTCGAGAACGCGTCTGCGATTCAGCGCTTCAGGATGATCGTGCTCCCGCTCCTGCGTCCGACGATCGTCACGACGGTGCTGTTGGTGACGCTGCTGACACTGGCCAACTTCGCGCTCATCTACATCATGACCCAGGGGGGGCCGGGCAACGCGACCAACATCCTGCCCGTTTACTCCTACCAGCAGGCGTTCTCGTTCAACAACCTGGCCTACGGCGCTCTGATCGGGGATGTGATGGTCGTGATCGCCACCGTGCTCGGCTTCGCCTATGTGCGAGCATCGAGAATCCGCGTATGAGCGCCCTGGACGCCACCGGTGCGGTGATGCCGGCGGTTCCGGAGTCGGCGCCGCGCGTGCCGGAGCCCTCCCACTCGGCGCGGCGCCTGGGCAACGGATTGCTGGCCGCGGTGGGAATTCTGTTCGCGCTGCCGATGCTGTGGCTGGTGGCCGCATCGTTGGACTCACAGGCGTCATTCAGCCTGGAATTCCCGCACTTCACGCTGGACAACTTCCGGGCGGCGACCGGATCGGGCCAGTTGCACTCACTGTGGAACAGCTTCGTGCTCTCAGCCGTGGCGACCCTCGTCTCCACGGTCGCCTCCTCGCTCGCCGCCTACGCGCTGTCCCGGCGGCGGATCCCGTGGAAGGGCCCGATTCTCCTGATCGTCCTGTTTCTCTCCGGGGTTCCCATGTCCATCTTGATCGTCCCGATCTATCAGCTGTTCGCGACCGAGAACTGGCTATCGATCGTGCCAACCGCAATCTTCCTCGGCGTGACTGCCATGCCGTTCGAGATCTGGCTGATCAAGAACTTCATGGATGCCATTCCCTATGACCTGGAGGAGGCGGCGCGAATCGAGCGCGCCAGCACGTGGCAAATCCTGACCCGGATTGTCGGACCCCTGGCTCTGCCGGGTATCGGAGCAGGGGCGATCTATGCGTTCGTCAACGCCTGGGGTTCCTTTGTGGTTCCGCTCGTGCTGATCACCGACCCCAATCAGCAGCCTGGTCCGATCGCGATCTACGGGTTCATCGGCGCCGCCAACGTTCGCTACGGGGATATTGCAGCATTCTCGCTGCTCTACGCCGTCCCGGTGTTCATCCTCTACGCGATCATGTCGCGGTTGTTCACTGGTGGCTTCACGCTCGGCGGAGCGATCAAGGGCTGAGCCAGCGGGTTACGACGTCGTGACAGCGGTCAGCGTCGCCACGCCGGCAAAGATGATGGCCACGCCAACGAGCTGGGTGGCTCGCAGCCGCTCGCCGAACAGCAGGCGGCCGAAGCCGACACTGATTGCACCCGTGAGGGTCGCCAGCACCGCGGCCTGGGCGAGGCCGTGCCGCGAGCCCGCGGCAAAGGCGAAGAATCCGCCGAGCTCACAGAGCCCGGCGATGACCAGGAGGTGCGCGGTGCCCGTAGTGAGGCGCAGTTCTCTTCTCAGCGCGAGCGGCAAGGTGATGGTCAGCACGCCGATCAGTCGCGGCGGGAGCACCGCCCAGGCGACCGGGAGCAGCGCCCCGGCGCGTCCGGTCGCGAACAGGCTGATGCCCATCGACAGCGCGCCAAGCAGAGACCAGGCCGCCGCACGTCGGTCGGTGTGACCTCGCGGCGCACGTACGGCGGCCGTGCCCCCCATGACCTTGCGCTGCCGGGCAAGGACACTGGGATGCTCAGCGGGGGCGTCATCGGCGGACGGCCGGCGGGCGATCGCCGTCATGATCACGCCGAGCACTGTTCCCGCGAGTGCCGTGCCGGCGATTGCACTCACCGGCTGCCCGCCGATGATCGAGAGCAGCGCAGCGATCCCGCCTTCGATGCTGACGATCGGCATCACCACGCCCATCTGCCCGATGCGCAGCGCGTGGTAGAGAATGAGCAGGCCGCCGATGTTGCCGGCCCCGCCGAGCACCAGCCAGAGGCTGGCTTGCAGGGAGACGTGGGGGATGCCAGACCACGGGAGCACCAGCCCGAGGCCGATCAGGCCGATCAACATCACCCACGCCAGAGTCAAGAACGGCCCCAGGGCGCGTGCCGCCTGTGACGCGAAGGCGGTTCCAAGCGACCAGATCAGGGCAGCCCCGAGACCACCGAGCACCGCGGCCATCAGATCGCGGCCAGCTTAGGCGGCGCTGGACGAGAGGACGACCTTCATCGCCTCGTCCTGTTGGGCAAGCTCCAACCCCGACTGGGCCTGCTCGAGCGGAAGCCGGTGCGAGACGAAGCTCTCGAGCGGCAGCGTGTCGAGGTTCTGCGCCAGGAGATCCATGGCCGGTTTGTAAGCCTCGGCCGTCTCGCCGCCGATTCCGATCACAGCGACGTTCTTGGTGCAGATGTCTCGGTTTGGATTGATCTCCACCGGCCCCATGTCCACGAACGCCCCGGACTCCACGACCGTGCCGCCCACCCGTGCCATCCGTAGGCTGGTGACGAAGGTTTCCGGGACGCCGGAGCAATCGAGAATCACGTCGGCCCCGCGGCCTCCCGTAACCTCGTGGACTCGGGCGGTCAACTCGTCGTTGTCAAGCCGGCTGGCGTCGAGGGTCAGATTCGCACCGAACGTTCCCGCTCGCTGTAGCCGAGAGGGAAAACGATCCACGGCGATGATTTTGCCGGCCCCCATCAGCCGCGCCTTGATGAGGTGACACATACCGAGCGGGCCGACGCCATACACCACGACGGTTTCGGCGAAGGTGTCATTGAGGCGGCGAGCCCGCTCGAATCCGTGCGTCACCGCCATCGGCTCAGTCATCACGGCGACGTGATCGGGCAGCTCGTCCGGCACCCGGAACAGTTGCGTTCCGGGCAGCAGGTACATATACTCGCTCCATCCTCCAAAGAGATGGGGCGCGCGGGCACAGTTGAGGCTGTTGCCGTAATCCTCCATCCGCTCGCACATGTAGTACGGCTGGCCGTTTCGGCAGTACCAGCACTCCCCGCAACTCACGTTGGCCGCTGGCACGACGCGGTCGCCCTCAGCCAGCGTGCGTCCCTCGCTGTCCAGCACCGAGCCGCCGACGGCGGCGACTCGGCCGACGTTCTCATGGCCGCAGATCAGCGGGTACTCGATCTGGCGCTCGTGCGGCGTGCCAGCGTACTGTAGGACCTCGCCGCGAAAGGTGTGCTTGTCGGTGCCGCAGATCCCTGACATGGACATCTCGAGCACCACCGCGCCCGGTTCTGGATCGGGCAGCGGGAAGTACTGCAGCTCCAGCTGGCCCGGCTGCTTCATGACGGCGGCCTTGACGTTCGTGCTCATGTTTCGGGCGCGGTATGGGGCCGCAAGCGGCACGCGATTGGAGCGTTCCATAGCTCGCTGACTTGTAGCTGTTCGGCGCTTCCCCGTCAAGCCGAGTCGGCGAGACGGACGATCGTCACAGGCCCCGCTCGGCAGGCGTTACAACCGCTTTGAGGACGCTGGGGTCGGTCTTGGTCCGGACCACCGCTTCCGCGGCGGCCTCCAGAGGGAAGCGGTGTGTTATCAGCCCCTCCAGGTCCACGCGCCCGTTCGCCGCCAGGCTGATCGCCGCGGGAAACACGTTGGCGTAGCGAAACCGGCCTGTCACCCACAGCTCTCGACGCTGAAGCAGGTCCAGCGGCAGGGTTACTCGATTCTCACCCATGCCCACCAACACCACGACGGCGCCCGGTCGGAGGGCATCAAGCGCCCCTTCGAGGGCGCCGCTATGGCCAGAGCATTCGATCAGTGCATCGAACCTGGGCTCGCTCCCTGCCAGCGGTTCGGTCCGCGGATCAAGCGCCTCGGCGACGCCGAGACGCGCCGCCGCCTCGAGGCGCTCGGGACGGACATCGGTGATGACGACATCTGCCGCGCCCAGCGCCCGTGCGGTTTGGGCGGCGAGTAGCCCCACCGGTCCCGACCCGGTCACCAGCACGCGTTTGTGGGCTCTCAACGCCGCGGCCTGGCAGGCCCAGAGCGCCACCGCGAGTGGCTCGATCAAGGCGCCGGCCTGGTCGGAGATGGTGTCCGGCAGCGGGTGGACGAAATCCTCGTGCACCGCCAGATAGTTCGTAAGTGCGCCGTCGAGCGGCGGAGACCCGTAGAAGCGGATATCGGGGCACAGGTTGTACTGCCCGGTGCGGCACTCGCGGCAGCGCCCGCAGGGGACTCCCGGCTCCAAGCACACGCGGCTTCCGATCCCGTGGCGGGTGACCGACGAGCCGATCGCCGCCACTGTCCCGCCCGCTTCGTGTCCGAGCACCAGCGGCTCGCGGACTACGCGTGAGCCGATCCGGCCGTGGTCGTAATAGTGGAGGTCCGATCCACAGATGCCGACGCTGCGGATCTCCAGCAGCACCTCGTCCACCGCGGGCACCGGAGTCGGTCGGCGCTCGAGGCGCAGATCCCGCGGCCCGTGGAGAACGGCTGCTTGGTTTACGGCCTCGCCCGCCGGAGAAAAATTTACCGCCACCCGAGCATTCATGGTAGCGTGCTGGAACGTTCCATTAGTCCCGTGGAGGAGAAAACAAACATGGGTCTCGCGGTCCCGAAGGGTGATGAGCCTGCCGCAGCGAGCGGCGGCATGTTCACGCGTAAGGCATCTGGGCTCGTTCGTGAGTTGGGGGTTCCGGCTGCGGTCGGCATCTCGTTGGCGTCGGTGGCGGTCGTCAACACGTTCATCAACTTCAATGCCGGGCTGACCCAGTTCAGCAAGGCCGACATGTACCTGCCGTTGCTGGCCGGCGCGGGCATCTGGCTGGTGGCGATGTTTGCCTACCGCCACCTGCTCGAGGCGATCCCCCGGGCCGGGGGCGAGTACGTGTTCCTCTCGCGCATCGTCTCGCCGGCGGCGGGGGCGATGGCCGGGATCGGGATCGCGGTCGTGTTCACGTACGTGCTCGCAGCAAACGCGCACTTCGCGGCCACGTTCACGCCCTTCATGCTCACCGCCCTCGGCTCGGCGTTCAGCAGCTCCTCGATCGCCAACGCCGCCAACGACGTCGGGACCAACCTGGCGATCGCGTTGATCAGCTGCGGCGTGATGGTCGTGGTGGCACTGGCGTCGCTCGTCTCGCTCAAGCGGCTGGCACAAATCATCCTGGCCCTGATCGCCGTGCAGCTGTTGGCGTTCGCGGCGCTGGCGCTGCTGCTGGCCGACCACAGCCACACCGACTTCGTCAACGCCCTGACGCGGTTTACCCATCACCCCAACGCCTACCATGCGCTGGTCTCGCTCGGCAGCTCCAACGGAGTTGTCTACGGCACTGCCTTCGCGGCGATGATCGGGATCATCCCGTTCATGGTCCTCAACTACAACGGCGTCCTGTACTCGTACTACGTCGGGGGCGAGCTGAGGCGGCCCGGTCGCACCTACCTGCTCGCCTCGGCCATCAGCATCGGCGTGCTCGTTGTCGTGTGGCTCGGCGTCTGGTCTTTGCTGCGCCACACGGCCGGGCTGCATTTCATGCAGGCTCAGGCGAACCTCGGGGCCAGCGACCCCGCTGCGTACGCCAAGATCACCTCGCTGAGCTCCCAGGCGGGAGGGCTCGGCTACGGCCTGGTGCTGTCAGGGGATCCGATCACCAAGATCCTCTTCGGCGTAGCCGTGCCGGTGGCCGAGATCGCGGTGAACCTCGCGTTTGTCGCCGTGACGACACGTGTGCTGTTCGCGCTGGCCTTCGACCGCCTGCTGCCCGTCCGCGTCGCCAAGGTCAGCGAGCGCAGCCATGCGCCGGTCGTCGCGATCGGCATCGTGATCGTGATCGGGATCGCCTTCTGCATCCTCACCACCTACGCCAACCTCTCGAATATCGTCGCGCTCGAGAGTCTGTTCTTTGCGCTGATTCTCCTCGCCGGAGGGATCGCCGCAACCTTCCTGGCCCACCGGCGACCGGACCTGGTGCTCAGACCCGGTGAGAGCGATGTCGCGCGATGGCTCGGGATCCCGCGGATGACCTGGGCCGGCGGGCTGACGACAGCGCTGGCGCTGTTCACGATCATCGAGGTGGTCGTGCACCCCAATGTGTATGGCAAGTTCAGCGTGCAGTCGGTGACTACGTTGGTGGTCGTCCTGTTGGCGGGACCGGTCATCTACCTGATCGCCGGTTCGCTGCGGCGCCGGCGCAACCAGATCGAGCTGAGCATGGCGATGCGAGAGCTACCGCCGGAGTGATGCTGGGGTTTGGACGTCGCGCGCCCAACAAGCAGCGGGCGCTCCGCATCTTCTTCGCGACCGACGTCCACGGCTCTGACCGCTGCTTTCGCAAGTTTCTGGCGGCAGCCAAGGTGTACGAGGCAGACGTGCTGCTGCTCGGCGGCGACGTGGCCGGCAAGGGCCTCGTGCCGATCCAGGCCGACAACGGGACGCTGCGCGCCGAGGTCCGGGGCGAGGTGGTCAGGGTGCCGGCCGAAGACGAGGAGCGGTTGCGGGCCGAGATCAACCGGCTGGGGTTCTACGGCGTGCGCATGGATGACGCTGAGGTGCAGCGCCTACGTGAGGATCAGGAGCATGTCGACAAGCTGTTTCGGCGGGAGATCGCAGCCCAGGTCGAGCAGTGGTGCAAATTGGCCGCCGAGCGTCTCGATCCGTCGGTTCGGTGCATCATCACGCCGGGAAACGATGATCCCTTCGAGGTCGACACGGTTCTCGAGGCGGCCCCACGGATCGAGTGCCCAGAGCGGGCGCTGTGCGACCTCGGGCCGGTGCTGCTGGCCAGCCTCGGGGACGTGACCCCGACGCCGTGGAACACCGAGCGGGAGTACAGCGAGGATGAGCTCGAACAGCGAATCTGCACGATGCTCGAGGCGGTCCCGGACGATCGGCGCGTGGTCGTGAATTTCCACTGCCCTCCCTATGGCAGCGGGCTGGATGTGGCCCCCGAACTCGACGAAACGCTCAAGCCGGTTATCCGCGGCGGTCGTCCCAGCTTCATTCCCGTCGGAAGCAAGGCGGTGCGCGAAACCATCAAGCGCTATCAGCCGGTCGTCGGGCTCCACGGACACATCCACGAATCACGGGCAGCGCAGAAGATCGGAGCCACGATGTGCCTCAATCCCGGCAGTGAATACACCGCCGATCTGTTGCGCGGCGCGGTCGTGGACATTGCCCAGGACGGTAGCTATCTTGACTTTTTATTCACCGGCGGATAGTCCCTTGACCAGTTCTGCGCCCGGTGCCGAACCGGGCTCGGCGCCGGGCGCCACGATTCCCCTCGCCGATCTCGTAGGCGAGGCCCGGCGGCTGATCGAAACGGGTCGCGCCCAGGGGCTGACAGTCCGGGTGCTCGGCGGGGCGGCGGTGCACATGCAATCGCCCGACGGACAGCCGCTCCTCCCGCGTGAGCTCAAGGACATCGATCTCGTGACCCCGCGCGGCGAGGGCAAGCGGATCGCGGAGCTGCTGGACGGACACGGCTACGTCGGCGAGGACATGTTCAACGCGGTGCGCGGTTCCCGCCGCCAGCTGTTCCACGACCCCGTCAACGACCGACAGGTGGACGTCTTCGTGGGGGAGTTCGAGATGTGCCATTCGCTCCCCATCGCCGACCGGCTGGAGCGTGATCCCTACACGGTCCCGCTGGCGGAGCTGCTGCTCACCAAGCTGCAGATCGTTGAGCTCAACGAGCGCGACGAGCGAGACATCTTCACGCTCTGCTTTCACCACGACGTCGGTCCCGGAGGGATCGAGCCGGACGTCATCGCCACGCTGTGTGCTGCCGACTGGGGGCTGTGGCGAACCTGCAAGGCCACGATCGCTCGCAGCTGCGCAGACATCGGCCGGTACGGACTGGATCGCTCGGCACAGGAGGTCGTGCAGGGCCGATTGCAACGACTCTGGGCCGAAATCGACGCCGCTCCCAAGACGGGCAAGTGGAAGCGGCGGAGTCGCGTGGGTGAGCGGATGCGCTGGTATCAGGAGCCGGAGGAGGTCTAGGACCTCACTCACGTGTTGGGAAGCACCTGGACCTTGAGGCCTTCGCCGGCCCGCATCGCCGCCAGGGCATCCTCAAACTCGTCCAGCGCAAACGTATGGGTGAGCAGGGGCTCGGTCTTGACCGCCCCGCTTCGGAGCAGTTCGATCGCCTGCACGAAGGTGAAGAGCACCGCCATCGAGCCGACCAGAGTGATCTCGTCGTTGTAGATCCGGAAGGGCGAGACCTCGAGGCGCGCCTCCTCGGGGACGACGCCAAACACCATCAGCTTGCCGCCGCGGCGAACCGCGTCCAGCCCCTGCTGCACGACCGTGGGCACACCGGTGGCATCGACGACGCAGTCAAAGCCCTCGGCACCGTGGCTGCTGAGTGCAGCGGCGACGTCGGTCTCCACCTCCGCGGCCCCCAGGGAACGGGCGAGCTCGAGGCGGCGCTCGTTGCGGTCAACGACGGTGACGCTGGCCGCCCCGCCCTGCTCGAGCAGTTGCAGCAGCAACAGCCCCATCGTCCCCGCGCCGGTGACCAGCACCGAGTCGCCGGTCTCGGGTGCCAGGCGCCGCATGCCGTGCACGGCGCAGGCCAGGGGCTCGACTAGCGCTCCCGCTCGCGAGGACGTTCCTTCCGGCAGCTCGTAGGCGTTGCGCGCCGGCGCCTTGACCAGCTCGGCGAACGCCCCGTCGACGGTGTCACCGATCGCGTTCCAGTTGCGGCACAGATTCCCGCGCTGCACTCGGCAGTAGTCGCAGTGGCCGCAGAACAACGAGGGGTCGACTGCGACGTGCGCGCCGACCGCGATGTCTTGCACCTCACCACCGACGCTCACCACCTCGCCGGCGAATTCGTGGCCGGGGACGAGTGGATACTCCGTGGGGGGAAACTCGCCTTCGGCGATGTGCACGTCGGTGCCGCACATGCCACAGGCGCCGACGCGCACGACGATCTCGTCGGGACCGGGCTGGGGATCCGGGCGCTCCTCGATCTGCAGCTCCCTTGGGCGCCGCCACACCGCTGCTCGCATCGCTATCGAGACCTCCCACTTCCCGGTTGCGTTTAGTCGGTACCTACGCCGGAAACACTTACCCAGGCGGCGGCAGCGCCAATCTTGAGGAGGAGCGGTATCGCCGGCAGGTTGTATCTCGCGGCAGTTCTGGGTGCGCTCGCGCTCATCGGCTCCGGCTGCGGAATCGCTGGAGCGGGCGGCGGCGGTGGCGCCGGCCCGCACGGTGTGGCACTCCGTGTGGCCATCGTGGCCAACCCGCAGATGCAAGACGTCGAGGCGTTGACCAGTGCCTTCCAGCAGCAGCACCCGGACATCAAGGTCAACTATGTGACGCTGCCCGAGAACGAATCGCGGGCGAAGATCACCGCCTCGGTGTCGACCAAGAGCAACGAGTTCGACGTGGTGATGATCTCCAACTACGAGACGCCGATGTGGGCGCACTACGGCTGGATCACCAACCTGCAGCCCTACATCAGCCACACGCCCGGGTACGACGAGAAGGACTTCATCCCCTCGATCCGCGACGCGCTCTCCTACCGGGGGAGCCTGTACTCGGGCCCCTTCTACGGGGAGTCCTCGTTTCTGATGTACCGCAAGGACCTGTTCGCCAAGGCGGGGCTGAAGATGCCCGCTCACCCCACCTGGACCCAGGTCGCGAGCTTCGCCGAAAAGCTGAACAACAAGAAGACGGGAGTGACGCGGCGCGAACCGAGGGTTACGACTCGCGAACGCCCGGGACCAACGTGCGGCTGCGCATCGAGGCCGAGAAGATCTTCGGCTTCGATGCCGAGTCCGAAGAGCGACTGGGCGGCGAGTCAAGCAACGGGCGGGGTGCCGGCAAACCCCCGCAGCCCGCGCCCGGGGGCTAGCCAGGATCCAGCTCACGCGCCATGATCTCGCCGCGCAGCCGTCGGTAGACCGGCTCGTCAAACCACCCCGCCAGCGGAGCGCAGACGGCGGCCGCCGAGATCGCCGCAGCGTCGACGAGCCGCGTGGACCAGGGGACACCGTCGAGCAACCCAGTGACCAGGGCGGCCGAGGCCGCATCGCCGGCGCCGGTCGGGTTCCCGGTGAGTGGCCGGGGGGGAGCG
Organism: uncultured Solirubrobacterales bacterium; assembly: GCA_963847055.1. Taxonomy (GTDB): domain Bacteria; phylum Actinomycetota; class Thermoleophilia; order Solirubrobacterales; family Solirubrobacteraceae; genus Palsa-465. The sequence goes on along the minus strand of CAWJYE010000008.1, from coordinate 565,113 downwards.
GCGCACAGGAGCTCGCCCTCCTCGGTCACGCCCACCAGCCCTGCCGCGCCTTGCGTGATCACCACCGCGCCGGCGCCGGCGCGCTGTAGCGCCTGCGCCGCGGCGACGACCTCGGGGTGGCCGGCGACGCTCTCGAGCTCCGATCGGTTGACCTTGACGATCGTCGGTCGGGCCGCGACGCCGAGTTCGAGGGCCGCGCCGTCGGCGTCTAGCAGCGTCGGCACGCCGGCGGCCGTCGCCGCGCGGATCAGCTGCGCGTAAGCGCCGCCGGTCACCCCGCGGGGGAGGCTGCCCGCGATCACCACCGCGTCGGCGGCTGGCAGCAGCTCGGCTTCGAATCGCTCGCCAAAGGTCCGCCATTGCGTCGCCGTGACCACGGGCCCGGGCTCGGAGAAGCCGGTGGCCTGTCCGTCTTGCTCGACGACCATCACCGACAGCCGCGACTCGCCGTCGATCTCCACCAGCTCGTCGCGGATCCCGGCGGCGCCCAGCTCGGCTCGCGCGGCCCGCCCGGCGAGGCCACCGGCCAGGCCGCTCACAACGACATCACGCCCCAGCCGGTGCAGGACCCGGGCGGCGTTGACGCCCTTCCCCCCGGCCTGGCGGGAGAACGTTTCGATCCGGGCCGTCTCGCCGCGCTCGAAGCGCTCAGTGTGATACGTGACGTCGAGGGCGAAGTTGAGGGTGACGGTGAGGATCAACTCTGTGGCTCGAGCTGGATCTTGACCGCCGGCCCCCCGTCAATGCCCTCGACCGCGGCGCGAAACGCGAGCTTGGCCTGCCCCAACGGGAACGACCGGGTGACCAGCCGCTGGGCCGGCACCTGGCCGTCGGTGATCAGCTCGATCGCCTGCTCGGTTGAGCTCTGGTTCGAGACACAGTCGAACACCACGTCGGGCCGCCACGGGAGATTGGCGCGGATCCGGTCCGTGGCGTCGGTTGCGGTGGGGTCGGCGGCGAAGCCCGCGCCCAGCTCGAGAGCCAGCTCGCGCTTACCCGCGAGTGGATCGGTGACCGCGATCGCCACCGCGCCCTCAGCGCGAGCGGTGAGCAGCGTCAGCAGCCCGATCGAGCCCGCCCCGAGGATGGCCACCGTCCGGTCCCGTACGCCCCCCGCTGCACGGACGGCATGAGTCGCCGTCGACAGCGGCTCGACCATCGCCGCCTCGGGCATCGTCATGTTGCCAGGTATGCGGTGAAAACGCTCGGCGGGCGCCACGAACGCGTCCGCGAGGGCGCCGCTGGTCTGGCAGCCCACCACCTGGAGGTTGTCGCACAGGTTGTAACGGCCGCTCTGGCAGTAGAAACAGGTGTGATCGACCAGATTGGGCTCGAGCAGGACCGCGTCGCCCGAAGCGAAGCCCTGGACCCCGTCGCCGACGGCGTCCACCAAGCCGGCGGCCTCGTGGCCCGGTACCACCGGCAGTTCGATGAACGGGTGCTCGTCGGCGAAGGCGTGGAGATCGGAGCCGCAGATCCCCACTGCCTGCGCGCGCACGCGCAGTTCGCCCGGACCCGGCTCGGGCAGCGGACCCTCCTCGATCCGCAGCTCGCCCGCCGCGGCCAATACGACCTGTCGCATGTCATCTCTCTTCCCGCCGCTCGGCTCCAGATGAGCCTCATTTCCCGTTGGCAGAGCCGGTAAACGGTAGTCCCCCGAGGGCGTCACCGAATCCCGGGCGTCGGGCTCGTGCGTCGGATGAGCGCGCTGAGCCGCTCACACGTCCATAAGGGCCTTGCGCTGAGCTCCGTCGATCGGGATGTGGGCTCCGTTGATGAAGCTCGCCCGGGGCGAGGCCAGGAACGCGACCAGGTCGGCCACCTCCTGGGGGGTGCAGATCCGTCCCAGCGGGATGCTGCGAGACGGCGAGCTCGTGGGCTCGCACCTGGCTGACGCCCTTGTCACGGGCGAAGGCCTTCTCGAGCCCGTCCCAGCGATCGGTGTCCACCGGGCCCGGGTTGACGGTGTTGATGCGAATCCCGTGCGGGCCGTATTGCTCGGCGGCTGACGAGGCGAAGTTCAGATCCGCGGCGTTGGCCGCCCCTGCCGTCATCTCCCAGTAGCTCGGCTTGAGGCCGTCGTTTCCGACCACCAGGACGACGCTGCCCGAGCCCCGCTCCTTCATGTGGGGCAGCACCGCCCGGCAGGAGCGCACGTAGCCCATGAACTTCAGGTTGAGGCTGGCCAGCCACTGCTCTTCGGTGAGCTCCTCGAGCAACCCGCCGGGCGAGCTGCCGGCGCAGGTAACGAGGATGTCGATGTGCCCGAAGGCGTCGATCGCGGCGTCGCGGGCGCGCTCCACGTCCTCGCGCACGCTCATGTCCCCCGCGACGGCGAGGATCTCACCGCCGGTCTGCGCGCGAAGATCCTCGGCCGCGGCGTCCAGACGGGCGGCGTCGCGAGCTGTGATCACCACCCGGCATCCCTCCTGGGCGAGCAGACGCGCCGTTTCGCGTCCGATGCCCTTGCTGGCGCCGGTGACGAGCGCGACTGATCCGGCGAGCTGCAGGTCCATGTCAATTCTCCCTCGAATGGTGATCGCCTGGCATGGTATATTAAATACCATGGCCATTCGGAGATGTTGCTGAGGGCCGCCGAGATGTTGCTGATGGCGCTCTGGGCGTTGCGCCACCGGGGCCTTGACACGCATGCGCAGCGCCAATACGGTGCGCGAATAGTCCTACATAGTACGAGAGCGGCCAGCACGGCCGACGTGGCTGTGGACCGACGCGGCACCCATCGGAGGCGATGACATCGCCAGGGAAAGGGATCACATGACGATCAGATTCAGGCTCTCTTCCGCCACGGCACAGGGGCCGTCTGCCTTTTGCTCGCGGCGTGCGGTTCCGGCGCCGGTGCTTCCGGGGCTGGTGGCTCGGCGGGCTCAAGCGGGCCGGACACGGGCAGCGGCGCTCTGACCATTGGCGTGTTCAATCCCTTCAGCGGCCCCGACGCGAGCTTCGGCCCTGAGCAGAATGCCGGCTGCGTGCCCGCGGCCAAGGCGATCGTCGCCGCCGGCGGCATCCTCAAGCACACCCAGATCGGCTGCTCGGTGGCCGACAGTCGTGGCGATCCGGCCGACGCCGTACCGGCTGCCCAGCAGCTGATCGCCAGCACCTCGCACCTCGTCGGTCTGCTCGGTCCGAGCTCTGACGAGGCGGCGGCGACCGTACCGCTGTTCAACCGGTCCCAGATCCCCATGTTCGGAGACACCGGGCAGAAGCTCTTCAACCAGAGCACCAACAAGTACTTCTGGCGCATCACGCCGCCTGACGATGCCGTCGGCCTGGCCATGGCCCTGTACGGCCATCAGCAGGGCTACACGCGGGCGGCGGCTGTCTTCGGCACCGACATCAGCTCCCAGGGCACGGCGCCGACCGTGATCAGCGGCTACAAGAAGCTCGGCGGCACGCTCACCGCGGTGGCGAACGTGGCCCTCGGCCAGCCCTCGTACCGCAGTGAGGTGAGCAAGCTGGTGGCCGGACATCCCCAGGCACTGTTCATCGAGGCCGACCCCCAGACCTCCGCGACGCTGCTGACCGAGCTCACGCAGCTCTATCACCCGATCCCGATCATCGGGACCGATGGAACCACTCAGCCGCCGTGGCAGAAGGCGGTCACCCAGGCCATCGGGCAGGCGACGATGACCAAGTTCTACCGGGGCGCCCAGCCCTACGCTCCCGACCAGCGGCGCGGCCCACACCATCTGGCTGACGCGCTTACACGCCGCTGCCGGCGGAGTCAGCAAGCCGACTTCCCAGTGGGAGAAGCGACTCCTTTGCCGAGGCGGCGTGGGATTCGGTCAACCTGATGGCGCTGGCGATGGAGATGGCCAAGAGCACCAAGCCGGCGGTCTACAACCCGTTCATCCGCAAGATCGCCAACGGTGGCCCGGGGGCCACGGTCGTGCACAGCTTCGCGGACGGCAAGGCGGCGCTCCTGGCCCACAAGACGATCATGTACGTGGGCGCCACCGGGCCGATCACCTTCGACCAGTACCAGAACTCGCCAGGGGCGTTCGAGATCGTCCGGGCCGACGGCTCGACGATCAAGTCCTATACCCCCCAGGACCTGCAGAGCCTCAAGTAGGCCGCCGCGGATCAAAGGAGCGCAGAGACCGTGCACACGCTGCTGTTGTCGATCGGCTTCGGGCTGGTGACGGCGTCGATCCTGGCCATCGCCGCGGTCGGCTTCACGCTGCAGTTCGGCGTCTCGAACATGCTCAACCTGGCCTACGGGGACATCATGACCGCGTCGGCGTTCGCCGGTTATCTCGTCAACAAGGCGGGAGCGCCGCTGGCGGTATGCGTGCTGGCGGCGTGTGGCGGTCGGAGCGGTCATGTCCGTGCTCCTGCACCGCTACATCTACCGCCCGTTCGTCCGCCGCGGCACTCGCCTGTTCGGCCTGGTCGTGGTTGCGCTCTCGGTCGCGGTGATCATCCAGAACGCCCTTCTGGCCGGCTTTGGCGCAACGTTCTTCAGCTACCAGCTGTCGCCTGATCACACCGTCAACTTCGCGGACATGTCGTTCACGGTTCGTCAGCTGATCATCATGGGCATCGCGGTGGCGGTCATGCTGGCGATCAACGCGCTGCTGCGGCGCAGTCGCCTCGGCAAGGCGATGAGAGCGACGTCGGGCAACGCGACGCTGGCCCGCGCTTGCGGGATCAATACGAGCCGGGTGATCGATACGGCCTGGCTCATCGCCGGTGCCCTGTGCGGGCTCGCCGGCGTGCTCCTGGTCCTCAACACGAGCTCCTTTCAGTCCACGACCGGCAACGACTTCCTGGTCATCACGATCGCGGCGGCGATGCTCGGGGGCGTCGGGCAGGCCTATGGCGCCATGATCGGGGCCGTGGCCCTGGGCGTGATCACCGAGGTCGCGGCGGCGTACACCCGGTCGAGCTTCAAGGAGGTCATCGCCTTCGTCGTTCTTGTGGCGATCGTCCTGGTCCGTCCTCAGGGTCTCTTCGGGCCCCCGGGGAGCACGACCACCGTGACCGAGAAGGAGGCGGTGGCGTGAGCCTCTACATCACGACCCTCCTGGTCTATGTCGGCATCGACGTCATGGCGTGCTGGGGACTCAACCTGCAGTTCGGCATCACCGGGATCAACAACTTCGCCTTCATCGTCTTCCAGGCCGCCGGCGCCTACACTGCCGCGGTCCTCAGCCTCGGCCCTCAATCGGGCAACGGCGGCTTTCAGCACTACCTGTTCGGCGCGTCGTTGCCGTTTCCGATCCCGATCCTCATCGGCGGAGTGGTCGCCGGAGTTCTGTCGCTGCTGATCGGCCTGATCACACTTCGCCGTCTGCGCAGCGACTATCAGGCGATGGTGATGCTCGTCATCGCCGTGATCGGCACGATCGTGGTGGAGAACCTGGGCTCGTTCTTGAACGGATCGGCCGGCCTGGCGCTGATCCCCCAGCCCTTCGTGAACAACTTCAGCTCGGCGGTGGACTACCAGTGGGCGTTCGTGGCCTTCACCGGCGTCGCCTGCCTGGTCGTCTACTTCTTCCTGCATCGCATCACTTCCTCGCCGCTCGGCCGCGCGCTTCGCTCCGTACGCGACCACGAGTTTGCGGCGGCGGCGCTGGGCAAGGACGTGGCTCGCCTGCGCATATTCAGCTTCGTCATCGGCGGGGTCATGGCGGGACTCAGCGGAGGCATCCTGGTGAGCTTCATCACCGCGTGGTCGCCGGGCTCGTGGCTCTACGTCGAAACGCTGGTGCTGCTGACTGCGGTCATCGTGGGGGGCACCGGTAACAACTTCGGCGTCATGCTCGGGGCCCTGCTCGTCCCCGTGGTGTTCAACGAGGTCACTCGGTACCTGCCCAAGTTCGGGCGCCCCGGGCTCATCGATGCCCTGCAGTGGATCCTGATCGGCACCCTGGCGCTCCTGTTCCTGTGGTTTCGACCCCAGGGCATCGTGCCCGAGCGCCGGCGCCGGCTAACCGCGCCCGACGCGGCGCCCGACGCCCACGCTCGCGCCGGGCAAGCCAGCGATGGCGGAGCCGCAGTGAGTACGCGCGACACAGAGCCCAGCGGAAGCGCTGCCCGGAGCGGTCCAGGACGATTCGCCTGTGCTGGAGGCTCGGGGCCTCGTGCGCAGCTTCGGCGGTGTCAACGCCGTCGACGGCGTTGACCTCCAGATCCATCCGGCCACCGTTACCGGGATCATCGGCCCCAACGGCGCGGGAAAGTCAACGCTGCTGCACGTGCTGGCCGGCAGCATCCATCCGAGCAGCGGTACCGTGCTCATGCGCGGACGCGACATCACCCGGCTCTCCTCTCATCGCCGCGCCCACAGCGGGCTGATCCGCACGTACCAGATCTCCAGCGAGTTCCGGCGCCTCACCGTCCTTGAGAACCTGCTCGTGGCGGCCCCGGACCAGCGCGGCGAGCAGTTCCGCGTCCTGCTCCTCGGCAAGCGCTGGTGGCGCCAACAGGAGGAAGCGAACATCGCTCGCGCGTGGGATCTGCTGTCGCGATTTGGATTGGTCGATCTGGCCAATGAGTACGCCGGCGAGCTCAGCGGAGGTCAGCGGCGGCTGGTGGAGATCATGCGCGCCCTGATGGCCGAACCCAAGATCCTGCTTCTCGATGAGCCGATGGCGGGGGTGAATCCGACGATGGCGCGCACCGTCGAAGGCCATCTCCGTGAGCTCGGCCAGGAGGGGATCGCCATGGTCATCGTCGAGCACGAACTCGCCGTACTCGGCCGCCTGTGCGAGCGGGTCGTGGTGATGGCAGCCGGCAAGGTCATCGCCGACGGTCCAATGGCCGAGGTCCGAGCCCGCCAGGAGGTGATCGACGCCTATGTCGTCGGGTAGCCCGCCCACGCGCCCCGAGGCGCTGCTGAGCATGGAGGGAGTGAGCGCCGGGCTACAGCAAGGTGCCGATCATCCACGACATCAGCGCCGCGCGTCGGACCCGGTGAGGTCGTCACCGTGGTCGGACCCAACGGCGCCGGCAAGAGCACGCTGCTCAAGGCCGTCGCCGGGATCCTCCCCCCGCTCGCCGGCCGGGTGCTGTTCGCGGGAAAGCCCGTCACCGGGCTTGCCCCGCACGAGCTGGCCAAGCTCGGCATCGGCTACGTCCCCCAGAGCGACGATGTCTTTCCCAACCTGTCGGTGCATGAGAACCTGGAGATGGGCGGTTATCTGCTTCCGGCGTCGGAGATCTCGGGCCGGATCGATGCCGTGACCGAGCGACTTCCCGCCATCCGCCGCTTCATGGGCCGCCGCGCCTCGACGCTCAGCGGAGGCGAGCGCAAGATGGTGGCCATTGCCCGCGCGCTCATGACCGAGCCGCAGCTGCTGATCCTCGACGAGCCCACGGCCGGCCTGTCTCCCGAGCTGGCCCAGCGCTTCCTCACCGACCACGTCCCCAGCCTGGCTGAGGCGGGCTGCGGCCGTGCTGCTCGTGGAGCAGCGCGCCTACGCCGCGCTGGAGGTGTCGCACTGGAGCTACCTGCTGGTGGCCGGCCGGGTGGAGCTCGACCTCGCGGCGTCTGACCTGCTCGCGCGCGGCGACGTGGGCGAACTGTTCCTCGGCGCGAGCGTCGAAGCGGGCGCTCACTGAGATGGCCATCGCCCGAGCAGGACGGCCGAACCGGAGGCCGCGGTGAATCCGGAGACGGGGCCGGGGGTGATCGGCAAGCTGGAGACGAGCCTGCTGGCCGAACGGACACGGTCGGTGATCCTGCAGGCCATTCTCGACAACAGCTTCGAGGGCAAGCTACCCGCCGAGGACGATCTCGCCCGGATGCTCGATGTGAGCCGCACGACGATCCGCACGGCGCTGCAAGGACTTGAACGCGACGGGCTGATCACTCGTCAGCGGGCGATCGGGACGACGATCAACCGTCACGTCCCGCCGGCCACGCTGGCGCTCCAGCACCTGGTCGGGTTTGACTGGCTCCTGCGCTCTCAAGGCCATGAGGTGGACGTCACCGTCACGGCGGTCACCGAGCAGGCCCCGATCGACTTTCGGGAGAACTTCGAGCTCGACCGGCGGCCGCTATCTGATGACCGACAAGCGCTACGTGGCTGACGGTCGCCTGGTCCTGTGCGTCCGTGACGCCATCCCCGAGGCCAACCTGAACCGAAGACGAAATCGAGCCGCCGATCCCGGCCTCGCTGTTCGAGTTCACCAAGCGCTACTGCTCGCAGCCGATCCATCACGCGGTGGCTCGCATCAGCGCCGCCGTCAAGGGCGACGCGCGGTACGAAACCCGACTCGAGCTCGAGGACCGCCAACCGTTCATCCGTCTCTTCGAGACCCACTACGCCAGCAACGCGACCGTGGTCGGTCACTCGGTGATCGACGTGGACGACCGGTTCATTCAGCTTCAGGTGTTCCGACGTGAGCCGGTCTAGGCCGGACGGTGGCTCGGCGCCGAACGTTGGCCGACCACTGGCCCGCCGTGAGGACCGCCCGCTGCTCACCGGGCGGGGAAGCTACATCGACGACGTGTCCTGCGACCGACGCGCTCGCCGTTCACTTCCTGCGCAGCCCGCTGGCTCACGGGCGCGTGACCGTCGATCGACACGACGGCGGCCAGCGCTGTGGCCGGGAGTCAAGGCTGTGGTCACCGCCTCTGATCTGGACATCGGGCCGCTGCTGGCGCCGCTGGAGATCCCCGGGGTCACCCTCACTCCGCGCCCGCTGCTGGCGCAGGGAGCGGTCCGGTTCGTGGGCGAGCCGATCGCCGCGATCGTGGCGGACTCGAACTACGTCGCCGAAGATGCCGCCGAACTGATCGGCCTCGAGCTCGATCCCCTGCCGCCGATCAGCTGCGTGGATGACGCACTGGCGGAGGCGCCGCGCCGGTCAGCGGCTACCCGTCCAGCGTCCTCTACGAGGCGACGGTCGGCAGCGGCGACGTCGAGGCGGCCATGGCCACCGCGGCCGTGACCGTGGAGCGCACGTTCGTCAATCCGCGCTGCTGCGCGATGCCGATCGAGCCCCGCGGAGCGCTCGCTATCCCGGATGGCGACGGCGTGCGGGTGTGGTCATCGACCCAGGCGCCTCACAAGCTGGCCCAGGTGCTGGCCGAGCTTCTGCACCTGGAGCGCTCACAGGTGACGGTCCTGGTTCCGGATGTCGGCGGTGGCTTCGGGCAGAAGGCCCATGTCTATCCCGAGGAGATCGTCGCCACCTGGCTGGCGCTGCGGCTCGGCCGCGCGATTCGGTGGACCGAGGACCGCGCGGACAACCTGCTCGCCTCTAGCCATGCCCGCGACCAGGTGGTCCGCGTACGGGCCGCGGCCGCCGCCGACGGAACGCTGCTCGCCCTCGACGTCGACGTGGTCTGCGACACCGGTGCCTACGGCGTCTATCCCCACGGGCACGTGCTCGAGGCGCTGGGAACGCCGGCGATGATCCCGGGGCCCTACCGGGTGGGCGCCTACCGGGCGCGCAGCCGCTCGGTGGCCACCAACAAGTGTCCGGAGGGCGCCTACCGCGGCGTCGGGCTGCCGGTCTCGGCCTTTGTCCACGAGCGGGTGATGGACATCCTCGCCGCCAGCTCGGACTGGATCGCGCCGAGATCCGGCGGCGCAACCTGCTCACCTCGGCCGAGATGCCGTACACGACGCTCACCGGTCAGCCCTACGACAGCGGTGACTACGGCCGCGCGCTGACGGCCGCGCTGGACGCCATCGGCTACGACTCGTTCGAGGCCGAACGTGAGCGCGCCCGTGCTCAGGGCCGTCTGATCGGTCTGGGTCTCTGCTGCTACGTCGAGTACACCGGGATCAACTCGCGCGTGTTCCACGGGCCGCGGCATGGTCGGCATCGCCGGCTATGACGGGGCGCACCTGTCGATCGACGACGACGGTCGGGTGACCGCCTGGACGACGCTGCCCGCGATGGGGCAGGGCGTCGAGACGACCTTCGCGCAGCTCGTCGCCGACGGACTCGGCGTCGCCTACGACGATGTCGCCATCGCCCGAGCCGACACCTCGGTGGGGGCGATGCACGGCACCGGCGCCTTTGCCAGCCGCAGCGCGATCGCGGGGGGCGGCGCGATCGGCCAGGCCTGCACCGTTCTCAGAGAGCGGCTGCGCGAGGACGCCAGCGAGAAGATGGAGGCCGACCCCGCCGACCTCGAGGTCGCCGACGGGATGGTGTACGTGGTCGGCTCGCCCGCCAGCAGCGTCTCCGTGGCCGAGCTGGTCAAGGCGGCCGAGGATCCCGACCGCTACCGGACCAGCGCCACGTTCGATCCACCGGCCGTCGCCTATCCCTACGCCACCCACGCCTGCCGGGTGGAGGTCGACCCCGAGACCGGTGGCGTCGAGATCGACCGCTATGTGGTGGTCGAGGACTGCGGGCGGATGGTCAATCCGCTGATCGTCGCGGGGCAGGTGCATGGCGCCGTCGCCCAGGGCATCGGGGGCGCGCTGTATGAGTCACTCATCTACGACTCTCAGGGCCAGCTGCTGACCGCGTCGCTGCTGGACTACATCGTCCCCACGGCGATGGAGATCGCCAATCTCGAGGTTCATCACCTCGAGATTCCCGCGCCGGGCACTCCGAACGGGGTCAAGGGCGTCGGCGAGGGCGGAACCCTCGGGCCGCCGGCGGCATTGGCCAATGCGGTCTCGGACGCCCTCGGGGTCGAGTTCAACGAGCTGCCGCTGACTCCGGAGCGGGTCCGGGCCGGCTGGCATCGGCGCGAGGCGGCATGACAATCCCGGCCCCATCAGGAACCGCCGTCATGTCTCCGCTGTTGGAGCCCGGGCGGATCGGCTCACTGAGCATCCCCAACCGGGTTGTGTGGGCCGGGACGTCCGAGACCCTGCACGGGCTGCGGTGCTGGCGGACGCCCCGGCGCCGGCTGCTCCAGCACGCCGCGATCCGGATCCGCGGGGGTCTCGCCCGATGACGCCCATGCCGACGTTCATCGGGCGCTCGATGCCACGCAAGGAGGATCGGCCGCTGCTGACCGGGGCGGCGCGGTTCGTGGATGACGTGCATCGCCCCGGCATGCTCCATGCCACCATTCTGCGCAGCCCGCACGGTCACGCGCGCATCGTCGACGTCGACGCCGACGCTGCCCGCGCCCGCCGGGGCGTGGCGGCGGTGATCACGGCTGAGGACCTCGGTGGCGGCGGCCCTCCGATCCCGATGCGGATGTTCTCCGAGGCCGGCATGGAGGCCTACCTGCAACGACCGCTGGCGGACGAGTACGTCCGCTACTCGGGCGAGCCGGTGGCGGTGGTCGTGGCCGGCTCGCGCTACGAGGCCGAGGACGCCGCCGAGCAGATCGCGGTCGAATATGAGCCGCTGCCGGCGGTCATCGACGCCGAGCAGGCGCTGTCGCCAGACTCGCCCCGGGTCCACGCCGGCACCGCTTCCAACCTCGTGCGGAGCTTTCAGGTCCGCAGCGGTGATGTCGACGCGGCGTTCGCCGCCGCTGACGTCATCGTCGAAGCGCGGATCGTCTGCCAGCGTCACGCGGCCGTGCCGATGGAGACGCGCGGGCTCGTGGCCGAGAGCGACGACGCCACCGGCGAGCTCACCGTGTGGGGGGCGGCGAAGATCCCGCACATCAACCGCAGGATCCTGGCCGAGATGCTCGACCTGCCCCACGAGAGCGTGCGGCTGATCGAGCTCGCGGTGGGAGGCGGCTTCGGCGCCCGCGGCGAGATCTACCCCGAGGACTACCTGATCCCCTGGTGCGCGCTGCACCTCGGCCGACCCAGTGGGCTGGACCGAGGATCGAGAGGAGCACCTGCGCTGCACCAACCATTCCCGCGAGCAGGTGCATGACATCGCGCTGGCGCTCAGCGCCGACGGAGATCTTCCTGGCTCTGCGCGATGAGTTCGTCAACGACACCGGCGCCTACGTGCGCACCCACGGCAGCGTGGTCCCGGGGATGACGGCCGGGCTCCTGCCCGGGCCCTACCGCTGGCAGGCGTTCGGCTGCGACGTTCGCCAGGTCGTCACCAACAAGACGCCGGCGGGGACGTACCGCGCGCCGGGACGCTACGAGGCCAATTTCGCCCGCGAGCGCATCATCGACCTCGCTGCGCGGCGACTCGGTGTGGATGCCGTCGAGCTCCGGCGCCGCAACCTGATCGCGCCGGAGGCGATGCCCTACGCCAACGGCTCCCACACCGACGGCCACGCGGTCGTCTACGACAGCGGGGACTATCCGCTCCTGCTGGAGAAGGGCCTGGAGCGCTTCGATCTTCCGGCCATGACGCGCTGGCGATCAGAAGAGCCTGGTCCCGGCCGCCGGCGCGGCATCGGGACGGCGATGTTCATCGAGAAGAGCGGCATCGGCCGCTGGGAGTACGCGCGCGTCAGCCTCAGCGCCGCCGGTCAGCCCCAGGTGCACTGCGGCAGTGCCTCGCTCGGACAGGGGGTGGACACCGTGCTCGCGCAGATCTGCGCCGAGCATCTCGGCGTCTCCTATGACTCGGTATCGGTGCATCACGGCGACACCTCGCAGGTGCCCGACGGGATGGGGTCGTTCGGCAGCCGCGCCACGATGCTGGCCGGCAGCGCGGTCCGGGAGGCGGCGATCTGCCTGCGCCGGAGGATCCTGGAACTCGCCGCCGACGAGCTCGAGGCGTCAGTCGAGGATCTCGAGATCGTCGACGACAGCGTGAGGATCCGGGGCGATCGATCGGTGGCGCTGTCGCTGCCGCAGCTCGCGCGGCTTGGCCGGCCGGCCGAGTCCCTGGACCGAGGGCGACTCCCGCACCTCAGTGACGAGGCGTACTTCGGCGCCGAGCAGATGAGCTTTCCCTACGGCCTGCACTGTGCCGCCGTCGAGGTGGATCTGGAGACCGGCGGTGTAGAGGTCAGCCGCTACATGATCGCCTACGACGTCGGCGTCGCGGTCAATCCCCAGCTGGTGGAGGGCCAGATCGTCGGCGGCGCCGCCCAGGGACTCGGCGGCGCCCTGCTCGAGGAGCTCGCCTATGACCCCGCCGGCCAGCTCGTGTCGGGCTCGTTCATGGACTACCTGCTTCCCACCGCCGCCGAGGTGCCACGCGTCGACGTGCTCATCACCGAGGACGCTCCCACCCCGCTCAACCCGCTCGGGGTCAAGGGGGCGGGCGAGGGTGGCACCGCCGCCGCGGGCGCCGTCATCGCCAACGCCGTCTCCGATGCGCTCGACACCGAGGTCCTGCGCCTGCCGCTGTCGCCCCAGGCCGTGCTCGAGCTGGCCGACGCAGGGAGCGCGGGCATGAAGCCGGCCGCCTTCGAGTACGACCGCCCCGACAGCGTCGAGCACGCGCTCGCACTGCTCGCCGAGCACGCCGACGACGTCAAGGTGCTGGCCGGGGGGCAGAGCCTGATGCCGATGCTCAACTTCCGCCTCGCCCGGCCGGGACGGCTGGTCGATATCAACGGGCTCGGCGCGCTGGCCTCGGTGCGCCGCGCGGACGGGGTGCTGCACGTCGGCGCTCTCACGCGCCAGGCCATGCTCGAGCGTTCGGACACGGTGCGCACGCATTGGCCGCTGCTGCACGAGGCGCTGTCGTTCGTCGCTCACCCCCAGATCCGCAACCGGGGGACGATCGGCGGATCGGTCGCCCACGCCGATCCGGCCGCCGAGCTGCCGGTGGCCCTCACCGCGCTGGATGCGTCGGTGACCGTGGCCTCGCGCCGGGGCTCGCGGTCGATCGCCATTCGCGATCTGTACGTCACGCACCTGACCACCTGCCTGGAGGCCGACGAGCTGCTGACCGAGATCATCGTCCCGCCGGTTTCTCCCGCTGCCGGCTCGGCGTTCGTGGAGTACGCGCGCCGGCACGGGGACTTCGGCCTCGGCGGCGCCGCCGTGGTTCTCACCCCGGGGAGTGACGGGCGCTGCGAGCGGGCGTCGATCGTTCTCCTCGGCCGCGGGGCCGACGCCGCTGCGCGTGCCCGAGGCCGAGCATGCCCTGGAGTCGCGGACGATCGACGAGGAAGCCGCGTCGCGAGGCCGCGGCCTGCGCCGTGCGGGAGATCGCGCCCACCGGCGACATCCACGGAGACACGCGCTACCGCCGCCGGCTGATCGAGGGCCTGGTCAGGCGCGCCGTGCTCAAGGCCGCGGACCGCGCTGGACTGAGGAGGAGACGGCATGAGCGTGCGCAAGGTCGAGCTGGAGATCAACGGCCGAGCGCTATGAGCGCGAGATCGAACCGCGACTGCTGCTGTCTGACTTCATCCGCCACGAGGCGCAGCTCACCGGCACCCACGTCGGTTGCGAGCACGGCGTGTGCGGAGCCTGCACCGTCCAGGTGGACGGAATGCCGGTCCGCTCCTGTCTGATGCTCGCCGTCCAGGCGATCGGATGCCAGGTGCGCACCGTCGAGGATCTCACCGCCGGGCTGGGGGACGAACTGCATCCGCTCCAGCAGGCCTTCCACGAGACCCATGCTCTGCAGTGTGGCTTTTGCACCCCTGGATTTCTCATGTCCCTCGAGCCGCTGCTGGGCGATCTCGTCGACGCCAGTGACAGCGAGATCCGCGAGGCCCTGGCCGGCAACCTGTGCCGATGCACGGGCTATCAGAACATCGTGACCGCGGTCCGCTTGGCGGGCGAGCGCACCACGTCAACGAACGAAAGGCAGCAAGCGCCGTGAAGATCATTGACCTGACCCACACCTTCTCCATCCACACCCCGGGCTGGGTGGGATATCCGTCACCGAAGCTGTCCTACTTCCAGCGCCACGCGACGCACGGAATCGTCTCGCAGATGCTCGACACCCCGCTGCACGCGGGCACCCACTTCGACGCCGAGATGCACATCATCTCCGGCGGCAGTGACCTCGCCTCGATCCCGATCGACCGCCTCTGCCGGCCCGGCGTGATCGTCGACATCTCCGAGGACATGGAGGACTGGGGAGTGATCAAGCCGAGCCACATCACCAGCCGCGCCGATGTCCGCGAGGGTGACATCCTCATCTACCACACCGGCTATCACCGCTACTTCAACGGGCGTTCCGACGAGGACGAGGAGCGCTACTTCCTGCGTCACCCGGGCGGCGACCGCGAATTCGCGGAGTGGATCGCCGAGATGAAGTTCGCCTGGACGGGCTTTGACTGCGCCTCCGGTGACCACCCGATGAACACATCGATCCGGGACAAGCGTCCCGGACGCCCGTGAGCAGTACGAGCAGCAGATCGGTGGGTCGGTGGAGGAGCGCTGGCCGCGCTCGGACCTGTTCGTGATGCACAAGGTGCCGTTCCGCCAAGGCGTCACCCATGTCGAGAACGTCGGCGGCGACATCGAGCAAGGCGCTGGGGCAGCGGTGCCTGATCGGCGCGTTTCCGATTCCGATCGAAGGTGGCGAGGCGTCTCCGTGCCGTGTCGTCGCCTTTTTGGACGACTAGATGGCCGACGGGGCGCTCACCGGGAGCTTTGACGCGCTGGCCGTCGAGTCTCCGTACCCGGGCGTCGAGCGCACGAGCTTTGACAGCCAGGGCGCAACCGTGACCCGGTACCGCTTCGAGACCCGAGCGCCAGCTTCCCCCTGCACCGCCACGAGCAGGAACAGCTCACGATGATCATCAGCGGACGCGTGACCTTCACGGTCGACGGTCGCGAGCAGCAGCTCGGACCGGGCGACTGGTCGGTGGTGCCGGGCGGCGTCGAGCACGGGCTGCAGGCCGGTGAGCAGGGGGCCGAGTTCCTGGCCGTCATCGTCCCGCGGCGGCGCGATTCCACGCCTACGCCGTGAGCGAGGGGGCAGCCTGATGGCCGGCCGGGGCGATCGCGGTGTGCGGCGAGGGACCGCAGCTCGACCTCCTGCGCGGGGCCGGGAGCGCGCAGGCGCTGGTGCATCCTGGGGTCGGGGCCACGATGCGCGCCATGCACCGTGTTGTGCTGGAGGGCGATGGCTCGACGGTCGACCTCGATGCATCCGTCCGATGCCGTCTACTACGTGCTGTCCGGGGAGGGTCGGGTCATCGCCGACGCGCAGGAGCTCGTCAGCTCGAGCTCGAGGGGGCGATGATCCACATCGACGCCGGTACGCCGCTACCGGCTCCAGGCCGGCTCGGCCGGGATGGCGGTGGTCGGCGGACCGGCGCCGGCTGACCCGGGCCTGTATGGGGACGAGGCGCCGTCGGTTGCAGCCGTCGCCGGCCGGTCAGCGCGGGAGGGGGTCCGGCTGTTTCACCGCGACCGTCCCGATCTGCTCATGCCGCTCATCTCCAGCGACGCCCGCCTGGTGATCTGGCCCGGGCGTCGGCGCGCTGGCGGCCAACATGAACTACGTCGAAGATGGCTCCCGGCGAGGAGAACGTGCCCCACGTGCACCCGGTGTCCGAGGACACGATCTACATCGTCGAGGGCCGGGGCTCGGTCCGCAACGTCGACGACGACACCGTGCAGGAGTTCCGCGCGGGCGAGGCGATCTTCGTCCCCGCCGGCGTGCAGCACCAGGTGCGAGCCGACGCGGGCGTACCCGTGGTCAGCGTCGGCGGCCCATGCCCACCCGATTACGAGATGCTCCGGCGCCTCGGGGCGGAGTTCTGAGCACCATGGGTGATCCGGTGTCGGTGGGGATCGTCCAGATGACCGGGGTCCCGTATGAGCCGGAGACCAACCGCCGGCGCTCGCTGGAGCGCGCCGGCGAGCGTTCGCGGCCGGGGCCGACGTCGTCGTCCTGCCCGAGATGGTCGTCCTCCGGCTACGCGCTGGATCCGGCGCGTCTGCGTGAGGTCGCCGAGACGATCGACGGCGCGACGGTGCAGGCGTGGCTCGAGACCGCCGATGCCGCCGGCGGCTACGTGGTCGGTGGCCTGTGCGAGCGGGACGGCGAGCGGCTCTACAACAGCGCGGTGCTGGTCGGCGACGGCCGGTTGCTGCTGCACTACCGAAAGCTTCACCTGTTCGCCTCCGAGAAGGGCACGCTCACGCCCGGTGACCGCGGCCTGCCGGTCGTGCAGACCCGGGTGGGAGTGCTGGGGATCTGCGTCTGTTACGACCTGCGCTTCGTGGAGACGATGCGGATCCTGGCCCTGCAAGGGGCGGCGCTGGTCTGCGTGCCCACCGCCTGGGTGACCGGGTTTGACGCCGTCCGTCACGACGCCGACGGCATGCCCCCGCAGGCCCACGGCGCCGTGCTGCAGGCCAACCTCAATCAGGTCTTCGTCGCCTGTGCGTCGCAGGTCGGCCAGCCGGATGAATTTGACCTGCTGGGGGGATCGCTGATCGCCGATCCGTACGGCGCAAGGCTGTGCGGGCCGCTGTCGGGCACCGACGAGGAGGTCGCCGTCGCCGAGCTCGACCTCGCCGCCGCCGGTGCCGCCCAGGACCGCGGCGGCGGCGTCCAGCCGCGGTCAGATCGACGCACCGATGTCTATGGGCTGGCGTTCGAGCAGCGGGTGCTGTGAACGTGACGCCGGAACACCGTCAACTGCCAAAGGCTGGAGAGACTCGATGAAGCTGGAAAACGAATTCTCGGTAGCGGCTCCCCTGGAGCAGACATGGGCGACGCTGCTCGACATCCCCCGCGTCGCCGGGTGTCTCCCCGGCGCCACGCTCGAATCAGACGGAGCCGACGGCGTGTTCCGCGGCCGGATGCGGATGAAGCTCGGACCGATGACCGTCGGCTACGAGGGCACCGCCCAGATGGGCGAGGTCGACGAGGACGAGCACAGCGCGACGATCGACGTGCGCGCCAAGGAGGTCAAGGGCCAGGGCTCAGCCTCGGCCCGGATCCGCAACCAGTTGCGCGGCGGTGACGGCGTCACGCACGTGTCGGTGGTCACCGACCTCAACATCACCGGCCGCCCGGCTCAGTTCGGGCGCGGGATCATGGAGGACGTGGCGACCCGGATGCTCGCCGACTTCGCCAAGCGCCTGGAGGCGGAGGTCAGCCGCCCGGCGGCCAACGGCGCTGGCGCTGCCCCGGAGGCGGAGACTTCCCCGAGCGTTGAGTCCTCGAGCGTTGAGTCCCCCAGCGGCCAGTCATCGATTCCGGCCTCAGCGCCAGGGCCCCACGAAGACCGCGAGGAGCCGCCGGCGCTCGACCTCGGCGGCGTCATCGCCGGGCCGCTGGCCAAACGGGGCGCCATCGCCGCCCTCGCCGTGCTGGTCCTCCTTGCCGTCCTCGGGCTGGCGCTCGCCGGCCCCGCGGCCTCACCGTGACCGTGTCCTACCGCTGACTCAGCTCCGGCTCAATATCCGGGTCCGGGCTATCGGGATCCGGGTCACCGGGGAGATAGTCCAGGGCGGCGAGGATGTGGCTGCGCACGAGCTGCTCGGCCTGGGCCGCGTCGCCGTGGCGCAACGCCTCCAGGATGTCGGCGTGCTGTTGGACGGACTCCGGCAGGGGACGCCCTCGCATCGGACCGCCGGGACTTGGGAAGGTTCCCCACAGCAGCCGCAGCAGCGCCAGCAGGACGGGCGAGCCCGCTGCCTCGTAGATCTGGAAATGAAACTGGCGATTGAGGTCGGCGGCAGCCGGTTCGTCGGCGGCGTCGGCACCAGCTCAGCGTTGATGGTCGCCAGGCGGTCGAGCTCGGGCTCGGTGATGCGGGTCGCGGCGTACTTGGCGGCCAGCGACTCCAGGCCGGCCCTGATCTCGTAATTCTCCGCACCGGCGCTGGGCATCGCTCCCTTGACGGTCGACCCGCGGTGCAGATCACTCTCGACCAGCCCCTCGGCCTCGAGCCGGCGCAGGGCCTCGCGCACGGGGATCGGGCTCATGCCGAATTGCGCGGCGAGATCACGCTGGCGCAGCGGCGTGCCGGCCGCCAATTCGCCCGTGATGATCGACTCGCGCAGCGCCGCCACGACGACGTCGCTTTTGCTCTGGAACGCCATGCGGGCATATGATATACCAAATGAGATGCTGCTCCGCCCCGCCACTGGTCTGCCGCTCGGCGGAGCCACGCGATTGATCGTCGGGCGATGAAGCCGAGCCGCTTTCAGTATCACGATCCCCGTCACCTCGACGATGCGCTGGCCTGCTCGGCGAGCACGGCGATGAGGCCAAGGTGCTCGCCGGCGGTCAGAGCCTGATGCCGATGCTCAGCATGCGCCTCGCCTATCCGTCGGTCCTGGTCGACATCAACCGACTGGACGAGCTGGAGGGGATCCGCGAGCAGGACGACACGATCGTCTTCGGAGCCCTCACGCGGCATGCCCAAGCCGAGGATTCCGCGCTCGTTTCGCAGGCCTGCCCGCTGCTCGCTGAGGCGCTGCCCTGGGTCGCGCACCGCAGCGTGCGCAACCGCGGGACGCTGGGCGGCAGCCTCGCCCACGCTGATCCGGCCGCCGAGATCCCCGCCGTGATGACCGCTCTGGACGCGACGGTGATCGCTCGCGACGTCTCGGGACAGCGGGAGATCCCGATCGGCGAGCTGTTCGACATGCCGCTCATGTCGACGCTCGCGCCCGACGAGATCCTCACCGAGATCCGCGTGCCTCGGCAGCCCGCGCACGCGGTCGGGGCGGTGACCGAGGTCGGGCGCCGCCACGGGGATTTCGCGCTCGCCGGCGTGGTTGCCACCGCTGAGATCGGCGACGACGGTGTCATCACGGTCGCCCGTCTCGTGTCCTTCGCCACCGGCCCGGTGCCGCACCGTCTGCGCGCCGCCGAGACCCTGCTGGCGGGTGCGCGGCCCGACGACGCGCTGCTGGCGGAGGCTGGCCGCCTCGCCTCTGAGGAGATCGACCCCGCGGACGACCTCCACGCATCGGCTGATTACCGTCGCGCCGTGACCGCGGTCCTCGTCGAGCGCGCGCTCGCGCAGGCGCTCGGCGATCGCTGGCACGCCGTCCGAGGCTCGAGAGCGGTGAAGTCCGTGGAACCTCTCACGCCTGAGCCGTCGCCGATCCCTTTCGGCGCGAGGTCGACGGTGACGGTCAACGGTCGCCACTACACGCGGTCGGTCCCGACCCGCAAGACGCTCGCCGACTTCCTGCGCGAGGACCTCGGCCTGACCGGCACGCATCTCGGGTGCGAGCACGGCGTCTGCGGCGCGTGCACGGTCAGCTCGACGGAGGCATCGTGCGCTCCTGCCTGATGCTCGCCGTCCAGGTCGACGGTCGCGAGCTGACGACGATCGAAGGGATGGCTCCCGGCCCGGGGCAGCTGTCGACCGTTCAGCAGGCGTTCTGGGATCACCACGGGCTGCAGTGCGGGTTCTGCACGCCGGGGATGGTGATGGCGGCCACCGATCTCTTGCAGCGCAATCCCGACCCGACCGAAACCGAGGTGCGCGAGGCCATGGGCGGCAATCTCTGCCGCTGCACGGGCTATCACTTCATCGTCGAGTCGATCCTCGCCGCCGCCGAGGCGGGGAGTCTTTGTCGGCGGGCCTGGAGCCTTCAAGCGGTGAGTGAGTTCGACGGCAACCGCCTGGTCGGGACGCGGGTCCGGCGCCGGGAGGACCCCCGGCTGCTGCAGGGCAAAGGCTCCTACGTCGACGATCTCCGGCGTCCGGGCATGCTGCACCTGGCCTTCGTGCGCAGTGAGGCCGCGCACGCGCGCGTGATCTCGATCGACGCCGACGCCGCCCGCGAGCGTGCCCGGCGTGCTCGCCGTCTACACGCCTGACGACCTCAAGACACTCGTGCGCCCGATCCTCGCCGACTCGACCCGCCCGAGTTATCAGGCCGCGGAGACCCCGGTGCTGGCCGGCGACGTAGTGCGTTACGTGGGAGAGCCGATCGCCGTGGTCGTGGCCGAGTCGCGCTATGAGGCCGAGGACGGGGCCGAGGCCGTCGCGGTCGATCTCGAGCCGCTTCCGGCGCTGCTAACCATGGAGCAGGCGATGGATCCAGATTCCGACGCCATCCACGCGACGATCCCCGACAACCTCTTCAACCATTTCCAGATCGCCCACGGCGACACCGAAACGGCGTTCGCCAACGCCGACTTCATCCTCGAGGCCGAGTACCGGGCGGGGCGGGTCGCGCCGGTGGCGCTCGAGCCCCGCGCGACGATCGCCGAATGGGACGCCGCCGGTGAGGAGCTCACGGTGTGGTCCTCCCATCAGGCTCCGCATCTGCTGCGAACCGGCCTGGCCCGCCACCTGCAGATGGCCGAGGGCCGCATCCGCGTCATCTCCCCCGACGTGGGCGGTGGCTTCGGCTCCAAGCTCACCCTCTACGTCGAGGATCTCGTCACCGCCGCGGCGGCCCGGCTCATCGGGTACCCGGTCAAGTGGGTGTCTGACCGCCGCGAGGATCTGCTCACCGCCATGCACGGCCGAGAGCAGACCCATCGCCTCCGCGTCGCCGTCGACGCCGACGGAAAAGTGCTCGGCATGCGGATCAAGATCATGGCCAGCAACGGCGCCCACGCGATCTGGCCGATGACCGCGGCGCTGGACTCCGGTCAGGCCTCAGAGAACGTGACCGGTCCCTACGACATCCCCAACTACGACCGCGACGTCTACGCGGTGGTGACCAACAAGACTCCGATGGGCCCGTATCGAGGCGTCGGGCCGCCCGGCGGCCTGCTTCTCGATGGAGCGCACGATGGACGAGATCGCCGCTCGCCTCGACCTCGAGCCGCTCGAGGTCCGCCGCCGCAACGTGATCCGCTCCTACCCCAAGACGACTGCCACCGGCCTGGTCATCGAGAGCGGCAGCTCGGCGCAAGCGCTTGACCAGATGGCCGAGCTGCTCGACCTTCCCGCCTTTCGCGCCGAGCAGGCCCGCCTGCGCACCGAGGGCCGCTACTGCGGGGTCGGGCTGGCCGCGGTCGTGGAGCACACGGCGCTCGGACCCCAGATGTCGGCGAGCAAGGGCATCGACATCGGGCTGGGGATGGAGACCGCCAGCGTCCGCGCCGAGCCCGACGGACACCTGACCGTGCTCGTCGGTACCCACAGCCACGGCCAGGGACACGAGACGACGTTTGCCCAGGTGGTCGCCGACGAGTTCGGCCTGCCCCTGGAGAAGATCGCGGTCCGCTTCGGTGACACCGCAGTCGTGCCCTACGGCATGGGCACGTGGGCCAGCCGAAGCCTCGTCTACGCCGGCGGGGCGGCGATCCTGGCCGCGCGCGACGTCCGAGACAAGGCGCTCGAGATCGCCGCTCACCAGCTCGAGGCCAACGTCGCCGACCTCGAGATGACCGGCGGCGAGATCGTGGTCAAGGGCAGCCCCGATGCCAAGGTCGCCTTCGCCGAGATCGCGCGGATCGCCAACCACGCGTCACATCTGCTCCCTCCCGAGCTCGAGCCCGGCCTGGAGTCGACCCGGCGCTACCGCGCGCCGGACCCGGGAACGTTCTCCAACAGCCTGCACGCGGTCACCCTCGAAGTCGACATCCGGACCGGGCTCGTGGCACTGCAGCGCTACCTGATCATCGAGGACTGCGGAACGCTCGTGAACCCGCTGATCGTCGACGGTCAGGTCCACGGCGGCACCGCCCAGGGAATCGGGCAGGCCCTGCTCGAGGAGATGCCCTACAGCGAGGACGGCCAGCCGCTGGCCACGACCTTCCTGGACTATCTGCTCCCCGGCTTCTCCGAGGTCCCGATGATGCACGTCCACCACCGCGAGTCCCCGTCGCCGCACAGCCTCGGCGGTTTCAAGGGCATGGGGGAGGGAGGCGCGATCAACGCGCCGGCGGCGATCGCCAACGCGGTCACCGATGCGCTGCGCCCGTTCGGGATCCAGGCTGACCACACCCCGATCACCCCCAGCTGGCTGCTCGGCGAGATCCGCGCTGCTCAAGCCGCGGCGACCGTCGCCTGAGCGGGCGGCCCGCCGGGCGACTGCTTCAGTCCGCGTCACCCATTCCTGTTACGCCGCGACCGCGACTGCGCGGATCGCGCGTGGGCCAGGCTCCGGCCTCGACCGCCGTGAGGAACTCGGACACGGTGCGGTTGAAGATCTCGGGCTCCTCGAGGTTGCAGGTGTGCCCGGTGTTGGGCATGACCACGAGGCCCGGCTGCGGGGATGGTTCGCTTGAGCATCAGGTCGGGTTCCAGGCAGCCGTCATCCTCGTCACCGGCGATGATCAGCACCGGCATGTCGAGCGCGCGCAGCTCGTTCTGCAGGTCATACAGCGACGGCCGCTCGCGTTGCACGCCGAGCATCGTGCGCGCCATGCCCGTCGCCGAATGCTCGGCCAGCGCGGACGCGAACACCGCCCAGCCCTCCGGGTTCTTGTTCTGGAACTGGACGCGAGCCGGGCCGACGGCGTAGCGCTCGGCGACCGCGGCGGTTCCCTCCTGCTCGAACGCCGCCGCGATCACGGCGCTCTCGTGCCGGAAGGATTCGCGGGCCTCGGGCTGGGCACCGTAGCCGCAGCCGGCGATGACCAGCGACGACACCAGCTCGGGGTAGCGGAGCCCGAGGTGCAGCGTGCAGAAGCCGCCCATCGACAGACCGACCACGTGCGCGCGCGTCGATCTCGAGCGCGCTGCAGGACGTCGCGAGCGTCGTCGGCCGCGCGCGCCTGCGAGTAGCGCGCGGGCTCGTCAGGCACGTCCGACGGGGGATAGCCGCGAGCGTTATAGGTGATGCAGCGGTACGCCGCTGCTGAAATGGTCCACCTGAGGCGCCCAGCTGCGCGCGTCACCGGCGAACTCGTGGATGAACAGGATGGGTGGGCCGGTCCCGTCTCCTCGACGTGCAGCGAGATGCCGTCGTCGGTCGTTATCTGCGTGATGCGAGGACGCCCGGGCACCGCCCGCTGTTTGAGTCGCTCTCACCGCTCGCGTCCACGGCAACATGATATATCATTTGGGTCATGCCTCCTGGCGTGTCACCGTCCACGCCGCACCTGGCCTCGGATCCCGTCCTCGCCGATCTGAGCGACGAAGGGGTCCTGGAGCTTCGCCTCAACCGCCCCGCGCGCCGCAACGCCATCGACACGGCGATGGTCCTCGCCCTGACCGAGTGCCTCCAGGATCCGGGTGCTCGCGTCGTCCTGCTGGGCTCATCCGATCCGGCCGGCCTTCTGCGCCGGCGCCGATCTGAACATCAGCGACGCCGAGCGCGTGGAGGTGTCCGACCTGCTCTACGAGCTCTACCGGCGGATGATCGAGCTGCCGGCTCCGATAATCGCCGTGCTCCAGGGAGCAGCCGTGGGCGGGGGCGCGCAGATCGCCGTCGCCGCGGACCTGCGAGTCGCCGATGCCACCGCGAGCCTGCGCTTCGTCGGCCCCGGGCATGGCCTGGCGGTCGGCGCCTGGGCCCTTGGCTCGCTGGTGGGAAGAGGACGGGCTCTGGACCTATGCCTGAACATGCGGGCCGTCGCGGCGGACGAGGCGCTGGCGATGGGGCTGATCGATCGAGTGGCGCCCGATCCGTGGGCCGCGGCGCGTGCCATGGCCAGCGACATGGCCCGCCTGGATCGCGGCGCGGTGGGGCGGGTGAAGCGGATCGTTCACGACGGCGCCGAACTGTGGGCGATGCTCGAGCAGGAGCGCGCCGGAAATCGCGCCACGTGGCGCGGCGTCTGTGGCGCCGCCCCGCGACTCCGGCGGGGCGATGAGTAGCGCGTTGGACGAAGAGCAGACTTCGCTCCGCGCCCGCCACGCCTGGCGCATCCACCTAGCGGGCGGGTCCTCCGGCGGCGATGTCCGGGGCCTGCTGACCGGCGATTCGCTGCCGGAGATGTTCTCTGCGACGGCCCGACGCGAACCCGGGCGCCCCGCCCTTCTCATCGCCGGCGAATCCGTCACCCACGGGGAGCTCGATGTACGCGCCGGTCACGTGGCCGCCTGGCTCGCTGAGCACGGCGTCCGCGCCGGCGACGTCGTGATCATCAGCGCTCGCGCCTCGGTGGCGATGATCGTCGCCTACCTCGGCGTGCTCCGGGCCGGGGCTGTCGTGCTGCTGGCCAATCCCACGCTGACCGAGTCCGAGCTCGCCCACCTGGTGGTTGACAGCCAGGCCGTAGCGGCACTGGCCGAGGGCGATGGCTTGGCCCGGCTGGCCGCACTGCGAGCCCGCGGCGTCGGTCGGTGCAGCTGCTGGTGGCTCTGAGCGGCGACGAGGGCGCCGACGCGACTCTGCACGAGGCCGTGGAGCACTCCGGCTCGATGGACGTCGCGCCCATCGCACCACGGAGCCCGGCGTTGCTGGCCTACACGTCGGGGACAACGGGCGCACCGAAGGCCGTTGCTCTCTCGCACCTCAACCTGAGCTCCTCGATCAAGGCGGCGATGCTGGCGTGGTGCTGGCGACCCGACGACGTGCTCGTCCACGCCCTGCCGCTTGTCACATCAACACGGTCTCAGCGGGGTGCACGCCAGCCTGCTGTCCGGCTCGCAGACGGTCGTGCTGGAGCGGTTTGACTCCCGAGGCGCTGTGGTCGGCGATGGCCGCCGCGCGCGCCAGCGTCCTGTTCGCGGTTCCGGCCATGTACGAGCGGCTCGTCGACTGGGCGCAAGGCGCGGCTCCGGATCCCGGCGCGCACGCTGACCTGCGCCTTGCCGTCTCCGGTTCGGCGCCCGCTTTCGACGGTGCTCGCCGAGCGGGTGAGGGGGTTGCTCGGCCAGCTCCCGCTCGAGCGCTACGGGACCACCGAGAGTGGACTGAACGTGTCTAATCCCTATGACGGTCCCCGCCGTCCCGGAACGGTGGGGCTGCCCCTTCCCGGCGTGGAAATGGCGGTCGTCGATGGCGACGGGGTGCCTGTCGACTGACGGTGCCGACGGCGAGATCGTGGTCCGGGGTCCGCAGGTGTTCAGCGGCTACCGCGGAGCCCCGGAGGTCACCGCGGCCTCGTTCTTTGGCGATGGATGGTTTCGCACCGGCGACATCGGCCGCATCGACCCCAGCGACGGCTATCTGTCGATCACCGGCCGGCTCAAGGAGCTGATCATCACCGGGGGCATGAACGTGTATCCGAGGGAGGTCGAGTCGGCGCTCGAGCTGCAGCCCGGGGTTGCAGAGGCAGCCGTCGTCGGGGTCCCGTCACAGCGGTGGGGCGAGGAAGTGGTCGCCGTCGTCGTCCCCGCCGATGACGAGCGCTTTGATCCCGAGCAGATTCTGGTCGACGTCCGCCAGCGCCTCAGCCCCTACAAGTGCCCGAAGCGGATCGTGGCCGTGGCTTCGTCTGCCGCGCAATCACATGGGCAAGCTGGTCCGCCGCGAGCTCGCTGAGGTCGCCGCGGGGTCCGGGCCGCGAGCCGAGTGACCGCCGGGCTCGAAGCCGCGTTCTGGCCGATCGAGGAGTTGGTCGCTCGCGTTCACCTCGCGCGAGGTTTCGCCGGTCGAGGTGACCGAGCAGGTGCTCGGCGCGGATCGAGGCGTTTGACGAGCAGCTCCACAGCTATCTGACCGTCAGCTCGGAACTGGCGCTCGCGCAAGCCCGTGAGGCCGAGATCCGCTATCGCGCCGTGGCGCGGGCGCTGGCGCGGGACGGAGGCGGTTTTGCCTCCGCTGCTGGGGGTTCCGATCTCGATCAAGGATCTGTTCGACGTGGAGGGTGTGGCGACCAGCCTTGGCTCTCGCTTGTACGGAGGGGCGCCGGCCAGTCGCGACTCCATTGCGGTGGCGCGGCTTCGTTCTGCGGGAGCGGTGTTGATCGGTAAGACGAACACCGCTGAGTTCGGCCAGTCGGCGACGACCGAGAACCGGCTCGGCCCGGGGTGCGGCAATCCGTGGGATCCCACGCGGACGGCCGGCGGCTCCAGCGGCGGAGCGGCGGCGAGCGTCGCCGCCGGCCTGACGACCGCGCGCGCTCGGCTCCGACGCCGGCGGGTCGATCCGGATTCCGGCGGCGATGTGCGGCCTGTTCGGAATCAAGCCGACGTTTGGCTCAATTCCCGACGACGGCCCGTTCCGGGCGATGACCGACTTCTCCTGCCCAGGGCCGATCGTCCGGCGCGTGGCCGACGCCAGGCCCGTGTTGCAGGCCCTGCTCGGCCGGGAGATTGAGATCGGCGGATCCTGTCGAGAGCTCGCCTTCGCATCGGGTGGTGCGCAGCACCCGACGACCAACCGATCGATCCCGGCGTGCGGGAAGGGGTGGAGCGTGCGGTTGCACTGCTCACCGGCCTCGGTCACGACATCGAGCCGATATCGGTGTCCTTTGACGGATGGAAGGAGGCCTTTGCGCCCCTGGTGCTGGCCGACGAGTGGCGCTTTCGCCGCGAGCTGCTCGATGAGCACGCCGACCAGCTGACCGTCTACGCCCGGCGAGGCATCGAAGCCGGTGCCCTGGTCACGCCCGCCGACGTTGATGCGGCGCGCGTTCGTATGGGCGAGATTCGCAGGCGGGTCACCGCATTCTTTGACGACTATGACCTGATCATCACCCCGACCACGGCGTGCACTGCCTTCCCGATCGGAGAGCGACAACGTGATATCGATGGCCAGCGCGTCGATCCGCTCTGGGGTCCGTTCCCGTTCACGGCACCGATCAACGTCTCCGGCTTGCCAGCGGCATCAGTACCGGTCGGACTGGCGAACGGACTGCCCGTCGGTCTCCAGGTCATTGGGCGTGACCATGCCGAGGGGGTTCTGCTCGATGTTTGCGAGCAACTGGAGGAGGCGGTCGGCTTTCCTACCGGAGAGATGCCCCGGCGCTGGCGGGTCGGGATTCCGTGACCGCTCCGTTGAAGTACCGGCGGTCGCTGCTCGCGGATTGCGCCCAATACGGCGTCGCGATCGAGGCCCGCTCAGGTAGGCTCGCATCGCCATGGATGAGCTGCTGCTACGCGGGGGTGAGATCCTGCGGCCCGACGGGCGGCTCGAGCGCGCCGATGTGCTCCTAGGCGACGGGCGCATAGCCGCCGTCGAGCCCGCCATCGCGGCGGATGCGAAGGTGCTTGACGCCAGCGCAACCGTGATCGCGCCGGGGTTTGTCAACGCTCACTACCACTCCAACGAGAACTTCAACCCGGGCCTCTACGAGGGGCTCCCGCTCGATCTGTGGTTCGTTCGATCCCACCAGGTCACGCGTACCGAGCCACCCAGCCGCGAGGCGATCTACACGCGGACGATGCTCGGCGCCGTCCAGCTGCTGCTGAGCGGGGTGACCGCTGTCGTGGACTTCGTGTTCGAGGCGCCGGAGATCACCGTGGAGACGCTTGAGCCGATTATTCAGGCCTACCGAGACGTAGGGCTTCGTGCCACAGTGCTGCTGGGAGTCGCCGACCGGCACTACCTGGCCTCGCTGGATCTTGATCCCGCGGATCTTGAGCGGACATCGCTGGAGTTCTCGCCGCCCACAGTCGAGCGGGTGATGAAGGTGGCGCGCGATGCCGTGGAGCGGTGGCACGAACCGGGAGGCATGATCGGGATCGGCCTCGGCCCCTCGGCTCCCCAGCGCTGCACCCCCGCCCTGCTCGACGCGACCATGGAGCTCGCACGACAGCGCGGGCTCGTCTGGCAGACACATGTGCAGGAAACGCGCACCCAGGCCGTGACCGCCCGGCGATGGCATCAGCGCTCATTCGTCGACTGGCTCAGCAGCCGCGGTCTACTCGGCCCCGAGTCCACGCTCGTCCACACCGTCTGGCTGGACGACCGCGACCGCGAGCTGATCGCCTCAAGCGGCGCTGCGGTTGCGCACTGCCCATTCAGCAACCTCCGCCTGGGCGACGGAATCGCCAACGTGCCGGCGCTGTTGCGGGCGGGCGTAGATGTCGCGCTCGGGACGGACGGTCGTGGATGCGACGAGACCCTCGACATGCTGGAGCTACTTCGCCTGACTGCGCTGCTACACAAAGTCCACGGCCACGCACCGGAGCGGTGGCTGACGGCGCGCGAAGCGCTGAGCATGGCCACCGTCGCGGGCAGTCGCTGCGCCGGCCATGGCGATGCGCTGGGGCGTGTCGCGCCGAGCGCTCGAGCGGACATCGTCCTGTTCTCACGCCGCGCGCTGGCCTTCACGCCGCTTCACGACCCGGTACGGCAGCTCGTGTTCGGCGCCACCTCGCGTGACATCCGCACCGTGATCGTGAACGGGCGGATCGTGGTCGACGATGGCCGCGTCCTAGGGGTCGACCTCGAGCGGCTGCTCGACGAATCTGCCTTTCACGCCGCGGCCGAGACAGCCGCCGGCGGCGCCAACCAAGACATCGAGGAAGCGGTGCGGCGGATGTTCGATCGGGCCGAGGCGGCCCCGCACCACGTCGGCTCCTACGTCGGGGGATGAAGACCGAACAGCGCCTGGGCCGTTCCGCGGCGTACCAGCTCGTCGTCCGCGGGTGCCAACGCCGCCTCGTCGAGAGCGCGCACGCTACGCGCGGGATCCCAGAGCGGGTAGTCGCTCCCGAACATCACTCGGTCGGCCCCCAGGAAATCGACCAGCAGCCGGATCGCGGGTGGCCAACCGCACACCACATCGGCGTAGAGCCGCCGCAGATGCTCGCTTGGTGCCACCTGCAGCGATCCCATCCCGCCCGGCATCCGCTGCGCCTCGTAGTCGATGCGGCCCATCAGCCACGGGATCAGGCTGGCGGTATGAGGGAGTATCAGCCGCAGTTTTGGAAGCCGGTCGTAGACGCCGCCGAGCACCAGCCGAAGGACAGCGGTCGTGGTATCGGCGAGGAAGCCCAGCGTGGGCACGAGCGCGTATGCGTCGACGCTCGCTGCGGAGAGCGGATAGGCGGGGTGGATGAGGACCGGGACTTCCAGGCTCGTGGCGACCTCGAGGATCTCCTCGAGCTCCGGCGAGTCGAGTGGCTGGCCGGCGACGTTGGAGAACAGGGTTGCGCCGCGCAGGCCACGGGCGACCGCACGTTCGAGCTCGGCCGCGGCGGCGCCGGGATCGCGCGCGGGCAGCACGGCAAGCGCAGACAAGCGGCTGGGGTGGGACCTGACCAGATCGACGAACTCGTCATTGGCGTCTCGTGCCACGGCTACTCCCTCCGCGGCCGGCAACCCGTCGACACCCGGCACCGTGACGGACAGGACACCACGGTGCAGGCCCTGGCGCTCCATGTCGGACAGGCGCAGCTCGAGGCTCTCCATCTGCGGGATGAGCGCATGGCCACTACCTGCGCCGTAGTGGATGTAGCCTGCGCCGCCATGTCGCTCCAGTCGGGGGAAGCCCGAAGCGCGCTCGAGGGCCTGGGCCAGCGACGCCGGCAGAAAATGGGTGTGGATGTCGATCATGGCCGGCAGACGGCTGCCTCCAGGGTGCGGTGGCGCGCCGTGGCGGATCGAATCACACCCAGTGAGGCTGGCGCTCTGTCACCGAGCCGGCCGGTCGCCCGGTAGGCGATAGCCGCGATGGCAGGCGACTCTCGTCGGCAGGAGCGCTCGGACCTGGGGGAATTCGCGCACGGGCAGTTCCGGGTCGACTATGAGCACCGCCCGGATCCAGAGGCTCTGCGCCGCCTACGCATCGAGCGTGCGCGCGCTGCGATCGAGGCGGCGGACATCGATGGGCTGCTGCTGTGGAAGACCGAGAACGTCCGCTACCTAACCGGGCTGCGCCCCCAGCTCATCGCTGGGAAGAGCATCTTCCTCAACGGATGCCTGCTTCTGCCCGGAACCGAGCCGATCGCGTTGCTGTCCGGCGGCGAAGCAGAGCGCGCCCGCACAGTCATGCCGTGGCTCGAGGAGCTGCACGTGGTGCCGATCATGGAGGCGGCGGGGCTGATCCGGGGTGCCGTTGAGTCCACGATCGCCCCGATCCTGGAGCGCCATGGACTGGCTACTGGCCGGCTCGGCCTGGACGCCGCCGCCTATGCGCAGGTTCAAGCTCTGCGGGAGTTCGTCCCGGAGCTGAAGTTGGCCGACGGCGACAGCGTCATGCACCGCGCGCGACGGATCAAGTTCCCGGCGGAGATCGCTGTGATGGAGGAGGCATGTGCAATCGCCGAAGCCGTCACCGAAGCGGCGATTGCGGCAGTCCGCCCGGGTGCACGGGAGACCGACGTTGTCGCCGAGGCAATGCATGCGCTGTACCGGCTGGGCGGGGAGATGCCCCACGTCGTCACGCCGTTCGTGGCCTCTGGAGAGCACATGTCCCCGCCCAACCGGATCGCGTCTGACAAGGTTATCCGTGAGGGAGACCTCGTGTTCATCGACATTGGGGCCATGTGGGGCGGCTACTTTGGCGACCTCGGCCGGACCGTCGTGTGCGGCGCGCCGAGCCGCCGACAGCAGGAGATCTACACAGCGGTGCACGCGTGCCTGAAGGTCGGCGCCGAGACGATGGCTCCCGGTCGCACCAACGACGACGTGGCGCGCGCTGTCCGCGAGGTCGCGAAAGCGCACCACATGGAGGAGAACTTCATCACGCTGTTCATCGGGCACGGCGTCGGCATGGGTGCCAACGAGCCGCCCTACATCGGCGAGGACCTCCCGGGGGCCGAGACGGTCGTGTTGGAGCCGGGGATGACCTTCGCGCTGGAGCCGCTCATCTGGATCCCGGGTGTCCGTGGTGGCGGCGGCGTCCGGCTCGAGGACACCCTGCTCGTCACCGAGAGCGGAAGCCGCGCGCTGACCCGTAGTCGCTTCGACGAGCGCCTGTTGCTATAGGCGAGGCGCAGCGTCCGCCACCACCGGCGGGCTCCCCGGGCCGCGAGCGGCTCGAGATATTGGTCATTCCTGGTGGGCAACAGATTGCGATCCGAGTTGCGCCCCTGCAAGCTGCGCCGCTGTGGCGAACCCGATCGGACAGCGAGTACGCCGGCGGGAGGATCCGCGGTTCATCACCGGGCGGGGGCAGTACGTTGACGATCTTCGGCTGCCCGGCGCGCTGCATGTCACGTTCGTCCGCTCGCCGCTGGCGCACGCGCGGATCACCGGCATCGACACGTCGGCGGCGGCGGCGCGGCCGGGTGTTCAGGTGTTCACCGCCGCCGAGGTCGAGCTCGACAAGATGCCGCCGTCGTTTGTCGACCTGGACGAGCACTGGCACCGTCCTTTCCTAGCCGCGGAGCGGGTGCGGTTTGTGGGGGACATCGTCGCGATCGTCTTGGGCGAGACGCGGGAGCAGAGCGTTGATGCCGCCGAGCTGGTGGACGTCGATTACGAGTGGCTGCCGGTGGTGGTCGATCCGACCGAGGCGCTCGAGGATGAGGTTCTGCTGTTCGAGGCGGCGGGCACGAACCTGTGCCGAGAGCAACCTTCCACGAGCAGTGATGAGGAGCTGTTCGAGGGGTGCGAGAGGGTGATCAGCGGCGCCCTCACGAGCCAGCGGATCGCCGCGTGTCCGATCGAGCCCCGTGCCCACGCCGCCCGGGTGGGGGCCGACGGCCGGCTCACGGCCTGGCTCTCGACCCAGACCCCCCACCAGGACCGAGAGCAGCTGGCGGCCGCGCTCGGACTCGAGCCCGCGGCGATCCGGGTGATAGCGCCCGACGTCGGGGGCGGCTTCGGCGGCAAGGGCCTCGATGTCGAGGACGTGCTCTTGGCGTACCTGGCGCTAGCGAGCGGCCGGGCCGTCCGCTGGAGCGAAACCCGCAGCGAGCACCTGGTCGCGATGCACCACGGCCGCGGGCAGCGAATCGAGTTCCGGATCGGAGGCCGGCGCGACGGCACCGTCGATGCCCTGCGGCTGAGCATTTTGGCCGACGCCGGCGCCTATCCCAGCCTGGGCGCGTTCCTTACGAACTACACGTCGCTGATGGCGAGCGGCGTGTATCGGATCGAGCGGATCAGCGTCGACATCAAGGTTGTCGTCACCAACACGACGCCGATCGCGGCGGTGCGCGGGGCGGGCAGGCCAGAGGCCGCTCAGGCGGTGGAGCGCGCGATTGACCTGTTCGCCGCCGAACTGGGGATCGATCCCGCCGAGGTCCGCCGGCGCAACTTTATCCCCGCCGATGCATTTCCCTTCACCACTGCCTCCGGCGCCGTCTACGACGTCGGGGACTTTCACCGGGCGCTCGACCTGGTGCTGGAGCGCGCCGGGTACGCGCAGCTGCGTGAGGCCCAGGCGGCCCGGCGCCGCAACGGTGCGATCAAGCAGATCGGAATCGGCCTGAGCACGTATGTCGAAGTGACCAACGGCCTCGGCGAGGCGGAATTCGGCGCGGTCGAAATCACCGATGGCGGTGAGGCGATCCTCCGGACCGGGTCCTTCTCGCACGGACAAGGCCATGAGACGACGTTCGCGCAGATCGTCGCCCAACGGCTGGGCTTGCCGGTCGAGAAAGTCACCGTACTCAAGGGCGACACCGATGCGGTGCCGCGCGGCACCGGAACCTTCGCCTCGAAATCGACCCAGGCCGGGGGGGCCGCCGCCGCCAACGCCGCCGACGAGGTGGTGGAGACGGGCAAGCAGCTCGCCGCCGAGGAGCTCGAGGCCAGCCTGGGCGACATGGTGCTCGACCTCGAGCACGGGCGCTTCCAGGTCGCCGGTGCACCGCAGTCGGGGCTCAGCTGGGGCGAGCTCGCCGCGCGCCTGGCGGGGCGAGACCGGCTCTCCGAGCTCACGGCCGAGGTCGACTTCAAGGCGCCGCAGCCGACGTTTCCGTTCGGCGCCCACGTCGCCGTGGTCGAGGTCGACACTGAGACCGGATCGGTCTCGCTGCAGCGGCTGGTGGCCGCCGACGACGCCGGGACCATCATCAACCCGCTGGTGGCCGAGGGCCAGGTGCACGGCGGCCTCGCCGCCGGGATCGCCCAGGCGCTGTTTGAGGAGATCGCCTACGACGAATACGGCAACCCGCTCTCAAGCAACCTGGTCACCTACTGCATGCCGGCCGCCACCGAGCTGCCCACCTTCGAGCTGGTAGAGATGCAGACGCCGACGCCGGTCAACCCGCTCGGTGCGAAGGGAATCGGCGAGTCCGGCACGATCGGGGCGACGCCGGCGGTTCAGAACGCCGTGATCGATGCCCTCTCGCCGCTCGGCGTCCGGCACCTCGACATGCCCGTTAACGGTGAGCGCGTGTGGCGGGCGATCAACGAGGCGACCAGTGGCCCAGGTGCACCACCTCGTCGAACCGGCGGCGGTCCGGTCGTGAGGTGATGGCGTCTCAGGCCTCCACGCTCAGCTCGCGTTCTGGCCGGCCTGCCCGGCCAGCGCGGCCTGCGCGATCCAGTCACAGACGCGCTCCGGGTGAGCTGGCAGGCGCGTGACGATCCCCGTGCAGCCGAGGGCGTCCTCGATCCCGGACGCGACCACGGCGCCGACCGGCATGATCCCCGACTCTCCCGCTCCCTTGGCGCCCAGCGGGTTGGTGGGAGTCGGCGCGTCCTCACAGATCAGCACTCCCACGTCGGGCACCTCGGATGCGGTCGGGAGCATGTAATCCATGAAGGACGTGGCGGTCGGCTGACCGTCGGCGTCGTAGGTCAGCTCCTCCATCAGCGCACCGCCGAGTCCCTGGGCGGCGCCGCCGGCGATCTGACCCTCTACCAGCAACGGGTTGATCGCCCGGCCGATCTCATAGGCGACGAAGTAGCGCCGCATGTGGATCGCCCCGGTCTCGGGGTCGAGCTCGAGCTGTCCAAGACCCACGCCATAGGGGTAGTTCATGGCCGGATCGACGTAGATCGTGCGCGCGCCGAGTCCGGGCTCCTCGCCCCGCCGCGCATTGCTGACGGCGTCGGCGGCGGCAGCGATCTCACCCAGCGTGTAGCCGTGCTCCGGCGAGCCGGCGACGAACACCCGCCCGTGCTCGAGCCGTACGTCGTCCACCGAGGCCTCGAGCAGATCGGCAGCGATGCGGCGGGCTTTCTCCGCGGTCTGGCCGGCCGCCAGCAGCGTTGCGCTGCCTCCGATGACCGTGCTACGGCTCGACCACGAGCCAACGCCGTCGGGAATCAGATCGGTGTCGCCGTGCACGACGCTGATCTGGTCCATCGGGATGCCCAGCGTCTCGGAGACGATCTGGCCGAACACCGTCTCGATGCCCTGCCCTGAGGAGGCACCGCCCGCCAGCACCCGCACGGTGCCGTCGACATCGACGTCGATTCCGGCTGTCTCATAGACCCCGAGGCCGCTCTTGTCCATGAAGTAGCCGATGCCGGTTCCGACCAGCCGACCCGCCGCGCGCAGCTCGGTCGCCTCGCGGCGCCATTCCTCAAAGCCCGAGCGCTCGACGGCCCGCTCGAGCAGGCCTGTGAAGTCGCCGGAGTTGAGCACGAAAGGCTCGCCGCCGATGCTGAGCTCGGGCTCGTGGGGCAGCTCGTCGGTCGTCAAAAGGTTGATCCGGCGCAGCTCCAGTGGGTCGAGTCCCAGTTCCCGCGCGGCGATCGTCAGCAGGTGCTCACGGGCGAAGGTGCCCTCGTAGCGACCCGGCGCGCGGTAGGGGCCGACCGGGGTCTTGTTGGTCGTGACGACGTGGATCGTGCCCTCGTAAGCCTCGACGCGGTAGGGCCACGGAAGCATCCCGACCGAGATCTCCGAGACCACGATCCCGGTCGGCCGGATGTAGGCACCCTTGTCGTGCCAGATCTCGTCCCGCAGCCCGAGCAACCGCCCCGCGGCATCGAACGCCGCCTCGATCCTGTGGGTCTGCTGGCGCGCGTGGTTGGTGGCGACCAGGTGCTCGGCGCGGTCCTCGGTCCACTTGACCGGCCGCCCGGTGCGGATCGCGAGCAGGGGCACGAGCAAGTCCTCGGGGAAGAAATCTCCCCGCACGCCAAAGTTGCCCCCGGCGTCGGTGCTGCGCATGTGGATCCGGTTCACCGGAAGCCCCAGCAGCCGGGAGAGCACCCGGCGGTGGTAGTGGGTGACCAGGGCGGCCCCCCACACCGTGAGCTCGCGGCGGCCCGGTTCCCACTCCGCGAGCAGGCCGCGCGTCTCCAGCGGCACCCCGGTATGGCGGCCGACGGCCAGCTCGGCGCGCACGATCCGGTCGGCGCTGGCGAACGCGCCCTCCACGTCGCCGAAGCGCTTGCTCAGCGTCGCCGCCTCGTTGCCTGCACCCTCCCACAGCGATGTAGCGTCCGGCTCGATCGCCCGCATGGCGTCGAGGACCACCGGCAGCGGCTCGTAGCTCACGTTCACCAGCTCGGCGGCGTCTTCGGCGGCATATGGCTCGGAGGCCACCACGACCGCCACGGGCTCGCCGACGTACCGCACGCGGTCGTGGGCCAGGACCGACTGCAGGAACGGCGACAGGTCGATCCCGAAGTCGAGCCGCAGCGGGATCGTCTCGATCTCGGCGACGTCCTCGAAGGTCAGCACCTCGACCACGTGGGGGGCCTCGCGCGCCGCCGAGGTGTCGATCCCTAGGATCCGCGCGTGCGCGACGTCGGCGCGCACGACGCGCATCCAGAGCTGCCCAGGCAGGTCAAGGTCGTCGACGAACCGTCCCGCGGCGCGTAGCAGCCGGCGGTCCTCGAGCCGCGGCGCGCGTTCGCCGATTGCGGCCGCGCCGCTCATCGAACCGCCCGCGTCAGCGGCGCGGGCCCGGCGTGGCGGCGGACGTGCCCGCGGCGGTCGGGGATCTGCTCCAGGGCACCGGCGAGCGACATTAGCGCTGAGAGGTCGTGGCCGGGCAGGAACACGTCGACGTGGGGCAGAGCCGCCGCCATGCCGGCCGCCAGAGGCTCGTACTCGAGATCGCCGGCCATCGGGTTGACCCACACGATCGCGTGCGCGAGCCGGTGCAGCTGAGCCATGGCCGTGCCCAGCGGCTCGGGAGATCCGCGCTCCCAGCCGTCGGAGACGATCACCACCACGCTTCCGCGGGCCAGGCCGCGCCTGCCCCACGTCTCGCTGAAGCTCCGGAGGCTTGGCCCGATCCGCGTACCGCCCGACCAGTCGGGCACCGTCCTGACCGCTTCGGCCAGGGCACGGTCACGGTCGCGGCCGAGCAGCTGGGCCGTGATTCGGGTTAGCCGGGTCCCGAAGGTGAAGGTCTCGACCGACCGGCCGGCCTGCACGGCCGCCTGGGCGAACATCATCACGGGGCGCACATAGGCCGACATCGAGCCCGAGATGTCCAGCAGGAAAATCGTCCGCCGCGCCACGAGCCGATTGCGTCGCCAGGAGCGCTCCATCGCCTCGCCCTCGGTGCGCATCGACTGCCGGAGCGTCCGGCGCATGTCGAGCCGCTGAGCGCTGCTCGCCGGCTCCAGCCGAAAAGAGCGCCGGGAGGGCAGTGACCTGGCGATCCGGTCGACCAGCCGCCGCGCCGCAGCCAGCTCGGCTGGCCCGTACTCGCGGAAGTCGAGCGTCAGGAGCCGCTCGGTGAAGGAGGCACCCTGCCCCTGCTCGGGATCCTCACCGGCCGGCGGCTGCTCGGCGTTGGACTCGAGCAGGTGCCGCGGCCGGCTCGCCTCCGAGTGATTGGATTCGTCGTCCTCGCCCCCCGGGTCGGGTTGGGGGCGCAGTCGCTCCTGGGGCGCGGTGGACTCTCCACGCCAGAGCGCCTCGAAGGCCGAGTCGAACACCTCCAGGTGATCGCGGTGAGAGCACAGGGTGCAGCGAAGCGCCCAGTAGACGTCGTCGTGCGCCGTGGCGTCCACCGCGGTGAGCGCCACCACCGCGTCGCGCAGCCGGCCGGGCCCCACGTCGAGGCCGGCGCTCCTGAGGCTCCGACCGAAGCGCACGATGCGCTCCAGGAAGTCATCGTGGCTCATCGTGCGTGTCGCACGGCGGCGCCGGTTCCGCGGGCCGCGGCGACGAGCTCGCTGACGCCCGTCTCGCGGACGAGCTCCAGATCCTCGTGGTACTTGACCACGGCGCCCAGCGTCGCGTCGGCGATCTCCGGATCGAGGCTCGAGTAGCCCATGGCGGCGAGCGCCGCCACCCAGTCCAGCGTCTCGGCGATGCCGGGAGCCTTGGTCATGTCCAGGCCGCGCACCCGGGCGATGAACGCGGCCGCCTCCCGCGCCAAGCGTTCGGAGGCCTCCGGGACGCGCAGTGCGACGATCGCCACCTCGCGCTCCATCGATGGATGGCCGATCCAGTGGTAAATGCACCGGCGCTTGAGCGCGTCGTGCAGGTCGCGCGTGCGGTTGGAAGTCAGAACGACGACCGGTCGCCGGCTGGCGCGGATCGTCCCGATCTCGGGGACGGTGATCTGGAAGTCGGAGAGAAGCTCGAGCAGGAACGCCTCGAACTCGTCGTCGGCACGATCGATCTCGTCGATCAGCAGTACCGGCGGGGAGGGATCGTCGTGATCGATCGCGTCCAGCAGGGGTCGCCTGAGCAGGAACTCGGAGCCGAACACGTCGTGGAAGGCTTCGGCTACCGCGGCCTGTCGCGCTTCCACGGTCCGGATGTAGAGCATCTGCCGGGCGTAGTTCCAGTCATAGAGAGCGTGCGCGACGTCGATTCCCTCGTAGCACTGAAGGCGGATCAGCCGGGTATCCAGGACGGAGGCCAGCGTCTTGGCGAGCTCGGTCTTGCCCACTCCCGCCTCGCCCTCGAGCAGCAGTGGCTTCTCGAGCGTGAGTGAGACCGAGAGGACGGTGGCCAGGCCGCGGTCGGCGATGTAGGCGTGCTCGCCCAGACGCTGCGTTATCTCGTGGGGCGAAGGGCTCACGTCGCCGGCAGCGCCGTCCGGGCGCGGATCCCCCCGCTGGTATCGATCAGTGGCGCGGCGCTGCGCCCGGTCCGCCGGGAGACAATCTCGGCCAGGATCGAGATAGCCGTCTCCATCGGTGTCGCCGCGCCGATATCCAGGCCGCACGGGCCGACGATCCGGGCCAGCTGCTCGGGGGCCACCCCGGCCGCCGTCAGCCGCTGCCGCCGGTCCTCCTGCGTGCGGCGGCTGCCGAGCGCGCCGATGTAGCCCGCGTCCGTCTGGAGCGCGGCGGTGAGCGCCGGCTCGTCGAACTTCGGGTCGTGGGTGAAGACGAGCACGGCGTCGCGCTCGCCGAGGACCTGGCCTGAGAGGTAGCTGTCCGGCCAACTGTTGACCACCTCCGCGGCCCGGCTGAACCGGCTGCTCTCCAAAAACGGCTGGCGGGCATCGCAAATCGTCACCTCGTAGCCGAGCTCGTGCGCTACCGGAGCCAACGCAGCGGAGAAGTCGATCGCGCCGAAGATGACCATGCGGGGCGGGCTCGCGAAGGCACGGATGAACACCCGCAGGTCATCGCCCATCATCGCGCCGTCGGCCCGGTAGGTGCGGATCATCGACATCCCCTGCTCGAGCAGGCCCGCGGCGTCGCGGGTGACGGACCGGTTCAGGAGGTCGCTGACGCCGAGGCTGCCGGTGGCGTCGCCGCCGATCAGCGCGAGCTTTGACCCTGACGCCTCGCCATCGAGCAGCGTGGCCAGCGCCGCCGGGCGCCCGTCCCGGACCGCCTCGAGCGCAGCGCCGGCGGCCGCAGCGGCCTCGCCGGCAAGCTCGGAGACGAAGATCCTTACCGTGCCGCCACACATCAGACCCGCCTGGCCGGCCACGTCGTCGGAGATCCCGTAGGTCAGCAGCCTGGGGGGGCCCCCGTCCAGCACCTGCTGGGCCTCCTGGACCAGCGCCGACTCTACGCAGCCCCCCGTGACCGAGCCTTCGATGCGGCCGGCGTCATCCACCAGCATCGTCGCGCCGAGGTCCAGGGGGGCCGAGCCCAGCACTTCGACAAGCATCGCCACCACCACCCGGCGTCCCTGCGAGCGCCACCGCAGGAGCGCGGCCTGCGTGAGGTTCTCAGTCGGCATGGCTCAAGCTCGGCGGAAC
The DNA here is from genome assembly GCA_963847055.1 of uncultured Solirubrobacterales bacterium. Lineage (GTDB taxonomy): Bacteria > Actinomycetota > Thermoleophilia > Solirubrobacterales > Solirubrobacteraceae > Palsa-465. The sequence continues at coordinate 525,677 of CAWJYE010000008.1, read as the reverse complement.
ACTTCCAGCTGGATGTACTTCGGATCCTGGTCGATCATCGAGTACGCGACCGCAAGGCCGCCGATCGCGTAGTGGGTCTCGTGCAGGCGCGCGAACGGCTCCCCCGGCTTCAGCAGCAGCGCCGTGGTCTTCTTGCCTCGATTGACCATCGGCAAGATCCTCACCACGGCGTTGTCGATCGGCTCGCGAAGGTAGCGGCGGCTGAAGTCGAACATCGAGGCCGGGATCGGATCGCGCAGGCGCGAGCTTTTCAGCTGCGACCACGGAATGTAGTCGCGGATGTGGATCGCCAGGAAACCGTCGGCGTAGTAGTCCTTGCGCGTGATGCAGCACTCCTCACTGTCGGCCAGGCCGAATAGCGTCGCCACTTCGGCGGGTGCCTTGCCCCGCGTCCAGCTCGCGTCGATCTTCACGACGTGGCCCTTCTCCTCCAGCAGGCGGTCGAAGCCGACCAGCCGCTGCAGGGCCAAACTCGCCGGCGCTACGTGGGCGTTGATCGTGGTGCCGATGGCCCGGCGGCGGCTGACGATGCCGTCCTGCTCCAGCCGCTGCAGCGCGGTGCGGATCGTCGTGCGTGAGACGTTCAGCATCGCGGCCAGATCGTCTTCGGAGGGAAGCCGATGCTCGAAGCGCTTCTCGAGGATCGCGCTCAGGATCGCGCCTCTCGCGCGCTCGGCCAGCGGAGTGTTCTCCAGCTGCTGGACGGCGCCCTTCGGCCGGCTGCTCATCGTTTCAGTGCCCTCCCGTCTAATGCCGCCTCCTGAATCGCCCGCCGCACCCGCGCCGGAGTCAGGGGGGTGGCATTGATCCGTGCGCCCGGGAGCGCGTTGGCAACCGCATTGGCGATCGCGGCGGGCGCTCCGACGGCTCCGCCCTCTCCACCGCCCTTAATCCCATCCGGGTTGTGGGGCGTGGGGATCTCCATGTGCTCGACGAGGATCTCCGGCGGCATGTTGTCGATCGCGGGGACGCGGTAGTCCATGAAGTTGGGGTTTCGGGGCTGACCGTCCTCGTCGTAGAGGACCTCCTCGAGCAGACACCCGCCCAGGCCGAGGGCGACGCCACCCTGAACCTGGCCCTCGAGGATCAGCGGGTTGATCACCGTTCCGGAGTCGTTGACGACCACATGCCGAAGTACGCGCACGATCCCTGTCTCGACATCGACTTCGACGGTGGCGAGGTGGACGCCGTACGCGAAGGTGTTGTCAGGCGGATGAAAGACGTCGGTGGTCTCCAGGCCGTACTCTTCGATTCCCTCCGGCAGCGGCCGACCGGGGGACAGCGCGGTGGCGATCTCGCCCAGGGTGACCGACGCCGACGGGGAGCCGGCGACCGCCACCGAGCCGTCGCGCATCTCGAGGTCGCCCATGTCGGCTTCCAGCAGCTGCGCGGCCATGCTCAGCGCCCGCTGCTTGACGCCGTGGGCGGCTCTGCGCACGGCGGCGCCGCCAACGGCGGCCGTGCGGCTAGCGTATGTTCCGACGCCCCAGCGAACGAGGTCGGTGTCGCCGTGCAGGACCTGAACGTCGTCCATGTCGGCCCCCAGCTCGTCGGCGGCGATCTGGGCGAGCGTCGTCGCGTGGCCCTGCCCGCTGCTGCAAGCGCCGGTCAGCACGATGATCTTGCCCGACGGCTCGATCCGCACCGTCCCGCTCTCGTATGGCCCGAGGCCGGTCTCCTCCACAAAGCAGCCGATCCCGATACCGATGTGGCGACCCTCGGCCCGCAGACGCTCCTGCTCGCGGCGGAACTCGGGGTAGCCGGCCAGCTCGACGGCGCGGCGCAGGCAGGTGGGGTAATCACCGGAGTCGTAGACGATCGTGCCGGCTAGAACGTTGGCGAAGCCGCGGTTGAGCGGCATCTGGTCCGGCGTGATCATGTTGCGCAAGCGGACCTCGACGGGGTCGAGGCTGAGGTCGGCAGCGATGCTGTCGATGATCCGCTCCATCGTGAAGGCCGCCTGCACGTGACCCACGCCCCGGAACGGGTTCATCGGCGTCTTGTTTGTCACCACGACGGTCGCCTTCGCCTCGAAGTGCTCCAGCCGGTAGGGGCCGGTGAGCATTGCCACGCCGATGAACGGCTCGACCAGCGTGAGGCTCTGCAGATACGCGCCGGTGTTGGTCACGCACTCGTCTGCAATCGCGAGGATCCGGCCCTCGTCGTCGTAGCCGACCTCGACGTCGTGGAACTGCTCGCGGCCGTGGGTGGTGGCGACGAAGTGCTCCCAGCGATCCTCGATCCACTTCACCGGCCGGCCGATCCGCCGCGTCAACGTTGCGATGAGCGTCTCCTCGGGATAGATCTGGAGCTTGACCCCGAAGCCTCCGCCGACATCGGGGGCGATCACCCGAATCGCGTTCTCGGCTAGGCCGAGTGAGGCCTGGAGGTTCCGCTTGACGCCGTTGGGTACCTGAGTCGAGCTCCACACGGTGACCACGCCGGTCCGCTCGTCCCACTCAGCGATCACACCGCGCGTCTCCATCGGCATCCCCGCATATCGTTGCGTCGAGAACCGCTCCTTGAGCACGTGGGGAGCATCGGCCAGCACGCCGGCGGCGTCACCCGAGGACAGCCGAATCACCTCGACGACGTTGGTCTCGGAGTGGATGACCGGTGCGCTGTCGGCCATCGCCAGCTCCGGGTCGACTACCGCCTCGAGTGGCTCGTAGTCCACGTCGACGAGCCCCAGCAGATCCTCTGCCTCGTAGCGGTCGTGCGCCACCACAACGGCGACCGGCTCGCCGACGTAGCGGACGCGGTCGCTGGCCAGCACGCTCTGCAGGAAGGGCTTGGTGGTGGGCTCAGCATCGATGCAGGCCAGCACGGGCAGCGGCTCCTCGAAGTCCGACGCGCTGAGGACACCCACGCAGCGTGGATCGGCTAGGCAGGCGGAGAAGTCAATCGAGCGGAGCTCGGCGTGGGGGTGGGGTGAGCGGAGGATCGCCGCGTGCAACATCCCGTGAAGCTTTACGTCGCCGATGTACCGCCCGCCGCCGCGCAGCAGGCGAGGGTCCTCCTTGCGCTTGATGGCTGCTCCGAGAAGTCCTGTCATCCGATGCCCCCGGTGGACGATGTCAGTTGGGCCGCGGCCTGCTCAACCGCCTCGACGATCTTGACATAGCCCGTGCAGCGGCACAGGTGCCCACCGAGCGCGTCGTTGATCTGCTCGCGGGTGGGCCGGGGATGGTGCTCCAGGAGCTCGAGGGTCGACATGATGAAGCCGGGCGTGCAGAACCCGCACTGCATCCCGTGACGATCCCAGAAGGCCTGCTGCACGGGATGCAGCTCCTCGTCGGCTCCGACGACGCCCTCGAGCGTGGTGATCGTGGCGCCATCCGCCTGCACCGCCAGCATCAGGCACGACCTCGCCGTCTCACCGTCGACCAGTACGGTGCACGCGCCGCACACCCCATGCTCGCAGCCGAGGTGAGTCGCGGTCAGGTCGAGGTTCTCACGGAGGAAGTCGGCCAGGCTCAGTCGCGGCGGGACGTCCGCCTGATGCTCGTCGCCGTTGACCGTCACGGTTACGTGCTTGGTATTCATCGGGCTGCATCCTCCATTGCCTGCTCGAGGGCTCGGCGCGTGACGACTTCCGCCAGGTGGAGCTGATATTCGGCGGGGGCCTGCGGATCCTCGAGCGGCGTCGCAGCCTCGTGAGCATGCCGAGCCGCCGCGGCCGCCACCGGCGCGCCCGCGGGCTCGTCGATCAGCGCCTGTTCGCACGCCCGCGCCCGGGCGGGGCGATCACCGAGCCCGAGCAGGGCAAGGTGCGCCTCCTCGACCCGGCCTCCCGGATCGAGGCTCACCTGGGCCACGGCGCCGCACAGCGCGTAGTCCCCGGCTCGCTGGCTGATCTCGACGCAGGCGGTACCGGTGCGCACCGGGGCCACCGGCAGTTCGATCGCGGTCACGATCTCGTCGCTTTCCAGGGCGGTGGAGAGAAAGCCGGTGAAGAAGTCCGAGGCGGCGTGAACCCGTTCCGCGGACCCCGAGGAGGTGCGGACGCGTCCGTCGAGCGCGACGAGCACGGCGGGCAGCTCCGCCGCGGGGTCGGCATGGGCGATGCTGCCGCCGACGGTTCCGCGGGAGCGGATCTGAGGGTGAGCCACGTACCGCGCGGCGGTGGCCAGCAGTGGCGCCGCCGCGCGGATCTCCGCGTCGCGCTCGGCCCGGCGAGTGCGGACCATGGCTCCGACCCTCAGCGTCCCGTTGGAGCGCTGTACCACGTCGAGCCCGGGCACGCGGCGAAGATCAATCAGCAGCGAGGGAGCCGCCAGTCGCAGCCCCAGGAGCGGGAGCAGACTCTGGCCTCCTGCGAGCACTTTGGCGTCAGGATCAGCGGCCAGCAGGTTGAGTGCGTTCTCGAGGCTCTGGGGTGCCTCGTAGTCGAACTCGGCTGGCTTCAAGACGGTGCTCCGACCCCGGCGATCGCTTTCGTGATCCAGTCGGCCATGCGCGGGCGCACGATCGGCCCCATGTTGTGACAGCAGTGGTCGCCGTCCGGTTCGACCACGATCTCCAGTGGCAGCGCCGCCGCGTGCTCGCGCAGCTTCTCCACCTGGCCCATCGAAAAGATCACGTCGTGGCGCCCGTGGATCACGAAGGTCGGGCAGGCGAGGCCGTCGATCACGTCGGAGAGGTCGAGCGCGGATTGGAGGTACTCGCGTGCTTCGTCGCGATCCTCTATCCCGGTGACGTACTGAAAGCCGTCCCGCGTGTGCGGAGGCATGGTGTCGAAGTCGCTCATGTCGTAGCACGCCCCCCAGGCGACGCAAGCCTTGAATCGGGGCTCGCATGCCGCCGCGCGCACCGCGTAGTAGCCGCCCAGGCTGCGCCCGAGAACGCCCAGCCGCGCGCTGTCGAGGCCGTCCGCCTGCTCGAGACGGTCCACGACCGCCGAGGCGTAGCGCTCGAAGTCCGGCCGGAGCTTGCGGTGAAAGAACATCTCGCCCTGGCCGGGGCCGTCGAAGGCGAAGGTGGCCAACCCGCGGCGCAGGCACATCTGCTCGAACAGGTAGCTCTCCTCCTTGGTGGACTCGAGACCCCCGATCAGCACGACGCAGGGGGCGGGACCGTCGGAGTCCGTGGGGCGTCGCAGGTAGCCGGGGATCACCGTGTCCTCGAAGGGGATCTCGACGCGCTCGGCGGCCGGAAGGAGGTATGGGGCGGCCCGAAGGTAGAGCGCCGACTTGGCCCGCTGCCCCGCCTCACGCCGGGCGGGGTCGTGGAACCACATGAATTGCGCGTAGTGGGCGCTCAGAGATGCGTGCCATAGCCACTCCCCGGCGGAGACAGACTTGCCCTCCTCGAGCGCGGCCAGCCCGAGTTGCTCGTAGCGGCGGCTCAGCGCCATCCAGAGATCGAACCAGTCCTCGCCGTCCTCAACCCGCTGCTTGGCATGGGCGAAGTCGGGATAGGGGATCCCGTCCGCGAGCATCCGGCCGGGGTTGAGGATGCTCGCGATCTTTCCGGCGCGGCTCATCGCCAGCTGACCTTGACGCTGAGGCCTGTCTTGCGGCTGCGCACGGCCATGCGCAGGAGGGCCAGCAGGGCCACCGCGCCGAGGCCGACGCCCGCCCGCTTGGCCAGCGGGCCGAGCAGAACTGCGCCGAGATCGAGCCCGGCCGCCTCGGCCGGCTCGGGCGAGGGGCGGGCGTCGGCGCCGGCGGCTGACGGGGCGGCCGGGGCGGAGGCTGGGACCGCCGTACTGCCGTTCGTGCCCACCACCTCGGTCTCGAGCCGCTTGGCAAACTCTTGGAGCATCTTGCCGGCAACGTCCTCCATGATCCCCCGGCCGAACTGAGCCGGGCGGCCGGTGATGTTGAGGTCGGTCAGGACGGTGACCTTGGTGCTGCCATGGGGTCCTGGGCTCAGCTGATTCTGGATGCGCGCCGAAGCGGAACCCTGCCCCTTCTGCTCCTTGGCTTTCACCTCGATAGTCGCGCTGTGGGCGTCCTCCTCGACGTCGGCCATGCGCGCGGTGCCCTGGTAGCCAAGGGTCGCCGGGCCGAGCTTGACCTTCATCGAGCCGCGGAAGACGCCGTCGGCGCCATCTGACTCGAGCACGGCGCCGGGTAGGCACTGGGCAACGCGCCGGATGTCGAGCAGCGTCGCCCACGTCTGATCGACGGGCGCGTCCACCACGAACTCGTTCTCAAACTGCACTGTCTCTCCTCCGGATGGATCGCCGTAACGCCAAGCTGACTCACCCTAAGTAATACATTGGACGAACAACGAGGTCAAGCCAGCCGCCCTCGCGGCCTCACGCCTCGGGGATGCGTTCGCTCGCCAGCCGTACCGCCGCGACGATGTTCTGATAGCCGGTGCACCGGCAGAGGTTCCCCGATAGAGCGGCTCTGATCTCGGCGTCGCTGCGCCGGCCGAGCTCAGGGAGCATGGGCTCGAGCGACATCAGGAATCCTGGCGTGCAGAAGCCGCACTGCAGCGCGTGGGTCTCGTGAAACGCCTGCTGGAGGGGGTGCAGCGCGTCCCCGAGCCCGTCGGTCATCCCTTCCACCGTGCGAACCGAGCGTCCGCTGGCCTGGATCGCCAGCAGCAGACAGGAGCGAACCGGCTCGCCGTCCAGCTGGATCGTGCAGGCGCCGCAGACGCCGTGCTCGCAGCCCACGTGCGTCCCGGGGAGCCGTGCCTCGTGGCGGATGAAGTCCGAGAGCAGCATGCGCGGTTCCACCATCGCCTCGTACTCGCGTTCGTTGATCTCGATGCGCACCAGGCGCTTGTCCATCATGCTCCCTCCGCGTGGGGCGGCGGCTCGGCCGCGGTGAGGATCGCGCGGCGGATCATCGCTTCGATGAGGCGGCGCCGGTAGGCGCTGCTGCCGTGGATGTCGCCGGTGGGGTTGATGTCCCGTACCGCGACGGTGGCTGCCTCCCGCGCCGCCTCGGCGTCGATCTTGGCTCCTCTGAGCGCCGCCTCGGCCTCGATCGCGCGCAGCGGCGTTGGCGCCGCGGCCAGCAGCGCGATCGTCGCGTGGCCGCACACCCCGGACCCATCGACGCTGAGCGTGACCGCCGCGCCGCCCAGCGCGAAATCGCCATGGCGGCGCGCATATTCAACGAACGCGGTGGTGGTGTGCGGGGCGAGCGGCGGGACGATGACCTCGACCAGCAGCTCGTCGGGCTCGAGCGAGGTCGTCAGGTGCGTTACGAAGAGTTCGTTCCACGGAATCGTCCGCTCACCACGGCGTGAGCGGACCAGCACCGCGCCGTCGAGAGCAGCCAGGGCCGCGGGAAGCTCGGCCGCGGGGTCGGCGTGGGCGATCGATCCACCGACCGTCCCGCGGTTGCGGATCTGAGCGTGCGCGACGAAGCCGATCGCCTGGTGCAGCAGCGGCCAATGGGCCGAGACCAGCTCGGAGCGCTCGAGCGCGGACTGGCGGCTGAGGGCCCCGATATGGAGGTGCCCGTCCCGGCGGCGAATCTGTCCGAGGGCGCCGAGGTCGTTGATGTCGATCAGCTTCGCCGGCCGAGCGAGGCGGAAGTTGAGTAGCGGTACGAGGCTCTGACCTCCCGCCAGTACCTTTGCATCGGACCCGTCGGCGCCGAGCAGCTCCACAGCCTCCTCCACACTCGCCGGCGCGTGGTAGTCGAAGGGCGGCGGCTTCATGGCGAAACTCGATCGTAATACGTAAGGCTAAATTTGGGCAAGTCCGACGCTTCGGCCGTAACGGGGGTGCACGAGCTGCCCGAGCCCGCCGCAGCCCGCGGCGCACGCCGCGAGGACCAGCAGCGGCAGTTCGAACCCGCCGGAGAGATCGCGTAGCACCCCGACCAAGACCGGCCCGAGCGCCGAGAAGGCGAAGCCGAGTCCGAGCGTCCAGGTGTTGAGCGCCGCCGCCTCGGCGCTGTCACGGGCGACATCGAGCGGCAGCGTCAGGGTGAGCGGGAAGAGCGGTCCGTCGCCGATGGCCACCAAGGCCAGCCACAGCCACGGCGCGGCGGTCGGCACCACGGCGAGCGCGAAGATTCCGCTCGCCATCACCAGCGAGCTTCCCAAGATCCACAGCCGGCGGTCCTTGCCGTCCGAGAGTCCGGGGACGATCAGCGCAAACGGGACCGAGAGAAGCGAGAGCAGCGCCGGAGTGGCGCCGGCCGCGAAGTCGCCGAGACCGTGCTGCGAGAACAGCGGTGCCACCCACGCGATCGTGCCGACGAAGCAGATCGATTGCAGGCCGAAGACCAGGGCCAGGAGCACAGAAGTGCGCCACGGCGGCCGCCGGAGGGAGCCGTGTACGTGGCGGGGTACGTTCCCGGCACGCGAGCTGCGCCACATCGGGATCGCGAGCAGAGCGGGGAGCGCAGTGACGGCCAGCGCCTGGCGCCAGCCGCCGAGCGCCTGGGCCAGCGGCACGGCGGTGACGCTGGCGACGGCCGCACCGAAGCCCATCGCGCCGACGTAAGCGCCGGTTGCGGCGCCGCTGCGCTCGGAGAAGGCATGCTTGACCACGGGCGGGAGCGCCACGCCGGCCAGCGCCAAGGCCAGGCCGATCGGCATGGTCATGATCAGGAACAGCGGCGCGTCCGGCATCGCCGCCCGCAGTCCGGAGGCGAGCGCCAGCACCAGCAAGCAGAGCTCGATCAGCCGTGCGTAGCCGATCCGGGCGATCACGTAGGTCCCGGTGAAGGCGAACACGCACATGCAGACGAACGGGATCGTCGTCAGCAGCCCGGCCACGCCGCGGGAGATCCCGAGGCTGTGGCGCAGCGGCTCGATCAGCGGACCGATCCCCACGATCGCCATCCGGAGGCAGATCGCCACGGCGACGATCCCAACCAGGGACGAGCCGCGAGATGCCGCAGGCCGGCGTGATGCGCTCATCTCAGCGCTTGAAGCCGCCGGTCAGGCGGAACGCGGCGTGCGCGATCAGCCGCTGGCGCGGAACGCGCCAGCAGCGAAGCGAATGGTGGCCCTCGTGCATCAGGCAGAGGTTGCACGAGGTGCAGTCGACCCTGCCGGTGCGCCCGGCGGCGAGCTGGGAGACGAGATCGGGCTCGCGGATCAGCGGGCGGGCGAGGGCGACGAAGTCGGCATCACCGGCGGCCAGCACGGCCTCCATGGTCTCTGTCGTGCGCATCCCACCGACCGCCACGATCGTGGTGTCCACCTCGGCGCGCAGCGCTCTGGCCCAGGGGACGAAGTAGGCCTCGGCGGCCGGTCCCGAGAGCACGCGGTGCAGGAGGAGGTCCTCCAGGGCGCGGCGGCGGTCGACCGCCACGTACTGCGCGGCTGAATCGCTGGCCAGTCGCATGATCCCGCAGGAGACCTCGATGCCGTCAAGGCCGGCGTCGACCAGCGCTCTGGCGCGCCGCACCGACTCCTCGAGCGTGAGCCCGTCGGGAACAGCGTCCACCATCCCCAGCTTCATTGTCACCGGCAGCTCCGGCCCGGCGGCGGCCCGCACGGCGCGCACGACCTCGAGCGCGAACCGGTCACGCGCCTGCGGAGAGCCGCCCCATTCGTCGGTCCGGCGGTTGGCGGCGGGGGAGGAGAACTCGCTGATCAGGTAGCCGTTGGCGGCGTGGATGTGGATGCCGTCGAAGCCGGCGGCCACGGCACGGCGGGCCGCCGCTCCGAAGGCCGCGATGGCTTGCGCAATGTCCTCGGGCTGGGCGTCGCGAACCTCGCGCCCGGTCAGAGCGTTGGGGACTGCGGACGGCGCGAGCGGATGGCCGGCCTGCACGCGAGACTGGCTGCCGGCGTGGGCGAGCTGGGCGAAGATCGGCGCGCCGTGCCGATGCACGGTCGCGGCCAGTTCGTGCAGGCCGTCGATCAGGGAGTCGTGGTGGATGCCGGTCTGGCGTCGCGCGTACTGGCCCCGGCGCGCGCAGTAGAGGTGCCCAGTGAAGAGCAGGCCGACCTGATGTCGGGCCAGGGTCTCGTATAGCGAGCACAGTTGGGGCGTCACCTCACCCTGCTCACCGGCCATCGTCTCCGAAGTGCCCGCGCGGACGATCCGGTTGCGGGTGGACAGCGACCCGATTCGGCCCTCTGAGAACAGCAGCTCGGTGCTCATGCGACGCGGCCCGAAATGGCCAGGTCGCTCGGGGTCGCGCTGCTCTTTCTCGGCCCGGGAGCCTGCGTCGGCACGCGAGCATGGTAATACATATGCGCAAATGGCAGCCAAGCCCGAGATCCTCATGCTCTCGCTCGGCGGAACGATCGCCATGCTTCCGGACGCCGTGGCGGGTGGGGCGGTCCCCAGCCTTGCAGCCGAGGATCTGGTCGCCGCGATCCCGGGCTTGGCGGAGGTGGCATCGGTTCGCGCCGAGTCCTTCCGGCAGGTCCCCGGGGCGCATCTGACGCTGGAGGACGTCGTCGCGCTGGCGGAGAAGATCCGGCGAGAGCTGGCCAGCGGCGATCTCACCGGCATCGTGATCACCCAGGGTACGGACACGCTGGAGGAGGTCGCCTTCGCGCTGGACCTGCTGGTGCCCGAGCAGCAGCCGGTCGTGGTGACCGGCGCGATGCGGGCAGCACACCTCGCGGGAGCCGACGGCCCCGCCAACCTCCTGGACGCGGCGAGCGTCGCCGTCTCGCCCCGGCTGCGGGACGTGGGCACGGTCGTCGTGCTGGGAGGCGAGATTCACGCCGCGCGGCTGGTCGTCAAGGCCCACACGCAGAGCCCGGCCGCCTTCGTGTCGCCACTGGCCGGTCCACTCGGCTGGATTGCCGAAGGCAGACCTCGCCTGGCGCTGGCACCATCGGGCCGGCCGGTGCTCGACCTCCCATTGGTGCGCCGGCCCGGGCGTGTAGCGCTGATGACGGCGAGCCTGGGGGACGATGGGGCGCTGGTTGGCGCCGCCGCCGCCCTCGGCTATGAAGGCATGGTGATCGAGGCGCTGGGCGCGGGCCACCTTCCCGCCGCGGCGCTGGACGCTCTCGACGAAGCCGTGGCGGCGATGCCCGTCGTGCTGGCCTCGCGCACCCAGGCCGGGGAGATGCTGCGCGCCACCTATGGGTTCCCGGGGGCGGAGATCGACCTGCTGGGCAGGGGACTGCTGAGCAGCGAGTGGTTGGGAGCGCGTAAGGCGAAAATCCTGCTGTCGCTGCTGCTCGCGGCTCCGGGAGGAGCCGAGGCGGTCGCCGGGCACCTGGCTCGCTACCTCGCGGAAGCGGTGCCGGCCTGAGCCGCGCGCTCAGCTCAATTGGTGATACGGCCATTGCCAACGACCCAAATGCTTGACCGGGGGGGAGGGCGCGGACGTACGATCGCCGCGATGAGCCAGAGAGGCGTCACCGTCGTGGTCAACCAGCAGCAGGCGGACATGCTCGACCGGCTGATCGCCGAGGGCGGCCACGGCGCTAGCCACGCTGACGTCATCCGCAGTGGCTTCCTGCGTTTCTGCCAAGAGCACCCGGAGCTGGCCGATCGCCCGGCCGAGAACGGAAGCGCAGGCCGGAGCGATGGCTGAGCGCGAGGTGCTCTTCGAGCACGTGATGGAGCCCGGCACCGGAAAGGCTGTGCCCGTGCTGCGCGGCCAGATACTGCGGATCGAGCAGGTCGGAAACGGCCAGTGCGCCGATTTCAACGCGTTCAACCTACACGACTACAAGGAGTACTTCCACACCGGGCGCACGCGCCATCTCCACGGGCTGTTCCCGAAGGAGGGGGACATGCTGTGGTCGGCGCCCCCGCGCGAGCGGGCGATGTTCACGATCATCCGCGACACCGTGGGGACCAATGACATCCAGTACCCGCGCTGCACCGGCTTCCTCTACGAGTACCAGTACGGCTTCAAGAAACACACCAACTGCCACGACATCCTCGCCGAGTCGATCCGGGAGTACGGACTGACTCCCGACGACGTCCACGACTCCTTCAACTTCTGGATGCACACGGGCGTCGACGAACACGAACAGCTCTACATCAAGCGGATGCTCGCCAAGCCGGGCGACTACGTCGAGCTCCTGGCCCACTTTGACATCCTCGCCGTGCCGAACGTCTGCGGTGCGGACATCTTCAGCACCTCGAACTTCGAGCTCAAGCCCCTGAAGGTCCAGGTGCTGGCCTCGACGGCCGAGGATCGCGAGCGGTGGCTGGAGCCCGAGGCCCGGCAGTATCGCAACCAGCGCACGCCCGAGGACTTCATCATCAAGGAGATCAAGGCGACCCGCGAGCTAGAGCGCGACAAGAGCTACAACCCCCAGTGGACGGTGTACCCGATCGTCCAGCAGGAGGTGGAGGTGACGCTGAGCGACGAGGAGCACGCGCTGATCGACGTGCTGCGCCGGGACGGCGGGTTCGGCGAGGAGGACGGCGAGATCGTCCGGCACGCGTTCTTCAGCTGGTGGATCGAGAACTACATGCAAGGGCCCAAGCACCTGCACGCGGGGCAGTAGCCGCGAGCCCGGGCAGCCTCCCCCCGAACTCAGGCGGGCGCGATCGGAGCGCTCGCCGAGCGCTCCGTCAGCACGTCGAGCAGGGTGGCGGCGCTCACCACCCAACCGAACGATGCGTCGATCACCGCCAGCGCCGCATCGTGCAGCCGGCGCTCGAGCATCGTGTCCACGCCCTCCTCGATCACGAACACGGCGTAGTCACGCACGGAACCCGAGACCGATGTTGCCAGGACGCAGGAGTTCGTGTTGACCCCCATCACGAGCAGGCTGTCGTGGCCGCCGGACTGCAGCACCATCTCCAAGTCTGTGCCCAGGAGACAGTCGTAGCGCTTCTTGGTGATGACCACGGCGTCGCCGTCGCGGTAGACGCCAGGCATCAGGTCGAGGCCGGGCAAACCCTCGAGCTGGTGCTCGGCGATCATCGCCCTGGCGCTGTCGGGCCGGTTGGCCTGGAAGCGCCAGTAGGGGTTGCTGAGGATCTCATCCCGGTTGCGGTATGAGGTCACGACGTGGATCACCGGCACATCCAGCGCACGTAGGCGATCGAGCAGCGGTACGACCCGCTCGAGCAGAGCCTGCGCCGCGTCAGCCGGGAGGGGAAGCGTGGCGACCTCGGGGTCGAGGTGCCCCCGGTGCAGGTCAATTGTTACAACGGCGGGCCGTACGGCCAGTGCGGCCAAGCTGTCTCGCGCCTGTAGGGATTCCACGCGCCGGTAGTCTAGAGATACGTATGACAAGGTGTCGGACTGAATGAGCTTCGACCTCGGCATCGAGGGGGGACATGTCGTGACGCCGCGAGGACGTGCGCGGCTGCACGTCTACGTGTCCGGCGGCCGGATCGCAGCGCTCAGCGCCGAGCGCTGCGAGGCCCGGGAGCGGGTCGATGCGTCCGGACTCCTGGTCATGCCGGGGATGGTGGATGCCCACGTGCACTTCATGGATCCCGGCGACTCGACTCGGGAGGACTTCCCCACCGCAAGCGCTGCCGCGGCCCGAGCCGGCGTGACGACCGTCATCGAGCACACCCATGCCGCGCCCGTGATCGCCGCCGCAGACCTGACAGCCAAACGCGAGCACCTCCGCTCGCGGTCGGTGGTGGACTTCGCCCTCGGGGCACACGCCTGGCCGGACCGGCTCGATGAGGTTGCCGGCGTGTGGCGGGCTGGAGCCGCCTTCGTCAAGGCGTTCACATGTACCACCCACGGTGTCCCCGGGTGCGACGCCGCGGCGCTCAGGCGGCTGTTCACGCTGGCCTCGCGCTGCGGTGCGGTATGCCTCGTGCACGCCGAGGACGAGTCACTGACCGCCGCGGCGGAGGCGGATCTGCGCAGCACCGGGCGCCAGGACGGCGGCATCGTCCCGCAGTGGCGAAACCGCGAGGCGGAGTTGACGGCGCTGCTGGTGACGGCGCTGGCGGCACGGACCGCGCGCGCGAGGGTTGTCGCAGCTCACGTGAGCCACCACGATGCGTTCGCCGCGGCGGACGGCCTGGGCATCGAGAGCTGTCCGCAGTACCTGGTCCTGCGCGAAGACGAGGTGCTCGAGCGCGAGGCGCTGCGCAAGTTCACGCCGCCGGCTCGCGCTCGCTCGGAACTGGATCTGGAGCTGATGTGGCGCGCCCTGGACGAGCGGCGGATTGACTACATCTCCAGCGACCACGCGCCATCTACGCTCGAGCAGAAGCGGGCCGGCTCCATCTGGGACGTGCATTTCGGTCTGCCCGGGATCGACACGACGCTCTCGGTCCTGCTCGACGGGGCCCACTCGGGCCGGATCTCCTACGAGCGGGTCGTCGAGGTCTACTCGGAGATGCCGGCACGGACGTACGGCCTCTGGCCGGCCAAGGGCCGCCTCGAGCCCGGTGCCGACGCCGACCTAGTCCTGGTCGATCCGGACGAGCGCTGGACGGTGCGCAACGAGGACATTCTTTCGCGCGCCGGATGGTCGCCCTTCAGCGACCGAAGGCTGGTGGGGCGGGCCGTCCGGACCCACCTGCGCGGGACGACCGTCGCCGTCGGCGGCGAGGTCGTCGGCGAGCCGGGGGGCGGCCATTTCCTGGCCGGCGCCGGTCAGCCGACCAGCTGACGCAGGAGCGTCGCCACGGCGATGCCGACCAGGATCGTCCCCAGCAAGCTGCGCCGGAGCACGATCGCGGCCAGCACCGTTACTGCGGCCGTGTACAGGTAGAGGTTCGAGGCGCGCAGATCCGTGTGGCCGCCGGGTTGGAGGACGCCCGGGAACACGATTGCCGCGAACGCAGCTGCCGGTATCCGGCCGAGGATGTCGCTGACCAGCGGCGTCACACGGTAGCCGCGGACGGTCAGGAAGTAGAGAGGCAGCCTCGTCAGGTACGTGACGACGGCCATCCCGGCGATCAGGATCAGCGTGGTCGACGTAGCCAATCGAGCACTCCTCCCAGCACCGACGCCGCCACGATCGCCACAACAGGTCCGGCCCCCGCCGGAAGCGCACCGTGGCCGAACACCGTGCCGACTCCGGCGACCAGCATCACGACGATGCCGATGCGGTCGCGCACGCTGTCCATCAAAAAGACGGTGAAGATCGCCGGAGTGGCAAAGGCCAGGCCGTAGCCGACGGCGTCCGGAACGGCGCCCCCGAGGAGGTTGCCGGCGATCGTCGCGGGTACCCACACCGTGAATGAGACGAGGATGCTGCCCAGCAGGTAGCGGTCGAGCCTTGGGCGCCTGTGCTGCAGGCGACGCTGCATGGTCACCGCATAGGAGCCGTCGGCGAGGCCGTGGGCCATCGGCAGCAGCCGCCCACGCGGCGAGTCACGCAGATGAGGCGCCAGGCTGACCGCGAACAGTGAGTAGCGCAGGTTGGCCACGAAGACGGTGGCGATGATCGCGGGCACGGCGGCACCCGCGCCGATCAGACCCGCGGCCAGGAACTGCGAGGGCCCGCCGTAGGTGGTCAGCGACATCAGGCCGGCCAGCCACCACGTCAGGCCGGCGGCATGGGCGGCGTAGCCGAAGGCAACTCCCACGGCGATCAGCGCGACACCCAGCGGGATCGAGTCGCGCGCCCCGCAGCGGATCTCCTCCGGGCGGCCCGTCGCCTCGTCGTGCGACTCCGCCTCGGCTTTCGCGCGGCTGCTCACGGCTCGGCCAGGGGACGGACGGCCGGGTTCTCGAGCGCGTCGGGCGAAGACGCCAGCAGCAGCACGGAGACCAGCACCAGAGCGCCACCGGCGATCTGGCCCGGAGTCAGGGTGTCGCCAAGGACCAGGAAGGAGAGGACCACCGCCGTCAGCGGCTCCATCGTCGCCAGCCGCGCCGCGTGACCGGCGCCGATCAGACGTATCGCCGAGTACAGCAGCAGCGCGGGAAGAACGGTGCCGACCACGATGACCAGCAGCGCGTACTCCAGAGCCGGCGCGGAGGTCGAATCGGCGCCGTGGATCAGTAACGCGCAGAGCATGGCGGCCGAGGTGCCCGTGTACGCGAGCGCGATGAACTGAAAGGCGTCGACCGTTCGGCTCATCACGTGCCGGCTCCCCAGGATGAACACGGACGTGAACACGCCGGCGCCCAGGCCACACGCGATGCCCAGCGCCGACGCCGAGTGCGGCAGGCCGACCGTGAGCGCGATTCCCAACACCCCGAGGGCCAGCAGCTTGGCGCCCTGCCGGCCCAGCCGTTCGCCGAAGATCGGACCTGCGCCGATCGTCACCAGCAGCGGGTAGATGTAGAAGAGCAGCACGACGAGGCCCGGCGAGGCGTGCTGGAACCCGACAAACAGGCAGATCGTCGCCGCCAGCTGGGCTGGCCCGAGCAGGATCGCCACCAAGGCGTCGCGGCGCGCAGGCCAGCGTCCGCCCCGGGCCAGGACGATTGCAGCGAAGACTATCCACCCACCGCAGAAGCGCAGGACGAGCAGCATGAAGCTGGACCCTCGATGGTCATAGAAGAGGGTGCTGAAGATGCCTAACGTCCCGTAGCTGACGCCCGCGGCGAGGGCGTAGGCCCGGCCCCTCAGCACCGCCGATCGACCTGTGTGGGCATCAGCAGCATGAGCTCGTCCGCGCTGTGCGGCGTCTGCTAGCTGTCCGGCGCGTATCCGATCAGGTCGAGCAGGATATGCGCTCCAGGCACGACCAGCGGCCCACCGATGCGCAGTGTCGTGGAGGCCGGCTTATCACCCGGGAAGTGCGAGGCCCACTCGTCCTGCATCGTCTCCCCGAACCAGGTGAAGTCGTCGTGGAACGCCTGCCGGCGGCAGAGGTTTTCGAGCGTGGTCCCGGCCGCCTCGGAGATCCGCGCGACGTTCTCCAGCATGTAGCGCATCTGCTGCTTCGCCGGCTGCCCGTACCACGGGAACTCCGGATGGCGCCTGGTCTCGGAGGCCAGCGCGCCCGAGGAGTCGAAGGCCATCTGCGTCGAGTAGAAGACGAATGGCCCGGCCTTGACCGCCTGCGGCTCATGGCCGAGCGGCTCCGGTGCGTCCGAGGTCTCGATGGTCTCGATTGAGAGCTGGGAGTCATTGGCCAGCAGCTTCATCGCGATCTCGACCCGGCTGCCCTTGCCGCCCAGTCCCATGTAGGGGACCACGACGCGAGCCGGCGGGTTCTCCGGGAACCAGCGCTTCCAGACACGGTCCATCCCGGCGAAGTCGGCCGGTGAGGCCAGGTAAACGGTGGCCTTCACGCAGCGCTTCATCGACGAGCCCGCGAGCTCGGCGATCTTCTCGAGCTTCTGGAGCGTGTACTCGGTCTGGTTCTCGATCTCCGAGCCGTACCAGAAGTAGGGGTTTACCCGCGCCTCGCGCGCGAGTCCGCTCGGCTCACCCAGATGCACGTCGCTGAGGTAGTCGCCCTGCCAGTCGACGGGGATCTCCCCGGCGAGGAACACCCAGTCGCCGTGGCGGATCGCCGGCGAGTACCCGGCCAGCGGCGAGGGCAAGCCCTCGGGCACTGGGAAGCCCTGCTTCTCAATCCCGGGCTGCTGCTCGATCGAGATCATGTCGACCTCGAGGATCGTCCCGCGGCACAGCAGCCCGTCCTCCCGGATGCCCATTCCGGTCGATGCCGGGCGGGGGTCATCGATGTACTCATTACGCGTCTGCAGATAGGGCGTGATCGAGATCCTGGGCCAGGTGTTGCCGGCGGCGAACTCCTCCATCGTCGGGTATTTGGACGCGAACCACTGGTAGATCCGGACCGGATCGGTGTGCATGTCCATGCCGGCCGCCTGATGGAGCGCGGCCAGGTTCTTGAGCACGTAGTCGGACTGGAGCCGCAGCTGATCGCCCAGGTTGGGGTTGGCGAGCTTGCACTCGGGAGCCAAGCCCGTCTCGAAGTCGCTGGCCAGCTGGCCGGCGACGAACAGCCAGCCTCCTGCCTTGATCGCCGGGCTGTAGGGCGCCAGCGGCTTCGGGATGTCACCCGGCCAAATCGCCTGACGCCGTCCTTCGCTCGCGAGACTTGCCATCTGCAATACCTCTTTCCGTTCTTGACCTTGACCAAGTCCGTCCGCGGGCACGCACCGAGACGCGCACGGACGCCATGCGATTCCTGACTCTGGGGGACCTGTACATATGGAGCAAGGTTTTGGTCCCTGGTGCCGGGTCGAAACCTCCTTCACTTGGGCATACAAATGAGGTATACGTACTGTCCGATGGCTCCGGCCGACTCGCCTACCTCCGGACAGACGCCCGGCACGAATTCTGCTCGCGCTCCCCATGTGCGTATGCGCGGCATCATGAAGACCTTCGGCTCAACCGTCGCCAACGACGGGGTCGATCTGGACCTGGCGCCGGGAGAAATCCACGCGCTCCTGGGCGAGAACGGAGCCGGCAAGACGACGCTGATGAACATCCTCTTCGGGATGATCAAGCCGGACGGCGGCAGCATCGGGCTCGACGACGAGGAGGTCTCGTTCGACACCCCCGCCGACGCGCTCGCCCGCGGCATCGGGATGGTGCACCAGCACTTCATGCTCGTCGAGGACTTCACCGTGGCCGAGAACGTGGTGCTCGGCTCGGTGTCGGCCTTCAACCTCAAGTTTCGCCGCCGCGAGGTCGAACGGCAGGTCCAGGAAGCCGCCGATCGGCTGGGGATCGACATCGACCCCGGCCGCCGGGTTGGCCAGCTCCCGATCGATACCCAGCAGCGGGTCGAGATCTTCAAGATGCTCTACCGCGGATCCCGGGTCGTGGTTCTCGACGAGCCGACCTCCTCGCTGGGGCCGGTCCAGATCGCCGCTCTGTTCAAGGTGCTCAGCGACCTGCGCGCGACCGGACGGTCGGTGGTCGTCGTGACGCACAAGCTGAGCGAGGTGATGGAGATCGCCGACCGAGTCACCGTGCTCCGCCGCGGACGAGTGGTCAGCACCGTTCAGCGCGGTGAGTACGACGAGGGGCTGCTGGCGCGCCTGATGACAGGCCAGGAGCTCAGGGAGCTTCCCCCGCGCCGCAGCGAGCCCGACCGCAGCAGCCCGACGTTCTCCGTGCGCGACGTTGTGGTCGAGACACCGGACCGCAAGACCGCGGTGGCGGGGATCTCCTTCGACGTGTGCGCCGGCGAGATCCTCGGTGTCGCGGGCGTCGAGGGCAACGGCCAGCGCGAGCTCGTCGACGCCCTCACCGGCGTGACAAAGATCTCCAGCGGGAGCGTTCTGCTCGAAGGTGAGCACGTGACCGGATACTCGCCGCTCCAGCTGCGCAAGCTCGGGGTCAGCGGGATTCCCGAGGACCGGCACGGCTGGGGGCTCGTGCTCGACATGACCGTGGCTGAGAACCTCGCTCTGTCCGAGGTGGCGTCCAAGCGCTTCCTGCGCGCCGGCTTGCTGCAGCCGCGGGTGATCGTGGAGCGGGCGCGTGAGCTGATAGCCGAGTACGACATCCGCCCGGCTGACCCCGACGTCCCCGCGGTCTCCCTCTCGGGCGGCAATCAGCAGAAGGTGGTGCTGGCCCGGGAGCTCTCGCGCGAGCTGCGGGTGATCGTCGCCGCCAACCCCACCCACGGGGTTGACGTGGGCGCAACCGATTTCGTTCACCGCAAGCTGCTCGCGGCGCGCGACCAGGGAGCCGCGATCGTCCTGGTCTCGATCGACCTCGAGGAGCTGCTGAAGCTGTCTGACCGGGTCATCTGTCTGTACCGGGGGGAGATCGCCTACCACTCATCCGCAAGTGACGTCGCGATCGACGAGCTTGCCTACGCGATGGCCGGAAGCAAGGTGAAGAGCTAGATGGCGGGACCCGAGATCCCGGGTGCCGAGTCCCGCGAAGCCGCCTCCGGGCCCGGGGCCCACGGATCCGGTGCCCCGGTGCCTCCCCGCCCACCTCTGGGCCGCGCGCTCAAGCAGCTGGATGAGACGATGCGGCGGGTGACGGCGCCGAAGGCACTGCGCGGCCGCGGTGTGGGGCGCACGATCGGTGCGCTGGCGGTGACGGTCGGGCTGTTCGCGCTCCTGATCGTGGCCCTTGGCTCGAGCCCCGGCACGGCATTCGACGCCATGTACACCGGCTCGGTGGGAAACGTCTTCAACCTGGGGCAGACGATCATGATCGCCAGCCTGCTCGTGTGCACCGGGCTCGGCGCTGCCATCCCGTTCCGCGCGCATCTATGGAACGTGGGTGGCGAGGGTCAGATGTGGTTCGGGGCGTTCTGCACTATGGCCGTCGCGTTCTCCCTGCCGGCGTCGTCTCCGCGTCCGCTGTTCATCCTGGCGTGCGTGATCGCGGGGATGGTCGGCGGCGCCTTCTGGGGCTTCATCCCGGGGGTGCTGAAGGGACTGATCAACGCGAATGAGGTGATCACCTCGCTGATGATGACCTTTATCGCGATCGAGCTCGGCAACTGGGCGATCGACGGGATTTGGCCGCAGGGATCGACGAATCAGACCTTGAACGTGCCCGCCAACACCCTGTTGCCGAACATCTGGCCCAACACACTCGTGACGCTGGGCTGCGTGCTGGCTCTCCTCGCCGCTGTGATCGCCTGGGTCCTGATGGCGCGGACGCGGTTGGGATTCGAGATCCGGGCGGTCGGCCTGAACCCGAACGCGGCGCGCATGAACGGGATGTCGACCACCCGCGTGGCCATCATGAGCTTTACGCTCGGAGGGACGTTCGCTGGGCTGGCCGGCGCGATCTTCATCCTGGGGATAAACGGCGCCCTCCCGGCGGGCTTCAACGGCTCCAACTTCGGTTATCTCGGGATCGCGGTGGCGCTCCTCGCGCGGCTGAGCCCCGCCTGGACCGTGCCGTCGGCCTTCCTGTTCGCGGCGCTGATGGAGGGCAGTAACGGCCTGCAGGCGCAGACGGGGTTGTCCCTCACGGTGGGCCAGATTCTGATGGCGGCGTTCGTCGTGCTCCTGCTCGCCTTCCGCCTGATCCGCTTCACCTACCCCGAGGCGGTCAGATGAGCACCAGCCAGACAATCTTCACCCTCGGCATCACGCTTATGGTCCCGATGCTGTTCGCCGCGTTGGGTGAGGTGATCATCGAGCAGGCGGGCGTCCTCAATGTCGGGATCGAGGGGGTCCTGCTGATGGGCGCGTTCGGCACCGCCGTTGGGGTCAACTACGGAGGCGGCAGCATCTGGCTTGGTCTCCTCGTGGCGGTCGGGTGCGGATTGGTCTGCGGCCTGGTCCTCGCGTTGCTGTATGTCCGCCTCGGCACCGACCAGATCGTCACTGGGATCCTGTTCAACATCTTCGCCTTCGGGCTCACCACAACCCTGGCGGCGAAATACGTCGCGGCGAGCCCGGCTGCGCACTTCCCGAACGTGAAAATCCCGGTGCTGGACAAGATTCCGTGGCTAGGCCCGGTGCTGTTCAAGCAGGACGTCCTCGTGTACGCAGCCTTCATCGCGGCGCCGCTGGTCTTCTACCTGATCCGGCGAAGCTGGTTCGGGCTCTACGCCCGCTCAGCGGCCGAGTTTCCGCGTGCGGCCGAGTCCGGCGGGCTGAACGTTCGCAGGCTCCGATACGTGGCGGTGGTGCTCGGATGCATGATCACGGCAGCCGGCGGCAGCGAGCTGTTCGCCAACTCCGGCGGGTTCGTCAGCGGGTACACCAACGGGCGCGGGTTCATCGCCCTGGGCATCGTCGTCCTGGCCCGCTGGAACGCGCTGTGGATCGTCGCCGCGTCGCTGCTGTTCGGGCTTGCGCAGGCGGTCCAGTTCCAGTCACAGAACCTCGGTCCCTTAGCACACGTGCCGACGCACGTGCTCACAGCATTCCCCTACGTGGTGACCATCGCCGCGGTGATCCTGGCCAAGGGAGCGCGTTATCCGGCCGGGGTGGGGATCCCCTTCAGGCCGGTCGGCTCGGCAGATTGACGAATGTAGGGGCGCAAGGCAGATAAGCCGTTTCGGGCCATCTCCCAGACCCGAGTCACCCAAGAAAGGAAGCGTCAATGGAGGAGAACGTGCATAGGAAGCGGGGCGTAGCCATCGGGCTCGTGCTCGTCTGTCTCACCGTGCTGGCCGTGCTCGCGGGCTGCGGCTCGAGCTCATCAAGCAGCTCGAGCTCGGCCAGCGCGGGCGGAAGCTCATCGAGCAGCTCGAGCTCAGGGGGCAGCCAGTCGAACATCAAGGTGGCGGTGCTGTCCACGGGTGCCGTCAACAACCACTCCTGGGCGAACTCGTGGGCTGACGGCGTAGCCATGGCCGGCAAGGACGTCGGCGTGAAGGTGACGATGGTTGGCAACGTTGAGACCCCCGATCAGTACGTATCGCAGGGATCTTCCTTCGCTGCCCAGGGCTACAACCTAATCATTTTTGCCCACGGCGCGATGGATGCGCCGGCGCAGAAGCTTGCCAAGCAATTCCCGCACGTCCAGTTCGTGCAGTCGCCGTTCGAGGCCGCCAGCTCGGCGGCCACGGCCGCCGAGCCGCCGAACCTCGGGCATGTGGACTTCAAGCAGGAGGACGGCACGTTCCTTGCGGGCGCGCTGGCCGCCATGGTTTCCAAGACCCACAAGCTGGGCGCGGTGTACGCGTTTCCGTTCCCGGCTCTGACGCGGCAGCCCGAGGGCTTCGATCTCGGTGCTCGCTGTGTGAGCCCGACCACGTCGTTCACCCAGAAAGCGACCGGCAGCTTCACCGATGCTGCGCTCGCCCGGGCGGCCGGAACCTCGCTGTACAACGGCGGCGCCGACGTCCTGATCAGCGCGGTAGATCAGGCCGTGCAGGGAGTGATCTCCGCCGGCCAGTCAGCCGGAGCCGGTCACTACGTGGTGGCGTCTTACTACAACGACACCTCGCTGGGGCCGAAGACGGTGCTGGCCAGTGTTCTCTACAACCTGAACGGGATCGCTGAGGACATCATCAAGTCCTACGTCAACCACAAGATCACCCCGCACTGGTACAAGGAGTACAACCTGGCCAACTTCGGGGTGGGTGACCTGGCGGTCAACCCGAACCTGTCCGTGGTCACGGCAGCGGACAAGCAGAAGCTGGCGGCGATCAAGGCGAAGATCATCTCCGGAGCGATCAAGGTCCCGGATGCCGTACACGGCAGCCCGACGATCGGGACACCCGGAGCTGGCGCGAAGATCGACCCCAAGTCGATCGGCTGCTGAGGCAACATCCGTAACCGACGATGAAGTGGCGGTGGCCCGCCCTGGGGCGGGCCACCGCGTGACTGGAGAACTCGATGAAGACTGAGATGTATTGCTACCTGGAGAACCGCGAGCGTCGCGTCCTTCCGCCGAACGAGGCGTTCGAGCGGTGGCTGGAGCCCGAGCACACGGCAATCGTCTGCATCGACATGCATCGCGGCCACGTGGGGCCCGACGAGACTCTGACGCTTCCGGCGCCGCGAGCCCGCGCCCGGATCCCGGCACACAATCGCTTCCACGCCGCCGCGCGTGAGGTGGGAGTCCCCATCATCCACGTGCAGCACTGGCAGCGCCACGGCGGCATCGATGACGCCAATTCCAAAGCCCACAACCGCGGCGCCAACTGGCGGGTCCTCTACGAGCTGTACCTGCCACCCAACCCGCTCATGCTCGAGCACAGCTGGGAGGGCACCCGCTGGCTCGACCTGATGGTCGAAGAGGAGCCGGGCGACTACTACATCCGCACGAAGAAGCGGCTGTCCAGCTTCTACCCGACCGATCTCGAGTTTCTGCTGCGCCAGCTCGACGTGCACAACCTCGTGATCACCGGGACCTTCACGGATGCGTGCGACCTCTCCACCGCCTTCGACGCCGCCAACCGCGACTTCCGCGTGATCGTGCCGCGCGACGTCGTGGCTGGCTACAGTGCCGCGGCCGAGGACGGGGCACTGATGATCATCTCGCTGCATCTCGGGATCGTGGTCGACGCACCCGCGCTGCTGGGCGAGTGGTTCGCGCGCCGGGGCCAGGAGCTGCCCGAGGACCTGCGCGGGATCACCGAGATCAATGAGGTGGTCGCCGGCGCCGAGGTGGCCTCGTGACCGCCGGCGCCGAGCTGGCCTCATGACCGCCGTCGACGTGCACACGCACTTCCTGCCGCAGTTCTTTCTGGATGAGGCGGCATCCGGTGGCGCGTTCGGGGTTCGTGAAGATGACGGATACCTGGTTCACCCGGAGGGCTTTCGCTACCCCGCCAGCGAGGAGTTCCTGAGCGTCGACGCCAAGCTCCGCCAGATGGATGATCTGGGAATCGATATCTCGGTGCTCTCGGGCGCTCCGACCCTGTTCTTCTACGACCAGCCGGCGGACGAGGCGACTGCCTTCACCCGGCGTTGCAACGACGCGCTTGCCGAGCACGTGGCCGGTCAGGGTCGACTGCTGGCCGTGGCCGGGCTGGCGCTCCAGGATCCCGAGGCGGCCGCGGCTGAGCTCGAGCGCGCGGTCGGACAACTCGGGATGATCGGCGCGCACATCGGGACCAACTGCGGCTCGACTCCGCTCGACGCCCCGGAGCTCGACCTCGTACTGGCGACGGCCGAGCGGCTGGGCGTGCCGCTCATCTTGCACCCGTACTACGTCGGTCCGAAGCCTGGGCTGGCGGACTTCTACCTTGTCAACACGATGGGCAACCCGCTGGACACCTCGATCGCGGCGGTTCGACTGATCCACTCCGGCGCGCTGGACAGCCATCCGGCCCTGCGGTTTGGCCTCGTGCACGGCGGCGGCTTCGTCCCCTTCCAGCTCGGACGCTTCGACCACGCCTTTGACGTGCCGGCGGGAGCCGCGCGAGCACATCGTCCTGCGCCCTAGCTCCTACCTCTCGCGCTTCTGGATCGACTCGATCACGCACGCCGATGCCGCGCTCGAATTCCTGCGCGACCTGATTGGCGATCACCGGCTCGTCCTGGGGACTGATCTTCCGTTTGACATGGCGGATCCCGAGCCAGTCGCGCGACTGCAGCGGGTGGGCGTGAACGTCGACGCAACCGCGGCTGCCGCCGCCCAGTTCTTTGGCGTGGACCCCGCTTGGCGGGCAGCGGCGCCGGCGGCGCAATCCCAGAACGGACAGCCGGGCGGGTGACGGTGCCGTCCGGACCAACCACATGATGGAGGTGCAGTGATGGGTGTACGTGACGAGATGACCGAGCGGCTCAACTCGGAGCTCGAGCTCGACCCCAGCCGCACGGCGGTACTGGCCATCGACACTCATCGGGGGCACCTGGACCCTTCGGTAGCGACCATGCCGGTGGCCGCCGACATCGCCGAACAGGTGGTCTCGGCCTCCGAGGTGTTGCTGACCGGGACGCGCGCGCTTGGCATCCCGACAATTTTCCTGGTTATGCACAACCGGATCGTCGACGGCACGAGCGAGTACCTGCACAACCCGTGGTGGCGTGCGGTCGAGTCAGCCCGCCAGTCGCTCACGCCCGAGCTGCGCTCGACGATCTCGGGCCACAACCTGCCCGGATCGCCACAGACCGAAGTGATGCCGGAAATGCTCAGGCCCGACGACTACGTGATCGAGACCAAGCATCGGCTCAGCTCGTGGTTCGAGACCCCGCTGGAGAGCTGGCTGCGGATCCGCGGGGTGGACACACTGCTGCTGATCGGAATCAACACGAACACCTGCGTGCAGTGCGCTGCCTTCGAGGCGTTCAACCGCGACTACGCCGCGATCGTGGTCAGCGACTGCGTTCACAGCATGTACGGCGCCGACCTCCACAACTTCGCGCTTGAGAACGTGGCCCGCTGTTTCGGGTGGGTGCTCAGCACCGACGAGGTGCTTGCAAAGCTCTCTGCAGGGAGGCGCGCTGCCGTGCCTTCACTGACGTGAGGAGCCCGCACTGACTTACACCGCGGAGGCTCTGACGTCGGACAGCCCGATCGGGGCTGTGCAGCTCGACGCGATCAAGTCGATCAGCACCGCCGTGGCCCACGGGGCCGCGCTCGACGACACCCTCAGGCAGATTGCTCGCACCGCCGCGCAGCTGCTCTCCGCCCAGGCCGCCGCGATCGTGCTGCGCGAGGGTGAGATGGCTCAGGGGCTGACCTTGGCGGGCGCCTACGGACTCGGCGCGCAGTACGCCCAGCACATCAACACCACCCATCCGCTAGAGATTGGCACCGGTCCCTCCGGCGTCGCCGCGAAGACGGGCAGGCCTGTGTGCGTTGAGGACGTGCTCGTTGACGAACTCGCCGGCCCGTGGCGCGATTTGGCGGCGCGCGAGCACTACCGCGCGATGATGTGCATCCCGCTGCGCCTGGAGGACGCGAGGGTGATCGGCGTGCTCAACACGTACCGCTCAGAACCGGGTCCCTGGAGCGCGCACGACCTCGACCTCGCTTCGCTGCTGGCCGACCACGCCGCAATCGCGATTCGAACCGCCGATCTGCTGGACCGGACCCGCCGCCAGGTGGACGGGCTCTCGTTGATGGTGCGCTCGCTGAGGGCGCAGGCACACGAGCACGCCAACCGGATGCATGCGATCTACGGCTTGCTGGTGCTCGGCGAGGTGGAGGAGGCGCGCCGATTGGTGGCCACCGTCGAGGAGGGCTATCACAGCGTCTACGGCACGGTCGTCAGCCGGGTCCACAACGCCGCGCTGGCGGGGCTGCTGATCGCCGAGTCGACGATCGCGCGTCAGAGCGGCATCGAAATCGTCTTGGATCGGCACAGCCGCCTGATGGAGTTGCCGCCGCGGGTGACCGATCTCGACGCAATCACGATTCTGGGCAACCTCCTGCACAATGCGGTCGAGGCCGTCTCAACCGTGTCCGCCTCCCGTCGGCGGGTGCGCGTGAAGCTGCGCCAGCGCGACGGCGAGACGATGATCCGCGTGCGCGACTGGGGCACCGGGGTCCCCCCGGAATGCGTCGAGAAGATCCTCGAGCGCGACTACACGACCAAGCCCGGCCACTCCGGGCTCGGCCTGCATCTCGTCAGCAGTGTCGTCGCGCGCACCGGGGGCCACTTCGAGCTCGAACGGATGCGGCCGTCCGGACTTCAGGTCACCGTGAGCTATCAATCATGAACGGCGAAGCCGAGCGATCGGCGTGGGAGACTAGCGTCGACCGTGACCGGCCATGGAAGGTGCTGATCGTCGAAGATGACCATCAGGTGGCCTCGCTGCACCAGCGGCTCGTGGAGGCCATGCCTGGGTTCCGCTCGCTCGGCGCGGTGGCCGACGGCGAGGCCGCGTTCCGCGCGGTCAACTCGCTGTTGCCGGATCTGGCCATCGTCGATCTGGCCATGCCCGGCTGCGACGGCCGGACGCTCGTGCGCCGCCTGAGGGCGCAGGAGGCGACGGTGGAGGTGATCGTCGTGACCGCCTCGCGTGATGCCAAGACCGTGCGGGAGATGGTGCACCTCGGCGTGGTCGACTACCTGGTTAAGCCGTTTGCGCCCGAACGGCTCCAACACGCGATGTCCTCGTTTGCCCGCCGAGCGAGAGGACTGCGCCGCGCGCAGCTCGCCCAGGACGACGTCGACATCGTCCAGGCCACCGGCGCGGTCGGGATGCACCGCCCGCCCAAGGGCCTGAAGATCCGGCGACTGGGCGAGATCAGGCGGCTGCTGCGGGAATCCGGGGATGCGCTGACGGCCGAGGAGGTGGGAGCGTACGTTGGTATCGCCCGGGTCACCGCCCGGCGCTACCTCGATTACCTCGACGTCATCGGCGCCGTCAGGATCGAGCGCGAGTGCCGCGGGCCCGGACGTCCGCGCAACCGTTATCGCGACAGCGAGCCTCCGGATGCCGGCGATGGCCGGCGCCTCAGCCCTCGCCGAGACGCAGGCGGGCTGTGATGGCATGCCCCGCGAAGCCCTCTGCGTCACAGATCGCCGCCGTCGCCGGTGCGACCGCGCGGGCCCCTTCGGCGCTGACGCGCTGGTAAGTCACCGTCTTGAGGAATTTGCCGACCCACAGCCCCCCGGTGTAGCGGGCGGCCCGGTTGGTGGGCAGGACGTGGTTGGTGCCGATCGCTTTATCGGAGAAGGCGACCGTCGCGCCGGAGCCCACAAAGGCGCTGCCGTAGTTGGTGAGCCGCGCCAGGAACCAATCAGGGTTGTGCGTCTGGATCTCGAGGTGCTCGGTGGCGATCTCGTCGGCCACTCTCACCGCCTCGTCGTCGTCCTCGACGAGGATCAGCGCACCATGCGAGCGCCACGCCGCTCCCGCCACCTCCGCGGTCGGCCAGTTCTCAAGCCACTCTGTGACCGCGACATTCACCGCCCGAGCCTGATCCTCGGAGGTCGTCACGAGGACCGCGGGGGAGGTGGGGCCATGCTCGGCCTGTCCTAGAAGGTCAGCGGCGACCAGCCGGGGATCGGCGGTCTCATCGGCGATCACGAGGATCTCGGTCGGGCCGGCGAGCAGATCGATACCGACGATGCCGAACAGCTGGCGCTTGGCCTCGGCCACGTAGGCGTTCCCGGCTCCGACGACCATGTCAACTGGCTCGACGTCCTCGACGCCGTAGGCCAGCGCGGCGAACGCCTGAACTCCCCCGATGGCCAGGATCTCGTCGGCGCCCGAGTTCGCCATGGCATATAGCTGCGCTGGGTAGATCCCGTCGCCTCCGGCCACCGGAGGCGCGGCGGCGACGATGCGCCCAACGCCCGCTACCCGTGGGGTCACGACGGTCATGATCGCCGAGGCCAGCATTGGGTAGCGCCCGCCCGGCGAGTAGGAGCCCACCGCGCCCACCGGTATGTGACGCTGCCCGAGGACAACGCCGGGCAGCGTCTCCTCCTCGAAGTCGATCAGCGTGTTGCGCTGGAGCGTGGCGAAGTGCCGCACCTGGGTCTGGGCGAAGTCAATGTGCTCGCGGAGCTGTTCGGGGACCGAAGCCGCGGCCGTCTCGATCTCGGCCTCCCCCACCCGGAACGAGCCCGGGCTCCAGCGGTCGAAGCGCTCCGAGTAACGGCGGAGGGCCGCGTCGCCTTCGCGCTCCACTGCGAGGAGGACCTCCGAGACGGTGTCGCGTATCTCCTGCGTCACGCTGGGCTTGGCGTCCGCCGGCCGCTTGATGTACCTCATCCTCAACCTCCTTGGGTGTCAGCCGGCCGAGTCACCAAGCCACCCATCCGCCGTCCACCGGGAGGATCGCGCCGGTGATCAGGCTCGCCTCCGGGGAGGCGAGGAACAGGATCGCGCTCGCGACCTCGTCGACGGTGCCGATGCGCCCCATCGGGATTCGCCGCAGGACGTCGGCCCGGAACGCGGGGTCGGCCAGCATGGGTGCGGTCAGCGGGGTATCGATAAAGGTCGGAGCGACGGCGTTGACGGTGATTCCGTCCGCGGCCCACTCGACGCCGAGCGCACGGGTGAGACCGTTGACCGCGTGTTTGCTGGCGCAGTAGGCGGCGCGGCCTGGGTAACCGACCGAGCCCATCTGCGAGGAGACGTTGACGATCCGGCCCCCCCGGCGCACAGCGAGCATCGCCGCTCCGACCGAGCGACAGACGAGGAACGCGCCGCGGACGTTCACGCCCATCACCCGGTCGAAATCCTCCGTCGCCAGCTCCACCGTGGGGCCGGGCCGGTTGGTGCCAGCGCTGTTGACGCAAATGTCGATCTCGCCGTTGCGCCGAGCCTCCTGCACCATCCGCTCGACGGCGGGCGCATCGGTGACGTCGGCCACAATCACATGCGAGGCGCCGCCGCGGTTGGCGATCTCGTCCGCCACCTCACGCAGCTCCGGTTCCGAGCGCGCGACGAGCGTGACTGCCGCCCCGGCGTCCGACAGCTGGAGTGCGGTGGCGCGACCGATACCGCGGCCGGCGCCGGTGATGAGCGCGTGTCGCCCGGACAGCTGACCGCTCACTACTCGTCGACCTCCCACAGCGCGATGGCCCGGCACGGTGAGCCGGTGCCGCCCACCAGCCTGAGGGGGAAGAACCCGACCCAGAAACCCTGATGACGGGGTATGCGCTCGATGTTGGCGACGTTCTCGGTGTGCACGACCAGTTGCTCCCCGTGCACCCGGTGGTTCGGGTAGGAAAGGTCGGCGAGCGTGTCGGTGCTGGTGGCGTCGGTCGCCACGTTCACCAATCCCTGGTCGAGCAGCCATCTGCTTGCCTCCTCGTCCAGGCCTGGAAACTCGCTGAGGAAGCGGAACGGGTCGTCCCAGGCCGCACCGATCCCCGTGTAGTAGAGGAGCGTCATGCCGGGCCGCAGCTCCACCTGCGCCTCGTCGAGCGCGCGCGATAAACGCTCGAGCGTAATGTGACCGCGCGGGGGGGTGTCGCTGACGTCGATCCATGCCGCCGGGGTGATGAGGTGCTCCCAGGGCAGCCGATCGATCGTCAAGTCGGGGCGGTCGGGGTTGAAATGCCAGATCGCATCGACGTGCGTAGAGACATGCTCGGAGCCGACGAACCCGCGGACGGCGTAGCCGCGAAACGGGGAATCCGGCGGCAGTCGCTGCCGACGGACTTGCTCGTGGGTCAGGTGCTCCCAGAACGCCACGCCGACGTGGCCGGGGTACACCGGCATGGTCGAGCTGACCTCACGCGAGAGCTCGAGGATCCGCACCCGCCGGCCGAGCAGGTCGACCTCAGTTTCGTCGCGGTAGTCGCCGGGGCCAGGAAGGGTCACGGGCTTGGTTCCTTTCGTTGGTCGGGATGAGGTGCCGGGGCGCGGGCGGCGTTGAAGGCGGCCGCCATGTCGTGCTCGGCCCACCCCTCCGTGGCCGCGGAGACCATCAGCTCCGACGCGGCGGCGATGACGCGTGCGGGAAGGCCCTGGTCCCTAGCGGCGTTGAGCGCCAGCGCCGCGTCCTTGACGGCGTTTGCCAGCGTCATCTGCACCGGGTAGTGCCGCTCGAGGATCATCCTGCCCTTGATCTGGGCATAGTCCATGTCCATCGCCGTCCCGTGGATCGCCTCGAGAAACAGCTCGCCGTCGATCTCGAGCCCCTCAGCGAGCGCGAAGGCCTCTCCGATTGACGCGACCGCCGACATGATCCAGCCGTTGGTGACAAGCTTGAGGCGGCTGCCGCTGCCGGCCGGTCCCACGACCATGACGCGGCGCGCGACCGCGTCGAAGAACGGCGTGCAGCGGTCGATCGCATCGGTATTCCCAGAGGCCAGGATCACGAGCTCACCGCGCTCGGCCGGGTCCCGGGAGCCGAGCAGGGGCGCGTCGACGATCGCCCGGCCGTGGCGCTGCGCCATCGCGATCAGGCGATCGGCTGGCGCCGCGCCGACCGTGCTCGTCTGAATCCAGACTCCCCCCGGGTCCATCGCGTCCAGAAACCCGTCGCGACCCGAGCTGAAGGACTCGATGGCGCGGGCGTCCGGCACCGCCGTGACGACGAGCTTCGCTCCAGCCGCGGCTGCCGCCGCTGTAGGCGCGACGGCGATCCCGTCGGCCGACAGCCGCTGCGCATCCTCGAGGGGCTGGCTCCAGGCGCGCACCGAGAGGCCGGCGCGAGCCGCGTTGCGCGCCATCGCCGAGCCCATCACACCTGTGCCCAGCACTGCCACGGTGGTTGTCGGGGTGCGGCTCACGACGCACTCATCCCGGGATCACGGGGAGGAGCAGCCATCCGCCGTGATCGCCGCCGAGGTGAAGCGTGACCCGCCCGCCGAACACCTCCGCCGGCCGGTCGACCGGGTCGTCGTGCAGGAACGGCCCGCAGCCCAGCAGCTCGTTCTTGAAGTTCGAGAGGCGGGCGCCCGTATGCGCGGCGTACTCGTAGTCGCGCCCCTGGATCGTGAGCGCGATCGAGTAGCCGGCGGGCACGACCAGGGATGTGGGGACGATCTCCACGTCGAGCTCCACAACCTCTCCTGGCGTCAGCGGCCAGAGCTCGTCGTGCGTGTGGTACGGGCGGTACTCCTCACTCTTCTCCGGGTCGAGCTTGCGATGCGAGGCCCGCAGCCAACCCTGCCCGACTGGAGTGTGGGGATCGATCGCGCCCTGGAAGGTGACCTCCCCGCCCTCGGGGTCGAACGCCCGCAAGATCGCGAAGACGTCCAGATCCTCGGTCTCCGAAGAGGCAAAGAGCTTTAGCGCCGAGGGTCCCATCAGCTCCGTCTCCCGCTCGAGCGGGCCGGTCGAGAACGTGACCCCCTCGCCGAGCGGGTCATAGGAGACGGTTGTGCCCTCGGCCACCGGCTCGGTGCTGAGTGAGCCCGCGGCGGCATCCAGGTGCAGGCGTGTCCACCGAGTCCGCGCCAGAGGCCACTCGCTCTCCCCGCGCTCCTTAAAGGTTCCGTCGATCTGTCGGACCTGGAGGAGCACCCGCGGCTGCTCCCCCCAGCCGGTGTCCTCCCCCTTCAGGAAGTGACCGAAGAACCGCTTCTGGATGGCGACGCCATAGTCGGTGTAGAAGTGCGTCCAGTGCTCGATGCCGTGCATCTCGAGCCATTTCTGCTCGGTGCCCGCCCGTAGGAAGCCTTCGACGTTTCCCCGCAGGTGCAGTCCCTGGCCGCCCCAGTTACCCGCGCTGAGCAGGGGCACCCGGATCTGTTCCCATTGCCCGGAGCGCTGTCGGTGGTACTCGTCGTCGATCGGGTGCCGGCGGATCTCCTGGCCGAAATCCGAGCGGTTGGCGGCCAGCTCATCCTCGCTCAGTGTCTCGTCGCCGCACACCAGCTGGCCGGTGATGGGGTTTGTGGGCCCGTTGCTGCCGAGCCCGTACTGGACCGTCTTGACCTGCATGTCGTACCAGTTGGTCCAGAACGTCGAGAGGATCCCGCCGTGGTGGGTGGCGTCGCGGTACCAATCGGAGGAGCCCTCCCAGACGCACATGGCCGCCAGGTGAGGAGATTGGAGTCCCGCCGCCTGCCACTGGTTCATGCCGTAGTAGGAGATCCCGTTCAGGCCGACCTTCCCGTTGCTCCACGGCTGGGTGCCGGACCAGGCGATACACAGATCGAAGTCGCGTGTCTCGCGAGGCGAGAAGTGGTCGATGATTCCCGGTGATCGTCCGCAGCCGCGGGAGTCGACGCGGACGCACGCGTATCCGTCGGGCACCCACTTCTCGGGGTCCACGACTTCCCAGTTCTGGTACTTGTTGGTCGAGCCCGCCTCCACGTCCGGGTGCTGCTGCACCATGCGCGTCCACGCGCTCGGGTAGCCCTCCTGGAAGGGAAGCCCCTTCGCGTACGGGCCGTAGCTGAGGATCACCGGGTGCTTGCCGTCGTCATCGGGCCGGAACACGTCGGCTCTTAACACGATCCCGTCGTCGGTCGGGATCGGGACGTCCCAGTCGATCCGCATGCCATCGCGGACCTCGGTTCGAAATGGCGTGGCGGTCGCTGCGGTACTCATGTCAGGCTCCTTAGCGTGGTGTCGGAGATTTCGCTGAGCAGGCTGTCGCCCGGCTCGTGCAGGCCGAAGGGCAGCGGCTCGCCGATCTTCCAGTCGTTCTGAAACTGCGAACGGACTCCGCTGCGGCGGCTGCGATCGGTGACCTTGTTCCCCAATGCGAGCTGGCCGCGCTCCCAGTCGCGCAGCGCGCCGGCGACCTTGTCGGCGGCCGGGGCCAGCGCTCTGGCCAGGGTCCAGGCGTCCTCGGCCGCCTTCGCCGTCCCGGCTGCGACATGGGGCCGTAGCGCGAAAGCGGCGTCGCCGATCAGCGCGATGCGCCCGAACGCCATCGACGGGACGTTGATGTCCAGCACCACCTGCACGAAGGGTTCGGCGCTCTTGGAGACGAGTTCCACCAACTGTGGAGGCAGCGTGCGCCGCGCGCCCTCCAGCAGCTCGGCTAGGTTCTGCTCCGCGACCTGACCGGCGCCGATCGAGACGGGATGCCGGACACCCTGCCGGTCGGTCAGCAGGCGCTTGAGTTCGTCCTCCGGGACGTTGCGGTACCAGACCCAGTTGATCAGCCGCGAGCTGTCGGAAGGGTTGGGGATGGGGTATACGAGGATGTGGCTGTTCGGAACGACGCAGTAGGTGATCGCGCCATCGAAGGTCACGTGGGTCGGCTCGGTCAACTCGGTCTCGGCGACGACGCCGCGCCATCCGACGTATCCGGCGTACTCCGGCCTCACGTCCGGGAGCAGCATGCGCCGTGCGCTGGAATGCACCCCGTCGGCGCACACCAGCAGGTCTGCGCGCGCCCGAGCACCGTCGGCGAGCCGGATCTCGACGGAGGCCTCGCTCTGTTCGAACTCAACCACCTCGGCGCCGAGGTGGTAGCGCGCCGGGTCGATCCGGCTCACAAGCTCGCGATGCAGGACGGCATAGGAGATGAAGCGGTAGTCGCAGGGCTGCTCGCTCGCCACGACGCCGGCGGAGTCGATGTATCGAAGGCGGGTTGCTCTGGCGCTGATCTCGGCGGGGTCGCGGCCGAGCGCCCGGAACACGGCGGGGTGCAGGACGATCCCCGCTCCCCGGCCCTTCAGCGGGCGGCGCGAGCGCTCAAAGATCTCCACCTCCCAGCCTCGCTCCTGGAGGAAGATCGCAGCGTTGAGTCCGGCTAGCGACCCGCCCATGACGATGGCTTGTGCTGAGCACACCTTGCCATCGTCTAGTTCGGGCGATCCCACTGCCAACCGGCTGGTCCCAGACGGTGACCAATAAGCGCGCGCGGCACGCTCCGATTCAGGCGATCAGTGACGCGTCCAGCGGCGGATCCGACCATGGCGCCGCGCGCATCACATCCACGAACGCGCGGGCCAGGGGTGTCCAGCTGGCGCGCGCATAGACGGTCAGCTCGCGCCCGAGCGGGGGGTCCACGCGCAGTACGACGCCATCGAGGCCCTCCGGTAAGGCGTTCTCTGGGACCAGTGCGGCACCGACGCCGGCGGCGGCCAGGCGCGCGGCCGCTTCCACCTGCGAGGTGAGCACCGAGTGGCGAGGCCGGAACGGCGTGGAGGACAGGGCGGCGAAGGCCTGAATGACCAGATCGTGAAGTCCGTTGCCGGCGTCGAACATCACCCACTCGCGCTCCGCGAGCTGGTCGAGGGCCACGGATGATTCGCCGGCGAGCGGGTCATCGGCGGGCAGCACCACCTTGAATTCCTCCCAGCCCAGCCGGCAAAGCGACCCACGCCAGTCCGGCGGTGGAGGCCCGATCCCCAGGTCGCTGCGGCCCTCGCGCACCGAGTCCTCCGCCAGGGTCCGGTGCGTGAACTCGTGCAGGCGCACGAACGTCCCCGGATAGCGCGCGCGCCAGACCGAGATCAGTTGGGGCAGGAGCCCGCCGGCGATCGAGCGCACGGTCGAGATCTCGAGCTCGCCCGTCTGCAGCTGGAGCGCCTCGCGCGCCGACCTCACCGCACGTGCCGTCGCGTCAACGGCGATTCGCGCGTGGGGCAGGAAGGCCTGGCCCGCGGGGGTCAGCCGGACCGAGCGCGGGAGGCGCTCCAGGAGTTCGCCTCCGAGCTCCTGCTCCAGCGTTCTCACCTGCTGGGAGAGCGACGGCTGCGAGATGTGCATGCGCACCGCGGCGCGCGTGAAGGAGCCCTCCTCGACCACCGCAAGCCAGTAGGACATCTGCCGCACCGTGGTCATCGGGGTGTACCGATCATCAGGCGGCGCACCATAGCCCTTTCCTATCACTTGACAAGGAAAGTGAACTTGGACATCCACCAAAACCTGCGCGAGACTCGGCGGGGTGCGAGCCCTGTCGTTCAACCACGTGAGCATCTCCTCGATCGACGTGGAGGAGTCGGTTCGCTTCTACACCGGCATGTTCGGAATGGAGCCGATAGACACCTACACGTTCGCCTTTCCCACCCGGTACCTGCGACTCGGCGATCTCCAGCTGCACATCTTTCAGCGCGAACAGACCGACGCTCCGACCTTCCACCACATCGCGCTGAACGTCGACGACCTGGAGACGGCGTGGAATCGCGCCCGGGAGCTCGGGGTGCTGGACACGACGGCGTTCTTCTCCCCGATCTACGAACTGCCGGATGGCACCGTCCAGATCTACCTGCGCGACCCGGGAGGCAACCTGGTCGAGCTCGACTGGCCCGACGTCAACACTTTGGACCGGTCCGTGTTCGGCGAGATCCCGAAGCTGGCCGACAGCGTGCCGCAGAGCGAAGAGGGACTGCGGGCGACGCTCTACCTCTCCCCCTAATGCGGCTGGCTCATCTAGCCGGCCGTGAGCGCCCGCTGGTCGCCGTCGCCGACGGTCGCGTGGCGCCGTTGGACGGACTGGAGGGGCTGGAGGGCATCGCCACCATCGACGACATCATCGCGCTGCCCGAGCCCGAGCGCGAGCGCGCTATGGCGGCGGCGGCCGAGGCGCTTGACGCGGGCGGGGTGCCGCTTGCGCCGAACACGCTCGACGTGCCTCTGCGGAGCCCCGGCAAGATCGCCTGCGTGGGGCTCAACTACGCCGATCATATCCGCGAGACCGGGTTACCGGCGCCGGAGCGCCCGCTGATCTTCGCCAAGTTCGCCTCCTCGTTGATCGCGGATGGGCAGCCGATCCGCTGGCCGGCGGGCTTGACCTGGCAGGTCGACTGGGAAGCGGAGCTGACGGTCGTCATCGGCCGGCGGATGCGCGACGTGCCGGAGGAGGAAGCTCTGGCTGGCGTCTTCGGCTACACCGTCGGGAATGACGTGAGCGCCCGCGACCTGCAGTTCGCCGACCAGCAGTGGGTTCGCGCCAAGAGCATCGACACCTTCTGCCCGCTAGGCCCCGTGGTCGTCACCGCCGAGGAATTCGGCGACCCGCAGGAGAAGCGCATCTGGAGCCGCGTCAATGGGCGACCGATGCAGGACTCGACCACCGCGGAGATGATCTTCACTACGGCCCAGATCATCAGCTTCCTCTCGCGCGCCTGCACGCTAGAGCCTGGCGATCTGATCCTCACCGGAACTCCCTGGGGCGTCGGTGGGTTTCGGTCGCCCCCGGTGTTCCTGCGCGAGGGCGACGTTGTCGAGGTTGAGGTCGAGGGAATCGGGACGCTGTCCAACCCGGTCGCAGGCGCAGCCACCTGATGGCGCTGGTCGCCGTTACCGATCACCCGTTCCCCGACCTGGGCCTCGCGCGCGAGATCCTCGAGGCGGCCGGTCACACGGTGGTCGAGCATCAATGCCGGACCGCCGAGGACGTCGCGCGGACGTGCACCGAGGCGAATGGGCTGCTCAACACCTACGTTCCGCTCCCTGCCAGCACGCTTGCTGCGCTCACCCGCTGCCGGGCCATCGCTCGGTTCGGGATCGGCGTCGACACGGTCGCTCTTGATGCGGCGGATCGGCTGGGGATCACCGTGACCAACGTTCCCGACTACTGCACGGGCGAGGTGGCAGACCACACTCTCGCGCTGCTGCTCGCCGTGCAGCGGCGGATCGTCCAGCTCGACCGCGACGTGCACCAGGGCGGCTGGAACGTGTTCGGCGCTGGTCGGATCCGCCGCCTCCAGGATGCGGCGCTGGGGCTCGTCGGCGCGGGGCGGATACCGCGTGCCGTGGCCCGTCGGGCGAAGGCATTCGGATTGCGCGTCCTTGCCTACGATCCGCTCCTCAGCGAGGAGGCATGGCCGGCACAGCTCGAGCGTCGCCCGACCCTCGATGCGCTGGCCGACGACTCGGACTTCCTCTCCGTGCACGCTCCGGCGCTGCCCGAAACGCACCACATCATCGGCGAGCGGCTCCTGCGCCGGATGCGCACACACGCGATCCTCATCAACACCGCGCGGGGGGCGCTGGTCGACTCCGACGCGCTGGCTCGCGCGCTGCGCGAGGGCTGGATCGCCGGCGCCGGCCTGGACGTGGTCGAGCACGAACCGCTCGAGGGGGGGCATGACCTCCGAGCCATCGACGCGGTCGTCCTGACGCCTCACACCGCCTTCTACAGCGAGGAGTCGCTGGGCGAGCTTCAGCGCAAGGCGGCCGAGCAGCTGCGGGCCGCGCTCGCGGGCGAGCGCCCGCAGTACCTGGTCAACAAACCCGCGCCCGTAGTCAGGTCATGACGCGGCCACCGGCAATGTCGAGCGTCACTCCGGTAAGGAAGGCCGCGGCGTCGGAGGCCAGGTAGAGCGTGGCGTAGGCGGAGTCCTCCGGAGTCCCCAGGCGTCCCAGGGGCGCCCGGAGCGCCAGTTCGTGACGTCGCTCGGGCGTCAGGTTGCGCTCGATCCGTTCGGTCGCGGCGGTGCCCGGAGCGATGCAGTTCACCCTCACGCCGTGCTGGCCGACCTCGCGTGCCACATGGCGGATGAACTGGATGATTCCGGCCTTGGCCGCGGCATAGGACGCGGTGAGCGTGTCATCCAGTACACGGGCCGCGTTGGAGGCCATCCCCACCACCGCTCCGTGTCGACGCTCGATCATCGCGGGAAGGAATGCCTTGACCGTAAGGAAGGTGGAGGTGAGATTGGCGTCGAGCACGTTATGCCACTCATCCTCGGTGATGTCGACCGTGGGCGTGTAGGCCCAGAAGCCGCCGGCGAAAGGCGCCAGGATGTCGACGCTGCCCAGCTCGGTCTCAACGCGATCGCGCATGGCGACGATCTCCTTCCAGCGGCACACATCCGCGGCCACGCCGATCGCCTGTCCGCCGGCGGCCGTGATGTCGCCTACCACCGAGTCGATCGCGCTCTGGTCGCGTCCGTTCACGGCTACCTTCACGCCGTTGGCGGCAAATGCGCGACAGGTGGCGGCCCCGATCCCGCGCGAGCCGCCGGTCACCAGAGCGACGCGGCCCTCGAGGTCCGGAAAGCGCGGGACGCCTGCGGCGGCGTCCATCGTTAGGCCAGCGCCTCGTCGTAGAACGGGTGCTTGGTGAACACGACCGGCCCGTCCTTGGTGACGAGCAGGTTCTCCTCCAGCCGCACCGTCTGCTCGAGCCCCGGATGCCCAGCGAAGGTCTCGGCGGCGAAGTACATGTTCTCCTGGAGCTCGACTGGATAGTCCAGCGAGTAGGCACGGGAGATCCACATGCCCTCATAGAGCGAGAGTCCGATCGAGTGCGCGAACTGCTGAAGGGTGACCGTGCCGTGCTCGTCGTCTGCGTACTTGGGCAGCTTCGCGGCGACGTCGGCCGTCGTGTTGCCGGCCTTCATCTCGCCGATGGCGGCGTACATGGACTCGTAGCACTCCTTGTAGAGGTCCTTCTCCTTCGCCGTCAGCGGGGCGTCGACTTTGAAGCAGCGCACGAAGTCGACGAAGTAGCCACCCGGGCCGATCGCGTTCTGGTCGACGATCACGAGGTCGCCCTGGCGGATCACCTTGTCGGTGTGCCAGCGGCGGTAGGGGCTGGTGTTGCCCCCCGAGGCGACGATGATGTCATACACGAAGTCAAAGCCCTGCTCGTATAGGTACTCGTTAACCTTGGCCGTGATGTAGCTCTCCTTGACGCCCGGCTTGAGCCACTCATTCTCGATCTTCCAGAACGACGTGTCGCCGATTGCGCTGGAGATCTTCAGGCACTCGAGCTCATCGGGCGTCTTCACGACGCGAGCGCCCGACATCGCAGGCCAGGCGCTCTCCAGCTTGACCCCGGCTCGATCGAAGGCCGCCATCGCCGAGGGGTCGGCTATGTCGATCCCGATCCGCTCGTTCTCGGCACCGTTCTCGCGCAGTACATCCATCACCGAGCGAACCATCTTGTCCGCCATCATTTGCTCGGCGGTCTCCGCCCACTTCCACGTGATCGCCGGACGGATGTTGCCATCCAGCCAGGGAGCGTCGATCTTCGCGCACTCGAAGTCTGACCCCGCCGTCTCGAACAGCACCGGCTCGCCGCCGCGCGGCAGGACGCAGTAGCGGATGAAAATGTTGTTCTTCCAGTTGCCCTGGAACACGCTCGTGATGTAGCGCACGTTCTCGCCCGCGAAGCAGACGAGCGCCCCGAGGTCGTGCTCCTCCATCTTCAGGCGGGCCCGCGCTAAGCGGTCCCGGCGCATCCGGTCGAAGTCCACCCGTGCCTGCCAATCCGTGGCGGTGGTGCTGTACGTGCGGCGGGGATCGTGCTCGTGCGGTTTTCCGAGGAACGACAGGTCCATGCCTTTTCCGGTCGGGGTGAGGACTGAATCGGTCACGCGCGAGGCTCCTTGATCAGGCGGGAGGATGGACTGATCGATCCTCGCACAGCTGCGGGCTCCTGGTAATACGAAGTTCCTATGGCGAGTATCGGCGCTGCCTTGATATGAGCGGGCGAAAACGTTCGAAGCAACGATTTGTAATACGATTGACCAATCACGAACGAGGCGGCACACGGAGTCGGTTATCACCGGCGACTCGAGCAGTACGAGCCCTACCGAGGAAAGGCGCCGGAGCTTCAGCACGGCCGAGCGACCGGGGGGGCCGAGGTCTTGACGATCGTGATCCGGCCCGGTGAGGATCGTTCCGCCTACACGGTTCTGGCCGCCGGCGGCGCAGTTTGACCGACCGCGAGATAGCGATCCTGGACGGCAGCCGCGGTCCGGAGCTCCCGATCATCGCGGGAGCGGGAGAGGCTCGTGCGATCATCTGGCCAGGGATGGGCGCTCACAGCAGGTCCCTACACCGGCTGTGGCTCTGCGAGGGCGCCTGCACGGTGGAGCTGAGCCATCCCTCGGATGCTGTCTATTACGTCCTCGACGGCACCGGTTGGGTGGACGATTTCGATGCCGACAAGCATCACGACATCGCGGCCGGCGCGATGTTCCACGTCGATGCGGGGACGCGGTACGTGATCCACGCCGGTGAGGCGGGGATGCAGGTGATCGGCGGACCGGCGCCCGCTGACGATGCGCTCTACGAGCACCTAACGGACACGAGGGGTTGATCGGATGGCCGTCTGCGTCTTTGACCCGGATGAGGCCGAGGTCAGGCTGCCGCTGATCGCGCAGGACGCTCGTCTTGTCGTGTGGCCGGGCGTCGGCGCGTGGACTGCGAACATGAACTACGTGCGCATGCAGCCCGGCGAGGAGAACGTCCCGCACGCCCACCTCGAATCCGAGGACACGATCTTCATTCTCGACGGCGAGGGGACGATCGACGATCTCGACCACGGGCGCTCGTACTGGTTCACGGCCGGCCAGGTCGTGCACGTGCCCGCTGGGATGCGTCACTGCGTACGCGGGGACCGTGGCGTTCTGGTCGAGAGCGTGGGCGGGCCCTGCCCGGCGGATGTTCGCGGGCTGCGGGCGGCGGGCGTTCTGGGCCCCGAGCCGCACCGGGCGGACGAATGAGCGCGACGATCTCCGTCGGCGTGGCCCAGATCACTGGTACGCCGGGGGAGCATGAGAAGAACCGGGGGCTGTCGCTGACGGCGGCGGAGGACCTGTTCGGGCAAGGAGCCAACGTGGTCACCCTTCCGGAGCTGATCGCGAGCGGCTACGACTTCCCGAGCTCATCGCTGATATCCGATCCGTGCGGCAATGCTGTGAAGGCTCCCGGGAGCGGTGCCCGCACTGGTGACCGCCGAAATCGACCTCGACGCCGCGCGCCGGGCCCAGGATCGGGAGCTCTTGATCACCACTGTTGTACCGCCGGACAGACGTCTACGAACTGTCAGTGAGCGGGACCGTCCTATAAAAAACGCTGCACGACACGCAAGGAGACAATCATGACTGTTGAGGGAACGTCACTCGCTGCATCTGCTGCCGACAGGCATTTGCCGTTTCGGATGGTAGACCTCAGCCATCCCATCAGCTTCCACACGCCCGGCTGGGTCGGTTACCCGGGGATGAGGCAGTACTACACCCAGACGCTCCAGACCAACCGGGTGGTGTCCCAGCGAGTGGAGACCTCGCTTCACGTCGGCACGCA
Source organism: uncultured Solirubrobacterales bacterium (assembly GCA_963847055.1). Taxonomy (GTDB): domain Bacteria; phylum Actinomycetota; class Thermoleophilia; order Solirubrobacterales; family Solirubrobacteraceae; genus Palsa-465. Next base: position 484,275 of record CAWJYE010000008.1, on the reverse strand, counting down.
CATCGATGCACCCCTTCACTTCGCGCCCGGGGGCGCCGACATGGCGTCGATCCCCCTGGAGCGCCTTGTCCACGAGGGCGTGGTCGTCGACATCTCCGACGCTGTCGGTCCGTTCGACGAGATCAAGCCGAGCCACATCACCGATCGGGTCGAAGTCCAGCGGGGAGACGTGGTGGTCTATCACACGGGCTTCGCCAAGCACTACCTCGGAGGCAGCGAGGAGGACCTGACCCATTACATGTGTCGGCATCCGGGTGGTGGCCGGGAACTGGCGGAGTGGATCGTGGGTATGGAGCTGGCCTGGACCGGCTCTGACACCGGCTCGGCCGACCACCCAATGAACACGACGATCAAGAACATGCGCTCTGATATCCGGGCCGAGTACGAGGCTCAGATCGGATCTCCAGTCGAGGAGCGCTGGCCCGACAAGGATCTCTTTGTGATGCACGGCGTCCCGTTTCCGCACGGGATCGTCCATGCCGAGAACGTGGGCGGCGACCTGGCCTCACTCGGAACGATGCGGTGCACGATCGGCGCCTTCCCTTGGAAGTTCGTCGGCGGCGAGGCCAGCATCTGCCGGATCATCGCCTTCCTGCCCGAGTAGCCGCTTAGGGCCGGAGGCGCGGACGGCCGTCGCCGAGGGAATGGGGACCGATGACGCCGAGCATGCAACCGGAGCCCCTCTGGGACTTCGGGATGGTCGCGTTGACTCTGTCCGGGAGCCCGTTGCCAACCCCGAGAAGGCAATTACTAGGCGCGGGGGGGGACCGATAGCGGACCGGCTAGCGGATCGGTGTCTCCAGCGCACAGTGGTTGCAGCGCAACATCCTCCCTGCGTAGTCGAAGTCGACCTCGTCGAGCAGCGTGAAAGTTGAACCGCGCCAACGCGATCAGTGCCACCATCTATCTCGGCCTCGGGCGAGGTGTTTCTTCTCAACCAGTTTCCGGCGCAGGGCTCCCGAGCTCCCGACATACACGGAATCGGAAAGGAAAGCCCGCACAGTCGGCGGACTTTGCGCAACAGCCTCACAGCCGGGCTTTCTCGTGCACGGCCGGTTCCGAAGTGTCCTACGTCAAGCGGCCTGAGTTTGGCCGAACGAGCGGTGTCGGCTCGGTCGCCACCGGGCCGGGCGCTGCGGCCGGGTGCGCTCGCTCCTCCATCGGCTTGATCCAGAGCTGATCCACCAATACGCGCACCGTGGCCAGGATCGGTACCGCGACGATCAATCCGACGAAACCGAACAGCCGCTCGACAGCGACGACACCGACGGCGACCACGGCGGGATGCAGCTCGACCGCGCGCGCCATGACCAGCGGTTGGATCACGTTCCCCTCGAGCTGGTGGGCCGCGACGTAGATGACGGTGACGATGAGTGCCTTACCCGGAGAGATCGTCAGCGCATAGAGGATCGGCGGGATCGAGCTGGCCAGCGCGCCGAAGTAGGGGATGATCATCGCCACCGCGGTCAGGATCGCGAAGAAGGCGGCGAAGCCAAGCCCGACCACGCGCAACCCGAAGTAGGTAGCGAAGCCGAGGATCAGCATGCCGAGTACGAGCCCCCGCAGCCAGCCGAGGTAAGCGGTGCGAAGCCGGTCGAGGATCTCCCTGGCTTCGGCGCGTCGACGAGGCGGCACGGTCCGCAGGACCCCCTCCACCAGCGGTTCGGGCTGTATTGCGGTGTATACAGCGGTCAGGAGCACGACGACGATCGCCGCCAGCGCGGATGCCACACTGGTGCCCACCGAGGCGATCGGCCCGAGCAGCCGTGACGGATGCTGGGTATAGCCATTGGCGAACTGCTGGATCTGGTGCCCGGTCTTGCTGGGCGAGTTGCCGGTGAGCTGCCCCAGCTGGCGTCCCAGCGAGTCAACAATGCCGGGCAATGACGCGACGAACTTGTTGATCTCACTGCTGAACACCGGAATGACCGCCGATATGAGCAACCCTAAGAGCCCGAGCCCGATCAGCAGACCGATCACGACGCCGAGCGCGCGCGGGACGCCGAACCGGCCGAGAACGGTCGCGAACGCGCCGAGCGGTAGCGCGATAATCACAACGATCAGCACCGCCAGCACGAGCGTGACGAGCTGTTGAAAGACGAGCCCCGTGACGACGAGCCCGAACGCGAGCAGCACCGCGCGGTAGATTGCGGCCGGGGTCAGCTTTGAGTCGGGCACGTGCTGCCCATCTTCCCCCGTTCGGCGGCGCCCAGACATCGGCGCGCGGATGAGCGCCGCGGTCGGCTATCGCGCGGTCGCGCTCGCCGCGGCCCTGGTGCTGGCCGCGCTGCTCGTTTCGCAGCTCATCACGCTCCTGCTGGCGCTGGTACTGACCGTGATCGTCTCGATTCCGCTGGCGGCGGCGGCCGACCTCGCCCAGCGACATGGCTTACCCCGGGCGGTCGGAGCCCTCCTCGGCCTGCTCACAGCGGCGAGCCTGATCGGAGGGCTCGTGTACCTGACCGTCCCTTCGTTCGTGAGCCAGACCAAGCAGTTCGCGAACAAGCTGCCCGGCACGATCACCGGCGCCGAGCGCTACCTCCATGACCTCACCGGTACCCGCACCAAGACCCTGTCGGCCGACCTGACGCGGTTTGTCCAGAGTTACACCCACCACCCTCAACGACTGATCGCCCCGCTGGAGAGCGTTGGGCTGAGTGCGGTGGGACTTCTCGCGGGCCTGATCGTGATGCTGGTCACGGCGCTATACATCGCCATCGATCCCCAGCCACTGCTCGCCACATCGATCCGTCTGCTGCCGAGCGACCGCCGCGGGCTCGCCCAGCGAATCATGGCGCGCGTGCGCACGTCATGGCTGGGCTGGCTGCAGGCGGTCGGCATCGACATGGTTGTGCTGGGCGGGCTGCTGTATCTGGGAATGAAGCTCGTCGGGCTGAGCTTCGCGCTTGGCTTTGCGGTGTTCTCAGCGCTGCTGACGGTGATCCCGAACTACGGATCGATCATCAGCGCGGTCCCGCCGGTGCTGTTCGGCTTGGCGCAGTCGCCGGCAAAGGCGCTGCTGGTACTCGGCGTCTACGTGATCGTCAACCAGATCGAGGGCAACCTGATCCTCCCGCTGGTGATGGCGCGCACGGTCGATCTTCACCCCGCGCTGGTGGCGATCGGCGTGTTGTTCATGGCCCAGCTGCTCGGGCTGTTCGGGATCATCCTCGCGATCCCACTGATGTCGCTCGGGCTGATCCTCGTCCAGGAGTTGTGGATCAACCCGCGAGAACAGCCGGCGGCGCCGCTCGTCAAGCAGAAACCCTGAGTCGCCGCCGGCCGCCCGGGTCGCTCGCTGCATGAGCGGGCGCTTGGCGCCAACAGGCTGTCGGTGAGGCTTGACGACGAGTCGGGGTGCCGCTCGGCGCCGGTCATACTTGGTGCGTGCCAGAACTGAGGTCGGTGCTCGAGCGCGATCTTCCGCGCTCGCAGGAGGCGGAGCGCAAGCTCGACGCGCTGCGGGCTCAGGGTCGAGACTTCGGGGTCGCGTGCGTGCTCAGCCTGCTCGGCGCCTTGCTCGCGGCCGCGGTCGATCAGAGGCTGACCCTGGGGCTGGCGGCGGTGGCGTTTGGGACCGCCGTCCTGTGTGCCCGGTCGCTCTGGCGCCGGCGCGAGCTGATCGTGAAGCTCCTGGCCGAGCGGGACGCGTACTCGATCGGGGCGGTGCGACGTCAGGCGACCCGATTTGCGACCCCCAAGCGGCGGCGCCGCCTCGGGGCATGGCTGCGCAAGCTCGTGGCGGTAGCCGATGGTGACCAGCATCCGCCGTCAACCACCGTCCGCGTGATCGACGCCCGCGTGCGCCCGCGGCGGGAGCGCCTGCTGAAGCTCGCTGACGCGTTCGAGGACGACACCAGGGCGGTGCACTCGGCGAGCGTGGCGCTGCTGCACCAGGTCCTGACCCGCCCGGGCCTGAGCCCGCTCTACAACGTGGGCCTGCAGGAGGATCTGCTCGACCTGGCGCTGCACCGCATCGAGGCCGGGATCGAGCCGCACCTCTAGGCGGCGGTGAGCCCGCCGTCGAGCACCAGCGACGAGCCGGTCATGAACGCGGCGGCGTCGGAGGCGACGTAGTGCACTGCGCTGGCGACCTCGTCCGGGGTGCCCAGGCGCCCCATCGGCTGGCGCGCCACGAGATCGTCCCGTGACTCCCCGGCGTCGTCGAGCAAGCGCGCCACCCATGGCGAGTCGACCGTCCCGGGACAGATGCAGTTCACGCGCACGCGGTCGCTGACGTGGTCGACGGCCAGCGCGCGGGTCAGCGCAATCACGGCACCCTTCGAGGCGCAGTAGGCGGCTCGGTTTCGCAACCCCACCAGCCCAGCGACCGATGCCATATTGACGATCGACCCCCCCTGCGCCGCGATCATCCGTGGGATCGCGTGCTTGCAGCACAGAAACGTTCCGCGGGCGTTGACGGCGAACACCTGCTCCCACACGTGCAGCGGCGTGTCGGGTGCGGTCGTCGTCGAGCCAACCCCGGCGATGTTGGCGAGCACGGTCGGGGGCCCCAGCTCCTGGGCACACGTCTCGAACATGGCGGTCACCGATTGCTCGTCGCAGACGTCGACCTCCGCCGCGACCACTGGGTTCTCGGCCATCGCCGCGGTCTCGCGCGCCGCGGCGGCGTCGATGTCGGCGGCGAGCACGTGCGCGCCGTTGCGCGCGAACAGCAGGGCCGTTGCCCGACCGATTCCCGACCCGGCGCCGGTCACGACGGTCACCTGGTCCATGGACGCGATCACGGCCGGTCTAGATGACGCCGTAGGTTCGAAATGCCTCCCAGACCGGCATCCCCTCAGCGAGCTTCTCCCGGACGAGGTTCTCCCCCGAGACCTTCTCCTCGGCGCGGGTGATCGCTTCCTCGGCGACCTCGGACGGGACCACGACAACGCCGTCGAAGTCGGCGAGCACCAAGTCGTTCGGCTTCACGGAAACGCCACCGCACTCGATCGGAGCCTGTACCTGATCGACGTCGATGCGCCCCAGCGAGTCGCACGCCGAGATGCCCGCGAGAAAGGTCGGAAACTGCATCTCGATCAGCTGGTCGGTGTCGCGGCCGTAGGCGTCGGCGACAATCCCCACGGCGCCAAGGTAGCGTGCCGCCGTGGCGAGCAGCTCGCCCCAGTAGGAGCCCTCGCAGGTGGAGACGACCATCACGTCGCCGGCGTGCAAAGCATCGACGGCCTGCAGTTCGCCCTTGTAGTAGTCATCGGAACTGGCCGGCAGCGAGTCGACCTCGACGCAGTGCACGGTCATGGCAAAGCCGGCGAGCCGCGCTTGCGGGTAGAGCGGCCGGATGTGAGGGCGCATCACCTGCTGGCGGTAGCCGATCCGATCCAGGCAGTCCGAGACCACGGCGGGGTAGAGCTTGCCAAGGCGCTCGAGCATGCTGACGTCCCGGGCTGCGAGCTGGTCGGTATCCACGTGTCTTCCTCCCATACTTGATCGTTCAAGTGCGACGTTACGCTCGCCGACGGCGCCGGTCAAGGGTAGGGCTGCGCACGCGTGCGCGAGCTCGACCCGCGCCCGCGGAGTAGAGACGGCCGCGCTGGCGGAACCGGCCGCGCTGGCGGAACCGGCTGCGCTGGCGGAACCGGCCGCGCTGGCGGAACCGGCCGCGCTGGCGGAACCGGCCGCGCTAGCGGATCAGGCCGCGACCCGCGACCCGCCACCAATCCACGACCTCGTCCTTCCGGCACGCCGCCACCCAGTCATGCATGTTGAGCGTGGCGCAGGCGTGGTTGGGCACGATCTCGATCTGGGTTCCGATCGCACCCTCGCCGGCGGGCGTCTCGAGGATCCCGTGCTCCTCGTCGAGCGAGACGAGCTTCCACGCCGGGTGCCCGCGGATTGCGCCCCATCCGTCGAGCTTCTGCGCTCGGTCTGAGCTGAGCGTCTTGGTACCGGCATCGATGATGGCGCGCGTCGGTGTCGGGTGGCTGACGACGGTCGCCCGGACCGACAGGGCACAGCCGTCGAGGGTTCCCCAGCCGAGCGCCACCTGGTCACGATCAGAGAAGACATATGTGCCCGGTCGGATCTCGGTTATCCCGCGCAGCGCGTGGACGTGGGTTGCGCTCGGCGTGCTCCCGGCGCTGATCTCCGGCACGGCAAAGCCATTGTCGCGAAGCACCTCAGCGACCTCCAGCAGAGCGGCCGCCTCGGCGATCGCCACCTCCTCTAGCTGCGCCCGGCCGGCGGCATACGTCTGTCCGGCGAAGCTCATCAGGCCGACGAGTCGCACGCCGGTGAGCTTGGCGACACGCTGTGCGAGGAGCAAGGCCTCGTCGGCGCTCTGCACGCCGCAGCGGCCGTAGCCGGTGTCGATCTCGAGCCGCACGGGTACCGACAGCCCGCGGCGAGCTGCCGCGCTCGCGATCCCGGCAAAGACCTCAAACGAGTCCGCTGCGACGCGGATCTCGGCGGACTCCGCCAGCCCGGATAGCCGCTGCCACTTGCCGACTCCCCACACCGGATAGGCGATCAGCAGGTCACCGATGCCATGGCCGGCGAGCAGCTCCGCCTCGCCGAGCTTGGCGACCGTCAGGCCGGCCGCGCCCGCGGCGATCTGGCGCCGAGCAACCTCGACGAGCTTGTGGGTCTTGGCGTGGGGCCGCAGCGCAACTCCGGCGCCCGCGGCCAGTCCCGCCATGCGCGCGATGTTCGCATCGAGCTTGTCAAGATCGAGCAGGAGGCAGGGCGTGTCGAGCGCGTCGGCGCTGACCCCGGTCTCCTGCGGGCCGGAGATCAGCCCCTCAGCCGCAGCCTGTGCCTGGGATTGCGACATCGCTTGTTGAACGATATACATGCCCCGGTGACCGGCCAGACCAGCATCCACCGCGAGTAGCGCCGTTGGCCCGCGATTCGATTCCCGCCGCCGTCGCGCTCAACGCCGCCGCCGAGCTCGGTGAGGGACCCGTCTGGGACGAGCGCAGCAAGCGGCTGGTCTGGGTCGACATCTTCGGCCAGACAGTCCACTTCTTCGACCCCGAAAGCGGGGCTGACCGAGCGGTCGAGGTGCCGGCGACCCCGGGCATCGCGATCCCACGCCGGGCAGGCGGCCTGGTGCTGGCGATCGGTCATGGCTTTGGCTTCCTGAATGACGCCGGGGAGTTCGAGATGATCATCGAGCTCCCCCAAGGTGAGGTCACGGCGCGCATGAACGACGGGAACTGCGACTCCGCCGGACGACTCTGGGCGGGCACAGCGGGTCTGAACGCCGAGCCGCAGGCTGGAGTCCTGTACCGGCTTGATCCCGATCTCAACGTGACGCGCGCTCTGGAGGGGGTGACCGAGTCAAACGGGATCGACTGGAGCCCCGACGACCGGCTCATGTACTACGTCGACACCATGGAGCGGCGCGTCGACGTGTTCGACTTCGACCTCGCTTCAGGCTCGATCTCCAACCGGCGGCCGTTTGCCGCCGTCGACGACGGCGAGGTGCTGCCCGACGGGTTGACCGTGGATGCCGAAGGCAACATCTGGGTGGCGTGCTGGGGAGGCGCGGCGGTGCGGTGCTTTGCGCCCGACGGCTCCCTGGCCGGGAGCGTCGCTCTGCCGACCCCGAACATCACCAGCCCGGGGTTCGGGGGCCCGGCACTTGACCTGATGTTCATCACCTCCGCGCGCGAAGGGCTCTCCGTCGAGCAGCAGGCCGGCGATCCCGATGCCGGCGCGCTGTTCATTTGCCGGCCGGGCGTGACCGGGCGCCCGCAGCGGATGTTCGCGGGCTGAACCCAGCCTCTCGCCGCCCGCGCATGGGACCCTTGACAAGCCTGCGGTCACGGGCGGATACTCCCCCTTGAACGATCAAGAAGGGACGTACTTGACCGGTCAAGCTGCCCACTGAGGAGAGGGTTTTCATGGCTGAAGGCACGGCGGAAGGGCTCGGCGCGGCGACGGACACGCAGACACACTTTGCGCGACGCGCAACGGGATTCGTACGGGACATCAAGGTCCGGGACGCGGTCATCTTCAACGTGCTGCCGGCCTGTCCGGGACTCGTCCTGGCGCTGTCGGTGTTCTGGGTGCTGTCGACGTTCACCGGTGTGAACCTGTTCGTCGGAATCCTGATCACGATCGCCTGCGCTTTCCTGATCTCAGGAGCGTTCGGTCTGCTGTCGCAGATCATGCCCCGGTCCGGCGGGGACTACATCCTCATCTCCCGGTCCCTGCATCCCGCGTTGGCGATCGGCTCGAGTCTCCTCATCGGTACCTCGGCCATGCTCGCGATGGGCTACTGGGGTGTTTTCACCGCCAACATCTGCATCGGCCCGATGCTGACCATGTTCGGCGTGTCCGTCGACTCGCAGTGGCTGCAGAACGCGGGCGTGACGCTCACCCACCACCCCTGGAACATGCTGATCGGATTCGTGGAAGTCGCGATCCTGGCCGGCATCATGGCCAGCGGGACGCGGCTGCTGATGCGCATCCAGTTCTGGCTGTTCGTCAGCGCGATGGCCGGCTTCATCGTGGCCGCGATCACATTGCTGGTCACCTCGCACTCGGGCTTCATCGGCGATTACAACAACTACGCCAGGCCGTTCACCCATCACGCCGACACCTACCACTACTTCATGGCTCAGGCCACCAGCAGCGGGACCAACGTACACGCGCCGACGAACTGGCACAACACAATCATTGCCTCGGGTGCGTTCATCGCCTTCGGGGTGTGGTCGTGGTACTCGGTCAACTACGCGGGCGAGATACGCCAGGCCGGCACGAGAAAGAACTGGTACTCGATGCTGGGCGGGCTGGCGCTGACCTTCATCCCCATCCTGGTGATGGTGGCGCTGCTCGAGAAGACGGTCGGCTACCCGTTCCTCACCGCCGTCAATGCGGTATCGAGCAAGGCTATCTACACGTTGCCCAACCAGCCATGGTGGATCACGCTCGTCGCCACGACATTCAACAACGGCATTTTCGTGGCCTTCCTCGGGCTCACGTTCATCGCCTGGGCGCCGCTGATCGTCTACACCCAGATCGTGCAACCCGTGCGGGCCCTGTTTGCATGGGCGTTTGACCAGGTGATTCCGGAGCGGATCGCCACTGTCAACGAGCGTACGCACACTCCTGTGTTCTCGCTGGGGCTGATCACGGTGGCGTCGATCTTCTTCCTCTACCTGGCCGCGTACTCGACGAGCTTCCTCAAGTACGTAGCGCTGTCGACGATCGTGGGCTTCCCGACGTTCATCATGGTCGGGATCTCGGCGATCGTCTTTCCCTTCCGCCGGAAGTCCGCCTACGAAGCCTCCCCGTCCAACATCAAGCTGTTCGGGCTGCCGTTGCTGGCCTACTTTGGCGTCGGCGCGATCGCCGCCGGGATGTTCGGCGGATGGCTGTGGCTGAAGTATCCGCTCCTCGGCCTGCCCAACGCGGGCAAGAGCATCAGCTCGCAGCTGTTCACCGGTCCGCTCAACGGGGGACTGGCGCTGATCGCCTGCGGGCTGATCGTCGGGGCGATCATCTACTTCGCCGGCCGGGCATGGCGACGGACGCAGGGGATCGACATCTCGCTGAACTACCTCGAGATCCCGCCCGAATAACGGTGCGTCTGCTCCGGCGCACAAAGGCGCAGGACGACGGTTCGTTCCTGCGCCTCTACTACGCGTCCGACATCCATGGCACCGAAGTGCTGTGGAAGAAGTTCCTCAACGCCTCGAAGGTGTACAACGCCAAGGTGCTGGTGATGGGGGGCGACATCACCGGCAAGATGGTGATCCCGATCATCCGCCAAGCGGATGGCGCCTGGGCGGCCACCTTTCATGGCCGCAGCGAAAGGCTGCCCAGCGACGAGGATGTGGTGAAGCTGGAGCGGCGGATTCGGGGCAACGGCATGTACCCATACCGCACCACCGCCGAGGAGGTCGCCGACATCGGTGCCCTGCCCGAGGAGGACCGCGAGCTGTGGTTTGAGCAGGTGATGCTGAACTCATTCAAAGGCTGGCTGGAGCTCGCTGAAGAGCGGCTGGCCGGAACCCAGATCCGTTGCTTCGTGATGCCCGGCAACGATGACCCCCCCAGTCTCGAGGATGTCATCGACCACGCCTCGCTGGTCGAGGCCTGCGACGAGCAGTGGGTCCAGTTCGACGGCTATCAGATGCTGTCACTCGGCTACTCGAACATCACCCCGTGGAACTCGCCCCGTGAGCTTGACGAGGACTCGCTGTATGACCGGATCGTGACGCTGGCCGAGCAGATCCCCGACCACACCAGAGCCGTGTGGAACATTCACGTCCCGCCGCATGACTCGCAGCTTGACACCGCGGCCGAGCTCGACGAGGACTTCAACATGGTGCTCGTCGGACGGGCGCCGCACATGATCCCGGTGGGTTCCTCGGCGGTTCGTGAAGCGATCGAGCGCTTCCAGCCACTGGTGGCGCTTCACGGCCATATCCACGAGTCTCCGGGCGCGACCCGCATCGGCCGCACGCTGTGCATCAACCCGGGCAGCGACTACCAGACGGGACGGATCTCCGGCTGCCTGGTCAACCTGCGCGGCGACCGCGTCAATCACCAGTTCGTCACGGGCTAATGAGCCTTGAGGAGCTCGGAGGCTGGTTGCGGGCGGCGGGGGTCGAGCCGCCGGCCAGGCCTTGGCCGCAGTCGCCTCACCGCTTCGCCGATGGGCGCGGGTACCGGTTTGAGATACCGAGCGTTGAGGGCCCGCTGGTACTGCGCGCCGTCCTCGAGGAAGCGCACGTACGCGGCCTGCGGATCCATCGTGTCTCGCAGGGCTCGGGAATCATGCTCCTCACTGACGAGGAGCTCACCGAGCTGGCCGAGCTCGGCCGCGAGCACGACGTCGAAGTGTGCCTGTTCCTTGGCCCCCGCGGCGCCTGGGACGCCGGCGGCCAGGCCCTGGCCAACGAAGCCGCCGCGGGGGTGGCGCGCGGGCTCGAGGCGGTCGAGGCGTGCGTGGCCGAGGCACGCCGAGCCTGCGCGCACGGTATCCGCAGCCTGCTGGTAGGCGACATCGGGGTGCTCGACGTGCTGGCGCACCTGCGACGGGACGGTCTGCTCCCCAGCGACCTCATCTTCAAGACCTCGGCGATCCTGTGCGCGGCCAACCCTGCGACGGCGGCTGTGCTTGATCGCATCGGGGCCGACACGATCAACGTCGCCACCGACCTTGAGGTGGGAATGCTCGCGGCTATTCGCGGGGTCACCCACAAGCCCCTTGACGTCTACGTCGAAGTGCCCGACGACATGGGCGGCTTCGTGCGGAGTTACCTCGTCCCGGACATCATCCGGGTGGCGGCACCGGTGCACGTCAAGGTGGGGCTGCGCAACGCGACCAGCGTATATCCGAGCGGGCTGCACTTGGAGGGCGTAGCCGCACTCCAGGCACGCGAGAAGGTTCGCCGCGCGACGATGCTCGAGCGCCTCATCGGCGAGCTGACCCCCGAGCTGGTACCGGGGTCGCAGTCAGCGGCCCGAGACAGCGGCCGCGCCGGTAGTTAGGGCCACCGGCGTCAGCTGGCCGGGATCCCTGCCGACAGTCCCCCGTCGACGATGAATGGTTGGGCGGTGCAGAAGGAGGACTCATCGGAGCACAGGAACAGCGCCATCGCCGCGACCTCCTCCGGCCGCCCGATCCGTCCCAGGGCGTGCAGCTTGCCGGCCTGGCTCCGTGCCGCGTCGGGATCGGACTGAACCTCGAAATAGCGCTGGGCCATCCCGGTGTCGATGTAGCCCGGGCAGACGCAGTTGCAGCGAATCCCGTCCTTGCCGAAGTCGAGCGCGATCGAGCGCGTCAGGTTGATCACGCCCCCCTTGGCGGTGCAGTAGGCGCCGAGCTGGGGCTCGACCCAAAACCCGTTGACCGAGGCCATGTTGACGATCGAACCGCCGCCGAGCCGGCGCATGCGCGGGATCGCTGCCCGGGCGCACAGGTACACGCCCTTGAGGTTGACCCCGAGCACCCGGTCCCATTCCTCGGGCGGGGTGTCCTCGATCGTTTGCTCATACTGGATCGCCGCGTTGCACACGAGCGCATGCGGGCCCCCGCGCGCCTGGGCCGCTGCCATCAGCGCTTCGACGTCGTCGGGATCAGCGACGTCGCAGCCGTGCGCCTCGGCTTTACCCCCCGCCGCCTCGATCGCGGCGGACACGATCCGCAGCTCATCGAGATCGACGTCGGCGGCGAACGTGTACGCACCGGCCGCCGCCAGCCGCTCGGCGATCGCTCGGCCGATCCCCCGGGCGGCCCCGGTCACGACCACGGTCTTATCGTCCATTCGCACGATGCTCCCATCGTTGGTGTTCAAGGCTCGCGGCAACCCGCTTATACTGCGATTTCCTTTATCGATCAAGTACCGGGACGCCGTGTGACCGTTGCGAGGGCTGGCCAAAGGCGGAGGCCGACGATGCGAGACGTTGCCGCTCGTGCCGACGTCTCGGTCCAGACCGTTTCCAACCTGATCAACAATCGCTTGCACCTCATGGGGGAGGAGACCCGAGGCCGCGTCGCCCAGGCCATGAGCGAGCTCGGCTACCACCCCAACGTCGCAGCTCGCACATTGCGTTCGGCGCGGACCGAGACGCTTTGCTTCCTGTTGCTGGACGAGGGCAACCGGTTCCTCGCCGATCCGATGACCGACCTGATCATCGCCGGTATCGGCGACGTGGCGCGCGACCGCGGCTACGGATTGCTGATCCGAGCGGCCCGCCCCCACGAGCCCGATCCCTCGCTGATCCGGCCGCTGCTCGAGAACCGGGCCGACGGGGCGCTTCTGTTCTTGTCCGGCGAGCCGGATCTCCGTCACTGGTATGTCACCAAGCTCGGCGACCTGGGCTTTCCGTTCATCCTGCTCGAACCTTCGGATGACCCCCAGATGCTGACCGTGACCGCCGCCGACCGAGACGGAGCCCGGCGCCTCACCGAGCACCTGATTGCCGCTGGCCACGAGCGGATCGCCTTCTTGACCACGAAGGTCCCCTGGCCGATGCTCGAGCAGCGCCTGCTCGGCTATCGCGACGCACTGGGGGACGCCGGTCTCAAGCCGATCGTCCTCACCGGCGGCGACTGGACCCCCACCTCCGGTGCCGAGCAGGCCGGCCGGCTGCTCGCCCGGCGGTCGGCGCCGACTGCGATGATGTGCGGCAACGATCTGCTGGCCCTGGGTGCCATCAGGGCAGTGCGTGAGCGTGGGCTCTCCGTCCCGGAGGACATCGCGGTGACCGGCTTTGACGACTTCGACTTCGCGCAGTTCGCCGACCCAGCGCTGACCACGGTCCGCATCCCCGGATACGACATCGGCCGGACGGCGGGGCAGGCTCTCATCGGGGTGCTGGAGGGAGAGCCGCCGGCCGAGCGACAGGTGGTGTTCCCGGTGGCGGTGGAGCTGCGGGAGTCGGCGTGAGCGAGAACGGCCGCCTGATCCATGCCGATGTCTTCGAGGAGGCGATGCGGCTGCTCGCCGCCGCCCAGCAGGCGGGCGTGCGGGTGCGCACCCTCGGCGGGATGGCGATCGTCCTGCACGTCGGAGAGCGGCTGCACCCGGCCTTCCGCCGGGAGATCCGCGACATCGATCTGGCCACGCCCAAGCGCGAGGGCCGCAGGCTTGCCGCGTTCCTCACCGCCCAGGGCTATGAGCCCAACAAGACCTTCAACGCCATGCACGGCGACCGCCGGTTGCTGTTCTACGACGAGCCCAACGGCCGGCAGATCGACGGCTTCGTGGGGACGTTTGAGATGTGCCACCAGCTCCCGCTCGAGCAGCGACTGGAGCTCGAGCCGATGACGCTGCCGCTGGCCGATCTGGCGTTGACCAAGCTGCAGATCGTCAAGCTCAACCGCAAGGACGCCTACGACCTGTACTCGCTGCTGCTCACCCATGAGGTGGCCGATCACGATGACGAGGCGATCAACGCCGCGTGGATCGCCGAGCTCTGCGGGCGAGACTGGGGCCTGTTTCGAACTGTCCAGCTGAACCTCGAGCGGCTGCAAACCGAGCTTGGGGTCCCCGAGTTGACGGCGGCCGAGCTCGACACGATTCGCCGGCGCCTGCAGCAGCTCGAAGCGGCGATCGAGCGGGCGCCGAAGACCGGAAAATGGAAGATGCGCGCCCGGGTCGGAGACCGCGTCCGCTGGTATCAGGACCCCGAAGAGGTGGAGAAGGGGGCGTATTGAGCGGGCGGCTGGAGGGGCGCGCGGCGGTCGTGACCGGGGTGGGGTCCGGCCTCGGACGCGAGATCGCCCGCCTGCTGGCCGCGGAGGGAGCGCAGGTGCTCGGCTGCGATGTCGACGACCCCGGGGGCATCGGCGCGATGCACGGAATCGGTGTCTACCGCCACGCCGACGTGTCCCGGGAGCGCGAGGTGGAGGAGCTCGTGGCCGACGCAGTGCAGCGATTCGGAAAGCTCGATGTGATGGTGAACAACGCGGCGATCCAGATTGAGCAGGAGCTCGCCGAGACCACCGAGGAGCAGCTGGACCGGATCCTGGCCGTGAACCTGAAGGGTGTCTTCTTTGGCTGCAAGCACGCGGTCCGCGCCATGGCTGGCGCCGGCGGCGGATCGATCGTCAACATCGCCTCGATCCTCGCGCTCGTGGGCGATGGCATCCTCGCCGCCTACTGCGCGGCCAAGGGCGGCGTGCTGGGCATCACGCGCGCCACCGCCGTGCGCTACGGAAAGGACGGAATCCGCTGTAACGCCATCTGCCCGGGCGACATCGACACGCCACTGGTGGCGGCCTATTTTGCGACTGCTGAGGACCCGGCGGCGCTGCGCGCCGAGGTTGAGGCCGAGTACCCCCTGGGCCGGATTGCGCAACCGGCGGAGATCGCGCGCGGTGTCGTGTTCCTCGCCTGCGACGATTCCTCGTTCATGACCGGCCAGCCGCTGATCCTCGACGGCGGCCTGCTCGCCGACTGCTACTGATGGCCTGTCGCTTTGATCCCCACTGGAGCTACCACGGCCTGGAGTGCCTGCGGGTTGAGAACGAGCATGTGATCGTCGACGTCATGCCGGAGTTGGGCGCCAAGATCTTCCGGCTCGTCGACAAGGCGCGTGATCACGACATCCTCTGGCACTCGCCCCGTGTGGCCCCGCACGCTGCCCAACTCCATGCCAACTTCGATGACCACTGGGCGGGGGGGTGGGACGAGGTCATCCCCGGTGGCGTTCCGTGCAGCAACCGTTACGGCGACGAGCTTCCGCACATGGGCGAGCTGTGGACGCAGCGGGCGCAATGGCGGCTTGAGCGATCGTCGCCGGAAGCCGTCGAGCTGGTGTTCTCGATTGCTACGCCGGTCACGACGGCGCGGTGGCAGCGGATCCTCACCATTCAAGCCGGCTCGCCCGTGATCACGCTGGGCTATCGGATCGAGAACACCGGCTACCGCCCGTTCGATTTCAACTGGGGGATCCATCCAGTGCAGGCGATCTCCCCGGGGCACCGCTTCGACGTGCCGGCGCGCCGCGCCGAGGTCGACGAGCACGGCGGCGGCGTCCTCGGCAAAAAGGGCGACGCTTACGACTGGCCGATGTTCGGCGACCTGGATATGCGCCGGGCGCTGGGACCGGAGGCCGACGACTTCGCCCTGCACTATCTGACCGAGCTGTCCCAGGGATGGGTGGCGTGCACCGATACCGCCGCCCGGCGAGGGTTCGGGCTGGCGTTCGACACCACGGTGTTCCCCGTGATCTGGCTGTGGCTGGTCTACGGCGGCTGGCGGGGCTACTACCAGGCGATCATGGAGCCATGGACCGGTTATCCCAGCGCGCTGGCCGAAGCGGTTGGGGCAGGGCGGGCGCTCTCGCTGGCGCCGGGCGAGGCGCTCGAGACCGAGGTCGCCGCTGTCATTTACGGCGGCGTGGAGTCGGTGTCCCGGCTGGCAGCCGACGGGTCGGTCACCGCCTAGCGGCGGCCGCTCCGGGGGCTGGTTGACCGCGCCCTGCCCCACGGTTATGTTGAACGATCAAGGAGAGGCCGTTGCGGATCCGCGAAATCGAGTTTCACAAGGTCAACATTCCGTTCCAAGCGCCGTTGCGGTGGTCGGGCGGGGTGGAGGATGGGTGGACCCGGTGCATCATCAGAATGCGGACCGACGATGGCCTGGAGGGCATCGGCGAGACCCAGGGAGGAACGCCGACGCTCGTGCAACTCGCCGCGATCAAGGAGTACTTTCTCGGCGAGGATCCGTTCGACCTCGAGCACATCCTCAAGAAGACCTGGTGGGTCCCCTTCTACCACGGCACCACCGGGCGGCTGGCGATCTCCGGCCTGGAGATGTGTTGCTGGGATCTGATGGGCAAGGCGGCCGATCGACCGTTGTGCCAGTTGCTGGGAGGCAGGCTGCGGACCCAGATCCCGTTCGCCGCCTACGTCTTCTACCGCCACCGCGCGCCCGATGGCCGGGGCGGTGAGACCACGCCGGAGGAGATCGTCGAGCACACGCGTGACCTCGTTGACCGCCACGGCTTTCAGTCCATCAAGCTCAAGGGTGGCGTGCTCCCGCCGGAGCAGGAGTACGCGACGACAGCGGCGCTGCGTGACGCGTTCCCGGCCCACAAGCTGCGCTTCGATCCCAACGCCTTGTGGTCGGTGGAGACCGCTATTCGCCTGGGGGCGCAGTTCGAGGCGCTCGGGCTGGAGTACTACGAGGACCCGGTGTGGGGCATCGAGGGGATGAGCCGGGCTCGGCGCGACGTCAGGATCCCGTTCGCCACCAACATGTGCGTCACCAACTTCGACCAGCTGCCGGTCGGGATCCGCGCGGGCGCGATCGACGTGCTGCTCGGCGATTGCCAGGAGTGGGGCGGGATCTTGGCGACCAAGAAGGCCGCGCACACGTGTCAGGCGTTCCAGATCGGCTTCAACCTGCACTCGGGCGGAGAGTGCGGCGTGTCGACCGCGGCCTACCTGCACATCGCGGCCAGCCTTCCGGTTCTGCCCTACGCCCTGGACTCGCACTACCACCACCAGACGGCGGACGTGATTTCCCAGCCCCACGTGTACGAGGGCGGCGCCTTCAGGCTTCCGGATGGGCCGGGTCTCGGCGTCGAGCTCGACGACGACCGGCTGGCCGAGCTCGAGGAAGCCAACCGGCGCGACGGCGACATCCTGATCTACGCCCATGACGACGAGCAGCGGCGCAACCCGCCGTTTCAGGGACAGTGGTAGCGCATGAGCCGGCTGCGAGCGATCGTGTCTGACACCGCCTCCGGCGGGACGGGCGGCTACACGCCGGCGCTCGTCGCCGGTGACTACGTGTTCGTCTCCGGCCAGGGGCCGCTGGACCCTCAGACGCTGGCCGTGCGCGGCAGCACGGTGGCGCAGCAGACCCGTTTCACGCTGGAGAATGTCGTTGCCCTGGTGCAGGCCGCCGGGGGCGCGGCTGAGGACATCGTGCGCTGCACCTGTTACCTGGCCTCGATCGACTGCTTCGATGAGTTCACCGCTGCCTATGAGCGGTTCTTCAGCCACCGGCCACGGCCGACCCGCACCACGGTCGGTTGCCAACTGTCGGGCATCCTGGTCGAGATCGACTGCATCGCGTATGTCCCTCAAACCGACGTCTGAGGCTGCCCCGACCGTGCAGGACGGGTGGCTGGCAGAGCACCGTGACGAGCTCGTCGATCTCGTGCGGCGCCTGGTGTCGTTGCGCAGCGAGAACCGGCCACCGCTGGGCGAGGAGGGACCCTGCCAGGAGTTCGTCGCCGGCTACCTCAGCGGACTGGGCATCACGCCCGACGTATTCGAGCCCCACCAGGTCCCGGGGGCGCTCGAGCACCAGGCCTGGTGGCCCGGCCGGGAATACGCCGGGCGGCCCAACGTCGTCGGGCGCCGCCCGGGAACCGGCGGCGGGCGATCGCTGCTGTTCTCCGGGCACGTCGACGTGGTGCCGGCGCTCGGCGAGGGCGCGCACGGTTACTGGAGTGGCGAGCTGGAGGACGGCCGTCTGTATGGGCGCGGCGCGCTCGACATGAAAGGCGGAGTGGCCTGCTACCTGCACGCGCTCCGCTGCCTGATCGAATGCGGCGGTGAGCTGGCTGGAGACGTGATCGTCGAGACGACCGTCGACGAGGAATTCGGCGGGGCCAACGGGACGCTCGCCGCCCGGCTGCGCGGCTACACCGCCGACGGGGCCGTGCTGGCGGAGCCAACCGGACTGGCCGTCTGCCACGCCGCGCGGGGAGGCATCCAGTACCGCCTGCACGCACAGGGCGAGAAGGGCGGGATGAACTTCGGCGACGGAAAGGCGCCGAGCGCACTGCACACGATCGCCCGCGTCTCGGTGGCGCTGGCCAAGGCCGAACGCGGCCGCGGCGCGCCGATCTACCAATACCTGCTGCGCTCCGGCGACGAGCTGCCATGGGGTACCGAGGAGGGGACGCCCACCGCTGGGCTGCTGGAGTTCTGGGCCGAGATTGGCCCCGGGGTTTCGCGCCGGCAACTCGAGACCGAGCTACGCGAGGCCATCGACGGCGCGGCCGCGGGCGGGGTGCCGATCAGGTGGGAGCAGCGGACCCGGTTTCTCCCGGCGCTCGACGGCGACCCGCAGGGCGCCATCGTGGCCGCGATGCGCGCCGCGCTCGCAACGCCGCGGGCTGCGCCCCGGGTGGCGCCATTCGCCTGCGACGCGTTCGTCTTCAGCGAGCACGGGTCGACCCCGGTGGTCGTGTGCGGCCCGGGCGGCGACAACCCCCATGCGCCCGACGAGTACGTGCTCGTCAACGACCTCCACAAGCTGGCCGGGGCCTACGTCCGGCTGGCGCTCGACTGGTGTTGCGCGCCATGAGCGAGAACGGTCACGGCGGCCTGCGCAGCGCGCGCTGGTTCGGCCAGCAGGACCTGGCCGGGTTCCTGCATCGCTCCTCGATCCATGCCGAGGGGATATCGCGTCATGCGCTCGCCGGCCGGCCGGTGGTGGGCGTCTGCAACTCCTGGTCAGAGCTCGTCAACTGCAACGTGCACTTTCGCTCGCTGGCGGAATCGGTCAAGCGCGGCGTCCTCCAGGCCGGCGGCCTGCCGCTCGAGTTCCCCACCATCTCGCTCGGTGAGAACCTGATGAAGCCGACCACGATGCTGTACCGCAACCTGATGGCGATGGATGTGGAAGAGTCGATCCGCTCCCATCCGCTGGACGCGGTGGTGCTCTTGGGCGGCTGCGACAAGACGGTCCCGGCGCAGTTGATGGGCGCCGCCAGCGCCGACATTCCCGCGATCATGATCACCGGCGGTCCGTCGCAGCCGGCCTACTTCCGCGGGCGCGAGCTCGGCGCCGGCACCGACCTGTGGCACTACGCCGACGAGTTCCGCGCGGGGCGGATGACCCAGGCGGAGTTCGACGAGCTCGAGGCGGCGGCCACCCCGTCATACGGGCACTGCAACGAGATGGGGACAGCCTCCACCATGACCTCGCTGGTGGAGGCGCTCGGGATGTCCCTGCCTGGGACGGCGTCGATCCCCGCCGTTGACGCGCGCCGGCGCACCGCCGCCGAGGCGACAGGGCGCCGCGCCGTCGAGCTGGCGCGCGAGGGGCCGAGGCCGACCGCGATTCTGACCGCGGAGGCGTTTGACAACGCGATCACGCTGCTGATGGCGCTGGGCGGTTCCACGAACGCCGTCATCCACCTACTCGCGCTGGCGGGGCGGTGCGGCGTGGGTCTCACGCTCGACCGGTTTCACGAGATCTCGCAGCGCACGCCGCGGCTCGTCAATGTGCGGCCCTCGGGCGAGTACCTGGTGCAGCAGCTGTTTCACGCCGGCGGTGTGGCGGCGGTGCTCAAGGCGCTGGCACCGCTGCTGCACGGCGACGCGCTGACGGTCACCGGCCGGGGGTTGGAGCACGGGTACGCCGACAAACAGACACACGATTCCAGCGTGATCGCGACCTTGCAGGCGCCGTTCGCCGCCCAGGGCGGGATCGCCGTGGTGCGCGGGAGCCTCGCGCCCAACGGCGCGGTCGTGAAACGCAGCGCTGCCTCCGCCGAGCTGCTGCGCCACCGCGGGCCGGCGCTCGTGTTCGAGGACATCGACGACCTGGCGGCGCGGATCGACGATCCGGCGCTCGACGTCACTCCCGACTCGGTGCTCGTCCTGCGTCGGTGCGGGCCGAAGGGGGCGCCGGGGATGCCGGAGTGGGGGATGATCCCGATCCCGTCCAAGCTGCTGCGCGCCGGCGTGAAGGACATGGTCCGGGTCTCGGATGCCCGCATGAGCGGGACCGCTTTTGGCACCGTGGTGTTGCACGTGGCGCCCGAGGCGGCGGCCGGCGGCCCGCTGGCCGCCGTGCGCACCGGCGACCCGATCATCCTCGACGCCGAGGCTCAGCGGCTGGACGTCGACCTGCCGGCGCGGGACCTCGCGGACCGGATGGCCAAGCTCACGCCCGCCGAGCCAAGGTATCGAAGGGGCTACGGGCTGTTGTTCATCGAGCACGTCCTGCAGGCCAACGAGGGCTGCGACTTTGACTTCCTTCGCCACTTGCCCGGCGAGGAGCCGCGGCGCGAGCCCTACGGGCTCCTCAGCGGCTGGATCGGGGGATGGTGATCCCGATCGGCTGAGCCTGGCTCACCAGCCTTGGCTCACCAGCCTTGGCTCACCAGCCTTGGGTCACCAGCCTTGGCTCACCAGCCTTGGGCTCACCAGCCTTGGGTCACCAGCCTTGGCTCACCGGCCTTGGGTCACGGGCCGGCTCACCAGTCGGCCACGGCGCCGTCCGGATGGAAGTAGCGCATCAGCGGCTCCTGGCGGAACGGATGCTTGGCCGCCTCGCGCTCGTTGACGTCGACCCCCAGCCCCGGCGCGGTCGGCAGCTTCGCGGTGCCGTTGCTTAGCTCGAGCGTCTGCGACAGGACCTCGAAGCGCCACGGCACGTCGGCTCGCCACGTCTCCTGGATGATGAAGTTGGGTGTCGCGAAGCCGAGGTGCAGCGAGGCGGCGTGACCGATCGGCCCGGTGGAGGAGTGGGGTGCGACGACGGCGCCGTACACCTCGCCCAGGGCAGCGATGCGCCGCGCCTCGCCGATCCCGCCGCAGTGGACCAGGTCCGGCTGCAGGACCGACACCGCGTTGAGCTCCAGCAGCTCGTGAAACGGCTTGCGCAGCGTCAGCCGCTCGCCGGCGGCGAGGGGCACCCACGTGCGCCGGGCCAGTTCCGCCATCGCACGCGGCTGGTCTGACGGGCACGCCTCCTCAAAGAACCAGGGCCGATAGGGCTCCAGCACGCGGAAGTACTGCGCCGCCATCTGCGGGGAGGCGCGTCCGTGCAGATCGACCATCAGCTCAACGCCATCACCGACCGCCTCGCGCACGGCGCCCATGATGGCATCGGCGTGGCGCAGCACCGCCATGCCGTCGAGCGGCGCGGTACGCGGGATCACAACCTCCAGCTTGATCGCATCGAACCCGGCCTCCAGCGATTCGCGCGCCTTATCGCGCGCCTGGTCGGGCTCGAGAGCGTGGTAGACCGAGTCGACCTCGCCACCGCCCAGGTGGTCGTAGAGCCGAATCTCATCGCGGACGTTGCCGCCCAGCAGCTGCCAGACCGGAACGTCGAGGGACTTGCCCAGGATGTCCCAGCACGCCTGCTCGATGCCGGAGATCGCTGATCCCTCCACCATCCCCGGCCGGAAGAAGTGCTGGCGCACCATGATCTGAAACACGTGCTCGACCCGCCGTGGGTCCTCGCCGACCAGCAGCGACGCGAAGTCCTCGACGCACGCCACCACCGACCGCGTCTTCCACTCGACCGTTGCCTCTCCCCAGCCGACCAGCCCCTCGTCGGTCTGGACCTTGACGAACACCCAGTTGCGCATCTCCGCGCCAACCACGACCGTCGAGAGCCCCGTGATCTTCATCTTGAACGTTCAAGCTTACAGGCGGCCGGGCATGCCGGCCAGACGACCGGGCATGCAGGCCAGACGGCTGGAGGTGCCGGCCCACCAGCCCCGGCGTCGGCGCGGCGGCGTCATACGTCCTGGTAGACGGTGATCTCCTCGGTGTAGAACTCGATCGCCGCCCGGCCCTGCTCGTGCGGGCCATAGCCGGATGCCTTGGACCCTCCGAACGGAACGTGAACGTCGGCGCCGGCGGTCTGGGAGTTGATGTGCAGGATCCCCGCCTCGAGTTGCTCGACGCATCGCTGCGCGGTGGCCAGGTTCCCCGTGAACACCGCCGCTGAGAGGCCAAACCGGGGCGCGTTGGCGCGCTCGATCGCCTCCTCCAGCGTGTGGAAGCGATACAGCGAAGTGACCGGGCCGAACACCTCCTCGCAGGAGAGGAAGTTGTCGTCGCCGACGTCCTCGAACACCGTCGGTGCGATCAGGTACGCGTCGGCGTCGGCCCGTTCGCCCCCGGTCAGCACGGTGCCGCCCTGCTCGCGCCCGCGGGCGATCCCCGCCATCACCTCCTCGAATTGGGTCTCGTTGACAAGCGGACCCACCTCTGTCTCAGGATCCGCAGGGTCACCGAGCTTCCCGGCGGCGATGCGTTTCACAAGGCGTTCGCGGAACGAGTCATAGATGCGGTCCTGCACGTAGATCCGGCGGGTCGCCGTGCACTTCTGGCCCGCTGACCAGAACGCGCCGGCAAACGCCGCCCCGACCGCCTTGTCGAGATCGGCGTCGGCGGCGACGATCAGCGGGTTGTGGCCGCCGAGTTCGAGCTGGACGCGCTTGCCGAGCTGTGCGGCGCGATCACGCACGCCGTGACCCACGGGCACCGAGCCGGTGAACGAGATCGCTGCCACCCGCGGGTCGGCGACCAGCGGCTCACCGACCGCGGCGCCGCGCCCGATCACAACATTCAGCACCCCGGCGGGAAGCTCGGCGTCGGAGAACGCTCGGACGATGTGCAGCCCGGTCAGCGGCGCGTCCTGTGCGAGCTTGAGCACGACCGCGTTGCCGTACGCGAGCGCCGGCGCCGCCTTCCACACCGGAATCGCTGCCGGGAAGTTCCACGGCGTGATCAGACCGACAATGCCGAGCGGGCGGCGGCGCGTGTAGACCATCGCGCCGGTGGCCGATTGCTCAAACACCTGGCCGACCCCGCGCCAGCCCTCGCCGCCGAAGTAGCGCAGGATGGTGGCCGCTCGTGCCGCTTCTCCCGGGACTCGCGCAGCGGCTTGCCCATCTCTCGTGTCATGTCCTGGGCGATCTCCTCGACGCGGTCTTCGATCAGCTCTGCGGCGTGGGTGAGGATGGCGCCCCGCCGCGCGGCGGGCAGCTTGGCCCACCCCTGGCTGCACCGTGCGCGGCATCGACCGCGTCGACCACGTCTTCGGTGTGGGAGCTGGGGAACTCGCCGACGACTTCCGACGGCCGCCAAGGGTTGCGGCGCTCATAGGTGTTGCCGCTCCGGCTGGGACGCCACTCGCCGGCGATGAAATTCGCGGCTGCGGCTCGGGACATCGTGTCGGACATGTCATCGCCTCCTGTGAGTTCGAGCTCTTGCTACCAGTCCACGACGGCCTCGGCCTGCCATAGGCGCCCGTTGGGGCCTTGGGGCGGAAGCGTCGCCAGATCGAGGGCGGTGCGTGCCGCCCGCTCCGGCGCGACGGGCGCATTTGGGCCGCCCATTCGCGTCCGCATCCAGCCGGGGTGCATCGCGTTGACGACGATTCCGTCGGGCGCCAGCGCCGCGGCTAGGTTGAGCGTCAGCATGTTCACGGCCGCCTTCGACATCCGATAAGGGAAGGCGCTCCCGTTCTTGGCCACCGAAAAGCGCCCGGAGTCCGAGCTGACGATCACGATCCGCGCTGTCGGGTCGGCGGCGCGGAGGGGTGCAAGCAGCGCCTGGGTCAAGAACAACGGCGCCGCCGCGTTGACCGCCATCACGTGATCCCACTGCTCGCGGGCATGGTCCTCGAGGCCCCCGGGGCTGCCGATCCCCGCGTTGTGGACGAGCACGTGGAGCTGGGGGACGAGGCCGACGACCTGGGTGGCGGCTTGCGAGATGCCGCCCTGGGTCGAGAGGTCGGCCCACACCGGATCCCCGCCGATGTCCTCGGCGACCTGTTGGGCGTCCTCGCGCAGGCGCGAATGACAGACAACGCGGGCGCCCTCGGCCGCGAACAGTTGCGCGATCGCCAACCCCAGTCCGCGGCTGGTCCCGGTGATCATCGCGGTCCGCCCGGCGAGCCGGCCTGACGGTTGCGCGCCGAAGGTCACTTTGCATCCCGCCCTCGGTGGCGGCGGATCGAGGCCTTGACTTGAACGATCAACAAACTCTCGCACATCCGCCCGGGCCGCCGCTTCCGACCGCGGCCCGCGATCCGCCCTGGCCGCCGCTCCGACTGCGGCTGGCTAGGAGTCGAATCCCATCCCGACCCGGTCCAGTGTCCGTAACCACGCTCCCCGTCGCCCTCCGTTTCGGTCGGCCCGCGCCAGCGCGCGCTGGGTCAGCTCGATACCGATCCACCGCAGCGGCTCGGAAGGGAAGGGCCGCGGACGCTTGCGCACAAGGTCGAGTTGCAGCCGTGGACTTTCGGGCTCGAGCAGCATGTCCAGGGCCACGTCGGCTCCGAATCGGCTGGCGCCCACCCCGAGTCCCGTGAAGCCGACGGAGTAGGCGACCCGACCTTCGAGCGCGGTGCCGAAGGTCACGCAAAAGCGCGTGCAGGTATCGATCACGCCGCCCCAGCGATGGGTGAAGCGCACACCTTCCAGTGCCGGAAAGGTCGTGAAGAAGTTCGCGGCCAGGATGGTCGCGGTCTCGTCGCGCTGCTCGAGCTCGGGACCAATCCGGTTGCCGTAGTGGTAAATGGCGTCGTAGCCGCCCCACAGGATCCGGTTGTCGTCGGTCAGGCGGTAGTAGTGAAACTGGTTTCCGCTGTCGCTCACGCCCTGACGCCGGCGCCATCCGAGCGCGTCGAGCTGGGCCGCCGAGAGTGGCTCGGTCACGAGCACGTAGTCATAGACCGGCACCACGTAGCGGCGAATGCTGCGCACCAACGGCGGGAACGCGCTGGTGGCCAGGATCGCGTGACGAGCCTGAATTGCGCCCGTCTCGGTGTCCGCCCGCAGGCCGGCACCGTCGCGGGCGAGTCGCTGGACCGGGGTTTGCTCGTAGAGCTGGACGCCGAGCTCGAGCGCCCCGCGGCGCAGACCCCAGGCCAGTCGCGCCGGATCCACAAGCGCAACCGTATTCGCCTCCCACAGCCCCCCGAGATAGGTGGGGGAGTTGAGCTCATCCCGGGTCTCGTCGCGGTCAAGCAGGACGACCTCGTCCCCTAGCTCGGTGAGCAGCTGGGCCTCCTCGGCGAGCTCGGAGACCTCGTGCGGGCGGGTGGCCACCGTCAAGCTCCCCACCGGCTCGTAGGAGCAGTCGATCCCGTAGCGACCGATCGTCTCGGCGATCGAGGCCAGGTTCTCCCGACCCAGGCGCTGCAGTTCGCTGATCTCGCCGGCGAAGTGCTGTATCCCGTTGCGGGCGCCGTGGGTCAGCGACGCGGCGCAGAAGCCACCGTTGCGCCCGCTGGCCCCCTGGGCGACGGCCTGACCTTCGACGAGCGTCACGGCGAGTCCCGGATCACGCTCCTTGGCCCTCACGGCCGCCCACAGGCCGGTCAGGCCACCGCCGATGACCAGCAGGTCACACGTTTCGGTTGCCGTGAGAGGTGCCGCTGGGGCCGGTGCCGACGGGTGATCGAGCCAGAAGACCTGTGGAGTCGCCTCGGCCAGTGCGGGGTGCACGGAACTGAACATATCTCCTGACACAACGAGATTCTCGCGCCAGCCTCGACTCCCGAGAGGGGCTTGGAGTCAACCGGACCGTGCCCGGCGGCTCTCACTGACAGACGGTCTTGGGACTTTGCTTTGCATACCAGAGCAAAGTCCCAAGACCCCACCAACGGGGCATCTCCCAGCGTGGCCTTTCGCCAGTTCGGCAACCCGGCGCGCTCAGGGCAACCAGGACCTTACGTCCTCAGGGGAGCCAGGACCTTACGTCCTCAGGGGAGCCAGGACCTTACGTCCTCAGGGGAGCCAGGACCTTACGTGCTCAGGGGAGCCAGGACCTTACGTGCTCAGGGGAGCCAGGGTCTTAAGTGGCTCTCACATACGGCGCTTACCGTGACCCGGAGCTATGGCTGGCCCCAAGCATCTGTGGTCGGGCGATTGGCAGCAAGAGTCTGCCGCCGCATCGGACCTGCACAGCGCCCGTAAGGGGCCTTTGACCGAGGCCGAGTCCAGGCCCGACACCAAGCCCGAGCCTGAGTCACGGGCGTCGACTCCAGCGCCGGCCCGCGGTCGACGGCGGGCTTCCAAGCCGAGCCGGCCGCGGCACATCCGCGCGGTCTCAATCGTGATCGGCGCGCTGATGCTGACTGCCGCCGGCGCATTTGGCCTCGTCGCGCTCCTGCAATCCTCCGGCTCACCAGCCGGCATCACCGCCGCCATCGCGCCCCGACCGGTGAGCTGGCTGGGCATGCAGATCGAGACCGTGCCGCCGGGCGCAGCGGTGATCGAAACGGTAAGGCTGGGAAGTCCGGGTGAGCTCGCCGGGCTGAGCCCGGGGGACGTGATCGTCGAGATCAACCATCGCTCGATCAACGGCTCCGGCGACATCGGCACGGCGATCAGCGGTCTCCACGCCGGCGACCAAGTGGAGCTGCAGATCAGCCACGGCTCTGCGCTCTACACAACCCAGGCCACCCTGGCGGCGCCGCCGTCATCGCACCCGTGAGCTTCTCCTCGCCGCTCCTGCTGCTGGGTCTGGTCCTGGTCCCCGTGCTGATCGCGTGGTACCTGAGCCAGCAGCGCCGGCGGGCTCGCGCCGGGCAAGCGTTGGTGGCGCCGGCGCTGACCCTCTCGGTCGCCCCGCGCCGGCCGGGTTGGCGGCGCCATGCACCGATGCTGGTGGTCGCGATCGCGATCGCCGTGCTGATCTTGGCTGCCGCTCGGCCACAGCGAACAGTCGCCGTACCGGTGAACAGTGCGGCGATCATGCTCGCCAACGACGTCAGCAGCTCGATGATGGCGACAGACGTTCCCCCATCCCGGATGACAGCGGCGCGGCGGGCGGCCCAGCGATTCCTCGCCGGGGTACCGGGCTCGGCGCAGGTCGGTCTGATGAAGTTCGCGCGCAGGCCGGCCCTGCTTCAGTCGCCGACCAGCGACCATTCGCTCACCCAGAGCGCGATCGCCCAGCTGCAGCCCGGTGGCGGTGGCACGGCGATCGGCGACACGATCACGACGGCCCTGCATGTGTTGACGACGCCGGCGCCGAAAGGCGGCAAGCGTCCGCCGAGCGCGATCGTGCTCCTCTCCGACGGCTCGTCAAACGTCGGTTCCGACCCGCTGGCGGCGGCTCGCCAAGCCAACGCGGATCACATACCGATCTACACCATCGCGCTGGGAACGGCGACCGGGACAATCCCGATCAAGCGGGGGGGCCAGACGGTCAACGCGCCGGTACCCGTGAGCCCGCAGGAGCTCGCGCAGATCGCGAGCAGCTCCGGAGGCCGCGCCTACACCGTCGCGAACAGCGCCAACGCGAGCGTCGTTTACGCCCACCTCGCGACCCAGCTCGGCCACAAGAAGGTCAAGCGCGAGCTCACCGCTGGCTTTGCCGGTGGTGGCCTGGTGCTGCTACTGCTCGGCAGCGTCCTATCGCTGCTCTGGTTCGGGCGCCTTATCTGATGGGCGCCACTGAACATTTCGGCGAGTCCCATTCGATACCCAGCTATGGAGGACAGATGACGGACATCGAAAACACCAACCTGCGCAGAGGCGAGGCACGCGACGCCCTGCAACAGGTTCTCTACGAGATCAAGCGCGTGATCGTCGGACAGGACGCGATGCTCGAGCGGCTGCTCGTCAGCCTCCTGGCGGGCGGCCACGTGCTGCTCGAAGGCGTCCCGGGACTTGCCAAGACGCTGACCGTGAAGACGCTGTCGGGCGTCCTGGGCGGCTCCTACGGACGTATCCAGTTCACGCCCGACCTCGTGCCCGCCGATCTCGTGGGCACCCGGGTCTGGCGCCCTGACACCGGAGGTTTTGACACCGAGCTCGGTCCGGTGTTTCACAACTTCCTGCTCGCCGACGAGATCAACCGCGCGCCGGCCAAGGTCCAGTCGGCGCTGCTCGAGGTGATGCAGGAGCAGCAGGTGACGATCGGCGGGACCACCTACAAGGTGCCCTTGCCGTTCATCGTGATGGCGACCCAGAACCCGATCGAGTCCGAAGGCACATATCCGCTGCCCGAAGCCCAGGTCGACCGCTTCCTGATGAAGATCATCGTCGACTATCCCGCTGTGGGCGAGGAGGCGGCCGTCGTCGGACGCAGCCTGAACGCAGCCGCCGAGATCCGGGAGTGCCTGTCTCTTGAGGATCTGCGCCGTCACGCCCAGACGGTGGAGACAGTGGTCGTCGACCGGGAGGTCATCGGCTATGCGGTTGCGCTCGCGGACGCGACCCGGCATCCGGCCAAGTACGGGCTTGACGACATGGAGAACCTGGTCGAGTTCGGCTCCAGCCCGCGCGGTCCGATCGGCCTGGTCCAGGCGGCGCGCGCGCTGGCGCTCCTGCGCGGCCGCGGACACGTCGAGCTCGAGGACATCCGCGATCTCGCGCCGGATCTCCTCAGGCACCGCGTCGTGCTGTCCTACGACGCGCTCAGCGAAGGGGTCACCGCCGACGAGCTCGTGGAGCGAGTGCTGGCCGCCGTCACGGAGCCGGGCCCGGACCGGCTGATGCGTGCGGGCGTGGTGCAGACCTCCGCCGGGGGTCTGATGAGCGCATGACCGACACGCTGCTCGCCCCTCCCGCCGCTCGCCAAGGCCCGGGGCCGATCGCTCAACCCGTGATCGATGCGCTCGATCTGGCTCTCAACCGCCTGGTCGCGCGGTCACTTCCCGGCGACCGCCGTGCCGCGGGCGTGGGTCTCGGCACCGAGCTCGCGCAGCTGCGTCCGTACGAGCTGGGCGACGACGTGCGCCACATCGACGCCGCGGCGAGCGCGCGCACCGGGAGTCCACACGTCCGCCTGCACGTCCCCGAGCGCGCGCTGACGACCTGGATCGTGATCGATGTCTCTCCGTCCATGGCGTTTGGCACCGCGCGCCGGCTAAAGGCCGACGTGGCCGAAGGGGCGGCGCTCGTGTTCGGGCGTCTCGCCGTGCGCCGTGCGGGGAGCGTCGGGCTGGTGGCGTTCGGTGCCGGGGACCCGCGCGTGCTCCCGCCCCGAGGATCCAAGCCCGGAATCGTCGCACTGCGCAAAACGCTGGCGGCGGGCGTTGCTCCCGACGGGCGGCAGGACTCCGAGTCTCTGGCCGGTGCGCTTCGGCTGGCCGGACGGTTGGCGGGTCAGCCGGGGCTGGTGGTGGCGATCTCGGACTTTCGGGACCAGCGCGCCTGGGAGCGACCGCTTGGGTCCTTGCGCGTCCGGCACTCGGTGCTGGCCGTCGAGATCGCCGATCCACTCGAGTCCGAACTGCCCGCGGCCGGGCACCTGACCTTGGTCGATCCTGAGACGGGTGCGCTGCTGGAGGTCAACACCTCGCGTTCTAGCGTGCGCGAGCGGTTCGTCGAGCTCGAGCGCGAGCGGCGTCAGACGGTGGCGAAAGAGCTGCGCCGCCTGCGCGTGCATCACGCCACGCTGTCCACCGACACGGACTGGCTGATAGCGCTGGGGCGCCAGCTGCGATGAGCTTCAGCGCTCCGTTGTGGCTGCTGGCGCTGGCCTTGGTGCCCCTCGCGCTCGCCGCCTACCTGCGCGCTCGCCGCCGGGCGAGGCGTTACGCGATCCGGTTTACGGCGATCTCGACGCTGCGTGAGGCGGTGGCGAGCGCGCCGTCGTGGGAGCGCCACCTCCCGGCTGCACTGGCTCTCGCGGCCGTCGCGGTCCTCACCGCGGCGCTTGCGCGCCCCCACGTCAGCTACCGCGCGCCGGTGAACAAGGCGTCGCTGATGCTGGTAACCGATCACTCCGGCTCGATGGCCGCGAATGACGTGACGCCGAGCCGGCTGTCGGCCGCGCAGGCGGCTGCCAATACCTTCATCGACCAGCTCCCCGGTGCCGTGCGGGTCGGCGCGATCGGCTTCTCGGCCTCGCCCGACGCGGTCCAGGCAGCGGTCACCAATCATGCCGCGGCGCGCGCGATCATCAACGCGCAGACCCCGAACGGGGGGACGGACACCGGCGATGCGCTGCAGCTTGCCCTTGGGCTCCTGCACGGCGGCGTGGCCAAGCACCCACCGGCGGCGATCGTGCTGCTCTCAGACGGCGCGGCCAACGCCGGACCCGACCCGGTGGCCGTGGCCCGACAGGCGGCTCGCGACCGGATCCCGATCTACACCGTCGCCCTCGGCACCACTGGCGGCACCCTGCCCAACCCGGACCCGATGGGCGCCCCCGTGGCGGTCCCGCCCGATCCGCAGCTCATGCAGCAGATCGCGGCTGTCTCGGGCGCGCGTGCCTTCAACGCACAAAGCGCCGATCAGCTCAGCTCCATCTACAAGCGGCTCGGCGGCCAGCTGAGCACTGTCAGCCGCCAGCGTGACATCACCGCCGTGTTTGCGATTGGAGGGCTGGTCCTGCTGCTGGGCGCGGCGGCCGGATCGGTGCGCTCGTGGGGACGGTTGCCGTAGAGCTCTGTCACCGCGCGCCGCGCCCACGTCCCGGCAATGTCACGCTCTGCGAGCGGCCATGACGGTGTCCGTGGCCATGCCGGGACCGAGGCTAGCCCGCGCGCAGCGCGGGATACAACGCCCGGAAGCGCTCGCGCTGCTCACGGTAGGCGCCGGTCCATTCGGGCACCGGCTCGATCGTTTGGCGGAGTGAAACCGTGGCCGCGGTAGCGGCATGGACGTCCTCCCAGACCCCGGCGGCCACGCCGCCGAGCAGGGCGGCGCCGAACGCCGCGCCCTCGTCGACCGCAACCCGCTCCAGGGGTACCTCCAGCACGGAGGCGACGATCTGAAGCCAAAGCTCGCTGCGGGCTCCGCCCCCGGACACCCGCGCCACGTCCACGCCCGCGCCCAGCTCGGTCAGCAGGTCAAGCGAATCCCGCAGTCCGAACGCCACCCCTTCGAGTACGGCGCGGGTGAGGGCGCCGGTGTCGTGGCGCAGTTGCAGGCCGACGAATGCCCCGCGCGCGTCCGGATCGGCATGGGGTGTCCGCTCGCCGGCCAGATACGGCAGGAACACCAGCCCTTCGACCCCGGGGGCCCAGCGCGTCGCGCCCGAAACGAGCTCCTCGTAACTGGCTCCGCCGCCCACCGCGCGCTGAAACCACGCCAGCGACGCCGCGGCGGAGAGCATCACGCCCATCGCGTGCCAGGTTGCTGGTACGGCGTGGCAGAACACGTGCAGCCGACCGCGTTCGTCGGTGGCGAACTCGTCCAGGGCCGCGAACACCACCCCTGAGCTGCCCAGCACAACCGACGCGGGCCCCGGTCGATCGGCTCCGACACCAACCGCCCCAGCGGCCTGGTCCCCCCCGCCGGCCGCTACGGGCACATCGTCGGCGGTATAGCCGGAGGTTTCCGAACTCTCGAATACGTGCGGAAGCCATCCCGGATCCAGATCCAGGGCGGAGACCACCTGATCGCTCCAGCCACGATTGCGCACGTCGAAGAGCAGCGTTCCCGAGGCGTCCGCGACGTCGGTGGCGTGCTCGCCGCAGAGGCGCAGCCGGACGTAATCCTTGGGAAGCGCGATCCGGGCGATGCGGGCAAACGACTCAGGCTCGTGATGGCGCAGCCAAAGCAGCTTCGGAGCGGTGAAACCGGCGAGCGCGCGGTTACCGGTCAACTCGATCAATCGGTCGAATCCGAGTGCCTGCTCGATCTCGTCGCACTCATGTGCTGAGCGCTGGTCGTTCCAGAGGATGGCGGGGCGGATCACGCGATCGCGTCGATCGAGGGCCACAAGTCCGTGCATCTGCCCGCTGAGACCGATGGCACGAGGTTTCCCGGCGGCGTCCTGCAGGCGGGCGAGCACGGCCCTGCTCGTTTGCCACCAGTCCTCAGGGTCCTGCTCAGCCCACCCGGCTCGGGGGGTGTCGAGGGCGTAGTTGTCCTCCGCCACTGCCAACACCCTTCCGCCCTCGTCGATCGCCACCCCCTTGACCCCCGAGGTGCCGACGTCGATCCCAACCAGAGCGTCACTCACGGATTCGGGAGCACCCTGGACACATCCGGGAGGCTATCGGTAAGAGTCCCTCGGCCGGCCGCAACGATCACACTCCGGGCGTGCGCCTGTTCCTCGCTTCCGCCGACCTCGACCACCCGTCCAATGACGGGCAGCTGACCCGCGCCCTGATCGAGCTCGCCGGCCCCGTGTCGCGAGTCGCAGTGGTGGCCAACGGCCGCGATGGCGACCCCGCCGAGCAGCGCCGCCGGTGGGTTGCCGCAGAACTCCGCAGTCTCGATCCGCTCGATGCCGAGGCGATCGAGCTCGATCTGCGTGGTCACGCCGACCGGCCCGAGGCGCTCGCCCGGGCACTCGCCGACATCGACCTGATCTGGGTCACCGGCGGTGACATGCACCTACTGCGCGCACGCATGCGCAGCAGCGGTCTTCATACCGCCCTGCGGGGACGCCTCGCCGAGGACACGATCGTGTACAGCGGCTACAGCGCGGGGGCTTGCTTGGCCGGCCCCGCCGTCACCACCGCCGACCTCGAGGGCGACCCGCGGGCAGGCGACGAAATCGGATGGGGTGGGCTCGGGCTCGTGGACATCACGATCGTGCCGCACCTGCCGCCGGCCGGCGCGAAGGACAACGACTTCGCGCACATCGCCGAGCACCTCCGCCGCCGGAAACTGCCCTACTCGGCATTGCGCGATGGCCAGGCGATCATCGTCTCGGGTCGCGATAAGCGCATGATCTAGGGTGCTTGTCACAGCGGTCTGTCCTCGCTGCCGCCGACTCCCTGCTCTGTAGGACATCTGCTGTCCAGTCAAGCCAGCCGCCGAGGGCTACTAGGCTCGATGACGATGACTTCCATGCCCGCCCTCTCCCTGCGCGCGCTGACCAAGCGCTATGACGGTGGTCTCCTGGCCCTCGACGGCTTTGACCTCGAGATCCCCGACGGCGAGTTCTTCGGGCTGCTGGGACCGAACGGCGCCGGCAAGACGACCCTGATCAGCGCGGTCTGCAATCTGATTCGGGTCACCTCGGGCGAGATCGACATCTTCGGTCAGCCCCATCACGACCCTGAGGCGCGGCGGATGATGGGCTTGGCCGAGCAGGACGTCAACCTCGACCGCTTCCTCGATGTCGAGGAGACGCTGGTCTATCACGGCGGCTACTACGGGATGAGCCGACCGGAAGCCGTTCGCCGTGCCCGGGAGATGATGGATGTCTTCGATCTCCGTGCCAAGGCCGGCGTGCGGGCGCCGCTGCTCTCGGGTGGCATGCGCCGGCGCCTGTTGCTGGCCCGGGCGCTCATGCATGAGCCGCGGCTGGTGATCCTGGACGAGCCGACCGCCGGTGTCGACTTCGAACTGCGCATCGAGCTGTGGCGCTACATCCGCCGCCTGCACGAGGAGGGCACCACGATTCTCCTCACCACCCATTACCTCGAGGAGGCGCAGGAGCTCTGTCAGGACATTGCCCTGATTCGCGGCGGACGCCTGATCGCGCGCGACAGCCCGTCGGGCCTGCTCGAGTCCTACGACGCCGACTCGCTAGCCGACGTGTACGTGAAGGCGATGGCGGCGTGAGCGCATCGGCCACCGCCCACGAGCCCCGTACGACCAACCGGCCTGGTCTGCTTGAGCGCCGGCGCGGGCTCATCGCCCTGGGCGGACGCGAGATTCTCCGCGTGCTCAAGCTCTGGACACAGACGGTGGCGGCGCCGGTCGTGGCGTCGTTTCTGTTCATCCTCGTCTTCGGTCTCTCGCTGAGCGGGCGCATCCGTCATGTCAACGGCTTTGACTACCGTGAGTTCATCGTCCCCGGCCTGATCACGATGGCGATGGTCCAGGCCGCCTACAGCAACAACTCCTCCTCGGTGTTCCAGGCGCGGTTTGACCGCTATCTCAATGACGTGCTCGCCTCACCGATGCGCAACTGGGAGATCAACCTGGGCCTGTCGCTGGGCGGGGTGGTCCGGGCCCTGCTGATCGGCGTGGCGCTGCTAGTGCTGGCCCTCCCGATCACGCACGTGCCGATCCACGATCCGCTCGTGCTGATCGCCGGAGTTGTTCTCGGGCTGACCCTGTTCTCGTCGCTCGGGGTGGTGGTTGGCATCTACGCCAAGTCCTGGGATCACGCGGGCTTCGTCCAGAACATCCTGATCGTGCCGTTGAGCTTTCTGGGCGGCGTCTTCTACTCGGTGTCGACGCTGCCCTCGCCGTGGAGCCAGGTCTCGCACGCCAACCCGATCTTCTACCTCGTGCAAGCCGTGCGCTACGGCTTTCTGGGCACCAGCGATGTCCCGGTCGGCATCGCCCTGGCGATCACCGCCGCGCTCGCCGCGCTCACCGTGGCATGGAGCGCATGGCTGTTTCACAGCGGGCGCAGACTGAAGCCCTAGCTAGGCCAGGCGAGGTCGACCTCGAGCGCCGAGTGGTCGCTGAGATCCTGTTCGCGCCAGCCGTGGTGGTACTGGCACGTAATCGGGCGTAGCGGAGGGGACACGAAGATGTGATCGAGGCGCCAGCGGCCGCTGTGGCCCGCGATCCGCCTCCACATCCAGCTCGGCTCGCGGGCGGCGTAACCATGCAGGGCGCGGAAGACGTCTAGATAGCCAAGCTCGTGCAGGCCCGGAACGACGCCGAGCTCAGCCGAATCCCGCTCGCTTCCGCGCCCCGGACGGAGGCGACCATGCGTGTCGCGGGCGAAGGACACCGTCTCCCCACTGGGCAACTCGCGGCGCGGAGTGTTGAGATCGCCACACAGCACGCGGGCACCGGGACCGGCCGACGCCAATCCGGCTCGGATCGCCTCCAGTGTCCTCACCTTCACCCAGCCGTTGGCGGCGTTGGGGACGTGAACGCAATACGGCTCGATCGGACCCAGATCGGTCTCCACGGCGGTCGCCACCGCCGATTCCGGCTTGGGCACGACAAGCGGCCGGACGACATCGATCGGCGGGGTGCGCGAGGCGAGCATCACCCACATCGCCGGTCGGTGCTCGGCCGCGGGAGCCCGCTCACCGCCTTCCCGGGCCGAGCGCACACGGACGAGCCCAAGGAGCTCAAAGGCGCGCGTCCACAGCGGCTCGGTCCGCCTGGTCACCTCCTGCAGGGCGACGACATCGGGCTCGCGAGCAGCCAGAGCCGTCGCCTGCTCGGCCAGGCGCTTCGCGCGCCGGGTGACGTTCCAAGTGATCAGTCGCAAGCGGCCGCGGCGCTGACTGCGCACAAAAATCTCACCGGCGGACGCCCCAGAGCTCGATCAGCGGACCGCCTTTGCCGAACACGGGATCCAACTCGGGCACCGGCACCCGCGTGATGTTGGAGAGCACCTCGTCATGCTCGTCGGCATCACCGCGACGCAGGTCCCAGCGCATCCCGTTGGGGTAGGCGCCGACGACCAGCAGCTCGTCGTCTCCGAAGTTGCAGTGGCCGACTCCAGCCGGCACTACGGCCACGTCGCCCTGCGCCAGATCCAGCGACCGGCCGGCGGGTCCGCCGAGCCCCACCGTGACCGAGCCAGCGACGATCCCGAGAACCTCGTGGGAAATCGAGTGGAAGTGGTGAAAGGGGTAGATCCCGTTACGCCAGGCACCGTGCCAGCCGTGGCCGGCGAACAGCTGCTCACAGTCGGACGCGGAGCGCACGGCGTCAACGGACCGGTAGATCAGGACCGGGAGAGCTGAGTTCGGAATCTCGCCGTCGTCTCTGAACGTGTACGTCTCGGGCGCCATGACCGGCTAGAGGAGAGGGAAGAGGTGTTTTGCCAGGACCATCAGCTGACGCTAACCCGCGAGCGTCCGAAAAGGCAAGCCCCAACGGCGGCCAGGGAGAACCTACTCGCGAGTAGCTAAGCTGTTCGAGCCCAGACCGCGAAAGGACCACAGACCCATGGAAGCAGCGTCACCGGAGCAGGAAACCGCTGACAACATCGACGCTAACGGCGCGGCGGAGAAGCCGCCGTTCTCGCTGGAGCTGAGTCAGGACCAGAAGGACATCCGTGACTGGGTCAAGGGGTTTGCCGAGCAGACGGTGCGCCCGGCGGCCGCGGAATGGGATGAGCGCGAGGAGACGCCGTGGCCGGTCATCCAGGAGGCGGCAAAGATCGGGCTGTACAGCCTGGAAGGGATCGCTCAGTTCTGGTACGACGACAGCGGGATCATGTTCCCGATCGTCAACGAGGAGCTGTTCTGGGGTGACGCGGGCATCGGGATGTCGATCATGGGCACGACGCTGGGCGTCGCCGCGATTCAGGCCAATGGCACGCCTGAGCAGTGGGGCGAGTGGATCCCCCAGTGCTTCGGGACCGAGAGCGAGCCACAGGTCGCGGCCTTCTGTGTCTCTGAGCCCGACGCCGGCTCTGACGTCTCCTCGCTGCGCACGCGTGCCAGGTACGACGAGGCCAGCGACGAGTGGGTCCTCAACGGGCAGAAGGCATGGGCGACCAACGGTGGCATCGCCAACATCCACGTGGTCGTCGCCCAAGTCGATCCCGAGCTCAAGGCGCGCGGCCACGCCTCGTTTGTGATCCCGCCCGCAACCAAGGGTCTCGAGATGGGAACCAAGCTCAAGAAGCACGGCCTGCGGGCCTCGCACACCGCCGACGTCTTCCTCGACGAGGTGCGGATCCCCAACTCGTGTCTGCTGGGCGGCAAGGAGAAGCTCGACCAGCGGCTCGCCCGCGCCCGCGAAGGTCAGTCCTCACGCGGTCAAGCGGCCATGCGCACCTTCGAGCTCAGCCGCCCCACGGTCGGCGCCCAGGCGCTGGGCATCGCACGCGCCGCCTACGAGTACGCCCTGGAGTACGCCAAGGAGCGCTCGCAGTTCGGGCGCCCGATCATCGACAACCAGGCCATCGCCTTCACCCTCGCCGACATGAAGATGGAGATCGACGCCGCCCGGCTGCTCGTCTGGCGCGCAGCCTGGATGGGCCGCAACGGGCACGAGTTCGAGAACGCCGAGGGCTCGATGAGCAAGCTCAAGGCCGGCGAGGTTGCCGTCTGGGCCACCGAGCGTGCGATTCAGATCCTGGGAGGCAACGGCTACACCCGCGAGTTCCCGGTCGAGCGCATGCATCGCGACGCCAAGATCTACACAATCTTCGAGGGCACCTCGGAAATCCAGCGCCTGGTCATCTCACGGGCGATCTCGGGCATGCACATCCGCTGACGCCCGGCCCCAAGCGACTGGGTGGCTAGATGTGGAGGGCGGCGGGAGCCCGTCGCCAGGCGCCACCGGTCTCAGTAGTAACCGAGGCGCGCCAGCGGCTCGACCAACTCCCGCTCCTCATAGGACAGATGCGAGAGCATCGTGTCACTGAGCAGGTCGGCGGCTGCCCGGAGCTTGACGATCCCGTCGGGCTCGGTGACCAGGGCGACCAGGGCGCGGTCCACCTGGTCCAAGACGTCGGCGATCACGTGATGCTCCTGCTCAAGGCGGTCGACCACGGGGGCCAGATCAGGGTCGCTGCGCTTGAGGTGGGGGAAGATGCTGCGGTCCTCGAGGGTGTGGTGGCCGGTGACCAGACGGCAGTACTGCGCGCAGTAGGCGCCCAGCGTCCAGTCGTTCTGGCGCATGGTCATCTGGTTGATATGTGAGCGGGCCACGCCTGGGTCCAGGGCGCCGGCGGCCACCTGCTCGGCCAGGTCGCGAAGCTGGGTGAGCTCGCTTCGCAGATGGTCATGGACGTCAATGAGGTGCTGGGCCGCCGCCTGCTGGTCAGAGGTGAAGCGGCGCGAGCGATCGGGGACCGGGCCGGTCGGCCGGCTCGCCTCGTCCCACGGCTGCTCAGGTGCCAACCGGGTCCCGTCGTCGGCCGTGGGGGTGACGGTGAGCGGAACCGCTTCGGGGCCAGCGGTGGCGGCGAACGAGGGGACAGGGGGCGCGGACGAAGCGGTCTCCCCGCCTCGCGCGTTCTCGACCAGCTCGCGCACCGCGGGCGCGACCTCCTCGGCGAAGCGGCTGACCATGTCTCCTGAGTTGACCGAAAGGAGATAGGTGCTGATCCCCTCGGTCAGGGTCAACTCGGCGAGCTGCTTGACCCACTCGCTCGAGGGGCCCTGGAGAAAACCCGCGCCGGCCCCGAACTCGCCGTTGAGGTTGTACATCCGCCGTACGTCACCGGGACGCCGGCCCGCGTCCTGCGCCGCGGCGTCGATGGCGAGGTTCATCGCGGCGAGCTCGGCGAGGTCGGCGTAGCCCATGCTCGGCAGCCATCCGTCCGCCAGGCGGCCGGTCAGGGCCAGCATCCGCGGCTTATAGGCCCCCAGCCAGATCTCGACCTCGTGCGCCGGAGCCGGCCCAGGATGGGCGCCGACGATCCGGTAGTGCTCTCCCTCGATGCGGATCGAGCCACCGTCGGCCGCCCAGACCGCCCGGATCACCTCGATCGCCTCGGCCAGCGCGTTCACGCTCTGGCCGGCGGTCAGGCGCCGCCCGCCGACGGCCTCGATCGCGTCCCAGAAGGCGCCCGCGCCGAGCCCCAGCTCGACCCGGCCGCCGCTCATCAGGTCCAGGCTGGCCACACTGCGGGCCAGGACGACCGGTTGGCGCAGCGGCAGGTTGGCCACGTTCGGAGCCACCTGGACGTTGGCGGTGTGCGCCGCGACCACCGAGAGCAGCGTCCACGTGTCCAGAAAGCGGGCCTCGTAGGGATGGTCCTGAAAGGTGACCATATCCAGGCCGACCACGTCGGCCAGCCGGGCGAGCTCGAGCACCGCCTGCCACTGAGTGGCCTCGGGGGTGATGAAGATGCCGAACCTGAGGTCTTGGCGGTAGTCGGTCATGCCGGGAGCCACGATGCTTGACTCCTCAACAGTTTAGCGGAAAGACACTCGCAAGGCGCGTGGGGCTGGGACCGCGCCGGCGTGTGGCTGGGACCGCGCCGGCGTGTGGCTATCGAACGCGCTCGTCGCCCGGGCCAACGGGCTGGGGCGGGATAAGGCTCGCGGCTTGCTGAGCGGAGGGCGGCTAGCCCGCGGGCGTGGACGGCAGGCCCCGGCCGCAGGCCGG
The DNA here is from genome assembly GCA_963847055.1 of uncultured Solirubrobacterales bacterium. GTDB lineage: Bacteria > Actinomycetota > Thermoleophilia > Solirubrobacterales > Solirubrobacteraceae > Palsa-465. The sequence goes on along the minus strand of CAWJYE010000008.1, from coordinate 445,218 downwards.
GCAGCCGGCGGCCGACGAGGAGCCGGTGAGGTGATCGTGGTCGTGGCGGCGGGTGCGGCCCAGCAGACGCAGGCTCTGCCAGCAGTTACAGCGCGGCTGACCCGCGGCAACGCGGCGCGATGAGGCGAGGATCGGCCCGGCGGCGAGGATCGGCCCGGTGGCGACGACCGGCAGCTCGCGCAGATCCTCGAGGTGGTTGGCCACCGAGGGGTGATCGTCGACGGCGACCCGCTCGAACAGGACGCCGTTTCCTTCCGTCAGGGATGGCACGAGCCTCAGCTCGAGGCCGGTGACGATCTCGGCTCCGACCGGCTCGGCCTCGCCCGGGGTCGTCGGGGCTGTCAACAAGATCGGGCAGGCGGCGGTGGACTGATCAGCCGTGAGCTGAGATGAAGGAGTGGGCGTTGCAGGGGGCATCTGACCGACCACCTCTCTCTGCGCTGCTGACCAAGATGCCGCTCGGGAAGCGAAACGAGCGAATGCTCACTGAGCGCGGTGCCCACCGTACCACAGACCAGGGGCAAGACTGACCGCCTTCACCGCATATTCACGCGGCCAGGTCGGCTCGCGCGAGCCGACGAAGCGACGTCAGGACGCGCTTGCTTCCGGCGACTCAGCGTGAGGAGCGATCTGCGCGAATTCGTCCTCGGCCGCCTCCAGCTCCTCACCCTCCAAGTCGGTCGACTCGGTGGTCCCGTTGGCCGCCGCCTCCTGGCGGGCGCGCTTGCGGGCAGCCTTTTCGACCCGACGTTCGCGGAGTCGGCTTTCACGAGAGAGCTTGGCCATGGTGGTCTTCTTTTTGCCACGTGAGGACATGCAGTTCCTCCTGGGTTGAGAGTCGCCAGCGAGGGCGAGGAGCGCGGCGATAGATGGCAGGCCGGCCCCAATCGGCTGAGCATCGAGGCGCGGGCGGGCGGCTCACTTCCTCGCCGCCAGGTTGAAAGCTATCGCGCAGGGGACGCGGGCGCGATAGCGCGAAACAAAACGGCGGAGGGGAACTCCCCTCCGCCGCAGTCAGTCTGGCTAGAGGGCGACTACGTTGCCGGCGGCGGGACCCTTGGGGCCCTGCTCGGCGTCGTAGCTGACCTTCGCGCCTTCGGCCAGCGACTTGTAGCCGCTGCCCTGAATCGAGCTGTGGTGGACGAAGAGGTCCTTGCCGGAATCATCGGGAGTGATGAATCCAAACCCCTTCTCGTCGCTAAACCACTTCACGGTTCCTGTTGCCATGTGGCATTCCTCCGAATCATGTGCACTGCGAAACGCGGAGGAGCTGAAGAGCAACGACTGCGGTGACGCGGGGCACTGCGAATTAAAGCCGAGCGAATGCTCGAACCGGGTCTAAGCATAGCGTGCCGGCGCTCCCGTGGTTGACCAGCTCGTGAACGGGGCTTTGCGAAGCTGTGGCCGGGTCCTCGCGGTACTGCTACGGTCCAAGTACGGGTGACGTTGCCCGTGAGGCTCCGTCCGCGTCGCGGCGGGACCTGTGGATACCATGCTGGCGAGGGAAGGAAGGCGGATGTCAACTGGCTCGGATGACGCTCCTGAAGCGTTCACCGCACCAAGCGCAGCCGCCGCCGACGGCGTTCAAGCCGAGGGCGCAGCCGAAGCCCCCAAGCGCAAGCCGCAAATCACCGCTCGCGAGCGGGCTGAGCGCAAGCGCGAGGAGAAGCTCGAGAACGTCCGCGAAGAAGTCAAGGCCGGCTCGCTGGTGATCCGGCAGATGACCGATGAGGAGCGGGCTCGCTATCCCCGGCGCGAGAACGCACCCCGGCCCAAACGGTTCGGCGGACGATGAGCTTCTCGGGACGCCATGGTCTCACCGCGCGGATCAAGCAGATGGCCCGCACCTTTCCCCCGCAGCCACCGTCCACCGGCGCGGAGGACACCGGCGCGGAGGACGTCCCCCGGGAACCGGCCCCGGTGCAGGCTCTCCAAACGAGGGTCGCCGCGTTGGAGCAGATGGTCCAGGGACTGCAGGACGCCGTGTTTCGCGAGTCCCACCGACACGAGAAGCGCATCGAAGAGCTTGAGGCGCGGACCGAACCGGCTGCGCTTGCTGTCGCGTTGAGCAAGAACGCTCGCGAACGCGGCCTCTAGACCGGCCTCGTTGACCGCTTTCTTCATCCCGGGTCACGCCGACGAGGCCCGTTCAACGGGAGACGCCTACGAGGCGATGCGCAACCAGCTCGAACGCCAGCTGGGTCGCGCTCCGCGCCCGCGGCGGATCGTCGAGCTGTGGACACGCCGCGGCAGCGTCGACTGCGTCACCACGGTTGGCCAGCCCGACCCGATCTGCGGTGACCTCGTGATGGCGATCTTCGACATGGGTCCCCATCAACCGTTCGTGGTCTGCCACCAGCGCGGCAAGCCGGGCGCGGAGGTCAGCCACGAGTTGCTGGCCGACAGCGCCTATATGGTGTCGGAGTTCGACGCATGATCCACCCCGCCGCAGCTTGACGCAGCTCACCGAGATCACCCTGCTCGGCGGAGACCGCCTCCGTGTGGCCGGCGACGCCAAAGCGGTCGAAACGGCGATCCTGTCTGCGGCCCGCGGTTCGCTGATGGAGCTGGCGTGGGTGACCGAGGCCGAGAGCGGCCAGCCGATCGGCGTCAATCCCGACCACGTCATGCTGCTGCGCTCCCTGGGCGACTGACGCCGAGCCCGAAAAGGCCCAGCAAATGGGCGTGGTACGGTTGGAGGACGCTCCGCGAGCCCCGTGCCCTTCTCGCTTTCCGAGCGGCATGTATGTCAGAGGGGCAGAGAGGCGGTCGGCCATGGCCACCGCAACAAGGAAGCTTCCCTCATGAAAGGCCTTTGCTGCCCGGGCTGTCGCCTGCGGTTTCCTCGGTCTGCGGCTCACATCACCGTGTGTCCACAGTGCGGCCTGCCGCCGGCCTCGGTCAGCGGTCCCGGCAGCCTGATGGGATACCGGTTATTTGATCCGCTCGACAATCCGCACTCGGCTCCCGAGGCGATCGCGGTCGCGCTCCCGCTCCCCGCATTGGACGGTCCGGGTCCGCAGCTGGACCTCGGCCGTGAGTGACACGCAGCCAACCACGCCGCCCGCGATCTCTGATCGGTCGCGCAAGGCCGCGGCGCAGCGCCTGAACGAGCTCGAAGTCCAGGCTCGCTTCGCGCGTCAGCGCTATGACCTGTACAAGGCCCGGGCCTACGGCGAGCGTCCCACGAGCCCCGCGCGGCTGCGCGAGCTCGAGCGCGAATGCGCTCGCGCGGAGACTGCGTGGCGCTTCGCCAGGCACGAGGCGACGGCTCACGCCGAAGCCGCGCCGGCGGCACCTGTGGGGTCGTCGGTTACCTGACGCGCAGGTAACGCATGGCCGAGGCCGCCCCGATCAGCACGCGCAGGCGGTAGCTGCCGGGACTGACCGGGCCGAACACCTGTGACCGGGTGCAGCCGCTGAAGCGGGCGGGGGCCCAACCGCGGGTCGTGTGCGGGGTCAGCGCGCAGCGCAGGGTGCTCCCGGCGGGGGCGGTGATCTGCACCGAGACGCGGTGTCCCTGCACACGAATGCCGATGATCGCTAGCCGGGCGGCGCTGCCGGCCGGGGTGCGCTTGGGGTGGGCGACCCGGGTCGCTGGCTCCGGCGTGGGGCTCGGTTCTGCGTTGACCCCGTTGTTCGCGCCGGCCGCGAGGGCCTGACTCCAGGTGTAGGTGTAGACCGGCCGGTAGCCGGGTTCGCCTTCCCCCAACAGCATCGCGTAGCCGGGTGAGCCGGACGGATCAGTGCCGGCCGCGACGCCCACGGCCATCGGGTTGGTTCCGTCGAAGCCCCAGAGGATGTCGTGGCGATGGCCCCAGCACCCGGCGGGGTTGTCGCTCGTGCAGTCCAGGTTGCCGCTGCCGGGTCCGTCGTCGTACATCCACGCCTCGTAGGCGAACGGCATGTTGACGAACCCACCGGCCCAGTTGGAGGTGTAGTAGTTGAAGCTGGGGTCGCTGGGCTTGGGGTCGGTATCGCGCTGGACGCCGACCGCGGCATCCTGCGAGAGGCCGGCGGTGATGCCCGGGATCGGCGCCAGCCCGTAAAGGATTCGGTCGAGGTTGGCGAGCACGAACCCCTGCTGCTCGGGCGTGAGGGAGGTGAAGTTCGCCGGCAGCAGGTAGGGAGGCTGCCCGAGGTTGGCGCGCGCCGCGTTCAAATCGCCCACGGCAGCGTCGAGGCACGGGGCCGAGGCTGGCTCGTTGCAGGCCGCCGGCACCTCTCTGATGTTGAAGTTCGAGCTTGGGTCAGCGCCCACGGGGCCATCGGCGTGGGCCAGGCCGATCCATGAGGAGGCAAGCACGGCAGTCAGACATGCGATCCGGGCAACGCGACTCATGCCCAGCCTTTCGGAGCACCCCGGCCCCCGGCTTGAGCGGCACTGGCCTCATCTGGACCCAGAGACGAGGCTCAGGCGTCGGTTTCGAGCACCGCCCGAGCTGCGTTGTGGCCGGGGATCCCGCTCACCCCGCCCCCGCGGCGCGCGCCGGCACCGCAGATCCAGACGTTGTCGCGTGCCGTCTCGACACCCCAGCGCCCCACGTCGGGCGCCGCCTCGGCGAACGGCCATGACAGGTCACGGTGAAAAATGTGCCCGGCGGGCAGGCCGAGCTCGCCCTCGAGCTCGGGGGGAGTGCGCGCCTCCAGGCAGGGCTCGTCGCCGGTCCCGCGCAGCAGGCAGTCCTCGATCGGCTCAGCGAGAACCGTGTTCAGCGATTGCAGCGCGGCCTGGATGGCACGGTCCTTGGCGGCGTCGTGGTCGCCGGCGAACAGCCGGGCGGGCATGTGGAGAACGAACACGGTGAGCGTATGGGCGCCGGAGGCGCGCAGCTCGTCGGACAGGATGCTGGGATCGGTCAGCGAATGGCAGTAGGCCTCGCACGGCGGGATCTCTGGGATCGACCCGGCGGCGGCCTGGGCGTGCGCGCGCTCGAGCTGCTGATAGCTCTCGTTGACGTGCAAGGTCCCTGCGAACGCTTCCTCGGCGGTGACGGCCCCGTCGCACAGCCGCGGCAGCCGCGAGAGGAGCAGGTTGAGCTTGAGCTGTGAGCCCTCGGGTGCAGGCTCATCCTCGGGGTCACCGAGCAAGCGCGAGAGGACGACCGGGGCGAAGCCCGACAGCAGGTGACGGCCGGACACGACGTCCCCCGCCGACGTGCTGACCCGGACCTCCCTGTTGCCGGCCTCGATCGAGACCACCGGCGTGGAGAGGCGCAGCTCGGCCCCGGCGGCGAGCGCGGCGCTTACCAGGGCGGCCGTCAGGGCACCCATCCCGCCCACGGGCACGTCCCAGCGTCCGGTCCTGTTCCCGATCACGTGGTACAGAAAGCAGCGGTTCTGGCGTAGCTCGCGGTCGTGCAGGCTCGCGAAGGTTCCGATCAGAGCATCGGTGGCGACGACCCCGCGCACCAGGTCGTCATCGAACTCCCGCTCGAGCAGGGTCGCGAGCGGCTGCTCGAAGAGCTGTTCCCAGGCCGTCGCGTCGGCAATCAAGGCCCGGAAGGTCTCCCGCGAGCGCAGCGGCTCGGTCAGCGATGCGAAGGTCCGCTGCGCGACATCGGTGGTGGTGGCCGAGAGGCGCTGCATCGCCTCCCACCCCGAGGCGGAGCCGAGGGTGCGGACAAACGACGCCCGGGTGCGCTGCACGTCGTCGCACACGAGCAGGCCGGTGTCGCCGCAAGGCGTGTACGAGGACACCCGGCGCGGGCGCAGCTCGACCGAGACCCCGAGCGAGGCCAGCAGCGCTTGCGGGAACAGGCTGACCAGATAGGAGTAGCGCGAGATTCGTGCGTCCACGCCCGCGAAGGGCGACGCCGACACCGCTGCGCCCCCCGCTTGGGACCTTCGCTCGAGCACCAGCACGCGCTGCCCGGCCCGAGCCAGCAGGATCGCTGCCACCAATCCGTTGTGACCGGCGCCGGCCACAACCGCGTCGTAGACCCGAGAGTCGTTCACAGCCATGTCCGCTGGCGCGCGATCCCGGGCACGAGGCGCACGATACGCTGGCGCGGCAGTTCGCCGGCCAACCCACAAGTCGGGAGGACCCATGGACGCCGTCAACCATCAGATCCGGCTCGCCGCGCGACCGGTCGGGCTTCCCAAGGACAGCGATTGGGAATTCACCGAGGAGCCGGTGGCCGATCCCGGCGACGGTGAAGTTGTGGTGAGGATCAAGTACCTGTCGCTGGACCCGGCCATGCGTGGCTGGATGAACGAGGGCCGGTCCTACGTCCCTCCGGTCCAGACCGGCGAAGTCATGCGCGCCGGGGCGGCGGGCGAGGTGATCGCCTGCAACTACCCCGGGCTGAACCCGGGAGATCTCGTTACCGGCATGCTCGGCGTGCAGGAGTACGCCACCGTCAGCGGCAAGGCCGTGACCAAGGCCGATCCCAACCTCGCGCCGCTGCCGGTGTGGCTGAACACGCTCGGGATGCCGGGCCTCACCGCCTACTTCGGCCTGCTCGAGATCGGCAGGCCCGAGCCCGGGCACACGGTCGTCGTCTCGGGCGCGGCGGGCGCCGTCGGCTCGGCGGTCGGGCAGATCGCCAAGGTCAAGGGCTGCCGCGCGATCGGGATCGCCGGCGGACCTGAGAAGTGCCGGCACGTGGTTCAAGAGCTCGGCTTCGACGCCTGCATCGATTACAAGTCCGAGAACGTCATGGCGGCCCTGCGTAAGCACTGCCCGGACCGGATCGACGTGTATTTCGACAACGTCGGGGGCGAGATCCTCGACGCGGCGCTGGCACTTCTCGCCCTCCATGCGCGGGTCGTGATCTGCGGGGCGATCTCGCAGTACAACGCGACCGAGGGGATGCGGGGGCCGTCCAACTACATGTCGCTGCTGGTCAACCGCGCCAGCATGACCGGCTTCGTCATCATCGATTATTTCGATCGCGCCGCCGAAGGAGTCCAGGATATGGGCCAGTGGCTGGCCGCGGGCAAGCTCAAGAGCTTCGAGGACGTCGCCACCGGGGGCGTCGAGACGTTTCCCGAGGCGCTGCTGCGCCTGTTTCGGGGCGAGAATCTGGGCAAGCTGGTGCTCGAGGTCAGCTAAGAAGAAACCTCAGACCGACGAGCTCGAGCCCGTAGCGAGAACTCGCTGGCCCGAACACTCCGGGGATGAGCGCTGTCTCACTTGACCGGCCGCCACAAGGCGGTACCGTAACCAGGTGGTCATCCAGCCGCTGATTCTGCTCGCCGTCGGTGTCTGTGTCGGGGTGCTGCTGGTGACTTTCATCGAGCGGATCCTGCCCCGCGCCGGGCACGCGCTTCTCAGTTGGCGCGGACGTCGCCGCCGGCTGTGGGCGGCTGCCAACGCCGAGGTACGCGCCCGCACGATGATGAGCGAGCTCTGTCCTCACGGCTGGCGGGCCCAGATCATGCTCTTCGAGCACCCCGAACTGGACAACGATTTCGGGTCCCAGCCCGCTCCCAGGCCCGCCCACGTCACGCTTGAGTGGACCGAGCTGCGAGACGAGGACGGCGCGCCGGCGGTGATGCGCCAGGTGTGGGCGCCGACGGTCGGCGCTGCGCTGGACGCCATGGTCGCCGACCGGCGGACCGACGAGACGCTCGAGCAGATCGAGCAGGGCGCGGTCGCCGACGGTGCTCGCTGGCCCGATCCGGATTAGCCGCTCGGCTCCGCCAGGTCGGGCACCTCGAGCTGGTCACGGTCGGCCCACTCGAGCAACGGTTCGAGCGAGAACGCGGTGTCGTCGATCGCGGCGTGAAGGTCGCCGAGGCGGGCAAAGCGCTCGGGAACGGTCGCGATCGTCAGCTCGGCCGGTTGCACATCGGCGATCTCCTCCCAGGCGATGGGTGTCGAGACCGTGCCCGTGCTGACCCCCCGCACCGAGTAGGCAGACGCGATCGTGTGGTCGCGGGCGTTTTGGTTGTAGTCGACGAACGCTTTGTCGGGCTCGCGGTCCTTGCGCCACCAGGTGGTGGTCGCGTCAGCCGGCACGCGGCGCTCCACCTCGCGGGCGAAGGCCAGTGCCGCGCGGCGGACGTCGGCAAAGCCCCAGCGCGGTTGGATCCGAACATAGATGTGGATCCCTGAGCCGCCCGAGGTCTTGGGGAAGCCGGTTACGCCGAGCTCGTCGAGGACCTCGTGGGTGACGCCGGCGACACGGCGCACGCGATGAAACGAGCAGTCGGGCATCGGGTCGATGTCGATCCGCCACTCGTCCGGGCGCTCGACGTCGGCGCGACGCGAATTCCAGGGATGAAACTCGACGGTGGACATCTGCACGGCCCAGATCACGCTGGCTAGCTCGGTCACGCACAGCTCGTCAGCAGTGCGATTGAAGCGCGGGAAGTGGATCCGCACGGTCTCCAGCCAGTCAGGCGCACCCGGGGGGATCCGCTTCTGGTGGACCTTCTCGCCGTCGACCCCACGCGGGAAGCGATGCAGCATGCAAGGCCGCTCGCGCAGCGCCCGGACAATTCCGTCACCGACACTGAGGTAATAGCGAGCCAGGTCGAGCTTGGTCTCGCCGCGGGCCGAGAAGTAGACACGATCCGGGCTTGAGATCCGGACCGTGCGCCCGCCGACCTCCAGTTGCACCGCTTCGCTACTCGCCATCCGCACCCGCCACCCGTCTCGTCATCGACGCCATGGACGCCATGGTCGCATGGCGCCGCTCAGGCCGGACTATGTTGAGGGAGACCGCGAACGATTGGAGTCCCGAAATGGACAAGCGCAAACTGGGCACGCTCGAAGTCTCCGCCCTCGGCCTGGGCTGCATGGGCATGTCGGCCTTCTACGGCTCGATCGACGAGGACGAGGCGATGGCCACCATTCAGCGGGCGCTGGAGCTGGGAATAAATTTCCTGGACACCGCCCAGCTGTACGGACCGCTGACCAACGAGCAACTGGTCGGGAGGGCGATCAAGGGTCACCGCGACGAGTACGTGATCGCGACCAAGTTCGCCCGTCGCATGGGCACCGACACCGTCCCCGGGAACATGTCCACCATCGGTCCCCTCGACGGCTCGGCCGAACACGTACGCGAATCGATCGAGGGTTCGCTGCAGCGACTCGGCACCGATCACGTTGATCTCTTCTACCAGCACCGCGTCGATCCCAAGGTCGAGATCGAGGAGACCGTCGGAGCGATGGCCGAGCTGGTCACGGCCGGCAAGGTCCGGCACATCGGCCTCAGCGAGGCGGCCCCGGAGACGATCCGCCGCGCTCACGCGGTGCATCCGATCACGGCCGTCCAGACCGAGTATTCACTGTGGACGCGCGACCCCGAGTCCGAGGTGATCCCCACCTGCCGCGAGCTCGGGATCGGCTTCGTCCCCTATTCGCCGCTCGGGCGCGGCTTTCTCTCCGGGCGCTTCAAGAGCCCCGAGGATCTCGACGACAGCGACTTCCGTCGTCACGGTCCCCGCTTCAGCGGTGAGAACCTAGACGCCAACCTGAAGATTGCCGCCAAGGTGTCGGAGATTGCCCAGGAGAAGGGCATCACGGCCGCCCAGCTGGCCCTGGCGTGGGTTCTGTCCCGGGGCGACGATCTGGTTCCGATTCCGGGCACCAAGCGTCGTAAGTACCTGGAGGAGAACGCTGCCGCGGTCGACGTCGAGCTGACCGAGGATGATCTGGCCCGCCTCGATCAGGAGCTGCCACCCACCGCCGGGGACCGCTACGACGAGGCCGGAATGGCGGGGCTCAACCTCTGAGCGCCGAGGGCAGCTAGAGGGCCGGCCGCGGGAGGACGCCCGCCGGGGGCCCAGTTCGGAGGCGCGGTGAGCGCCGCAGGGTGGCGAGGGATCGATCAGCCAGATGTCCTGGCCGTCACCACATGTCGCCGTCGCGCCAATCGCAGGTGAGCTCACCGGACAGGTCCAGCGCAACCGAGACGGGCAGGACGAAGATCCCGTCGTCCTCGCTCTCGGTCCGGATCCGGCCGGCGGGGGTCAGCGCCCACGTGGTCCCCCGCCAGGCTTTCCAGCCACGGGCGAGGTAGAAGTTCGAACCCTCCTCGGTTGCGCCCAGCGCACCCAGCTCGTAGGCGTGCCGGACGACCCGCTCGAGCGCCTCCATCATCGTCGCCCCCAAGCGGTGCCGGCGCCGATCGGCGCGGACGGCGACCCCCTCGATGTAGCCCGTGCGCAGGGCCCGTCCGCCGTGCAGCAGCCTCCGTTGGACGACGGCAGCATGTCCGACGAGCTCGCCCGCCTCCCAGACGAGGGCGTGCACGCCACCAAGGGCGTGCTCCCAATCGTGGTCGGTCATGTCAGCTCCGAACACCCGGTCGAGCAAGATCCGCGCCGCTGTGAGGGTCGCAGGATCGAGGTCGGCGGTATGGGCGACGAGGAGACCGGAGCCGGGAGGATTGCCGGGCACTAGCCTCAATCGTATGCCCGAGCTCCCCGAAGCCGAGCGCGCGCGACACACGCTCGAGCAGGTGCTCGGGCGGCGGATCGTGCGCGTGCATGACGCCGACACCTACGTCTGCCGCCCGCATGCACCGGGCGAGATCGGCGATGCCCTGCTCGGTCACGAGTTCGTCTCCGCGCAGCGGCGCGGCAAGTTCCTCTGGCTCGAGACGGCCGACGGTCCCACCCTGGGGCTGCACCTCGGGATGGCGGGCAAGATCGTGCTCGACGTGGATGCCCCGATGCCACGGTGGGATCGGTTTGCGATCGACTTCGAGGATGGCAGCCGGGTCGCGCTGCGTGACAAGCGCCGGCTGGGGCGTGCCGTGCTCAATCCCGACTACAGCCACGTCGGGCCCGATGCCGCACTGGTCGGGCGGGAAGAGTTCCGCCGCCGGATCGGCACTGGCCGCGCCCCGGTCAAGGCGCGGCTGCTGGATCAGAAGTGGATCTCCGGGGTCGGCAACCTGCTCGCCGACCAGGCCCTCTGGCAGGCCCGGATCGCCCCCGGCCGGCGCGTCTGCGAGCTTGAGGCCGCAGACCTCGATCGCCTGCGGCGCGCGCTGCGCTCCGCGATCCGTTCGGCGATTGACAAGGGGGGTGTCTCGACCGGGCGCTTCGTCCGGGTCCGCAAGAGCGGGGGCCCGTGCCCCCGCTGCGGCCACGCCCCCCTGGACCGGGCCACGATCGGCGCCCGCACCACCCTCTGGTGTCCGGTCTGCCAGGTCTAGCTGGGATCAGCCCCCTGCTCGCCCCACAGTCGCCACCGCAGCCCCGAGGCGCGTGCCACGGGCCGCTGCACGGCGGTCCGGATCGCCGCTTCGGTCCCGGCCAGGATCAGCCGCCGCCGGGCTCGGGTGGCGGCGGTGTAGAGCAGCTCGCGGGTGAGGATCCGGGAACCGGGGTCCGGAAGCAGGATGGCGGCGGCGTCAAACTGCGACCCCTGGCTCTTGTGGATCGTCATCGCGTACACGGTCTGCACGGCGCCGAGCCGGCTGGGGCTCAAGCCAGCCACGCCGGTGCCGCGGGGAAACGCCGCCTGAACGCGTCCCTCCGCCTCGATGACCACCCCGGTGTCCCCATTGTGAAGCCCGAGCTCGTAATCGTTCTCGGTGACCAGCAGCGGGCGCCCGACATACCAGCGCTCGTCGCCGCGCTGACCCGGCAGCTCGGCGTCGAGCCAGGCCTCCATCCGCGCGGTCCAGCTCGCCACACCGTACGGGCCTCGACGGTGCGCGCACAGGATGCGAAAGCCGCCCAGCGCCGCGAGCGCCGCCTCGGCCCGCCCGGCCCGGGCGGCCTCGCCCACTGCGCGCGCGCAGGCCAGAGCACCCTCTCGCACCGGCCGGAGCGCCGCGTCCTCACCGACATCAGTCTCGATCCACTCCACGCCGTCGGGCGGCGAGTGCAGGAGGGCGAGCACTGCCTCGGCGTCACCGCAGCGGATCGCCGTGGCCAGCTCGGCGATCCCCCCGCCGAAGCGATGGACCCGCTCGAGCACGACGATCCCGTCTCCGAAGCCCCCGGCTCGCACCCCGGCGCCGGCCCGGCGGTGCGGGCGCCGGGACGCCGGGCCGACGATGTCGCCGAGCACTGCCCCGGCCTCGATCGAGGCCAGCTGCCCAGGATCACCCACCAGCACCAACCCCGCGTCGTCGCGGAGGGCGCCGATCAGCCGCGCCATCAGCGACAGCGAAACCATCGAGGTCTCATCGACGATCACCACGTCGTGGGCCAGCCGGCGGCGGCGATCATGGCGAAAGCGGCTCGTGCTTCCCGGCCGCCAGCCGAGCAGTCGGTGAAGCGTGCTCGCGGGCAGCTCGAGCAGCTGCTGGCGGATCTCCGCGGCCACCTCGAGCTCCGCGGCCTCGCCGTGCACGGCCTCCTGGAGGCGGGCTGCCGCCTTGCCGGTCGGCGCCGCCAGGGCAACCAGGGGCAGTGCATGCCCGGCTGCGAGCGCCTGCTCACCGAGCAGGGCGACGATCCTCGCCACTGTCGTCGTCTTACCCGTCCCTGGGCCTCCGGCCACGACCGCAAAGCGCTGGCGTACCGCGGCGGCGGCCGCCTGACTCTGACCGCCCCCGGTCTCATCTTTGAACAGTCGCTCCAGCCCCGAAGCCAGGACATTGGCATCGACCTCGGCCGGGGCCACTGAGGAACGGGCCTTGAGCGCCGCGGCCACCGCCAGCTCCTCCGCCCAGTAGCGGTCCAGATACAGCCATGGTCCCAGCCGGCGCAGCGGCCAAACCCCCGCGGCGCCCTCGTCGCCAACCAGCGCACTGGCGCTGACGCTGGCCAGCCACGTCCCGGGCTCGGGCCACGGGAGCGACTCGAGATCGATCGGCGCCTCGGTGTCGACGGCCGCGGTGGCGCGGATCGAGGTCAGGTCCACGAGCACGTGGCCGAGCCGGGGCGCGCGCACTGCCAGGGCGGCCGCGAGCAGCACGGCCGGGTCGCGCTCGCCGGCCAGCCTTCCGAGCTGACGGGCGACGTGGACGTCAGCCCCAGCCAGCACGCCGGCCTGGTTGAACTCGCGCAGCAGCCCGGAGGCGCCGCTGACCAGCCGTGGGGCGAACGAATCGGGGTCAGACAGCGCGCGGATGCTCACCGGCGGTCCTCGTGGCCGTCGAGGGCGTCACTCAATGCGGGTACGAGCCCCGGCGGCGGCTGCCAGCCGAACACGCCGTAGCGGAGCCCGTCCAGCACCGGCGTCTCAGGACCGTTCATCCCGCGCAAGAACAGGTATACGACCCCCGCCAGCCGTCCCGCTGGCTCGGGGCCGGGCACCCGCCAGCGCAGAAAGCGGTGCAGGGCAACCAGGTAGAGCAGCGCCTGCAACGCGTAGTGGCGGCGCTGCATCTCGGCTACGACCAGCGACGGGCGATAAGACTCGAGCGTGAGCGGCTCGCCGATCTCGCCCAACCAGTTCGTCTTGTAGTCCAGCACGGCGTAGCGCGTGCCCTCACCGGCGCCGTGCCCGACGGCGCCGTGCCCGACGGCGCCGTGCCCGACGGCGCCGTGCCCGACGGCGCCGCTGCCCGACGGCGCTGCTACCCGACCCGCCCCCGGTCCCGCCGGCGGGCAGGCGGATGACCAGGTCAAGGCTCCCGGTCAAGAAACCGCGCACGCTGGACCGCAGGCCGCCATCCTCGAGGCGCTCGGCGTATCCGGACAGGGGATCATCGGGGCCGAGGAACTCGCGCAGGACGGCGGCGATACGGCTGGGGCCGGTGACGCCCGTCGGGGTCTCGCCACCCACCAAGGGCAGCTCGAAGCCGAGCTCATCCAGACGGTCAGCGCGGGCGACATCGGCGAGCCGCAGGCCGCCGAGCACCGGCCCGAGCGGGGTCTGGAGGGCAGCCGCCAACCCAGAGACCACGGCGGCCGGATCTCCGATGTCGACCCCCCGCCGCTCCCGGACTTCCGTGACCCGGTCGCGAAGCTCGGCCTCGAGGTCGGCGGCGGCGAAGTCCGTCGCCTCGAGCACACGATGGACGAAGGTCCCCACCTCGACGCCCGCCGGCATGCCGGCCAAGCCCAAGGGCTGCATGGTCCCCGACGGGGGCGGGGTCGCGTCTCCGGGCTCGTCGTCGAGCAGCGGATCCTCGGGCTCGCTGGTCACCCACGACTCGTGGCTGGCGGCGGTGATATCGGAGTACGAGGTGCGGCGCCAGCGCCGATCGAGACGGCGGTCAAAGGCGGCGGCGCGCAGCTCGCTGCTGTCTCGCACAGGCGGGCTCCAGGCCGCCGGCCGCCCAAGCTCGGCCCGCTCGACGCGCACACAGCCGGCCGCCCGCTCGCCGAGGGTGCGCAATCGCTGCACGACGGCGGCGTCACCCGGGACCGAACGGCAACTGGGGGCGATGTCACCGCGCTCGTCGCGGGCGAACAGCAGACGGCAGAGAGGTGAATTGCGGCTGTCATACGAGCCCGCCCACCAGAGCACGACCTGATGGCGCGCACGGGTCAGCGCCACGTAGGCCAGCCGCAGGTCCTCGCCTCGCTGCTCGCGGATGAACTGCTCGCGATGGGCGGCGTAGTCGGAGCCCTCCAGGGCCACGTCGATCTTGCGTGCGTCGCCGGCGTGCGGGTCGTGAAAGAACACCGGCGCCAGCCTGTCGGAGATGTAGCCCGGCTCCCACAGGAAGGGGAGGTAGACGATCGGGAACTCGAGGCCCTTGCTGCGGTGGATGGTCAGCACCTGCACGGCCTCGGCGTCAGACTCCAGCCGGCGGCTGCGCTCCTCGTCGGCGGTGTCGGTCTCGGCCTCGGCGATTCTGGTGCGAAGCCAAGCGGTGAGGGTGGTGGTGCCCAGCTGCGCCTCGGAGGCAGCGGCGTGCAGGAGCTGACCGACGTGACGTAGATCGGTCAGCCGCCGCTCGCCGTCGATGCCGGACAGCACCCGGGCGGGCAGGCCCTCCACGACGCTGATGGTTTCCAACAACGAGGCCACGCCGCGGTCACGCAGCACCCGCGCCCAGTCGTGCAGTCGCCGGTGGACCTCCTCCCAGCCCCAGCCGTCATCGTCGGCCACCGCCAGCTGCTCGGCGCTCCAGCCCAGAAACGGCGTCAGAGCCACTGAGTGAGCGCGCGCCACCGAGGCGGGACGCTCAAGGGCCTCAAGCAGGCGCAGCCACTCGCGGGCCGGTTCGGTCGCGAACACGCTGCCGGCGCCGTTGATCACCGCCGGGACCGCGAGCTGGTCCAGCGCATCGCGGATCATCGCCGCCTGGCGGTTGGTCCGGACCAGCACGGCGATGTGGCCGGGGCGCACACGATCGGCGCCGATCACCCCGCCGTCGTAGCCGCGGCGCTCGATCGACGCCGCGGAGTCGAGCAGGGCGACAATGTCGGCGGCCAGGTCGTGGCAGATATGCTCGCGGCCGCTGCCCTTCTGCACGTAGCCACCGGGGGTGAGTGAAATCGCCGAGTCCTCGCGCTGCGCGATCCGCACCCGCAGCGGCGCGGACGCGGGGGCACCGACCAGCCGAGTCCCCTGGTGGCCGGGGGCGGCTCGAACCTGGCGGTAGGCGATTCCCTCGTGACCGAGCTTGACTCCGGCCAGCAGCGCATCGTGGGCGGCGACCAGGTTGGCATCACTGCGCCAGTTCGTGCCCAATGTGGCGCGGGCGTCAGCGGCCTGAGCCGCCTCCAGATAGGCATAGACATCGGCGCCGCGGAAGGCGTAGATCGCCTGCTTGGGATCGGCGATCAGCACCAGCGTCACGCCGGCCTGGCCAAAGGCGTGTTGCAGGATCGCCCACTGGGCCGGATCGGTGTCCTGGAACTCGTCCACGAGCACGACCCGGAAGCGGTTGTGCAACTGCCGGGCGGCGGACTCACCCCGTTCTCCCGACAGCGCGTCGCTGAGCCGGGTGACAAGGTCGTCGTAGGTCATCACGCCCATTCCCCGCTTGCGGGCCTCGAACTCATCGCGCACCGCCTGGGCCAGCCGGCCCCGCATCGCCGGACGCTCGTCCTCGGAGGTGACGATCGTCGCGGCCGGGTTGTCGATTGCGACGCGCGCAATCTCTCCGGCTTGCGCTCTCGGGAAGGCAGGGGTACTGCCGGCGTGACTGAAGCGACGGATGTAGAGGTCATCGACGACGTCTGTGACGAGATCACCGAGGTCCTCGACGAAGGTG
This sequence comes from uncultured Solirubrobacterales bacterium, assembly GCA_963847055.1. Lineage (GTDB taxonomy): Bacteria > Actinomycetota > Thermoleophilia > Solirubrobacterales > Solirubrobacteraceae > Palsa-465. The sequence continues at coordinate 429,187 of CAWJYE010000008.1, read as the reverse complement.
ACGTCGGGCTCTAGGTCGCCCGCGATGCCCAGGCCCCCGAGCACCTCTTGGCAGAAGCCGTGGGTTGTCGCGATGGTGGCGGCGTCGAAGCTCGCTACGGCCCGGGCGAGCCGTTGGCGGCGCAACCGGACCTCGGTCTCGGAGCCGGTCGCGAGCAGAGCCACGAGCCGATCCGCATCGGGCAGGACGCCGGCCAGGGCCCGGCCGAGTCCCTGCTCGGCGCTCAGCAGTCGTTCGCGGACGCGATCGCGCAACTCGCCGGTCGCGATCCGGGTGAAGGTGACCAGCAGCAGCTGCTCGAGCGGGATGCCATCGGCCACGTAGCGCGCCGCCAGCGCGGCGATCGTGTATGTCTTGCCCGTCCCGGCGCTGGCCTCGAGCACGGTGACGCCGGTCGGCAACGGGCCGCAGACGTCAAACTCGAGCGGCTGATCGAGGTCGCTTCCGACCTCGTTGCGGGTGGGGGTCAGCGCGCGGTCACCTCCTCGTGGGTCAGCAGCCCGCCCCACAGGCGCCGGGCGAGGCGCCCCAGGCGTGACGGCTCGTCGGTGGCCCAGCCGGGGCCGGCCTCGTCCTCGGCCGGGGCGATCTCGAGCAGCTCAATAAACGTGCGCACGCCACCGAGGACGAGCTGATGCTCGAGCTCGCGGTCCTCGCGATCGAAGTTCCACGAGCTCGTCCACTCCGGATCGGCGGCCGCGGCCGCGTCCTGTCCGCTGACGGCGGCGGCCGCGTACGCGGCCGAGGTCTTACAGAACAGCGGGAGTGGTTCACGCAGGCCCCGGTCGTAGAGGTCAATCAGCGTCGTGAGTTCTTCGACCGCCACTCGCCGGCGCTCGTCCGGGCTGGCCGCGACAGGCGCGATCACCGCGGTACGCACATCATCACCGCCGCCGGCCCGCCCGACCGTGGCCGCCGACAGGCCGCGCTCGGGATGCGCGGTGATCAGCGCCAGGAGACGAACCCAGGCCGCCAGGCGGTGCTTGGCCGCTACGCGTGAGTACGTGGTGCTGAGCAGGAGATCGCCGCTCAGGCCGGCCACTGTTCCGCTCAGCAGGCGCCCGTCGGCCAGCGTCAGCCGGACGTCGATCGGCTCGGCGGTCCATCCCCCCGGAGCGACTGCCTGCGCGGCGGTCACGATCTCCTCCACGAGCGGGTACACGGCCCGGATAACTGGCTCGCCGAGTACCCCGGGAGGCAGTGTTCCCCGTGCGATCTCGGCCTTGATCGCGGTGTTTCCGTCCACTCCGGCCAGGCGCGCTTCGAGCAGGCGCTGTCCCACCCCCCAGCGCTGGAGACCGTCGAGCTCGACCGCCAGCCCGTCCTCGATCTCGTCGACGCCTCCCCGCACGCTGATCCCCAGCCGCTGGCGCAGGAAGGCCCGCACGGGATGCTCGACGAAGCGCACGAGCTCATCGAGCTCGATCACGCGGTCGTGTCGCGGTGGGAGGGGCCGGGCCAGGAACGGCAGCCGCGCGACACGCGGTCCGCTGAGGGCGCGGGCCCCGCCCAGGGTTACGTGATCAAAGCTCCACGGTTGCTCGCCGCCCAGTTCCCCGGGGGTGAAGTTGTCGGGATCGAAGGGCTGCAGGGGATGGCGGACCAGCACCTGGCCGCGAGCCTCGCCGTCAGGCGCACGGACCGTGGCGTCAATCGCGTCGAGCAGCTCCCCGACGGGCACGGCGGGCGGTCGCGGCGTATTGGTGCGCTCGTCGTTGCCGGTGTAGGTGATGATCAGCCGCTCGGTGGCGGCCATCAGCGCGTCGAGAAGCAGCTGGCGGTCCTCGGAGCGAGGGTCGCGCTCGCCCACGTGAGGGTCATCGAGCATCAAGTCATCGCCGTCGCGGGGTGCCTTGCGCGGGAACGCGCCGTCGTCGAGCCCCAGCAGGCAGATGACCCGGTGCGGGACCGAGCGCATCGGCATCAGGGTGCAGATGGTCAGGTGCCCGGTGCGGAAGTTGGCCCGGGTCGGGCGGCCGGCGAGCCGCTCATGGAGGAGCGCGCGGATCTCGGCCGGGGCCAGCTCGACGTCAGCGCCATCACCGGCCTCGAGGACGATCTCGTCGAGTACGCGCTGGAGCTCGGCGCGTTGCCAGCGCTCGCGACCAGGAGTGGCGGTGAGCGCGTCGGCAGCGGCCGCAATCGCCTCGCTCCACGTGGCCAGCGTCTGGGTGGTGGCGAAGGTGTCGAGCGTCGCTCCCAGGCGGGCCATCAGCTCCGCCATGCGGCCCGCGAGGTCGATCGAGCCGCTGTCGACATCGTCGAGAGGGAGCACGCCCTCAAACAGACGCTGACCGTCCTCGGTCATCGTCACTCCGAGCAAGAGGCGCTCAAGGCCCGCCTGCCAGGTGCCCTCCGGGACGCGCTCGAGCTTGAAGCGGGCCCGCCGGTCGGCGTCCAGGCCCCAGCGGATGCCCGCCTGGGCAATCCAGTCCTGCAGCCGCGTGAGGTCGTCGTCGTCGAGTCCAAAGCGGCGCCGGACCGGTCCGCGATCGGCGATGTCGAGCACCTGGGAGGCGGTGATCCGCGCCTGGGCCAGCTCGAACAACGAGGACACCACCCCAAGGATCGGGTTGGTCTGGCGCAGCGAGCGGTCGGCCAGGCGCACCCGCAGATCCACGGGACGCTGCCCGGCTTCCCCCGACTCCACTTCCTCGCCGTCTGCCACCTCTCCGGCCCCGAAGGTAGCCGCGATCAGGGGCGCGAAGGTCTCGATGTCCGGGCACATGACGATCACGTCGCGGGGCTCGAGGGTCTCGTCCGCGGCCAGCTCGTGCAGGATCGCGTCTCGGATCACCTCGACCTGACGCGCCCTGCCGTGACAGGAGTGGATCTGAATCGAGCGGTCGCGGGCGGCCAGCTGAGGACGCTGGTCGGGCCGCCCGGGCAGCGGCGGCCCGAGGGCGCCACGGTCGGCGCGGACGTCGTCCTGGATGCGGCCGAGCAGGTTGGCGGTTGGGACCGCCGCGGGCCGATGCTGGTCGATCCCGAGATCGACGACTGCCGAGACGGCGCCGGCTGGGTCAGCGCTTCGGAGCGGGGTGTCCTGGGCGAGTACGAGCTGGAGCTCGCGGACGTCGCGACCCCAGGAGGCCAGCAGCGCGTTGTCCGCCAACGCGGCGGTGGGATCCTCTGCCCGGCGCACGGGCGCCCGGGCGGCGAGCAGCGCCGTTGACACCGAGGCCCATAAGGCATCCGATGGGTGAAGCAGGAACAGATGCACGTCGCGCCCGTGCGCGAGTGCGCGGAGAATCTGCAGATAACCGGCGGGTAGTCGCGTGAGTCCGAACACGGCGACGCGGGACGGCAGCGCCACCCGTGCCGGGTCTTCGCGGAGCCACTGGCAGGCGCGCTCGCGACGCTCAGCCGGGCCGGGAAGCGAGATCTTCCTCCGCAGCCGGCGCCAGAGCTCCGCTTGCCATCCGGTTCCGGGCGGCAGCGCTGACCCGACGGCGTCCTCGTCGCGCCCCTGCGCCCACGCCCGCACCATCGCGGGGCGGTGAAGTTCGTAGCGGTGAAACAGATCCGCGAGGTGCCGGACGATACCGAGCCGGCGGTCGGCTCGGAACGGATCGGACCCTGAATCCGAGCGGCCGAGGTAACCGGCCAACGTGGACAGCCAGGTTTCGTCCAGACAATCCTCCACTACCTCGAGCAGCGGCCAGGCGGCGCGATCGGGCAGCCACGGGTCCTCCGTCGGGTCGATCCCGGAGGAGGCCGCGACCACGTCTCCGATCAGCCGTTGCGGGAACGGGAACTCGACCCCGGCACAGATCCCGTCTCGGCGATCTGACGAGGCGCCCAAGACCCCGGACATACGCTGCGTCAGCCAGCGCTCCATGCCCCGGGTGGGAACGGCAACCACTTCGGCGGCAAAGGGGTCCCCGAGCGGTCTGGCCAGCAGGGCGGCCAAGGCGTCGGCGAGGCCGTCAGCCCGCTGCGCACGGTGGAAGATCAGCACGGAGCGATTCTTCCAGCCGCCCCCGTCGGCCTGACGCCAGCTCGAGCCCGATTGACGACCATTGGTGTCAACTCCGGCTGGTCTGTGGCAAACAATCCACACATTCCTTGCAATTGTCACTTTCAGTCGTTAGGGTGGCCGGGACGCAAGGAGTGACAACCTTTATGACTGCTCTTAACCCCACCCCCACCAGCTTTGGCCCCACTGACATGCAGGCTCCTGCGTGCTTGCTGACGCTCGCTATCGCGTCCCTACCCCGCATCACGTGTGTCAGGACGGCCTCCAATTCTCGTGCCCTCGCGCTGAGGCATGCACCGTAGTAGTCGGTGCGCAACGACCAAAGCGCGAGGGCGGCCCATGCAGGGCCGCCTTTTTTTGTGCCCAAATTCAAACCAGCCAGGTGATGACCAGCATGATCTCCCGCCTCTGACCCCCACCCCGCGGCAGTAACCGACACGCATAGGTGTGCGCGAATGACACCCGTTCAATCGCGTGACAGTCACTCATGCCCGCACGTTTCGTGCTCAAAGCCGTCACATCGAACCCCACACCAACCTGCCCTGAAGGGAGAAGTGCCCATGCAGTTCAAACCCGACGAGTACCTGCTCCTGAGTCGCAGAGGCAGCGTGCCGGCCCCGACCCGGGCCGGCCCACCACCCGAACCCGAGTCACGCCTGCGCCCGAGGCCGGCGACGGCTGGCCGAGGTTGGCGACGGGCTGCCCTGCGCGGGCGAGTCCACGCCGCCGCGACGTTGCGGCGCGCAGTCCACGCCAGCTGGACGGCGTTTGGCAACCGCGCCCGTGGCCTCTGATCACGGAGGTCAGAAACAGCGCCCGGGACCGGGAGCGGGTCCTGGGCGCATCACGCGTGTTCGCGCATCGCGGTGGCCCGACGAGCGGCCGGGCAGGCGCCGGCGGTATCGTCGGGATATGGCCGCGCGTCCCTCATTGATCGAATTCCCAGCCGACGAGCCCGAGCGAGCGCGGCGCTTCTGGAGCGGCCTGCTCGGCATCGAGCTGGACGTTCGCCAGGACGGCGAGGGGGACGGCTGGCAGACACGCGCCCCGGGCCCCGCGCCGGCAGTCGGCGTGCACGAGCGCGGCCGCGGCCCCGGCGATTCGTTCTCGCTGCCCTACTTCGAGGTGTCCGACCTCGAGTCAGCCCTGACGCGCGTCCAGGAGCTAGGGGGGACCGTCGTCCACCCCGGCGCCCGCTGGGCGGTATGCCGGGACTCGGAGGGCAGCCCGTTCGGGCTCGCCAGCGCCGACCCTGATCAGGCTGGCCCTGTGGGTGAGCGCTAAACGCTGCGCCCCCATCACCGCGACCGCGCGCCCCCGCGCCCGCGCATATCGGCTGGCTCAAAGCTGGTTCAAGCCTGTCGGTCAGGCCACAGGGCCAGTCCAACGAGCTTACTCTCAAAAATCGAGCAATGGGGCGATTCGTGTTAAGTCGCTGATTGGTGGCCCGCTGGGAGCGATTGCGGTGTGGGTGCCGTCAAACACGACCCCTCCGGGCACGATTTCGGGTATCACTCAACCATGGCTCCGTGGGAAGACGACGACGACTGGGTCGGGACACCACCTGAGGGACGCTACTCGCGTGACCGGGCTCGCCCCGAGTACTGGCGCGGACGCTGGCCGCTGGCCGGGGCGGGGATAATCATCGTCCTCCTGTTCCTGGTAATTGTCCTGATCGTGCGCTGAGGCAACGGTGGCCGAGCCCGTCAGCATCGTGGATGCCGATCCCGAGCTCGGAGATCTGCTCTCGCCCGAGGAGCTCGCCCGCGCTCGTGCTGACGCGCTGACGCGGGTCCGGCAGCTCTCGACCGGAGCCTGGCGGGTCGAGGATGCGGTCGAGCCAGACGTTCACCACCGCGGCTTCATGGTCATCGACGGCCTCATCAGCCGCGAGGTCGATGTCCTGGGCAAGCGGTGCGTGGAACTGATCGGCCCTGGCGATGTCCTCCGTCCCTGGAGCTGGGACGAGGAGGGGTCCCACGTTCAGGCCGAGGTGGGATGGGCGGTACTCGAGCCGACGCAACTTGCGGTACTCGACCATGGCTTGGTGGTCCGGATCACGCCGTGGCCGCAGCTCGGGCTGGAGCTGTTCAGTCGGGGCACGCGCCGAGCGCACTCGCTCGCCGTCGCGCTGGCCATCGCTCATCACCAGCGGGTCGACGAACGCCTCGTCCTCACCCTCTGGCATCTCGCCGAAAGGTGGGGCAAGGTCGTCCCGGGTGGCATCGCCCTACCCCTCCCGCTGCCCCATCAGCGCCTGGCTGACCTGATCGGTGCGCATCGGCCGGCGGTGACCACGGCGATGGGCGAGCTATCGCGAGCAGGGACGCTGAGCCGGCGCGATGACCGCACCTGGATCCTGCACGGAGCCCCGCCGACTGAACTCCGTCACCATCGCCTCGCCGCGGCGATGAGTTGAGCGCCGCGGACGACCGGGGACGTCGCCGCCGTCCCCGGTCGCCCGGCTTCCGGACCCCGGGTTTGCCTTCCCTACCGCAAGGCGCCGCGGCGGCCCGAGAAGAACAGCGCGATCGCGATCAGCGCGAGAGCAAACAGCAGCGGGTGGACGATCACACCACCGGCGATGGCAGCGATGAGAAGCAACACGGCTAAGACGAGCAACATGGCTCACCTCCATTGGTAGGTTGGTCCCATCAACCCCGTGGCCGGGCGCTCGGCACGAGGACCGGTATCAGCGCGGACGTACTCCAGCGGACACGCATCCCGCCGGCTGCGCCCTGGACGACCGCTACGAGCTCCACGCCGTGATCGGCGAGGGTGCGTTCGGCCGCGTCTACCGCGGCCGAGACCGGCGACTGCTCGCCCGGGTCAGACACCGCCCGCTGGTCGGTGTGGCTCGAAGACTCGTACTAGTCACGGCGAATTCCCGACCGCCGGACCGGTGGCGCCTTGACGGTCACCTACGCGGTGCAGAGCATGGACTGACCGCAAGGCCGTCCACGAGCTCCCGGTCGGGCGGGGTCTTCGGCGGCGCGGCCGCCTGACGGCCGGCCGCGGGTTCTCAGGGGTCGAGCTCGTCGAGGACGACAGTCTGGGTCAGCTCGGCACCGTCACGCAGGATGCGCGCGGCGACCGAGCGCCCGATCCGCTCGTGCACCATCAGTCGCTGCAGGGCGTTGGCGTCGTGCACCGCCTCGCCGTCGAGCTCGATCAGCACGTCGCCTCGCCTCAGCCCCGCCCGGGCGGCGGGACCGTCTTCGAGGACCTGAACGATCTGAACTCCGCCGGCAAAGCCCGTGCGCCGGGTGGCGTGGGGCGAAAGGGGGCGCGGTGCGACGCCTGCGCCGAGGTGAGCCCGGCGGACGCGTCCGTCGCGGATCAGCGCCGAGATGATGGCGCGGCTGGCATCGTTGATCGGTACCGCCAGGCCGAGCCCAATGCCGGCCACGGCAGTGTTGATCCCGACCACCCGCCCGGCGCTGTCCACCAGCGCGCCGCCCGAGTTGCCCGGGTTCAGGGCGGCATCGGTCTGGATCACGTTCTCGACCAAGCGCCGGGGCCCGCCCCGCGCCCCGACGGGCAGCGAGCGCCCGAGACCGCTGACCACGCCGGCGGTGACCGAGCTGGCAAACCCCTGGGGGTTGCCGATCGCGACCACGAGCTGGCCGACCCGCAGGGCGGCGGCATCCCCGAGCGGCGCCGGTCCAAGGTCGCTGTCCTGGGCGCGCAGCACGGCGAGATCGGAGAGGGGATCTGAGCCGACCACCGCGACAGCGGTCTCGCGCCCGTCGTTGAAGCTGGCCACACCGCGGCGTGAGCCCTCGACCACGTGGGCCGAGGTGATCAGGAAGCCGTCGCGGGAAATGACGACACCGCTGCCGGCGCCCAGGCCGGCTCCGCGCCGCGTCCGCCGGCGCACCTGGAGGTTGGCGACGCTGGGACCGAGCGCTTCGGCGACGCCGATGACGGTCCGCGAGTAGGCGTCGAGGGGGCTTTCTGAGCTCTCGAGGGTTGCGAGGGGGCTTTCTGAGCTCTCGAGGGTTGCGAGGACAGGGGAGGCGGGGGGAGCCGGCGAGGCGGCGCCGGAGCCATGGGTGCTTGTCATGCAATAATCGTACTCGAACATTTCGACTCAAGCATTTGGAGCGCAGCGTTATGCCTAAAGACTTTGATCCCGCCCACCTCGCGGACACGACGATCAGCGTGGCCGCCCACCTCGACGCCGAGCTCGAGGAGGCCCTGGCCGAGCACCGCGTGAGCCGCGCCAGCTTTCTCGTCCTCGATGCGCTTGCGCGCGCCGAAGGTGAGACGCTCGGCCAGCGCGAGCTGGTCACCCATGTGCGTCGCACCTCGGGGACGATGTCGGTCCGCCTGGGACGTTTGGAACGCGCTCGCATGATCGAGCGCGAGCCCGATCCCGAGAACCGCCGCAGCGTGACCGTGACGCTCACCGATCGTGGCCGCGCGCTCGTCTCGGCGGCGCGACCCGCCTATGCCGAACGCGCCGCCCATCTCGTCGCGGGACTGCCCGAGGGCGCGACGTCCGGACTGGGGGCGTCACTCGACGCCTGGCTGGCCTTCTTCGAGCCCGACGAGCGCACGGCACCACGGCTCGGTGTCGCCGTCGCCACCTCGGCCATGGCAAAGCGGATGCGCCGTGCCGTGGGGCTCGCAGACGTACCCGGTGTGCTGGTGCTGCGCGTGGGCCGAGAGACTCCGGCGGCGGCGGCGGGCGTCACGCGGGGTGACCTCATCACCCAGGCCGGGGGGGCGCAGATGCACTCGGTCGGGGATCTGGACCGGGCGGTTCGGGCCGCCGACGGCAAGCTGACTCTGGCCGTGCTCCGGGGCGCCGACCCGCACGAGCTCGAGGTGACGCTGGGCAAGTAGCGTGCCTAGTGCAGAAGCACCCGGAGGGCGAGCACCAGCAGACCGAGGATCGCCCCGACAACCGTCTGGCGCACGAGCTCGCGGCCGGTGAGCTCGGCGCGGACTCCGATCACGAGCTCGAGCACGATCACGATCGCCGCCGAGGTCCAGATGGCGGCGGATACCGCCGCGCCCAGCGAGGCGCCAGATACCCAGAAGAAGATCAGGACGACCAGGGGGCCGGCGGCGCCGATCACCACGGTCAGCTCGCGGCGGGCTGTCGCGAGCATGCCGCCGTAGGTGAAGGCGGCCTGCTCCTTGACGCGTTCGCCGGTGAACTCGGAGTATGAGTGGGCCAGCCAGTAGAGGAGGAGCGTGATCGCCACCGCCCCCACGGTCCGCGGATAGGTCTCCCGGCGGGTGCTCTCGGCGGTGAGGAGCGCAGCTACCGAGATCGTTCCGTAGATCAGACCGGCGGGGTTGGCGGGCATGGGCGAGATTCTCGTGCGCCGCGCGGACGCCCCTACGGCTAGGCACAGCTCCGGCTGGCAGCGGTTTGACGGCATGTCCCGGGTTCCGCTGCCAACCGGGGTCTGGAAAGGTCTCCCGGCTTGTCTGGCGCTGACCAGGAGTCGGATCAGCCCACCCTGTAGAGGGTCCCGCCGCGTTGTAGACCGGGACCACGATGTCGACGCGAGGACTGGCCGGGGGGGTCCGCCCGACCGGCGCCGCCAGGGCGGCGGACACGTCCGGCGCCCCCGCCGCAATCAAGGTACCCGGTGCTTGCGGTGGCAGCGGGAGGGAGGTCGAGGTCATGGGCGTCTTCTCAGTCGAGGGCACGAGACTTGGCAACGAGCATCCCCGCCGTGTTGAAGGCGCGGTTATGAACCGCCTAAGACGGACGTCGGAGTGCTCTCTCCCTCGGGAGGAAAGACGCGCATCGCACGCCACGCTTCACTCGCGCACGGTCACGGCGACCGATCGCAGGACGTCGTCGCCGGCGGCATGGCCCCGGCGGCGTCTTCGCCGGGCGGCCGCCTGCCCCCGATCGCACGTGCGGGGGCGAATCTGAGCTTTGGTGGCGGGAATACGCGATTCGGTAGCGTGCGGGCGACGATGCGCAGGATCCGTCACCCCGGGCCGTTCTTCCTCGTCGCCGGCGCCATGCACTTCGTGATCCCGAAGACGTACGCGCAGATCATGCCGCCGTACGTCCCTGCGCCCACGGCGATGGTCTATGCCAGCGGTTTGGCCGAGATCGCAGGTGGCGCGGGCCTGATGACCTCGACTGACCGTGCGCGGCGGCTCGCCGGGTGGTGGCTGATCGCCACCTTGGTCGCGATCTTCCCTGCCAATCTCCACATGGCGCTCAATCCCGACGACTACCCCAAGGTGCCCGGCGGCCGGCCAAGCCTATGGGCGCGGCTGCCGTTGCAGGGCGTGTTCATCGCCTGGGTGCTGGGTGCGATGAGGCGCTGAGTCGCTGAGTTCCCCTTCGCCGTGAGCCACCAGTTCAATGCGCTGCTCGCACCCCTAGCGGGGGGCCGGGTGTTCGGCCAGGAGCGCCGCCCCGGCTTCGCTGACTGCGCGCCCTCGGGACGGATGCGACTGGACGCGATCGCCGGCTGGCTGCAGGACGTCGCCTACGCCGACGTGGAAGACGCCGGGCTTGCCCTAGCCGCGGTGTGGGTGGTGCGGCGGACCCGGATCCGGGTTCAACGCTGGCCCCGGTTCGGTGAGCGCTTCGGCGTCAGCACCTTCTGCAGCGGGCTGGGACGGATGTGGGCCGAGCGGCGAACCGATGTCGTCCTCGCCGGTGAGACCGATCCCCTGGTCGAGGCGGTCTCGCTGTGGGTGCACCTCGCGCCCGAGAGCTGGCGTCCTGTGCCGCTGACCGCGGACGAGATCGCCACCTACGGGGGCACCGTGACCGAGCGACGGATCAGCGCGCGCCTGCGTCACGGCCCGCCACCCGAGGCAACCGAGCGAGGCGTGTGGACATTTCGGCTGACCGAGTGTGACATCGCCGATCACGTCAACAACGCCGCCTATTGGCAGCCCTTGGAGGAGGAGCTGCTGGCGGGCCCCGAGCCCGCGGGGATCGACGTCGAGCTCGAGTACCGCACTCCAGCCCAGGCGGGCGAGAAGACCGTCCTGCGCGCCGGGTGCTGCCGCTGGATCGCAGGGATCGAGGGGGAGGTGCACGCTTCGCTGGTGATCGGCGCCCACGGAGCCGACGATGTTTGACGCCGAGGCGATCCTGCGCGCCGCGCGCCGCCCGCTGGTGATCGGGATGGGCGGCGGCGGGGATGTGGTGGGAGCGTTGGCCAGTGCCGAGTTCGCTCGCCGCTATGACGGCTCTGAGCCCCTCGTGGGCGGACTGAGCTGGGAGCGCCGGCCGATCGATCCTGTTCCCGGCCCGCGCGGCGAGGCGGAGATCGAGGGCGCCGAGCTGCTCGCCCCGGGCGTGCTGCTCGCCGGACCGCGCACCCGCGTGCGTGACCGCGACGTCCACTTCGCCGAGTCGCGGATGGCCGCCTTCCTCGACCGCCCGACGCTGCTGATCACGATCGACGACGGTCCGGCGGCGATCGCGGCCGGACTTGCGGCGGTCTGCGCACAACTGCACCGGGACCTGCTGGTGTTCGTCGACGTCGGCGGCGACGTGCTCGCCCAGGGCGATGAGTCCGGGCTGCGCAGCCCACTCTGCGACGCGATCATGCTCGCCGCCGCCCAGCAGCTGACAACCGGGGACGTGCCCGTGCTGCTCGCCATATTCGGGATCGGCTGCGATGCCGAGCTGACCACCTCAGAGGTGCTCGCCCAGCTCGCGGTGGTCGCCGCCGCGGGCGGTCTGGGCGGGGTGCGAGGACTGACCGCCCCGGTCGCACAGTGCCTCGAGGCGGCGATGGAGTTCGTCCCCACCGAGGCCAGCGCCCAGGCCGTCCGGGCCTTCCGTGGCGCCACTGGCGAGGTGACGATCCGCGGGGGAGAACGCTCGTTGGAACTCTCGACGGTGGCGGCGGGCACCTTCTACCTGGATGTGGAGATCACTTATGCCACGGCCGGGCGGCTGGCTCGAGCGGTCGCCGGGAGCGAGAGTCTGACCGCTGCCAACCAGATCCTCAACGAGCTCGGGGTGAGGACCGAGCTCGACCTCGAGACCGATGCCGCCGCGCGAACCGCCTAGCCGCTAGCCTCAGCCACCGTGCGTGCGGTGGGAATTCGCGAGCCGGGGGGACCCGAGGTCCTGACAGTCGTGGACCGGGAGGTCCGCTTGCCCGGTCGTGGGGAAGTCAGGATCTCGGTTCGCGCCGCGGCCGTGAACCCGACTGACATCGGTCTGCGCCGGATGGGCGGGGGGAGCCTACCTCCGCCCTGGACGCCGGGCATGGACGCCGCCGGGACGATCGAGTCAGTGGGTCCTGACGTCCGCCGGCTCACGGTAGGCGATCGGGTGATGGCGGCAGTCAGTCCGCGCCGGCCGGAGGGTGGGGCTCAGGCCGAGTTGCTCGTCGTCCCGGCCGCGTCGGTGGTGGCGGTCCCGGACGGCGCCAGCCCCGAGGCGGCGGCCACTTTGCCCATGAACGGCCTTACGGCGCTCCGCGGGCTCGAGCTACTCGGCCTCGACGAGGGTGAGACTCTGCTCGTCTCAGGCGGTGCCGGCCTGCTGGCCAGCTACGTGATCCCGCTCGCCAAGGAGCAGGGGCTGAGGGTGATCGCCGACGCCAAGCCCGACGACGCCGAGCTGGTCCGCGGCTTCGGGGCCGATGTCGTCCTTGAACGCGGCAATGGGCTGGTGGCCGCCGTCCGCGAGCTCGAGCCCGACGGGGTTGCCGCGCTGTTCGACACCGCGCTGCTCGGTCAGGCGGCCTTTCCGGCCGTCCGCGATGGTGGCCAGGTCGCTGTGGTGCGCGGCTGGGACGGTTCCGAGACCGAGCGCGGCATCGAGATTCGCCAGGTCAGGGTCCGCGAGGTGCTCGAGCGCACCGATTGGCTTGAACAGCTTCGGGCGCTCGCTTCGGAGGGCAAGCTCAAGCTGCGCGTCGTCACCGAGTTCCCGCCCGAGCGGGCCGGCGAAGCGCAGGCGGTGATGGACGCCGGCGGCCTGCGCGGACGCGTGGTGATCGTCTTCTAGTCCCTGCGGAGCACGGCCGCCGAGGGTTTCGACGCGTGCGGCTCAGGTCGTAAAGACGATCTTGCCGACCACGTCGCCCCCGAGCAGGGCGCGGAAACCGTCGCGGGCATCGGCGAGCGCCAGCGTGGCGCTGATCGCGGGCCGGATGTTGCGCTCCAGACAAAAACGGATCAGGCGCTCGAGCTCGTCGCGGGTGCCCATCGTCGAGCCGACCACCGAGAGTTGGAGGAAGAACACGCGGTTGAGCTCCGCGGATGGAGCTTGACCCGAGGTGGCGCCTGAGACGACCAGCGTTCCCCCCGGCTTCAAAGAGCGAACCGAGTGGCCCCAGGTCGCCTCACCGACCGTTTCCATCACCGCATCGACGCGCTCCGGCAGCCGAGCGCCGGACTCGAACGCCTGCTCGGCGCCGAGCTTGAGCGCCTCGGCGCGCTTGTCCTCCGAGCGGCTGGTGACCCACACCCGGGCCCCGGCGGCACTCCCCAGCACCGTCAGCGCGGTGGCCACCCCACCGGCCGCCCCCTGGACGAGCACGGTCATTCCGGGGGTCACGTGACCGCGGGTGAACAGCATCCGGTAAGCGGTCAGCCAGGCCGTGGGCAGGCACGCGGCATGCTCGAAGGACAGCTCAGCCGGCTTGGGCAGGAGATTTCGCTTCGGAACCACGACGCGCTCGGCCAGCGTCCCCGGATAGCGCTCGGAGAGCAGCGAGCGCCGGGGATCGAGGGTCTCGTCGCCGCGCCAGCTGTCGTTGCTGATCACGGCGTGGATCACGACCTCGTTGCCGTCCGCGTCGAGACCGGCGGCATCGCAGCCCAGGATCATCGGCAGCTTGTCCTCGCTCAGCCCGACACCGCGCAGCGACCACAGGTCGTGGTGGTTGAGGGCCGCCGCCTTGACCGCGACCGTCGTCCAGCCATCGCGCGCCTCCGGGTCGGGGCGTTCGCCGACCTCGAGCCCGCTGAGTGGGTCGTCGGGGTTGATGGTTTTGGCGAAGGCGGCGAGCATGGACGGTCCCGCACGCTATCGATCCGCGGGTCGCACCGGCGCTTAGCCCCAGCTTCCGCGCGGGTGGGCAAGCGCCGCCTGCGCAGCGGCGATACGGGCGATCGGGACGCGGAACGGAGAGCAGGACACGTAGTCAAGCCCCGCCTCGTGAAAGAACGTGATCGAGTCTGGGTCTCCGCCGTGCTCGCCGCAGATCCCCAGCTTGAGCCCCGGGTGGGCTTCGCGGCCGACCCAGGCGCCGAGCCGGACCAGCCAGCCGACGCCCGGCTTGTCGATCGTCTCAAACGGGCTGCGGTCGATGATCTTGCGCTCCAGATAAGTGGGCACGAATTTGGACTCGACGTCGTCGCGAGAGAAGCCGAGCGCGGTCTGGGTCAGGTCATTGGTGCCGAAGGAGAAGAAGTCGGCGAAGCGAGCGATGCGATCGGCGACGAAGCAGGCTCGGGGGAGCTCGATCATCGTCCCCACGGTGTAGTCCGTCTGCATCTCGAGACCTTCCTCCTCACCGACTCGCGCCACCAGCTCGCGCATCAGCTTGATCTCCTGCTCGTAATCGACCAGCGGGATCATGATCTCCGGGTGGGGGGGCTCGGCGGCGGCTTTGGCAGCGCGCAGGATCGCGTGGACCTGCATCTCATAGATCTCGGGGTAGAGGATTCCCAGCCGGCAGCCGCGGGTCCCGAGCATCGGGTTCTCCTCGGAGACTTCCTGTACGCGTTCGAGCAGAACCTCGAGCTCGCCGAGGTCGTCTGAGTCCTCGATCCGGGCGCGCTCGACCTGGGCAGAGAGATCGGGGAGGTTGGGGAGGAACTCGTGCAGCGGCGGATCGAGCAGGCGAACGGTGACCGGCAACCCGGCCATGGCCTCGAACAGCCCCTCGAAGTCCGCCTGCTGGAGGGGTAGGAGCTCGCCCAGCGCGGCCTTGCGCGCCTCCCGAGTATCGGCCATGATCATCGCCCGCATCTTGGGCTGGCGATCCTCGGCGATGAACATGTGCTCGGTCCGGCACAGCCCGATGCCCTCGGCACCGAGCTCGCGCGCTCGCCGGGCGTCCTGCGGCGTGTCGGCGTTGGCGCGTACTCCCAGCGCGCGCATCTCGTCGGCCCAGGTCAGCACCTGTTCGAAGTTCTCGTCTACGCGGGCCTCGACCAGGGGCACGTCGTCGACCGTCACGCAGCCCTGGGTGCCGTCGATCGCGATCCGGTCGCCCTCGTGCAGTTGTGTCCCGTTGACCGTGATGGTCTTGGCGGCGAGATCGATTCCGATCGCGTCGGCCCCGACGACCGCGGGACGGCCCATCCCCCGGGCCACCAGCGCGGCGTGCGAGGCCTTGCCGCCCTCGCTGGTCAAGATGCCCTTGGCAGCGTGGAAGCCGGCGACGTCCTCGGCGTCGGTGAACGGTCGCACCAGGATCACGTCGCGCCCGTCCTCAGCGGCGGCGACAGCATCGGCGGCGGTGAACACGACGGTGCCCTTGGCCGCCCCGGGCGAGGCGGCGACGCCCTTGGCCAGGACCTCGAACTCGGCACTGGGGTCGAAGGTGGGATGAAGCAGAGCGTCGAGCGAGCTGGGATCGATCGTGGTCAGCGCCTGCTCGCGGGACAGCAGTCCCTCGGCCACGGCGTCAACGGCGAAGCGAACCGCGGCCTGGGCGGGACGCTTGGCGTCGCGGGTCTGGAGCATGTACAGCTGCCCCTCCTCGACCGTGAACTCGGTGTCCTGCATGTTCTCGTAGTGGCGCTCGAGCGTGATCAGAATCTCGAGCAGTTCAGCGTGCACCTCGGGCAGCCAGTCCTTGATCTCGGAGATGTCGCGCGGGGTGCGGGCTCCCGAGACGACATCCTCGCCCTGCGCGTTGGGAAGAAAGTCACCGCTGGGCTCGGGAGCGCCGGTGACCTCGTCGCGGGAGAAGGCCACTCCGGAGCCCGAGGTATCGCCCTTGTTGCCGAACACCATCTGCTGGACGTTGACCGCCGTGCCCCATTCGTCGGGGATCCGGTTCATCCGGCGGTAGGAGACCGCTCGCTCCCCCAACCAGGAATCGAACACGGCCCGGATTGCGAGCCGCAGCTGCTCCTGGGGGTCCTGGGGGAACTCGTCGCCGGTGTCCTCGCGATAGATCTCCTTGAAGGTCTCGGTCAGCTCCTTGAGCGCGTCGACGTCGAGCTCGGTGTCCTCGCTGACCCCGCGCTGGTCCTTGGCGGCCTTGATCGCGTCCTCGAAGCGCTCCCCGGCGATGCCGCGCGAGACGTTCCCGAACATCTGCACGAAGCGCCGGTAGGAGTCCCACGCAAAGCGCTCGTTTTCGGTCGCCCGGGCCAGCCCTTGGACCGATTCGTCTGACAGCCCCAGGTTGAGAACCGTGTCGAGCATGCCCGGCATCGACTCGCGGGCGCCCGAGCGCACCGAGACCAGCAGCGGATCGTCGGTATCGCCCAGCCGCTTGCCGGAGTGTTCTTCCAGGCGCTCGAGCGCCTGGGCCACCTGCTCGGCCATACCGTCTGGCTCGTGCCGATCGTCGCGCATGTACTGGACGCACGCCTCGGTGGTGATCGTGAATCCGGGCGGGACGCGCCGTGCCCCGAGGACGCGGGTCATCTCGGCGACGCCCGCCCCCTTGCCGCCCAGGAGGTTGCGCATGTCCTTGGACCCTTCCGCGAAGTCGTACACCCAGCGCGTCACGAAGCGATCCTACCCCCGATCGGCCGCCGTGAGCTTGCCAGGCACGAAGGGCGGTGCCAACCCTTCGAGTTCTGTTCGAGCGGCTCACAGAGCGGCCCCGGATCCGGGCCCGGCTGCGCCTGGCACCGTCTGACTAAGCGGCGGCGGCGGTGAGGCGGCGGGGCTCGAGCGCCATCGCCTCGGCCAGCAGCTCGTAGGAACGGCGCCGGGCCTCGTGGTCGTAGGTGATCGTGACCACGATCGCCTCCTCAGCGCCGTACTCGGCGGCCAGCGCCTCGAGCTCGGCCCGGACCTTCGCGGGTGAGCCGACGATCGCGCGCCGGCCCCGCGGCGCGCCGCCAGGCGGCTGCCCTTCCCGGGCCAGGAAAGCGAGCGCCTTCTCGGGCGGGGGCACGGCGATCAGCTGACCGCGGCGCAGGAGCGTGAAGGTCATCCGGCTCGACGCCGCGAGTTCCAGCGCCTCGTCATCGGTGGGGGCGCACAGCACCCAGGCGGCGACCGCGGTCCGCGGGCTCTTCAGGTCACGCACGGGCGCGAAGCGCTCGCGGTAGAGGCGGGCGATCTCGCTGCCGCCCGGGTTGATGAAGTCAGCGAAGGCGTAGGGCAGGCCTAGCTCGGCGGCCCAGATCGCGCTCTGCTGCGAGGAGCCGAGTAGCCAGGGCACCGGTAGCTCCGGACGTCCGGGCAGCGTCTTGGCGAGGTGACGGAAGGGGTGATCCTCAGGCAGGTCATCCTCGAAGTAGGCCAGCAGCTCGGCGAGCTGCTGCGGGAAATCGTCTGGGGAGGCCTGGCGGCGGTCGCGCTGGAGCGCGAACATGGTCAGCTGATCGGTGCCCGCCGCCCGGCCCAGGCCGAGGTCGATGCGCCCGGGGAATAATGCCGCCAGGATCGTGAACGACTCGGCGACCTTGAGGGGGCTGTAGTGGGGGAGCATGACGCCGCCGCTGCCGACCCGCAGGCCCTCGGTGGCGGCCGCGATCGGGCCGATCAGGACCTCGGGGCTAGGGCCCGCCAGCATCGGACCCCCGTGGTGCTCGGCCACCCAGTAGCGGTGATAACCGAGCGAGTCCGTCAGCCGCGCCAGGTCCAACGTGTTGTGCAGGGCCTGCGCGCCGGTGGATCCTTCGGCGATGGGGGACTGGTCGAGGACGGAGAGGAGCACCCCTCAGATGGTAGAAAGGCCCGCATGCCGGTAACCGTTGACGCTCTGCGCGAGGTGCAGGCGACCCGCTATGTCACCCCCCTGCGAGAGGGTGGCTCGCTCCCCGGCCTGGTGGAGGCCGACGATGACGGGCTCTACGTGCTCAAGTTCCGCGGCGCCGGGCAGGGTCCCCGCGCGCTCGCGGCCGAGGTGATCGTCGGCGAGCTCGCCCGCCGCCTCGCCCTGCCCGTGCCCGAGCTTGTCCGGGCCTCGATCGACGCCCGGCTGGGCGCCGCCGAGCCCGACCCGGAGATCCAGGAGCTGATCACCGCCAGCGAAGGCCTCAACCTGGGGGTGGATTTTCTGCCCGGCGCGTTGGCCTACACCCCAGCCGGGGGATGGCAGCCCGACCCTGAGCTGGCGGCCGAGGTCGTCTGGCTCGACGCGCTCACAACCAACGTCGACCGCACACCCCGCAACCCCAACCTGCTGCTCTGGCACAGGAGGCTGTGGCTGATCGACCACGGCGCCGCGCTCTACCTCCAGCACGCCGGGCTGGATCCGGCCGGCCACGCCGAGCGGCCGTTCCCGCAGATTGCCCAACACGTCCTGCTGTCCCACGCCGGTTCGATCCTCGAGGCCGACCGCCGCCTGCGCAGCCGGCTCCCGGGCGGGGCCATAGATGGCGCGATCGCACTCGTGCCGGCCGGGTGGTTCACCGGTGACGGGCCCGAGGTGTATGCCGAGTATCTTCACCGCCGCCTGGCCGCGGGCGCGTTCGTGGCCGAGGCCGAGGGGGCACGTGACCGGGGCAGAGGGGAACCGTGACCACCACGGCACCGTTCAGCTACACGATCCTGCGGGTCGTGCCGAGTGTCGAGCGAGGCGAGCGCTTCAACGTCGGGGTCATCCTCTTCTGTCGCCAGCGCGGCTTTCTCGATGCCCGCGTCGCGCTCGATCAGCAGCGGTTTCGCGCCCTCGCCCCCGAGGTCACGGCCGCCGAGCTGACCGATCATCTCGCGGGGCTGATCCGGGTCGTGCACGGTGACGCCGGTGCCGGCGGGGTGGCAGCCCTCGATCAGTCCGAGCGCTTTGGCTGGCTGGCCGCCCCGTCGAGCACGATGGTGCAGCCATCCGAGGTCCACACCGGCCTGTGCGAGAACCCGGAGCAGACGCTCGACACGCTCTTTGAACGCCTGGTGGCCTGAGCGTCAGGCGACCACGCTCTCAGCGAGCACGGGAGCCGGCGCGTCTGATGTGTCATCGCTGTGGACGATGAGCACCGGCACGCAGCTGTGGTTCAGCGCGTAGTGGCTGACGCTCCCGAGAACTGAGGCGGTCAGGGCGCCGCGGCCGCGAGAGCCCATCACGATCAGGTCATATTGGCAGTCGCGCAGCCGCTCCATCAGCGCCTCGCGGATTGGCTTCTCACTGAAGACGGTCGTGACGGGAATCGATTGCGGCACCCGCTTGACGGCCGCGGCCAGGTTCTTGCTCGCCTCGCGCGCCAGGTCGGCGGCCAGCGGTTCGATCGCCGGAATCGTCACCGGCGAAGTGGCCCAGTACGGAGGCCGGGGGATTGCCGTGAGCAGCGTCAGCCGCGCGTGGCCGGCGGTCGCGAGATCGATTGCCTCGGTCAGGGCCCGGTCGGCGTGGGCCGAGCCGTCGACGAGGACAAGCAGGTTGTTGAACACGGAGACACCTCACTCCGAGGAGGGGCGCGGCAGGCTAGGCAGCGCACCGTGATTTATTTGTCATGCCAAAGATTAGCATGCCAACCGGTGCTATTCTGGGGCGGGCGTGATCCCCCCAGACCATCAGCTGATCGCCGACCAGGAGACGGAATTCCTGGACGCGTTTGAGGCCCTCGCGCAGGCGATCCGCCGCGCGCGCGGCGCCCGGGCCAGCACCGAGCGCGCGCTCACGCTGTCGCAGTTCTCGCTTCTTCAGCCGCTGGCCGGCGGCCGGACGGCGCGGGTGCGCGATCTGGCCGAGGAGGCCGGAATCTCGCCCTCGACGGCCACCCGGATCCTCGATGCGCTCCAGCGCCGCACGATCGTGCGGCGCTCCCGCACGCGGGACGACCGGCGGGGCGTATCGGTGACGCTGACCGCGCTTGGCCGCGAGGCGGTGGGAGCGCAGGAGGACTGGATGCGCGAATGCCAGCGAACCTTCTTCGAAGGCCTCCCGGCCGTCGAGCGTGAGTTCGCCCCCGATCTCCTGATCCGGTTGGCCGCGCTGATCGGCGAGCTGGCGCTCGGGCCGGGGTAGAGGCGCGAGCCCGTTTACAAGCTTTCCACACCGAGGCGGGCGGCGCCTCGTATAACCCTCCCTGTTGCTCGCCTGACGCCTTCCTTCTCCTCGGGCGTCACGGCGAGCTTCGCCCTTTTTTCGAACCAAGGAGCCTGGGACCGTGGCACGCCTGAGAGCCGTCTTTTTGATCCTGACCATCGCCGTCGCCGCGCTGGGGGTCTCGGCGGCCGCTGGAGGGGCCCATTGGTCCCAGCGGGGTGACCGACGAGGTGGTGAGGGCGAAGGCGGCGACGGTGGCCGCAGCGGCCACGTCGGCGTCGCCCACGTGCTGCTGCTCTCGGTCGATGGTCTGCATCAATCCGACCTCAGCTGGTACGTAACCCATAACCCCGACTCGGCGCTGGCCCAGCTGGCGCACAGGGGCGTGGACTACGCCCACGCCCAGACCCCCGTCCCGTCCGATTCCTTCCCGGGCATGGTCGGGCAGGTGACAGGCGGCAACCCGAGCACGACTGGCGTTTACTACGACGCCGCGTACAACCACAACCTGCTGCCCGCCGGCACCACCACGTGCACCACCGGTCAGCGGACGGGCGCGGAGGTCAACTACTTCGAGGTCATCGCCAAGAACCCGTTGGCGATTGACTCGGGCGCGAATCTCCCGGGCCTGCCCGACAATGTCCTGCAGATGACGGGTACGCCGTCGCCCTCGCTGATCAACGCGAAGACGCTTCCGGTCGACCCCGCCACCTGCCAGCCGGTCTATCCGCACCAGTACCTCAAGGTCAACACGATGTTCGAGGTCGCCCGCCAGCACGGCCTGCGTACCGCGTGGTCGGACAAGCACGTCGCCTACGAGATCCTCAACGGCCCCTCGGGCACCGGCATCCAGGATCTGTTCGCGCCGGAGATCAACGCCGACGCACAGCAGCCCGGCACGACCGGGGCACCGGCCCCGGGCGGCGGCGACTATACCGCCGTCAACTCCCGGACCATGCAGTACGACAGCTACAAGGTCCGGGCGACCCTCAACCAGATCGACGGCTATGACCACGGCCGCACCCAGCGGGTCGGCACACCGGCGATCTTCGGGATGAACTTCCAGACCGTCTCCACGGCCCAGAAGCTGCCCGTCTCTGACGGCCTCAACGGTGGCTACCTGCCGGGCACAACCACCCCCGGACCGCTTCTCAGCCGGGCCCTCGACTACCTCAACTCGAGCCTGGGGGCAATGGTCAACGAGCTTGCAGCGCGCGGGCTCTCGAAGTCGACCGCGATCATTCTCTCGGCCAAGCACGGCCAATCTCCGATGGATCCCAACGCTCTGACCCGGATCGACGACGGACCGATCGTCGCGGCGATCAATCATGCCTGGTCCATGGCCCATCCCGGGGCTGGCAACCTGGTGGCAGCCGATCCCGGCAACAGCGCTGCGGGCAGCCGTGACGACGCCTTCCCGCTCTGGCTGAACGATCGCTCGCCAGAGGCAGCTGCCTTCGTCCACGACTACCTGTGGGATCACCCCGCCACCGGCACCACCTACAACGCGCAGAGCCCCGCGAAAGCTGGACTCCAATCCCGAACGCTGCCGCACTCCGGGCTGGATGCCCTCTACATCGGCGAAGAGGCCGCCGACTACTTCGGCGTCTCGCCCAGTGACCCCCGCCATCCCGATGTCTGGGGAGTCGTTTCGCACGGCGTCGTCTACACCGGCGGGGTGAACAAGATCGCTGAGCACGGCGGTGCCCATGCTGAGGACCGAAACGTTCCGATCCTCGTCTACGCCCCCAAGGTCACCGAAGGCGAAACCTCCAATCAACCGGTGGAGACGACTCAGATCGCCCCCACCATTCTGCAGCTCCTGCATCTCGATCCGAACGCGCTTCAGGCGGTCCAGATCGAAGGCACCCAGGTTCTCCCGGGCTTGAAGCAGGGGTGACCCCGACACCCCCCGGGTGTCTGGACTTGAGGCCCGCGGCATAGCGGAATGTGCCGCGGGCAGGCAGCGTAGACGGCGTGAGTTCGACTCTCGTACCCGACGGGCAGGCGCTGCTGGCGCGCCAGCCGGGCGCTCGGCCCGGTGCGGCGGCTGCCGCGGTCGGCATCAGCCTGCCCGAGCGAGTGGTTCCCAACCACGAGATCGCGGCTCGCATCGGCGTGCCCGACACCTGGATCGAGCGACGCACCGGGATCCTCAACCGCCGCGCCGCTGGGCCCGAGGAGCGGCTGGACGGCCACGCCGCGCGGGCCGGGCTGCGGGCCCTCAGCAGCGCCGGCGTGGATCCGCTCGACGTCGACCTGGTCATCGTCGCCACCACCACCGCCGACGAGGTGATGCCCGGCGCGGCGCCCCTGGTCGCCCACGCGATCGGTGCCACCCGCGCTGGCGCCTTTGACGTCGGATCGGCGTGCACCGGCTTTCTGTCGGCGCTGGCGGTGGGCACTGGTCAGATCGAAGCCGGCCGGGCGAGAATCGTTTTGGTAATCGGCGCCGACCTGATGACCCGGATCACCGACCCCGAGGACCGCGCCACCGCTGCCGTGTTCGCCGACGGTGCGGGAGCCGTCGTGCTCGAGAGCTCGCACGACGGCCGCATCGGCCCGATCGTGCTCGGCGCCGACGGCGCCGGCGCCGAGCACATCAAGGTAGGGCGGGCCGAGGGCATGATCCGCATGCGCGGCCACGAGACCTTCCGCGAGGCGGTCGCGCGCCTGACGCTGGCCACGCTGCAGGCCGTCCAGGCGGCCGGTACCCGCCTCGAGGACATCGATCTGTTCGTCTACCACCAGGCCAACGGACGGATCCTTTCGGCGGTCGGCGAGCGCCTGGAGCTCCCGCCCGAGCGGGTGGTGGACTGCATTGCGCAGCTCGGCAACACCTCGGCGGCGACGCTCCCACTGGCCCTTGCGTTCAGCGAGCGGGAGGGACTGCTGCGTCCTGGCCATCGCGTGCTGCTCGGCGCCTTCGGGGCCGGCTTCACCTGGGGTGCCACCGTGATCGAATGGGGGCGCCCGTGAGTGTGGCTGCCGCTCCGCGTCTGCGCGTCGCGCCGGGCGTCGAGCCGTCGCACCAGTCCGCCGGGCCGCTCGAGCGTCTGGAGATGCTCTGCGATCCCGGCAGCCTGCATCTGATCCGCTCCGAGGTGATCTCCCCGGTGATGGGCGATCGGGCCCGCCTCGGCGACGGCGTGCTGGGCGGCTCGGGCCTGGTCGATGGGCGGCCCGTGTTCTGTTATGCCCAGGATTCCTCCTTTGCCGGCGGTTCGCTCGGCGAGGCCCACGCCGGAACCATCGTCCGGGTGCTCGAGCTCGCCGAGCGCGCGCGGGCCCCGGTGGTCAGCTTCGTCTCCTCGGGTGGTGCCCGGATGCAGGAGGGGGTCGCGGCGCTGGGTGGCTACGGGCGGATCTTCCGGCGTACGGTCGCCCTGTCAGGCCGCGTTCCCCAGATCTCGATCGTAAGCGGCCTCTCGGCCGGGGGCGGCGCCTACTCTCCGGCTCTGACCGACTGGATCGTGATGACCGAGTCTTCGAGCATGTTCCTGACCGGCCCCGGCGTCGTCCGTGAGGCACTCGGGGAGGACGTCGGAGCCCACGAGCTGGGCGGCACCCGGGTCCACACCCGCAACGGCGTCTGCCACTTCGTGACCGGCAGCGACCTGGACTCGGCTGTCCTCGCCCGCGAGCTGCTCGGGTACCTGCCCAGCCACTGCGCCGCGCCGCTGCCCACGGCTTCCCCCCGGCCTGCCGGCGGCGGTGACCCAGGGCGCCACGTCCCCGATTCGCCGCGCCGCGTGTATGACATCCGCGACGTCATCGCCTCGCTCGTCGACGGCGGCGTGCTCCTCGAGGTCGCGGCCGGCTGGGCCCGCAACCTGGTCACCGCGATGGCTCGGGTCGACGGTCGACCGGTGGGCGTGATCGCCAACCAGCCTCGCTATCTGGGCGGGGTCCTCGACGCGGCCAGCTCCGAGAAGGGGGCGCGATTCGTGCGCAAGTGTGACCAGTTCGGGATCCCGCTGCTCGTCCTCGTCGACACGCCCGGTTACATGCCGGGTACCAAGCAGGAACGGGCAGGGGTGATCCGCCACGGCGCCAGCCTCGTGCACGCCTTCGCCGAGGCGACGGTCCCCCGGATCACGGTCATTCTCCGCAAGGCCTTCGGGGGTGCCTACATCACCATGAACTCCAAGGATCTCGGCGCTGACTACGTGTTCGCGTGGCCGGGGGCCGAGATCGGCGTGATGGGGGCCAAGCCGGCCGTCGGAGTCATCCATCGCCGCGCGTTGGCCGCGGCCGAAGATCCCGAGGCCGAGCGGGAGCGCCTGGCGCGAGACTACGCCGAGGAGCAACTGCGTCCGCAGGTCGCCGCCGCCGCCGGGTATGTGGACGAGCTGATCGCGTCCGCCGACACGCGGCGCCGCTTGGTCTGGGCCCTCCGTCCCCTGATCGACACGCGATGAGCTCTGCCCAGGGCGACGTCCTGCTCACCGGGACCACCGGCTTCGTCGGCATGGAGCTGCTCGCCCGCTATCTGGAGCGCAGCGAACGGCGAGTGGTGACGCTCGTACGCGCCGCCGACGATCGGGCCGCCCAGGCGCGGATGGATGCCGTCCTGGCCAATCTGTTCGGGGCGCGAGCGGCCCAGCACCGCGATCGCGTCTGCGCCCACGCCGCCGACCTCACCGCGCCCGGGCTCGGGCTCGCCCCCGAACTGCGCGGAGTGCTCGCCGAGCGGGTGACAACGATCGTGCACAGCGCCGCGTCGGTCGCCTTCGCGCTCCCGCTCGAGGAGGCTCGGGCGATCAACGTCCAGGGCACTCGCCGCGTGCTCGAGTTCGCCGAGTGCGCGCAGGCGCGCGGCGGTCTGGATCGCTACGCCCACATCTCCACCGCTTATGTGGCCGGCAACCACGCGGGACGCTTTGCCGAGCGTGACCTCGACCTCGGCCAGACCTTCCACAACTCCTACGAGCGCTCCAAGTTCGAGGCCGAGCAGCTCGTGCGCTCGCGCTCTGGCCTGCCCGCGACGATCCTCAGGCCGAGCATCGTGGTCGGGGACTGCAGCTCGGGCTGGACATCGGCCTTCAACGTTCTCTACTGGCCGCTGCGGGCTTTTGCTCGCGGTCTCTTTACCGCCGTACCGGCGATCCCGACCGCCCCTGTCGATGTTGTCTCCGTCGACTATGTGGCCGACGCCGTCCACGCCCTGTGCGAGTCCGAAGGCGGGATCGGCGAGACCTACCATCTGACCGCGGGCGCTGGGGCGAGCACGATGGGCGAGATCGCACAGCTGGCCAGCCGCTACTTCCGTCGCCCGCTGCCCCGGGTGCTGCCCCCGGCCGAATTCGCCGCCCTCGAGGGTGGGGGCGTTGAGCGTTCGGCCATGGACGCCAGCCGGATCTACTTCCCCTACTTCGCGATCGACACCGTCTTTGACCAGGCAGCCACCCAGGCGCGCCTTGAGCCTCAGGGGATCCGGGTCACCCCCCTGCGCGATTACATGGAGCGGTTGCTGGACTTCGCCACCCGCAGCCGGTGGGGAAAGCGCCCGATTTCACGGGTGGACGCGGTCCCGACGTAAACGCTTCCCGTCCTCACGGCCGATGTCGCTTCCCCCCACCCGGGGGGTTGTCGGCACGTCTGCCTTGCTCGCGTTCTGGGCGCCGAGGATGCTGGTTGGATGCTCGCTTACACCGATGTGGCCCGCTTTCGCCCCGATGATCCTGACGAGCTCGTGAACGCGTCACTAGCCTGTCCCGTGTGCCTGCGCAGTGACGAGGTCACGTGGTCGGCGACGCTGCAGGGCTACGATCCATCGGTGCAATGCCGGTGTCCAACCTGCGAGGAGCGGTGGCTG
This sequence comes from uncultured Solirubrobacterales bacterium, assembly GCA_963847055.1. Lineage (GTDB taxonomy): Bacteria > Actinomycetota > Thermoleophilia > Solirubrobacterales > Solirubrobacteraceae > Palsa-465. The sequence goes on along the minus strand of CAWJYE010000008.1, from coordinate 403,299 downwards.
GTGTACCTGACGCTCGAGCAGACGCTGCGCCTCGGGCTGATGGCTCACGCCCACGCCGCCTGAGCGCGGCATGCCCCCGGCGCCGCCCGGGGCCGCGCCTGTGACCCCGGGGACTCCCGGGGAGGGGCGGGTGGACCTCGGGATCGACGCACTAGAGCTGTTCGTTGCTGTCCTTTCGCAATCCGAGCCGGATACGGCGGCATCAGACTCTTTTTATGACCGACTGTGTGAGGCCGTGTGCCGGCTGGCCCGGATGCGCCGGGCGGTCATCTTCCGCTATGACGGCACCCTCCGGCGCGTCCGCGCCACCGGGGCTCACGGTATGGACTCGTCCCAGTTCGCCAGCGCGCATGTGACCGTCGAGTCAGCGCCGATCGCCGCCCAGGCACTGCGGGAGGATCGTGTGGTCGAGGTGGACGGTGATGTGACCGGTCAGGTTCCCGACGAGTACGCGGCCCTGGTCGCCGAGCCCGTGCGGCTCGTCTGTGCCCCGATGACGGCGGGCGGGCGCGCCATCGGAGTGATCCTCACCGACCGGCTGATGTCGAGCCCGCCGCTGGAGGACGCCGACCGCAACCTGCTCTGGACGCTCGGCAAGGCGGCCGCGCTGGCCTCGGTGGCGCGGATCTTCTCCAACCAGTTCGAGACCGCTCGCCAGCTCGAGCAGCGCATCGACCTGGCGCGGGAGATCCACGAGGGGGTCATCCAGAGGCTGTTCGGCGTCTCGATGGCCCTGGACGGCGACGGCGAGCTCCCCGCCGCCGCCCGCCAGCGCTGCGCCGCCGAGACTCAGGCCGCGCTGGGCGAGCTCCGAGCCGCGCTGCAACGCCCACTGGGGCGCGCGCCACGGGCGACCCGCACCACGCTGACCGCCGAAGTTGAGCGCCTCGCCCAGGTGCATCCCGATCTCGGTCTCGTCCTGGTGGCCGACGGGCTCGTCCCCACCGCGCTCGAACCGCTGGCCCAATCGGTGCTGCGCGAGGCGGTCCGCAACGCCCACAAGCACGCCTCGCCGACGCGCGTAGCGGTGCGCATCCGCGACGCCAACGAAGCCTTCGTGCTCGAGATCGCCAACGACGGAGTCCAGGGCTCCCGCCGGCGGGCGGGAATGGGTCTGCGCCTGGCCGCGCTGGAAGCGCTCCAGAGCGGCGGCGTGGTGGAGTTCGGCGAGCGCGAGCCGGGGACCTGGCAGGTGCGGCTGGTGGTGCCCCATGGCTGACGCCGAGCGCAGCCCGGAGCGCCTGAGCGTGCTCGTGGTGGATGATCACGACGTCGTGCACTGGGGCTTCCGGCTGATGCTCACTCAGCAGGACTGGGTGCAGCGCTGCGTGAGCGCGCACTCGGGGCCTGAGGCGCTGGCCATGACCGGCCGCTACCGGCCGCATGTCGCCCTCGTGGACTTGTTCATCGGCGAGGAGTCGGGCGCCGAGGTCTGCGAGCGGATCCGGGCCGCTCGTCCGTCGACACGCGTGCTGCTCTTCTCGGGCGCCGGCGAGATCTCGCCCAGCGCCGCCCGCGCAGCGGGTGCCTCGGGCTTTGCCTACAAGGACTGGCCGGCGCGGCGGATCGCCAGCGCCGTACGGCTGGTCGGCCTGGGTGGGACGGTGTTCGAGCGTCAAGAAACGCCCGGCGCGCTCGGGCTGTCAGAGCGCGAGCGGGCCGTGCTGGAGCAGATGGCTTCGGGCGCCACCAATCCTGAGATCGGGGCCGCGCTTCACCTCTCCAAGCACACCGTCAAGGAGCATTCGAGCGCCGTGTACCGCAAGCTGGGGGTGCGCAACCGCACCGAGGCCGTACAACGCGCCCAGCGCCTCGGCTTACTCGGCTGAGCCGCCGGCGGATTAGCGGTGTCCAGTGTCCCGGTCATCAGCCGTTCTCCGGTCCATGTCCCGGATTTCCCCTGCCGGGGGAGGCGCCATGCGGGAGAACCCCGGTCCGGGGTAAAGTCGGAACTCCGTGGCGTACGCCACGTTCCTGTTGCCATGAGAACTCGCGCGCCTCACCTCCCGCTTGCCCTGCTGTCGATCCTGGTCCTGGTCGCCGCCGCGGCGCCCGCCGCCGCCTTCCAGGTGACGCGGACGGCCAGCGACCTCACCGTCGTCTATGCGCGGCTTCACCGGGCCGGGCTGCGGGTCACGATCGCGCGGCCGTTCACGCTGCGCTCGGACGGTGTCACCGTGGTGCAGTCCATCTTCCCTCGCGCCGGCACCCCGGTCAGGCGCGGCGCGACTGTCAGGCTCACCGTCTCCTGCTGCCGGCGCGCCACGACCCGGGTGTCGGGAAAGCCGTCGTTGCTCCCGTCTCTGCTCGGCTACGGTGCGAGAACCGCGAACGCGTGGGCCAGCTCGAGTCACCGCCGTCTCGTCCTCGCCCTGGGCGGCTTGCGGTCGGGTGGCGCACCCCAGCTGCTCGACAACTATCTGGTTAGCCGCCAGTCGCCCGCCGCGGGCAGAGTGCTGACCGGGCGCCGCCCGCTGCGGCTCTCCGCGCGTCAGGGAACCCCGGGACCATGCCTGCCGCCGCTTTACGCGATGCCGGTGGTCCACGACGCCGTCGCCGAGGTCTCGGCGGTGCCGAACTTCGCCCTCAAGCCCGCCGACCCCGCCCTCGGTGGCACGTTCTTCGGCTGCGTCTACAAAACCAACCGCCAGGTCAGGCTGGTCCGGGCCTTCGTGGGCCCTAACCAGGACTTCACGCTCCTGCACCCGGCGATCGCAGGCACTGAGTTTGCGGCGGTGACCGCGAGGGGGGGCGGCAAGTACGGGTCCGCCCCGCACACGTTCGGGATCCGGACCTACAACCTGGCCACCCGCCAGGGCACCCGGGTCTATGACGGCGGCCCCAGCCCGCTCGATCAGCTGGTCGTCAGCCCGATCGGGTTCACGGCGTGGCACCAGGTCACGGGCCCCGCCATGCCCTCCACTCCCTTCACCGACGTCTCGTGTCCGAGCGCCAACATGTGCGTTGCCGTCGACACGGGCGGATCGGTCTTCACCACCACGTCGCCGAGCGGTGGGCGCGATGCCTGGAGCCAGACCCAGCTATCGGGCGCGACCCTCAACGGCGCCTCGTGCGCGAGCCCGACCCTGTGCGTGGCGGTATCGGGGTCCCAGGTGTTCGTTAGCACCAACCCGGGCGGCGGGGCGAGCGCCTGGAGCGAGACCACCGTGCCCGGCGCCGACTTGCATGGGGTCGCGTGTCAGTCGGACTCGCTGTGCGTCGCCGTGGGCGGCGCCGGAATCGCCACCAGCACCAACCCGGCCGGCGCCCAGCCGGCCTGGAGCTTTGATCGCGTGGCCGGGGCGTCCGGGCTGTCGCGCGCCGCCTGCCCGAGCGCTTCGCTGTGCGTGGCCAGCGACAGCAAGGGCGGCAACATCCTCTCGAGCACCAACCCGAGCGGCGGGGCCGCCACCTGGTCTAGCGCCAACGTCGACGGATCGCAGGCCCTGTCCGATGTCGGCTGCGCGTCGAGCTCATTCTGCGTCGCCACCGATTTCGCCGGCGACGTGCTCACCTCGACCAGCCCGGCCGGCGGCCTCCCGGCCTGGCAGCTCAGCCACATCGTGAACACCCCGCTGACGCGGGTGTCCTGCCCGAGCAGCTCGCTGTGCGTGGCCGCCAGCCCCAATGGGGTCGTCAGCTCGACCAACCCGGCCGGCGGCTCGGGGGCGTGGCGCTCTGACCAGATCCCCGGCGGCAGCGGCATCCAGGGCCTGTCGTGCCCCACCCCCAGCCAGTGCCTAGCCGTCAACCAGAGCGGTGAGATCACGACTTCGAGCAACCCCACCGGGGGGTCAAACGCGTGGGGGGCGGCGACCGTCGATGCGCCGGCCTGCGCCGTCAGTACCGGCTGCGCCACCGAGCAGATCTTCGCTCACGACGGGTCCGGCACCCGCAACCTGGACAGCACCGGTCCCGGCTCGGGCAACCAGCTCCAAGCCCTGACCCTAACGGCCGATCGGCTCACCTGGACCCACGACGGGACAGCCGAGGTCGCCACCCTCCGCTGACTCCGGCACGGCCGGATCGCTTCAGGCTTGGACCTCGTCGCCCTCGGCGCCCCACATGATGTGGAAGGTCCCGTCGCGGTCGACACGGCGGTAGGTGTGGGCGCCGAACAGGTCACGCAGGCCCTGGATCAGGCTGGCCGGGCCACGGCCGCGGCGATAGCCGTCGTAGTAGGCCAGCGAGGACGAGAAGGCGGGGGTGGGGATCCCGAGCTCAGCGGCGCGAGCCACCACGCGGCGCCAGGGATCCTGTGCCTCCTTGAGTGCCTGAGCGAAGAAGTCGGCCAGCATCATGTTGACCAGCGCCGGCTCGTCGTCGTAGGCCTCGCGGATGCGGTCCAGGAAGCGGGCGCGGATGATGCAGCCCCCGCGCCAGATCGTCGCCATCGCGCCGAGGTCGATCTTCCAGCCCTCGGCTTCGGCGGCGGCCGCGATCTGGGCAAACCCCTGCGCATAGGAGACGATCTTGGACGCGTAGAGGGCGTGCTGGAGATCGTCGACGAGCGAACGGTCGGTCTCCCCGCCTGAGGCCCGGGGGCCGGCGAGCCGGTCCGCCGCCGCCAGGCGCTGATCCTTGAGCGCGCTCAGCGAGCGGGCGAACACCGCCTCGGTGATCCCGGTCAGGGGCACGCCGAGCTCGAGCGCGTTCTGTGCCGTCCACCGTCCCGTGCCCTTCTGCTCGGCGGCATCGAGGATCACGTCCACAAGCGATTGGCCGGTGGCGTCGTCGGTCTTGGCCAGTACGCGAGCCGAGATCTCGATCAGAAACGACTCGAGCTCGGACTCGTTCCAGGACCGGAACCGGTCAGCGATCTCGGGGACCTCGAGCCCGGCACCATTGCGCAGCAGGTCATAGCTCTCGGCGATCAGCTGCATGTCGGCGTACTCGATCCCGTTGTGGACCATTTTCACGAAGTGCCCGGCGCCGTCGGGACCGACGTAAGCGCAGCACGGCGTGCCGTGTACGTTCGCGGCGATCGTCTCGAAGATCGGCCGGACCCACTCGTCGTAGGGTTCGCGATCGCCGCCCGGCATGATGCTGGGGCCTTTGAGCGCGCCCTCTTCGCCCCCAGAGACACCCACGCCGAGGAAGTGGAGCCCCCGCTCGGCGAGCGCCGCGTGCCGGCGCTGGGTGTCACGGAAGTGGGCGTTGCCTCCGTCGATCACGATGTCGCCGCGGTCGAGATGGGGAACGATCTCGTCGATCACGGCGTCGGTCGCCGCTCCGGCCTGGACCAGACTCATCACCACGCGGGGCAAGGCGAGCGAGCCGATCCAGCCCTGAACGGACTCGTGGCCGCTGATCGGCCCCTCGTGGCCGTGTTCCTCGACGAAGTTCTGCATCCGGCTCGTGGTGCGGTTGTGCACGGCCACGGGAATCGCGTGATGGGCGACGTTGCGGGCCAGGTTGGCGCCCATCGTCGCGAGGCCGGTCAGTCCGAAGTGGGGTTCAGGGGAGCTCATGTCCTCAACCTACCGCGCCGGCGCGCCGTTGCCACCCCCGGCCGTCTCGCCCGGGCGGCCGCCCGGGCGGCTGTGAGCGACTAACTTTCTGTGATGGCGCCGTCACCGAACAAGCCGATGGACGCCGGCCTGAGCGAGATCGTTCGCTTTCTGGCCCAGCGGGCGCCCTTTGACGCCCTGGCCCCCGACGAGTTGGCTGAGGTCGCGGCTCAGGCCACGATCGAGTTTCATCCTCGCGGTACGGTGGTGCTCTCAGAGGACGGTGGCCCGGTCACCTTCCTGCGGGTCATCCACAGCGGCGGTATCGACATCACCCACGAGGGACGGCTGCTGGACCTCCTCGGGGTCGGGGACGCCCTCGGCCAGGCGGCGATGCTCTCCGGGCTGCCCCCTGGATTCGAGGCCCGGGCGGCCGAGGACACGCTCTGCTACCGGATACCCGACACGGTCGCGCGACCGCTGCTTGATCGGGCGCGGCGGCGCGAGCTCGAGGTCGGGCGCACCGACGGTGGTCAACCAGTGGCCAGGCTGATCCGCTCGGCGACCGTGACCTGCAAACCTTCGGAGAGCATCGGTACGGTGGCCGAGCGGATGACCACAGCGGGCGCCACGGCGGCGATCGTCGAACTCGAGGATGGCCAACTCGGGATTGTCACCGACCGCGATCTGCGCAGCCGCGTGCTCGCCCGGGGGCGCTCGGGCGGGACCCGGATCGACGCCGCGATGACCACGCCGGTGTTCACGGTGGCACCCGAACGCATCGCCGGCGAAGTGCTCTACGAGATGCTCGAGCTCGGGATCCGTCACGTGCCGGTGGTGAGCGAGCGTGGCCGGCTCATCGGGGTGCTCGAGGATGCCGACCTATTCGCGGCCCAGCCGCGCTCGTGGTTCTCGGTCCGGCGCTCGATCGCCCGCGCGCGCTCGGTGGCCGCCTTGGCCGAACTGTCCGCGCGCCTTCCCGTCTTGATGCTCGACCTGCACCGCTCGAGCGTGCCCGCGCTTGAGCTGCCTCGGGTGCTCTCGGCCCTCGTCGATGCGCTCACCGCCCGCGCACTTGAGCTGACCGGGGACCGCTCCGGTTCTGAGACCGGCACCGTGTGGGTGGCGGTTGGCAGCCAGGCGCGGCGCGAGCTGACCTTCACCTCCCGCCGCCGCGGGGCGCTGATCACATCCTCGGAGCCACCGCTGCAGTGGCGCCAGGATCTCCATTCGGCGCTGGCCGCGTGCGGGATCGAGGGTCCGGTAGTGGCCCGTGACGAGGATGGCTGGCGCCAGGCGGCCGAGGGCGAAGAACTCGCGCTGGCGGTGCTCTGTGATCGTCGCGTGCTGTGGGGGACCCCCGCTCGTTCCCTACCGCTCGCCGACGGAGCCACGCGCCCACGTCTGATCGAGGCGCTCGCCGCGCAGGCGTTTCTGCACAGCCCACCGACGGGTTTCGAGGAGGACACCGTCCTGCGTCATGACGGCAGGCGCGCTGACCGCCTCAACATTCGCCTGGCCGCGATCTCGCCGATCTCGGCCCTGGGGCGCTGGGCGGCGGCGGTGGCGGGCAGCGACGAGACTGCCACCCCGGAACGGCTTGCAGTCGCCGCGGCGGCCGGAGTGCTCAGCGAGGAGCAGGCCTCCAGCCTCGCCGAGGCCTTCGAGGTCGCGCTCGAGCTGCAGGTCGTCCATCAGCTTCAGCAGCTGGCTGCCGGCCAGGACCCCGACGACCTGCTTGACCCGGCGGCGATGAGCGGTCTCACTCGCCACAACCTCCGGGGGCTGTTCCGAACCGTGAGCGCCGTCAGCCGCGAGCTGCGCCCGTGAGGCTGGCGTGGCGCGCGGGAGGCCGGGGCGCCGAGGCGTTTCACAACGCGCCAGCACCCCACGCCGCCACACCCTGGCGCCAGGCTGACTGGTGCGCGGTCGACCTTGAGCTGACCGGGCTGGATCCTCGTCGCGACGAGATCATCGCCATCGGCGCCGTGCCCATCCACGACGGGCGGCTGATCCTTGGGCGCTCGTACTACAGCCTCGTGCGGCCGGGGCGGGCGCCCAGCCGTACGGCCGTTGTGATCCACAAGCTGCGCGCGGCCGATCTCGCCGATGCCCCGCCGCAGTCGGAGGCGATCGATGGCCTGCTCGCGATCCTGGCGGGGGCGGTCCCGGTGTTTCACACCGCGTGGGTCGAGCAGGCCTTCCTTGGCCGCGCTCTGCGTGGCCGCCGGGTGCGGGTGCCGGCCGCGGCCGACACCGAGGTCCTGGGGCGGCGGTGGGTGGGCGGCCGCGAGGGCGGCGCGCCGTCCCACCTCGGCCTCGCCCGTCTCGCCGAGCTGCTCGGGCTGCCCGCCGAGACTCCACACCACGCGCTCGGTGACGCGCTCACCACCGCCAAGGCGTTCATCGCTCTGGCCAGTCTCTTCGATGCCCAAGAGCCGCAGACCGTTGGGTCGCTGGTCGCGGCTACCGCAGCCGAGGCGCCGGCCGGCGCCCGTCGCTTCGGGCCCGCCTGAAGGTTGGCGCGAGCATCAGGAGCCGCTCGCCGCGGCCGGTTACCGGGTGTTGGCGATGCGGCGAGGAGCAAGGGGCGCCAGACCGCTCGTCCCCAGAACAAGACCCACGGTGATCAGAACAGCTGCAGGTAGCGGTCGAGCTCCCACTGCGTGATCTGCTCGTGGGCAGCCTGGATTTCGCGCTGCTTGCACTCGATGAAGTAATCGACGTAGTCGCCGTCCGGGGTCTTGCCCAGGCCGGCGCGCAGCGCGGCATTGCCGGCCAGCTCGCGAGTGGCGTCGAGCAGGTTGCCGGGGAGGACCTCGATCCCCGCTGCCTCCCGATCGGCGGCGCTCATCGTGTACAGGTTGGCCGAGTTGGGCTCACCGGCGTCCAGGCCGCGCTCGATCCCGTCAAAGCCGGCCGCGATCATCGCCGTGGCGGCCAGGTACGGGTTACAGGACCCGTCGACGGTGCGGTCCTCGATCCGTCCGCCGGCGGGGATGCGGAGCATCTGGCTGCGGTTGTTGTAGCCGTAGCTGATATAGGCGGGCGCCCAGGTGGCGCCGCTGGTGGGCGCTCCCACGACGAGACGCTTGTAGGAGTTGACGGTCGGCGCGGTGACCGCGATGTAGGCCTTGGCGTTGGCCTTGAGACCGCCGATGAAGTTGTAACCCAGCTCGGATAGGCCCAGGCCGCGCGGGTCCTCGCTCGCCGGGCGGTCGAACACGTTCTCGCCGTCCTTCCACAGGCTGACGTGGAAGTGACAGCCGTTACCGGTCAGATGCGCGAACGGCTTGGGCATGAAGGTCGCGATCAGCCCGCGCTGCTGGGCCAGGGATTCGACCATGTAGCGAAAGAACACGGCCCGATCACACGTGGTCAGCGCATCGGCGTACTGGAAGTTCTGTTCGAACTGTCCGTTGGCGTCCTCGTGATCGGTGGCGTAGTTGTCCCAGCCCAGGCCGGTGATCGCGTGTGACACCTCGGAGACGAAGTCGAGGTTGCGGGTCAGGGCCCGCATGTCGTAACAGGGCTGATCGAGGGTGTCGAGCGGGTCTGCGAGCTCGAGACCGCCGTCGGGGCCGCGGCGTAGCAGGAAGTACTCGAGCTCGGCGCCGATCTTCAGCTCGTAACCCTGGGCGCTGATCCGCTCGACCGCATTGCGCAGGATCGTCCGGGGGCAGTACGGCCAGGGCTGGCCCTCGACCGTGACGTCGCAGGCGAAGCGGGCGACGGTCGGCCGCCAGGGCAGGATCGTCAGGGTGGTCGGGTCGGGCATGGCGATGATGTCCGGGTCATCGGGACCCTGGCCGATGTCGCCGGCGGCGAAGCCGGCGAAACCCGCGCCTTCCCTGAGCAGGTCGTCGAGGTGGTGGGCGGGGACCAGCTTGGCGCTTGGCTTGCCGTGCATGTCGACAAACTGCGCGAACAGGAACTCGACTCCCTGGTCCTCGACTATCCGGCGTACCTGGTCTTCGTTCTGCGGTGGCTCGATCATGGTGCGAGGTTCTGCGGTGGCTCGATCATGGTGCGAGGTATATCCACCCGGCCCGGGGCGGCGCAATGGACCCGGGCACCCGATGGCGAGGACTACCATGTGCGCTTCGCACATAGGAGGTGTTAAGCCAAGTGGCAATCAGTTCAGATCTGCCGGCCGCGGTCGGCGCCGAGCTCAGCGGCCTCCGCGAGGAGAACCGCTCGCTGTACGGCGTCATCAAGCTCGTCTCCTCCTCGCTCGAGATGCTCCCCATGCTCCAGGGAGTCGTCGATCTCGCCACCGAGACCACCGGCTGCCACGCCTGCTTCATCTATCTGCTCGATGACGGGAGGTTGACGATTCGGGCCGCCTCGCCGGTCTTCAACGAGGCGGTCGGCCACGTGCAGTTCTCGGTTCAGGAGGGACTGACTGGGTGGGTCGCTCGCCACCGTACGCCGGCCTTCATCCGCGACCAGGCGATGGCGGACCCGCGGATGAAGTATGTGCCGCTCCTGCGCGAGGAGGACTTCCAGTCGATGGTCGCGGTGCCGATCCTGTCCCGGGCCGGGGAGACGATCGGCGTGATCGTTCTGCACACCAAGGCGCCCCATGAGTTCAGCGAGGACACGCTCAAGCTGCTCGCCCACATCGCCTCCCTGGTCAGCGGCGCGATCGAGAACGCACAGCTCTACGACCGCCAGCGGCGACGGGTGGATGCTCTCACCGGCCTGTCCGAGCTCTCCCAACAGGTGGCCGCGGCGACCACCGTCGAGCAGCTCGGGCCGGTGCTCGCCCGCGGCGTGCACGAGCTGCTCGGGGCAGAGGTCTGCCAGCTGTTTCGCAGCGAGGGGCCGGGAAGCGGCCTGAGCCTGCTCGCCTCCGTGCCCGTGGCGACTCCGGCTCCCCCCGAACGCTCGGTGGAGGGGCTGATGGCGGCGGCGCTCGACGGCCGTGGCGCCCGGCCGGCGGCGCGCGTGCTGTGGCCCGAGCTCGAGGTCGACGAGCTCCTGGTCACGCCGCTCTCCGCGGGTGGCGAGCGGCTCGGACTCCTGTGCGCAGCCGCGCGTCCCGAGCAGGGCTTTGACGACGAGGACGTCGAAATCGCCCGCGCGGTGGCTCATCTCGCCGCGGTGGCGATCAAGCGCGCCGAGCTGTTCGAGGGCCTGACCAACGCCAGCATCATCAAGGACATGTTTGAGGCGCTGGCCGCCGGTGCCACCGCGTTTGCCGCCGCCAAGGCGGCCGATGTGCGTTGCGAGCTGACGGCCCCGTACCTGCTCGTCTGGGCGCGACCGGCCGGGGTCCGGGAGCAGGCCTCGGGCGAATGGCGGTCAGACGCCGAGGCGCTCGGGCACGGGTTGGCCGAACTGACCCCCCGCTCGGCGATCGAGGCCGGCCCGGGACCCGTGCGGGCGCTGCTCTCGCTCGGTCCCAGCCCGGGCCGCGCGGCCGAGGCCATCCTGCGCGAGTGCCGCGCGTTGGGCCAGCGCCACGCCGCCGTGATCGGCGTCTCGGAGCCGCGCAGCGTTCCCGACGATGCCGCGGGCGCCTACCGCGAGGCCCGCGACGCGGGCACGATTGCCCAAGCCCTGCTTGGCGACGGCGGTGCGATCGCCTACTCGCAGGTCGGCGCCTACCGCTATCTGGTTCAGATCGCGGCCGCCGATGCCCCCAGGGACGGGATGCAGGCCGCCGTCGATGAGCTGATCGCCTATGACCGTCGCCGCCGCACCTCGCTCCTGGATACGCTCGAGCGCTATCTGTCCGAGCGCCGCTCAGTGATCGAGAGCGCGCGGGCCCTCTATATCCATCCCAACACGCTGCGCCAACGGCTGGGCCGGATCGAAGAGCTGACCGGCTTGCGCCTCGATGAGGATGACCTGCTCTCGCTCGAGCTCGCGATCAAGCTCGCCCGGCTCCACGGCCGGCCCTAGCGTGCACGGGTGGAACCGCCGCGCGCGGCGGTGGCGGCGAGCCCCCGAGCGCGTCAGTCCTCGCTGAGAACCAGGTAGACCGGCAGCTTGGCGCGCCGCCTGACCCGCTGGGGCTCCTGGGACCAGAGCATGTCGCGAATCAGCACGTTGCGGTCGGGGTCGGCGCTCATCACGATCGCCTGGCTGTTGGTGATCGCCGCCTCTTGGATGATCCTTTTGGTCGACTTGCGGGTGCCCACCACCTGACCGTCGGCCTGCAGGCCCTTACGCCGCAGCCGCTTGACGGCCTTGGCGACGATGTCGTGCTGCTGCTTCCATTCCGCCCGGGTCGGCAACAGCCCGGGATTGGGCATCCCGAACGACACCCCGTGGACGCGGGCAATCGAGAACACGTGCACGCTGGCCCCCGACGAGGCGGCAAGCTCGGTCACCCGTCTGATCGCCGCCTCCGAGATCGGTCGCCCTTCGGAGGCGAGCAGGATGCTCTCAAACTGCGGCTCGCCCGCAACCTCGGGATCACGCACTGGGCCGGATGCTAGGGCGCCCACTTAAGGCTGGGCGCCCGGGGCGGGCACGGCGCCGACCGGCGCCGTCTGCGCAACGCGTCGATCGCCCCGCTTGCGCCAGTAGTACAACGGTAGATAGGAGGCCAGCACGCCGAGACCGATGAAGTAATAGGGCAACGTGTTGTGACCCGCGGCATTGCACGAGCAGCTGGCGTACAGGGGACCGCCGTAGAAGTAGATCACCGCATACAGGGCGGCCATGGCCAGCGCCAGGTACTTCATCCACTCCGGCAGCTTGAACGGCCGTCGCACGTTTGGTCGGTCGCGGCGCAACAGGTAGTAGCCGATCAGCACCGGGATGAACGATGCCAGGTAGCCGACATTGGAGAAGGTATAGATCTCGACCGCTCCGCCGGCGAATACGACCAGGATCGAGCACACGACGTTGAAGACCATTGAGCGATCGGGGACTCCATGGCGGTTGACGTGCTGGAAGAAGCGCGGGAACTGGCCGTCGGTCGACATCTGATGCAGCGAACGCGCCGTGCCGGTGATGGCGTTCAGCGCTGACAGCACGAGCGCCAGGATCAGCATGATCGCGATCAGCCAATTGAGCGCCGTGCTGCCCGCTCCGGAGCCGAACACCTTGGAGGCGAAGTTGACGAAGATCGTCTTGGGATCGACCAGGGCGGCGTTGCCGAGGGCCTTGGTGCCGAGCACGATGATGAACGCCACCGGGATCATGACGTAGATGAACACGCCGTAGGCGCCCTCGAGGTTCATGGCGATCTTGGCGTCGCGGTCGGGATTGCGCGTCTCGCCGATGTAGCAGGCGGCAGCCTCCATGGCGATCACGTTCCAGGTCAAGAGGAAGGAGAAGGCGATGGCAAGCGTCAACCAGCCATGGTGGAACTGGCTGGCGAAGAAGCTGGTGCCGTCTGGGTGGCGGAAGTGAAACAGCTGCCCGAAGTCCACCACCGAGGGGTGGAAGATCCACGAGATGGCCAGGAAGGTCAGCGGGATCATCGAGAGCAAGGCCAGCGTGGTTGCGAACACGGTGCCGAACCGCAGGCCCAGCAGGGCGGGGATGAACAGCAAAAGGATGCCGACGATCGAGATCCCGAGCGTCCAATAGGCGATCGGTGTGTTGATCGGGGTGAAGCCGGAGGTCGAAAGGCCGAAGCGATCGACGATGTAGAACGAGGCGAGGATCATGTTCAGCGGCGCCACCGGAAACCACCCCAGCCAATAGGCCCAGGCGGTGAAGCCGTTGATGTGCTCGGCCAGGCGTGGCCAGCGCTCCTTGTAAGCGGGGTAGGCGTAGGAGGGCGAGCCGCCCGAGCGGTCGGGCATCATCGCCGACAGCTCGGCCAGGAACAGGCACAGGACGTAGCCGGTGATGGTGATCACCAGGATGATCGGAACCGACGCCGCCCCCAGCGAGGTCACCATCACGGGCGCGATCCCGGTGACCAGGATCGTCCCCGCGAGCCCGATGACGAATGCGCCCCACCAGTTCGTGGTCTTGGGAAGCCCCGAGCCCTCGTAGGAGAGCTCGTCCTCGAATGGTCCGGGGGCCGTCAAGTCTTCCGGCATTTACCCTCCAGGTCCGCTGATCAGAGTTCCGGGCATTACCCTGACACGTCGCCAGTCGTGCACAAAGGCGCGAAGCGCACACAATTGAGGCCGTTGACATGGAGCACCTGGACACATTCCTGGCTCGCTACCCACCCTTCAATGGGCTCGATGCGCACACGCGCCGGGAGCTGGCCGCCGAGGCCGCCGAGCGCGAGTTGCAGGCCGGTGAACTGGTCCTCGTCGAGGACGGCGAGCCGGCGGCCGGCCTGTGGGTGATTCGCTCGGGCTCGTTCGAGCTGGTCCATCAGGGCGCGGTTGTGTCGGTGCTCGAGCCCGGCCAGTCCTTCGGTCATCCGTCGCTGCTCACCGGAATGGCGCCGACCTTCACCGTTCGGGCCCGCGAGCCCTCGCGGTGCCTGTGGTTTGAGCCCCACGCGGCACGCCGCCTGCTCGGTACTGAGGCCGGCGTCGCGTTTGTGGCCGCCACCATGCGCGAGCGCCTGACCCACGCCGGGCAAACCGTGCACGCCCTGCGCGACGTGGGTACGACTCCTGTCTCGGCGATCATGCGCCCGGCCGTCTTCTGCCAGCCGGGCGAGCCCCTGCGCAACGCGATCGAGAAGCTCGGGGACGGGGGGGCCTCGGCGCTGCTGGTCGCGCTGGGCGAGGATCGCCTGGGGATCGTCACCGACGCTGACATTCGCGCCCGCGTCGCGGCGGGAACAACCGACCTCGACGTTCCCGTGAGCTCGGTCGCGCGGACTCCGGTGGCGACCGTGCCAGTCGGTCAACTCGCCGTCGAGGCGACCGTGGACATGCTCGCGGCCGGCGTCGAACACATGCCGGTGGTCGAACACGGCCGCATCTGCGGGCTGCTCTCCGCGGCCGACCTGCTCGGCCTCGATGCCCAGGGGCCGATCGGGCTGCGCCATACGATCCTCGGCGCCCCGGATACCGACGCCCTCGAGGGTGCCGTGGCGCATCTTCCCCAGCTCTTTCTCACCCTGTCGCGGGCGGGGGTTTCCTCCCGCGACCTCGGCCGCGTGCTGAGTCTTCAGCACGATGCCGTGGTGGGCCGGCTGATCCAGTTTGCGCTCGAGCGCCACGGCTCGGCGCCCGAGGCATGGTCCTGGCTTGATCTGGGCAGCGCGGCCCGGCGCGAGTTCACGCTCGCCTCAGACCAGGACAACGCCCTCGCCTACGGGGCCGAGGGCCCCGGCATCGACGCCTACTTCGCCCGGCTGGGCGAGGAGGTCAACGCAGGCCTGGCGCGCTGCGGGGTGGGGGTCGACAACAACGGCGTGCTAGCCGGCAACCACCTCTGGCGAATGTCCAAGGCGGCCTGGCTGGCTACCTTCGATGAATGTCTGCGCGTACCCGACGAGTCGCATCTGATCCGGGCCACGGTCGCCTTTGACTTTCGCCCCGCCGCCGGCGCGTTGGCCGTCGCCCCCGACCTCACGGCTCGCATGCGCGCCGCCCGCGAGTACGGGCAGTTCATGCACCTGATGGCCCGCTCGGCCAGCGGCTACGCGGTCGCGCTCAATTTCCGCGGCCAGCTCGCCACCGAGCGCGAGGGAGCTCACGCCGGCCGCATCGACCTCAAGCGTGGCGGAATCATCCCGCTCGTCAACCTCGTCCGCTACTACGCGCTGGCGACCGGCGTAACGATCTCCTCGACCCTGGACCGGATCGAGGCGGTGGCGGCCGCCGGGGGGCTCGAGCGCGCCCAGGCTGACGCGCTCGCCGAGGCCTTTGAGGCCATCACCGAAGCCCGCTTCGCCCACCACGCCGAGCTCATCAGCGCCGGTGAGCCCCCCGACAACTACCTTGATCCAGACGTCCTGGCCCCGATCGCGCGCACCGAGCTACGCGAGGCGTTGCAGATCGTCAAGCGCGCTCAGAAGCGGCTCCCCGTCTGACCAGTTGCGGGCCGGCCAAGCGCGCTGTGGTGAGCGCGACCACACTCGGCCGCCAAAGTGTGCACATGCGACATATTGGAGTGGTGGCGACCACGCTCTACGCTGCTGCGCATGTGCGGTATTGCGGGCCTGTACACGAAGAGCGACTCGCTGCGCCCCGAGCTCGGAGCGCTGCTGGCCGGCATGCTCGAACAGCTCTCGTTCCGCGGGCCCGACAGCGCCGGGGTCGCCTTCTACCGCGATCCCGCACCCCTCGGGTCGTGCAAGCTCTCCCTGCATTCGGCGGCGCAGGACCCCGGCTGGGAGGCGCTGCGCTCAGAGCTCGGACAGGTGTTCGGTGAGGCGTCGGCTCCGCGTGTGCGGGTCAGCCACGCGGTGTTCGTGGTTGGCGCCGACGCCGATGCCGTGCAGGCGTGGTTGCGCGCCGAGCATCCCGAGCTCACCGTGATGAGCGCAGGCGCCACGATCGAGATCTTCAAGGCCGCCGGCTCGCCGCTCGATTTCGTACAGCGCTTCGCCGTGGCTGAGATCGACGGCAGCCACGCGCTCGGTCACACCCGCATGGCCACCGAGAGCCGGGTCACGACCGAGCATTCCCATCCCTTCTCCACCGGCCTGGACCTGTGCCTGGTCCACAACGGATCGCTGTCTAACCACAACCGTCTGCGCCGCATGCTGCGCCGCCACGGGATCGAGTTTCAGACTGACAACGACAGCGAAGTGGCCGCGGGCTACCTCACGTGGAGGATGCGCGAAGGAGCCAGCCTCGAGCAGGCGCTCGAAGCCTGCATGGACGACCTGGACGGCTTCTACACCTTCGCGGTCGGAACGGCCGACGGCTTCGCGGTTCTGCGAGACCCGATCGCCTGCAAGCCCGCGGTGATGGCCGAGACTGACGACTGGGTGGCGATGGCCTCCGAGTACCGGGCCATCGCCGGCCTACCCGGTGCCGCCGACGCCTTTACCTGGGAGCCCGAACCGGGTCGGGTGTACAGCTGGGGCCGATCGCTGGTGGCGTGATGGCCACCTCGGATGCCACTCGAGAGAGCCTGCTCACGGTCGACCTCGCTGTCGACAGCGTGCGCGAGCTCAACCGCCGCCTACACGAGCCCGAGCCGCCCGCCCGCGTCCGCGTGTTGCACCCGGGGGGTAAGCACAGCATTGCCGTCGGGCTCGACGCGCCGTCTGAGATCGAGATCGAGGGCCACGTCGGGTACTACTGCGCGGGCATGAACAAGCGCGCCCACGTGCGGGTGCGGGGTAACTGTGGCGTCGGCGTGGCCGAGAACATGATGTCCGGCACCGTCGTGATCGAGGGCTCGGCGAGCCAGTCGGCCGCGGCCACCGGACGGGGCGGACTGCTGGTCATCCACGGGGACGCCTCGGCGCGGTGCGCAATCTCCTTGAAAGGGACCGACGTCGTCGTCCGCGGCAACGTCGGGCACATGAGCGCGTTTCTGGCCCAGAAGGGAACGCTGGTCGTGTGCGGGGACGCCGGCGACTCGCTCGGAGACTCGATCTACGAGGCGCGGCTCTACGTCCGAGGCTCGGTGGCAGGGCTCGGAGCCGACTGCGTCGAGAAGGAGATGCGGTCCGAGCACATCGAGCAGGTGCGCGACCTGCTGGCCCGATCGGAGACCGACGCCCTCCCCGCCGACTTTCGCCGCTACGGCTCGGCTCGGGAGCTCTACAACTTCAAGGTCGACAACGTGGGGGCCTACTAGATGAAGCCGGCGGCATGAGCCCCGCCGGCGGCAACGGCAACGGCCGCAACCAGGCCGGCTGGCACCCCGGTCGGCGCGAATCGGCGACCTTTGACCGCGACACGATCGCCGAGATCCAGCGCGCCGCTCGGGAGGGGATCTATGACATCCGAGGCTTTGGCGCCAAGCGCCACGTTCCCCACTTCGACGACCTCCTGTTTCTCGGGGCCAGCGTCTCGCGTTATCCGCTGGAGGGCTATCGCGAGCGCTGCGCGACCGACGTCACGATCGGCACCCGCTTCGCCCACCAGCCGATCAAGCTCGACATCCCGATCACGATCGCCGGGATGAGTTTCGGCGCTCTGTCGGGCAACGCCAAGGAGGCACTCGGGCGGGGAGCCAGCGAGGTCGGGACGTCCACCACCACCGGTGACGGCGGCATGACCGAGGAGGAGCGCGGTCACTCGACCAAGCTCGTCTACCAGTTGCTGCCCTCGCGCTACGGGATGAACCCCGACGACCTGCGGCGGGCGGACGCGATCGAGGTCGTGGTCGGGCAGGGCGCCAAGCCGGGTGGCGGCGGGATGCTCCTCGGCCACAAGATCTCCGACCGGGTGGCCGAGATGCGAGACCTGCCCAAGGGGATCGATCAGCGCAGCGCCTGCCGGCACCCCGACTGGACCGGCCCCGACGACCTCGAGATCAAGATCGATGAGCTGCGCGAGATCACCGACTGGCGGATCCCGATCTACATCAAGGTCGGCGCCACCCGGACCTACTTCGATGTCGCCCTGGCCGTCAAGGCCGGGGCCGACGCGATCGTTCTCGACGGCATGCAGGGCGGCACGGCCGCCACCCAGGACGTGTTCATCGAGCACGTCGGGATTCCGATCCTGGCCGCGATCCCGCAGGCGGTGCAGTCGCTGGTCGACCTCGATATGCACCGCGAGGTCCAGCTGATCGTGTCAGGCGGGATCCGCAACGGCGCCGACGTGGCCAAGGCGATGGCCCTGGGCGCCGACGCCGTGTCGATCGGGGTGGCGGCCATGATCGCCCTCGGTGACAACGCCCCTGAGCACGAGGCCGGCTACCAGCAGATCGGCTCCTCGGCCGGCTACTACGACGACTGGCAGGCCGGTCGTGATCCGGCCGGAATCTCAACCCAGGAGCCCGAGCTGGCGGCGCGTCTGGACCCGGTCGAGGGCGGCCGGCGGCTGGCGAACTACCTGCGCACGATGACGCTCGAGGCCCAGACCCTCGCCCGGGCGTGCGGGAAGTCCCACCTCCATAACCTCGAACCTGAGGATCTGGTCGCGCTGACGATCGAGGCGGCGGCGATGGCGCGCGTGCCGCTGGCCGGGACGAGCTGGACCCCGGGCGTCACCGCGTTCTAAGGCGTCCGGCGACGAGCGCCCCGGCCACGAGCATGACCACGCCATAGACCCCGGGCACGGCCGCGGCCCGGGGGCCGAAGGCCTGGGCGGCCAGCGCGGCGGCGACGGCAAAGTCGCGCATCCCGATCGCCAGGGCACCGGGAATCGCCACCGTGCCGGGGGCGGTACGCCGCCGCCACAGCTCGCCGAGCAGCCCCGAACAGAGTAGGAAGACCACCGCGGCGAGCAGCGCCGGGGCGAGACCGTGAGCCCCAGCGGTCCCGCTCAGCGCGGCGTACACGAGTACGGCCACGGCCAGCGCCGCCACTCCCTCGCGCTCGGCGTCGGCGGCGCCAACGCCGGGGGCGAGTGTGCGGATCAGCGCCCCCGCGACCAGCGGCGCGATCACCACCAGCGCGAAGCGGCCGAGCAGGTGCCCGGCGCCGCCGTGCCCCGCGTGACCGGCCAGCAGCCCGACCGCCACCGGGCCGAGCAGGGCGGCCAGCAGCAGCGAGCCGGTGACGGCCCCGAGCGCGATCGTGGCGTCGGCTCCGGCCAGCGCCACCAGCCCCACGGCTGCCACCTCCGAGCTCGAGAGCCCGACGGCCAGCAGGCCGTCCCGGACGTCGGTGTCAAAGGCGCGGCCGATCAGCCACGCCAGCGCGGCCAGCACGATCACAGGCAGTACCGAGAGCAGCGCGATGGCGGCGGCATGATCACGCAGACGGGCGAGGTCGGCGGCGGAGATGCCAAGCGCGGTGGCAAGCACGAGCACGGCGAGCAGCAGATCCGAGTGGCGGGCCAGGCTGTTCGAGGGGACCACGAGGGCGAGCGCGGCGGCCGCAAGGGCCAGCGGCGTCAGGGCGCGGGGAGCGGCGGCGAGGAGGCGCATAGGGGGTTCACAGAATCGGCGCGGGCGGGGGGAGCAGGGTTTGTAGGGTGAGGCGGATGGAATATCGAACGCTGGGCACCACCGGAATCAGAGTCTCTCCGCTCTGTCTGGGCGCGATGATGTTCGGGGAGTGGGGCAACCCCGATCACGACGACAGCATCCGAATCATCCACCGCGCCCTCGACGCCGGGATCAATTTCATCGATACCGCCGATGTCTACTCGCGAGGTGAGTCAGAGGAGATCGTCGGCAAGGCCCTGACGGGAGGCAAGCGCGACCACGTCGTGCTGGCCACCAAGGTCCACGGCACGATGGGCGACGACCCCAACGAATTCGGAAACTCCCGGCGCTGGATCATCAAAGAGGTCGAGAACTCACTGCGACGGCTGGGCACCGAGTACATCGACCTCTACCAGATCCACCGCCCCGAGGCCGACACCGACATCGGCGAGACCCTCGGCGCGCTCACCGACCTCGTTCGCGCCGGCAAGGTCCGCTACCTCGGGTCCTCCACCTTCCCGGCCAGCCAGATCGTCGACGCGCAGTGGGTGGCGCAAAGGCGCGGTCGCGAGCGCTTTGTCTGCGAGCAGCCCCCGTACTCGCTGCTCGTGAGGGAAATCGAGAAGGATGTGCTGCCCACTGCCCAGCGGTACGGGATGGGGGTGATCCCGTGGAGCCCCCTGGCCGGCGGCTGGCTGTCGGGCAAGTGGCGTAAGGGCGCCGATGCTCCCAGCTCGACGCGGGCGCAGCGCATTCCCGCGCGCTATGACCTGTCCAAGCCCGAGAACCAGCGCAAGCTCGAAGCGGCCGACGCGCTGGCCGTGCTGGCGCAGGAGTCGGGGATGACGCTGATCGAGATGGCGCTGGCGTTCGTGATCCGCCATCCCGCGGTCACCGCGGCGATCATCGGACCGCGGACGATGGAGCAGCTTGAGTCCCAGCTCCCGGCGGCCGACGTCACCCTGTCTGACGACGTGCTGGACCGGATCGACGAGATCGTCGCACCCGGCGTCAACCTCAGCCCCGCCGACGGCGGCTGGGGCAACCCGGCGCTCACGCCGGCGGCACGGCGCCGCTGACCGGCGGGCTCGACACGCGAAGGCTGTCGAGGATGGCAGCGATGCCGGCGCGGACGTCCGCGCCGGCACCCCGGCCCAGGTAGACCTCAGCCTGGAATCCCCGTCGCCCGCTCCGGAACGCAGTTCCATAGCTGGGGCTGCAGTTCGATGGCACCCACGGCGTGTACGTGGCCGGGATACGAAACTGACGCGGGCGGTCGGGTAAGGCGCCCCAGCCGGTGGGGGAAACTCGCGCGTACTCCCACACGAACAGGAATGCGCCCCCGCGGGGCAGGTTGCGGACTGACGGCCAGTCGCAGGGGCACGACCTCCGGTTGAGCTCGACTTTGAAGTTCGCCATTGCCAACCACGGGATCGGCTCGACGACACGGGTCCACCGCTGTCTGACCACGTGCCAGCTGGCGGTGATGTGGGAGGTGCCCGATCTTGCCGATCCGCTGACGCCGACCAGCAAGGCGGCGGTGACGAGGACGAGGACGGCCCGGCGCATGTCCTCAGTACGGCTCGCGGCCCCCGATCGGTCCCTGACCCGCAGTCGGGCGGGTGCTGATTATGCCGTCTGGCTAACAGGCCAGCCGTGGCGGTCGCGCCCGCGCGACGCGACCGCCACAGCGAGGCTTACAGCTGCGCGCGGATCGCCCCGCCCGGGTACTTCGCGGTGTGGACGTTGACGTAGTAGGCCTTGGGATTCTTCTGAATCGCCTTGAGCAATGTCTTGCTCGCCTTCACGCACCCGCTGTGCTTGACCGGGGGCGTGCCCGACAGCACGATCACGATATTTCCGGCAACGCCCGCCTTGCCCATATGCACGTGGGCGGCGGTTGCCGAGCCGATTCCCGACCAGGTAAGGCTGTAGCAGAGCTTGCCGGTGGCTGTAAGGAGCTGGAAGCTGAAGGTGCCCTTCCCCTTGGGAGAACCCTTCGGGGTCTCGGCGCTGCCCTTCAGCTGGACCGTCTGGGTCTGGACAGTAGCTGCCGATGCGACTCCGACGGCCAAGACGGCAGCCGCGGCGAGCGCCAGCAACAGCGTGATCTTGCGCATAAACCCTCCTCGGTTGGCTCGGCCCACAAATGCTATGAGCCGCAGCATGCCCCGGCGCTGATCTTCACCCGAGCCTAACCGTCGGAGGCGGCCTCGAGCCGCCGGCCCGGGTACTCACGCATCTCGTCCAGGAGGACCTCGAGCCGGGCATCGCCGGTGGCCGACAGCTGGCGCGAGAGCCGGTCCAGCAGAACCTGGATCCCGGCGTTCAGAACGAGATCACGCTACGGATCCCGTCCTGGCGCTCCATCAGCTCAAAGCCACGGTTGACCTCGTCGAGGGTGATCCGGTGCGAGATGAAAGGGTCCAGGTTGAGCTGACCGCCGAGATAGAGCTCCACGAGCTCGGGAACCTGGTCTCGCCCCTTGACGCCGCCGAACGACGAGCCACACACGCGCCGGCCGGTGATGAGGAGGCGTGGGACGATGTCGAGCGTCTCACCCTTACCGGCCACGCCCGCGACCGTGCACAGGCCCCAGCCCATGCGAGCGGCCTCCACCGCCTGACGCATGACCGCCACCAGCCCGGTGGCCTCGAAGGTGTAGTCGGCGCCGAAGCCTCCCGTCTCGTCGAGCACGCGCTGGACGGCGTCGGGGCCGCCGACCCAGGTGTCGGTCGCGCCCTGGCCCCGGGCCAGCGCGAGCCGATCTTCAGACATGTCCACGCAGATGACTCGCTCGGCGCCCTGGAGCCGGCAGCCGGCCACCGCCCCCAGTCCGACCATCCCTGCCCCGAACACCACGCACGTCGATCCGGCCGTGACCTTGGCCGTGTTGATCGCCGCGCCCAGCCCGGTGGAGAGTCCGCACGCAAACAGGCAGGAGTGATCGGGCTCGGCTTCGGATGAGACCTTGGCCAGGGCGATCTCGGGCATCACGGTGTACTCGGCAAATGTGCTCGTGCCCATGAAGTGACGGATTGGCTCGCCGTCTCGCGAGAGACGGGCGGTTCCGTCCGGGAGGTAGCCGAGGTTCTGTTGCTCGCGGATCGCCAGGCACAGGTTGGTGTCGGGGCTGAGACAGTGCACGCACTCGCGGCACTGGGGCGAGAACAGGGTCACGACCTGGTCACCCGGGGCGAGGCTGGTGACATTCTCACCGACCCGCTCGACCACGCCCGCGCCCTCGTGGCCAAGCACGGTGGGGGCGTATCCGGAGGGATCGACGCCCGAGGCGGTGTACAAATCGGTATGGCAGACGCCACACGCCTGCAGCCGGACGAGCACCTCGCCGGCCCGAGGCTCGGCCAGCTCGACCTCGGTGACGTTCAGCGGTTGGCCGAATGCCTCGAGCACGGCGGCGCGGATCTTCACGGTGTTTCTCGTCTCGCCATGGGAAGGGACGCCAACCCTATTGTCGAGCCTCGAGCGCGTCCAGCATCAGCTCGAGCATGCGCGGCCACTGCACCGGTTCTACCTGTTTGGCGGCGCGCGTGGCCGCGAACAGCAGCCGCAGGTCGAGCGTCGTAGCGTCAGCGCGCAGTCGGCCCTCGGCGCGGGCCGCTGCGAGCAGCCGCTCGAGCGCCGCCGCCGTCCGTTCGGTGGCGGCCTGGACGTCGGGATGGTCGGCCACCCGTGCCCGGGCTTCGCCCATGAAGGTGTCAGCGGACTGACCCTCGACCAGCGAACGCAACATCGTCCGCAGCGCCGACCAGCGATCGCCGGGGCTTTCCTGTGCGACGCGGGCGGCCGCGGCGATCTGCGCCTGGCGCCTGACCACGAGCGCGGCCAGCAGCTCGCGCTTGGACTCAAAGCGCCGGTAGACACTGCTCATTCCCGACCCCGCGGCCGCCGCCACCTCGCTCATCGGAGCCTCGAACCCGCGGGTGGCGAAGACCTCGCCGGCCGCGGTGAGCAGACGCTCGCGCTTGGCCTCGGGGGAGAGGGTCGCCCAACAGCGCGCCGCGGCGGGAGGAGCCTCCGGGTCGGAGAGCGGAATGATCATTCCGCTAGAGTACCCGGCCGTGTCAACGCCTGGCGCCAGTGAAGAGCGCATTCACCCAAATCTGATCCTCGCCGTCGTCTCCCTGGCCGGCCTGGCCTTCGCGATGCTCAGCTCGGCCATCGTCCCGGCGCTGACGCCGCTGCAGCACAGCCTGCACACGAACGAGACCGGAGTGACCTGGCTGCTGACCGGCTACCTCCTCTCCGCCTCGGTCGGCACCGCGATCCTCGGCCGCCTGGGCGACATGTACGGCAAGGAGCGTCTGCTGCTGGTGACACTGGTCATGCTCGCGTTCGGGACCTTCATTTCGGCGCTTGCGACTTCGCTGGGCCTGATGATCGCCGGCCGCGTCATCCAGGGGGCGGGAGGCGGCATCTTTCCCCTCGCGTTCGGAATCGTCCGCGACGAGTTCCCGCGCGACCGGGTGGCCGGAAGCATCGGGCTGCTGTCTTCGATTCTGGGCGTCGGCGGCGGGATCGGCATCGTCGCCGGCGGCCTGATCGTCGAGCACTTGAACTACCACTGGCTGTTCTGGATCCCGCTCATGTTCTCGGTGATCGCCGTGGTCGCCACCTGGAGGTTCGTCCCCGAATCGCCGGTGCGGGTCCCGGGCCGGGTCAACTGGCCCGCGGCGGCGCTGATGACGGCCGGCTTCTCGTGCGTGCTGATTGCCATCTCGCAGGCCGGAGCCTGGGGCTGGGGGTCGGCCCGGATGTTGGGGCTGCTCGCCGTGGGCGTGATCGGGTGCCTGGCCTGGATCACGGTCGAGGTTGGCAGCGACCAGCCGCTGATCGACATGGCGATGATGAGGGTTCGTGGCGTCTGGACCACCAACCTGGTCGCCTTCCTGCTGGGCGCCGGCATGTACGCGTCGTTCCTAGTCTTTCCCCAGTTCGCCCAGCTGCCCAGGAGCACCGGGTTTGGCTTCGGCGCCTCGGTGGTCAAGTCCGGTCTGTACCTGCTGCCTTCGGCCTTCCTGATGACCTTGCTCGGCACCTTCGCCGGCCGTGTCGCGCGGCGGTTCGGCTCCAAGCTCGCGCTGGTCGCCGGTAGCGGCGTGACCGCGCTGGCCTTCGCGTGGCTCGCTGTCGCCCATGGACACCCGTACGACATGCTGATCAGCGCCGCGTTGCTGGGCATCGGCATCGGACTGGCCTTTTCGGCACTGGGCAACCTGATCGTGCAGGCCGTGCCGCCGGAGCAGACCGGGGTCGCGACCGGCATGAACACGGTCATGCGAACCCTCGGCGGCGCGCTGGGAGGCCAGGTGGTGGCAACCCTGATCGCCAATCACGTCGCCCATGGCCTGCCGACCGTGACCGGCTTCACCGAGTCCTTCGCGCTCGAGGCGGCCTGCCTCGCCGTGGCTGTGATCGCCGCCACCCTGGTGCCTGGGGCCCTCGCAGCGGGGCGGCCCAGGCCTGGGGTCGGTCGCGAGTCCGCTCCGGAGCGCGGCATGGGCGGCCCCCCCGAGCCCGAGCTCGTCCGAGAGGCCGGTTAGCGCTGCGCCTGGTTGGCGCTCGCACCTCCCACGCCGCCCGGGCAGCGGCGAGCTCTGCCCATCGGGCCGCCGTGGCGGCCAACGAGCACGCGCCCGCCGACCGGGCGCCGGACAACTACAAGTGGATCGCGCTCTCCAACTGCACGCTGGGCGTGCTGCTGGCCACGCTTGATGCCTCGATCACCCTGATCGCGATGCCGAGCATCTTTCGCGGCATCCGGCTTGATCCGCTGATCCCCTCCAACAGCTTCTACCTGCTGTGGATGATCCTCGGGTTCCTGGTCGTCTCCAGCGTGCTGATCGTCAGCCTGGGCCGGCTCGGGGACATGTTCGGGCGGGTGCGCATCTACAACCTCGGTTTTGTCATCTATACCGTCGCCTCGCTGCTGCTCACCGTCGACTGGCTGACCGGGCGCGCCGGCGCCATGTTCTTGATCGTCTTCCGGGTCGTGCAGGGGGTAGGGGCCGCCTGCCTGCTGGCCAACTCGGCCGCGATCATCACGGATGCCTTCCCGGCCAACCAGCGCGGCATGGCGCTGGGGATCAACAACATCGTCGGGGTCAGCGGCATGTTCGTGGGCCTCGTCCTCGGTGGTCTGCTCGCCCCGATCAGCTGGCGGATGGTGTTTCTCATCTCCGTTCCCATCGGCCTGTTGGGAACCGTCTGGGCCTACCTCAAGCTCGAGGAGCGCTCGGAGCCCAAGCGCGCACCGGTCGATTGGGCCGGCAACGTCACCTTCGCCCTCGGATTGATCCTGATCATGGTCGCCGTCACCTATGGCATCCGTCCGGCCGGCCACTCAGCCACGGGCTGGGGCAGCACACGGGTTCTGGTCCTGCTCGCCGCCGGTGTGGTCTCGCTGATCGTGTTTGCCATCGTCGAATGGTGGGCGTCGAACCCGATGTTCCGCCTGCCGCTGTTCAGGATCCGCGCCTTCACGTTCGGAACCATGTCGACCTTCCTCTCGGCGGTGGCCCGAGGCGGGCTGATGTTCATGCTCATCATCTGGCTGCAGGGCATCTGGCTGCCCCAGCACGGCTACGTCTTCACCGACACGCCCCTGTGGGCGGGCATCTACATGCTGCCCCTGACGATGGGCATGCTGCTCGCCGGCCCGACCTCGGGCTACCTATCAGACCGGTTCGGCGCTCGGCCGTTCGCCACCGGCGGGATGCTCGGCGCCGCGGCCAGCTTCGTCCTCCTCATTCTGCTGCCGACCAACTTCCCCTACCCGCTGTTCGCTGCCGTCCTGTTCCTCAACGGGGTCTCGATGGGCATGTTCGCTTCGCCCAACCGGGCCGGGGTGATGAACAGCCTGCCGCCGGGCGATCGCGGCGCCGGCGGGGGCATGAACCAGACCTTTCAAAACTCGGCCCAGGTGCTCTCGATCGGGATCTTCTTCACGCTGATGATCGTCGGCCTGGGGTCGTCGCTGCCGCACACCATGGCTGCCGGCCTCGAGGCTCATGGCGTCGGCGCCGCCCAGGCCGCCCACGCCGGGTCGCTGCCCCCGGTCTCGATCCTGTTCGCGGCCTTCCTGGGCTACAACCCGATCCAGCACCTGGTCGGTCCCCACGTGCTCGGGGCGCTGACGCCGGCCAACCACGCCCTGCTGGTCGGGCGCTCCTTCTTCCCGCAGCTGATCTCGGCGCCGTTTCGCACCGGCCTACACGAGGCGTTCGCGTTTGCGATCGTCGCCTGCCTGATAGCCGCCATCGCCTCCTTTTTCCGGGGCGGCGTGAGCCGTGACGATCGGTCGCCCACCGCTACCGCCGGAACGGACGCGGTCGCCGGTGCTCCGGCGTTGTCCCCCTAGCCTGGCGCTGCTCGAACCCCGAAACAGCTCCGGGCTGGCCAGCCAGCCAGTCCGCGGTAGGATCTCGCCAACTATGGCGAGGCAGCGTCAGGAGGAGGAGCAGTGACATCAACCGGGAGCGACATCGACCTGGATCGGGTGCTGGTCACCGAGCGGGAGCATTGGACCGACGGACCTCCGCACGAGCTGTTCCGGCGTCTGCGCAATGAGTGTCCCGTGCACTGGACCGCGCGGGTGACGGAATACCCCGATGAGGATGGTTACTGGTCGATAACCCGCGCCGACGACATCCACACCGTCAGCCGCGACTGGCGGACCTACTCCTCCGAGCGCGGTGGCGTGACGGCGATCAGCGATGTCTTCCCACTCGAGCTCATGCAGGCAATGTTCATCGGCATGGACCCGCCCAAGCATGACCGCCTGAAGATGCTCTTCCAGGCCGGCTTCACGCCCCGCCGGATCGCCGCTCACGAGCCGGCCATCCGCAAGATCGTCCGCGACGTGCTCGACCGCCTCGACGGGCGCGAGTGCTGTGACCTGGTCAACGACGTCGCCCAGCCGGTCGTATCCCGGGTCATCGGCAGCTTCATGGGCATTCCCCCCGAAGACGACGCGGTCTGGGCGCGGCTGATGAACTCGGCCCTCGGCGCTGGAGACCCCGACCTCAACCCGGACGGGATCAAGGCCATCATCGAGAACGAGATCCCCGAGATCTTCGCCCGCTGCGCCACGATGATCGCCGAGCGCCGCGAAAACGCGACCGACGACCTAACCAGCGTTCTCGTGCACGCCGAGATCGATGGCGCCAGGCTCGAGGAGCACGAGATCGTGATGGGGTTCTTCCTGCTCGTGGCCGCCGGCAACGACAGCACCAAGGCCACCTACTGCAGCGGCATGCGAGCGCTGATGGAGAACCCCGAAGAGCATCGGCTGCTGGTCGAGGACCCGAGTCTCATCCCCAGCGCAGTCGAGGAGTCGCTGCGCATGTTCCCGGCCTTCGCCCACTTCCGTCGCACCGCTACGTGTGATGCGCAGCTCGCCGGTCAGCAGATCCGCGAGGGCGACAAGGTCGTCATGTGGTACGTCTCGTCCAATCGCGACGAAAGCCGCTACCCGGACCCCGACCGCTTCGACGTGCGCCGCAACCCCGAGCACCAGGCCTTTGGGGCCGGCGGTCGGCACTTCTGTCTGGGCACCGCGCTGGCCCGCCTGGAGCTCAACGTCATGCTCGAGGAGACGCTGGGGCGCTATCCCGAGATGGAGATGGTCGGGCGCCCGACGGTGGTCGAGTCCGGGTTTCTCAACCAGCTCAAGACGCTGCCCGTCCGGCTCGGACCCCGTGCGAGCTGAGCTGCGACGGCGGCTCAGCGCCAGTCGGCCCAGGGGGATTCGCGCTCGACGACCTCCTCATCCCCCTTGATCACGTGCATGACCGCGTTGATCAAGGCCAGGTGGGTGAATGCCTGGGGGAAGTTGCCCAGGTGGCGTCCGGTCTCGGGGTCGACCTCCTCGGCGTAGAGCCCGAGCGGGCTGGCGTAGCCGAGCAACCGCTCGCAGAGCGTGCGCGCCTGATCGAGCTCATCGATCTCGCATAGCGCCGACACGAGCCAGAAGGAGCAGATCAAGAACGTCCCCTCGCGCCCATGCAGGCCATCGTCGGTCTCTTCGGTGCGATAGCGCAGGACGAGTCCCTGTTCGGTCAACTCATTGGCGATCGCGAACACGGTCGCGCGGATCCGCGGGTCGTCAGGGGGCAGGAAGCGCATCAGCGGCATCAGAAGGAGGGCGGCGTCGAGGGCATCGGTGTCGTAGTGCTGGACGAACACGCCGCGCTCGTCGACGCCGTGCTCGCAGATGTCGGCGTGGATCTCGTCGGCCACCCCGCGCCAGCGCGCCGCCCGCTCGAGGTCCTCGCGCAGTTCAGCCAACCGTGCCCCGCGGTCGCAGGCCACCCAGCAGAAGACCTTTGACGAGGTGAAGTGCTTGGGGTCGCCGCGCACCTCCCAGATGCCGCGGTCGGGCTGGCGCCAGTTCTCGATCGCTCGTTCCACCTGGCGGGTAAGGATCTTCCAGACCCGGTCGTCGAGAGAGTCGCGCGAACGAGTGTGCAGGTAGACGGAGTCCAGCAGCGCCCCCCAGACGTCATGCTGGTCCTGCTCGTAGGCCGCGTTGCCGGTCCGTACCGGCCGGGCGTTCTCGTAGCCTTCAAGATGATCGAGCACATGCTCGTCGAGGTCACGCTCCCCACCCATCCCGTACATGACCTGGAGCTTGTCCTCGCCGGCGGCGACGTCGGCGATGAAGTAGAAGAAGTCGTTGGCTTCCCACTCGAAGCCGAGTGAGAGCAGCGCCCAGAGCATGAAGGTCGAGTCGCGGATCCAGCTGTAGCGGTAGTCCCAGTTGCGCTCCCCCTGCGGGGTCTCGGGCAGCGAGGTGGTCGCCGCGGCCAGGAGCGCCCCGGTCGGCGCGTAGGTCAGGCCCTTCAGGGTGAGCGCGCTGCGCTGCAGGAAGGTACGCCACGGATGGTCAGGGAACTTGCCGCGATCCAGCCAGTGCTGCCAGTGATGGGCGGTCCAGACCATCCGTCGGTAGGCCTCCTTGATGTCCTGGGGCGGCTGATGTTCGCTCCACGACAGGGCGCAGTAGACGAGCTCCCCCTCCTTGAGCAGGTGGCGGGCGGTCGCCCGTGAGCCCTCGAAGCCGAGCATCAGGTCGGTGGTGAGCTTGAGCTCAACGCTGCCGTCGGGGCTGACCGCGATGCCCTCTCCGTAGCCCTCGCCGCTGTAGCTCCAGTTCGCCGGCTCGCGGCCGTAGTTGAACTTTGGCTCGCAGTCGAGGAGCAGCTGCACCTCGCCGTTGACGCAGCGGACCGTGCGCAGCAACACGTGGTCCGCGTCGTAGTCGGTGGGGGCGCGCCTGTGGGTGTGCGAGCGGTCGTTCTGGTGGTGCCACTCACCGATCAGCAGCACGTCGCGGACGATGATCCACCCCGAGCCGGTGCCCCAGCTGGTCTCCAGCACCATCGTGCCCGGAAGGTATCGTCGCGCTGCGGGTACCGTGGCCCCGTCGGGGCCGAGGCGGAAGCCACCGGCGTCGCGATCGAGCATGCTGCCAAACACACTCGGCGAGTCGACTCGTGGTAGGCACATCCATTCGACCGCACCGCTGGGGGCGACGAGCGCCACCGTCTCGCAATCCGAGAGGAAGGCGTACTCGGCGATCGGTGGAAACGAGCTCTTGCGGGCGCCGTGGTCGGGCGCAGGCTGGCGCACCGGTTCGGTTGGCGCCGGGACAGGCGCCGGTTTGGGCCGATCGTTTGCGTCTTCACGCAAGCGCGGAGTATCCCCGTTCCGAGCCCGATGTCCAGCCCTGGCAGCGGATCTGCGATCGCCCGGGCTCGGCCGATCAGCCGCCCATGCCGCCGAGAATCGAGAACGGGCGCCAGGGTCCCTCCTCGTACACGGCCCGGAGGTTGCCCTCCACGGTGACCTCGCAGCCGGCCGGCGCCTCTTCCGCGAGTCGTTTGGCCAGCTGCGCGGCGGTGTCCTCATCAGGCGCGCCCACCACCACCGCACGCCACCTCGAGACGACCGGGATCCCCTCGTCGCGGAGGCGATCGGCGAGCGCGCTGGCGTCGCCATGGGAGGCGCACTGCACGCGGACCTCGAACTCCGGATAGCCCTGAGCGGCCGAATCGAGGCGCTCCTGCGCGATACGCTCGCGCCGTTCGGCGGCGCGGGCGGCATCGGTCTCGGGAAGCGGCACATCGGGCGCTTCCCAGCGCTCGGCGGTGGGGTGCCAGTGGTGCAGTTGCACTTCCGCCGGCCAGCTGTGGTGCGCTGCCATCGCCTCGATCATCGTCCTGGCGCGCTCGGCTTGGTCGCGGGTGCCGGTGTAACAAAAGACCTCGCCTCCGTCCGCGGACACGATCACGCGGTCGTAGGGCGAGTGCTCGCTGTCCTCCTGCTCGGTGTGGGCTTGCAGCTCTTTTGTCAGCTCGGTGGCGCGACGGTCGTCGCCCAGGTCAATGCGCAGACGCCAGTCGTCATTCATGGCCAGGACTCTACCGGCGGGCTCGGCCTGCTGGCCGGACCTAGGCTCCCTCCCTTGCGTCACTGGTCCACCATGCCGGCGGCCAGCCGGTCACACCACGCCAGTCAGCACCAGGCCGCCGATGACCACGAGCACGATCGCGGTCAGAGCGTTGCCCCATCTGTCCAGCCAGCGGCCGCCGATCTGATAGCCGCCGGCGGTCGCGATCAGGGTCAGGGTCACGATGGTGGCAATGGTCACCGTCGCGAACGCGATCAGCGACCCGACCGCCGCCCCGGCCCCAGCGGTGGTCGCGGCAAGAAAGACGGGCAGAATCGTGAGATCGGGCGATGCCGCGGCGCCAAAGGGGACCATCACGGCCAACTGCGAGCGCCAGCCCCTGTGGTCTTGGCCTGCGTGCGCGTGGCCCGCGTGCGCGTTGCCTGCGTGCTCGTGGCCTGCGTGCGCGTGGCCTGCGTGCGCGTGGCCCGCGTGCTCGTGGCCTGCGTGGCTGTGGCCTTCGTCTGAGTGGGAGTGGCCGTGGCCGGTCAGCTCGAGGATGGCGAGGACGAGCCCGGTGGCGATCAGCAGTCCGCCCACGATCGCGTTCTGGGCGCCCTCCACCCTGGAGCGGAACTGCAGCCCGATGGCAATGATGATGGCCCCTAGCACGAGCGAGACGAGCACGTGGGTAACGCCGGCGAGCCCCGAGAGACGCGCCACGCGCGCCAGTGGATAGTGCTGGGTACGGCCGACCACGGCGAGCGGTAACCAGTGGTCGGGGAGGATCGCGTGTCCGAAGCCGACACCCGCGGCGGCGATGATCAGGGCGGGGGTCTGCGTCACCGGCGCCAAGGGTAGGCGGAAAGCCGGGCATCGGCGTACGTCATGATGCATCGCCATGAGCAGCGGACGAGGATTTGCGGCTTCCCACGGCGCCGGCGGGGCGGGGGGGATGCGCGCCCTGCGGGAGGGCAGCGGCAAAGAGCCGCCGCCGCTCATGGATCCCAGCCGCGAGCGCGACACGCATCGCATCTTGGCCCTGTTCAGGCCCTACCGCTTGCGCCTGGCCGTCGTCCTGGCCATGATCGTGTTCAGCGCCGGGCTCAGCATGGTTTCGCCGTTCCTGTTGCAGGCCGTGCTCGACCAGGGGATCTTCCACCACAGGACGACCCTGCTGTCAGAGCTGGTGGCGGGAATGATCGCGATCGCCATCGCGACCGCCGTCTTCTCGGTCTGGCAGACGTACTTGTCCAACTCGATCGGCCAGCGCGTCATGCATGACCTCCGCGCCGCCGTCTACCGGCACCTCCAGCGGATGTCGCTGGCCTTTTTCACGCGCACGCGCACGGGCGAGGTCCAGTCCCGGATCGCCAACGACATCGGTGGGCTGGAAAGCGTGGTCACGACGACCGCAACCACGATCGCTCAGAACGCGACCACCGTCATCGCCACCCTGGTCGCCATGTGCCTGCTCGATTGGCGGCTGGCTGTGCTCTCGCTGATCTTCGTGCCGCTGTTCGTGTGGCTGACCCGGAGGGTCGGCAAGGTGCGACGCAAGATCACCTCCGAGCAGCAGCGGCGCCTAGCCGATATGAGCGCGCTCGTGGCCGAGTCGCTCTCGGTCTCCGGAATCATGCTCGGTAAGACCATGGGCCGCAGCGCCGACCTCGCCAATCGCTTCACCGGGGAATCCAAGGACATCGCCAACCTCGAGGTGCGCTCGCGCATGGCCGGGCGATGGGTGATGTCGACCATCCAGATGACCTTTGCCATCCAGCCCGCGATCGTCTACTGGCTGGCCGGACAGAGCTTCCTTGGTCACGAGATCACGATCGGCACCGTCGTCGCCTTCACGACTCTGCAGACCCGGCTGCTGTTCCCGATCCAGTCGCTGCTCGGGGTGGGCGCCGACGTCGAGGCCTCGCTGGCCCTGTTTGACCGCATCTTCGAGTACCTCGATCTTCCTGTGGACATCGTCGAAGCCGAGCACCCCGTCGAGCTCCGGGCCGAGGAGGTCCTGGGCGAGGTCCGCCTCGAACGGGTCTCGTTCCGCTACGGCTCTGGCGAGGAGGACCCGTGGACGCTGCGCGACATCAGCCTCGAAGTACCCGCCGGCACGCGGACGGCGATCGTCGGGGAGACCGGGTCGGGTAAGACCACGCTCGGGTATCTGGTCGCGCGCCTGTATGAACCCCAGGAGGGCCGGGTTACGATCGATGGGATCGACGTGCGCGACGCCTCGCTGGCTTCATTGGCGGCCACCGTGGGCGTCGTCTCTCAGGAGACTTACCTGTTCCACGCCAGCGTCCGCGACAACCTGCGGTTCGCCCGGCCCGAGGCCACCGACGAAGAGATCGAGGATGCCGCCCGCACGGCTCGTATCCACACTCTGATCGCCTCGCTGCCCGACGGCTACGACACGGTGGTCGGTGAGCGCGGCTATCGCTTCTCCGGCGGCGAGAAGCAGCGGATGGCGATCGCTCGCACGGTGCTGCGCAACCCACCGGTGCTCGTGCTCGACGAGGCCACCAGCTCCCTGGACACCCAGACCGAGTACGCCGTCCAGGCCGAGCTCGAACGCCTGGCGCAAGGCCGCACCACACTCACCATCGCCCACCGCCTATCGACGATCCGTGACGCCGACCAGATCGTCGTCCTGGACAAGGGCAAGATCGTTGAACGGGGCACCCACGAGGAACTGCTCGAG
The DNA here is from genome assembly GCA_963847055.1 of uncultured Solirubrobacterales bacterium. Taxonomy (GTDB): domain Bacteria; phylum Actinomycetota; class Thermoleophilia; order Solirubrobacterales; family Solirubrobacteraceae; genus Palsa-465. Next base: position 369,842 of record CAWJYE010000008.1, on the reverse strand, counting down.
CACGGCGGTGCCTACGCGGGGCTGGTCGCCCGTGACGTGACCGAGCAGCCCGTCGAGGGCGTCTAGGCCGGGCAGACGACGGTTCGTCCACCCGGCTCGATACGTCTGGGCTCCTACGGCGTGAAGAGCAGGCCCTTGGCCGCCTTGAGGCCCTTGAGGAACGGGGAGAGCTCGCCGCTTCCGTCGTTGAGGGTCGCGACCTGCGAGCCGAGGCTCTTGCCACCGACGGTGTCCATCGAAGCCATTGCCTCGCCGGCGGTGAACGGGCCCGTGACCCGGTAGATCCGGTTGGCGCCGTTATCGACCACGTAGAGCTTGGATCCGTCCTTTGGCGCCCAGCGAACATCGTCGACGCTGGCCTTGCTCGAGTTGGCGCCGTAGGTCAGTTGTAGCCGGTTGAGGGTGGTATGACCGGTTCCGATCCCGTGGGCGAAGACCAGCTCGTCGTTGGCCTGGCTTGAGATCATGAGGTCTCCGCCGAACACGTCGGCGGCGGCGGGGACGATCGTGCTCGAGTCGGGATCGGTTAGGTGCAGCTTGACCGTGTTCCCGGTCAGGGCGTCGGTGGCGTGGGCGCTATCGAGGAAGGTCGGCAAGAGGCGGGCGACCGGCTTGCCGTTGACCATGCTCAGTACCGCTCGGAACGCTGCCGTGCGACCGGAGCGCCTCGGCGCCGAGGCGATGATCAGGATCTTGTTACCAACAACCGAAACCGCGTCGGTGCCGCCGCCGGTGTGGACCGGGCTGCTGCCGGGTGAGTCGGGAGCCGGGCTGTAGGTGTAGTGCACCACCTGGTTGCCCTTGCCAGTCCTGACCGTGTAGAGCGACGAGTTCCCGTCCTCGTTGACGGTGGCGACGATCGCGTTGCGAGCGGCGGCGATGCCGTCGATTTTCCCGGCCAGGGGCCAGCTGGCGACGACGTTGCCCCTGTTCCCGTATTCGACGAGCTGGCTGGTCTTACCGGCCGGCTTGCCGGTCGGGCCGACGCCGTTCTGCCAGGCCACGTACACGTGCCCGTGAAGCATCGCGATGTCGTCAGGCCCGGAGGCCGCGTGACTGGGGGCCCCAGCGAACACCTTGACTTTGAAGGCACCGGGCGCATGGGGGAGCGCGGATGCGGTGGCGGCGGTGGCGAAGAACACCACGGCAGAGAGGAGAAACGGCTTAGGCGAGATCATGCGCGGGCACGGTATGGACAAATGCGAGTCGAAATGTGACTCGGATGTGACTGGGTGGCCCCGCGCGGGACTCAGTGGTGGGTGAGGATGCGCTGCGCTACCGCCGTGGGGGCTTCGGTCTCGGACGACGCGCCGGCCGGGAGTGGGGATGCGCCGGTGCGGCGGTTGGCCAGGACCCAGCGCAGCGACAGGAGCATGGCCGCACTCAGGCTGAGCAGCGGCACGGCGTCGCTGGTGGCGGTCGAGAGCGACGCGGCGGCCGGGGCGCCGATCGTCTCCCCGATCGCATAGCCGAGGTTCACGATCGTCGTTACCAGCACGAGTGCCAGCCCGGCCCGCTCGGCTGAGTCGGTCATGAGCGAGACGGCGGGGATCATCAGGCCGGTCAGCGGGCCACCGAGGACGATCACGCTCAGCGCCGCGGTCACCGGCCAGCTGTGCGGCACCGGCAGCAGGGCGATCAGCACTGCGCTGGCCACCAGGCCGATCGCCATCGGGCGGGCGGCGCCGTGCCGGTCGGTGGTCCGGCCGACCAGTGAGGCCAGCGCCGCGCTCAGTGCCGAGGCGAGCAGGAAGGTGGCGCCGATCGCCAGCCCCGAGGCGCCGAGCTGCGAGAGCCGCAGCGGCAGCAGCGCGCTGGTGGCGCCGATCGTCATCGCCTCGAGCACCACCAGCCAGGCCCCGAGCTTCAGACCCCGGCTGCGTAGCAGGGTGGCGAGAGGAGCCCCGGCAGGCTCGGCCTCGGCCTCACGCACGGCTGGCTCAGGATGGCGGCGCACCCAGACTGCGAGTGCGAGCGAGATCGCTCCGACGACCGAGAAGACTGGAGCGGTGCCGACGGTGACCGCGAACACGCCGAGCAGCGGTCCCAGCAGGGTGCCGAAGATGGCGGCGCCGATCACCGATCCGACCACAGCGCCCCGTCGCCCGCGCGGGGCCACGGCGATCGCCCAGGTCAGGGCACCGGCCCAGATGCTGCCGCACGCCAGGCCCTGGATCACACGCAGAATGTCGAGCGCGACGAGATCGGTAGCGAACCCGAACGCGCCCACGGCGCCCGCGAACACGATCAAGCCGACCAGCGTCGTTTGGCGCATGCCCACGCGCGCGGCGAGCCAGCCGCCGAGCAGCGAGCCGGGGATGACCCCGGCCGAGTAGGCCGCCGCAAGCACCCCGACGGCCGGCTTGGACGCGCCGAGCGTGTGGGCGTAGTGGGGGAGAACGGGCGTCACCGCCGCGTACAGAGAGGCTTCGAAGAGCAGCAGCACGCGCACGAGCGCGATCGCCGGCGCGGAGCCCTCACGGCGGTTCACGACGCCTCCAGCAGGGCGCGGGCCACGCGACGCAGCCGGGAGGTGAGGCTCGTGCTCACGCCGGTGGCGAGCTGCTCGATTTGCAGCCCGTCGTAGGCGGCCATCAGCAGCTGGGCGTCGGCGCGGGGCTGGCACGAGCCCGCCGCCGCGAGCATCGTCCCGAGCGCCTCGACGTATGCCTCGCTCCAGCGGGTGGCCACCGCCTGCAGGGCGGGTCGGCGGGCCGCCTCGATCAGCAGCGAATAGGAGGCGATCAGCGAGCCGCGGCTGCCCGGGCGCTCATGGTCGATGGGCTCGAGGATCTGAGACGCGACGAGCCCGATCGGATCCGCCGGATTGGCTCCGGCGCTACCGACCAAGCTTCGCAGGCGGGCGATGTCTCGCTCCGCGGCCAGCTCGATGGCGGCCGTCAGCAGATGCTCCTTGGAGTCAAACCAGTACGTCGTGGAGGCGAGGGGAAGCTCGGCCACTTCGGCCACCCGGCGGTGGGTCACGGCGTCGGCTCCGACCTCGCCCACGATGCGGAGCACGGCCTCGAGCAGCGCTTCGCGCCTCGCGGCCCCGCGCGGGCGCGCGGTGGCAGCGGTGGCAGCGGTGGCAGCGGTGGCAGACATAACGGTACAAGTGTACCAATGATCGGTACATATGTACCGATCCGTCGGCGTGCGTCCCGCCAGTGGGTTGGAGGATCATCCTGCCCCCGTCCCTGCTGACTTGGCCCGACCCGGCCCTCGGCCGGGCTTCAGCGGGCGGCGGGTTCGCTGTCTGGGTCGGGCAGCAAGGGATCAGTCGCTCCGGCAGCCGGCCCCAGCTCGCCGGCCATAGCTCGGGCGCTCTGGCCTTCGATGCTCACATGCGGCAGCAGGCGGTCAAGCCAGGCCGGGATCTGCCAATTGCGCTCGCCGAACAGGATCATCACGCCGGGGACCAGCACCGAGCGGACGATCAGCGCGTCGAGCAGGACCGCGCCGGCCAGGCCGACCCCGAAGAGCTCGATGATCCGCTCGCCGCCCAGGACGAAGGCGCCGAACACCAGCACCATGATCGCCGCCGCGGCGGTGATCGTGCGTCCGGTCGCGGCCAGGCCGTGGGTGACCGCGGCCGTGGTGTCGCGCCGGCGGTGCCATTCCTCGTATACCCGGCTCATCAGGAACACCTCGTAGTCCATCGAGAGACCGAACAGGATCGGGAACATGAGCACGGGCAGAAACGCCTCGATCGGTCCGGCCTTGTCGATCCCGAGCAGCGCGTCGCCCCAGCCGAACTGGAATACCGCCGTCACGACGCCGAACGCCGCACCGGCCGAGAGCATGTTCATCACCGCGGCCGTCAGCGGGATCACGAGGCTGCGGAACACGACCAGCAGGAGCACGAAGCTGAGCAGGACCACGACTCCGATGAACAGCGGCAGCTTGGCCGAGAGAATGTGGCTGAAGTCATCAAAGATCGCCGTCGTTCCGCCCACCAGCACCCCCACGCCGGTTCCGCGGCTAGCCGCGGGCACGATCGAGTCGCGCACGCGGTGCAGCAGGTCAGCCGTCGAGGCGTCCTGGGGTGACCCCTGTGGGTAGATGTCGGCGATCGCAACCGCGGCGTGCCCGCCTGTCCCCGGAATGAAGTGGGGGGCAGTCGAGCCGACCACGCCCGGGGTCTTGGCCACCGTCTGCTCGACGCGCACGAAGCTCGCTCGCTGGGCGGGTGATCCGACCTGGGCGATCAGCTGCAAGGGGCCGTTGTAGCCGGGCCCGAAGCCCTTGGCGAGCAGGTCATAGGCCTTGCGGGTGGTCGAGCTGACGGGGTCGCTCCCGGCGTCGGCGGAGCCGAGCCGCATCGAGAAGAAGGGAATCGCCAGCGCCCCCATGGCGAGCGCGGCGATCGCCGCGAAGGTGGCCGGACGCTTCTGCAGCGTCTGGGTCCAGCGCGCCCAGCGCGGGGACTCGTCACTGATGCTCAGCTTGCCCTCGCGCAGCTCGCGCCGCTCGCGCCGTCGAGGCACGAGCCGGCCGGTGACGCCGAGCAGGGCGGGAAGGAGGGTGAGCGCCGCGAGCACCGTGCATGCGACGGCTACTGCCGCGGCCACCGCCACGCCATAGAGGAAGCTCACGCCGAGGGCGAACATCCCCAGCATGGCGATGCAGACGATCAGGCCGGCGAACAGGACAGCCCGCCCAGATGTATCCAGCGATTCGACGGTGGCATCCTCGCGGGAAAGGCCTCGCAACAGCCCCTGTCGGTAGCGGGTGACGATGAACAGCGCGTAGTCGACGCCGACCCCGAGGCCGATCAGGAGCGCCAGCTGACTCGAGAACGAGGCCATGCTGAACACGTGCGACAGCAGGCCGATGATCGCGAGTGCGGTGCCGAGCGAGAGGCCGGCGGTGAGCAGCGGCAGCGCCATCGCCACCAGCGAGCCAAAGACGATGAAGAGCACGATCGCCGCAGCCAGAAAACCGAACATGACCCCGCTCGATCCGTTGTTCTGGTTACCGCTGCGGGCGATGTTGCCTTCCACCTCGAACTGCACACCCTGGCCTGATGCGGAGGTGATCTTTCCGACCAGAGCCTTGGCTGCCGCGGCCGTAATCTGGTTCTTGTTGGCGGCGTTGTCGAAGGTGATGCCAGCGAAGGCGACCTGCCCCGACGGCGAGATCTGCCGCCCGGCGCCGGCCGCGTACGGCGAGCTGACGCTTGAAACGTGGGGCTGCTTGGCCACGGTGGCGAACACGGCCTGCGCTCGTGCGCGGACCGCGGGATCCCGGACCGTGCCGGTCTTGACCCCGAATACGAGCTGATCGGTCTCGCCCGAGGCCCGCGGCGCGTTGCGCTGCAGCAGGCGAATGGCGTCGAAGCTCTGAGTGTGGGGGAGACTGAAGTTCTCGCTGTACGCGCTGCCGGCCGCCGAATGCAGGATGGTCAATGCGAACAGGCCCAGGATCCAGGCGACGATCGTCATCCATCGGTGTCTGAAGCACCAGCTGGCCAGGGTTCTCACGGCAACTACCTCCGGTCTCGTTGCCTGGCGATTGAACACGCAGACTTTGACAATTGGGTGAAAGCTTCGGTATGCATCTCGTCTTGTCTGACTCGGTGAAGCCGTCAACCTCAGCGCCGTGCAGCGCGGGCATCTTGCTTCATCGTCGCAGCGCAGGCGTGCTCGAGGTGCTCCTGGTCCATCCCGGCGGTCCCTTCTGGGCCAAGCGCGATGCGGGCGTTTGGTCAATCCCCAAGGGGGAGTGTGACGCCGATGAGGAGCCCTTGGCGGCCGCCCGACGCGAGTTTGAAGAAGAGCTCGGCTCGCCGCCTCCGCCCGGTGAGCCGACCGACCTGGGAGAGATCCGCCAGAAGTCGGGCAAGCGGGTTCGTGCCTGGGCGCAGGCCGGCGACCTTGACGCGGACGGGATCGAGAGCAACCGGTTCTCCCTCGAGTGGCCGCCCCGGTCCGGACGCCGTCAAGAGTTCCCCGAGGTCGATCGGGCCCAGTGGTTCGGGCTGATCGAGGCACGCACGAAGATCAACCCCGCGCAGGAGGCCCTGCTCGACCGGCTCGAGCAGGAGCTCGGCTTCGTTCCCGAGGGCGCGTCGTGAGCGACGCGCAGGGAAGGGGAGGTCAGATCGCGCATATACTTGAGGCATCAACCGAATGATGGAAGCCAACTCGATGATTGAAGCCACTCTCTACAACGACCCCGCTTGTCCCTGGGGTTACTCCGCGAATCCAGCTCTGCATGTCCTGGCCTGGCGCTACGGCGAGCAGCTGCGCTGGAAACTGACTGTGATCGGTCTCACCGAGGACGCCTCGCAGTACGAGGCGCGCGGCTACACGCCGTTGCGGGGAGCCCTCGGCCAGCTGCACTTCCGCCGGTACGGCATGCCGTTTTCGCCGACCCCCAAGGAGAAGATCAGCGCGACCGCGCGCGGCTGTCGCGCGATCGTCGCCGCCCGGCTCGCCCGCCCCGGTAGCGAGTGGGCGGTGTTCCGGGCGCTCCAGCTGGCCAACTTCACGACCCCGCTGGTGCTCGAAGACGACGGCCAGCTAGAGGCGGCGCTGGCCGCCATCCCTGGCATCGACGCCCGGCGGATCGTCGCCAGCCTGGACGCGCCCGAGGTGACCGCCGCCTACGAACGCGACCGCGCCGAGTCGCGCTCGGCCGCAGGCTCACCGGCCGAGCTTCAAGGCAAGACAGCGGCCAGCGACGGTCCCGTCCGCTTCACCGCCCCTTCGCTCGTCTTGCGCTCCGGCGACACCACGCTGGTCGCGGGAGGCTTTCAGCCGGTCGAGGCCTACGACATCCTGATTGCCAACCTCGATCCGGCGCTGACGCGCACGCCCGCGCCAGACACGCCCGAGCCGCTGCTTGCACGCTTCACCAGCGGCCTTACCACCCAGGAGGTCGCCGCCCTGCTGGCGAAGGGCAACGATGCCCCGGATCGCCAGGCAGCCGAGGCGGCGCTGATCGAACTGGTCGCCGGCGGCCGCGCCGTTCGCGAACCTTTGGGCGACGATGCGCTATGGCGCCCGGCCGCGATGGTCGCGGCGGTCGCCGCCTAGCCGGAGGCCGGCCACCTCCCTACACGCGCGTGGCGGTGAGACGTCACCTCGTCGCCGTTGCCCGCGGGCGTCCGCTCGGACTCTCGGCGTTGGGCGATTCCGGTCAGGGTCTCGTGGACGATCCGGGAGGCGACGAGGGCGGTGATGTCGCTTGAGCCAACCCCAGTCGGGATTACCTCGACGACGTCCACTCCGACGAGTCTCAGCTCCTGGGCGAGGGTCCGGCACGCCCACAGAAGATCGACCGAGGTCATGCCACCGGGCTCGGGGGTGCCGGTACCGGGCGCGAAGGCGGGGTCGAGCACGTCTACGTCGACGGAGAGAAAGCACGGGCGGTCGCCCATCGTGATGATCACCTGCTGCACGACATCGGTGATCCCACGCTCGCGAATGTCGTGCATGAACAGCGAGGTGATGCCCTGTTGGCGCTGCCAGCGAAAGGCCTCCTCGCCGGGCCAGTAGCCGCGCAGCCCGATCTGGAGGTAGTGAGCGGGGTCGACCTGGCCGTCTCTCACGAGCCGGTACATCGGGGTGCCGTGGGACACAGCGACGCCAAAGACCGTGCTGCCCGTGTCTGTGTGGGTGTCGAAATGAACCAGGCCGACCGGCCCATGGTGCGCGACACAGGCGCGGATGTCCGGTTCGGCGATCGAGTGATCGCCGCCGAGAACGATCGGGATCGCTCCCGCCGCCAGTACCTGCTCCACGGTCTGCCGGATCGCAGCGTGGGAGCGGACCGGGTCGCCCGGAAGCACGGCTGCGTCGCCGAAGTCAACGACCCGCAACACGGCATAGGGGTCAAGGCCGGCTTCGAGGTGGCGGCCCGGCTGGATGCTGGCGCCGCGAATCGCCCGGGGTCCCAGTCGTGTTCCGGGATGGTCAGAGACGAGGTCGTCCATGGGTGCTCCTACGATCGCCGCGTCGACGCCGGCGAGTTCCGCCGGGTCTTCGGTGTACGGCAGTGCTGAGTAGGTGAGCAGGCCGGCGTAATCGGGCTTCTCGCCGAACATCGCCCAGCGAGACATGGGATTGATCATGGGCTCCTCCGAGCAGTTCTCGGTGCGGTCACCGATGGCGGGTGTGGTTGGGATGGGGGTCCTTGGACAGGTGGGGCTGGTGGTCGGGGGCGAGCTCCAGGGCGTTGGGCGCCGCGACCTCGGGGCGGCGCCGGAAGTACCCACCGCGGTAGGCGGCGGCGGATGGGATCATCAGCACGAGCCCGAGCAGCACGGACCCAATTCCGATCACGATCGGAATCTCGACGCCCAAGAGCGGCGGCGACGCGCCCGCGCCGCTCTGGCTGTAGTTGAGATACGCGCGCACGAACACAAACCCCAGGGCCAGGAATCCGAGCAGCGGCATGACGCCGGCGAACCAGAAGTTCTTGACGCTGCGCAGCAGCGTGCGCCGGTAGTAGATCGTGCACGCCAGCCCGGTGAAGCCGTAGTAGAAGGCAATCAGGAACCCCAGCCCCGTGACCGAATCCACGAGGACGTTCTTGCTCAACGCCTCGAGGCCCACAAACCAGGCAATCGAGACGATCCCGAAGCTGATCGTCGACACCCACGGCGTCTGAAAGCGCGGATGGACCTTGCCGAACGCCTCCGGTATCGCACCCCACCGAGCCATCGACAGGGTGGTGCGAGCGGTCGGCAGGATTGTCGTCTGTGTGGACGCCGCCGCCGACGTGAGCACGGCGAGGATCAGCAGTTTGTCCCAGCCCGAGCCGAACGTCCGGGCCCCGAGAGCGCTGAGGACGTCGCGTGAGTGACTGACCAGGAACTGCGGGCCGGAGTAGGACTGGGCCGCGAAGGAGACGACCACGAACACGGCCACCAGCAGCAGCGTGCTGATCACCGCTGAGCGGCCGGGTCCCGAGGCCGAGTCGTGTGACTCCTCGTTTACCGCCACGCCGGCGTCCCAGCCCCAGTAGATGAACAGGCCGAGCAGGACCCCGTTGATCAGGGCGCTGAAGGTGGGGATGTGAAAGGGGTCGATCCAGGCGAGCGCCGGCGCGACGTAGCCAGGCGGCGACGTGGTGGCCCCCTTGACGAACGCCACGACGGCAAACACGGCCAGGATGGTCACCTCGGCACCGAGCGCAATCGCCTGGGTCTTGGCGTTCAGCTCGACCCCGAGCAGGCATATGGCCACCATCCCGAAAATCCACACCACGCCGACGGCGGTGACGGCGAGCGTCGAACTGGCGAGGGAATCGGCGCCAAAGAGCAGAAACGTGTAAGTCCCCGCGATCTGAGACAGGCTTGCCATGACCACGATGTCGGCCGCCACGATCACCCATCCGTTGAGCCAGCCCAAGCGGGGCCCCATCGCCCGCGTCACCCAGGCGAACGTCGTCCCGCAGTCCGGGTCGGCCCGGTTCATGTAGTAGTAACCGAGTGCTATGCACAGCATCGGCAGGAACGACACGACCAGCACAGCGGGGGCGAACAGCCCGATGCCCTTGATCGCCACGATCGCCCCCAGCGTCGCAGCGAGACTGTAGGCCGGCGCGGTGGACGACACGCCGATGACGACGTTGGATACGGCGCCGATCGCTCCCGACTTCAGTCCTTTGCCGGGGCGGGTGGCCGGCGCGGGCGGCGGGGCCTGGGCGGGGAGCGTGGCACGGGTTGCTTCCATGAAGCTATCCTTTGCTCGAGTACATGGTATCGACTAGATTAGTGGCATAACATCATGAATGCAACTAAAATCGTAGAGCTGGTTTCGGGAGGTGCAGATGTCGTCTAAACAGCCGGCCTCGATCGACGCCGTCGATGAAACGATCATCGCCCTCCTGGAAGCCGATGGCCGACGCTCCTACGGCGAGCTCGGTCGAGCCGTCGGCCTGTCGGAAGCCGCCGCTCGCCAACGCGTCAACCGGCTGCGCGAGTCCGGCCTCATGCGGATCGTCGCGATTAGTGATCCCCTGCGCTTGGGCCGAGCCGTGGTGGCTACCGTGGGCGTCCGTGTCAGCGGCGATCCTCGCCTCGTCGCCGCTCGCCTGGCCCGGGAGGAAGCGATCGAATGGGTCGTGATCACCGCCGGGTCGTTTGACCTCCTGGTGGAGATCGTCTGTCGAAGCGAAGCCGATTTGGTGGCAATCATCAGCGACACGATCCGCTCCGACGCCGACGTTCGTGACACCGAGACATTCATGCACCTCCACACCGAGAAGAACGTCTTTGCGTGGGGTCAGCGGCTGGCCCTGGCCGGTCAGCTGCAAAGCGAGTCCTGAGCCGTCCGCGCACGCGGTCACGAGAAGTTCGCAATTGACCCACAAGCCGGTAACACGCTCCGGACGGCGCGGTTCTTAGATTTCGGTCTGGGTCCACGTTCCAGGCAGGGAGGTTGCCGATGCGTCGCGTTTTCGCCGTGGCTTTGTGCTGCGCTTTTGCTCTATTTCTCGCCCCCGGCTCGGCGCTGGCGGAGTCCAGTCACTCGAGTCCGCTGATTCCCACCGGGTGGACGATCGATCCCGCCGGCCACGAGTTCGGCGTCTCGCAGACCGACCCCGGGTTCGTCGGTCCGCTCGGCGCGGCCCTGTCCCCCGACGGCAGCCAGCTTCTCGCCGCCTCCAGCGGCGCGGCGCGGATTCAGTCAGCCGATCTGTTCGATCTGTCCTCGCGCCAGCGCGGCGACTACGTCCCTTACGATGGCTATCAGGGCCAGGCGACCTTCTACGGCGTCGTCTTCTCCCCCAACGGGACCCGGGCGTGGGTGGCGGGTGGCGGCCAGAACGTTGTTCATACCTACAACGTGGTCGCAGGGCACCTGCAGCCGACCGCCGACATCCCGGTTCCCAACTTCCCGGCCGGGCTGGCCTACGGCCACACGCCGCTCGGCGACCGCCTGTACGTGGCCAACAACCTGGCCGCGCCGGCCGCCAACAACCTCAATCCTCCTGGGCACCAGGTCACCGTGATCGACCCCGCGACCAACCAGGTCACCGGGCCGCCGGTCGACCTTGGCCCGGCGCTGTATCCGCTCGGCGTGGCCTTCGACCGCCAGGGTGACAAGGCGTACGTCACCGATTGGATGGGGCGCTCGGTGTCGGTGATCGATACCGCCACCCAGCACAAGACGACAGACATCACGCTGTCGCCGCTCACCAATCCCCTCCAGGCCGACCATCCCGGCGCGATCGCCGCCAACCCTAAGCGCGACGAGATGTACACCGCCAACGCCAACAGTGACACGGTTTCGGTGATCGACACCAAGACCGACACGCTTGCGGCCACGATTGACGTTTCGCTCGTGCACGGCCCCAAGGGAGCGATGCCCGACGGGCTCGCGGTCAGCCCCGATGGCAAGACTCTGTACGTGGCAGAGGCGGGCGAGAACGCGGTGGCTGTTGTCGACCTCAACGAGCGCCGCGTCGAGGGCTTCATCCCCGCCGGCTGGTATCCGACCTCGGTCTCGATCACCCCGGACGGCAGGCACCTCGCGGTGGTCAACGATCGCGGCGCCGGCGCGGGAGCCAACCGGTGCGGGCCGCTGTCACCCCTGCAGGGCACGCCTGCCTGCCCACCCCTGGATCCGGCGCGCGATCAGGTCCCCAAGGGCAAGGACGGGGCTTCTGACCCCCAGTACACCGGCTCGATGATCAAGGCCACGGTCCAGGTCACCAAGGTGCCCACGCGCGAAAAGCTCCAGCACCTCACCCGTCGCGTGTTCGCCAACAACCAGGTGTACGCCCGCGCGGTCCCCAAGCCGGCCGGGGCGCAACAGATCAAGCACGTGATCTACATCATCAAGGAGAACCGGACGTATGACCAGATCTTCGGCAGCCTCGGAAAGGGCAACGGCGATCCGGCCCTGAACCTGTTCGGCGACAACTCGGCCCCCAACACGCGCGCCCTGGCGCGGCGCTTCACGACGCTGGACAACTTCTACGCCAATGCCGAGGTGTCGGCCGACGGCCACAACTGGACCGATCAGGCCAACGCGCCTGACTACGTCCAGGCGGGCTGGCCGATCAACTACTCGCCATCGCCGCGGTCAGGCCAGCGCAGCTACGACTTCGAGCTGACCCCGCCGTCGGAGCTGTTCGCGTCCGAGCCACTGGCCTCGGATCCGACCGTGCCCCGCGGACCGGCGGCCCAGACCGTCGGCTACCTGTGGGACAACGCCTACGCGCACGGCGTCAGCTTCCGTGTCTACGGGGAGTCGACGCCGGTGCCCGGCTTCTGCACTGGCACTGGCAACACGTCGACCACGACTCACCTCGACCCGCGCTTCGGCGACCACGTGGACGGTTCCTATCCGGGGTTCAACATGAAGTGCTCCGATCACACCCAGCGCGAGCCCGAGTGGGAACGCGAGTTCCGGGCCTTCGCGCAAAACGGCAACCTGCCGTCGCTGTCGATCGTGCGCTTGCCCAACGACCACACCGCCGGCACCGGGCCGGGCGCGCCGACCCCCGTGGCGACGGTGGCCGACAACGACGCCGCGCTCGGACGCATGGTCCAGGTCGTGTCCCACAGCCGCTACTGGAAGAACACGCTGATCGTGGTCACCGAAGACGATGCCCAGGACGGTCCCGATCACGTGGATGCCCACCGCACGGAGGCGCTGGCGATCAGCCCCTACACCCAGACTGGGCGCGTCGACTCCACGCACTACGACACCGCGTCGATGGTGGCGACGATCGAGGGGGTCCTCGGATTGCCGCCGATGAGCATCTTCGATGCCCGCGCCGCGAAGCTGTGGGGATCGTTCACCGAGCATCCGAGGTTCGCGCCCTACGAGGCCCTGAAACCGACGGTCACCCCGTTCGGCGACCCAGGCTCGCCGGTCAACACTGCCAGCTCGCCGATGGCCAAGCAGTCGGCGCACTGGAACTTCAATCAACAGGACTCCGCTCCGCAGTCAGCGCTGAACCGAGCCATCTGGGAGTCGGTGCGCGGGCGCCGGGCGCGGATGCCGGTGCCTCGCCAGGCGTACGTTCGCGGGGCAGGCTCGAGGGTGGGCTGAGCCGGTCCCGGACGCGGGCAGCGCGCCGGCGCGCGGGTTAGGCGCGCCGGCCGCGGCGGGAGCTCAGAGCCAGGGACTGGTGGCGAGCTCCCACGCGACCGCCTCAGTAACGACCAGCGCCTGGACGACGGTGCGGTAGTCGACGTTCTCGGGCGTGTCAGACATCTGGTGGTAGTGGGCGAGGGTCTTGTAACGGGTCATCGAGGCCAGGGTCGCGGTCGGGTAGCCAGCACGGCTGGGGAGTACGGCGTCGGTTGAGTTGCGCGCCCGCATCCCGCGCCGCAACGGTACGTCGGCGCGCTGCGCTACCCGGCCGATCAGGTCGCGGAAGTCACGGTCGTGGTAATCCTCCATCACCACCGGCCCTTCGCCCTCGAGCAGGATCAGCTTCGGAGAGCCGAGCGTCTCCAAGTTCAGAAACCAGGTTCGCTCACGGTCGAGCTCGGGGAAGTGGCGGCGGGCAAAACCGTAGATCCCACCCTGGACGACCTCTTCGGCGCCGCACGAGGCCAGCATCACACGCAGGCCTGGGATCGGATTGCTCCGCAGCCGCTCGGCGATCGCGACCAGAATCGCCACCGCGGTCAGGTTGTCGCTGGCGCCCGGGACGATCGGGCTGCGCGCGATGTCCTCGAGGGCGGCCACGCTGAGCGCCGAGGTGGCGAGACCGGCGCCGAGCATTCCCCGCCGCCCGCGCGCGGCGCCCACCGCGACCAGCGCCGGGGCAGCGAGCATCGTCCACCACAGCGGCAGCGAGGTGTCGATCCGTTCCAGGATTCCGGGAAACCGCTCTCCGAACCAGGTCTGCAAGCGATCGTCGAAGATCTTCCCGGTCGGTGCCGCGTCATGGTGGGCGAGCAGGACCAGGGTGCGCTGCGCGCGCTCGTCGCCGCAGCACCCGACCACGTTCCAGGTCGTCTTGCGGGGCGAGGTGGCCCGCCGGAACACCCGGGGGCCGTTGGAGATGTCATCGGCGACGGCGAGCGTCACCGCGGTGGCCGCGGCGCTGGCCAGTCGTCGCGCGCGCCGGCTCACCAGGGCGCTCGCGCCCGCCGCGGTGCTGGCCGCGGCCAGGCGTCCGATCACGCGGGCGTAGCCGTCCAGGAACTGCTCCTCCTCGATCGCCGCCCGGCACCCGGCGTCAGCCAGGCGCTGCGCGATCCACTCGGCTGCTTGGCGCTCGCCCGGCGCACCGGCGCGACGCTCGATCGGCGCCAGCGCCTCGATCACTTCGCGCAGCGTCGCGCCGTCGCGGTCGGCGTCGAGATGCCCTGCGTTGCCAGGCGCTCCTGGGCCCGTGCTCACGCAGGCACGCGTTCGAAGATCGCCGCCAGGCCCTGACCGCCGCCGATGCACATCGTCTCCAGGCCATAGCGGCCCTCGCGACGATTGAGCTCACGCAGCAGGGTGGCCAGGATCCGACCGCCAGTGGCGCCGATCGGGTGGCCGAGCGAGATTCCCGAGCCGTTGACGTTGACGCGCTTCAGGCCGTCGGGGAGATCCCATTCGCGCAGGACGGCGAGCGCCTGCGCGGCGAACGCCTCGTTGAGCTCGATCAGGTCCATGTCGGCCAGCGTCAGTCCGGTGCGGCCAAGCAGCTTCGCCGTGGCTGGGACCGGGCCGATCCCCATCGTCTTGGGAGCCACACCCGCCACCGCCCAGCCGACCAGCCGGGCCAGGGGTCGCAGGCCGAGCTCAGCCGCCCGCCCCGCGTGGGTTACCACGCACACGGCCGCGCCGTCGTTCTGGCCGCTGGCATTGCCGGCGGTGACGGTTGCCTCGGGGTCCTTGCGGCTCATGACCGGCCGCAGGGCGCCCAGGCCCTCGAGCGTGGCATCGGCCCGGGGGTGCTCGTCGTGCTCAACGGTCCGGGTTGCGTTCTTGCGATCTCTGACCTCGACGGGCACGATCTCCTGGGCGAAGTCCCCGCGACTCTGGGCCTCCACCGCGCGCCGGTGGGAGCGCAGGGCGAGCTCGTCCTGCTCCTGGCGCGGGATCGAATACTCCCGCCGCAGGTTTTCTGCCGTTTCGATCATGCCTCCAGGCACGGGGTAGTTCGCGCCCCCCGCCGTCACCCGCCCCCGGACGAGGCGGTCCTCGAGCATGGCACCGCCCGAACGCGCGCCCCAGCGTAGCGCCGTCGAGTAGAGCTCGGTCTGGCTCATGCTCTCGGCACCTCCGGCCAGAACGAGGTCGGCGGCCCCGGTCTGGACCTGCATGCCGGCCTCGATCACGGCCTGCAGCCCCGATCCACAGCGGCGGTCGATCTGCAGCCCCGGGACCTCGACCGGCAGCCCCGCATCCAGGGCGGCGATCCGGCCCAGTGCCGGGGCTTCGCCGTTGGCGTAGGCCTGACCGAGCAGGACGTCGTCAACTTGCTTCACGGGCAGCCCGGTCCGCTCGATGACCGCCTTGATGACCGTCACCGCCAGGTCGGTCACCGGCACGTCACGAAACACGCCGCCGAAGCGGCCGACCGGAGTGCGGAGCGGCTCGCAGATCAGCGCCTCACGCATGACTCGGCCAGCTTACCCGGGGACGAGCTCGGAGCTCGGCGAGCTGCCGCCACCCCAGGTGGGCACCGCGGGGTTATCGGGCTCGCCGCCTAGGTCCGGGGAATTGCTCGAAGAACATCCACTGCAGGGCTTGGGCGCGCTCGAAGCTGTCCTCGGGGAGGTACTCACTGCCCTCGGCGAGGTGCCACAGGATGGCGCCGGACTCGGCCAGGGCGCGACCGTCGTCGAAAACAAGCGTCGGGACCCGCAGCGCCGGGTTCCGGTCGCCTAGCACGTCGGGCCGATTGGAGCGGTCAAACACGTCCAGCTCACGGCGTTGGTACTCGAGCCCGAGGTGAGCGAGCAGCAGGCGAACCTTGTAGCAGTTGCCCGACAGGGCGTTGTTGTAGAGCAGCATCGTGGGCCGAGAGCCTAATCTGCTTCGATGCTCCCGGCCGGCGAGGTCGCCGCCACCACTCCTGCGCCCCGCGCCGTGCCACCCCGACACCGTCCGCTGCTCCTACGGGCGGTCGTGTTCACCGTGGGGGCATCCAGTCTGGGCGCGGAGATCTCGGCCGCCCGCCTGCTCGCGCCCTACTTTGGGGCGTCGACGATCATCTGGGCCAACACGATTGCCACCGTGCTGATCGCCCTCTCGGCCGGCTACGCGATCGGCGGCCGGATCGCCGATCGTCGTCCCACCCTGGGCGGGCTGTGCGCGGTCGTGCTGCTGGCGGGCGTCCTGCTCGCCATCGTTCCCTTCGTCTCGGGACCGTTCTTGCGCCTCTCGGTCGCCGCGCTGGGCTCGCTTTCGGTCGGGGCCTTCCTGGGTTCGCTGGCGGCGGTGCTCGTGCTGGTGGCCGTGCCGGTGATGCTGCTGGGTACGGTGGCGCCCTACGCCAACCGCTTGAGCGTGGCCAGCCTGGCCGATACCGGGCGCACGACGGGCGGCCTGTACGCGATTTCGACTGTCGGTTCGCTCGCCGGGACGTTCCTGGCGGCGTTGCTGCTGATCCCCCTGATCGGCACCCACCGGACCTTCCTTGTCTTTGCGCTCGCCCTCGCGCTGGTGGCCGCGGTCGGCCTGGGCGCGCGCCGCTATCTGCTCGTGCCGCTGGCGCTGGCGGGGGCGCTGGCCATACCGCCGGCGGCGATCGGCGCCGATGTCAATGGCGGACGCGTCATCTATGAGACCGAGACCGCATACCAGTACGCCCGGGTGGTCCAGTTTCCAAGCGGCGTGCGCTGGCTTCAGCTCAACGAAGGAGTGGCGATCCACTCCCTCTATCAGCCGGGGAGCTTTCTCACCGGCGGCTACTGGGACGACTTCCTGGTCTTGCCCGGGGCGGGCGGCGTGGCCCCCCCGCGGCGAATCGCCATCCTCGGGGATGCCGCCGGGACCATCGCCCGCGCCTACGGGCACTACTTCCCGTGGACGCGGGTCGACGCGGTCGAGCTCGATGGTGAGCTCTCGAAGCTCGGGCGCCGTCTCTTTCATCTCAGCGGCCCGCGCCTGCATCTCTACACCGCCGACGCCCGGCCCTGGCTACAGGCCAGCCGCGTCCGCTACGACGCGATCTTCCTCGATGCCTACCGCCAGCCCTACATCCCGTTCTATCTCCTCACGCGCGAGTTCTTCTCCGTGGTTCGCACGCACCTGAATCCGGGCGGGGTGCTGATTATCAACGTCGGGCACCTGCCGGGTTCCGATGCGCTGGAGAAGGTCGTCTCGGCCACGCTGCACGCGGCCTTTCCGGTCGTAGTCCGCGATCGCTTCAGTCCCGACAACTCACTCGTGCTGGCCAGACGGCGTCCCCTCTCGAGCGCCCGGATGCTGGCCGCGCACGCAGGGGTCCCCGTCGGCCTGCGCTCGCTGCTCGCCGCAGTCAGCGCCCGCCTGCGCCCGGCGCTGTCGGGCGGGACGGTCTACACCGACGATGTCTCCCCCGTGGAGTGGCTGACCGACCTCTCGATCATCCGCTACGCGACCGGTTCTCGCTGAGCGTCAGGCGACCGGCTCGCGCTCGGGGACGAGCGCCGGTAGCGGGGCGCGGGACTGACAGACACGGACCCCGCCTTTGGGCGACAGGGTGATGGCGCGGAATTGGGCTTTGGCCAGCCGGTCGTCGACGGCGGTGAGCTGGGTCCGCTCCAGCACCCGGCCGAGGATGATCCGCATCTCCATCAGCGCGAAGCTCGCGCCAAGGCAGCGCCGGGTCCCGCCCCCGAACGGAATCCAGGTATAGGTGTCGGGGACCGGAGACCCGCCCACCCCCAGGAACCGCTCGGGCCGGAAGCGGGTCGGCTCGGGGTAGAGCTCGCCGCGGCGGTGGATGGTCCGGATCGACGGGTTGATCTCGATTCCCGGCGGAACCTCGTACGGGCCGAGATGGAAAGGCTGACCGCGCACGACTCTTCCCACCCCGGGAATCACCGGGCGGATCCGCAAAGCCTCCTTCACCGTGGCGTCCAGGTAGCGCTCCTCCCCGCCGCGGGCGACTCTGAGCACCCGCTCGTCGTGCAGCAGGAGGTCAAGCGTCCAGGCCAGTCCGGTAGCGGTCGTCTCGTGGCCGGCCAGCAGCAGGGTGAGCAGCTCGTCGCGGACCTCTTGATCGTCGAGCGCGGTCCCGTCCTCGTCGCGGGCGAGGAGCAGAGCTGAGAAGACATCGTCGCGCTCGGCCAGGTCGGGCTCCTGGCGTCGGCGGGCAATTTCCTCATAGAGGATCTCGTCCACGGTCCGCTTGCGGGCCTCGAACTCGAGCGCGCCCCGCCGATCGCCGCGGCCGCGCAGCAGCGCCGAGACCATCAGCATCCCGCGGGGCCGGGCCAGGGGTTCGACCATGGCGCGCAGCCGGCCGCGCAGCTGCGCTTCGGCGGCTCCGGGCTCGTACCCGAATACCGCGCGCAGGATGATCCGCAAGGTCAGCGACTGCATGCTCGGCAGCAGCGGGAAGGGCTGACCCACCGGCCAGCTGTCGATCTCGAGGTCGGTGGCGGCCCGCATGATCTCGGCGTGGGCGGCCAGCTGGCGACCGTGGAAAGCGGGCAGCATCAGCTTGCGGTGGCGCAGGTGCTCGGCCCCGTCGAGCAGCAGCACCGAGCGCTCGCCGAGGATCGGGCCGAGCAGAGCGTTGGCCTCGCCGGCGTGCAGCTGAGCATTTGACCCCTGGAAGATCTGCTTGACCAGCTCGGGATCGAAGACCATCACGAAGCGCTCGTCAAACAGCGTCCCGAACGTGACGGCGTCGCCGTAGCGCCGCCGGCAGAATTCCAAGAAGCGGGCCCCGCCGACCACAAAGCCGACCGTCTGCAGCAGCCGGGGCAGGCGGGGGCCGGGGGGGAGGGGCGCGGTTGTCATCGCGTCCGATCCTGCCACACCGCGGCCGGCCGGGAAGACGCACACATGGGGCTAACCGGATCGCCGCCCCGCGTTTATCCGCCCCTTAGACCGGCCCGCTTGCGTGCCGGGTACGGTCACCAGGGGGCGAGGAATCGGGCGCGCGCACAGCGCCCGGGTCGGTCCCGGGCCATCCTGGCCACCGTACATGTATGCGGGAGAACTTCTTGATATTCGGGAGTCCGACGATCGGCGAGGACGAGATCGCCGAGGTCGTCGCGTCCCTGCGCTCTGGCTGGATCGGGACCGGACCCAAGGTCGGACGCTTCGAAACCATGCTAACCGAATACGTAGGCGCCCCGCACGCCCGCTGTGTCTCCTCGTGCACTGCCGCGCTGATCCTCGCCCTTGAGGTTCTCGGGCTCGGGGCCGGCGACGAGGTCCTGGTACCGGCTATGACTTTCGTCGCCTCCGCCAACGCCGTCGAGCACGCCGGAGCGACTCCGGTGCTGGTCGACAGCGAGCCGGGCACGGGGCTGATGGACCTCGAGGCCGCCGAAGCGGCAATCACCGAGCGGACTCGCGCGATCATGCCCGTGCACCTGGCCGGGCGCCCGATCGACATGGATCGCCTCGCTGGCCTGGCGCAACGCCACGACCTGCGGATCGTCGAGGATGCTGCGCACGCCATCGGCGCCGAGTGGCACGGCCGTCGCATTGGGGCGTTCGGGAACGTCACCGCGTTCTCGTTCTACGTCACCAAGAACATCTCCACAATCGAGGGCGGAGCCCTGCTCACCGCCAGCGCCGAGCTCGCTGAGGAGGTGGAGCGTCTCGCCCTGCACGGCCTCAGCCTCGGGGCCTGGCAGCGCTTCTCAGACGCGGGCTTCAAGCACTACGAGGTCGTCCGACCAGGCTACAAATACAACATGACCGACGTGCAGGCCGCCCTGGGACTGCACCAGCTGCCCCAGCTCGATGGCTGGATCGATCGCCGGGCCGCCCTCTGGGAGCGCTATGACCAGTTGCTCGCCGGCCTGCCCTTGACCACGCCGCCCCCGGCCGAGCCCAACACCCGCCACGCCCGCCACCTCTACCAGATCATGGTCGCGCCGGACGCCCCTCTGGACCGCGACGCGCTCCTGGGCGGGCTCCATGCACGGCGGATCGGGACCGGAGTGCATTACCGCGGCGTGCACCTGCATCCCTACTATCGTGACCGCTACGGCCTGGCCCCGGAGGATTTTCCCGTCGCCACCTCGATCTCCGAGCGCACGCTGAGCCTGCCGCTGGATCCCAAGATCACCGCGGCCGACCAGGACGACGTGGTCGCGGCGCTGCGGGAGCTGCTGGCTCGGTGAGCACCTCGGAGTACCCGGTCTCGGGGGTCAGCCGGCGTCAGAGGATAACCGTCGGGGGTCGGGTGCTGAGCACCGAGTCGGTGATCCTCGGCGCGCTGGTCGCGCTCGCGGCCGTGATTCGGATCGTGGTCATCAACAACCAGAGCCTGTGGGCCGACGAAGCGCTGACGGCCTACGAGATGCGGCTGCCGTTCGGAGCCATGTTCCACACGGTGACCACCGTCGAGGTAACGCCGCCGTTCTACTTCGTCGTGCTCTGGGTGTGGGCGAAGCTGTTCGGGACGGGCCCGGTGGCCTTGCGGGCCGTGTCGGCGATCGCCAGCGTGGCGCTGGTGCCGATCGCCTACGCGGCGACGCGCGAGCTCGTCTCGCGCCGGGCCGGCCTGGTGGCCGCGGCCCTGATTACCGTCAACCCGTTCGCCATCTGGTTCGGCCAGGAAGCCCGTTCCTACATGCTGCTGGCCGCCCTCACGGGTGCCGGCTTCGTGTTCTTTGCGCGGACCCTCCGGGCTCCGTCGCGACGCAACCTGCTCGCGTGGACCGCGTTCTCGGTCCTGGCCGTGATGACCCATTTCTTCGCCGGTTTCGCGATCGCGCCGCAGGCGCTCTTGCTTCTCTGGCGCCATCGCACCCGGGGCACCGCCGGGGCGGTGGCCGTGGTCGCAGTGGCGCAGCTGGCCATGCTCCCGTTCGCGATCGCCGACACTTCGGCGAGCCACGGCACGGCATGGATCGCGAGGGTTCCGCTCACCTCCCGGATCTCGATGGCCGCCGTTGAATGGGTGGGCAGCAATCTGTACCGGCGAACCACGCTGGACCAGGGGCTTGCCCTGGGGGCGGTCCTGCTCGTTGTCACCTCGCTGCTGGTCTGGCTGGGCAGCGCCAAGGGCGAGCGGCGGGAGGGTGCGCTCATTGCCTTCGTGGTGGCAGCCTGCGTGTTCATCGGCCCCCTGATCCTCGGTGCCGTCGGTCAGGACTACTTCCTGTCGCGCAACGAGATTCCGGCCCTGGTGCCGGTCATGACCGTCCTCGGCGCGGCGTGCACGGCGCCTCGGCTGGCGCGGTTTGGAGCAATCGTGGCAGTACTCCTACTGGCCGGCTTCGCCGCCGCGGCCATCGAGGTGCAGACCCATCCCTTCCTCCAGCGTGCCAATTGGCGCAACGTGGCTCGCGCGCTGGGTCCGGCGCTGCGCCCGCGGGCAGTTCTGGCTGCCGACGGGACCACCGCGCAGCCCCTGAAGATCTACCTGCCGGGGGTGAGCTGGGCCCAGCCCCGGGGGCGGCGTGTCCTGATCAGCGAGGTGGACATCGTCGGCGCAACCAAGCACATCGCTCTGGCCAGCGAGCATCCCAGCGGGGGCGGCGCGGCAGTGGAGGCCACCAACCCACCCGGTGACCGCCGGGACGCGAGCCGGCGTCGACGGGGGCCCGCGGTACCCCGAACCGTCGCCCCCCCAGGGGCCCGGCTGCTGTCACGGATGCGGGTCGCCAACTTCATCGTGGCTCGTTTCCTGCTTGATCGTCCCCGGTGGGTGAGCATCGCCGCGCTGGCCCGGTCAGCCCCGCGCTACTTCCTGCACACACCGCGCGCGTTGCTCATCTTCACGCAGCCGCGCGGACGCTGAGCCAGCGCCCACCATCCGACAGCCGCGGCGCCCTACTGACGCCGATCTGACCGCCGCGCCGCTTTAATTCGCCGTGCTTGCCCCGCGCTTCCCAAATCTCTGTCCTGGCTGTGGCCCTGCTGGGGCTGCTGCTGGTGCCTGCGCTGGCCCGCGGCACGCTGCTGCGCAGCAACGACTCGCCCTTTCCCTCGAGCTCGCTGATCCTCGGCGCCAAGTGGACGGGCCCGCGCTACGCGCCGCCGACCAACCAGGTCGGAGACATCCTGCCCACCGTCTGGTCCAGCGATGGCAATCAGTACACGATGATCAACGACGGGGAGAGCGACTCCGGCTCGACTGAGGTGTGGAAGCAGTCTCTGGCCCGGGTGATGGGGAGGCCGCCCCACATCCGCATCGCCCACGTCGGTGATCCGACCAAGCCGGCTCCCCACACGTTTCCCGAGATCCGCAAGAACCCCTCGCTCTGGGCCGGTCCGCTCGGGCCCTACTACTCGAGTGGTCTCGTCGAAGCTCAGAAGATCCTCTTCGCTACCCAGGAGAACGATTGGAGCTGGGGGACCAACGGCCCGTTCACGGGCCTGGCCGGCATCGCCTACTCGTCCAATTTCGGCGAGAGCTGGCAGGCGGGGGGACACCGGTTTCCGGCCCCGCTGGGCAACCTCAGCTGGGTGATCAGGGGCCGAGGCGGCTATTACGCCGACGGCTGGGTGTACGCGCTCGCCACCGATCGCGAGTTCAACGCCAGCGGGCTGATCATGGGGCGCAGCCGGCCCGACGTGGCCGCCATGACCGACCCCAGCAAGTGGCAGTGGATCTCGGCCATGCCGGGCGGCGTGCCCCAGTTCGGCTCCGACGTGACCGCCGCCGCGCCGATCGCGAGCTGGCCGGGGCACATCACCTACCCGCAGATGGCATATGACTCGCCGCTGCACCAGTACCTGCTCACCTTCACCTGGTCCTACGGGGCCACGCCGCCTGGCGTGTGGCGCAACGGCTCCGAACTGGTGATCCTGAGCGCCCCGCACCCGTGGGGACCATTCTCGTTCGTGGCCCGCGAGCCCTACTTCGGTCCCACCAACGGCTACGGTGCCGGCTTTCCGCTTCAGTGGATCAGCCGGAACGGCCGCTCGCTGTGGCTCAAGTGGGCGGCCAACTTCGCCGGCTGCGCTCCCCATCTCGATTGCTCCGGAGCCTACGGCTTTAACTATCGCCAGCTGCGCTTCACAGTCGCAGGCAAGCGCTGATCCAACCCAGCGCTCACACAAGCGCAACCCATTCGCCACTGGACGCACGTCATCGTCGCTGCCAAGATGGCGCACACCATGGGCACCCCCCCGCGCACGGGCGAAGTGCAGCTCAGCGTGGTCGTCCCGGTCTACGCCTGCGCGGGCTGCCTGGACGCGCTCCACGAGCGGCTGACCAGGAGTGTGGCCGGCATCACCAGCGGCTACGAGTTGGTGTTCGTCGACGACCGCAGCCTGGACGACGGCTGGAGCGTCCTGCAGCGCCTGGCCCGGACCGACAGCCACGTCAAGGCGCTGCGCCTGAGCCGCAACTTCGGTCAGCACGCGGCGATCACCGCCGGTCTCTCGGAGGCTCGCGGCCGCTGGGTCGCCGTGATGGACTGCGATCTACAGGAGGCGCCAGAGGACATCCCCCGCTTATGGGCCGCGGCCCACGAGGGCTTCGACGTGGTTCGCACGGTCCGGCGCGACCGGCATCACCCTGCCCTCAAGCGATGGGGGAGTCGGCTCTACCGCCGGCTCACGCTTGAGACCGAGACTTCGCCTGACTACAGCACCCTGAGCCTCATCTCGGAGCGCGTCGTCCAGGCCTTCCTGCGCCTGCGCGACAAAGACCGCGAGTACATGATCGCGCTGGACTGGCTCGGCTTTGACTCCACCACGGTCGAGATCGAGCACTCGGCCCGACATGCCGGCAAGAGCGCCTACACACCTGGCCGCTTGGTTCACGTCGCGCTGGACGGGATGTTCTTTCGCAGCACGGTGCTGCTGCGGATGGTCGTGCTGGTCGGCTTCGTGGTCGCGGCCGTGGGCATCGGGCTGGCCCTGTTCGAGGTGGCGGATTACTTCGCCGCGCCCAACCAGACGGTTCCCGGATACACGAGCCTGGCCGTCCTCCTCCTGGTGCTGGCCGGGCTGATTCTGGTCAGCGTGGGGGTGGTCGGCCTGTACGTGGGACGGATCTTCGACCAGGTCAAGGATCGCCCGCTGTTCTTGATCGATGCCCGAGCCGAGGGACCCGAGTTGCGCGAGGAGTCGGTCCCCGCTCTCAGCTCGGCCTCGGCTGATGCGCCCGCGGCTCGGGGCACCCCGGGCGCCGAGGGTCGAGGACAAACACCTTCTCCCGACCCCCGGGAATCGTGAACGCCGTCACGATCGCCTCGCCGTAGGCGGCCATCAGCTGGTCTAGGGCCGGCTCGTCAAAGCGCTGCTCGTGACCGCTGCCAGATCCGGGATCGGTCCCCCGGCGCCCAAGCGCCGCGAGCCAGGGGAGCCGGCTGCTGGAGAGATTACGGATTGGCTCGGCGACGATCACCCGCTCTCGCGCGGCGCCCAGCATCCGCTCAACGATCCTGTCAGCCCTGGGGAGGAAGTGATAGAGGCTGGCCTGCATGATGATCACATCGGCCTCGGGCAGCGGATCCGGGCCCCTGAGATCGAGCACGACGGCGTTTGCTCCCAAACGGCGCAGGCGGGCCACGAATTCGGGATTGACATCAGCTCCGGTGTAGGCGCAGGCGCGGCCGCGCAGGTGGCGACGGTAGAGCGCCCCCGGACCGGGGCACAGCTCGAGGATCGAGCTGCCGCCCGGAACCTGCTCTGCCACGGCGCGCAGGCGGGCGCCGTAATGGCGGCCGTAGAGGACGCGCATGACGAGCTCATAGCCGTGGGCGCTGCGGTAGACCAGGCTGGTGGAGCCGCTCACGGCTCAGCCGTCCCAGAACGCGGGCCTGGCCGCGATCATGTTCGCTCGGAGGCTCGTTGGGACGCCGCCGCCTTGGGATCAAGGTCGGCCAGGGTCAGAAGATGAGCAGGAGGCCCGTGGAACAGCTGCTGCGACGTCAGCTCGAGGTCGGGACCGGCGTGCAGTAGCTCTCCGGGCATGACTGCGCGCCAGCCCGCATCCTCGTCCATGCACTCCGAAGCCACGATTATGGCGGCGCGCTGGCGCAGGTCGCCGGACCGTACGCGGATGCTGCCGCGCGCGCTGGCGTGCTCGAGATGTCGCCCCCCGCTCGGTCCCCCCGGGACGCGCTCGAGCACGTGCAGCTCGTGGGTGTCGGGATAGCGCAGCGCCCACAGCTCCTGGGGCGTGATGAGGACGAAGTTGAGCGAGAGCACCGGCAGGTGCTCAGCCACCCAGCGGCAGGCGGCCGCGATTCCCTCGCCGACGTCCCCGCCCCGGGCGATTTCGCGCGTAACGAGGGCGAAGAAGCGCTCGGAGTCGGTGTCACCCAAGACCAGGGACATCGCGTCGCCGAGCTCGCGCTCGAGGGCGGGCACATCTCCGATCACCCCATTGTGCGCGAACAGGCGCCCGGACTGCTCGAAGGGGTGCGTGTTCTGGATTGTGAGGCCGCCGTTGGACGCGTAACGGACGTGGGCAACGAAGGTGCGCGACTTGACCTCCTGCGCCTGGCGGGCGAAGTCCTGGTCCTCGTAAGCGGCCAGGGGCTGCTTGGCGACCACCGGCCGGTTGTGACTGTCAAACCGGCCGAGCCCGGTGCCGTCGGGCTCGCGCCGGCTCTGAGCGGCCAGCGAATCGGGCGCCTCGAGCAGCCAGAAGGTCGCCGACACGGGCTCGCGCCCGCCACTCATCCCGAACAGACGGCACATGCTGGTGCGACGGTAGCGCGCCGAGGCCGGCCCAGCCCGTCTGTCAGAGTAATTTCAAGCTGGTCTGCGATCTTGGACGAGGCGTTCAAGAAAGGCGGTTGTGAATCATGAGCTTTCTGCGTACAGCTTCGACCCGGCGGCTACTGGCCGCACTTGCTGGTCTGATCGCGGCAATCGTCGCCGGAAGCGCGATCGCGGTCGCCGCTTCGGGCTCCGGTTCCGTGCCCAGACCCAAGCCGCTGGCCGCCGCCGTCCGCGCGGCGCTGGCCGCGCCGGCTGTCCGGGGCATCTCGGCTGACATCACCTTTACCAACCACCTGATCGACGCCTCCAGCCTGCAAGGCTCAGACCCGCTCCTGACGGGAGCCACCGGGCGTCTGTGGCTGGCCAAGGACCGTCTCCGGCTCGAGCTGCAGTCAGCCAGCGGGGACGCCCAGGTGGTAGTCAACGGCCGCTCGTTCTGGATCGCAGAGCCGTCTTCGCACACCGTCTACCAGGGAACCCTTCCGGCCGATTGGGGCAAGGCCAAGGGCGCTGGGGCCAAGAACGCCGATGCCCTGCCCACGATCGATCAGATCCAGACCGAGCTGAGCAAGCTCATGCAGCACGCTGGCGTGTCTGGGGCGACCCCGAGCAACGTCGGCGGGCAACCCGCCTACACCGTCAGCATCGGTCCCAAGCACGCCGGAGGGCTGCTCGGCTCAGCCCAGCTGGCCTGGGATGCCGTCCGCGGCGTGCCGCTGCGGATCGCCGTCTACGCCCGCGGCAACGCCACCCCGGTGCTTGAGCTCAAGGCGACCAACGTCTCCTACGGCGCCGTGCCAGCTTCTAGCTTCGCCGTCTCGCCCCCGGCCGGATCCAAGGTGGTCAAGATCGCCACCGGGCAGGCCGCGGCCAGGGCCGGCAAGGCTGCCAAGGCCGGCAACCACGCCCAGCACAGCGCTGTCCACGGTGTCGCTGCGGTCCGGGCCAAGCTGCCCTTCTCGCTCGTCGCACCGAGCGGCCTGGTTGGCCTACCGCGCCAGAGCGCCACGCTGCTGGACTGGGGCGGCAAGTCAGCCGCGGTGGTGACCTACGGGAAGGGCCTGGGCGCCATTGCGGTCATCGAGCAGAAGGCAACCACCACCAAGAGCCCGAGCTCGCCCCAGGGCAGCAGCGGCCAGAGCAGCCAGGGCGGCCTCAGCCTGCCGACCGTCTCGATCAATGGGGCCACCGGGACCGAGCTCGACACGGCGCTGGGCACGGTGGTCCACTTCAGTCGCAACGGCGTCGATTACACGGTGCTCGGCTCGGTGCCCTCGGCGGCCGCCGACGCCGCCGCCCGGGCACTGTGAGCTCCGAACCGGTCCCGGTTTCGGCCCCCGCGTCGGGTCCGGCACCGCTCGAGGTCCGGGGCCTGGTCAAGCGCTACGGCGAGCTGACCGCCGTCGCCGGTGTGGACATCACCGTCCACACCGGCGACGTCTATGGCTACCTGGGCCCCAACGGCGCCGGCAAGACCACTTCGCTGCGTATGATGCTCGGCCTGATCCGCCCGACCGAGGGCAGCGTCCGCGTGTTCGGGCGCGACCCGCTACAGAGCGTGGCGGCATTGGAGGGTGTGGCCGGCTTCGTCGAGGCACCGACCTTCTATCCGTATCTCAGTGCCCGGCGCAACCTCGAGATGCTGGCCGCCTACGACGGCGGGGGCGCCGGCGAGCGAATCGACGAGGCCCTCGACACTGTCGAGCTGGCCAGCCGCGCCAAGGACCGGGTCGGCGGCTACTCCCACGGCATGCGCCAACGGCTCGGGATCGCCGCCGCGCTGCTGCGTCAGCCCAAGCTCCTGCTCCTGGACGAGCCCACCACTGGGCTTGACCCCGCCGGCATGCGCGACATGCGCCTGCTGATCCGCAGCCTGGCCGGTCAGGGCATGACCGTTGTGCTCTCCAGCCACCTGCTGGCCGAAGTCGAGGACGTCTGCAACCGAGTGGCTATCGTCCGCTCGGGGCGGATCGTCTACGAGGGCGAGATCGCGGCGCTCCAGCGCGGCGCCGCCGGCACCACGTACCGCGTCGAGACGACCGATGACGAGCGCGCCGTGGCCGTCTGCCGCGCCCAACGCGGGGTCGCCGACGTGCACGTCGACGAGCACGGCCGGATTCTCTTCACCGCCGACGAAGCGGCGGTGGCGGAACTGTCTGGCGCGCTGGTCGAAGCCGGCGCCCTGATCCACGCGCTGGCGCCGCAGAGCGTAACGCTCGAGGATCTGTTCTTCTCGTTCACCGAGGGCGAAGCGGGCGCGCCGGACGCGCCGGCGCTCCAGCCCGCCCACGCCGGTGAGGGGGCGAGCTGATGCCGGGCACCGCGACCGTCTACCGCTGGGAGCTGTTCAAGCTCCGTCACCAGAAGCGGACCTATCTCGGTCTTGGGGCGTCGATCATCGTCCCGATCCTGTTCGTGCTCGCGATCCATTTCCGCCACCACGGGCCCGACCGCGGCGGTGACTTCGCGTTCTCCTCATACCTGGATCGCAGCGGTCTCGCCGTGCCGCTCGTGCTGCTGCTGTTCGGCGCGGTGTGGATGTTCCCGCTCATCACCGCGTTGGTCGCGGGAGACATCTTCGCCTCCGAGGACCACAACGGCACTCTGAAGACGATCTTCACCCGCTCGCTCGAGCGCTGGCAGATCTTCGCCGGCAAAGCCCTCGCCGCCGTCACCTACGCGATCACCGCGATCCTGCTGTCCGGTACGGTGGCGGTAATCGCCGGGAGCGTCCAGTCGGGCTACCACTCGCTGCAGAGCCTCTCGGGCACGATCGTCTCCGCGCCCAAGGCGACCGAGCTCGTCTATGTGAGCCTACTCGTGTACCTGATCCCGATCGCCGCCATCGTCTGTATCGGCCTGCTGCTCTCCTCGATAACGCGCAACAGCGCTGCCGCCGTGGTCGGGACGCTGATGGTCTCGCTGCTCTTTCAGCTGATCGGGATCCTGCCCGGCCTGACCGGCCTTCAGCCCTACCTGCTGAGCACCCAGTTCAACGCCTGGCAGGGACTGCTGCGCACCCCGATCGACTGGGCGCCGATCATCCGGGCAGTTTGGGTATGCCTGCTCTACGCGGTGCCGGCCATCAGCGCCGCGTTCCTGGTCTTCATTCGCCGCGACGTGGCTGGTGGATGACCAGCCAGCCGGGCGAGCGGGTGCTGGTCGTCGATGACGACCCGCCCCTGCGTCGGATGCTGGCCCGCACGCTGAGCGCGGAGGGCTATGACGTCACGGTGGCCGGTGACGGCGGCGCCGCCCTGCTTGCCGCCGAGCGCAACGCCCCGGATGTCATCGTCCTCGACGTCGCCATGCCCGCCATCGATGGCCTCTCGGTCTGTCGGCGGCTGCGCAGCCGCGGGCTGCCCACCCCGATCCTGATGCTGACGGCCCGCGACGGGGTGGCTGATCGTGTCGCTGGTCTCGAGGCGGGCGCCGATGATTACCTGGTCAAGCCGTTCGCCGTACCCGAGCTGATCGCGCGCCTGCGGGCCCTCACGCGCCGGGGCAAGGGGGCCGAGGAACGTCTCGCCTACGCCGATCTGGGGCTCGATCTGGCCACCCGCACAGCCACTCGCGGCCCTCGCACGATCGAGCTGACCGGCCGCGAGGCGGCGCTGCTCGAGCTGCTGCTGCGCCGGCCCGGGCGCACCGTGACCCGCGAGCGGGCGATCGACGAGATCTGGGGCGGCGCCGCCGAAGCCAACGTTGTCGACCGTTATGTCACCCGCCTGCGCCGCAAGCTGGGCGATCCACCCCTGATCCGCACCCTGCGAGGCGCGGGGTTCGTGCTTCGCGCTTAGGCCCTGCAAGGCGCGGGGTTGCGCGTCAATTCATGACCCCCGGCCCGAGCAGGGCGTGGACGCCGTCCTCGGGGAGCGGGCGGCTGAACAGATACCCCTGGGCGCCGTCGCAGCCCAGGTCTCGCAGGTGAGCGAGCTGGGTATCGGTCTCGACCCCCTCGGCGACCACCGTTACGCCCAGCGCATGCCCGAGCTCGACCAGCGCCCCGAGCAGCGCGGCGTCGTCGGGATTGGCCCCCAGGCCGGCCACAAAGGAAGGGTCGATCTTGATCGCCTCCAGCGGCAGGTGGCGCAGGCTCTGCACGGAAGAGTGACCGGTGCCGAAATCGTCCACCGCCAGCTTGACGCCGAGCTGGCTGAACGCTTCCAGCATCCGCTCGGCGAGCTCGGGATCCTTCTGCACGGTGTCCTCGGTGACCTCGAGATAGAGCACGCCGGGATCGGCCCCGCTGTCGTCGATCGCCGTTGCCAGGCTCGCCACCAGCCCCGGGTCGGCGAGCTGGCGAGCCGACAGGTTGACCGAGACGGTGATCCCCGGGCGCGACTGGCGCCACCGGGCGACCTGGCGCAGCGCCTGTCCGAGCACCCACAAACCGATCGGCACGATCAGCCCGGTCGACTCGGCCAGGGCGAGGAACTCCGCCGCGTCGATCAAGCCGCGCTGGGGGTGTTCCCAGCGGACCAGGGCTTCGAAGCCCGACAGTCCGGTCTCGCCGTTGAGGGTGACCTGGGGCTGATAGTGCACCCGCAGCTCGGAACGCTCGAGGGCTTGACGGAGCGCGTCCTCGAACTCGAGCCGCTCGCTGGCGCGGTGGCGCGAGTTCTCGTCGTAGAGCTCAAAGCGCGCCCCGCCTCGCTCCTTGGCGCGATACATGGCCGTATCGGCGTCACGAATCACCGAGTCGGGGGTGACGGATGGATCGCTCACGATCGCGATCCCGATGCTGACCGCGACCGTCATCTCGCCGTCGCCGAGCATCAGTGGCTGGCTCGCCGCGCGGGTTATCCGCTCGGCGATCAGCACCGCTTCGCGCTCGGACTCGAGCTCCTCGAACAGGAACGTGAACTCGTCGCCCCCGAAGCGCGCGACGGTGTCCATCGGGCGCAGCATGGGGTGGAAGCGATCGGCCAGCACGGTGAGGAGCTGATCCCCCGCCGCGTGCCCCATCGTGTCGTTGATCTGCTTGAAGGTGTCCACGTCGAGGAACAGCACGGCGACGGGCGCGCCGGTGCGACGCGAGCGATCCAGGGCCACGGTCAGGCGGTCGATGAACAAGGCGCGGTTGGGCAGCCCGGTGAGCGGGTCGTGCAGCGCCTGGTGGGCGAGATCGACCTCCGAGCGCTTGCGCTCGATCGCGTAGCGCACGGCGCGAGCCAGCAAGACGGGGTTCAGCTCTGCCGTGCGCAGAAAATCCTGGGCGCCGGCTGTGACCGCGGCCAGGCCGAAGTCCTCGTCGGCCCGGTCCGAGAGCACGATCACCGGGACATCGGGAGCAGCGCTGCGCAGCGCCTCGAGCGTGCGCAGCGGATCGGGATCATCGGCAGGAATGTCGAGCAGGACACAGGTGGCGCCGTGATCGATCAGCTCCTGGGTGGCGTCGGCGAAGCGTTGGGCGTGGGCGATGACCAGCCCTTGAGCCCATGCCGCTCGGAGCATCTCGCCGATCAGCATCGCCGCGCGGGGATCGTCTTCGATCAACAGAACGCGCGCCGAGGCCGCCGACCCTGCCTGTTCAGGAGACATCAGCAACCATCCGTGGTGTGTGATCCGGAGACGATCTTACTCGGAACTGCCCCGCTTAATGATGAAAACACAACTTTGATGCGTTTTGGCGGCCCGTGTCGGCCCTGAGGCCGTTCCGGACGCTCCGCGCGCGCCTCGCAGCGGCCACCGCAGCGACGATCCTGGCCGCCGTGGCCGTGTTCGCGATCATCACCGTGGTGGTGGTCGGTGACGAGCTGCGGGGCTCCCTGGACACGTCATTGCGCCAGCGCGCCGAGGACGTTGCCCAGCTCGCGGTCTCGGCCCCGGCGGTCCTGACTGAGCCCGGGGCGCTCGAAAGCACCGCCTCCGGACGCCAGCTCGCAGTCGAGGTGATCGACGCCCGGGGACGCATCCTGGCCCGTTCGCTGGCCCTCGGTGCCCGGCTGCTGCCCCAGGACCGGCTGGTCCGGGCGGCGCTGCTCCAGGGTCGCACAGGCTTCGAGGACATCCACCTCGGCAATCGCCCCTTCCGCGTCTACGCCGCGCCCATCGCCGACGTCACCGGATCGGCTTCCGGCGGAGCGGTCGTAGTCGGCGCCGACACCGCGGACATCGCCCACACGCTCTCCAACCTCGGTGCCGTGGTCGCCCTCAGCGGCGCCGGCGTCGTTGTCCTCGCTGCGCTGGCCGCGGCGCTGCTCACCCGCCGGGGCTTGGGGCCATTGCGGCGCCTGGCCGCCGCCGCAGGCGAGATCGAGCGCACCGCTGACCCCGCAAGACGCTTGCCCGAGCCGACCACCCTGGACGAGATCGGGCGCCTGACCGGAGTCCTGAACCGGATGCTGTCCTCGCTCCAGGACGCCCGCACGGGTGAGCGGCGCTTCTTGGCCGACGCCTCGCACGAGCTGCGCACGCCCGTGACCTCGCTGCTGGGCAACGTCGAGTACGCCGCCCGCCACGGTGCGGAACCCGAGGTGCTCGAGGAGCTGCGCCTGGATGCCAGCCGCCTGGCGCGCCTGGTCGATGCGCTCTTGACCCTCGAGCGGGCCGCCGCCACCGCGCTGGAAGCCACCCCTGTGCACCTGGCGCCACTGGTGCGCTCGGTGCTCGACGACCAGGACCCCGAACGCGTACATGCCGGCCCGCTCGCCGAGGTGACTGTCACTGGCGACGAGGCGGCATTACGCCGCTCGCTGGCCAACTTGATCGAAAACGGTCTCGGTCATGGTCCAGCCGCAGGCCTGGTCACGGTCGCGCTCGCTGCCACCGCCACGGAGGCCATCCTGTCGGTATCTGATCAGGGTCCCGGTCCCGATCCGAGCTACCGTGACCGCGTCTTTGAACGCTTCTGGCGGGCCCCGGAGGCCTCCGAGCGCCCCGGATCGGGGCTCGGGCTGTCAATCGTGGCGGCCACTGTCAAAGGCCATGGCGGCACGATCTCGGTCACCGGCTCTCAGTTCACCATCCGCTTGCCGGTGTCTTCCCACCGCAGTGCCTGAACTCTCATACTTCTCTTAGCCTGATCTGATCGACTCCAGTCAAGGTTTAGTGGTGTCCACCGGCATGTATCCAGGCCCGCGGCCCGACCGGGCCAGCGCCCAGCGTAAGCGTGAGGCTGCGCTTGCCCGGCTCGCCCGCGTTCGCGGCGTGACGGTGATTGGCGCGGGCGCGTTGACGGTCGCCGTCGCCGGCGTGGTCAGTGCCGCCTCTGGCCGGACGCTCGGCGCCAAGCACTACCTCCGGGCGTCGGCGTCGGTGGCCACTGTCTCCGGTAACGCGGGCAGCTCCCAGGCCACGATGCCCCCCCTGGCCAGCGCCGGACAACTCGGTCTGGGTGCCCCCGCAAGCGCGCCGCAGCCGGCCCCCCCCGCCCAACCCCAGACGCAGGCCGCGACGCCCCACTCCGTGCCCGCGCAGTCGGCGCCCGCACCCGCGGTGTCCGGAGGCTCTTGAGCGCGTCTGCCAGCTTTCCGGCGTTCGGAAGCACGGCATCGGTGGTGACGTCCGATTGCGAGCAGCTCACAGCAGTGGTCGCGGTCGTGCAGCGAATCGTGGACGCCTTTGACCACGCCTGCTCGCGGTTTCGCGACGACTCGGAGATCAGCGCGCTCAACCGGGCCGGGGGGCGCCCGACGCGCGTATCGCCGCTGCTCCTGGAGGCCGTGCAGGCCGCGCTGCGCGCCGCCTCGCTCACCGACGGTGACGTCGATCCCTCGCTGGGCGCGGCGCTGATCGCGCTCGGCTACGACCGCGACTTTGACTTGGGTCTGGATGGTCGGGGCGGCTCGCTGCGTTTCGCCTCGCTACCGGGCTGGCGGGCGATCCGGATAGACCCGGTCGCGAGCACCATCTCGCTGCCCGAGCGCGTGATCCTCGACCTCGGCGCGACCGCCAAGGCACTGGCCGCCGACCAGGCTGCCGCCGCGGTGCACGAGGCCACCGGCAGCAGTGTCCTGATCAGCTTCGGCGGCGATATGGCCACCGCCGGTCCCGCGCCCACCCCCGGCTGGCTGATCCGTGTGACGGCCGATCACCGCTCCGGGCTCGATGCCCCCGGCCAGACGATCACGATCGCGTCCGGCGGCCTGGCTACCTCGAGCACCACCACACGCCGCTGGCACACTCAGGGCGAGGCCCGCCATCACCTGCTCGACCCGGCCAGCGGGCGTCCCGTGTCCGCTGGCTGGCAGACGGTCAGCGTCGCCGCGGCGAGCTGCCTCGATGCCAATATCGCCAGCACCGCCGCCATCATCCGCGGCGAGCGCGCCCCCGGTTGGCTCGAGGCGGTCGGGCTGCCGAGCCGCCTCGTCGACGCCGCCGGACGCGTGCGACACGTGGCTGGCTGGCCCGCCGCTGGCGACGACCTGCCGGCCGCGGCAGTTGTCAGGGCAGTGGCGTGATCACCCCCCTGGCGACGGCCGGCCCGAGCATC
Organism: uncultured Solirubrobacterales bacterium; assembly: GCA_963847055.1. GTDB lineage: Bacteria > Actinomycetota > Thermoleophilia > Solirubrobacterales > Solirubrobacteraceae > Palsa-465. The sequence continues at coordinate 335,687 of CAWJYE010000008.1, read as the reverse complement.
TCTTGGTACCTGACCCGCGGGTCAGGAGCCGTTTCGCTGGTACTGCTCACGGCCAGCGTGGTGATCGGCATCGCCGGCTCGATGCGCGTCTCCGGCGGCCGCTGGCCCCGGTTCGCGGTCGAGACCGTGCACCGTGACGTGTCGCTGATGGTCGTCGTCTTTCTCCTCATCCACATCGCCACCAGCGTGCTGGATACCTTTGCGCCGATCTCGCTTACGGCCGCCGTGATCCCCTTCGGCGCCAGCTACCGTCCGCTCTGGCTCGGGCTCGGCGCGCTCTCCTTTGACCTCATCCTGGCGCTGACCGTCACCAGCCTGGCTCGGCGCCGGCTCGGGTATCAGAGCTGGCGGGCCGTTCACTGGTTCGCCTACGCCAGCTGGCCAGTGGCAGTGCTGCACGGCCTCGGCACCGGCAGCGACACCAAGGTCTGGTGGATGCTCGCTCTCACGGCGGCATGCGTCGCGCTCGTCTCCGCAGCGGCCGGCCTGCGCCTGGCCCGCGCCGAGTGGAGCCCGACCGGGCTCCGTGCTTCCGCGATCGCGCTCACTGTGATCGTGCCGGTCGGCATCGTCGTCTTCACCCTGCTCGGGCCGCTTGAGAAAGGCTGGGCCAAGCGCGCCGGGACGCCCGCGACCCTACTCGCTACGGCCACGCCGGCGCGGGTCGTGCGCGCGAGCACGCCGGTCCCGGGGCGGTCGGCGGCGCCCAGGCCCTTCACGGCCAATCTGTCGGGGAGCGTCGTCCAGAACAGCGTGGCCGGCGGAGCCCTGGTCGATCTCGACCTGCGCGTGAGCGGCGGCGCCCGCGGCCGGCTTCGGGTCCGGCTGGCCGGGGCTCCGATCCCCGGCGGCGGGCTCTCGATGACCGGCAGCCAGGTGGACCTGCTCCAGACCGGTCTGTCGCCGGTTTTGACCGGCCAGATCAGCTCACTCGCGGGTCAGGACTTCGTGGCCAAGGTCAAGGGCGGCGGTCGCGCCCTGACCCTCAGGGTGCGCCTCAACATCGATCAGCAAACAGGTACCGTGTCCGGCTCGCTCACCGCTTCGCTGGGAAGCCAATGAGCCGTCCTCCTCGTGCCGTTGGCGGCCCGTCCGGTCTCCCGCGCCTGCTCGCTGGCCTCGGTCCGCCGGGGGCGACCATGACCCTCGCCGATCACCGCGCCGTCCACGGGCCGATGCCCCAAATCGCCGTCCCCGAGCTGATCGATCTCGTGCACCGCAGCGGCCTGCGGGGTCGCGGTGGAGCTGACTTCCCGACCGCGGTCAAGCTGCGCTCGGTCGCCGAGCGGCGCGGCGCGGCGACCGTGGTCGTCAACGGCTCCGAGACCGAGCCGGCCAGTGCCAAGGACCACCTACTGCTCGCTCGGCTACCCCATCTCGTCCTCGATGGGGCGGTGCTGGCTGCCCGTGCGGTTGGCGCCCGCGAGGTCATGATCAAGGTCGGCGACGGCACCCCGGCCGTCATCAGGGCACTCGAGGGGGCCGCGGCCGTCCGCGACGACGAGAGGATCGCCTTCTCAGTGGTGGCCGGGCCCGAGGGCTACGTGACGGGTGAGGAGACAGCCGTTCTGAACTTCCTCTCCCGGGGGATCGCCAAGCCGACCTTCGTCCCGCCGCGCCCCTACGAGCGGGGCTTGGGGGGGCGCCCGACCCTGGTCCAGAACTGCGAGACCTGCGCGCAGATGGCTCTCATCGCCCGCTTCGGTCCCGACTGGTTTCGCGAGCTCGGCAGCGACGCCGATCCCGGCTCGGCCCTGGTCACGATCTCGGGCGCGGTTCACACGCCCGGGGTTTACGAGCTGGCCTTCGGCACGCCGATGGTCGACCTGCTGGCGGCCGCCGGCGGCGCCACCGAGCCTCTGCAAGCCCTTCTCGTCGGCGGCTACTTCGGCACCTGGGTGCAGGCCGACCGCGCCCTCGGGCTTCGCCTTTCCCGCGAGGAACTGCGGGGCGTGGGCTGCGCCCTCGGTTCCGGCGTGCTGATCGCCCTGGGCGAAAGTGCCTGTGGTCTGCACGAGTCAGCCCGCATCGTCGGCTACCTTGCCGACCAGTCGGCGGGACAGTGCGGTCCCTGCGTGTTCGGCCTGCGCGCGATCGCCGACTCTGTCCAAGCGCTCGCGCAGGGCGTGGCTGAGCCCCGGGAGATCGAGCGTCTGCGCCGCTGGACGGCCGAGATCCGGGGCCGCGGCGCCTGCCATCACCCCGACGGCGCCGCCCGCTTTGTGGAGAGCGCGCTGAGCGTGTTCGGCCATCAGCTCGAGCATCACCGCCGGGAACGCTGCGTCGCCCGGCCAGCCGGGCTCCCGCTCAGCGGTGCCGTGGTCGGCGCTCGGTCGGCGCGCCCGAAGACCGCGGTCGGTCGGGCGGCGGCCCGATGAGTGCCCACCTGCGTGTCAACGCGATCATGTGCGACGCCCATGGCCTGTGCGCGGAGCTCCTCCCCGAGCTGATCCGCCTCGACGACTGGGGCTACCCGATACTCGACGAGTCTGCGGTCCCCTCCGAGCTCCTCGGTCTCGCCCGTCGGGCCGTTGACGCCTGTCCGACGCTGGCCCTGATACTCGAGGAACGCCGCCGCTAGGGGCGGAGGGTCCGGTGGCTTAACGCGCGACGGGCCCCGCGCCGGAAAGCGGCGAGGCCCGTCGTGGCTTGTCGTGTGTCACTGGCTCAGTAGTGCATGCGTGGGTCGACGAACACGTCATCGATGTGTGACGCGCCGAGCAGAGCGGTGAACCGCAGCGCCACCGGCGTCGTTCCGCCGTCGAGCAAGCCCGGGACCGCCGACGCGGTGAGCATCGGGATCGTGGGCTGCCATGTGCCGCTCAGGGCGACCCCGCCGACCGGAACCGCGACGGGCCCGACCAGCGGCACGCTGTAGACCACCTGGACGAGCACGGCCGAGAGCGTCCAGTCGTTGCGCGCCAGGAAGCGGAAGGTGGGGTAGGCGGCGTTGACGCAGGTGAGCGGCGACTGCGCCGATGCCCCCGCGGGTAGGTAGAGCGAGGCTTTCCCGACCGAGCCGGTGACACCGTAGGGCTCGCTACCGGCGACGACCCGGGCGCCGTTGCTAAGCGTCCAACCGGGGGCACCGCTTTCGAATGACCCACCCGCGATCAACTTGTAGGACGACGTGTCGCCCCAGCGCTGAAACGGCTGGGTGAGCGCTGAGTTGTCGCAGGCGCTGGTCGAGATCAACGCTGCTTGAGCCGGGGCCCCGGAGGCGAGTACGGACACCAGGCCGGCCCCAGCGATTACTGCCCCCAGGACCCGGGGGCGACGGCTGAAAAGGTACAGCTTCATTCTGTACGCACCTTCCGTGGTGTGCACTGGCGGCCGAGCTATCTCAGCCCTTGCCGAGACCTCTAGCTTTGCGTCCCTGGCTCGCGCCAGGTTTGCCCTTTTCAGTTTTGATTTAGCTGGCTCATCGGCCCCGGCGGCAAGGCCTAAAGGGGGGTTAGCTGAAAACTCGACATATGTTCGAGCGGGCCGCCGCCGCCGGCGCGATCTTTAAGACTGCCCGGCGCCGTGCCGATAACTGGCCTCAGAATGGCGCTGGATCCAAGCTTCGAGGAGCAGGAGCTCCTCGCCGACACTCTCCGCCGGGCGTCTTCGGATATGACGCGACGTGAGCTGCTGGCTGAGACCCTGGTTGGGGTCCTGTTCGCTACTGCGGTGTTCGGCGTGTGGTGGCTGCAACCACCGCACGGCTTTGCGCCCGCGGTCGCGGTGGGTTGCATGGCCGTGTTGGCGCTCGCGTCGCGGGTGCGCTTTGACACCCCGTTCGGCTTTACGGTCGTAACCCAGCTGGCGTTCGTCCCGCTGCTGTTCGCCGCGCCGGTCGCGCTGGTACCGCTCGCCGTGGTCGTGGCCCTGGCGGCCGCTCGTCTGCCCGACGTCGTCGCGGGCCGGATCGGCCTCAGCAAGCTCCTGCGGACGCCGAGCAACGCGTGGTTTGTGATCGGGCCTGTGGTGGTCTTCGCGCTCGCCAACGTCGAGCCGCGCGACGCGGGCCCGGGGCTGCTGATCGCCGCGCTCGCGGCGCAGTTCCTCGGCGACTTCGCGGCCTCAGCGGTGTACTTCAAAATCGCTCGGGGCGCTCGCATCCGCTCGCAGCTGAGCGAGAGCTGGGTCTACTTCATCGACGCCGCGCTCTCGGGCGTGGGGCTGGTCGTGGCCGAGGAGCTTCATGCGGCCCCGGCCGCAGTGATCGCCGTGGTTCCCCTCCTCGGGCTGATGGCGATGTTCGCCCACGAGCGCCAGCGCCGCCTCAAGAGCCTGCTGGAGCTCAATGACACCTATCGCGGGACGGCCCTCCTGCTCGGGGACGTGATCGCGGCCGACGATGGCTATACCGGCGAGCACACCCAGGGGGTCGTCGGGCTGACGCTGGCAGTGGCCGATCAGCTTGGTCTCGGCGCCGAGAGCCGGCGCAACCTCGAGTTTGGCGCGCTGCTGCACGATGTCGGCAAGATCGCGATTCCCAAGGAGATCATCAACAAGCCCGGCAAGCTTGATCCAAACGAGTGGCGGCTCATCAAGACGCACACGCTGGAAGGCGAGAAGATGCTCCGGCGCGTCGGCGGATTCATGCTCGAGGTAGGCCAGATCGTCCGCTCTCACCACGAGCGATGGGACGGCGAGGGTTATCCCGATCGACTGGCCGGCAACCAGATCCCGCTCGAGGCCCGCATCATCTCCTGCTGTGACACCTGGAATGCGATGCGAACCGATCGCTCCTACCGGAAGGCCCGCTCGCACGACCAGGCGCTGGCCGAGCTGCTGGCGAACGCCGGATCCCAGTTTGATCCCGAGATCGTGCAAGCCCTGATACGAGTGGTTGCCCCCGACGGCCGCCCCGACGGCCGCCCCGCCGGCCGGCGCCGATCTGACCGCCGAATCGAGGCCACCGGCTCGGGATCGGAGGCCACCACCCCGCTCGCCGAGACCGCGATGCCGCGAACTCCCACCCTCGCCGCGAGTAGCCCCGACCGAGCCGACCGAGTTGCCGGCGAGCCGGTCCTGACCGAGACGGAGTAGCGCTACGGCGCGTCAAGCCGGGCCGGCGGCCCGGGCTCGGCGGGCGTGTCACCGGCGCGCGGCACGCGTAACTGAGCCTGCCACCAGCCCACCGAGCGCCACTGTCCGCGCTTGTAGCCGATCGCGCGGTAGACGCCGATCAGCTCAAAGCCCATCGCTTGGTGGAGCCCGACACTGGCGTCGTTGGGCAGCGTGATCCCGGCGCACGCCACGTACAGACCCTGGGCCGTGAGGAGCTCGAACAGGGCCTGGTAGAGCGCCCGTCCGACGCCCCGCCGATGATGGCGGGGAGAAACGTAAACCGTCGTGTCGGCACTCCAGCGGTAGGCCGATCGCGAGCGGTGCCCGGTCGCGTAGGCGTACCCGGCCGGCTCGCCCTCGAGCTCGGCAAGCAGCCACGGGTAGGCCGCCGAGGTGGTCTCGATCCGCGCGGCCATCTCCTCCGGGCTGGGCGCGCGCTCCTCCAGCGAGGCGACGCCCTCGAGTACCGATGGGGCGTAGATCGCGGCGCAGGCGGTGGCGTCGGCAGCGGGATCGGCGTGGCGGATCAGCACGCCAGGACTGTACGGTCAGCGCGCGCTCGGGGGCGCGACGATTCGCGCCTCGGCCGCGTCAGCGAGCGGACCGCAGGCGATCGCGGCGCGGCGCACACGAAGGTGGGTGGGTCCGACGATCCGCAGGCGCTCGGGCATGGCGGGCGACATCGCCCGGCTCAGCCGTCCCGGTTCTGACCGACGATCGGGCTCTGAACAGCAGTCATGGCTCACTGGGCTTGCGACGGAGCGCCTCGCGGATGCCCTCGAGTTCCGGGCTCGGCGAGCTCGGGACCGGCCTCGGGACGGCGTCCGGCGCGACGGTCACCGGCACGGCCAGACGCAGCGAGGAGGTGAGGAAGGCCTCGCACGCCTCGACCGCGAATGCGAGCGAGACGGGCTCCTCGGCGACCGTGAAGCCGAGCGTCGGTGCGAGCTCGATCAGCGCCGCGCGGGTCACTCCGGGCAGCAGTCGTCCGTCGGCGGCCGGCGTGATCAGGCGATCCCCATCCCGCAGCCAGAGATTTCCCCACGCCGCTTCGAGCAGGCAGTCGTCAGCGTCCATCAAGAGCGGGACGTCGTCCCTGGTGCTCACGGCCTCGAGCCACCGGCGATCACGCCACTTGTGCTCCCCCAGGCCGCCCGGTAGGAGCACGGGCGTGCCGACAACCCCAGCCCCCCGCCCGGGCGCCAGCGGCGACGACGTCAATTCGATTTCCAGCACACCGTCGCGGGGGATGGCGTCGACCCGGAGCCGGTTGCACCCCGAAAGGGTGGCCGCTCGTGCCTCGAGCTCGTCGCGGTGCCGGGCCGGCCGGCCCAGGCCGTACAGCTGGCGCAGCGAACTATCCATGCGCTGGAGGTGACCGTCGAGGTCGTGGATCCGTCCCTCGCTGACCAGCAGCGTCTCGAATACGCCCAGCGCCGGATCGGGACGGTCAGGCATCGGGGACACCACGAGCCGGGGTCGCGGCTGATCTGGGCGCGGGCTCCACAGCCACCGTGGTCCCGATCGCGTCGGCCACCGGCCGGGCCTTGGCGAGGGCCTCTTCGAGCTCGGTCTGGGGATCGGAGTCGGCGACGATGCCCCCGCCGGCTCCCAGCCACAGGGCGCCGTCATGGACCTCGAGGGTCCGGATGGCCACGCTGAGCTCGAGCCCAGCGACCGGGCTGGCGTACCCGATCGCGCCCGTGTACACCTCTCGCTCGCTCCCCTCCAGCGCGGCGATCACCTGCAGTGCTTGGACCTTGGGGGCGCCGGTGACCGACCCGGGGGGGAAGGTGGCCCGGAGCAGGTCAGCGTTGCCGGTCGCTGGGCGCAGTCGCCCGGTGACCTCGGAGACGAGATGCCAGAGGCCGGGGAGGGCTTCGGCGGTGGGGGCGCGGGGCGCCTCGATCGAGCCGTAGCGACAAACGCGCCCGAGATCGTTTCGCATCAGGTCGACGATCATCACGTGCTCGGCGGCATCCTTGCTCGAGGCGAGTAGCCGGGCTCGGGCGCCCGCGGCCGCCGGTCCGGCTTCGCGGACGATTGTGCCCTTGATCGGGGCGGTGACAACATGCTCGCCGCGGCGGCGCAGGAAGAGCTCGGGCGAGAGGCTGGCGATCCCGCCCCGCGGGGTGTGAAAGGCGGCGCCGAAGGGCGGGGTGGTGCCGGTCAGGGCCTGAGCCAACAGCTCGGTCGGCGGTCTCTGCCATCGGGACTCGAGTCGCACGCACAGGTTGGCCTGGAAGATCTCGCCGGCTGCGATTCGCGCCCGGCAGTCGCTGACCGCATCGAGATGGTGCTGAGCGGCGGCTCGGGCGAGGGTGAGCGGCGGCGGTGCGACATAGGGTCGCCCCGCCAGTGCCGGCCCAGTCACCAGAGTACGCAATTGCGCCAGGCGCGCATCGAGCGCGGCACGCCGGGCGTCGCTGATCAGAGCCTCGAACCACCACTGCCCGTCGGCGTCGAGGCGCAGCACGTGGTCGTAGAAGGCGAGGTGAAACTCGGGCAACACCACCGGGCGCGGCGGACCGCTGCGTACGCGCTCGATCCGGCGCCCAAGCCGATAGCCGAGCCAGCCAAACCAGCCCCCGCCCACGGCGCCGCTCGGCGCAGGGCCCGCCCAGGAGGGAAGGTCATCAAGCGTCACGAGCGGATCGGCGTCGTCGGCGGCCACCGCGATCGGTTCGGAACCGAGGATCGCGCCTCCGCCCGCCCAGCTCCCGGTGAGCGCGAAGGGCAGCCGCTCGCAGCTGAGCTGCGCCAACGCCTCGGCCACGGGCAGCGCCCCGGGCAGCGGAACGCGCAGCACGTCGATCGCCCCCCGGATTCCGGACGCGCCAGGTAGGGTGATCGTCGTCGGCACGGCAACCTTTATCTACCAGTTCTTGTCATGAGCGCCCAGATAATCGACGGCAAGGCGATCGCCGCCCAGGTGCGTGCGGAAGTTCGCGCGGCGATTGACGCATGGTGCGCGCAAGGTGGCCGCCGGCCCGGGCTCGCCACCGTACTGGTGGGAGAAGATCCCGCCTCGGCCGTGTACGTGGCCGGCAAGCAGCGGGCGTGCACGGAGGTGGGGATCGAGGGATTCGCCCACGATCTTCCCGCCAGCGCCACGCAGGCCGAGGTGCAGACGCTCATACACGAGCTCAACGGCGACGACCTCGTCTCCGGCATCCTCCTGCAGCTGCCGACTCCCGAACACATTGACGGCTCCTTCCTGACGACTCTGATCGACGCCGGCAAGGACGTCGATGGGCTCACGCCCGTGTCCGCGGGCCTGCTCGCCAAGGGGCTTGCGGGCCTGCGGCCGTGCACGCCGGCGGGCGTGATCGAGCTCCTGCGCCGCTACCAGGTGGCCCTCGAGGGAGCCGAGGCGGTGATCGTGGGCCGCTCGGATCTGGTCGGCAAGCCGGTGGCCGCACTCCTCCTGGCCGAGAACGCCACCGTCACCACGTGCCACTCTCGCACCCGGGATCTCGACGAGGTCTGCCGCCGGGCCGACGTGCTGATCGCTGCCGTCGGGCGCCCGCAAATGGTCAAGGGCAGCTGGATCAAGCCGGGCGCGACGGTGATCGACGTCGGCATCAACCGGACCGGGGCGGGGCTGGTGGGTGACGTCGAGTTCGCCTCGGCGGTCGAGGTCGCCGGGTTGATCACTCCGGTGCCGGGTGGGGTCGGCCCGATGACGATCGCCATGCTGCTCGGTAACACGCTCGCGGCGGCTCGCGCCCAAGGCAGTGCGTCCGCTGAGGCCGCTGAGGCCTCGCCTCCCCAGGCCAGCCCGTAGGGCGCGAGCGGTCGGTCAGGCGGTGGGACTCAGCGCGGGCTCGTCAGCGAGTACGGCGTCGAGCGCCGCCAGAACCCGGTCAGCGATCTCGATGCGGGCGTTGTAGCCCATCAACCCGATCCGCCACATCGCCGGCGCCGCCGGGCCAAGCCCGCCGCCGACCTCGATCCGGTGCTCGCGCAGCAGGCGCGCCTGCACGTGCGGGCCGTCGACCCCCTCGGGGACGCGCACCGCGGTCAGCGGGGCCAGCTGGTGCTCGGGCTCGGCGAGGAGTTCGAGGCCCCGCGCCTTCAGCTCGTCCTGGAGGTAGGAGCCGGCCCGGTTGTGGCGCTCCCAGCGAGCCCGCAGGCCCTCGCTCGCCACCTCGCGCAGGGCCTCGTAGAGCGCATAGATGTGGAGCACCGGGGCAGTGTGGTGGTAGACGGCGGGGCGCTTGACCCAAAAACGCTCGAGCAGCTCAAGGTCGAGCGAGTAGGAGACTGGATGCGTGCGCGCCTTGATCCGCTCCAGCGCGCGGTCCGACACGGCCACCGGAGACATGCCGGGCGGGGCACCAAGGCACTTCTGCGTGCAGGAGTAGGCGAAGTCGATTCCCCAACCGTCGAAGTCGAGCTCGACGCCACCCAGCGAGGTCACGCAGTCGGCCATCAGCATCACCTCGCGGTCGCGCAGCTCGTCTCCGAGCTCGGCCAGGGGATGCCGGACCCCGGTCGAGGTCTCGGCGTGGATGACCGCCATCAGCCGCGCGTCGGGGTGCGCGTCGAGGGCTTCAAGCAGCTGCTGGTTGGACACATGGCAGCCCCAGTCGGCGTTCACCGGCACGACCTTGGCGCCCAGCCGGCCGGCGATCTCGACCACCCGGCGTCCGAAGAAACCGTTCACGCCGATAATCGCGGTATCGCCCGGCTCGAGCAGGTGGGCCAGACCGCACTCCATCCCGGAGGTCCCGGTCGCTTGAAGTGGCAGCACCAGGCCGCCCGCGGCCTGGTAGGCCGCTCGCAAGAGGCCGACCAACTCGGTCATGATCTCGTGCAGATGGGGGTCGAGGTGCCCGAGCAGCGGTCGCTGCATGGCCGCCAGCGCGACTGGCGTGACGTTGCTCGGGCCGGGTCCACAGAGCAGTCGCTCAGGCGGATCAAGGGGAGCAAAGGCGTTGGGATCGGCCATCGGCGAGGCGAGTCTACCCCAGCCGCCCGAGCTGATTCATCGAAGTTTGGAACAAATTCATCTAAAGAATTGAATTTGTAATCACGGTAACCAGACGCTCTACTTCGCCGACCCATGAGCCCGACGCCGACGCGCCTTCATCGCAGTGAGCTCGCTGTTCCGGGCAGCAACGTCCGGATGCTGGAGAAGGCTCCGAGGGCCGGAGCCGACATCGTGATGCTCGACCTCGAGGATGCGGTCGCCCCCGATGACAAGGAGCAGGCGCGGCGCAACGTGATCGACGCGCTGCGCGAGCAGGACTGGTCGGGCTGCTCAGTCTCGTTGCGGATCAACGGTCTCGACACGCGCTATTGCTATCGCGACCTCGTCGACGTCGTTGAGCAGGCGGGCAGCCACCTGGACTCGATCATGATCCCCAAGGCGAGCTGCGGCGCCGACATCCACCTGGTGGCGACGTTGCTCAGCCAGATCGAGGACGCGATCGGACTGGGTGGCCGGATCGCGATCAGCGTGTTGATCGAGACCGCCATCGGAATGGTCAACTGTGAGGAGATCGCGCGGGCATGTCCGGAGCGGATGGAGGCGATGGTTTTCGGGGTCGCCGACTACGCCGCCTCGATCCAGAGCCACACGACCTCGATCGGGGGCACCAACCCGGACTATGCGATGCTCGCCGACGCGGATGGCGCGAGCGAGCGCGAGCGCCACCTGGGCGATCAGTGGCACTTCGCGCTGGCGCGGATCGCGGTCGTCTGCCGGGCCTACGGGCTGCGTCCGATCGATGGGCCGTTCGGGGACTTCACCGATCCCGACGGCTATCTCGCCTCCGCCCGCCGGGCGGCCGTGCTTGGCTACGAGGGCAAGTGGGCTATCCACCCGTCCCAGATCGAGCTTGCCAACGAGGTGTTCACGCCCAGTGAGCGGATCGTCGAGAAGACCCGCCGGATCGTCGCCGCGATGGAGGAGGCGGCGGCCCAGGGCAAGGGCGCCGTCTCGCTCGACGGCCGGCTGATCGACGCCGCCTCGATCAGGATGGCCGAGAGCCTGCTGGCCAAGCTCGAGCAGATCGAGGCCCGCCGGCGGCGCCCGGACTCAATCCCGGTGCTCACGGGCGTCGGCGAGGAAAGCCCTCACTAACGGCGACTCATCGCCGGCGCGCGTGAGCGCCAGCAGCTCGGTGTCGGGTGCGCCCACCAGCGGGCGGTAGGTGACCCCGTCGAGCGCCAGCCGGGCGACCGAGGCGGGAACCGGGGAGACGCCGATCCCGGCGGCGACGAGGCCGATGATGGTCAGCATCTCGGGCGCGTACTGGACGACCTGTGGCGAGGTGCCGGTAGCGGCGAGCCGGCCGGTGAGGAGGTCGTGGTAGCCGGGCGCCTGCTCGCGCGGAAACAGGACCAGCGGCTCGGCGGCCAGGCGCGCAAGCGGCACCCGCCGCAGCTTGGCCAGCGGGTGACCGGCGGGGATCGCGGCCACGGTGCGCTCGCGCATCACCACCTCGGTCCGGAGCCCATCGTCGGGGTCGATCGGGGGCCGCACCAGCCCGACGTCGACGACCCCGGCGGTCAGGGCCCGCAGCTGCGCGAGCGTCGAGCGCTCGCGGAGCTCGATCTCGACGTTCGGCCGCCCGCGGCGGAAGCGTTGGACGATCCCGGGAACGATCGATAGCAGCGCCGAGCCGACGAAGTTGATCCTCAGCAATCCCGCCTGGCCGACGTCGATCCGCCGCACGGTGGCCACCGCGACCTCGAGCTCGCCCAGCATCGCCCGGGCGTCGCGCAGGAACGCCTCGCCGGCCGCGGTCAGCTCGACCCGTCGCTGGGTGCGGTTGAGAAGGCGGCAGCCCAACTCTCGCTCGAGACGGGCGATCTGCTGGCTGATGGGCGGCTGGGACACATGCAGGCGCGCGGCCGCGCGACGGAAGTGAAGCTCCTCGGCGACGGCGACGAAATAGCGAAGCTGGCGTAGTTCCACGGCTGGGGTCCTTTGATAGCAAACGCAGATCAATAGTCGCAGAATCGATATTGGACAGGATCAGTCCGCGGTCGTAGCGTCCGCGGGGTGTCGTTCGTCCTGACGTGCCCAAACTGCGGCGCACGCGAGGTCACTGACTTCGCCTTCGGGGGCGAACTCTCGCCTCGACCCCCGGCTCGTCCCAGCTTCCGCGAGCTCAGCGCCTACAACTACTTCCGCCGCAACACGGCTGGGATCCAGCGCGAGTGGTGGTTTCATCGCTCCGGGTGTCGCGCCTGGTTCATCGCCGAGCGCGACACGACCACCAACCACGTGTTCTTCACCGCCCGCCCGGCCGAGGTGCCTGCGGCGGGCGCGCGGGCGGGTGGGCCAAATGGTGGATCCGACGGAGCGGGCGCGGTCGGCGGAGCTGCGGAGCCGACCCGGTGAGCGCCCGCGCGCCCGGCGAGCGCCTACCGGCCCGCGCCGGCCAGCGCATCGATCGCTCCCAGACGGTCAGCTTCACCTTCGACGGCCGGCGCGTCGAGGCCTACGCCGGCGACACGATCGGCTCGGCGCTGTTCGCTGCCGGGCAGCGGACCTTCTCGCGCAGCTTCAAGTACCACCGCCGTCGTGGCCTCATGTGCTGCGCCGGCCAGTGTCCCAACTGCCTGGTGGCGATCGACGGGGCCCCCGGAGCGCGCGCGTGCGTGGAGCCGGTGCGTCCGGGGATCAAGGTCGAGCATCTCAACGCATTGCCCGCACTCGAGTTCGACGCGATGCGCGCCACCGACCTGGTCGGCGGGCCCTTCATGCCCCCCGGCTTCTACTACAAGACCTTCATTCGTCCCCGCCGGCTGTGGCCGCTGTACGAAAAGATCCTCCGCAATGCCGCCGGGCTCGGGCGCCTGCGCCACGAGCAAGCCGACCGCGAGTGGCGGACCGAGTACCGCCGCCGTCACGCCGATGTGCTTGTCATCGGCGGGGGCCTGGCCGGACTCAATGCAGCTCGCGCCGCCGCTGAGCTGGGAGCTGACGTCGTGCTGGCTGACGAGGGGCCCGCTCCGGGCGGTCAGCAGCTGCTCGAGCCCGCGGCCGCCGCCGCCACCGCCGAGCTGGCGGCGCGCGTCGCCGGGGCGGGAGTGGAGATCCTGGCCGGTGGCTCCGCGTTGGGCTGCTTCGACGGGCTGGTGGCGGTCTGGCAACAGGACACTCTGCATCAGGTGCGGGCGGCGCAGCTGGTGTTCGCCACCGGCGTCATCGAGCAGCCGCTGGTGTTCGCCGGAAACGACCTTCCCGGCGTGATGCTCGCCGGTGGCGCTTGCCGCCTGGCCTCGCTGTTCGCGGTCGCGCCGGGTAAGCGGGCGGTGATCGCCACCACTTCGGACCGCGGTCTGCTCGCTGCCCGGGCACTGCGCGAAGCGGGGGTCGAGATCGCTGCCATCGCCGATCTGCGCCCCGAGGCGGGCGCGCTCGCCCGCGGCCTGCGGCGTGAGGGGATCGCAGTGTTCAGCGGCCACACCGTGCTCGAGGCGCGCGGTAGCAAGGGTGTGCGCGAGGTCGTGATAGCTCCGCTGGGGAGCACCGAGGGCCATCGCTTCGGCTGTGATCTGCTCGTCGTCTCGGGCGGCACCACGCCGGCGACCTCACTGCTGCACCAGGCGGGGGCGACCAGCGTCTACGACCCCACCCGGGGTCACTTTGCGCTTGACCAGCTGCCCGAGGATGTCTACGCGGCCGGAGAGGTGATCGGCGTGCAGGGTGACGCCGAGATCGCGCGTTCGGGTCAGCTGGCCGGTCTCCAGGCAGCGCACGCGTTGGGGCTCGAGAGCTCTGCCTCGCCCGCCGATGCCCGGCAGCTCGCCGACGACCTGGCCGCGCTCCGAGCGCAGGCCCCCGACCTGGCGGTGGCACCGCCGGTCAGCGGCTCGAACCGCGGCAAGTGCTTCGCCTGCCTGTGCGAGGACGTCACCAGCAAAGATGTCGACTACGCGATCGCCGAGGGCTATGACTCGATCGAGCTCGCCAAGCGCTACACGACGGTGACCATGGGACCGTGCCAGGGGCGCATGTGCCAGCTGCCCTCGGTGCGCCTGATGGCGGCCGGGACCGGCCAGGACCTGAGCTCGGTGGGAACGACGACCGCGCGGCCGCCCTGGGTGTCGGTGCCGATGGGGATCCTCGGGGGCCGGCCGGTCGAGCCCGCCAAACGCTCCTCTCTCCACGGGCGCCATCGCGCGCTCGGCGCGAGCGTGAAGTGGGCTGGGGACTGGCTGCGCGCCTACGACTACGGCGATCCCGAGGGTGAGGCGCTGGCCGTCAACCGGGCCGCGGGATTGATCGATGTCTCGACGCTCGGCAAGCTGATCGTCCGTGGTCCCGACGCCGGCGAGTTTCTCGATCGCCTCTATCCCAACCGTTTCTCGAACCTGAAGCCAGGCCGGATCCGCTACGGGGTGATCAGCTCCGACGCCGGCCGGATCGTCGACGACGGCACCGTATGCCGGATCGACGAAGAGACGTTCTACGTGACGACCACTTCGAGCGGCGCCGGCGCCGTCGAGGAGTGGTTCTCGTGGTGGCTGGCCGACTGGGAAAGCCGCGTCCACCTCACCGACGTCACCCAGGGTCTGGCCGCCGTCAACCTGGCTGGTCCCCGGGCCCGCGAGATCATGGGCGCCGTCTGCGACCTCGACATGTCCAACGACGCCTTTCCTTATCTCGATGGCCAGCAGGGTGAGATCGCCGGCGTGCCGTGCCTGATCCTGCGCATCGGCTTCGTCGGCGAGGTCGGCTACGAGATCCACTTCCCAGCCGCCTACGGTGAGCACATTTGGGATGCCCTGATGGAGGCCGGGCGCGCGCACGGGCTGCGGCCGTTCGGACTTGAGCCCCAACGGATCCTGCGCCTGCAGAAGATGCACATCCTGGTTGGCCAGGACACTGACTCGGAATCAACTCCGTTCGGCGCCGCGATGCCCTGGATCGTCAAGCTCGACAAGGAACAGGATTTCATCGGACGCTGGGCGCTGGAGCACTACGAAGAGCAGACCCCGTCCACCCGACTGGTCGGCTTTACGCTGCCCGGCGGCGACGTGCCCACCGAGGGGGCCGTGGTCGTGGATGAGCACGGGACGCCCGCCGGCCAGGTCACCAGCTCACGCCACTCCCCGGTGCTCGGGCGCACGATCGGTCTCGCCTGGGTGCCCGACGCGCTGGCTCGGGACGGTGCCAGGATCGCGATCTCCGACGAGGGGCGCAGGCTCGAGGCCGAGATCCAGACCAAGCCCTTCTATGACCCCGAGGGGGAGGTGCTGCGCTCGTGATGAGCCTCGACTTTCTCGTCCCCGCGTCGAGCACGGCGGTGGCACGTTCGCCGATGGAGGCCAGCGCCGCCGACGAGGGCGCTCGCTTCGAACTCCGGTCCGGTTGGAACGTCGCCGCCGCCTACGGCTCTGACCCCGAGGCTGAGCGGCGGACGGCCGAGCGCGTGGCCGGCTGGGCCGACGTGTCGCATCTGAGCAAGCTCGAACTCCAGGGTTCCGCTGTGCAGCTCGCCGAGCTGGCGGGCTCCTCGCTGCAGCTTGGGACCGCGACCCGGGCGCACGACGCCTGGTGGTGTCCGCTGACCCCGACCCGGGCACTGGTCATCGGCGAGCCGGCCCCGGCCGCGGCGCTGCGCGGGCGCCTGACCGCGGTCTGCGCGCAGCGGGGCGCCGCCGGCATGAGCGTGGTCGACGTGTCCACCACCTTCGCGGCCCTGGCCATCGTCGGCCCCCAGGCCACCGAGGTCTTCGCCCGCTTCAGCGCGCTGGACCTGAGATCCTCGAGCACTCCGGTGGGGGCCCTGCGACCCGGCTCGATCGCTCGCCAACCAGCGGTGCTGGTCCGCGAGGCGTCCCAACGCTACCTGTTCCTGTTCGGCTGGGCGACCGCCGAGTACGTCTGGTCGGTGGTGGCCGACGCCGGCCATCATCTAGGCGCCCGGCCGATCGGAGCCGACGCCCTGGCCAGCATGGCCCCGGCTGAGATCGCGGAGTCCAGCCATGCGTGACCTGTTTCGCAAGCGCCGCATGTGGCGCCGTCAGCCCCAGCTGAAGAGCTCCTACGACGTGGTCATCATCGGCGGCGGCTCCCACGGGCTGGCCACCGCGCACTACCTGCGCGATCACGGGATCACTGACGTCGCCATCCTCGAGCAGCGCTACATCGGGTCAGGCGCCTCCGGGCGCAACACGACGATCCTGCGCTCCAACTACAAAACCCCCGAAGGCGCGCGCTTCTACGACGCCAGCGTCAAGCTCTACGAGGGACTCTCACAGGAGCTGGACTTCAACCTCTTGTTCTCCCAGTGTGGCCACCTGACCCTCGCTCACTCCGACCGGGCGATGTTCGTGATGGCCAACCGGGCCGAGGTCAATCGCATCCAGGGCATCGACTCGCGCCTGATCTACCCCGATGAGATCAAGCAGCTCGCCCCGGCCATGCAGGTCGAGAACCCGCACGCCATCCATCCGATCATGGGCGCGCTGTATCACCCCCCGGGCGGGATCATCCGTCACGACGCCGTGGTCTGGGGCCTGGCCCGCAGCGCCGACGCGGGCGGGGCAGAGATCCACCAGAACACCACCGTCACCGGGTTGCGACGTACCGGGAACCGGATCACTCACGTCGAGACCAACCAAGGAACGACGGCCGCCGGGCAGGTCCTCAACTGCACCGCCGGCTGGAGCACTCAGGTCGCCGATATGGCCGGCGTCGGGCTCCCGATCACCACCCACATCCTCCAGGCGTGCGTGACCGAGCCGCTCAAGCCGCTCCTCGATGTGGTCATCGTCTCCTCCCAGATGCACGTTTACATCAGCCAGACCGATCGCGGCGAATTCCTGATGGGAGCCGAGATCGAACCCTGGACGACCTACCGGATGCAGGGCACGCTCAACTTCCTCCAGGACGTGTGCCGCCATTCGATGGAGCTCTTTCCCCAGCTCGAGCGCGCTCGGCTGCTGCGCAGTTGGGCCGGTCTGTGCGATCTGTCTCCCGATTACAGCCCGATCCTTGGTACAACGGAGATATATAACTTCCACATCAGCGCCGGCTGGGGCACTTACGGCTTCAAAGCGGCCCCGATCGTGGGCAAGACCTTGGCGGAGCTCGTGGCGACCGGTAGGACGCCTGACCTAATTGCACCGTTCGCCCTTGAGCGCTTCTACGAGGACAAGCTCGTCTCTGAGCTCGCCGCCGCTGCTGTCAGCCACTAACGCCGTGGAGGTAGGAGAGAGATGAAGAGCAGCCTCGAAATCGCCCAGGAAGCGGTACTGCAGCCGATCGAGTCGATCGCCAGTGCCGCCGGCCTGGAGCCGGATGAGATCGAGCCTTACGGGCGCTACAAGGGCAAGATCGCCCTTTCGGTGCTCGACCGGCTCGCCAGCCGCCCGGACGGAAAGCTCATCTGTGTCACCGGCATGACCCCCACCAAGGCCGGCGAGGGCAAGACCACGACGCTGGTCGGCCTAACCCAGGGTCTGGGCGTGATCGGTCGCAAGCCGGTGGCCTGTCTGCGTGAGGCATCGGTCGGCCCGGTGTTCGGGATCAAGGGCGGCGCGGCTGGTGGCGGCCTCACCCAGGTCGTCCCGATGGAGGACCTCAACCTGCATTTCACGGGCGACATTCACGCCATTGGGGCCGCCAACAACCTGCTGGCGGCGATGATCGACGCCTCGATCCTGCACGGTAACCCGCACAAGATCGACGCCCTGCGCGTCGGCTGGCGGCGCGCGGTGGATATGAACGACCGCGCCCTGCGCAACATCGCCGTCGGCCTCGGCGGCCGCGCCAACGGTTACCCGCGGGAGACCGGCTTCGACATCACCGCCGCCTCCGAGGTGATGGCGATCATGGCGGTGTCCCGGGACCTTCAGGACCTGCGCCGGCGGATCGCCAACATCACGGCCGCCTACTCGTTTGACGGCGCGCGCGCGATCACGGCCGAGGATCTCGGCGCGGCGGGGGCGATGACCGTCCTCCTCAAGGACGCGATCAAGCCCAACCTCGTGCAGACGCTCGAGGGTCAGCCGGTCCTCATGCACTGCGGGCCGTTCGCCAACATCGCCCATGGCAACAACTCGCTGATCGCCGACATGGTTGGGATGAAGCTCGGGGACTATGTCGTCACCGAGTCGGGTTTCGGCTCGGACATGGGGATGGAGAAGTTCTTTGACATCGTCTGCCGCTTCGGCAAGCTGACCCCGTCGGCGGCGGTGCTGGTCACCACCGTGCGCGCGATCAAGCATCACAGCGGGATCGAGGACGATCCGCGCGTCGACCGCGCCGCGAGTCTGCAGGCGATCGAGGTCGGCTTCGCCAACGTCCGCCGGCACCTGAAGACGATCAAGACCTTTGGCGTCCCCGCCGTGGTCGCGGTCAACCGCCGCCCCGGTGACACCAACGAAGAGGTCGAGCTGGTCAAGCGGCTGGCGATGGAGAACGGGGCGTTCGCGGCCGAGGCCAACGAGGGCTTCACCAAGGGCGGTGCCGGCGCGGCCGAGCTGGCCGAGGCAGTGGTGGAGGCATGCGAGCAGCCCAACACCTTCCATCAGCTCTACCGGGACGACGAGCCGATCCAGGACAAGATCGAGGCGATCGCCAAGGGTGTCTATGGGGCCCGCGATGTCTACTTCTATCCCGAGGCCGAAGCCAAGATCGGCCAGTTCACCCGCGAAGGGCTCGGTCACTTCCCGGTCTGCATGGCCAAGACTCACTTGTCGCTCTCGTCCGACCCGCAGCTGCTCAACGCCCCGGAGAACTTCACCCTCCCGGTGCGCGACATCCGCGCCTACACCGGCGCCGGGTGGCTGGTGCCGCTGTGCGGCGACATCACCCAGATGCCGGGGTTGGGCAAGACTCCCGCCGCTCTCAACATCGACATCGACGCCGACGGCCGCACGGTCGGGCTGTTCTAGGTGAGCGCCGGCGATCCACCCGGCCTGACCGCGCTGCCGCTGAACGAGCTGCTCGAGCGCTTCGCCGCGCGGACGGCGGCGCCGGGGGGCGGCAGCGCCGCCGCCACCGCCTGCGCACTGGCCGCCGCGCTGGTGCAGATGGCGGCCCGCTTCGATCTCGCCCCCGACGCCCAGCAGACCGCTCGGCGAGCCGCGGATCTGCGCTGCCAGGCGCTCGAACTGGGCGATCGCGACCTGCGGGCCTACGCGCCGGTGCTCGAGGCCTTCGCGCTGCCCGCCGGGGACGAGTCGCGCGCCGCGCAGATCGCGGCCGCGCGCTCGGCTGCCGCCGACCCGCCGCTGGAGATCGCGGCCGCCGCCGCCGAGTTGGCCGGGCTGGGAGCCGGGCTGGCCCGACACGGCAACCCCCACCTGACCGGGGATGCCATTACGGCGGTCCTGCTCGCCGAGGCGGCCTGCCGATCCGCCGTCGAGCTCGTCGAGCTCAACCTCGGCGACGCCGGCGATGACCTGCGCCGCCGCCAGGCCGAGGACCTTGCTCGCCGCGCGGCGGTGGCGCGCAGCCAGGCCCTGGCCGCCGTCGTACCCACCGGAGGATCGGTGTAGAGACGGCTCGCTTCTCGCGGCCGGCCCGAAGCCAGCTGGCCTGAAAGTCGCGCCGACGCCGTGCCTGCCAATACGATTGCCGCGACGCGCTGAGTGGTAGGAGTCGCTGAACCAGATGCCAACGGGATCGTCAAAAGGGCGGCCGGTTGTGGACCAACCGGTGTCCGCACCCGCCGGGCGCCCGTCACTTGTTGACGGAGCGGAACGGGCGCTACGCAACTGGCTGGCCCCGGGGCGCTATCGGCTCGGCGACCGGCTGCCACCCGAGCACGAGGTCGCCGCGATGCTCGGCGTCTCGCGCGGCACGCTGCGCAGCGCGCTTCAGCGGCTCGAGGAGAGCGGCGAGATCGTGCGCCGCCAGGGGAGTGGGACGTTCGTCGGACGGATGGCCGTGCCGGCCGCCTTTGACGAGCGGCTCGAGCGCCTGGAGCCGTACTCGTCGGTAGCTCGACGCCGGGGGGTCGTGCTCTCCGCTGCCGCCGTCCGGGTGCAGCGGCGCGCCGTCGGCAGCGAAGTGGGTAGCGTCCTGGGCCTGCAGCCGGATACCCTGGCAGTGACCGTGGCCCGCACGCTGCTGGCCGGCGGCACCCCGGCGGCGGTGATGTTTGATGTCGTGCACCCGGAGATCAAGCTCCCCTCGCTGGAGCTGGTACGCGCGGCCATGGAGCGCGGGGAGATGGTGCTTGACGTGCTGATCGCCGCCGGTGTCCCGATCGCCTACGCGCGGACCCGCGTCATGCCGGCGCTGCTGACGCCGCGGGACCGAGCCGGGAAGCGGCTTGAGATCCGCCGGACGACCGCGGGCCTGGAGCTCGAGGAGCTGATCTTCGCCGGCCGCGACGAGCGCGTCGCGCTCTCCCGTGATCTCTTCGCCCCCGGCGGGATCGAGGTGATGGTGATGCGTTCGCTCGACTCGCCCACCCCAGCCCGCATAGCGGGCCAGCGAAGTGGTCTCCGCGCGGGCAGGAGCCACGGCTCGCCTCCGCGTCGCGAGCTCCGCTAGTGGGCAGCCAGGCGCCGGTGGACGGCGGTGACCGCCCTTCGCCGCGCCGGCCCGTGGGCTCGGTGGCTCGCGCCATCGCGCTGCTCGACGCGCTCGGGGCCAGCGAGGCGGGACTGGGCGTCAACGAGCTCGCCCGGCAGATCGGCGTCAACGCGAGCACCGCGTCGCGGCTGCTCGCCACGCTGGAGCAAGGGCGGCTGGTCGAGCGGGCGCCCGGCGGCCCCTACCGCCTCGGCCTCAAGTTGGTCGCGCTCTCGGATCGCGTGCTCACCCAGCTGGACCTGCGCGGGCGGGCCCGGCCGCTGCTCGCGCAGCTGGTCGCCGACACCGGTGAGACGGCTACGCTGTCGGTCCCCGGCGATGGCGAGGCGATCACGGTCGACTTCGTCCCCTCGTCGTCCAGCGTGGTCAGCATGGCGCGCGTCGGACGCCCCAGCGTCCCGCACGCGACCGCCACCGGCAAGGTGATGCTCGCCTTCGACGGCTCCGGGTCTGCGCGCGCACCGGGCCGCCCGCTGGTTGCCTACACCGAGCGCACGATCATCGATCCGGCCGTGCTCGCGGCTGAGCTCGCGAGCGTCCGCGAGCAGGGCTGGGCCGAGGCAGTCGGCGAGCGTGAGCCGGACCTGGGAGCGGTCGCGGCCCCAGTGTTCGGCCGCGCCGGGGAGCTGGCCGCGATCCTCGGCATCCAGGGCCCGGCCGCTCGCCTGCCCTCGGCGGCCCGCAAGGCTCTCCGTCAGCCTCTGCTCGAAGCCGCCTCTGAGCTCAGCCGGGCGCTGGGCGGGGCCTGCGGCCCGGCTTAGCAGCTGGCTGGACGCGACCGCACGGCCCGGGCGCAACCGTGGTTTGTGGGTGCGATCGGACGAGCGGCACCTCGAGCGACCACTAACTCCAGGGGTAGGGGCTGTGGGAGACCGGGTGCAGCTCGCCGGTGGCGAAACGCTGGTAGCGAAACGGGTGCAGCAATGACGAGTGCTCACCGCCCAGCATGCGGGCGATCTCGCGGCCCACGGCGATCATCTTGTAGCCGTGGTTGGAGTCGGCGGCCACGAATACGTTGGGGCGCAGGAAGTCAAACACCGGGAAGTTGTCCACCGTGAACGCGCCCACGCCGCCCGAGCGGGCCTGCCGGTAGCGGCCTCGCGCGCCCTCGAAGCGCTTTAGGCAGTGCGACAGCGAGGCCGACCACAGCTCGGGGAAACCGGCATCCACCGTCCCCGTCGGATAGGGGTCAACTGCGAAGGTGTGGCCGAGCTCGAGCGGCTGGGCACCGCCCTGAATGCTGTCGCGGTCGGGCTTGAAGTACACCCCCCAGGGCTCGCTGGTGATCAGCTCGCCATCGTCGGCGTGGAGGGGCTGATCAGAATCGACGTGCAGCACCGGCGAGGCGTGGCCATCGTTGGTCACGAAGATCCCGGGCGGGAAGTCGACCTCACCTTCCTGCAGGTACCAGTAGGTCCACATCGGCTGGTCGGTCACGACGCGACCGTCGGGATGACGGACGTCGAGCCGGTCGGGAAGACCGAGCATCGACCACAGCGCGGCTATCCAGGGGCCAACCGCGACCACAACCTGCTCCACGGCGATCTCGCCGGCGCTCGTGCTGACCCGCTGCACCGCGCCGGCGCCGTCAAAGGAAAAGCCGGTCACCTCCACGCCGGTCTCGATCTGCGCACCGGCGCCGCGAGCGAGGCCGGCGAGCCCGAGCATCGACTCCCGGTTGAAGGCGTAGCCACCCGCCTGCTCGTGCAGGCACACGCTGAGGCCGGGCGCGCGCCAGTCGTCATATAGCGCGCGCATGTGGCGGGCGACCTCCTCCTCGCCGAGGTGCAGCTCCGAGGGATATCCGATCCGCTGCTGGCGGGCGAACACCTCTGACAGGTCACCCTCCTGCGCGGACGGCCCAAGGGCGATGTAGCCGGTGGGGTGGTAGTGCAGGGCCTCGGCCTCGGACTCCCAGACCTCGACGCAGGCCGCCATCAGCTCCTGCATGGCCGGCTGGTAGTAGTTGTTGCGCACAATCCCGCAGGCGATTCCCGAGGCGCCGGCCGCCACATCGGTCTTGTCGAGCACCAGCACGGGCTCGCCGTCGCGGGCCAGGTGCCAGGCCGTCGAGAGGCCGTGAACGCCGGCGCCGATGACGAGGGTGCGAACGGAGGAGGGGAGGCGGGCGGTCACTGGCAGTGCTCCTCTTGTTGCCTATAGTGCAACGGAATTGGGGACAGCGCAATAGCGTAGCCCGTCCCCTGCCTGGGGTCAAGCTCGCCGCTTGCGGTCGCGACGAGCGCTTGGTATAACGCCACGTGTACCAATTTGTCCAGTCAAGCGTGCGAGGCGAGGAGTGGGGATGCAGACAGCTGGGCAAGACGAGGTTGTGTTCGGAGGCGACGTCCAGACGGTGCTCGCCTCGCCGCGGATTGAGCCGGCCCCCGCGACGCTCGAGCAAGCCCGCAACGCCCCGGGGCGAGCGGCCAAGATCGAGGAGCTGACTCGGCGAATCGAGGCCGAGGGCATCCGCTACGTCTTCTTTCAGCAGGTTTCGATCACCGGGCGCGTGATGGGCAAGGGCGTTGTGTCGACCTTCTTTGCACAGGTGGCGGAGAAGGGCTACCAGCTCGTCTACGGCGCGACCGCGAACCTGTTCACCGACCGCTACGGCAACTACATCGGCTTCGGCCCCGAGGAATCAGAGCTGGCCGCGGTCGCCGACCTGGACACCTTCGCGGTGCTGCCGTGGGACAGCCGGGTCGCGCGCGTCTATTGCGACTGCTACGACACCGAGACCGGCGAGCTGCTGGACGCCGACCCGCGCCAGAACCTCAAGGCGGTCGCCCACGACTTCGAGCAGGAGCTCGGATGCCAGTTCCTGATCGGGATCGAGCCCGAGATGATGTGGCTCAAGCGACCCGAGGCAGGCGAGATCCCGCAGGGCGTGACCAAGCCCTACTGCTACCACATCCACCAGTTCGAGGAGCTTCGCCCCGTGCTCCTCGACGTGGTGCAATACGGACAGGCGCTCGGCCTCGACATGAGCTACGGCGACCACGAGGACGCCCCCGGTCAGCTCGAGCTCAACTTCCGCTTCGATCGTCCGCTCCGCACGGCCGACAACATCACCACCTACCGCCAGGTGTGCGCGGCGGTGGCTCGCAAGCACGACCTGCTGGCCTCGTTCATGCCCAAGCCGTTCACCGGCGTATCGGCCAATGGGCACCATCACCATTTCACGCTCATGGACGAGGACGGACACAACGTCTTTCACGATCCCGAGGGTCCGGCCCAGCTGTCTCAGTTCGCGCGCCACTTCCTCGGCGGCATGCTCGAGCACTTCCCCGCCCTGATGTGCGTCGGCAACCCGACCGTGAACTCCTACTGCCGGATGTGGGACACCGGCTTCTGGGCTCCGATCTACAAGAATTGGGGCTGGCAGAACCGCACCACCACGGTGCGCGTAGCCTCGGGCGGCCGATTTGAGTATCGCGGCGTCGACTCGTCCTGCAATCCGTATCTGACCGTGGCGACGCTCCTCCGGGCCGGTCTGGACGGCGTCCGCCGTGAGCTTGATCCCGGGCCGCCACAGCAGGGCAACACCTATGACCTGCTCCAGCAGGGGGCGAAGATCGAAAAGGTGCCCGACAGCCTGGGCGCGGCGCTCGAGGCGCTGGCTGCCGACGAGGTCATCCGCAGCGCGATGCCGGGTCGCCTCTACAAGGTCTTCAACCATTACAAGCGGGATGAATGGGAGCGCTACCTCGCCGCCGTGACCGACTGGGAACGCGACGAGTACCTCGAGGTGCTGCCCTAACGGCCGGCGCGGCCGTAAAGGAGAACGAGCATGTGCGGAATCGCCGGGATCATCTACCGCAACGGCAGTGGTGAAATTGGTTCCCATCCGTCCCACCGGCCGGAGCCAGCTCAGACACCCCACCGGATCGGCCGTGACATGACCAGCATGTTGCAGTCGATGAAGCATCGCGGACCGGACTCGACCGGGTTCGCGCTCTACCACGCTCCCAGCGAGGAGCTGACCGTACGTATCAACCTGGCCGAGTCGACCGCAGCCCGCGATCTGGACTTCGCCGGTGACGTCCGGCGCCGGCGCCACGAGGTGCAGGCGCGACTGAGGGCGGCGGGAGCGGAGATCATGCGCACCGAGGACGCCAACGACTACACCTTCACGGCCACCGTCGCCTACGCGGGTGACCTCAAGACGCTCGCTGACCACGTCGAGTCAGTCCCGCACACCGAGGTGCTGTCACTCGGTCACTCGCTCGAGATCGTCAAGGATCTCGGGGACGCGCGGACGGTCTCGAGCGCCTACCAGCTCGACGGTTACCTCGGCTCGCACGGCATCGGCCATGTGCGCATGGCCACTGAATCGGATGTTGACATCGCCAACGCGCATCCCTACTGGGCGTACCCGTTCTCCGACGTCGCCGTCGTCCACAACGGCCAGCTGACCAATTACCACCAGTGGCGCCGGCGTCTGGAGGCCCGCGGCCACCGCTTCGCATCGATGTGCGATTCGGAGATCATCGCCGTCTACCTGGCCGACCGGATGGCCGCGGGAGAATCGCTGGAGGACGCGATGCATCACAGCCTCGAGGACCTGGACGGGGTCTTCACCTACATCTGTGTCTCGCAGGACGCGCTGGGCGTGGCCAAGGACGAGCTCGCCGCCAAGCCGCTGGTTCTCTACGAGGGCGACGACATGGTCGCGCTGGCCTCCGAGGAGATGGCGATTCGAGCCGTGATCGATCGCGAGATCGAGACCTATGACCCCTATGAGAGCACGGTGATGGTATGGACCCGGTGACCACGGGGACCCCGTCCCCGAACTCGTACCCGTCACCCGAGGAGCCCCGCTTCGATGCCCGCGGGCTGGTCGAGCTCGACGCCCGCGTTCCGCGCGTGGCGCAGATCGACGGCGCCTCGGCAACCTTCGACGCCCGCGAGCTCACCACCAGGCAGATCAACCTCGAGCTGCGCTGGCTCCTCTATGAGCAGGGCGTGCGCGAGGTGACGGTCAGCAATCCAGGGGCCCGCCATTCGCTGGGCGCCGGCCTGCTCACACGCTGCCGGCTGAACTTCGAAGGAAGCCTGGGCTACTTTGCCCTCGGGATGATCGACGGGCCTGAGGTCCACATCGCCGGCCGCGTCGGGTGGTCGGCGTGCGAAAACATGATGTCGGGGGTCGTGGTGATCGACTCCAACGCCGGCTCGCTCACCGGGGCCGCGATCCGCGGTGGCGACCTCGTGATCAAGGGCCGGGTCGGGGCCCGAACCGGAATCGATCAGAAGGGCGGGACGATCATCGCCCTCGGCGATGCCGGCTCGATGACCGGTTTCATGATGCAGCGCGGACGCCAGATCCTGTGTGGCGACGTGGGACCGGGGCTGGGCGACTCGATGTACGACGGCGAGATCTACGTCGCCGGCCAGGTCAAGTCACTGGGCGTCGACTGCGTCGAAGGGGAGTGGACGGACGCCGACACCGAGCTGATCGAGCGCAAGTTCTCCATTTACGAGCTCGGCTCCCCGCCCCATTTCACCAAGTTCGTGTGCGGCAAGAAGCTCTACAACTACGACTCGCTCGAACCCTCCGAGCGCAAGCTCGTCCTCTAGGAGGTCAGAAAATGCCAACTGCCGACGAGAACGCACCGAGCGCCCACAACGTCCTCGGACACTCCCGGATCTTCACGCCTGAGGTCATCGATGACATCCACGTCAAGTCACAGCTTGGCCGTTATCGGATGCGCGGTTTCTCGATGTTCAAGAAGATTCCCCACTGGGACGAGCTGATGTTCATGCCCGGCACCCTGACGCGGTTCGTGATCGAGGGCTACCGCGAGAAATGCGAAACCAAGACCGTGCTCGGCGGCCGGTTTGCCGCCAAGCCGATCGAGCTCGACATCCCGATCTACATCACCGGTATGTCGTTCGGCGCGCTCTCGCTGGAGGCCAAGATGGCGCTGGCGAAGGGCGCTTCGATGGCCGGTACCGCCACCTGCTCGGGCGAGGGCGGGATGATCCCTCCCGAGCGCGAGCTCTCGACCAAGTGGTACTACCAGGTGATCCAGAGCCGCTACGGCTTCAACCCTCATCACCTGATGCTCGCGGACGCGTGTGAGTTCTTCATCGGTCAGGGCTGCAAGGTTGGCCTGGGCGGCCACCTGATGGGCCAGAAGGTGACCGAGCAGGTGGCCGAGATGCGCTCGCTACCGGCCGGAATCGATCAGCGCTCGCCCGCCCGCCACCCGGATTGGCTCGGTCCGGACGATCTCTCGCTGAAAATCCAAGAGGTCCGGGAAGCGACCAACTATGAGATCCCGATCCAGCTCAAGCTGGGGGCGGCGCGGGTCTACGACGATGTGCGGATGGCCGCCAAGTGCGGCCCCGATGTCATCTACCTCGATGGCGCCGAGGGCGGGACCGGCGCCGGCCCTCATACTGCGGCCGAGGAGACCGGGATTCCGCTCATGGCGGCGATCCCGGAAGCCCGCCGGGCGCTGGAAGACGTAGGGCTGGTCGATGAGATCGACCTCGTGGTGGCCGGGGGGATCCGCAACGGTGGCGACGTGGCCAAGTGCCTGGCGCTCGGCGCCGACGCTATCGCGATCGGGCACTCGGCGCTGATGGCCCTGAACTGCAATAAGGAGATCCCCGGCGTCACCGACTACGAGGGGACAATCGGCGTGCCCGCGGGCCAGTGCTACCACTGCCATACCGGGCGTTGCCCGGTGGGGATCACCACCCAGGACCCCGAGTTGCGCCGGCGGCTGGTGGTCGACGAGGCCGCCGACCGGGTCTACAACTTCCTCCACACGCTGACCCTGGAGTGCCAGATGCTCGCCCGAGCGTGCGGCAAGACCGATGTGCACAGCCTCGAGCCCGAAGATCTGTGCGCGCTGACCGTCGAGGCGTCGGCCATGGCCCGCGTCCCGCTGGCCGGCACCGACTACATCCCCGGCGTCTCGGAGGAGCGCACCCTGGCCCGGATCGAGCGTCTGCTCGAGCGCCACATCGAGAACCCGATCGACTATCTAGAGCCTGACGCGCAGCGCGCGGGCGACGGGGCGCGCGTCCATGACTGAGGTGAGACGTGTTCTCTCTGAGCCCGAGAAGGTGTTCTCGATCGACGCCGAATATCTGTCGGGCAAGCGCTTTCCCTACCAGGAAGACCTGGGCCTGGTGTCGGACATCGACCTCAACGCGGCTACCCCGGGGGCCGACCTCAACTGGCTCGAGGACGTGGTTCTGCTGAGCGAGGACGGGGTGCCGGCGGTGTTTGACCGCTACTCAAACGCGTTCATCAAGATCTACTTCGCGATCCCGGCGGGGCGCGAGGACGAGATCGCCCGCAAGGTCTTGATCTGCCACCTGCAGTCGGGCAACTCCTACGGGATCGCGTTGAAAGAGCAGCACTGCAAGTTCCCGCAGCCCGAGCTCGGGCCGTGGGTGCAAGACTCACGGACCGTGGGGACCGATTATCAGCGCAGCGTGCTCGAGGGCTGGGAGCCCCCGGCGCACTAATGCGCGCCGGCAGCCCCGACGGCGCTCTGGGCTCCCTCGCCAGGGACGACGACCCGGTGGCGGTTCCCAGGTCGGTTCGGCGCGGGCCTCCGATCACGATCACCTGTGAGTGCGGTGAGCGCCGATACCTTCACTACGGCGAGCGCTGGGCGTGCGAGCAATGTGGGCGGATCTGGAACACGGCGCGGATTCCGATCGAGCAATACGCCGAGATTCGCCGGACGCAGCTGCGCTTCCGGCGGGTGCCGATCGCGATCAGCCTTGTGGCGCTCGTGTGCGTGGTCGCGTTCATCATCGCCGGGCGCGCCTTCGGCGGTCTCGTCGTGGTCGCCTTGGGCGCGACGACCTGGTCGATGTTCTTGCGTCCGGTCTACAAACGCCGCTACCGCCAGGCGCTGGCCGACCTGCCGACCTGGGAGCTCGAGCCGGATAGGGTCCCCCCCGACAGGGCCGAAGCGGTGGACAGCGCCGACCGGATCCGGTAGAACTTTGGCCTGAACCTATTTGTTCATCGAGGGAGCTGAGGGAGGGAGAGACCGTGCCGCGCGACCCGAAGTACGACATCCTCTTCGAGCCGATCCAGATCGGACCGAAGACCCTGAAGAATCGCTTCTACCAGGTCCCTCACTGCATCGGCGCCGGGTCAGAGAAGCCGGGGATGCAGGCCTATCACCGCGGCATGAAGGCCGAAGGCGGCTGGGGCGCGTGCTGCACCGAATACTGCTCGATTCATCCCGAATCCGATGACACATCCCGTGTCTCGGCTCGGATCTGGGATGAAGGCGATGTCCGCAACCTGGCCGCGATGTGCGACCGCCTGCATGAGTTTGGTGCCCTGGCGGGCATCGAGCTGTGGTACGGCGGTCCCCACGCCCCGTGCATGGAAACGCGGGCCACGCCGCGCGGCCCTTCGCAGATCGCCTCGGACTTCGAGCTCAACATCTTCCCGCGCCACATGGACAAGGACGACATCGCGACCGTCCAGCAGATGTACGTCGACGCGGCGCTCCGTGCTCGCGACGCCGGCTTCGACATCATCTACGTCTACGGCGCCCACGCCTACCTGCCGTTTCAGTTCCTCTCGCCGTTCTACAACCGCCGCACCGACGAGTACGGCGGCTCGTTTGAGAACCGCGCCCGCTTCTGGCGCGAGTCGCTGTACAAGGTCCGCGAGGCGGTCGGAGATGACTGCGCGATCGCATCGCGGTTCGCCGTCGACCACCTGCTGGGACCGTCGTCGATTCAGGTGGGCGAGGATGGGATCCGGTTCGTGGAGCACTGCAATGATCTCGTCGACCTGTGGGACTTCACGGTCGGCGATATCGCAGAGTGGGGCCAGAATGCCGGTCCCTCACGCTTCTTTGAGGAAAACCACGAGAAGCCGTTCACGGGCCAGGTCAAGGCCGGCAACCACACCGACAAGGCGGTCGTCGGCGTCGGGCGGATCACGAACCCCGACACCATGATCGCGATCATCAACTCGGGCCAGTACGACATCATCGGCGCCGCGCGACCCTCGATCTCCGATCCGTTCCTGCCCCAGAAGATCGACGAGGGCCGGCTCGAGGACATCCGTGAGTGCATCGGCTGCAACCAGTGCATTTCGCGCTGGGAGATCGGCGGCCCGCCCATGGTCTGCACCCAGAACGCGACCGCGGGCGAGGAGTACCGCCGCGGCTGGCATCCTGAGAAGTTCCACCCGGCCGCCAACCGTGACAAGGGCGTGCTGGTGATCGGCGCCGGCCCGGCGGGGATGGAGTGCGCGATGGTGCTGGGCAAGCGCGAAATGTCGGCCGTGCACCTGGTCGAGGGGGCCAAGGAGATCGGCGGCAGCGTGAACTGGATCTCCAAGCTCGGGCATTCCGACGGCAAGGAGAACCTGTTCCGCGGTACCGCCCGGGGCCTGGGCGAGTGGAGCCGGATCGTCAACTACCGCCAGATCCAGCTCGACAAGCTGTCAAACGTCGAGGTGCATACGGGCTCGCGCCTGAGCGCCGAGCAGGTGCTCGACTACGGGGCTGAGATCGTGATCGTCGCGACCGGCTGTCATTACGCCACCGACGGCCTCAACGCGGCCACGCACGAGCCCATCCCGGGCGCCGACGCGGCGCTGGACTGGCAGCTGACCCCCGATCAGGTGGTCTCTGGGAACAAGACGATCGGTAAGCGCGTGCTCGTGCTTGAGAACGAGGGGTACTTCATGGGCGCCTCGGTCGCCCAGAAGCTGGCCGGCGAGGGCCACGAAGTTCAGCTCCTCACCCAGGCCGGGGACATCGCGGGCTACATGGAGTACACGCTCGAGGCTCCCATGCTGCACCGCGATCTGCATCGGCTCAACGTCGGCATCCACCCGTACACGATGCTCGAGCGGATCGAGCCGGGCGCCTGCCATGCCTACAACGTCTGGAATCCGGCCCACAAGGAGGTCTTCGAGGTCGACACCGTGGTGCTGTGCACGGCCCGAATCTCCGACGACGAGCTGTACCGCGAGCTCAAGTCAGACCCGGCGCGGCTGGCCCAGGAGGGGATCGAGGCGCTGTACGTGATCGGCGACGCTTCGGCGCCGCGGATGATCGTCGACTCGGTCTTCGACGGCCATCGCCTGGCGAGGGAAATTGACTCGCCGCATCCGGAGATGCCGCTTCCGTTCATCCGCGAGCGGCGCCTGTGGGGCGAGAGCAGCAACGACGACTACCGCGCTCAGCTGCTCAACACGGTAGATGTCGCCTAAGCGTCCGGACCCTGATCCGGAGCGGGTGAAGCCCGCGTGAAGGTCGTCGTCCCGGTCAAGCAGGTCGCCGCGCTCGACGACGACTTCGAGCTGCTCGAGGACGGCTCGGGGGTCGACCCTGACTTCGTGCAAACCGAGCTCAACGAGTGGGACTCGTTCTCGCTCGAGGCGGCTTTGGCCCTGCGCGAACAGGCCGAGGGCGACGACTCCGAAGTGGTGGTCATCACCGTCGGCGACCAGCCGTCCGAGGAGGCGCTGCTCGGCTGCCTGGCGATGGGCGCTGACCGAGCCATCCGGGTGTGGAGCGATGACTGCCGGGATCTCGATCCGCTCGCGGTGGCGCGTGTTCTGTCCGCCACGGTCGCGCGCGAGGCACCCGACCTCGTGCTGTGCGGCGTGCAGTCCTCGGATGCCGTCAACGGGGCTACCGGCGTGGCTCTGGCCGGCTACCTCGAGCTGCCCCACGTGGCCGTGGTCAAGCATCTTGAGTACGCGGCCGCTGCCTCCACCGCCACTGTCAAGCGCGAGCTCGAGGGCGGACTGGTAGAGGTGCTGCGCGTGCGCACCCCGGCGCTGCTCACGATCCAGACCGGGATCAACGAGCCTCGGTACGCCAACCTGCGGGCGATCAAGCGGGCGCGTGAGAAGCCACTCGAGGTCACCACGCCCGAGCAGCTCGATCTCGACGCGGGAGCGCTCGCCGCTGCGGCCGCCTCGCGGCGCCGTGAGCTGAGAATGCCCGAGCGGGGAGGCGGCGCCGAGATGCTCGACGGTTCGCCTGACCAGCTCGCCAGCCGGATCGTCGAGATCGTCCGCGACCGGATGAGCGCAGCCGGATGAGCGACGTGCTCGTAGTCGCCGAAACCCGCCGTGGAGAGCTGCGCGACGTCTCGCTGGAGCTCGTCAGCGCCGCCCGTCAGATCAAGCCGTCGTGCGGGGGCCGCCTGGTGGTGGCAGTGATCGATCATCAGCCCGAGCGCTTCGCCGCGGCGCTGGCCGCCGACGGGGTGGACGAGCTGCTGCTTGTTGCGACCCCCCAAGAGCACTTCGAAGCCCACGTCGCCCAGCGGGCGCTGGAGGAGCTGATCGAGACCGAGCGCCCCGGACTGGTGCTGCTCGGTCACACGATCGACGCGCTCGGTTGCGCGCCGGCCGTGGCGGCCAGGCGAGGGCTGGGTTTTGCCTCAGACGTCACTTCGCTGTCCTTCGACGACGGCCCCATCGCCGGGCGCGGCGCTTACGGCGACAAGCTCGTCCTCGAGCTCGACTTCCCGGGCAAGCCGTGCACGCTGCTGCTGCTTCGTCCCGGGACCTTCGAGCCGGCCGCCGCGGGCGGGGGATCGCCACCCAGCCGGACGGTGGAGCTGGCCCTCGACGGGGTGGCCGCCACCGAGCACCTGGGCTTTGAGGAGGTGCAGGAGGGCGATGTCGACATCACCAAGGCGCCGTTCTTGGTCTCGATCGGCCGTGGCGTCCAGGACAAGGACGAGCTTCCGCGCTTTGAGGCCCTGGCCGAGCGCCTGGGCGCGACCCTCAGCGTGTCGCGTCCGCTCGTGGACGCCGGTTGGATGCCGAGCGCGCGCCAGGTTGGTCAGTCGGGGAAGACGGTCAAGCCGCGCGTGTACCTGGCGCTCGGGATCTCCGGCGCCGTCCAGCACCTGGCGGGCATGCGCACGGCGGAGACGATCATCGCCGTCAATACCGACCCGGAAGCGCCGATCTTCGGCGTCGCGCATTACGGAGCGGTGGCGGACCTGTTCGAGATCGCCGACGAGCTCGAGGGGCTGCTGGACCCGTGAGCCGCTAGCCGCCATGGCGCTCCTGCTCGCGGCCACCGAGACACGCCCGGTCTTCTGGCACTTCGCCACCGTCCTCAAGGTTCTCTGGTACCTGCTGGCGGTGGCCTCGGTGGCGGTGTTCGTCTACGGAGTGCTGCGGCCGATCGTCAAGTACCGGCGCGGCCAGGGCGGCGCCTGGCCGCCGTGTCCCTGGCGCGAGCTGCCACCGCGGCTGGCCACGGGTGCGCGGTTGCTGTTTTCCCACGCGACGATCGAGCGTCGTGACCGGACCGCCGGCTGGGCGCACCGCGGCATCTTCTACGGCTTTCTGACGCTGTTTGCCGGGACGGTGATCCTCGGTTTCGATACCGACTTCACCTCACCGGTGTTCGGCTGGGACTACTTCCGGGGCGGCTTTTATCTCGTCTACAAGGAAGTGCTCAACCTCCTCGGCACGGCCCTGGTCGCGGGCGTGCTGGTGATGATGGCCCGCCGCGCGATCGGTCGTCCCGCCAAGCTTGACTACTCGCGACCCGACCGTGCCCGCGACGATCCCCAGTACGACCGCCGGGTGTACAGGATCGGGGACTGGTGGTTTGTGATTGCGCTGCTGGTGATCGCGCTGACCGGCTTCGTGCTCGAGGGGGTGCGGATCGCGATGGACCATCCCGGCTACGGCGCTACCCAGTTCGGGGGTTGGGTCGTGGCCCAGGCGCTGGGCGGGCTGGGCCGTGGCACGCTGGCGGGGCTCCGTCACGGGCTGTGGTGGTTTCACGGGCTGCTGGCGATCTCCTTCGTGGCCAGCATCCCCTACACCAAGGCCGCGCACATGCTGACCAGCTTCTTCTCGCTGGCGCTGCGTGATCCGATGGCGGGCAAGCGGTTGCGCCCGATCGCTCCCGGGCGCGCCGACGAGCCGGCCGGCTACGGCGCTCTGGCCGACTTCAGCCCCCTGCACCTGCTCCAGCTCGATGCCTGCACCAAGTGCGGCAAGTGCCATGAGGCGTGTCCGGCCAACGCGACCGGGCGCCCGCTCTCGCCCCGGGACGTGATCCTGGAGCTGCGCGAGCAGTCCAACCACGCCGCGGCCGGCGCGGGCATCGGCGGCCTGCTCGGTTCCCTGCTCGACGGAGACGCCGACGGTGGAGGCTTCACCGCCGGCGTGATCGGAGCCGACGGCGTGAGGACCGAGACGTTGTGGTCGTGCATGCAGTGCAACGCCTGCGTCGAGATCTGTCCGGTGGGGATCGAGCAGGCGCCAATCATCAACCAGCTGCGCCGGCGATTGGTCGAGGAGGGCGAGCTCGATTCAAACCTGCAGTCGACCCTCGAGGTGATCCACAAGTCCGGTAACTCGTTCGGCGAGAACCGGCGCAAGCGCGGTCGCTGGACTCGGGAGCTGCACTTCGATGTCCCCGATGCCCGCAAGCACCCGGTCGATGTGCTGTGGTTCGTGGGGGACTACGCATCGTTCGATCCGCGCTCCCAACAGGTGACCCGTTCGCTGGCGCGGCTTCTGCACGCCGCCGGGGTCGACTTCGGGATCCTCTACGACGGCGAGCGCAACTCGGGCAATGACGTGAGGAGGGTCGGCGAGGAGGGTCTGTTCGAGTCCCTGGCCGAGCAGAACATCGCCACGATCGACGACTGCGAGTTTCAGCGGATCGTCACCAGCGATCCCCATTCGCTCAACACGTTGCGAAACGAGTATCCCGAGCTCGGCGGCAGCTGGAGGGTTAGCCACCACACGGCGCTGCTGCTCGAGCTGATCGAGGCCGGTCGTCTGCAGGTGCGCGACCGCCTCTCCTATCGGGTGACCTATCACGACCCGTGCCATCTGGGCCGGTTTCAGGGTGAGTACGAAGCTCCGCGAAGGATTCTCGAACTACTGGGCTGCGGGCTGGTCGAGATGCCGCGCAACCGCGACAACTCGTTCTGCTGCGGCGCGGGCGGCGGACGAATCTGGATCACCGATCAGCCCGGTCAGGAGCGGCCCTCAGAGAACCGCATCCGCGAGGCGGTCGACCTTCCCGAGGTCGAGCTGTTCGTGGTCTCGTGCCCGAAGGACGTGACCATGTACGAGGACGCGATCAAGACCTCGGGCAACGCCGAGCGAATCGAGCTGCGCGAGCTGACCGAATTGATCGAGGAAGCGCTGGTGCCGAGCACCGAGCAGGTTGGCGCCTGATGGCGCGAGCCCTGATCGGCGTCTCGGCGAGCCTGCACGACTTCGGCGACTACGGAGGGGTGGGCATCCAGCGGCCGCTGCTCGCCGCCGGTGGGCTGCCGGTCACGCTGGCCCAGCTCCCCGAGGCGCTGCCGGGCACGCTCGAGCCCCTGGCCGGGGTGGTGCTCGCGCCCGGACGCGACATCGACCCGGGCCGCTACGGCCAGGCGCCCGGCCCGCTGCTGGCCGCGACCGAGCCTCGCCGAGACGAGTTCGAGTTTGCGCTCGTGGCCGCCGCCCTGGATCGCGGATTGCCGGTGCTCGGCGTCTGTCGCGGGATGCAGGTCCTCAACGTGGCTCGCGGCGGGACGCTGCACCAGGACGTACGCCTGCTCGCGCGCTCGCGCGAGCACCCCTCAGACCCGGGCTGGAAAGCCTGGAAGGGGATGGAGAGCGCGGCCTTGGACGGCGCTCGGATCCCGCCCCATCCGCGTCACCCGATCGCCGTGGAGGAATCGAGCATCCTCGGGGCCGCGCTCGGCGGCGCGGCCGCGAGCGTCAACTCCTTCCATCACCAGGCGTTGGACGAGCTGGGCGCGGGGCTGCGCGCGACGGCCACGGCGCCGGATGGCGTGGTCGAGGCGATCGAGCTAGACGGCAGCCCGGTCCTCGGGGTGCAATGGGAGCTGCAGGAGGAGTGCCGGATCGACGCTCGCTTCGCGGCCGTGTTCGAGTGGTTTGTGGCCGCCGCCGAGGCCTACCAGGCCCGGGCGCATGACCACGTCGCGGACGCTTAGCTGCGCGGACGCCGCTTCTGCGTGTCGTAGATGGGAAATGGCGCCACCGTGGCGCCGACCACACCGTCGCCAACCGTCACCTCGACCCGCTGGCCGTCGTGCACCAGGTCGCGCTCCAGCGTTGTCATCCCGATCACCTGCATATCAAAGGTCGGGCTCTGGCACGGACTCCGGACGACCCCCACCTCGCGACCGTCGCTGGTGACGGCAGCGCCGTACTCGGGCAGCTGGTCCCCCTCGATCCGCAAGGTCGTCAGCAGCCGCGGAGTGCCCTGAGCCGCGATCGCTCGCAGTGCGTCGCGACCCACGAAGTCGCCCGCCTTGTCGAGCTTGATGACGTTGTCAAGCCGGACCTCGTAAGGGTCGGTCTGACGGGGGAAGTAGTCGATGTCGGGGAACAGCAGGCCGGACTCGATCCGCAGGATCTCGATCGCCGACAGGCCGATCGGGCGCAGGCCGTGAGGCTGGCCCGCGCGCACCACGGCATCCCACAGTTCGGGCGCGTCATCGACGGAGCAGTAGACCTCGAAGCCGAGCTCGCCCGAATACCCCGTGCGTGACACCCAGGCCGGGACGCCGCCCACGCGCACGCCCTCGTGGACGAAGCGGAAATAGCGCAGCGCGTCGACGTCGACGCCCTCGGTGATCGGCCCGAGCACCTTGCGGGCGTTGGGGCCCTGGATCTGCAGGTGGGGCATCTGCGGCGTGTGATCCTCGATCTGCACCTCGAGCCCCCGGTCAGAGGCGACCTGCTCAAACCAGGCCAGGTCTGAGTCGTAGCTGGTGATCGACATGCAGTGGTCGTCGGCGAGTCGGAAGACGGTGCCGTCCATGATCATCTTGCCCTGCTCGTCGCACAGCGCGCCGTAGCGGACCTGGCCCACCTCGAGCCCGGCCATGTCGTTGGTGAACAGGGCGTCGGTCAGCGCGACGGCGTCGCGTCCGCGCAGATCCCACTTCCGAAGCGGTGACTCGTCCCACAGGCTGCACGCCGTCCGCGTCGCGTTGTGCTCAGCCACGGGATCGCCGAAATCGGCCGCCCAAGCCCAGCCCTCCCAGTCGGTCCAGGTCGCACCCGCGTCTCGCTGCGCGGTATCGAACGCGGTGCGTTGCAGGTCTGGAGTCGACTCCTCGGTCACCTCAAACCACCGCCGGGGTCGCCGGTGTCGGCGCCGGGATCCCAGTCAGGGCGGCACGGTCGGCCTCGGTGGGTACGAGCGGGACGTCCTCACGCATGTGGATGGTTTCCCCGTCCTGGACGATGCGGCGGAACGCGAACAGAAGCAGTGAGCCGAACAGGATGGCGATTCCGATCGCGAAGTCGACCCAGCTGCCGTAGCCGTTCAGGTGCGGCGCCAGCGCGCCGACCACGAGGAAGAGCGCGTTCAGTCCGCACAGGAGAATCGCGATCGGGACCCAGCCCCGGCCCACCCGGATCGGCCGCGGCCAGTCGGGACGGTCGCGGCGCAGCAGCACGAACCCGCTGAGCGCGAACACGTGCGCGAGGACGTAGCCGATGTTGCTCATGTACAGGATCGCGAGGTTCGACTTGATCAGGATCACCAGCAGGACGTTGACCGCCAGATCCATCGTCATCGCGCGCGCCGGGACGTGGAAGCGATTGAGCACCCCGAACTGCTTGATCGTCATGCCCGCCCGCGAAATCCCGTACAGGGCGCGGCCGGCGTCGGCGGTCGAGGAGGTCATGGACAACAGCAGGCTGGCAATGATGCAGACCGTGAAGAAGCTGGCCGCGCCGTGGCCGACGATCGTGGCCATTGCCGCGGTGTAGAACTGCCCCTCGGCGGTCGCGGCCGGGACGGCGCCGGTCACGCCACCGAGACCGAGCGGAAGCAGCAGGCATACAAGCAGCATGAACATGGCTGCGCTGCGCAGCGCTTGGTGCGTGTCACGGATCGATTTGTACTCGGGCGCGAACGTCGCGCACGCCTCGGTCCCGTACGCCGACCAGGCGAGGATGAACATGTAAACGAGTGCCAGCTTGATACCGCTCCAAGGCCCGGTGAAGGTCGCATGGACGTTGGCCGAGTGCCAGTCACCGGTGATGTACGGGGCCACGATGAACAGTGCCAGGGGCACCATCAGCAGCGCCGCGCAGACGTACGTGAACCAGACCGCCGGCCGCAGCCCGAAGATGTTGAAGCTCCAGACGAAGATGATCACGCCGATCGCGATGAAGTGGGCGAGGCCGAGGTGGTTGGCGAACACCGTCACCGTCCAGGTCGACTTCGGCCACCACTGGGCCTGGGCGAGGTCGCCGATGATCTTGCCGAAGATCGAGAGGACCACCGACCAGCCGATCCAGTAGCCGAACGCGGACACAGGACCAACCAGGGTTGTGTGCTTGCGCCAGCCCTCGTGGGCATAGAGCGCGATGCCGCCGCTGCGGTGTCCGAACATCGTCGCCGGCTCGGAGTAAATCCAGGCCTGGAGCATGCCGATCGCGGCTGACGCCGCCCACAGGATCATCGAGCCGATGACACCGAAAATCCCGAGCGTGAAGCCCAGGCTCCCGAGCAGGAAGCCGGGGTTGCACAGCGCGATCACGAACCCGTCCCACCAGCGCAGCGTCTTCAGAAGCTGGACTTCCTCGACCGTGGCAGTAGCCAACGCTGATCCCTCCCTCGTTCTCCGCGCCTCCAAGGTCGATTGTGCTCTTCGCTACCCGGCGCGATGCGCGGTTTATACCAGTTTGTACAAGGACGGTCAACGGACTTTGCGGCGGCCGTGAGATGATTGGCGCCCACCGTGATGACCGCCGTCACCCACCGCTCTCGCGGCGATCAGCTCGAGCTCGGCGAACGTCCGCCGCCCGGTCCGGTGGTGCTGGCCACTCTGTCGGTGCGAGTCGATCACAATGCTGAGCGCGTGGCGATCGAGAGTGCGCTGGAGACGCACGCGCTGCTTATCATCGCCAACATGCTGACCCTCCCGCCGTATCCGACCACCTTGATGCTCGCGCGCGAGCACGCCACGCTCCCGCACGAGGAGGACCTCGAGGAGGTCCGGGGGACGGCCCGGCGGGCCGCGGCCCGTGGCGTCCAGACCGAGCTGTTGCGGATCTCCAGCCGTCGCCCGCTGGCCGCCCTGGTCGAGCTGATCCAGGAGCGACGGGCGGGGCTGGTGGTACTCGGTCCCGATCCGAGCCGCACGCCGCGCTGGTGGCTGTGGCTTGCCGCACGTCGCCTGCGGCGCCAGGCGCACTGCCTGGTGTGGATCGGCCCCGAAGGCTGATCGGCGCAAGTGGGCGTCGCCTTCGGCCTCGGCGCCGCGCTCACGTGGGGGCTGGCGGACTACTTCGCAGCGGTTGCGTCACGCGATCTGGGCGCGCTTCGAGTGGTGCTCGGTTTTCACCTCGCGGCTTTGATCCCACTCACGGCGCTGGTGCTCGCGACCGACGCCCTGGCGCCGGTCACCGGTGCTCAGATCGAGACGTTGGTCCTGGTCGGGGCGGTCGGATGGGTGTCGTATCTGGCCTTCTACGGCGCGCTCGAGATCGGGCCGATTTCGGTGCTCAGTCCGGTCATTTCAGGCTACGCGGCAGTGACCGTCCTGCTCGCGGTCACGGTCGCCGGCAACCACCTCTCGGGGCCTCAGGGGACCGCCGTGGGCGTGACGATCGCTGGTGCGATGGTTGCCTCGGCCGACGTTCGCGAGGTCGCGCGAGCGACGTTCGAGCGCCGCACCGCACTCGGATTCGTGCTCGCACTGGCGGCGATGGCGTTGCTGGGAGGGTTCGTGTTCGGGGTGTCGTACTACCGCGCGCAGATC
The DNA here is from genome assembly GCA_963847055.1 of uncultured Solirubrobacterales bacterium. GTDB lineage: Bacteria > Actinomycetota > Thermoleophilia > Solirubrobacterales > Solirubrobacteraceae > Palsa-465. The sequence goes on along the minus strand of CAWJYE010000008.1, from coordinate 296,353 downwards.
GGATGGCTGGCTCCGATCTTCCTCGCCCGTGGCTTCGCCTCCGTGTTCGTACTCGGCCACGTGCTGGTGGCGGGCGGAGAGCCAGCCGCCCAGGACACGGCGCGCCCGCCGGGCCGAAACCGCAAGCTGGTCGCGCTGATGCTGCTGCTCGCCCTGCTGGACACGGGCGGCTATGCTTGCTTCAACCTCGGGGCGGGTCATGCCGACACGGCGATTGTCGCGGCCGCCTCGGCACCGTATGCGATCGTGCCGATCGCGATGGGAGTGACGCTGCTGGGCGAGCGCCCGACGCGCACACAGTGGCTGGGCGTCGGAATCGTGATCGCCGGCGTCGTGATGCTCGGCGCCGTCGCCTGACAACGTCGCCTAGGGCTCCAACCGGGCCCGGCGGGCCTCGAGGGCCTCCGCGGGGCGGTCGGTGATGAGAGCGGTCACCCGCGGGTCGGCGAGCAGGGTTCGCCACGCCCGCCGTTCGTTGACCGTCCACAGGTAGGTGTCAATCTCGCGGTCGGCGGCCCAGGCCAGCAGCCCCGCGCGGGCCAGGCTGGCGTGGGGGGCGAGGAAGCTGACCCCGGCGGCTCCAAGCCGCGCCTCGAGGTGGCGGGGCCGCCGTCCAGGCCGGATCAGCAGCCCGGTGTGAGTTTCCGGCGCCAGGGAGCGGACCGCGGTCAGGGTCGACTCCTGAAACGAGGTCACGACGTACTGGGTCGGGTCCAGGCGGTGCTGCAGAGCGGCCAGGGCGACGTCAACCCGCCCTTCCTCCTTGAGCTCGACGTCGAGGCGGATCCGGCCCGCGGCGAGCTCGATCATCGCCTCGAGCTCGGGAGCCTGACCGGGCTCGGTGCGTTGCCGGAGTTCGGCCAGGCTCAGCGAGGCGACCGGCGCGGCCCCCACGCGCGCGTCGTGCATCGCCACCAGCCGGCGGTCCTGGGTGCTGCGGACGTCGAGCTCGACCATGTCGCAGCCGAGCGCGATCGCCGCCTCGAGCGCCGCCAGGGAATTCTGGGGCGCCTGGTTCCAGGCTCCGCGGTGGGCGACGATCAGGGTCAGCTCGTCATACCGCCGAACTGGCCGCCGGTGACGTTCAGCACTTGGCCGTGCACGAAGTTGGCCCACGGGGTGCAGAGCAGGAAGATCCCGCCGGCCGCTTCTGCGGTGGAGCCGGGACGTCCCAACGGGATCAGCATCGGCACCATGCCGCGGAGCTGATCGGGGATCCCCAGCTGGACCTTCTCGCCCCCGATCTCCATCGTGTTGGACTCCTCCTTGGAGGCGGTGAGCCGGGTCTCGATGTAGCCGAACGCGACGGCGTTGACGTTGATCTTGAACTGGCCCCACTCCTTGGCCAGAGTCTTGGTAAGGCCTACCACAGCCGACTTGGCCGCCGAGTAGTTGGCCTGCCCGGCGTTGCCCATCGTGCCGGAGATCGAGGACACGTTGACGATCTTGCGAAACACCTCGGTGCCCTCATCGCGCTCGCGTTTGGCGGGCTCGCGCATGTGCGGCGCCACCGCTCGGCACATGCGAAAGGGGACGATCGTGTGGATGTCGAGCATGCGCTGAAACCATTCGTCGCTCATCTTGTGGATGGGTGCGTCGAGCGTGTACCCGGCGTTGTTGACCAGGATGTCCACCTGGCCCCACTCGCCGATCACCTTCTCGACCAGTCGGTCGCAGACGCCGGCCTGGGTCAGGTCCCCTGCGAACACGATCGTCTCACCATCGATCTCACCCGCCGTCTGCTCGGCGACATCGCGGTCGAGATCGTTGATCAGGACCTTGGCACCCTGCTCGGAGAACAGTTCCGCGGTGGCCCGGCCGATTCCGCGCGCCGAGCCGGTCACGATCGCGACCTTGCCATCGAGGACACTCATCTCGTACCGCCTTCTCTTGAATGGGATTCTCTGGGGGGGATGGGCTCACCGTGCGATCCCGGGTCGGGGCGGCGGCGAGCCACCGGGCCGCATTCTGTCAATGCGGGTAGGGTGAGCGGCCGATGAACGCGACCGAGTGGCTTGCCGCTTACGCCGAGAAGCTGGGCGTTGCAGCACCGACCAAGTCAGAGTTGACCGCCGTGCTCGACTTGGCCGGCGAGGCCGCCCACTCCTCGGAGCGCATCGCCGCCCCGGTGGCCTGCTGGCTGGCCGCTCGAGCAGGCGTCGACCTCGAGACCGCGATGCGCTTGGCGCACGAGGTGGGGGATGGCTGACCGCGCTGATCGTCCCTACGAGATCGTCGTCTACGGCGCGACGGGCTTCACCGGCGGGCTGACCGCCGAGTACCTGGCCCGCCACGCCCCCGATGCCCGCTGGGCGGTGGCGGGGCGCAACCGCGGCAAGCTCGAGATGATCCGCGCGCGGCTGGCCGAGATCAACTCGGGGCTAGCCGAGATGCCGCTGCTCGAGGCCGACGCCGCCGACCCGGCGTCGCTGCGGGCGATGGCCGAATCGACCCAGGTCGTGATCAGCACGGTCGGGCCGTATATCCACTACGGCGAGCCGCTGGTCGCCGCCTGCGCGGCCACAGGGACCGATTACCTCGACCTGACTGGCGAACCCGAGTTCGTGGACCGGATGTGGCTGGCCCATCACGACGAGGCCGTCCGCACCGGAGCCCGCCTTGTCCATTCCTGCGGCTTTGATTCGATTCCCGCCGATCTCGGCACGCTGTTCACCGTGCAGCAGCTGCCCGACGGTGTGCCGCTCAAGGTGGAGGGCTTTGTCAGGGCCGGGGGCACGTTTTCGGGCGGCACGTTTCAATCCGCGGTCCACATCATGGGCCGCTTGCGCGAGGGCCGCCAGGTGGCCGGCGAGCGCAAGCGGCGCGAACCGCGCCCGATCGACCGCCGCATCAAGGGACTGACCGGACCGCCCCGGCGTGAGCCGGCCGTCGGGGGCTGGGTGGTGCCGATGCCCACGATCGACCCGCTCGTGGTTCTGAACTCGGCGCGCGCGCTCGACCGGTACGGGCCTGACTTCAGCTATGGCCATTACCTGGTCGCCAAGCACCTGCCGGTGGCGGCGGGGATGATCGCGGGCGCCGGGGCGCTGGTCACCCTGGCCACGCTGCCTCCCACCCGCAAGCTCCTGCTCAAGCTCAAGGATCCGGGCGAAGGTCCCACGCCCGAGCAGCGCGAGAAGGCCTGGTTCAAAGTTCGCTTCGTTGCGCAGGCCGGCGACCCGCGCGAGCTCCAGCCTCGCCCAAACGGGTCGCGCCTGCGTCGTCCGGACGGCGGGGACCAGAAGGTGGTGACCGAAGTATCGGGGGGCGATCCCGGCTATGGGGAGACGTCCAAGATGCTGGCCGAGTCCGCGCTCTGCCTGGCCCGCGACGACCTGCCGTCGACGGCTGGTCAGGTCACGTCCGCCGTGGCCATGGGTGACGCCCTGATCACGCGTCTTCAGGCGGCGGGCATCGTGTTCGCGCGAGTCAAACAGGGTCCGTTGCCATGACCCTGACCCCGGGCGCCCCTTCAGAGGCGGGGCGATGCCCAGCGGAGACGAGCGGATGAGCGGTTGGACGGCGGCGGACATTCCCGATCAAAGCGGTCGCACGGCCGTCGTTACGGGTGCCAACAGTGGCTTGGGTCTGATCACCGCGCGCGAGCTGGCCAGAGCCGGTGCGACCGTGGTCCTGGCCTGCCGCGACCTCGAAAAGGGCGAGCGCGCCCTGACCTCCGTCCAGCAGGTCGCGGCCGCCGACGCCCCGCCGCGTCTGGAGGCGCTCGATCTGTCGTCATTGCAGTCGGTGCGGGAATTCGCCGATCGCGTGGGCGCCTGGCTGTCTGGCCTTGATCTGCTCATCAACAACGCCGGCGTGATGGCGCCCCCGCGCCGCCTGACCCAGGACGGCTTTGAGAGCCAGTTCGGGACCAACCACCTCGGGCATTTCGCGCTCACCGGGCGGCTGCTGGGCCTGCTCACCGCCGGGCGGCCCGATACCCGCGTGGTGACGCTGTCGAGCGCCGCGCACCGCATCGGGACGATCAAGTTCGATGATCTCCAGCGCGAACGCGGCTACAACAACTGGCTCACCTACGGCCAGTCCAAGCTGGCCAACCTGATGTTCGCCTACGAGCTCCAGCGTCGCGCGAGCGCCGCGGGCAGCGACCTGCGCAGCCTCGCCGCCCACCCCGGCTACTCGGCCACCAACCTGCAAACCACCGGACCCAGCCGCTTCTATGAGAAGTGGTTGGGCAAGCTCGGCAACCTGGTGATCGCCCAGAGCGCGGACCGGGGGGCGCTGCCGACGCTGTACGCCGCCACCGTGCCCGATCTCCCCGGCGCCACGTTCATCGGGCCGGACGGGATCGGCGAGACACGGGGCAATCCTCACGTGGTGAGCGGCGCCGGCAAGGCCTATGACGAGGAGACCTGGCGGCGGCTGTGGGAGGCCTCCGAGCAGCTGACCGGGGTCCACTACCAGTTCCCGGCGGTGGCCGCGGCTTGAGCGGTAACGATCGGGTCTCCGGCGGGAGCGCACCCGATCTGCGCGCCGGCGGCGCGCGACCCAGTCTGCGCGTTGACGGCGAGGCGACACTGGAGTGGGCCGCGAAATACCTCGAGCGCGTCGCCGAGCTGCCCGTGTTGGCCCAGGTGGCGCCGGGCGAGATCACCGCGCGGCTGCCCGAGACCGCCCCGGACGAGCCCGAGCCGTTCAGCGCGGTACTGCGCGACCTCGACGAGATCCTGCTCCCCGGGGTCACCCATTGGCAGCACCCGCGCTACTTCGCCTACTTTGCCACCAGCGCCTCCGAGGCCGGGATCCTGGCCGAGCTGCTGGCCGCGACGCTGAACTCCGTCTCGATCCTGTGGCGGACGGCACCGGCCGCGACCGAGCTCGAGGGGGTGGTCCTGAGATGGACGGCCCAGCTCCTCGGCCTGCCCGCCGAGTGGCACGGGCACATTGAGGACAGCGCCTCAACCTCGACGCTGGCCGCCCTGATGGCTGCCCGAGAGGCGACCGGCCGCTCGGTCGTGGTGTGCTCCGATCAGGCTCACTCCTCGGTCGAGAAGGCCGCCCGGATGTTGGGCATGCGGATACGCAAGGTCCCGTGCGACGAACAGTTTCGCCTTTGCATCGATGCGCTCGGTTCGCTGGCTGACGCCGCCGCCGTCGTGGCGACCGTGGGCACGACGGCAAGTACCGCGGTCGACCCGGTGCCGGCTCTGGCCGACGCGTGCGCCCGCGACGGCGCGTGGCTGCACGTCGACGCCGCCTACGCCGGTACGGCGATGGTCTGCCCGGAGTTCCGCTGGGCCTTCTCGGGTGTCCCCTCGGCCGATTCGGTGGTCGTCAATGCCCACAAATGGATGCTCACCCCGATGGACTGCTCGCTGCTGTGGTCCCAGCATCCGGAAGCGCTGCGTGCGGCGTTCAGCCTGATCCCCGAGTACCTGCGCACGCCCGATGCCGAGGACGCCTGGTCCCTGTCTGAGTACGGGCCTGCGCTCGGGCGCCGCTTCCGGGCGCTGAAGCTCTGGGCCGTCCTGCGGTGCCACGGGCGGTCCGGCCTCCAGGAGCACATCCGGCGGGGGGTCGGGCTGGCGGCCGAGTTCGAGTCCTGGGTCCGGGCCGCGCCGGGCTGGGAGATTTGCGCCCCCCGGTCGTTCTCGGTCGTGTGCTTCCGCCGGCTTTCCGGGGCCAGCCAAGACGACGACGCCCGAAACCAGGCCCTGCTCGAGCGCGTCAATGCCGGTGGTGAGCTGTTCATCTCGCACGCCGTGCTGGCTGGTCGCTATGTCCTGCGCCTGGCCGTGGGCCAGATCAACACCCAGCTCGACGATGTCCGCCTGGCCTGGGACGTGCTCCGGCGCGAAGCCGCGGACCTGTAGCGGGTTTGGCACTGTGTTGCGACACACTTGTCACAGCGCGTGACCCACGCGTGACGCGATAGCCGTCACCCTCAGAACCGTGCCCGACGTGCCCGACGTGCCCGACGTGCCCGACGTGCCCGACGTGCCCGACGTGCCCGACGTGCCCGACGTGCCCGACGTGCCCGACGTGCCCGACGTGCCCGACGTGCCCGACGTGCCCGACGTCGATTGGATTCCGGGTCCTGGCGACCCCCAACTCAATCGACGTCGTGAGTCGGGGCTGGCTGACCTCGCCGGGCGGCAGTTCGGCGTGGTCTCCCGGCGGCAGCTGCTCGAGCTCGGCTTTAGCCCGGAACAGATCAGGGGGCGGCTGAAGCGCCGGGCCCTGCACCGCGTGCACAGAGATGTATACGCCGTAGGCCACCGGCGACTGGTCGCGCATGGCCGGCTGATCGCAGCTCTGCTCACGTGCGGACCCGCTGGCTTCCTGAGCCACCGCACCGCGGCGGCGGTCTGGGGACTCCGCGAAATCAATTCTCGCCACATCGATGTGTCCGTGCCCGGCGCCTCCCTGCCGGTTCGCGACGAACTGGTCATGCATCGAACTACATGCCCGCCGGACCCAGCCGACGTGTCAACGCGCAACGGGCTGCGCGTCAGCGCTGTACCCCGGCTATTGATTGAGCTGGCACCGAGGGAGACGGTGGTCGAGCTGGATCGGCTCATTACGGAGGCGATCCGGAAGCGGGTCCTCGGCCTCGAGGCACTCGAACTCGCGCTGGGGCGTCACTCGAGGTGGCCCGGGATGAGCAAGCTCAAGCAGGCGCTGCGCGACTACCGTCCCCGGCCAAACCGCAAGTCCGGCCTCGAACGGAGCTTCGACCGGCTGATCGACGGAACCGATGTCCCGCCGCCGCAGCGCAACGTATTCCTCCACGGCTGGGAGGTGGACTGTTACTGGCCCGAGGTGGGCCTGGCGGTCGAGCTCGACGGTCGCCCCTATCACATCGCCGTCCGCGACATGGAGCGCGACAAGCGAAAGGACGCCAAGCTACTGCGCCACAAGATCAATATCCTGCGCATCACCGACAGGCGCATGGAGCTCGACGCGCGGGGCGTACTCGAGGACGTCCGCGCGCTCACGCGCCCTCAGGGCGAGACTACCTGAGCTCGGCCGAGCTCTTGCCGAGCAGCAGGCGGGCGACGATCAGCAACTGGATCTGTTGGGTGCCCTCGAACAGATCCAGGATCTTGGCATCCCGCGCCCACTTCTCGAGCAGCTCGCCCTCGGCGTAGCCGGCCGCACCACACAGGGCGACGCAGCGCAGGGCGACATCGGTGCCCATGCGTCCCGCCTTGGCCTTGGCCATCGAGGCCTGGAGCGAGTTGGGCTTCTTGTTGTCGGCCATCCAGGCGGCCTTCAGGGTCAGGAGCCGCGCGGCCTCCCAGTCGGCCTCCATGGCGATGAATTCCGCGGCGGCCGCGCTCTGAAGCTGCGGTGGCACGTCGTAGTCGATCTCGATTCCCGCTTCTGACAGGTGCTCACGGGTCTGCTCCAGGCAGGCGCGGGCGACGCCGATCGCCATCCCGGCGACCAGCGGGCGGGTGTTGTCAAAGGTCTGCATGACCCCGCCGAAGCCCTTCTTGTCGTCGACTTCGGCACTGCCGAGGAGGTTCTCCTTGGGTACCCGGCAGTCCTCGAGGAAGAAGTTGGCGGTATCGGAGGCGCGGATGCCGAGCTTGTGCTCCAGACGATCAAGCTTGAGGCCCGGGTTGTCGCGCTCGACCACGAATGACTTGATGCCCGCGCGGCCCGCCGACCGGTCGACCGTGGCCCAGACCACGATCAGCTCGGCCCGGTCACCGGAGGTGACGTAGATCTTCTCGCCGTTGAGCACGTATTCGTCGCCGTCGAGCTTCGCGGTGGTCCGGATCGCCGCGGAGTCGGATCCCGCCTCGGGTTCGGTGATCGCCATCGCCGCCCATTTGCCGCCGAACCGCTTGAGCTGCTCTTCGTTGGCGACGGCGCCGATCGCCGCCTGGCCGAGGCCCTGGCGTGGCATCGCTAGGAGCAGTCCGACGTCGCCCCAGCACAGCTCGATCAGACCGAGCAGGCTGGCCATGTTAGAGCCGTTGCGGTTGCCGGTCCCGGCCTCCTCGGAGCCCTTGGAGCCCTTGGAGCCCTTGGAGTCCTTGGAGTCCTTGGAGTCCTTGGAGCCAGTGGAGCCGTTGGAGCCGCCGCCGACCGTACCCGCGCCCGCGCCGCCGAGCGCGCCGCTCTCGTTCATGCCGTCGATCACCGCCGCCAGCATGTCGAGCTCCTTCGGGTACTCGTGCTCGGCGGTGTCGTATTTGCGCGAGTTGGGGCGGAAGATCTCGGTCGCGACCTGGTGTGACTGGCTGACCAGAGTGCCGAACTTCTTGGGGATCTCGAGGTTGATCATGGCTTGGCTCGCCCGCCTAAACGAGCAGGGCGCCTTCCATCAAGCCGGCGGCGCGCAGGTCGCGGTACCAGCGTTCGACCGGGTGCTCCTTGACGAAGCCGTGGCCGCCGAGCATCTGGACGCCATCGGAGCCGATCGCCATCCCGCGGTCAGCGCACAGACGGCGGGCGAGCGCGACCTCGCGCGAGAAGTCCAGCCCCTGATCGACGCGCCCGGCGGCACGGAGGGTGGCCAGACGCAGACCGTCGAGCTCGATCGCGATGTTGGCCACCGTGAACGCGACCGCCTGGCGGTTGGAGATCGGCTCCCCGAACGCCTTGCGGTCGTTGACGTACTCGGCCACGTAGTCGAGCACCGCCTGGCCGGTGCCGACCGCCAGCGCGCACCAACCGAGCCGGCCCAGCTGCACGCATTCGGTGTACACCGAGCGCTCGGCGCCGCCCAAAAGCGCGCCGGCAGGAAGCCGCACTTCCTCGAGGATGAGCTGGCCGGTGGCCGCGGCGCGGATCCCCATGGCGGGCTCGGGTGCGACGCTGACACCGGCGGTCTTGGACTCGACGAGGAACAGCGAGGGCCCTTCGTCCTGCAGATCGGCGGCAACGATGAACAGCTCGCCGTCGGCGGCGCGGGGCACAAGCGCCTTGACGCCGGAAAGGACATATCCGCCTGCGGTGCGACGCGCTGTGGTCGCGAGCGCGAAGGGATTGAACAGGGGGTGCGGCTCCATGATCGCCACGGCAGCGGCGGGGATGTCCTCGCCCACGAACTCGGGGAGGTAGGTGGACTGCTGCTGGGCGTCTCCCCACAACCCGAGCGCGGTTGAAACGGCGGCGGGGGCCAGACAGGCTACGGCGATGCCCATGTCACCCTGAGCGAGGGCCTCGCTCATGAGCACCGTGGTGGCGGCCGAGCGCTCTTGCACGGCACCCCCGAGCTCCTCGGGCACGCCGACCATGGTCAGGCCGAGCTCGCCGGCCTGGGTGAGGAGGTCGGGCGGCGTCGAGCACGAGGCGTCGGCGTCGGGCGCGGCCTTGCGCAGCCGGGCGAGGGCGAACTCGCGGACCGAGTCGCGGAGCATCTGCTGCTCGTCGGAGGGTTCGAGGTCGAAGAGATCGTTGCGGGCCGCGCGCGGCTGGCGAACCGGCCGCGAGAGGCGCTGAGCGGCGGCGAAGGTGCGCCCGGCCCGGGCCGCGGTGCGGCCTGTGGTCTTACTCGCGCCGTGCAGGAGGCGGACCGCGGGCTCGCGCAGGCCCAGCCGGTCAATGGCAGAAGAGGAGGCGACCTTGTTGAGCGCGCGGAGGCCGACGGCCATGCCCTTCTCGGCGATGTTCTGCTCGGGTGGCATCCCCCCACAACATACCATGAATCGTTGTGACGTCGTTCAGTGTAATGCTGAACGCAACTGTTCAGTCGAACCACGCAAGGGCAGGTCTGGCCGTGCGCGCGCGCCGACCGCAACCCCACTTATGGCGTTCTTACGTGCCGCGCATCATGCTGCAGGAGTGCGGGTCTTAATCGCTGAGGATGAGCGGCGCCTCGCCGACGCCATCGCGCGTGGGCTGCGGCGGCATGGCATCGCCGTCGACCTCGCCGCTGACGGCGAGCAGGCACTGATCAAAGCCCGGGTGGTCCGCTACGACGTACTGGTCCTCGACCGTGACCTTCCCGTCGTTCACGGCGACGATGTCTGCCGCGCCGTGCGCGGGGAGCGCCCCGAGACCGGGATCCTGATGCTGACCGCGGCCGGCACCCTGGAGGACGTGATCGAGGGGCTCTCGATGGGGGCCGATGACTACCTCGCCAAGCCCTTCCGCTTCGCCGAGCTGGTGGCCCGGATTCACGCCCTGGCTCGCCGGGCCGCCCCCAGTCGCCCACCGGTGCTCAGTCACGGCGAGCTCGAGCTCGATCCGGCCCGGCGCCGGCTGCTCCGGAGCGGGGAGGAGATCGAATTGGCCCGCAAGGAGTTCGCGGTCCTCGAGGCGCTGATGGCGGCCGACGGTGCCACCGTGTCGGCTGAAGAACTCCTGGAGCGCGTGTGGGACGAGCACACCGACCCGTTCACTAACGTCGTACGCATGACAATCATGACGCTGCGGCGCAAGCTCGGAGATCCCCCGGTGGTCGAGACGGTGATCGGGGTCGGTTACCGGATGGCGTGACGGCCGTGCCCAGGCCCGCGCCGACAATCCGCCTGCGGCTCGCCCTCCTTTATGGGGCCGTCTTCCTGGTCACCGGCGCCGTCTTGCTGACGATCGGCTACGTCCTGGTTCGCAACGGCCTGCGCGGCCACCACCAGCTAAGCGCCATCCTGCAGCGTCTGGGCCGCCCGGCCGACACGGCCGACGGCCTGCTCAGCCGCGCGCTGGGCTCTCCGCCCGGTTCCCAGGAGGTGAGGATCGCGCACGCAATTCAGCAGCAGCTCACCGCCGATGCTCTGAACCGTCTCCTGCTCGAGTATCTGGGGGCGCTGCTGGCCATGACGGTGGTCGCGGTCGGGACCGGCTACCTGCTGGCCGGGCGCGCGCTTCGTCCGCTGCGCGAGATCACCGCCACCGCCCGGCGCGTCTCGGGTGAGAACCTGGGCGAGCGGATCGCCCTGGCCGGACCCGCCGACGAGCTGCGCGAGCTGGCCGACACCTTCGACGGGATGCTCTCGCGCCTGGACGCCGCCTTCGCCAGCCAGCGCCACTTTGTAGCTAACGCCTCTCACGAGCTGCGTACTCCCCTGGCCATCATGCGGACCGAGGTCGACGTGACCCTCGCCGATCCCGAGGCCAGCCGCGACGAGTTGCGGGCGATGGGTGAGACGGTGCGCGAGACCGTCGACCGCTGCGAGCGCCTGATCGGGAGCCTGCTCACCCTCGCCCGCAGCGAGGCGGCGGCCGGGCCAGGTGAAAGAGTCGACGTGGCCGCGCTGGCCGGCGACTGCATCACTGACCTGCGCGCCCGGGCGCACGAGGCCCGCGTCGTCATCCACAGCGACCTCGAGGCGGCCTCGACGTTCGCCGATCCCGCCCTGGTCGAGCGTTTGCTGGCCAACCTTCTCGACAACGGGATCCATTACAACGAGCCGGGTGGTTTTCTGGAGGTCAGCAGCCGAACCGTTGACGGGCGCATCAAGCTGGTGGTCGCCAACGGGGGGGAGCGGATCAGTGACGCCGAGGCGGCCGAACTGACCCAGCCCTTCCGTCGGCGCAACCGGTCGGTGGGCGGTTTCGGGCTCGGCTTGTCGATCGTGCGCTCAGTCGCCGAGGCGTACGGCGGCAGCGCAGAGGTGATCGCTCGCCCCGCGGGCGGGCTTGACGCGCGGGTCGATCTCCCCGCGGCCCCCGCCGACGCAAGTCTGCCGGGCTCGAGCCCGCAGGTCGGGCGCGATGGTCGCTCAGCAGATTATGAGCGAACCCTTACGGAAAGCTGACGCCGCGCTTGCCACTCTGGCGGCATGTCAAGCTGGAGTCGACGAAACGGAGGAGACGGGTGGCGAAAGCGGAGCGTCCCCGCGCCCTGCATCGCCCACCGTCGCCTGACGATCCCAGCCGACAACGGCGAATGTGCGCCTCGCCGTTTGCGGGCGAGAAATCTCCCCGCATTCCGTGGCCCGGGCGGCGGCTCGAGCTGTGACTCCCGCTCGAGCATGTCCGCCGGGCCACGGAAAAATTGTCGCCGCTCGCGGCGCAGCTGAGCGTCCCTCACCCGTCAGCGGCGGCTGGCCTGCGCCGTCAGCGACGCCGCGCGATCAGCGACGCCACCGCGTAGGCGCTCGCCGCCAGGCCGATGATCGCGCTGCTCGGCGGCAGCGCGGAGATCGCGTAGCTGAGGGCGAGTCCGCTCCACGTCGCGCCCACAGCGAACGCTCCGGCCAGAGCCAGGCCGGCGAACGGCCGTGCGGTCAGGGCGCGGGCGGCGCCGGCCGGCGCGGCGATCAGCCCGAGCAGCAGGAGTGCGCCGACCGCCTGCGTGCTCTCGGCGGTGACGATGGCCAGCGCGCCGAGGAAGCCGGCCCCGAGCAGCCTGACCGGCACTCCACGCAGCGCGGCCAGCTCCGGTTGAAGCGTGCTCAGCATCAGCGGCCGCGCCCCGGCCAGCACGAGACCCGTCACTGCAGCTGCGATCGCCGCGGCCAGCCAGGCGCCACCCGAACTCAGGGAGTAGATCGAGCCGAACAGGGTGTTGGCGGTGGTGATTCCGCTGCCCCCACCGGTGCTCGTGGCCAGCACCGCGAGCAGCAGCACGCCGAGACCGAGGATCCATGCGAAGGTGACTCCGATCGCGGTGTCGTCGCTCTGGGCTCGAGCGCCGGCCAGCCCAAGGCCGGCGGCCGCAGCGAGCGTGAGCGCGAACAGTCCGACTCGTTCGTCGATGCCCAGCGCGGCGGCGCCGATCGCACCCACGAAGGCAACGTGGCTGAGCGCGTCGCCGGCAAACACCTGGCTGCGCAGCACGACAAACCAGCCCATCGTGCCGCAGGCCAGCGCAATGAAGGTTCCGGCCAGGTAGGCATTGCGCACGAACTCGTGGGCGAACATCAGCGGCTGCGAAACCAAGCGCCTACGCGCAGGGCGAGGTAGAGGACAAAGGCGATCGTGGTCACGTAGAAGCCCACCGGGTAGACGGAGAAGTAAGCCAGGGCCAGGCCCAGCCACACGATCACGAGCGCGAAGGCGACGCTCAGGGCGAGCCCGGCCAGGGGACTGGCGGTGACCAGCTGCGCGCACGCAGGGGGGGCAACGAGGAGCGCGAATACCAGCAGGGCCCCGGTGAGCTGGCTGGTGGCGGCGATGGCGAGAGCGAGAACGACCAGGAAGAGAGCGTCCAGTGACCCCACTGGCACCCCCCCGGCCAAGGCGGCCTCTCGGTCGACGGTCGCGAACAGCAGCGGTCGTCCGATCACCGTGAGCACCCCGATCGAAGCCGCCGCGATCACGAGCAGGGCCAGGACCTGGCTCTGCGTGATGCCCAGAAAGGTCCCGAAGAGGAGCGCATCCGGCGCACCGAGCACGGCCTGGTTGAGGGAGAGGAAGAGAAAGCCGGCCCCCAGACCGACGGTCTGGACCGTCCCCACGACCGCGGTTTCACCCCCCAAGCCGCGCCCCCGACGGCCGGAACGCACCAGTGCCAGCGCGGCCACCGTGCAGGCGGCGTAGTAGCCCAGCGCGACCGGAACGCCGATCAGCGACGCTCCCGCGGCGCCCGGAAAGGCCATCACCGACAGCGTGTGCGAAGTGAACGCCTGGCGGCGCAGGACCACATACCAGCCCGCCACCGCCGCCAGCACGGCGACGATCGTCCCCGCCTCGAGAGCGCTGACCATGAACGGGAACTGGAGCAGCTCGCGCACATCGGTGATCAGGTCGGGCTGGAGAGTCGGGTTCACGGGCCGGGGCTCATCCGTGCTGGTGACGGTCGCCGTGGAGGTGAGGTGCCTCCGGGGTTCCCACCACTACCAGCCGGCCGTCGGTGGTCGGCAGGACCTCGATCGGGGCGCCGTAGAGCTCTGAGAGCCGCGGCCCGTTGATCACCTCGTGTATCGACCCGGCCAGCGCGCGACCGTGGGCCAGGTAGACAACCCGGTCGAGGTGGGGGAGCAGGGGGTTGACGTCGTGGGCGACGAGCAGCACGGCCATGTTCTCGGCACTGGCCAGATCGCGGACGAGGACCGCGACCGATGCCTGGTTGGGGAGGTCGAGGCTGTCCAGGGGTTCGTCGAGGATCAGCAGACTCGGCCGGCGGACGAGCGCGGCTGCGATCAGCAGACGCTGCTGTTCGCCGCCGGAGAGCTCGCCGACCGGACGGTCGGCGTAGGCCTCGGCGCCCACCCGGGCGATCACCTCGCGGATGCGCTCGCGCTCGGCGAGGCGCCGGGCCCGGGCCTTGGCCGTGACGGCCAGGGGCAACCCCCAGCGGGCACCGTCGAGGCCGAGCTTGACGAGGTCGATCCCGCGTATCCGGGTGGCGGCATCGAAGCCGTGGCGCTGGGGGAGGTAGCCGGTGAGCGCGCGCGCCGCCCGGGGCGCGACGCCGAGCACGCGAACCGAGCCGGCGGAAATGGGAATGAGTCCAAGAATCATTCTCATCAGGGTCGACTTGCCGGCGCCGTTGGGACCCAGCACGGCAACGAATTCGCCCCGCGCCACGCTCAGCGACACGTTCGCGAGGATCGGCCGGCCGGCGACCGCCACCTCTACCCGGGTGAGCTCGACCGCCGGATGCTCGGTGGCGCGCGCCGCGCCCGAGGTCGGGCTGGCCGGGCCGGTCATCGTCCGGTCGCCCGGTGCAGGGCCGCGGCCAGGTCGGCGAGCTGACGCGTTTGCCACTGCTCGAAGCTCGCCCCGGCCGGGCTCAGCGTCTCGGTGACGGTCACGATCGGGATTCCCGCCGCCCGCGCGAGGCCGTCGAGCCGCTGCACTTCGGGGGTCAGGTTCTGGCGGTTGACGATCCACACCCGGATGGCTCGGCTGGTGATCTGGCGCTCGGCGGTGGCGGTGTCGGTGGCGGTGACTTCGGTGCCCTCGGTGACCGCGCGCATGAAGCCCGGCGGGGTGACCAGGTGCACACCGAGGGCTGGTGCCTGGAGCGCGAAGATACTCTCCGAGGCTCCGACCGCGACGCCCGCGTAGCGGCTGTGTATGGTGGCGATGAGCGCGTGGTAGCCCGCCAGGGCGTTGGCCTCGAACTGGCGGAGGCGCTGCCCGTAGTAGTCGGTGTGCCCGGGATCCAGGCGTCCGAGGGCGGCGGCGATTGCCCCCGCCACGCGCTCGACGTCGACCGGGCTGTACCAGCGATGCGGGTTGTCGCCCGGGTGCAGCTTCAGCAGCGAGCCGACGTTGAGCACGGTGCGGCCGTCGACCGGGTTTGCCGCGAGCAGGCGCGTTGCCCAGGGGTCATAGCGGACGCCATTGACCACGGCCAGCTGGGCCTCGGCCATCGTGCGGGCATCGGCGGCCGTGGGCTCGTACGCATGGGGATCCTGCGCCGGGCTGGAGATGATGCTCGTGACCGTGGCTCGTTGGCCGCCGATCTGGCGAGCGATGCTGCCCCAGAAGTTCTCGGCCGCGACGGCGCGCACGCCGCGCACGCTCGCCGAAGCGGGCAGCTCCCCGCACCCGGCCACCGGACTAGCGAGCAGTGCCAGCGCCACCAGCAAGCGAAATACGCGAGTCACCGCCTGGAAACTATCACCAAAATGAGATTGATTCCTATTCTCATTCTCGTTTGGGGCGGTGTAAGCTGAGCGAGATGTTCGAGTGGGTTGATTACGTCCACAGCGTGCTGGCCGTGGCCGGCCTCAAGCGCGGCGCCGCGCGGGATCGAATCATCGACGTCCTCGCCGACCAGCGCTGCGCTCTGACCGCGATCGAGATCGAGGACATTCTCCGCATCCGCGGCGAGGCCACCGCCCGCGCCAGCATCTACCGCGTACTCGAGCTACTGGTCGAGCATGGCCTGGTCGAGCGCGTGGTGGTCGACCCCGGCGAGGCCCGGTTTGAGCCCGTGGATCCCGGCGGACAGCACCATCACCACCTCATCTGCGGTCAGTGCGGACGCCTGGAGGCGTTCGACGATCCCGGTCTCGAGCGCGCGATCACGCGGCTCTCAAACCGGCTCGGCGCGCGCGTGGAGAGCCACGACGTGCTCCTGCGCGGCGCCTGCTCGCGCTGTAACTGATCTACCAGGCGTCGATGTTCGGGCGGCGCTTGCCCGACCGTTCCCACCACCCGGGAGCCGGCGGGGCGAACAGGCTGTCGATCCACGCCGGGCTGTCGGCGGGATCGATCACGTCGTCGATTTCGAAGTACGAGGCCATGCTGATCCCGCGGCCGCGCTCGTAGGCCGCGGCGACGCTGGCGTCAAACATGCGTGAGCGCGCCTCGGGGTCCTCGATCGACTCCAGCTCGCGCCGCATGCCGAGCTTTACCGCACCCTCCAGACCCATGGCGCCGAACTCCGAGGTCGGCCAGCCGACGGTAAACAGCGGCGCCTTGAAACCGCCGGCCGACATGGCCTGGGCGCCGAGGCCGTAGCCCTTGCGCAGGACGATGGTGCCCGTTGGCACCTCGAGGTTGGCCCCGGTGACGAACATCCGCGAAAAGTGACGCACGGTCGCCCCGCGCTCCGCCTCGGGGCCGACCATGAAGCCCGGCGTGTCACACAGGAACAACAGCGGGAGCCCGAAGCCGTCACAGAGCTGCATGAAGCGGGCGGCCTTATCGGCCCCGTCGGCGTCGATCGCCCCGCCCAGATGAGCCGGGTCGTTGGCGATCACGCCGAACGGCCGGCCCTGGTGGCGAGCCAGCGCGGTCAGCATCCCGGGCGCGAAGCCGCGGCGCAGCTCGAGCGCCTCGTCGCACAGGGCGTCGACCACCGCGCGGATGTCATAGACACGCTTGCGGCTGGCCGGAATCAGATCGCGCAGCGCTGCCGGGTCCCGCGGCTCGGCGGCCGGCTGGCTTGCAGGCGTGCGGGCGAAGAAGCTGAGGTAGCGCTGGGCCGCGGCGACCGCGCCGGCGTCGTCGGCGACCCTGAGGTCAACGACTCCATTGGCGTCCTGCACCTCGATCGGCCCCACCTCATGGGGTGCGAAGACGCCGAGCCCACCCCCCTCGATCATCGCCGGGCCGCCCATGCCGATGCTCGAGTCCTCGCTCGCGATGACCACGTCACAGCAGCCGAGCAGCGCGGCGTTGCCGGCAAAGCAGTTTCCCGAGGCGATCCCGACCAGGGGGACGAGGCCGCTGAGGCGGGCGAAGAGGTGAAAGGCACGGCAGTCCAGGCCGGCCACGATCGGCATGTCCACGTCGCCAGGACGACCGCCGCCACCCTCGGCGAAGAGGACGACCGGGAGCCGTCGACGCTCGGCGATCTCGAACAGCCGGTCCTTCTTCTGGTGGTTGCGCATCCCCTGGGTGCCGGCCAGGACCGTGTAGTCGTAGGACATCGCCACCACCGGATCGCCCGCGATCGCACCCGTGCCGCCGACCAGGCCGTCGGCGGGAGTGCGGGTGATGAGCTCCTCGCGGGAGCGGCGCTGCTCCTGAGCGGCGAACATGAGCGGGCCGTACTCGAGAAACGAGTCGGGATCGAGCAGGTCAGCGAGGTTCTCCCGCGCGGTGCGCCGCGAGTTCTGGTGGCGCGTGGCCACCGCGTCGGGGCGGGCGGCGTCGAGGCCGAGCTCGTGCGCCCAGTGGACCTGCTCGAGGTCGCCGCGCTCGCTCTGCTCGTCTGCCGTGGCCACGGAGCGCGCCCTGACCACGGAGCGTGCCCCGTTGTGCTGCGCGGGAGCGAGCGTAACCAGCAGCTGACCCTCGCTGACCGTCTCGCCGACCGCGACGGCGACGCTCTCCAGGACGCCGTCGTGCTCGGCCACGATCTCGTGCTCCATCTTCATCGCCTCGAGGATCACCACCGGGGTGCCGGCGTGAACGGCATCCTCGGGGGCGTTGGGCACGGACACGACCGTGCCCGGGAACGGCGCGCGGAGCTCGGGCACGGGTCAGGCCGGGGTGGGCTGGTGCTCGATTGCGGCCAGCAGATCGGTCGGCGGGACGTTGTCAGAGGCGTCACGTGCGCGCTGCTCCAAGAGCACGTGATCGCCGGGAGCGACCACAAGCGCGGCGCCGAGCTGGGCCGAATGGCCGATCGTCTTACCCTGCCACACCAGGCGCCCGAACACGGTCATGAAGGCGCGCAGGACGACCCGGGGGCCGAGCAGCCCGGTAACGCCCGCTACTCTCGCGCCGAGCGCTCTGTAGCTGGCGCGTTGCTCGTCGGCGAGCACGGTCAGCTCGAGGTCGAATTGACGGCGAAAGTTGGCCGCGTCGGCCGGGGTGGCCTGGCCGATCAGCACCACGTCGGCGCCGGCGGCGAGGAACTGCTCGCGGGCGCCCTGCAACTGCAGGGCGTGAGCGCGGCAATAGATTCAGCCATAGTGGCGCAGCCAGATCAGCGCCACCGGCCGGTCATGCCAGAGATCTCCGAGGCGGACGTCGTGGCCGTCCTGATCGGGCAGAACCAGGTCGGCGATTCGCTGCGCGGCGTTCACGCGGCCAAGTCTAGGGATGCTGGATACTGCAGCGCGATGCCCGAGCTTCTCTGGGAGCCGTCCGCGGAACGAATCCAGCGCGCCACGCTGACGCGCTACATGGCGTGGCTCCGGCGCGAACGAGGGCTGGAGTTCGAGGACTACGAGTCGCTGTGGAAATGGTCGGTGAGCGATCTGGACGCGTTCTGGGGCTCGATCGTCGCCTTCTTTGGCGTCCGCTTCGAGACTGGCGGGGAGCAGGTGCTGGGCAGTCGCGCGATGCCCGGCGCCCAGTGGTTTCCGGAATCGCGGGTGTCGTTCGCCGAGCACATCTTTCGCGGTAAGGACGACGACGCCCTCGCCATTCAGCACGCCTCCGAGCTGCGCAAGCTCGGATCCTGGACCTGGGGGGAGCTACGCGCCGAGACGGCGGCGATCGCGGCCGGGCTGCGCGCGCTCGGGGTTTGCGAGGGTGACCGGGTCGTCGCCTACCTCCCCAACATCCCCGAGACGGTGGCCGCGTTTCTGGCCTGCGCGTCGATCGGCGCGGTCTGGTCCTCGGCGGCGCCCGAGTTCGGCGCCCGCAGCGTGATCGACCGCTTCGCGCAGGTGGAGCCCAAGGTGCTGCTGGCGATCGACGGCTACCGCTACGGCGGTAAGGACCACGATCGCTCAGCGACGGTGGAGGCGATCGCCGGCGAAATCCCCTCGCTGGAGAAGGTGGTGCGCTTTGGCTATCTGAACGGAGGCGGTTGGGAGGACGGCTTCCTGGGCGGCGACGACGGAGAGCTCAGCTTCGCCGCTCTGCCCTTCGACCATCCACTGTGGGTGCTCTACAGCTCGGGCACCACCGGGCTGCCCAAGCCGATCGTGCACGGCCAGGGCGGGATCCTGCTCGAGCAGGTCAAGAAGATGCACCTGCACCTCGACGCGCAGGCCGGCGACCGCGTGTTCTGGTTCACCACCACCGGGTGGATGATGTGGAACTTCCTGGTCGGCGTGTTGCTCACCGACGCCTCGGTGGTCCTGTTCGATGGCAACCCGGGCCACCCTGATCTTGGGGTGCTGTGGGATCTCGCCCAAGAGGCGGAAATCACCTGCTTCGGCACCAGCGCCGCGTACATCGCCGCCTGCATGAAGGATGAGATCGTCCCCGCGCAGGGGCGGGACTTGAGCGCGCTTGGGGCGGTGGGCTCGACGGGCTCGCCGCTGTCGCCCGAGGGCTTCTCGTGGATCTACGAGCAGCTCGGATCCGACACGTGGCTGTTCTCGACCTCGGGGGGCACCGACATGTGCACGGCCTTTGTGGGCGGCGTCCCGCTTCTGCCTGTGTTCCTGGGCGAGCTCCAAGCCCGCTGTCTCGGCGCCTCGGTCCAGGCCTGGGATCCCGACGGCAAGGCGCTGGTGGGGGAGGTGGGCGAGCTGGTCATCACCGAGCCGATGCCCTCGATGCCGATCTGCTTCTGGGGCGACGAGGACGGCTCGCGCCTGCAGGAGAGCTACTTCTCGATGTATCCAGGGATCTGGCGCCATGGAGACTGGATCGAGATCACCGAGCGCGGCACGGGGATCATCTACGGACGCTCGGATTCAACGATCAACCGCGGTGGCGTGCGGATGGGGACGAGCGAGATCTACCGGGCGGTGCTCGAGGTGCCCGAAATCGTCGATGCGCTGATCGTGGACCTTCCGCGTGCCGGTACCGACGGCTGGATGCCGCTGTTCGTCGTCCTGCGTGACGGCGTGGAGCTGACCGACGAGCTGGTGGCCCAGATCCGCCGCCGGGTGCGTGAGGATTGCTCGCCGCGCCACGTACCCAACGAAGTGCTGGCGATCCCCGCCGTGCCGCGGACGCTCTCGGGCAAGGTGCTCGAGGTCCCCGTGAAGCGGATCCTGACCGGGACGCCGGCCGAGCAGGCCGCCTCGCGGGAGTCCCTGGCCAACCCCGAGGCGCTGGACTACTTCGTGGAGTTGGCCGCGTCGGGGAGCGAAGCGTCATAACTGCGTAAATCTTGGGCGGGCGCCGGCCAGGGTCGCGCATCATCGGTGACGGGATGGCCGATCGAGGACGCATAGAGTCCAGGATCAGCCAACTGTCGGCCCGGCGGTACGGGCGTGACCCGGCCGCGGTCTTGGCCTGTGGCAACGACGGCAAGGTGGGCGGGCGGCGTTGGTGGGCCGGGCGGCGTTGGTGGGCGGGCGGCGTTGGTGGGCCGGGCGGCGTTGGTGGGCCGGGCACGCAGAGGCGTAGGCTGAGTCCGGCGGCCCGGAGCAGGGGAAGCGTTCGCCACGGTCCTCTTACGGACTTCTTCCCCGCCTCTGACACCGTTCTCAACGAGCGCTGGTCAACTGCTAACCCACCGAGGGCCCCGCTCAGTCAGACCAATCAGGAGATGAGAAGCACAACATGAAGACTTTAAGCCGATGGATGCCAATCGTCGGGGGCGCCATTGCGGGTGGGGTCATCGCGCTGGTCGTAGCCAGCGGATCAACTTCGTCCACCACGGTGACCCGAACTGTCACCAGCCCCGCGCCACAGGCCGCCCTGCCCGCCTCGTTCAGCAAGGGCAGCGGGATGACCGTCAACCAGATCTACAAGGCCGCCAGCCCGGGCGTCGTCGACATCGTTGTCACCTCGCAGTCCCAGGGCCAGAACTTCTTCGGGGGCGGAGGCGGGTCGCAGCCGACGACGGGCGAGGGTTCCGGCGTGGTCTACAACAGCAAGGGCGACATCCTCACTGACGAGCACGTCGTCGCCGGCGCCACCTCGGTCAAGGTCAACTTCCAGGACGGCAAGAGCTACCCGGCCACCGTGGTCGGCACCGATCCGTCCACCGACGTCGGCGTCATCCACGTCAACGCGCCGGCCTCGGAGCTGCACCCGATCGCCTTCGCCAACTCCGCCAGCGCCCAGGTTGGCGACCCGGTGGTGGCAATCGGCAGCCCGTTCCGCTTCCCGGAGACCACGACGACGGGCATCGTCAGCCAGACCGGCCGCAGCATCAGAGCACCCAACCTGTACACGATCCCCAACGCGATCCAGACCGACGCGGCCATCAACCCCGGTAACTCCGGTGGGCCATTGCTCGACGGCAACGGCCACGTGCTCGGGCTCAACGATCAGATCATGACCGACAACCAGACGGCGGGCGGCCAGGGCTCGAGTTCAGGCATCGGCTTCGCGATTCCGTCCAACACGGTCGCGCACATCGCCGGGCGGATCATCTCCGGCGAGAGCGTCAAGCACGCCTACGTTGGCGTCTTCTTGGCCAACAGCTCGGTCGGCGGCGCCAAGATCGACCAGGTCACGCCCGGCACGCCAGGTGCCCAGGCGGGGCTAAAGGCCCACGACGTGATCACCGCCATCAACGGCAAGACGATCACCTCGACCGATCAGTTCATCGCCACCGTGGACACCTACGGGCCTGGTCAGACGGTGACCATGACCGTCAATCGGGGCGGACAGACCCAGCAGGTCAAGGTCCACCTCGCGACACGGCCCACGGCCACCCCGTCGGGAGGGTGAGCCGAACGTCGTTCAGGTCCGTCGTCCAGCTGGGCGGCGGACCTGGGCGCCGCGTCGGGGCGGCGGACCGGGGCGCGACTAGACGCTCGCGGCCTCCGCCAACCGCCGCCGGTGGGTGCTGAGCGCCGCAGCGACGCCGCTGAGGGCGATCAGCGTGATCAGGATCGGCCCTAGCGCTCCGTGCCCGAAGATGGTGGCCAGGGCGTAAGCGGCGGCTCCGAACAGGCCGGCGATCGGGAGGGTGACCAACCAGGCAGCGGCGATGCTGCCCGCCACACCCCAGCGGACGGCCGAGAGGCGCTTGGCTGCTCCGGCACCCATGACGCCGCCCGAGATGACGTGGGTTGAGGACAGGGGATAGCCGAAGTGAGAGGAGATCAGGATCACGGCCGCGCCGGCGCCCTGAGCGGCGAAGCCCTGGGCGGCGTCCATGCGGATGATCCGGCTGCCGACGGTGCGGATGATCCGCCACCCCCCGGCGTAGGTGCCCAGCGCGATCGCGGTGGCGGCGGTGAGCACCACCCAGGCCGGCACGTTCGCGTGCTTGGCACTTAGGTCACCGTGGGCAACCAACGCCAGCGTCATCACGCCCATCGTCTTCTGGGCGTCGTTGGTGCCGTGGGCAAGCGCGAGCAGCGAGTTGGTGGCGATCTGCCCGCCGCGAAAGACCCGGGTGACCGAGCCCGGCCGCCGGCGCCCGAATAGCGAATAGAGGACGATGATCGCCACTCCGGCGGCGAGAAAGGCGGTGGTCGGCGCGATCACGGCGGGGATCACGACCTTGGTGATGATCGCCGCGCCCTTGACCCCAGCACCCCCGACCGCCGCCAGCGTCGCCCCCAGGACGCCGCCGATCAAGGCGTGCGAGGAGCTGGAGGGAAGACCGCCCCACCAGGTGATCAGGTTCCAGGTGATGGCACCGATCAGTCCCGCGAAGGCGATCGTCTCGGTGACCCGGCCGGCGTCGACAATCCCGGTGGCGACCGTCGCGGCGACCTTCAGCGAGATGAAGGCACCGACGAAGTTGAGCACCGAGGCGAGGGCGATCGCGGTCCGGGGTGCCAGCGCCCGGGTGGAGATTGAAGAGGCGACGACGTTGGCGGTGTCGTGGAACCCATTGGTGAAATCGAAGGCCAGCGCCGCGGCGACGACGATGACGAGAAGGAGATCGCTGTGCACGAGCGGCGAACCCTAGGCGACGGGCCGGGTCGGCCGCGCCGCGAGTGGGGGGCCCCCAAAATCCGGGGACGGGTGGCCTCGAGCGGACGCCGGCCCGGCTAGCTGGAAAAGCTCGCCGCCCAGTTCAACGTGCGCTCCATGAGTTCGGCGTGCACGGCGCGGCTGGCGCCGGCGCGCCGGGTCCAGTCGCCCTCGGCGTCGAGGGTCCAGGCGTTCGTGTCGTCGGCCAGGCAGCGCTCGAGCGTGTCATCGAGCCCGGATTGCAGCTCGGGCGCCTCGACCGGGACCAGCAGCTCGACGCGCGTGTCGAGGTTGCGCGGCATCAAATCAGCCGAGCCGATGTAGTACACGTGCTCCTCGGCGCGGTGGAAGGAGTAGATCCGCGAGTGCTCGAGGAAGCGCCCGACCACCGAGACGACCGAGATCGTCTCGCTGACCCCGGGCACACCCGGCAACAAACAGCAGATGCCGCGCACGTTGAGATCGATCGGGACCCCGGCCTGGGAGGCGGCGTAGAGCGCTTCGATGATCCCGGCGTCGGTGAGTGAGTTCATCTTCATCACGATCCGGCTCGGCTCGCCCGCGCGGTGGGACGCGACGGTGCGCTCGATCTCCTGGACCAGGGGGCGGCGCATCCAGGTCGGGGCGACGAGCACCTTGCGCTGGGGTTCGGGGTGGCCGTAACCGGTCAGCGTGTTGAACAGGTTGGCCACCTCCTCGGTGATTTCGCGGTCAACGGTGAAAAGACCGAAGTCCTCGTACAGGCGGGCGTTCTTGGCGTGGAAGTTGCCGGTCCCGACCATCACGTAGTGGCGCACTTGCGAGCGTTCGCGGCGCACGATGAGAATCGCCTTGGCGTGGGTCTTGAGGCCGGGAATGCCGTGCACGACGTGAGCTCCGACCTCCTCCAGGGCCCGTGACCAGTGGATATTCGAGCGCTCGTCAAACCGGGCCTTGAGTTCGACCAGACAGACCGCCTGCTTGCCCTTCTCGGCGGCCTCGATCAAGGACGGGACCAGGGCCGAGTCGTCAGACGTGCGGTACACCGTCATCTTGATCGCCAGCACGTTGGGGTCGTCGACGGCCTGGCGGACGAACCGTTCCACAGTGGAGGAGAAAGACTGGTAGGGATAGTGGACGAGCACGTCGCCGGCGCGCATCGCCCGGAACATGTCAGGCTGCTCGTCGGCGTCGCCCGCTGCGACCGACAGTCCGGTCTGCGAGACGGGCGTCCAGGGGGGGTAGCGCAGCTCGGAACGTCCTTCGATCGAGGCGATCTGCCACAGGTCGCTCATGTCGAGCAGGCCGTCGACGTCGTAGACCTGGACTTCGTCGACGTCCAGCCACTCGATCAGTCGCGTGCGCAGGGAGGACCCCATGCTCGCCCCGACCTCAAGCCGCACGACCTCGCCGAAACGTCGACGGCGCAACTCGTCCTCGACGGCCTGGAGCAGGTCATCGGCCTCGTCGGAGACCTCGAAGTCGGCGTCCCGGGTGACCCGGAAGAGGTCGTAGCTGAGGATCTCCATTCCCGGGAAAAGGGCCGAGAGGTGCTTGGCGATGATGTCCTCGAGGGGAATGAAGATGTCCTTGCTGATCTCGACGAACCGGGGCAGGACCTCCTTGGGGACCTTGACGCGGGCGAACGCCTCGTGGTCGAGGTCGGGATCGTGCAGGTGCACGATCAGGCTCAACGATAAGTTGGAGATGTAGGGGAAGGGCCGGCCGGGGCCGACCGCGAGGGGGGTGAGCACCGGGAAGATCTGCTGGCGGAAGTGGCGCTCGATCTCCTCCGCCGGGGCGCCGGAGTCTTCGCAGGTAGTGATTCGGATGCCGTACTTGGCCAGCGCGGGACGAATCTCGTCGGAGAACTGACGGGCGTGCCGGCGGTCCATCTCGCCGACTTTGGCGGCGATCCCCTCGAGCACCTCGGTCGGGGAGAGGCCGTCGGGGCCGCGGGCGTCAATCCGCGCGTCGACCTGATCATGCACGCCGGCCACTCGGATCATGAAGAACTCGTCGAGGTTGGTGACAAAGATGGCCAGGAACTTCAAGCGCTCGAGCAGCGGCAGCGACTCGTCCTCGGCCAGCTGCAGGACGCGATCGTTGAAGTCCAGCCAGGACAGCTCGCGATTGACGTACAGCGACGGGTCCTGAAGATCGACCGCCGCGGGGCGCTCTACGGTGGGGGCGTCAACGGCGGGGGCGTCGACGGCGGACTCGTTCATGCCACACGCTCGGCAGCGGCAAGCGCGGCCAGCTCGGTGGGGCGCAAGAGCGCGATCAGCTCGCCCTTCTGGATCCCGGCCAGGCCGCCCTTGCGCATCCGCGCCTGGGCGCCGGTCAGGTTGTAGAGGGTGAGCGTGAAGGACGGGTCGTGGCCGACCAGGAGCACGTCATCGAGCCCGGCCGTCAGCTCTTCGACGTCGAACGGCGCTCCGGACAGCCGCGGCTCGATAGTCACCTCGAGGCCAAGCGGGGCACACGCGTACTGGGCGGTCTGGACCGCCCGCAGCTTGGGGCTGCACAGGCAGGCGTTGAGGTTTACTCCCAGCCGCTCCAGCGCGCGGCCGACGTTCTGGGCCTGGGTGATGCCCCGCTCGGTCAGTGGACGCTCGTCATCGGGGTGGCCATCGGCGGCATCGGCATGACGGAGCAACCACAACATGAAGGGGCAACTCTAGCCCGCGGCGCGCGCTCACACACAAGCAGGTGCTCTTGCGCCCGATGTATGCGGGTGTGACCGGATCAGCGCGCGGGAGCGACAGCGACCACGATCACCCAATCAGCAGGCGGCGCCCGAACGCCCGGGCGAAGGCCTCGTCGTCCCCATATCGCTCGACGCTCCAACGTTGCAGGGTCAGGTCACCGGTGGCCTTCAGGTGTAGGTCGACGCCGTCACCGTTGGTGCGCAGCTGCGCGTGCGTGACGGACTGGTCGCGGCCTCGCTCCAGGTGTTCGGCGAGGCGCAGGATGACCGCGCAGCGGTCCAGCAGCTGATCGTCGCCCGCGCGCGTCAGCGGCTCGATCTCGCCGAGCTTGGGCACGCCCTTGCGGTGGTAGCGGCAGATCTGGGCGATCAGAGCGCGCTCGCGGGGATCAAAGCCGAACAGCTCGGCGCTCTCGATCAGGTAGCGCGAGTGCTTGTGGTGGTCGTCGTAGGAGATCGTCATGCCCACGTCGTGGAGCATCGCGGCCGCCCAGAGCAGCTCACGCTCACCCTGCGCGGTGTCGAACACGCCGCTGTCCACCAGGGAGTCGAACATCTGCAGCGCCAGGGTGGCCACGTGCTCGACGTGGGCGAGGTCGGACTCGTACTGGACGGCGAGGCTGCGGACGGCGGCCTCGCGGACGTCGTCGAACAAGGGTTCGGGACCGGGGAGCAGCGTGCGGGCGAGAAACAGACCCTCCCGAAGCCCGGCTTCGGTCACCTCGATGCCCGAGAAATCGCCGCGGGCGACCACGGCCTCGAGGACGAGGGCGGCGGCGAGGATGATGTCTCCGCGGCCGGGCTTGATTCCCGGCATCGTCCCGCGCTCCTCGGGGGTTAGGGCCGCCAGCTGCGCCACCAGCTTCTCCAGGACCTCGGGCTTGAGCACGAACCCCTGAACTCCAAGGTCCAGACCCCCGTCGATCGCCTCGGCTGCGGCGGCCAGGTTGCGCACCGCGCCTCCCATCCCGACCAGCCGCTCGCCCGCCGCGGGTAGCCAGTCGAGGTCTTTGAGGGCCCTGGCGGTGTGCTCGCGCACGCGCGCGAGATCCTTCTTCTTGGCCTGTCGGTCGGACCCGAGCAGTTCATCGGTGATCCGCACCGCCCCGAGGGGGAACGAGGCGCTGGCGCCCGCCCGGCGCCCGGCGACCTCGGTGAGCTGCAGGCTTCCGCCACCCAGATCGAGCACCGCGCCGTCCTCCAAGGTGGTCGTGTTGACGGCCGCCACGAAGCCGAAGTGGGCCTCGTCCTTCGCTGAGAGAACCTCGATCGCCACCCCGCTGACGCGCTCGGCGTCGGCCAGAAAGGCAGGTCCGTTGCTCGCGTCGCGGATTGCGCTGGTGGCCACCGGGTGGACGTCGGCAGGCGCGATTCGCCCCGCCCGGCAGAAGCGCTCGAATACGGCCAGCGTCTCGAGCCCGCGTGCCATGGCGGGCTTGCCGAGCTCCCCCGTGTTGGCCAGGCCGGCCCCGATCCGGACCGTCTCATAGAGCTCGTCGGTCAGCTTCCACCAGGGTCCGGCCCCGTAGGTGAAGACAACCAGTCGCCACGAGTTGGAGCCCAGGTCGATGACGGCGACCTGGTGGCTACCCTGCTCGTCCTGGGCAGTGGCCCGGGTGGTTCGCCAGCTCACGCCTGGATCATGCGCGCTCGCGCGGACGGCTCACTGAGGTCGACGCCGACGCGACGCCGTCCTGAAAGGCATGGAGCGGTTAGGTGCGGGGCGGCTCGTAGCGCAGGGCGCGGATCGCGGTCAGGATCGCGAGAAGGGTCATCAGCACGGCGCTGGATACGCACCACTGGCAGACGGCCTTGATTGTGAACAGCTCCCGATAAGTCAGATACAGGCTGAAGCCGAAGCCGATCAGGGCGATCGCAAAACCGGCGACGCGACCGAGCTCGCCCCGGACCGCCAGCGACCCGAGAATCCCTATGTAACCCGCCAGACCGAGCACGGCCACGGGGACGCCGTCGAGCTTGGCGTAGCGGGAGGCCTGAACGGTCTCGCAGCTGCCGCCCGAGAGGCAGAGCACCTTGAGGCCCTCGTAGTGGACATAGGTCAGGTAGCCGGCGATCCCGATGCCGACCACCGAGAGAACCAGGATCGCGATCAGCAGCTTACGGTCGCCGACCGCCTCATCGCTACGCGGGCGGGCGGCGCTCAGGGTGGTCACGCCACCTTCTTGATCAGCGTCTGCAGATCTGAGTACTGGAGCACGCCGGTAGCCGCAGCCTGCTTGCCGGTCGGGCCCTGGACGACGAGCGTCGGCGTGGCGTTGACCCCGGCCGTCCTGGCGGCCTGCTCCTCGGCCAGCACCTGGTTCTGGAGCGTGGAACTATTCCGAGCGCCATTCCACTTGGTCGTGTCGAGTCCGGGGACCTGCTTGGCCAAACCGGCGAGATAGGCCTCGTTCACATACCCCGATCCCTCGGCACCCTGCTCGTGGTAGAAGAGCTCGGTGTAGTCCCAGAAGCGCTGCTGCTGACCCGCGGCGAGCGCTGCTACCTGCTGGGCCTTGAACACGGCGGGGTCCTGAGTCGCGGTCTCAAAGGCCTTGTAAACGATCTGGACCTTGCCGGCGCGCACGTCGCTTCTGACCAGCTGCGCGAACCCACCCATAAGCGTGAAGTCCTTGCAGACCGGGCACTGAAGATCGCCGTAGAAGGTCATCGTGACCGGAGCCTTGGGGTTGCCCAGCGTCGCCCCCGACTGGGGTATACCGCTGAGCAGCTTGGTCACGGTCGACTCGGTCTGGCGCGCGGCCGCGCCCTTCTGCAGGCCGTTGGCGCTGCTACCGCCGCTGGAGACAGCGATCAGAACGGCAACGATCGCGACGGCCAGAACCGCCACGCCCCCGATCATGCGCAGTCGGCGATCACGGCGGGCACGGGCGGTCCGCGCCTGCTCTTCGGCGAGCCGGCGCGCGCGGGCTGCTTCCTTTTGCTTTGTGCGCGAAGCCATATCAGAGAAAGCTCAATGCCAGGGGGCGTCGATCATTACCGGGACAACCCTTGAGAGCAGGATAGCGGTGATGGCCGGCTCGCTCAGCCGTTGGCCTGGTCGACGATCAGAGCCGTGAATGGGGCGCCCCCGGGGGGCGAGATCGAGAACGACAGGCTCCAGGAGCCGACCATGATCAACGCGGGCGCGTCACGCCTGTACACGCCGGGCGAGACCTCGTGCAGTGCGTACTCCTGCTGGGGCATCTCCATCTGGAGGTGATTGAAGGCAAGCGTCACGGTGGCCCCCCGAACCGGTCGCCCGCCCCGGGTTATGCCCAGCGCGAACGAGTCCGGAGCGGCAGCCTTGTTGGGTGCCACCAGCACCTGGAGGCGATACCCGGCGCGCAAGATTGTCGCGGCCACCCGTCCCGGGCCGACGTGGGCAAGGGCCGAGCTGGCCAGCGCGAAGGCGGGCGGGGGCGGCGCCAGACTGGAGAGCACCGCGGCGGTGAACACGGCGCCGGTGACGATCACCGCTTCGCCTCCGACCAGCCGCGCCAGCAGCCGTGCCCCGCTGCGTCCCAGGGCGGGGTCGACCGCGGCTGCCACGAGCCGGGGCCTCGAGCGCAGCAGGTTGCCCGACGCCAGCGTCACGGCGGCCGCCAGCAGGCCGATCTTGACCAGGATGGCCACCCCATAGCTCGTGCCCCAGAGGGCATCCAATGACGGCATGTGGACGATCGTCGCTCCGGTCCCGGTGGCCAGCAGAACGAGCACCGAGCCAAACGCGACGGCTGAAAATCGTGGCACGATCACGCTCAGCGCGGCGACACGCTGTTGGCGGCCGAGCGCGAACCAGAGCACAAGGAGCCCGGCCAGGCCCCCGAGCCAGATCGAGCCCGAGAGCAGGTGCAGAGCGTCCAGAGACACCGAGATCCCTCGTGGGGAGGTCTGAGCGGCATGGCCCACGGCCCCCGGCACGAGCAGCACCCCGGCCGCCGCCGCCGCCGCGCCCCCGGCCGCCGCGAGCTCGGCCACCGAGCGCCTGGGGCGCTGCGGGCGGTCGATCCACAGGGCAATCCAGCCAGCCAGGCAGAAGAGCGCGAAGCACAACTCGAGGTCCACATAGCCTCGGCCGAAGGCGGTCACGCGGTAGAGCGCAACCAGGGCGCCGAGATCGAAGACCGAGCGCAGCGAGTCATTGGCGATCGCGAAATCGAGGTAGACCGGGATCGCCACCAGTCCCACCATGGCGGCGATCACGCAGGCGCGGGTCAGGGCGCGCAGGCTGGTCCCGGGGACGCGTTGCACGACGGTCCGCGCCACGAGCAGGCGCAGCGCGAGCAGCCCAATCGCCGTCATCACGCTCACGAACATCACCCAGCGCGTGATCAGCAGCTGCGGGGTGACGGCCGTGGCCGATAAGTGCGGGACGGGGAACTGGGGAGCCGGTCCTGGATTGGGCCCGAGGGCGTAGGTGAACGCGCCCTGGACAGGGTGACCATCAACCGAGATCGCGCGCCAGTAGACCAGGTACCAGCCCTCGCGCAGGCCGCGGCGCAGGGAGACGATCAGGGTGTCGGGGTTAGCCGCGGAGCGGGTGACCGCGGCAGCTGTCTCCTCAGTGCCCGCGGCGCTGGAGACCGAGATGATCGCGAAGCGGGGCTCAACCGCCTCGTCGAAGGTGAGTGCCACCGTGGCGGGCGGCGAGTTGAGGACCCGGCTCGCGGTCGGGAATGTCCGGACCAGATAGGCGTGGGCGGAGGCGAGGGCGGGAAAGGCGGCGGCCAGAGCGGACACGAGCACCACCGCGCCGAGGGTGATCCGGGTCCGCGCCCTCACGCCAA
The DNA here is from genome assembly GCA_963847055.1 of uncultured Solirubrobacterales bacterium. Classification (GTDB taxonomy): domain Bacteria; phylum Actinomycetota; class Thermoleophilia; order Solirubrobacterales; family Solirubrobacteraceae; genus Palsa-465. Next base: position 265,870 of record CAWJYE010000008.1, on the reverse strand, counting down.
CGGTCGCCCTCCGCCTCCCCGTTGGGAGAGGGCAAGCCCCCTGGCCAACCGCGGCCCGGTGCGTCGGCCAGCAGTCAAGAGGCGACTCGGAGGGTGTAGGGCGCGGTCAGGGTGTGACCGTGGACCCGCAGCTGCAGAAACAGCCGCCAGGTGCCACCGACCGGCAGGAGCACACCCAGGGTGAGCTTGCCGGGCGCGGTGGCGTGACCGGTCACCCGCGTGGCGCCAAAGACGCTCGAACAATTCGCCGCTCCGGCGGCGCAGACGTGCGTGTGGAAGTAGTCAAGCGAGCCTGCGTGAAAGAAGATGGCGTGAGCCAGCGCGCCGAACCAGGGCACGAACCTGACCGGCCGGCCTTGCGGATCGGTGACGTTGACGTGCACGAACGCCGCCTGGATCGCGTGCAGCGCCGGATGGCCCTGCATGTCGAAGTGGTAGCCGGCGATGATCTGATGAGCGTGGAAGGGCGGGAGCGGCTGGGCACGATACGTGCCCCGTACGTTCACCGACTGAAAGAGCTGGAAGTTGGGTTGTCCGCCCGGGAGGTTGGGATAGATATCGACCAGCACGCGGTAGCGCCCCGGGGCCGGAAACGTCACCTGTTGACGCAGCAGGCCGTCGGCGGCGATCGGTGGATGGTCGTGGATGATGTAGGCCAGATCGTCCCGGACGATGATCAGATGCACTCCGGTATGCGGGCCAGGGCCCGTCTTGTAGGCGGTCAGCGGCTTGCCGCTCGGGAGCTTGACAGTGAACGACATCGTCGTGGCACGCCCGGGGGTGATCGTCGCGCTCGGCGTGAAGCCGCCGAGGGTGAAGACACGAGCGGCAGCGATCTTGGGCACGGGGACGCCGTTTTGAGAACTCGACCCACAGCCCCAGAGCGCCGCAGCCGTCACCAGCGCCATCGCCACCCCGAAGCCTCGGAGCCCGAGCCTCATCGCAGCGCGGTTCTCAGCGCGTGTGCGAGCTCGGCGGTCCCGAAGGCGCCCTCGAGCCGGGCGGTGATGATCCCGCGCCGATTGATCGTGAACAGCCACGGCTCGGTCTGGAGGTGGAAGGCCTTCATCTGGGAGCGCAGGCCCGCACTCGGCTGGTTGTGGGCATAGACCTCCTCGTGGATAAAGGTGATACGACCGCCGAGCTCGTGCTGGAGCGCCACCGTGACGTCGGTCACGGGGCCGCATACGCGCGAGACGCAGAATTGAGGGGTCGAGAAGAGCAGCGCGATCGGCTTCTTGCCTAGCACCTCGCGCAGCGAGACGGAGTGCATCTGCTCGGGTGGAGTGCGAGTCGTCAGCAAGTTGATGGCCCCGCCGACGGTGGCTGCGGTGTCGGTGATGATGGCGGGCGCTCGCTGGCCGACGTCGGGGATCGGGGAGGACTTGGCGACGGCGATTTCGCCCGGGGCGCCGATCAGGCCCTTGCCGGTGCGCGTGATCGACAGCACGGTGTAGGTACCAGGGCCCGGGATCGGCAGCTGGGCGGCGTAGATCGCCTGGATGCCCCCCGGGCCGGCGTTCTGGGCGCTGCGGTCCGCCGGCGGCACCGTCATCGGGTCAGCGGGAGCCAAAAACGGCCCCTGGGCCGGTGCGCCGGGGCTCTTGGCGATGTAGACCGCGGTCGGCGCGTAGATGAAGGCGCCCGAGCCGGCGTTGAGCCCGAAGGCCAGCCGCCGGGTGCCCGGCGTGAAGGTCCCCGTGGCGGCGCCGAACTGCGCGCTTGAGCCAACCAACGCCCCGAGGACACGTAGAGAGCGGCCCCGGGCGGCCGGAAACATGCTCGCGCGCGGATGCTCGGCGGCGGGCAGCTCGGCGACCGCGGGGACCGGGGCGGCGGCGCTCGTGCTGGTGCTCGCGGTTGGGCTTGAAGCCGTCGAGGAGCGGGCCGTCGACGAGGACCCACATCCAGCGATGACCAGGGCCACGACAGGGGTCAGAAGGCGTGCGGGGGAGAGTCTCATGGCTCAGATGATGACCGCGCCGAGAGGCTAGCGACGAACTCCCGTCCCTGAGCCACCGTGAAACCGGGGAGCCAGTGGCGTGTAAATGGCCGCTAGTTGCGTGTAAAGATCTTGTGAATCGATCCTACGTCGCGCCAGCCGGGGGGGAGCCGTGCAATACAGTGGCGGTCATATGGCGCTTGAGCGAACCGAAGTCACGCCCTCCGCCGCAGCCATCACCAATCGCGGCAACCAGCGGCTGCGCCTGGCGGTGCTCGACCGAGATCCCGGCTTCATGCAGGTCCTCACCAATCGGCTTGGCACGCTGGGCGGCGAGCACCGGACCCTGACGGCTCCCGCCACCGTCGAGGCGCTGGTGGCGATGCGGCTCAACGCGCTCGTCCTCGACCTTGCCGTGCTCGGCCCCTCGGGCTGGGACTACCTGGAACGCGTCTGCTCCCGACTGCCCGGGCTGGCCGTGATCGTCTGCACCGGGTCGTCGTCGGTGGCCCAGCGGGTCCGGGGACTGCGGCTCGGAGCCGACGCTTGGATCACCAAGCCGTGCCACGCCGAGGAGCTCATCTGCGTGGTCGAGGCGGCCGTCCGACGCCACCGCCGGACTGAGGTGCCTGCGATCGGGGGGGCTTCGCAGTTCGGGGAGATCACGATCCGCCCCGACCTCTACCAGGCGAACGCCGACGACGTGAGCCTCGACCTGACCGCGCGCGAATTCGAGATCCTGCATCTTCTAACCGGCTCTGACCGGGTCCTGCGCCGCGAGGAGATCTACGAGCGCGTATGGGGGTACGCGATGGCTCACGGAGACCGTTCGGTGGACGTGTTCGTCCGCAAGCTGCGCCAGAAGTTGCGCGCCGCCTCGCCGGACTGGAGCTACATCCACACGCACTTCGGGGTCGGGTATCGCTTCGCCCCCGAGCTGATGGACGGCGAGAGCGCGGATCCGGAAGCCGAGCTGGGCGTGATCGATACCCGGGAGCCGGCCTTCGATCCGGCGTGAGCGCCTGACCGCCTCACAGGCCAGGGCCCAAACCGGCTGACGGCCACCCGGCAGCCGACAGCTGGACTACGGCCTCGTCGGCGCCGGGCAGTTGGACGGGGGCAGTGACAAGTAGCTCACAACCGCGTCACGGCTCGGAAACTTGCGCCGCGGCGTCTGCCAGCAGACTCAGCTGGCAGATGACGCTGGCGGCGGCCGCTCGGTGTTCGAGCGGGCGCGGTTGCGCTTTTGGGGCCGCGCTCACGCTTGTGGCTATCGTCCAGCCTCAACCGAATCGCGCGTGTGATTGCGCGAAGGAGCCGCGTGACATGATTCCTCCCGAAACCGAGAACAAGGAACAGGCCAACGTGTCCAGTGGCGCCGGGGGTCCGACCGGACAAGCTTCAGAGACTTCTCCCGATCTCTCCGCGCTCGGCGTCAAGGAGGGAGCCGGCCATCCGGTCGACGTAGCCGGGCTACACGCCTACTACGGCGAGCAGTCCGCGCTGCGGGATATCGACATCCGCTTCCCCGCCAACGAAGCCACTGCCATCATCGGTCCCTCCGGGTGCGGGAAATCGACCCTGGTGCGCTGCATAAACCGGATGCACGAGGAGATTCCCGGCGCCCGGGCCGAGGGGCGCGTCACGCTCGACGGGGTCGATGTCTACGGCGACGACGTCGACGTGACCACCGTGCGGCGGATGATCGGGATGGTGTTTCAGAAGCCCAACCCGTTCCCGACCATGTCGATCTTCGACAACGTCGCGGCCGGGTTGCGGCTGACCGGCACCAAGAGCGACAATTTGCGCGAGCTCGTCCACCGTGCTCTGCGTGCGGTTGGCCTCTGGGGCGAGGTAAAGAATCGCCTCGGGGAGCCCGGCACCGGGCTCTCGGGAGGCCAACAGCAGCGCCTATGCATCGCCCGGACGATCGCTGTCGAGCCGGAGGTGATCCTGATGGACGAGCCGTGCTCGGCCCTGGATCCGATCGCCACGCTCAGGGTCGAGGAGCTGATCGACGAGCTCAAGAGCCGCTACACGATCGTCGTCGTCACCCACAACATGCAGCAGGCGGCTCGGGTGGCCGACTCGACCGTGTTCATGCTCGACGGAGAGGTGATCGAGCACGCGCCGACCAACGAGATCTTCACCAACCCCGGGGACGAGCGCACCGAGCGCTACGTGACCGGCAAATTCGGCTAGGGGTCGGACTCATGCAAGAGACTCGCCATCAATTTCGCGAGGACCTCAAGGGGCTTGAGAATCAGGTGCTCGGGGGGCTGGAACTCGTCATCCAGCAGCTCGATCGTGCCCTTGAGGCGGTCAGCTACCAGGACGTGGAACTGGCCACGATGGTGGTGGCCGACGATGACCGGATCGACGGCCGCTACCTCGAAGTGCACCAGGGGATCCTCTCGCTACTGGCGCGCCAGGCGCCGGTGGCCGGCGATCTGCGGATCGTCGCCGCGCTGCTGCACGTGATCCGCTGCATCGAGCGCATGGGCGACCAGTGCGTCAACATCGCCAAGCTCGTTCCCCTTTCGGGTTATGAGTCGCCCAAGGACAAGGACATCCTGGACTCGATCGAGCGGATGGGCCAACTGGCCCGGTCCCAGGTCTCCCAGGCCAAGGATGCGCTCAGCGGTCGAAACGTCGAGCTGGCCCAGGATTTGGCGCGCCAGGATGCGGAGATCAACCGCCTCAACCGCGCGATCTTCAAGCGCGCGGTCGAGATCGGCGACGAGCTCGACATGCGGGAGTGGGGGATGTTCATGATCCTCGTCGCGCGCTGTCTGGAGCGGATCGGCGACAACACGGTCGATATCGCCGAACAGGTCGTGTTCGTGGTCACGGGCTTGTTTCGCGAGATGGCCGATGCGTCGACGCCAGGCGAAACGGCCCGCTCGAGCTAGTCGGCACCACCGAGCCAGCGCAACCAACTGAATTGCGCTGCTCAGGCGACATCTTGGCTGGATAGTGACGAGACCCTAGCTTTGGCCAGGGGGCCAATGACGCCGGCTCATGCGTCGAGCACGCTCTGCGCCATGCCAGACAGGCCACCCCAGATCGTGGCGTTCGGCGGTGGCGGGTTCTCGATGGAGTGGGGAAACCCGCTGCTCGATGATCATGTCCTCGGGCTCAGCGGCGCGCCGTGCCCCAAGGTGTGCTTTCTGCCCACCGCCAGTGGCGACGCCGACCATTACGTGGTGCGCTTTTACCGCGCCTTCTCCGCCCCGCGCTGCGAGCCGTCGCACATCTCGCTCTTTCGGCGCGAGACCGGCGTCGGCGACCCGCGCGCCCATCTGCTGCACCAGGACGTGATCTACGTCGGTGGCGGCAGCCTGATCTCGCTGATGGGCACCTGGCGCGCCCACGGGCTCGACATCGCCCTCCACGAGGCGTGGCGGGCCGGGGTGGTGCTGTGCGGCGGTTCGGCGGGATCACTGTGCTGGTTCTCCCACGCCGTGTCGAGCTTCCATGAGGGGCCGGCCCGCTGCCTGGAAGGGCTCGGCTTTCTGCCCTGGAGCAACGCCGTGCACTACGGCGATGAGGACGGGCGACGCTCGGCCTTCCTGTCGGCTGTGGCCAGCGGCTTGCCGCCGGGCTACGGGGTCGGCGACGCGGCGGCGCTGCATTTCGTAGGGACCGACTTGGCCGAGGTCGTCTCCTCCCGCCCCGAGGCAAGCGCGCACTACGTGGCCACCGACGGGCGGGGCGGTGCCGTGGAGCGCCAGCTGCCGGTGCGCTATCTGGGCGCTCCCGCGCATGCGCTGGCGGCGTGACGCCGCCCGAGCGGCGCCCGCATCCGCGTCGCGGCCGCGCTCAGCACAGCGGTGCGCCATCCTGGCCGGTGGTGAGCGAACCCGCATCGGACCCGCGTCGCATCCTCGCCATGGGCGGGGGAGGGTTCACGATGCAGGAGCGCAGCCCGGCACTTGACCGCCTGGTGCTCAGCCTGACCGGCAAGCAGGCGCCCAAAATCTGCTTCCTACCCACGGCGAGCGGGGATCCCCGCGAGCAGACCACCCGGTTCTACGAGCGATTCGCGGGCTGGCCGTGCGAGCCGAGCATCCTCTCCCTGTTCCATCTCGCCCGCGACCGAATCGACCCGCGTGAGCACCTGCTTGCCCAGGATGCGATCTACGTCGGGGGTGGCTCGATGCGCAACATGCTCGCCATCTGGCGCGAGCACGGCGTTGATGCTGCGATGCGCCAGGCCTGGGAGTCCGGAGTGGTCCTGGCCGGGCTGAGCGCCGGAGCCATGTGCTGGTTTCGAGGTGGGGTGACGATGAGCGGCGGGGCGCCGGCGGTGGGCGCGGGTCTGGGCTTGCTCGAGGGCAGCCTGTCGGTGCATCTGGATTCAGAGCCCGAGCGGCTGGCGGTGTTTCTCGAGGCCGTCGCCACCGGACGTCTCGAGGCCGGCTACGCCGTTGACGACGGCGCCGCGCTGGTGTTCGCGGGCCCCCGGGTGGTGGCGTACGTCGCCTCCAGTCCGGCTTCGCGCGTGCTCCGGGTGCGTCCCGACGGCGAGGGCTCGGTGAGCGTCCACGAGATGCCGGTCAAGGTCTTGAGCGAGCGCGACGAGACACGCCCGGTAGCGCCCGAGCCCTACGGGGTTTCGGAGTTGCGAGCTTTGCGGGCGGGGCGCCACCGCTGGGACTGACCGGCGCTACGGCGCTGCGCGGGCACGAGCGGTCAGGGCGCTGGGTGGGCGGCCCGTCGGCGCCGGAGCGCAATCAACGCGATCGTGACCACAACGACCGCCAGCACGAGTGCGATCACGACCGTCGTCCTGGACGCTGCGCCCTGGGCGGGCGCCTGACCCACGCCCGGGACACCCTTGATCGGGTGTCCCGAGGCAGCAGCCAATCGGGCCACGGCGACGATTGCGGCTCGGGCGAGATCAGTGCTCGTATTCCCGGCCGGCTTGGCCACCCCTTGGATGGCGATGTTGGCCGGTCGATCGAAGCCCTCGATTCCGTAGCCGGTTGACATCACGACCAGGAGCCGCTGCTTGCTCGTGAAGCTGATCTCCTGATCGAGGAACTTGGCGTACGGCTGCGGCTTGCCGAACAGGTCGGGAATCACGCCCAGATCGGTGGGGGCGGCAATCAGGGCGACCTTAATCGGCAGGCCGTCCGCCTTGGCGGCGGCGGTCTCGGCGTTGAGCGTCCGCTGGATGGAGCGGGGTACCGCCGGCGTGTAGGGATAGAAGACGTTGTCCCCCAGCAGGACGTCGCTGGCGGGATCGCCATCGGCCAGCGCGGCGACGGGGGCGAGCAGGCTCCCGAGGGCGACGGCGCACAGGATGCTCGCGATCCGGGACGCCATCGCTCAGACATTATGCTCATCGGACGGTGGCCCCGCAGAAGTCCAAGCGAACCTCGCGCAAGCGACGCAACCCCGGGGCAGCCCAGCCTCGCGCGGTCGCCTCGACGCGACGCGACGAGCGCGCTGACCGGCGAGCGCGGACAACCCGCGAGGCGGCCCGCGGCTCGCGCTCGCTGGGACGCGAGGGCGAGCGGCCCGAGAGCCCGTTCGGGGGACTACCGGTCTCTGAGGGGGCCGTGCTGATCGGGTTCGTGGCGCTGATCATCGGGTTCATCCAGGGCGGAGGCCCGGTGCTGATCGTGGGCTTGGTGGTCTGCGGTCTCGGTGTCGTGGAGGTGACGGCCCGCGAGCACTTCGCCGGGTACCGGTCACACACGACGCTGCTGGCGGCCCTGCCGGCGGTGGCGGTGGAGGCGGCGATCGTGGCTATCTTCGGCGAGCCGAGGCAGCGGGCGCTCCTGCTCGTGTTCGTGGTACCGGTGTTTTCGGTGCTCTTCTGGTGGCTGCGCCGGCGCTTCCTCACCGCCCGGCAAGCGCGGGTGGCACGGGTTGCCCGGCCGCCCGTGCCGTGATCGGCAGGGGTGTGTGGATATCCGTTGTCCCGCCTGCCGTGATCCTCAGGGGTGTGTGGATATCCGTTGTCCCGCCTGCCGTGATCCTCAGGGGTGTGTGGATATCCGTTGTCCCGCCCGCCGTGATCGGCAGGGGTGTGTGGATATCCCGTGCCTAGGTGGCACGGGATCTCCACAGGGTCCCGGCAAAGCCCCCGTTTCGCCGCGTCGTCGGGTCAGCCGGTGGGTGCGTGGACCTGTTGGGGGGCGAGATTGTCGGCCGCAGCGCTGACCGGAAGGTGCAGGGTGAACACCGCGCCGCCATCCTCGGCGTTGGCGGCCGAGGCGGTACCGCCGTGCTGCTCGGTGACCTGGCGCACGATCGCCAGCCCGAGACCGCTGCCCTGAAGGCCCCGGGCATTGGTCCCCCGAAAGAAGCGGTCAAACACGTAGGGAAGGTCATCGGGGACGATCCCAGCGCCGTGGTCGCGTACGCGAACCCCGTCAGCGTCGACGGTGAGCTCCACCGGTGCCCCGGGCGGCGAGTGGCGGGCGGCGTTGTCGAGCAGGTTGTTGATCGCCCGCTCCAGGCGAGCGGGAACGCCGTCCATGGTCACCGGAGCCAGGGACGCGGTGAACGCGATCTCGGGCGCGTTACGCCGCGCGCGGGCCAGCGACTCGGCCGCGACCCCATCCAGACGCACATCCTCGGTGTGGAAGCCGGGCTCGTCGCCGCGGGCGAGCTCGATCAGGTCAGAGACAAGGGCGGTCAGCTCCTCACTCTGTTCGACCACATCGGCGAGCAGCCGCCGGCGGTCCTCGGCCTCGAGTTGGGGATTCTCGAGCAGGACCTCGATGTTGGTGCGCAGGCTAGTCACGGGGGTGCGCAACTCGTGGGAGGCGTCGGCGACGAGCTGGCGCTGCGCTCGCACGGACTCGTCCAGGGCCGCGCGCGAGCCCTCGAGGCGATCCAGCATCGAGTTGAAGCGGGTGGCCAGCTGTCCGACCTCGTCATCGGCGTGGACGCGGATCCGGCGGCTGAGGTCGTCGGTCTCGCCGATGTGCTGGGCGGCCGAGGCGACCTCGGCCAGCGGGGCGAGTACCCGGCGGCCGGCCAGGCGTCCGAGCGCGGCGGCCAGCGCAATCCCGCCCAGGACCACCATGGCAAGAACCAACCGGAGGTTGGCGAGGATTCCGTCGACGCCGTTGAGCGGCCGGGCGAGCTGGATCGCCAATGTCTGGGGGGCCCCGTTGACCGCGCCCACGAACGAGAACGAGATCTCGCGGAGATGGCTTGAGCCGACATGGACGTCGGACAGGGCGGTGCCCCCGCTGCCGTGGGCCAGGCCGAGAGTCGCGGCGCTGACCGGCAGTGTGAGGTTGGCGCCGAGCAGTTGGATCTGACCGCCGGGCGAGACGGCCTGGGTGTACGGCGCGGGCCCGCCGGCGCTGGCCGGCAGACCGGGCAGATCACCACCGAGATGCATGACCTGTCCGTGCTGAACCGCCGACGCTTGCGCGATGAGCGCGGTATCGATCTCGCTACGCAGCTGTTGGCGGACGACCAGATAGCAGACCATGGCGGCGATCAGGACCGCCACCGCGACCGAGGCCGCGGCGATCATTGCGAGGCGTCGGCGCAATGACACGCGTCAGCCCCTAATCCCGGAGCACGTAGCCGATGCCTCGTACTGTGTGCAGCAGACGCGGCTCGCCTCCGGCCTCGGTCTTGCGCCGCAGGTAGCCCATGTAGACGCCCAGGGCGTTGGAGGTGGGCCCGAAGTCGTAGCCCCACACGTTCTCGAAGATGGTGGAGCGAGTCAGCACCTGACGGGGATGGCGCAGGAACAGCTCCAGGAGGAGAAACTCAGTGCGCGAGAGCTCGATCAGGCGATCGCCGCGGTGGACCTCGTGGGCCATGGAGTCGAGCTCGAGGTCGGCGTAGCGAAGGACCTCGCCCTCCGTGGCGTCATCGCCGGCCCGGCGCAGCAATGCGCGCAGCCTCGCCTGGAGCTCGCGGAGGGCGAAGGGCTTGACCAGGTAATCGTCGGCGCCGACGTCGAGTCCCTCGACGCGGTCATCGATCGCATCGCGCGCGGTCAACATCAGCACCGGCGTGCGGTCGCCGGCCTTGCGCAGGCGGCGACAAACCTCGAGACCGTCGAGCTTGGGCATGAGGATGTCCAGGATCACGGCATCGGCGGGAGAGTCGGCTAGGGCATCGAGCGCCTGCTCACCATCCTCGGCCAGGGTCACCTCATGGTTCTCGAGTCGCAACGCCCGCTCGAGTGCCCGCCGGACGGCGGGCTCGTCGTCAACTACCAGTACGTGCGCCATGGGGAAATAATGGCGCGTGCGGGTAAATAATGGTGAAGAACGTCAGGCGAGCTCAAGTAGCAGCGGCGCGTGGTCCGAGGGCTTGGTCCCCTTGCGGTAGTCGCGGATCATGCCGCATGCTCGCAGCCGGGGCACGAGGCCGGCGCTGACGAGGGCAAGATCGATCCGCAAGCCGAGGCCCTTGTGGAAGTGGCCTGCGCGGTAGTCCCACCAGGTGTACTGGACCTCGTCGGGATGGAGCTGGCGATAGCTATCCACCAGGCCGGCGGCCAGGATGCGCTCGAGGCGACCGCGCTCCTCGGGGGTGACATGGGTAGAGCCCACAAATGCCGCGGAGTCATAGACGTCGACGTCGGCCGGGGCGATGTTCATGTCCCCAGCGAGCACGAACGGGCCCGCGGCCAATGCCTGGGCTCGGGCCGCCATCGCGTCCAGGAAGCCCAGCTTGCGAGGAAATTCGGGACTGTCCAGGGTGCGTCCGTTGGGGACGTAGACGCTCGCGAAACGAGTCCCTTCGACGGTGGCCTCACACCAGCGCGCCTCGCCGGCGACGGGATCGCCGGGGAGCTCGAGCAAGGGGTCGGAGAGCGGGTGCTGAGAACGGGCCAGCACCGCCACCCCGGCCCACTGGCCGCCCGAGTTGTGGACCGCACCGTAGCCGGCGGCGGCCAGCTCGTCAGCCGGAAAGGTGTCCGGGGCACACTTGGTCTCCTGCAAGCAGGCGACATCGGGCTCGAACTCGGCCAGGAACTGAAGCACGCGGGGCAGGCGGACGCGGAGCGAGTTGACGTTCCAGGTGACGATGCGCACGCCGACATCTTCGGCCATCATGCGGCGGGGTGCCGTCCGAGAAGCTTCGCGCATACCGATCCAAGCGGGATTTCGCCGCCACCAGCGAGCCGGCTGGGGTGCAGAGCGGCGGCCAGGACCGGGCGCGGTTCGTCGTCCAGGAGCATCACGCGACCCGGCTGCACTGGGATCTGCGGCTCGAGCACGAGGGAGTGCTCGCGTCGTGGGCAATCCCGAACGGAATCCCGCCCCACCCATCGGAGAACCGCCTCGCTGTACACACCGAGGACCATCCGCTTGAGTACCTCGACTTCGAGGGCGAAATCCCCGCCGGCGAGTACGGCGCCGGGACGATGACCGTCTGGGATCGCGGCACCTACGAGCTGCATCTGTGGACCGAAAAGAAGGTCGAGGTCACCTTCCACGGTGAGCGGCTCAGCGGTCGTTACGGGCTGTTCCCGATCGGGGCTCGCAAAGGGGGCTCGGGCTCGACCGAGGACTGGATGATCCACCGGATGGATCCGCCTGCCGATCCCGAGCGGGAGCCGATGCCGGCCCGGATCCTGCCCATGCTGGCCGGCGCCGGAGACCTACCCGGCACCGAGCAGCTGTGGTCCTTTGAGGTCAAGTGGGACGGGGTCCGGGCGATAGCCTATGCCCAGCCCGGTCGCCTGCGCTTGGAGAGCCGCAACCTGCGCGAAATCACGACCGGGTATCCCGAGGTCCGGGGACTGATCGCCCAACTCGGGATGCGCGAAGCGGTGTTGGACGGCGAGCTGGTCGCCTTTGATGACCAGGGCCGCCCGAGCTTCGAGCGCCTCCAGCGCCGCATGCACGTGACCGCGGCGAGCGCGGTCCGCCGGCTCTCGGTCAGCACCCCGGTGGTGTACGCAATCTTTGATCTGCTCTACCTCGACGGCCACAACCTGATGGCAAGGCCCTACGCCGAGCGTCGCGAACATCTCGAGGACCTCGGCCTCTCCGGGCCGGCGTGGCGGGTGCCGGCGGCTCATCCCGGCCACGGGCGGCAGCTGCTCAACGCGACCGGCGCTCAGGGGCTGGAGGGGATCGTCGCCAAGCGCCTGGACTCCCGCTATGAGCCCGGTCGGCGTACCGGGGCTTGGATCAAGATCAAACACCTCCGTCGTCAAGAGCTCGTGATCGGGGGCTGGATCCCCGGCGAGGGACGGCGGACCGACAGCATCGGGGCGCTGCTCATGGGTCACTACGAGGGCGACGGTGACGCGCGCCGCCTTCGCTACGCCGGGCGGGTCGGAACCGGTTTCACGGAGCGCACGTTGGATCAGCTGCGGGAGCGGCTCGCCCCCCTGCGCTCCCACGTGGCTCCGTTTTCCCCCGTGCCCAAGCTGCCTCGCAACACGGAGTTCGTGGACCCCGAGCTGGTGGCCGAGGTCGAGTTTCGCGAGTGGACCTCGGACGGCGTCATGCGGGCACCGTCCTACAAGGGACTGCGCGACGACCGGCCGGCCATCAAGGTGGTGCGCGAGGATGGGCCGATGCCCGCATCCGAGAACGCGACGTCCGAGAACGCGACGTCCGAGGACGCGACGTCCGAGGACGCGACCTCACGGCCCGCGACCCCGCCTGGAGCGGCGGGGCCCGGGGCCGGGCACGACCCCCGCGCGGGGGCTGAGGGCGGTGGCAAGGGCGGTGCCAAACCCGGTGCAGGACCGGTCACCCCTCAGGAGCTGTTTGATGAGGTGCAGACGCTGCCCGACGGCGGCCTGGCCGTGCTCGCGGACGGCCGGCGACTCAAGCTCTCCAACTGGGACAAGGTCCTGTTCCCGCAGGCCGGCTTTACCAAGGGTGACCTGATCGCCTACTACGCGCGCATTGCGCCGGCCGTGCTACCCCATCTGCGCGATCGTCCCCTGACCCTCAAGCGCTATCCCAACGGCGTGCACGAGCAGTACTTCTACGAAAAGCAGTCACCGTCGCACCGTCCCGAGTGGGTGCAAACGAGTCGCGTAGGGAAGGTCGACTACACGCTCGCGCAGGATCGCCCGACGCTGATCTGGCTGGCCAACCTCGCCGACATCGAGCTGCACACTTCGCTCTCGCTCGCCGCGCATCCCGAGCGCCCCACGATGCTGATGTTCGACCTCGACCCAGGGGAGCCGGCCGGGATCGTCGAGTGCTGCGAGGTTGCGCTCGTGCTCCGAGGGCTGTTCACCCAGCTCGGGATGGACAGCGTGGTCAAGACGTCGGGCTCCAAGGGCATGCAGATCTGCGTGCCCCTCAACAGCACCACGAGCTACCAGCAGACCAAGCCATTCGCCCGTCGCATCGCCGAACTGCTCGAAGCACGGCTGCCCGAACTCGTGGTCTCACGGATGACCAAGCGCCTGCGGCCGGGAAAGATTCTCGTCGACTGGAGTCAGAACGATGCCCACAAGACGACCGTGACTGTCTACTCGGTCCGTGCTCGCGAGCGGCCGACGGTCTCGGCCCCGGTGACCTGGGAGGAAACCCAGAGCTGCCTGGAAACCGGTGACCCCGGATTGCTGAGTTTTGCAACCGACGAGGTCCTGGCGCGGGTGGCCGCGACCGGTGACGCCTTCGCCACCTTGCTCAGCACCCGCCAGGAGCTTCCGCGTTACTAGGATAGGCTCGGCATGAACCAGATCCAACTCCGTAACCGGCTCCTCGTCGCCACCGGGATGTGGAAGGAAGCCACCGGTGAGCCGCTGCCCCGGATGGCACCCGGTGACCCCGAGGCGCAGATCGAGAGCTTTGAGCTCAAGCTCATCGACCGGCTGTGGGAGAGTGCCAACCAGGAGAACGCGCGAGAGATCGCCGACCGCACCTGGGATCTCGTCCACGATCGGGGCGACAGTGATCCGGTCAAGCGTCGCGTGATCGAGTGCCACGAGGCGCTGGCGCGAATGACGCGCCTGGGCGACTGACGCTTGGGGCGCCGTCGCCGCTCAGACGGGCGGGGTTTCGACGTGCGGGGTCTCGGCGGGCGCGGGTAGCTGGTCGCGTCCCAGCCCCACCGCGGCGTAGGCCTCGGTCTCATCGAGGGTCTCGTGCTCGAGCAGCTGCGCGGCGAGGGCGTCGAGCTGGGGCCGGTGTGCGAGCAGGGTTCTGGTCGCCTCGGCGTGGGCCAGCTCCACGATCCTGTGTACCTCCTGGTCGACGAGCTGCTGAGTCTTCTCGGAGGTCTCGTGCACCCCGGGCAGCAGCGGGCTCGAGCCGTCGGCCGGGAGCACCGCCACCGGGCCAATGGCTGGGCTCATGCCCCAGCGCCCGACCATGCCGCGGGCGAGCCGGGTGAGTTGCTGGATGTCTGATTCAGCGCCCGTCGTCAGGTCTCCGAATACCACTTCCTCGGCGGCGCGGCCGCCGAGCGCCACTTTGATCTGAGCCATGAGATGACGTTCGTCGAAGTTGAAGCGGTCGGCGTCGGGGGCCGAGAAGGTGACGCCGAGGGCCTGGCCTCGGGGAATGATCGACACCTTGCGAACCGGGTCGGCGCCCGGCGTGAGCATGCCCATGATCGCGTGACCGGCCTCGTGGTAAGCGGTCCGGCGGCGGTCGTCCTCGGAGATCATCACCTTGCGCGCGGCGCCGAGCACGATCCGCTCCAGGGCATCGGTGAGGTCCTGGCGGGCCACCGTGTCGTGGCCCCGCTTGGCGGCCAGCAGCGCCGCCTCGTTGGCGACGTTGGCCAGGTCGGCACCGACCATTCCGGGCGTGCTGGCAGCGATCGCGCCGAGATCGACGTCGTCAGCCAACGGGACCGAGCGGGTATGGACCCGCAGGATCGCCTCGCGGCCAGCCCGGTCAGGCGGGGAGACGACGACACGGCGATCGAAGCGGCCCGGCCGCAGCAAGGCCGGGTCGAGCACCTCGGGGCGGTTGGTGGCGCCCAGCACGATCACGCTCGTGCGGGGGTCGAAACCGTCCATCTCGGTGAGGATCTGGTTGAGGGTCTGCTCGCGCTCGTCGTGACCACCGGACACGTTGGGGCCCCCACCGGCCCGGGAGCGTCCCACCGCGTCGAGCTCGTCGATGAAGATGATGGCGGGGGCCGCTTCCTTGGCTTCCTTGAACAGGTCCCGCACGCGCGAGGCGCCGACGCCGACGATCATCTCGACGAACTCGGAGGCCGACATCTGGAAGAAGGGCACGCCGGCCTCGCCGGCCACCGCCCGCGCGAGCAGCGTCTTGCCGGTTCCGGGCGGGCCTGAGAGCAGCACGCCGCGCGGGATCCGGGCGCCCAGCGCGAGGTACTTGTCAGGCGTCTTGAGGAAATCGACGATCTCGGTCAGCTCCTCCTTGGCCTCGTCGATCCCGGCCACGTCCTCGAAGGTGATGTGCTGGTCAGAGGCCTCGACCCGTCGCGCCCGCGAGCGTCCGAAGGACATCAGGCCGCCGGCGCCGCCCGAGGCGGCGGCGCGGCGCATGATGATGAAGATGATCAGGAACAGCAGGATCGTCGGGCCGAAGCCGAAGATCAGGCTCTCGATCACCGAGGGTCCGGTGGTGGGCGACTTGGCGTCGATCGTGACGTTGTGGCTCTGGAGCAGCGACGCGAGCTGGGCGTTGTTGGCAAAGGAAGGAACCTGGGTGGAGAAGTTGGTCGACTGCGGCGAGGTCTTGTCATTGGCCGGGTAGCGGACGGCGGTCCGCAGCGTTCCCTGGATCGCGTCACCGGTGGAGGAGATCTCCTTGACGTTGCCCGCTTGGACCTGGGCCAGGAAGGTCGGGCTGTAGGGAATCCGGATGGGAGCGTTGGGCTGGAGGGCCTGGGAGGAGATCCACAGGTTCAGTGCCAACAGCGCGACGACAACCAGCGCGATCCACCATCGCGAGCGTCTCGGCCCGGGCGTCTGGTTAGCGGCGGGTGAGGCGCCGCGGCCGTCCGGGGCGGGCGTCACCCGCCAGCCCGGCGGGCGCTGGGACGGGGGGTTGGAGCGCTCGCGCGAGACACTCGGACGTCGTGCAGGAGGATCGGCCATACCGTGATTGAAGCAAGGGCGGTGGTCCGGGACGAGCGGGGCGGTCGGCGGCGGCGGTGAAAATCAGATCGCGTCGAGCAGGGAGCGGAACATCTCGGCGCCGTGAACGCCCGCGCCGGCGGCACTCGCACGATCAGCCAGCCAGCGGTCGGAGGTCACAACGCGCACCAGCCCAGGCGCCGGCTCGAGGCCCAGGCGGCGCATGATCTCGTCATCGGCGGCGTCGCGGCGGGGGCGGGGGGCGTGAGCTACCTCGATCACCGTGGACCGGATCGGTGGCCGGGGCTGGCGCTCGAACACCACCACGACGTCCTCGTTCTCGGCCGCCGCCCAGCGCTCGAGGAGATCCACCAGGTGCAGCATTGCCGCGTCACGATCCTGCCACCAGCCGTCAGGCCGGGTTCCGATCACATTCATGCCGTCGACGTACCACCGCATCAGCCGTCGTCCTGCGGCGCGCGCCGATCGCGCTTGCGCTCGGCCCGCTGGCGCTTGACGGCCAGCCGGCGCTTGACGGAGGCCTTGGTCGGCCGGGTGGAGTGCCGCGGGCGGTGCACGGCAAGCGCCCCCGAAAGCCGCGCGACCAGCCGCTCGAGCGCGAGCTCGCGGTTGCGCGTCTGGCTGCGCCCATCCTGGGCCACGGCGACCACGCGGGGGCCCAGCCGGGACATAACCCGGCGCTTTTGCTCGTCGGTCAGGGCGCGGGAGGCAGCGACGTCGAAGGACACCTCGATCCGACTCGCGGTCGTATTGGCGTGCTGGCCGCCCGGGCCGGACGAGCGCGAGGCGCGCACGGTCACCTCCCGCAGCGGGATTGTGGTCCGTCCGCGGATCGGCATCGGGTCATCCATCGCGACATAGTGTGCCGTTCGCCCGGAACCCGACCGGTCGCGCGCGCAAATGTGCGCAGCACGTAAACGATCTTCAGGGCTTTATTCGTAGCCGGGGTCCGTGCTACCGTGCCGCCTCACAGGGCCGTCTGACGAGGCTCAGCGGCATCAAAAGCAGGTGCAGGCGCCGGGGTAGCAAGAACCTCCGCGAGCAGCACTTCGAGCACGGAGGGGAATTCCATGCCAACCGGAACAGTCAAGTGGTTCAGCGACGAGAAGGGCTTTGGCTTCATCACGCCTGACGAGGGCAGCCGGGACCTGTTCGTCCACCACTCGAGCATTCAGGCCGATGGCTACCGCTCCCTCACGGAGGGCGCCAAGGTGTCCTACGAAGAGGAAGCCGGGCCCAAGGGCCCCAAGGCCATAAACGTCCAGAAGGTCTAGGCGGTTCGAGGCGCCGGGCTCTGCTGTCCGCCGAGCCGAGCCCGGTCTCCACTGATCGGCGCGGGATGACCGATGGCTGACTGGGTCACGATCTCATCGCTGGCTACCGCGGGTGGCACCCTCGTGCTCGCGGTGGCGACCTTCAGCTCCGTCAGGTCCGCCAACCGCTCGGCCCGGGTGGCGGAGCGGTCACTGCTCGCAGGCCTGCGGCCCGTCCTGACCCCCTCACGGGAAAACGATCCGTCTGAGCGCGTACGCTTCGGTGACGCGCAGGTTCTCCATGTCGAGGGGCATGGCGGCGCGATCGCCATGGGGCGCGAGGTGGTCTATCTGTCCCTGGCGCTGCGAAACGGGGGCTCCGGGCTGGCGGTGATCCACGGCTGGCGCGTCAAACCTCGGGAGTTGGCCCCGACCCAGAGCGTGCCCGACGAGCGTCCGGCCCTAGAGGACTTCCGCCGCCAGCAGATTGACATTTACATCCCGGCCGGGGACACCGGCTATTGGCTCGGGGCGCTGCGAGACCCGAGCGAGCCGATCTACGACATCGTCCGCGAAGCCGCCACCAGCGACGTTGGAATCCAGGTCGATCTGCTCTACGGCGACCATGAAGGCGGCCAGCGGACGGTCACCCGCTTCCTGATGTCGGAATGGCCTGAGGACGATGCCCTGGGCAAGCGCGTCACCGTGCTGCGCTACTGGAACGTCGACCGTGATGATCCCCGGTAAGGCATCAGTCCTCCTCAACCTCGGGCCGGACCGACTCGGACTCAGACCCTGCCGGGGGGTCTGATTCAGACTCGGGGCGGGGGGGAGCACCGGGGACCCCCGGGTCCTGACGCTTCGCTTCCCAGTCCTGACGAACGTCGTTGATCTCCTCGTCGAGGCGCTTGTTCTCGCGCTCGAGCCGGTCCCCTTCCTGCTCCAGGCCGTCGGCTAGCCGCTCGTGGTCCTCGCGTTCCATGGTCGCAGTCTGTCCGCTGCGCAGCGGGCGCAAACGGAGTGAGCCTGGGGCCGGAGACGATAGGACCCGCGGAACCCGGCGGGTCCGGCCGGGGGCCTCGTTACCATCAGTTGGGAAGGGACTTTCGCCGTTGATTCGCGCACTGCTGAGAGCTTTAGGATGACCAAGGCCGTCGAGGAACGAAAGGCCGTCATCATCCGCTTTGCGGGAGACTCCGGGGACGGGATGCAGCTCGCCGGCAGTCGCTTCACCGACGCCACCGCGGTGGCCGGCAACGATCTCGCCACCCTTCCGAACTTCCCGGCCGAGATCCGTGCCCCCGCCGGCACGCTGGCCGGCGTCTCGGCGTTCCAGATCCACTTCGCCTCGCGCGACATCCTCACCCCGGGTGACGCGCCCAACGTGCTGGTGGCGATGAATCCGGCGGCGCTCAAGGCCAACCTGGCCGAGCTCGAGCGCGGCGCGACGATCATCGTCAACGAGGACGCGTTCACCAAGCGCAACCTCGAGAAGGCCGGCTACGCCCAGAGTCCGCTCGAAGACGGGACCCTGGACGGGCACCGGGTGCATCGGATCCCGATGAGCACGCTCACCGCCCGGGCCGTTGAGGCGATCGCGGGCGTCTCCAGCCGCGATGCGGCACGAGCCAAGAACCTGTTCGCGCTCGGGGTGCTGTCCTGGCTCTATGGGCGCCCGACCGACGGCACGCAGCGCTGGATCGAGAAGAAGTTCGCCCGCACGCCGGCGGTGGCCGAGGCCAACCTGACCGCCCTGAAGGCCGGGTGGTCGTTCGGCGAGACGACGGAGTTGCTCGACGTCCAGTACCGGGTCGCCCCGGTCAGCGACGTCGCCCCCGGCACGTACCGCAACGTGAACGGGACAGCCGCCCTGTCTCTGGGCCTGATTGCGGCCAGCGTGCGCAGCGGCCTGCCCCTGGTCCTGGCCAGCTACCCGATCACTCCGGCGTCGGAGATCCTCCACGAGCTCTCGCGTCACGCCCAGATCGGCGTCACCACCATTCAGGCCGAAGACGAGATTGCCGCCGCCGGGATGGCGCTCGGCGCCGCCTTCGGCGGCCGCCTCGGGGTGACCGCGACCAGCGGACCGGGCATGGACCTCAAGTCCGAGATGATCGGCCTGGCGGTGATGCTCGAGCTGCCGCTGGTGGTCATCGATGTCCAGCGGGCCGGTCCCTCGACCGGAATGCCGACCAAGACCGAGCAGTCGGATCTGATGATGGCTCTGCACGGCCGCCACGGCGAATCGCCGCTGCCCGTGATCGCGCCCTGCACGGCCGGCGGCTGCTTCCGGGCCGCCTTCGAGGCTGCCCGGATCGCGATCCGCTACCGCACGCCGGTGATCGTCCTGTCGGACACCTTTCTCGCGTCCTCCTCAGAGCCGTGGCGAATCCCGGGTCTCGACACGCTGCCCGCGATCGATCCTGGCTTCGCCGTTCCTCCGCAAGACGGTGACGAGCCGTTCGCTCCCTACCGCCGCGACGAGCGTCTCGCCCGGCCGTGGGCAATCCCGGGCACGCCGGGGCTCCAGCACCGGATCGGCGGTCTGGAGAAGGCCGATGGCTCGGGCAACATCTCCTACGAAGGGGCCAACCACGAGCGCATGACGGAGCTGCGGGCGCAGAAGATCGCCAGGATCACACACGAGGTGCCACCGCTGACCGTCGACTCCGAACCCGGGGCCGACCTGCTGATACTCGGCTGGGGCTCGACGGAGGGCGCGATCCGAGCCGGTGTGCGCCGAGCCCGGGAGGCCGGTCACCGGGCTGCCTGCGCGCAACTGCGCCACCTCAACCCGCTGCCCGCCAACACCGGTGACGTGCTGCGCTCCTTCGAGCGGGTGCTTGTCCCCGAGCTCAACACCGGTCAGCTCGCACAGATCCTCCGCGCCAGGTACCTCGTGGACGTTGAGAGCTTCAGCAAGGTGCAGGGCCAGCCTCTGTTCGGGGCCGAGATCGCCGCCGAGATCGAGGCTCGTCAATGAGCGCCACTCTGTCCAAGGCCGACTTTCAGACAGACCAGGAGACTCGCTGGTGTCCGGGGTGCGGCGACTACGCCGTGCTCTCCGCGGTGCAGCACTTCATGCCCGAGCTCGGGATCCCGCCCGAGCGGATCGTGTTCATCACCGGAATCGGTTGCGCCGGCCGGTTTGCCTATTACATGAACACCTATGGCATGCACGGGATCCACGGCCGCGCTCCGGCGCTCGCCACCGGCTTGGCGAGCGCGCGCGAGGATCTCTCCATCTGGGTGGTCAGCGGGGACGGCGACTCCCTGTCAATCGGGGGCAATCATTTGATCCATGCCCTACGTCGCAACGTCCCGGTCAAGATCCTGCTTTTCAACAACCAGATCTATGGCCTCACCAAGGGTCAGGCCTCGCCGACCTCCGAGCTCGGCAAGATCACCAAGTCGACGCCGTTCGGCGTCGCCGACCATCCCTTCAATCCGATCGCGCTGGCGCTCGGCGCCGAGGCGACGTTCGTGGCCCGCACGATCGACCGCGACCGTCACCACATGACCGGGGTGTTGCGGGCGGCGGCGCAACACGACGGGGCAGCGCTGATCGAGATCTACCAGAACTGTCCGGTTTTCAACGACGGGGCATTCGGCGCCCTGACCGAGAAAGAGGTCAAGGACACCAACCAGATCCGCCTGCAAGCCGGCGCCCCGATTCGCTTCGGAGCCGACGACGAGCGGGGGGTGATCCGCGGCGCTGACGGCTGCCTGGAACTGGTGCCGGTGGACGAGGTAGGTGAGGCAGCGCTGCTTGTCCACGATCCCAGCCGGGCCGACCCCGGCCTGGCCTTTTCCCTGGCCAAGCTTGCCGAGGCTCCCACCGGGCCGACACCGATCGGCATCTTCCGGGAGGTGCAGCGGCCCGTTTACGGGCGCACCCCCGCCGCTGAGCCGGCCACTGAGGGGCAGTTGGCCGACCTCCTGGCCGGCGGGGACACCTGGACGGTGGCCTAAGGCGATCGCCTAGGGCGGCACCGACGCGTCAGGCGACGTGGCCGCCCTCGGGCTCGAGCGGCAACCCTGCGGCGGCCCACTCGAGCAGGCCGCCTGACATGTTGTGTGCCTGGTAGCCGGCCTGGGCGAAAGCCTCGGTGGCCATGGCCGAGCGGGCGCCGCTGCGGCAATAGAAGACCACCGGTTGGTCGTGGCTGATGGTGTCGGCCCGGGCGGCCAGCGCGCTTAGCTCGATCAGGCGCGAGCCGGCGATGCGACCGGCGGCGTGCTCGTCGGTCTCGCGCACGTCGATCAGCTGGAGCGAACCGGATTTCAGCAGCTCGGAGACCTCGCCGGGCGAAAGGTCGGCGGCCATCACGAGCGCCTGTTAGGAGATGCAAACGAGAACATGACCCGAGCCTAGCTATGCGTGACGTCGAGCGCGGCTGCGCCAAACGTCCAACCCACCAGCGTGGCTCGTCCGCTGGCTCGTCCGCTGGCCCGTCCGCGCTCGACGGCTAATCGGTTACCCACGCCGGACTGCTTCAAACCGAGCTGGGACACTCGCCGGGACCGACAACGCGGTTTGCCTCCGCTGCAACTGACGAACAGCTCGGCAGCCGAGTGCCCTCGGTCCGTCCCCCAGCGCTAGCCACATCCGACCGGCAACGTCGCCGACGGAGGCAGCTACGTGGTCCGCCATCCGGGGGGTCTGTAGCGAGCCGACGGAGGCAGCTATGTGGTCCGCCATCCGGGGGGTCTGTAGCGAGTCCAGCGCCGCTGGTCAACTCCCGCGATGACGTAGCATCGACGGCGTCATGTCGGTGCTATCTGACCTCTACACGATCCCCCAGGAGCACCTGGATTTCCGGGCCATGATCCGGGAGATCGCCGAGCGGCGGATCGCGCCGCGCGCGGCCGAGATCGACGAGCAGGCGGCCTATCCCCACGACCTGCGCCAGCTACTCGCCGAGCAGGACATCCTCGGGCTTCCGTTCGAGACCGAGCACGGAGGGACCGGCACGGGGACGCTGATGCTGAACATGGCGGTTGAGGAGATCGCCAAGGCGTGCGCATCGACGGCCCTGATCCTCATGGTCCAGGAGCTCGGGACGCTGCCGATCAAGCTGTTTGGCTCGCCCGAGCTGCAGGAGCGCTTCTTGCCCCGGTGCGCGACGGGCGAATGGTCGCCGGCCTTCGCTCTCTCAGAGCCCGAGGCGGGCTCGGATCCGGGCGGGATGCTGACCCGGGCGGTTCGAGACGGGGGCGAGTGGGTGATCGACGGGACCAAGAACTGGATCACCAACCTGGGGATCGCCGACTTCTACGTGTGCTTCGCAGTGACGGACCGCGAAGCCGGTCATTCTCGTGGCATCACCGCCTTCGTGGTCGAGGCTGACCGGCCCGGCTTCAGCGTCGGCAAGCTTGAGCACAAGCTCGGGATCCGCGGCTCACCGACCGGGCAGCCAATCTTCGACGGGGTTCGGGTCCCGGCCGAGAACGTGATCGGCGACGTCAACCGGGGCTTCAAGGTGGCCATGAGCACGCTTGACCGCTCCCGGCTCGGGGTGGCCGCTCAGGCCCTCGGGATCGCCCAGGGAGCCACCGACTACGCCGCCGCCTACGCCCGCGAGCGCCGGCAGTTCGGTAAGCCGATCAACGCCTTTCAGGCCATCCAGTTCAAACTGGCCGACATGGAGACGCAATGCGCGGCCGGACGCGAGCTGCTCTACCAGGCGTGCGCCAAAGTGGACCGGGAGGCTCCGGACATCGGCAAGTACTCGGCGATGGCCAAGCTGTTCTGCTCCGACGTGGCGATGAAGGTCACCGTCGAGGCCGTCCAGATCCTGGGCGGTTACGGCTACGTCAAGGAGTACCCGGTCGAGCGCATGCTCCGCGACGCCAAGATCACCCAGATCTACGAGGGCACCAACGAGATCCAGCGTCTCGTGATCGCCCGCACCTTGAGGTAGCCAGCCGTGTCAGGACAGCCGCCGACCCTCCGCCGCATCCTGTTCTCGGCGGCCGCCGCGCTGACGGTGGGGCTCGGGGTCATCAGTGTGATCGGGGGGTTCAGCGAATCCTTTCCGCTGCGGCTGCTCCAGGCCATCGTCGTGTTCGGGGCTGGCGCGGCCCTGATCGGGAGCGCCGTCGTGTTCGCAATGGTTCGGCTGGCCGGCTGGCGCGATCCTGAGTCCGAGGAGGACTTCGAGGCGCTCGTCCAGCGGGCGGAGCGGCTCGCCGCCGAGGGGGAGTGGGACCCGGACGCAGAGCTCGAGGCCGAGGATGACGACGACGAGCTCCCGGTCTCAGAGGACGAGGACTTCAAGGCGCTCGTCCGCTCGGCGATTGACGACCTCCCGCTCGAGTTCCACCGTGCCCTGGAGCACGTGGCGGTGGTCGTCTCCGATGGCGGCCGGCGGCGCCGCGCCTACGGCCTCTACCAGGGCGACACCGTGGCCAGAGACTTCTTCTCCGACCGCATCGTCATCTTCAAGGACACCCTGCTGCGCGACTTCGGTCACGACGCCGACCTGCTCAGGGTCCAGGTCACCCGGACGGTGCGCCACGAGCTCGCCCACCACCTGGGCTGGGACGAGACCGGCGTGCGCGGGCTCGGCCTGTAGCCGCTTCGGCCTAGCATTCAACCCCTGTCACCCAGTCAGGAGCCATCCGAATGCCAGAAGCCGTGATCGTCGACGCCATCCGAACTCCGATCGGACGCGCCATCAAGGGCTCGCTGAAGAGCGTCCGGGCCGACGAGCTCGCGGCGCTGCCGATTCGCACTCTGATTGAGCGCAATCCCGACGTGGACTTTGCCCAGACCAATGACGTCCTCATGGGAGCGGCGTCTGGAGTCGGCGAGCAGGGCTACAACGTGGGTCGCAACGCCGCTCTCCTCGCGGGGCTCGACCACCACGTCCCGGGTTGCACCGTCAACCGCTTCTGTGCCTCCTCGCTGATGACCATTCGCATGGCATCGCACGCGGTTCGTGCCGGCGAGGGGGATCAGTACATCGCCGCCGGGGTCGAGGCCGTCTCGCGAGCCGGGCTCGGGGCGGGGATGATGGAGGAAGCCAAGAACCCCGCGCTCGACGGGACCGAGGGTTCCCTCTACGACGTGTACATCCCGATGGGGATGACGGCCGAGAACGTCGCCGAGCGCTGCTCGGTGACCCGCGAGCAGCAGGACGAGTGGGCGGTGATCTCCCAGTCCCGCGCGGTCGAGGCCCGCGACAGCGGCCACTTCGACGCCGAGATCGTGCCCGTCCGCGTGCCCGCCCACACCGAGACCGACAAGGAGGGCAACCCGGTCGACGTCCCTGACACGGTCGTCAGCCGCGACGATGGGCCTCGTGCTGGAACAACGATGGAGGTCCTGGGTCAGCTCAAGCCCGCCTTCCGGCCCGACGGCTCGGTGACAGCGGGAAACTCTTGCCCACTCAACGACGGCGCCGCCGCGGTCCTGGTGATGTCCGACGCGAAGGCGAAGAGCCTGGGCCTGACGCCGATGGCCCGGATCGTCGCATCCACGGTGGCGGCGATCCGCCCCGAGATCATGGGCCTGGGCCCGATCCCGGCCATCCAGGCGCTGCTCGCGCAAACCGGGATGACGATGGACGACATCGACATCGTCGAGATCAACGAGGCGTTCGCGGCCCAGATCGTCCCCTGCCGTGACGAGCTTGGGATCCCGGAGGAGAAGCTCAACCCATTCGGCGGCGCGATCGCCCTCGGGCACCCCTTCGGCATGACCGGCGCGCGGATCATGACCACGATGATCAACGGCCTGCGCGTGCGCGGTGGCACCTACGGCATCGAGTCCATGTGTGTAGCCGGCGGGATGGGACAGGCGATGCTGATCGAGCGCCTCAGCTAGTCGATCGCCGTTCCGCGCAGCGCCTATCCGGTCAGGCGCGCGACGGAGATACCGAAGAGGTGTGCCTCGTCGGTGAACCATTTCTCGAGCTCCAGTCCCGCCGCCTGGAGGTCGCCGGCGATCCGGTCGCGCGTGAACTTGCAGCTGATCTCGGTGCGGAGCTCCTCACCGGCGGCGAACTCGACCCGCAGGTTGAGGTCACCGATCAGCACCGAGCACGGGCGTCTCGCCCGCAGCCGCATCTCCACCCAATCGTGGCGGCGGTCAAAGAAAGCCACATGGGCAAAGGTCTCGGGAGCGAAGTCGGCGTCCAGCTCGCGGTTGACGACGTGCAGCAGGTTGCGATTGAACTCGGCCGTGACGCCGGCGGAGTCGTTGTAAGCGGCCTCGAGCAGCGCCGGATCCTTGACCAGGTCGGTCCCGAGCAGCAGACGGTCCTCTGGCCCGAGCAGGGTGGCGATTTTGGCCAGCACCCCGCGGCGGGTGCCGGGCGGGAAATTGCCGATCGTCCCGCCCAAGAAGGCGACCAGGCGGGGCACCTCTCCGGCCGACGGTACGTACTCGAGATGGCGCTCGAGATCGCCCACCACCCCGTGCACGTGAAGGCCCGGGTACTCACCGATGAGCACGCGCGCAGCGTCCTGCACCACCGTGGCAGACACATCGAGCGGGATGTACCGGTTCAGGGTGCCCGCTTGGCTCATCGCGTCGAGCAGCACCCGCGCCTTGTCCGAGGCGCCGGAGCCGAGCTCCACGAGCTCGCCGGCGCCCGTGGCGGAGACGATGTCGGCGGCGCGGGCGCGCAGGATGGCCAGCTCGGTTCGCGTGGGGTAGTACTCGGGCAGCTCACAGATCTGCTCGAACAGCTCCGAGCCGCGGGCGTCATAGAAGTGCTTGGGGGCCAGTTCCTTGAACGGGCGGGTGAGACCGTCGAGGACGTCGTTGGCGAGCGAGCGCTCATCGTCCTCGGTGAGCCACCAGTCGATCTGAACGCCGGGCATGGTCTGCGTTGATTTCATCGCGCGAGATCCTTGGCGACTCGCATCCCGGCGAAGATCTGTCGGCGTTGGGGATAGTCCCAGTTGCGGAAGGTGGCGGTGGCCACGCGCGCTCGCGTCGCCCACGAGCCTCCGCGCAGCGTCAGGTACTCGGACCCGAAGAAGACCTCGGAATACTCACGGTAGGGGTGAGCGTGAAAGCCCGGATAGCCCGCGAACGGGCTGGCCGTCCATTCCCACACGTCCCCGATCATGCCCAGGCATCCGTAGGGTGACTGCCCGTCCGGATGCGCGTCCACCCGGACCGGCCCGCCGGCGAGGTGATCAAGGTTGGCGTGCACCCCGGCGATGGCGGGCTGATCCCCCCATGGCGCCGGCCTGGCCGCCCCCAGCTCCTGGTCCCAGGTCGCCGCCTTCTCCCACTCGACCTCGGTGGGGAGGCGCAGGTCGTGCGCGCGGGCGAAGGCATCGGCCTCGAACCAGGAGATATGGACGACCGGCCGGTTGGGATGCAGTGGCTCGAGCTTGTGCAGCCGCCACTCGCCCCGAAGATCGGCCGTCCAGCCCCCTGGTCGTGTGATGTCGTAGTCCTCCTTCCACGCCCAGCCTTCGGCGGACCACCATTCACGTCGCTCGTATCCACCTCCTTCCACGAAGGTCAGATACGTCGCATTGGTGATCGGGGTGCGACCGATCAGGTATCCACGTACATCGGTGTGATGGCGTGGCCGCTCGTTGTCATAGGCAAAGCCGGTGGCGGCGGCGCCGATCGTGCACCGACCAGCGGGGATCTCCACCAGCCCGAGACCACCGCCGTAGTCGCCCTGACCGGCGGGAGTGGCCGGCGCCGGGCCGACCGGTACGTAATCGCTCAGACGGGCGAGCTGTATCGTCTGCAGCATCGTCTCGTTGTGCTGCTCCTCGTGGCGCAGCACCAGTTCGGCCACCATGCCGTCTCTGAGACCCCGCTCGGCGAGCACCGCCAGCGTCCGTCCCCGGACGTCGGCCAGATACTCGCGGGCCTCGTCAGGGCGCAGGAAATCCAGGTCACCGCGGCGGGCTCGAGGGGTCTCGAAGGCGTCGTAGATCTCGGCCAGCCCGTCGCGCAGAAGGGGGCGGCCGCCGTAGCGATGCGCGAGCCACAAATCCTCGAAGGCCGCGATATGGCCGAGATCCCAGACCAGCGGGCTCATCAGCTTGGAGTGGACGCGCTCGAGGTCGGTTTCGGAAACGGCCGCCACCAGCGCCAGGGTTCGCTCGCGGGCCTCCGTCAGCGCCCCAACTACCTCCGCGTCGGACGGCCTCGGGGCTTGTGCGACCGCCGCTGCGTTGCACGCGTCCATGTCTTTCCATTGTGGCATCCGGGCACGGTCGCCAAACGACTAATTCGTGAATCCGTAACGCAGAAACAGGGTGCCCGCCCGTTCCAGGACCCCGTCGAGCGTGACTGACGCGGGCTCGGGAAGCTCGGGCCCGCGAGTGATAGCCGGCGCCACCCCGCCTCCGGCCAGCTTGGGCGCGAGGCTCAGGAAGAGCTCGTCCACCAGGCTCTCGCGCAGGAGGGTGGCGAAGACCCGGGGGCCGCCCTCGCACAGCAGCGTGTGAACGCCGCGCTCGGTGCGCAGGTAGGCCAAGGCGGTCGCGAAGCTGAGCTCCCCGGGGGCGAGCCGGACCACCTCGACCTGGGCTCGCACTCCCGTGAGATCCACCTCCTGGCCCGAGAACACCACCACCTCGGCCTCGGGCTCTGCAAACAACGGGATATCGAGGGGCAAGGAGCCGCCGCGAGTCAACGTGCAGGCCAGCGGCTCGCCGGGCAATCCGCGGACCTGACGGCGCTCGCGGGCCTGCGGGTCGGCCACGATGCGACCGTAGCGCTCGACGGCCAGTGTTCCGGTGCCGACCAGAACCGCGTCGGCGGCACGCCGCAGGGCACGGAATATGGCCTTGTCGCCGTCGTCGCCGAGGGCCCCCGAGCGGCCCTCGACGCTCGACCGACCATCGAGACTGGAGATGAAGTTGATCACCGTGTAGGGCAGCCGCAGGTGCGCCCGGGAGGCGAAATCAAGCCCGTTGATGAAGCTCTCGATCTCGACCGGCTCGCCGCGAGGCCACAGCTGCTGAAAATCCATCCCGGCAGTCTCTCTCAAACGGCTGCGCGCCAGCGGGAAGCTTGCGAGGCCCGCGCGAGCGCATCCCGTGGCCTCAGAAAACGGTTAGGCTCTTCGCCGCGCATGCACTTCAAGGAGCTCACGCGGGGCGAGCTGCTGGCCACGGCCGGGGGGATCCTGCTCGGCCTCTCGCTGTTCATGACCTGGTACACGCTGGGCAACCACAACGCGGTGCTCGGACCCTGCCACGGGGCCGAGATCAAGTGCAGCGGCTGGGCTTCCCTGGCTTACATCCGCTTCATCCTGCTGATCGCCGCCGTCGCTCCCGCGATCCTCGCCTACATCATCATCCGCGGCCATGCGCTGTCCTGGCCCCGGGGTGAGCTCACCGCCGTCGTGGCGCTGGTGGCCCTGATCGTGACTCTGTTTCGGGGCGTGATCGACAAGCCAGGGGATCCCCAGGGGGAGATCAGCGTTGCGATCGGCTGGTATGTCGGGTTGCTCGCTGACCTGCTGATCCTGGTCGGCGCGGTCTGGCGCGCCCAGAAGAGCGGCGCCCGGCGCAAGCCGCCGGGGGTCCTGTGAGCACCTCGGGTCCCAGCAAGCCAGATCGCAACCTGGCCCTCGAGCTCGTCCGGGTGACCGAGGCGGCCGCGCTGGCCGCGGCCCGCATGATCGGCCGCGGCGATAAGGAGGGGGCCGACCAGGCCGCCGTGGACGCCATGCGCTCGGTCCTGGACTCGATCTCGATGGACGGGGTGGTGGTGATCGGCGAGGGCGAGAAGGACGAGGCCCCGATGCTGTTCAACGGTGAGCAGCTCGGCGACGGAAGCCCGCCGCAGGTCGACATCGCCGTTGATCCGCTCGAGGGGACGCGCCTGACGGCTCTGGGGATGCCCAGCGCGCTGGCCGTGATCGCTCTCTCCGAGCGCGGAGCGATGTTCGATCCTGGCCCGTGCGTGTATATGGAGAAGATTGCGGGCGGCCCCGAGATCGCGGACCTGCTCGATCTCGACCGCCCCCTGGCCGAGACCCTGAGGCTGATCGCCGAGCGTAAGAACCGTGACATCCGCGACGTGATGGTCGTGATGCTCGACCGCGAGCGTCATCACGACGCCATGAAGCAGGTTCGTGACGCCGGCGCGCGGGTGCGCCTGATCACCGACGGCGACGTCTCCGCGTCACTGCTGGCGGTGAGCGAGAACTCCCCGGTGGATCTGCTGTGGGGCATCGGCGGCACACCCGAGGGCGTGATCTCCGCCGCGGCCATCAAGTGCATCGGCGGCCAGCTCCTCGGCCGTCTGTGGCCTCGCGACGATGCCGAGCGAACCGCGGCTCGTGACGCGGGCTACAACCTCGAGAAGGTGCTCACCTGCGACGATCTGGTGGCTGGGGAAGATGCCTTCTTCTCGGCCACGGGCGTCACCGACGGCGACGTCCTGCAGGGCGTGCGCTACCAGGGTGACCGGGGAGCGAGCACCGAATCGCTGGTCATGCGCTCGCGCTCGGGCACCGTCCGGCGCATCTCAGCGCGCCACGACCGCGCCAAGATGCGCACACTGGGCATTCGCTACACCTGATCGGTTGCGTGCGGGCCCCGGTCCGGCGTGGCGACATTGTCGCCCTGGTCGGCCAGCGCGCCCACTTTGGACTCGGCCAGCCGCAGCTTAGCCAGCGAGCGCAGGAAGGAATGGGTCACGAGCACGTGAAGTGCGGACTGGGTCATGCGGTAGAAGGGAACCCCGAAGCCGACTGCGATCGATGGGTAGAAGTTCGAAACCTCGGCTGTGATGCGGAGCCGCACCCGGCCCTGGGCGTCGTCGGCCTCGCGGCGAACATCGAGGGCGAGGTAGCCCGAGCCCCGGCCGGATCGGGCCACGAGGAGCCCATCCTTGATCCGCCAGCGCACCGCTCCGTGCTCGGGCTCGACCGTGTACTCGGGGGCATCGAAGCGCAGGAGGGTGAGCGGCCGTGCGAGCAGGACCACCGAACGCGTGTCCTCGCCGTACACCACTCGGATCAGACCCAGCGTCACCCGGGAGAGAAACAGCCAGTAGGTCCGGGCCAGATTCTCGAGGTTGGCCGGGCCCCAGATGCGGTCGAGCTCGGCCTGGGCGAAGGTGAGCTCGGCGGACTGCTTGGAGCGCACTCGCCCGTCCCCGGAGACGACGGTCGATTCACTCGGGGAAACGATCACCGATCGGGCGGGGCGGCGGCGGCGCCGGCGTCCGAGATAAGCGGCGGCCGCCGTCAGGACGACGGCGATCAGGGTCACGGGCACGAGCATCGCGGAATTGTGACTGCCAGCGTCGCGGCCGGTCAGCCGGCTGGCACGCCGCCGGGCTCAGCTCGCCAGAGCCTCGAGCGCAACCGGGCTCCCCGCGGGCAACGTCCCCTCGCCGGCCGGGATCATGGCCAGCGCGTCGGCACCGATCAGCGAGGTCAGGACGTGCGAGCCCTGGGGGCCGTTCGGGGTCGCCACCGGCGGTCCGTCTCCGCGCTCGAGGCGGACTCGGATCGCCTGTTCGCGGCGCGGGTTGCGTCGGACCTCCACACCGAGCAGCCCGGTCGCCTCACGGCCGCGGACCGGCTGCGCGCGCTGCAGCATCGCGAGCGCCGGCGACACGAACAACGAGAACGTGACCACCGCCGAAACTGGGTTGCCGGGCAGTCCGAAGACGAGCCGGCCGTCGCCTGGGGTTCCAAACCAGGTCGGCTTTCCGGGCTGAAGGGCGACGCTCCAGAACACCTCCTCGACGCCCAGATCGGCGAGCGCGGGCTTGACGTGATCGTGGGGCCCGACCGAGACGCCCCCCGAGATCAGCACCACGTCGGAGCTCGCCAGCGCGGTCGCGAGGCCCGCGCGGGTCGCGGCGCGATCGTCGGGTAGCCGCTGCGCCTCGCCCGTCTGCGCGCCTCCCGAGGTGGCCAGTCCGGTGAGCATCGGCGCATTGGAGTTGTGGATCTCGCCTGGGCCCAGCTGCTCTCCGGGGGCTCTGAGCTCGTCTCCGGTGCACAGGACAGCTACGCGCGGGCGCTGGGTCACCTCGACGTGCCCCAGTCCGGCGGAGGTGACCGCCCCGAGCTCGACGCCGCCCAGAGCCGCGCCGGCAGTGAGGATGGTCGTCCCGGAGCGCATGTCCTCACCGGGAGCGCGGACGTTCTGGCCGATGCGCACCTCGGCCTTGGTGAGGATCTCGGCGCGGCCGGCGTCGACGTCCTCTTGGGGGATCACCGCGGTCGCGCCATCGGGCACTGCGGCACCGGTGGAGATCCGGATCGCCTCGCCGGCGCCCAGTGCGAGTTGGGCTGGGCTTCCAGCCCGGGATTCACCGACCACGGTCAGCCGCCGTCCGGCGGGACCAGCATGGATCGCATAACCATCCATGGCCGAGGACGGGAAACGGGGCACGTCGCCGGCCGCCAGCACGTCCGCGGCCAGGATCCGGCCCAGAGCGGCCGACACCGGCTGCGTCTCTGACGGAAGCGGCGTAACGAGCTCGAGGACCCGTGCTCGGGCCTCAGCCACCGTGATCAACGTGATCGCCATTCGGAACCTCGGATTTTGAGGATTTTCGTGATCGAGCCGACTGGGACGCGTGATAGAAGACTTGCGATGCTGTCAGGCCCACCCCGCCGCCGCCGGGCGCGACCGGTTGCGGACGCGCCCATCGATGCGCTTTTGGCTCGGGTCGAGGACCTGACCAAGGGCTGGCTGCTGGCGCTGCTCGAGCGGGCGCCGCTCGACGATGCGCCCCGGATCCTAGCCGCCGATCTGACCCGGGAGGGGCCGCGCATGTGCGCGGCGATTCTGCGGGCGCTTGCCGATGAGACCGACCACCGGCGGCTCGAGCCCGGTGGCGCGCTGGCCCCGCTGGCAGCCCGGGTCGGGGAGCTGGCGGGAGCGACCGGCGCGGCCACCACATCGCTCGCAGTCGACGCCCTCCACGGGGTCGTGTGGGCGGCTCTGCGCGCCGAGTTGCCCGATCCCGATCCCGAGCTCGTTTCCGAGCTCGCCGAGCGGCTCTCCCAAGTGATCGAGCTGATGCGGGTGGCGGCGCTCACGTACGGCGAGGCGCCCGGGCCCGGGCTCGGGGCCGCGCCGTCCCCGGGGCTGACGGCGGTCGAGGCGCCCGAGGCGCCTGCAGCCGAGGAGACATCGCCCCCCGAGCCCACGGAGACCCAGCCCCCCGAGCCGGCGGCGACCGACCCCCCGCCGCCGGAGCGGCCACCCTCGCGTACATCTGTCGCGGGTGCCAAGCCTGCGGTGCGCGTCGCGCAGCCGCCGCCCCGGCCCCCCGGGGACGATCCCCCGCGCTGGGTTTGGGGCGCGATTGAGCCAGGTTCGCCCGCGGCCGCGGCCCTGTGGGTGGAGGCGCTCCAGGAGGAGATCCAGCGCGCCGGGACGGCCCCGCTATCGCTCCTGCTGGCCGAGCTCGAGGACGCCGACCGGGTACTGGCGGTGGAAACCGAAGCCGGCGCTGCCGGGACATTCGGAGACTTTGCCCGCGCAGTGCGAGGAGTCGTCCGCCGGCAGGACATCCTGGTCTGCGAGACGGAGTCGCGGGCATGGGTCATCGCCCGGGACACGGGACGTGGGGGCGCCCGGGCGCTCGGATCCCGGATCGCCGGCGCGGTGCGCGCGAGCGAGCCCTGGCGAGGAGCGCCGCTGGCAGCGAGCGTGGGGATCTCAGTCCTGGGCGAGGACGGACGCACTCCGGCCGAGCTGATCGAGGCCGCCGAAGAGGCACGCTTCGCCGCCGCAGCCGGTGGTGTCGACGTCCTTTACGCCGTGCGCGAGGACCCCGGGGACGCCGACTAGTTGCCCTCTCGAACCGGACAGGGGTGCACCGAGTTTTACGGTCTCCCTCGTCGGGGAGACCGCTCTAGGGGTGCGAAGGCGGTTGGGGCAGCGAGACGGCGCCGATGGTGGCCGTGCCGCCGATCCCGAGCGCCTGGCCGGTCGCTTCGGTGAGATCCCAGTCCGCGTGGTTGGCGTACGGGCCGCGATCGATCACGGGCACGATCAGAGTCTTGCCGCGGTACAGGATGGCGACCTGGCTGCCGCACTTGAGGGTCCGGTTGGCCACCCCGATCGTCGTCTTGGTCAGCCGGCGCCCGCACGCGGTGCGCTGGCCGTAGAAGCCGGGGCCGTACTGGGTGGCGATCGACTGCCGGTAGACCGTGGTCGTGACCATGGGATCGTTGGCTGCTGTGCCAGCGGTGGCAGCCGTGGCGTTGGCGGAGCTGGTGAGCACCGCCCGGATCGAGAAGCGGCCGATGTGATTGGTGTGCCAGGAAATGCCGTAGCTGCCGTCCCTAGCGATGGTGGTCTGGACGGTCGGGGCCCACTGCCAGTTGGTCTGGCTACCCATCCGCTCGATCTGGATGGTCTGTCCGGCGGCGCTCGTCGGCGCGGTGCCGCTGAAGCTGAGGCCGTTGCGCAGCAGCGCGGATGCGTTGGTGGTCAAGCTCACACCATTGCCGGTGGCGGTGACCGGAACGTCGCCCGCCTGTACGCCCGGCCCGTTCGTCGAGCCGCCTGACCCGTTCGTCGAGCCCATTCCGCCGCTCGGGCTGAGTCCGGAGCCGCCACTGGAGGCGAAGGCGGTCCCCGGCACGGTCAGCCCGGTGACGAGCAGCGCCATCACGGCATAGAAATTGGCACGGCGCTTCATTCGTAAATAACCGTCCTGTCGTTGGTGCCTACGGGGTGAGCTGACGGGCTCGCGCAATCTGAGCGCTACGGTCCTTTGCCGGACCGATTCGCCCCCGCGGACCAAGTAGGCCCGCAAGTGGTTCCCCCGTCGATGGCCCGCGGACGGACCATCGTTCGGCTGAAGCGGGGCAGTATACGAAAGTCCGCGCCGACGTTAGGCCGAGCCGTAACCGCCGTTGCCGCCCGGGTGAGTTCAGGGACGCGGAAGGCGCGAGAGTGCCCCGCGCAACGCCCGGGCGCTGGCCATCATGCCGATTTCGGCCAGCTCGGCGGCGGCCTGGACGGCCGTGCCGAGCGGTCCGACGGTCGCATCGGGCGCCGACGGCTTGCCGTCCGCGGGCCGGGGGGCCTGAGTGCGAGGCTGCACGTGAGGCCCGCGCCCGGCCTGCGCACTGGGGGCGCGGGGGGTCCGGGATGCCGTCTTGGGCTTGTCCGAGCGGGATCGAGCCGCCGAAGCCCTGGCTCCCGGTTTGGCCGCGGTGGCCTTGGCTGTCAGGGCCTTGGTGGTCTGGGACTTGCCGGCCGGTTTGGCCGCGGTGGCCTTGGCTTTGTGGGCCTTGGTGGTCTGGGCCTTGCCGGCCGGTTTGGCCGCGGTGGCCTTGGCTGTGTGGGCCTTGCTGGTCTCGGCCTTGCCGGCCGGTTTGGCCGCGGTGGCCTTGGCTGTGTGGGCCTTGGTGGTCTGGGCCTTGGCCGCCGGCCTTGCGGGACGCTTAGGCTTGGCGGAGACCGACTTCGCCTCGGTCAGGGTCGGCTCCCCGGGCGCCTGAGCTGACTGCCCCGTGAGCTCGGCCGGCGAGCGCTTGGCGCTACGCCGATGTGGCCGGGTATGGGGAAGGCTGGCGAGGACTCCGGCTGCAGGCTTGTCGGTCATCGCGGTACATGATCGCGCACCGCGGCCCCGGAGGCATGGCCGACGCCGATCCATCGGCACTCGACGGTCGCCGCCTGCTCGCAGACCGGGTCAAAACCGCGGTCTGATGAAAATTCACCGGAACTTTGAAACTGACGCCGCTGTTCTACGTATAGAGAGGCAGAGCGTCGCCCTCCCCGCCGGTCAATGATCGAAAAGGCGCCTTGCGTCTCGCTAGGGTGGTACGGATCCGACGCGTTGACTTCAGAAAATGTGGTAATTACACTAAGGCCACATGTTTGACTAGCGGTCGTGCGCCTCGAGGGAGGCCCCGACCGGATCGCTGACCCCCGGCGCCGGTCCCGGCGCAAGGACGGAACGGAACCAGATGTCTGTAGCGGAACTGCAGGAACTCGAGGAGATCAAGGGACTCGTCAACCGGGGCCAGCAGCTCGGAGTGCTGACGTACTCCGAAATCGCCGGCGCCGTATCCGAGTTGGATCTCGACGAGGCTGACGTAGAGGAGCTGCACGGCTTTCTCGAGCGGGCGGAGATCGAGCTCGTCGAGGAGGTCGACCCCGCGCTGGCCGCCACCGAGGTCGAGCGCGCCCCCGACAAGCGCGGCCGCCGCAAGGCCAAGACGGCCTTGGACCTCAAGCCGGACATGACGACCGACTCTCTGCAGCTGTTCCTCAAGGACATCGGCAAGGTGCGGCTGCTGACCGCCCAGGAGGAGGTCGATCTCGCCAAGCGCATCGAGCGCGGCGACCTCGACGCCAAGCAGAAGATGGTTGAGTCCAACCTCCGCCTCGTGGTTTCGATCGCCAAGAACTATCGCAACCAGGGTCTGCCCTTCCTTGACCTGATTCAGGAGGGGACGCTCGGGCTGGTACGTGCGGCCGAGAAGTTCGACTACCGCAAGGGCTTCAAGTTCTCCACCTACGCGACCTGGTGGATTCGCCAAGCGATTGCGCGCGCCCTGGCCGACAAGGCCCGGACGATTCGTATCCCCGTCCACGTGGTGGAAAAGCTCAACAAGATCGGCCGCGCCGAGCGCAAGCTGGTCACCGAGCTGGGCCGCGAGCCCACCGCCGAGGAGATCGCTGAGGTCACGGGCATCGAGCCCGAGGAGGTCGAGTCGATCAAGCGCTCCGCGCAGGCCCCCGTCTCGCTCGAGAAGCCCGTCGGCGACGAGGAGGAGTCCGAGTTCGGCCAGTTCATCGCCGACGAGCGGGCGGAATCCCCGTACGAGCGGGCGGCGGAGATCCTGACCAAGGAAGCCCTCCGCGAGGCCCTCGAGAATCTCAGTTACCGCGAGCGGCGCGTGCTCGAGCTTCGCTACGGACTCGGCGGCGAGCACCCGCGGACGCTCGACGAGGTCGGGCGGACGTTCAACGTCACGCGTGAGCGGATTCGCCAGATCGAGAATCAGTCGCTCAAGAAGCTGCAGTCGCTCGCCGAGGCGCAGAAGCTTCGCGACGTCGCCTGAGTCAGCCTCAGCTCGACATCGACACATCGAGGGCCCCGTTGCCTCGAGGGCCCCGTTGCCTCGAGGGCCCGGTTGCCAGGGCTACGCGCCTGCGCTTCCCTGCGCGGCGGCATGGTTGGCCGCGCGGGCAAGCTGCCCGTCACCCCAACGGCCCAAGACCCCGCTTCAGTTCGTAAAGCATTGCGCTAGAATCGTAAGCGACGATGGTTGATCGAGATACTTGCCCGGTATGTAGAACCGCAGAGATTGTGTGCGGAAAGTGGACGTTGCTGGTCATCCGGGACCTCGCCGACGGGCGCTCTCGGTTCTGCGAGCTGGAACGCTCGCTGGCGGGGATCAGCCCTCGAACCCTGTCGCTGCGTCTGCGGGCCCTCGAGGAGGAGGGCATCGTCCAGCGCCAGACCTACCCCGAGGTTCCGCCTCGCGTCGAGTATGTCCTGACCAGCAAGGGTCGCGCGCTCGTCCCGCTGATCGAGGACATGCGCAGCTACGGGCGTGAGTGGCTGGGCGTGGACGCAGAAGGCGCCCGCGAGCCTGCCGTCGCCGCCGTCTGAACTGACGGAGCCGGATTAGCGCTGCAAGGCGCCGTGCTGCATGGAGGATCATCGTCTCCGGCGAAGAAATCGCACAGCCCGTGCGCAATGCCGTCCTTCATCGCCTGCTCGAGGCTTTCACGGTCGAGTCCAGCGGACATCTGTCCGCGGACGCCGCCGGTCGCGACGAGCTGCCATTCGAGATCGTCGAGCAGCGGGGAGGACGCACCTCCCTGTACCGCTACCGCCCGCTGACGGGCGACTTCATCCGCGGCCGGCTCTCCGAGCTCACCTGCCTGTCCAGCTACCGCGCCGCCGCCGCGGCCCTGGTCGAATGCGAGGCGACGGACGTGTATCTGCGCGAGCAGGGCGAGACCCGGATTCCGCCCGACCCCCGGGCTCGCGCCGACGCGGCGCTCGGCGCCTTCCTAGCCGCGGTGTTCGACGAGCGCAGCGAGTTTGGCTTCGAACCGGCCCACTTCGAGGCGGCCTACGCAGAG
The DNA here is from genome assembly GCA_963847055.1 of uncultured Solirubrobacterales bacterium. Taxonomy (GTDB): domain Bacteria; phylum Actinomycetota; class Thermoleophilia; order Solirubrobacterales; family Solirubrobacteraceae; genus Palsa-465. Next base: position 228,651 of record CAWJYE010000008.1, on the reverse strand, counting down.
CTCGAGCGAAGCCTCTACGAGGGTCAGTGCACTGCGACCGTGATCGCTCCGGTGCTGGGCGTCGCGCTGGATCCTGACACGATCGAGCTCTCGCTCGAGGACGGCCTCTCGCTGATTCGTGGCGACGCCCTGGCTGACGCCCCCGACGACGCGGTCTGGGGAGACGGGGAGGAGCCCAACGTCCTGGCAGTTCTCTCGGTCGGCCAGGAGCGCTCCTCGCGGTTGCCGGTGGCGAGCGCGCGCACACGCTTCCGGCGCCTTCTGACCGCGCTGCGCCTGTTCGAGCGCGGCGGCTACGCCCTCGGGCCGGTGGCGTGGGCCCGAACCGAGGCGGGCAACTGGCGGCCGGTGGCCATCGGCGCGAGCGGACGCCCCCGGTTTCTGACGCTGGTCCGGGCAGAACAGGCGGAAGAGCTGCGGGCCTTCTGTGATCTCGTGACGCGGCGGCTCCCGGGCGGTGGCGAGCTGTCCTGGGCGCTGGCTCGCTTCGAGATGGGGTGCGAGCGCCTCGCGCCGTGCGAGGCTCTGACCGACTACCTGCTTGCCCTCCGCGCCCTGCTCGAGCCCGAGGGACCATCGAGCGGGCGCCTGGCCCAGCGACTGTCAGTGATCTGCGCACCGCCCGAGAAGCGTGCACTCCTAGCCGAACGGACGGCGCGGGCGATCGCCCTCGAGCGGGCGGTGATCGGCGGTCTGAACACGAGCGAGACCGGGGTTGACGGCCTCGTCGAGGAACTGTCAGAGCATCTACGGGCGCTTCTGCGTGACGCCCTGTGCGGACATCTGGACGCGAACCTGGTCGGCGTCGCCGATGAGCTGCTCGCCGTGGCCGCTGCGGTAAACTAGAGGCCTGGCCGCTCCCTACTCGGTCTCCTCGGAGACCGAGAGTGTTTTGCCCACCAGGCACAAACACGTAAGTCCTGGGGCTCGTATGAAGTCAGGGGGAGCGCGACCAGCAGACCGAGCGGGCCTCGAGGCCCGCTCGTTCTGCGTCAGAGGCCGCTTCTCTGGTCAGCCGCTGGGCTGACCGGTGGTCGGATCGAGAAGCAGCTTTCCGTTCGGGGCGCCGGAGAACTTGACAGTCCGGCGAGATCGAACGGAAGCCCAGCACTGCGGTCACGGGCTCTCAGCACCTGGTCCGTCGAGCCCGCGATTCCGGGCAGACCCCAGTTGTACTCGACGAAGTTGATGATTGAGGCCTGGTGTGACAGGTGGTGATCGACCGCGTTGGCCCTGGCGTAGGGCGAGATAACCAGCATCGGCAGTCTCGGGCCGAAGCCGCACCGGCCCTGCTCGCCGTTCAGAGCGCCGGCTCCGTTGCCGGTGCATTTGCCCGATGTCGGGCCCGTCTGGTTAGACGGGGTCAGGTTGTCCGCCGGTGACGTGGAGGAATTGGTCACGCCGCTGGAGACGTAGTCATACCACCCATCGGAATCGTCGTAATTGACGATCACGGCTGTGCTGCTCCAGTCCGGTGACTTCATCAGGGCGTTGATCTCCTTGGTCACGAACTGCTGCTCGTCGGCGGGAGAGGAGTAGGCGGCATGACCGTCCTGGTAGCCCGGGGCTTTCAAAAAGCTCACCGCGGGCAGCGCCGAAGGCGGCAGGCTGCCGTTGCTGATCGCCGCAACCAGCTGGTCGAAGTTGGTGGTGTCGTACTGGTGGTTGGGGGTGTCGAACTGGGGCACGCCGTTCACGTAGGACTGTGTGTCATGACCGATCTGGCTGAGCCCGGCCTGGGTGACCTGGCCGCCAGGCCCGGTGGGCGGGGTCAGGTGGTGCGGGTTGGCGGTCGAGGCGTAGTACTGAAACGGCTCGTGGTGGGCGATGTAGTCGTCCTTGTACCCGTACTGTCCGGTTCCGCCGAGGGCGGCCCCGATCGGGTGCACCGTGTTGCACAGCGCCTGATTGCTCGAGTGGGGCACGCCGGCCGAGAAGCCGGCGTTCTTGAACTGATTGGGAATGAAGGTCTGGGTTCCCTGGCCGGTCTGGCCGGTGGCGGCCAGCGCTTGGTCATAGCTCGTGCTGGGACGAAAACCGCCTTGGAACCAGCCCCAGGACAGGCCGGCGCGATTGAGTGAGTCCCCGATATTGGTGCCTGACATGGCGACCGCATTCCGCGTCGAGCAATCGTCCCAGTAGGGCTGGGCGTCACCGATCAGCGAGTACCCGCCTTGGCCGTTGGCGGTCAGGTCTGCGTTGGGTGACGTCGGCGTGGCCAATGAGGGATTGTTGGCCGAATGGCTGGTGTCGACGTTGCCGGTGGTGCCGGCTGCGAGGCTTAGCGCTCCGGGGGTGGAGGGACCAAAGGTGGTCTGAAACGAGTTGTCGCTCATCGCGTAGTGCTGGGCGTAGTTCCACAGCCCGGTCACGGTGTTGCCGTCGTAGAGGTGCATGACCTGGTTGGCGTTGCAGGTGTTGCCCACCGGGGCCTTGCCGCCCCCGGTCCCGACGCTCTGGACGAACTTGTCCATCAGCCCGCCATTGAAGGCCTTCTGCTCGTCGCTGTAATTATGGTTCTGGTCGCAGGTGAGCTGGCCCTGGCCGTTGACCGTCCCAATCGCACTCGAGTCCAGCCGCTGTGGCTGCGCCGCGTTGGGGTTGTTGGTCAGAAGGTTGGTGCTGTGGCGCAGGCCGGGCGGGAGCGAGCTGTCGGTGGCCGGCGGCAACCCGTTCACGGCCGGGGTGCCGGGGGCGGCGGTGAACGTCTGCCCGTCGGAGTTGGCGGCCTTGGGGTAGGTACCGAAGTAGTGATCGAAGGAGACGTCCTCCCCGAAGATCACCACGACGTGCTTGATCGGCGTCTGGGTGCTGTCGCTGTCGCCGCCGCCGTCGCCGTTCCGCCGGTCGTGATGGAGATGGCTTCTTCCCGGGTTCTGGGCCCGTCCAGCGGCGCTGGTGGCGGCTGAGATCACGATTGCGCCTGCCAGGGCGAGCAGCGCCAGCAACAGGGCATACCTCGGCTTGGGCAGCAAGTTGAGTTCCTCGATCCGTGGGTTGAGCTGGATGTCGCTCGCTGGCGACGGCTACCACGACAGCCTGCTCATCTTGCTCAGCGCCCGGGTTGTGCACCGGTGACCCAGCTGTGATCGGCCTGTGAAAGACGCGGCCGGTTCCCCGGGGCGTCGGGTGCGAGAAAACCTGAAACCCTTGCTCGGTGTTCCATCTTGAGCTGCGCCAGTTCCCCCACGTCGCGCGCGCCTTCAACTTGACCCGCGAGGAGCTGGATCTGCGCTTCGCGCGTCCCTGGGTGAGTGGCTCGCCCGTTGTTCACGAGGACCGGCACTGGACGCCGGAAAAGGCCCGGCTGATCATTCTTGAGGGGCCTGAGCTCCGGACGGAGGACATGGGCCTCGGTCGTGGCTGGGCCAATGTTGGGCGAACCTCTGAGGATGTGACCGACACCGTGCTGGCCGAGGCGCAGCGCGGGGCGGAGGGCCGCTCCGCCGTTGCGAGGTTCAAGGACACGCTGGGTAGCGCCGCGCGCGCCTCGCTCACTCTTGCCGAGGTGATGGAACTGGTCGCCAGGCAATACCCGGCCTGGCGGGTCAGCGAGCGGCTCGCGCTGGCCGAGCAGGCGGTCTGGGAGATGCTGCACCAAGGACGCCTGACGCTCTCAGACCTCGACGGCCCGATCGACTCCGAGCGATGGCAGCCGATCCTCCTGCGGTGGGCGAGCTGGACGGGGTCCGACGGCGAGCTGCTGGTCGTCCAGGCGGCCGACTGAGCAGTCCACTTCGCCGCTGGCTCACGCCACCACGTCGGCGATCAGGCGCTCGCGCTCGGTGTCGGACGCGAACAGAAACCGGTGCATGGCAAGCAGCCCTTCGATGTCGTGCACGTCATCGTCGAGCTGCGGAACCAGCAGCAGGCGCCGGTCGCCGAGTTCTGAGGCCAGCCGCTCCAGGCCGCGAGCGTCCCGGCGGGCCAGCACGTGGTAGTCATCGAAATTCGCCGCCACGCGTTCGGCCAGGGCCTCGGTCAGGCCGGCACCGAGAGTGGCCCGCAGGTCCTGGGGATCGCTCTCGCCGAGAAGGTCGTGGTGGACCCGGTTGACGATCACGCCGGCGAACGGGAGTCCGCCCTCGTTGAGCGTGCTCCGAAACCAGAGCGCTTCGTCGACCGCCGCTGGCTGGGCCGAGGTGACGAGCAGAAACGCGGTGGTGTCACTGTGCAGAAGCGTCTCGACTTGCGCGGCACGGGCCGAGAAGTCCTCGGTCATGTCGCCGAGCAGGGCGAAGAAAGTTGACAGGTCGCTGATCAGGTCAACGCCGGTGACCCGCCGCAGCGCCGCCAGGAACGGAGCGGCTCCACGGCTCAGCACGCGCACCCCGAGGCCGGTGGGACGGATGAAGGCCTTGAGCGCCCGCCCCTCGAGAAACGAGGTCAGCCGCCCGGGGGCATCAAGGAAGTCCAGCGCGTTGCGCGACGGAGGAGTGTCGAGAACCAGGAGATCGAACGCCCCATCACGATCGAGCTCGAACAGCTTGGCCACGGCCGTGAACTCCTGCGAGCCCGAGACCGCGGTGGACAATTCTCTATAGACGCGGTTGGCTTTGATCTCCTCAGCGCGCTTGGGGTCGGCGGCGATCCGCTCGATCAGCTCGTCGAAGGTGCGCTTGGGGTCGAGCATCATTGCCCACAGTTCTCCCTGGACTTCGATCGCGCCCGCGAACCGCTCGGGCTCGACTCGTCGCGGCTCGTTCTCGAGCTCGTCCAGACCCAGGGCGTTGGCCAGCCGCTTGGCGGGATCGATGGTCACGACCGCGACCTTGGCTCCGCGTGCCGCCATCCCCAGGGCGACCGCGGCCGAGGTGGTTGTCTTGCCGACTCCACCCGAGCCACCGCACACGCAGATACGCTTGCCTTCCAGCAGCTCGGCGACGCTCACCTGGCAAACCTTAGTGCCCCGATTCAGGCAATTCGGCGGCGGCTGGACCGCCTGGCTAGCTTCCGTGATCTGCGCCGCCAACGGGCCGGCGCGCAGACCCGACGCGACCGCCCCGCGGATGAGTCCGGACGCCAGGCCCCCGGCTTGGCCTGGTCAGCCCCGCACGGGCGCGGGCGGAGCCTCGTGCAGTCCCGCGGCCAGCGCGTCCGCCAGCAGCTCGAGCTCGGGGGGCCCGACCTGCTCGGCGAACAGATAGGGAAGCGGAACCAGCTCCACCCCGATCCCATCGGCGAGGCGCGCATACTGCTCGCGCTGGGACTTGGCCCGCGCCTGCTCGGAGAGCGCGGCGCGAATCGCGGCCGAGGCCAGCGGTGACGCCGCCGAGGCGCGCGCCTTCTCGAGCGTCCGGCGCTCGGCGGCGGCAAAGCGTTTTGGATAGAGCGCGTTGACCAACACTGCCTCCAGCGTCAGGCCCTCACCCTCAAGCGCGTCGCGCAGCCACAGGGTCTCGTTGACCGGCATCTCCTCCGCCGTGGCGATCGCGACCACAGCCGTGAACTCGGGATCGGCGATTGTGGTCGCGATCGTCCGGCCCTGATGCGCGATCGGCCCGACGCGCGCGATCTCGGCGAAGGTCCGAGGCGTGCGCAGGATCCCGACCCCGTGCCCCGCGGCCGGCGAATCGACGATGACGAGATCGTAGGCATTTGCACCCCGGGTGCGGCGCTCGAACTGGGCGAGCTCCCAGACCTTGCCGATGCTGAGCAGCTCGCGCATGCCCGGGGTGGCCATCGCGAAGGCCTGGAACAGGCGGCTTGAGCCCAGCGCCGAGCCGACCGCCCCGGTTTTGACCTGGAGGTACTCCTCCATCGCGCGCTGGGGATCGATCGAAATCGTGAACAGGCGCTCGGACAGCTCGACCTCCTCGAAGGTCTCGCCCTCGCTTCCGAAGGCGGCGCGGATTCGTCCCTGGCTGGCAAGCTCGGCGACGATCGTCCGCTTGCCGTGACGCGCCGCGAGCACGCCGAGCGCCGTGGCGACCGTCGACTTGCCGACACCACCTTTGCCGGTGACGAAGATCAGGCGTCGATCGAGAAGGCCAGGCACGCCAGAGGAAAATACTGACCCTCCGAACGGGCGCCGGGCGGAGGATTTCTCCCGTTGCGTGCGAATACAGGCGCGTATGAGTTCCCAAGCGCATCGGAGTGCTCGCTGATGTCCACCTGCAAGGTGATCACGCTCGCCAACCAGAAGGGTGGCGTCGCCAAGACCACCACCACCCTAAACCTCGCAGTGGCGTTCGCCGAGGAAGGGCACCGCGTGCTGTGCTGTGACATGGACCCCCAGGGCAACCTGACGATGTCCCAGGGCATCGATCCCGACACGCTCGAGAAGTCGATGTACGACGTGCTCGTGCACCACGTCCCGATCCGAGAGGTGATTCGCAAACGGGAGATCGACATCGCCTGCGCCTCGATTGATCTCGCCGGGGCGGAGATCGCCATGTCGACCATGATCGGCCGCGAGCGCTCCCTGGACAAGGCGTTCCGGGACATTTTGGACGACTATGACTTCATCTTCATCGACACCCCGCCGAGCCTCGGTCTGCTGACCATCAACGCGCTCACCGCCTCGCACAAGGTGATCGTCCCCGTGCAATGCGAGTATCTGTCAATGCGCGGGCTGATCCAGTTGCAAAACACGCTGGCCATGATTCGCGAGAACCTGAACCCCGACGTCGAGATCGAGGGCATCCTGCCCACGCTCGTCGACCTCCGCACGCTGCACGCCAAGGAGGCGATCGAACTGTTGGAGGAGAATTTCGGAGATCAGGTCTTCACCTCTCGAATTCGCAAAACGGTGCGTTTTGCCGAGGCGCCTGTGAAAGGCATGTCCGTGCTGAAGTACGATCCCGATGGTCTGGCCGCACACGCCTATAGGCAGCTCGCCAAGGAGGTCCTCGCAAATGGCAACCGGTAAGCGCGCGAGCATGCGTGAAGGCCCGCTTGCGGACCTGTTCCGCAAGACGGCCGAGGACACCACGCCGACCGACAAGCCGACCGACAAGCCGACCGACAAGCCGGCCGAGCAGCCGGCCAAGAAGCCGGTCAAGAAGCCGGTCAAGGCGGAGGGTGCGGCCCCAGCCGCTCCAGCGCGATCCCCAGCGCCCTCGACCCCGCCGGCCGACCCCGAGCACCCGGCCGATCCGCGCCGCCGGTCGCATCCCTCGTTCGCGAGCCCGACCGCTGCAGAGGAAGCGCCCGAGCGCCATATCCCGTCGCCCCAAGAGCGGCTGCGGGCGGCATTCTCCTCGGATATCCCCGACAACGTCCTCGAGGCCCCCACCAAGCCCGCCCGCGCGGCGCGCGGCGCGCGTCCGGCAAAGACCGCGCCGCCCGCACAGCCGCCAGCCGACGCTTACGCGCGTCCGGATCACGCCGATCCATTCCCCGTCGCGCCCGCGGTCGGACATCCGGTGCTGCGCGTGGTCGGCGTCGGTGGGGCCGGAGTCAACGCCGTCAACCGCATGGTCGAGGCCGAGGTGGAGGGCGTTGAGTTCCTGGCCATCAACACCGACCTGCAGTCGCTGCAGCTGTCGGCCGCGCACGAGACCCTGCACATCGGGGATGGGATCACCCGCGGCCTCGGCTCGGGCTCGGATCCCGAACTCGGCCGCCGCGCCGCCCGCGAGGAGTACGACCGCATCAAGGCCATGCTGCGCGGCTCGGACATGGTCTTCATCGCCGCCGGCGCCGGCGGCGGTACCGGCACAGGCGGGGCGCCGATCGTCGCCCAGATCGCCCGCGAGCTCGGAGCGCTGACGGTCGGGATCATCACCCGGCCGTTCCAGTTCGAGGGCACGCGTCGGCGCGAGCAGGCCGAGGCGGGCATCGCCGCCCTCGCCGACGAGGTCGACACCCTGATCGTGGTCCCCAACAACCGCCTGCTCTCGGTACTCGACCGCGGTGTCTCGATGGTCGATGCCTTCCGCGTCGCCGATGACGTCCTGCGTCAGGGCGTCCAGGGCATCTCGGATCTGGTCACCCTGCCGGGCCTGATCAACCTCGACTTCGCAGACGTGCGAACGATCATGTCCGATGCCGGTAACGCACTGCTCGGGATCGGCATGGGCACCGGCGATCGGCGCGCGATCGACGCCGCCGAGCAGGCGGTGGCTTCGCCGCTGCTGGAGACGAGTATGGACGGCGCCCGCTCGATCCTGCTCTCGATCACCGGCGGCAAGGACATCTCCCTGTGGGAGGTCAACGAGGCTGCCAAGGCGGTCGCCGAGGCCGCCCACCCCGACGCCAACATCATCTTCGGCGCCATGGTCGACGAAAAGCTCGACGATCAGGTGTGGGTGACGGTCGTGGCCACCGGGTTCGGCGAGGCGCGCCGGCGCCGGCACGATGAGGAGCCTTACGGTTCACGGTCCCAGTCGGCGTCTGAGACCGCGCGGTTCCGGGAACCCGCTGGGGAGCCGCGGGTCAGTCGGGTTCGGGAGAGCCCCTCGCGTCCATCGCGGGATCTGGACGTACCCGAGTTCATGCCCCGCCGCTGACGGCTCAGGGGCCGAGCCTGCTCGGGCCTGCGGCGCGTTCGGGCGTCCGGCCGGCGATGGATCGGACCGCCTCCGGGCATCCGGCTGTCCTCGGGTGCGCGCGTGCTGAGGACGCGTCGCGGACGCACACGCGCCCCTGCACAACGTGAAGGCACTAGCACCTGCAGAACGTGCAGGCACGAGCACCTGCAGAACGTGCAGGCACGATGGTCCACGCACGAGCCCTGCAGAACGTGAAAATCTTGGCGCGCACCGCCGAGTTTTTCCGTAGGCGCGCTGATTACGTGCACTACGTGAAAATCTCCCGGTAACACCTTGAGTTTTTCCACCTCTGCATGCTCGGGCCGCTGGGCCGCTGGGTCCTGCCCCCGGATCCGTTCCCGGTCGCCGTCCCGGCCTGACACGACGCGTCCGTGACCCCCGGGTCCCGTTCCCATGAGCTGGGGGTGGTGGCGGCCGGCCACCCGGTGAGCGCAGCGGCGGCCGCGGACGCCCTGCGGGAGGGTGGCAACGCCGTCGACGCCGCCCTGGCGGCGATGCTGGCCTCGTTTGCCGCCGAGCCCCTGCTGACCGGGCTCGGGGCGGGGGGCTACATGCTGGTGGTGGCGCCTGAGCAGCCGCCCTCCCTGCTCGACTTCTTTGTCGAAGCGCCTGGCCGTGAGACCGGCCCGACACCGAGCGCGGACCTGCTGCCGGTGCGGATCTCGTTCGGCGACGCGGTCCAGACCTTCAACATTGGCGTCGCCTCGGTCGGTTGCTACGGGATGCCGGCCGGCATCTGCGAGGCCTCGCGGCGCTTCGGGCGCCTGGGGCTGGAAACGCTGGTCGCTCCTGCCGCCCGCCTGGCTCGCGAGGGGGTGGAGCTCAACGTCCAGCAGGCCTACATCGTCGAGCTGCTGGGCGCCATCGTCACCTCGACGCCCGAGTCTGCGGCACTGTTCGCGCCCGGGGGACAGCTCCTGCGCGCCGGTCAGCGGATCTATCAGCCCGAGCTCGCCGACAGTCTTCAGCGTCTCGGCGCCGAGGGCTCCCGGCCCTTCTACGAGGGCGACATCGGGGCCGCAATCGCGTCCTGGGTCGGGAGCCGGGGCGGCCTGCTCGGCCGGTCTGACCTCGAGGCCTACGTGGTCATAGATCGCCCACCGCTCGAGGTCTCCTACCGGGGCAACGAGGTCTTGATCAATCCCCCGCCCTCGGCGGGCGGGCTGCTGATCGCGCGCGCCCTGACCCTGCTGGGCGAGACCGCGGGCCCACCCACGGTGGCCGAGATCGTCGCGGTCATGCAACGCGTCCAGGGCGAACGCACGGCCGAGTTCCTCGACGGCCTAAGCCACCCCGAGTTCGGGATCCGCTTCCTACGCGGCGATCCGAGCCCCGGGGCCGACACGAGTCGCGGGCCGGGCCCCAGCCGGCTGGGCTCGACCACGCACATCTCGGTGCTGGACAGCGAGGGCTGGGCGTGCTCGGTCACCTGCTCCAATGGCTCGTGCTCGGGTGTGATCGTGCCGGGCACCGGGGTGCACCTCAACAACATGCTGGGCGAGCAGGACCTGAACCCCCACGGTTATCATCGCTACCCTCCCGGTCGCCGGATGCCGAGCATGATGGCTCCGACCGTCGTCCTGCGCGACGGCGTTCCCGCCCTGGCGGTGGGCAGCGCGGGCTCCAATCGGATTCGCTCGGCAATCCTGCAGACGATCATCCACTCGTTTGACGAGGCGGCGCCCGCAGCCGAGGCCGTGGAGGCGCCCCGCGTGCATTGGGAGGACGGCATCGTCTACGCCGAGCCCGGGATCGACCTCTCCGAGCTGGCTGCGGTCGGGCACGAGGTGGCCCCCTTTCGCGTGCGCAACCTGTTCTTCGGCGGCGTGCAGGCAGCCGCCCGTGACGCCCACGGCCGCTTCTCGGGGGGCGGTGACCCGCGTCGCGGGGGCGCCTCGGTGATGGTCAGGTCGGGATGAGATCGGCTCGGTCGCGTCCCCCAGGCGCGCTGGTGGCCGCCGTGCTGGTCGCCGCGGCCGCGCTGACCATGTCGGCTTGCGGGCTGGACGTGCGGTCGGCCGACCTGTTCGTGCTCACGCGGACCGGCCAGGGTTCCAAGCTCACCCTGCTCGTCAACGACGGCGGCACAGTCCGCTGCAACGGCGCAAGCTCCCGGCCGCTCAGCGACGCCTTACTGATTCGTGCGCGCGACCTGTCCGTCAACCTGGCCGGCGACGCGAGCAAGAACCTGTCCCTGCCGATCGGCCCCGGAACCGTGTTCAGCTACCGGATAAGGCTCCAGCAGGGCACCGTCAGGTTCGCAGACCTTGATACCGCCCACCACCCGATCCTGGCCCAGGCCGAACTGTTGGCGGCCCAGGTCGCCCAGCAGGCCTGCGGCCTCAATTGAGGCTTGTGGCCGCTCTGGGGCTCTGAGTCCCTTACCTCGTCGTTATCCCGGTCCGGCTACTCTTCCCCGCTTCGATGATCCTCGTGGCCGCCCACAACCTGATGAGCACCTTCCAGGCCATCGTGCTCGGCGTCCTCCAGGGCGCGACCGAGCTGTTTCCGGTCTCGAGCCTCGGACACACGGTCCTGTTCCCGACCCTGTTTCGTTGGCACAACGTCGTCGTTTGGCAGTCCCAGTCAGAGTCCCCATGGCTGGCCTTCGTAGTCATGCTTCACGTCGGCAGCGCCGTCGGCCTGCTGATCTACTTCTGGCGCGAGTGGATCGAGATCATCACGGCCTTCTTTGCCACGCTGGGCAAGCGCCGGATCGAGACGCCGGCCGAGCGTCTCGCCTGGCTGATCGTCTGCGCCACCATCCCGGTCGGCATCCTGGGTCTCGCCCTCGAGCACACCATCCGCACCGCCCTGGCCAAACCCCTCACCGCCGCCATTTTCCTCATCGTCAACGGCTGCATCCTGCTCGCCGGCGAGCGCTTCCGCCGTCGCGCCGAAGTACGAGCTCTGGCCCAGCGGGAGGGTCTGAACGCCGAGGGCTCGCGCCGGCTGGACACGCTCGAGTTCAAGGAGGCGGGAGTGATTGGCGTTGCGCAGGCAACCGCTCTGATCCCCGGCATAAGCCGCGACGGCGTGGTCATGACCGCTGGCCTGGCCCGCGGCTTGGACAACGCCGATGCCGCCCACTACGCGTTCCTGCTCGCCACGCCGCCGATCCTCGCCGCGGGCCTCTACAAGATCTCGGACCTGACCGGCCCTCTGGGCAACGGCGTCCGGCGTCCGGCGCTGATCGCGGCCGTGTTCGCCGCCATCACCGCGGTCGTGACCGTTCACTTCCTGACCAAGTACTTCAAGAGCCGCAACCTGATCCCATTCGGGATCTACTGCATCCTGTTCGGCGCCATCATGACCGTGTTCACGCTGATCGCGGGAGCACCCTGACCTGGCCGTACGCGCTCGGCACCTCGCCCACCGTCGCCGGGCTGATCGGGCGGCTCAGCCGGAGCGGAGGGGCTGATCGGGCGGCTCAGCCGAAGCGGGCAGCCTGATCGGGCGGCTCAGCCGAAGCGGGCAGCCTGATCGGGCGGCTCAGCCGAAGCGGACCTTGCCGTTGGAACGAGCCCGGGCCTGGGCGCGATCGACAAAGTCCAAGCGCTTGCTGGCGGCCCGGAAGAGCCGCGTGACCAGGCGCAGACGGGCATTCTCAGAGCGCAGATCGAGTAGGCCCTGCTTGGCCTCGAGCCCGAAGTCGACCGTGGCTGCCATCTCGTAGGCGCCAAGCTCAGCGAGCTCTGCCTCCTCGGGCTCGCGGTCGGTGGCGCGCTTGACGAGATCGGCGTAGGCCTCACGGGCCCGCGCGGTCAGCTCGGGATCAGCTGGATCCTCGCGGTCAGCCACGAACTCGACCACGCCGGCCGGGTAGGGGAGGTGGGCTTGACGCTCGAGCACGCGAAAGGGCCGTGTGCCCCGGGTGAGGATGTTCAGCCGCCCGTCCTCAAGCTCTTCGAGCACCTTCTCGATCACCATCGCGCAACCGATGTCCCGCAAGCCATCGTCGGCAAGCCAGACGATCCCGAACTCGCTCTCGTCCTCGAGGCAGCGGCTCATCATTGCCTTGTAGCGGTCCTCGAAGATATGCAGCGGAACCAGCTCGCCGGGCAGGGCGACCAGGCCAAGAGGGAAGAGAGGGAACTCGGGGAGTGCCGCTTCGGACACGCAAAAAGTGTAGGCGGGGCGGCCGTTCCCTCAGCGACGAGCCGTGAGCAGGAGGTTGTAGAAGATGGCCGGGGGCAGCACCGGCTCAAGCACGCGTTCGTCGAGGCGCTGGAGCATCAGGTAGCCGTGGAAGGCGTACTGGCGCCACAGCATCGGCACGTCGGTCGGTTCCGCGCTGGCCTCGAGCGTGCGGTTGAACCAGCCAAACCAGTTGGCGGCCAGCTCCTCGCCGCGTACCGAAACCTCTCCGAAGCCGGCCCGGCGGGCGTGACGCTGGAGATCGCCAGGGGCGAAGGCGTGAATGTCCACGCAGCGTTCCAGTTCGTGGTCGGTGTGGTCGGCCGAGCCGACCGCGGCCGGGGCGGGGGCTGCGCTGGCCTGCAGCAGCCGGCGCCACACCGGTGCGATCCGGACGGCGCTGCGCTTGGGCAGCGACGCGATCCGGTCTCCGACCCGCGAGGGCTCGCCGGCGAACACGATCCGGCCGCCGGGGCGCAGCACGCGGTGAAATTCGGCAAAAGCGCGGCGTAGGTTGGGCAGGTGATGCAGGACGGCGTGACCGAGCACGAGGTCAAAGCTGGCGTCCGCGAAGGGAAGCGCCTCGGCATCGGCTCGGGCGGTGCGCACTGACAGGCCCAGCCGCTCGGCGTTGCCGGCCAGCGTGCTGACCATCCCGGGCGAGATATCGGTGCACGTGGCTTCACCGACCACACCGGCCTGGAGCAGGTTGAGGCTGAAGTACCCGGTGCCGGCGCCGATCTCCAGCGAGCGGTCAAAGCCGTCATCGAGCTCGTCGCCGAGCAGCTTGCGCAGCTTGCCCAGCACCTGGCGCTGACCGATCTCGCCGAAGTCGATGCCCCACTTGGAGTCATAGCTTTCGGCGGCTACGTCGTGGTAGCGCGTGTTGACCTCGCGGATCTCGTCCGCGCTGCGAAGTGCCTCCATGCCCAAGGCAGATTACCCTGTCGGCGCGTGTCCATGAACGCCCACCTCCAGCGTGACCAGCCGCCCGGGGTGCCCCCCCTCGCCCTCACGGGCGAGCGAACGCTGCCCGACGTGGCCTCCGAAAACTACTGGTACCGGCGCCATCTGGCCGTGTACGAGTGGATTGGCGCCCGCGTCATCGGCAGCCGTGTGGTCGACATGGCCTGTGGGGAGGGTTACGGGTCGGAGGTCCTCTCCCGGGGCGCGGCCAGTGTCGTGGGCGTTGATGCCAATCCCGAGGCCCACGAGCACGCACGGCTGCGCTACCGCCGCCAGAACCTGAGTTTCGAGCGCGGCCTGGTTGAGACCTTCGGCGCGGGCGAGCGGGGCATGTATGACGCCGTCGTCTTCCTTCAGACGATTGAGCATGTCCAGGACCCAGTCGCGGTGCTCGAGCATTTCCGGGCCCTGCTGGGCCCCGGCGGAGTCGCCTACCTCTCGACTCCGAACCTGCTCACGCTTGCCCCGGCTGGCGCCGAGAAGTCCGACAACCCATGGCACATCAAGGAATACCGCGCCCATGAGTTCGACGCGCTGTGTCGGACCACCTTTGCCGAGGTCGAGGTGCTGGGACTGTTCCATGCTCGCAAGCTGCGTCTGCACGCGCTCGCCTTGGCGTGCGGCTGGGACACCGTGCATGCGCGCCTAGGGTTGACCAAGCCGTTCTACGATCGCTTCACCCCGGCCATCGCCGCCCGCGACTTCGCCTTGCGCAACGACCTTGACCTCGACGGCGCGCTGGACTTTCTCGCCGTCTGCCGGTGACCAGGGAGGGTCCTCAAGCCGCCAGCCCCCCCGGCGAGCTGGCAATCGTCCTGCATACCCACATGCCCTACGTCGAGGGCTTCGGGACCTGGCCGTTCGGTGAGGAATGGCTGTGGGAGGCGATCGCGACCAGCTATCTGCCGTTGCTGAGGGTCCTCGGCCGCGCTCCGCTGACCCTGTCGCTCACCCCGGTGCTGTGCGATCAGCTCGAGCAGCCGGACGCGATCCAACGCTGTCTGAGCTTCCTGCGCGGGACTCGGGCCGAGACCCACCGCCGCGACGCGGCGGAGCTGCACGCCCACGGGGAGCTTGAGGCCGCCGCGGAGATCGAACGCTCGGGCGCCGACTATCGGCAGGCGGCCCACCGGCTGGCCGAGCTCACCGCCGGCCCGGGCCTGCTTGCCGCGCTGGGCGAGCACGCCAGCTGGACGTCTGCCGCCACGCATGCCGTGCTGCCCCTGCTGGCCACCGACCCGGGCGTCGCGCTCCAACTCCAGACCGGAATCGCCTCCCATCGACGCCGCTTCGGCGCCTGGGACGGTGGGCTGTGGCTACCCGAGTGCGCCCACGCGCCGTGGCTCGATTCCCGGCTCGAAGCGGCCGGGGTGAGATCCGTGTGCGTCGAGCTGACCAGTCGCTTCGGGCTCGGTGACCGCCGTCACCTGCAACCGTTGGCCAGCGAGGCCGGGCCGGTGCTGTGGCCGATTGACCGTTCCACGATCGCGCGCGTGTGGGGCAAGGACGGCTATCCGTCCCGGGCGCCCTATCGCAACTATCACGGCTACACAACCTTTCGCCATCGCGCCTGGCGCAACGATGGCGCGCCCTACGATCGCGCCGCCGCCCAGGCCCAGGTGCAGCGCGACGCCGAGGAGTTCGTGGTTGCCGTTGGGCAGCGGGTGCGTAACGGGGGCCTCTGCGTCTGCGCCCTGGACACCGAGTTACTCGGCCACTGGTGGTGCGAGGGCGTTGACTGGCTGGCGGCTGTGATCGCTGCCGCCGAGCGCCACCGGCTGACGCTCACCACCCTCGACGCCGCCCTCGAGCGCCACCCGCCGGCGTCGGCGCCGCCGGACCTGGGGGTGACGAGCTGGGGCGAGGGGGGCGATCTGCGGACGTGGAGCGCGCCGCGGGTCGCCGACTTCGCCTTTGCCGTCCGTAGGGCGGAGCTAGGGCTGGCCGCCACCGACCAGCCCAGCCCACGCGCGCTGCGTGAGCTGCTCGCTCTCCAGGCCAGCGACTGGGCATTCCTGGCCTACCAAGCAAGCGCCGGGGACTACCCCTCGGTCCGGGTCAGCGGACACCGCGAGGCGCTGGCCCGGGCCCTGATCGGTGACCCAATGCTGGGCGACACCCTGCGCGGGCTGGCCCCTGACCTCAGGGTGGCCCCGTTTGGGTGAGCGTCAACCCCACCGGAAGCTCCGGGGGCGCTCGCGCATCCGGATCAGCTTGGCGGGAATGCCTCCCACCACCGCGTTGTCAGGAACGTCGGCGGTGACCACTGAGCTGGTCCCGATCACCGTGTTGTCGCCGACCGTGACCCCCCGCAGGATGCAGACGCCGTAACCGATCCAGGCGTTATGGCCGATGTTCACGTCGCGCTTGTAGATCCCCTGCTCGCGGATCGGCCGTTCCACCTCGACCATCCCGTGATCGAAGTCGATCATCATCACCCGGTCAGCGACGATGCATTCGCGTCCGATCTCGATGTGCTGAAAGGCCGAAATCGTGCACTCCTGACCGAATACCGTCTTGGCGCCGATCAGCAGCTCGCCCTCGTGCACGCGAAGCTTGCAGCCGTGACCGATCCAGGACCAGCGGCCGAGCCGCACGCGGGCTCCCCGTCCGATCTCGAACTTGACCCCCGGTCCCACGAAGCACAGGCCGTCGGTCTCCAGACGTCCGCGCCAGCGCAACTTCAGCCACACCCAGCGCGCGATCAGGACCGCGTAGTTAAGCGACAGCATGTGGTTGGTGCGCGCGAAGCGCCAGAAGGCCAGCGGGCCGCCGCGCAGCGGCCGGGGGCCCGAACGCGTGGCCGGTGCAGCGACCGCGGGGCCCCGATCCAGGGAACTCCGAGCCCGAGTTCGCGGGGCCGCGCGAGAACCGTCTTCTTCGGTGCCGACCGAGCGCACGAGCCGGATCGTACGGCTCCTAGCCGTCGCGCGCCGTCCCGGGGCATGGCATCAGTCCGACGCGCGCGGGACCCTGAGCGCGAGCAGCACCGCGACCTCACCCGTCGTCGATCAGGCCCGACAACGGCCCCAGCAGCCGCCGCGAGCGGCGCGAGACGCCCGGGAGCTCGAGCAGGCGATGGCTCGCCGGCTCACCGGCGCGCATACGCCGCAACTGCTCGTGGGCGATCGGGCGCCACTGCTGGTCCACGAGCTCGGTCGCCGAACGGGCTTCCACAGCGTCGGGTTCGAGCTCGAGGTGCTCGGCCCACAGCCGCACGCGCGTGTCCCGGGCGAGCACGGCGTCGTCGGTGAGCACGCACATCTCGGTGTCGTTGAAGAACGAGTGGGCGTTGAGATTGGCCGAGCCGACGATCAGCCAGCGGTCATCGATCACCGCGACTTTGGCGTGCACGTAGAGCGGATCGGTGCGGGGGTGGCCATGCGGTGACGTGGAGCGGATCGTCGCGCCCAGGACCCGGCCGTGGCCCTGGTCGGCATCGACCAGCACGCTGAGCTGCCCCTGGGTGTCCTCGGCCCCGTTGTTGGCCTTGGCGGGGAGCAGGATGACGAGCCGGAAGCCCGGGGTGGGAGGATGGCGCAGCTTGTCGGCGAGCACGTCGACGAGTTCGGGCGACCACAGGAACTGGTTCTCGAGGTAGATCAGCCCGCGGGCCGAGCTTAGGGCGCGCAGATAGCTCTCAAAGATCCGAAACTCGCCGCGCGGGAAGGCGTTGTACATACCCTCGGCCACCGTGCGCACCACCTGGACGGTGCTGTCGCCGGCCGGCGGAGGTGGCGGGGTGGGGGGCAGGCGCTGGCCGGTCAGCTCGTGCCAGCGGATGCGGAAGTGCTCGGCGACGTCGGCGACCGCGGGGCCGTGCAGCCTTGCGGCCACGTCGTGCCAGCCGAGCGCGCGCCGGGCATGGTGGGCCTGGGTGTCGAAGCGATCGCCGCCGTCGTCGGTCAAGTCGATCCCGCCCACGAAGGCGACCTCGCCGTCGATCACGACCGTCTTTTCGTGGTGGCAGTGGAACGGGTGCTCGCGCGGGTCGCCGTGGGCTTGGATCTTGGTGTCCCGGCGCAGGCTCTCGAGCGCCGCGGCGACCTCCTTGCGGGTGGGGTGAAAGGCCGGGACCGGGGCGCCAGACCAAACCAGTACGCGGACATCGATCCGCTCGGCGAGCTCAGCCAGCAGCACCCCGATCTGGCCGTCGGGCCGGTCCCGGAACAGGGCGAAGGACGGTGCCAGGTGCCAGCCGGTGATGTGGACGAAGGACTTGGCATTCGACAGGGCGGCCGCGATCTCGGGCATGGCGTTGGCGCCGTCGATCAGGACGTCGAGTCGGCAGCCCTCCCGGGGGGGCGGATCGCCGGCCGCGAACAGGCCCGGGGAGGACGGCTCGAACACCCTGTCCCACCCCAGCCGTCGCAGGCGCCGCCGATGCTTGAGGGAAACGGTCGCTTCGATCCCGTCTCCGATGACCGCATCGATTCTCCCCACCACTGGGTTAGTCATCCACGACACTTTCTCATGAACCTGTCCTGGCATGATTGCTCGCCGCGATGAGCCGATCCGATCAACCTCTGGCCCAGCGCCTCCTGGAAGGCGATAAGCGCGCGCTGGCCCGCGCCATCACATTGGTCGAGAACGATGACCCCGCGGGCTGGGAGCTGGTCAAGGAGGTCTACCCGCACACCGGGCAGGCGGCCGTGATCGGCTTCACCGGCCCCCCTGGGGTCGGCAAGTCAACCCTGCTCGGCGCGCTGACCAAGCTCGAGCGTGAGCGCGACCAGACGGTGGCGGTGCTCTCCGTCGACCCCTCCTCGCCGTTCACCAAGGGGGCGCTGCTCGGTGACCGCATCCGTCTCGCCGACCACTTCCTCGACCCCGGGGTGTTCATCCGCTCGATGGCCAATCGGGGCGCTCTGGGTGGGCTCAGCGAAGCCGCACTCCAGGCGGCGCTGCTGATGGACGCATCCGGTCGTGACCTGGTGTTGGTTGAAACGGTAGGCGTGGGGCAGGCCGAGGTCGACATCATTGATCACGCCGACACTGTCGTCCTGGTGTTGATGCCCGGCTCGGGGGACTCGATCCAGGCGCTGAAGGCCGGGGTGATGGAGATCCCCGACGTGATCGTCGTCAACAAGGCAAACCATCCACTCACCGACACCATGGTCCGGGAGATCAAGGGCGTGCTCGCCCTCGGTCCCCACCCGGACTGGCCGGTGCCGATCATCCGCACCGAGGCGGTGCGGGGCGAGGGCATTGCCGAGCTGGCCGAGAAGCTGGGCGAGCATCGCGCCTACCTCGAGGACCGGGGCACGCTAGCGCAGCGGCGGCGGCGCAACCTCATGAACGAGGTGCTGGCCATCGCCACCTTCCGGCTGCGTCGCGAGCTCGAGGAATCCGTGCACGAGGACGACGAGGTGCGAGAGCTGCTGGACCGCGTCGTCGCCCGCGAGCTCGATCCCGCCAGTGCCGCCACCACGATCCTCGAGCGAGAGGGGAGCACGTGGCGAACGCGCTGACCATTCCGCACGCCGTGGCCGCCCTGGTGCTGTGCGTGGCCGGTCTGGCGAAGTTTCGTTCGCCCGCCGGCGCTGCGCAGGCGGTCGGGCTGGCGCCCGGGCCGGTGCGTGTCTTCGCGGTCGGCGAGATGGCCCTCGGTGCCTGGGCGCTGGCCGACAGCACCCGATTGGCCAGCCTCCTCATGGCTGGGCTCTACGCGGGCTTCGCCGCGCTGACCCTCCGCCTGGCCCGACACGGGAAAACGTGTGGCTGCTTCGGCGCCCAGGGCAGCCCCGCCTCGCCGCTGCAGTCGTTGCTCAGCATCGCCCTGGCTGGGGCCAGCGCGCTCGCCGCGGGCGGCGGGACACACCCCGCGGGCTGGATCTTCGGATGGCCGCCGGGATTCGTGCCGTTGTTGGCGGCGGGCACCGCGGGAGCGGTGTACGGGATCGTGCTCGCCTACACCGAGCTGCCGCGGTTATGGCAATCCTGGAACCCGATATGAGTCCCTCGGCGCGGATCGTCGGCGCGCTCGGCTCGCTGCTCGAGCGCCGTACCTCGCGCCGGGGCATGCTGGCGCGCGCGGCGGTGGCGGGGTCGGCATTGGCGGTGGCTCCCGTTCGCTACCTGGTCCGCCCGGGCACCGCCGAGGCGGTGATCCTGCCCGGCCAATGCCCCCCGGGGACCAAGTGCACCGATGGCTACACCGCCTTCTGCTGTGAGATCGAGGCCGGTCGCAACACCTGCCCGGAGAACACCTACGTCGCCGGCTGGTGGAAGTGCACCGAATATCACCCGACCCGCCCGGGGCTCTGCGCCGGGCAGCACTACCGCTACTACATCGACTGCAATCGGATTCCCGGTCGTAAGTTCCCGGGCGGCTGCCAGTGCGCCCAAGGCGACTGCCACCGCCGGGCCGTCGATTGCAACCACTTCCGCTACGGCCAATGCAATTCCCAGGTGCCGGGCGCCACCGAGGTCGTCTGTCGGCTCGTTCTCTGTCAGAACCCAGGCCAGATTCCGGGCATGAACTGCAACCTGACCGAGATGGTGGACAACCACACGTGCGCCCACGAGGCCGACTGCCTGCGCGGCCTGGCGATCCCGGCCCCGGGCGGGGGCGGCGCGTGACCACACCTACTAACTCAGCCCCTATCACCCCAGCTTCGGCTGGAGGTGGCTCGTGACCACGGCGATCATCTCCGTGGAGACGGTCCTGCTCCTGATCCTCCTCGTGCTCGTGGCCGGGCTGTTGCGCAGCCACGCCGAAATTCTCCGTCGCCTGGGCACGACCGGCGCCGAATCCGCGGATCTCGGGGCGCCCCCCATACGTGCCCCCGCTCGAGCCCCGGGCGCCCCGGCCGCCTCGCTGGCGGGGCCCACTCCGACCGGTGATGCCATCACGCTTGACTTCAGCGCCTCCGGCGGGGAGCCGACCCTGCTTGCCTTTCTGACCAGCGGCTGTGGCACGTGCGCGGGATTCTGGGAGACGCTTGGCGACAGCCGCCTGCCCGCCGGGGCGCGAACCGTGGTGGTAACGCACGGCGCCGAACGCGAGCGGCCGGGCCGGCTGCGCTCGCTTGCCCCTCAGGGCGTCCCAGTGATCATGTCTTCTCAGGCCTGGCTGGACTACGCCGTCCCGGGCGCCCCCTACTTCGTGCTCGTCGACGGGGTGATCCGCGGCGAGGGGGCCGCCACCTCTTGGACTGCGCTGCGCTCGCTGGTCTCGGACGCGATCGAGGACCAGCGCGAGAGCAGTGGGCAGGCTCGCGTCGATGATGTCGACCGCCGGCTGGCGGGCGGCGGCATCGGCCCTGAGCACGCCAGCCTCTATCCGAGCAGGGGGCCGGCCCCGTGAGCGAGTTGGCCTGGCTGGGTGGCGCAACAGCCGCGCTGGCGGCTGTGCGCGCCGCCTGGTCGCCTTGAGGTGAGTCGATGCTGGCCAGCATCACCCCGCTCGGTGAGCGGGGCCGACACAGCCGCTACGCAATCACGATGACCGCCTTTTCCCTCGCTGGCGTGTCGGCCGGAGCCGCGCTGGGCGCGGTGCTCGGCGCGCTCGGCGGGGTGGTCCTGGGCGGCACTGGCCCGGCCCCGCGGCTGACCGCGTTGGCGATCGTGCTGGTCGTCGCGCTCGTCGTCGATCTGGGCCCTGGCGATGTGCCGGGTCCACGCCGCCAGGTCAACGAGCGCTGGCTGGACGAGTATCGCGGCTGGGTCTACGGCGCGGGCTTCGGTGCCCGGCTCGGGATCGGCGTCACCACGGTCGTCTCGAGCGCAGCCACCTACGCGGCGCTGCTCGCCGCCATGCTGTGTGGCTCGGCCGCCTTGGGAGCGCTGGTGCTCGGCAGCTACGGCGCAATCCGCGGCCTGACGCCGCTGCTGGCAGTGCGCGTCCGCAGCCCCGAGCAGCTGCTCGCTCTGCACGAGCGTTTCGTCCGCGCGCAGCGCTCGGCCAACAGCGCCGGGCATGCGCTGCTGGCGGCCGCCACCGTGGTCGCCGCGACCGGGGCGCTGGCGTGATTCTCGAGGCGCACGGGATCTGGGTCCAGCTACCCGCGCCGTGGAGCGGCCGCGTCTTCCGGCGCCCGGGGGGCAATGCCACCCTGCACGCGGCCAGCTTTCCGCTGGCCCTCGACGACGGCGAGTTTGGTGACGCAACCACCGCAAGGATGCGTCCTGGGGCCTCGTTTCTGGCTCTGACCGAGTACCTGCCCGGCGCTGGCCTGGTGCCCGGACAGGGCCTGTTCGCCCCCCGCCGGATCGTCCTGCCGCTCGAACCGACCCGGTTCTCGCACAAGGGCCTGGCCCATCCGCGGGCCGGCCAGGCGGGAGCGCAACAGTTCTTCACCAGCGCCGGACGCCCGTTCTGCCTCTACGCGGTGCTCGCCGGCGGGGGCCGCCACCGGCGCCGTCAGCTGCCGGTGCTCGACGGCGTCCTGCGTTCGCTGCGGATCGCGCCCGTCGCAGGTGGTGGTGGTGGGGCCGCCGGTGCCGCCGTGTAACTGGCCGAGTCGTAGCTGGGAGCGCTGTAGCAACGCGTGAGCCCGACGCGTCGTGGGTTGCGGTAGGCGGCGGCAAAGGTGGCGGCGAGCACGCTGCCGTCTGGCTGCTGGGCGACCGCGGTGATGGCGATCCGGATCGTGTACGGCACCCGCTCGCCCCTGCGAAACAGCGTCCCCCGGCATTGCGCCGGGGCATAGAAAGACCCGGTTCCGACGTAGACACCGGGGCCGGTGCTGTGTAGCGGGACATTGTCGTAGCCCGGGCCGCGCTGGCGCACGAGCATGAGCGTGGGGCAGGCGCCGGTCGGGCAGCGCGGCACCAATGCCCAGGTCCGAGTCACGAGGTCGCCAGGGCGCTCGTCGGGCACGTTGACCGACTTGGTCACGACGCCCGACACCGTCCAGAAGCCCTGCAGGCGAGCCGCGGCGAGCAGCGCGTGCGGAACCGATGCCGCCGCGGCCGGAGCGCCGACCAGGCTCAGCGCCGCCAGCGTGGCCAGGGTGGCGGGCCCGCTCACGCCGTGAACCCGAGGGCGAGCTCGGTCAGCAGCCGGACTCCCCATCCGGTGCCGCCCTGATCGAAGTAGGGAGCCCGGCCTCTGAAGGCGACGGCGAGCATGTCGAGGTGGGCCCATGGCACGTCACCGGCGAAATGGTGCAGGAACTCGGCCGCGGCGCTAGCCAGGCCGACCCGGGGTTCGGGGCGGTTGGTCAGCTGCGCATACCGGCCCTCGGTCATCTCCGCGTAGATCGGGTGAAGCGGCAGCCGCCAGACCGGCTCGCCAGCCCGCTCGCCACAGGCCCGAACGCGCTCGGCGAGGCTGTCATCGTTGCTCATAAGCCCGGCGTAGGCCCACCCGAGGGCGGCCTCGACGGCGCCGGTGAGTGTGGCCAGGTCAACGATTGCCGCGCAGTCTGCGCGCCGCGCGTGGGTGATGCAGTCGCCGAGCACCATCCGGCCCTCGGCGTCGGGGTTATCGACCTCGATCGTGGTGCCGTCCAGCGCGGTGACGATGTCCCCGGGCTTGACCGCCCCACGTCCGGGCATGTTCTCCACCGCCCCGATCACCCCCAGGATCCGGACCGGCACGCTGAGCTCGGCCAGGGCGGCGATGGCCTCGATCACGGCCGCGCCGCCGCCCATGTCGAACTTCATGTCTGCCATCCGCGGGGCCGGCTTGAGCGCCAGGCCGCCCGTGTCAAAGGTCACCGCCTTGCCGATCATGGCCAGTCGCGGGGTGTCGGGCTCGGCGCCTTCGTAACGCAGCTCGATCAGGCGCGGCTCCTGTTCTGAGCCCTGGGCAACCGCGGCCATGGCGCCCATGCCGCGCGCCCTGATCTCCTCACCGTCGAGCACAGTGACGGTCAGCCTGGGGTTACGGCCCGCGAGTTGGCGGACATAGTCAGCCAGGGCGGTGGGGGTGAGGTGGTTGCCCGGCGTGTTGGCCAGGTCCCGGGCCCGGTTCTGGGCCGCGGCCACGACCGCGGCTTGGCGGACCGCGGCGGAGACGTCGTGATGAGCGCTGACGATCAGCCGCTCGATCGCCCGTTCCCCGGCGGGCGCTGGCTTGTAGCGGGTGAATCGGTAGCTGGCGAGGGCCGTGCCGGTGACCAGGCCGGCGACGATCTCGTCGCCAACGTCGGCACCGCCGGCGTCAGCCGGTGGTGGGAGCTCCCAGCACACCGTCCGGGCTTGCAGTTCTCGCGCGCGCCGGTGCGCGATCGCCGCTGCCACCCGGGCGGCCTCACCATCGAACTCGGCGCGGGCGCCGAGTCCGGCCACCAGGATCCGCCGGCCATCGTGGTGGGTTAGCGCCAGATGCTTGAGGCGGCGGCTCGCCTCACCGGAGTTCAGCAGCGCCTCGAGCTCGCCGCCGGGGAGATCGTGGGCGACGCTTTCGTCCTCGAACACGCCGACCACGATCGTGTCGGCTCCGGTGGCGAGCGGGCGGTCGGTACTCGCCTCGATCTGCACGGCGCGGCACGTTACCAGCGCGCTTGGCGCTTACCCGGCAGTCGCACGGCCGCCCCAGGACCGGTTGGCCTGACTAGGATTCATACCCCTGCCACCGACGCCGGAGAAGTCCATGCCCAAGACCGTCATCCTCTCCGCTGCCCGTACGCCGATCGGCAAGCTCGGCGGCGGACTCGCTTCGCTGGACGCGACCGAGCTGGGCGCCAGGGCGATCTCGGCCGCGCTGGAGCGCGCCGACGTCGACCCCGGCGCGGTGCAGCACGTGATCATGGGGCAGGTGGTCCAGGCCGGTCAGGGTCAGATCCCTTCCCGTCAGGCCCAGATCAAGGCCGGCATCCCCACCGAGGTCTCTTCGGAAACGATCAACAAGGTCTGCGCCTCGGGAATTCGGGCCACGGGGCTGCTCGACGCGGCGATCCGCGCCGGGGATCTCGAGGTGGGCGTGGGCGGCGGCATGGAGTCGATGTCCAATGCCCCGTACATGCTCAAGGGCGCACGCTTCGGCTTCCGGATGGGGGACGCCAAAGCGATCGACTCGATGATCAACGATGGCCTCACCAACCCCTTCTCGGGCAAGCACATGGCGCAGGAGGCCTCGGAGGTCGCCGCCGAGCTGGAGATGACGCGCGCCGACATGGATCGTTGGTCGGTGCGCTCCCACGAACTGGCGGTGAAGGCCACCGACGAGGGCCGGCTTCCGGAGGAGATCGTCGCGGTGACGGTCAAGGGTCGCAAGGGCGATACCGTGGTCGAGGTCGACGAAGCGCCGCGCCGCGACACGAGCCTTGAGTCCCTCTCCAAGCTGCCGCCGATCTTCCTCAAGGATGGCTCCCACACGGCCGGCAATTCACCGGGCGTCAACGACGGCGGCGGTGCCCTCGTGGTGGCCTCCGATGAGTGGGCCAAGGCCAATGGCAAGACGGCGCTGGCGACGATCATCGCGCAGGCCCAGGTCGCCGACGACTTCCCCTACCTCGCCCGAACTCCGGCCAAGGCGGCCGAAAAGGCGCTGGCCAAAGCGGGCTTGACCGTCGAGGACATCTCCCTGTGGGAGATCAACGAGGCCTTTGCCTCGGTCACGCTCAACTCGATCCGGATGCTCGGGATCGACGAGAACAAGGTCAACGTCAACGGCGGGGCGGTCGCGCTCGGCCATCCGATCGGGGCCTCGGGCGCGCGAATCCTCGGCACGCTCGTCCTCGAGCTGCGCCGGCGCGGCGGCGGCGTCGGCTGTGCGGCCATCTGCTCCGGCGGTGGCCAGGGTGACGCGGTCATCGTCGAGGTTAATGGCGGCTGATCCGGCCACCGCGGCCGCTTTCTTCGATCTCGACAAGACGCTGATCGAGGGCTCCTCGGCCTTCCAGTTCGGACGTGCGGCGTACAAGGCGGGGCTGCTGGGGCGCCGCCAGCTGCTCGCTGATGCGGTCGCCAACGCCCGCTTTCGCCTCCATGGAGCCACCGACGCCGACTCGCTAGCCCTGCGCGAGCGGATCGCCGCCTCGCTGGAGGGGACGCGAGTCCGCGACCTCGAGCGGCTTGGGGTCTCGGTGCTTGCCGGGATCCTCCCCCGCGTCTATCCACAGATGCTCAGCCTCGCTCACGAGCACCAGGACGCCGGCCGGCGCGTGTTCATCGTCACGGCTGCGTCTCAGGAGCTGGCCGACATCCTCGCCACCGTCATGGCCTTCGACGGCGCCATCGGCTCCCAGATCTCGGCGATCGTGAACGGCGTGTACACCGGCCAACCCGTCGGGGTGTTCGTCTACCGCGCGGGCAAGGCCGAGGCGATCCAGGCCCTGGCCACGCGGGAGGGAATCGATCTGACCGCTTCGTATGCCTACTCGGACTCCGAGTCAGACTTACCCATGCTCGAGGTCGTCGGCCATCCCGTAGCCGTCAATCCCGACAGCGCGCTGGCTCGCATCGCCCGCGAGCGCAATTGGCAGGTGCTCCGCTTCGACCGGCTCGGACGCCGGCTCAAGACCGGCGTCGCGCTGGCCGGCGCGGCGGCCGCGGGCGGCCTGGGCAGCGCCGCTCTGGTCAGCCGGGCACGCGGACGCGGGCGGTGGGGGGTGCCGCCGCGCTGGGCCTGAGGGCGTGGTTAGACTGCCGCGCATGCTCAACCGTCCTCATCTCGGCCGCCGTGCATGGGCCCTTCTCGTCCTGTTCGCAGTCATCGGTTTGCTCACCGCGGCCACGGCGCTAGCCGCCGCGGGCAAGAGCGTCAACGTCGGAGACTCCTTCTACGGTCCCAAGAGCCTGAGCGTCGGGAAGGGGACCCGCGTGACCTGGAAATGGAGCGGCACCCTGCTGCACAACGTCAAGGTCCGCAACGGCCCGGCCAGGTTCAAGTCGCACACACAGATCCGCGGCACCTACAGCTACACCTTCTCTGCCCGGGGGACCTACAAGCTGTACTGCACGCTGCACCCCAACATGACGATGACGGTCGTCGTTCACTGAGCGAGACCGCGAGGACTGGGCCCGGCGGCCTGCCGGCCGGCCGCCCGGCGATTAGAATCCCGGCCGCCGGTCGCCGCCTCGCGGCGACCGCCGCCCTCTGATGGCCTCCCCTGACAAGAAGATCCGCGTTGTCGTCGCCAAGCCCGGGCTCGACGGGCACGACCGCGGCGCCAAGATCATCGCTCGCGCGCTGCGCGACGCCGGTATGGAGGTCATCTACACCGGGCTGCACCAGACCCCGGAGCAGATCGTCGAAACCGTCATCCAGGAAGATGCCGACGCGGTCGGACTCTCGATCCTGTCCGGCGCCCACATGACGCTCGTACCCCGGATCATGAAGCTTCTGGATGAGCAGGGCATCGATGACGTCGTCGTCACGGTGGGGGGGACGATCCCGGCCGACGACGTCGAGGAGTTGAAGTCGCTCGGCGTGGCCGAGGTCTTTACCCCCGGTGCGCCCGCCCAGCAGGCGATCGACTTCATTCGCGGCGCCGTCCGCGCCTGAATCGTGCCTCACCGACGCAGTCGCGCCCCCGGGCGTTGGTACGCATTCGTTCCAGGCCCAGCGGCAACCGATTGACTCGTCAGTCAACAGGGTAGTATTGGCCTCTCTGTGAGAGGGAAACCCTCAGGAGGCGGGGTCGGAAGCCCTGCAGCAGGACATTCGATAGGAGGCCACACTTGAAGATTTGCGTCCTGGTCAAAGAGGTTCCGGACGCCGCCGTCGAGAAGCGCATCAATCCCTCGACGGGGCGCATGGACAGATCCGGAGAGAGAAACCTCAATCCCTACGACACCCATGCGATCGAAGCTGCCATGCAGATCCGCGAGGGGGGCGCCGCCGACGTCGACGAGATCGTCGCGGTGACGATGGGCCCCGATACGGCCGTGCGGGCCCTGCACAAGGCGGTTTCGCTGGGGGCCGACCGCTCGATTCATCTCTCAGACGACTCGCTGGCCGGCTCTGACGTCGCTGCCACCGGCTACGCGCTCTCCAAGGCGCTGGCAAAGGAGTCCCCCGATCTGGTCCTGCTCGGCCAGCAATCCGACGACGGCGAGTGCTACACGATCGGCGCCGTGGTGGCCGACCACCTGAGGATGCCGTCTCTCACCCAGGTGATCAAGATGGACCTAGCCGGCGAGGCGCTCACCTGCGAGCGCCAGGCCGAGTACGGCTACGACACCGTCGAGGTGACGCTGCCGGCCGTAATCTCGGTTGGGGATGCCATCAACGAGCCCCGCTACCCGTCGCTCAAAGCGATCATGGGCGCCAAGAAGAAGCCGCTGGAGGCGGTCGGCGCCTCGGACGTCGGCATCGACGCTTCGCTGGTAGGCGAGGAAGGCTCACGCGTTGTGTGCGGCGACTTCCATGACCCGGCCGCCAAGGCCGCGGGCCAGATCATCGAGGACGAGGACACCGAGGAGACGGTCGAGAAGATCGTCGCCTGGCTGGACGAAAGGAAGCTGATCTAGATATGGCTGACGTTCTTACCTACGTCCTTCACTACCAGGGCGCCTTCAACAAGAACTCGCTCGGTGCCGTCTCCGAGGCGGCCGCGCGCGCCACTGAGATCGGCGGGGAGTGCCACGCTGTCGTGGTCGGCGGCGATGACTTGACCGACGAGCTGTGCGCGACGCTGGGCCAGTACGGCGCCAAGAAGGTGTTCCGCGGCAAGGGCCCCGAGGGCCTCGCCCAGCCCGTCGTCGACGTCATGGCCAAGGTCATCGATGACGGCGGCCACCGCTACGCGCTGTTCGGCGGCGGCCTGCTCGGCTTCGAGATCGGCGCCGGCCTGGCCGCCCGCAAGCACGCCGGCGTGACGATGGAAGTCACCGAGGTCAAAGCTCAGGACGGCAAGCTCGTCGCCCACCGGCCGATCCTCCAGGACTCCAAGATCTCGGTCTCTCAGTACCGCGGCGATCTCGGGATCATCATCGGCCGCATCAACG
Organism: uncultured Solirubrobacterales bacterium; assembly: GCA_963847055.1. GTDB lineage: Bacteria > Actinomycetota > Thermoleophilia > Solirubrobacterales > Solirubrobacteraceae > Palsa-465. The sequence goes on along the minus strand of CAWJYE010000008.1, from coordinate 200,209 downwards.
CCTTCGAGATCAAGGAGAGTGGCGACGCGACGGCTGAGGTCGTCGACGTCGAAGTCGAGCTTTCCCCGTTCTCGACCCAGGCCAAGATGGTCAAGCGCGGTGAGCAGCGCGGCGCCGATGTCGACATCGAGGGCGCTGACATTCTCGTCGCCGGTGGCCGTGGCCTCGGTAAGGCTGAGGGCTTCCAGCTCGCCGAGTCGCTGGCCAAGGCGTTCGGTGCCAACGCCGCCGTGGCCGCGACCCGCGCGGTCGTCGACGCTGGCTGGTACCCCTACGCCGCTCAGATTGGTCAGACCGGCAAGACGGTCTCGCCGAAGCTGTACCTGGCGGCCGGCATCTCCGGGGCCATCCAGCACAAGGTCGGGATGCAATCCTCGGAGAACATCGTGGCCATCAACAAGGACGCCAACGCGCCCATCTTTGAGTTCTCTGACCTCGGGATCGTCGGTGACCTGAACAAGATCATCCCCAAGCTGACCGACGCCATCAAGGCCAAGAAGGGCAGCTGAGAGTGGGCGGCAACGGAACGGGATCCCACGCGCCGATCGAGTTCCCCCCACCGGTAGACCCGGTGGGGGAGTTCATCAAGCGCGGACTCGACGCCGAGGACGAGCTGATCGAAGTCGGGGTGGCGATCGTGGGCGGCGGGACCGCGGGTCTCGCCTGCGCCAACCGGTTGCTGCAGCTGCTCGGCGACGACGAGGCGATGATGGAGCGCCTCGGCGAGGTGCCCGTGGCGGTGATCGAGAAGGCCAAGACGTGCGGTGGGCACAATCTGTCGGGCGCGGTCATGCGTCCGGGGCCGCTCCAGGAGCTGTTCCCCGAGATGTCACGCGAGGAGTGGCGCCAGGCGCGCTTCGCCTTCGGTGAGGTCACCAAGGAATCGATCTACGCGCTCCCCAACGGCAAGGTCAAGCTTCCGGTGCCGATCTTTGCCGTCCCGAGCTTCAAGAACCACGGCAACGAGGTCGTGTCTGTCTCGGCCATGGCTCGCTTTCAGCAGGCCAAGGCCGAAGAGGGCGGGGCGTACATCCTCACCGAGACCGCGGCCACGCAGTTGGTGGTGGACGATGGTCGGGTCGTCGGCGTGCGCTCCGGCGACAAGGGCCGCGGCAAGGACGGCGAGCCGCTGGGCAACTTTGAGCCCGGCACCGACATCAAGGCTCAGGTCACCGTGCTCGCTGAGGGTTGCTGGGGGCATCTCACCGGCGCGGCGATCAAGGAGTTCAACTTGGGCGAGGGGCGCGAGCCCCAAGTCTGGGAGCTCGGCGTCAAGGAGCTGTGGAAGGTCCCCAAGCCGCTGGACCGCGTAATCCACACCCTTGGCCCCTGGCCGTTGAAGGTGGCCTCTCGGTACGGTCACGTCGGCGGCACCTGGCTGTACCCGATGAAGGACGAGAAGACCGGCGACGACCTGGTCTCGATCGGTCTCGTGGTCGACCTCGACTACGCCGACGCGACCACCTCGGCCCACGACCTGTTGCAGATGTTCAAGCTGCACCCGCTGGTCAAAGGCATCCTCGAAGGCGGTGAGCGGGTCGGGTGGGGAGCCAAGGCGCTGCCCGGCGGCGGCTACTGGTCGATGCCCAAGCTTTCGATGCCCGGGGCGCTGATGGTCGGCGACTCCGGCGGGATGGTCGATGCGGCGGCGCTGAAGGGCGTGCACCACTGCATCAAGTCAGGGATCCTGGCCGCGGAGGCGATCTACAAGTCGCTGAAGGAGGGTACGTCGCTTCAGAGCTATGAGCAGGCCGTGGAGGAGTCCTCGATCGGGACCGAGCTCTACCAGGTGCGCAACACCCGCCAGCCCCTGCAGAAGGGCTTTCTGAAGGGCGCTCCGCTGAGTGGGGCGGCGATCATGAGCAAGGGCAAGGTGCCACGCGGCCGGCTCGCTTGGCATCGCGGCGACACCGTGCCGCTGTTTGTCGGAGACACCCGCGACAAGTACCCCAAGCCCGACAACAAGTACATCTTCGACAAGCTGTCATCGGTCTACATCACGGGCAACGCAACCCGTGACGACGCTCCCAACCACATCCGTGTCCACAAGCACGTGCCGCGGGAGATCGCCGAGGCGTGGCGCTACATGTGCCCGGCCGGAGTCTACGAGATCCCCGACGACGCGCCCGAGACAGGCCCAGTCGACGTGACCGTCAACTACACCAACTGCGTGCAGTGCGGCGCGATCACCGCCAAGGGCGGGCGCCTGACGCCCCCTGAGGGTGGCGACGGACCGCTGTACCAGATCACTTAGCACGCCGATCCGGCAACTTTTGACCTCCGCGTCTGTTTAGGGGGTGATGAAGCGCTTGACCGCAGGGATGGGCGCGCTCCTTGTGGGCGCCCTCATCCTGTTCGCCGGGGGAGCCGCGGGCGCGACGGCACCGCGCGCCCAGCTGCGGGACTTCGCCTGCCACAGTGCGCTCGATCCGGGTAACCGCTCGGTCACCGTCACCGCCGTGATGCGGCCGGTGGCGGACACCAAGCACATGTCTGTCCGCTTTGACCTGCTCTCGTCGCGGCCCGGCGCGGCGCCCACGGCGATCCACTCAGGAGACCTTGGCAAATGGATCAAGCCGCCCAACCAGACCCTCGGACAGCTCCCCGGCGACGTCTGGAGCGTGCAGAAGCAGGTGGTCCCCCTGACCGCCCCCGCCAGCTACCGCTTTCGCGTCTCTTTTCGTTGGCTGGGGTCCCGCCAGCGGATTCTCGACCAGAGCGAGCAGCTCAGCCGCCGGTGTGATCAGCGCGAGCTGCGCCCTGACCTCCAGGTGCAATCGATCGTCGTCACCGCGCTCTCCGACCAGCCGCACAACGACCTCTACACCGCGGTCATCGCCAACGCCGGCAACAGCGATGCCGGCCCCTTCGCGGTGCTGTTCTCACCCCGCGACGGCTCGGGCACCACCACCGACACGGTCGCGCTGCTGCATGCTCACAGCACCCATTCACTGCAGTTCGTGGGTCCACTGTGTACGACGGCCACCGCGCCCACGATCACCGCGGATTCGGCGCTTCAAGTCCACGATCTCAACCGCGCCAACAATGCCCTGACCGCCACCTGCCCGGCGGCCGCGGGCGGCTGAGGACTTGGGGTGCGACGCTACACTCAGTAGTCCTATGAAGACCGAGATCCATCCCAATTACGTCGAAGCCCACGTGCGCTGCACTTGCGGCAACGAGTTCACCACCCGCTCCACGCAGTCTGAGATCCACGTCGAGATCTGCTCCGCCTGCCACCCCTTCTATACGGGGCGGCAGAAGCTGGTCGACACCGGCGGCCGGGTCGAGCGCTTCCAGCGGCGCGTAGCCAAGGGCCGGCGCACCGCTCGCCCCGCGGCCTAGCCGCGGCGCACGGATGATGAGCGCGGGCGGCGACCAGAAGCTGACTGCCGCTCGCGACGCTCCCGTGGGCGGCCAGGCCGTCCTGGAGGGCGTGATGATGCGCGGGGTCGCCCACTGGGCCGTGGCGGTGCGCAAGCCGGCCGAGATCGCAGCCTCCAGCGAAGCCGAGGATCGAGCGGACTTGTCAAACGCGGCAAGCGAGCGGGAGCCGGCGGCGCTCGGAGAGATCGTCGTGCGTACGTTCGCGCTCGCCTCGCGCCTGGGGCGACACCGCGCCTACCGCCTCCCGGTGATCCGGGGGGTGGTGGCGCTCGCCGAATCCCTCGGGATCGGCCTACGCGCCCTCAGCTTCTCGGCCAATGCCCAGCTTCCCGGCGAACAGGAGCAGATCTCGAGCGGCGCCTGGTTTGGGACCGTAGTGGCCTCGGTGGCGTTCGCGATCGGGCTGTTCTTCGTCGTCCCCGTCGGGTTGACGAGCCTGATCAAAGATCAGCTCGGCTCGTCGGTGCTCTTTTGGTTGGTGGAAGGCGTACTGCGCACCTCGATCTTCCTCGGCTACCTGCTGTTGCTCTCGCGGGTTCCCGATCTGCGCCGCGTGTTCGAGTACCACGGCGCCGAACATAAGGTCATCTCGTGCTACGAAGCGGGCGACGAGCTGGTCCCCGAACGGGCGCAGCGCTACTCGCGCCTGCATCCGCGGTGCGGCACCAGCTTCCTGCTCATCGTGATGATCATGGCCATCTTCGTGTTCGCCCCCATCGGCCTGCCCGCCTGGTGGCTTCTCGTCCTGACGCGCATCGTCGGAGTGCCGCTGATCGCAGGGCTGTCGTTCGAGGTCATCAAGTGGGCGGGGCGCAATCGTGCGCGACGCTGGGTTCAGGCGGTCATGTATCCGGGGCTACAGCTCCAGAAGCTGACCACCCGGGAGCCAGACCTCGATCAACTGGCGGTATCGATCGCCGCCCTGGACGCGGTGCTCGCCCTGGAGACCCCCGGCGAGACCACCGCGGCCGACCTGATCGGCGTCGAGGTCGTCGCCTAATGGGTCGCTTGCCTGTGGTCGCTTCGGGGTAGCCCGAGACCACCACATCTCATCCGACCAAGGAGAGCAAATGGCTGACGACGGCACAATGGACAAGGCCAAGGGCCGGGTCAAGGAAGCGGCCGGTGACCTGACCGGCGACCAGAGCCTCAAGAACGAGGGCAAGGTCGACAAGGGCGCGGGCAAGGTCAAGAACGCAGTGGGCGACACGGCCGACAAGGTCAAGGACGCGGTCAACCCCAACCACTGACGGCCGACAAGGTAGGTCAAGGGCGCGGTCAACCCCAACCACTGACCGCGGGGCGCGCGGTGTGAGCCCTCCGGGTGGGCGAGTGCGGCCCCCGGAGGGCTCCTACACTCGCGGGCATGATCGACGACCTCGTCAAGCAGATTGAAAACCGCTTCGGCGAGCTGGAAGGTCAGTTGTCAGATCCCGATGTGATCGGCGATCGGGAGCAGTTTGAGGCCGCCAGCCGGGCCTACCGCGAACTCGAGCCGGCCGCGCGTCTGGCCGGGGAATACCGTCACGCCGCCGACGACCTCGCCGGCGCCCGCGAGTTGCTGGAGGACGGTGAGGACGAGGAGCTGCGGTCGCTGCTGGAGAGCTCGCGAGACCGCCTGGCGACGCTCGAGGAGGACATCCGGCTCGCCATGGTCGAGCGCGACCCCAACGATGACAAGAACGTGATCGTCGAGATCCGTCCCGGCGCCGGAGGGGACGAAGCGGCACTGTGGGCTGCTGACCTGTTCCGCATGCTGAGCCGCTACGCCGAGCGGCGCGGGTTCACCGTGGAACCGCTGTCCACCGGCGAGGGGAGCTACACGTTCGCCGTCAAGGGCGACGGCGCCTACTCGGTGTTCAAGTTCGAGGGCGGCACCCACCGGGTCCAGCGCGTCCCCGAGACCGAGTCCCAGGGCCGGGTACACACCTCCACGGCGACCGTGGCGGTGCTGCCCGAGGCCGAGGACGTGGAGGTCCAGATCGACGAGAACGACCTCCAGATCGATGTCTACCGCAGCTCCGGCCCAGGCGGCCAGTCGGTCAACACCACCGACTCGGCGGTCCGCATCACCCATCGGCCAACCGGGATCGTGGTCTCGATGCAGGACGAGAAGTCTCAGCTTCAGAACCGCGAGCGGGCCATGCGCGTGCTCCGCGCCCGCCTCTACGAGCAGGCCCTGGCCGAGCAGCAAGCCGAGATCGGAGCCAGCCGGCTGGCCCAGGTCGGCACGGGTCAGCGGGCGGAGAAGATCCGGACCTACAACTACGGCGAAAAGCGAGTCAAGGACCATCGCATCAACCTGCTCGTGCACAACCTCGACGCCATCCTCATGGGCGAGCTCGACGAAGTCACCGATTCCCTTCAGGACGATGAAAAACGCCGCCGGCTGGAGGAGAAGGCGGTTGGCTGAGACACGGCTGGCCGGCGGGACGACGATTGGCAAGGCCGTTGCCTCCGGTCGCGAGCGTCTGGCCGCGGCGGGCTGCGAGACTCCTCGTCTCGACGCCGAACTGCTGCTGGCTGAGGTACTGGACCCCGCCGGCCGGGTCGGGCGCGAGCGGCTGGTGATGGACCGCTCCGAGGTGCTGACTGAGTCGGCCCACGAGCGTTTTGAATCGCTGCTGGGCCGCCGGCAAGCGCGGGAGCCGGTCGCCTACATTCTCGGCCGGCGCCAGTTTCGCCATCTCACCCTGGTGGTCGACCGACGCGTGCTGATTCCGCGCCCCGAAACCGAGCTGCTGGTCGAGGTCGGCCTGTCGCTGCCCGCCGGCGCGCGCGTGATCGATGTAGGGACGGGCAGCGGCGCGGTGGCGCTGGCGCTTGCTGATGAGCGTCGCGACCTGTCGGTGCGGGGCGCGGATATAGATCCGGGCGCGCTCGCGCTGGCACGCGCCAATGCCGCCGCCCTCGAGCTCGACGTTGATTTTGCGCTCGCTGACCTGCTCGACGGCGAGCCCTCACACGCGATCCTGGCCAACCTGCCCTACGTCCCCGCCGGAGCTGAGCTGGCGCCCGAGATCGCCCACTGGGAACCGCCGGGGGCGCTGTTTGCCGGTGAGGACGGACTCGATCTGATCCGCCGCCTGATCGCGGCCGTCGCGACCCTCGGGGGCGCGGCCCCCGCTTTGCTGGCGCTCGAGATCGGACCCGAGCAGGCGAGCGAGGTGACGGCCCTGGTTGCGCAGGCCGGTTTTGCCAAGGTGGCATGCCTCGCTGACCTGGCCGGCCGGGATCGAGTGGTGGTCGGGCGGCGCTCGTGACCTCGGCGGTTGACGCCGCCGCGTTTGAGCGCTGCATGTCGGTCGGCGGGGTGGCCGTGTTCCCGTCTGACACCGTCTATGGCCTGGCCTGCGACGCCCACAGCCGGGTCGCCGTGGAGCGCCTCTATCGGCTCAAGCGCCGGGCGCTCGACAAACCTTCGGCGGTCATGTTCTTCGACCTCCCGCTGGCCCTCGATGCCCTGCCCGAGCTCGGCCCGCGGACGCGAGCCGCGCTCGGGCGGCTGCTGCCCGGCGCGGTCACGGTGCTGCTGCCCAACTCTGGGCTGCGCTTTCCCCTCGCCTGCGGCGCCGACCCGCTGACCCTAGGGTTGCGGGTCCCGGTGGTGCCGGGGTTGGCGGCGGTGCGCTGGCCGGTAGTGCAGTCCAGCGCCAACCTCGCCGGGGGTCCCGAGGCGCGCGAGCTGGCGGAGGTCCCGACCGCGATCCAGCGGGGGGCCGACATGCTGATCGACGGGGGGCGTCTGCCGGGCATGGCCTCGACAGTGATCGACCTGCGGGGGTATGAGGAGGAGCAGAGATGGCGGATCATCCGAGACGGGGCCGTGTCGGGTTGGGACGTGGCAGCGGCGCTCGACGGACAGTTTCACTTCACCCCCGGTTCCTACCTGGAGATGATCCGGGCTGACATCCCCGTCTACGAGCAGTTTCAGGCCGAAGTGGCGACCGCCAGTGGCGCCGGGGCGCGGCGGGTGCTCGAGCTCGGCACGGGCACGGGGGAGACGACGGCGCGCCTCCTGGAGCGGCATCCCGACGCCGAGCTGGTAGGAGTCGACGAGAGCGCGGCAATGCTCGACGCCGCACGCGGTCAGCTTCCGGCGGCCCGCGTCGACCTTCGTGTCCAGCGGCTCGAGGATGCGCTTCCGGGCGGTCCTTTTGACCTCGTGGCCAGCGCCCTGTGCGTGCACCACCTCGACGGGGAGGGCAAGCGCGAGCTGTTCGCGCGGGTCGCGCACGTACTCACCCCCGGGGGGCGATTCGTGCTCGGCGACGTGATCGTCCCCGAGGATGCCGCCGACGCCGTGACCTCGCTGACCCCCGGCTTCGACCGGCCCAGCCCGCTGCTCGATCAACTCCGCTGGTTGGAGGAAGCCGGGTTTGCCACCCGCGTGGAGTGGCGGCATCGGGACTTGGTGGTGATCAGCGCGGAGTTGGCGCGAGATTGATCGCCTGCCTGCGCACGCGCCGCTACTATTCGCCGTCCTGTGAGCGCCGCGCTGCCGCCGGACTTCTTCAACCGCCCGCTGGCCGAGGTCGATCCCGAGATCGCCGAGGTCCTGGCGCTCGAACTCGAGCGCCAGCAGCAGACCTTGGAGATGATCGCCTCGGAGAACTTCGCGCCGGTGGCGGTGCTCGAATGCCAGGGCTCGGTGCTTTCCAACAAGTACGCCGAGGGCTACCCGGGACGGCGCTATTACGGCGGCTGCGAGCACGTCGACGTGGCCGAGCAGCTGGCCATCGATCGGGCCAAGGCGCTGTTCGGCGCCCAGCACGCCAACGTCCAGCCCCACGCCGGGGCCCAGGCCAACACCGCCGTCTACCACGCGCTGCTGGCGCCCGGTGACACGCTGATGGGGCTCGAGCTCGCCCATGGCGGCCACCTGTCGCACGGCATGAAGATCAACGTCTCGGGGCGGCTCTACAACATCGTCGCCTACCACGTCGATCGCGAGACGAGCCTGATCGACATGGACGAGGTTCAGCAGCTGGCCGAGGAGCACCGGCCGAAGATGATCGTCGCCGGCTGGTCGGCCTATCCGCGCCGGCTCGACTTCGATCGCTTCCGTGCCATCGCCGATTCGGTGGGCGCTTACCTGATGGTCGACATGGCTCACTTCGCGGGCCTGGTCGCCGCCGGGCTGCACCCCTCCCCGGTGCCGGTGGCCGACGTGGTCACGACCACGATTCACAAGACGATCGGCGGCGGCCGCGGCGGCATGATCCTGAGCCGCGAGGAGTACGCCAAGAAGATCGACTCCGCTGTCTTTCCGGGGCAGCAGGGCGGTCCCCTCGAGCACATCATCGCCGGCAAGGCGGTTGCTCTGCGAATCGCCGCCTCCTCCGCGTTCCGCGAGCGCCAGGAGCGCACCCTGGCCGGTGCCCGGGCGGTCGCCGAGGCGCTGCTGGCCGCTGGGGGCGGCGTATCAGTCCTGACCGGCGGCACCGACGTCCACCTGGTCCTGTGTGACCTGCGGGATTCCGCGCTCGATGGCAAGCAGGCCGAGGATCGCCTGCACTCGATCGGCATCACCGTCAACCGCAACGCGGTCCCCTTTGACCCGCGGCCGCCGGCAGTATCCTCGGGCCTGCGGATCGGCAGCCCGGCCCTGGCCACCCGGGGTCTGGGGGTTGACGACTTCGTCGAGGTGGGGCACGTAATCGCCTCGACCCTGAACCCGGACGGTTCCTTCGAGGATGTCCGATCCGAGCTTGCCGAGCGCGTGCGGGTGATCGCCGAGCGTTACCCGCTGTACGCGGAGCTCGGGACCCCGGCTGCGGTCTGACCGGCCGCGTCCCTCACGTGCCCTGATCCCCTCCGCTGCGCTGCTGCTGCGCCTGTCTGCGGTTCTGCTGCGGTTCTGCTGCGCTGACGCCAGCTGCGGTCGTTGTACGGCGGGCGTGGTCCCGTGTACGGGTGCGCCGGCGTGGTCTCGTGTACGGGTGCGCCGGCGTGGTCCCGTGTACGGGTGCGCCGGCGTGGTCCCGTGTACGGGTGCGCCGGCCGCCCTCTTTGTGCCGGCCATGTAGCAACTTCGTGACGGAAGTGGGGAAAAGGGGCGCCGGGAACCGGATAGGAGCGTTTGGGGCGCGATGCTGCTCGGGTGGTCCGTGGCGAGCATGCATTTCGTGAAAACCTTGGCGGTGGCCGGCAAGTTTTTCGCATAACTGGGCCTGGGCCTGCGGGAGGGGAAAATCCTGCCCGGCCGGTCCAGGTTTTGCACGTTTTGCAGGTTGCAGGGAGGTTGGACGCGGGGTTGGCGGAGGTGGCGGCGGCTCAGGCCGGTGTTGTGCATCGCCGGCAGCTGGTTGCGTTGGGGATTGGGCGGGGATCGATTGCCCATCGGCTCGAGGTGGGCTCGCTGCACCGGGTGCTGCCGCGCGTCTATGCCGTCGGGCATGCGGGTCTCACTCGGCGCGCGATGCTCATGGCGGCGCTGCTCCTGGGCGGGAATGGCTGCATCCTCAGCCATGCGTCGGCAGCCTATCTCTGGGGCCTGACGCCGACATCCGGGGCGGACGTAGAGGTGACCGTGATCGGACGCCATGTGCGCGGTGTGCCCGGAGTGCACGTGCACTGGACCGGCGAGCTCGATCGCCGCGAGGTCTGGCTCCGGGAGGGGTTGCCGGTGACGTCCCCGGCCCGGACGCTGATTGATCGGGCCGGCCAGGTCGACGACGGCGAGACCGAAGCGGAGCTGGCTCAGGCCCGGGTGCTCAGGCTGGTCAGCGATCGGGAGCTCGAGTCCGCGCTTTGTCGCCACCAGACTCGGGCGGGCGTGGCGCGGTTGCGGCGCGTCCTCGAGGATGAGGGAGGACGCACGGTGACTCGCTCGAAGGCCGAGCGGTTGCTGCGGGGTCTGCTGGCCACCGCGCAGCTCCCGATGCCCGAGGTTAATGCGCGGCTGCTGGGGTTCGAGGTCGATTTCCTGTGGCGCGCGCAACGGCTCGTGGTCGAGTTCGATGGCCGCCAGTTCCACGCCCACCCAGCTGCCTTCGAGCGCGATCGCCGCCGCGATCAGGTGCTGCTCGCCGCCGGCTACCGGGTCCTGCGGGTGACCTGGCGCCAACTCATGGACGAGCCGGTGGCGCTGGCGGTGAGGATCGGGCAGGCGCTGGCGGCGGGGGCGCTGGCGGCGGGGGCGCTGGGGGCGGGGGCGTTGGCGGCGGGGGCGTTGGCGGCGGGGGGGCTGGAGGCGATCCAGGCCGAGCTGGGCACCATGGCCGGTTGACGTTCCCGGCGAGGCGGAGGGCTGCAGTCGGGCGGGGCTGGCATGCTTTGTCGGGCATGCCCTACAGGGATGCAGTCCTCTCCTTCTTTGCAGCACTGGTGGTCTCGGCGGCCGCGACGCCGTTGGCCGCGCGGCTGGCGCGGCGGATCGGCGCCGTCGACATTCCCCGCGAGCGTGGCTTGGCCCTGCGCGAGACGCCGCTGCTGGGTGGGTTGGCCATCCTCGCTGCCGTGCTTGTGGCGGCGGCGATCTGGATGCCCACCGAGATCAAGCTGCCGCACACGGCCAGGGGACCGGCCGGCCCGGGCGGCACCGTCCACACCTGGTACGTGATCCTTGGCGCCTGCCTGATCGCGCTCGTGGGGGCGATCGACGATGCGCGGGACCTGCACCCGTTCGTCAAGCTGGCGGGGCAGGTCGCCGCCGCGGTGATCGCGGTCGAGGCCGGCGCTGTGGTGACCGACGTCACCCTGCCGTTCATCGGGGCGCTGCAGTTCCCCAACACCGGCGGGCTGCTGACCGTGATCTGGCTGGTCGGCCTGATGAACGTGGTCAACTTCTCAGACGGCGTGGACGGGCTGGCGGCGGGCGTGTGCACGATCGACGGCATCGCGTTCGCCGTCATCGCCATTGACCTCGACGTCACCGGGGCCGCGGTCCTCGCCGCCCTGACCGCCGGGGCGGCGCTCGGCTTTTTGTTTCACAACTTCCATCCCGCCTCGGTGTTCATGGGCGACGCCGGGGCCAACCTGCTCGGATACCTGCTCGGGGTCGCGGCGGTGGTCGGCTCGCTGAAGACGAGCGCGGCCGTCGCCCTGGTCGTGCCGCTGGTCGTGCTCGCGATCCCGTTTCTGGACACCGGCTTTGTGATCGCCAAGCGTCTGAAGTACCGGCGCAAGCCGTGGGCGGCCGACGCCAACCACTTTCATCACCGCATGGCGCGAATCGGCTTCTCTCAGCGCAAGACAGTCGTCTACCTCTACGCATGGACTTCGCTCATGGCCGGCCTGGCGGTATCCCTGCGGTTGATCCTGCACCATCACCATCAGCCGGGGTGGGTGGCGATCGTGGTGGTTCTCGCGGTGGTGGCCTTTGCGGCGTCGGTGTACCTCGTCTACGTGCTGGAGATCTTCAAATTCAGGGGCCTGCGGACGATCGAGCTGCGTCGCAGCGACCCCACCGCGACCGAGCACGAGATCGACGATCAGGTGCAGCGCGACCTCGAGACAGGCGAGTTCGAACGCCTCGAGGTGGGTGTCGAGGATCGAGATAGGGTGCGGGTAGTGCCCGCAGGCTCCAACCAGGACACGGCCGGCGCCGACGACGACGACGCGGTGACGGGCGGGTAGGGCACTGCTCGCCGGTCTCTCACGCCTCGAGCGCACCGGCCTGGTTGTGGTCACCGCGCTCACCGTCCTGGCTGGGGTGGCCCGCTACACGAGCGGAATCTCATCGGTGGTCGCGTTCGTGCTGGCGGGCTTCGCCCTGGCCGGTGGCGCCTGGATCGTCTCCTTCTCCACCGAGCAGGTCGGCCATCGCTTTGGGGCCGCCGCCACCGGACTGCTGCAATCGACACTCGGCAACCTGCCCGAGTTCTTCGTGGTCTTGTTCGCGCTCGACGCCGGGCAGAAGATCGTCGCCCAGACGGCGATCCTCGGCTCGATCCTGGTCAACGCCCTGCTCGTCCTCGGGCTGGTCATCGTCGCCGGATCGCTGAAGGCGCCCGACCGCGTGATGCGCTTCAGCCCCCGGCTTCCCAATGACACCGCCACGCTGCTGCTGATCACGAGCTTCATCATCGTCCTCGTCGGCCTGGCCAATTCCGCCCACGACCCGGCCAGCCGTCACATCCAGACGATCTCGATCGTCAGCGCCCTGGCCATCCTCGCCGTCTACCTGTTCTGGGTGCGCCAGTACCTCTCCACCTCGGCGGGAGGCGAGACCAGCGGCGGGGCGCCGCGTGTGCCGACGGGGGTCAGCCTCACGCTGCTGATCGTGGCCGGGGTCGCTTCGGCGTTCGTCTCGGACTGGTTCGTCCACGCACTCGAGCCGACGATCCACACCCTGGGGATCTCAAAATCGTTCGCGGGCCTGGTGATCGTCGCCACCGCGGGCAATGCGGTCGAACACGCGGTCGGCGTCGTGCTGGCTGCCAAGGGACACTCGGAGCTGGCCATCTCCGTGGTCAAGAACTCGATCGCGCAGGTCGCGGCCTTTCTGTTCCCGCTCCTGGTCCTGGTCTCGCTGCTGACCGCGACCACCCTCACCTTCGCGCTGGCTCCTGTCTACACCGGAGCCCTGCTGGGCACCTCGGTGATCGTCTGGCAGATCACCGGCGACGGCGAGGCGACTCCGTTTGAGGGGGCGGCGTTGATCTCGGCCTTCGTGATCCTGGCCATCGTGGCGGCGTTTGAAACCTGACCGGGTCCGCCACGCCGGGGCCTGGGTCGCCATCGACGATGCTATCTTACGCTTACGTAAGAAGCAGATTTCGAAGAGAAGAAGGTGATGTTCTTGACAGCCATCCAGGCCCCCCCGGGGCATGAGCACCGGAGCCGGCGGATCGGAGTCCACGCCGATGATCACTCCTACAAGTGGTGGGCGCTGTCGTGTACGTCACTCGGGATGCTGCTCGCGACGATCAACTCGGGCACGCTGATCATCGCCCTGCCCGACCTCGAGCGCAGCCTCCACACCAGCCTGCTCGAGCTCGTGTGGGTGATCCTCGTCTACATGATCGCCTCGACCGTGCTGGTGCTCAGCGCCGGCCGGCTGTCAGACCAGTTCGGCCGCAAGAAGGCCTACGTGTGGGGCTTTGTGCTGTTCGCCGTTGCTTCGCTGGGCGCGGGCTTTGCCGGGAGTGGCACCGAGCTGATCCTGTGGCGGATCCTGCAGGGCGTCGGCGGCGCCTTCCTGTTCGCCAACTCGGCGGCGATCGTCACCGATGCGTTTCCCAAGGAGCAGCTCGGCTTGGCCATGGGGACCAACACGATGGTCGCGGCGGTGGGCCTGGTCATCGGTCCCGTGCTCGGCGGTGCGCTGGTCGCGATCAGCTGGCACTGGGTGTTCTGGTTCAACGTTCCCTTCGGACTCGCCGGCAGCCTCTGGGGGCTTTTGATCCTGCATGAGGTCACCGGGCGCACGGAGGACCGCTCATTCGATTTCCTGGGGACGATCAGCTTCCTGATCGGCCTCACCGGTCTCGTGTACGGCATCTCCAAGGGCGGTCTCTCTGGTTGGACGGCTTCGCTGGTCATCCCCAGCCTGATCGTCGCCGCGATCCTGCTGCCGGCCTTCGTACTGATCGAGCGCCGCCACAAGTCGCCGATGCTCGACCTCAGCATCTTCCAGCAACGCCTCTTCTCGACCGCCTCGGGCGCCGCGTTCGCCAACGGGCTGGCGCGCTTCGCGCTGATGTTCGTGTTCGTCTTCTACTTCCAGGGCGTGCAAGGCAACTCTCCGATCCTGGCCGGGATCAAGCTCGCGCCGCTCGCGGTGGGCATGCTGATCGCGTCGCCCCTGGCCGGAGTTTGGGCTGACCGGCGTGGCTCGCGGACGCTGGCCGTGCTCGGGATGCTGGTCACCGCGGTCGGACTGGCACTGATGACGACCCTGGGGCGCGAGACCAGCTACATCTGGCCCTGTATCTATATGTTCATCGTTGGAATCGGCTCGGGCATGTTCAACTCTCCCAACACCGCCGCGATGATGGGCGCCGTGGCTCCGCACCGCCGTGGCATCGCCGCCGGCGCGCGGGTCCTGGTCCAGAACACGGGCGCGGTCATCTCGATCGCCTTCGTCCTCGCCGTGGTCACCTCGTCGGTTCCCACGCACGTCCTGTTCGCGGTCTTCTCGGGTCTGGCCAACCACATCTCCAACGCCCAGCTGACCCCGTTCATCTCCAACATGCACCTCGCGCTGTGGTGCCTGGCCGGCGTCTCGCTGGTCGGGGCCGCGATCTCCGCCGCTCGGCCCAAGGACATCCGGCCGGGGCTGCCAGCGGCGGCGCCCAGCGGGCGTCGCGAGCCCGACCCGGTGGCGACATGAGCGCCACCGCCGAGCGCACGGTACGGATCGGTGAGCTTGCCGAGCTGACCGGGACCACTCCGCGGACGATCCGCTACTACGAGGAGATCGGTCTCCTCGGGGGCGGCTCTGCGCGCGGCCAGGGCAAGCACCGCTGTTACACCGAGGCCGACGTCGAGCGGCTGCGCGAGATCGTGCGGCTGCGCGATCTGCTCGGGCTTTCGCTCGAGCAGCTCTCGCAGCTGCTCGAGGCCGAGAGCGCCCGGGCCCACCTGCGTCGCGAGTACCAGCAGACCGAGCACCCCGCCGGGCGCCGGCGCATCCTCGAGGAGGTGCAAAAGCACATCGGCACCCAGCTGGAGCTGGTCTCCCGACGCCTGCGCGAGCTGGGCGAGCTGCGGGACGAGCTCGAAGCCAAGCAGCAGCTCGTCAAGCAGCGCTTGCGCGAAAACTCGCGATGAGCGCGGTGGCGGCCACGGTCACGGGCGGTTTCCAGCCGCGCTCCGGAGTCGACCGGCGAGCCATGGCCACCCTGTCGGCTGGGCATCTGTTCACCGACGTCTGCCAGGGAGCGATTCCGGCTCTGCTGCCGTTCCTGATCGTCCGCGACCACCTCAACTACGCGAGCGCCTCGGCGCTGATCCTCGCGGCCACGATCTCGAGCTCAGTCATCCAGCCGCTGTTCGGTCACCTCTCCGACCGGCGGTCGCTGCCGTGGCTGATGCCGATCGGGCCGGTTCTGGGTGGGGTCGGAGTGGGGCTGGTCGGGATCTCGCCCAGCTACGCCGTGACCTTCGCCGCCGTACTCCTCAGCGGGCTCGGAGTGGCCGCCTTCCATCCCGAGGCGTCACGGTTTGCCAACTATGTCTCGGGGGACCGTCGCTCGTCCGGGATGAGCCTGTTCAGCGTCGGGGGCAACGTCGGTTTTGCCCTTGGCCCAGTGCTCGTCACGCCCTTGCTCCTGGCCTTCGGGCTTTCCGGGACGCTGTTCTTGATCGTCCCGACGGCTCTGATGGGGATGGTCCTGATCCACGAGCTGCCGCGCTTGCGCGGCTTCCGCTCCGATCTGATCGGCGGCCGGGTCCAGCGTCAGGCCAGCCAGGACGCCTGGGGGCCATTCGCGATTCTCGCCCTGGTCATCGCGCTGCGCTCATTCGTGTACTTCGGCTTTGTCACCTTTATCTCCCTGTACTTCATCCGCGATCTGCACACGAGCAACACCCTGGGCAACGCCGCCCTGACCGCGATGCTGGTAGGTGGAGCGATCGGGACACTTGTGGGGGGCCGGCTTGCCGACCACTTCGGACGTCGTGTGGTGCTGCGGGTCTCAATGCTGCTGCTGCCGGGACTGATCGCCGGCTTTTTGCTTTCCGGCCCGGCCTTGGCAATCGTCTTTGCAGCCCTGGCCGGTGCCGCCACGGTCGCGACCTTCGCGGTCACCATCGTGATGGGCCAGGAGTACCTGCCCGCGCGGATCGGGGTCGCTTCCGGGGTGACGATCGGGCTCTCGATCGGCCTCGGCGGGGTAGGCGCGCCTCTCCTCGGGCTGCTCGCCAACGCGGATGGTCTGCCGGCGGTGTTCGAACTGATGGCGGTGTTCCCGCTGCTGGCCCTGCTGCTCGCCCAGTGGCTGCCCGCGACGATTGCTGATGGTCCTGGGCGCGACCCGGGGAGCGGCCACGCGCCGGGCGGTTTCTCAGGAAGTGCCCAGCGAGCCGAGAGCGGCTAGAGGCGAGCCGCTACAGAGCGGGCAAAGCGAGCCGCGAGGCCACGGGGGCCCTTGTCAGCGGCCCTGGCCAGGGTCGAGGCGGACGCCCGCCGCGCTCGTCTTGAGCAGGATTGCGGCCGATGACCACGTAACCAACCACCGGCGGCGCGGTAAATTGCTTGCTGACGCCGGTCCGCGGTGGCGCCGCAAGCGACATTCGTCCCACGCCGCGAGGATGCCCGGCCGTCTTTGTCCCCATGAGCCTGTTCCCATCACACTCCGTGCGTTTCACGCCACGCCTGGCCGCCATCGCTGCGGCGCTGATCGGCGTCATCAACGTGGCCTCGGCGCTCACGCCCGGGATCCGGTGGCGGGGACATCTCCTGCTCGACGTCGAGCCCCTCGAAGCCGTACGGCTCTTTCACGCCTTCGCCCTGCCGACCGGCTTGGCCCTGCTGCTGGTGGCGCCCTACCTGGCCAGGCGCCGGCGCCGGGCGTGGCGCGTGGCGGTTGCACTGATGCTGCTGCTCGGCCTCCTCGACCTGCTCAAGGGCCTGGATGTCGAGGCGTCGGTGATCACCTGGCTGGTGGCCTTCGGGCTCATCTCCTCGCGGGCCGCGTTTGAGGTCGATCACGATGATCTGACCCTGCGCTCGGCGATCTGGCGCGTGCCTGCGCTGGGGGCCATGGCCCTGGGCGTGACCGCGGTGGCGGCCTGGGCCTCGGAGGGACATCCCTCCTGGAGCTCGGTGATGCGCGAGACCGGCGATCTGTTGCTCTGGCGCAGCCGCGGCCCGATCCATTTTCATCACCAGGCGACCATCTTTGACCACCACTTCGTGTGGCTGCCGATGAGCGTGCACCTGATCGAGCTCGGCACCCTGTTGGCCATGGCCTACGTGGTCTTCCGGCCCCTGGCGGCGCCCAAGGCGCTGCCCGGTCCGAGCTCGCGGCGCGCCGCGGCCGAGCTGGTCCGCGCCCACGGCACCGACACGCTGTCGTTCTTCAAGCTGCGGGCCGACGAGCACTACTTCTTTGGCGACGACGGCCAGGCCTTTGTCGGCTACCGGATCGAAAACGGCGTCCTGCTGCTGTCAGGCGACCCGGTCGGTCCCGAGGCGGCGTTCCGCGCCCTGCTGGGCGAACTTCAGGCGTTTGCCCGCGCCCGTGGCCTCAAGCTAGGCGCGGTCGGCGCCAGCGCCGGCATGTGCCCGCTGTATGAGGAGCTCGGTCTCAAGACCATCTACCTCGGCGACGAGGCGCTGCTCGATCTGGAACAGTTCTCGCTCGAGGGGCGGCCGATTCGCAAGGTCCGCCAGTCGGTCAGCCGGCTGAGCAAGGCCGGCTACGCGGCTGAGCTGCTTCCGGTGGCCAGCCTCGACGCCGAGACCGGCCGCGCCGTCGCCGCTGTACTGGAACGGGGTCGCGAAGGCGCCCCGGAGCGAGGCTTCTCGATGGCCATGGACTCGATCGACGGGCCCCACTGCGACCAGACCCTGATCCTGCTGGCCCGCGATGAGTCGGATCCCGCCCGTCCCGTGCGGGGGGTGCTGCACTTCGTACCCTGCTACGGCCGCGCCGCAGTGTCCCTGTCCTTCATGCGCCGGGATCCCGACACCCCTAATGGCCTGACCGAGTTCATGGTCGTCAAGGCGGTGCAACTCCTCCGCGAACGGGGCATCGGTGAGATGTCTCTCAATTTCGCCGCCTTCGCGAAATGGATTCACAGTCCCGAGAAACGCTCTGAGCGCGTGTTGGGCAAGATCGTCACGCTCGGAAATCGCTTCTTTCAGATTGAGAGCCTGTACCGCTTCAACGCCAAGTTCTTCCCGCGCTGGGAGCCTCGCTACCTCGTCTACGACGGTACCTTCGGTCTGCCGCGGGCGAGCATCGCCGCGCTCTGGGCCGAGGGTCAGCTCTACAAGCCCGGCTTCCTGGACGCGCGCGCGACGTCTCGGCGCCCCCCACGTCGCGAGCACGCTAACCTCCGACTAACGTAGTCGGCTTCCACGGGCCATGCCGGCCCTGGACATGCCGGCCACGGACCTTCTTTTCACGCGACGCCTGCGTCGTCGCGCCGCTAGCCTAGGCGGCCCTCCGGCCCGAGGAACTCAGCTTGACCAGCTTCAGCCGACAACTTGACGATGCGCCGACCGCCTGCTCCCGGCGGATCGATCAGACCCCCGGGGAACCGCGGTGTCGCTGAGCGCCGCCGCGCCCGCTGAGCCGACCATGCTCGCGCTTCGCTTCTTCGACGTTGTCCTGATGGTCGTCGCGGCGCCGATCATGCTGCTGATCGGAGTGCCCGCCTTCGGTTACCTGGTCGGGGCGGGCGCCTGGATCGCGCTGCGCGTGGTCGGGCTGGGGGCCGAGCGCCTGGCCACCGCCACGCACGACGCCAACCGGCAGATCGCGATCCGCATGGGCTTCATGCTCGGCCGTCTGTTCCTGCTCGCGCTGGCCGTGATCGTCGCCCGCCAGAACGGCCAGCACGACGGTCTCACCGCGCTCGTGGTCATCGTCGTCGCCTTCACGATCGCGCTCGGCGCTTCCGCCGCGAACCGCCCGAGGTCACGATGAGCCAGATGCGCAAGCTGATGCTCGGCATCGCCGGTTTCTATGGCCTGGGGATCGTGCTGCTCATCGTCATCTTCGGCTTTGGGCACAAGAGCGGCTTCCAGATCCAGAACGAGTTCAAGCTCGTCAACTGGGTCAATCTCGGCGTGTTCAGCATCAACCGCGCCGTGGTGTACCTGTTCCTGGCCGCGATCCTGACCGTGGGCACGATGGTCTGGATCTCGCGCCGGATGCACGCGCGGCCAAATCGGGTGCAGACCGCGGTCGAGGTGCTGTACTCGCTGATGCGGGACAACATCACGCGGGGGAACATGGACGACTCGATGGCCGCCAAGTGGTTTCCGTTCCTGGGCGCGCTGTTCCTGTTCATCTGGTTCTGCAACCTGATCGGCTACCTGCCGCTGCCGACCAACTCCGAGGAGAAGGTCAACATCTTCGGGGCCCACATCCCGTCCTTCGCCCTCTACGCTGCGACGGCCAACATCTCGGTGCCGCTCGTGCTGGCCCTGGTGGTGTTCGTTGCCTTTAACTGGGAGGGGATTCGGGCCAAGGGGCCGATCGGTTACACCAAGAGCCTGATCCCGGCCGGGGTCAAGGGCCCGATCCTGTTGCTGATCTTCCCGCTCGAGGTGATCTCGACCTTCATGCGGTTGCTCTCGCTGACGATTCGACTGTTCGCCAACATCCTCGCCGGCCACATGATCATCCTGTTCATGGCCGGTGGCCTGGCGGTGATCCTCGGCCTGACCTTCCTGGGCTGGTTCACCCTGCCGTTCGGGATCCTCGTCTACATGTTCGAGCTGGGCCTGGTGGCCACACTCCAGGCGTTCATCTTTGCCACCCTCGCCGCGATCTACATCGGTGGCGCAGTCTCTCACCACTAAACACACAAGGAGCTGAGCTCAAGTGCTTACAACCATCATCTCGTTCGCTGCCTCGTCCGGGGTCGGGGCGGGACTCGGCATTGGGATCGGCGGCGGCCTGGGTGCCGTCGGTGCCGGGGTCGGGATCGGGATCATCTTCGGCAAGGTCATCGAGGCCGTCACGCGCCAGCCCGAGATGCGCGACGAGATCACACAGATCCAGTGGCTCGGCTTCGCCCTCACGGAGGCCTGCTTCTTCTACGGCCTAGTGGCGGGCCTACTCTCCTACGTACTCAAGTAGATGACGCCTGTGACCATTCCTGCCGCGTCCGGCGGCTCGTTCCTGATCTCGCCCAATGTCGGGTTGATGATCTGGACGCTGCTGCTGTTCGGGATCTCCATGTACGTGCTGGCCAAGCTCGCCTTCCCCCGGATCACCGAGGCGCTGGACCGGCGTCAGAACATGATCGAGGAGTCGATCGACCACGCCGACCGCATGCGCGCGGAGGCCGACCAGCTCCTGGCCGAATACCGCGAGCGTCTCAAGGAGGCGCGCGGACAGGCGGAGGAGATCGTCAGTCGCGCTCGTAAGACGGCCGAGGTCCACGAGCGTGAGGGCGAGGCTGAGGCCAAGGCCAAGCGCGAGCAGATGATGGAGCAGACCCGGCGCGACATCGAGGCAGAGACCCGCCGCGCGATCCAGGAGATCCGCCGCGAGGTCGCCGACCTGACCGTGATGGCGACCGAGAAGGTGACCCGCAAGACGCTCACCGAAGAGGATCAGCGCCGGCTGGTCGACGACGCGCTGTCAGAGCTGGATTTCAGCGCCCTGAGCTCGGCCGAGGACCACAGGTAGGCGAGATGGAAGAGATCGGCAGGGTCTACGCGCGGGCGCTATTCGAGGTGGCGGTTGAGCACGACGCGCTCGACGAGGTCCGCGAGCAGCTCGACGCCTTCGCCGACGCCATGCACGAGAACCGCGACCTGGCGGTCTTCTTCTTCTCGCCCTACTTCTCGGTCACCGAGAAGCGGGACGGCCTCACGCGCTGCGTTCAAGACGCCAACCCGGCCGTGATCAACTTCCTCGAGGCCCTGATCGAGCGCCACCGGATGCCGGCCATCTTCCGCATCCGGGCTGACTTCGACGCGATGTGGGAGGAGGCACGCCACCGGCTGCCCGTCCACGTCACCAGTGCGATCAAGCTCGACGGATCGGTGGTAGACAGCTTGGGCAAGCGGATCGGCGAGCAGACAGACCGCCAAGTGGACATCTCAAGCGAAGTCGATCCCGACATCCTCGGAGGCGTCGTTCTCAGGGTCGGAAACGTGATCCTCGACGCCTCGATCAAGAACCGACTGGAACAACTTAGAAAGCAAGTCGCGCAGGCCTAGGCCGCCGCGCCGCAAGGGAGCCAAGATTCAGATGCAGATCAAGCCCGATGAGATCACCTCAATCCTCAAGAGCCGGATCGAGGGCCTCGACACGTCGAGCGCGGAATTGACCGAAGTCGGAACCGTGCTCTCGGTCGCCGACGGTATCTGCCGCATCCATGGGCTCGAGAACTGCATGTCGTTCGAGATGCTCGACCTGCCCCATGACGTAACCGGCCTGGCGCTGAACCTCGAATCCGACAACGTCGGCGCGGTGCTGTTCGGCGAGTGGGAGAAGATCGTCGAGGGCGACACGGTCAAGCGCACCGGGCGCCTGCTCGAGATCCCGGTGGGTGAGGAGCTGCTGGGCCGGATCGTTGACCCGCTTGGCAACCCACTGGATGGCAAGGGCGAGATCAACACCTCTGAGTTGCGTCCCGCCGAGCATAAGGCGCCTGGTGTGGTGCAGCGCCAGCCGGTCACCGAGCCGATGCTCACGGGACTGAAGGCGATCGATTCGATGATCCCGATCGGCCGGGGCCAGCGCGAGCTGATCATCGGTGACCGCCAGACCGGCAAGACCTCGATCGCGATCGACGCGATCATCAACAATAAGGATCGTGACCTGATCTGTGTCTACGTGGCCATCGGTCAGCGCAAGGCGACGGTCGTCCAGCTGGCCAGCGTCCTCGAGGAGGCGGGCGCGCTCGAAAACACGATCATCGTCATGGCCGCGGCCGATGAGGCGGCTCCGATCAAGTTCCTGGCTCCCTACGCCGGGTGCGCGATGGCCGAGCACTTCCTCTACAACGGGAAGGCCGCGCTCACGGTCTACGACGACCTGACCAAGCACGCCTACGCCTACCGCCAGATGTCACTGCTGCTGCGCCGCCCGCCCGGTCGCGAGGCCTACCCGGGCGATGTGTTCTACCTGCACTCGCGGCTGCTCGAGCGCGCGGTCAAGCTCAACGACGACCTAGGCGGCGGCTCGCTGACCTCGCTGCCGATCATCGAGACCCAGGCCGGCGACGTATCGGCCTACATCCCGACCAACGTGATCTCGATCACCGACGGCCAGATCTTCCTGGAGCCCAAGCTCTTCTACTCGGGCGTACGGCCGGCGATCAATGTGGGGATCTCGGTTTCCCGCGTGGGCGGCAACGCCCAGGTTGCCCCGATGCGCAAGGTCGCCGGGCGCCTCAAGCTCGAGCTCTCGCAGTACCGCGACCTCGAAGCATTCGCCCAGTTCGGCTCCGACCTGGACGCCGACACCCGCGCGGCCCTGGCCCGTGGCGAGCGGCTGGTCAACACCCTCAACCAGGCCGAGCGCCATCCGATGCCGATCGAGGACCAGGTGGTGCAGATCTTCGCCGCCACCAACGGCTACGTGGATCGGATCACGGCTGACAAGGTGAGGAACTTCCTGGCTGACTTGGCGGAAAGCGTGCGGGGCAACGAGCCCGAGCTGATCAAGAAGATCGCCGGGGGTGACTGGAGCGACGACACCCAGTCCCAGCTCGACGCGGCTGTCAAGCAGTTCGCCGAGGACTTCGGTTATGACCTCGACGAGGAGGGCCTTGCGCTCGACGATGACGAGATGCCCGAGCGCAGCCGCTCGCAGGACAAGTCGAAGTCCGACTCCGACGCGGGCGTCAACGACTCGGACTCGGGCGCGGACGCCGAGCCCAGCGATGACCGCGAGACCGAGGCCGCGACGGCCTAGCCGGCACCCCATGGCCACTTCGCAGCGAGACGTTCGCAACCGCATCAGTGCGGTCAAGAACATTCAGAAGATCACCCGGGCGATGGAGATGGTGGCCGCGGCTCGCCTGCGCCGCGCCGAGCAGCGGATCGAGTCGCTGCGCCCGTACGCGGATGCGATCCGGCGGATGACCCGTCAGGCCGCCGAGGCGGCCGGTAACCTGCCCCGGCTCCCGATCCTGGCCGAGCACGAGCAGGTGCGCCAGGTGGGACTGTTGGTCGTGGCCGGGGACCGCGGGTTGGCGGGCGCCTTTAACTCAAACGCCGTCCGCGCGGGTATCGCGGCCGCGCGCGAGCACGGCAACGAAAGCCGGGAAGCCACCTTCTTCGCCTCCGGGCGCCGCGGCGCCTCTTCGCTGGCCTTTCGTGGCTTTGAGCCCGCTGAGCGCTTCACCGGCTTCACCGAACGTCCCGCCTATGCGGATGCGCGGCGGATCGCCGAGCGCCTGATGGCCGCATACGTCGACGACGAGGTCGACCAGGTGGAGATCTTCTACAACGGCTACATCTCACCCCTGTCGCAGGAGATCCGCCGCGAGACGCTGCTGCCGTTGCAGCGGGCCACGGTGCTCGAGGACAAGGACGGCGACGACGAAGGGGAGAACCAGGGCTCAGCGGAGCCCCGGGCGCTGGTCGAGTACGAGCCCGACCCGGAGGAGATCCTCAAGCGCCTGGTCCCCGACTATGTCGAGATCTCCATTTATCGCGCCCTGCTGGAGTCCAGCGCCTCTGAGCTGGGGGCGAGGATGACCGCGATGCGCAATGCCTCTGACAACGCGAGCACTCTGATCGAGGATTACACGCTCCAGATGAACCGCGCGCGCCAGGCGGAGATCACCCAGGAGATCATGGAGGTCGTCGCCGGCGCCGAGGGGCTCGGCTAGCCTGCAACGGCGCCTATACAGGAGAAGAAATGTCTGCCACCACTGAAACCAGCACCAGCGAGTCACAGCAGAACACCGGGACGATCGAGGAGATCCAGGGGGTCGTGATCGAGGCCGTATTCCCGGACAAGCTGCCTCTCATCAACAACGCGATCCTGGTCAAGCGCCCCCAGGCGGCCGAGGCCGAGGAGGACGAGGACCTCGCCGCCGGTCAGAGCGAGTACCTGGTCTGCGAGGTGCAGCAGCACCTCGGCGATGACCGCGTACGTGCCGTGGCCATGGACTCCACGGATGGCCTGGCCCGCGGGACCGAGGTGATCGACACGGGCGCGCCGATCACGGTCCCGGTCGGCAGGGCCACGCTGGGACGGATCTTCAACCTGCTCGGCGATCCAATCGACCTCGGCGATCCCCTGCCCGAGGACACCGAGCGCTGGCCCATCCACCGCACGGCGCCGACCGTCGAGGCGCTGACGCCGACCACGGAGATGTTCGAGACCGGGATCAAGGTCATCGACCTGCTCGCCCCCTACGCGCGCGGCGGCAAGGTCGGCCTGTTCGGCGGGGCCGGCGTGGGCAAGACGGTGATCATCCAGGAGCTGATTCACAACCTCGCGCAGGAGCACGGTGGCCTGTCGGCCTTCTGCGGCGTCGGCGAGCGCTCGCGCGAGGGCAACGACCTCTGGCTCGAAATGAAGGAGTCAGGCGTGCTCGACAAGACGATGCTCGTCTTCGGGCAGATGAACGAGCCTCCCGGCGCCCGCATGCGCGTGGCCCTGTCCGGTCTCACCATGGCGGAGTACTTTCGCGATCAGGAAGGCCAGGACGTGCTCCTGTTCATCGACAACATCTTCCGCTTCGTCCAGGCGGGCTCCGAGGTCTCGGCGCTGCTCGGCCGCATGCCCTCCCAGGTCGGCTATCAGCCCACCCTGGAGTCCGAGATGGGCCAGCTGCAGGAGCGGATCACCTCGACCCGTAACGGCTCGGTGACCTCGATCCAGGCCATCTATGTCCCGGCCGACGACTTGACCGACCCGGCCCCGGCCTCGGCCTTCGCCCATCTGAACTCGACGACGTCGCTGTCGCGCTCGATTTCGGAGAAGGGCATCTACCCCGCCGTGGATCCGCTGGACTCCACCTCCACCATCCTCAAGCCCGAGATCGTGGGCGAGGAGCACTTCAACGTCGCCAACCAAGTCAAGGAGGTCCTGCAGCGCTACAAGGAGCTTCAGGACATCATCGCCATCCTCGGCATTGACGAGCTCTCCGACGAGGACAAGGTGACTGTCCAACGGGCGCGGCGAATGGAGCGCTTTCTATCGCAGCCGTTCCACGTTGCCGAGCAGTTCACCGGCACCCCGGGCGTGTTCGTCCCGATCGCCGAGTCGATCCGCGGCTTCAAGGAGATCCTCGAGGGCAAGCACGACGACGTGCCCGAGCGCGCCTTCTTCATGAAGGGTCCGATTGACGACGTCGTCAACGCCGCCGGCGGCGAGTCGGGGTCGGCGGCGAACAACGGCGACGAGGACGGCGAGGACCAGAGCTCTGACAACTCCGAGCGCGGCGAGGACGAGAGCTCCAGCGACGCCGAGGGCACTGAGGCGGGCTGAGCCTTGGCGCACAGCACGTTCGCGGTCGAGGTCCTGACGCCCGAGGGCGAGGTCTTCGCCGAGGAGGTCGAGATGGTCTCCACCAAGACGTCAGTTGGCTCGATCGGCGTGCTCGCCGGTCACGAGCCGGTCCTGGCGATGCTCGATCCGACCGAGCTGCGGCTCTACCGGTCAGACTCCGACGTCGTGCGCTTCGCCCAGTCCGAAGGCTATCTCCAGGTGACTGGGGGCCGCGCCCTGATCCTGGTGGAAGAGGCGCACGACAAGGATGCCCTGGACGCCTCGGAGCTGCGCGAGCGCCTGCAACAGGCCCAGCGGGAGCTCGAGAGCGCCGGTGAGGACTCCGAGCGTCGCCGGGTGGCCGAGCGTGACGTGCGCCGCTGGGAAGCGTTTCTGAACATCGCTGAGGGTGGCTGAGTGGGCGTCAGCCGCGCCAGCTAAGCCTCTCGCGGCATGGTCGATGAGCGAAATCTGGCCCAACGGCTGATCCGTTACGACACCTCTCGGCCAGACGACCTCGTCGCCGCCGCAGGATTTGTCAAGGGATGGCTCGAATCCCGGGACATCGAGGTGCGCGACCACGATCACAACCGCCTCCCGGTGCTGGTGGCCGAGGCCGGCGCTCAGCACGCCTCCGCGCCGTGCGTGGTCTTCCACGGCCATCTCGACGTCGTGCCCGGCCAGCCCGAGCAGTTCGAGCCCCGGATCGAGGGCGACCGCCTGATCGGCCGCGGCGCCTACGACATGAAAGGCGGCCTGGCGTCGATGATGTGCGCGCTCAAGGACGCCGGGAGCCAGGATCGGGTCCGGGTCCGGCTGATCTGCGTGCCCGACGAGGAGTCCGAGGACCTGGACGAGCGCTCGACCGACGCCGCCGTGGCCCTGGGGTTGGGCGGAGACTTCGCGATCACCGGCGAACCGACCAACCTCCACATCGGCGTCCAGGCCAAGGGCGTGCTGGTCATGCGCATCGTCGTGCACGGCCGCGCCGCTCACAGCTCAACGCCATGGCTGGGGGACAATGCGGTGCTCAAGGCGATCGACGTTTTCCGCGCGATCGAGACGCTGCCCTTCTCGCGTGAGTCCTCAGACATGTTTGACCGGCCCTCGATCAACCTGGGACGGATCGAAGGTGGCGACGCGCTCAACAAGGTCCCGGACCGCTGCGAAATGGCGGTCGACGTGCGCTATCTGCCTGGCCAGGATCCGGGTGAGATCCTCGAGCAGGTGCGAGCAATTGCCGGGATCGACGTCAAGCGAACCTTTATCCACCCGCCCGTCACGGTCTCACCGGCCGATCCCTATGTCCGCGCCCTCCGGGACGCCGTGTCACGGTCCCGGCCGGGGACCGAAGCCCTGAGCGTCGGTCGAGACGGCGCTTCCGATGCCGCGTCGTTCATCGAGGGGGGGATCCCCGCGGTCGAGTTCGGGCCGGCCGGCGGCGGGCACCACGGACCCGAGGAGTGGGTGGCGATCTCGTCCCTGGCCAGCTACCGGCGGGCCCTGGTCGACTTCGTACGCGGACTTCCCGCCTGGCTCGAGCAGCCCGAAGGCGGGTTGACGGCGATCGACGGGGGATTGGCGTGAGTTTGATTCCCCGCACCCGGGGGGGCGCTATGTGGCGCTTCCTGCTCGCCGCGGTCGTCATCATCGCCGCCACGGCCGCCACGACCGCGGTTGCCGGTCTGCTGCAGTTCAAGCAGCTCGCCGCTGACATCTCGGGCACGCCGGCCCTCTTCCATGCTGACGTCAATGTGCCGCCGCCCGGTCAGCCCCAGACGCTGCTCATCATCGGCTCTGACCACAGGGCGGGCGACGCGTTCAACAACGCGCGCACTGACACCATGCTGCTCGTACGGCTGAACGGCGCCTCGTCGACGATCAACGTGATGTCGATCCCCCGTGACCTCCAGGTCACGATCCCCGGCTACGGCGTCTCCAAGCTCAACGCCGCCTACTCCGACGGCGGTCCCAACCTGCTGATCAAGACGATCAAGACCAACATCTTCCCGAACCTGCACGTCAACCACATCGTCGACGTCAACTTCGGAGGTTTCCAGGCCCTGGTCAATGCGATCGGCTGCGTCTACGTGGACGTGGACCATCGCTACCTGAACAACACGGCAGTAACCGGCTACTCCAGCATCGACATCCAGCCCGGCTATCAGAGGCTGTGCGGCGCCGACGCGCTGGCCTTCGTCCGCTTCCGACACACCGACTCCGACCTGGTCCGCAACGCCCGCCAGCAGGACTTCATCCGCTGGGCCAAGGACCAGTACGGCGTGAGCAGCATCATCTCCAACAAGGACACGTTGCTGAAGATCTTCGGCGCCCACACGCAGACCGACCGCGATCTGCACACCATCAATGGGCTGATCAACCTCTTTGACCTGGTTGCCTTCTCGGCGGGCCACCAGATCAAGCAGATCAAGTTCCCGGCTCAGCTCCTGCCCTGCACGGTGAGTTCCTGCTTCGTGACTGCCACTCCCGGTGCGGAGGCAGGCGTGTTCTCCACCTTCATGCGTGCGAGCGCCGCCACGGTCGCGCCGGCCAGCCACGGCGGCCCGGTCGCCTCCAGGCGCACGCGGGCCGCGAAGCTGTCGGCAGCCGGGTTGGTGGCCGATGTCGGTGACGGCAAGAGCCAACAGGCTGCGCTGGCCCGCGTTGGGATGCCGGTCTACTACCCGCGGCTGATCGTCGCCAACACGAGCTATTGCTCGAGTCTGACCGGTGTCTGCCCGCTGGAGACGGCCAGTCCCGGCTCCTACCCGCGGGCCTACCTGCTGCGCGATCAGCAGCACCGGCCGCACGCCGCCTATCGGATGACGCTGCTCCTCAACCCTGTGTTGGGCCAGTACTACGGTGTCCAGGGCACAACCTGGCAACGCCCGCCGCTGCTCGGCACGCCGCTGGAGACCAAGATCGTGGACGGCAAGCGCCTGCAGATCTATGAGCAGGGCGGGAGCATCACCAACGTCGCCTGGCATACCGCCCACGGCGTCTACTGGGTCTCCAACACCCTGACCGACGACATTCCCAACCGCCAGATGATCAACCTCGCCGCCTCGCTGACGCACTGATCCGGCCGGTCGTTGATAGCCGCGCAGGCGCGGAATCCACCCTCTCAATCGTCCCCGCTAGCCTCGACCGCTCGATGAGCAACCAACGGGAACCCATTGCCGTGATCGGCACGGGCTATGTGGGCCTGGTGACGGCGGCCGGCTTTGCCGAGCTCGGCTCCGACGTCTGGTGCGTCGACATTGACGCTGAGAAGGTGGAGCGCCTCGAGCGCGGCGAGATCCCGATCTACGAGCCCGGGCTGACCGAGTCGGTGGCCCGCAACCGCGACCGGCTGCATTTCTCCACCGAGCTGGGCGCGGCGCTCGAGCATGCCCGGCTGTTGTTCGTGGCCGTGGGCACTCCCCCCACGTACTCCGGCGATGCCGATCTCTCGGCGGTCAACGCCGTCGTGGCCGAGATGCCGGCCTCCGATCGCCATGCGCTGGTCATGAAGTCGACCGTCCCTGTCGGCACCGGGGCGGCCATCCAGCGGGGCTTCGCGTCTCAGAACAAGCAGGGCTTCGCCTACGTCTCCTGCCCCGAGTTCCTCAAGGAGGGCTCCGCCCTGGAGGACTTCCTGGCTCCCGACCGGGTGGTGGTGGGCGACGACGGCAACTGGGCGGGCGACGCGGTGGCCAAGCTCTACGAGCCGCTGAACGCGCCGCTCGTTCGCACCGACGTGGCCAGCGCGGAGATGGTCAAGCTGGCCGCCAACGCCTTTCTGGCCACCAAGATCTCCTTCATCAACGAGATCGCCAACGTCTGTGAGGAGACCGGTGCCGATGTGCTCGAGGTCGCGCGTGGGATGGGTCTGGACCGGCGGATCGGCAGCCACTTCCTCAAGCCCGGGATCGGGTTCGGGGGCTCGTGCTTCCCCAAGGACGTATCGGCGCTCAAGCAGCTGGCTGGAAACTCGGGCTACCATTTCCAGCTCCTGACGGCAGTCATCGAGGTCAACGAGCTGCAGAAGCGGCGGGTGGTCTCCAAGCTGCAGAAGCATCTCGGCTCGCTGGTGGGCAAGCACATCACGCTGCTCGGTCTCGCCTTCAAGGCCAACACCGACGACATGCGCGAGGCGTCCTCGCTAGTGCTGGCCGCCCGGCTCCAGGCCGACGGGGCCCAGGTCAGCGCCTTCGATCCGGTCGCCGAGGCCGAGGCCCGCAAGCTCATGACCGGCGTGCACTTTGCGCCCTCGGCGCTGGATGCGCTCGAGGGGGCTGATGCGTGTGTGCTGGTCACCGAGTGGCCGGAGTTCGCCGAGCTCGACTGGAAAGCGGTGGGAGCGCTGATGGCGGGGCGGCTGGTCGTCGACGGGCGCAACTTCGTCGACCGGGAGGCGCTGCAGGCGGCGGGCTTCATCTATGAGGGGATCGGGCGCTCAATGCCCGGCCAAGGGTGACCGTGTGCAGGCCCTGATCCTCGCCGGCGGCGAGGGGACCCGGCTGCGGCCGCTGACCTCGACGACCCCCAAGCCCGTGGTTCCGTTGGTCGACCGTCCGTTCATCTCCTACATGCTCGAGTGGCTGCGCCGCCACGGTGTCGATGACGCGATCCTGTCCTGCGGCTTCATGGCCGACGCGGTTCGCTCCGTGCTCGGGGACGGCGAGGGCCTTGGCGTGCGCCTGCGCTACGTCGAGGAGCCCGAGCCGCTCGGGACCGGAGGTGCGCTCAAATACGCCGAGGAGATACTTCAGGAGCGCTTTCTGATGCTCAACGGCGACGTCCTCACCGACATCGACCTCACCGCCCAGCTGCGTCAGCATGAGGAGACCGGCGCCCGCGTCACGCTGGGCCTCTTTCCGGTCGAGGATCCGTCCGCCTACGGGCTGGTAACGCGTCACGACGACACCTCGGTCAAGGCGTTCGTGGAGAAGCCGAGACCGGACGAGATCGAAACCAACCTGATCAGCGCGGGGGCGTACGTGATCGAGCGCGAGGTGCTGGATCACATGGCTCCGGCCGGAAGCCGGACCTCGATCGAGCGCGACCTCTTCCCTGGGCTCGTCGGCCGCGGCCTGTACGGCTACGAGGGGTCGGGCTACTGGCTGGACATCGGGACTCCCGATCGGTATCTGCAGGGAACCTTTGACATCCTCGAGGGCGACGTCGAGACCGAGGTTGGTCACCGCGTCGAGCAGGCCGGCGGCGTGCTCAGCCAAAGCTCGGTGCAGGGCCGCGTGCACGCGCCGAGCGTGCTCGGCCCCGATTGCGTGGTGGCGGCGGGCGCCACCCTGGGGGGGCGGACCGTGCTGGGCCGGGGCGTGACGGTCGCCACCGGCGCCCACATTGACTCCTCGGTGCTGCTTGACGGGTGCTCGGTCGGCGCCTGGACTCGCCTCAGTGGTGCGATCGCCGGCCCCGGGGTGACGATCGGTGAACGCTGCCGGATCGACCGCGGCGTCGTCCTGGGGGCTGGCGTTCGGATCGGGGCACGCAACGTGCTGACGGCCGGAATGCGTATCTTCCCCGGCGTGGAGTTGCCCGACGAAGCGGTGGCGTTTTGAGCGCGCCGCAGGACCTCAGCCGGGACGCGATCGCCGCCCTCGATCCAACCGGCCAGCTCGACGACATCCTGGATCTGCCCGAGCACCTGCGCGATGCGCTGTGGCGCGTCGAGTCGGCGCAAGTGGCGCCCCGGGACTCACCGGGTGGCCTCGTGGTGGCCGGCATGGGGGGCTCGGCGATCGGCGGCGCGCTGGCCGTGGCGGTGCTCGGTGATCGGGCGTCACGCCCGATCTTCACCTCGCGCGACTACGCCCTGCCCCCGTGGACGACACCGGACACCACCGTCCTGTGCGCGAGCTACTCGGGCGATACCGAAGAGACGCTGGCCGCCTACGATGCCGCCGCCGCGCTCGGCGCGCGCCGGGTGGTCGCCACCACCGGCGGCCGGCTGGCGACGCTGGCCCGCGATGATGGGCTGCCGGTGATTCCGCTGCCTGGCGGCTACCAGCCCCGGGCGGCGGTCGGGTACGCGCTGATCGTCGCCCTGGAGGTGGCCGCGCTGGCCGGTGTGGCCGAGCAAATCCACACTGAGATCGATGTCGCCGCCGCTCACGCTGAGCAGCTGGTCGCCGACTGGGGGCCCGACGGCCCCGCCGATTCGCTGGCCAAGCGCCTGGCCCGCTCGCTGCACGGCACGATCCCGTCGATCGCCGGCTCCGGGCTCACCGCTCCGATCGCTTACCGGTGGAAGACCCAGGTCAACGAGAACGCCAAGCTTCCCTGCTTTGCGGCCGAGCTGCCCGAGCTCGATCACAACGACATCGTCGGCTGGGAGGGCGCCAGCGAGCTGGGTCGCTTCAGTGCCGTGTTCCTCGACGATTGCGATCTGCATCCGCGCGTGCGCACCCGCATCGAGCTCACCCGCCAGCTGATCGAGCCCGCGTCGGCCGGGGCGCACCGAGTGGAGACGGTGGGGGAGACCCGGATGGAGCGTCTGGTCTCGCTCGTGCTCCTGGGCGACCTGGTGTCGCTCTACCTGGCCATTCTGCGAGGCGTCGACCCGGCCACGATCGCCGTGCTCGATCAGCTCAAGACCACGCTGGCCGCCACTTAGAGGCGCCCGGCACGAGGGCGGGGGGCGGCCGGGTGGGCCCGGATCGCTTGGCCAAACCTTGACACGATCGTGGTAGGGTTAGGAGCACGATGGAGGCCCTGACGATCAATGAGGCGGCGAGCACGACCGGATGGTCACCGCGCATGCTGCGCTACGTCGAGTCGGCGGGGCTGGTGGCTCCGGCGCGCTCGGCCTCGGGCTATCGCCTCTACGGCGCGGCCCAGCTTCAGCGGCTGCGCACCCTCAAGGAGCTGATCTCCCGCTTTGACATTGGCCTGTCCGACGTGGCCTTCGCCGCGCGCATGGCCACCCACCCAGAGCTGCAGGCTGCTGTCCGGGGCTGGCTGGAGTCAGAGGCCAGCCGACCTGACGATGTCGACGCCGCCGACTGGCTGCGTTTTGAGCAGAGTAAGCACGAGCGGCTACTGGCCGCCGTCACCCCGTAGCGACGCCCGCGGACCGGCCGCCCGCCAATCGCGATCCAACACCCGAAATTGGAGCAGAGATGACCACGACCGTCCCGGATACCGACTTCAAGGTTGCCGACCTGAGCCTGGCCGCCTTCGGGCGTAAGGAGATCCAGCTCGCCGAGCACGAGATGCCCGGCTTGATGGCGACGCGGCGCGAGTACGCCGAGAGCCAACCGCTCAGGGGTGCACGGGTCACGGGTTCGCTGCACATGACGATCCAGACCGCGGTATTGATCGAGACGCTGACGGCGCTGGGGGCCGAGGTGCGCTGGGCGAGCTGCAACATCTTCTCGACCCAGGACCACGCGGCGGCCGCGGTGGTCGTGGGTCCCGACGGCACCCACGACGATCCGCGGGGCGTTCCAGTGTTCGCGTGGAAGGGCGAGACGCTCGAGGAGTACTGGTGGTGTACTGACCAGGCGTTGAGCTGGCCGGGTGAGAACGGAGCCCCGGCCACCCCCAACATGATCCTCGATGACGGCGGCGACGCGACCCTGTTGGTTCATAACGGCGTCGAGTACGAGGCTGCTGGCGCCGTCCCTGACGTCGCCTCGGCGGAGAATGACGAGCACGCCGTGATCTTGGGCCTGTTGTCCCGGTCGCTGGCCGACGATCCCCAGCGCTTTACGCGCATGGCGGCCGACATCCAGGGCGTGACCGAGGAGACGACTACCGGCGTTCACCGCCTGTATCAGTTCGCCGAGCAGGGCAAGCTGCTGTTCCCGGCAATCAACGTCAACGACTCGGTAACCAAGTCCAAGTTTGACAACAAGTACGGCTGCCGCCACTCCTTGATCGATGGCATCAACCGGGCCACCGACGTGCTGATCGGCGGCAAGGTGGCGGTCATCTGCGGGTATGGAGATGTCGGCAAGGGGTGCGCTGAGTCGCTGCGCGGCCAGGGCGCGCGCGTGATCGTGACCGAGATCGATCCGATCTGTGCGCTGCAGGCGGCGATGGACGGCTACCAGGTCGCGCGGATCGAGGATGTCCTCTCAAGCGCTGACATCTTCATCACCACGACGGGCAACAAGGACGTCATCACCGCCGAGCACATGTCGCGCATGAAGCATCAGGCGATCGTCGGGAACATCGGCCACTTCGACAACGAAATCGACATGGCCGGCTTGGCTCGGACCGAGGGCATCGAGCGCATCAACATCAAGCCCCAGGTCGATGAGTGGGTGTTCCCGGGCGGGCGCACGATCATCATCCTGTCTGAGGGGCGGCTGCTGAATCTCGGTAACGCCACTGGCCATCCGAGCTTCGTGATGTCGAACTCGTTCACCAACCAGGTGATCGCCCAGATCGAGCTGTTCACCAAGCCCGGCGAGTACGGCAAGCAGGTGTTCGTGCTGCCCAAGCGCCTGGACGAGAAGGTCGCTCGCCTGCATCTCGACGCACTCGGGATCCGCTTGACTGAACTCACCTCCGAGCAGGCGTCCTACCTGGGCGTCCCCGTCGACGGCCCGTACAAGTCCGATCACTACCGCTACTAGCCCGCCGTCCGGGCGCGAGCGCGGTCGAGCATGGCGCGAGCATCGGTTCCCTCGCATGACGTAGCGGATCTCGCGCTGGCCGGCGATGGCGAGGCACGGATCCGGTGGGCGGCGGGTCAGATGCCGGTCCTGGCGATGATCCGGGAGCGTTTTGCGGCAGAGCGCCCTCTGGAGGGCCTGCGGATCGCTGCCTGTTTACACGTGACCGCCGAGACGGCGAACCTGGTTCGCACGCTCAGCGCCGGCGGCGCCGAGGTCGCGCTGTGCTCGGCCAACCCGCTCTCCACCCAAGACGATGTCGCAGCGGCTCTCGTCCTGGCGGATGGCGTCCAGGTCCGGGCGGTCCGGGGTGAGAACCTGGACACCTACGTCGCGCACGTGCTGGCCCTCCTATCCGGCCCCGCCCACCCGCAGGTAACCCTGGACGACGGCGCTGACCTGCTGGTCACCGCTCACGCGCGGGGCAAAGAGCTCGTGCAGGGACTGATCGGCGGGACCGAGGAGACGACCACAGGGCTCGTCCGGTTACGCCGGCTCCAAGCCGAAGGCAAGCTGCGCTGCCCGGTCCTGGCCGTCAACGAGGCGCGCACCGAGCGCGCGCTCAATGATCGCCACGGGACCGGGCAGTCAGCCCTTGACGGGATCATCCGCGCCTCGGGCGTTTTGCTGGCCGGCAACACCGTGGTCGTCGTCGGGTATGGCTGGGCGGGACTGGGGATCGCCGAGCGCGCCCGGGGCGCTGGGGCCGCCGTGATCGTGTGCGAGGTCGATCCGCTGCGGGCGCTCGAGGCCCGGATGGCCGGCTACGAGGTGATGCCGGCGCTCCAGGCCGCCCAGCGCGGAGACGTGTTCGTGACCGTGACCGGCTCGCGGCGCGTATTGCGCGGCGAGCACTTCTCGGTCATGAAGGACGGCGCGATCCTGGCCAACGCGGGTCACTTCGACGTCGAAATCGACCTCGAGGAGCTTGCCGAGCAGGCCACGGGCGGGATCAGCGAGGTCAAGCGCCTGGTACAGGAGTACACGCTCGCTGACGGTCGGCGTCTGAACCTGCTCGCCAATGGCCGCGTGGTCAACCTGGCCGCCGCCGAGGGACATCCCGCCGCGGTCATGGATGTCTCGTTCGCCCTTCAGGCCCTGAGCGTCGAGGACCTGGTGCGCCGGCGCGAGGAGTTAGCGCCCGGGGTGCACCCCGTCGGAGCCGGAATCGACCGCGAAGTCGGCCGGCTCAAGCTCGAGGCGCTCGGGGTCCGGATCGATGAGCCGACCGCCGAGCAGGAGCACTACCGCGAGTCCTGGGGTTGAGGTAGCGTTGGCGCCCACGATGGAGGGCGCCCAGACAGGCGGACCGCTGCGCGGGGGGATCGATCTTGGCGGGACCAAGATCGAGGCAATCGTCGTCGATTCCGAACAGCAGGTCGTGGGTCAGGCGCGGGAGCCCACGCCCACCGCGGGGGGCCCGCCTAAGGTTGCCAAGGCGATGGTGGCGGCGATGGAGAGCGCCGCCGACTGGGCGGGCGTCAAGACCAGCTCATTGATCGGGGTGGGCGTGGGCTCGCCCGGGGATGTCGATGAGGCAGCGGGCACGGTCGCCAACGCGCGCAACCTCCCCGGCTGGACAGGACCCTTCCCGCTCGCAAAAACCCTCGCCAAGGCGCTGGGAACCCCCGTCGTGCTCGGCAACGACGTCCAAGTCGCCACCGACGCTGAATTCGCCTACGGGGCCGGCAAGCCCTACGACTCGGTCCTGGGGGTGTTCTGGGGCACCGGGGTTGGCGGCGGCCTCATCCTCAACGGTCAGACCTGGCTGGGACGGGGTGGGGCGGGCGAAATCGGTCACATGGTGGTGCGCCGCGGGGGGGCGCATTGCCCGTGCGGGCGCCGAGGCTGTATGGAGGCCTACGCGGGCCGCATCGCGATGGAATCCCGCGCCCGCCGCGAGGCAGACAAGGGCGCCAAGACCGACCTCTTCAAGCTGATGAAGGAGCGCGGGCGCACGCGGCTGACCAGCTCTGTTTGGGCAAACGCTCTCGCCTACGAGGACCCCCTGGCCATCGAACTCGTCGAGCGCGCGGTCAAGGCGCTGGGGGCGGGCATCGCCTCGGCGGTCAACCTGCTCGACATCGAGGCGGTGATCATCGGCGGCGGCCTCGGCGTGCGCTTCGGACAACCGATGGCCGAGCGGATCTCCTCCCAGATGCACCCCCACCTGTTCAACGATGCGCGGCCACCGGCCGTACGGGTGGCGGCCCTCGGAGATCTCAGCGGTGGGATCGGCGCCGCCATGCTCGTTTCTCCGAGCCCCTGACGGTCGGCGGGTGGGGTGTCAGCCGTGAAGTGCTTCCCTGAATCCTGCAGGGAGCAGGTCTTCATCCGAGGCCCCCAGCGCCCCAGGTCCCGGGAGGGTCAGGAGACGATCTCGACGGTCTCGGCGCGCTCGGCCCGCTGGGCTTCGTGCTCGGACTCGTTGAGCATGCGCACGAACAGCCAGACGAGCGCCACTCCCATCACGATCGATTGCTCGAGCGCCATGACCAGCCCGGCCAGCGACTGATCCTCGCCCGCCGACAGGCCCCAGTAGTGGGGCTTGTGCTGGTAGAAGGCATAGATCGAGCTGGGAGCGAAGGCGAGGGCCACGCCGAGCACGCCGACCAGCAGCTTGGTCGAGACCATGTAGCCGATCGGCCCCATTCCGCCCAGGCGCATGCGGCCGCGGATCGGGGATAGAACATGCCACCAGTAGAGCGACCCCGCGACCGAGAAGCACAGGTGCTCGAAGGCATGGACGCCCGCGTCGTTCAGAGCAGCGTCATACATCGAGGGAACGTGCCAGGCCCACATGAAGCCCGCATAGGCCAGGACCGCGAAGGCCGGGTGAAATAAATGGCCGGCGCGGCGCTCGACGGCGTTCAGGCGGCGGGTGACCGGACGCAGGAGCACCTTGTTGAGGCCAAGAATCAGCAGGATCGGGGCGATGTCGAGCAGCAGGATGTGCTGGACCATGTGCATGAGCATCAACTCCCCCCCGAGGGAATCGATCGGCGAGACCAGCGCGGCCAGAATTGCCGCCAGACCGGCCCCGAACAGGGCCAGGCGACCGTAGCCAGGACGGTGGGGCGCGCCGGTGGCCCGCGCGCGGCGCCAGCCGACCCCGTAGACCAAGGCCAGCGCGGCCACGCCGAGCATCACGGTCGGCTCCAGCGACCAGCTGATCGTGGGGGCTACGTCAGTCGGCAAGAGGGTATTTATACGCCTGTACAGAGCTCGCGAGCATGAATATCCTCGCAGGGCCAGATCAACGGTCCCATCCAGGAGGTCAATCAATGAGGATCGAGGTCAAGGGTCGCAATGTCGCCGTCTCCGAGGACGTGCGGGAGCACGTTGAGAAGCGCTTCCGCAAGGTCGCCAAGCAGGTGTCCGAGCTCGCCGAGCTCGAGGTTGAGCTCTACGAGGAGCGCAACCCGGCCATCGCCGACTCGCAAGTCGCCGAGGCAACGTTGCACCTCAAGGGGGTGACGCTGCGGGCGCGCGACGCTTCTCGTGACATGCTGCACTCGATCAATCTGGTGGCGGATGAGATATCGGTCCAGGTCAAGCGCCACCGGGACAAGCGCCGCAAGCGCCGCGAGGCGCGGGCCGCCGCGACACCGGTCACGCCGCCGGTGACCGGGGACGTTTCGCCCGCGGCCTGATCGCATGCGCCGGGCCCTGCCGGCTCTGGTTACCGTCGGGCTGGTGCTCGGCGCCGCGACGGCGCTCGCCGCCCCAAACCTCCGGGTGCGAGGAAGCCAGCTCGTGGACGGCGCACACCGCGGCCACGTTGTGGTGCTGCGGGGGGTCAGCCGCTCCGGCCTTGAGTATGCCTGCGTCCAGGGCTGGGGCTTCTTTGACAGCCCCCGGCCCAACGAGATCGATACGGCGGCGATGATCACGGCCATCAGGAGCTGGAACATCGACGTTGTCCGGGTGCCGCTCAACGAGGACTGCTGGCTGGGCGTCAACACCCCGGCCGGTCGCGGCGGCGCGTCCTACCGCCGGATCGTCGCCGCCTACGTGCGGGCGCTGCACGCCGCCGGGCTGTATGTGATCCTCGATCTTCACCTCGCCGCGCCCGGCCACACGCCGGCCACCGCGCAACTGCCGATGGCCGACCGTGACCACGCACCGGCGTTCTGGCGCTCGGTCGCGGCCACCTTCAAATCCGACCACGCGCTGATCTTCGACCTCTTCAGCGAGCCCTTCGGGATCGGCTGGAAGTGTTGGCGCGATGGCTGTCGCGTCCGCGCCCAGGCCGGAGCCCTTGCCTACCGAGCGGCGGGCATGCAGGCATTGGTCAACGCCGTACGCTCCACCGGTGCGACCCAGCCGTTGCTGCTGGGGGGACTGGACTATTCAGCCCAGTTGAGCGGGTGGTCGCAGCATGCGCCGGCCGATTCCCGTCACCAGCTGATCGCCGACGAGCACAACTACGGAGGGCTGAGTCCGTGCTCGCCCGCCTGCCGGGCCGGGATCCTGTCCGCAGCCCGCCACCACCCGGTTCTGTTCGGCGAACTGGGAGAGACCGACTGCGCCCACGGCTACATCGATCAGATGATGGCCTTCGCTGATCGCCACGGGATCGGATACCTCGGCTGGGCCTGGGACGCCACCGCCCCGGGCGGCTGGAATTGCTCCTCGGGGCCGGCTCTGATCACCGCCTATGACGGCTCGCCGACCGCATACGGGATCGGCTTGCGAGACCACCTGCGGGCGCTCGGTCCCGCCTCGCTCGCGGCCATGCCCGCGCTACCCTAGCGCTATGTCGTTTCTGAACCGTGCCCTGAGTATGGGCGAGGCGAAAAAGTTCAAGGGCTACGAGCAACGGGTGGCGCGCATCGGCGCCTACGAGGACGAACTCGAGCACTACGACGACGCCGAGCTGCGTGCGGCAACCGACGCCCTTCGCGAGCGGGCGCGCAACGGAGAATCGCTCGATGAGCTGCTCTACGAATGCTTCGCGATCGTCCGTGAAGCGGGCAAGCGCTCGATGGGCATGCGCCACTTCGACGTCCAGATGATCGGCGGCATGGTGCTGCACGACGGGTCGATCGCCGAGATGAAGACTGGCGAGGGCAAGACGCTGACCGCGACCCTCGCCGTGGTGCTGAACTCGCTGGGCGGTCGAGGCGTGCACGTGGTGACGGTCAACGATTACCTGGCTCGGCGTGACGCGATGTGGATGAAGCCGATCTACGACATGCTCGGTGTCACCGTCGGCGTGCTGCAGAACATGCAGGCCTACGAGGACAAGCGCGGCGCCTACGCCGCCGACGTCACCTACGGCACCAACTCCGAATTCGGCTTTGACTACCTGCGCGACAACATGGCCCAGACGTTGGAGGAGAAGGTCCAGCACGGGGGGCGTCCCAAACCCGAGGAAGGCAAGTCCCCGTACCACACCTTCGCGGTCGTGGACGAGGTGGACAACATCCTCATCGATGAGGCACGGACTCCGCTGATCATCTCGGGCGCCCCCGAACAGGCGGCCGATCTCTATGCGAAGTTCGCTCGCCTGGCGCCCAAGATGAAGGCCGGCAAGACGCCCGAGGGCATGGATCCCCGCTCCAAGAAGGAGTTCGTCGCCGATTTCGACTACGAGTTCGAGGAGAAGCACAAGACGATCTCGATCACCGAGCGCGGGGTCGACAAAGCGGAGAAGTTCCTCGGCATCGACCACCTCTACCGGGCCGAGAACGGTCACCTCGTCAACCACCTGATCCAGTCGCTGAAGGCCGAGTCCCTTTACAAGCGCGATGACGACTACGCCGTGATCGACGGTGAGGTCAAGATCATCGACGAGTTCACCGGCCGGATCCTCGAGGGCCGGCGCTGGTCAGAGGGCCTGCACCAGGCCGTCGAGGCCAAAGAGAACGTCCGCGTGCAGGAAGAAAACCAGACGATGGCCACCATCACGCTGCAGAACTACTTCCGGCTGTACGACAAATTGGCGGGCATGACGGGCACGGCACTGACCGAGGCGACCGAGTTCATGAAGATCTACAAGCTGCCGGTCGTCCAGATACCGACCAACCGGCCCATGGTCCGCGTCGACCGCAACGATCAGGTCTACAAGACCAAGGACGGGAAGTGGGCGGCGGTGGCCAAGGAGATCGAGCAGCGACACGTGGCCGGGCAGCCGGTCCTGGTGGGAACGATCTCGGTCGAGGTCTCCGAGCTGCTCTCGGCGCAACTGAGCAAGAAGGGCATCAAGCATTCGGTCCTCAACGCCAAGCCCGAGTTCGCCGAGCGCGAGGGCGAGACGATCGCCGAGGCCGGCGCGCCGGGCGCGGTGACGATCGCCACCAACATGGCCGGCCGGGGGGTCGACATCAAGCTGGGCGGCAACGCAGAGCACCTGGCCTCGCTGGAGGTCACCAAGCTCGGCCTGCAGCCCGGGATGCCCGACTACGACGAGCACATGGCCAAGGTATTGCCATCCATCGAGGAGCGGGTCGAGAGCCTCCGTGAGCAGGTCCTGCAAGCCGGTGGACTGTTCATCATCGGCACCGAGCGTCACGAGTCCCGGCGGATCGATAACCAGCTCCGCGGCCGCTCAGGCCGTCAGGGCGACCCGGGGGAATCGCGCTTCTTCCTCTCCGCGCAGGACGACCTCGTCCGCCTGTTCGCGGGCGAGCGGATCTACAAGATTCTGGACCGCCTGGGCAGCGTTGACGACGACGGTAACGAGGAGCCGATCGAAGCGGGAATGCTCTCCAAGCAGATCGAGAAGGCGCAGAAGAAAGTGGAGGAACAGCATTTCCTGATGCGCAAGCACACGCTCGAGTACGACGACGTCCTCAACCAGCAACGCGACGTTGTCTACACGTATCGCGACGAGGTGCTGGAGGGCCGCGACATGTCCGGCGCCGCCCGCGAGGAGATCGTCAACCTGATCGATCGCCTCGTTGACGAATACACCGTCGGGGAGTTCATCGAGGATTGGGACGTCGAGGGCCTGATGCGGCGGATCGAGGAGATCTTCACCCCGAGTGACGAGCTGGCTGCCATCGATCCCACCCGGCTGGACCGCGACGATCTCGTGCTGCGTCTCCAAGAGGAGGTCCTGGCCAGCTACGACAAGCGCGAGCAGGAACTGGGTGAGGAGCTGATGCGCAACGTCGAGCGCTTCCTGCTGCTGCAGATCATCGATCAGCGCTGGCAGGAGCACCTCTACGACATGGACTACCTCCAGCAGGGCATCCATCTGCGCGGTTTTGCCCAGATCGAGCCTCTGGTGGCCTACAAGAACGAGGCCTTCGAGCTCTTTCGCGACCTCATGAACTCCGTCTGGGGCGACTTTGCCCGGCTGATCTTCCACGTCGAAGTCACAATCCACGAAGAGGATGGCTACGGTCCGCCGGCCCCGCGTAGTCGCACCGACCCCGCCCGCACGTCAGCCACGGGCGGCGGCCGGGTCAGCTACTCGGGCGGCACAGCGTCGCAGCCCAGCGCGGTCGCCATGGCGGCGGCGGGCGCCGGAACCGAGCCCTACGCCGAGTCGCAAGACGCCCCCCCGCCCGCGGTCGAGCAGCGCCGTGTCGACGAGGCCGAGCAGATCGGGCGCAATGACCCGTGCTGGTGTGGCTCGGGCAAGAAGTTCAAGAAATGCCACGGCGCCTGAGCGCCGCCGCCGCACGGGACCGCGGCACTCGGCCATGCGCGGTACACAGCAGCCCCGGTTTGACGGCTAGCGCGCCCGGGGAATGATCATCAGCACATGTCTCCGGCGATGAACTTGGAATTGCAGGGCGAAACCGCGCGCGCGTTCGACCCGGTCCTCACGCCCGACGCGCTCGAGTTCGTCGCTGCCCTCGAGCATGAATTCGGCGCGCGCCGCCAGGAATTGCTCGAGGCTCGGACCCGGCGGCGGGCCGAGCTGGCGGCCGGGGGCACCCTGGACTTCCTGGCCGAGACCGAGGACGTGCGCGAGGGGGATTGGCAGGTAGCGCCCGCGCCACCGGACCTCGCCCAGCGCTGGGTGGAGATCACCGGCCCGACCGAGCGCAAGATGGTCATCAACGCCCTGAACTCGGGCGCCGACGGCTTCATGGCCGACTTCGAGGACGCCAACGCGCCGACGTGGCGCAACATGATCGAGGGACACATCAACCTGCGGGACGCGATCGACGGCACGATCAGCTACCACGGCTCAGACGGCCGCCACTACGAGCTCGGGGCCGACCCGGCGACGCTGCTGGTTCGGCCGCGGGGCTGGCATCTGCCCGAGCGCCATCTCCTGGCCGCGGGCGAGCCCGTGTCGGGATCGTTGTTTGACTTCGGACTCTACTTCTTTCACTGCGCACCCCGGCTGATCTCCCGAGGCACCGCGCCGTACTTCTATCTGCCCAAGCTGGAGTCTCATCTCGAGGCGCGGCTCTGGAACGACGTCTTCTGCTTCGCCCAGGATGGCTTGGGCATCGATCGCGGAACGATCAAGGCGACCGTCCTGATCGAAACCCTGCCCGCGGCGTTTGAGATGCACGAGATTCTGTACGAGCTGCGCGAGCATTCCGTCGGGCTAAATGCGGGCCGTTGGGACTACATTTTCTCGGCCATCAAGTGCTTCCGAGAGCGGCCCGAGATGATCCTCCCGGACCGGGTGCAGGTGACCATGACCGTACCCTTCATGCGCGCCTATACCGAGCTGCTGGCCGCCACCTGTCACCGCCGCGGCGCGCACGCGATGGGCGGTATGGCCGCCCTGATCCCGTCGCGGCGTGACGAGGAGGCCAATGCCAAGGCGCTGGATGCCGTTCGCTCTGACAAGCAGCGCGAGGTCGACCAGGGCTACGACGGGACCTGGGTCGCGCATCCCGATCTGGTGCCGGTCGCCCGCGAGGTCTTCGAGCGTGGGCTGCGGGGAGCCCCGAACCAACTCGGGCACCAGCGCGACGACGTTCATGTCAGCGCCGAGGAACTGCTCGATCTGGCCAGCACCCCGGGGGAGATCACCGAAGGCGGCCTGCGCACCGACGTCAACGTCGGCTTTCAATACATCTCCTTCTGGCTCGGTGGCCGCGGCGCGGCGGCGATCAACTCACTGATGGAGGACGCCGCCACCGCGGAAATCTCGCGTTCACAGATCTGGCAATGGCTTCATCACGGCGCTCGGCTCAGCGACGGTCGGATCGTCACCGCCGAGCTCGTGCGCGAGATCCTTGATGAGGAGACGGCCAAGATCCACGACCAGGTGGGCGATGAGGTGTGGTCCGCGGGTCGGCCCGAGCGCACTCGGGAGGTGTTCGAGCACGTGGCGTTGTCAGACGAGCTCGAGGAGTTCTTGACCCTGGTCGCTTACCCGTATCTCGACTAGTCCCTGTCAGCTCGCCTCGGGCCGGGCGCCGGCGTGGCCCCAACCGGCCCGCCGCCGGGGGCGGGCCGGTGATCGAGCTTCGGTCAGGGGACCATCCAGGCCAGAACCGAGGTCGACTGCAGGTAGACGAGCACGGCCATGCCCAGGACCAGCAGCAAACTCCAGCCGACCACCTTGCGGAAAA
Organism: uncultured Solirubrobacterales bacterium; assembly: GCA_963847055.1. Taxonomy (GTDB): domain Bacteria; phylum Actinomycetota; class Thermoleophilia; order Solirubrobacterales; family Solirubrobacteraceae; genus Palsa-465. The sequence continues at coordinate 156,667 of CAWJYE010000008.1, read as the reverse complement.
TGTCCCCCTCACGGCCGGCGAGCCCGACAGCTGCCGCGGCGATGGCGAGGTTCTGGGGGGAGACCATCTTGGCGAGCACGCCGCCCGAGCTGTTGGCGCCCGCCAGCAGGGTTGGCGACAGGTTGGCGTGCTTGGCGGCCGCGACCTGGAGGGCGCCGAACAGCGAGTTGGTCGAGGTGTCCGAGCCGGTGACCGCGGTCCCGAACCAACCGATCAGCGGTGACAGGAAGGCGAACAAGCCGCCCGCGCCGGCCGCCCAGGTGCCCAGCGTGATCGTCTGGCCCGAGAAGTTCATCACGTAGGCGAGGGCCAGGACCGAGCAGACGGTGACCAGCGCCCACTTGATCCGATTCAGGGTCACGAAATAGGTGCGGATCGCCACCCCGGGCCGAATACGCAGGACGATCACGGTGATCACCCCGGCGATCAGAAGCCAGGTTCCGGCGGCACTCGAGCCAATCCAGCTTGAAGATCTCGCTCTTGGGCGGCTTGCCCGTTGCGCCGAGGATGTGCAGGCCAGGCCAGCTGAACTTGGTGGTGAGCTTCGTCAGCTCCTTGGCGACGCTGTGGAGACTGATGATGCCGAGCACGATGATGACGATCACATAGGGAGCGAAGGCCTCCAGAGCGGCGCGGGCACCCACAGGACCACCATCCTCGGCGCGGACCCGACGCTCGAACTCCCGCTGTTCAGTAGCACCGCCGGCCATGGCTGGACGCGAACGGCCGGCCATCGCTGTCTCGCCCGGGGACCAGATCCGCGTCAGCCCCACGACAGCGGCGGCCGAGGCGAGCGAGGCCAGGATGTCGGTCAGCTGGTAGTTGACGTAGTTGGAGACGGCGAACTGCACCAGCCCGAACACCAGGCCGGCCGCCAGCGCCGCCGGCCACGCCTCGCGCAGGCCACGGCGGCCGTCGATGACGAACACCATCACAAACGGAACCAGCAGGGCGAGGATCGGCGTCTGGCGTCCGACCATCTGGCTGAGCTGGTGGGTCGGCAGCCCGGTCACCTCGCTGAGGGTGGTGATCGGAATCGCGATCGCGCCAAAGGCGACGGGAGCGGTATCGGCGATCAGGCAGACCGCGGCGGCACGCAGGGGGGAAAGCCCGAGGCCAACCAGCATGATGCCGCAGATCGCCGCCGGCGTTCCGAAGCCGGCCAGCGCCTCGAGCAGGGCCCCGAAGCAGAAACCGATCACCACCACCTGTACGCGCTGATCATCAGACACGTTCGCGAACGATCGTCGCAGAACCGCGAAGTGCCCCGTGACATCGGTCAAGTTGAAGATCCACAGGGCGTTGATGACGATCCACATGATCGGCCAGAAGCCGAACGCCGCGCCCTCGAGCGCCGAGTCGGTCGCCTGGCCGAGGGGCATCGAGTAGACGGCCAACGCGACCACAATCGCCACCGCGAGCGCGATCAGCGAGGCCCACTGGGCCTTCATGCGCAGCCCGCCCAGCAGCACGAAGAGCGCCAGGAGCGGGAGAACGGCGAAGATCGAAGTGAGTCCCAGCGAATGGGATACGGGGTCGAGAACCTGCTTGTACACGGCGAACCTCCCTCGCAGTCCGTTGTTCGGCAAGGCCATACCCACCTCGGCGCCTGTCCAAGCCGTCCGAGTGCGGTTGCTAGGGTAGGCGCCGATGGCCACCGCCCCCTCCGAACCGCTTCCCCAGCGCCTCGCGGCAATCCGCGAGCAGCTCACCCTGCTCTCGGATTATCTTTGACCCGGCTGCACTGGCCCAGCGTGCCGAGGCGCTGGAAACCGAGATGGGCGCGGCCGGGTTCTGGGATGATCAGGAGCGCGCGGCCAAGGTCAGCGCCGACCACGCTCGCATCTCCCGCAAGCTCGCTGTCTTCCGGGAGCTGGAGCGCGACGTCGATGACCTCGAGCCGCTCGCCGAGCTGGCCGAGGAGGACCCGGAGATGGCTGCCGAGCTCGAGCAGCAGGTGGCGACTGTCCAGGATCAGCTGGAGGCCCTCGAGGAGGAGCGCCTGTTCTCAGGCCGATACGACGCCGGGGACGCGCTGGTGACCGTAAACGCGGGCGCCGGCGGCACCGACGCCCAGGATTGGGCCGAAATGGTGCTCCGGATGGAGATGCGCTGGGCCGAGAAGCGCGGCTTCGGGGTTGAGCTACTCGAGGTCTCCCCAGGGGAGGAGGCCGGGATCAAGTCGGCCACCTTCCGCGTCCGGGGCGAGAACGCATACGGCCTCTACGGCAGCGAGAAGGGGGTTCACCGGCTGGTTCGCCTCTCTCCCTTTGACTCTGCCAACCGCCGGCAGACCAGCTTCGCCGGACTCGAGGTCTCGCCGGTGGTCGAGGAGACATCCGACGTCGAGATCGACGACGACGATCTCCAGATCGATACCTACCGCGCCAGCGGCGCCGGGGGCCAGCACGTCAACAAGACCGACTCGGCGGTCCGGATCACCCACAAGCCCACCGGGATCGTCGTGCAGTGTCAGAACGAGCGCTCACAGTCGTCCAATAAGGCCGAGGCGATGACGATGCTCCGCTCGCGCCTGCTCGAGCTCGAGGAGCGAAGGCGCCGCGAGGAGATCGCCCGCGAACGGGGCGAAGCCCAGGACGTCAACTTCGGATCCCAGATCCGCTCCTACGTCCTGCACCCGTACACGATGGTCAAGGACCACAGAACCGATTACGAGATGGGCGACGTCAACCGGGTCCTCGACGGTGACCTGGACGGATTCGTCCGCGCCTATCTGCTCAAGGCGGCCAAATGAGCCTCGCCCGAGACGTCAAGTCAACCGCGCCCGTCAAGCCCACCGCGCCCGACACGCCCACCGCGCCCGTCAAGCCAACCGCGCCCGCGATCACCCGGGAGCTGCCGACGGCACCGTACCTGGAGGCGATCGTCTCCTATGGCTTTCGCGGCTCGGTGCGGTTTCACGTCCCTGGACACAAGGGCGGCCCAGGCGCTGATCCTGGCCTGCGCAGCGCGATGGGGGAGCGCGCGCTGGCCCTCGACATCTGCCAGGACATCGAGGGAATCGACGTCGGTCCGAGCCCGACCCCGTACGAGCGCGCCGAGGAGCTGGCCGCCACCGCGTATGGAGCCGGCCAGACGTGGTTTCTGACCAACGGCGCCACCCAGGGCAACCACGCCCTCTGCCTGGCGCTCGCCAAGCCAGGAAGACACGTGCTCGTGCAGCGCAATTCGCACGCCAGCGTCGTCGACGGCCTCGTCTTGAGCGGGGGGCGCGCAAGCTTTGTGTCCCCGGAACTCGACGGGGAGCTCGGCATGGCCCACGGGGTCACGCCAGCGGCTCTGCACGCGGCGCTCGAGCGCTTCCCCGACATCAGCGTGGCGTTCATCGTCTCGCCGACGTATTACGGAATGGCAGCCGACGTCCGCGGCTGTGCCGAAGTCGCCCACGACGCCGGAGTAGCGCTGGTCGTCGACTGCGCCTGGGGCTCGCATTTCGGGTTTCATCCCGCCCTGCCCGAATCTCCGCTGCGCGCGGGGGCGGACGCGGTGTTGACCTCGACCCACAAGATCGTCGGCAGCCTCACCCAGTCGGCGATGCTGCACGTCGCGGATCGCAACCCACCCGCCTTGATCGATGCCGACGAAGTGGCCCGGTGCGTCCGCCTGGTGCGGTCGACGAGCCCGAACTCGCTTCTGCTGGCTTCGCTTGACAGCGCGCGCCGCCAGCTGGCCGCCCACGGGGAAGCGCTCCTTGACCGTACGCTGGCCGCTTCCGCCCGGGCCCGGACGCTGCTGGAGCTGATCCCCGGCTGTTCGGTGGTCGGCGAGGATATGGTCGGCCGGCCCGGGGTGGCCGGCTGGGACCCGCTGCGGATCGTGATCGACGTCCGGGGGACCGGCTGCACGGGCTATGAGCTGGCGGCCGAACTGCGAGCCAGCTACGACATATACGTCGAACTGGCCACCCACGCCACGCTGGTCCTCGTCCTCGGGATGGGCCAGCCGCTCGAGCCCCTGGAGCGCTTCACCCACGACTTCGGCGAGACGGTGCGGCGCAGCGCGCGCACCGGCCAAGGCGCGGCGCTCGCCCGGCTGCCGGCCACCCTCGAGCACCAGACGGTGGTGCCGATCCGGGAGGCGTTTCTGGGTGTCGGGGAGACGGTTGCCGTCGACCAGGCGATCGGGCGGATCTCGTGTGAATCGATCGCCGGCTATCCGCCCGGCGTGCCCACACTGCTGCCCGGCGAGCGGATCACTCCCGAGGTGGTTGCCTACCTGCGCGACCTGACGCTGGCCGGTGCGCGACTGCATGGCGCCGCCGATCCGACCTTCGAGACGATCCGGGTGCTCAGCGCCGAGCACTGAGGCAACGGCGCTCTGCGGGCCGCCGGGGTGCCGACCCGGCTGAATGGGTGCCCGGCCCGCCCCTGGGCCGGGCACCCATGGCCCCTACTTGACGATGACCGTCCCCTGCATGAAGGGATGGATCAGACAGGCGTAGTGATACGTACCCGGGGTCGTGAAGCTGATCTGGCTCGACGGCCCGTTGGGCGTCGCCGGATCGTTGTCCAGGACACCGGTATTGGCAAAGCCGTTGCCGTGCGAGCTCGTGCTCTCGGTGATCGGCTGGGTGGGAGCGCTCGGATAGAGGCCGATCGGAGAGATGGTCGGCCCGCCCTGGAAGCTCTTGGACAGCGGCTTGAGGTAGAGCAGCGGTCCGAAGCTCGCCGTGTGGACCTCGTGTGACTTCGCCGACATGCGGAAAGTCACCGTGGTCCCCGGCTTGACGGTCAGTGTCGCCGGGAACATGCCGAACAGCTCGACGCCGGACGAGGCGGACATGCCGAGGCTCACGGTGTTGGCCGGTTGCTTGACGGCCGCGAGCTTCTTGGCCTGCTTGACCGCGGTGGTCACCTGAGCGGTCTGTGCCGCGGCATCCTGCTTGGCGCTCGGGACCGACTTGCCCTTCGGCTTGACGACCACGTACCCGATCATGCCGGCATGGACGTCACAGAAGAACTTGTACGTGCCCGCCTTGGCGAACTTGACCTTCATCGGCTTCACCTTCGGCGACAGCGGCAGGCCGGTATCGACTCGCGAACTGCCGTTATAGACCTTGCCGCCGCTACGCGCGAACAGAGCCGGATTGAAACCGAGGTTGGGGACCTTGCCGTTGAACCAGAACGGTGTCCCGGCGGCATCGTTAGCGCCACTGACCAAGCCGCCGCTCGGCATGATCAAGGGGAGGTCGCTGCCGCCCTGGGCGGGAATGTCAACGGTGTGAAAGCCGTGCAAAACGAACGAAACCGAGTCGCCTACGTTGATCGTCGTACGCCGGTTGAAGAAGGCGTTGATGTCCGGGTTGTACTTCTTCACGAACACTTTGGGGTTCGGCAGGATCCTGCCTGCGGCCTGGTTGACCCCGGGTGGCGGTCCGGCGAAGACAGTCTTGGTGACGGCTGCGCCCGCCGCGGCGGGCGTCAGCAGCGCGGCACCTCCGGCGACCGCGACGCTCAGGATTCGACGATTGAGTTGCACGACCTAAAACCCCCTAGTCCGGATACGAAGCGGCGGCAGCATATCCCGCGGAGTGACAGAAATGTAAAAAATCGCTCGCGGACGCCTATCCTCGCCGCAGATGGCCGCCGACCTCGTCTCTGAAACCGTCGACCGGGCCCTGGCCGAGGACGTCGGCTCAGGGGACATCACCACGGCGGCCACCGTTCCACCCGACCTCCGTGCCACCGCTCTGATCACCCAGAAGGCCCCGGGGGTGGTGTTCGGGCTCGACGTGGCCGAGCGCGTCTTTCGCGCCCTCGACCCCGAGGCCGAGGTCGAGCGCCTGGCTGAGGAGGGTGTGTGGCGCGAGCGCGGAGAGATCATGCAGGTCACGGGACGCGCCGCCGCCCTGCTGACCGCCGAGCGGACAGCGCTGAACTTCCTCCAGCGACTGTCGGGCGTGGCGACGATGGCGGCGCGCTGCGTGGCCGCGATCGACGGCACCTCTGCCCGGATCCTCGACACGCGCAAGACCACCCCGGGCCTGCGGGGGCTCGAGAAGGCTGCGGTCGCCGCCGGCGGGGCCACCAACCATCGATCGGGCCTGTACGACGGGGTGCTGATCAAGGAGAACCACGCCGCAATCGCCGGTGGGGTCGGCGAGGCCGTGCGGCGCGCTCGGGCCTACGCCCCCCAGCTACCGCTCGAAGTCGAGTGCCGGGACCTGGGCGAGGTGGACGAGGCCCTGGCGGCCGGCGCCCCACGTCTGCTGCTGGACAACATGACCCCGGCGCAACTGCGGACAGCAGTGGCGCACGTGGCCGGACGCGCGCAGCTCGAAGCCAGCGGCGGGGTGACGCTCGAGACACTCCGGGACGTGGCGGCGACCGGCGTAGACTTCGTGTCAGTCGGGGCTCTGACCCACAGCGCCCCGGCCCTGGACCTGTCTCTGATCCTGACCCGCTGACATGAACCTCCCAATGCTCGACCCCACTGGCGCGCCTTTGATGCTGGAGAACATTCCGGCTCTGCAGGACGAGGTCCGAGGCCTTGCGGCCGAGCGGGGCGCCGTGATCCTCGCCCACAATTACCAGCTGCCCGAGATCCAGGACGTGGCCGACTATGTCGGTGACTCGCTCGGGCTCTCCCAGCAGGCGGCGGCGGCCGACGCTGACACGATTGTCTTCTGTGGCGTGCACTTCATGGCCGAGACGGCCGCGATCCTCTGTCCCGGCAAGCGCATCCTGATCCCCGATCCCGACGCCGGCTGCTCGCTGGCGGAGTCGATCACCGCCGAGCAGCTGCGCGCTTGGAAGGCCGAGCATCCGCGAGCGATCGTGGTTATGTACGTCAACACTACGGCTGAGGTCAAGGCTGAGACTGACTACTGCTGCACTTCGGCCAACGCCGTCGGGGTGGTCTCCCACATTTACGCCGAGCACGGCGACGACACCGAGATCCTGTTCGGCCCCGACATGTTCCTGGGCGCCTACGTCGAGCGAACGCTCGGCCGGCCAATGCACGTGTGGGACGGCGAGTGCCACGTCCATGCGGGCATCAAGCCCGCCCACATCGCCGCCGTGCGAGCCGCCCACCCCGGTGCTGACTTCCTCATCCACCCCGAGTGTGGCTGTTCGACCAGCATCATGGAATACGTCGCGGCCGGCGACGTGGATCCCGACGGCGTGCGCATGCTGTCCACCGGCGGGATGCTCGCCTACGCGCGCGAGCACCGATCGCAGCCCGCCGGCGGGACGGCGATCGTCGCCACCGAGACAGGGATGCTTCATCCCCTGCGCCAGACTGCCCCGGAGGTTGACTTCGTGGCCGCCAACGAGGCGGCGAGCTGCCGGTTCATGAAGATGATCACGCTACCCAAGCTGCGCGAAGCCCTGCGCGACGGCGTGCACGAGGTCAGCGTGCCGAACGCGATCGCCCAGCGGGCCCGTGTCCCGATCGAGCGTATGGTCGCGATCAGCTGAGCACGGAGTCCGCGGCGAGCAGCATTCCGCGCTCGGCCACGGCCCGGACGGCAGGCATCGTGCGCTGTTTGCGCTCGAATTCGGCGGGGGTGTAGCAGTGCACATCGGCAGCTGACCCCATCTCGAGGCCGTCCCAGAGCGCCGAGGCCTGATAGACGCGCTCCAGCCACGGCATCCCGTCAAAGCCGGTCGAGACGAGCACGAGCACGTACTCGGGTCCGCGCTCGCGCTGAGGCAGGGCGCCCTGGGCGTCGTCAACGCGGGCGCCACCGAGCATCGCGGTCTCGATCGGCCAGCGGTCATCGACCCGGCTGAGGTAGCGCTTGAGCTCTTCGGTGTTGAGCGCGGCGGCGAGGCTCACCCCGCGATTGTCGAGCCTGAGCAGGACGACCGTCAATAAGCGGCGATGGCCCCGATCATGTGGCTCTCGAGCAGCACCGCCGCATAGTTGGGCGGCCCGTCCACGAACAACGCGAAAGCCAGCCGGCGCCCGGTCTTGGTGCGGCAGTAGCCGGCCAGGTTGGTGACGTAGTCAAGCGTCCCGGTCTTGGCGATGCAGCGGCCGCGTGCTGCCGTCTTGAGCCCGATGTTCTGGACCGTGCCCTCCTTCCCGACCGTGGGCAGCGCTGCGGCCAGCTCGCGCCCCACCGGGGTCTGCCACACGTCGCGCAGCAGGTCGACGATCTCGGCCGGCGAGGTGCGGTTGTCGCGCGACAGCCCGGATCCGTCAAGGATGGTCGGGTGCAGCCCGAAGGCCGCCGAGACCGTGCCGCCGATCACCTTGGCGCCGTCCGCGATCGTGCCGCCGCCGCCGAACAGCACGCCGAGCTGCTTGGTGAACAGCTCAGCGAAGAGATCGTCGGAGGGAACGTCCATCAAGCGGGCCATCACCGAAAGTGGCGGGGAGTCGACCGTGGCCAGCATCTGGGCGTGCGGCGGGGTGGTGGCCGTGTGCGACCCCGCTCGCGAGACGATTCCAGACCCCCGCATGGTGAGCACGAACTCCTTGACCGCGAAGCGTGCGGGGGAGAGGCGCCGCAGCGCCGAGCCATGGTTGTAGGCCAGTGCGCTGAGCTGGCCTCCGAAGTCGGGTGTGTCGGGCGCGAGCTTGGTGAGCAGGCCACCCCGGTGGAGATCAAACAGTGATTCGTCGGCGTACACCGAGCCGGTCACGCGCCGGATCCCGCGCCGGGCGAGGTCGGCGACCAGCTGGTTGGCGGTCGAGCCGTATCCCTGCTCCCAGACGCGGTTAAAGCCGGCGTCGCCGAAGGTCGGGTCGCCGCCACCCCGCAGATAGAGGTCGCCGTTCCAGACCCCGTTGTCCAGGTGACCGGTACCAAGCACACTGGTGTGCAGCCGGGCGTCGGGGCCGAGTACGCGCATCAGGGCGACGGTCGTATAGAGCTTCTCGACCGAGGCGGGCGGGCGCGTCGTGGTTGCGCGGCGGGAGAATACGGCCTGGCGGGTCGCGAGATCGTAGACCAGGGCCCCGCTTTGGGGACCGGCCGCGTCGAGCGCCTTGCCGAGCACTCCCTGCAGGTGCAGCTGTGCCGGCGTGCGTTGTGCGGCCGGCGCGAGCGCGGTGCTCAACGGCGCATTCGGTCTGGCCTGCGCGGGGATGGGCGCCGGCCGCCTGGGGGGCACATTTCGGGCCCGAGGCCTGGCGTCGCCGGTCGTGGTCGCGCTGCCGGTGATGGCGCTGGGGAAGCCCACACCGGCCAGGATCAGAGCCGTGAGCGCGAGCGCACCGAGCAGGCCGGTGAGCAGCCAGCGTTTCAGCCGCTTTCCAGCTCCTCCAGGGTGTGGGGACCGACGACGGCAATGGCAAGCTCGTCGGCAACACCCGCCGCGACGGCCCGGACCTCGTCGAAGCTGACCTCGTCCAGGAGCGAGATCGTCCGGTCGGGGTCGACATTTTCATCGCCGTAGACGATTGTCTGCTGGGCCGCGAAGCGGGCCACCGCGCCGCTGTTCTCAAAGGCGATGGCACGAGCTCCCGCCGCGTAGGCGCGAGCTCGGTCGACCTCGGCCTCGGTGGGCCCGTCGGCGCGCAGCTCGGAGACGATGTCCCGCATGCGCCGGTAGGCCTCGGTGGTCTTGGCCGACTCGAGGCCGGCGGAAAGCTGGAGCACGGGGACATCGGCATAAGCATGGGGAGCAGCGCTGACGGAATAGGCCAGCCCCCGCTGCTCGCGAATCTCGTCGAACAGCCGCGAGCCCATCGAGCCCCCCAGCAGCGTGGAGTAGATGGCCAGCGCCGCCCGCTCTCGGGGTGAGCTGACTTTGACCGCGGGGCGATAGGAAAGGCGCAAATGGGACTGATTGGAGTCCCGCTCGCGCACCATGACGCGAGGCACGAAGGCCGGGGCGGGGTCAAAGGATTCGGGAACTGGCCCGGCGCCGACGCGTTCGAACGCGCGCTCGAGCTCCCCGTCGGAGCCCAGGGAATCGAGATTGCCGACCACAAAGGCGGCGCCAGCGGCCGCTGACCAGCGGCGCGTGCGGAAGGCGATGATGCCCTCGCGCGTGAAGGTGTCGCGAATGTGCTCGGCCGGGCCCAGCACCGGCCGACCGAGCGGATGATCGCCGAACACCGCTTCATCGATCAGGTGCTCGGCCATGATCGCGGGCTGATCGTCAGAGCGGGCGATCTCCTGGACCACCACCCCGCGCTCCCGGTTCATCTCCTCGGGATCGAGCCGGGGTTGGGAGACGAAATCGGTCAGCAGGTCGGCGGCCTCGAGGCCGCGCTCGGCCCGCACGGTGATGTGAAAGGCGACCAGATCGTGGCTGGTGTAGGCGTTGAGCACCGCGCCGATTCTCTCCGCCGCCTCGTTGACGGCCCGGTAGGTCGGGTACCTTTCGCCCCCCTTGAAGACCAGGTGCTCGAGGAAGTGAGCCATCCCGTTCTCCTCTTCGCGCTCGGTGCGCGCGCCGGCGTCGAAGGCGACGAGAATTGTTAGGGCGCGGGTTCCCTGCACTGCAATTCGGTGCAAGCGCAGACCGTTGTTGAGCCTGGTCACGGAGATCGACGGCATGAGGGAGAAAACGGTAGCGGGCGCCGGATCCGCGCGAGTGCCAGGAAGCGGTGCGTAAAGGAGGCTTAAGCCCACCTTTAGTATTTAGACCTGCAAATCCGCTTGCAAGCCTTCATCGGGGCGGCCAATCCGGGCGGGCGACCGCTACTCTGCTCCCACCTCATGGCTATCAAAAACAAGACATCCTCACGCACGCGCCGCCGCGCCGCCGCGGTGCCCAGCGCCGTCCTGGCCCCCCCGGCGCCAGCCCGTGCCAGCGGCGTCCGGGTGATCGAATTCCGCGGTGTCTCCAAGCTCTACACCGGTGATGTCGGCCTGGACCAGGCCACGTTCTCAGTTGACAGCGGGGAGTTCGTGTTCCTGGTCGGGTCCACAGGTTCGGGCAAGTCAACCGTGATGCGGCTGCTGATCAAGGAACTCGAGCCGACCAGTGGCGCGATCCGCGTCGCCGGCCACGATCTCAACGAGATCCCCCGCAAGCGAGTGCCGTTCTACCGCCGCAACATCGGCGTCGTCTTCCAGGACTTCAAGCTGCTGCCCAACCGCACTGTGTACGACAACGTCGCCTACGCCTTGCAGGTGACCGGCGGCACGCGCAAGGACATCCGGGCCAAGGTGCCGGACATTCTGCGGCTCACCGGCCTCTCGACCAAGCTCCACAACCTGCCTCACCAGCTTTCCGGCGGTGAGCAGCAGCGCGTCTCGATCGCGCGGGCGTTCGTCAACCACCCGCCGCTGCTGTTGGCCGACGAGCCAACCGGCAACCTGGACCCCGAGACGAGCATCGACATCATGCGCCTGCTGTATCGGATCAACCGTACGGGGACGACCGTGCTGGTGGCCACCCATGACCAGGCGATGGTCGACAAGATGCGCCGTCGCGTACTCGAGCTCTCGCGGGGCCGGATCGTGCGTGACGAAGCCGCCGGCCTGTACACCCGGGACGAGAGCACGCGCGAGTTCGCACACCGGCTGCGCGCCCCGTCAACCCGGCCGCCCGAGCTCTAGCCGATGCGGATCGGCTTCTTCCTCCGCGAGGCGGTGCGGGCGGTACGCCGCAGTGCCGCCCCGAGCTTCGCGGCGCTGGCCACCGTTTTGGTGACGATGCTCGTGCTGGGCGTGTTCATCCCGATCGTGCAGGCCACCAATGGGGCCGCCGCCAGCGTGCGCAGCCGCGTGCTGGTGGATGTCTACGTCAGGAGCACTGCGAGCGCCGCCGACGAGGCCCGGGTGCGCCGCGAGCTGCTCAACGTCCCCCACGTCAAGACGGTCCAGTTCGTCTCCAAGCAGCAGGCCTACGCCCAGCAGTCCAAGATCGACCCGCAGGCCTATCAGCTGCTCGGCGCCAACCCGCTGCCCGATACCTTCCACGTGATCCCGGACAACCCGGGCAACGTGCTCGCAATCCGCAGCGCGCTCACGCCAAAGGCGCCAAGCGGAACACCGACTCCGCTGGACCCGGCGATCGAGAGCGTCTCCAACAAGAAGAACGACACCCGCAAGATCCTCGAAGTGACCAACCTGGTCACGATTACTGCCGCGGGTCTTACCGTCTTGCTGACCATCGCCTCGATCCTGCTGATCGCCAACACGATCCGCCTGTCGCTGTACGCCCGACGCCGGGAAGTGGAGGTGATGAAGCTGGTCGGCGCCACCGATTGGTTCATCCGCTGGCCGTTCGTGATCGAGGGGATCGTGGTCGGCGCGGCTGGGGCTGCGCTGGCAGTCGCCGTGCTCGCGATCGTCAAGGTCCTTCTGCTTGATCCTCTGGCCAACAACTGGACCTTGATCGCGGCCCCGCAGACGATTTCCTTCACCGCCCTGGTGATCGTCCTCATGGCGGCTGGGGTACTCGTGTCAGCGCTGGGCTCCGGACTCTCCCTGCGGCGCTTTCTGCGGGTCTGATCGGTCGGGCGGGAGCCGAGTCAGACCGGGTGAGCCCGGGTCTGAGCTCGCCGTCCAGCTCTCGCTGACGGCTACCCTCTGAGCAGTATGTACGGGCAGAGTTCACGCGGGCCGCGGCCCTGGAGGTTCGCGGCCGTCGCGGTCGTGGCGCTGGTCATCGGGCTCTGGTTCGGCGGGCATCCGAGCTGGCTTCCGAGCCCGCTTGAGAGCGTATTCGTCTCCCAGAGCCGCGAGCAGCAGCTGCTCAATGACGTCTACGGGCTGCTCCAACGCGACTACTACCGCCCCGTGAGGCGAACCACGCTCGTCAACCAGGGGTTGGCGGCCGCCGTGGCCAGCCTCGGCGACCCCTACTCGCACTACTTCAGCCCCGCCGACTACCGGTCATTTCAGAACCAGTCCAACCCGCACCTGAGTGGCGTCGGCATCGACGTCGTGAGTGAGCCGCAGGGACTTCGCGTGGTCGATGTGTTTTCGGGCTCGCCGGCGGCCAAGGCCGGCCTCGGTCACGGAGATCTGATCGTCAGCGTCGGCTCGACCTCCCTGGCGGGACGATCCTCAGGGTTCTCAGCGTCCCTGATCAAAGGCCGGCCCGGCAGCCACGTGACCCTGACCGTGAAGTCGGGAAACCGCCGGCGGGTGGTGTCCCTGGTCCGCGCCGACATCACCATTCCGGTGGCCAGCGGACACCTGGTCGCCTACCGGGGCCGCAAGCTCGGGGTCGTGCAGCTGACCAGCTTCACCTCAGGCTCGGGCTCTGAGCTCCGGGCCCAGGTCGACAAGGTGCGCAGGGCCGGCGCGCAGGGATTGATCCTCGATCTGCGTGAGAACGGGGGGGGATTGCTCGAGGAGGGCGTCAACGTGGCCAGCGTCTTCATTCCTGACGGGACGATCGTCACCACCGCCGGTCGCAGCCAGCCGCGACAGGTCTACATGGCCAAGGGGGGAGCGATCTCGTCCAAGATCCCGCTGGTGGTGCTGGTGGACCATGGGACCGCGTCGGCTGCCGAGATCGTCACCGGCGCGCTGCAGGACCGTAAGCGGGCCACGGTGGTCGGTAGCCACACTTATGGCAAGGGTGTCTTTCAGGAGATCCAGCCCCTGCCCAACGGGGGCGCTCTGGACTTCACCGTGGGTGAGTACTTCACGCCCAGCGGACGCAACCTGGGTGGGGGTGGGGTCCGCCGGGGAGCCGGCATCAATCCCGACATCTACGCCAGCACCAACTTGCGAGCCAAGACCGACACGGCGCTGCGCGTGGCAGAGCGAACCGTCGCCGCCAAGTTGAAGTGAACGCCGACGGTCGCGACGCGCGCCCCGTGGCGCGCGTCGCCGTGCTGCAACGACGCGGGAAGTTCCTGGTCGCCGAGCCGTTCTTCGGCCCGGGCCCGCAGATTGTCATCAGCCGTGATCGCAAGGCCGAGGTCGGCGATCTGATCACGGTTGCGCCAAGCCGGTCTCCCAACCGCCGGGGTACCGGGCGGGCCACGATCGGACGGCGACTGGGTCGCCCTGACGTGGCCCGGGACGTGATCGGCGCGCTGACCATCGACCGCGGCCTGGCCCGCAGCTTCGAGCCCGCGGTTGAGCATGAGGCGCGTGACGCGGCCCAGGTTCGGCCCGACCTCCAGGGTCGCCGCGACCTCCGCGGTCTGCCCACCTTCACGATCGATCCCGTCACCGCGCGTGACTACGACGACGCGATCTCGGCCTCAGTGCTGACCGACGGGAGCTTCAAGGTCTGGGTTCACATCGCCGACGTGTGCGCCTACGTCTCGCCCCGGGGCGCGATCGACCGCGAGGCCTATCGGCGGGCTACGAGCGTCTACGTCCCTGGGGCGGTCGAGCCGATGCTGCCAGGCAAATTGTCCAACGACGTGTGCTCACTCGTCGAAGGCGAGGACCGGCTGACCGTGACCGTCGAGATGACGCTCAACGCGTCGGGACGGATAGCGCGTGGCCCCGCGATGTACCGGTCGGTCATCCGCTCCATCAAGCGGCTTACCTACCACCAAGTGGACCAGATCTTCGCGGGAACCGAGCGGGCGCAAGCTCCGTGGGGGGAGCCGCTGGCCGCCGCCCGGGGTGCCGCGGCGGCCCTGGCCGCGGGCCGGGTCCGGCAGTCCGCGGTGGTACTGGATTCGGCCGAGCCCGAGTTCCGCTTTGACGGTCACGGGCACGTGATCGGGGCCGAGCTGGTGGCGCAGACCGAATCGCACCGCGTGATCGAACGCCTCATGATCGCCGCCAACGAGCAGGTGGCCGGCTTTCTCGAGGAGCGGCGGATCTCGACGCTGTACCGCGTCCACGAACGACCCGAGGCCGCCGCCGTTGAGCGTCTGGTCGACCAGCTGGCGTCCCTGGGGGTGCCGACGCCGCCGATACCCCGGGGACATCTCACATCCCAGCAGGCGGCCGATGCGGTGGGAGAGGTCTCGGCGATGGTCTCGGACTGGATCACGCAGACCGGCCGCGGGCGCCGTTCGCTGACCAGTCTCGTGCTGCGCTCGCTCAAGCAGGCTTACTACGACCACCGCAACCTCGGTCACGCCGGGCTCGCCTCGCCCCGCTACTGCCATTTCACCTCGCCGATCCGGCGTTATCCCGACCTGATCTGCCACCGCGGCTTGCTGTCTGCCGTCGCCGGCGGCCCCGCTCCAGAGGCAAGCTGGGTGGCCTCCGCCGGGCCCTGGACGTCGACCCGGGAGCGGGCGGCGATGACGATCGAGCGCGACGCCGACGACGTCGCGCGCTGCTTTCTGCTTGAGCGCGCGCTGTTTGACGGTGGTGACAGGAGTGCGGTGTTCGAGGGCGAGGTGGTGGGTTTGATCGGCGCTGGGGCTTTCGTCAGCTTCGGAGAGGGGGGCCAGTACGAGGGCATGTTGGCGGTCCGGCGGCTGCGCGGGGACTGGTGGGAGCTCAACGAGGAGGGGACGATCCTGGTCGGGACTCGGTCCGGCGGGGCGATCCGGCTCGGTGACCCCGTCGCGGTACGCGTGGGGCGGATCGATGCCCCGCGGGGTAGGGTGGATCTGCTGCCCGCCGACGACGACCACCACTAAGGGGCGTCAGCGGGCTTGCCGCCGGACTTCTCCAAGGGTTGAGAGGACAGACAAGATGGCCAAGGGACGCAAGCGCAAGGTTTCTGCGGGAGACGTGGCCACCAACCGCCAAGCCTCCTACCGCTACAACCTGATCGAGCGCTTTGAGTGCGGGCTCGTGCTCACCGGGACCGAGGTCAAGTCCCTGCGTGAGGGCAAGGCCCAGCTCAAGGACGCCTACGCGACGGTGCGGGACGGTGAGGTGTGGCTGGTCGGGGTCTACATCCCACCCTACGGTCCTGCCTCCCGGGAAAACCACGAGCCCGAGCGGCCGCGCAAGCTGCTCCTGCACCGCTCCGAGATCGAGCGATTGCAGGCGTCAACCAACGAGCGTGGGCTGACACTGATTCCGACGCGGATGTACTTCTCGGGACCCGGCTCTCGGGCCAAGGTCGAGATCGCGTTGGCCAAGGGCAAGGACCTTTATGACAAGCGCGACTCGATCCGCAAGCGCGATATGGCCCGCGAGGTCCAGCGTGAGCTGCGCGAGGTGGGCCGCTGAGCGTCTCGGGATGAGCGCTGAGTGGCGCCAGGCGGGGATCCTGAACGCGCGAGAGCGCCGGGACCGTTCGCTACAGTGGGTACGCGCTCCCTCCTGGGTAGACCTCCCATCATGACCATCGGAACTTCAATCGTGCTAATCGCCGTCGGCGCGGTGCTCAAGTGGGCAGTCACGGCGCGCGTCAGCGGGATTGACATACAGACAGCCGGCACGGTCCTGTTCGTGGTCGGCATCGTCGGCCTGATTCTGGCGGTGCTCTACACGTTCTGGTGGGCAGACCGGACCCGCGGGGTCCGCGTCCCCGACGAGCGGGATCCTCGCTACTAAGCGCGCCCCCGGGCACCCCGGCCGCGGCAGGGGGTTGCGTTCAGCCTCGCTCGGGCCCGATGTGGCTAGCCGAGGCTGCGCTGGAGGTGCGTGGCGTCCATGCCGACGACCAGCAGCGCGATCAGCGTCAGGTAGACGGCGGCGACGAGCCAGCGGTCGCGCGGCCGGACCCGATAGTAGGCGGCCTGCTCGAGGCTCCCGCTGCGGCGTACCTTCCAGCGCTTGTAGGTCTCAAAGCCGGCGAGCACGGCGATGATGAGGATGACCGGGTTGGGGAAGAGAACGGCGAACACGAGCATGGCCACGAAGCCGACGCCCCACATCCACGGCGCCATCGCTGCCATCGCTCGGCCACCGTCGAGCGGGACAACCGGGAGCAGGTTGAAGAGGTTGAGGAAGAAGCCGGTAAAGGCGAGGGCCTGCCAGAAGCTGTTGCCCGTGACCTGCCAGATCACCACGCACACCGCGGCCCCCAGGCTGCCCAGAATCGGGCCGGCGAGCCCGACCCGCGCCTCCGCCGTGGCATTGTCCCCCAGCGAGCGAGCGCTGATCAGGGCTCCGAGGAAGGGGATGAACATCGGGGCGCTGGCTTTGATCCCCTCGCGCCGCAGCGCGATCACATGTCCCATCTCGTGGACAAGGAGCAGGATCACGAAGCCCAGCGCGAACGGAAAGCCCCAGATCGTCGCGTAGGCCACGATCGAGACCAGCATCGTCCCAGCCGTGGCGAGCAGCTTGATCTTGGGCAGCAGCAGGAGGACGGCCTTGAGCTTGGCCAGCAGCGCCACCAGCGCGGCGCCGATCGGAACCAGACGCCGCCGGAAGAACGACTGGCGTGGCTGCTCGGCGCCAGGAAGGGGAGCGCCGAACGGGCGCCCGCCGTCGTGCCCGTCGCGCTCGAGGCCCGTCAGACCCAAGGACCCGCGCGGGGCGGTCTCATCGGGCGCCGGGGTGCGGGGGAGGAGAGGGGAGTCGTATTTCATCGTGCGTCTACTTGAATTGTCGCAGGCACCGGACGGCACCCGGGCCGGGTCTTACAGAGTCCTTCAGTGCGCTCGTCCTGAGACGATGGCGAAACCATGTCTGTTCGACCGGCTGGTCCTATACTGAATGGACATAGCTGTACACCTCCGGGGACGACAGGCTTCGACGTGGTCGGTTCGTGGAGGTGGTTGCGAGTCGAGGTCCCGGGTGGCCTCGTAAAACTCCCGGGAAAAAAATAAGTGCGGACTCTCATGAGTTCGCGCTCGCCGCTTAGTAACTAAGCCGTGAGCGCTCCTGGTCTCTTAGCCCGCCTGCGGCGGAGTAACCGGGATCAACTAGCAGGCTCACTTGGCGAGGCCCGCTCCGGCCAACCCGAGGACATTCTTTCGGAGCTGGTCTTTCACAACCCCGCCGGCGTGGCGAGTGGAAGATGAGATCAGAGCGCCGGATACGCTCGTAGACACCACCTTTTGCGCGACTGCGGACGCGGGTTCAATTCCCGCCGTCTCCACCTCGACAGTTAGACGCTTCAGTTTCCAGATAAGGGACTGAGGCGTCTTTGTCGTTGTAGGGGCTGTCAGCAGGCAAGGACGCGGGTTCAAGTCAGTGCTCACGGCGTTTTCGGGCCGGCGGCCCTCGGCAACGGCGACGGCCGCCCGCGGGTCGGCCCCGGGGCGGCCGGTGTGCTGTCAGCTGGTGCCCGGTGGGGCGCTCGACGCCGGCTTAGGCCGGGATGTCGAGCTGGGTCTGCCCCGGCGGCCCGCGGCGCTCGCCGCGACGGCGGCGTGACCTGCGTGCCGGGGAAGTGCTGGACGCTTTCTCGCCGTAGGGGATGAGCAGGCCCATGCGCAGGCGCATCTCGGCAAAGCGGGCAGCGATGGGCTCAGCCCTGTGGTACTTGCGCTCGCTCTCGCGGCGGTTGCGTGGTGCGTCGCCCAGCCAGCCCTGGCGCATGCAGATGCGCAGCCACTCGATGAGGCGGGCGACGTTGGCGCGCAGGCGGTGAAAGTCGATCTCGCGCGGACTTTCGGGCGGATCCGATGTCGTCGGCGGCGACCTTGTAGCGGTCGCGCCAGTAGTCGTGTTGGGCCTCGTAGGTGCCGTGGGACTCCTTGAGCTCGTGTTAGAGCTCCTCGGTGCGCCAGAGGGGAATGAGCAGCCGCCAGTTCTCATCGCAGGCGATGGTCTGTTCCTGTTCGCACTCGGGCGTGGCGACGGCCATGCAGCGCGCCCAGAGGTGAGGGTCGGGGCCGTCAGGCGGCGTTACCACCCGGCGGCGATGCATCACCCCTGCCCGTCACCACTGCCAGCACATGACAGAGCAGCCCGAAACCGACCACCTCGTCGGTCCCGGCAACGCTCACACCCCCGAGCGAGGCGGTGTAGACCGTGGGCTGCGAGGACCGCTCGCTGACGCGCTTGCTCGACCTAGGCTGTACGGCTGCGACGACGCGGCCGGTCGCCAGATGACCGCATAGCGCCGGCGCAGTCGAGTCGCCGTTGAATTGGCTGGCCAGATCGCTTGGCCCCAGGATCTCATCGTAGGTACCTGAGTGGCCGTAGTCGATGCCGTGAATGACGACAACGGCGTTGCCCCCGCGAACCAAGGCGGCTACGGACGAAGGGAGGTGCACAACGCGCTCATAGCTGATCTTCCCCACCGACGGGAAGCGCGGAAAGGCAAGGTTGCTCCTCGGACTTGTGTCACCCGTGAGCGTCAGCGAGGCCACAGGTGGACCGTAGAACCTGATCCCGTTCCCGGTGCTGATGGCGAGGTGGCCGTTATGGAGCCGGGCGGCAGACGCGGGTGGGCAGACACCCAGGCCGCCGGCATGGATGTGCATCAGGTGCGGCGAGCCGTCGAGCAGCCCCACCGTGTTCACTCTGACAGTCGCGACATCACCATTCAGCACCACAGACGCGGTTCCCTTTCCCGTGACGTGATTGGTCGGAACGGCATTCGCGGCCGCCGCCAAATGCAGTCCGGCCGGCGTTTGCGGCGCGTTGCGAGCAGCTGACGTCGTCGACGAAACGCCAAGCGCCGGTGTGTGTGACGATTGGGAAGAAGAACCTGACGATCCCGCGACGACCGCCACCACGCCCGCAGCAACGACCAGAAAGACGGCGAGCGCTGGCCAGCGGTACTTCTTGGCGCCCGGACCCGGGGGCTGAGCGCCTCCGTCCGGCCCTGGAGGATGTGATCCTGGTTCCCTGGGCGGCCCAGTCGGCGGCGCTTGAGATGGCTCCGGCGCGATGCTCGCCGCGCCCTCAGCCGCTGAACCCGGCCCCGAGGCGGGCTCCGCGCGCCCGGCAGGGGCGGCGGTCGGTTGTGCCCAGGCTTGTTCACCGCGTGTGGGCAGCACCGTCGGAGCTGCCTGCGGTTCGGGCCCGGGCCAAGCTTCGGGCTGTCGGCTGGGCCACGCTTGCGGATCCGAGCTGCGCGACGGCGGCGGCTCCGTGCTGCGCGACGGCGGCGGCTCCGTGCTGCGCGACGGCGGCGGCTCCGTGCTGCGCGACGGCGGCGGCTCCGTGCTGCGCGACGGCGGCGGCTCCGTGCTGCGCGACGGTGGCGGCTCCGTGCTGCGCGACGGTGGCGGCTCCGCGCTGCGCGACGGCGGCGGCTCCGCGCTCGGCCACGGCGGCAGCTCGTCGTCGGTGCCGCGGTCGATCTCGGTCTCCGCCGCGCCTTCCGATCCTGCCGGCTCGTCAGTTGGTTTTGCCTCGCCTGTGGCGACAAGCGAAGGCCGCCCGGTGTACCGCCTGCCCCTCAGCGCCGCCGCCGCGTCACGGGCGAAGTCTCCGGCTGAGGGATAGCGGTCGACTGGCGCCTTGGCCATGGCTGTCGCGACCACCGCGTCGAATACCGGATACGTGTCAGTGACCCGGTCCTCGACCGGCGGCGGGGGCTCGTGGACGTGCGCAAACAGTGTGGCCACGGAGTTCTCGCGCTCGTACGGAACGGTTCCGGTGAGCATCTGGTAGAAAACGCATCCGAGGGCATAGATGTCGGTGCGAGCATCAGTTGCGCCGCCAGTGACCTGCTCAGGGGCCATGTAATCAACGGTGCCGACAACCGCCCCCTTTTGGGTCAGCGCACCCACGGTGTCGGACCGCTTTGCCAACCCGAAATCGGTCAGGTAAGCGTGCTCCTCACCGTCTCGGACGGTGATCAGGATGTTCCCCGGCTTGACATCCCTGTGCACGAGACCCTTGTGGTGGGCAGCGTCAAGCGCGGAAGCGACTTGGACCAGCCGGTCGACAGCACGTTCGGGCTCAAGGGCCCCGCTTTTGAGAAGAAGCTGGCGCAGGTCCGTGCCATACACGAAGTCCATGACCAGGAAGAGCAAACCGTCCTGCTCTCCGGCGTAGTGGATCCCGACGACGTGCGGATGGTGCAGCGACGCCGCGATCCGCATCTCACGCTTGAACCGTTCACGGAACTGATCGTCACCCGCCAGCTCGGGAGCGATCACCTTCAGCGCGTAGATCCGGTTGAGCGCGACGTTCGTCGCGCGGTACACAGCGCCCATCCCGCCCCGGCTGATGAGCTCGTCGATGCGGTAGCCCCCAATTACGAAGCCGCGCTCAAGCTCCCCGCTTCTGAAATGCATCGCGATTCCCCCCGGCCGGCGAAGGCCGGCCGCCCAATCCATCGACTTCAGGTAGCGTCGGATCCGAGCATAACTGCCGAAACCTAGCTGTCAAGGCTGCTGCTTCCGCGTCCGCGCCGCGGCCGTCTTGGCTCCGCGCGACGCCCCCCTCGCGCTCGCGAGTCGGGAGGTCCTTACAGCTCGCTGTCGCGCACCAGGCCGTGCTGAAGCGCCTGCTCCACGAGGCGCATGCGCTTCTCGTTCTGCGGCAGATCGTCGAGTGCGAACTTCGCGAACAGGTTGCGCAGGTGACTCTTTACTGCGTCGACGCTCAGAACCAGTTCGTCGGCGATGTCTCGATTGGACGCCGGCCTGGCAAAACCGGAGTGGTGTTTGTATGGCCGGCACAGAGCCAGGAGAACCTTCTTCTGTGCGACGGACACGGTTGGCCCAGCCCGCTCCTTACTGAGCATCACGGTGCGCGATCGTTGGGGACGGGGGTCGCGAAAGCACATCTCGGTGGTCCCGAAGCGCAGCTGGTCGCGATCGTTGAGCACCCGGTGCCCGTCCACGCGCTGCTGATTGAGAAACGTCCCGTTCCGCGACAGACCACCGTCATAGACGGTCCACGAACCGCCGCTGCGCTCGAACCGGGCGTGCAGCCTGGAGACCATGCCATCCCAGCTAAGACCGACGTCGCACCCGTCATCCCGGCCAACGCTTAGAGATTCGCGCGCGGGACCGAGCGTGATGATCCGCTGATTGCCCTCTTGGTCGCGGAAGAACACAAACGGCACGCCCTCCCGCTCGGCTTCCAAGCGTCGTTTGAGGTCCATCGGTGTGTCCAGAAAGCGCGGTCCCGGCACAACTCCGCTCCACGTTCAACAGCGCGGTGCCTACGCCACTCTAGTCCAATGCGCCCGCGCGAAAGCGCCGGCCGGCCTATTCTCGACTCACCGAATAGACGGTGTGCTCGCCCACGAGGCCTTTGAAGTGGTACTCGCCTTGGGGCTCGAAGCGGAATCTGCGATCGCGCTCCGTGTACTCCTTGAGCGACGACGAGACCAGGATCTCCCCAGCCCTCGCCTGTCCTGCGATTCGTGCCGCAAGGACAAAATTGCGCCCCCGCGGCTGCTCCGGATCGGCGATCACAAATCCGGAGTGCAGGCCGATGCGCAGGGCGACAGTTCCATCGCCGGCGGCCGGGGCGATCTCCGTGAATGCGCGTTTCAGCTCTACCGCCGCGTGGAGGCCGGCGTGAGCGCTGTGAAAGGAGGCCACGAAGCCGTCACCGTCAAACTTCGTGACCTGGCCCTCGTAGCTCGCGACCAGTTGCTCGACGAGCACGTGGTGATCGCGAAGCAGTTGCTCCCAGAGGTCCGAGCCGATCCGCTGGGCCACTGCCGCCGCGTCAGCGATGTCGCTCAACATGAGCGTGATGGCCCCGTCGGGAGAAGTCGGTCCGCGAAACCGAGCCACCGGCTCGGGCGCCAGAGCGATGCGGTCGATCGAGGTGGGCTGTTTCTGAGGGTCCACGTGATGCCTGTCGCCACCGGACCGCGTGAGGATACCTTGACACCAATCTCCGAGCACACCAGAATCGCACAATGGAGGGGGCCTCGGGGGCTTCGGATCACGGGATGGGGACGACCGCGTTTCCGCCGATCGCCGAGTACGCGTTCCTGTCCGATTGCGAGACGACCGCGCTCGTTGCGCCCAACGGCAACGTCGAATGGATGTGCCTGCCGCGGATGGACTCACCGAGCGCGTTCGGCTCAATACTGGACCGGGACGCGGGCGGTTTCCGGCTCGGCCCAGCCGATGTCAACGTGCCCGCCGGCCGCCGTTACGTCCCGGGAACGATGGTGCTCGAGACGACGTGGGAAACGCGCACGGGGTGGGTCATCGTGCGCGACGCGCTCTCAATCGGCTTCTGGCATCACGAAGAGGAGCGATCCCAGAGTCATCGGCGCTCCCCGACCTATTACGACGCGGACCATGTCCTGCTGAGGCTCATCAGCTGCGTGGAGGGGTCGGCGGAGATCAACCTCGAATGCGAGCCGGCCTTCGACTACGGCGGTCTGTCGGCCGACTGGAACTATTCCAGCCCGGGCTACCACGAGGCCATCGGTGGGTCTGAGGGAACGGATCTGCGCTTGCGCCTGGTGACCGACCTGCGGCTCGGGCTGGAGGGACCGCGTGCTCGGGCTCGGACGATCTTGCACGAAGGGGAATGCGCCTATGCCGCGCTGGCGTGGTCAAGCCATCCGGTCCCGTCCACATACCAGGAGGCCGACACCTGGCTCACGCGCACGGCCAGGCACTGGCAGGAATGGCTCAAGCACGGCGTTTTTCCGGATCACCCGTGGCGCTCGCACCTGCAGCGCAGTGCACTGACCCTGAAGGGCTTGACCTTCCGTCCGACCGGGGCGATGATCGCGGCCGCCACCGCGTCGCTGCCGGAGAGCCCCGGCGGCGTGCGCAACTGGGACTACCGCTACAGCTGGATTAGGGACTCGACCTTCATGCTGTGGGCCCTGTACACCCTGGGGTTCGACGACGAGGCCAACGATTTCTTCTACTTCATAGCCGATGTCGCGGAGGCCGAGGAGGGCCAGCTCCAGATCATGTATGGGATCGGGGGGGAGAGCAAGCTTGAAGAGCAGGAACTCCACCACCTCTCAGGCTACGACTACGCCAAGCCGGTGCGTATCGGCAACGGCGCCTATAACCAAAACCAGCACGACGTGTGGGGCGCGATCCTCGATTCGATCTATCTCCACACCAGGTCCCGCGATCAGCTGCCTGACCGACTGTGGCCCATCATCAAGCATCAGGTGGAGACCGCGCTCGACCGTTGGCGCGAGCCCGATTACGGGATCTGGGAAGTCCGGGGCGAACCCAAGCACTTCACGTCCTCCAAGCTGATGTGCTGGGTCGCCCTCGACCGCGGGGTGCGCCTCGCGCGGCTCCGTCATGACCCGCGAATGGTGGAGCGCTGGGGAGAAGTCGCCGCCGAGATCCACGCGGAGATCTGCGAGCGCGCCCTTGACGACCGAGGCGTGTTCGTCCAGCACTACGAGACGACAGCGCTCGACGCATCCCTGTTGCTGATGCCGCTGGTCCGCTTTCTCCCCGCGTCAGACGAGCGCGTCCGAGACACGGTGCTGGCGATCGCGGACGAGCTCACGCAACAGGGGCTGGTGCATCGCTATCACGTCGACGAGATGGATGACGGCTTCACCTCTGACGAAGGGACGTTCACCATCTGCTCGTTCTGGTTGGTCTCTGCGTTGTGTGAGATCGGCGAGATCAAGCGAGGCAGACGGCTGTGCGAGAAGCTCCTGTCATACGCCAGTCCACTCCAGCTCTACGCCGAGGAAATCGATCCTGAGACGGGCCGTCACCTCGGCAACTTTCCACAAGCCTTCACTCACCTCGCGCTGATCAATGCGGTGATGCATGTCATCAGAGCGGATAGGCGACTGGAGGTGGGTCAGCTTGCGAGCGCAGCCGAGCTCGCAACCTTGCCCGTGGACACCTGAGACGTCGTGAGCGCCTCTGACAGATAGGCACTGCTCCCGTGCACACGGTCAAGCCCCCCGAAGGGAACTCATTGCGAATGATGGTTTGGGGACTCCGCGGTGCGCACGAGGCCGACCTCTTCGGCCCGCGGGGCCGGCTCCCGCGTCGAGGCGAGCCGGACACGAGCCGTCACACCGCCCGTCTCGTCCTCGGCGGGCTCATCCTCGCGGGACTGGGATTGCGCTTGGCGGTACCGCGCGGGATCTGGCTCGACGAGGCCATCAGCATCCACCAAGCGCGTCTTTCGCTACACGATCTGTTCCAGAACCTCTACAACGGCGACCGTCAGCCACCTCTCTACCACCTAACGCTCTGGCTGACCATCCGGGCGTTCGGCCACGGCGAGTTGGCCGGACGACTCCCCTCGCTGCTCGCCGGGACGCTCGTGATCCCAGTGCTCTACGAGCTGGGACGGGAACTGTACGACCGCCGTACCGGACTGATTGCGGCCGCATTCGCCGCGGTCTCGCCGGTGCTCATCTGGTACGCGCAGGAGGTCCGGATGTACGAGTTCACCGCGCTCTTCGGTCTGCTTTCTCTGTTGACGCAGCTGCGAGTGATACGTCACGGCACGATGGTCAACTGGGCAGCGTACATCCTCGCCACAGCCGCTCTTTTGTGGTCGCACTACTTCGGCCTGTTGTTGATCGGTGTGGAGCAGCTCGTCTTCGTCGCGGTCCTCGTCCACCGGAAGCGACAGGATCAGCCCGTCAAGGCACTGGCGTTGGGCTTTGCGTACTCAGCTGCGGTGCTCGTCATGCAGCTCGTGCCCCTCTTGGTGTTCGCCCATCACCAGTACCAGGTCACGGCCGGTGCGGCCGGCTCGCCGAGCGGAACCTACGACCTGCTGTCGTTCTACTCCGTGCTGGCGAACATGGCCTGGGCACTGTGGGGCTACCAGCCTGACGCGACGACCGTGCTCCTGGCGGCGATGTGGCCGTTGTTCCTGCTCGGTTCGCTCGTCCTGCTCGGCCGCGGGGCATCGCGCCAGACGATGAGCCTCGCCGCCGCCGCCGGCGCCCTCGTCGTCCTTCTGATCGTGGTATCCGCGTTTGACCGCTCGCTGTTCGAGCTGCGCAACTTCCTCATCCTCGTTCCTCTGGTGCTGCTCCTCATCGCGCGGCTCGTGGCCGGCTGGATACGCCATTCGAGGGCACGGTTACTGGTCGCTGGCGGGGTCGTCCTGACATTGCTGGTCGGCCTGGCCGATCAGCAGCTGAACCAGGCCAACCCCAGGTTGTTCGACTTTCGCGGCGCGATCCAGGACATCCAGGCACATGGCGGCCCGAACAGCCTCGTCCTCTACGAGCCGGCCGACATGCGCTACGTGCTCGAGTACTACGCCCCCCACCTTCGGAGCCAGCCCCTCTCCCACAGCGTGTCCGCGGGCACGGAGGGGAGCCCCGTGTTCGTCCTGGCCTCGTTCCAGAGCAACAAGGCGTTCTTCGATCAGACGAACAGGGTGGTTGGTCAGCTCACCTTCTTCCGGCAGCTCGTGCACCGCTTCGACACCCCGCAAACCATCGTGTGGGAGCTTCAATGAGCAGTCGACCCTGGGACGTCCGTCTTCGCCGGGTGACGTGGGAGCCGGTGCCAGGCACCTGGAGCGTTCGCCGACGCGTGCGCATTCTGATTCTCATCGGGGTGCCCTGCGCCGTATGGTATTTCGGCTGGCTGCTCAACCCGGACCGTGTGGGCACCCCTGTCCTCTACGGCATCCTGATCGCTGCGGAGCTCTTCAACTTCATGCAGGCGCTCGGCTTCTGGTGGACCGTCGCCAATGAGCGGGTGAGGGAGAAGCGAGCACCGAGCCAATGGGTGGTCGTCGACGTCTTCATCCCCGTCTACAAGGAGCCGCCGGACATCGTCGACCTGACGGTGGCCGCCGCCGTCGGCCTGCGCGGCGCGGAGGTGAGGGTCCATGTGCTCGACGATGGCAACGACGACGCCATGCGTGACCTCGCTGCCCGGTACGGGGTGGGCTACATCCGCCGGCCGGAGCACACGGGGGCGAAGGCGGGCAACATCAACCATGCCCTCACCAAGACCGACGCCCCGTTCATTGCCGTCTTCGACTCCGACCACGTGGCGGACCCAGGCTTCCTCGAGGCGACGCTCGGGTGGATGGACGACCCCAAAATCGCGTTCGTTCAGACACCGCAGTACTACGCCAACACGGACGCCAATCGCATCGCGGCGGCATCCTGGGCCCAGCAGGCATTGTTCTTCGGGGCCATCTGTCGTGGCAAGGACGGGCTCAATGCCGTCTTCTGCTGCGGCACCAACGTGTTGTTCCGGCGGGCGGCGTTCGAGAGCGTCGGCGGGTTCCCGACGAACTCGCTCACCGAGGACTTCGAGCTCTCGATCCACCTCCACGAGCAGGGTTGGAGCTCGGCGTACGTCCCGGATGTGCTGGCGCGCGGCCTCGGCCCCGAGGACACCGCCGCCTACGTCTCCCAGCAACAGCGCTGGGCCAGAGGCTGTCTGTCGGGGCTCCCGCGCGCGATGCGAGCACGGCTGCCGCTGCGCCTGAAGGCCCAGTACCTGCTCTCAGGCCTGTACTTCCTCTCAGGGTGGACCGTCCTCATCTACATGACCTTCCCGGTCGTTCGTCTGCTCGGCGGTGGCCAGCCGATCGGCGGCATCAACGCCCCGGTCTTCCTGCTGCACTTCGTGCCCTACTACGCCGTGGCGCTGACGATGGCAGCGGTTGCCGGTGCGGGCTCCTACACCTTCGCCGCCTTCACTCTGTCGGCCGCAAACTTCTGGATCCACGTGCTGTCCACGGTCTACACCGTGCTGGGCCGGAAGGGCTCCTTCGTCGTGACCCCGAAGAAGGGCGCCGAGGCTCGCCAGCCTGGGGCGGTGATGCCTGCGTTGGCTGTGGTTGGGATATTGGTCGCGGCCAGCGTCTACGGGCTGATTCGCAATCCAGACGCCGCGACGATCAACAACGTCTCCTTCGCACTTGTTCACGTCTCGATCCTCCTGACCGGATGCTGGGCGGCGCTCCAGAAGCCACCCGCCCCAGCCCCGGGGTCCCTGGAGCCGGCCGAGGTCGCCGCAGCGTGAGCCGGCCCGTGCGAGATGTCGTCGTGGTCGTCGTCGCGTTGGCGCTGGGAGGGTTCGCGCTGTTCCTCCTCACCGGCTGCGGCGCCACAGGCGCCAAGCCAGGCTCGAGTTCCCAGTCCCAGTCTCAGCTTCAAGTCCAGCCCCAGGAACGCGCTGTTGCCGCCGCTCGACACTTCCTGAATCGCTACGTCACCGCCGACGGACGCGTCTCGCGGCTCGATCAAGGCGGCGATACCGTGGGCGAGGGACAGGCATACGGCATGCTCCTGGCAGCCGCCATCGGCGACTCCCGTCACTTCGACGCCATCTGGGGGTGGACGAAGAACAATCTCCGGCGTCCTGACGGGCTGATCTCGTTTCTCTGGGCCCATGGCCGTGTCCAAGATCCCGAGGCGGCCTCCGACGCCGACCTCGACGCCAGCCGGGCGCTGCTGGTCGCCGCCTGCCGCTTTCACCGGCCCACCCTGCGGCAGGAGGCGCTTCAGCTGGGGAAGGCCATCATGCACGTGGAGGTCACCTCGTTCCAGGGCGCACCAGTGCTGGCCGCCGGTCCCTGGGCGATCAGCCCGCCGCCGGTCACGGTCGACCCCAGCTACTTCTCGCCGGCCAGCTTTCTGGCGCTGCGCGCCGCGTCGAAGGACTCCGGCTGGGGCGCTCTGGCAGCGAGTTCGCGCGCGATCACGAGCCAGCTGATGCCGGCTCCGGGGCGGCTGCCGCCGGACTGGGCGAGGCTCGAGGGTGACAAGCCCGTGCCAATCGGCTCGCCGAGCGCTCCGCAGTCGCCTGGGCGGTTCGGCTTTGATGCTGTGCGCACGCTTGTCCGGATGGCCGAGGATCCGAACCCGGCCGGCCGCCAGATCGCCGCCCGGGCATGGCCCGCCTTCGAACGGCAGGACCCCACCAAGCTGCCGGTCGAGCACGACCTCTCGGGACGGCCGGCCGGTCACACACTGCATCCCGTCGCGCTCGTGGCCGCGGCCGCGGCGGCCGATGCCGCCGGACAACCGGCGGCCCGAGACGGACTGCTCGACACGGCCGAGGCCCTCGACCGGCGCTCGCCGACATACTACGGCGCCGCCTGGGTGGCGCTTGGTCGGATCATGCTCACCACGACGCTCCTCGACGACACCTGCTCGTAGAGACACGCTCTGGAGCGCCACCCGCTCACGGCGCCTCACCAACCGCCGCGAGCACGCTCCTCCGGAACGCGGCTGCCGTGGGACGGTCCTCCGGAGCCTTGGACAGCCCGAGCGCAATCACGTGCTCAAGCGCCGTGGGCACGTCGGGCCGCCGTTCGCGCACCGAGGGTGGCTCGGCGTTGACGTGGGCCCACATCTTTGCCATCCCGCCCTTCTGGCCGGCAAAGGGGGCCTCCCCGATCAGCGTCTCGAAGAGGACGCAGGCGAGTCCGTAGACGTCGCCTCGCGCGTCGGGCTCACTGCCCTCGATCTGCTCGGGAGCGACGTAGTCGACGGTTCCCAGCATCTGGTCCGCGCGGGTCAGCCCCGCGGCTGTCCCCACCCGCTTGGCCAGCCCGAAGTCCGTGACATAGACGTGATCTTCGGAGGTCAGGATCACGTTGGAGGGCTTGACGTCCCGGTGAACGAGCCCATTGTCATGCGCCACCTCGAGCGCGGCGGCGATCTGCGCGGCCGTCCGCGCCGCCCGCGCCGGCTCCAAGGGACCGTGGCCGTGGATCAGAGTGCCAAGCTCGGTGCCCTTCACCCATCGCGTGACGATGTAGACGGTTCCTCCCTCCTCGCCCGCCTCGTACAACGGGACGATATTGGGATGGTCAAGCGCAGCCACCGCTCTGGCCTCGCGGCGCAGGCGCTCGCGAACCACGGGGTCGCGCGCTAGGTCGGGCTCGACCAACTTGAGCGCGACGGGCCGGTCGAGCCGCACTTGGCGCGCGCGGTAGAGGATGCCGATCCCGCCGGCCCCGATGACGCCCTCGATCTCGTATCCGGCGAAGCTGGAGCCGGGCGCACGCACGCCGGCTACAGGTCGCTCTCGGAGATCAAGCCGGCAGAGAAGGCGCGTTGCACCAGGTGGGTGCGCCTCTCGTTCCCGGGCAGTTCCTCGACGGCGAGCTTCGCATAGAGCACGCTGAGGTGGGTCTTCACCGCACCGACGGAGAGGAAGAGCTCCTCGGCGATCTGCTCGTCGGTGGCCGGCCCGGCGAACCCGGTCCAGGCCTTGTACGGACGGCACAGGGCCACCAGAACGCGGCGTTGGGTCGTAGACAGGCGGGCTGCAGACGGCGGGGCGGCTGCGTGCAGCGGATCCGACGGTTCTCGCTCGGGCGATCGGAACGTGATCGTCGTCGTCCCGAATCGTAGGGTGTCGCCGTCATTCAGTCGGCACCGGCCGCTCACGCGCTGCTGGTTGACGAACGTGCCGTTGCGCGACAGGCCATCATCGACGACCTCCCAACCGTGGTCGCCCCGCTCGAGCCGGGCGTGGAGGCGCGAGACCTGGTCGTCCCAGTCCAGCAGCAGATCCGACGGCGGCCCGCGCCCGACCGAGGCGTTCTCCGAGCCGGGCTCGAAGTAGAAGAGCCGTTGGTTGTCGTCACCGTCCCGATACAGGAGGAATGGCCGGCCCGCGCGCTCGGCCTCGACGCGAGCCTTCAACTCCGAGACCGGGCGGGCGTCGGCGCGAGGGTTCGGCGACATGCCGCCCATTATCTCCGGGAAGCCTGGTGGCGTCGAGCGGGCCTGAGCTCTGGTGCAGATGTCGGGAGAGGCGTAGGGTTGCAAGCGGCATGGCCGGCGAGCAGCTGCGGGTTACCGAGGGCAAGGAGCGGGACAAGCGCCTGAGCGTCGACACCGACCTGCTGATCGGCCGCCGCGCCGCCGATCAGGACGGAAGGCTCGGGAACGATCCCGTGATCTCACGCCGCCATGCCCGGGTCTCGCGCGGCGCCGACGGGCGGCTCACGATCGAGGATCTCGGGTCGGCGAACGGAACGTTCGTGAACGACGAGCGCCTCGACGCCCCGCGGATGCTCGCGCTCGGCGACGTCATAAGGGTGGGCAAGACGGTCCTGCAGGTGACGGACTCCTCCGGTGTCGTGCCGGAGAGATCACGCCTCCCGATCGCAGCCCGTATGGGCGAGCCCGACAGCGAGCCCGGTGAGGCGCGTGAGGAGCTGGTGATCACCGCCGGGACGGCCGCGGGCCGCCGGCTCCCCCTGGCCGACGAGCTCGTCATCGGACGAGCGGTGAGCGGAGAAGGCCGGTTCAGCGACGATGCCCAGCTTTCCCGGCGTCACGCTCGCATTGTCCGTGACGCAGACGGGCGGCTCACCATCGAGGATCTCGGGTCGGCGAACGGAACATTCGTGAACGGCGAGCGCGTGCGCGGCGCTCGGGTTCTCAAGCTGGGCGACTCGGTCCGGCTTGGCTCAAGGACCCTGGAGTTGGCCGCTGTCGAGCGAGCACCCAGCCCCCCGCCAACCCCCCCGCCAACCCCGCCGTCCGCCCCGGCCCAGCCGCCCCCGGTCCCCGCCGCGCCGAAGAGACCGCAGACCCCGGCAGGCCCTATCGCCGACCGGGAACTGCCGCCCCCCGAGCTCCCGCCGGGCTCCGTCTTTGCGGGATGCCGTGTCCAGGAGGTCATCGGCCACGGAGACATGGGGGTCGTCTACCGGGCCGAGGAACTTGCGCTCCAGCGCCAGGTGGCGCTCAAGCTCATTCTTCCCGAGCACTCCCGGGAGGAGCGTTTCCGGGAACGCTTTCGGCGCGAGTCGTGGATCGCGGCCGCGATCGACCATCCAAACGTCATTCCCATCTTCGATGCGGGCGACGAGGACGGCGTGCTCTTCATCTCGATGCGTCTCGTGAACGGCACTGACCTGCGCGCGCTGATCGCTGCGGACGGGCGCATCGAGCCGCTTCGGTCCGCGCGGATTGTTCGCCAGGTCGGCGCCGCACTCGACGCGGCCCACGCTCGCGGGATGCTGCACCGCGACGTCAAGCCGTCAAATGTCCTACTCGCCCGCGACGACCACGTCTACCTCAGCGACTTCGGGCTTGCCAAGCGTCAGTCAGCCCCGGTCGGCGGGATCACGCGGCACGGCTCCATCGTCGCACGAGCCGAGTACGTAGCACCCGAGCAGATCTTGAATGAGCGCGTCGACGCACGCGCTGACGTCTACGCACTGGGGTGCCTGCTGTTCGAGACCCTCACCGGGGAGGCGCCGTTCGCCGGGTGGACGGACGGCCCCCGAGCGCTGGCCCACGTCAGCGCCGCCCGACCGTCGCCCGTAGCGCTGCGCCCCGACCTGCCTCCCGAGTTTGACGATGTTGTGCGCCGAGCCATGGCGGCGGATCCAAGCGACCGCTATCCGTCGGCCGGCGACCTTGGACGAGCCGCGCTCGTCGCCGCCGGCGGGCTGCGGCGAGCGCGCCCTGAGTCCGTCGTGGCCACCGGCGCGGCGGCTCCCTCTCAGGATGAACGCGTCCCGGAGGCCAGCGCGGCTGCGCCCGGGTCACGGGCGCCCGAGGGTTCCGCGCCCGGTCGTGCTGACGCGCTTCGCTGGGCGATCGCCCTCGCGGGACTGCTGATCGTGGCCGTCGGCATGGTCACCGCCCTGAGGGGCATCTCAACCCTCTGACGGACCATGCCGGCCGCGGGGCCCCGGCGAGGTTGCACCTCGAAGGTGTCGTCAGAACCACCTCCAGGGTGGCTAGCCGAGGAAGCGCCGCTCGCTGAGGATCAGTGGGGCAACGAACACTCACCGGGGGCCGCGGTCCAGCCCCCTTCACCAAAGGAGCACATCATGTCTAAGCCGCACAGCATCCCGCACATCATGTCTACGCCGCACAGCATCCCGCACTCGACCTCTCACCTTCGGATCACTGTCGAGAGGTCCCTGCTGGCGCTGAGCGCCCTCATCGCGGTGGGGGCGGCCGTGATCATTGTCGCCCTGTCGGGTGCACACCGCCCGGCGCACATCGCCGCGCAGTCGCCAAGCGGCTCGTCGTTCCCGGCCGCCAGGGCGATTCACACGCCCAACGTGCCAGGACCGCACAGCGCGCTTGACCCGAGGACCGGTCTCATGCACGGCGGCGGCGTGATCCCACATCCCAACGCGTCGGCCCCGGCGCCGCGGGCACTCCCAGGCGGAGACATCCACACGCTCGCCGGCCACGGTCTCGTGCCGTAAGACCCCACTTCGATGGAGGGGTGCCCCACGTGGGGCACCCCTCCTACTTCAGGTGGCTTCTACAACTCCGCTCCACACCGTGCGCTTCTCCAGCGGGTCCTCGAGGATGACGAGCCGATCCTCGAAACGACCTCCCCGCCGCGGGCCTCGCCGCGGCGACTCAATCCTTCGGCGCGACCCCGCGCGCCACCAGCGTCTCGACCCGCCGCAACGCCGCCTGTTCCTCGGCGAGTACATGCGGCTCACCAACGGTCAACGGGGGCCGGTTGGCTTGGTCGCGCGCTGTGGGGATGCCGGGCGCGTCAGCGGCGTAAAGTGCTTGAGCCCACTGGGTGGTTTCTGGCCGCGCCGGCTCTTAACACTCCCTCTCCAATCTCACGGCGCTGCACGGGTGGGCTGGCTGGCTCAGACACTCCAGGTCGCGTTCGTTGCCCCTTATAAGCGCTCGTGTGCTGGTGAGGTCGCTCAGGCAATCCCGGCGGATAGGGCAACGACCACACCCGCCACGATGCCGAGCGTGGCGATACCCACGCTCATCCATCGCAGCAGCCCCGCGGTGTGCGGCCAGGTGACCGCGTGCGAGCGCCCGCGCGCGGACGGTGGGCACGCACATCCCACGACGGTGGCGGCTAGTAGCGACAGCCCGCCGAGTGGATAGGCAAGCGCCTCTGGTGCCGACTTGGCCCCGGCATGGATGAACAGCGCGCCGATGACGCCGAGCGAGAGCGCTGAGCGCGTCTAGGCCAGTGACGTTCGCTCGGCGGCCTGCCCGCGCTCCGGCGCGCGTTCGTTGCGGCTCTCAGCCTGCAGCATGGACGATGCCGAGGACGATCGCGGCCACGCCAACGAGGGCGATGGCGAGGCGCAGGAGACGCGCGAACGGTGGGTGGGTCAGCGGCAGGTGGAGCCGCATCGCCCGCTCGTTGGCCTCCCAGTGGCTGTAGCTCGCGAGCGCGAGGATGCAGCCGCGCGCGATGAGCGGCAGCGCCAGGATCAGGCTCAGCGCACGGCTGCCGAGCTCCAGCAGTTGTGCGGCGCCGACGCCGGCGGCAATGAGCGCGAGCGCGGTGCGGTTCCACGCAGAAGCGTGCGCTCGTTGGCGAACGTGAATCGCGGATCGGGATCCTCGCCGACATCCTCGAGCGCGTAGTCGCGGTGCCTGCGCAGGACCCTCGCTGAATGGTCGCGATCACGCCGCACGCGTTGGTCGATCACGGCGCCGCTCTCATCCGGCACGGGTCATCTCCTTGTCTCGTCCAGCGCGCCACTCTCGCTCGTACTCGACACATGCTGATCGAGGCCGAAAGGGCGGCCACTGTCCTCCGGCCCCGTCGCGCCCGGCCCGATGGCGCTCAGACCGCATAGATCGCCGACCAGCGGCACCCAGCGCTGGGTCGCCGTACCGGCGCGAGCGGTGGCGTGCGAGTCGCCTCCTGCGATCCGCGCCGCAGATCGACGCCGAGATCGGGATGTCGGCGCGCCTGCTCGGTCTCGGTCGCCAGCCGCGAATCGAGCGTGAAGTCGCCACCCCCCAGGGCGCGGGTGACGCGCTGCACCGGCCCATGAGGACAGGCGCAACCGTTCCCGACGGACGTCGACAGGACCTCGGCTCACCGCGAGGATCCGGCTTGACCGACTCAGACGAAAAGGAACCACATGAGCTCATGGCTATCGCCCTGCATCATCGACCTCGCTCACCCGGTCATCGGCGCGACGGTCATCAGTCCGGCGGTGGTGTCCGCCGGGCCCCGGACCGGCAACATCAGCGCTGTCGGTGCCTGACATGCCGGCATCGACGCGCGTTGGCGCCGAGACAGGCGAACGCCACGCGGGGCGTCCCAACCCCCGGGCCGGGTCGGCTGAGCACCCAACGACGCAGACGTTCGGAAAGCGCGCCGACATGATCGTGCACGAGCAGGAGCCGTTCAACGCGGAGACGGGGCTCGCCGCGTTGGCCGAGAGTTCACTGACCGCCACCGACGCGTTCTACGTCCGGGGGCACGGCCCGGTGCCGGACATCGACCCCGCGGTGTGGCGGCTGCGTCTGGATGGCCTCGTCGAACGGGAACTGGACCTTTCCTTGGCCACCTTGCGTGAGGCGCTGCCGGCGCGGACGGTGACCGCGACGCTGCAGTGCGCCGGCAACCGCCGCGCCGGGCTGATCGCGATCCGTGACATCCCCGGTCAGCCGTGGGGGCCAGGCGCGACCGGGCCGCGACGTGGACGGGCGTGGCGCTCGGCGACGTGCTCGCATTGGCCGGGCCGCGGCACGGCGCCGCGCACGTCGGGTTCGAGGGCGCAGAGCTGTGCCCGGAAGCGTCGCCGATCGAGCGCTTCGGCGGCTCGATCCCACTGGCCAAAGCCTGCCGCCCCGAGGTGCTGCTCGCCTGGGCGATGAACGGCGAGCCGCTTCCCGCCGTCCATGGCGCGCCGCTGCGCGTGGTCGTGCCGGGCTACATCGGCGCGCGCAGCGTCAAGTGGCTCGAGCGGATCGAGGTGCGCGCGCGCCCGTGGGAGGGCTACTTCCAGCACGTCATCTACCGGCTGCTGCCCGAGGACGGCAGCGTGGCGCCGGGCGCCGGCTTCCCGCTCGGCCTGGTCGCGCTGAACTCGGAGATCCTCTCGCCATGGGACGGCGCGACAGTCCCCATCGGTCCCCTCGAGGTGCGCGGGTACGCCTTCGCCGGCGGCGAGCGGCACGTCGCGCGGGTCGATATCTCGCTCGATGGCGGCGCGACATGGTCACAAGCGGAGCTGCTCGACGACCTCGGCCTGTGGGCCTGGCGGCAGTGGCGGACCGTCGTGGAACTCGCGCCGGGAGAGCACGAGATCCTGGCCCGCGCGTGGGACTCCTCGGCCGCCACGCAACCTGAGGACGCGGCCGGGCTCTGGAACCTGCCGGGCTACGTCAACAACGCTCGCCCACGCATCCGGGTGCGCGCCGCCGCCTTTTGAGCAGGCTTCGAGAACCGACCGATACCGCCGGCGCGCTACCGGCGTTCAGCCTGCTCGATCCCGATTATTCGACGCAGTCTCAGGAGAATCCGCAGAACATCGCGGTCGGCGAGGCCATGCTCGCCCAAGTGGTCAAGGCCATTGGCGCGTCGCCGCAGTGGAAGCGCACCAGTTCGTCCTGGTCTACGACGAACACGGCGGCTATTACGATCACGTGCCGCCGCCGCCAGCCCTTCCCCCGACGCCATCCCGCCGGTGGTGCAACCCACCGAGTCGGCCTACGAAGGCTTTGCTCGCTACGGCTTCCGAGTACCAGCCGTGGTCGTCAGCCCCCATGCCAAGCGCAACTACGTCAGCCATATCCTTCATGACCACACGTCCATCCTGGCGATGCTCGAGCGCAAATGGAACCTCCCAGCGCTTACCTACCGAGACGCCAACGCCAACGACCTGACCGACTGCCTCGACCTCGAGGCGCTGGCCCGCGGCCGTCCCACCTTTCCGCGCCTACCCCGCCTGCCCGCAGCGGGCAACAGCCCGGCCGCTCTCGCCTGCTCGACGGCCGGCCCGGGAGTTATCCCACCCCCGGCTCGATCAGCTGCTGAGGACCACGCACCGGATCAGTAGCCAATGCGGGGGCCTGGACGCTCTCCGATCTCACTGTCCTTGACGAGCGCAGGGCGCCACTGATCCCGAGAGCCGCCAACGGGAGAAAAACGACCATGAGGCCGCGGAGGCGCTCGGCCCCCGTGGGTCGCTGTATCGGGCCGAGGCGGGATCGGCCGAGCCGCCGGACCAGTAATGGCCCATACCGTGGATCGTCCAGAGCTGCACCACAGGGCAGCCCGGGATGTCCGCATACGAGGCGACCGTATATGCGTCTCCGCCTGCCACGGCGTGCTGGGAGAGAGTGGGGGTAGACGGGAGCGCGGTGCGGCGTTGGTGCTGGAGGACCAGGTCGTTGGTGCGCAGCCACTGCTTGATCGCCTGCAGGCCGCACCCGTATGGGACCGTGTCGTCCTTGTCGCCGTGAAAGACGATCACCGGCAGCACGCGCGCGCGGGCACCCATGGCGGAAAGCGCGGCGCCCGCCAGCGCGTCGGTGCCAGCCGACGATGGGCCCGCGAGGCAGCCCGATTGGCCTCCCAGATACGCGGCTCCGGAGTGGACGCCCAGAGCTGCGTACAGATCCGGATATTCGGCGCCGAGGATCGAGGCCTCGAACGCCCCGGCGGAGATCCCAATCGCATAAATGCGGGTGCGATCGATGTGCCAACGTGCGATAACGGCCCGCGTCATGTCGGCGATCGCGCCGGCATCGCCGGATCCCCGGCGTTCGGTGCCCGAGGCCCATATGCCTTTCCAGCAGCGCCCATTTGTTTCATCAATTGGGTCGACGTCGGGATAGAGGACAACGAACCGATGCTGCCGCGCAATCGCGTCGTACCCGCTTGCGGCCGCCTGCTGGTCGGCGGTCATGCTGCAACCATGGAGGACGACCACGAGCGCAACCGCGGAAGAGGCGCGATAACTCGGCGGGATGTACACCGAGTAGGGGTAGATGTCGCCGCCCGCGTTCAGGAACAGGTGCTGATGATCTCCGGCGAAGTGAGTTGGGCTCTGCTTCGTCACGGCGAGGCCGATCGCCGCCGCTACCGCCAGGCCGCAGGCGGCCAACGTCATGGAGACGGTTTTTCGTCGCTTCACTTGGGTGGGGTCGGGGGCCGGGGACCGAGTGATGGCGTGTGGTCCGTGCCGCTCGACCGCTCGCCTCAAGCCAGGAAGGCGCCAAAAGCTCCGCCGGCAAGCAGTTAGCGTAACGCGACCGGCCGTCTCCACCTCCTTCAGCTAGCGCTTCAGGTCCCGATTCGCTGCTGGGGCCGTCTTTCGCCGAGCGTCATCGAGGCTGTAACCTGGCAGGATGACCCTCCCCCGGAAATCCGCACTAGCTGCGGCGCTCGGTGTCGCGACGCTTGCCTCTGGCGCCGTGGCGAACGCGGGCGCCGGTGTGACACCGGCTCGGGGAGCAACCCGCTCCGCGCTCGTGCACGCATTCATCGTCCAGGACGGCTCCAGCGCGGGCGTCAATGCGGAGTATGTGGGGGGATCGAGCCCAATGCTCGGGGTCGTGTGCCAGAAGACGCCCGACGCCGGCACCGTCCGATTTCTGTTCAGGAGCTCGGGAAGATCGTGGCACTTCCTGTTCTCGACCAGAGCCACGAGCAAAGGCAGCTCGCTGCAGCGTAGGCTCGAGCAAGCCTGCCGTTAGACCCGGGCCGACGGTTCAGCAGCTCCAGCGCCGGGGCCGCTCGGGACTACCACCTCCCGTTGGACAGCCGGCGCGTCAGTTCGATAGGACGGTGAAGAAGTCGCGCTTGTAGGGCGCCAGCAGGTGCCCGAAGATGCCGTACTGGCCGGGAACCACCGCAACCGGGGTCGGTCCCGTCGAGCGATGGTGGACGTACAGGTATCCGGCCACCCAGTCAGGATTGATGTCCAGCTCGGTAGCGCGCTGGATCCCCGCCGACACCATCGCGTGGGCGAACTGAGCGACGGTGAGGTTCTCGCCGGCCGCCCACATCAGCTGACCGTTGCCGAGGATGCCCAGCCCGCTGCGGGCCACGGCGGCGGCGCCCCCGATGGTGGCGCCCCAGCACGACGCGCCGCAGGTCACGGCCGAGGCCGGCTGGCCGTGGTCGATGAGCAGATGGAGGTTCTGGCGCACGGAGGCGATCGCCCGTCCCCGCGCGGGCACCGACAGTCCCCACGCCCCGATCTGAGTCCTACCGTCGGCGTAGGTGACGATCGAGCCGAGCCCGTGGGAGAGCGGGACGGCGGTGCGTCCGAACGACTCAAAACCACCCGCTCCGGTACTGAACTTGAACCCGCCGTTGAAACCCAGGATCAAGTGATGGATCTCGTTGCCCGCGACATGGTCGCCGTAGCGCCAACCGCCGCCTCCGGGGTCAATCGAGCCCGCGTGCAGCGCGAGATGCGCCCGCCTCTGGTCGATGCGCACCAGCGTCACGCCCGAGCGCACCGTGATCCACATCGTGGGCCGGCCGCCGACCGTGCTGATCACCTGCCAGGCTCCGGTGAGGGTGGCCGGATAGCGGTCAACCGGCGCATCGCTGCCGCGGCGCGATGAAGCGGTAGGCGCTGGGCGCCGGTTGCGCCGACTGGGGAGCGTCGCCGGCGAGGACTGAGACGCGGGCGCGGCTGACGCCGAGGACGCGGGGGGTGGCGCCGGCGCGGAAGCGTGTGACGTCGGTGGCGCCGTGCTACCCGACAACGAGGCACCCGCGCTGCCGCAGCCGGTGAGGGCACTCACGACGAGCGTCAGCGAGGCCGTGATCAGCCTGCGGCGAGGCGACGCGCCGGGGGAGCCCAAGGCTTTCCTGCCCGCTCTCAGGGGATGACGTTCGGGCGGCTTCGCAGACTCGGGGATGTCACCAGCTTGCGCCCGTGT
Organism: uncultured Solirubrobacterales bacterium; assembly: GCA_963847055.1. Lineage (GTDB taxonomy): Bacteria > Actinomycetota > Thermoleophilia > Solirubrobacterales > Solirubrobacteraceae > Palsa-465. The sequence continues at coordinate 117,524 of CAWJYE010000008.1, read as the reverse complement.
CCTCAAGTCACCTTTAGCTCCTGATGAGACGGTACTTACCAGCGCCGGCGGCCGGTATTGAGACGCTCAAGCTAGCTTGAGCGGATCCGCAACGGCTCTTGCCGCCCGGGTGCGCTCTCCATTCAGGAACGGTGGCGTTGCGGAGCCGCGGCCGCCTTGGCCAGCCCCACTCTGGATGCCATCGCATGGGTCTCATCGGCGCCCCTACTCGGCGCCGATGACCTGGAAGTTCGCGTTCACGAACACGTGGTGCGGCCAGTTCACGGCGATCATGTGGACGTTGTAGTCGCCGTTGCTCAGCAGCACAACGCGGTTGACGGTGCCTCCCGGATAGGCGGCCAGCGCGGCGGCCTTGGCTCGGTTCGCCGCAGTTCCGGTCACGATTGTGCCCGTCCCGGCCTTGAAGCTCGACGGGACTTGACCAACCTTTGTGGCCGGGCTCGGCGCACCGCGCTTGAACGGGATCACTTTCGCCGTCGTGGCCACGCTCGCGGTAGCCGACGTGCTGCTGCTCGAAGACGAGCTGGCGACCGCGTAGCCACCGGTCGCCAGCGCGAGGGCCACGACGCCGGCGGCAATGGACGTGGTGAGCCTGCGCCTGGGCAGATCCTGTGCTTGGGGTCATGCTGATCATCCTCCGCATTTGAGCGATTGCTTGAAGCCACTGTGCGGCGAGGCCTTAAGAACTCCGTGTATGACCCGAACAGGATCCTGAGAAGGTACGAAGAGGGGCTCTTACAGACGGGAAACCCGACCACGGGGACAAACACTTGCGACACGGAGTCTCGTCGATGCCCGGGGGCGACGCGATCCATGCCGGGTGGATCGGCGTGCCGGTACGGCTAGTGATCGGCCTGCGGGTGCGGCTGGTGATCGGCGTGCCGGTGCGGCTGGTGATCGGCGTGCCGGTGCGGCTGGTGATCGGCCCGCAGCATCTCAATCGCGAGCTCGAGGTGCCGCCGCCAGTCAAAGCCGGACCCACAGTGGGCCATCGTGGACGACACGCCGCACATCAGCATCGCGATGTCGGGTGCTCCCACGTCAAGGCGCATCGTCCCGGCGCGCTGGGTGCGTTCGATCAGCTCTGCGCTGAGCGCCTGTAGTGCCTCCTGTTCAGGCCGCGCCTGGATCCAAATGTGCTCGCCGAGGCCGGTCAGTGCATGCTGCATGGCCGCGTCGCGGGCGCACAGCTCGGCGTTGCGGCGGAGCATGTACGCCAACGCGTCGAACGGCTCCCCGCCGCGCTCGAGCGCCTCGCGGGCGGTGGCCGCGAAGAGGCGGAACTTCTGACGCACGAGCTCCACCATCAGCGCCTCCTTGGTCGGGAAGTGGCGATAGACGGTGCCGACTCCCACGCCCGCGCGCTGGGCGACGTCGTCCATCTGCGCATCGACCCCGAACTCCGCGAACACCTCCCGTGCGCTCTCCAGGATGCGCTCGCGATTGCGGCGCGCATCGGCACGCAGCGGCCGCTCAGTTTGGCTCAGTATCTCGGTCAAAGCTTTATGTCCCGAATCCTTGACAACCGGAATCGTAGTTCACTATAGTCCCGAACGCAAACGGAACCGGAGGTCACCTTCCAATGACATCGATCAGCCAGCCGGCAGCATCACCCCTGTCCACGCCGAGAGCGAAGAACCTCGCGCTCGTGCTGCTCGCGATGACGCAGTTCGTGATCGTGATCGACGCGTCGATTGTGAACGTGGCCCTGCCGTCGATCGGCGCCCACTTGCACTTCGCACGCGCAGACCTCTCGTGGGTGGTGAACGCCTACACGCTCACGTTCGGCGGATTCCTCCTACTCGGCGGGCGGATGGCCGATCTCCTCGGCCGCCGGCGCATGTTCATGCTCGGCCTGGTGCTGTTCTCGCTCGCCTCGTTCGGCGGCGGCCTCGCCCAGTCCGAGACCTGGCTGATCGCCGCTCGGGCCATCCAGGGCCTGGGAGCGGCGCTTGTCTCCCCGGCAGCGCTTTCGATCGTCACCACGACCTTCGCCGAGGGCGCGGAACGTAACCGCGCGCTCGGGATCTGGGGGGCGGTGGCCGGAGCCGGTGGCGCCGCCGGTGTGCTCCTCGGCGGTATCCTGACCAGTGGCCTGAGCTGGCGGTGGGTGCTGTTCGTAAACGTCCCGATCGGAATCGCTGCTGCGCTGCTCGCCCCGAGAACCCTCGTCGAGAGCCGCGCCGAGAACGGGACGAAGACGTTTGATCTGCCCGGCGCCGTGACCGTTACCGCCGGGCTCGCGCTGCTCGTGTATGCCGTGGTCGACGCCGTCAATTCCGGCTGGGGGTCGACGACGACGCTGCTGCGGCTCGCTGGGGCGGCCGTTCTGCTGCTCGCGTTCCTGGTGATCGAGTTGCGTCAGCGCAACCCGCTGATGCCCTTCTCGATCTTCCGGCTGCGGACGCTGAGAGGCGCGAACATCGTCGGGCTCCTGATCGGCATGTCGCTGTTCTCGATGTTCTTCTTCATCTCGCTCTATCTCCAGAACGTTCTGCACGACTCGCCGATTCAGGCCGGGATCTCCTACCTACCGCTCGCAGTCGGGATCATCGTGTCGGCCGGGGTCGCGTCCCAGCTGGTCACGCGCCTGGGCTTCAAGACGCCACTGATCGCCGGACTGCTGTTGATCGCCGCCGGCCTGTTCTGGTTCTCGCAGGTGCCGGCACCGGGCGGCTCGTTCGCCGCTGACGTCCTCGGCCCGTCGCTGCTCGCCGCCGTCGGGCTGGGATTCGCGTTCGTGCCCGTGACGATCGCTGCCATGACGGGAACCGAGCCCCACGAGGCGGGACTTGCCTCGGGGCTGATCAACACCTCCCAGCAGGTCGGCGGCGCGCTCGGACTGGCGATCCTCGCCACGATCGCCAACAGCCGGACCCAGAGCCTGTTCCACGCCGGAATCCATGACTCGTCGGTCGCGCTGACCAAGGGATTTGACCGAGCCTTCCTGGTGGGCGCCGGCTTCGCCGTCGCGGGCGCGATCCTGGCCGCGATCCTGATCTCCTCGCGTGATAGCCGCGAGCACGCCCAGGCGGCTCGTGAGGCGGGCGCCGCGTTGGCTCCCGCCCCGGCCGGCTAACGAAGCCCCATGCCCGCAGTCGCCGGCGACCCCGCATGCCCGCAGTCGCCGGCGACCCGCATGCCCGCAGTCGCCGGCGACTGACCGCGCCCGGGGCATTGGCCGCAGGGTCTAAGCTCGGAGTATGCGAATGGCCCGCTGACCGGCCTAGATCGGAACGGCTGGCGTCGCGCGCATCTGAAAGGACGGTCGTATGCCTCTCTTCTTTTTCACCGTCGAGCAGCAGGAACGTGCCATCGTCGAGCGCTTCGGGAAGTTCGTCCGCGTCGCCGGCCCGGGTCTTCAAAGCAAGAGCCCGTTTGTCGAAAGGGTCGCCGGCCGGATGAGCCTGCAGGTCGAGCAGCTCAATGCCGACATCGAGACGAAGACCAAGGACAACGTTTTTGTTGTCGTCCAGCTCGCGATCCAGTACATGGTGGGCGCCGAGGAGGCGAAGGTAAAGGACGCCTACTACAAGCTCGATGACCCCGAGGTGCAGATGAAGTCCTATGCCTTCGACGTCGTCCGCTCACACATCCCGACAATGGATCTCGACGAGGCTTACGCTGACGCCGACACCATCGCCAAGCACATCCAGGACACCCTTCAGACGCAGATGGCCGACTATGGCTACGAGATCATCAAGGCGCTGATCACGAACATCGAACCCGACCAGCGTGTGAAGGATGCGATGAACAACATCAACGCCGCGCGCCGCAACCAGGAGGCGGCCACGGCCCAGGGCGAAGGTGACAAGACGTTGCGGATCAAGAAGGCCGAAGGGGAGTCGGAGTCGATGAGACTTCACGGCGAAGGCGTGGCCGCGGAGCGCAAGGCGATCGCGCAGGGCCTGAAGGACTCATTGGCGCTGATCGTTGGCGAGAACGGCATTGACGCGCACGAGGCGATGGCCCTGGTCACGCTGACGCAGTACATGGACACGCTTCGGTCGGTGGGCGAGCACGGCAACATGACGACGCTTCTGCTCCCGCATTCGCCGGCGGCCGTCGGCTCGTTGATGGAGCAGGTCCGCGAGGGCATGCTCACCGGGAACCTCGCCGCGGATGCCGCCAGAAGTGGCGGTAACGGAATCGCCAGCGCGGGTGGGCCGTTGCGGACGTCGCCCGAGCCAGGTCAGTCCTAGACCCCCGGGCCGGGAATCGATGTGATGGGCAACGCCAGCGAAGGCATGGTGGCGTTCCTCGGCGTCTCCGCCGACCGGCGGCTTCTGAGCGAGGACCTCGGCAATCTGCCCGACGCAGACCAGCGTCACGAACCGGCCATCTCGACCCACAAGCACGACCGGCTCGTGACGGCAGGATCGGTTCTGACCGGTGCCACCTTGACCGTCGGCGCCGCGATGCTGCTGTATGGGGGCTGGCAGACATTTTTCAATGGTGGCGGCGCCGCTGACCTGGTCCTAGCCGCAATCGGGATTCTGCTGGTGGGCACTCACTGGGGTTGGGTGCACGTGGCCGAGTACCTCGGGCTGACGATCGACGAGCGCCAGCGGCGCGCTGCCGAGGTTGGGGAGCGTGACTGGCTGGCAACGGTTCAGCCGTACCCGCGCTTCAGCGTGTCGACCATGGTGCTGAATGACGCTTCGACGCGGGTCCAGCGGTTCCGGCACGAGCCGGTTCTCATCACGCCGCGGACGTTCACCTTCGCGCGCCACGTGGATGCCGAGCAGACATACGAGGCCGACGCGCCGGCTGAGGTCATCGCCAGCGGTGTCGAGACCATGCGCCGCCAGGCGCGCCTCGACACTGACCGGCTGCATGGAAACTGGGAAGCCGCGTCCAGTGCCTATGAAGCGGCGCTGCTCAGCGCCGACGACGACCAGCAGCGGCTGGCCGCGCAACGCGCCGCAGCCACCGCGCTGTCCGAACACATAAACGCATCGCTGCTCGAACCGCCGCTGGTCGAGTAGGACAGACCGCTGCCGCGAGAGGCCAACCCGGAGGTTGACAATTTCGTCCAGGTTGTGGCCACGCTGCCGTCCGCGCACCTGCGAGGAGCCGTGCCCGTGAACGCGCGCGTCAAGCGCTTTTATCCCGCATGCGGCGCTGCTCCAGCGCGCCGCGTGCGCAATCACCCACGGCGGCGCGGGCGCCACGCAGAAGGCGCTCGCGTCGTGCGTTCCCGGTGGGTGTCGTGCCGTTCGGACGCGATCAGCTCGAGCTCGCACGCCGGGTGCAAGTGGCGGATGCCGGGGCTGGCAGCAACTTGACGGGCCACCGTCAAGCGCCGGGCACCTTTCAGACCAAACATCTGTCTGGGCGGGGTTGACCGCCTCCCGCTTTCGGTCGATCATGAAGGCGTGAGGGGCGCTCACAGACCCGGCTTCGCGGGGGGGTGGGGCCAACGCTGGACGACTCGGCTGCTCATGACTGCCGCCGCGGTGTGCGGTCTGGCATGCTCTGGCGTGTACGCGGCATCCGCGCAAGCGGATTCGAACCCGATCGGCGCGCACTCGATGCTCCAGGTCAATAGTTCCCACGCGCTGATGCAGACCATGTTCGCCGCGGCGGCCAGTCTGCACGCAGGGGCAATCCGGGTCGATGTGGCACCGGCGCTGATCTTTCCCGATCGTCCGACCAACCCCGACTACCGGGGGTTGGATGAGATCATGGGACTCTCCCGGCAGTATCACCTGCAGGTCGTCGCTGACCTGTTCACGATCCCCACCTGGCTGGCCAACTGTCCGTCTCCGGACCAGCCTGTGGTGGCTCGGTGCGGTACCGACGACCTCACCGGCTACGCCGCCGTGATCGGGCAGATCGTCCGCCACGCCGTCTCCGTGATCCACGACTGGGAGATCTGGAATGAGCCCGACAGTGAGCAGTTCTTCGCCGGCACCCCCCAGCAGTACGCGGGGATGCTGCGCGCCGCCCACGACGCCATCAAGCAGGCTGACCCGCAGGCCAACGTGCTCCTGGGGGGTATCTCCAACCCGGCCGGGATGAGCTGGCTGGACCAGGTGCTGGCCACGCCAGGGATGAACGCGGTAAACGCCTTCGATACCGCCAATGTTCACGAGCGCAGCTCTCTAGACGCCCTGCTGACCGACGTCGTCTCGTGGCGCTGGTTCCTGATCGCGCATGGCTTCCACGGCCAGCTCTGGGTCAGCGAGCATGGCTACCCGGGGGACCCGTCCTACCAGTACGACGCGGCCTACAACTCCGGTCTGGATTCCCAGGCCGCCTACCTGACAGCCTCGATTCCCACCCTCATCGAGGCCGGAGCCAGCAAGGTGTTTGTGACTGAGCGCGACAACCTGAGCGGCCAGTTCGCCTCCGAGGGCGTCCTCGCCGGCGGGGCGTTCGATCCGGCGCCATCGGGTCAGGTCTTGGGGGAGCGGCCCGCTTTTGCAGCCGTGCGGGCGATCGCCAACTGTTATCTGCTGCTGGGGCGCAACTGCCAGGCGTCACTGCCAGCCGCCACCCCGGCCGCGCTGGCCATCGCGGCCAGCCGGATCGGAGGATCGTCGAGCGGGATGCTCAAAGTCTCCGATCCTGGTCAGGCCCCGCTGCAGCTCAGTCCCGCCGTGCTCGCCCCCGGCGGTTCGCCCGCTATCACTGTCGCGCAGGACGCCTGCCCGGCGATTCTGGAACCCGACCAGACGTGCACGATCCAGCTTCACTTCGCGCCCGTGATCGGCGGACCGCAGGCGGCTACTCTGCAGCTGCCTACTGACAGCGGCACGCTCAACATCCCCGTTGGCGCGGTGGCGCCCTCGGTGGCGAGCCTGTCTTCATCCCAGCTGGCGAGGCCGGCCTTCGTCGCCGTCCGATCCGACGGCGTCGGTTACGTTCAGCGTCTCGATCTGGACCTCACCAACCCGCTCTCGGCTGCGATCAGGATCACCAATGCGAAGCTGTGGGGGGTCGACCACCGCCAGTTCCGCCTACCGGCCAGTGCCTGCACGAGGACAACGCTCGCCCCGGCCGCGACCTGCCGCCTTTCCGTGCTGTTTGAGCCCACTCGCGTCGGCACCGCCCATGCCGAGCTCACGCTGCACGGAGATGGCTCGCCACTCGTCGTCGGCCTCCGGGCCACCGCCCACGCAGTACCCACGGTCATGCTGCTCGACACCGCAGGCCCCGCTGCCTGCGTCTCTGGCCGATCGGGCAGCGACGTGCTGGTGGGCAGCGACGAACCCGCGACCGTGACCTGGCGCGCCGTCCGCGCCCGCGGGACCGCTGCGGGGAGCTGCTCGGGCTCGCCGACCGGCGGGGGTCAGCGCGGGGGGTGGGGACGTTCGGCCACTACCGGCCACACGGCCACGAGCGCTCGGCGATCGCGGGTCCGTGGCCGCAGGGGCTACATGGCCCGTTTCCGCTTACCGGTGGGAGGCGGACGGCACGGCCTCGGACCCGGGCTCTATGAACTGTCGGTGATCGCCAGCAACCGCCACGGCACGAGTCGGGCGCGGTCGATCGCCGTCACGGTGGGCTAGGAGCCGGGACGCCAGCCGGGACCCCGGAAGATGATCCCGAGCCGGTCGCGCAACCCGTTCGCGCGCCTAAGGTCGTGCCAGATGGCTAGGTACTCGTGGAAGTTCACCCGCACCGGATTGAAGGTCTCGATGTTCTTCGTCAGCCCGTAGCGGACACGCTCGCCCTCGGGCTCGAACGTCCCGAACAGTCGATCCCAGATGATCAGCTCGCCGGCGTAATTGCGATCCAGGTACTGGTGGTTGGCGCCATGATGGACACGGTGGTGGCTCGGCGTGTTGAAGATTGCCTCAACCCAGCTGGGCAGCCTGTGGATCCGCTCGGTGTGGATCCAGAACTGGTAAATGAGGTTCCAGCTCTGGGCGAGGAGGACCGTCCAGACCGGAAAGCCGACCAGCGGCAGCCACATCCAGAACGGGAAGGTGCTGATTGAAATCCATGGCTGGCGCAGCGCCGTGGACAGGTTGTAGTGCTCGGAGGAGTGGTGGACAACGTGGGTGGCCCAGAACACCCGGCTCACGTGGTGGATACGGTGATACCAGTAGTAGGCGAAGTCATCGGCGAAGAACAGCAGGGGCCAGAACCACCAATCGCCGGGATTCAAGTGCAGCGGGCTGAGGTCGGACAGGGCGGCATAGCCGGCGACGATCGCCACCTTGAGTGCCAGGTCGACGACGATGCGCCCGGTGCCCATGGTCAGACTCGTCCGCGTGTCGCGGGCGTCGTAGCCGACCAGGCCGGCCGCTGACTCCTCGCCGGCGTGCACAAAGGAGACGTACTCGACCACCAGGAGCAGGACGAAAAAGGGGATCGCGTAGATGAGGAGCGGGACCATGGGGCGCAATGAGTGGTTGGACCAGTTCTCAAGCTGGTTATACCAGTTACACTGCCGAAGGTGCAACCCAAGGTCTCAGACACGGTCCACGCCTATCTGCGCGACGCGATACTCGCCGGTGAGCTGGCTCCCGGCGACGGAGTCCCTTCCGAGCGCGAGCTGAGCGAGCGGTTGGGGGTTAATCGGCACGCGGTCCGCGAAGCGATCAACCGCCTGCAGCAGGCGAGGCTCGTCCTGGTCAGCCACGGCGGCGCGACTCGCGTGCTGGACTGGCGGGCCACGGGTGGGCTCGATCTGATCACCGACCTCGTGCGCGACCACAGCGAGCAGATCGACGCCGGTCTCATACGTTCGATCACCGAGATGCGTGCCTGCATCGGGATCGACGCCGCGCGGCGCTGTGCCGAGCGGGCCGACACCGCCAGCCGGGAGGAGGCAGCCGCGCTGGCCCTGGCCGCCGCGGCGACCCATGATCTCGCCGCGCGGACGGCCGCCAACACCACTCTCTGGGTGCGGCTGGTGCACGGTTCGGAGAACCTCGCCTACCGGCTGGCCTTGAACACGCTGGTTGAGGGGGTCAGCACGTATCCCGAGCTCGACGCGCTGCTGAACCAGCCGAGTGACGATGCCGCCGACTACGAAGAGCTGGCGCGGGCACTGCGGGCCGGCGACGGCGATGGAACGGCCGTTGTGGCTCGGACGCTCCTCGAGCGCCCGCTCCGCGGTCAAACCGGCGTGGGAGCCAATTCCAGCACCCCCGCCCTGGCCGGATCGGCCTTGGGCTAGCGCCCGCGCGAGGGCGCGCGCTCCCAGGCCTGCGGGCCCAACGGCGCGGGGCTACCTAGACAATCCCGTGCAGGAAATACCAGACAAAGAAGCCGCTAAAGACGATCAGCAGCAGGTTCACCGGGCGACGGTTGAGGAGCTCGCCGGCGGTATGAAGGAGGATCCCGACCCCGACGCCGTTGGCGATGCTGTAGGTGACCGGCATCACGATGATGGTCGCGAACACGGCCAGTGGTGAGGCGTTGTCCCAGCGCAGGTCGCGCACGAGCGAGAACATCATGACCCCGACGATGACCAGCGCCGAAGCGGTCGCCTCGGTGGGGATGATCCCGGCGATCGGGGAGATGAACATGCACAGCAGCAGCAGCGCGCCGGTGACCACCGAGGCCAGCCCGGTGCGGGCGCCAGCCGCGACGCCGGCGTTGCTCTCGATGAAGGTGGTGTTCGAGGACGCCGACACGAAGCCGCCGAGCAGGGCGGCGAAGCCGTCAATCCCCAGCGCGGTCCGGATCCGCGGCAATCGTCCCTGATCGTCGAGCAGGCCGGCGTTGCGCCCGACGCTGATCGAGGTGCCGACGTTGTCGAACAGGTCGGACATGATCACAGCCAGGATCACTGCCACCGTGCCCCCGCCCAGCACGCCGAAATGAAAGCCGATGTGCGAGCCGTCGGCCAGGCTCAGATCAGGGGTCGTCAGCCACGCGCCCTGGGGCAGACGCGCCGTTCCGTCGCTCCAGATGTGTTGGCCGTCGATTGCGTTGATGACCGTGGCGAGCACGGTGGCGCTCAGAATTCCCACCAGGAGCGCGCCGCGCACCCCGCGCTGGAACAAGCCCCAGGTGACGAGCAGGCCGAGCGTGAAGACGAGCATCTTCCAGGTGCCGAGGTGCGCGCCGAGCGTCCCCAGCGCGCCGCCTGAGATCACGAAGCCGGCGTTCTTGAGACCCACGACGGTGATGAAGCCGCCGATCCCGATCCCGATGCCAAGCTTGAGGTCGAAGGGGATGGCGTCGATGATCCGCTCGCGCAGGCCGAGCACTACGAGCACGACGATCACCGCGCCGTCGATGACGAAGATCCCCATCATCGAGGACCAGGTGACCCGATGGGCGGCGACCTCAGCAGCGGCGAAGGCGTTGAGGCCCAGGCCCGAAGCGAGCGCGAACGGGTACTTGCCAAACACGCCCATGGCGATCGTCAGCAGGCCGCCGGCCAGCGCGGTCACCGCCAGCACCTGGTCAAAGCCGAGCTTGACCCCGTTGAGGTCACCGCTTCCCGAGAGAATCGACGGGTTGACGAAGACGATGTAGACCATGGTCAGGAAGGTGGTGATCCCGCCGATGATCTCGGTGCGGTAGTCCGAACCGCGCGCGGTGATCTCAAACCAGCGGTCGATGCCGCTCTCGGGGGTCGGATTGGCCGGAGGGGGAGCCGGCATGGGGGCGGTGGTCGTGGCCACGTCAGCGGGAGTTACCCGGGGCGTGCGCGGGGCCAAACCGGGGGTGGGCTGGGAGCCAAACCGGGGGGTGGGCTGGGAGCCAAACCGGGGGTGGGCTGGGAGCCAAACCGGGGGGTGGGCTGGGAGCGAAACCAGGGGGTGGGCTGGGAGCCAAACCGGGGGGTGGGCTGGGAGCGAAACCAGGGGGTGGGCTGGGAGCCAAACCGGGGGTTGGCTCGGAGCCAGAAACCGGGGCTCGCACGGTGCAACCTTCCGCCTTCTGCTAGACGTACTCCTATGACACGGATCGCCGTCACCGGGGGCAGTGGTAAGGCTGGACGCGTCGTTGTCCGGGATCTCTCCGAACACGGGCATGACGTCCTCAACATCGATCTCGCGCCGTCGCCAGAGTCCTATTCGCCCGAAGCCCCGATCCCCTTCCTACGTGCCGACGTAACCGACTTCGGCCAGGCGCTGGAGGCGCTGAGTGGCGGCGACACCTTGCCCGGAATTGAGGCCGTGGTGCATCTGGCGGCGATCCCCTCGCCCGCGCACGGCACGGCTGCCCACATTTTCGACGTCAACACCAACAGCACCTACTCCGTGTTCGCGGCCGCGCAACGGCTGGGCCTGGGGCGCGTGGTCTGGGCCTCGAGCGAGACGACGCTGGGGCTGCCCTTCGAGCGACGCCAGCCCGACTACGCGCCCCTCGACGAGGCTCACATGTACCCGGAGACCAGCTACGCGCTCTCCAAGGTCGTAGGGGAGGAGCTGGCGCGGCAGTTTCACCGCTGGAGCGGGATCCCGATCGTCGGGCTGCGCTTCTCGAACGTGATGGTGCGCGAGGACTACGAGCGCTTCGCCGGCTTCCAGGCAGATCCTCACGCGCGCAAGTGGAACCTGTGGGGATACGTGGACGAGAGCCACGTCGCCGAGAGCGTGCGCTGCGCGCTGGCGGCCGACATCGACGCTGCCGACAACTTCATCATCGCTGCTGCCGACACCGTCATGGAGCGCCCGAGCCGGGAGCTGATGGAGGAGGTCTATCCGGGCGTCCCCGTGGCCGACAGCGTCTCGGGCCGCGACACCCTGCTCGACATCACCAAGGCGCGGCAGAGGCTTGGATATAACCCGCAGTTCAGCTGGCGCGACCTCGCCTAGACCGAGACCGAGGATCGGTTGTCCCTGCGCTGAGTGCGACAGCCGCCCCCGGGGGACGGCTCTGGGATCATCCTTCCGATGTCGACCAGTTCCACGCTGACGGCCCGATGGCTTACGACGGCGCCCACGGCCCCGTTGGCCGCGGCGGGGCTGATCGGGGGTTTCGGTGTCGCGGTAGCCAGCGGCTCACGTCCGCTCGGCGGCGTGGTGCTGGCTGGGTGCGGACTTTCGTGTCTCGCCGTGTGGCTGCACCGCGACGGGCGGCGAACGGCAGCCGGCCTGACCGCGGCCGGGCTCGCCGCCTTCGCCGCCTCGCACGTCCTCGGGCATGCGATCGGCTCCTGGCCGGCGGTCTTCGTCGTTTCGGCCGTGACCGCCGGTCTGTGCTGGCGCTACTCGGACTCGCGCCGTCCCACGGCCGCGATCACGCCGGGAGCAGCAGCTGAGTCGCAGAGAACACCGCTCCCTGCGGATCAGCCAGAACCGTCGGCCTGAACCCGGCGGCTTCGAGCGGCGCGGCCATCACGCTGCCACCAAGTTCGGGGGTGGCATCGGCGACGACGTCCGCGTCGGCAATCCAGAAGGCTGACCGGAGAGCGCTGGCGCAGCATCTCGTTGAGATCGACGCCCGCGCTCCGAGGTGGTGCATTCCCTGACCTTGTTGGGTGGCGCGACGTCGCCGGGGGGCCTGGGGAATAAGCTGGCCCTGGATGACATACACGACCATCGAGGGACGGCAGAAGATCCTGACCGACCTGGGCATCGCAGTTGAGCAGATCGCGGTCGCGCTGGCGGCGCTCGAAGCGGCCTACGAGGCACTGGACGAAATCTCTGCCGATGCGCTCGAGGAGCGGTTGTTCCGCCCCGCCCAGCTCGCCTACGGCCGCGCCAAGCGCACCCACAGCGAGTTTGCCACCCGGTCGGGTCTGTCGGGGCGCAGCTTTGACACCCCGACCTCGGGCCCGCAGTCGCAATCGGCGCAGACCCTGATCGACCGGGCTGCGTTTGCCGCCTCGCAGGCGGATCAAACGATTTTCGGGCTCCAGGACTCGATGCTCCCAGTGGAAGTCGGCGACCCCGAGCTGCGGGCCGGCCTCTCCTCCGTCCGGGAGGCACTGGCGGCGATCCCGCTCGGAGCCCGCGAGATCGTGCGCACGGTTGGCCGCTAGCCGGCGTCTCGCCCTGGCGCTGTTCGTGGCGCTGGCGGCGATGGCGGCCGGGACGGCCGCGGCGGGCGCCAAGCTGATCGCCCACGGCAGCGCCAAGCAGGTCTACGCGACCGGGCTGAAGGGCGGGCAGCCCGTTCAGCTGCTCAACGCGCACGGCAAGCTGACCGCCGTGCGGCGGGCTGACTTCCTGGGGGGGGTCGTCTTCCGGCTCATCACTCCCGGTCGCGGCTACCGCGTGCGTCAGGGGGCGGCACGTTCTGGCGCTCTGACCGTGTTGAGCGACCGGCCCGCGCCCCCGAGCACCAAGATCTACGGACAGAGGCTCGCCCCTTCGGGCTATGGCTACCTGACCACGCGGGACGGGACCAAGCTCGCCTACGACGTTCACCTCCCGGCCGGCCCCGGTCCCTTCCCGACGCTGGTGGAGTACGCCGGCTACGCCTACGCCGACCCGGTGCACGGCCCGCAGAACGGGGTTGCCCAGATCGGCAACCTGCTCGGTTTCGCGGTCGTGGACGTCAACATGCGCGGCACCGGCTGCTCGGGCGGCTCATATGACTACTTCGAGCCCCTCCAGAGCCTGGATGGCTATGACGTGATCGAGGCCGTCGCCCACCAACCCTGGGTCCTGCACCACAAGGTCGGCATGGTCGGGATCTCCTTCGGGGGCATCAGCCAGCTGTTCGTCGGCGCCACCAACCCACCGCACCTGGCCGCGATCACACCCCTTTCAGTGATCGACAACTCCGCCACCACCCTCTACCCGGGTGGCATCCTCAACACCGGCTTTGGCCTCCACTGGCTCAAGGAGCGCGTCCACGACGCCAGGCCAGCCTCGGCCACCGGGGGACAGCCGTGGGCGCTGGCGCGGATCCAGGCCGGGGACAACACCTGCCGGGCCAACCAGGCGCTGCACGGCGAGGCGCCCAACCTGATCGGTAAGACCCGGGCCAACGCACACTACGTTCCCGGGGTCGCCGATCCGCTCTCACCGATCACCTTCGTCAACCAGATTCACGTCCCGACCTTCCTGGCCTGCCAGTGGACCGATGAGCAGACCGGCGGCCACTGCGCCGACCTCGCCTCGCACTTCACCGGCACTCAGCGCAAGTGGTTCACATTCACCAACGGCGTTCACGGCGATTCCCTGGACCCAGCGGCCTTCAACCGCTGGTATGACTTTCTCGAGCTTTACGTCGCCCGCCAAGCGCCGCATCTCAGCTCGTCGGTCCGAGCCCTGGCCCCGGCGCTCTACCAGACCGTGCTGGGCATCGATGGCGTCACTCTGCCGCCCGACCCGGTCGGGCAGGCACCGACCTATGCCTCAGCACTGCGGGCCTTCCAGCGGCTGGCCCTCGTCCGCGTCCTGTTCGACAACGGGGCGGGTGGTTCACAGCCCGGCGCTCCCTACGCCGGCTTCGAGCGCTCGTTTTCGAGCTTCCCGATCCCCGGCACGCAGGCTCGCTCTTGGTACCTGGGCAACGCCGGCAGGCTGGCCGGCGCGCCGGCCCGGAGCGGTGGCGCTGATCGCATGCGCTGGGACAAGCACGCCCTGCCGGCCACCGACTTCACCGGCTCAGGCGGCGGCAGCCCCGGCGGCCTCTGGACCGCCACCCCCGCCTACAACTGGCCGCTCAACCCGCCCGGTACGGCGGCGGCGTATCTGGGTGCCCCGCTGGCCGCCGATACGACGGTGATCGGCGCCGGCGCCGTGCAGCTCTGGATCAAGGCATCTCAGCCGAGCGTCGATCTTCAGGTGACCGTCACCGAGGTCCGCCCTGACGGCAAGGAGACCTACGTGCAGAGCGGCTGGCTGCGCGCCGACGAGCGCAAGCTCGACGCGGCCAAGAGCACGCTGCTGGCACCCGTGCTCAGCCTCCGGGCCGCCGACGTCGCGCCGCTGCCCGGCGGCCGTTTCACCGAGGTCACCGTGCCCCTGTACTACGAGGGCCACGTGTATCGCAAGCACTCGCGGATCCGCCTCACGGTCTCGGCGCCCGGCGGCAACCAGCCCGTGTGGGCGTTTGCCGAGACCCGTCCGGCCGGCTCGGCCACGGTCACGATCGCCCACGCGGCCCGATATCCAGCGCGGGTGATCCTGCCCGTCGTGCCCGGCGTCAGCGCGCCCACCGGGCTGCCGCCGTGTCCGGGCCTGCGCGGCGAGCCCTGCCGCGCCTACGCGCCCTACGTCAACACCGCGGTCCGCCTCGGCGGTTAGGTCCGCGGGGGGCTCGGGGCTTAGGGCCCGCGGCGCTCGGGTAGCCCGACCGCGATGTCTACCTCCGAAGCGCGCAGCCCGGATTCGGTGCTGACGGAGATCACGATCACCGTCAACCGCGAGGTCCGGACCCTGACCGTCGATACGCGGATGACCGTGCTCGACCTCCTGCGCGAGCGCCTCGGCCTCACGGGATCCAAGAAGGGTTGCGATCACGGCCAGTGTGGCGCCTGCACGGTGCTGCTGGAAGGCCGCCGCGTGAACGCGTGCCTGATGCTCGCGGTCGCCCATGACGGCGCCTCGCTGGTGACGGTTGAAGGGCTCGCCGCCGGCGATGAGCTCTCGGCACTGCAGCAGTCGTTCATCGACCATGACGCCTTCCAGTGCGGGTACTGCACGCCGGGCCAGCTCTGCTCAGCCCTCGGGATGCTTCAGGAGGTCCGGGAAGGCTGGCCGAGTGCGGTCAGCGCAGCCGCCGGCGAGCCGGCCTCGCTCAGCTCGCCGGAGATCCGCGAGCGGATGAGCGGCAACCTGTGCCGCTGCGGTGCCTACGCCAACATCGTGCCCGCCATCAAGGATGCCGTCGCTTGAGGCCGTTTGGGTACATTCGCCCTGACGACCCGGTCGGCGCGGTGGCCGCCCTGAGCGAGGGTCCCGAAGGATCAGCTCGCTTTTTGGGCGGCGGTACGAACCTCGTGGACCTGATGAAGCTCGGGGTTGACCAACCCGAGCTGCTGATCGACGTGACCCATCTCGGCCTCGACGAGATTGCCGAAACCGATCTCGGTGGTCTCAGCGTTGGCGCGGCCGTGACCAACAGTGCACTGGCCGCCGACACGCGCGTGCGCGAGCGCTATCCGATGCTCTCGCAAGCACTGGTCAACGGAGCCTCGGGCCAGCTGCGCAATCTGGCCACTGTGGCCGGAAATCTCCTCCAGCGCACGCGCTGTGTCTACTTCCAGGATGTCAGCAAGCCCTGCAACAAACGACGTCCGGGCAGCGGCTGCCCGGCTCGCGAGGGCGAGCACCGCAGCCTCGCCGTGCTCGGACACTCGGCTCATTGCATTGCCACGCATCCGTCGGACATGGCGGTGGCGCTGGTTGCGCTCGACACCCGGGTTCACGTCCACGGTCTCAATGGGTCGCGCACGCTGGCGCTCAGCGACCTTTACCGACTGCCGGGCGAGCATCCCGAGCGTGAGACGACGCTCGCCGCCGGGGAGCTGATTACGGCGGTCGAGCTCGCGCCCTTGCCCATGGCGAAGCACTCCCGCTATGTCAAGGTCCGCGAGCGCCGCTCGTACGCGTTCGCGCTCGTCTCGGTGGCCGCCGCCCTGGAGCTGGCGGCGGACGGCACGATCGCGCAGGTCAGGCTCGCCCTGGGGGGCGTCGCACCGGTTCCGTGGGCCGCCGTCCGGGCGCAGAACGCCCTGCGCGGCGCCCGTCCCGACGCGGAGACATTTCGCGCCGCGCTGGACGCCGAGCTCGAGGCGGCCGAGCCGCTGCCCGCGAACGGCTTCAAGATCACTCTGGTTCGCGACACTGCGATTCGCGCACTTCTGGATCTCAGCGAGGCGGCGTGAGCACGACCGCGGCTTCGCCGCAGCTGCGCCCCCGCACCCGCGTCGAAGGCCGGGAGAAGGTGACCGGCGCGGCCCGCTACGCCTTCGAGCACGAGCCCGCAGGCGCCCTGTACGCCGCCCTCGTCCGCGCGACCGAGGCCCGGGGAAAGGTCACCGCCCTCAATGCCGACCGTGCCCTGGGCATCGGCGGGGTCCAGACGGTGCTGTGGGCGGGCAATGCTCCGCGGCTGGTCAAGGCCGAGGGCGAGCTGGCGGTCCTCCAATCCCCGCGGGTCGCCTATCGCGGTCAGATCGTGGCGATCGTGGTCGCCGACAGCCTCGAGCTCGCCCGCGAAGCCGCGCGTCAGTTGGACATGGATTACATGGTCGAGCCTCACGACGTCGTCCTCAGCGATGCTCACCCCGGTCTGTACAAGCCCGGCACGGTCAACCCCGCCTTCCCCACCGACAGCGATCAGGGTGACTTCGATACCGCCTTTGCGCTCGCCGAGGTCACCGTCGATCACGTCTACCGGACCCCGGCGGAACACAACAACCCGATGGAGCCCCACGCGACCGTGGCGATCTGGCACGGAGACAGCGTCACGCTCTATGACTCCAATCAAGGGCCAACCACGGTGGGCCGAGTGGTGGCCCAGGCGTTCGGCCTCAAGGTTGAGCAGGTCCACGTGATCGCTCCCCACGTCGGGGGCGGCTTTGGCTCCAAGGGCACGCCGCGGCCGTCGGTGATCGCAGCTGCCATGGCGGCGCGGGCGGTCGGCCGGCCCGTGAAGTTAGCGGTCACCCGCCAGGAGATGTTCACCCTGACCGGCTACCGGACCCCCACCATCCAACGGCTGCGGCTCGGCGCCGACCGCGAGGGCGGTCTCGCGGCGATCTGCCACGAGGTTTTTGAACAGAGCTCGACCATCCAGGAGTTCGCCGAGCAGACCGCAGTGGGGACGCGGATGATGTACGCCTCGCCCAGCATTCGCACCGCGCATCGTCTCGTGCGCCTTGACGTTCCGACGCCGTCCTGGATGCGAGCGCCCGGCGAGTGCCCGGGCTTCTACGCGCTCGAGTCAGCGCTCGACGAACTTGCCGTGGCCTGCCGGATCGACCCCGTCCAGCTGCGGATCCGCAACGAACCCGAAGTCGATCCGGAGAGCGGCCACGAGTTCTCCAGCCGCGGCCTGGTGGCCTGCCTGCGCGAGGGGGCCGAGCAGTTCGGCTGGGCCCGGCGTGATCCGACCCCGGGGGCCCGCCGGGTGGGGCGATGGCTGTACGGGACTGGCGTCGCCTCAGCGACCTATCCGGCACGACGCCGGCCTTCGCAGGCGGTTGCCAGGATGCTGCCGGACGGCCGCTTCGAGGTTGCGATCGCCGCCGCCGACATCGGCACCGGGGCGCGGACCGCCCTCACCCAGATCGCGGCCGAGGCGCTCGAGGTCGAGTTTGAGACGGTCACCATGCTGATCGGCGATTCCACCCTGCCGCCCGCAATGCTGGCCGGGGGCTCGATGGGCACGACGTCCTGGGGGACGGCGATCATCGGCGCCTGTCGGCGGCTGAGGGAGCTCATCGCCCACGGGGTGCCGAATGGCGGCGCAGAGGCCCATTTCGACACCCAGGACGAGATCGAAGCCGACGAACCGCTCTCGCGCCACTCGTTTGGTGCCCACTTCGTCGAGGTGCGAGTCAACGTCGACACCCGGGAAATCCAGGTCGCCCGGGCCCTCGGCGTGTTCGCGGCCGGGCGCATCATCAATCCGCTCACTGCGCGATCGCAGCTGATCGGCGGCATGACGATGGGAATCGGCATGGCCCTCCACGAGGAGAGCTTGCTCGACCCCCGCTTCGGCGACTACGTCAACCACGATCTCGCCGGGTACCACATTCCTGTCTGCGCTGATGTCGAGGAGATCGAGGTCGTCTTTATGCCCGAGGAGGATACGCGGGTAAATCCCCTCGGCGCCAAGGGAATCGGCGAACTCGGGATCGTCGGCGCCGCCGCCGCGGTGGCCAACGCCGTCCACCACGCGACCGGGTTGCGCATCCGCGAGCTGCCGATCGTTCCGGCTCGGGTCATCGCCGCGGAACAGGGCGGCTGAGGGCGTTGGCTACTCCGCCCGCCCGGCCCCGCTATGAGCCCGGTTGTGCGGGCGTCAGGGTCAGCCAGTACCATCGAACACCAGGCATGGCCTTCGACGCCCCCACCGTGGAAGCGCCTCCGGCCTCGGATAGCCAGGATGCTCCGGTGACGGGCGCTGCCCCGGTAGCCGGGTCAAACGCTGACGTGCGTCCCGTTTCGATGCCGCTGGTCGACCGACTGGCCAGCGCCGTCGTCACGGGCGCGCCGCCGATCCTCGTCCTGCTCGGCATGTGGCTCGGCTGGAATCATGGTCTGCTCGTGTGGCAGGACCTGCTGGTGCTGGCGATCTTCTACATGGTGATCGGCTCCGGAGTCACGATCGGGTTTCACCGGCTGCTCACACATCGCAGCTTCAAGTGCAGCCGGCCGCTCCGGGCCGCGTTCGCGATCGTGGGTTCGGCCGCCGCCGAGGGACCGGTCATCGACTGGGTGGCCACGCACCGCAAGCACCACCAGTTCTCCGACGAGGCCGGCGACCCCCACAGCCCCCACCTCGACCATCGTCACGGCTGGCGCGGTGAGCTATGGGGGTTCTTGCATGCTCACATCGGGTGGGTGTTCTCCGACATGGAGGTAGCCGACGAGCGCCGGTACGCCAAGGACCTGCTCGCCGACCCGTGGATCCGCTTCATTGACCGGACTTTCATCCTCTGGGTGGTCGCCGGCCTGGCCGCCGCGTTCGGCCTCGGGGTGGCACTGACCGGGACCGTGACGGGTGGACTGACCGCATTGCTCTGGGGCGGCGCCGCCCGCATCTTCTTCGTACACCACGCCACCTTCAGCATCAACTCGGTCTGCCACTACTTCGGCCGCCACGAGTACGACACTGGCGATGAGTCGCGCAACGTGTTCTGGCTGGCGATCCCCACCTGGGGTGAGGCGTGGCACAACAACCACCATGCCTTCCCGACCTCCTATCGCCACGGGTTACGCCGCTGGCAGCTCGACCCCTCGGCGGGGATCATCCGCCTGCTCGAGATGGCCGGGCTGGCCTGGGACGTGGTCCGGGTCGACCCCGACCGCCGGGCGCGCATGCCGCTCGCGGGCTCGGACGGCTGAGCGACCGTTCGCGCCGAGCGCGGTGAAGGTCAGCGTCCGCGGGCCGCTAAGCTCGCCGGGCTTTGGCCTTCGCCCGCACCGCCCCTCTCCGCCGCGAGCTTGAATCAGCGCTGCCCCGGCGCCCGTTCGGGATCGCGTTTTGGGACGGCACCACCGTGCCGGCCACCCAAGCCGGCGCCCCCACCTTCACGATCCATTCGCCCGAGGCGCTTGCCCACGTGCTGCGTGCCCCGGGCGAGCTCGGCCTTGGCCGGGCCTACGTGCTGGGCCTGATCGACACCGATGACATCGACAAGGCGCTGCGGATCGTGGATACCTTCGAGTCGCCGAAGCTCTCGCCTGGGCAAATCGCCCGTCTCGCCGCGGCCGTTGTCCGCGCTTGCGGTGTGACCAAGGTTCCGAAACCGCCGGTCTCAGAGCTGCGCCTAACCGGAGAGCGCCACTCGATTGGCCGCGACCGGCGGGCGGTCAGCTACCACTACGACGCGGGCAACGAGTTCTTCGCGCTCTTCCTGGATCCGTCGATGACATACAGCTGTGCCTACTTCCGGGGGGGCGCCCAAACTCTCGAGGAGGCCCAGCAGGCCAAGCTCGCCCTGGTCTGCCAGAAGCTCGGGCTCCGAGCGGGTGAGCGCGTGCTCGACGTCGGCTGTGGCTGGGGCAGTTTCGCGATCCACGCCGCCCAGAACCACGGCGTCGAGGTGCTCGGGGTCACGCTGTCCGAGCGCCAAGTGCAGCTCGGTCGGGAGCGCGCGCAGGCGGCCGGAGTGGCCGATCGGGTGACTCTGCGGCTCGCGGATTACCGAGATCTATTGGTCCCGCCCGCCCCGCAGTTCGACGCGATCTCGAGTATCGGCATGGTCGAGCACGTCGGCGAGGAGCGGATCGACGTCTACATGCAGACTCTCAACGGCCTGCTCAAACCGGGCGGCCGTTTGCTCAACCACGGCATCGCCAAGCTGACGGACTTCGACACCAAGGACGAGGGCGCCTTCTCCGAACGCTTCGTGTTCCCCGACGGCGTGCCGTTGCCGTTGTCGCGGATCGAGCTCTCGCTGGAGCGGGCAGGGCTAGTCACACGTCACGTCGAGGGTCTTCCCGACGACTACGCCGAGACCCTGCGCTACTGGATCGCCAGCTACGAGGAGCGCTACGACGAGGCCGTGAGGCTGGCCGGCAGCGAGCGAGCCCGGGTGTGGCGGCTGTACCTGCGCGCTGCCCGGCAGGGCTTCCTCACCGGGTGGGCCTCGATCTACCAGGTCCTCGCCCACAAGCCCTGAGCGTCGCTGGCACCGGCCGTCGCTTGCACCGGCCGTCGCTTGCACCGGCCGTCGCTTGCACCGGCCGTCGGCGCACCGGTTTGCGGTCCACCGTGGCCGCCTCCCGCGCCGAAGTGATAGTTTGCCCGAGCCCTCTGGCAGGGGGCATACCACATAGTTCGCGTGGGACCAGAGGAGGTAGGTCGATGTCTAGTCTGCGTAGCGGAGCCACGCCCGTGGGCGTGAGCTTCCGGGCGGTCTTCGCTGTCACGGCGATCGTCGCGCTCAGCTTGGCGGCGAGCGGGGCGGCTCGGGTCCGTCCCCACCGTCAGTTCACCCACGGCGTCCCGAGCACCGCCGCCCTTCGCTTCACCCGCTCGCTTCGCGGCGCCGCGGCCCGTCAGCAATCCCAAGTTCAGGTGCTGAAGGCTTCGAGCGGCCCGTCAACGCCGACTCACACCGCGAACGACGGCGATCTCGCCGACCAGTTCGCGCAGTACGGCAATGAGCGCCTCGCGCCGGGGACGACGGTGTCGGGCCAGGCACTGATCAGCGCCCAGCAACAGGGCCAGGCCCTGAACCAGAGCGCAGGCGCCTGGCAGGAGGTCACCAACCAGCCCTATAACGGCAACCCGCCCGACTACACCGACCCGTTCTGGTCCAACATCGGCTCGGGCCTGTCGATCGTTGGCGGCCGCACGACCTCACTGACTAGGACGTCTGACGGGAGCTGGTACACCGGTACGGCCGACGGCGGCGTCTGGCGCTCGCAGGACGGGGGGTCCACATGGACGCCGATCTCCGACGGCCTGCCCGGGCTCTCGATCGGGGCGTTGGCCGTAAACCCCGCCGACGGCTCGTTGTGGGCCGGGACGGGCGAGGCCAACACCAATCAGGACAGCTACGCCGGTACCGGCGTCTATCGGCTGGTCGGCTCGTCCTGGCAGCGCGTCGGCGATGACCAAGGCGGCAACAATCCGCTTGTCACCCACACCGTCTATCAGCTCATCTTCGACGGGCAGGGCAACGGCTATGCGGCCACCAACAACGGCCTCTTCCGTTACTCGTCCACCTCGGGACAGTGGTCTGAGGTCCTGGCTCCCCAGGGCCCCAATCCCTCCTCGCCCTACTACAACCACGTCACCACCGTGCAGGTGGTGCCGGGCAGCGCCGGGCAGCACGTGATTGCGGTGGTCGGCTGGCGGGGTCCGGGGTTCACCCAGGACAACGGCTTCTATCAGTCAACCGACGCCGGCCAGACCTTCGCCAAGGTGGCCCCGAGTGGCGACATCAACGCCGCCGATATCGGGCGCACCACGTTCGCTTACTCGGCCGACGGCTCCAAGCTCTACGCGGTCGTCGAGTCCCCGGCGGCGCTCACGGCGGGCAAGGAGTCGGTGCTCCAGGGCGTGTTCGTGTCCAACGGAAGCACCAGGAGCCCGGCCAGCGTGGGGGGGCCGTGGACCAAGATTGCCGACGAGGCCAAGCTGGCGGCATCGGGCTCGGAGCTCGTGGTCGGCTCGGGCTACGCCCCCGGCGTCCAGGCCTGGTACAACCAGACCCTCGCCGTCTCGCCCAGCAACCCCAACCAGGTTTACCTGGGCCTGGAAGAGCTCTACCAGAGCAACAACGGCGGCAGCAGCTGGGTCACCGCCAGCCCGTACTTCAACAACGGCTTGGCCTGCGGCTCCAGCTGCCCCAACACGACTCACCCCGACCAGCACGCGCTGATGGTCACGAATCAGAGCGTGGTCAGCGGCAACGACGGCGGCGTCTACAGCCGACCGCTGTCCGATTCCCAGCAGTACGGAGGCTGGAGCGATCTCAACGACACGCTCCACAACCTCCAGTACTACGACGGCCGGGCCGGCTCCACCCACGACGGCTCGACTCTGGTCTGGGGGGGGCTGCAGGACAACGGCACGTCCGTGCTCCAGCTCGGGGCGCCGCAGATGAAGGAGCCCGCGGGCGGTGACGGCACCACGGTGATCGTGGATCCCAAGAACGCCAACCGGATGGTCGGCTCCTATGTGACCGGGGCGATGTACTCCTCCACCGATGGCGGCCATTCGTTCTATGACTACGTCAGCCCCGGATGTGCCGGTCAGGCCACCGCCGGAATGACGCCGCGACCCGATTGCGACCCGGCCTTCCGCTTCGTGACCCCGATGGCCCAGGACCAGGACAACGCCAGGGTGTGGCTATCAGGCGGCCAATACGTCTGGGTGTCACGCGACGGCTGGAAGACGAGCTGCACGAACACGGCCTGCTCGTGGCAGAACGTGTTCAACACGGGCGCCGGCCACGCCGTGACGGCGCTGTCCTCGGCCGACGGCGGCAAGATCATCTACGCCGCCTGGGTCGGCGGTGGCGGTAACCCCGGACCGGCCTTTGGGTCCGGACTCGCCACCAACTACGGCGGCACCTGGCACCAGCTGAACATGGCCGGGCTGCCCCACCGCTACATCGCCGGAGTCACGGTCGATCCCGACCATCCGGCTCACGCGTACGCGATCTTCAACGGCTATTCGCGCCGCTGGATTCCGACTGCGGGCACGGGCCATGTGTTCGAGACCCTCAACGGCGGACAGTCCTGGCATGACATCTCGGGCAACCTGCCGGACATCCCGTCCAACGCTCTGGTCATCCAGCACCATCAGCTCGCGCTGGCCACGGACCTGGGCATGTACACGGCCGGCAGCGGCCAGGGTGCCGGTACGAGCTGGTCACGGCTCGGCGCTGGGCTACCGAACGCCAGCGTCAACAATGTGACCCCGGGTCCGGACGGCTACCTCTACGCGGCCACCCACGGCCGCGGGATCTGGCGCATCCAGCTCGGGCACTAGGGACAGGCCGGGTTACGGGGCTCGTCGCCGCGCTGCGGTGGCGGGCCCCGCGCTCGCCCAGCTCCCGAGTGCGATCGAGCTGACGGCGGTCGCCCTGGTTATCGCCGGCGTGGCGGTGCACCGGCCGCGCCCGAGGCCACGGGACGCTCGGGCGCGGACAGGTAGGGTTGCCGGCGGGCTAGGCGGCGGGAACGGGCTCCCCGGCGGGAGCCTCGGTGGTCGCCGCTTGCGCTGCGGGCGGTGGGGGGGCTCCTGCCTCGGCGATCGCGTGCGCGCCGGCGGCGCCGATAACGCCGAGCAGGAGCGCGATCGCGGCCCACTTGGGCCCATAGGCCTCGCTGCCGCGGGCGTGATCGATCGACGGCGAGCCCGGGCCGGTCTCGGCCAGGGCGAGGACGGAGGCGATCAGAACGAGGTTGTACTCATAGCCGCCGTCGCTGACCCAGGGACCCTTTGGCAAATGGACCCGGTTGATCGCTGTCAGCATCGTCGCGGTCAGCATCGCTGCTGCCAGCGGGGTGCCGGCACCGAGCACGAGCAAAGCGCCTCCCCCCGCCTCGGCGGCGCCGGCGGCCACGGCATGGCGCTTGCCGGGCCGCAGCCCAAGGCCTTCGAAGAACTGACCCGTGCCGTCAGGGCCGTAACCGCCAAACCAGCCGAACAACTTCTGGGTGCCGTGTCCAACGAAGAAGCCGCCCACGACCAAGCGGAGAAGGAATCGTCCAAGTTTCATATTTTCCAGGCTAGCAAGGAAGTTGTGTCCGCAACTGTCGCTTTGCTGACCACATCATGCCCACGTGATGATGGGCACAATCCGCCGGCCAAGACGGTCTCCTCGCGGCTGGCGACCGATGGTTGCGAAACCGCCGCCGCTGGAGGTGTAAGGTCCGCGACAAGCTCCGGAAAACCTGAGGAGAGGACAGGAATGAGCAGGACTGTGAACGTGCACCTCAACGTCAACGGCGTCGAGCACGACGTCGAGGTCGAGCCCCGTCTGTTGCTCGTCTACGCGCTCCGCGACCATCTCGGTCTGACGGGCACCCACGTCGGGTGTGATACCTCCAACTGCGGGGCGTGCACCGTCCACCTCAACGGCGATGCCGTCAAATCCTGCACCGTGTTCGCCGTCCAGGCCGACGGTGAGCGGGTCACGACGATCGAGGGCCTTGGCACCGAGGGCGACCTGCATCCGATGCAGGAGGCGTTCTGGGCCAACCACGGGCTCCAGTGCGGCTACTGCACCCCGGGGATGATCATGGCCTCGGCAGCGTTGCTGGAGGAGAATCCCAACCCGACCGAGGATGAGGTCCGGCACGCGCTGGAGGGGAACCTCTGTCGTTGCACGGGCTATCACAACATCGTCAAGGCGGTGCTCGACGCCGCCGCCAAGGGATCGGGGGTATCGGCATGAGCATCGTCGGCGATCCACCCACCGGCCATGTCGGTACTCCTATGCGCCGCAAAGAGGATCCGCGCCTGATCACGGGCCAGGCGCGCTACATCGACGACATCTCGCTGCCCGGCATGCTGTGGGCGGCGATCGTCCGCTCACCGGAGGCCAACGCCAAGATCGTCTCGATCGACCACTCGGCGGCCACCGCCCGCTCGGGGATCCGCGCCGTGTTCACGGGTGCGGACATGTCCGACCTCGGCGGACCCCTGCCGTTGGCCTGGGCCCCCCCCGGCGTGGAGGTGCAGAACCCCGACCACTGGCCGCTGGCCCGCGGCGAGGTGAAGCACGTCGGGGACGCCGTGGCGGTGGTCATCGGTGACGATCGCTACGCGGTCAGTGACGCCGCCGAGGACGTGATCGTCGAATACGAGACGCTACCCGCGATTGTCGATCCCGAGAAGGCGCTCGAGGGCGCGCCGTTCGTGCACGAGTCGTTGGGCACCAACAAGGTGCACGAATGGTCGCTGGGCGGCGGCGACGTCGAGGCCGGGCTTGCCGAGGCCGACGTGGTCGTGGAGCGCCGGATCGTCAATCACCGCATCGCCGGGGCGCCGATCGAGCCCCGCGGCGTCCTCGCCGACTACCGAGCCGGCTCGCTGACGCTGTGGACCTCGACCCAGGTACCCCACTTCGTGCGCCTGTTCATGGCTCTGCTGCTGGGCCTGACGGAGGATCACGTGCGGGTGATCGCGCCCGAGGTCGGCGGCGGCTTTGGCTCCAAGCTCCAGGTGTACGGCGAAGAGCTGCTGGCCTGCTGGGCCTCCCGCAAGCTCGGGGCCCCGGTGAAGTGGATCGAGACCCGGACCGAGAACATGGCCGTCGCCCACCAGGGCCGCGACCAGATCTCCTACACCAAGATGGGTGCCAAGCGCGACGGGACCATCACCTCCTTCCACGTCAAGATCGTGGCTGATCTCGGCGCCTACAACATGCTGCTGACACCGTTGATCCCGTCCTTGGGCGCGTTCGTGATGGGCGGCTGCTACAAGATTCCCAACGTCCAGACCGACATCGTCGGCGTGTTCACCAACAAGGCCCCCACGGATGCGATCCGGGGGGCAGGGAGGCCCGAAGCCACCCACATGCTCGAGCTCACGCTCGACGAAATGGCCCACGAACTGGGGATCGATCGGCTCGAGATCCGACGCAAGAACTTCATCCCCAAGGAGGACTTCCCAGCCGCGGTCGCGACCGGTGTCATCTATGACTCCGGCGACTACGTCAAGACGCTCGACAAGCTGATGGAGCACGTCGACGTGGAGGCCTTTCATCGCGAGCAGGAGCAGTTGCGCGAGCAGGGCATCTACCGCGGGATCGGTTTCAGCACCTACACCGAGATCTGCGGCCTGGCGCCCTCGCGAGTGACCGGGCCGGCCGGCGTTGGTGTGCAGGCTGGACTGTGGGAGTCGGCCATGGTCCGTGTCCACAACACCGGGGCGGTCACCGTCTATACCGGAACCTCGCCCCACGGCCAGGGGCTGGACACGGCGATGGCGCAGATCGTGGCCGACAAGCTGGGCGTCGATCCCGCCGTGGTCGAGGTCGTCCATGGTGACACCGCCACCGGCCCAGAGGGCCGCGGCACCTACGGTTCGCGCTCGCTGGCCACTGGCGGCGAGGCGGTGGCCCGAGCCACCGACAAGGTGGCGGCCAAGGCCAAGGCGATCGTGGCTGCCGAGCTCGAGGCGGCCGCGGACGACATCGAGGTCGCGGACGGAAAGTTCTCGGTCCGCGGCTCCCCGGACAAGGGGATGGCGCTTGCTGACGTGGCCGGCGTGGCCTACATCGGCGCGGTCCCCGAGGGAATGGAGCCGGGACTGGAGGAGACGACCTTCTACGACCCCGAGAACTTCGTCTTCCCGTTCGGGGCTCACGCCTGCGTGGTCGAGGTGGACGTCGAAACCGGCAAGGTCGAAGTGGTGCGCTACGTCGCCGTCGATGACTGCGGCAAGGCGATTAACCCGATGTTGATCGACGGCCAGATTCACGGCGGCGTCGCGTTCGGCATCGGTCAGGCGCTCTACGAGCGTGTCCACTACGACGCCGACGGCCAGCTCAGCACGGGTACGTTCGTCGATTACGCCCTGCCCACTGCCGCGGAGCTGCCGAGCTTCGAGCTCGACCGCACCGAGACCCCGTCACCGGTCAATTCGCTCGGGGCCAAGGGCTGCGGCGAGGCGGGCACGATCGCCGCCAGCGCGGCGGTCAACGGCGCCGTGATCGACGCCCTGCGACCGCTCGGCGTCAATTTCATCAACATGCCACTCAGCCCGCTGCGGGTCTGGGAGGCCATCTCAGAGGCCAAGGGAGGTGCGGCATGATCCCCGCCGAGTTCGATTACCGGGCGCCCGAGTCGCTGGACGAGGCAATTCGGGAGCTGGTGGAGAACGGCGAGGAAGCCAAGCTGCTGGCCGGCGGCCATTCCCTGATCCCGCTCATGAAGCTGCGGCTGGCGGCGCCGGCGGTGCTCGTCGATCTGCGCCGGATTCCCGGGTTGCACAG
Organism: uncultured Solirubrobacterales bacterium; assembly: GCA_963847055.1. Lineage (GTDB taxonomy): Bacteria > Actinomycetota > Thermoleophilia > Solirubrobacterales > Solirubrobacteraceae > Palsa-465. Next base: position 89,569 of record CAWJYE010000008.1, on the reverse strand, counting down.
CGTCGTGCGCGAGAACGGACACTGGCGCGTGGGGGCGTTGACGCCCCACGCCGTGCTCGAGCACGCGCCCGAGCTCGGAGTCGTCTCGGAGGTGGCGGGGACGATCGCCGATCCCCAGGTACGCAATCGAGGCACGATCGGCGGCTCCTTGGCGCACGGTGATCCGGCTTCGGATCTCCCGGGGGCGATGCTGATCACCGAGGCCCAGGTGACGCTCCAGGGTCCCGACGGGCAGCGCACGGTGGCCGCCGCCGACCTGTTCAAGGACTACCTGACCACCGACATCGGCGAGCACGAGGTGCTGACCGAGATCCGGATCCCTGCTCTCGACGGCTACGGCCACAGTTATCAGAAGTTCAACCGTCGCAGCGAGGACTGGGCGATGGTCGGCGTCTGCGCGGTCGTCAAGGTCACGGACGGAACCTGCGCGGACGTCCGGGTCGCATTCACGAACATGGCCTCGACACCGTTGCGAGTGACGGCTGTTGAGGAGGCGCTGCGCGGCAAGCCGTTGTCCTCGGAGAACATCGCCGCGGCTGCTGAGCTGGCCGCCGAGGGGACGAGCCCGCCGGCTGACCTCAACGCAAGCCAGGACTACAAGCGCCACCTGGCCCGGGTGATGTGTCGCCGGGCGATCGAGCAGGCCGCCGGCCAGGAGTGATGCCGCCGGACGACGAGGCGATTACGCCGGCGCCTGCGACGATTGATTCGGTTCAGTCGGCAGGCGCCGCGCTCGCCGCGCAGGGGTACCTGGCCGACCGGCCGCTCGCCCTGGCCGTGCATCTCGCCGTGGCGCTAGGGACGCCTCTGCTGCTCGAGGGAGAGGCGGGGGTCGGTAAGACCGAGGTCGCCCGGTGTCTCTCGGCGGCCCTCGGAGCACGGCTGATCCGCCTGCAATGCCACGAGGGCATCGACGTCCATCACGCCGTCTATGACTGGGACTACGCGCGTCAACTGCTCGCCTTGCGCGCCGCCGAGGGCGGGGTCGACGAGGGCGAGCTGTTTGCGCGGCGCTTCCTCCTGCGCCGGCCGTTACTCGAAGCGCTCGAATCCGACCCGGCCGTCCCGGTCGTGCTCCTGATCGACGAGATCGACCGCGCCGACGACGAGTTCGAGGCCTTCCTGCTCGAGTTCCTTTCCGACTTCGCCGTCACGATCCCCGAGTTGGGCACCCTCACCGCCCGGCGACGCCCGATCGTGATCCTCACCTCCAACCGCACCCGTGAGCTCCACGACGCACTCAAGCGCCGCTGTCTTTATCACTGGATCGACTATCCCAGCGCCGAGCGCGAGCGCTCAATCGTCCACTCCCGCCTCCCGGGCGTCCCCGAGCACGTCGCGGTCCGGGTGGTGGAGGCGGTGGGAAAGCTGCGCGAGCAGGGCGATCTCTACAAGCTGCCCGGCGTGGGGGAGACGATCGTGTGGGCGCAAGCGCTGCTCGCTCTCGGCGGCGAGGCCTCCGATCTCGATGACACGCTCGGCGCGGCGCTCAAGGTGCACGAGGATCTCATGCGGGTCCGCGAGCGGGGGGTGCTCGAGGGTGTCTGACGCGGCTGGCGCCCCGGCTTCATTTGCGAGGTTGGGCGACGCGGTCGTCAACCGTCTGGGTGAACTCGCGGAGGTGATGCGCGCGCAGGGCTCCCGGGTGGGGGTCGGGGAGCTCCTGGCCGGCGTGCGCTGCCTGGAGGCGATCGATCCCGGTTCCCGTGAGGACGCTCGACTCGCCCTGCGCACCGTGCTCTGCTCCGAGCGCCGGGACCTCGAGCGCTTCGAGCTCGCATTTGCGTCCGTGTTCGGCGACGGTCGGATGTCCGGTCAGGACCAGCCGCTGTCCGAGCTGGGCGCGATCGAGCGGGCGGCGCTGCCCTCGGTGGGAGTGCCCGAGCCGGGAGGGCGTGCCGCCGAACGCGACGCGACGGCCGTCCCGGCGGCGTGGAGTGAAGTCGAGTTGCTGCGCGAGAAGGACTTCGCCCGCTACACGCCGCGGGAGATGATCGCCGCTCGCGAGCTGATCGCCCGGCTCGCCCGCCGCTATCCGACCCGCCTCTCGCGCCGCACCCGGACCTCGCGCCGGCGCGAGCATACGCCGGACCTGCGCCACACCGTCCACGCTTCGCTGCGCACCGGGGGCGAGCCCGTTCACCGCCGCTGGCGGGCGCCGACCCGGCGTCCGCGGCAGATGGTCTTGGTCTGCGACGTCTCGGGCTCGATGGCCCCATACGCCCGGATGCTCCTTCAGTACATGCACGCCTGCGTCGCCGCGCGGCGCCGGGTTGAGGCGTTCGCGTTCGGGACCCGGCTGACCCGGATCACCCACGAGCTGACCGGGCGCGACCACGACCGCGCCTTGGACCGGGCGTCGGCGGCGGTGAGCGACTTCTCCGGCGGCACGCGGATCGGCGATGCCCTGGCGGAGCTCAACCGTGTCCATGGCCGCCGCCTGGGCCGCAGCGCCGCGGTGGTGATCCTGTCCGATGGCTGGGACCGGGGCGACCCCGAGCAGCTCGAGGCCGAGATGGCTCGCCTGCGTCGCGCCGCCCATCAGCTGGTTTGGCTCAATCCCCTGGCCGCCCACCCCGACTACGAGCCGCTGACGCGCGGGATGCGCGCGGCGATCCCCCACACCGACCAGCTCCTGGCGGGTAACTCAATCGCCTCCCTGGAGCAGCTGGCTGCCATATTGGAGGAGATGTGAACGACGTCCTGCCCGAACTTCAGACCTGGATCGAGCGTGGGGACCGGATCGCGCTCGCGACCGTGGTGGCGGTCAAGAAGTCCGCGCCCCGGCCGCCGGGCGCCAAGATGGCCGTCAACGAGTACGGCGAGTTGATCGGCGCCGTTTCGGGCGGCTGCGTCGAGGGCGCGGTGATCGAGATCGCCGACGCGGTGCTGCGCGGCGAGTCGCCCCGGCGCGTGCATTTCGGGATCGCCGACGCGGAGGCCTGGGACGTCGGACTTCCGTGCGGCGGCGAGATCGACGTGTGGGTCCAGGAGCTGCACCCGGGAGCTTTCGTGAACGTTGCCCGCGCGGGCGGGCGTGCCGCCGAGGTGACGCTGCTCGAGGGCGAGGACGCCGGGTTGAAGGTGATGTTCACCGAGGATGGTTCGCAGCAGGGCTCGCTTGGCAGCCCCGAGCTCGACGCCGAAGCGCGTCAGGCCGCCGAGGAGTTGCTGTGGCTTGAGACCTCGGAGCTGCGAGGTCCGCTGTTCGTCGACGTGGTCGCGCCGGCGCCACGGTTGATCCTGTTCGGGGCGGTGCCGATCGCGGCCGCGCTCTGCACGCTGGCGCGGGCCACCGGCTGGCGGCCCTACGTGGTCGATCCCCGGACTCGCTTCGCCACCCGGGAGCGGTTCCCGGACGCCGAGGAGGTCATCGCCGCGTGGCCCGACCAGGCGTTTGCTTCGCTGGGCGGCATCGACCCCGCGACCTCGATCGCGGTGCTGACCCACGATCCCAAGCTCGACGACGCCGCTCTGTCCTTGGCGCTGCGCTCACCGGCCCGCTACGTGGGCGCGATGGGATCCCATCGCGCCCAGGAGGCTCGCCGCGAGCGGCTGCTCGCTGCCGGGATGACCGATCAGGACCTGGCTCGTCTCGCGGCCCCGGTCGGTCTCGATCTGGGCGCGCTCAGCGCCGAGGAGACGGCACTGTCAATCCTGGCCGAAGTGGTGGCCATGCGTCATGGGCGCGACGGAGGCCGACTGACCGGCTCACCGGGACGGATCCACGAGGTCACGGCTTAGTGGCCCCCGCGGTATTTCTGCTGGTGAGCACCCCGTGATCGCCGGCCTGGTGCTCGCGGCCGGGGGCGGGACCCGGTTCGGGGCCGACAGCAAGCTGCTGGCCGATCTCGACGGCCGGCCCGTCCTGGAGTGGGCGCTGGCGGCGCCGTGCGCGGTGCCGGCGCTGACGCGGGTGGTCGTGGTCCTGGGCTCCCGCGCCGACAAGATTCAGGCTCGGATCGATTTCGGGCGCGCCGAACCCGCGGTGTGCGACGACTGGGAGTCGGGTCAGGCGGCCTCGCTGCGCTGCGGCCTCAAGGCGCTGGAGGGTGTTGACCGCGTGGTCGTGACGCTCGGCGATCAGCCCCGGTTGACGCCCTCGGTGGTGGAGCTTTTCGTGACCGAGCCACCGGGCACGCGCGCTGTGTTTGACGGGCGGCCCGGCCACCCCGTGGTCCTTGGTCGGGCCGAGATCCAGGCGCTGCGCTCGGTGCGCGGGGACCATGGTGCCCAGGAGCTGCTGGCGGGCGGGCGAACGGTGGAGGTGGGTCACCTATGCTCGGGCCGCGACGTCGATACCCCGGAAGACCTGGAGGCCCTTCGCCATGAAGCTAGAACAGTCATTTGAGGTCGCCGCACCGATCGAGCGGGTGTGGGCGGCACTGATCGACGTCGAGCACGTCGCGCCCTGCCTGCCCGGCGCCGCGGTCACCGGCCGCAACCAGGACGGTAGCTTCAACGGCACCTTCAAGGTCAAGATCGGACCGACGTCGGCCGCCTACAGCGGCAAGTTGAGCATGGAGAATATCGACGAGGGGTCGCACACGGCGACCATGCAGGCAGCGGGGACTGACAAGCGCGGCCAGGGGGGCGCCAAGGCAACGATCGTCTCCTCGGTCTCCGAAGCTGCCGGGGGCAAGACCCGGGTCGAGGTGGTCACCGATTACCACATCACCGGTCGGCTGGCCCGGTTCGGGCGTGGCGGGATGATCGAGGAGATCTCCAACAAGCTGCTGGGTCAGTTCGCGCAGTGCCTGCAGGCCTCAATGACCGGGGAGCCGGCTTCTGGCTCAACTCAGGAATCGCTTGCCTCCGCGGAGTCCCGGGCCGGTGGGGCTGGTGCCGGCGAGGTTGGAGAAGGGAAGGCGGGGCTTGCCGCTGCTCCGGAGCCGGCCGCGGCGCGCGAAGGCGCCCCACCGCTCTCGCCCCCGCCGGTCTCGTCCCCGCCGGTCTCGCCCCCGCCGGTCTCGCCCCCGCCGCTCTCGGCGTCGCCCGTGCCACCACAGCCGCCCCTTGGCCCCACCGTGCAGAGCGAGCCGGTCCAGGGGCTCTCGCTGGTCGCTTCGGCCCTCTGGAATCGGGCCAAGGGCAACCCGGCAGCGCTCGTCGCGCTGATGCTGGGCTTTCTGCTGGCGCTGCGGATGCTCCGCCGACGCTCTTAGCGGAACAGGACGGGGGTCGCCCCGGCTGAACCTGCATAACGTGAAAATCTTGCCGAGGGCGGCCAAGTTTTTCCGGTCGCGCAGGCTCAGCCGTCATTCGGTGGAAAACTCGCCGCGGGCCGGTGAGGTTTTCCATCCGCCTGGGCACGGGCCGCCCGAGACACCGGGGGCACAAGCGGGCGGGGCCGGGGCCCGGGGCACAGCCGGCCGGCGGGCACCGGACGAGCGGGGCACGAGCCGGTGCCGCCCGGTGCGGGCGGGCCGGCTCCGGCCCGGTCAGCGAAGGTGCTCGCGCCCGGGGGATTCCTCGAAGCTGTCGGCCGGGAGGGCGGCGACGATCCCGGTCGGATTGATCATCGGGTGCGTGCGGTAGTAGTGGGCGAGGATCTCGTCAAAGGACACCGTATCGGCGACCCCGGGCCACTGGTAGAGGTCGCGGGCATAGGGCCACAGATTCCGGTACTCGGTCAGCTTGCGGATCGAGCACTTGAAGTGGATTTGATAGACGGCGTCGAAGCGCAGGAGGGTGGGAAACAGGCGCCAGTCGGTCTCCACCGGTTCAGAACCGAACAGAAAGCGCTGGTTGGCGAGCCGCAGATCGAGCCGGTCCAGGGTCTGGAAGAGGCTCTGGACCTCGCGGTCGTAGACCGCCTGCCGGGTCGCAAAGCCGGTCTTGTAAACGGCGTCGTTGACGCCGTCGTAGATCTCGGCGTTGAGCCCGTCGATCTCGTCTCGGTTGGGCTCGGGGTACAGGTCCACCGGATGGTCGGCCAGGGGCGCGAAGACCGTGCTCAGCATGCGCAGGATGTCGCCCGACTCATTGTTGACGATCGTCGAGCGCTCCTTGTCCCATAGGACTGGGACGCTGACCCGGGCCTCGTAGCTCGGGTCAGCGGCCTGGTAGGCCTCACTGAGGTACCCAAAGCCGTTGACAGGATCGGTGTAGTCGCCGCCGGTGAACTCCCAGCTGCGGTGGTCGCGCAGCGGACTGAGGTAGGACACGCTAATCGCGTCCTCGAGCCCCATCAGGCGCCGGCCGATCAGGGTCCGGTGGGCCCACGGGCAGGCCCGGGCAACGTACAGGTGGTAGCGGCCCGGCGCGACCGGGAAGTCGCTTGAATCATGGTCGGTAACCCAGCCCCGGAAGCGGCTCTTCTGGCGCCGGAAGGATCCATCATCGCCGCCCTCGCGGCCGAGAACGAAGGTCGGTGTGTCAGTGGTCATAAGGTCGGCGTGTCAGTGGTCATGTTTTTTTAGGCTACTGAGCGCGGTTGGCGCGCTGGCCGGCGTAAGGGTCGGTGAGCCCCGGCTAAGGCCCCGGCGTCGGAAATCAAAGGCGGATTGCCGATGTGCAACCGCCCGGCTCGGCGGACACTGTCTGCTCGGGAACGATTCACTCGACGATCGAAAAGGAGCCCGAGATGATCGCGACGACAACCTTCTCGCGTGCCCGGCGGGTCGTCACGCGTGTGCGCGAGACGCTCGCCGAGATGAATTATGCCCAGCGGCGGATGACCGAGATCAGGATGGGTCTGCCCCTGGTCGAGCCTCTCGGGCGACGCGGGATTGCTGCCACGGTCGCCGAGCTCGATGCGCTGTACGCCTACCTGGACCCGCGGCTGGACGGTGACGAGGACCAGGGCCACCGCGGCGCGGAGCACTGACGGCCACCGCAGGCCGGAGCATTAGGGTGTATGGCCATGAGCGATCAGAACGCTCGCGCGCAGCGGTTCCTAGACCTGCACTGTCCCGGGCAGCCGTTGCTGATGACCAACCCCTGGGATGTGGGGTCGGCCCGGCTGCTCGCGTCACTCGGCTTTGAGGCGCTGGCCACCACCAGCAGCGGCTTCGCGGCCACACTGGGTCGGCTCGATGGAACGGTGAGCCGTGCCGAGGCACTTGCCCACGCTGCGGATCTGGTCATGGCGACGCCCCTGCCGGTGTCAGCCGATCTCGAAAACGGTTATGCCGACAGTACGGCCGGCGTGGGGGAGACGGCGTCGGCGGCGGTGGCAGCGGGCTTGGCCGGGTTTTCGATCGAGGACTCGACCGGTCACAGCGAGGCGCCGATCTTCGAGCTGGAGCTCGCCGTGGAACGGATCGCCGCCGCGGCCGCCGCCGCTCACCAGGGAACGGCGCACGTGGTCCTGACCGCCCGCTGCGAGAACCACCTGCACGGGCGCGATGACCTGGGGGACACGATCGCCCGACTGCAGGCCTATCAGGAGGCCGGCGCGGATGTGCTCTACGCCCCGGGATTGGTAGCTGCGCAGGACATCGAGGCGGTCGTGAGGGCGGTACGCCTACCGGTCAACGTGCTCGCCCTGCCCGGCGGCCCATCGGTCGGCGAACTGGCCGCGCTCGGGGTGAGCCGGGTTTCGGTTGGGGGTGCCTTCGCCTTTGCTGCCCTGGGAGCTGTCGTCGAGGCCGCGCAGGAGCTGCGCGATCACGGTACCCTCGGTTATGCCACCCGCGCGGCAGCCGGATCCAAGGCGGCTCGCGCGGCTTTCGGGAGTCAGCCGCCGGGGTAGATCCGGGCCAGCAGTCGCTCCATGGCCGGTGAGGTCAGCTGGTTGCCCGGGCAGCAGGTCGGACCGTTGAGGGCGCTGATCCCGATCTCCAGGTGTGGACCAGACGAGATCCCGACGATCCCGCAGCCGACTTCGGCGATCGGGTCGCCGGCGCGGACCACGGTCCCGACCGGGACCAGGGCAGGCTGCGCGTGGCCGTAGTAGATGTAGCGGCCGCTGAGCGGGCCGCCGCTCACCCGCAGAACGGGGGCGGAGGGCCCGAAGCCCGAGATGCCCTCCTGGACAATCACTCCGTTGGTGACCGCTACCAGGACCGCGGCCGCCCCGCAGGCCGCCCCTCGGGTCGAGATATCGACGCCCTGATCCGGTGACCAGGTACTGGGCGGGAAAACCACCGAGGCGGGCAGCACCGGGAACACGAAGCCCTGGCCGGCACCGAGTGACTTCAGTTCCTGAACGATCTTCAGTTCCCGCTTGACCTCGGCCAGCGAGACGGCGTGGGCGTTGGGATCGCCGATCGGGTCCGAGCCACCGGCTGAAACCGCCGCCTGCTGTCCGACTGTCGGCTGGATCGCCTGCGGATGGGCCCTGAGGGCGCTCCCGGTCCCGGATCCAGTGCCACCGGCGGCGCCGCTGGTCGTCGAGCCGCCGTTCGTGCCGCAGCCGGCCAGGGCGATGACGATCGCCGCGGCGAGTGCGATGATCGCCTGAACACGCGCCATCGGAGCTAGTTCAGCAGGTTTGGCCGGGCGGCACGCAACGTGCCCAAGGGTGGGCACTGGGCGCTCACGCTGCGGCGCGCAGCTTGCCCAACGGCGGGCGCTCGACGATCTCGTCGCCGACCGCGCCGAGCTCGAGCTGCCCCGGCGCCAGGAAGCCCGCGGGCAACGGACCGACGAGGCGGCCATCGCGCTGGACCCGGGTGGCCAGGGCCCGGAGGACCGAGAACGCCATCGGCCCGAGGTCTCGCAGCGGTTGGTGAGCGTTCTGGCGCTCGTCGAGATCAACCTGAGCGATTGCCTCCAGGCCAACCTCGCGCTGGGCGTCGAGCAGCAGCGCGATGTCCACCCCGTAGCCAGTCACAAACGGCAGGCGCGCGAGCAGCTCCCGGCGTGCCGCGATCTCGCCCGCGAGTGGCTGTTCGACGGCGGCGAGGTCGGGATAGAAGAGGTTGAGCAGCGGGCGGGCCGTGAGCTCGGTGACGCGGCCGCCACCATCGGGCAGCGTCACCGCACCGACTTTGAAGGGACGTCGGTAGAAGCCCTTGACGAATGCGATCTCCTCACCGCAGAGCAGCGGCCCCAGCAGGCCGCATACGAAGTGAGCCCCGAAGGCCTCGGTGTCGGCGTCAAGAAAACAGATCACCTCGCCGCTCAACACCGCCAGCGCCCGCCACATCGCGTCCCCCTTGCCGAGCACGGGTCCCAGCCGTGGTTGCAGCTGCTCCTGGTCATGCACGTCGACGCCCAACTTGCGCGCGATCTTCGCCGTATCGTCGCTGGAGTGATCCACGACCACGATCTGGTCAATCACACCCTGCTCGCGCAGGCCGACCAGCGGCTCGAGAATCCCGCCGATCGTCGCGGCCTCGTTGCGCGCCGGGAGGCAGACCGAAACCGTGCTCTGGCGCTCGGCGGCCAGCCGCGAGGCCGGGAAGTCAGCGTGCGCGAAGGTATTGCTGCGGTACCAGGCGCGGGCGCGGAGCGACATGGGCACAGAGGATGACAGCCGCGGTCGGCCAGCCGGCCTGTTGGCCGGTCCGCCCGATAGGATCACGGTGCGGGAGCGGGAGAAGGTGTCTGGCGGGTGAGCAGTTTGCCGACCGTCAGCAGGGAACAACTTTGAGCGCGCGCATGTCCATCACATCGCAGGTCGCGGCCCCTTGGCCTGGTGTTGAGGGCGCCAGGGAATGAGGCAGGTCTTCCGGATTCCCGTCTACCGGCGGCTGTTGGCCGCCTACGGGCTCAACGAGCTCACCTGGGGCATCGGCACCGTGGCCCTGGCGGTCCTGGTCTACCGCCAGACCGGAAGCGCGCTCGGCGCGACTGCCTTCTTCATCTGCTCGCAGTTTCTTCCCGCGTTGCTTTCGCCAGCGCTCGTGGCACGCGTGGTTGGGCAACCCCCCCGCCGGGTCCTGCCGATGCTCTACGGATTGGAAGCAATCCTGTTTGGGGTGCTGGCCTGGATGACCTCCCAGTTCTCGCTGGTGCCGGTGCTCGCGGTGGCTGCGATCGACGGCATCGTGGCCCTCAGCGCTCGCGTCCTGGCGCGTTCGGCGACGGTCGAAGTGCTTCGGCCCCTCGATCTCCTGCACGAGGGCAATGCCGGGATCAACTTTGCGTTCACGGGCGCTTTCATGGTCGGCCCGGCCATGGGCGGGGCGATCGTGGCGGCGGGCGGAACCGTGGCTGCCCTGCTCGTCAACTGCGGCCTGTTCGCCGGTATCACCATGGTGCTGGCGACGGCGGCCAGCCTGCCGGACGCAAACCCGGAAGAAGCCACGGGCGGATCGGTTCTCCAGCGCTTGCGGATGGCCGCTCGGCACGCCCGGACCGATCCTCCGACGCGGGCGATCCTGATTCTGCAGGCCTTCGGGATGGTCGTGGGCACGATCTCGATTCCGGTTGAGGTCGTGTTCGCTCAGCACACGTTGCACGCCGGAGCCGGCGGCTATGGCGCGATGCTGTCGGGTTGGGGTGCGGGCGCGATCGTCGGCAGCGCCGCCTACGCCCGCTGGCGCCGCCGCCCGGGTCGCGCCCTGATCACTGTCAGCGCGGCGGCGCTGGCGGCTGGGTTTGCGATCATGGCCGTGGCCCCCGGGATCGCCGTAGCCGTAGTCGGATCCGCAGTGGGCGGCTTTGGTAACGGCGTCGGCTCGGTGGCCGAGCGGACGATGCTCCAGGAGTACACGCCGCAGCGCTGGATGAGTCTGATGATGAGCTTGAACGAGTCACTCTCGCAGGCCGTGCCCGGCCTCGGATTCGTGATCGGCGGTGCGATCACGGCTCTCACCAATCCGAGGCTCGCGCTGGGGGCGGGGGCGCTGGGCTCGTTGATCGTCACCGCGGCCGCGTGGATCATGCTCAGTCCGGGCCGGATCGGACCGCGTCCGGGCCGCACTGCGGGAGCCCCGCCCGAGCCGCGGCCAGAAGGAGTTTCCCCGGCCGCCGGAGCGCGTGAGACGCTTGCCTAGACTGCTCGTCTAGGCCGTTTCGGCCCCTCCAACCACGGCCGTGCGCATCGGCTGCATCGATATCGGCTCCAACACCACTCGGCTCCTGGTCGCCGCCAGCGACGGGCACCGGCTGCTGTGGATCCATCAGGAGCGGGCCTTCACCGGCATCGGAGAGGAGCTGCTCGAGCGCGGGGAGCTCGGCCCGGAGAAGATCGAGGAGGTCGTCTCGGTCGTCGCCGCACAGCTCGCGGCCGCGCTCGAGCTAGGCGCCTCGTCGGTGCGGGCGATAGCCACGGCGGCGATTCGCACGGCGGCCAATGGCCCGCAGCTGGCCAGCGCGATCACCGCCGCGACCGGGCTCGAGGTCGAGATCCTGTCCGGGGAGGAGGAGGCCCGCCTGGCGTTCGTCGGCGTCGCCAGGACGCTGGAGGCAAGCCCTGCGGGTGAGCTCGGGGTCGTCGATGTTGGCGGCGGCTCGTCCGAGCTGGTGGTCGGCACCGCGCCTGATCGGGTTGGCTGGTGGGCCTCGGTGCCGCTTGGCTCAGCCGCCCTCACCCACGCCTGGCTGCGCTCGGACCCACCCACCAGCGACGAACTCGAGCGGGCGCGGGAACAGGTGCGGGCTGAGCTCGGGCAGCTGACCCCGCCGTGCCCGGCGCTGGCCGTCGCCGTCGGGGGAAGCGCGACGTCGCTGGCCCGCCTGGCCGGGCCGGTGCTCGACTGGGCCGCACTGGATCGCGCCCTGGGTTTGCTGGCCGACGACTCCGCGAGCTCGGTCGCGAAGCGGTTCGCGATCGATCCCCAGCGAGCCCGGCTGCTCCCCGCCGGCCTGCTCATCCTGACCGCGGTCGCCAAGGCGTTCGCTCGTCCGCTGCGGGTCGGCCGAGGTGGAATTCGCGAGGGCGTCTTGCTAGAAGCCTTCCGAGGATGACCGACGAACCGCCGATCGATCCCCGGGACGAGCTGACCGAGCCGCCGATTGAGCCCCGGGAGGAGCTGACCGAGCCGCCGATCGAGCCCCGCGAGGCGCTGGCCGAGCCGCCGATCCCGCCCCGCGAGGCGCTGGCCGGAGTCAGGGTGCGGGCCCCGACGCGCGGTAACCGCCGTCTCGAGCGGCTGCTGGTGGCGGCCAACGCCGACGAGCAGCTCAAGGCCTGGTGGCACGTGTCGGCGGTAAATGCGACGCGAAGGCTTGGAATGTCTGACCACAGCTGGGTCCACATTCAGATTGTGGTCAACATCGCCTTGCGGCTCTCACGGCTGCTCTTCCGCCGCGGCGTGGTCCCCAGCGTGGTGGCCGATTACGGCCTGACTGAGCACGACGCCGAGGTCGTGATCGCTGCCGCGTGTCTCATGCACTGCGTCGGCATGTCGATCCACCGCGATGATCACGAGCGCTACAGCCTGTTCCTGACCGCCGACAAGCTCGGCTCGCTGTTGGGTGACGTCTACGAGGAGCCCGAGCGCTCCATCATCGCCGCCGAAACGCTGCACGCGATCATCGGCCACCGCCGTAACGGCGCGCCGTTCACGGTCGAGGCGGGCATCGTACGCGTCGCCGACGCCCTCGACATGGCCCGGGGCCGCTCCCGCATCCCGTTCGAGGCCGGCCACCAGAACATCCACTCGCTTTCGGCTTACGCGATCGAGCAGGTCAAGATTTCCCCAGGCCGCGACCGGGCGGTGCGCGTCGAGATCGAGATGTCCAACAGCGCAGGTATCTTCCAGGTCGACGAGCTTCTGGCCGAGAAGCTCCGGGGCTCCGGGCTCGAGGAGCACATCGAGGTGATCGCCCGCATCGATGCCGAGCACGAGCAGCGGCTGATCCCGGTTTTCAGGATCTAGACCATGGCGCTGGCGGTGCTGGCGGTCTCGATGAGCAAGGCCCCACTGTGACCTCCCCGGTGGCGGGTGCGCGCGGTTTACCAGTGAACGCCGCGCATGAGGTGCGCGAGCGCCACCTGCTCGGTCGAGGCCCGTTCCTCGGGATCCTGCTGGCCGCGCGACGCGGCTGAGTCGGGAAACACCTTGTAGGCCGCGGACAGAATCTGGTCCACGGCCTTGGGGAAGAGGGCGTAGGCGACCTCGCCGAACGTCCCCAGGCGAGTGTTGATCTGCTTGGGCTTGGCCCGGATCGCCTCGCAGATCAGATCGGCAGCCTCCTCGGGCGAGATGGTGGGGAAGCTGTCGTAGATCTTGGTCGGCGCGATCATCGGGGTGCGCACGAGCGGCATGTGGATGGTGGTGAAATGGACGTTGTCGCCGATCGACTCCGAGCCGACCACGCGCGTCCAGGCATCCAGGGCCGCTTTGGAGGCCACGTAGGCCGAGAAGCGCGGCGGATTGGTCTGCACGCCGATCGAAGACACGTTGACGATCAGGCCCGACCGGCGGTCGCGCATGTGGGGGAGCAGGCCCATGATCAGCTTGATCGTCCCGAGGTAATTGAGCTGGATGGTGCGCTCGTAGTCGTGGAAGCGGTCGTAGGAGAGGGCGACCGAGCGGCGGATCGAGCGGCCCGCGTTGTTGACCAGGATGTCGATCGCCGGATGATCGGCGAGCACGCGCTGCACCAGCTCGTCGACCGAGGCCGGATCGGAGATGTCGGCCGAGTACGTGTAGGCAACGCCGCCGCTGTCTTCGATCTCCCGCTTGGCCTGCTCGAGCTTGTCGGCGCTGCGCGCGACCAGCAGAGGAATCCCGCCCGCTGTGGCGATCTTGAACGCTGCCGCCTTGCCGATCCCGCTCGAGGCACCCGTGATCAGCACGGTCTTGCCGTTGACGGCGCCCTCGAAGCTGCGGTCCTTGAACAGGTCGGGGTCAAGGTTGCGCTCCCAGAAGTCCCACAGCTTGTCCGCGTAGCTGTCCAGCGGGGGCACGGCAATGCCGGACCCGGCCAAGGCACGCTCGGTGTCTCGCGTGTCGAACTGGGCGGTGAGGGCAATGTGGCCCAGGACCTCGTCGGGGATTCCGAAGTCGGCCAGGATTGCCTTGCGTACGCCCCTGGCGGCGGGCAGCTGCATCAGCATCCCGATCGTGCCCTTGGGCAGGGCCTTGAGCAGCTTGGAGTCGATCCGCAGCGAGAGCGAAGGCGCGTGGGCAGCCTTGGCGATCGTGTTCATGACGTCGCCCGAGCGCTGGGACTTGGGGCTGGTCAGGTGGAACGCCTGGCCGTCGAGACCTTCCTGGTGGGCGATGTGATCCATCGCGTCGGCCACGAAGTCGACCGGCACGATGTTGGTGTAGCCGAGCTCGGGGCCGACCAGCGGGAACCAGCCGGGCAGGTAATGCCGGGCCATCTTGATCGCCGTGAAGAAGTAGTACGGCCCGTCGATCTTGTCCATCTCGCCGGTTTTCGAGTTTCCGACCACGATCGCGGGGCGATACACACGCCAGGGCATGTTGGTCTTGGTGCGGGCGAGCTTCTCGGACTCGAACTTCGACCGGTGGTAAGGATGGTCGAGCTTCTGGCCCTCGTCGAACATGTCCTCGCGGAACAGGCCCTCGTGCGTGCCGGCAGCGGCGATCGAGGAGACGTGGTGAAAGCGCCCGGCCTCCAGCCCATTGGCCAGTGCGACGGCGTTGCGGGTTCCCTCGACGTTGGCGATCCGGTTCTGTTCCTCGTCGGCCGTCATGTCGTAGATCGCGGCCAGGTGAAAGAAGTGCTCTATCCCGGCCGCCTGCAGCTCGGCCAGGGTCTCGTCGGACACCCCGAGCCGCGCGGAGCCCAGGTCGCCGATCACGGGCTTGATCCGCTCCTCAGCGCCGGAGCCCCAGCGATCGATCAGGGCCGCGACACGATTGCTTGAGCCCTCGCGGACGAGGACATAGATGTCACCCTCGCGCTGCATGAGCCGCGCGACCAAGTGTCGCCCGATGAAGCCCGTAGCCCCCGTGACGAAATAGGCCATGCGGTGCCGGACTACCAGCCGCCGCGCCAGTCGGCGTTGACCGACCGGGCTTTGGCCGCGTCCATGCGGGCGTGCTTGCGCTTATCGAGCCGCCATTGGATCAGCGACAAAGTGAGGATGACGACGGGAAAGAAGGCGATGACGAGGAACATCCAGCTGGTGATGGCCGAATCGGTGGTCTCGCCGTAGAAGCCCTGGCCGCCGTCCGCTCGGGACCACGCCACCGGGGCGACGCTCAAAAGCGTCCCGGCGAACACCGTCAGGGCGAGTAGAAAGCGGGTGCGACGCACGATGATCGAAGCGTATCCGATCGCCCGTGAACGTCTGCTGGTGGGGCGCTGAGAAGTCAGGCCAGAGCGACGCGCTCGGGGCTGCGCACCGCCTCGAGGGCCCCAAGCAAGGCTGGGTTGAACTCGGCGGCCCGGGAGGTGACCTCAAGGTGATCGATTCCGACCTCGAAGACCGTGGCGCCGATCGCCGCCGCCAGCTCGTGCTGCTTGCGCGGAGAGACGCTGCGGTCGCGCGATGTGATCACCGTCGCCGCTGGCACCGTGACCGAGCCCAGCCAGGGACGGGAGTCAAAGCGGCCGAGTTCGCGGCCGGCCTCGGCGACGTCCCGGGCGGCGTGGCGGGTCAGCTCCGCCAGCCACCATGCCGCCCGCGGGGAGTAGGAGATCTTGGCCTGGCGGAAGCCGGCTCGCCAGACGCCCCGCGGGGAGGCGGAAAGGGCTAGCTTGAGGGCGCCCATCCAGCGCCAGGTCTTGACCGTCTCGGGGTCCTGGAAGTGCTGGGCGGTAGCGCTGAGGACGATACCGGTGACCGCGTCGCGGTGGTCGCGGGCGATCAACTGGGCGATCGTGCCGCCCATCGAGTAGCCGACGAAGATCGCCGGCGCGAGGTCGAGGGCGCGCACTACGGCGACCGCATCAGCGGCACAGTCGATAAGCCGGAAAGGCTCCATCGCCCGCAGCCCCCGTCCATGGCCGCGGTGATCGATGGCGAGGACGCGGTAGCCCGCATCGATCAGCGGCTGGTAGGCGGCGTGCCAGTTGAGATCGGCGCTGACCGTCCAGCCGTGCAAGAGCATCACCGCCGGCGCGCCCGAGTCGGTCGCTCCGCTGTCACGCAGGAAAAACTCACCTCGGTCGGCGATGTTGACGGTGCGCGCGGCGGGCATCTCGTGCGGCGGGACGGGCGGGTACACGGGCGTACTCATGTCCGAGATGCTACCCACGAGCCGCTCGGCACACTCGGCCCACTGTCACCGGACCAGCGGTCCTACCATCAGCCCCATGGCGGTGGTGATCGCATCAGACCTCGGTAAGGACATGGCCGGCGAGCCGCTGCTGCGCAACGTCTCCTTCAAGCTCGAGCGCCGCGACCGCCTGACCCTGGCCGGTCGCAACGGCGCCGGCAAGACGACGCTTCTGCGCATGCTTGCGGGGGAGGCATCGGTGGACTTCGGCGAGCTCGTGATGGCCAAGGGCGCCAAGCTCGCGCTGCACGACCAGCGCCCACCCCGCGACCGCGGCCTGTCGCTGCGCGATTACGTGCTCTCGGGAGCTCCCGAGCTGGTCGCGATCGAGCGGGAGCTGACCGCGCTCGAGCAGAGCATGGCCGATGGCGTCCACGACGAGGCGACGCTCGACCGCTACGCCCGCGCCCAGGGCCGGCTCGAGCACGCCGGCGGTTACAACTGGCGCGAGCGCGCGCTCGCCACCCTTCACGGTCTCGGCTTTCGCGATCGATCCGACCTCGACCGCCAGCTCGAGACGTTCTCGGGCGGCGAGCTGACCCGGGCCTCGCTCGGGCGGGCGCTGGCCGGCGACCCCGACCTACTGTTGCTCGACGAGCCGACCAACCACCTCGACATCGCGTCGCTGGAATGGCTCGAGCAGCACCTGGTGGGCCTCGACGCCGCCGTCGTGCTGGTGGCGCATGACCGATGGTTCCTGGAGGCGGTAGGGACCTCGGTCCTTGAGCTCGAAGGGGGGCGCGGCAAGTTCTTCGCCGGCACCTGGCACGCGTGGCGGCGGGAGAAGGCGGCGCGCGAGCTGGCCCTGGGCCGAGCGATTGAGCGCCAGCAGGCTGAGATCGAGCGCCTCGAGCGGTTCGTGACCCGTTTTCGAGCCGGGACCCGCGCCCGCCAGGCCCAGTCACGAGCCAAGCGGCTGGAGAAGATCGATCGGCTCTCGCGCGACCCGGCCGACGGCGGCGGGCTGGCGTTTGCCTTCAAGGCCCCTGAGCGCAGCGGACGGGTGATTTTCGAACTCGAGGACGCCTCGGTCTCGGCCGGCGACAAGCAGCTGCTGCAACACGCCGAGCTGTGGCTGGAGCGCGGTGAGCACGTTTCGATCGTGGGGGCCAACGGCACCGGCAAGACGACGCTGATCGAGACCCTGGCCGGCCGGCGCGAGCTGACGAACGGAAAGCTCAGGACCGGGCACAACGTCAAGGTGGGCTACCTATCCCAGCACGCCGAGGAGCTCGGCAGTGGGCAGGCCCGCACGGTGCTGGAGGCGACTCAGCACGCCACCAAGCTCACCCCGGGCAAGGCACGCGCCCTGCTGGGCGGCTTCTTGTTCTCCGGCGAGGAGGCCGAGAAGCCGCTGGACGGTCTATCGGGAGGCGAGCGGCGGCGGCTCTCGCTGGCCATTCTCATGAATGGGACCCCGACGCCGCCCAACGTCCTCATCCTCGACGAACCGACCAACCATCTGGACCTGGAGAGTCGTGAGGCGCTCGAGGCCGCCCTGGCGGCCTTCCCGGGCTCGCTCCTGCTCGTCTCTCATGACCGGGCCCTGCTCGACGCCGTCGGGACGCGCACGGTCGCCCTCGAGGACCACAAGCTGCACAGCTACGTCGGGGGCTGGCCCGAGTACGTGCGGGTTCGCGAGCAGCGAGCCAAGGCGCCCGCCCCGGCGCCGGCGAAGGGCAGTGGGTTGGGCAAGCCAATCCCGGCGACGAAGCGCGGCCAAGCGCCGGCGGCCCGCAGCAAGCGCAACCCGCCCCCGCGCAGGGCCAAAGGTGAGCAGCGCCTCGAGCAGGAGATCGAGGTGGCAGAGGCGGCGCTGCGCACGATCGAGGACGAGCTCTCAGAGCCATCGGCCTGGGCAACCCCGGAGGCCAGCGCCCGCTCGTCCCAACGCCACGCCGAGGCCCAGCGGGCAGTGGCCGAGCTGTACGAGCGCTGGGAAACGGTCACCAGCTGAGCCAGCCGCCGGGCGGACCGGCGCCTCGCCTGGCGAACTGGGCAGTCCGAGAGCGTCCGCGCCGTGACTACACTGAGCAGCAGATGCCACGCGGTACTCAGCGGGGATCGCAGAGGCCAAGGAGGCGGCTGCCATTCGCGTTGCCCTGATAGACGATGACAGTGGGCTGGTCACCGTGCTCGACCGGCGCTTTGCGGCGCGGGGGTGGGAGTACGAGGTGATCGGCTACGCCCCTGTGCCCGAGCAGCTGGCGGCGCTGAAGCTCCATGCGCTGATGGTCAACCCGGCGCTGACGGGGCTGGAGTACATCGAAGCGACCGCGGCGGCCCTGCCCGGCCTGGCGTTGCTGGTGTGCAGCGCTCCCGCGCCGGTAGCCGACCGCGTGCGAGGCCTGCGCGCCGGGGCCGATGACTGGATCACCAAGCCCTGCCATCCCGAGGAGCTGGTCGCGCGTCTGGAGGCCGTCCTGCGCCGGCGCCGGGCCGGTCATGCGCCGGTTGAGGCCGAGGCGATCAGCTCCGGTGAGCTCTCGATCCGCCCCGACCGGTTTGATGCCTACGCCGCCGGCCAGCCGGCCTCGCTGTCGCGCAAGGAGTACGAACTGCTCTACGAGTTGGCTGCGGTCGACGGCCGTGTGCTCGAGCGCGAGGACATCTACCAGCGCGTCTGGGGCTACACAATGGCGCGGGGCGACCGCTCGGTTGACGTGTTCGTGCGCAAGCTGCGCCAGAAGCTGGAGCGGGTCTCGCCGCGGTGGCGCTACGTCCACACGCATTTTGGCGTCGGCTACCGGTTTGCGGCTGAGTCCGTCGGGACTGAGTCCGCCGGGGTACGGCCAGCCTCAGGCCCTCCGGCCACGCCGGCGCGACCCGCCCCGCACCGCGTACCCTTGAGGGCATGAGGATCAACACCGCTGTGCTCCGCAACGTCGTGATCATCATGGCGATCGCCGCCGTGGTCGCTTTCGCGCCCGGCGGGGGCACCGGCGCAGGCGTGGTGACGACGGCGATCTCGCTCGCCTTCCTGGCTGCGCTGGGCTGGGTGATGATGATCATGTACCGCGAGCACCGGACCTCGCTCTACTCGCTGGGCAACCGCCGGGTGGCGCTCTACCTAGCCGGTGGCGTGCTCGCGATCACGCTGACGGGGACCTCCCGGCTGTGGTCGACGAGCGCCGGCCAGGTGGCCTGGCTGGTGCTGATCGGGGGCGCGGTCTATACGTTCGTCGCGGTCTTTATCTCCGCTCGGCGCTACTGACCGGCCGGCGCGAGCTGGACCGGGATCCCGTTGAGGACCGCGTTGCCAGACACCGCGTCGATCAGCAACTCGTCGGCGAGCACGTTGCTGTTGGTGCCGGGGTGCTGCGCGGCGACCGTCATCTCAACGTCTGGGGACGAGTGACCCCAGCCATGAGGGAGGCTGACCACGCCCGGCATTACCTCGTCGGTGACTTCGATCTCGGCCTCGAGGGTTCCGGTCCGTGAGCGCAGGCTGGCCAGCGCCCCATCGGTGAGCTCGTAGCGTGCGGCGTCGTCGGGATGAACGTGCAGGGTGCAGCGAGACTTCCCGTTGACCAGCACGGGCAGGTTGTGCATCCAGGAATTGTTGGAGCGCAGGTCGCGGCGGCCGATCAGCACGGGACCGTCCGGTGGGGTGCGGACCAGTGCCTCGTGCAGGCGGGGAACATCGGCGACCAGCAGCTCGGGAGTGAGCTCGATCGTCCCGCCGGCTGTGCGCAACGCGTCAGGGAGCCGGGGTGTCAGCGGCCCCAGATCGAGTCCGTGCGGAGCCGCCTCGAGCGCGGCCAGGCTCAGCGCGACGCCGTCCGTGCGAGCGCCGAAGCCGTCGCCGTAGGGACCGCTACGGAGCATCAGGTCGAGCAGCCGCTCGGGGCCGATCCGAGGCTCCAGCGCGGCCATCAGCTCGTCGGCCGTGCGCCCGGCGACCAGCGAGCCCGAGGTCTGCAGTTCGCGACCGATCAAAGTCCGGGCGACGCCGTCGTCAAGGGCGGCGACGTCGGCGTCGGGGCCCATCCCGAGGGCCACCCCCGACAGCCGCAAGAGCGTCACCCATTCGTCGGGCAGCTCGGGGTCGGGGGGGAGGACCGGCGGCGAGTAGTTGGCCACGTTGCGGACCGCGAACTGATAGAGCGCCAGGTCGTAGTGGCCGCGGTGCAGAGGAGATGGGGCGGGCAGGATGACGTCCGCGTGGCGGGTGGTCTCGTTGACGTACACGTCGAGGCTGACCATGAAGTCAAGCTCGCTCACGGCGGCCGCCAGGCGCTCGCTGTTTGGGGTGGAGAGAAGCGGGTTGCCCGAAATCGTGATCAGCGCCCGGATCTGGCCCTCACCGGGGGTATCGATCTCCTCGGCCAGGCAGGCCACGGGGAGCTCGCCGAACAGCTCGCCGAGACCCCGGACCCGGCTTGAGAAGCGTCCGAAGCGCGCCCCCCGGCCGCGGCCGGGCGCCCCAGAGGCATTGCTGGCGCCGGCGGCCGCGAGCGGGAACATCGCGCCACCCGCGCGGTCGAGGTTGCCGGTGAGGATGTTCGCGACGTCGACCAGCCAGCTGGCGAGGGCCCCGAACTCCTGCGTGCAGGTCCCGATCCGCCCGTACACGGCGGCGGTCGGTGCCGCTGCCAGCTCGCGGGCCATGCGCCGGATCTGAGTGGCCTCGATACCGCACACCGGGCCCACCGCCTCGGGCGCAAAGGGCACCGCCAGCTCCCGGATCTCGTCGAGGCCGGTGCACAGCGCACCGATCCGCTCATCGGGGTCGGCGAGATCCTCTTCGAACAGCGTTGCCACCAGGGCGAACAGCAGCAGGGCATCGGTACCGGGACGGATGAAGTGGTGCTCGTCGGCCTCACGTGCCGTGCGCGTGCGCCGGGGGTCGATCACAACCAGCTTTCCCCCCGTGCCCGCAGTGCCCGCAGGCGCCCGCGCATGTCCGGGGCGGTCATAAGGCTGCCGTTGGACGCCAACGGGTTGGCCCCGAGGACGAGCAGGTGCTCGGTCCGGTCGATGTCGGGGATGGGGACGGTGGTCCCGGTCCCGAACATCAGCGCCGACGACATCTGCTTGGGGAACTGGTCGACGGTGCTCGCGGAGTACACGTTGGACGAGCCCAGCGCCCGGATCAGAACCCGCGCGTAGAGCAGGTTGGACAAGTTATGGGCGTTGGGATTGCCGAGGTAGAGGCCGACCCCGTTGCGGTCTTCGGTCAAGATCGGGGCCAGCCGGGCGTCGATGAGGGCAAACGCCTCGTCCCAGCTGGCGGCCCGAAACCCGTGCCGGTCGCGGATCAGCGGCGTGCGGACGCGATCGGGATCCTCGTGCAGGCCGCGCAAGGCCGAGCCCTTAGGGCAGATAAAGCCGTGACTGAAGACATCATCGGCGTCTCCGCGGATTGAGGTGATCCGCTCGCCCTCGAGCTTGATCTCCAGGCCACAGGTAGCTTCGCACAGGGGACACGTGCGATAGGCGGTGCGGGGCTCCCCGGTATCCATGCCGGCCAAACCATACGCGCCGCGAGTCCGGGCGGCGATTACCTGACCGGTCATGGGGCGTACACTGCCGCCGCCGTGAGCAAGGGCATGCGCGAGGTGATCTCGGACTGGCTGATGGTGCTCGGCGCGCCGATCCTCCTGGGCTCGCTGTTTCTGCCCTGGAGCCATCAGTTCTCGGCCGGCTTCGTCGCCCGCTACGCGCACACGCCGGCGCTGACCGGCCTTCCCCGCGACCCCACCGCGTGGCAGGTCTACTCCGTCGTCGATGTGCTGCTGGCGGTACTCGCCGCCGGCCTGTTCGCCGTCGCCCTGCGCGGGGCACGCCCCGCCCGGATCGCGGTCCTGCTCGGCCTCCTGATCGCGCTGGCCGTCACCGTGCACGCGCTGGGGACGCCGCCCACCCGGGGGGCCAACCTATTCGATCCCAGCCTGACCCCTCCCGGCTACACGCCCAACCATCCGGTCGCCGGCGGCGGCGAGATGGTCGCGCTGATCGGAGTCGGCCTGGGGATCGGCGGCGTGCTCATCTCGTTCACGGCTGACTGAGCCCCCGCCCAGCCAGGCTCGGCGGGCTGTGCCAGGTGACCCGGCCCGGTCGGCTCCTATCGTTTAGTGCGGTGTCCGTCTATCCCGCCGCCAACCGCCGCGAGCTCCCCGACGAGCCGGGCGTCTATCTCTTCCGCGACGAGCGGGGCAAGGTGATCTACGTCGGCAAAGCCAAGTCGATCAAGAAGCGCGTCGCCTCGCACTTCTCCAACCCGAGCACGCGGATCGGCGGCGACATCCTGGAGATGATCGATCAGATCGAAGCCCTGGTCGTCCACACCGAGTCCGAGGCGCTGCTCGTCGAGCAGAACTTCATCAAGCAGTACAAGCCGCGCCTGAATATCCGCCTGCGCGACGACAAGTCCTATCCCTACATCGCGATCTCGCTCGACGAGGACTTCCCCCGTGTCTACTTCACCCGCGAGCGCCACCGCCGCGACCGCGCCTACTTCGGCCCTTACAGCAACGCCAAGCGCGTCCGCTCGACGCTCGAGGTGCTGGGCAAGGTGTTTATGTTCCGCTCGTGCGAGGGCCCGGAGCCGGGCCGGCGTAGCGGCTCCCCGTGCCTGGACTACTACATCAAGCGCTGCGAGGCGCCGTGCGTCGGCTACGTCTCCAAGGAGGAGTATCGCCACTCAATCGAGGGTGTCATCGCCTTCCTATCCGGCCGCTACAAGGAGATCGAACGTCGCCTGGAGTACGAGATGCGCCTGGCGGCCGCCGAGCAACGCTTCGAGGATGCCGCGCGAGAGCGCAACCGGTTGCGGGCGATCCGCTCGCTGCTCGAGCGCCAGCGCGTCGCCCACGAGGGTGCCGGCTCGCTGGACGCAATCGCGGTGGCCGTCTCGGACGGTGAGGCCAATGCCCAGGTCTTTCAGGTTCGAGACGGCGTTCTCTCGGACCGGCAGAGCTTCTACCTGGACAACGCCGCCGGCCGCGAGGTGGCCGAAGTGGCCGAGGCGTTCATCCTCCAGTACTACGCGAGTGCCATGTCGGTGCCACCGCTGCTCGTGGTTCAGCGCGAACTGCCCACGGGGCCGGCCCTGGCCGAGGCCCTGAGCGCGCGGCGCGGCGGGACCGTTGAGATCCGGGCCGCCGAGCGGGGGGACAAGCGCCGGATTCTCGAGCTCGCCGAGCGCAACGCCCGCCTGGCCATCGACCAGGAGAAGCTGCGCTCTGAGCGTCGCCGCCAGCAGCGGGTCGAGGCGCTCGACGGCCTCCAGCACGCGCTCGGCCTGGACACGATCCCGCTTCGGATCGAGTGCTTTGACATCAGCACGCTGATGGGCACCAACACGGTCGCCTCGATGGTCGTGTTCGAGGGGGGTGCGTCCAAGAAGTCCGACTACCGTCGCTTCAAGGTGTTCACGGTCGGCGATGGTGCCGTCGGCGGCCGGGAGGGGCCCGATGACTTCGCCGCCATGGAGGAGATCCTCGGCCGCCGGATGGCCCGCTGGGAACAGCAGCGCGACGTCTCACCCCACGACAAGGACTACGACCCGAGCTTCGCGGCGCTCCCCAACGTGGTCGTGATCGATGGTGGCAAGGGTCAGCTCGCGGCCGGGCTGCGGGCTCTGCAGGGCTTCCGCGACCGTGGCGTCGCGGTCATCTCGCTGGCCAAGCGGATCGAGGAGGTCTTCATTCCGGGGCGCGCCGCGCCGCTACGGCTCGGCCACGAGACGCCCGAGCTGCAGTTGCTCCAGCGGGTCCGCGACGAGGCCCACCGCTTTGCCATCACCCACCACCGAATCCGCCGTGATCGGGCGATGACCGCCTCGGTCCTCGATGACCTGCCCGGGGTCGGCCCGGCCCGCAAGCGCGCGCTGCTGGCCCACTTCGGTTCGCCTGACGCGATCCTGGCCGCCTCCCGTGAGGAACTCGAATCGGTTCCGGGCGTACCCGGCAAGCTCGCCCGCGAGGTGTACCGCGAGCTGCACAAGTCAGGCGTGTGAGCGCAGCGCTGGTGCTACCGGCGCCGCGCGGGCACACCCACCGGCATGCCCCCGCCCGCGCCGCCGCTCCCGGTCGAGCTCGTCGCGGCCGGGCCGCTGAGCAGGGCCGCGCTGGCTGCGGGAACATCAACCGAGTAGACGCCCCCGGTGGGAGCCACGGGCGTGGCCGCCGGGGGCGCGGGGAAGATTCCCGTCGTGGTGGTGGCGCCGAACGTCTGTCCCCCCAGGGTGACGCCGGTGGTGGCGTCCAGGCCAGGGGCGGTGAGCGCCTCGAGCGAAGCGGCAGCGGGGTTGCCGGGTATCTGCAGCGAGACGGTGTGGGAGCTGTTCGCGTCCTGGTTGATCAGGGTCACGCGCACGGCCCCGTCACTACCCTCGGTGGCCCACACCTTGACCGGTCCGCTCGGGGCGGTCACGGGGAGCAGCCGGGCCGCGGGCGGGAAGGCCTGAGCGAACATGTAGAGGCCGTAGTACTCGGGGTGTACGAACGCCTGCCAGGCGCCCCCCGAGGCCTGGGAGGTGCTGAACAGCTCGTAGTGAGAGCCGGGGAGCATGTGGAAGTTGACCCCGTCGGCTCCGGCCTTGGCCATGTTGAACATCGTGTTCAGGGCCCACAGGGCCGAGGCGAAGGTGTCACTGACCCCGGCCGCCCCCTGACAGGAGGCGGTGTTGATCTCGGTCAGGCGGAAGGGCAGATGATGGCGGTGGGCGACGGTCACGAACGGGGCCACGCCGGCCGCGAGCGCGCTTGAGGAGCTGTCGGTGAGCAGGTGCGGGATGGTGGGGAAGCTGGCCTGGGCCGCGTCGGTGGTGCAGGCGCGCAGGGGGTAACGGTGGTAGGTGACCAGTCCCAAGCCCGGCGGGGTGCCGATCAGCTGCCCGAGCTTGCTCATCCAGCTCGGCCCTGAAACGCCGGGACCGGCCAGCGCGATCCCCCGCGGCAGAGTGCGGCTCCAGCGCGTGAATTCGGTGCCGTACTCGCGGGGTCCGTAATGGCGGCCGCGGGAGCGATGGAGACGGCCGCGCCGGTCGCGGTACCAGGGAAAGACGCCATAGAGGTCGGGCTCATTGCCGATCTCGAAGGCCCTGATATAGCGGCGCCCGATGCCCGCCGCAAAGGCGCGACCCTCGGCGGCGGCGATCGCCGGTCGTCCGGCGGCGAGATTGATCCCCAGAATCAGTTTCGTCCCCAGCCCGGCGGCCAGCGCCTGGGTGCTGCGAAGCCAGCCGGCGGTCAGGCGGTAGGAGATGCCGCCGGAGGGGATCACGCCGTGGATCGGCTGCCAGGTCGCGTCGGTGCTGTTGCCGCCGATCCGGACCGAGGGGGCGCCGCCGGGCGCCAAGCCCTTGAGCAGCGCGACGAGCACGGGATCGACGGCTCGGGGATCCCGGCCGGTGTACTGAAGCAGCGCCGGGAACTCGAGCGAGACACCGAGGAAGCCGCTGGGCAATGGCTGACCGCTCGGCGTGCTCGAGATACTCGCGGCGAGCGAGTCGGCGGCGGCGGGGGCCGGTCCGGCGACGATCGAGAGCACGAGTCCGAGCGCCACCACGATGCCAATGCGAGCGCGGCGGCGAAGCACCCGCAGCATGGTGGCACAACTCCCGATAATGGCGTACCCCGCCCGTCCGCCAAGGTCATCACACTGCAGAGAACCGTGGAAGCCTCAGCCCTCACCGATCTGGTCGTGATCACGGGCTTCTCGGGGGCTGGGAAGTCCACCGCGATGGCAGCCTTCGAGGACGAGGGCTATTTCTGCGTGGACAACCTGCCCTCGGAGATGATCCGCTCCCTCGTCGACCTGTTCATGCACTCGGGCTCCAAGGTGGCCAACGCGGCCGTCGTCTCCGACGTCCGAGGCGGGGAGTACTTCGAGGGGCTGGCGGCCATGCTCGATGACCTGCGCCGAGCCGGACTGCGACACCGAGTTCTGTTCCTGGAAGCCGACGAGCAGACCCTGCTCACCCGCTACAAGGAGACGCGCCGGCGCCACCCGCTGTCACCGGGCGGCAGTGTCGCCGAGGGCATCGCCCGCGAGCGCGCGCTGCTGGCGCCGCTGCGGGAGCGCGCCGACGTGGTCATCGACACCCGTGGGCTGACCGCCGCAATGCTGCGTCGCAAGCTCGCCGACGAGCTGCTGCCGACCCACACCCCGGGACGCCTGGCGGTGACCTTCCAGAGCTTCGGCTTCAAGTACGGGCCGAGCCGTGACGCTGACGTGATGCTCGACGTCCGCTTCCTGCCCAACCCGCATTACGAGCCCGATCTGCGCCCCCTCACCGGCCACGACGAGCGAATCGTGGCCTTCATCAACGCCGACGGCGAGCTGGACCGCCTTTACGCCCACCTTGATTCGCTGCTGGACTACCTGCTGCCTCAGTATCTGGCCGAGGGCAAGTCCCACCTCGTGCTGGCGATCGGCTGCACCGGCGGGCGCCACCGCTCGGTCGCGATCGCCGAGCACCTCGGACGGCGCTACGACAAGTTCAGTGAATACCTGGTCGAGGTACTGCATCGCGACGTGACAAGGCCCGCGTGATCGACCACGTGGGATTCGAGGTCTCCGACCTCGAGCGGTCGGCGCGCTTCTACGATTCGATCTTCTACGCCCTGGGTGCTCGGCGGATGGTCGAGTCCGAACACGCGGTCGCCTACGGCGTCAACCTCCCGGTGGTCTGGTTCGTGGTGCGAGGTCGGCCGCCCGGTCCGGAGTACGGCCATCTCGCCCTCCAGGCGAGTGGCAAGGCGGCGGTCGACGCTGCCCACCAGGCCGGCTTGGCCAACGGCGGTCGCGACGCGGGCGCCCCGGGGCAGCGGCCCGCCTACGGACGGCGCTACTACGCGGGTTACATGCTCGACCCTGACGGTCTGCGGGTCGAGGTCGTCTCACGCCGGTAGCCGGTAGCCTGTCGCGAGCCGGCGCATGGTTGTCCGCGTCAGGCGCTCTATGGCACGGTAGGCGGACATCGGAGGAAGCGCGCATGGCGGCGGTAAGGGTGGGGATCAACGGGTTCGGGAGGATCGGACGCAACGTGTTCCGGGCCGCTCACGAGCGCGGAGCCGAAATCGAGTGGCTTGCGGTCAATGACCTCGTAGATCCCAAGACGATCGCCCACCTGCTCAAGTACGACTCGACCTACGGCCCGTTTCCCGGCGAGGTGAAGGCGACCGAACGAGGACTGGCCGTCAACGGCCAGGAGATCCGGGTACTCGCCGAGCGCGATCCGGCTTCGCTGCCGTGGCGCGATCTCGGCGCCGACGTGGTGATCGAGTCCACCGGGCTGTTCACCGACCGTGAGAACGCCTCAAAGCATCTCGACGCGGGGGCCAAGAAGGTCGTCATCTCGGCGCCCGCCACCAACCCTGACACGACCGTCGTTCTGGGGGTCAACTTCGCCGAGGCCTATGACCGCGAGCAGCATCAGGTCATCTCCAACGCGTCCTGCACGACCAACTGCCTGGCCCCGGTGGCCAAGGTCCTCCATGAGACGGTAGGAATCAGGCACGGCCTGATGACGACCATCCATGCCTACACGGCCGATCAGCGCCTCCAGGACATGCCCCATAAGGATCTGCGCCGGGCCCGCGCCGCCGCAGTCAACCTGATCCCCGCGTCGACCGGCGCCGCCAAGGCGATCGGGGCCGTAATTCCTGAGCTCAACGGCAAGCTTCACGGCTTCGCAATCCGGGCCCCCGTGCCGACCGGGAGCGTCGTCGACCTGACCATCGAGGCCGGGCGCGAAACCAGCGTGGACGAGATCAATGGCGCCCTGAAGGCCGCAGCTGACGGCGGCCCGCTGAAGGGGCTGATGATCTACACCGAAGACCCGATCGTCTCCTCGGACATCATCAAGAATCCAGCCTCCTCGATCGTGGACTCACAGCTCACCGCGGTGATGGACGGGACGATGGTCAAGGTCGTGTCCTGGTATGACAATGAGTGGGGCTACTCCAACCGCGTCTCAGATCTCGTCCAACAACTATTGTGAGGACGATCTCGGGCCTCGGCGAGCTGCGGGACAAGCGGGTACTCGTCCGGGTCGACTTCAACGTTCCGCTCAACGACGGGCAGGTGGCCGACGACATGCGGATTCGTGCCGCCCTGCCGACGATCAAGAAACTGCGCGAGCGCGGCGCGGCGCTGATCCTGGTCTCGCACCTCGATCGCCCCCAGGGCTTTGATCCGGCCCTGTCACTCGCGCCGGTGGCCCAGCGCCTCTCCGAGCTACTGGGGGCCGACGTCGAGTTGGCGCCCCCCGGCGTCGGTGATGACGTAGCTACGTTCGCCACCGACCTCGAGCCCGGCGAGATCCTGCTGCTCGAGAACATCCGCTTCGAGCCTGGCGAGACCGAGAATGACGACGGCTTGGCGCAGGCGCTGGCTGGCCTCGCCGACGTGTACGTCAACGACGCCTTCGGCACCGTCCACCGCGCCCACGCCTCCACCGAGGGGGTCGCACGGAGGATCCCCGAGCGCGCCGCTGGCCTGCTCCTCGAGCGGGAGGTGACGACCCTGACCGCGTTGCTCGAGAGTCCCTCGCGGCCGCTCATCGCCGTCCTCGGCGGAGCCAAGGTGAGCGACAAGATCGGGGTCATCGAGTCCTTTTTGAAGGCCGCCGACACACTCCTCGTCGGGGGGGCGATGTGCTTCCCGTTCCTGGCCGCCCAGGGCCACTCGGTCGGCGCCTCGCTGTGTGCGGCCGACGACATCGAACTCGCCCGCCACGCGATCGCCGCCTCGGCCGACGCCCGCGCCTCGCTCGCGCTGCCGAGCGATCTCGTGCTCGCCGATCACTTCGGCGCCGATGCCGAGCCCCAGCCGCTGGACGGGGTGGATGTACCGCAAGGGTTGATGGGCCTCGACATCGGGCCACGCACCGCCGCGGCGTTCGCGCAGATCATCCTCACCGCCGGCACGGTGTTCTGGAACGGCCCCATGGGTGCGTTCGAGCTAGAGCCGTTCAGCGCCGGAACGCTGGCCGTCGCTCAGGCGGTGGCCGCCGCGCCGGGCGTGACCGTGGTCGGCGGCGGTGATTCGGCGGCCGCCCTGCAGCAGTTCGGGCTCGGCGGCGAAGTTACCCATCTATCGACCGGAGGCGGGGCGGCGCTGGAGCTGATCGAGGGTCACAAGCTGCCAGGAGTCGAGGTGCTGGCGTGAGTCCCGCTCGCACCCCGCTGATCGCGGGCAACTGGAAGATGCACAAGACCATCGAGGCGGCCGAGGAGTTCATCGGAGCGCTGCTGCCTCGGGTGTCCTCGGTGCAACGCGCCGAGGTGGCGATCTGCGCTCCGTTCACGGCTCTTCAGGCGATGGTCGACTCGACCCGCGGCTCCCGGGTCGCGGTCTACGCTCAGAACATGCATTGGGCCGACGAGGGTGCCTTCACCGGCGAGGTGTCGCCCCAGATGCTCACCGAACTCGGCGTCCACGGGGTGATCCTCGGACACTCCGAGCGTCGCCAGCTGTTCGGTGAGAGCAATAAGGCCCTCGCGCTGAAGGTTCCAGCGGCGTTGGCCAACGCCCTGCGGCCCGTACTGTGCGTCGGAGAGACCGAGGAGGAACGCGAGGCTGGCGACACCCAGCGCACACTCCGTCATCAGGTCCAGGAGGCCCTGGCGCGCCTGGAGCTCGTGCAGCTCTCTGAGGTGGTGATCGCCTACGAGCCGATCTGGGCGATCGGCACCGGTCAGGTGGCCACACCCGAGCAGGCCCAGGAGGCGATCGCCTTCGTCCGCGCACTGGTCGGTGACCGCTCGGCCGAGGCAGCGGCACACGTCCGGATCCTCTACGGCGGCAGCGTCAAGCCCGAGAACGCCGCCGAGTTGCTCGCGTTGCCCGACATCGACGGTGCCCTGGTCGGGGGTGCCAGTCTCGACGCCGAGTCGCTGGCCGCGATCGTGGCCGCGGCCGGCCCGTAGGCGAACCTGTGTCGATCGACGGTCTGCAGTCACTGCCTGTCGAGCGGGCGGTGCTAATCGTCCTCGACGGCTGGGGCCTGGCCGAGCCCGGGCCGGGCAATGCCGTCTCGCTGGCGCAGACACCGGTGTTCGACGACCTCTGGTCGCGCTATCCCACCACCACGCTGACCGCCTGCGGCCGCGCGGTCGGACTGCCCGACGGGCAGATGGGCAACTCTGAAGTCGGACATCTCAACCTCGGCGCCGGAAGTGTGGTGATCCAGGACCTGACCAGGATCGACCTCGCGGTCGAGGATGGCTCGCTGGCCAACAACGAGGTGCTGCGCTCTGCTCTGGGTGGGTCTGAGCGCGTCCACATCATCGGCCTGGTGTCCGATGGCGGCGTGCACTCCAGTCTCGAGCACCTGGAGGCGTTGATCGACCTGGCCGCGTCGCTGGGGGTGCCCGACCTCGTCGTGCACGCCTTCACCGATGGCCGCGACACGCTGCCGCGATCAGGAGCCGGATTCCTCGAGCGGGTCGAGAGGCGGATGGCTCGCGCCGGAGCCGGACGGGTTGGCAGCGTGGTGGGTCGCTACTACGCGATGGACCGTGACCGCCGCTGGGATCGCGTCCAGCTGGCCTATGACCTGCTCGTGCACGGCCAGGCTTCCCACCACGCCGACACTGGGGCTCAGGCCTGCCGCGATGCCTACCAACGCGACCAGAGCGACGAGTTCATCACCCCAGTGACGGTCGGCGACGAAGCCTGCATCCGCTCCGGTGACTCGGTGCTGGGGCTGAACTTGCGGCCTGACCGGATGCGCGAGATCGTCAGTGCCCTCGCCGACCCATCGTTTTCGGAGGTCGACCGCGGGGGCGCCGAGCCGGTGGAGCAGCTGGCCTGTATGGCTCAGTACGAGGAGGGCTGGCCGTATCCGGTCGCGTTCCCGCCCGAGCGCCCGGCGATCACCCTATCCGCGGTGATCGCCGCCCGGGGAGAGCGTCAGCTGCACGTCGCGGAGACCGAGAAGTACGCGCACGTGACCTACTTCTTCAACGGTGGGGAGGAGCAGCCGTACGAGGGCGAGCAGCGCGAGCTGGTCGATTCCCCCCGCGACGTCCCCACCTATGACTACAAGCCGGCGATGAGCGCGCCCGAGGTGGCCCGCGTCTTCGTCGACGCCTGGCGGTCTGACCCGGCGAGGGGTTACCGATTCGGGATCATCAACTTCGCCAACGCTGACATGGTGGGTCACACGGGCGTGATCGCAGCCGCGGTCGAGGCGGTGGAGACCATCGACCGCTGCCTTGCCGAGGTGGTAGAGGCGGTCAACGCCTCCGGTGGCGCCTGCCTGATCACCGCCGACCACGGCAACGCCGACCACATGCTCGAGCCCGACGGCAGCCCCAACACCGCGCACTCGCTCAACCCGGTGCCGGTGATCGTAACCGTGCCCAACCTCTCCCTTCGTTCCGGCGGCGTTCTGGCCGATATCGCCCCGACGATCCTCGAGCTGCTCGGGATCGCCCAGCCGCAGGAGATGTCGGGCCGCTCGCTGCTCACCTGACTTCCGCCGCCGCTCCTGCGCCAGGGGTGGCTGCGAGCTGACAGAGGTTGGATGAGCCCACCCCGGGGCTGCGCTGGCAGCGCACCCCGGGGCTGCGCTGGCGATGGGGTGGGCCGGAGGCCGCTTCTCGGTATCTGGCGAGCAGAAAACTTGACATGAGCACGCTAAGATTTCATACTGTGATCACCAGCAGTATCTATCGTCAACTTGGAGGTCAATCGTGGCACTCATTCGATTTGAGCCGGCCCGTGAACTGGGCACGATCCAGAACGAGATGAACCGGCTGTTCAACACATTCTTCGAGACCCCCACCGCCCCTCTTAACGGCGCGGCGAGCCGTTGGATCCCGGCCATGGACTTGGTCGAGTCCGACGGCGATCTCGTCCTCCGGGCTGACCTTCCCGGTCTCAGCGAAGCGGACGTCAGCATCGAGCTCGAGGACAAGGTCCTGACCATCTCGGGCGAACGCAAGATTGCGCACGAGGAGCGCAAGGAGGGTTATTACCGTGTCGAGCGCAGCTCCGGTTCGTTCCGCCGCT
Organism: uncultured Solirubrobacterales bacterium; assembly: GCA_963847055.1. GTDB lineage: Bacteria > Actinomycetota > Thermoleophilia > Solirubrobacterales > Solirubrobacteraceae > Palsa-465. The sequence continues at coordinate 57,560 of CAWJYE010000008.1, read as the reverse complement.
CGCTGACGCTGCCGGAAGGGGTGGACGCTGAGGCGATCAAGGCGACCTTTGACCGAGGCGTGCTCGAGGTCCGAGTGCCCAAGCCCGAAGAGCGCAAGCCGCGCAAGGTGGCGATCTCGGTCGGTGGGAGCCCGAAGACGATTGAGGGCTCAGACAGCGAGTCCTCGGCCTGACCAGGGCGCGACCCGGGCCTGGGATAGCGGGCCCGGGTCGCCCGCCGCCGGGTTGCGTGGTTGGCGGCCCGCTCAGCGCAGGATTCCGGTGTGGCCCAGGGAGTAGCTCCCCGGCTGGGGCCACACGCATAGTCCGTGCGGACCGTCCCCGACCGGGATGGCAGCCCGCAGGTGTCCCGTCCCGGTGTCAATCGCATATACGACGGCGTTGTAGCGCCCGCTGAGCCACAGGGTGCGCCCATCGGCTGAGACGCCGCCCATATCGGGGCTGGCGGGCAGAGGCAGCCGCCAGGTGTGGACGACCCTCCGGGTGGTGAAGTTCAACACCGAGATGGTGCCGGCCATGCGATTGGAGACATAGAGCTCGCGAGCGTTCCGGCTGGGGTAGAGCCCGTGAGCACCAGCGCCCGTGTGAATGAAGCCGAGCACCTTGAACGAGACCGGGTCGATCTCCCAGATGCCGCTGTTCATCTGATCGGCGGAGTAGAGAGTGCGCCCGTCGGGAGCGAGCTTGACGTCCTGTGGGCCGGCGTGACCGCCATCGAGCACCAGCGTGTGGATCACCCGCTGGGCATGCACATCAACCTCGATCATGCGGCTCGCAAACTCACAGCTCGCGTACAGGTAGCGACCGTTGGCCGAGAAATCCATGTGATCGACTCCCGCGCACATCGGCACCGAGAGCGAGTGCGTGAGCCTCATGGTCTGAGCGTCGCGAAAGTCGAGGCGCAGCAGGCGCTCTGCGACCACGATCGAGTACCGCCCGTCGGGAGTGAAGTACAGGTTGTAGGGATCCTGGACGGGGATCGCGCGGCCCACCCTCCCGGTCCGCGGGTCCAGGGGGGTGAGGGTATTGCCGACGTCGTTGTCGACGTACAGCGTGCGTAGGTCGTGCGAGGGGGTCACATGCTGAGGCAGCTCTCCGACCGGGAAGGTGCGGATGACCTTCAGGGTGCGCTGGCTGATCACCGAGACGGTGTTGCTCATCGAATTGGGGACGTAGACCAGCGACGGGTCGCCCTGGACCACCGGGCTCAAGTCACCGGCGGCGGTACCGGCGTAGACGTTGGTGCCCAATCGGTCCCGGCCAGAGTGCGCCGGCGAGGGTAGCCGCGAGACCTTGCGACCGGGCGCGCCCGACGTCCGGGAGGAGCCGGTCGATCCGCAGGCACCGAGCAGCAGCGTCGCGGATAGCACCAGGGCCAAGCGAAGCGGCACGCGGAGGTGCTGAAGGGATGAGATGGGAATGCTGGGAGAAATTCGGACGCGTGAGTGGTCGGGCGGGTTGGCTACGCTGGCGGCATTCGTCGTCAATTGACCAAGCCTGGTCGCACTACCGGGGCGCTGAAACCAGGATGACAGCAATCCGCCGCGCGCTGCACCCCGCCTCGCTCCTCTTGGCGCTGATGGCCGCCGGCTGCGCCGGGAGCTCGGCCACGTCTTCCATCGCGAAGCGCCCGGGCGCCGGCAGGCACGGCCACCCGACCGCACAGCATGCCTCGATGGCCTCGGCGCGGCTCTCCTACCGCCACCTGTACTCGTTGCCGGCGCCCCTGCGAGATCCCGCCAGCGCGCTTCTGCCGGGGGGCAAGTTCGTATTGGTTGGCGGCCTCACCGCTGCCGACACGTCGGCGGGAGAGATCGAAACCGCCGACCTGCAGCGCGTTCTGGCCAGCGGCACGCTCCCCAGCCCGCAACACGACGCCCAGGCCACCGCGCTCGGCGGCCGGGCATACGTGTTCGGGGGTGCCAACCTCACTCAATACGACCACATCCTTGGAGTCGACAGCGTCAACCAGACAGTGCGGACGGCGGCCCGGTTGCCGACCCTCGCCTCTGATGTGGCGGTGACGGAGGCCGGGGCGACGGCCTACGTGGTCGGCGGCTTTGACGGCTCGGCGGCGCTGAACACGATCGTCGCGTGGCGCCCGGGAGCACCGGCGAAGGTGGTCGGCCACCTCCCCGTCGCCGTGCGCTACGCGGCGGTCACGTCAGCCCGCGGCCAGGTGGTGATCATCGGCGGCTCGACGCCCGCCGGCGCCAGCCGCGCCATTTATGGCTTTGATCCCGTCACCGGCCATACCCGCGAGATCGCGCGCCTGCCGCGGCCGATCACCCACGCCGGCGCCGCCTCCCTGGGCCCCAGCGTCTATCTGGTGGGTGGCCGCGGGGATCTGAACACCAGCCAGACCGCCTCGATCTGGGCGATCAATCCGGTCAGCGGGGCCATCCGGCCCGCCGGCCGCCTCCCGCAAGCCCTTTCCGATACGGGCGTGCTCACGGTGGGCAACGCGATCGTGGTCGCCGGAGGGTTGGCCCGCTCGGGAGCCACCGCCTCGGGAGTCGGCGAACTGTTGCCGGCCCAGCCTTAGCCCCCTAGCCCCGGCGTTGGACGAGCGCGATGTAGTCGACGATCGCGGCCAGCTGTGCGTGGCTGAGCGGATGCCGGACTGGCATCTCACGAGCGAACTGGAGCGCCACCGGGCGGCGCAGGCGCACGCCGAGGAGGTCGCCGCCCTGCTTGGACGGGGACTCCTGGCCGGTCAGCGAGTGGCAGAAACCGCACGCCTGAGCGAACAGGGACCGTCCTGAGGGCCCCGCGGGAGTCGCCGTCCCGCAGCCGGTGGCGGCCAGGCCGACCGTGAGCGCGAACGCGAGCGCGGCGAGGCGGGTGGCGCGGCGCATCCGCCAAGGCTACGCGAGCCTTCCGCGATCGCGCCTGGGTAGGGTCCCGGGCAGTGTTCACGATCCACGCCCGCAGCCCGGGATCCCGCGCCCGCCAGGGCACGCTGCACCTCGCCCATGGAGACGTAGCCACGCCTGCTTTCGTGCCGCTGGCGACCCGCGGGGCGGTCAAGACACTCGAGGCCCGAGACGTCGAGGAGCTCGGCTACGAGATGGTGCTCGGAAACACCTTCCATCTGTTCCTGTCTCCCGGACCCGAGCTAATGGCGGAGCTCGGGGGGCTGAACCGTTTCATGCGCTGGACGCGGCCGATCATCACCGATTCTGGAGGCTTTCAGGTCTTCTCGATGGGTCATGGCGGCGTCGCGGACGAGATCAAAGGGCGGCGGGGCGCGCCGGCCGGTGTCAGCAATGCCACCACCGGCTCGATCCTCGCGATCGAGGAGGAAGGCGTGCGGTTTCGCTCCTATCTGGACGGAGGCGAGCGCTTCCTCGGTCCTGAAACCTCGATGGCCGTCCAGGCAGCTCTCGGCTCTGACATCGCCCTGGTGTTTGACGAGTGCACCCCGTTTCACGTCACTCGCGACTACACCGCGCGCTCGATGGAGCGCACGCATCGCTGGCTGGAGCGCTGCCTGACCTGGCATGCTGAGCAGGGCCCACAAGATCAGGCCGTCTACGGCATTGTCCAGGGTGGCGTGGAGCGCGATCTGCGCACGATCTCGGCCGAGGCGGTGACCGCCACCGGCTGCGACGGCATCGCGATCGGCGGCTCGCTTGGCCAGGACAAGGCGCAGATGTACGAGGTGGTCGAGTGGAGCACCGCCGAGCTCGAGCGCCTGGCGCCCGAACGCCCCCGCCACCTGCTAGGCATCGGGGAGATAGACGACCTGATCACCGGGGTGGAGCAGGGGATCGACACCTTTGACTGCGCGATGCCGACCCGCCTCGGCCGCCACGGCGTGGCTCTGGTTCCCGATCCCGGGGCTCGGTGGCGGGTCGATCTCGTCAAGTCGCGCTGGCGGGCGGCCGACGAGCCGATCGCCGATGGCTGCCCGTGCCCGGCCTGCCGGGTGGGCTACTCGCGGGCCTATTTGCACTACCTGCTCAGGGCTCATGAGCTGACCGCCTCGCGCTTGGTCACCCTGCACAACCTGGCCTTCGTCGCTGCGCTGATGGCCGACCTGCGGGCCGCGATCGGAGGCGGCCGGCTGGCCGAGACCGCGGCGGCGCTCCGGTCCGGCGCGGGACCGGGAACTGCGGCTACTTCGTGTACTGGCTGATCAGGTTCTGAACCTGGGTGAGCGCCGAATTCACGTCCTTGGCGAGCACCTTCTGATAGTGCACAACGGTGTTAGAGGTGCTGTTCGAGATTGCCACGGCGGCGATCACGACGAGAGCGAACGCGGCGATCAGGGCCAGCAGGACCATCAACCGGCGAAAGCCACGGCCGCTGCGGCGCTCGGGTGGGGGCGGCGCCGGGCGCCGGGCGGCGTCGACGCGACGGGGCGCGCGGCGGGGCTCAACCTGCCGCGCGGCCTTCGTCTGCGCCGTCCGGGGGGCGGGGCGCGGGGTGACCCGAGTGGCGGCCGTCCTGTCCCCGGGGTCGTTCAGATAACGGGTGGCGGCACTGGTCGCGAACTGGGCCGAAGCGCCCGGTGGTGCGATGCCGTCAGCGCCGTTGCGCAGCGCCTCAGCCAGCTCCAGCGCGTCGGCCGGCCGGGCGCGCTGATCGATGGCCAGCGTCATCGCCACCGCTTGAGCCAGGGCGTGGGGGATCTCGGGGTTGAGCTCGTCGAGGGGGGTGGGTGCCTCGCGCTGCTGCTTGAGAGCCAGCTCGGAAAGCGAATTGGCCTCATACGGGAGCCGCCCGGACAGCAACTGGTAGGTGACGACGCCCAGCGAATAGATATCGGCCCGCGGCCCCGCCTCGTCGCCTCGAGCCTGCTCTGGCGCCAGGTAAGCAGCAGTCCCGAGCACCGAGCCGACCTGCGTGATGCTCGATTGGTCGGTGGCGCGGGCGATCCCGAAGTCGGCGAGCTTGACCCCGTCAGAATCGGACACCAAAAGGTTGCCCGGTTTGACGTCCCGGTGCACAACCCCGTTGCGGTGGGCGTACTCGAGGCCCCGGCAGGCCTGGGTGACGACGTTCAGCGCCTGCTCGAGATCGAGGTGGCCCCGGTCGCGTAGGAGCTCGGCACACGATTGGCCCGAGACATGCTCCATGACGATGAAGTGCTGATGATGCCCGGCGTCAAAGCCGAAGTCGAACACCTGGACGATGTTGGGATGCACGAGGCGGGCCGCCGCGAGCGCTTCGCGGCGAAAGCGCGAGACGAAGGTCGGATCGTCCGCGAGATGGGCGGCCAAGAGCTTGATTGCCACGTAGCGCTCCAGCCGGCTGTCGAAAGCCAGATGGACCGTGGACATGCCGCCGACGCCGAGCCGGCCCTCGATCCGATATCTGCCTGCGATCGTGGTGACGCCAGTCATCTCGGTTGCGGACCGGGTCCCTCGAGCGGGTCCGTTTTTGTGGTTGGGAGCACTTAGGGGTTATTGCCGGTGGTGCCAAACGGGGCGCCGCCGTTGGAAGTAGTAGAGGTACCCGTACCGCCCGGATTCGTTGCGGTGCTGCTCGATGACGAGCTCGTGCTGCTCGAGGTCGGGTTGGTGGTCGTGCTGGTGGTGGTGGTGGTCGTGGTCGTGGTCGTACTCGACGAGCTTGTGCTCGAGCTTGTGCTCGAGCTCGAGCAGTCCCGCGCGGCGAGCTGGCTGACGGTGGTCGCGCCCTGACCGAGGTTCTGCACCAAGGTGGTGTTCACCGACGCCGGCAGCGCGGCCACATCGTTGCTGAACGACTGCGCTGCGCTGAGCGCCGCCCCGCACTGCCCGGAGGCAACCGCCGAAGAGACCGAGTTCAGCTGGGCATTGAGATTGGCGGCCTGGTTGGCGCTGAGCAGGCCGTTCTGGCCGCCGCAGGCGACGACGAAGGCAACCGCAAAGCCGAGGCTTCCGGCCAGAAATGCGCGTGAACGGCCCATCGATCGCCTGACTTTAGAGGCTGGTATCAGTCACTGTCCGTAGACAAGGCGCTCGGCCAGCGAATCGGGCAGCCGGGCGGCCCGGATGGCGGCCGCCGCCCCCGCGATGTCGTATTCGGTGCGGCGGTAGGTCGCCCGCCCGCTATCGAGGTCGAGCTCTAGCCACGCCGCGCGGGGGTCACCGTCGCGCGGCTGGCCGACGCTGCCAGGGTTGACCAGCCATTCCCCGGCGCCCAGCTCGATCCCCTCGCCGTCGCCGCGGGTCTCCCCAGTGGCCGCTGTTCCGGGAAAGCGCGAAAATGACAGCGCTACGTGGGAGTGGCCGATCAGCGCGATGCGCTGAGGCTGGACGTCGAGGCACAGCTCGGCCTGAAGTGGGGAGAGCACGTACTCCCAAACCGGATCTCGCGGGCTGGCGTGATAGAGCGCGACCGCCTCTTCGAGGTTGGAAGGCTCTAGCCCATCGAGGTATTCGCGGGTCGAGGCGGTGATCGTCTCTTGCGTCCAGGTGGCAGCCAGCGCGGCGCCGCGCGAGAACTGCTCCAGGGGCAGGGTTCCGCGGACTCCCAGGTCGTGGTTGCCGGCCAAACAGACCGCCGCGTGCTCGCGGGCAAGGTCAACGCACGCGTCGGGATCGGCGCCGTAGCCGACGAGATCGCCGAGGCACCAGAGCTCCTGGCAGTCAGATGCGCTCACGGCCTCGAGTACCGCCTCGAAGGCGTGCCGGTTGCCGTGGACATCGGACACGATTGCGATCCGCACCTCTACAGTTTCGCGGGTGAAGCGTTCTGACCGCTACTGGGTAGCGGGAGCCATGCTGCTCACGGTGGCTACCGCGGACGGCGCCCGCCGGCTCCTGAACCCCCGGGAGCGCCCGATCGCGCCCGCCCCGGTGGACCTGCGCGACTACTTCAGCCCAGCCGAAATCGAGCGGGGCAAGCGCTACGCGCGGCCCCAGCGAGCACTCAGCCTCGCCGGCACGGCCGTGGATCTGGCCGCGATCAGCAGGCTCGTCGTCAAGCCGCCCGCCTGGCTGTCGCGGGCCGGCGCCCGGCCGGTGGCGGGCGGAGGCGCAGCCGGCGCGCTGCTGGCGCCCGGACTTTCATTGCTCACGCTGCCGCTCGTCGCGATCTCGCGACGCCGGGCGATGGCCATCGGTCTGGATACCCAGAACTGGGCCGACTGGGGGCGCGACCTGGCCAAGGTGCAGGCGATCTCTGCGGTCTTCGGCGGGGGGGCCGGTGCTGCCGTCGTGGCGGCCACGCGCCGCTGGCCTCGCACCTGGTGGGCGCCTGCTGCCGCCGGCTCCGTGCTCTTCGGCGCCGTTTTGGCTGCCCTGGCGCCGGTCGTGCTCGCCCCGATCTTCAACGACTTCACGCCGCTGGCCGAGGGCGACACCCGGCGCGATGTCCTCGATCTGGCGGCGGCCGCCGGGGTCAAAGTGGGGGAGGTGTATTCGATCGACGCCAGTCGCCGGACCACGGCCGCCAACGCCTACGTGAGTGGGCTCGGACCAACCAAGCGGGTGGTTCTCTTCGATACGCTGCTGGATCGCTACAGCCGCGATGAGGTCCGGATGGTGGTCGCCCACGAGCTCGGCCACGTCCGCTACCGCGACGTTCCGCGTAACGTCGCCTACGCGGCGCTCATCGCTCCCGCCGCCGCGCTCGCCGTCCAGCGGCTGAGCTGGGCGCTCTGCAGCGAGCGCGGGACCCCGGTGACGCTTCCGTCCCTCGCCCTGGCCACGGCGCTCGTGACCGGGCCGGTGGGTGTGATTGGCAACCGCCTTTCCCGGGCGTTGGAGCGTCGTGCCGACCAGTACTCCTTCGAGCTGGCCGGTGCCCCGGACGCGTTCGTGTCCTTCGAACGAACGATTGCCCTGCAGAACGTCGCCGACCTCAAGCCACCGCGTTGGATCTCCAAACTGATGGCCACGCACCCCCCAACCGACGAGCGGATTGGCGCCGCGGTGGCCTTTGCGGCTTCACGTCCGGCCTGAGCCGGTCAGGGCGCCCTCAGCACGACGACGCAGTTCTGGCCACCGAACCCGAACGCGTTGGCGGCCGCGATGCGGACGGTGGCCGCGCGAGCATGCAGCGGCACGTAGTCCAAGTCGCACTCGGGATCGGGGGTCTGGAGGTTGGCGGTCGGCGGCAGGACGCCGTCGCGCATGGCGAGCAGACACACCATCACCGAAAGCGCTCCCGCGGCGCCGATCAAGTGGCCCACCATTGACTTGGGAGAGCTCGCGGGCACGCGGTCGGCATCGGCGCCGAGGGCGATCCGGATCGCCCGCGTCTCAGACGCGTCGTTGGCGCGTGTCCCGGTCCCGTGGGCGCAGATGTAGTCCAGCTCCCCGGGTTGCGCGCCGGCGCGCTCCAGTGCCAGGGCCAGCGCGCGCCCGGCGCGGACCCCGGAGGGTTCGGGGGCGCTGATGTGAAAGGCATCGCTGGTCAGAGCCCCGCCGGCCACGCTGCCGTAGCTGCGGGCGCTTCGCGTCGCCGCGTGCTCGGCGGACTCGACCACCATGATCACGGCACCCTCGCCGAACACGAACCCATCGCGGTCGGCGTCAAAGGGCCGGCTCGCGGCCTCAGGCTCGTGGTTGCGCTCTGACAGGGGTCCCATCTTGGCCAACCCTCCAAGCATCGTGGGGGTCAGTCCCGAGTCCGTGCCACCGGCGATTACGACGTCGGCTTCGCCGGCCAGGATCAGGCGCCGGGCCTCGAGCAGCGCGTAGGTCCCGCTGGCGCACGCCAGGACGCTGGCCGAGACGGGTCCATGGGCTCCGCAATCGATCGCGACCTCGCAGGCTGGCATGTTGCTGATCATCGCCGGCACCCAGTACGGGCTCACCTCGCGCAGGCCGTGGGCTGCCATGGCCAGGACGTTGCGCTCGGTCTCGGGCAGCCCGCCCACCGCGCTGTTGACCAGCACTCCCACACGGTCGGCGTTGGCGGCCGGGTCGAGCCCGGCGTCGGCCACCGCTTGGCGGGCCGCGACCACCGCGAGTTGGCTGAAACGCGCCGAGCGGCGCGCCCGCTTGGCGCCAAGTTCGCGCTCAGGATCGAAGCCGTGGATTTCGCCCCCGATCCGGACGGGCAGCGCGGAGGCGTCGAAGCTCGTCACCGGGCCGATGCCGGAGCGTCCCTCCACCAGTCCCCGCCAGGTCTCGGCGACGCTGAGGCCGAGCGGGGTCAGGGCCCCGATCCCCGTGACGACGGGATCACCGGATGGAGGCGGCGGGCTCACGCAGCCGACCGGGCGCGGGCCATCGGAGCTCAGTCTTCTGGGGGTGAACTGGGCCCGGGGCCGAACTCCGGCAGGTTCTTGATCCCCTCGCGGGTCTGCCATTTGGAGTAGTTGTCTTGCATGGCCTCGATCAACTCGGCCATGAAGCGAGGGGAGAGGTTGATCCGGGACACGACAACCCCCGGAATCTCCTCTTCCTCGACCTCGTGGTCGACGCGCGCGAAGGTGATCGTGAACTCGTAGTCGGAGTGGCTGACGTTGGCGAAGTTCGAGTAGTTACCGGCCATTACCTCCGGCGAGAAATGAATGTTGATGTGGCGCTCAGGCGGATTCGGTTCGTCCATATGTGCTTAGTATCCCATCGTGCGGATCATCGTCGTCGCCGTGGGCCGGTTACGCCCGCCCTTCGCCGACGATGTCCGCCACTACCAGAAGCTCCTCGCGGGGCGCGCGCGCTTGGAGCTGGTGGAGGTTCGCGAGGATGAGCAGGTGGCGCGGCGCCTGCCCGAGCGCGCCTTCGTGTCGCTCCTGCACCGTGACGGGCAACGCCCAGATTCGCTGGCCTTCGCCGACTTTCTCGAGGAGCGCCGGCGCAGCGGCCGCGACCTCTGCTTCGTGGTCGGCGGCCCCTTTGGCCTCGATTTGGACCGCGTGGATCATCGCCTCTCGCTGGGCGAAATCACGCTCCCCCACCAGCTCGCCCGCGTCGTGCTGCTCGAGCAGCTTTACCGTGGCCACAAGATCCTGGCCCGCGAGCCGTACCACTATTGACCATTGAACTCCGGTGGTGACATCCCCCGCGGACCGCGGGCGCTGGAGCAGCGCACCCGAGCGCGGCGCGAGCTGCGAATGTTCGCGCGCCGCCTGGCGATCCTGCTCGCCACGCTGGCCGGATTGATCATCGTCGGCACGATCGCCTTCACGATCACCGAGGGCTCGTCGATCGCCTACTCGTTCGCTTGGACCCTGGACACGGTGACCACGCTGGGTTCGATCCAGGACCCCCATGACGCCGCGGGACGGGTGGTGGTCGTCGCTCTGGAGCTGTTTGGCATAGGTACGCTCTTCTACGGGCTGGCGACCGTGGCCGAGTTCTTCGTGTCCGGTCAGCTCAGCGGTCTGCTGCGAGAGCGGCGGACCCAGCGCATGATCGACTCCTACACAGATCACTTCATCATCTGCGGCTTTGGGCGCGTTGGACGGCAGGTCTCTCGCGACCTGCGCCAGGCCGGCGTCCAGCACGTCGCGATCGACAGTGACCCGAGTCACCGCGAGGCGGCTGAGGCGATGGGTGTCCGCTACATCGACAGCGACCCCGCCCACGATGAGGTTCTGCTCGGCGCCGGGATCGACCGGGCGCGAGCGATCATCGCGTGCGTGGATTCGGATGCCGAGAACATCTTCATCGCGTTGACGGCGCGCGGACTGCGCTCGGACATCCTGATCGTCGCGCGGGCCTCGGCCGAGGATTCTGAGAAGAAGCTGCTGCGGGCGGGCGCCGACCGCGTCATCTCCCCGTACAAGACCTCGGGCACGGAGATGGCCCGGGTGGCGATCCATCCCCAGGTCGGCGGGGCAGTCCAGATGGCCGACTACCGGATGGAGGAGATTGACGTCCCCGGGGCCTGCGAGGGCGCCGGCCGGACGATCGAGGAGGTGCGCGGCACATCCGTGATCGTCGCCGTACGCCGGACCGACGGCCGGCTTGAGCCCCAGCCCGCGCCTGGCGCGGTGATCGCGGCCGGCGACATGCTGGTGGCGATCGGCATCCCCGAGGCTCTGGAACGCCTGGAGGGCTGGTTTCAGCCCCTGCCGGCGCCGCGCTTGTGAGCCCGCCCGTGTTGGAGCTGCGACTCGCGGTCCAGGCGGCCGCGGCTGCGCTTCGCGGCAGCGATGCCGAACCGCCCGCGCAGACGCGCGTCGAACGCCCCAAGCGCGAGGACCAGGGCGACTACTCGACCAACGTCGCCATGCTCCTGGCCCCGGCGCTCAAGGCGCCACCCCGGGAGATTGCTGAGCGAGTGGGCGAATCCCTGGCCGCGTCGCTGGGTCCGGAACTGACCGGGTGGGAGGTCGCCGGCCCGGGTTTCTTGAATCTCAAGCTGTCGGACGTCTGGTACCGCCGGGCCACTCGCAACGTGCTCGAGGCGGGCTCGAGCTTTGGCTCGGGCGGCGCTGAGTCCCCCGAGCGGGTGCTGGTCGAGTTCGTGTCCGCCAACCCGACCGGCCCGCTGGTCGCCGCCAGCGGCCAGCACGCCGCCTACGGCGACGCCCTGGCCGCGATCCTCGCTCACCACGGACATGAGGTGCGTCGCGAGTACTACTTCAATGACGCCGGGGGTCAGATCCGCCTGCTCGGCGAGTCCGTGCAGGCTCGGGCGGCCGGCGCTCCTGTGCCCGAGGGCGGCTACCAGGGCGATTACGTGAGCGATCTGGGCGCCGAGATCCCCGATGTCGAATCGCTCTCCGCCGAGGAGGCGGCGGCCGCCGCGGTCGCCCTGCTCTTGACCCAGATCAAAACCACGCTCGAGCGCTACCGGGTGCACTACGACCAATTCTTCAGTGAACGTAGCCTCCGTGAAGGGTCTCCGAGCTACTTGGAACGGGCGCTGGCGATCGTCGCGGAAGGCGGCAACAGCTACCGATCCGAGGGGGCGTTGTGGCTGCGCACCACGAGCTTCGGCGACGACAAGGACCGCGTGTTGGAGCGCTCCGACGGCGCTCCGACGTATCTGGCTGCCGACCTGGCTTACCTGTTGGAGAAGCGCGAGCGGGGGGTCCAGCGCCAGCTGGTGCCGGTCGGAGCCGACCATCACGGCTACGTGGCACGGATGAAGGCCGCGCTAGCGGCGCTGGGCGGCGACCCCGACGAGCTCGAGATGCCGATCCTCCAGTTTGTGCACCTGATCGAGGGCAGCGAGCGAGCTCGCATGTCCAAGCGCCGCGGAGACTTCATAACCCTCGACGAGCTGCTCGACGAGATCGGGGTCGACGCGACGCGCTACTTCATGCTGCAGCGCTCTCACGACCGGACCGTCGATCTGGACCTGGACCTCGCCAAGCGCCAGGACCGTGACAACCCGGTCTACTACATCCAGTACGCCCACGCGCGGATCGTGACCATGCTGGGCAGACTTTCGGCAGACCGGATCTCGGCCGCCCTGGCCGCAGATGCGGATTGGGGTGGGGGGGCGCTGGAGCCGGCGGAGCGTGCGCTGGTCAAAACGCTGACTGCCTTTCCGGACGAGATCGCCGAGGCCGCCGAGCGGCGCGGCCCGCACCGGATCGCCACCTACGCGCTGGAGCTGGCCCAGGAATTCACCGCCTTTTACCGCGACTGCAAGGTCATCGGCGCTCAGCCCGAGGGAGTTGAGTCCTTCCGCATCGCCCTATCCCAGAGCACGCGCCAGACGATCGCGCTGGCCCTGGGATTGCTCGGGGTCAGGGCTCCGGACTCGATGTAACCGCGCATCAGGCCTGACGCGCGAGATCCTCGTCGAGCCGCTGTGCGTCCTCGGGATCGAGCGCCGGCCCGGAGTCGGACTCGGTAAGACTGGACTCCTGAGAGCGTCGGCGCCAGCGCGGGATGGCCACCAGCAGCGCTGCGGCGCCGATTGCCAGCAGCAGCGGCGGGAGCACATAGATGACCAGGTTGAAACCGCTCGCAGGAGGCTTGGCGAGAACTGCCGGTCCGTAGTTGGCCACCATCTGTTGCTCGATCTGCCGTTTGGTCAGGCCCTGCGAGATGAGCTGGCGGATGAAGCTGCGCTCAGAGAACGCCTCCTGGGACTGGGATACGGCCAGTGGCTCGTGACAGGCCACGCACATCAGGTCGTTCTGGATCTGGATGAAGGAGGCGCGACCAGAGCTCCAGGCGGCGGGAGCGAACACGAGGCCGGCCACGACCAGGCTGGTGGCGAGCCAGCGCCGGTGTTGGGCGCAGGACGTCACGAGCGGGCGGCCAGAATCGGGGGCAGGGTCTGCTTGAGCCAGGTGCTGTCCAGCTGGTAGCGGCGGACCGCTTGGACGCGCCCCTGACGATTGATCACGAAGGTTTCCGGGACCCCCGTGGCCCCGAACGAGCGCACGAAGTTGCCGCTCACGTCACGCAGCACGGGGTAGCTGATGTGCTGCTGGCGCACGAACTGCTCAGAGGCCGAGGTGTTGTCGAGGTAGGTGACGCCGAGGACCGTCGCCCCGTGGGCCCGCAGCGACCGCTCAGCGTCGGCCAGGATTGGCGCCTCGGCCTTGCACGGGTCACACCACGAGGCGAATACGTTGAGCACCACCACCTTGCCGTGATAGTCGTCCAGGCTGGCCGAGTGCGTGGAGCCGAGCACTGGCAGCGCGACCGTGAGGCTGGGGGCGGTGGGGAATTGGCCCCGGGCCACCTGGGCATCAAGCGAGGAGGTGCTGTTCTGGCCGGCGACCCCGAAGGCGAGCAACGAGAGCAGCGCCACCGCCGCGACCACGACCAAGCCCGGGAGGATGAAGCGCCGCATGAGCCTGGCCAAGGTTAGTACCCGGCCGGTGCGCAGCCCGGCGCATGCTTGCGCCGCCTCGGTCCGATCCCGGCGCTACGGTGGTTTCAGAACACCGTCAGGAGGTCCTCCCGCCACATGAATCGTCAGATGCGCAACCTGATTCCGCTCGCCTATGGTCTGCTGATCATTGTCGGCTTCATCATCGCCACTGGGATCGGGATCTTCGTCATCATCGTCGGCGGCGTGTTCAGCGCCGTCCTCTGGACCGCTGCGAGCCGGGCCCAACCGGGCCCCGCACCCGCTTCGCCCCGAGCCGGTCGTCAGGGTCGCGCGGCCGAAGGGGCGCAGCGTCGATCCGACCGCTGGAGCTAGCCGGGGCGACGCCACCGGCTCCGCCGAGCGGAGCGCCAGGCGCTTAGAATCGCGGGCTGCGCGGACGTAGCTCGGTTGCCAGAGCGTCGGCTTCCCAAGCCTGTGTCGGCGTGAACTGAATATGTGCGGCGGTAGCTCAGTTGGTAGAGCGCGAGCTTCCCAAGCTCGAGGTCGCGGGTTCGAGGCCCGTCCGCCGCTTAGCGCAGCTCTCCCTTTGGGAGGTGATCTGGTCGACGGCCTATCTAAAGTGCGGGCACCATGACCGCCGCGAGTCGCCGCAGTTGCTTGGTCGTGCCGGGTAACCAGGCTCGAATGCACAAGAGGGCTCTGTCCGCCCAGGCCGACGAGGTGGTCTTTGACTTGGAGGATGCGGTCGCGGCTGAGGGTAAGGCAGCGGCTCGTGAGCAGGTGGCGGAGACGCTCGCTGATGCGGTGTGGGCGCAGCAGACGGTGGCGGTGCGGGTCAATCCGATCGATAGCGGCCACCAGGCCGATGACCTCGCCATGTGCGCGGAGCTCGATGTACCGAGCCTGACCCTGGTGGTGCCGAAGGTCGAGTCGGCTGCCGACCTAATCCCGGCCGCCAGGGTCGCCCGGCTTCAGGCCTTGATCGAGACGCCGGCCGGCCTGGCCGACGCGACGCACATCGCCCGCAGCGAGGCTGTCGTCTCCTTGATCCTCGGCTACGCGGATCTTGCCGCGGCGCTGGGCCGTAGAAACTTCGGGGGCAGTCCTGCACGGTGGCTCGTGGCCCAGGAGACGCTGCTGGCCGCTGCCCGGCGCGCGGATGTACAAGCGATCGACGGACCGTACTTTTCGCTGCGCGATGTCCGCGGTTTAGCCGCCGCCGCGCGGCACACACAGGAGTTGGGCTTCGATGGCAAGTGGGCCATCCACCCCGCTCAGGTCGATCTGCTCAACGCGACATTCGGCGCCACCCCCGAGGAACGTGAGTGGGCCCAGCGGATCATTCGCGTGATGAACTCAGCCGGCGAACTGGGGACCGGCGCAGTTGCCGTCCAGGGCAGCATGGTCGATGCCGCCATGGCCCGTCAGGCCAGGCGGCTGCTCACCCTCCCCACGGCGCCGGCGAGCACCACCGAGCCCGATCCGACGCACCGGGTCAGCGCACCCTACTTCGACGATCTCGAGACGGGCGACGAGTTCCGGGCCCCAGCGGTGACGATCACCGACGGCCACGCGAGCCTGCACCAGGCGATCGTCGGCGACCGCCTGCGGCTGTCGCTCGATATGGACCTGTATGAGGCGGTGACCGGCGCACGCGGTCTCCTCGCACACCCGATGCTGGTGTGCGACTTGGCGATCGGCCAGTCGACGGCGCCGAGCGGGCGGGTGGTGGGAAATCTCTTCTACCGGGGGCTGGGCGCACGCCCGGTGCCGATCGGCACCACGCTGCGCACGACCACGACAGTTGTCGCGCGCCGGCCGGCTTCCGGAGGCCGCGGGATCGTTGCCCTGCGCGTGAGCACAGTGGACGCCCAGGGGACGCCCGTGCTCGATTTCTGGCGGGCGCCGCTGCTACCGATGCATGACACCGAAGGGGAGGGCGCGAGCGACGATCTCACCCAGATCGGGGAGCCCGTTGCCGTGAGCGGGCTGATCCCCACCAACTGGGATCTCGCGCCCTTGCGCGATACCCGGCTGGGCTCGTTGTTTGTGGATTTGCGCAGCGGCGACGACTATCTGATCGAGGCCGCCGAGACGGTAACCGCCGCTCCCGAGCTGGCCAGATTGTCACTCAACCTCGCCCATGCCCACACCGATGCCGGCGCTAGCACCCACGGTGAACGGCTCGTCTACGGCGGACACGTGATCGGCATCGCCGCCGCCCACGTGACCCGCGCCCTACCCGATCTAGCGACGATTTTGGCGTGGGAGTCCTGCGAACACCTCGGGCCCACCTTCGAGGGGGACCGCTTACGCTCCCGCGTTCGCATCACCGGCCTGGAACCCCCCGGGCTTGTGCACCTGGCGGTGCGGACCACCGCGACCAGCAATGGTGACCCGCCTCGCGATGTGCTCGAATGGGTGCTGGTGGGACTGATGCCATGACCGGGATCCTCGACGGGCTCACCGTGGTCGAAGGCTCGGCTTTCGTGGCTGCGCCCCTGGGCGGGATGACGCTGGCTCAGCTCGGCGCTGATGTCATCCGGTTTGACGATCTCGGCGGCGGACTGGATCACGCCCGGTGGCCGCTGGCCGCCGATGGGCAGTCGCTCTTCTGGGCGGGAATGAACAAGGGGAAGCGGTCGTTGAGTGTGGACCTGCGCTCGCCCGCGGGCCGGGAGCTGGTGAGCAGGTTGATTGCCGAGGCCGGAGCGTTTCTCACCAACTTTCCCGCCCGGGGCTGGCTGGCCTACGAAACGCTCAAGGCGCAGCGCGAGGACCTGATCATGGTCCATCTCAAGGGCAACCGGGACGGAACCAGCGAAGTCGACTACACGGTGAACCCCGCGACTGGCTTTCCCTGGGCGACCGGCCCGCGCAACCTGACCGAGCCCCTCAATTCGGTCCTCCCCGCCTGGGACATCGCCATGGGGGAACTTGCGGCGGTCGGGCTGCTGGCCGCCGATCGACACCGCGAGCGCCACGGTGCGGGACAGCTAGTCGAGATCGCCTTGTCTGATGTCGCGTTTGCCGTGGTCGGCCATCTCGGGCGCGTTGCGCAGGCCAAGCTGCACGCTCGCGACTCCCCCCGCCGGGACGGCAACTACCTGTACGGCGCCTTCGGCCACGACTTCGTCACTCGCGACGAGCGCCACGTCATGGTGGTGGCTCTCACCAACCGGCAGTGGAAATCACTCCTTACCGTCACCGACACCCACCAACAGATGGCCAAGATCAACGAGGCGACCGGCGTCGACCTCGACACCGAGTCGGGCCGCTTCGAGGATCGGGACCTGATCGCCGCGATCCTGAGACCCTGGTTCCAGGCTCGCGACCTCGCCGACATTCGCACCGCGTTCACCGGCACGGGCGTCTCCTGGGGCCCATACCAGACATTCAGTCAACTCGTCGAGGAGGATCCGCGACTGGCTACTGCGATGTGGGAGCAGGTGCAACACCCCGGCGTGGGGTCATACCTGATGCCCGGCACGCCGCTGGACTTCTCTGCGGTCCCGCGCGAACCCGTCCGCCGCGCCCCCCAGCTGGGTGAGCACACAGAGGAGGTCCTCAGCGACATGCTCGGTCTCTCACCAGCCGAGGTTGCCCGACTTCGGCGCGATGGCGTGATCGCCCCCGCAATCACCGCCACCGTCGGCCCGTGAGATAACCAATCCGGTCACCGCGTGCATCGAGCGCGTCGCGTTGGCGAGGAAGAGGTCGACGATCTCGCCGAGTAGTTTGTCGAGACAGATCACTGAAAGCGGCTCTACCGCGGCGAAGTCGGCTTCCGGCCGTGGTCAGCGTTCGAGGATGGTCTTGAGGCGACGCAAATCCGCCTCGTTGGCCCGGCGCATGGCGCGCGTCATGACAGGAGCTGTGACGGCGGCGAACCCGGATGGCTCCCCGCGGTTGCGAAGACGCATCTTCGTTGCGCCGCCGGCTGCGTCCGCCCATGTATAGGTCGTCTCCATCGGAAAGGGCCCCTGGGCGGTTGCCATGACGAAGCGGTGACCCGGCTCGATCTCGCGAATCTCGTAGGTGTACTCCAACGTCCGGCCGAGAAATCGGGCGCGGAAGCGAACCCTGGAACCGACCCTGACGGGCGGTGACGTCTCCCACTCGACTGCCTTGATGTTCTTGTACCAGGCCGTCGCATTGGTGGGATCGGACGCGAACGCGGCAACCTCGTCGCGCCGACGACCAATCTCGATTTCGGTAACGACGTCAACCGTCACCCGCCGAGTGTGTCACCCCCCGTTCCCAAAAGACCAGCTCAGCTCCTGACCCTAGGGAGTCCCGGTCAGCCTCTGGAATTGCGCTTCGCGTGTGGGCAGCACCAGCGCCGGCGAGCCGTAGGTCATGGAGCTCGCCAGGTTGTTGGCGCGGAGGTACGGCTGGTCGACCTGAGTTAGATCCAGGCGAATCTTGTGGCCGGGTGCAATCACCCAGTGATTGCCGAAGAGGGGAAGCCGAACGTAACCGGACGGAGCGTCGTAGAGATTGAGGGTGTCGAAGCGGTAGGTGCCGCGGGTTATCAGGTATGCGGGACCGGATGGCGGCACGTCCCAGACGCGCGCATCGAGCTGCGCCTGAGTGAGCGGCGGCGTGAGCTGGTAATGCACGACGACCTCTCCTAGGCCAACGTAGCTCAGGTGGTCGGGGATCGGCTGGGAGTAGCCGGTGTAGCCGCCCAGGGCAGGCCCCTGGTCGGTTCGGCACCCAGGCTGTCCGGCGATCGGGTCAGTCCCCGGGCCGTTGGGATCGGGGCCGCCGCTCAGCGGGTTCGTCAAGGTGTGGCCGCCGCCACCGAAGGTGATCAAGAGCGTTCCCTTCGAGAGGCTCTCGGGCGTGGACGCGGTGATGGTGTTGGCCGCGGAGTCGCCGGGCTGGCCTGGGTCCGACGCGCAGATCGTCGGCTCTGAGCTGACGGTGGTTTGCTGGCGGTGGCTGCCGGGGATCTGCGACTGAAGGAACTGGAAGGCCTGTTGGTTGAGGCGTTGCCAGGTGGTCGGCTTGTTCTGGGCGCGGCTGTGTCCCACGTCCGCCACCGCAACGCTGACCGGCCACAGCGGGTCGAGGCGCTTGAGGTACTTGAACATCCGGAACGACTCGACCGCCTCAAACAGATCGTCAGTCCAGCCCTGAATCGAGAACACCGCGACCTCGCGGCTCGTGCTCTGCGGGACCCAGCCCTCATCCTGGTAGTAGGCCGAGCGCATCTCGGTGAGCCCGCGTCCGATCTGTTGAAGAAGGGGGTCGCCGTCGAGGTACGGGTCTCCGGTGCCGGTGATCCGAGCGTTCCAGACAGGAATGTTCTCCGGCCCGTTCTCATTGACAGGCGGCGGCACATCTGTGCCCTGGTCGAAGATCCCCTTTTCGTTCCCGAGGGCGAACAATCCAGCGACGTAGCTGGCCTTCGGCACGCCCAGCGGGTTCCCCGTGGCCGGGGTCCCGCCGCCGTTATTGTCGGTTTCAACCGCCTGGGAGGACTCGTAGATGTCGTGGCGGCTCGGTCCGCCGCCGTGGCCGTTGGGCGCCAGGGAATACGCCAGGTCGGTCCAGGGGTACTTGGGGACCGCCACCTGGAGATCGAGCACGGGGAGGGTGGGGTCCTGGGAGTGCGGGAATGTCCACTGGGCCTGGCTTGCCTGCATCCAGCTCTCTCCGCCTCCGTAGGAGCCGCCCGTCACCGCCACCTGACCCGTGTTCACGTCCGAGTACGTAGCAGCTACGAGTGCGGCCAGCCATTGAGTGTCACGGATCTCGTAGTCGCGGCTCTTGATGTGAATCGTCCCGTTCGGGGCATCGACCGAGCCATTTGGCGCTCCCGCAGGAGTCGGTGGCTGATAGGGGGCGTTGGCGCCGTCGTCGCGGAATCCCCGCGCCGTGTATGTCAGGACGTAGTAACCGTGCTCGGCGAACCAGTGGTTGTTCCAGTGCCACTTGTCGGCGCCGTCGCCCTGGTTCGTGGTGGACTCCCACTCATGCTTGTTGTTGCCAAAGCCATGCAGCATGATGATTAGTGGATGCGTGGATCCCGTGCCGTGCGCGGGCTGCGTGAGATCGACGTCGAGCGTCGAACCGTCGAAGCTCGGAACCTCGCCCGAGCAGATGCGCTCACCCCCGTACGAGCCGCCGGACGGGCTCTGGGTGGGACACGAGGCTGCGAAGGATGCCGGCAACCTCGTCGCGAGCGCGGAGGCCGGCAAGCCGAGTGCGGCAGCGACCACGAGCCCAACGAGCGACGCATGAGACCTTCTCATCCCGCACCAGACGTACCCGCCATGGGGCGCCCCGAAACGGCGTCGTAACAGGCGTGGTGCTGCTTCCAGTGACCGTTAGCTCGTGGCGTCGAGCGCGGCCTGGAGCCCAGCGAGGTCAGCCGCGCTAAATACCACGCGATTTCTGGTGGCCACGTAGACGAGATCAAGATCGACGCCGGCCCGGGCAATTTTGCGAGTCAGGTCGGCCAGCACGCCCGGGCGGTCCTCGACATCTACCACTACGACTTCGCGCTCGCGGGTCACCGCGAGGTGCGAAATGGCCAGCGAATGCTTCGCGGCTTCGGCGTGAGGGACCAGGACGTGGAGCTCGGCTCGCTGGCCCGAACCGATGCACGTGGCGGCCGCGAGATTCACGCCGGCATCGCTGATTGCGGCCGCGACCCGCGCCAGCGCCCCGGGCGTGTTCTCGATGTCGATGACCAGGTCGAATGCCATGTGTCGGCGCAGCGTCAGCCTACCAGCGGCTGGGCCGCTCCAAGACGAGCTTGCGGGGCCGGACTCAGGCGCCGCTTCGCCAGGCAAGCGCCCGCTGGCGCACCCTGGGCAGCTGGCTGACCACCAGATCGTATGAGTCCTCGAGCATGTCGCCGATCAGCTCGACTGGCAGTGAGCCGTCGATGATCACGGTGTTCCAATGACGTTTGTTCAGGTGGTATCCCGGGATCACGGCAGCATGCGCCTGGCGCAGTTGCTCGGCGAGGGCAGGCTCACACTTGAGGCTGACCCGGAGCGGCGCCGCGGCGAGCTGAGACAGGGCGAAGCTCTTGCCGGCGACCTTGAAAACGGAGGTCTCGGGGCCGAACGGGAACGTTTCCTCGGTTCCCCGAAATGAGAGGCAATGGGCACGAAGCTCATCGGGGGACATAGAGCCAAATAGTGACGGCCGGAGCCACAACCATGTTCGCAGCCGAGCCGGCGTCGATCGACGGCGGCACCAGCTTGAGCGGGCGACCGACCGCTTAATGCACCGTTCAGCCCCGACCGGGCGGGAATCCAACCTGGCGGCGTCCGTCGCTCCAGAGGATGGTGGGGACGATCCCTCGATCGTTGGTGTAGCCCATGAGCTCTGCCTTCCATGCTGCGCTCGTTGTCGCATCCCGCTCCTCAACCACCGTTCCCTCAGCCGCCAGATGCTCGCGGGCGGCCTGGCAGTAAGGACACCCGGGCTTGACGTACATGACGACGCTCATGGCATCTGAGCAGAATAGCTCCGCGGGGACGAAACGAATCAAGGTCGGCCGATGCCTTGGACGAGGAGCACCAAAGGCGCGCGCCGCAGTACGGTGCAAGACCTATGGCTCTCAAGTGGCGTCGCGGCGACATGGTGTCGAGGCGCGGCCCGGTGGCCGTTGCGGTGATCTGCGCCCTTATCCTCGCCACCGGGGTGTTGACAGCGCTGCTCTTGACCGGTGGCCGTCCGGCGCCGCGCAGTGCGAGGCAGACCGCAGTGACCATCGCGACCGGGCGTCGCCGCGCGGCGCGCGCCCGGGATGTTGACGGGCATCGATCGCCGCGGCGGCCCGAGCACGTCAACGTCCTCTCGACCCCCCGGCCTTCGGCAGCGCGCTGCCGAAACGCGCCTCCACCGGTGCCCGAGCACCCCATCACCCGTCGTCAGTGGCTGGGCGGCGTGACCATCACCGAGTATTACCCCGCCCCCGAGCCATGGTTCGTCGGTCGCCGGATTGCCGCCCCCGGTCTGCCCGGGCGGTATGCCGCCGACTTCCTGTACTCCGCTCGCGGGCTGGCGATGGAGGGCGACGGCGTTGACCGCCACGGGCATCGCGTCCACATCGCCCAGCTCGGCTCGACGGGGTGGGTCAACGCCAGCGGCCAGTCCACCGTCCCGGTCTGCCTTGGCAAGTGGTCAAACGGATTCCCCGTATGGCTGATCGGGGGCTGGCGCAACCACGCCGGAGCGGTGACATTTCCGCTCGCGTCCGGCGGTTGGTCCAACGGCCGGGGCGTGCGCACCCGTCCCTATGGCGGCGTGTCCTTCTCCCCGGAGCCGTCCTTGCCGCTGCGCTACTACCGCAGCATCGCCGTCGATCCGCGGCTCATCCCGCTCGGCAGCCACGTCTACGTGCCGGCCTACCGCCACCTCGCGAGCGGGTGGTTCGTCGCCCAGGACATCGGGGGAGCGATCCGCGGACGACACATCGACGTCTACCGCTCGCCGCCCGCGAGCCCCAACGACCTTGGGCGCTACATGACCCGCCAGCGGATCCTGGTGATCCCGCCGGCGTGACCGAGGCTGAGCACCGCTGCGGGAGCCGCCCTCGGAGGGAGCCTTCGGCGTTGCTTGAGCAGGAACGAGTCGTACGGCGCGACGAAGGGATCGGGCGCTTCCTCCCTTTGACGTTCGTCGCGTCGGCGTGCTGGCCACCGAGCAGTTGATGCATCCGATGCATTGGATGTATTTTTCTGACCAGGTGCCCCGGGTCTCGGGACATCCGGATCTCTTTCATTGGAGCCCCGATCCCTCCGGCACCCCGATCGAGCTGTTTTGGCCCGCTGGCCGCTGACGGCTGCACCTGAGCTGAGGCGAAGCAGCCGTGGCGAACCGAGCGTCGCTGTGGACAGTCGCGCGGGAGTGGACGCGGATCGGGGTGACCGGGTTCGGCGGTCCGCCCGCGCATATCGCGCTCCTTCGCGCGCTCGTCGTGACCCGGAATCGCTGGATGGACCCCCAGGAGTTCGAGGACGCCAACGCGGCCTGCGGCCTGCTGCCTGGCCCGGCCTCGACGCAGCTGGCGATCTTCTGCGCCTACCGCGTGGCCGGACCCGCTGGCGCGATCGTCGGCGGCCTGGGATTCATCGTCCCGGCCATCGGGTTGATCCTCCCGCTGTCGGCGTTGTTCCTCGCTCACACGCCGCCGCTGTGGGTACGAGGCGCCGGCGCGGGAGCGGGAGCCGCGGTCGCCGCCGTCGCTGTCCAGGCTGCGCGCGGACTGCTCCCTTCCAGCTTGAACCGGGTCCGCGGACATCGCGAGCGCAGGGCTCGCTGGTTTGCGTATCTCGCGGTTGGCACCGCAGCTGCCGCCCTGCTCGGCCCCTACCTGGTGCTCGTCCTGCTCGCCTGTGGGCTGCTTGAACGACTGCTGCAGCACCGAGCGTGGCCCCGGCTGGGCAGCCTCGCCTCGGTCACACCGGCGTCGATCAGCGCTGGCGGCGTCGGGGCGCTCGCGTGGACCGCGTTCAAGGTCGGAGCGCTTTCCTTCGGCGGTGGGTTCGTGATCATCCCGCTGATGCAGAGCGACGCCGTGCACAGCTACCACTGGATGACCAACTCCCAATTCATCAACGCGGTCGCGCTCGGCCAGATCACCCCCGGCCCAGTCGTCGCGACGATCGCCGCCGTCGGCTACGCCGCCCATGGGCTCACCGGCGGCCTGCTTGGCGCCGCCGTCGCCTTCTTTCCCTCGTTCTCGTTCATTCTCCTCGGCGGCGGACGCTTCGAGCGGCTGAGCGAAGACAAGGGCCCACGAGCGTTTCTCGACGGTGCCGGGCCCGCCGCCATCGGCGCGATCCTCGGCGCAGCGATAACTCTGGCCACGGCCCTTCACGAAAGCTGGCAATTCGGCATCCTCGCGGTTGCCGCGCTGGCGCTGCTCGTGCTCGCGCGCGGCATCGTGCAAACCCTGCTCGGCGCCGCAGTACTCGGCGTCATCGCCGCATTCGCCGGCGCGCCGCTCCCCTAGCCCAGGTTGGCGGCTGCGCCCATCTGCGCCGGCGAGCGATGCTGGCCTCGGATCTGCATCTGACGCGAGGATGGCCCATTCCAAGCCTCGGCTGTATGGCTGGACAGTTCGGTCGATTCGCGGGAGACTGGATTTGTGCAGCGGTATGGCGCGTCGCGAAAGCAAATTGCGCACACCCTGAGTGCGGCATATGCAAGCGGGCTGCTCAGCAAGGACACTTTGGCTTGGCGGCTCGATCAGCTATGGGACGCTCAGCTTGTCGATCCTCTCGCGTTGGTTGGAGATCTGCATTTCCGCAGTGCTCCACGGCGCCTGGTCAGCGTCGTCAACGCTGTGGCCAGGGTCCTGCGTCGCTTGACGGGATCGATAACGGGCGCTTGCGACGACGTGCCGGTCCTGCTCGCGCTGGATTGGAGCGGCGGTCAAACAGAAATGACCATCGGCCGCGATCTGACTTGTGACGTGGTCCTCTCGGGCGCCGAAGTCTCGCGCCGGCATGCTCGGCTTTGCTTTCGAGACGGGACTTGGATGCTCCAGGATCTTCAGTCGACCAACGGCACGACCGTGAACGGCGTGCTCGTGGGTCGATGCGAGCTGCGCCCAGGGGACCACCTGATGCTCGGCGGTGAGCAGCTGACGCTCGATTGAGCGCCCGCCCTCGACAGCAGTCCGATTCAGCACCTCGGTGGGCGGATCTGTCCCTGGGACCTCGCCCCTTGATCGTCGCGAAACAGCGGTAGAGCGATTTTGTCGGTTTCTGCCAGCAAAGAGGAGTATGGTCGAGTTAGGGCCGTTATCGGCCGCTACTGCTCGAATCTCTCGCGCAGGCTCCGCAGGGCAAGCTCTGCCTTTCGCTGACCTACATGGGCCGTTCGTCCACTGCGACAGAACGCCGTTATCAGCAGGACCCGCCCCCCAAACTGCGGGGGTCCTGACAGGAGTAGGCATGCCAGGTCCAGTACGCCCGGGTGACGATGACACTGGCCGCAAGGCTCACCAGACCCTCGCTGACAGTGACCAGACCCTTGCTGACAGTGACCAGACCCTCGCTGACAGTGACCAGGCCCTCGCTGACAGCGACCAGATCCGAGCTGACAGCGACCAGACCAGTTCCGACCGTGATCAGGAGGCGGCCGACAACGACCAGGCGGCTAGCGACCGGGATCTGGATCATGGGGGTGACCGCGCTGCACATGCCAGCAGCCAAGAGGCTCGTGAGCAGACAACGCAGATGCGACGCGCGGCCTCGGGCGAACGATATGAGACCGCCACGGCACGGGACGCAATTGCAGTCGAACGCGATCTCTCAGCACTGCGGCGTGACCGCGCAGCCGAGGCGCGCGATTTCGACGACGACGAACGCGACGCTGAGGCAGTGTCGCTGTTCTCGCTTGGCGGGAAGCGACGAGCGAGTAGCCGCCGCCAGGTTGTGATGCGCTCGGCGCGCGACCGACAGCGAGCCGCAGACGACCGAACCCGGTCCGCAGCCCGCCGGGCACAAGCCGGTCACGGTCGCGAGCGAGCCGCCAGTGATCGACGTCTAGCCGCTGATGACCGCGCCCGCACCTGGGCTGAGCGTGATGCCAACGCGATCGATCTGCTCACCGGGGCCCGACGGCGAGGGCCTGGGCTAGCCGAGCTGCAACATCAGATTGACCGGGCCCGGCTGGTAGCGGGACAGCTTGTGGTCGCCTGCGTCGATGTTGACGGTGTCAACGAGATCAGAGACACCAAGGGTCACCACGCTGGCGACGCTACGCTCAGACAGGTCGCGGGCGTCTTACGCGAGCACCTCCGCTCCTATGAACCCATCGTTCGTCTCGGTGGCGGCGAGTTTGCTTGCGCGATGTCGGACACCACGATCGAGAACGCCCGCAGCCGGCTTGACGAGATCTCGGTTGAGCTTGCGGACGGACCCGAGGACATCTCAATCAGCGTTGGCGTGGCCGCGCTCATGCCCGGTGATACGCCAATGGATCTCATCAACCGTGCGGACACCAGCCTGCTCCGTAGCCGCGCAAAAATGCGACTGCCCGCCGCCCCTGAGCGCTGGTAGCCATGGGCGGCTCGTGCGCTCAGTCTGGGCTGGCAACTGGTCGGCCGGCTCGGCGAGCGCGCCTAATCGCCTGCCGCCGTCTCGCACCGGCAGTTCTGTCTTCGGCGATGGCCCCCAACTCGAGGGCAAGGTCACGACTGGCCCGCGTCAGGTCGTAGTGGTCATTTTCAGGGCGCCCCGGCTTTGACTGAAACCACTCCCGCCGTAAACCGATGCGGTCGGCCAGCTCGTGCAACTCATCGAGCGTGTCGGCCTGCAGGTGTCCACCGCCGGTCCATCGTCCCCAGTCGCCGACTGCGAAGAGGTGATCAACGTAAGCGCTCAATCCCGACAGCCTCCCACAGGGCGTTCGTCCGTACTACTGGCCGCTCTTACGCGCGAGCCGACGAGCACCTCTGACCTGTACGAACGGGTCGGTTACCTCGCGCTTGCTCGCGTCGGCCTCGTCCCGTATCGGGCGTTTCGGGCGGAGCTCGCCAAGCTCTCGGCAGCTGGGCTCGCTGACAGC
The DNA here is from genome assembly GCA_963847055.1 of uncultured Solirubrobacterales bacterium. Classification (GTDB taxonomy): domain Bacteria; phylum Actinomycetota; class Thermoleophilia; order Solirubrobacterales; family Solirubrobacteraceae; genus Palsa-465. Next base: position 31,376 of record CAWJYE010000008.1, on the reverse strand, counting down.
GAAACCAGCTGCGACGGCTCCACGTTGTGGAAACGCGTTGACGCGTCACCCCAGGACGGGCAGCTGGATTACGATCGCAAAAATCCCGGTGCATAAACCTCGGCTCCGGCGGGAAGCTTGCCTGGCGTGACCCTAAGGCACCCTCTGCTCTGCTCGGTCGCGGTGGCGGTAGGGCTTGTCGCGCTGGCGCCCCCGGCATCACGGGCAGCCACGCCCGTGCGCAAGCGTCCCACCGCGGTTGGCTCCGGCGGTGCCGTAGCGTCGGAGAACCTCCAGGCAACGAGGGCTGGGCTTGCGGTTCTGCGCAGTGGTGGGACGGCTGCCGATGCTGCCGTAGCCGTGGCCTCGACGCTCGGCGTGAGCGACCCCTACGTCGCCGGGATCGGTGGCGGCGGCTACTTCGTCTACTACGACGCCCACACCCGCCGGGTGTACACGGTCGACGGGCGCGAGACCGCTCCGGCGAGTGCCACCGCGAGCATGTTCATCGATCCGGCGACCGGAAAGCCGCTGGCCTTCCTGACCGCGGTCGAGAGCGGGTTGTCGGTCGGCGTGCCGGGCACTCTGATGACGTGGCAGCGTGCGCTCGATCGCTGGGGCCGCTTCCCACTCGCGCAGGACCTTCAGCCCGCGGAGACCGTCGCGCGTCGTGGCTTCCGCGTCTCTGCCAACTTCCGCGAGCAGACGCGGGAGAACGCTGCGCGGTTCGCTCAGTTCAGCTCCACGGCGCGGATGTTCCTGCCTCACGGCCAGCTTCCGGCGGTGGGCTCGATCCTGCGCAATCCGGATCTCGCGCGGACCTACGAGCAGCTCGCCCGGCGAGGCATCCGCGCGCTGTACGGAGGCGCGATCGGCCGCGAGCTCGTGCGCACCGTACAGCACTTGCCGCTTGCGCCCGGAGCAACGCTGATCGCACGCCCGGGGCTGATGACCCTGCGCGACCTGGCCCGCTACCGGACCATCGACCGTGTGCCGACGCACGTGAGCTACCGCGGTTACGACGTCTACGGCATGGCGCCGTCTTCGAGCGGCGGCACGACGGTCGGCGAGTCGCTGAACATTCTCTCGAATTTCAATCTTTCACAGATGACGCCCGTGCAGGCCCTGCACCACCTCCTGGAGGCCACCCGGCTCGCCTACGCCGATCGCAATCGCTACCTCGGCGATCCCGCCTTTGTCGCGGTCCCGCTGAACCAGCTGCTGTCCGCCTCGTTCGGGCGTCAGCGCGCCTGCCTGATCGACCCCAACCACGTGCTGACGAGTCCGGTCGCGCCTGGCGACCCGAGCGCGGGATCGGGCGGATGCAGTCCCGCGGCGACCGCGGCCGCGCACGCCCAGGAGGGCACCAACACCAACCACTTCGTCATCGCAGATCGCTTCGGCGATGTCGTGTCGTACACCAACACGATCGAGCAACTGGGCGGTAGTGGCATCGTCGTCCCGCACCGTGGCTTCCTACTCAACAATGAGCTGACCGACTTCGACTTCGCGCCCGCCTCAGCATCCGCGCCCGACCCCAACCTACCTGCGGGCGGCAAGCGTCCGCGCTCGAGCATGTCACCAACGATCGTGCTCCGTCACAGGCGACCGTTCGTTGCCGTCGGAGCGGCGGGCGGCGCAACCATCATCACTACGGTGCTCCAGATCCTGATCAACCGGATCGATCTACACATGACGTTCCCGGCCGCGCTGGCAGCGCCGCGCGCCTCGCAGCGCAACTCCGCGACCACGCAGGCCGAGCCCGCGTTCATCGCGCAGCCCACAACCCCTGGCCTGGAGCAGCTCGGTCAGAAGTTCGCCGTCAACAGCACCTCGCCGCTTGATCCGACGATCACGATCCCGTCGACGATCGGCACCGCGAGCGGGCTCGAGATGCTCCCCCACGGGAGGGTGCTGGTGGCCGCCGAGCCCGTCCGCAGGGGCGGTGGCTCAGCGGGCGCGGTCACGCCGACACGCTGAGTCCTCGCCCGCGACTTTTAGCCTTGGCGCCATACGGAGCGAGGCAGTTCGGGGCCGTGAGACGCTGGCGAGACCTGCACGAGAATCAGAACCGATGGCTTGTCTGGCTGAAGGTGCCCTTGGCGAAGGCGAGGATCTTGGTTGGCGTGACCGCGAATACGAGCGCCGTACCGGGTCCGTGCTGAAAGCTGCCGTCGCGCACCTGATACCGCCAGCGCCCGTCCCACTTCCGGGTCCAGGCGGTAGCGACGCGTTCGAGTACCTCGTCATCGGAGATTTGGACGGCGTCACCCTCGACCACGACGTCAAGCCCTCGGTCCCAATCGTGGCAGCCAGTCGTCAAAATCACATGCCGGTTGGTCCTCAGGTTGATCGCCTTTTGTTCGGTGGCGCCGGTCGAGAAGTAGATGGCGCCGTCGAGCCACACGGCAACCAGCGGTGTCACGTGGGGTCGACCGTCGGCCCGAACGGTAGATATCCAGAACAGCTCGGCCGTTTCGATCACTCGGCGGGTCTCATCCCATCCTGTGGCGACCGCGTCCGGCTCACTGAACCGGTTGTCGAGTTCAGTCACTGGCTGGTGCATCACAGCCCTCCGTTTTGGTACCGGGCGGATTCCTCGCGCATGGTTTAGCGCGGGCGCGGATCACGGCGACTATGGACATGGCTGCTCTTGCATCGCGGGCGAGCCGGGTGCCGAGTGAGGATCGCCGGAAGGCTCAGATAACTGGGCGGGGGCAGGCACGGCGGATCTGGTCCGCAGGAGAGCCGAGCCGAGCAGGGCAGCGAGGGACGCGAACAGCGCGCCGACCACGAACGCGACGTGGTAGCCGCCGGCGAGCGCGCTGGGCGCAGTGTGGCCGGCGGCGAGCAGGTGGCTGGTGCGGGAGGCCGCAAGGCTCGCGAGAATCGCCAGTCCAAGGGCCCCACCCATCATGAATGAGGTGTTGACGATGCCCGAGGCAAGGCCGGCATCGCTCTGCTCGACGTCGCCCATCGCCGCCAGCAGCACGGGATTGAATGCGACGCCGGCCCCCACGCCGAGCAGCACCATGCTGGGAAGCACATCGGGGACAAAGTGGCCGCCCACGGGCGCGCGTGCAAACAGCACCAGGCCGGCGGCAGCAAGCAGCAGGCCCGTCGTCAGCGGTGCTTTTATGCCGAAGCGCATCACGAGCTTGGCGGAGATACCCAGCGAGAAGGCAGCCATGATCAGGTTCGCGGGGATGAAGGCGAGTCCGACCTGCAAGGGGCTGTATCCGAGCACGAGCTGCAGGTAGAGCGCCGACAAAAAGAACCACGCGAACATCGCCCCTGCCCAGAGGACGCCGACGACGTTGGCGGTGGCGAGATTACGCAGCCGGAAGAGGCCGAGCGGGACCAGGGGTGAGCGGACTCGCGACTCGACGATTAGGAAGGCGCCGAGTAACGCGGCCGCGCCGGCGAGCAGGCCAAGCGTCTGGCCTGAGGTCCAGCCCGCGTGGTTTCCGTTCACGATCGCGTAGACGGCGAGCATCAGTGCCGCCGTGACGGTTACTGCGCCCGTGATGTCAAGACGTCCGCCCGCGTGGCGACTCCCCGCCGGCAGCACCCGGAGCGAGAGCATGCAGACCGCGACCCCGATCGGCACGTTCACGAGAAAGATCCAGTGCCAGTTCAGGACGTCGGTGAGGACTCCGCCGAGCAGCACGCCAAGGGTACCGCCGCCCGCAGCGACGAACCCGAACACACCCATAGCCTTCGCCCGTTCAGCCGGCTCGACGAAGAGAGACATCATCAGCGACAGCGACACGGCGGACACGACTGCCCCCCCGAACCCCTGGACCACGCGTGCCGCGACCAGTACGCCCGGCGACGTCGCAGAACCGCACGCGAGAGAGGCGAACGTGAACAGCGCGATCCCGCTCAGGAACAGCCGGCGGTGGCCGAACAGATCTCCCAGCCGTCCACCGAGCAGCAGGAAGCCGCCGAAGCTGAGCAGGTATCCGTTGACAACCCAGGCGAGCGACGTCTGCGAGAAGCCCAGGTCCTTTCGGATCGAGGGCAGGGCAACGTTGACGATGGTCGAGTCGAGCACGATCATCAGCGAGCCGAAGCACAGCACCACCAAGGCAAACCAGCGTCTGTGAGTGTCGATGCTCATTGGTTCCCAGGCTCCTCTCAGTCAGGCGATTTCATGGTCTGCACGGTTAGACCGCGCTCGTCGGCCAACCTAATCGCGTCCCGACCTAATCGCGTAGACCGATCAGGTCAGCGACCTGGATCGCCACCGACCCGGTGGGGCGGCGGCCGTGGCATGATTTCCGTCGGTGACGGTTCACTCGATTCTGCCTGAGCCGCTGACCGAGATCGCCCAGGAGCTGTTCCGGGCAGCCGGCATCAGGCACGTCGGTCACGGGACCGAAGACCCGGTGCAGGCGACGGTCGCCGCGACGCACGACCAGCACGCCTTGGCGTTGCTGGGCCCGTACCGGTCAGCTGACGTGGCCGAGGCAGTGGAGGCGTCGGCTCCGGCCGGGCTGGCGCTGCTGGCCCCGGCGGCGACTTGGGCTGGGATTACCCGTGACGACGAGCCGGGCTGCGACGAAGCCGCTCGACACCGCGGGACCGTGCTGCGATTCGTGGCGCGTGACACCGAGGTGGCCCGGCGGCTCGCCGAGGATCTTCGCGCCGCGCACAAGCGTGCGCTCGTGATAGCCGGTGAGCACTTCTACGGTCGTCAGCTTGACGGTCAGCTGCATCTCGCTGACCTACCTCGCGTCGCTCGCCTTGATGACGCCGACGTCGTCGTGCTGGCGGGATTGCGCGGGGAGCCCGAAATCGAGCTCGCACGGGCGTCCGCGCCGGTGCCACTGGTAGCGTTTGACGGAGTTCAGGGTGCTCGTCTGGGCAGCCGTAAGGTGGACCTTGCGCTACCGCATGCGCCGGTTGGTGGTGTACCTGTGGGTCGGCTTCTGGCCGGGGAAGTGGCGACCCGCCACGCCGTGGCGTGCGTGGTTCACGCGCTCGCAGCGGGCGCGTCCGACCGCGCGGCACTGCTTGCCGCCGTCCGGCGCCGGGGCAGGTTCGACGCGCACGGCGACCTAGCCGGCCCACCTGTCTGGCTGTGGCGCGCCGACGAGGAGTGGCAACTCAGTCCCGACCGCTCGCTCTAGCGATCAGAGTCGCTGGCGATGAGTGAGGATGCCCCGATGGCTATCGAAGCGGTGGTCTTTGACATAGGCGGAGTGCTCGAACTCACACCACCCACGCGATGGCAGGATCGGTGGGCAGCGTCGCTGGGGATGAGTGTCTTTGAGCTCGAGGCGCGGCTGGGCCCGGTATGGACAGCAGGCGAGATCGGGGCGGTCAGCTGCGACGAGGTCGAACGCCACGTAGCCCAGAGCCTCGGGCTGGACGTCGAACCCCTGGGCCGATTCATGGCAGACGTCTGGTCTGAGTATTTGGGCACCTTGAACGAGGACCTGGCCACCTACTTCGCGGCGCTCAGGCCGCGCTACCGCACCGGCCTGCTCAGCAACAGCTTCGTCGGTGCTCGCGAGCGCGAACAGCTCGCCTACGGCCTTGCTGATATGTGCGACGTGATCGTCTACTCCCACGAAGAAGGCACCAAGAAACCCGATCCCGCCATCTACAAGACCGTGTGCGCTCGACTGGACACTTCGCCCCGGAAAGTGGCCTTCCTGGACGACTGCGAAGTGGGCGTGGAAGGCGCGCGACGGATCGGTATGACGGCAATCAGGTTCACCGACACCGAGCAGACGATCGCCGAACTCGACCACCATCTCGCCTAGCGACGTCGGGAGAGCTGGCCGCCGACCTGAGGCGCGCTTGGGACGTCATCTCCGGCGGCTATTGAGCGCAAAGGCGTTCGCCGGCGCGTACCGGAAGAGGTAGTCGATTGGCTGCTGGGGCGAGCGGACAGGTCCATCGGTCGTCGTATGAGCACGATGGCTGATAGGCGAAATTGAAGTCCAGAACGAGCCGGCCGGCCTCCTGTCCGAGATCCGCGCCCTTCACCGTGTCCAGCAGGTAACGCCCGGCGCCGTAGGTCTCCTGGCCGCTGGTGGCATCGGCGAAAGGGAGGAACAGGCCGCCACCGTAGCCCTCGAGCCAGTAGAGCTCGAGGCTCAGATGGGTCTGCCCGAGCTGAAAGTGGGCCAGACCCCAGCGGCGAAAGGCCATGACCTCGACGTTGCTAGTCGCCAGCTCGAAGCTTGCCGGCAACACGCTCTGAATCCGGGCGAGCACTCGCCAGCTCGGATCGTGAGCGTACACACACGGGCCTGTGTAGCTGCTGCGCCTGGAGCTCGGGATTGGCGACTGCTGATGCCCGCGAAACAAGCTGGAGCGTGTCTGTTGCCACTGTCTCCAGGCGGCGTGTGGGTCCGGGTCGGCGCGGATGTCGGCGTATAGCTGCCCGATACGCCGTCGCCAATCGAGCAGGGTCATGGCCTCCACAGCCGGATCCTCGGACACGCCGTGCACTGTACGCCCGGTCAACGCTGTTGATCGATCCAGGACACGATCGCACGTATCGGCCAGTCCGGCCTGCGGGCCGGTCCCCGGCTGGAGCTCACGCTCCTCGAGGCGGGCTGCTACGACGCGTCGGAGGCACGCTTGGCTCTCTGGTGATCGACCGAGATGCGTACTACCTTCGAGGCCAAGCGAAGGCGTTCCAAGGCCGTGATGACCCAGGCACCGGGATCGGGCTGGTGGCGGCCGATGCCGTGGCGCGCGGAGGTGGGGAAGGCGTGATGATTGTTGTGCCAAGCCTCCCCGAAGGTGATCGGCGCCAGCCATCCCAGGTTGCGTGACTGGTCACCGGTGGTGAAGGACCGCCGGCCGAAGTAGTGGCACAGCGAGTTGATGCTGAAGGTCGCGTGGTGCAGAAGGAAGATGCGCACCGCCCCGCCCCAGAGCAGGCCTGTCAGTCCGCCCAGCAGCGAGCCCGTCAGTGCCACGCCAAGACCGAACGGCAGCGCCAGTCCGGCCAGGACCCAGAGCGCAAACGTACGGCTGATGAACTGCAGGTCGCGATCGGCGAGTAGATCCTTGGCGTAACGGTGAGGATTGGCCTGGTCGACGCCGCGAAACATCCAACCGATGTGAGCGTGGGCGAGGCCGCGCCACGCTCCGCGCCATCCCGGTCCGCACTCGGCGTGAGGGCTGTGCGGGTCGCCTGGCTGGTCAGAGAACTGATGGTGCTTGCGGTGGGTTGAGACCCATTCCAGCAGCGGACCCTCGACCGCCATCGAGCCCAGCACCGCGAACACCGCCCGCAGCACGCGGGTGGTCTGAAAGCTGCGGTGGGTGAAGAGCCGGTGGTAGCCGACCGTGATCCCCAACCCGGTGAGGGGGTAGGTGATCGCCAGCACGAGCAGGTCCTGCCAGTGCAGGCTCCCGCCCCAGGCCAGCCAGCCCGCGAGCAGGACAGCCACCAACGGCACCACGATGAACACCACGTTCGCGGCGCGGGTGGCGGTCTCGTGCTCGAGCGCGACCATCTCGCCAACTGCCAGCACGGGCTCTGCCCGCGATCGACCGCGTGCCTGCCTTGATGAGTCCATCATCGAAAACCTCCCTGAGCGCCCTCAGACTCGTCCGAGAAGGACGTTCCGAGTAACTCTCGTCGGAAACGGCTCGCTACGTCGCTCGGGAGAAGCTGTCCGTGAGGTCGCCGAAGGCGTGCGGCCGGCGGTGCCCTGCGCAGGCTGATTCGCAGAAGCGGGAGTGGCCCTGTGCCCAACGATCCTACGCCACGCTCGGCGGAAAGCAAGCGAGCCTCCGGGCGCACCGAAGCCTTGTGAACTCAGTCGCTGCGTCACCCGGGCGTCGGCTCGGGTAGCGTGGCGGCATGGCGAAGCTCCGGAGGGTCGCCTCGGCGCGGCCGCCGGCCGGTGGCGCCGCTCGCTCGTCCGGCGACGGCGTTCCGCTCGCGGTGCGCACGCAGGAAATGGCGCGGGCGCTCCTCGACGGCTTCAAGCACAATGACCTGCTGACCTACGCGAGCGCGATCTCGTTTCAGATCCTGACGGCGATCATCCCGTTCCTGCTGTTCGTGCTCGCCGTCGCCGGACTGCTCCATCTCAACACCGTCTGGCGTGACCACCTCGAGCCCGAGATCCGGGCCAACGTCTCGCCCGCGGTGTTCGCCGTGGTTTCCGGCGCAGTCGACAACGTTTTTGCCGGCCGGCGTCTCGCGTGGGCCACCTTCGGCGGTGGATTGGCGCTGTGGCAGGTGTCCGGTGCGGTCCGCGCTGTGATGGGCTCGCTCGCCAGAATCTACGGTGCCTCCAGCGAGCGATCGTTTCGCCGGCGCTACTTGGTCTCGTTCGTGCTCTCGATCGAGGTGGGCGCGTGCTTCATCGTGGCGGCGCTGTGCTTGCTGCTCGCGCCCTTTATCTCAGTGGCCCACCACGGCTTAGGCTGGGACGTGCTGGCGTTCTTGGTGCGCTGGACGTTGGCCATCGGCCTGTTGTTGCTCGCCGTTGGGCTCCTCGTCCGGCATGCTCCGGCTACTGAGCAAACGCTGCCGTGGGTCAGTCTCGGCGCGACGCTCGTGATCGGGCTATGGGTGGTCGTGTCGCTCGTCTTCTACCTCTATCTGACGGCGATCGCGTCCTACACCTCAGTGTTCGGAAGCCTGGCCTCGATCATCGTCGCGATGGCCTACCTCTACATCTCCACGACCGTGTTTCTGTTTGGTGCGCAACTCGACGCAATCATCCGAGCCCAGGCCACCGGCGCCCTGAGTGGGATCACCCAACGAGGACGGGAGCCCCGTCTCTGACCCCAACCGTGACGGTGGCTCCGCTGCCCGAGGTCATCCTGACCTCCACGGGGTGCGACTCGGCCGGCCGGCCCGTCGGTAGCCACGGACGACCCGGTGCGCAGAGGATCAGGGTGTGGGCCTGGCGGCCAACGAAGCCCAGGCTCGCGCCACCCTCGCTTACCTGGCCCGACCAAAGCTCAAGGCCTGCCGAGCGCAGGGCGTGCACGAACTCGGGAAGGTGGGCAGCGACCAACCCGATCTCCGATACAGCGCGGATCTCGCGGCCCTGAAAGCGACCAGTGTGGTTGGACTCCTCCACGCCGTGATGCGCGATCAACTCGATGATGTTTCCGGCCGGGTCGTGCGCGTAGCAAGCCCGAGCGTTCCAAGCGCCGAAGTCAAAGGTCGTCGCGTCTTGGCCGGGGCGCGAAAGTAAGGGCGCCGTCACTGACAGCCAGTCGCGCGCGGCGTCAAAGCGATTGCCCGGAATCAAGAGCGCGAAATGGTAAAACGGTCGGCGCGAATCAGGGCGGCAAGTGAAGGTGAGGGTGGCCGAGCCCGCCGCCAACTGCAGCCGATCACCCGCACGAGACCGCTGGGGGAGACCCAGGCCCCCCGTGTAGAAGCTCTCCAACGCCGCCAGGCCCCCCGCCTCGACAGCGAGCTCCGCGCCACAGATACGAAGTCCTGGGGTCACGGGTCGCTCATCCGAGCGGATGAGAGCAAGCCGACAATCGCCTCGGTCGGTGGGAGTGGTATCGGCCCTGGGGAAAAGCCAGGGTGTCAAGCTCCCCGTGGCGCCCCGGCTGGCGCATCAGTCGAGGGTGCGAGGGTCGGTTTGCAGTGGCGGAGTGTGGGGTTGGCGATGGGAGTGGACATGGTCGCCATGGCTGTGCAGATGCTCGGGCTCGAGCGACGGTTCGTGCTCGGGCGCAGCTGAGCCTGGTGGGATGGCGCATCGCTCGCAGAGTCCGACGATCGCGAAGTGGGTGAAGCGGACCTGGTAGCCGAAGCGGTCGCTGATCTGTTGGCGGATCGGGTCGAGTTGCTCGGGCGCGACAACGTTGACCTTGGCGCACCGTTCGCAGTACAGGTATTCAACGTCGTGGTCGCGGACCAGGACGTAGAGGCCTGGCCCGTGGCCAAGGTGGACGTGACGGATAAGGCCATGGCGCTCGAGCACCTCGAGGTTGCGATAGATGGATGATTCGTCGATCTCGAGGCGCTGTGCGAGATGCGTCGCCGATACCGGGCCGTCGGCGGCGAAGAGCGCCTCGAGGACAAGCCGTCGTGCCGTGGAGAGGCGCTTGCCTCCCTTGCGCACGGCAGCGATCGCCTCCGCGATGGTGGTGAACGAGAGCGGTGGTGTCTGGGGCGCGACGGTCAAGCTCGATCGGTCCCCGATCAACCGTCCGCTTGGGCGGAGGAGGCTGATCGTGCGGCGGCCTGTTGCATTCCGAGCGACCACTTCTCCTCGATCCGCGCAAAGCGCCAAACGGCGAGCGCGATCGCCCACGTCCCCACGAACATGCCGACGATGATGAACCCGGCCGTGTTGAGGTTGAAATTCTGAAACCAGTCAGCGACCGAGCCCTGGAGGCCGAGCTTGTCAGTGACCAGCCCGACGAGCTCGATCGTGCCGATGAACAGCGCCACGGCGATCGAGAGCCCAGTGATCGTGATGTTGTAATAGACCTTGCGAACCGGCTTTGAGAACGCCCAGCCATAGGCGAAGTTCATGAACGAGCCGTCGATCGTGTCAAGCAGCGACATGCCGGCGGCGAACAGCATGGGAAGACAGATGATGGCGTAGAACGGCAGCCCGGCGGCACCCGCGCTGCCGGCGAGGACCAGCAGCGCGATCTCGGTGGCGGTATCGAATCCGAGACCGAACAGCACCCCCACCGGATACATGTGCCACGGCTCACGGATGCGGTTGAGGCGGCGCCCGAAGAAGCGGTTCATGAACCCGCGCGAGTTGAGCTCCCGCTCGAGTTGCTGCTCGTCGTAGGTGCCGCGGCGCATCTCGAAGAAGATCTTCAGGATGCTGACCAGGATGATGATGTTGAGGATCGCGATGAGGTAGAGGAAGGCGCCGGAAACCGTCGTGCCGATCACGCTCGTCGCTTTGTGCAGGCCGGACTGGCCGTTGCGCACCGATCCGCTGAGCGCCCTGACGCCGACGGCGAGCGCAAACGCGAGCAGGAACACGATCGTTGAGTGCCCGAGCGAGAAGAAGAACCCCACGCTGAGCGGCCGCTTTCCTTCGCTCATGAATTTCCGCGTCGTGTTGTCGATCGCGGAGATATGATCTGCGTCAAAGGCGTGACGCATGCCGAGCGTGTAAGCGGTGATCCCGGTTCCGATCGCGAACGTGCCCGAAGCGCCGAGCTTGTACTTCGCCGGGGCGACCACCACAAGCAGGATCCCGAACCCGACGACGTGCAGGCCGGCGATCACCGAAGCCATGTAGCCCGCCCGGCGCCACTCCTGACCCGTCATCGACGCCTTGACGCGCTGCCACCGCGACGGCGGGGGCAGCGGCACGGGCGAGGCTTCCATGAGGTCCGTCCTCTCCTCGGCGCGATCACTCTCGCTCGGCGATCGCAATCGCGATCGCGGACGAAGATATGGTCAGCCCGTAGCTAATGCAAGTGGGCGGTAATTGAGAGCACGTCGTTGCTGAGAGCGGCTGGTTGCAGGCGCGTAGGCTCTGTTCGTGCCGACCGTGATGTCTGAGGTCTTCCGACGGTGGGGCAGGGCCTGCACCGAGTGGCTTGGCTCGCGTGACCAGGGGTTGGACGGAACTCGGCGCGCCGTTCGTGCCGCAATTGTCATGCCGACGATGTTTGCCATCGGCGACAAGGTCGTGCGCAATCCGGGACTGGCCACTTTTGCTGCGTTCGGCTCCTTCGCGATGCTCCTGTTCGTGGATTTTGGTGGTCCGATGCGCGATCGCCTTCGTGCACAAGCCGCGCTTGCGCTGGTGGGCGCCGCGCTGGTGTGCCTGGGTACCGTGGCCTCTCGCTCGGTCTGGGTGGCGACGGCGGCCATGGTCATAGTGGCATTTGGAGTGTTGTTCGCCGGTGTCGCGAGTTCGGTCCTGGCGGGGGCGACGACATCGATGCTGTTGGCGTTCATCCTGTCCGTGTCTCTGTCGGCTCCGGTGGCCGCGATCCCCGCTCGACTAGAGGGCTGGGGGATGACCTCGGCAGCTGCGTTGCTGGCGGTGACGTTGTTGTGGCCGGCGCCCGAACGCGCCCCGTTGCGGGAGGCGGCGAGCACGGGCTGCCGTGCCCTGGCGGCACGCTTGCGCGCGGAGGTCGCTCTTGTGCTCGGCGCCGACCGTGAAGTCTCGAGCGCCGGCCACGAGGCCGCGGTGGCATGCGCCGATGCCGCCGCGCGCGCACTGCAGCAGCAATTCTTTGCCACCCCTTACCGTCCGACCGGACTGGGTACCTCAACCCGCATGGTGGTTCGGCTCGTCGATGAGCTGAGTTGGTTGAACACGGTCATCGTGGCGGGCGCTCTCAACCCGAACCGCCGGCGGTCAGGTCTCGTGCCTGCGCGGTCAAATGGACGGCAGCGTCGGTGCTGGAATCCGGCGCTGACTCCTTGACTCGCCTCGGCAGGACCCTGGCAGCTTCCGGGCTGAGCTCGGTGAACTGCGACGGGCGCTGGCCGAGCTTGAGAGCGGGGACAGCGTAGTGTTTCCCATGCCATCGGCAGGTCAGACCGGGGACCGCATCAGCGCATTTATCACCGCGCTCGATCCGAGTTTTCGCGCGCAACAGCTGAGCTTTGCGGTCACTCAGATTGCGTCGAATATCGAGCTGGCTGCGGCTGCTGATCGGCGGGGTTGGGTGGCGCGCGTGCTCGGTCGCCAGCCGCCCGGTGCCCCTGGCGTCCTCTCTTCTGTGCTGGCGCGTGCCGGTGCGCACGTCGAGCGTCACTCGGTCTGGCTGCACAACAGCGTGCGGGGCGCTTGCTGGCCTGGGGGTGGCGGTACTGATCTCGAAGGAGATCGGGATACAGCACTCCTTCTGGGTGGTGCTCGGCACCCTCTCGGTGCTGCGCTCAAATGCGCTGAGCACCGGTCAGAACGCGGTCCGCGGAATGGTGGGAACGGCGGCCGGCTTCATCGTCGGCGCCGTCCTGGTGGCGTTGCTGGGAACTAACACCACCGTGCTCTGGGTGTTGCTGCCGCCCTCGGTTCTGCTGGCCGGACTTGCGCCGGCGGCGATCTCGTTCGCCGCTGGTCAAGCGGCATTCACGCTTGCCTTGTTGATCCTGTACAACATTCTCGCCCCGGTGGGCTGGCAGATCGGACTGGTCCGGATCGAGGACGTGGGACTGGGCTGCGCGGTGAGTCTCGTGGTCGGCCTCCTGTTCTGGCCACGAGGCGGGGGCGCGGCACTGGGGACGGCGCTGACGAGGGCATACAGCGATGGGGTCAGCTACCTGGCGGCCGCGGTCGATTTCGGGATGGGCCGTTGTGATCGAGCGACGCCCTCGCGCCCTCCCCCGATCGGGGAGGCAAGCCAGGCCGCGGCGGCATCCCGCCGACTCGACGATGCCTTCCGCAGCTTCTTAGCTGAACGCGGGGCCAAGCCGATCCCACTCGCCGAGGTGGCCGCGCTGGTCAATGGCGTCGTGGGTCTCCGTCTGGCGGCGGATGCCGTGCTCGATCTCTGGCAGCGCGACGATGCGGCAGGAGGAGATCGGGCCGCCGCCCGGCGAGAACTCCTGACCAGCACCAGGCTGATGGTCGACTGGTACCAACGCTTCGCCGAGAGCCTCAGCGGTCGAGCCGAGGTACCGGCTCCGCTCGCGCACGACGCGCAGGCAGATGCCCGGCTGCTCGAAGCTGTGAGCGGTGACCTGAGGCGCTCCGACGGGCATGCCAGCGGCGCCGCAGCCCGGATGATCTGGACGGGTGATCATCTCGACGCCGCACGGCGCCTGCAAGAGCAGTTGGTCGGGCCAGCGCGGGCCGCCGCCGGGCAGCGGTAGCGGGCGCCCTGAGCGACGCCTGAGCGTCATGCTTTGCCTATGGCCGACGCATGCGACCTCTACGGCCTTCCGCGTGAGCAGTTCGTAACCGAGCGAGGGGCGTTGGCAAAGTCGCTGCGCGCCGAGGGTGACCGCGAAGAGGCGGCAAGCGTCGCGCGTCGGCGCAAACCGTCGGTTGCGGCGTGGGCGGTCAATCAGCTCGTCCGGACCCAAGACCGCGCCGTGGCAGCGTTGTTCCAAGCCGGTGATGCCCTTCTGCACGCGCAGGCCGAGCTTCTGGCTGGCCGCGCCGACGCCGGGGCCCTGCGGGAGGCGGTCGAGCGCGAGCGCGCCGCCGTCGATGAGCTGGTCAATGTCTCGCGGGGCCTGCTGAGCACGAACGGCTATGAGCTCAGCCAGGCGATGCTAGAGCGCGTCTCCGCGACGCTTCATGCGGCGGCGCTCTCGGAGGACGCGCGCGAGACAGTCCGCCACGGATGCCTGGACCGGGAGCTTCGTTACGCCGGATTCGGGACGACCGAGGCCTTGGACGCCCCGGCCCAGGGAACCCCGGCCAAGCGGACCCGCGCGAAACCGAGGACCGCACAGGCCAGATCCGGCGCGAAGCGTGAAGCCAAGGGTCCCGATCGCGCTGAGCGGACAGAAGGGAGGCGAGCCGAGCGCAGGCGAGCCGAGAAACTCAGCCGCGCGCGAGAGGCCGAGGCTGACGCGCGTCTTGTCGCCCGGCGCGCGGACGCCGAGCTCGAAGCTGCACAAGAGCGGCGAGACGAGGTTGCCTCCGAGCTTCGCGGCGCCGAAGAGGCCTTGGACAAAGCGCGGGAGCGGGCCGAAGCGGCTGCCCGGTCGCACCGCCTCAGGCGGCAGGCGCTGGACGCGGCCGGCGACCAGTAGGACCGGTTGCGCAGGCTGTCCGTGACCGCGCCGCTACTGCCAGTACTTCTCGACGGCCTCGGCCGAGCGCTCGGACGCCAAGTCGGGATCCCTCCCGGCGCTGCGCAGGGCACGGCGTTGGCGCAGGAAGTCCCACAGCCGGTCTAGGTCAACCCGTATCTCCTCGAGGCGAGCGGCATCCTCGCCTACCGTCGGGTCCGCAGTCCCTTCTCTCTGTCGCAGCCGCTCGCGCTCAGACTCAAGCTCCTCGATCTGGCTCTCGATCTGTTCGTCGCTGGGCACGGGCAAAGCCTCTCACATCACGGCGCGATGCGGCTACCGCGCAGCTCGGTGGCGCGCTCACGAGGACCTCACGAGGCGGGGGGCTGCGACGTTTTGTCGCTATGAACTCACTTCGCCATCACTCAGTTCCCAGTCCGCTCGGTCCGCTGCGGCTCGTCGCGGATGATGCCGATCAGCTCCATGGCCTCTACCTTCCGAACCATAAGGGCGCCCCGGCCGAAGTGGGCCGGGCGGGCGCGGGTGGTGTCTTTGACCGTGCTGCCGCGCAGCTGGGCGAGTACTTCGCCGGGGAGCGCACCGCGTTCGAGCTGCCGCTCGCGACCGCGGGTAGCCCTCTGCAGGAACAAGTCTGGGCGGCGCTGCGTGCCCTGCCGTTCGGCACCACCACCACTTACGGCCAGATCGCCGGCGGACTCGGCCTGGGGCCGGGCGCAGCGCGGGCCGTCGGCACCGCCAACGGTCGCAACCCGCTGTCGATCATCGTGCCGTGCCATCGCGTGATCGGTGCCTCCGGTTCGCTGATCGGATACGCGGGCGGCCTGGACGCCAAGCGCAGCCTGTTGAGTCACGAGGCCCGCGTGGCCGGATTCGCCCGCGCCGTCTAGACGGTGTCGTGGTGGACGGCCTCGATGTTGTGTCCGTCCGGGTCGAGGACAAAGGCGCCGTAATAGCCGCTTGAGTACTCAGGCCTGAGAGCCGGGGCTCCGTTGCCTTGTCCTCCGGCGGCGAGCGCCGCGGTGTAGAACGCATCGACCTGCTCCCGTCGGTCGGCGGCAAACGCAACATGAACCGGTGCCCCGGTCGGGTATCGGGTCGAGATCGCGAAGTCAGCGGCCTCTTGCAGCCCGAACGCCACCTCGGTCCCGCCGTCGCGCCACGGACCGATCTCGGCAAAGCCGAGCGGGACGAGAGCGCGGGCGTAGAAGGCCCGGCTGCGCGTGAGATCACTGACGCCGAGCGCCACATGATCGATGACAATCCGGCGCCTGGGCACAGCAACACACCTTAGGCCAGCGTGCGTGTCCGCGCCCGCCTGGTGACGGTAGGGCGCTCAGCCGACCTCGAACAATCTCCAATCCGCTCGCGATCGGCGTACAGTCAAGCTGGGGTGGTCGCCACTAGCGACTCTTCGTTAGCTGACCAGTCGATGACTGGCCTCCGCCCTGAGCGGTTTTGGCGCTTTCGCCAATTGCAAGCCCGCTTCTAAACCGCTCCTGCCCACGACCCCCTTGGTCCTGGGCCTGGGCACCAGGAGGTCACTCATGCAAAGCGGACTTCATGCCGTCGGTGTCGGCTTTCAGCGATTGGGGCTCGTGGCCGGAGTCGTCGTGCTCGGCGCCGCCCTCGCCTACATTCTGCTCGTGTTCGCGCTTGTCGTGGTGCAAGCGGTGGGCTCATTTGGACAATAGGAGACCGGCGGCGGCTTACGGGCGCTCGCGCACGACCGCGCGTGGCGATTTGTCGTCGCGCAGGCCGAGGAACCGAGGGTGGCGCAAGCGCCCGGCGGTTGTCCACTCGCTGAAGCCCAGTGCGGCCACCAGTTCGGGCTTGACCCATTGCACTCCCCGTTCGCGGATGCTGGCCGCCTCGGCGAACGGGGGCTCGTCCTGAATCAGCTCACGCAGGCGCTCACCGAGCGAGTGCAGGGTGCCGGCATCGAACCCGGTGCCAACCTTCCCGGCGTAACGCAGCTCGCCTCCGGCGTAGTAGCCGAGGAGGAGCGCACCGAAGTCACTGCGCGAGCCCTGGGGTGCGGTGAAGCCGCCGATCACCAGCTCTTGGCCCTGCTCGCACTTGAGCTTGAGCCAGTCCCGGGAGCGCGTGGTGGTGTATGGGCTGTCGGCCCGTTTCGCGATCAGACCCTCCCAGCCCTTACGGCAGGCGTAGGCGAAATATGCCTCACCTTCGCGATTGCGGTGCGGAGACAAACGCAGCGCCTTGTCCTGGAACCTCAGCGCCTCCCGCAACAACCGTTTCCGGGTGCGCAGCGGCAGTTTCCGCACGTCCCGGCCGTCGAGCCAGAGCACGTCGAAGACGTAGTAGAAGACCGGAACGTGGGTCCGGCCGCGCTGGGCGAGCTTGGCGAAGCTCGTTTGCGCGCCGTCGAAGGCCACCACCTCGCCGTCGACGGCGAACCGCTGCTGAGGCTGCGCCGCGAGCGCGGCGGCGATCTCAGCGTAGCGCCGGTTCAGGGACAGGTCATTGCGGGAGAGCAGCTCGACGTCGCCGCCGTCGCGGATCGCGATGCAGCGCACGCCGTCGAGCTTGCGCTCGAAGATCCATCCATCGTCACTGAAGCGCTCATCGGTCAAGACCGCCTTCATTGCTCCCGCCTGCGTCGGCGCCGGGGCGGCCTTGACGAGCTTTCGGTCGGCTTCTGAGAGGGCGCCGAGGGGTGTGTCGGTCACGGTGTCATCGGAGCTTCCCACATTGCCTCGGTATCGTGCCCGAGACCTGCTCGAACTGGTTCCTGCCCCGCGTGGTGGGCGTCCCAGATCGCGTCAGCAACGGCTTTCCGACGTCTCCCCGGGGTGCTCGGGGCCCGCGTTTGAATCGTGGGCGCAGGGCCCCAACGTCGGTCAGCGAGCTCCCCAACGTCGGTCAGCGAGCTCCGGAGCCAGGCGTCAGGCAGAATTCAGCCGTGCCCGGACCTGATCTGACACCGACTGCCTCCGGGGAGCGCACAGCGGTCGTGGGCGATATCGAGCTCTGCTACGAGACCTTTGGGGACCCAGCGGCGTCCCCGCTGCTGCTGGTGATGGGGCTTTCTTCCCAGATGATCCTGTGGGACGAAGAGTTTTGCGAGGCCCTGGCCGCCGAGGACTTCTGGGTGATCCGGTTCGACAACCGGGATGTCGGCCGCTCAACGATCCTGCGCGACGCCGTGGTTCCCAAGCAGTGGCAGCTGCTCACCCGCGACATCCGGGGCGCCGCCTACTCGCTGGAGGAGATGGCATCCGACGCCGTCGCGTTGCTCGATCACCTCGAGATCCCCGCCGCCCACGTGGTGGGCGCCTCGATGGGCGGGATGATCGCCCAGCTCATCGCTCTCGCACATCCCGACCGGGTGCTGTCTCTGGTCTCGATCATGTCCACCACCGGCAACCGCCGGGTCGGCCAGCCCCGGCCGCGGATCGCGCTGCGGATGTTGCGCAAGGCACGCCGTGACCGTGAGGGGTACATCGCGGATCATCTCGATAACTACCGGGTGATCGGATCCGCACGATTCGACTTCGACGAGGCGCGCAGGCGCGAGCGCGCGGGACGCCTGTTCGACCGCGGCATTCATCCCGCCGGTGCCGCGCGTCAGATGGCGGCGATCGTGACCGCGCCGGACCGGACACGCCGGCTGGCCGAGCTGCGGATTCCCACCACGGTGATCCACGGCGACGCGGATCCGCTGGTCAACGTGTCGGGCGGACGCGCGACCGCGCAAGCTATCCCAGACGCTCGTCTGCTCATCCTGGCCGGCATGGGACACGATCTTCCACGCGAGCTCTGGCCCGAGATCATCGGGGCCATCGCGCACAACGCGGCGCGCGCGGTGGGCTAAACCGACCACGGTGAGAGGAGACCCACATGCCCCTCCAGGGTGATTACCTACCCAGCTCCGAGCAATGGGTGCGCGATCAGGTCAAGGAATACGAGGGCTCGGGCGGGACGAAGGGAACCACCCTGAGGGGGGTACCGGTGATCGTGGTGACGTCGCTGGGGGCGAAGTCGGGCAAGCTGCGCAAGAACCCGCTGATGCGGGTCGAGCGCGACGGCCGCTACGCCGCCGTGGCCTCCAAGGGGGGTGCCCCGGGCCACCCCGACTGGTATCGGAACCTGCTCGCGAACCCGCTCGTCGAGGTGCAGGACGAGACCGTCAGGGGCGATCACCTGGCGCGGTTGCTCGAGGGCGACGAGCGTCAGCAGTGGTGGCGGCGTGCCGTCGAGGTCTGGCCGGACTACGCCGGATACCAGACCAAGACCGACCGTGAGATTCCCGTATTCGTCTTGGAACCGGCGACCGGCTAGCTGGGGAGCGCCTCGGCTTTGCGGGTTCCCGGCGAGTAGCTGTCCTCGTCCTCGAGCATGCCGCGGATCTGCTTGCGGAGCTCGGGCGAGTCGTGGTGGCCGTGTACCCCGATGGCGTGAGCCAGGGCGGCGTTCACCACTTCCTCCTCTTCGCCGATGATGGTCAACGAGCAGTTACTCTCGCTTTCGAAGCGACGGCAATCGGCCATTCTGCGTGACATGCTGGTCCCTTCCTCCGACATGGATTCCCCGTTGCTGATGATCTCTCTCGAAGCACCCAGATGTCAAGCGATCAAAGGAGAACCGATGTCCGCAGGAAACGCCTCGTCCGACGTCCGGCGTCTGCGCGAGGGGGACTTCGACCGGTGGCTGGCTCTGTGGCGTGGCTATTTGTCCTTCTATCGCGCCGAGGTGACCGACGAAGTGACACGGGCCAGCTTCGAGCGCCTGCGCGACGCCGAGCGCGGCATGCTGGGGCTGGTGGCGGTGGACGGCGACGACCAGCCGCTCGGCCTCGCGCACCTGGTCTTTCACCCCGCGACCTGGAGCGTGGCTGACTACTGCTACCTCGAGGATCTCTACGTCGAGCCGGAGCAACGCGGGGGGCGGATTGCTCACGCCCTGTTCGCGGCGGTCTACGCGACGGCGCGGGAACGGGGTGTTGGGCACGTGTACTGGCACACCCAGCAGTACAACGGCGCGGCCCGCTCGCTCTATGACCAGGTCGGACGGCCCACGTCGTTCGTGGTCTACCAGTACGATCTCCACTGAGACCGATGACGTCCAGCGGTTGGCGGCATCGTGATGGTCGTCGAGCAGCCCTGATCAAGATGTCCTGGGTGCGAGGGACAGCGGCCGACCGCCACGTCACGGCCGGCAGGGAGGGGCCTCGCCCCATCCCCACCTCGGCACCGGGGCGTGCGCAGGGATGTCGCGCGCCCCGGGCTGGGAGTTGTGCATCGCCAGCCGGGTGCCCCACTCCAGGTAGGCCACAAGCGCGGAGCGGAACTCGGGGTCCTCGGGCAGGCCGGCATCATCGGCGGCCAAACTCATCAATGAGGCGAAGCGAAGGCGCTGCTCGGAAGTGATCCCGAGGCCACGGTGCCTGGCCAACATGTGCTCGTATCCACCGAGTTCTTCGCTGTACCGAGCGGGACCTCCGAAGACCTCACACCACCACGCGGTCACGTGGTCGCGATGCTCGGCGCCGACGCCGCCGGGAAAGAAACCGGAGAGCAGCTCATCGGCCTCGACGCGGTCATAGAAGGCGTTGATGAGCCGTTCGAACGCCTCCCCTCCGTCCGCCCACTGGTAGAGCGTCTCGGTCATCCCGTGCCAGTGTAGGCGGCACTCTGAGACGCTCAGGTGGTGAAGCTGAGGATCAGCTCGGCGGGCAGGTGATCTGCTCCGGGCCGAGCTGCCGGCCCGCGCGGTTGGCATGGCCAACGCGGACACGATCTCGTCGGCGCGCGGAGCGGCTGCATCGCCCATGGCTAGGCTTGACCGCATGGCCGAGGCTCGCGAGATCGTCTCCGACGCTGCCATGCTCGAGCGGTTGGTCGATCCGGCGGACCGGGATGTCGTCGACATCGGTTGCGGCGCCGGCGCCCTGGTGCGCGAGCTCACCGTGCGCGGGGCTCGCGTGACCGGAATCGAAATCTCCGCGCGCCAGCTGGAGCGGGCGCGCGGCCATCCGGAGGCCGGCCGCGCGCACTATCTGATCGGACGCGCCGAGCAGCTCCCCCTGGCGGCAAGCACCATGGATCTGGCGATCTTCATGCGCGCCCTGCACCATGTGCCCGTCGCGTGTCACCCCGCGACCTTGCGCGAATGCCACCGGGTGCTGCGCCCCGGCGGGGTTCTGTACGTTGCCGAGCCCCTGCCGGAGGGTGACTTCTTTGCGCTCAGCAGCCTGGTCGAGGACGAGCGTGAGGTCCGGGCAGCCGCACAGCTAACGCTGGAGGGCGCCCCGCGCTTTGGGCTGGACCGGGTCCGCCGGGTCGAGTACGAGGTCGAGGCAGAGATCCGCGATCCCGAGGCCCTGCGCCGGCGCATCGTCGACGTTGATCCCGACCGCGCGCCGGTGTTCGAGCGCCGCGCCGACGAGATCGCCGTCGCCTTTTCGCGGCTCGGTGAGCCCGCGGCAGACGGAGGCCGGCGTTTTCGCCAGCCGATGCGAGCCGACGTGCTGGTTCGCCGCTGAAACTGGGATCGCTGCTCGCGGGAAGAAATGCACAGCAGGGGCGTCTTTGAGGGCAGCAGCCAAACGTCCACGGGAGGACTCATGCGGCATTCAAAGCTCGTTCCGGCGCTCGTCACTGCGCTCGCGGTCGCCGGCTGCGGGACCAGCAGTAGCTCAAGCCAGTCAGCGGCCGGCGGTCAAGCCGCAGCGTCGAGCACCTCAGCCTATGGCGGGAGCAGCCCTTACGGGGCTGCCAGGACCTCAGCGGCGAGCACGCCAGCAGCCGGCGGGGCCGGCCCCTACGCGGCACCCAGCAGCCGCTCGACCGCCTCGGCGGCACCCGTCGCCCTGGTCACCACCAAGCACGACAAGAAGCTGGGGACGATCCTCGCCTACGGGCCCAAGAGCATGACCGTTTACCTGTTCGAGGCCGACCACGGCGCCAAGTCGAACTGCACCGGGGCGTGCGCGAGCGCCTGGCCACCGGTGACCGGTAAGCCCCAGGCAGCGGCAGGCGCGTTCCAGGGCGACCTGGGGACTGTGCGGCGCGCCGACGGCACCCTGCAAGTGACCTACAAGGGCCATCCGCTTTACCGCTTCGTCAAGGACGGTGACCATGCCGACGCCTACGGCCAGGGCGTCACGGCGTTCGGCGCTGCCTGGTACGTCCTGGCTCCCTCAGGCGCCAAGGTAGATAGATCATGAGCTAGGCGACAAGCGCAACCCCGGGGCGAGTGAGCGGGTGGCTCGTGTAGCTTGCAGGCGGTGAGAAGCGATCAACGCCCGGCCGACCGTGTCCTGGTCCTGTTCGGGGCCACCGGCGACCTCGCCGCCCGCAAGTTGTTCCCCGGGTTTTTCCGGCTCTACCGGGAGGGACTGATGCCCGAGCAGTTCCATATCATCGGCTCTGGGCGACACTCACCGGGCAGCGACAGCGATTTCCGAACCCACGTCCGCGAGGCGCTCGAGCAGCACGGGGAGTGCGATCCGGATCAGGGGTGGGACGAGTTCGCCAGCCGCCTTAGCTTCGTCGCCTCGAGCGCCGAGGACGGCACTGGTCTGGCCCAGGCGGTGGCCGACGCAGAGGCCGCGATCAACGCCTCGGGCGAGCGACTGGTTTACCTGTCGGTACCTCCGCGGGCCACCCAGGACATGGTGCGGATGCTCGGCCGCACCGGCCTGGCCGAGAACTGCTCGTTGGTCGTCGAGAAGCCCTTCGGTAACGACTACGAGAGCGCGCGCGAGCTCAACGCGACGCTGCACGAGTTCCTGGCCGAGGACTCGATTTATCGCATCGACCATTTTCTCGGCAAGGAGGCGGCGCAGAACATCCTCGCGCTGCGCTTTGCCAACGGGATGTTCGAGCCGATCTGGAACCGCGACCACATCTCCTACGTGCAGATCGACGTCCCGGAGGCGATCGACATCCAGGGCCGGGCCGGCTTCTACGAGGAGACTGGTGCCTTCCGGGACATGATCGTCACCCACCTGCTTCAGATCCTCGGGATCGTCGCCCTCGAGCCGCCCTCGCGGATCGAAGCGGAGGCACTGCATCTCGAGCGGACCAAGCTGTTTGACTCCGTACGCCCGATCGACCCCGAGCGGGTGGTGTTCGGCCAGTACGAGGGTTACCGCGAAGAGCCCGATGTCGCCGACGACTCGAAGGTCGAGACGTTCGCCGCCCTGGAGGTGCGGGTCGACACCTGGCGCTGGAGCGGCGTCCCGTTCTACTTGCGGACCGGCAAGGCGATGGCCGCGGGCCGGCGCACGGTCACGATCGGTTTCACCGAGGCGCCGTTACGGATCTTTCCCCACCAGCCCGACGCGAAGTTCGTGCGCCCCAGCGAGCTGGTGTTCGAGCTCTCCGAGAACCCTCAGGTCCGGATCGAGGTGATGGCCAAGATCCCGGGACCGGTCATCGATCTCGGTCGTGCCGCGCTTACCCTCGATGTCGAGGCGGCCTTCGATGGTGCTGACGGACTCGAAGCCTACGAGCGCCTGTTGCACGACGTGATGCTGCGCGAGCGCTTGCTGTTCACCCGCAGCGAGCAGATTGAGCGCCTCTGGCAGGTGTGTGCGCCGGTGCTCGAGGCGCCCCCCGAGACCCAGTCCTACGCCGAGGGCTCATGGGGGCCGGCGTCGGCGCTGGTGCTGCCGGCGCCGCCCGGGTGGCGCCTGCCCGACGCCCAGAAGCCATGACGCCCTCGTTCCTCATGGTCTGCGCAAGCGTCGCCATTGCCGGCGCGCCCACGGGCTGGGCGACCGCCACGCTGCGCGACGGGGAGGTCGCGCTGCTCGTCGACGAGGGCGGTTTGGAGGCCGTGAGCGCGGCCACCCGCGCGTTGGGCCGGCTCACCGTCTCGTTGGTCCGCGGCGAGGCCGACGCCGACGCCCAGGAAGAGACCGTGATCGAGTTCGCCGGCTCGCTGCCGCTGATCTGGGTCACCGACGAGTTCTCCGAGTCGGCCCGGAGATGGGCGCACGACCGGGGTCCGATGACGCTGCTGATCTCCGCCGAGGGTGTTCTCTCCGAGGAGGAACGGATCCGGATCGCGCGGTTCGTCACTCTGCTCGCGCGTCAGACTGACTGACGGCGCTCATACCGATAGGAGCTGCTCCAGCTCGTGACGATCCGCGTCCGTGGGCTCCCACGCGGCCGCCGCGGCATTGAGCTCGATCTGCTCGGGCTTGGTGGCCCCCGCAATCACCGAGGAGACCACCTCGCGAGCCAGCAACGCTCCGATCGCCACGTCTACGAGCGTCAGTTTCCGCGCCTTTGCGTAGTTCTGCAGAGCCTCGACGACGGTGAATTGCTCATCTGAGGCGATCTCGTCGCGGGCGGACAGGCGGGCGCCGCCGGGGCCCGGCTCGCCGCGGCGGTATTTGCCCGTGAGCAGCCCCGAGGCGAGCGGGAAGAAGGGGACGAATCCGATCCCGAGGCGCTCGCAGGCCGGGAGCACCTCGCGCTCGGCGTCTCGCACGAGCAGGCTGTACTGGTTCTGGACGGCGGTGAAGCGGGTCAGACCCTGATCGCGGGCTACCGTGTCGGCCTCGTCGAGCTGGTCGGCGTCGAAGTTGGAGGCCCCAATCGCCCTGACCTTGCCCGCGATGACGAGCTCGTGCAGAGCGGCCAGGGTCTCGGCGATCGGGGTGATCCCGTCGGGCTGGTGATACCAGAGGAAGTCGATTACGTCGGTGCGCAGCCGCCGCAGCGACGCTGCGACGGCCTGCGCGATGTACTCGCTGGATCCGCGGGGGCCGCGGCCATCGCCCATGTCCATGCCGAACTTGGTGGCCAGCACGATCTGATCGCGGCGACCGGCGAGGACCTCGCCCAGGAAGGCCTCGCTGTCACCCGAGCCGTAGACGTCCGCGGTGTCGAAAAACGTGGTGCCGTGGTCGATCGCCGCGTCAACCACTCGGCGAGTGCCAGCCAGATTGAGGCGCCGGCCGAAGTTATTACAGCCCAGTCCGACGACGGAGACTTGCAGGCCGCTGTCGCCGAGGGGTCGATGGGGGAGGGTTGTCATCCGCCTGGATATAGCAGCCGCCCTTCGAGATGATCCGCTCGGCCAGGCTCGCAAGTGAGCCGGGACTGGGAGCCCCTGCGGTTGGCCGCTCAGAGGGGTTTGCCGAGCACCTGGCCGCGCCAGCCGCGCAGATCAAAGAAGCCCTGACGAGCGAAGCCCTGGGTCTCGTAAAACCGGACCAGGCGCGGGGAATCCGACCAACAGTCAACGCGGATCATTTGCAGCCCGCGATCCCGGGCGATCTCGGTCGCCAGTTCGAGCAGGCGCGCCCCGATCCGGTTGCCCGCCAGCTGGCGGCTACTGATCAGCAGCGCGATGTAGAGCTCGGGCACTGGGCTGCCGGGACGTAGGGGGGACTCGAGCCGACCGCAAGGACGCCCACCGTTTTGCGCGCGTGCTCGGCGATGTGAACTTCGTTGTCGCGCAGGGTGCGCTGCACCAGGGCGGACATGTCTGGCCGGGCCGAGAACGGCTCCTCGCCCCATTGGCCAGCCAGCCCACGTTCCACAAGCCACGCCACCGCCTCGTCCAACAGGCCGAGCACAGTCGCCTTATCGGCGACGCTCCCCTGCCGGAGCGAAAGCTCGATCACCAGACCAGTTTTAGCGCCGTCGGCCTGCCGCTGCCTGTACGTACGATGACCGGAATAGCCGTGGCCAGTCAGATCCTCGGCCGGCCCCGGCGCCGCAGCGCGCCCAGACCGTTGATGTACACCGGGCGAGCGGTCCCGGCGGAACTCTATCCGGCCGGGTGGGTGCCGGCGCGCGAGCGCTGAGCCCGACGGCGCCGACGGCGGTTCCCGCTGGGGCCGTTAGCGCCATTGTGCTTGCGTGGTGGACGTGACTCACGGTTTGCGCCAGATTCGCGCTTACCGCGCGGCTCGCTGGGACGCCCCTGGTCGCGCCGCCCGGTTGCCTTGCCGCGGGACGGGACTCCGTCACGAGGCTGAGCGCTGCCACGAAGCGCGTCCCCGAGGCCGTGGTCGATGCTCAGCGCCCCGGCTAGGCGGCTAACGTCGGCTCGCTCGTGGCCCTCGACGAGGGTGACCGCGATCCCGGTGCGACCGGCGCGGGCGGTGCGCCCGACGCGATGCACGTAGCCCTCGTGATCTTCGGGGGGATCGAAGTTGATCACGTGCGAGATGCCGACCACGTCGATGCCGCGCGCGGCGACATCTGTGGCGACCAGCGTGTCGACGGCGCCGGACTCGAAGCGGCCCAGGGCCGACTCACGCTGACGCTGGGACTTGTTGCCGTGCATGGCCACCGCGTCGACGCCATGGACGGCGAGGCGCTTGACCAGGCGGTCGGCACCGCGTTTGGTGCGGACGAAGACGAGTGTGCGATCACAGTCGCTTCCCAGCTCGGTCAGCAGGGCCTCAAGCCGCTGACCGCCCGTCACCGAGACGAAGCGGTGCTCGACGTCGGCGGCGGCGCGGCGTCCGGAGGGGCCGTGCTCGTGATGGACGGGGTCAGAGGTGTAGTCGCGCGCCGCGCGGCCGGCGTCGCCGTCGAGAGTGGCCGAGAAGAACAACGTCTGACGCGAGTCCGGGCAGGCCGAGACGATTCGGTCCACCGCGGGACGGAAGCCCATGTCGAGCATACGATCGGCCTCGTCGAGCACCAGCGTCTGGACCCGGCGCAGATCAAAGGCGCCGCGGGCTAGTTGATCTTCCAGGCGCCCGGGGGTGGCGACCACGATGTGCGAGGTGGCCGCGTCGCGGCCCTGCTTGACCAGCCCCACTCCGCCGTAGACGGCGGTGACGCGCAGAGCCCGGGCGTGCGCGATCTCGCGCAGGTCGGCGGCGATCTGCGTAGCCAGTTCTCGGGTCGGGGCAAGGATCAGCGCGGCCGGGCGGGGCCCGTCGGCGCTGATGCTATCCACGATGGGGATTCCGAAGGCGAGCGTCTTGCCCGACCCGGTTGGTGAGCGGGCCAGCACGTCGCGTCCTTCAAGGACGTCCCGGATGACCAGGCGCTGAACCGCGAAGGGTTCATTGACGCCCTGAGTGGCGAGCGCGCGCACGACGGCGCGCGATACGCCGAGTTCGGCGAATGACTGCATGAAGTTGTTCACTGCTCCTTGGCGGCGGTTGGGCCGCGAGATCCTCGAGCTCGACGGCGAGACGGTGACCGAGGCCCGGGTGCGGCATCGGCTACCTGCACACCGGCATCGAGAAGAACATGGAGTACCGCACCTGGACGCAGGGCGTCACGTTCTGCACCCGGATGGACTACCTCGCGCCGATCTTCAACGAGGCGACCTACTGCCTCGGCGGTGGAGAAGCTGCTCGGCATCGACCGACCAGATCCCCGAGCGGGCCGAGGTCATCCGGGTGCTGATGATGGAGCTCAACCGGATCTCCTCGCACCTGGTCGGCGATCGCCACCGGCGGGCTGGAGCTCGGCGCGACCACGGTCATGACCGATCGGCTTCCGCGAGCGCGAGCAGGTCGCTCGACCTCTTCGAGCTGATCACCGGCCTGCGGATGAACCACGCCTACATCCGCCCCGGCGGGGTGGCCCAGGACCTGCCTCCCGGGCGCCGTCGACAAGATCCGCGAGTTCGTCGACGCTGATGCGCAAGCGGCTGCCGGAGACGCGCAAGCTGCTCGACGCGAACCCGGTCTTCCTGGCACGCACCAAGGACGTCGCCTACCTGGATCTGGCCGGCTGCATGGCGCTCGGCATCACCGGGCCGATGCTGCGCTCCACCGGGCTGCCCTGGGACCTGCGCAAGACCCAGCCGTACTGCGGATACGAGACCTACGACTTCGACGTGCCGACCCAGGACACCTGCGACGTCTACGGGCGTTACCTGGTCCGGATGGCCGAGATGGACGAGTCGCTGAAGATCATCGAGCAGTGCCGTCGACCGGCTGCCGGCCTCGACGGCGCGCCGGTGATGATCCAGGACAAGAAGATCGGCTGGCCGGCGCAGCTGGCGCTCGGCACCGACGGCATGGGCAACTCGCCTCGACCACATCACGCACATCATGGGCGAGTCGATGGAGGCGCTCATCCACCACTTCAAGCTGGTGACCGAGGGATTCCGGGTCCCCGCCGGGCAGGCGTACGTGGCGGTCGAGTCGCCCCGCGGCGAACTCGGCTGCCACGTGGTCAGCGACGGTGGCACCCGGCCGTATCGGGTGCACTTCCGCGACCCGTCGTTCACGAACCTGCAGGCCACGGCGGCGATGTCCGAAGGCGGCCTGATCGCCGACGTGATCGCGGCCGTCGCCTCCATCGACCCGGTCATGGGAGGCGTCGACCGATGAGCCGGACGGCACTTCGGCGTCGCGACGGCAGCGGTCGCCTCGACCGGTCTCCGCGACGCAGGTGGCCGCGAGGGCCGATGCGCCGGCGACGTCACGCCGAGTGCAGGAGATCATCGCCCGCTACCCGCAGCCGCGGTCGGCGCTGCTGCCGATGCTGCACCTGGTGCAGTCGGAGGAGGGCTACGTCTCCACGCGCGGCATCGCCTTCTGCGCCGAGGTGCTCGGGCATCACCGCGGCCGAGGTCAGCGGCGTCGCGACCTTCTACACGATGTACAAGCGGAGCCCGGTCGGGGAGTACCACGTCGGCGTCTGCACCAACACGCTCTGCGCGGTCATGGGCGGCGACCCGATCTTCGACGAGCTCAAGGCACACCTCGGCGTGGGCAACGACGAGACCACCGACGGACGGCAAGGTCACCCTCGAGCACATCGAGTGCAACGCCGCCTGCGACTACGCGCCGGTGATGATGGTCAACTGGGAGTTCTTCGACAACCATGACCCCGGAGTGCGCCAAGCAACTGGTCGACGACCTGCGGCCGGGCAAGGACGTCGTGCCCACCCGCGGCGCCGACCGCTGTGCACCTGGAAGCGAGGCCTCCCGGGTGCTCGCCGGCTTCCCCGACGGTCGGGCCGACGAAGGCCCGTCGGCCGGGCCGGCCAGTCGCTGGTCGGGCCTGGAGCTCAGCCGGAGCAACGGCGGGAGGCGCCGGCCGCCGAGGCGGCACCGACGCAGCCCGGCGAGCCGAGCCTACCGGACCGAGGAGCCCGGCAGCCGTGAGGACAGCAACAAGTGACGACTGACCCTCACCCCGGTCCTCACCGCCATCTGGGACGAGCCGGCTCCTGGACGCTGGCCGGCCTACGAGCGCGCCGGCGGCTACGACGGCGCTGCGCAAGGCCCTGGCCATGGAGCCCGACGACATCATCGCGCTGGTCAAGGACTCCGGTCTGCGCGGCCGCGGCGGCGCGGGCTTCCCCACCGGCATGAAGTGGGGCTTCATCCCGCAGGGCGACGGCAAGCCGCACTACCTGGTGGTCAACGCGGACGAGTCCGAGCCGGGCACCTGCAAGGACATCCCGCTGATGATGGCCAACCCGCACGCGCTGATCGAGGGCGTGATCATCACCTCGTACGCGATCCGGGCGCATCACGCGTTCATCTACGTCCGCGGCGAGGTGCTGCACGTCATCCGCCGGCTGCAGGCGGCAGTGGCCGAGGCCTACGCGGCCGGCTACCTCGGGCAAGGACATCCTCGGCTCCGGCTACGACCTCGAGATCGTCGTGCACGCCGGCGCGGGCGCCTACATCTGCGGCGAGGAGACGGCGCTGCTGGACTCGCTCGAGGGGTACCGCGGCCAGCCCCGGCTGCGGCCGCCGTTCCCGGCCGTCGCCGGCCTTTACGCCTGCCCGACTGTGATCAACAACGTCGAGTCCATCGCGTCCGTGCCCTCGCATCGTCGACCGCGGCGCGGACTGGTTCGCCGAGCATGGGCACCGAGAAGTCCAAGGGCTTCGGGCTCTTCTCGCTGTCCGGGCACGTGACGCAACCCGGGCCAGTACGAGGCGCCGCTGGGCATCACGCTGCGCGAGCTGCTCGACCTGGCCGGCGGCATGCGGGCCGGGCCACCGGCTGAAGTTCTGGACCCCGGGCGGCTCGTCCACCCCGCTGCTCACCGACGAGCACCTCGACGTCCCGCTCGACTTCGAGGCGGTCGGCGCCGCCGGGTCCATGCTCGGCACCCGGGCGCTGCAGATCTTCGACGAGACCACCTGCGTGGTCCGCGCGGTGCTGCGCTGGACCGAGTTCTACGAGCACGAGTCGTGCGGCAAGTGCACGCCGTGCCGCGAGGGCACCTACTGGCTGGTGCAGATCGCTGGAGCGGCTGGAGAAGGGCCAGGGCACCGAGGCCGACCTCGACACGCTGCTCGACCTCTGCGACAACATCCTCGGCCGGTCGTTCTGCGCGCTCGGCGACGGCGCGACCAGCCCGATCACCTCGTCGATCCAGTACTTCCGGGACGAGTACCTCGCCCACCTCGACCCACGGCGGCTGCCCGTTCGACCCGGTGGCCTCGACCCTGTTCGCGAGGAGCGGTGCCAGGCATGACGACCACCCCCGAGACAGTCGACGCGACGACCGCGCCGCGAGAAGTCCGACGAGGTCACCCGTCACCATCGACGGCATCGAGATCTCGGTGCCCAAGGGCACGCTGGTCATCCGGGCCGCCGAGCTGCTCGGCATCCAGATCCCGCGGTTCTGCGACCACCCGCTGCTCGACCCGGTCGGCGCCTGCCGGCAGTGCCTGGTCGAGGTCGAGGGGCGGCGGGCGCTGCCAAGCCGCAGGCCTCGTGCACCACCGACTGTCACCGACGGCATGGTGGTGCGCACCCAGCTCACCTCGCCGGTCGCGGACAAGGCGCAGCAGGGCGTGATGGAGCTGCTGCTGATCAACCACCCGCTGGACTGCCCGGTCTGCGACAAGGGCGGCGAGTGCCCGCTGCAGAACCAGGCGATGTCCAACGGCCGCGCCGAGACCCGGTTCCCCGAGACGCAAGCGGACCTTCGCCAAGCCGATCGCCATCTCCGCCCAGGTGCTGCTCGACCGCGAGCGCTGCGTGCTCTGCGCGCGCTGCACCCGGTTCTCCGAGCAGATCGCCGGCGACCCGTTCATCGACCTGTTCGAGCGCGGCGCGCTGCAGCAGGTCGGCATCGCCGAGGAGCAGCCCGTTCGAGTCCTACTTCTCCGGCAACACCATCCAGATCTGCCCGGTCGGCGCGCTGACCTGGCGCGGCGTACCGCTTCCGCTCCCGCCCGTTCGACCTGGTGTCCACCCCGAGGGTGTGCGAGCACTGCGCCTCCGGCTGCGCGCAGCGCACCGACCACCGGCGCGGCAAGGTGATGCGCCGGCTGGCCGGCGACGACCCCCAGGTCAACGAGGAGTGGAACTGCGACAAGGGCCGCTTCGCGTTCACCTACGCCGACCCGGCCGACCGGCTCACCACCCCGCTGGTCCGCGACGACGAGACCGGCGAGCTGGCGCCGGCATCCTGGCCCGAGGCGTTCGCCGTGGCGGCCGCGCGGCTGGCCGGGCCCGCGAACGCAGGCGGGTCGGCGTGCTCGCCGGCGGCCGGCTGACCGCCGAGGACGCCTACGCCTACGCCAAGTTCGCCCGGGTCGCCCTGGACACCAACGACATCGACTTCCGCGCCCGGCCGCACTCCGCGGAGGAGGCCGACTTCCTGGCCGCGCCGTCGTCGGCCGGGCCCGGCGACGGCGTGCGTGACGTACGCCGACCTGGAGTCCGCCCGCCGCGGTGCTGTGGTCGGCCTGGAGCCCGAGGACGAGGCCGGCGGGGGTGTTCCTGCGGCTGCGCAAGGCTGCCCGCGCGCGCCAGCTGCCGCTGTACTCGATCGCTCCGTTCACCTCGCGCGGCCTGCACAA
>CAWJYE010000007.1:0-219702 GCA_963847055.1 uncultured Solirubrobacterales bacterium | reverse complement strand
TCGTCTCCCACGCGAACGCGCAGCGGCCAATAGATTCACGTTGAGCGTCCGCTGGCGTAGGCTGGCGACAAATGAGCGTCGCGGGCAGCGTCGCCGAGATCTGGCGGCACCCGGTCAAGTCGATGGGCGGGGAACGTCTCGCTCGGTCGGCCATCGGGGCAGGCGGCGTTCACGCCGACAGGATGTGGGCCGTGCGCGACGTGTCGCTTGGCACTTTCACGACTGCGCGTCGCTGGCCGATCCTCTTGCAGTGCAGCGCCCGCTTCGCGGAAGATCCAGCAGGTCGCTCGGCCGCTCCGGGGGATGTTCTCGAGGTGATCGTCACCTTTTCGGATGGGACAGAGGTCTCCAGCTCTGATCCAGCGATCCATGATCGCCTGTCGGCGCTGATCGGCAAGCCGGCGCGGCTGGAGGCGCTCCCGGCGCGGTCAGAGAAGGAGCGCTACCGCACGCCGCAGGCGACCAAGGCCGATCTGCGCCGCCAGTTCGCGATTTCGGAGGGTGAGCCTCTCCCCGACTTTTCGATGTTCCCCGTGCGCAAGCTGGCCGAGTTGGCTCGGTATGCCACCCCGGTCGGCGCGCTCTACGACGCATACCCGATTCACCTGGTCACGCGAGCGAGCCTGCATGCGCTCGCCGCGCGCTCGCCCAGCTGCGATTTTGATGTGCGTCGCTTCAGGCCTAACGTGCTGATCGAGCGCGACGGCGCCGAGCTCGCGGAGTTTGATTGGTGCGGGAGCCGACTCTGCGCACCGAATGTGAGCTTAAACGCAGACATCCCTGCATTACGTTGTTCGATCCCGACCCGTCAGCAGGGCGACCTCCCAGCCGACCCTGACGTCCTGCGGACCATCAACGCTCACGCTGACCACTGCCTCGGGGTCTACGCCACTGTCGCGCAGGCCGGCACGCTCAGGCAAGCCGACCTCCTCGAGGTCCAGGCCTCCGGCACGGCCTCCACCTCGGCGCTACTGGTGCGAGCGAGCACGACGGCGCTCAAGCGCGGCGCGTTGCGGATCGTCGACGCGTTGATGCCCCGCGGCAAGTGACCTTGGACTCCGTCTAGGCAGCGCACCTCGATCCGCACGCCAAGCTTCCTCTTCAGCGCAGAATCCCATCCACCCACCCGGGTGCCAGCTGTTCCCCTTGCAAACGATCCGATCGGAGGCGGAAGTCTTCGGGGCTCGGTCCTAGCTTCTGCAATGTCGCCTTTCCGGCAATCTCGGATTGACTGCCGCTTGGCACCGAGACCGGCAGCGAGCACGCGGGGCAGACAAAGCGGATCGAACGGGGCGCGGCCGTGCCGGCCAGTGAATCCGACCTTGAGATTTACATAGGCACGACGACGAACGCGAAGCGGTCCTCGGAGCCCCGCTTACGGCGACGAGCAGGGCGGAGCTCACGATCGCTTCGACGGTCGGACGTCGCCGGACCGGGCGATCCCAATGGCGACGAAGGGCACGGCGATCGACGCTGTCGCAACGACTGCCGTTCGCGGAGATGTGGCGCTCTTCTACCCGGTTCGGATGAGCTTCTTGTTCACGAACTCGTCGGCGCCGTACCGTCCGAGCTCGCGCCCGAAGCCCGATCGCTTGACGCCACCGAACGGCAGCTCGGCGCCATCGGCACCGACGAGATTGACGTACACCATGCCCGCGTCGATCCGATCGGCAACGCGCTCTGCCTGCTCGGGATCGGTGGTCATCAGGTAGGAACCGAGGCCGTACGGCGTGTCGTTCGCCAGCGCGACTGCGTCGTCCTCGCTGGTTGCCCGATACACCTGGGCGACAGGTCCGAAGAACTCCTCGCGAGCTGCGTCGCTGCCGCGCTCGATGTCGGTCAGCACGGTCGGCTCGAAAAAGTTCCCCTCTCGTCCACCGCCGACCACCACGTTCGCGCCATTGTCAACGGCGCGGCGCAACTGGTCCTCGAGCCTGTCCGCGGCAGTGGTCGAAGAGAGCGGGCCGATCGTCGTGTCCGCAGAGGTCGGATCGCCCGGCTTGACCGCGCGCATCGCCTCGGTGAACTTCTCCAGAAACGGCTCGTAGAGATCGTCGATGACGATGAAGCGCTTGGCGGCGTTGCACGACTGACCCGTGTTGTCCAGGCGTGCCGCGACCGCGTCCTCAACGGTCTTATCGAGATTGTCGGTCGCGAGAACGATGAACGGGTCCGATCCGCCGAGCTCGAGCACAACCTTCTTGAGATTCCGGCCGGCGATCTCGGCGACGGCCGCTCCGGCTCGCTCGGACCCGGTGACGGACACGCCCCGAACGCGCGGGTCGGCGATTACCCACTCGATCTGCTCGTTGGAAGCAAAGACGTTCTCATACCCGCCCGCGGGCAGCCCCGCGTCCTCGTACATCTGCGCGATGGCCAATGCCGACTCGGGACATTGCGGCGCGTGCTTTAGCAGGACCGTGTTGCCGATCACGAGGTTCGGACCGGCGAAGCGCGCCACCTGGTAGTACGGGAAGTTCCACGGCATTATTCCGAGCAGCAGTCCGAACGGACTGCGACGCACGACCGCCGATCCCTCGCCGGCGAGCAGCTCGATCGGCTCGTCCGCGAGCAACTTCTCCGCGTTGTCGGCATAGAAGCCGTAGATGTCCCCGCAGAAGTCAATCTCGCCCAGCGCCTGCTCGAGGGGCTTGCCCATCTCGCGCACGATGATGTTGGCGAGATCGTGGCGGCGCTCAATGTGGAGCTCTCCGACTCGGCGCACGATCGCTGCGCGATTGGCCACCGTACGCGTAGACCAGGCGCCGTACGCGTCATCGGCGCGCACGATCGCCGACCGCAGATCGTCATCGCAGATCGTCGGGTACTCCGTAACCGTCTCCCCCGTCGCCGGATTCACCACTGCATAGATCGCCATTTTTCCCTCCTCCAGGGTCACACGTCGGCCGCTTCCTCGCTACCGAGCTTGCCCAGCCGAAAAGACAACTTTATGCGATGGCCCGGCGCTGCCGGCGCAACGGCCGCTCTATCTCCAAGTGGGGGATGAGCCAGGCCGCACAGCTAAGCGACCTGAGTACGGCGGCGGAGGAGGCGGAGTGGCCGCAGCTGAACCGCCGTTCAATCCCTCGCCAGAGCGCTCCCAGCACCCGAATCGCGTAGTGAAGTCGGACGATTCCTTTCCTGGGTTCGGCTTGCGCATCCGAACGACCGCGTTGGCGACGACTCGCGAGCACAATCGCGGCGACCGGGTCGGCACGGCACGATCGCTCACGCCCGCGCCGGTCATAGCCCCGAGGCGGGATGCGCGCCTTTGGCGACGAGCAGGGAAGCGATCAACTTCGGCCGAACACCTGCTTTGCTGATCGCGCGATAGTTCATCGATCCCCGGAGGAGCGGTTTCGGCGCCGGGCGCGATCGAGTGCTGTGCTCAGATGTCGTGTCTCGACGGGGACGTCTGCTCGCAGCGGTTAGAGCGATTGCGGGCCGTCCGGCGGCCTCGACGCTGGGGTCAGAGTCATCGGCCCGCCGCGTAGCGGCTTGTGCTGGGGCACGCGCGATTCGTTGTCGCGCAGTCGGGGTTCGTAGTAGGAAAAGAAGACTTTGCCGACTAGGTCACGGCGACTGTGCACGCCGGTCTTCTCGAAGATGGCCTTGAGATGCTGTTGGACGGTGTGGGCTGAGACGACAAGTCGGTCCGCGATCGTTGCGGTCGACTCGCCCTGCAGCACTAGGCGTGTTACGTCCTGCTCGCGCTCGCTGAGTCCGTAGGCTGACATCAGCATGGGCGCGATGCGGGCGGGATGGGCTGGCTCGACGATCACGGCGATGCGTCGGGTGCCGTCGCTCACCAGCGTCGCGCCGTGCAGAACGACCCACGTCCCCGATCGTGTGAGCACGCGGGCCAGCGCGACTTCTCCAGGCTCGTCGCGGCCTTCAGCAGAGCGCAAAGCCCGCCCCGCGACGGCCAGCACCGCAGAGGGCAGTCGCCCTGCGTCCCAGTCACCTCCGGGGAGGTCGGACACCCAACGATCGACTCCAGGCGTCGCCGATTCCACCTCCCATTTTGAGGAGAGAACGAGCAGCCCTGGCGCCTGCGGCCCCTCCGGGTCAGTTGCCTCGCCGAGCAGCAGCGCCCGCTTGGCCCCCTCGGCAAGCGAGGGGGCGATCGCGCGAACGAAGGCGATCTCGTCGGGGTCGAACATCGGCGCTCCCGTTTCGCGGTAGAGCCCAAGGCCGCCCCACGCGTCGCACGCGTCGGTCCGCAGGCTGACAATGAGCTCCTGATCTCCACCGAGGGCCATGTTTGCTTGCCATCTCGGACTCGAGCTCGGGTCCCCAGCCGTGGCCTCGTGGAGCGTCGATACCCCGCTCGGGGAGCGGGCAATGTCGGCGAGCTTGTTGACGTCGTCTTCGTAGTACTCAAGCGCTAGCGCCTCGGGCGGCAGCACGGACATGTACTTATTGAAGTGGCTCGTGATGAGCAACGACGCCGGATCCAACGTGTACCAACACGGACCCATGTAGTGCGGGACAACCGGCTCAATGACGTCGGTCGCCTCCTGCCAGAAGCTCACAAGATCAAGCCCCTGACTCGCTAGGGCGACGATTCGATCTTGCGCGCGCTCCCTTGCGTACGCCGTCATGCCCGGGACTGTACGCCGCCCGCGGGGCAAAGCGAAATACCACTTTCGTGGCATAGACCAACCTTGGGGCGTCGCCTAGTTTCGACGCTGTGACCGCAGGAGCCCGAACCCCCGAAGAGCTGGAAGCCCTCCTCGAGGACGCGTTATTGCTGCGCGATCGTGCCGCGCTTGACCTCCTGTTCGATGACGGCGCGGTGCTCATGGAAGGTGACGGCATCGAGGCGCGCGGCGGCGAAGCGATCAGTGACGCTCTCGCACAGCTCTGGACTCGCGACTGCACGTACGTCGCACACCCCAAGCGGGTGTTGCAGTCCCACGATACGGCGCTGGTCGTCGCGGACGCCGGTATCCATGTCCTGCGCCGCGGCAGCGACCGAGCGTGGCGCGCGGCCATCTCGCTCCTAAATCTCGACCCATCAACCCGACCGGAGGAACGATGACTCAGGACACGCAAACGCTTGAGGCGACGGCGACGCGCAACCACGAAGGCGAGGCATGGTGGTGGCTCGCGTGCCTTGCCGAGATCAAGGTGACCGCCGAGCAGACCGGCGGCCAGCTGAGCATCATTGAGATTACCGAGGGCCCGAACGCGGCGGGACCGCTGCACGTACACCATCGAGAGGATGAGGGCTTCTGGATCCTCGAGGGCGACGTCACGTTCGAAGTCGGCGACGCCACGATCGAAGCGAACACGGGCGACTTCGCCTTCGGCCCACGCGGCATCCCACACCGCTACACGGTTGGCAAGAACGGCTGCCGGATGCTCTTCATCATGACTCCCGGCGGATTCGAAGGCCTGATTCGCGAGATGAGCGTCCCCGCAGCGACCCGCACGCTCCCCCCGGCTCTGATACAGAGCCTGACTGGGAACGCATTGCGGCCGTCGCGAAGGCGTACGGATGCGATCTGCTCGGGTGACGCACAAACGCGCCCGGGTGGGCGTCGGCGTCCGGCCGATGCGCCTGTGTGGGCTTTAGTCTTCGTCATACGAAACGAGAGGAGCGGAACATGTACGTGCGGATCGCCAGATTCGAAAACGCCGAAGGAAATTGGGACCAGCGCATCGAGGAGATCAGGAATCGCATGCGCAACCCCGGTGAAGGCTCGCCGATGGCAGAGGCGCGTGGTGCGGTCAAGCGGGGGATGATGCTCGTCGACCGGGAGAACGGTCGCGGCGCGGGGCTGATCTTCTGTGAAACTGAGGACGAGCTGCGACGCGTCGATGAGGCCATGAACCAGATGAACCCGCCCGGCGGCGGCGGAACACGAACATCAGTAGAGATGTACGAGGTTGCTGTCGACGAGAAGCCGTCCTAGCGGCGCTCGCGGGACGCCGGCCGTCCAGCCCTGATCAGATTACCGACGCGGAATGCTCGTGCTCAAACCCGCGGTTCCATCGCCGGCGGACGGAAGGCCGCCGCGCCACGGTGGGCTCGACGTAACACTCATCTCTGAAGAAGGTCTTTCCCGGCCCGTGCGTCCCGACGCTGTGGACGAGACGCATCACGATGCCGCCAATCATCGGCTTCCGAATCCTCGGGACGATGCGGAAAAGGGCCGGTGAGTCGGCTTCGGTTCGGCCGCCGGCAAAGACCTCCGTTAACGCTGCGGCCAGCGTCTCGACGCGGTCATCGATGTCCCCCTCTGAGCGCAAATCGGGACTGTGATCGAGGAGTGCCCAGACTCGATCATTGCGTAAGCGGCCTAGAATTGGACGAGCCATGTCTCTTCCCCGTGACCTCTGGCCAGGCCCCGGTAGCTGGCAAATCGGTCCGCCGCCCGAGGAGCCGCGCGCTGGGAGGCGACGCGCACGTCGACAGTCGCTGAAGAAGGTTGCGCCGCCACGGGTCACGCTCCTTCGACGGATGATGTTGCGGGTGCGTGGGAGGCACCTCCGCCACGACCGGCGCTAGTCGTCGAGTCCCGCCCTGCCGCCTGGCGATCAGCGAGGAAATGCGAAAAGATCGGGTCATCTGTCGATTCAGCGTGGCTTAGCCGGGTCCGCCGTAGGGCGGAATCCGGCGGACGATGAATGGGCGTGGGTCCTCGCGCACATCCGCTGGCTTCCCCCGCTCGGCCACGACATCCGAGGTCCGGTGTGGGAGATTCATCCGCACGACCTCCCACTCTCCGACTGGTTGCTCGCGCACGACGTAAGTGTGCTCATGGTCGTCCCGCTGCAGCCTCTGTCGTTCGGCTTCGGCCTCTTCAAGCCTCATGGGCGCGGTTTCCTTAACCGGATTTGGAGTCAAGAGGTTCCGACGGACTGCTCCCCCGGTCTACAACCGGCGACGAGCTCGACCGGGCTAGAGCCTTCTACGTTCGGGTCGATACCGACACTGGCGGCCCGGGTGGCACGACCGCTTTCGCTCCGAGGATGGGCATACCCTGCGCCATCGAAACGGCGACGAGGGCATCGCGTCGATGCGACCACGATGGGCGATCGCGTTACAGCGAAAGTGATCGCAGCGTCCGCCATTGGCCGGCAGCGTGCAGATGACGATGGAGCAGCTGCGGCCCGTGGCGACAGCGTGAGTGCCCGTGCCGTTGCCGTCCACAAATGCTCGTCGACGCGGAGTACGTGATCGGCCTCGACCAGGCGCACTGGCGCGCTCGGCGGCTCCAGCCGGTACCTAACGAGGGCGGTGGCGACGATCCTCATCCGCCAGCCGCATCCACCTTGTACCGCAGCTTCCGCGACGGAGGCGAGACGATCACCAGAGCGCACGATCGCGGTACGTCCGATATCACGACGGGCATCCGAGCCCGTCGCGAAACCGGACGGGCAGGCCTCCCCGGTTCAGATCGATCACTCGAACGACCTTTCAAAATTCTCTTCACGAGGGGCGCCGCGAGGCACCCGACGGCCGAACGCTCCAAGGACCGCGAAGCTTCCAAAATACTTCCATCAGCAGGACCCGAGGCGCTCCGTGCCACTCGCCATTACCGGCAGCCCGTAAAGAAAGGCGATTCGTCCAAGCCCTCTGACGGACTCGAACCGTCGACCCCTTCCTTACCATGGAAGTGCTCTACCAGCTGAGCTAAGAGGGCGTTTGCAGGGATTTCCTGGCTTTCCGGCCTCCGCTGGCCTGTTTCGGGCTGCACGGGGGCTGCAAAATCTCGGTCGGCCGCTGCTCGGAGCAAGCGTAGCCGACGTTCGCGCCGCGTGACAGGACTCCGGTTGACGGGTTCGGTCAGCGCGCTCATGCAGCCCGCAGCTGTCGACGCCTACCGGCCCCAGCGAGCGACCGCGCACGGATCCGCTCCTCTGCCGCCGGCTTGGGCCCCTCGTCCTCGAGTGGCCGGTGGGACGATCGTCCAGGCGATCTCGCCGAGCGCCACGTCTTCGACACCCGTCCGCGTAGCGCGAGCAGCTCAAGCCCGCCGTGGACGCTTCCGATGCGTTTCCCGCGGCGGCACAGTTCGGCCAGGAGCGCGGTCAGCGTCGCCGGCTGGGCGATCCCGCCAAGCATGCTGAGCAAAAGCTCGTCGACGAGATCGACCATCGCCCCGCCCGCGACTGGCTCGCTGGCGACGCAGAGCAGGCACAGCCTCGCTCGGGTGTTCTTCTGGCGGTGCAAGCGCCGCTCGTCGTGGCGATCCCCCTCCCAGATCGCGGCGAGCTGAAAAGTCGATCCCGTCGGCAATTGCCGCGGCGACCAGCGGGCTACCGCGCCCAGTGCGATGTTCCTCGAGGCGCTGCTCGAGGCTCTGCGTGAAGCCGATGTAGTGCCGTGCGTGGCGGTAGGAGCGCTCGAAGTGCAGCAAGTAGACGATTCCGTTGTGGGCCATTGCCAACCCCTCCAGGCGCTTGAGGGTGTCGTGCTCGGAGCCACGGATCCGTGCCGGAGCCGGGCATTCATAGGTGGCGGACTGCTCGGCTAACAGCGTGCGGCAGAGCAGCGATAGTCGCCGGCGCGAGTGATCAGCGGCTTGAGGACGTAGGAGCACCCAGGGCACCGCGGTCGGAGAGTGGCCCCTCGCCGGCCTCGACCATGACGCAGCGGACCAGGGTCCGTAGCTCGCCGCGCTGCTCTTCCGGAGGGAGGTGATCGAACGCATCTGACAGCCAGACGCGGTGGTCCACCCGCTTGTGCGTCTGCGCTCGGGTCTCCTCGATCTTCGCCGCCTCCAAGCTCTGCGACGCCTCGCGCAACAGCTTGTCGAAGCGCTCGGGACCGAGCGTCTTGCGCATTTTCAGCGTCGAGGCGTCATCGAGGATGTGCTCAGCTTCTACGCGCGCGCGTTGCGCGGCCTCGAACCGCTGATCGTCGGTGGTCTCCGCGCCGACGCTGGCGGCGAACTCCTTCGCAGCATCTACCAGGCAGCACGCGGCGCGGCCTTAGACAGCACCGGGTCGATGAGCGCCGGATGGGCGTCAGGGCGGACGTGCTTGCCGTGGTAGGCCACGCCGAGGTAGACGCGGTGGGTGACCATCCGGCGCAGCATGTGATGAGTCAGCTTGCGGCCAGTGGCCTGACGGACGCCGCGCTCGGTCAGCTCGCGCGACATCGACGCCCATCCGCGGCCGTCCGCGCGCTGCTCGAAGATCCACTTCACCCATCCCGCCTCGGGCGTGTGGATGACCAAGCGTTTGTCGACGTCGCGGCGATAGCCGAACGGCGTGCCGCCCATGTGCCGCCCCTTGTCCACGATCGCGCGCCGGTGGACCACCGCCGAGGTCTCGCGATAGCGCTCTAACTCGTTCTCGGCCATGGCGAAGTGCATCGTGGTCGCCATCTGGCCGTGCGCGTGGAGGTGTCGATGGTGCCGTCGGCGGCGGCGATCCAGCCACCGGCCTTCTCTAACTTGTCAAGCAGGCCCCGTCCATCAAGCGTCCGCCTCGAAGCGCGATCACCACGCGCCACCACCATCCCGTCCGCGAGCGTCGGGACAAGCCCCATCGCCTGTTCCAGCCCTGGGCGCGTGAGGTGTCAGCGCCGTGTAGGGCGCTCTCTTCCGCCCGGGCAA
Source organism: uncultured Solirubrobacterales bacterium (assembly GCA_963847055.1). GTDB lineage: Bacteria > Actinomycetota > Thermoleophilia > Solirubrobacterales > Solirubrobacteraceae > Palsa-465. Next base: position 210,127 of record CAWJYE010000007.1, on the reverse strand, counting down.
ATGGACTTCCGCTGCCGCATCCGCCGTCGCGCACCTCTGAAGCGCGGCTACGCGAGCGCTCTCAGCACAGTTGACCTTCGACGCTGGCCTGTCAGGGGAACTCCACGGACAACCGATCGGTCAGCGCGGTAGGCGATAGCCCACCAGCGACCGAGTCCCGCGGGGCGCGTCGGCCAACAGTTCGAGCTTGACGATCGAGCCGGGTGAGACGATTACCGCCCGCGGCGAGAGGACGCCGCCCGGCTCGGCCTCGATCATTTCCTCGTAGCGCTCGGGATGGGGGTACAGCGTCACCAGCCCCTCGCCGGGCCGCTCGTCGAGGGAGGCCAGGAAGAACTGCTCTCCGTCTGAAAGGGTCACGCGCACGAGCGGCTCGTGGCGGCGGCGATCGCGCGCGAACGTCGCAACCTGCTCGTTGAAGCGGGCCACCCAGGAGCTCTCGGCTGTGACCACGGGCAAGATCACCTCGCCGTAGTCGGCGCTGGGGTCCCCGTCGCGTGACGTCTCCCGCGCCGGGGCTAGGTGCAGGTGGCCGTTGACGGTGTCGCCCGCGCGCTCGCGGTAGCCGGGCACGACCAGCCACGTGACGATCCCGTGCTCAGCGGTCAGCTCGTCGACGATCGGCCACACCTCAGCTACTTTGGCCGGGCGGTCGATGTAGACGGTATAGCTGGGCGCGTTACTGGCTAGCTTTCCAAAGCGGTCGCCATATGGTCGCTCGTCGCTGGAGAATCCCCATTCGCCCAGGATCGTGGTGGCGCCTGCGGCGCCGGCTGCGCGCAGGCGTCGCGTGAGCTCGCTGCAGAGCGGGCGGCCATCGACCTGGGCCGAGCGGCGGGCGTAGACGCGCAGCGTGTGCCAGATGTCGCGCTCCTCGGTCCGGCGCTGCCAGTTGGGCAGCGGCGTCAGCAACTTTCCATCGCGTTTTAGCTGTTCGATTGGTTCGACCGTCACGATTGGGTCGGTCAGGTCGGCGTGAAGCGCCGGCAGTGCCTGCCGGAGGACTTCCCGCGAGCCAACCGAGATGATCACCAGCGGGCTGTTGGCGTTGGCGGAGAACAGTCGCGCCTCACGGCGTCTACCGCGCAGCACGCCGTCGACGCCCATCAGCACGATCGCGCCCTCGGCGCCCAGTCCGCGCAGCAGGTCGACCGCGTGCCGGAACGCCGGCTGGCCTTTCGCTCGGTCGGTTCGGCCGAGATAGATCGTCAGCTTTCCCACCCGGCCGGGCGCATCCGGGAACTCCGCTCCGGCGACGTGTTCGTCGGTCGCCAGTCGTGCGTGCTCGAGAGTCACCAGCCCCTGCGAGACGATCTCGTCGACGTCCTCGAGCAGCGACTCGATCCGGGCGCGCTCGTCCACCGCCATCGCAAGCAGCGGCAGGTCGGCCGACACGTCGGGGAAGCGGCCGACGTGGATGCGTCGGTGGTAGCCGAAGCCCTCCACGCCGCGGAACAGAGCCGCGACCTTCACCTCGCGCTCGGCCATGCGCTGCATCAGTGCGTGACTGGCGAGCTTGGAGCCCGCGGTGGCCGAGTCGCCGAAGTACACCGAGAGCTTCAGCGCGTCGGCGATCATGCGAACACGCCTCCTAGTAGCCAGCCCAGGCCGGCGGCCGCGAGCCCCGCAAGCAGTGATCCGAACAGGTAGGCGTAGAGCAGGATCTGTTCGCTGTTCTCGCCCAGACGCTGGGTCTCGACCATCCAGGTGGAAAAGGTAGTGTAACCGCCGAGAAATCCCGTTCCCAGCACGAGTAGCAGGTCGCTCTGCAGCTTGATACCGGTCAGCAGCCCCAGCGCGAACGCCCCGCTGAGGTTGACCACGAACGTGCCGGCCGGGACGTCGCTCGGTCGCCTCGAGGCGATGGCGCCGCCGACCCAGAAGCGAGCCAGCGCACCCAGCGCGCCGAACACGCCGATTCCCACCCACACCAGCACGGTGATCATCCGTAGCGTCGCCGGCGGGCCAGCAGTGTGCCCGCGATCGCACAGGTCATGCCGAAAGTGAGGCTCGCTGCCGCATACGCAAGCGCCACGCCCGGGTGGTTGTCCTTGGCCAGTCGGATCGTCTCCACCTGGAAGGTCGAGAAGGTCGTCAGCGCGCCGCAGAAGCCGGTACCGATCAAAAAGCGCCAGTAGCGTGTGGGAGCGACATGCTCGGCCAGGCGTGTGGTCAGCCACGCCAGCAACAGCGTGCCGGCCAGATTCACCGCGAACGTCGACCACGGCCATTGCCCGCGGTGGTGCGGCAGCGCCTGAGCGACGCCAGCGCGAGCCAACGCTCCCACCGTTCCGCCGGCGAAGATCGACACCGTTCTGAGGCGTGCGACGCCCACCTAACCGACAGCCTCCGCGGCGGCCGGCCGACGGGGGCTCCTCACAGAAACCCGCACCGGCCGGCGGCGGCAGAAAGGTACGGCGGCTCGGACCGGTTGAGCCGCAATCCGTTTAGGTCACGGCCGCGGCAGGCGCCGCAGCTTCGGCGTGAGCGGCAGCACCGGCGTTCGCTTCCTCGCGCCCGTACGAGGAAGCGAGGTCACCACATCGGGCTCGTGCCGCGTCTTCTCCTCGTGATCCAGCGCGGCCACCAACTCCTTGGGAGTCGAGAACAGCATCGGCTTGGAGAACACCCGCCCGACCTCCGCCTCGCACTGAGGGCACGCCATCGTCTGCGGCGCCGTGCCGATCGGATGCCGCGCGTCGAACACGCCGTCCCGAGCGCACCTGTACTCGTACGTTGCCATGAATTGCTCCGCGCTAGTTCGCGGATTTGGGGACCTTGACGCCCTGCTTGACCTGATGAGGCTTCCCGCTCGACGGCGCGACATCGAAGTCGAAGATCCGCCTCGGGATATACACCGTGGCGCACGAGTTCGGGATGTCGACGACACCGGAGAATCGCCCCTCGATCGGAGCCGAGCCGAGGATCATGTACGCCTGGATGTCGCTATATCCGAACTTCATCAAGTAGTCGATCGCGTGGTGACAGGCACGCTCGTAAGACAGCTGAGAGTCCAGGTAGTGCTGCTTGCCCTCGAGATCGACCGACACGCCGGAGAACGCGATCCACTCCGAGTACTGGGGATCGCGCAGGCCGGGCATGAAGATCGCATTCTCGGAGACGCCATAGGTCTCCATGCCGCCCTTGATGATGTCGACGTGCAGATCCATGAACCCGCCCATCTCGATCGCGCCACAGAATGTGATCTCACCGTCGCCCTGTGAGAAGTGCAGGTCGCCGAAGGACAGGTTCGCCCCATCGACGAACACCGGGTAGAACACCCGCGTTCCCGCGGTGAAGTTCTTGATGTCCTGGTTGCCACCATTCTCACGCGGCGGCGCCGTACGGGCGCCCTCGGACGCGGCCCTGTCGAACTCGGCGCCCGACAACGTTCCGAGGATCGCGCTGTCGGGGAGCGGGGGTAGCGCCAGCGGCGGCACCCGGTGCGGATCTGTCGCGATCAGGTCGGTCTCGCGCTTGGTCCACTTCGCCAGCAGCTCGGCCGACGGCGCGGTGCCCATCAGCCCGGGGTGATGAATCCCGACGTACGAGCACTCCGGAATGTGGCGTGATGTGGCCACATCGCCCGTGAAGTCCCAGATCACCTTGTAGGCGTCGGGAAACCGCTCGGTCAGAAAGCCGCCCCCATTCTTCTTGGCGAACACGCCGGTGTAGCCCCATCCCATCCCGGAGAACGGCCCCTCGTCCTCCTGGTCGCAGGCGTCGATCTCGAGGATGTCGACGACGAGCAGGTCACCCGGCTCGGCGCCGTCGACGCGGAACGGCCCGCTGAGCACGTGCACTCCGGCGAGCGGAGCGTTGCGGACGTCATCTGCCGAATCGTCGTTCTTGATCGCGCCGTCGAACCACTCACGACAGTCGGCCCTGAACACATCTCCGGGCTTGACGGTCACGTTCGGCGGGACGTCGGGGTGCCAGCGGTTGTGGCCCACGTGCAACTGATCGGTGAACTTCTTGGAGTTGTCCAACGGGAACAGATTCTTGGGCATGGCTAACTCCTTGCTTGATGGTTGCGGGTGACAGCTCTCAACCGACGGACGGGTTCGCGCCGGACTCGGCCTCGGGGAACTCCCCGACGGCGTCGCGTCCGACGCCCGGTGAGTGCTCCCCACGACGACGCGTCAGGTGGCCCTCGGGCGTGGTGATGTCCGCGACCTCGACGGTGACAAAGCGCGGGCTCGTGTCCTTCATCACCACGAAGGCGAGCGTCGCGAAGCAGAACGGGAGCGTCAGCGCCGGCAGGCCCCAGGGGGTGAACAGCGAGCCGAGCGCGCCGAACAGCATCGCCGCCGCGATCGCGCATCCGACCCCCAGCAGCGCGGACCGCCAGCTCAGCACGTAAAACACACCGGCGATCGCCAGACACGCGTCGAACGAGTTGAAACCCCAGAGCCCGTGGTAAATCGCAAAGCCATCGGCGCCGACTGCGAGGCCGGTCAGCATTCCCACGATCGAGCCGACGAGCGCGAACACCGCTGAGATCCGCGAGCAGATCGCGATCCCCACGATCATGATCACTCCGCTGAGCACGCTGTCGGCGAAGAACAGCTGCCCGATCCCGCGGAAGATCGCGTTCAAGATGCCTCCGAACGTGGTGTGATCCGTGCTGGCAGCAGTCGCTCGCAGCGCCGCGTGCACGTCGTGGCCCAACAGCGCCGGCGCGTGCGGCGCGAGCGCCAGATGCCCGTAGCGAAGCTGGAGTGCCGCGACCAGGAAGATCAGCGTCGCGAAGTTGAACGGCAGCGTGAACGGGGGCACACCCCATGATCCGAGGAAGATCTTGCCCAGCGACGCCATGAGGATCGTGCTGAAGCCGGCCACCACGACCACGTAGGCCATGATCCCCACGTTCCAGTGCGGCCCGAGGAACGTCGCCAGCGCGAGCCCGACGAGCACCCCATTGAAGCCGTACAGGCCGGCTCGGATCGCGCCGCGGTCCATGCCGAGCATGAGCGCCAGCACGGTTGAGGCCAGCAGCCCAAGGACTCCGGCGAACCCCACCCACGGCGAGAAGATCCAGATCGCCACGAGAATCGCCAAGCCCGTGAGTGGATTGTTCTGGAACACGACCTGACCGACGCCCCGCAGGCAGTAGTCCGCGAAATCGAGCGCAGGTGACTGCTCACAGCGTGTGGACCACTCCGGCATTGTCCCGTTGATCATCGCTAGGCCGCCCGGAGCGCCCCGCGAGGAGGCGCTCATCGGTGCCGCCACGAATCGGCGACCGCGCGTTCACGGCCGCCCGTCGACGCCGGGGGTCGGTCCGCCGCAGCGCGCATGCTCCAGCACGTCATCTATTTCTCTCCCTCCGCTGACATGCGGACTCCCGCCTCGCCGGCAGTCCTCCGACTGCGCCACGGGCCGAGTTCGTCGAAGCACGGCGATTCCAACAGACCGCAGCGGCGGGCGATAGCCCACGACAGCAGCGCTGTCAAGGCGCCGAATCCGCCCGGCGACCGCCGATGCCCTCGGTTCTGCAATGCTGCGCCGCGCACATGTACGACACGTCGGAACCGCAGTGCATCGTGTGTAGCAGCGCTTTCACATCGGTCGACGACGTCCTTGCCCGGTGGAGCCGATGACCGCGCACCCGGGGGTTAAAGACCATCGAGTCAGCACCGGCATCCGCGAGCTCGATCTCGTGCTGGCGGGGCTCTTCTGGGGCGACAACGTGGTGTGGGAGCTCGACGGCGTGGCTGCCACTCCGTTCTACGAGGCGATCTTGACGATCGAGGATGAGTTCGACGATCGCACGTGGATCACACTCGGGGCATCCGCTAATGACATGTTCGCGGTGCTTCCCCACATGGAGGTCGTCGACGCCCGACCTACCGGCGCCTACCCGGGACCTGTGCAACTGCTGCGTCGCGTGGCTGAGCGATGCTCCCCGCGGCGGCGCAACCTACTCCTGTTCGACGGGCTTGACCGCATGGCCGACTCCTGGGGAGCGGACCTTGCCCTCGGCTTCTTCGCTCGATGCTGCCCGATGCTCCTCGAGCTCGGAGCGATCGCCTACTGGTCGATGAACACCAGGGAGGTCCCGTCGTCATTGCGGGAGGTCGTCGAGGCAGTGACCCAATGCGTGCTACGCGTCGACGAGCGCAGCCTGGTGGTGGTCAAGGCCGAGGGGCGAGCAGCCGGCGCTCGCGGGTCGCTGATGCACTGGCAGCACGCTGACGGCCAGCTCGAACTGTCGCCCACCGGCGTCGGCGGACAGGTCGCCGCCTCGCTGCGCGCGTTGCGGCGGTCCCGAGGGATGAACCAGCACCAACTGGCGGACCTAGCCGCGGTCACGCCGAGCGCGATCTCCCAGGCCGAACGGGCCGAGAGGAGTCTGTCGCTGGCGACGCTCGCCAGGCTCGCGGCAGCGCTCGGCATCACCGTCGACGACTTGCTCTCAGGCGAGGAGCCAGCCGCATACCAGATCGGCCGCCGGACCGGGGACCCCCGGCAGGCGCCCGAGGCGGTCGAGGCGCTGCTCGCCGGCGGCCGCGGCCGGCCAAGCGTCGATCTAATCCACCTCGGGCCACGCGGGTTCAGCGCGCCGCCCAAGCCGGGGGGCGGTAACGGGCTGACTGCCGTCTGCGCCGGACTGGTTCAGGTACAAATCGGAGACATCGCCCCCGTGATCCGCCACGGGGAGGTGCTGATGTCCGACGCTGCGCGGGTCGACGGCTGGCAGAACCTCCGAGACCGCGAGGCCATACTGTTCTGGATCGTCTCTCCGACCACGACGCTCGCCTCCCAGCCCCCGGACGTGCTCTGGGGCGAACTGATCTAACGACCGCGAAATCGCACTCCTCTACCGGGCCACGAAGCGGTTGCGAAACGTGTTAGATGTCGATCGTCGCTACTCAGTGAACGAGCGCGGTCTGCTCCTTCGGGCCGCGCGCGGTCACGCCGACACAGCCTCGTTTCACCAAGGATCGATGATCCGACGCTTGTGCAGTTGGGTTTATCGCCGAGGCCATCAGCGTCCGTCGTAACCGCGGATCAGCGATCGGCCGTTTCCGCCGAGCGGCTCCCAGGCCATCGTCGACTGCCCGCCTCGTCCATTGGTGGCGGCAATCGGCCAGGCCACAGCACTGCCTGCGCGACTGGGACGCGGTCGCGGCCGGCCTTGAACAAATCAGCCGGTATCACCACGTCGCGCTGCTCGACCAGCTCGATGACCCCGAATTGCGCATTTGGTTACGAGAGGTCGGGACCTCCACATCAAGTTATGCCATCTGGTCTTTGGCTCCCGCGACGTCCAGCGCTCACTGGCCGCAAATTGGTGCTGCCCGGTACGATCAGGCCATGTCTGGCGTACCCGCGAACCTTCCACCTGGCTCGGCGGTCGTGCTCACCAATCCGGACGAGGACGCCTCGCCCGAGGCGTTCCGTGCGTTCATTGACGAGCTGCTCGCGGGCCCCGAGCCTGAGCGTGAAAGCGTCGATGCCGCCGAGGCGCTCCGCGCGCTGCGCGTCGACGCCCGAGCGTGACCCTGGTTGTCATCGACGCCTCCGCCAGCGTCGAGATGGTCTGCGATACGCGACGCGGCCGGGCGCTCGCGAGGCTGCTCCCGGTTGGGGCCGAGGGCTGGGTGCCGGAGCACTTCTACGCGGGAGGTCCTCGGCGTGCTGCGCTGGCAGCTTCTCGGTCAAAAGCTCTCCGAGTCCCAGGCGATCGTCGGCTAGGCGGTTGGCATCTTCGTCACGCGTCCGTCGCGCCGCTGGTCCAGGCCGCCTGGAACTACCGCCACAATCTCACCGCCGCCGACGCGCTCTATGTCGCGCTGGCCGAGCAGCTCGGCGCGAGCCTGCTCACCGACGACCATCGCCTCGCCCAAGCGCCGACGTTTCCGTCGCACGTGCCGGTGCTCCGGCTCCCGGCCAGTCTCTGACCGCCGGTCTCAAGCCGGCGGGAAGGCCGCGGCCAGGGTCTCCGCGAGCCACGCGATCTCGCCGACGGTGAGCAATCCGGTGCGTTTGACGAGCTTGGCGATGTGGCCGGGGTCGTCGACCGTGATCAGTCCGTCACGCGCCCGGTTGTAGTGCAGCCAGTCGCGGCGCATGAACAGGAAGCACAACGCTCCGAACACCGACACATCACCGGCGTCGTTCTGCACCAGGACGGCGGCGACGCGTTCCATCTGGCGCTGTAATGAGTCGAGCTGGCTGGTGCGGTCGCGACCGTTGATAAGCAGCTGCTCGCGGCGGTTGATGATGCCAGCGGTCGCTAGCTGTACGCGGCCGCGGCTGCTCTTGGTGTCGATCACGGTAACGCCGGTGGGGCCGATCGCGATGTGGTCGATGTTCGCCCGCCCGCGGCCGGGGATGCGCCGGTCGTGCATCAGCACCACGTCGCTGCCGTGCAGGCGCCACTCGAGCGCAGCAGCTGCCCGTCAGCGAGCCGACCGCCGAGGTCAGGTCGGTGACCCCGCCGTCGCAGCTCGCCTCGCTCACGGAAGCGAAGCTCCCCACGCCAATCGGCTCGCACCAGCATCTCGCGTGGACCGACCATCCCACGACCGCGTGCGGTCAGCCACGTCGCCGTCCACGCACACGCCTCACAGTGCGCCCAGCTGACCGGCGAGGGACGCTTCTCGACCGCCGCGGCCGGGACGCCACTGAGCCGCAGGCCGGCCCGCGAGGCATACACCAGCGAACCTTCGCCATGAGTCCGCAAACACGTCTCTAACCAGCCCGCTGCAAGCAGCCGATGAGTATGCGAATACACCGCCGTTCGCCCCCAACCCATCGCTATTCCCCAAGCCCCCAACGGAGCCGGACCCACCTTCGCCAACCACTCCAACCCAGCCACGGACGATGGGCCTGGCCTTACCTTCCCCATTCCGATTCCTCCCCTCACCAATCCACCAACTCATCACTGCCTGTGCCTGCATCACCAGACTTTGAGAGCCCGCCCCCGCCAGCACTTGAACAAGTAAGACCCCGAGCCCGACTACCCGCACCCACGCCACCAATCTTCTACGTGGGGGGCGGGTTGTCGGGCTCGGGGCTCGGGCATGACGTGCGGCTGCAGCGCGAGCGGCGGCACGTAGCGGTCGGCGGCATCCGGGTTCTCCAGGAGGTCCTCGAGCCTCTCCCCCGGGAGGTCCGCGTACCAGCCAAACGCCTCACTGAGGTTCGCCTGCGGGTCGCAGTCGACGATCAGCACCCGCCGGCCGGCCTCGGCGAGCATCGCAGCGAGATTCGCCGTCGAGGTCGTCTTCGTGACCCCGCCCTTGTGGTTCGCGAGCACAATCACGAACGCACCCGACCAGTCTTTACCGACAGCTTTACGTCCGTCTTTCTGGACGTCTACACGTCTGTCTGTCTGGCTGTCTTTACATACGTCGTTATGGGTGGACGTGGCGACGCTCATGCAAGCCTCCTGTGTTTGGATAGTGGGTGACCTAGCTGGAACGGGCCGTGGCGCCGCGCCGCCGCGTCCGCCAGCAGATGCGGCAATAAGGTTCGACCGGCGGCCAGGTCGTGGTCGGTGACGTCGGGGATTCGAATGTCTCGCTCACTGCAACCTCTGCTCGCCACGACGGCCGATGATCGCCACGCTGCGACGGTCGACCGTCCAGATCACCTCGGCGCGCACCAACGGGTGCCCGGCGAACGTTCCGAAGCGACCCCACACCGGCGCAGCCAGCGCGCAAGCGAACTCCTCACTGTCCGGCCACAGACGGACCTCGCACGGCTCTCCGTCGCGCACTCGCTGTAGCCGGATCTCTTCGATCTCGCCACCCCGCCCGGCGCGACCAACGTACGGCACGACCGAGACTCCGCGGCGCATGAGCTCGTCCCACACTGCCACACGGGACACCAGCTCCCAGCGCGCCGGGCGCAGCCGCGCCGTTTGGACCTCCGAGGCCGGCCTGCCGGTCGGGGTCGAGCAGTTCTCGCCGGCGCGCGCCTTGCAGCTCGGACACGAACGCTCAAGCCAGCCGCGAGCAACGTGTAGCTCAGCGGCAGCGTGGCCGCGGCCGCTGGTCCCGCAGGACCTCCGGCACCGAGCGCCAGGTGCCGCATGGCAAGCCGGGCACCATTGCGGGAGCACATTGAGCGCTCGCTCACCGCCGCCTCCGGCAACGTCGATGCCGCCTGACCAAACGCAGGACGGCCGCGGCAAAACCAGGCTGCGGTGGGGCTGCAAAAAGAACGCCCCCGGTATCCACCGGCGGCTCGTCCTGGGCGCTCGTGATCACCGTGTCAAGGCTCGAAATGCCCCCGCATTTGCGGGCGTTCCGGCGGTCCAGCTGGCAAACCGGAGCTGCGCTCAAAACTTGAGAGAACTCCCTTACCATGGAAGTGCTCTACCAGCTGAGCTAAGAGGGCGCTCGCGCTCAGGGTAACGGGTCACACGGGCGACGCCGGGGCATCGCGATGCTCCGGCGATCCAAGGAGCGGGTTAGCCGCCGTAAGCCGCGTGCAGCAGGGAAGCCATCGCGCCGGCGCTCCCCGGGCCGATCGGCGAGCCGCTGGAATCGGCAAAACCGATCTCGAGGTGTGGGCCGGTGGAAATCCCGACGATCCCGGAGCCGACCTCGGAGATGATCTGGCCCTGGCTGACATGGGTACCGGCCCCGACCCAGTTGCCCGGGCCCGCGTGGCCGTAGTAGACGTAGCTGTAGCCGGCCAGCGAGCCGTCGCAGTGAATTACGGGAGCCGATGGCCCGAACCCACCGATGCCATGCAGCACGACGGTGCCAGAGCAGACTGCAAGCAGGGCAGTGCCACCGGGCGCCGCGATGTCGACTCCGTCGTCCAATGACCATGAGCCCGGAGGCACGGCCGCACCCTTGGACATCGGGAAGGTGAAGCCGCCGCTGCTCGACGGGGTGATTGGCCCCGACTGGGCCGGGCCTGCACCCGAGCTCGAACCGCTGGGTTGCGTGGCCTGAGCCGCGGCCTGGGCGGCGGCTGCGGCCTGGGCAGCCAGGAGCTTGTTGAGCTGGCCGTGCAGGGAAGCGAGCTGGCCGCGGACCGAGTTGAGCTGGCCGGCCTTGGCGTCCCGGGACCGAGCAGCGGCAATCTCCTGGGAGACCATCGCCAATCGCGTCCGGTCCACCTGGTTGCGCTCGCTGAGAACCTGCGAGGTGAGATTCTGCTGGCGGACCGAGAGCTCTCCCAGGCGGATGGCCTCAGCGGCGACCGCTCGGCGAGCGACCTTCACCTGACCGACGATCTGGGCATCCTGGTGGCGAATCCGCTGAGCGAAGGCAAGTCGCTCGAGCAGGTTGTTGAACCCGGTCGATTCGAGCACCACGCTGACGATGTCCGGACGGTCAGCCTTGTAGCTTCCGACCAGCTGCTGGGAGAGGACCTTCTCCGAGCGCGCTTCGGCGGCCTGCAGCTGGGCCAGACGGGCGCGTGCCGCACTCAGCTCACTGCGGAGCTTGAGCAACTCGAGGCGCTTGGCGTCCAGGTCGGACTGCAGCTTGGAGACCTGGGCGGTGAGCGTGGCCACGGTCGTGCCGAGGCGATGCACCTGGCGATTGGCGGCGCTCACCTGCCCGGAGAGAGACGAGGCGCGCCCCTGCCCGGCGCTGATCTTCTGCTGCAGCTGGCTCGTGCTCGCGGCGTGCGCTGGGGTCATGGCCACGGCGAGAAGCACCGCGGCGCCCACGGCCAGCAGGGCCGCCACAAGGGCGAACCGGGCACGGTGAAATGGCGCTTTGACGCTCGTCATCTGCGGTCCGCGGGTGGCCGCGGCCCCAGAGGGCGCCGCAGTCCCCGCTCAGGCTGGGAACCCGCGACAAGGTAACAGGCGCGGCTGCGGCCGAGCCCGGGGCCCACGCCGGTGCACGAAAACCTGCAAGGGGAGGAAGTCGGCCGACGGCGACGACCGAATCCTGCCCCGCGATCGTCACTCGCGCGATATCTCGACGACGTGAAGATCCCGCGGTGCCCCGTCGGCGCGCAGCCGCTTGGCCCGGCCAGTGTTCAGTCCGTCGAGCTCAGTGCGCGCCAGAAGCGCATCGGAGATCAGCACCTGGTCGGCTTTGGCGGCGCCGCTGACGCGCGCGGCGACGTTGACGTCCACGCCGAGGTAGTCACCTCCCAGCTTGCGCGGAGAACCCCAGTGAAGACCCGCGCGCATGCGCGGGATCCGGCCGGTTCCGTCGACCGCGGCCACCGCCTCCCGGGCGTCGAGGGCGGCGTTGATCGCGGGGCGAGGAGCGAGGAAGGTGGCCATCACGCCGTCTCCGAGGCGCTTGACGACGCGGCCGCCGTGATCAGCCACCGCTCGCTCCACCGCTGCACCCACATCGCGCAGGAGCTCGACGGTCGCCACGTCACCGGCCTTCAGGGCCCAGCTCGAGAAACCCACCAGGTCGGTGAACAGGATCGCCATCTCGAGCTGGCCGTGGCCACGTCCCGTCGCCTCCGAGAGTGACTGCCATACCTGTAATCCGGCCAGCCCAAGCTCCTGCACCAGGCTCTTGCGCTCCGGCGGTTGGAGAGCAGAGAGCCCCCGGGCCACTACCTCGACAGCATCAGTGCCGGCGGTGGATAGTGGGTCACCGAAGCGCGCGTCGCCGGGCAGGCGCCGACGCATGCGATCAGCCGCGGCCAGCAGCGTCGGCTGGGTGTCGACCCGCAGGGCGAAGCGCCGGAGCCGCTCGGCGCGACGGGAGTTGCCGGACTCATCGGGAGGGCGGTCGAGTCCGCCGTTGGGCTCGGGTTCGCCGGCTTGCATGGCTTGGGTTCACGGCCGAGAGGGCCGAGTGGCGGGAGCAGGATTCGAACCTGCGAAGGCTGAGCCAACGGGTTTACAGCCCGTCCCCTTTGACCGCTCGGGAATCCCGCCGAAGGGCGCTGAGTCTAGCGGCGTAGGCCGTGACCGGAGGGGCTCGCCGGGCTCGATCTCCTACGCGTGGAATTTCGGTCCGCCGAGGTGCAGGCCGCTGCGCCTTCCACTTCGGAGGCCGGGATCTGTGCCAGGTTTGCTAGGACGCGTCGCGCAGGCGCTGGGCCTCGGGCAGCGCCTCGAGCTTCTTCAGAGTGTGGTTCTCGATCTGGCGGATCCGCTCGCGGGTGACGTTGAACGCCCGCCCGACCTCTTCGAGCGTGTACGGGCGCTCGCCGGTCAGCCCAAAGCGCATCTGGATCACCTCGCGTTCGCGCGCGGGCAGGGCAGCCAGGGCGCGGCTCAGGTTCTCCCGACGCAGATGCTCGGAGGCGAGCTCGAACGGTGACTCGGCCGTCTGGTCCTCGACGAAGTCACCCAGCTCAGAGTCGTCCTCCTCCCCCACAGGCTTCTCGAGCGAGATCGGCTGCTGGGCCATGCGCAGCACGTCGCGGACCTCGCGAGCGGTGGTCTCGAGCTCGGCGGCGATCTCTTCAGGGGTGGGTTCGCGGCCGAGCTGTTGGACGAGCTGGCGTTCGACGTGAACAACCTTGTTCAGCTTCTCGACCATGTGGACCGGGATGCGAATCGTGCGACCCTTATCGGCGATCGCCCGCGTCACGGCCTGGCGAATCCACCACGTCGCGTAGGTGGAGAACTTGTAGCCGCGCCGGTAGTCGAACTTCTCCACCGCGCGGATCAGGCCCATCGACCCCTCCTGGATCAGGTCCAGGAAGGTCAGGCCGCGACCGAGGTAGCTCTTGGCGATCGAGACCACCAGTCGCAGGTTGGCCTCGATCATCTGCTGCTTGGCCAGCATGTCGCCCCGCTCGATGCGCCGCGCGAGCAGCACTTCCTGCTCGGCGGTGAGCAGGTTAACCCGTCCGATTGAACGCAGGTAGAGACGCAGCGAATCAAGGCTTGGCTCAACCGTGAGGTCCACCTCGACCTTCTTGCGCTGCTCGGGATCCGGGGCCGCCGCGCTCTGGGCGCTTGCCTCGACGCTGCCCGCCTCGGATTTGGCCAGGCGGCCATCTGCCTCCATCACCGCAATTCCTTGCTCGTCCAGGTAGGCGTGCAGCTCCTGAACCTGCTCCTTGGTCACCTCGACCTCCTCCAGGCAAGCCTGGATCTGGGCGATGGTGAGGAAACCCCGTTCCTGCCCCTCGGCGATCATCGGCCGCAGCTCGTCCAATTCGACGATCGGCGCCTCATCGCTCAACAGAACGATCTCTTCAACGCTCACAGCCCCTGAGCTCCTCCTCTATCGGTCTCGAGGCCTCCCGGACAACACAACCGGGACTCCTCCCTCTCGTAACTCCTGATACGACCCGGGGGGAGTGTAACCACAATTTGAAGGGTTTCGAAGCCTCACGCGGTCCGACCGGCGCAGCAACCCCTTTACCCTTAGTGACGTCGGCCGCCAGTAACCCTCCGGACCACCCTGGCCGCCGCCGCTAGATCGGAGACCGATGACAGACACCACCCCCGTTCCCACCGCGCTCGCAGACGTCCAGGCGCAGACGCCGCCGCTTTCACTGAGCCTCTCGCGCGTCGGCGTGACCGCCGTCGAGAAGGTCATCCGCCTGGGTCAGAACGGCCACGAGCAGCTGTTCTCGGCACGCTTTGAATGTGTGATCGAACTCGGCCCCGACCAGAAGGGTGCGCACATGTCGCGCTTTGAGGAGGTGGTCAACGAAGCGATCGGCGAGGTCGTCTTGGGTGGCTCGACCTTCAAAGCCGAAACCCTCGCCGAGCACATCGCCCAGCTGGTGCGCAGCCGCCAGGGCGCGCGGCGCGCCGAGGTCAGCGTCGAGGCGCGCTTCCCCGAACACAAGCCGGCCCCGGTCTCGGGCGTCAACACCCAGGAGCTCTACACGCTGCATGGGCTGGCCGTGGCAACCGAGCTCGGCACGCGCCGGCTGGTCGGAGTTACAGCCCAGGGGATGACCGCCTGTCCGTGCGCGCAGGAGCTGGTGGCCAGCAGCGCCCGCGAGCGACTGGAGGCCGACGGGTTCGATGCCAGCGAGATCGAGCGCATCCTCCAAGCGGTGCCCGTGGCCACTCACAACCAGCGCGGTCTCGGCACGCTGCACATCGGCTGCACCGAGCGCTGCGAGGATGAGATCGACGCGGCGACGCTGCTGGAGATCGTCGAGGGTTCGATGTCATCTGAGATCTATGAGCTGATGAAGCGCACCGACGAGGCCCACGTGGTCGAGAAGGCCCACCGCCGCCCCCGGTTCGTCGAGGACTGCGTGCGTGAGATGGTCCGCGGCGTGATCGATCGCTTCCCGACGCTCGCCGACGAAGTCTTTGTCTCCGCCCGGCAGGTCAATCTGGAGACCATCCATCAGCACAACGTGGTCGCCGAGCGCTTCGGCACTCTGGGAGAGATTCGCCGCGAACTACAGACCGGTGAGTTCACCGTGGCTCACACCGGTCTGGCTGACTGGCTATCGGCAACCTTTTAGGACTCGGACAGACCCTGTCGGATCGGGCTGAGTCGGGCCGCGCCCGGCGTCAGGCTTCGGTGCCGGAGTGCGGCTGCGCGCCAGCAGCCGTTTTCTCGCTCAGGCGCCGACGCAAACCGAAGACGTAGTCCGCCCCGGAGAGCACGGTCACGATGACCGTCAGGTAAATGAGCGCCGTGGTCCAGGCCGAGCGGCCATCGAAGGCGATCAACGCCATCACCATCAGGACCTGCGTGGCGGTCTTCAGCTTGCCGAACGAGCTGGCGGGGATCACCACGCCCTGCTGGGCACCAGCGGCCAGCCGCAGAGCGGTGACCGCAAATTCTCGAGAAATGATCACCATCGCCACCCAGGCCTCGAGGCGGCCGAGCGAGACGAGCACCACCAGCGCGGCGATGATCAGCAATTTGTCGGCGATCGGGTCCATCAGCTTCCCGAACGTCGTCACCGAGTTGCGCGAGCGTGCCAAGTAACCGTCGATCGCATCCGTCAGCGAAGCCCCGGCGAACACGATCGCGGCCAGCAGATCGCCACCACTGGTCTTCTCGAGTAGGGCGACAACCAGCACCGGGACGAGCAGGATCCGCACCATGGTGAGCACGTTGGGAGCATTCAGGGGAACCATATTTCGGTCTCAACGCTAACGACTGCCCGGCCCTATCTGAAGGGGCGCGACGAACTTCTCACGCACCCGGCACGGCTACGCGTCGGAATGCTGATCGGTGCTGCCCAGTGGCGACTCGTCGTCGTCGGCGGGGGCGAACGGCAGCTTGTGCTTGGATGACCCTCCGGCTGCCTCCCCGTCGGTGCTTTCGGGGGACTCGTCGTGCGGCTTGTCGTGTTTGTCGTTACGTTCTGTGTAGTTCATATCGCAAGGATGCCCGAACCGCGCGCCCCCAAACGGAGGATCATGGTTCTGTGCGCGCCGCAGTCCTCGAGCAGCCCGGACAGCCCCTGCGGGTGATGAACGTGCCCGACCCGAAGCCTGGGCCCGGTCAGCTCCAGCTCGAGGTCCTGGCGTGCGCTGTGTGTCGCACGGATTTGCACCTGCGCGACGCCGAGATCGAGGCGCCCAAGCTGCCCGTCATCCTCGGTCATCAGATCGTCGGGCGAACCGAGGACGGGCGGCGGGTCGGCGTGCCGTGGCTGGGCTGGACGGACGGCGCCTGCCGTTACTGCCGCGCGGGACGCGAAAACCTGTGCGAGCACGCTCGCTTCACCGGTCGCGACATCGACGGCGGCTTCGCCGAGCTCACGGTGGCCGACGAGCGCTTCTGTCTGCCCCTCCCCGACGAACTGTCCGACGAACAGCTCGCACCGTTGCTGTGCGGCGGGCTGATCGGCTACCGCGCGCTGCGCTTCGCGGGTGACGCGGAGCGCTTGGGCCTGTACGGCTTTGGCTCCGCGGCCCACATGATCTGCCAGGTGGCGGTCCACCAGCAGCGGGAGGTGTACGCGTTCACGCGAGCGGGCGACGATCGCGGGCAAGCGTTCGCCCGGTCACTCGGCGCGGTCTGGGCGGAGTCAAGCGAGAAGTCCCCGCCGGTACCGCTTGACGCCGCGATCATCTTTGCCTCCGCCGGAGAGCTCGTCCCGACGGCCCTGCGCGTCCTCGCCCCCGGCGGAGGCGTCATCTGCGCCGGCATCCACATGACCGAGATCCCCGCTTTTCCCTACGAGAACCTGTGGCACGAGCGCACGATCCGCTCGGTGGCCAACCTGACGCGCGAGGACGGCCGCGAGTTCCTCGCCCTGGCCCAACACGTACCGGTTCAGACCACGGTCACGAGCTACCGCCTCCCGGAGACCGAGCGCGCCCTCGCCGACCTCCGCGAGGGTCGTTTTGAGGGCACGGCTGTGGTCATTCCATGACCACAGCCCCCTCCAGGCCGGCCATCGCGTCACGCATGTTCTAGGGTTGAGGCATGCCTCTCGTCCCGATGGTCATCGAACGAACCGCGCGTGGCGAGCGTGAGTTCGACATCTACAGCCGGCTGCTCAACGAGCGGATCATCTTCCTGGGATCGCCGATCGATGACCAGGTCGCCAACCTGATCGTCGCCCAGCTCCTGCACCTGGAGTCCTCGGATCCCGACAAGGACATCTCGATCTACATCAACTGCCCTGGCGGTTCGGTCTATTCGGGCTTGGCGATCTACGACACCATGAACTTCATCAAGCCCGAGATCCAAACCATCTGCGTCGGGATCGCGATGTCGATGGGATCGCTGCTGCTCACCGGCGGCGCCAAGGGCAAGCGCTTCTCGCTGCCCAACAGCCGCATCCTGATCCACCAGCCCTCGGCCGGCTTCGAGGGCCAATCGACCGACATCGAGATTCACGCCCGCGAGATCCTCAACATCCGCCGGCGCACTGACGAGATCTACGCGCACCACACCGGCCAGACGGTCGAGCAGGTGCACACCGACATGGAGCGCGACCGGTTCTTCAAGGCTGATGAAGCTGTCGCTTACGGCCTGATCGATCGCGTGATCGAGCACCACTAGAAGATCAACCCGGAGGTAAAGCAATGGCGATGGCTGAGCGATCGGCGACGACGGTCTGGGAGGGCAACCTTCCCAAGGGCAGCGGGACCCTCAATGGCGCCAGCGGCGCATTGGTCGACCTGGGCGTGACCTGGGCTTCGCGCACCGAACGCTCCAACGGCCAGACCAGTCCCGAGGAGCTGATCGCCGCAGCTCACTGCTCCTGCTTCGCGATGGCCTTCTCCAACGAGCTCAGCCAGGGCGGCCACGATCCCGAGCGCCTTGAGGTGACCGCTAAGGTCACGCTCGACCAGCAGGACGGCGCCCCCACGGTCACGACCTCCGAGCTCACCGTCTCAGGCGCGGTGCCAGGGATAGAACAGGACCAGTTCGAGCACGTCGCTCAGATGGCGGCGGAGAACTGTCCGATCTCGCGCGCCCTGGGCGGCGTCGCGATCACCGTCACCGCCACCCTGAAATAGGGCGCCGAATGCCGAGGCGCGACTCGGCTGCGCCCGGCTCGGATGGAAGGAGCGCTTGGCTCAGGTGGCAGGAGCGCGCCGGATGCGCCCCGACCCCTGTCCCCGGGTCTCCTCGGGCTCGGGCACGACCGGCTTGCTCAACGCCCAGAAAACCATCAGCGCGCCGAAGATGAGCATGCCGATCCCGGTATAGAGGTCGACGTTGATGCCGTCCGCCTTGGTCTTGATCTGGTGCGAGCCGGCGAGGCCGAGCACGATCAGGATCACTCCGTAGAGCAGGAACAGTCCGCCGATCAGCCGGCGGATGTCAAAGCGGTTCGCGATCCGTGCCGCTTGGACCTCCTCCTCCTCACTGGCTCCGGTGGACGCCATCGGTCCGTCAGCGGCGGGGCGGTCCTGGCCTCCGAACGGTCGTTGCGGTTCAGTCATGGCAGGGCTCCTAAATCGTTGGCGGCCGCTAGGCGAAAATGATGTTGAGGACGATGACGAGGACGATGGCAATCCCACCGAGCAGGATCGGCGAGCGCCACCAGAGCTTGTCGCGATCGTCGATCTTGGCGTCCGGGTCGACTTCGCGGGTCATGCCCCAGACGAGACCCCGGAGCTCCTCAGCGGGCTTGGGCTTGGTGACCAGGGAGACCGTCACCATAACCACCGCATCGACGAGGAAGGCGATGATCGCCTGCCAGAAGCTGGCGCTCAGCGGCGAGCCGAAGTGGAAGATCGTGGAGTAGGCATTGAGGCGATTGACGATGTATGCCGCGGCCGTCCCGGCCACGAGACTGAAGAAGCCGCCCCAAGCGGTCGCCCGCTTCCAGAACATAGCGATGATGAAGGTCGCAAACAGGGGGGCGTTGAAGATCGAGAACAGGGTCTGGATGTAGTTCATGATGTTCGAGTAGCCCTTGGCGATGAACGCGGTGAGCACCGAGATCAAGATGCCCCCGATCGTCACCAGCCGCCCCGCCCGCAGGTAATAGGCGGCGTCGCGGTCCTTGACGAAGTAGGCCTGAATCAGGTCGTAAGTGACCACCGTGTTGAAGGCGGTCACGTTGGCGGCCACGCCGGCCATGAAGGCAGCGAGCAGACCGGTCACGGCAATTCCGAGCATCCCCTCGGGCAGGTAATTGGCGATCAGGTGCGGGATCGCCGTGTTGTAGGACAGGTTCACGCTCGAGCCGCCCAGACCCTTCACGGTCAGGACAGCGATCACCCCGGGGAGGATGATGATCGCGGGCAGGAAGATCTTCGGAAATGCCCCGATCAACGGGGTGCGCCGAGCGGCGGAGATATTGCTCGCCGACAGGGCGCGCTGCACCTCGGCGAAATTGGTCGTCCAGTAGCCAAAGCCGAGCACGAAGCCAAGTCCGAACACGACTCCCACCCAGTCAGAGTGCAGAGGGTTGGTTACGTGGTGGACGGCCAAGCCCTGCCAGGCGTGCAGACCGGGGTTGCCCAGCTTGGGGAAGGCCTTGACCTTGTTCTCAAGCCCGCTGATCCCGCCCACTGCGTGCAACGCGACGAGCGTGAGGGGGAGCAGAGCCGCGACGATCACGAAGAACTGCAGTACCTCGTTGTAGATCGCCGAGGTCAGGCCGCCGAGCGTGATGTAGACCAACACGAGCGCCGCCGCGGCGAGAATCGCGACCGCCACCGACCAGCCGAGCATCAGGTGGATGATCAGAGCGAGCGCAAACAGGTTGACGCCCGAGATGAGCACGGTGGCCAGGGCGAAGGTGGCGGCGTTGAAAGCGTGGGTGGCGTCGTTGAAGCGCAGCCGCAGGTACTCGGGCACCGAGCGAACCTTGGCGCCGTAGTAGAACGGCATCATCACGATGCCCAGGAACACCATCGCCGGCACCGCGCCCAGCCAGTAGTAATGCACCGCGGGCACGCCGTACTGAGCGCCGTTGGCGGCCTGGCCGAGGATCTCGAGCGCGCCGAGGTTGGCGGCGATGAACGCCAGCCCCGTGATCCAGGCCGGCAGCGAGCGCCCGGAAAGGAAGAAGTCCAGGTCGGTCTTGATCGAAAGCCGGGCAACGAAGCCGATTCCGAGGACGACCACGAAGTAGATCGCCAGAATCGCGTAGTCGACCGTGCTCGGATGGAGCGTCAGCATCGTCTCACCTTCCTGCCCCTAGACTCGTCCCGACCGGAACCCGTTAGCGATCCCGCGTCCGCACGGCTGTCTATTCGACCGCATGTTCGATGTGTCCCAGGCCTTGGATCGCGATCCTGACCGAATCTCCCGACTCCAAAAACCGGGGCGGGTCCATCGCCATCCCGACGCCGCTCGGGGTGCCGGTCAGGATCAGGTCCCCGGGCGCCAGGGTGCAGGTCTGGGCGATGAAGTCAACCAGTGCCGGGCAGTCGAAGATCAGGTCAGAGGTGCGGCTGTCCTGACGAAGCTCGCCGTTGACCCACGTCTGCAGCCGCAGATCGCCGGGGTTGGGCACCTCGTCGGCGGTTGTGATCCAGGGTCCGTAGGGACAGAACGTGTCCGCGCCCTTGGCGCGCGTCCACTGCGGCTCGCGTCCCTGCAGGTCGCGGGCGCTGACATCGTCGGCGATGCAGTAGCCGGCGATCTCCCCGGCTGCTCCCATCACGATCACGAGCTCGCCTTCGTAGTCGAGACGGCGAACCACCTCGGGACACCGGATCGGCCCTGAGGGCGGCGCCACCGAGCCCCGGACCTTGACGAACACGATCGGCGCCTCGGGACTCTGGCCGCCGGTTTCCTGCACGTGACGGGCGTAGTTGAGTCCGATCGCGTAGACGGTCCCCGGTGCGGGCACCGGAGCCAGGAGCGTCACCTCCTCGAGCGCCCAACGGCGGTCGGTCGTCTCTGGCTTGGCCTGACCGGCCAGCACATCGACCACCCTGACCCCGTCGGTCAGAGCGTGAACGCGCTCATCGCGGATAACCCCGGCTAGGGGCCCGTCCTGGCCAGGAATACTGAAGGTCGCGAGCTTCACGGTCGGGCAGGCTATACCCGCGCGGTGGCGCCGTGAACCGCAGCGCGTGATCAGTCGAGCCGGTACTGACCCCGGGCGACGATCACCGCACCGCCGCCGACCGTCACCCGCTCGATGCCCTTCGCCGTGCCGTGCACGGTCGCGCGCAGTCGCGAGGGGCGGCCAATCTCGTCACCCTGGCTGATCTCGATCGGCTGCCCGAAGCTCGTGCGCCCGTGGCGCGCCAGGTGGACTGCCAGCGGCCCCGCGGCCGATCCGGTGGCCGGATCCTCGTTGACGCCGAGCGCCGGGCCAAACATCCGCGTCTTGACCCGGCGCTCGTCGGTGACTGCAAAGCAACTGACGCCAAACACCCCCTGGTCTGCCAGAGCGGCGAAATCGGGGCGCAGCGCGACGACGGCGGCCTCGCTTGCGAGGGCGATAAAGGCGTGACGGGGTCCGTTGTCATAGACCTCGACCGGCAGTTCGGACGCCGGGACCCCCAGCGCAGCGAGCACTGCCTCGGCCTGTTCGAGCGGTTCCCAGGTCGGGATTGGCTGCTCCATCTCGCCGTCGACCAGCACGCCGCCCTCACGCCGCAGCGTGACCGCGATCGGCCCGGCGCCGGTGCGCAGCCGCACGTGATCGCTAGCGTCGCGTTCGGCGAGCAGGAATGCGGTCCCGAGCACGGGATGCCCAGCGAAGGGGAGCTCGGTCGCCGGGGTGAAGATCCGCGCGTGGGCGTCGGCCTCCTCACCCCCGTCGAGCAGGAACACGGTCTCGGACAGGTTGAGCTCGCGAGCGACTCGCTGCATGACAGCGCCCGTCAGCCCGCTGGCGTCGGTGAAGACCGCCACCGGGTTGCCCTCCAGCGGCGTGCTGGTGAACACATCGAGGATCGCGTAGTCCCGCACGTCAGCGTTCCAGTGCCGTGGCGAGCTCGAGGAGGGCCAGAACAGTGGTCCAGTTCCGGGTCGTCGCGGTGACGCCGAGTCCCTTACCACCGAGGGCGTTCCAGAGCTTGGAACGGGCCACGCCCCCGGGATGCCAGGCAGTAGACCTCGCGGCCCTTGACGACGACCTGCTCGCTTTCGGTGGCGAGCCCGAGAACCCGCTCCGCCATGGCCGCATCGAGCTCCTCGGCGAGGAAGCTCACCTGGTAGCGCTTGGGGTCGTCGACCGCTGAGCCGAGCGGGTCGTGCTTCACAACTCGGGCCAGCTCGGTCTGGGTGCGGACGACCACCGGCACCTCGAAGCCGAAGCGCCGCGAAATCAATCGCGCGCTCTCGCGCTCGAGCTCGGCCGGAGGGGCGGAGCTACAGAGGGCGACATTGCCGCTCTGCAGGTAGGTGGCGACGTGTTGGTAGCCGCCCGCGGCGAACAGGGCGCGCAGCTCGGCCATTGGGATCCGCCGATTCGGCCCGAGGTTGATGCCGCGAAGTAGGAGGATCTGGCGCACGGGCACGAGTCTAAAACGCGCGATGGCGCCGGGACCGATAAGTTCGGCCAGGTGCGGGAGGATCCGGCGAATTTGGGGCAGTCAGGAGCCGTCGTGGCTGCCACGGGAGTCGTGCGCCGTTTCGGCGCCGGTGAAACATCGGTGACCGCCCTTCGCGGCGTGACGGTCGAGGTCGCGCGCGGCCAGCTGACAGCGGTGATGGGTCCGTCAGGGTCGGGGAAGTCGACGCTCATGCACATCCTGGCTGGGCTCGACAAGCCGACCGAGGGCTCGGTGCGCGTCCAGGACACCGAGATCACCGAGCTAAAC
Source organism: uncultured Solirubrobacterales bacterium (assembly GCA_963847055.1). GTDB lineage: Bacteria > Actinomycetota > Thermoleophilia > Solirubrobacterales > Solirubrobacteraceae > Palsa-465. Next base: position 187,095 of record CAWJYE010000007.1, on the reverse strand, counting down.
GACGACGCGCTGACGCGGCTGCGCCGCGATCAGGTCGGCTTTGTCTTCCAGTTCTTCAACCTCTTGCCCATGCTCGACGCCCGCGAGAACATGCTGCTTCCGATGGACATCGCCGGCCGCCATCCCGACCCGGCGTGGCTCGAGACGGTGATCGAGGAGACCGGGTTGCGCGATCGCCTGACCCATCGCCCTTCCGAGCTCTCCGGCGGCCAGCAGCAACGCGTGGCGATCGCGCGCGCGCTTGTGAGCCGACCGGCGGTGCTGTTCGCCGACGAGCCAACCGGCAACCTGGACTCGACCTCGAGCGGGGAGATTCTCCAACTCCTGCGGCGCTCGGTCGACTCGGTCGGCCAGACGGTCGTGATGGTCACCCACGATCCGCGCGCAGCGGCGATCGCAGACCGGATCCTGTTCCTCTCCGACGGCCAGATCGTCAAGGACATCGGCAAGTCAAGCGAGGCCGAGATCGTGGACGCGATGAAGGGGCTCGACGGGTAGACGGTGCTCAGGGTCGCGCTCAAGGGCATCGCGACAAGGCGGCTGCGCACCGCGCTGACGGCGCTCGCGATCGTGCTGGGGGTGGCGCTGGTGGCCGGCACCTATGTCCTCACCGACTCGATCAACAACGCTTTCGGGTCGATCTTCCAGACCGTGTACCGAGGCACCGATGCCACCGTCACCGGCCGCAACGCGATCGACACCGGCTCGAGCGGCGGCGGCGTGGGCGGCAACCCCGCGTCGACCCCATCCTTCCCGGAATCGCTGCTGGCCCGTGTCCGGGGCCTGCCCGACGTCCGCGACGCCCTCGGTGGCGTTGCCGGGAAGCCCCCAGCTGATCAAGAACGGCCAGGCGATCTCCTTCGGCGGCGCCCCCAACCTCGGCTTCAGCGTGGACCCGTCCCGGCCCCAGTTCAACTCGCTGAAGCTGGTCAGTGGCCACTGGCCCGGGCCAGCTGAAGTGGTCGTGGACACCAACACGGCAGCCAAGAAGAACCTCCGGCCGGGCGAGCGCGATCGGCGTCCAGGCGACCGGCCCGGTGGTGTCGATGCGGATCTCAGGGCTGGTCCGCTTCGGAACGCTCGAGCTCGATCGGCGGGGCCACCCTGGCCGGGTTTGATCTCGCGACCGCGCAGCGCCTGTTCGGCAAGCTCGGCAAGCTCGACGACATCCGCGTCAGCGCCAAGACCGGGCGTCAGCCCCCAGCGGCTAGTGGCTGAGATCCGCACCGTGCTCCCTGACGACACCCAGGTGCGCACCGGCGCCCAGCAGGCCACCAAGGACGCCTCCGCCACCACCGGCTTCCTCTCCTTCCTGAAGACGTTCCTGCTCGTCTTCGCCGGGGTGGCCCTGTTCGTCGGCAGCTTCGTGATCGCCAACTCGCTCTCGATCACGATCGCCCAGCGGACGCGGGAGTTCGCCACCCTGCGCACGCTCGGCGCCTCTCGCCGGCAGGTGCTGCGCTCGATCCTGATCGAGTCGCTGGCGGTCGGGTTGGTCGCCTCGGTGGTCGGCCTGCTGGCCGGCCTGGGCCTGGCCCAGGGGCTGTTCGCGCTGTTCAACGCCGCCGGCCTGACGCTCCCCAACAGCGGCACGGTGGTCAAGACGCGGACGGTGATCGTCTCGATCGTGGTCGGAGTCATCGTCACCGTGGTGGCGAGTCTGCGGCCGGCCCTCCGGGCCACCCGGGTGGAGCCGATCGCGGCCGTGCGCGAGGGGGCCATCGCTCCCCGAGGGCCGGCTCTCGCGCTTCCGCACGCTGGGTTCGGCGGCCACCGTCACGCTCGGCTTCGTGGCTGGTCGCCCTCGGCCTGTTCGTGGCCGCGGCACCGGCGCCACCCTAGGCCTGATGGGGGCGGGTGCCGTGCTGGTCTTCATCGGCATCGCCCTGCTCTCCGCGCGGATCGTGCCCCGCCTGGCCGGCTGGCTGGGCTGGCCGGCCACGAAGATCGCCGGCCAGATCGGCCGGCTCGCCCGCGACAACGCCCGCCGCAACCCGCAGCGAACCGCATCCACCGCCTCGGCGCTGATGATCGGCCTGGCCCTGGTGACGTTGGTGGCGATGCTGTCGGCGGGGATCATCAGCAACTTCCGGGGCGCGGTCGAACGACCTGTTCACCGGCGACTACGCGATCACCGCCCAGAACAACTTCTCGCCGGTTCCGATCGCCGCCGGAAGCGCGGCAGCGCGGGCGGCCGGGAGTGATCGCGGTCGGCGACGTGCGCGCCGGCCAGGGCCTCGTGTTCGGCCAGCGCGAGCAGCTGACCGCGGTCGAATCCGGCCGTGCGCCAGGTCATCCGCCTGAACTGGACGCACGGCTCCAATGCGGCCCTGGGCGCACTGGGCAGCGACGGCGCGTTTACGACCGACTCCTACGCTGCGCCCACCACCTGGCCGTCGGCTCGCCCGTGGTCATCACCACCCCTGCCGGCACGCGCGCCCACTTCGTGGTCAAGGGCATATTCAAGCCCCCGGACGGCGGCTCCCCGTTCGGGGCGGTGACGATCTCGGCCGCGCCGGTGGGACACGCTCTACCAGCCGCCGCAGAACCTGTACACGTTCGTGAAGATGACCGGCGGCGAAACGCCGGCCAACCAGGCGGCGCTCAAGCGCGCCCTGAGCGCAGTACCCCGACGCCAAGGTGCAGACCCGCCAGAAGTTCATCGACAACCAGATCTCGGGCCTCAGCCAGGTCCTCAACATCCTCTACGTGCTGCTCGCGCTGTCGATCGTGGTCAGCCTGTTCGGGATCGTCAACACGCTGGTGCTGTCGGTGTTCGAGCGCACGAGGGAGATCGGGATGTTGCGGGCCGTCGGCACGAGCCGGCGCCAGATCCGGCGCATGGTCCGCCACGAGAGCGTGATCACGGCCCTGATCGGCTCGGTGATCGGAATCGCGCTCGGGATCGTGTTCGGCGCTCTGCTCGCCGCCCGGGTCAGCTTCATCGCGTTCACGATCCCGGTGCCGCTCGCTGATCGTGTTCCTGATTGCGGCCTGGATAGTCGGGCTGCTGGCGGCGATCTTCCCCGCCCGCCGCGCCGCTGCGCTGACAGCCCCTGCAGGCGCTGTCCTACGAGTAACGCCTCTGCAGGCCCGCCCTATGAGTAAAAGAGGGGGTCCTGGCCGGGGATCTGGCCACTGCTGCCATCGTGGCGGCCGCGCGGGGCTCCTCCCCCGAGGGCTTCGGCGAGATCCCGGGCGATCGCGAACTCCGAACGCGATGCGATCAGCGGCTCGACGATTCCCTCGACGTGGACCAGCGTACGACGCCCGTCCCCGCGATCGGGGCCCTCGAGCGGCACGAGCGCATAGACACGGTCAGCACGGACAAATTTTCCGTAGCCGAGCGGAATCAGGTGGGCGACACCGCGCGCCATGGTTGTCCATCGTAATTGGCAGCCCCGCGGAACGGGTCCGGGCGGTCAGTCGCCGAGGACGAGCGACAGGCGCCGCTCGAGCGCCTCGCCGAGGATCTCGCGTACGGGGCCCGCCTCAAAGCGCTCGACCAGCGCCGACAGAAAACCCTCGATGACCAGGCGCTTGGCGTTGGGCTCGGGCAGGCCGTGCGAGCGCAGGTAAAAGAGCTGGTCGGGGTCGACCTGGGCAACTGCAGCAGCGTGGGTGCAGCGCACGTCGTTGGCCTGGATCTCGAGGCCGGGAATCGCGTCGGCGTGAGCGCGCTTGGAGAGCAGCAGGTTGCGCGACTCCTGGAAGGCGTCGGTCTTCTGGGCCCCGGGATCGACGATGATGTTGCCCTTCCAGACGGCGCTCGAGCGCCCCTGGAGGACGCCGCGGAACGCGAGGTCTGAAGTGGTGTTGGGAGCCGAGTGCTCCTGCGTGGTGTCGAAGTCGATGTGCTGACGCCCGTGCGTGGCGTAGGCGCCGGTCACGCGGGCGTCGGCGCCGTTGCCATTGAGCCGCGTCTCCATGCGCACGTGTCCTTGCGCGGATCCGAACCCGAGCGCGACCCAGTCCAGGCGTGCGTCGCGGCTGACTTCGGCCCGCTGGGCGCCGAAGATCCAGCTGCGCTCGGACAGGTCCTGAGCGCACACATAGCGCAGCCGGGCGTTGTCACCGATCACCAGCTCAGATACCACGTTGAAAACGGCGTCGAGATCGTCGGATCCCGAGACGTATTGCTCCCAGACCTCGGCCTCGGCCCCCTCCTCGAGCACGATCACCGTGCGGCGGTGCAGCTCGGTATCGGCCTGGGATTGGACCGCCGTGAGCACGATCGGCGCCGTCACGACAACCCCGCGCGGCACATACACGAAGGCGCCGCCCTGAAAGCCGGCGTCGTTGCGAACCACGAACAGGTCGTCCTGGTCAGAGACGACGCTGCCGAGATGATGCTCGACGAGCTCAGGGTGCTCGATTGCCGCCTGCTCGAGGCTGGACACAACAACGCCGTCCGGGAGCCCCTGACCCTCAACCGGCATCTCGTGTCCATCACGCTGCTCCAACCACCGCGCGGTATCCCCCGGGGCGATCCCGAAGGGCAGCTTGACGATCTGCGCTTCGCCGGCCGCCGCTCCGTCAGCGGGCCGGTAGCGGTCCAGGTCCAGGCCGGAGATATCGGTGAACTCCCAGCCGGGCCGTCCCTTGAACTGGGGCAGCGTGAGCGTGTCGGCCAGGCGAGCGGCCCTGTCACGCCGCTCGGCGAGCGGGATGACCGAGGACCGGCCGGTTCCGGCGAGGCCGGATGCCGAGCGGGCCGCAGTCGGAGGGCTACCCAATCGAACCCTCCATCTGGAGCTCGATCAGGCGGTTCATCTCAACCGCGTACTCCATCGGCAGCTCCTTGGTGATCGGCTCGATGAAGCCATTGACGATCAGCTTGGAGGCCTCCTCTTCCGAGATGCCGTGCGACATCAGATAGAAGAGCTGGTCATCGCCGACCTTGGAGACCGTTGCCTCGTGACCGACGTTGACGTCGTCCTCGGAGATCCGGATCGTCGGGTAGGTGTCAGAGCGAGACTCCTCGTCGAGCAGCAGCGCATCGCACACCACCTTTGAGCGCGCACCGTGGGCGCCCTTGGCGATCTCGAGCAGGCCTCGATACGAGCCGCGGCCGCCGTCCTTGGAGATCGACTTGGCGAAGATGTTCGAGGTCGTGTTGGGGGCGGCGTGAATGATCTTGCCGCCCGCGTCCTGGTGCTGGCCCTTGCCCGCGAACGCGATCGAGAGGATTTCCCCGTGGGCGCGCTCGCCCATCAGGTAGACGCTCGGGTACTTCATCGTCAGCTTGGAGCCCAGGTTGCAGTCCACCCACTCGACGGTGGCGTCGGTTTCGGCCACGGCGCGCTTGGTGACCAGGTTGAAGACGTTGTTTGACCAGTTCTGGACCGTCGTGTAGCGAATCCGGGCGCCGGGCTTTGCGATCAGCTCGACGACCGCCGAGTGAAGCGACGAGGAGCTGTAGGTCGGCGCCGTGCACCCCTCGACGTAGTGCACGTAGGAGCCCTCGTCGGCGATGATCAGCGTCCGCTCGAACTGACCCATCGACTCGGTGTTGATGCGGAAGTAGGCCTGTAGCGGCATCTCGACGTGGACGCCCGGCGGGACGTAGACGAACGAGCCGCCCGACCAGACCGAGCTGTTGAGCGCAGCCAGCTTGTTGTCATTGGGCGGGATGATGGTGGCGAAGTACTCGCGCACCAGCTCCTCGTGATCGCGCAGCGCCGAGTCCATGTCCAGGAAGATCACGCCCTGCTTCTCGAGATCCTCATGCACCTGGTGATAGACGACCTCTGACTCGTACTGGGCACCGACACCGGACAGGAACTTGCGCTCGGCCTCGGGGATCCCGAGCCGATCGAAGGTCTTCTTGACGTCGTCGGGCACGTCGTCCCAGGAGCGCTCGGCGCGCTCGGAGGCGCGGACGAAGTAGTGGATGTCGTCAAAGTCCACCTCGGCCAGCATCGGCGAGCCCCAGGTCGGCATCGGGCGCGCCAGAAAATGCTCGAGCGCCTTGAGCCGGAAGTCGCGCATCCACTGTGGCTCGGACTTGAACTCCGAGATCTTGGCCACCAGCTCCGCCGTCAGCCCCTTGGGGGCCTTGTAGAGGTAGTTCTCGGCGTCGTGGAAGCCGTAGCGCTCGGTGTAGTCGGCGTTGATGCCGCGGAGCCGGTCGTTGTCGGTCTGCGGAACCAGCGGTGTTGCGGGGGTCACGGTGTCGGGAGTAGCCACTACTCCACCTCCAGCTTGATCGTTTCGTCCTCGATCAACACCGCGAAGGTGTCGACGGGGACGTAGGCGGGCAAAGTCTTGGGCTTGCCGGTCGTGAGATCGAACAGCGAGCCATGTCGGGGGCACTCGACCGTGCAGGCGTCGGGATCGAACCCGCCCTCAACGAGCGGTCCGTCGTCGTGCGAGCAGCGATCCTCGATCGCGTAAACGGTGCCCCCGCAGTTGAACACGCCGATCTCGAGATCCTCCCACTCGACCAGGCGCTTGCCGCCGGGTGGAAGCTCGTTCAAAGGGCAGACTTCGATCAACTGGGGCACCTTGTCGATAATACCTAGTGCGGGGATCGGATTTGTCCCCCAAGTCTAGCGACGCCTGTTTCGGGCCGGCTGCTCGAGGTAAGACGCGGTTTAGACAAGATTTGCCTGAGGTAATGGTTATAGACACCATGTCACGGAAGATTCGCTCTCTGGCAGCCGCAATCTCCGGTCTGCTCGTCTCCGCCCCTGTGGCCGGGGCGGCCAGTAACGACGCCGCACCGACGGTTGCGACGCCGCCCGTACCGACGCCCCCGGTCTCTACGCCGCCAGTCCCCACACCCCCGGTCCCGAGATCCCCGGTGTCCACGCCCACCCCACCGCCGGTGACGGTGCCGAGCACCCCCGGCGTCCCGTCCTCCCCCTCGGTCACGACCCGATCTCTACCCGGTGGCGCCGGTCCCCGGTCCAACTCAAACGGCGCCAACAGCGGCTCGAGCTCGAGCTCAGGTCCGACCGCTTCGGCGCCGGGTCCTGCTTCGGCGCCGGGCGCCGGGTCGGCCACAACCTCAGCCGGCTCGCCAGCCTCCGCTTCGATCGCAGTTGCCGCTCCCGCGGCGCCCCGGACGGTCGCGGTACTCCGTGCCCGCCGCCGAGCTCGAGCCAACCGGCGGCTCCATGCGCTGGTCCGGCGCCTGCACGGCTGCCTGATCGATCTCCCCACTACCTCTGCGCGCGTCCTCACCCTCAGGGCCGGGACGGCCGGGCACCCCGGACTCAGCCCCGGCGCCACAGCGGGCGTGCTCGGTGTCAGCACCGGCCGCGAGGCTCGCCTTGAGCGCGTCGCTCTGGACTCGCTGCAAGCCGCCGGACGGGCCGGATGCGACTCGGCCGCCACGCCGACCATCCCGGCCGTGGCGGCCACCCACACCCTCACGTCGTCGCCGCCTCTTACCACGAGCGTCGCGCCCGGGCCTTCGGGAGCGCAAGGCCCGGCGCCCGGATCGCGTACCCAGACCGGCGGCGTCACGCGCAGCTCAGCCCATCGCCCCGCCAAGCCGGCCGCTCCTTCCACGCGCACGGAGCAACGTGCGGCCACGGAGGTCAAGGGGACCCCCGCCTGGGCGGTAGCTCTCGCCCTCGGCCTCCTCGCCCTGGGCGGTGCGGCTGCGGTCGTCCGCCAAGTGATTCTCAGACGCCCGGCCGGCGTTCCGGCTGGCGGCGCACCCCCGTCCCCGTCCACGTCTCCGCCGTCTCCGTCCCCGTCACCGTCCGCGTCTCCGTCCCCGTCTCCCTCCGCGTCTCCGTCCTCGCCTCCGCCCCCGTCTGCGTCTGCGTCTCAGCCTCCGCCTGCGATGGCGGCCCTCCCCGCGGTGGGCCAGTCACAGCCAAATGACGCGGCTCCGATCGCCTCGCCGCATGGCACGGTGACGTCGGAGCCGGCCGCAACGCCCTCTTCGCTCGCCTCGAGGCCCGATCCTTCCGACGTTAATGGGCCGGGAGTTCAGCCGGCTCAGTCGACTGCCGCCCCGAGTACGAGCAGCAGGCAGCGTGGCCGCGCGGCCGCAGTGGCGGTTCCCGCGCTGGCAGCTGGGGTCGTGCGGCTGCTCTCGCGGCGGCGCCCTGGCAGGCACTGACCGCCGAGGTGGGGCGGTTCAGCGGGGCCGAACCGACGCGCTGCTATCTGGGGTCTCAGGCTCCCAGGCGACCGCATCACCGAGCGATGCGCTCTTGAGCACCTTGAGCGACAGCAGAGCGCACTTCATCCGCGTGGCGGAGATGTCGATGCCGAGCAGATCGAGGACAAAGGAACGGTCGAGCTCGAGCAGCTCGGAGACCTTCAATCCCTTCACCTCATCAGAAGCCATCGAGGCCGCCGCCTGGGAGATCGCGCAGCCGTGTCCTTCGAAGCGGACGTCCTCGATCCGCTGATCCTCATCTACCGCGAGCTTGACCGTCAGCTCGTCTCCGCAGAGCGGGTTGAGGTCGTGAAACTCGAGGTCGACGCGGTCGAGCTCGGGCTCGGGCGGGCTCCAGTTGTGGGGCCGCTTGTAGTGCTCGAGGATGTTCTCGCGGTAGAGACTGTCCATGGCTATCCAGAGGCTAGCTAGGCTCGAGTTGGAGAACTCGCGCGACGGTGGCCAGTCCAGCCAGCAACCGCTCGATGTCAGCGCTGGTGTTGTGGGCCGCAAACGACGCCCGCGTGCTGGCTGAGATGCCCAGCCGGCGCATCAGGGGCTGTGTGCAGTGATGACCGGTGCGGACGCACACGCCCTCACGGCCGAGGATCTCGCCAACATCGTGGGGATGGGCGCCCTCGACGTCGAACGAGACCAGCGCCCCCCGGTCGGCGGCGTCCGGCGGGCCGTGCATGTTGAGGCCCGGGACCTCCGCCAGGGCCGCCAGCGTCTCCTCCACGAGCCCAGACTCGTGCGCGCGAATCCGATCGATCCCGAGGTTCTGGATCCAATCCACCGCCGCCCCCAACCCGATCGCCTCCGCGATCTGCGAGGTGCCGGCCTCGAACTTGTGAGGCAGGTCGGTCCAGGTGGATTCCCTTTCACCGACCGTGCGGATCATGTGACCGCCGCTGATGAAGGGCGGCATCGCCTCGAGCAGTTCGCGCCGGCCGTGGAGCACGCCGATCCCGGTCGGGCCGTAGGCCTTATGACCGGTCCAGGCGTAGAAGTCGGCGTCGATCGCGCGCAGATCGACGGGAAGCTGAGGGACCGCCTGGGACCCATCGAGCAGGACTGTGGCCCCGGCCTCGTGCGCCTGGGCGACGATCGTCTGCACCGGGTTGATCGTGCCGAGGACGTTGGATACGTGGACGACCCCGACCAGCTTGGGACCGCGGGTGAGCAGATCGCCAAAAGCGGCCATGTCGAGCTGACCATCGTCGAGCACGGGCACGTAGGCGAGCTCGGCCCCACACTCGAGGCACAGCTGCTGCCAGGGGACGATGTTGGAGTGGTGCTCCATCTCGGTGAGGACGACGAGATCGCCCCGGCCGACGTTTGAGCGACCCCACGAGTAGGCGACCAGGTTGATGGCCGCGGTGGCGTTGGCGGTGAAGATCGTCTCTTCGGGCGTCGAGCCCAGCCAGGCCGCGATCCGCTTCCGGGCGCCCTCGAAGAGATCGGTCGCTTCCACGGCGAGCGGATACACGCCCCGGTGGATCGAGGCGCGGGACTCGGTGTAGTACCGGACCATCGCGTCGATGACCGTCTGCGGAGTCTGCGAGGTGGCGGCGGAGTCCAGGTAGCAGACCGGCTGGCCGTCGAACTCGCGGCGCAGGACCGGAAACTCGGCCCCGACGTCACGCATCGCCTGGACGGTCGACATCAGCGCGTCCGGATCGCCGGGCGATGGCTCACGAGGCCACCGGCTCCTGCTCGAGCTCGTCGGTGATCCAGCCATAACCCTTGGCTTCGAGCTCGTCGACCAGCTGCGGACCGCCCTCGCGGACGATCCGGCCGCGGAACATGACATGCACGTGGCTCGGGGTCACGAGGTGCAGGATCCGCTGATAGTGGGTGATGATGAGCACGCCGAGATCGGGGCCTGCCACTGAGTTGACGCCGTCGGCGACGACCTTCAGGGCGTCTATGTCCAGACCCGAGTCGGTCTCGTCGAGGATCGCCAGTTCGGGGTGCTGGAGCGCCAACTGGAGGATCTCCATGCGCTTCTTCTCGCCGCCCGAGAAGCCCTCGTTGAGGTACCGCGATGAGAAGTCGCGCGGCACGTTGGTGAGCTTCATCGCCGCCTCGACGGTCTGGCGGAAGTCCTTGAGCGAAATCGGCTCATCGCCACGGGCCTCGCGATGGGCGTTCATCACCGTGCGCAAGTACTTCGTGACCGTCACGCCGGGCACCGAGACCGGGTACTGAAAGGCCATGAACAGGCCCATGCGGGCGCGCTCATCGGGATCAGCTTCGGTGATGTCCTCGCCGCCCCAGACGATCTGGCCCTCGGTCACCTCGAGTCCCGGATGCCCCATGACTGCGTTGGCCAGGGTGGACTTGCCCGAGCCGTTGGGACCCATCAGGGCGTGGATCTCGCCCTGGCCGACGGTCAATTCGAGCCCGCGCAGGATCTCCTTCTCGCCGGCGCGGACATGAAGGTTTCGGATCTCGAGATCGGGCATGTTCAGCTTTCAGTCTTGGTTGCGGTCAGGGGGCCGAAACGGCGACCGGCGAGGGCGTCACGGTCAGGGGCTCACGGGGGCCCGAAAACTCCACCAACTCGGCCAGGGTGGTGTTCTGCAGCGAGCGGATGATGCCGCTCTGCACGCGGGTCCAAAGCAGCTTGGTGGCGCAGCTGCGCCCCGAGTCGGGCTCGTGCGAGCAGAGCACGCGCTCGGTGTGGTCATGCACGAAGCACTCCATCGGGGCGATCGAACCCTCGAGGGCCTGGACGACCTCGTCCATGGGGATCTCGTCGGCCGGGCGAGCCAGCCAGTAACCGCCATGGGCCCCGCGCGCACTCATCACCAGACCGGCCTTGCGCAGCCTCGCCACGACCTGCTCGAGGTAGGCCAGCGGCAGCCCCTCGGCATCGGCGATCGCCTTCAGACTGGTCGGGAGCTCCGGGGCTTGGCGGCCCAGCTCGATCATCAGCCGGACGCCGTACTCGGCCTTGGAGGAGAAGATCATCGGTCTAAATCCTACCACCGGGGTCGGCTTAAGAATCGACCTCGTCGGCCGTGGGCCTAGCCGTGCGCGAGGCAACCCGTGCGCGGCCTCAAATATCCGGGTCGATGGCATCACGTCCGTGTAGGGTGCGCAGATGGATGTAGGGGGGCTGGCCACGACGGAGGACGTCGCCCGGGCGGCGCAGGCAGCACGAGCCGCCGGACGCCTGGGTATCGACACCGAATTCATGTCCGAGGGCCGCTACCGCGCGCTGCTGTGCCTCGTGCAGGTGGCGGTCGATAACCCCGAGCCCGACGGCGAGCCGCTGATCTTCATAATCGATTCCCTGAGCGACGTCGACGTGCGCCCGCTGGGCGAGCTGCTCGCGGTGCCTGAGATCGAGATCGTGCTGCACGCCGGCCGCCAAGACGTGGCCATCCTCCGCCGCGCCTGGCACACGAGCCTGAACAACATCTTCGACACCCAGATCGCCGCCGGCTTTGCAGGCGCGAGCGCCCAGACCGGTTACGGCAACCTACTCGGCTCCGTGCTCGGCCGGCGGGTCGGCAAGACGGCCAGCTACACGCGCTGGGACGCGCGGCCGCTGACCGCCGAGCAGCTCGGCTACGCGGCCGAGGACGTCGCCCATCTGCTCGAGCTATCTGACGAGCTCCAGCATCGGCTGACCGAGCGCGGACGGCTGAAGTGGGCGCGCGAGGAGTGCCGGCGGCTGGAGTCGGCCACCGACGAACGCGACCCGCTGACGGCCTGGGAGCGGCTGCCCCGGGTCGGGCAACTGGATCCGCGCGCCCGCGCGGTGGCCCGCGAGCTGGCCGCCTGGCGTGAGCGCACCGCCTCGGCCCAGGATCGTCCGGTGGGCTCGATCCTCGCCGACCCGGCGCTGGTGGAACTCGCCAAGCGCCACCCCTCCACCCTCTCGGGGCTCGAACAGATCCGCGGCCTGCATCCGCCCACCGTCAAGCGGCGCGGCGCGGCGATCCTGGAGGCGATCGCCCGCGGGCGCGAGGGCGAGCCGATCCCGCGCGAAGAGGCTCGGGCGCGCTCCGAGTCCGGTGACGCTCCGCTGATCGCGCTCGCCGAGGCTCTGCTGCGCGCACGCGCGCTCGAGGCGGGACTGGCCTACGAGCTGATCGCGTCTCGAGCCGAGCTGGAGCTGATCGTCGCCGCCGCCCGCCGGTGTGAGCCTGAGCCCGAGGTACGGACGCTGACCGGTTGGCGGCGTGAGCTGGTGGGGGATGACCTGCGCTCACTGCTGGCCGGGGAGAGCTCGGTGTGCGTCGGCGACGACCGCCGCCTGCAGCTCAGGAAGAGCCCATCTCCAACATAAGCGAGAGCGCCGACTGGCGGGCGAACATGGCCCGCGAGAGCGCTTGGGTGATGACGGGGGCACGACGAACCCATCCCAGATCGACACCCTTGAGGTCGAGCGCGGCGGTTGCGTAGGTGAGCCGGAGCTTGTGGCCCGGTGAGTCGGCCGCGTGTTCGTCCCCGGTGTCGGCGTTGGCCACCGTCCAACCGAGCCCTTGGAGGTAGTGGCGCTCACCGATCATGAGCTCGGTCGAGTTCCGGTACTGCGGGTCGGCGATCACCATCTGCACGGCACAGTAGGCGTTGACCCCTCGATCGCAACGGCGCACCGAGGCCAGCACCTGGCTCCCACCGATGAGCGGGACACCGGCCGGCGGGGGCGTGCGACTGGATGCCGAGGATCCGCAGCCGACGAGCAGAACGACGGCCGCGACGAGCGCGCACGCAACTGGCAATCGGTAAGCGGCACTCGGGAGCATCGGATCCCGGCAAGGGTAGGGCTTTGCGTGGCGCTCGGGAACGCTTGCTATTCAGGGCTCAGGCGAGCGTCCCAGAGCCCCAGGGCGGCCGCCGTCTGGTCTCGCGAAAGGCCCGAGCCTAGGCAGCAGAGGAGGGCCATCCGAGCTGCCGGGGCCGATAGAAACGGCACCGGCATCGCTTCGGTACCGCGGAGGTCGGGCTCGGCTCCCTCAAACCCGTAGGTCGCGAACAGCATCTGGGCGCGCTCAGGCCGACCGGTGATCAGGACGGGGATACGAGCCGCCGCCGCCCGCAGCTCGACGAGCATTCCCGGTGGTAGGTGGCCGGCCCCCAACGTGCTGATGACCAGCCCGTCGCTGAGCGCTGCCGCGGCGCGCACGAGGGCGCCATCGTCGCCGAGCACGGCGGTCAGGATCGGTACCCGGGCCGCGAGTTCGCGAGGCGCCAGCAGGGTGGGCCGGATCGGCCGCGCGTGCAGCCACACCCGTCCCTCGACGATTCGGCCCAGGGGACCGGCGGTCGGCGAGCCAAAGGCGGCCGGCCCGGTGCTGTCGACCTTGCGCACGCTGAGACCGGCATGGATCTCGCCGCCGAAAACCACCACCACCCCCAGGCCTGCGGCATCGGCGGCGCCCGCCAGGGCAACGGCGTCGAGCAGGTTGGCCGGACCATCGGCACCGGGCCGGCTGGCCGGGCGGTTGGCGCCCGTAAAGATGATGGGTGCCTCACCACCGTAGGTCAGCGCCGCCAGCGCCGCCAGTTCCTCGAGCGTATCGGTCCCGGTGGTGACGACCGTCCCCTCTCCGCCCGTCGCGACCTCCCCCGCCCGCGCGGTCACGGTCAGCGCTTGGGCAAGCGAGATCTGGGACCCCGGCAGGGCGAGTACGTTCTCGGCGCTGAGCTGCGGCACCGCCGAGAGCTCGGGCAGCGCGTCGATCAGCTCCGCGGCGTCCAACGCCGGGACCGCGCGAGTACCGCTCATGGCGATGGTGCCGCCGGCAGCGAGCAGTCGAACCGGACGCACGGCGGATCTGAGCGCTTCCTCCATTGACGGGACCCTACTGGCCCGCGGAACCAGACCCTGTTGCACGATCGGCGTCCGCGGGGCCCGCGGAACCAGACCCGGTTGCACGATCGGGATCCACTGGGCACACGCGGACCGCGACGATGCCCCGGGCACCCCACCCCGCAACCAGGCGCCGCGGCTAACCTGTCGGGCTGTGTCGACCGTCGCCGAGCTACTCAACGACCCCGAGCTGCTCGAGACCGAGTGGGACCTGGACCCGCTCGTTGACGGCGAGCCCGAGGGCGGCGTTCAGCGCCAGCTCGCGGTGGCCAATGAGCGTGCCGGCGCCTTTGCCTCGGCCCACGCCGGACGCTTGGGGGAGCTCGATACTGCTGGCCTCACGGCCGCAATGCAGGAGCTCGCCGCGATCTCTGAACTGGTCGGCAAGGCCGGCTCCTACGCCTCGCTGCGCTTTGCCACCGACACCGCTGATGCCGCCCGCGGCGCCCTGCTGCAGCTCGTCCAGGAACGCGCCACCGAGATCGAGACCAAGCTGCTCTTCTTCGAGCTCGAGTGGGCCGCGTTGCCCGACGAGCAAGCCGAAGCGCTGCTCGAGGACCGGGCGCTTGACTTTTGCGCCCACCATCTGCGCAGCGCCCGGCGCTACCGGCCTCATCTGCTCTCCGAGCCTGAGGAGAAGATCCTGGCTGAGAAGGCGATCGCCAGCTCCAGCGCGTGGAGCCGCCTGTTCGGTGAGCAGGTAGCGGCGCTGCGGGTCCTCCTGGACGGCGAGGAGCTGTCGCTCGAGGTGGCCCTGAGCCGGCTGCAGTCGCCCGACCGCGCGCTGCGCGCCACCACCGCCGAGGCCGTCTCGGGCACCTTGGCCCCCGGGCTGCGCACGCGCGCCTTCATCTACAACACCCTCCTGCACGACAAAGCCGTCGACGATCGGCTGCGCTCCTTCCCGCATTGGCTGGCCAGCCGCAACCTGGCCAACGAGGCGTCCGACGAGTCGGTGATGGCGTTGATTGAAGCCGTCCGAGGCCGCTTTGACATTCCCCAGCGCTGGTACCGGCTCAAGGCCGAGCTGCTGGGCGTGGACCAGATCGCCGACTATGACCGGGCGGCACCCGTCCTACCCCAGGAGATCACCTTCTCGTTCGGGGACGCGCGCGATCTGGTGCTGGAAACCTATGAGTCCTTCTCGCCCCAGGCGGGGACGATCGCCCGCCGCTTCTTCGACGAGCGCTGGGTCGATGCGCCGGTTCGTCCCCACAAGCGCGGCGGCGCCTTCTGTGCTTACACCGTCCCGAGCGTCCATCCATACGTGATGCTCAACTTCACCGCCCGGCGCCGCGACGTGCTCACCATGGCCCACGAGCTCGGGCACGGGCTGCACGCCGCACTCGCCCAGCCCCAGGGCGTCTTTCACCAGTCCACTCCGCTCACCCTCGCCGAGACCGCCTCGGTGTTCGGCGAGGCACTCGTGTTCGGCAGGCTGCTCGAGGCGGCGCAGCACGACGATGCCCGGCTGAGCCTGCTCGCCGAGCGGATTGACGGCGGCGTGGCGACAGTGTTTCGCCAGATGGCGCTGAACCGCTTCGAGCACCTGGTGCACACCCGCCGGCGCGCCGAGGGCGAGCTGTCGGTTGACCGGATCAACGAGTCGTGGGTCGAGTCCCAGGCCGAGCTGTTCGGCGACTCGGTGCAGATCACCGACGGATATCACTCTTGGTGGTCCTACATCCCGCACTTCATCAACACCCCTGGATACGTCTATGCCTACGCCTACGGGCAGCTGCTCGCGATGTCCGTCTATCAGCGCTACGTCGAGCAGGGCGACTCGTTCGCCCCTCGCTATCTCGAGTTGCTGGCCGCGGGGGGCTCGCGGGGACCCGAGCAACTGGCCGCGATCGTCGGCATCGATCTGACCGATCCCGGCTTCTGGGATTCGGGGCTGCGCCTGATCGATGACCAGCTGAGCGCCGCCGAAGCGCTCGCCGCCCGGCGCTGAGACCGATCCTCACGGTCGCGCTCTGCTGCCCACGGCGCTCAGGCTCGCGCTCTGCTGGCCACTGGCCTCAGTGTCGCGCCCGGCGCGTGCGCGAGCGCTCCTGCTGGCGCTCGACCACATTGACGATCAGCTTCAGGACCTGTTCGATCCCGGTCGCCTTGGCGTCGCCCTTGGCAAACGCCTCCTCCCAGTCGCTGATGTGACCCTTGGTGGCGAGTTCGTTGAAGTGCGAGCGCGGAATCGTGACGGTGACCTTGGCGTCGGCGGCGATGCCCTTGGTCACCTTTGGTCCCGGTAGCTCGACGCGGTAGAGCTGGATGTCGCCGCGGCCACGCAGCTCGAGCCCGGCGACCAGCTTGAGCGGCGCCAACGCCGGCACTTCGTCGAGAAACCGCGTGACCGCGGTCTCGATCAGGCTCTTGGTGTCGGCGGCGGAAGCCAGAGCGAGGAGTCTATCCGCGCCGTCGTCGCCAACCGGCTGTTAGGGGTGGCTGGTGCCCGGGGCGAGCGCGACCCCACCGTCATAGCCGGATACCGAAACGGTTCCGGAGCGCTCGAGGTGGGTGTGGACCACGGCCTGATTCGACGACCCGGCGGCCGCGAAAGCGGCTGGGGCAGCGATCGCCACGGCGACGACGGCGACAGCGCCAGCAACTCGCTTGATCTTCCTGGGTGCGTGCATTGGGCGGCTCCTTGCTCGCTTGACTGGCCTCAGACCGTAGCGCGCTGAGACCCCGCACGTCCCCACGATCTGTCCAACGCGCCGGCGCGGCGGGCAGGCGCGGGCCCTGAATACAGCGGGCGCGAAACCCTAGATCTTGTGGCGCTCCAGCAGCTTGCGCCCGATCACCATGCGCTGGATCTCAGAGGTGCCCTCACCGATCAGCAGGAGCGGCGCGTCCCGATACAGCCGTTCGATCTCGTATTCCTTGGAGTAGCCGTAGCCGCCGTGGATGCGTAGGCACTCCTCGACGCAGAACCGCCCTGCCTCGGAGGCGAACAGCTTGGCCATGCCCGCCTCGATGTCCGAGCGCTCGCCTGCGTCCTTGAGCCGGGCAGCACGCTGGGTGAGCAGCCGGGCGGCGTCGACCTGAGTGGCCATGTCAGCGAGCTTGAACTGGATCGCCTGATGCTGGGCGATCGGCTTCCCGAACGTCTTGCGCTCCTGGGAGTAGCGCAGGGCGAGTTCGAGCGCCCGCTGAGCGATGCCGACGCCGCGGGCGGCCACGTTGACTCGTCCGAGCTCGAGCGCGTCCATCATCTGGCCGAAGCCCTTGCCCAGGCCCGCCTCCTCGCCGCCGAGAATGCTGTCCGCGGGCGTGCGGTAACCGTCAAAGACCAGCTCGGTCGACTCGACGCCCTTGTAGCCCATCTTCTTGATCTGTGGAGGGACGGTGAGCCCGGCATGGTCGCCGGTGTTCTCGGCGACCCCTGGCTCCTTTTCGCAGACGAAACAGGTCATGCCCTTGTACCTGGGTTCGGCGGAGGGGTCGGTCTTGACCAGGGTGAAGACGAGCGTCGAGCGCAGCCCATTGGTCACCCACATCTTCTGGCCGTTGATCTCGTAGGCGCCGTCGTCGACCTTCTTGGCGCTGGTCTTGATGGCCTGCACGTCGGAGCCCAGCTCGGGCTCGCTCAGTGAGAAGGCGGCCCGGATCTCCCCTGTCGCCATCTTGGGCAGGTACTTCTGCTTCTGCTCATCGGTGCCGAACTTCATCAGCAGATAGGAGCCGATGAAGTGGGTGTTGACGATCCCGGAGATACTGATCCAGCCCCGCGACAACTCTTCGACGATCATCGCGTAGGTCGCCAGGTCCAGGCCCATTCCCCCGTACTCCTCGGGGATCGTGACCCCAAATAGGCCAAGCTCCTTCATCTGCTCAACGATCGGCTCGGGGAAGGCGTCCTCGTGGTCGTAGTGCTCGGCGTGGGGGAGGATCTGCTCGTCGGCGAACTGGCGGACCATCTCGCTGATCGCGCGCTGCTCGTCGGTGAGGTCCTGATTCTGGGCGGCTACGGCCATGGGTATCGGCTGCTCCTGGCGGGCTGGTCGGTTTTCGCTGGGATTTCCGAGAATACCGGCGCGTAACAACTGTGTGCCGGTTTACCCGTGCTACGTCGACCGGCTGGGACCCTGTGGAAATCCCGTGTCGTCACGGACGGAGATATCCATGAACTTCGCGATCGTCGCGCTCTCGCGGCGCCAGCACGGGCTGGTGACCCGTGGGCAGCTGCTGGAGCTCGGCGTCGGGGAATCCGCGATCGCGTCGCGGTGCCGGCGCGGGCGGCTGTTTCGGGTTCACCTCGGCGTCTACGCCGTCGGCCGGCCGCCCATGACACCGGTTGAGCGCGCGGCCGCCGCCGTCCTCGCCTGCGGCCCAGGCGCGGCGCTGAGCCACGCTTCGGCCCTGGCGTTGTGGGGACTGGACGAACGGTGGTCAACGCCGCTGCACGTCACCGTCCCGCGAGACCGCCGGCGGCCGGCCATCGCCGTCCACCGGGCGCGAGGCCTCGCCCGGACCGACCTTCGCGTCCAGCTCGGCATCCGGGTCACGAGTCCCGCGCGCACAATGCTCGACTGCGCCCTGGACCTGACCGAGCGGCGGCTGGGCCGCCTGGTCGCCGACGCGCGCTTGCAGGGCCTGCTGCATCTCGGCCAGCTCGTCGACATGATAGGACGGTTTCCCTATCACCCCGGGCGCCGGGCCCTCTGGGCCACGATCGAGGAGGCCGGCCCTCCCACCCGGTCGGAGTTCGAGGACGCGTTCCTTGACTTCTGCACGCGGTTCGGACTTCCCCGGCCCGTGGTCAACGCCCGGGTCGCGGGGTACGAGGTCGATGCCCTGTTTCCCGCCGAGGGCGTGATCGTCGAGCTCGACAGCTGGGCCCATCACCGAGCACGGGCGTCGTTTGAGAGTGACCGCAACAGAGACGCGGACACGCTCGCCGCGGGGCTGGTCACGGTCCGCATCACCTGGCGGCGGTTCACGCGGACCCCGCGGGCTGAGGCCAAGCGGCTGGAGGCGATCCTGGCTGCACGGCGAGACTAGCCCGGGGCCGTCGGGGTCGCAACGGCGGGTCGCGGGCATGGAACGGGTCAATCGCCGATCAGCGGCTGACCAGCGCTCGGCCCATCCCGTGGCGCATCGGGCCCAGCGCACCCTTACGGACGGAATTGCGGTGGCGCCCGGGCTTGGTCTTGCCGACCGCCTCGGTCAGACCCACCTTGGCGCCGTTGCGTAGCACCACGCCGGCCGAGTAGGAAGCATGCTCGACGCGGCCGGGCCGGAACTTTCGCGAGTGCACCCTGCGGATCCGGCCAACCCGGCAGTGAGCCTTCTTGAGCGCAGCCTTGGCCTTGCGCAATGTCCTCTTGGCCACCTTGGGCACGATGCAGAAGCTGGCAGCCGGAGCCGCTTTGTAGATGACCGTGTCGGTGGCCTGGGCGACGTTGCCGGCGCCGTCGGAGGCGATCGCGGTGATCGTGTTTGACCGTGGGTTGAGGCTCACCGCAGTGGACCAGGTACCGTCGGGGTTGACCCCCACGGCGGCACCGCCGACCTTGAGGTTCAGGCCGTCGTGCGCGGACGCAGTCCCGTAGAGCTGGACCGAGGGCTTGGCCACGACCGTGCCTGGGTTAGGGGCTGTGAAGGCGACGGTGGGCTTGACGGTCTGGTCGATGACCGCGTTGGCCAGTGCGGTGGTGGTGGCCGAATCGGCGGTGTCGATGTAGGTGTGGGAGATGGTCAGCGAGCCACCGGCGGGAACCGTGCGGCGGTAGTTGAGCAGGAGCTGGCTGGCGCTCGTGAAGCGGGCCGAGTCGGGCTGGGTGTTGTAGACCAGCGCCACCGGGGACTCAAGCGCGTTGCCGCCCAGCACCCCGTCCCGGGCGAAGATCGCGTCGGTCGAGCCGCTGGGGAACCCGGCGGTATCGCCCGGTGAGTAGGTGGCGTAGCCCGCGGAGCCGGGCAGGAGCCAGACCGGGGCAGAGAAGATCCCCGTGCCCGTGTAGCTGTCGTATTCGAGATCGAGGCCGTGAGCCCGCCCGTCGGTGCTCGTGAAGGTGTCAGTCTGGGTCACCACCTGACCGTTGCGGGTCTGGGCCGTGGAACGCGAGAACGTCACGCCGTCGCGGTTCCACGACCCCTTGCCGCCGCCGCACTTGGCGGCGGTGGCCGGATATGACGGGTCGGCGCAGGAGACGAGCGCTTCGGACTCGGCGATCAGCGCGTTGCCCCCGACCCCCGACTCGCGGCCGATGGTCACGGTGAGAGGCGGAAACCCGGCGGCCTGACCGCCGGTCGAGTAGGCGGCGTTGGCGCCGAAGGAGCCGAAGGCGTTACGACCGTCGATCTGGATCTCACTGCGCCCGTAGGCGCTGTCCTGGCTGCCGGAGAGCGTGCCGGCGCAGTCCCAGCCCCCGTACGGGTTGCTCGTGCTGGAGAGGTTGAAGCCGTAGGCGTACTGCCCGCTCGACGGGTTGCGCGGATACATGTAGACGCCGCAGTCCCCAACGGAGTTGTAGCCGTTGGTAGCGCCGAGGGAGCTGCCGGTGTACCAGAAGTCGTTGTTGGCGCCGCTGACCTGGTAGGTGCGGCGCAACTCGAGCTCGGCCAGCGGGCCGGCGTACGCGGTGAGGGGAAAGTTGTAGGCACTGCCTGGAGTAACCGCCCCGGCCGGGACGGCACGCAGCTGACAGGTGATGCCGGCCGCGGGGAAGAGGTTCGCGGTCACAAACGCGAGCGGGTTGACCACCCCGGTCCAGGAGAAGGCACCGCCCGCGCCAACCGGCTGGTTGGCGGCGATGCGCACGGCATAGTTGTAGCCCGACTCGTTGTAGAAGCAATCGACGTCGTAGCGATCGCCGCTGGTGCCGTTCGAGGTTCCGCTGATCGTGACCGCCGGGGCTGGGGACGCATCGCCGTTGAAGGCGTAGATCCACGGGCCGGCCGGGGACGCGATCGCGGTGGTGGTGATCGCCGCTGAGGCAGACGAGACGCCGAACACCACGGTGAGCATCCCGGCGCCCAGGAGGCATAGCAGGCCGCCCTTCGTTCCAACGCCGCTCCGTCTCATCCCTACCTCCATCGCTCGCGTGCGAGCGCAGCAAGCCGTCCCGCCGCGGCACTTGGCGTCGGTCCTCTATCTGCACATCGTCCCACGGATCCACCCGGCCGCGCAGGTCCGCTGGCCAAGCTAGCAATGCGGTTGGACGACCTCGAACAAACGGCCAGGCCAGGCCCGTGGGGGCGTCGTGCGAGACTGCGGCCGGCCATGAACTTTGCCCGTGACGTCGTCGATCGCGCACCCGCGGACCACCGTGCCCTGGTCGAGCTGACCCACAACGGTGATCGACGCATATGGAGCTTCGGCGAGGTCGCCGACCGCGCGGCGAGGCTGGCCGGGACGCTGCAGACCCGGGGGGTCAGGCGCGGCGACGTGGTCATGACCGTGATCGGCAACCGAGCCGAGTGGGTGCTGACCATGGTCGCCTGCTTTCGGATCGGCGCTGTGGCTCTGCCCTGCCACGAGCAGTTGCGGGCCAAGGACCTGCGGTTGCGCGTCGAGGCGGCTGAGCCGAAGCTGATCCTCGCCGACGAGCGCAACACCGGTGAGCTCGGCGCGGCTGATCCAAGCTGCGATGTCGTGCTCATCCCCGACGAGGCACTGTTCACATCGCAACCAGCGCCCGCCGCCCAGCTCAGGCCCACCGACCCTTGCTTGATCGCCTTCACGAGTGGCACGACCGGAGAGGCTAAGGGTGTAGTTCACGGTCAACGTTACCTGCCTGGCCAGAATCTGCAAGCCGAACAGTGGCTTGACGCCCAGGCCGAGGACCTGATCTGGTGCACGGCGGCCAGCGGCTGGTCCAAGTCAGCCCGCAACGTGTTCATCGCCCCCTGGCTCAGGGGGGCGGCGGCGCTCCTACACGACGCGCGCTTTGACCCCCACCAGCGGCTCGAGGTGCTAGCCGCCGAGGGCGTCAACGTGCTGTGCATGGCCCCCACCGAGTACCGCGTGATCGCCAAGCGGGCACAACTCGAGCCGGTGCCCGGTCTGCGCGGGTTGGTGGCGGCCGGTGAGGCACTCAATCCAGAGGTGCTCAGGGCATTCAGGGAGGCCACCGGGCTCGAGATCCGCGACGGGTACGGACAGACCGAGACCGGTCAGCTCACCGGCGCGCCGGCCGGGGGCGAGGTGAGGCCCGGCTCGATGGGGCGTCCTCTCCCCGGCGTCGCCCTCGAGATCCGTGACGAGCAGCTTGTCCTCGCCGACCCGCGTACTGATCCCACCTTCTTCGTTGGCTACCTCGACGGCACGCGCGCCCCCGAAGGTGAGCCGTGGGCAACCGGAGACCGCGTCCGCGCCGATGAGGAGGGCTACCTGTATTTCGAGGGCCGGACCGACGACGTCATCATCTCGGCTGGCTACCGCATTGGCCCGTTCGAGGTCGAGTCGGCCCTGGTCGCCCACCGTGCCGTCGCCGAGGCGGCGGTGGTGGCCGCACCCGACGAAGAGCGCGGGGCAGTTGTGCGCGCTGTGGTCGTGCTGCGCGACGAAATTGCGCCCAGCCCCGAGCTGGCCGCCGAGCTCCAGGAGCACGTCAAGCGCGAGACGGCGCCGTACAAGTACCCACGGATCGTCGACTTCGCTTCTGAGCTGCCCAAGACGGCCAGCGGCAAGGTCCAGCGGGCTCGGCTGCGGGAGGACAGCCGCTCGTTGCGGGACGCCAGCCGCTGACCCACGCGACGCCGCTAGCCTAAAAGCCGATGAGGGAGAACCGGCCCGCGATCGGAATCTGCACTGCCCGCACTGAGGCTGCCTGGGGCGTATGGAACCAGCCTGCAGCCCTGCTCCCGTTGGCCTATATCGACGCGATCCAGGCCGCCGGCGGCCTGGCCGTGATGATCCCGCCCGACCCGGCCCTGATCGCCGATCCCGACGAGATTCTCGACCGCGTCGACGCGCTGATCCTGGCCGGGGGCAACGACATCGATCCCGCCAGCTACGGCGCCGAGGCTCACCCGGCCACCGACGGCATTGTGCCGGCGCGCGACGACGTCGAGATCGCCCTCACGCGCCGGGCCGTTGAGCGGGATATGCCGGTGCTCGGTATCTGCCGCGGAATGCAGCTGCTCAATGTCGCCATGGGTGGAACGCTGCTTCAGCACCTTCCCGACACCCTTGGTCATGAGGAGCATCGCCGCGTGCCCGGGAGCTTCGTTGGATCCGATCACGGTGTCCGCCTGCACACCGGCTCTCTGGCGGCCCGAGCGGCCGGCGAGGAGCAGCACAACACCAAGTCTCATCATCACCAAGCTGTCGACGCGATCGGGGCCGGGCTCACCGTCACCGGGCTGTCCTCCGAGGACGAGCTGCCCGAGGCGATCGAGGCCTCGGACCGGCGCTTCGTGCTCGGGGTGCAGTGGCATCCCGAAGCAGACGAGCGCAGCCGCGTGATCGCGGCGCTGGTCAGCGCGGCCGCTGACTACCGAACCGCAAGCGGCTCGGCGTAACCGGCCTCGCGCACTGCACGAACGACATGCGCGGCGTGCTCGGGCCCCCGGGTTTCGAGCACGAGTTGGACCGCGCTCTCGCGCACGTGAAGGTCAAAGCCCTCGCGCAGGTGCTCGACGTCGAGCAGGTTGGCCCCCTGCTGACCTAACAGCGCGAGCAGCAGGGCGAGTGAGCCGGGGCGGTCCGGGACCCGGGCCAGGAGCACCGAACGCCGTCCAGCCTGACTCTCATGCCGGCGAACGATCTGGGCCAGCAGGCCGGGGTCGACATTGCCACCGGAAAGCACGACTGCCGTGGTACCCGAGCCGCTCGCGTTCAGCCGGCCCGAGAGCAGGGCCGCCACGCCAACCGCCCCCGCGCCCTCGACGACCAGCTTGGCACGTTCGAGCAGGAAGACCATCGCCTCGGCCACCTCGTCCTCGCCCACCACGATGATCCGGTTCACCCAGCGGCGGATCAGGGCCAGGGTCAAGGCGCCCGGCCGCTTGACCGCGATCCCGTCCGCGATCGTCAGCGCCGAGTCGACGGCCACGGGCTCGCCCGCCGCCAGCGAGGCCTGAAACGGGGCGCAAGTCTCAACCTGAACACCGATCACCTCGACCTCGGGGTAGGACTCGGCCAGCGCGACGGCCACGCCGCTGAGCAAGCCGCCACCGCCCAGCGGGACCAAAACGCGCGCCAGATCCGGCACCTGGGTGGCGAGTTCAAGACCCAGGCCACCTTGTCCCGCCACCACCTCTGGGTCGTCGAAGGGATGCACGAACACCATCGCCTCCGAGTCGGCGCGCTCGCGCGCGGCGGCCAGCGAGTCGTCGACGGTCGCGCCGACCAGCCTGACCTGGGCGCCGAGCGCCGTGGCCGCCTCTGCCTTGGCGATCGCTGCGCCCACCGGCATGAAGACTTCGCATCGCACGCCGCGAGCGCGGGCCGCATAGGCGACGGCCTGTGCGTGGTTGCCGGCGCTTCCGGCCACGACTCCTCGGGCGCACTCAGCGTCGGACAAGGAAGCGATCTTGGCCAGCGCGCCGCGGAGCTTGAAGGATCCGGTCCGCTGGAGATTCTCGGCCTTCAGCGCCACCGTCACCCCGGTGCGCTCGGCCAGGGTCTGGGAGCTCACCACAGGTGTCTCGCGGATCACTCCCGCGCCGGCGGCTGCGGCCCGACGTACGTCGTCGGCCGTGACCGCGTGCTCGAGCACCGTCTGGTCAGTTCGCAAGCGCGACCACCGCGTCCATTTCCACCTGCGCCCCGCGCGGCAGGGCCTGCACGCCGATCGCGACCCGCGCCGGCGGGCTCGACTCAAAGAACGAGGCATAGACCTCGTTGACGGGCGCGAAGTCCGCCATGTCGGTGAGGTAGATGGTCATCTTGACCGCCTCGCCCAGGCTCGTTCCCGCCGCCTGACAGACCGCCGCCAGATTCTCCAGGCAGCGCCCGGCCTGGTCGGCTGCCGTGGTGCCCACCAGATTCCCGGTCCGAGGGTCGAGCGGGATCTGCCCCGAGCAGAAGAGCAGGCCCCCCGCCTTGACGGCGTGGACATAGGCGCCGACGGCCGCCGGCGCGTCAGGCGCATTCACCGGCTCGCGATAGTCAGCCAAGTTCATCTCCTTGCACTCGAGAAGCACTCCCGCCGCGCCAGGGGGGCGGCGAGGCGGATGACCGCCCTGTCCAAGCCTATTGCGCCCCCCGGGGCGGGGTAGCCTGACCCCGATGCCCAATCGCCTTGCTCAGGAGACCTCGCCCTATCTGCGCCAGCATCAGGACAACCCAGTCGATTGGTACCCGTGGGGCGAGGAGGCGCTGGAGCGCTCGCACCGCGAACAGCGTCCACTGCTGGTCTCGATCGGCTACTCGGCTTGCCACTGGTGCCACGTGATGGAGCGCGAGTCCTTTGAGGATCCGGAGATCGCGGCGCTGATGAACGAGCGCTTTGTCTGTATCAAGGTCGACCGGGAGGAGCGACCCGACGTCGATGCGGCGTGCATGGAGGCGTGCCAGGCGATGGTCGGGCAGGGGGGCTGGCCACTGAACGCCTTTCTCACCCCTGAGCTGTCCCCATTCTACGTGGGGACCTACTTCCCGCCCGAGCCCCGCCACGGCCTGCCGAGCTGGCGGGCCGTGCTCGAAGCGGTAGCCGGCGCGTGGACTGAGCGGCGCGAGGAGGTCCGTCAGTCCGGCGCCCAGATCCTCGCCTCGCTCGGCGCCAGCGTGCGGATGCGAGCATCCGAGGAGCCGATCACCGCGCAACTGCTGGCGGAGGCGGTGTCGGGCCTGCGGGGCTCCTATGACGCCGCCCAGGGCGGCTTCGGGCGCGCGCCGAAGTTCCCGATGGCCTCGGTGATCGAGTTCCTGGTCGCGCGCGGCGAAACCGAGATCTCGCTGGGCACCCTGCGAGCGATGAGCCGAGGCGGGATCTATGACCAGGTGGGCGGAGGCTTTGCCCGCTACGCCGTCGACGCCACCTGGACCGTTCCCCACTTCGAGAAGATGCTCTACGACAACGCCCTCCTCGCACGTGCCTATCTACACGGCTGGCAGGTCTCGGGGGACACGCTCCTGCGCCGCGTATGCACCGAGACGCTGGACTGGGCGCTGCGGGAAATGCGTGGCCCCGAAGGCGGCTTCTGCGCCGCCCTGGACGCCGACTCCGACGGCGTGGAAGGGAAGTTCTATGTCTGGACGGCCGCCGAACTGCGCGCCGTGCTGGGAGAGCTCGCCGACTCGGCGCTCGCCTACTTCGGGGCCACCGACGCGGGCAACTTCGAGGGCACCAACGTCCTCGAGGCTCGCGGCCCCGAGCCCGAGGCACGCGAGGAGATCCGCCGGCGGCTCTACACCGTGCGGGGCGAGCGCGTCTGGCCCGGCCGAGACGACAAGCGGCTGTGCTCCTGGAACGCCCTGATGGTCACCGCCCTGGCCGAGGCGGGCGCGGCCCTCGAGCGATCGGATTGGGTGGCGGCGGCGCGGGACGGCGCCGAGTTCATACTTGGCTCGCTGTGCGACGCCGACGGGAAGCTGCTGCGGACCTGGAAGGACGGCCGGGCGAGGATTGAGGGCTACCTCGAGGACTACGCGTTCACTGTGCAGGCGCTAACCGCTCTCTACGAAGCGACCTTCGAGCCCCACTGGTACCGGGAGGCGATCAGGCTCGCCGACGCGATGATCGAGCGCTTCGCCGACCCCGATCGGGGCGGTTTCTTCACCACCGCCGCCGATCGGCCGCTGTCCTTTGCCCGGCGCAAGGACCTCGAGGACTCTCCGATTCCGTCGGGCAGCTCAGCGGCCGCCTTCGGCCTGCTGCGCCTGGCACACCTCTCAGGCTCGCCTGAGTATCAGCACCACGCGCTCGGCGGCCTCCGGCTCCTGGCGCCGATCGTCGGCCGCCACCCACTCGCGTTCGGCCACGCCCTCCAAGCCTTTGACTTCTATCTGGCCCGTGTGCGGGAGGTCGCGATCGCCGGATCGGGACCCGACGCCGAGTCGTTAGCGGATGTGGTCCGCACCAGCTTCAGTCCCCACGTGGTGCTCGCGGGAGGCGACGACGATGTGGCGGCATTGTTGGACGGACGCACCGAGGTTGACGGCCGCCCGGCCGCCTATGTCTGCGAGCACTTCACCTGCCAGGCGCCGGTCACTGACCCCCAGGCACTGGCGGCGGCGCTCACAGAACCGGCAGGTAGCGCTGGAGCTCCCACGGCGTGACCTGGACGCGGTAATCGTCCCACTCCTGGCGCTTGATCTCGATATAGCGGTTGAACATGTGTTCCCCGAGTGTGCGCAGCACGAGCTCTGACTGGGCAGTGAGCTCGATCGCCTCGCCGAGCGTCTCGGGCAGCTGATCGATTCCCAGTCGCCGCCGTTCGTCGGGCGACAAGTGGTACAGATTCTTCTCCATCGGATCGGGAAGCTCATACCCGTGCTCGATGCCCTCCAGCCCGGCTTGGAGCAGCACGGCAAAGGTCAAGTAGGGGTTGCAGGCCGGGTCAGGGCAGCGCAGCTCCATCCGGGTGGCCCGTTCCTTGCCCGGGTGATAGAGCGGGACGCGAACCAGGGCTGAGCGATTCCGGCGCGACCAGGCCACGTAGACGGGCGCCTCGTAGCCGGGGACCAGCCGCTTGTAGGAGTTCACCCACTGGGCGAAGATCGAACAGATCTCGCGCGCATGGCGGAGCTGGCCGGCGATGAACGCCTTGCCGACATCCGACAGGTAGAACTGGTCGTCGGGGTCATAGAACGCGTTGTCCTCTCCCCGGAACAGCGACTGGTGGGTGTGCATCCCGGAGCCGTTCTTGCCGAACAGGGGCTTGGGCATGAAGGTCGCATGAAGCCCGTATTTCATCGCGTACTCCTTGACCGTGATCCGGTAGGTCATGCAGTCATCGGCCATCTTCATCGCGTCGGCGTAGCGCATGTCGATCTCGTGCTGACTGGGACCGACCTCGTGGTGGGTGTACTCGGTGTGGATCCCGAGCTGCTCCAGGCCGAGCACGGTTTCGCGGCGCAAATCTGAGCCAGCGTCCAAGGTGGTCAAATCAAAGTAGCCACCCTCGTCCAGGACCTCGGTCGACTTGGAGTCCCGGAAGTAGAAGTACTCGAGCTCCGGTCCGACGTAGAAGTGATCAAAGCCCATTCGCTCCGCGCGCTGGATCGCGCGCCGCAGGACGTGGCGGGGGTCGCCCTCATACGGGGTCCGCTCGGGGGTGAGGATGTCGCAGAACATGCGCGCCACCCCGGCTTCGCTGGGCCTCCAGGGCAGGCCGATGAACGTACTTGGGTCGGGCATCGCGATCATGTCGGACTCCTCGATCGCGTTGAAGCCGGTGATCGAGGAGCCGTCGAAGCCCATGCCACCCTCGAACGCGTCTTCAAGCTCGGTCACGTTGATAGAGAACGCCTTGAGCTGGCCCAGGACGTCGGTGAACCAGAGCCGGATGAAGCGGATGTCCTGCTCGGCGACGAGCGCAATCACGTCCTGGGCGGTAAGGGGCGGGTCGGTCACGGCTGCGGAACCTTACTTGCCAGCGAACATCGCCGTCCCTACTGTGGCCTGGGTGAGGCGCCTGCTGCTCGTCGCCGTGACCGTCTTTGCCCTCGCCGCGTGCGGATCCTCGGCGGCGACGCCGGGCAGCTCAACAACGTCGTCGGCCACGACGGCCGGGGCGCACTGCGGACCGGCGGCGGCGCGGACCCTCGCCATGAGCCGAGCCGCCCGAGTGTTCGTCCAGTCGGGAGCCGTCTACGGTTGCGCGGCGGGACGCGCCGGACGCTATCTCCTTGGCCATGCGGCGGTCTGCATCAGATCCGATCGGGTCGGCCCGGTCGCCGTGGCCGGGCGTATGGCGGCCTATGCCGTGACCACCTGTGGCGTGGACACGGGCTCTGCCACCGTGGTCGTCCGGCGGCTCTCCGACGGCGCACGCCTGTTCAGCCACGCCGCTGCTGATGCCGCCGGGCCCGAGGGCTACGTCGCGGTCACGACCATCGTCGCAACATCGGCCGGTGCCGTTGGCTGGATCGCACGCGCAAGTACGATCGTCGGCCACCGCACCGTCACGGGCGTGTACGCGCGTCAGGGTTCCGGCGTCAGCAAGCTCGATTCCGGCAACCGAATCGGCGTCGGCTCGCTGCGCCTGAGCGGCTCCACGCTGAGCTGGCAGGACGGGTCGGGACGGCGGTCGTCGCGCCTGAGTTGATGACGGGCTGTGAGGGCTGGGGGCGGTCAGCGCTCGGAGTCGGGCACAGAGTCGTCACGGAGCCAACGCTGAGCCCAGCTCTGCAGCTCGGACAGGGCCGGCTCGAGCTCACGACCCATCTTGGAGAGCTCGTAGCGGACCTGGACGGGGGGGCCGGGAACGACTGTCCGCTCCACCATTCCCCGCGCTTCGAGCTCCTTCATCCGCTCGGAGAGGAGGCGGTCCGAGAGCTCGGGGATCGAGGAGGCGACCTCGGAGAAGCGCAGCGCTCCATCCATCAGGACCCGGAGGATGGCACCTGTCCAGCGGCGACCGACCAACTCGACTGCCTCGTGATAGAAGGGGCAGCAGTTGCTGCGCGTACCGTAACTCGTGGCGGTCTGCTCTGAAGCGGCCATGAGCGCTGTGGGGGAGCTTACGACCTCACGCTGCTTCCAGCGCTCGCGACGCCTCGGTTGATCCGTCCACGGGCACCTCGCCGGCCACGTTGACCATGGCCGTGAAGCCCTCCAGCATCACCGCGGCAATCGCCTCGAGGATCTCCTCGTCGTCCCAGCCGGCCTCGCGCGCCTCCTCGTGGAGGTGCATGGGCGGGCGGCCGTCGATGACCAAAGCACGCAGGTAGCGCAGCAGTGCCGCCTCTCGCTCGTCGCGGGAATCGAACTGCCGCGCGAGCGCGACCTCATCCAGGGCCAACCCGACGCCGCGGGCGGCGCGCGAATGCATCGCGATCCCGGGGGCCGATTGGTAGTGCTCGGCAACCGCGAGCGCGATCCGCTCCAGTGTGGGAAGCGTCAACTTGCCGTGGCGAAGCTCCGAGCGAAAACGGGCGTAGGCCCGCAGCGCCGCCGGAGACCCGGCGAGCACGCCGAGGAAATTGGGCAGCTGGCCGCCCCCGGAGAGCGCGCCGCGCAGCACAGCCGCCGACCCTTCAGGGGCAGTGAGGTCATCGTGAATCTGGAATCTGCTCATCGGAATCTTCATGGCTGACACCCGCAGGCTCATGGACGGAATGACACTCCCGCCCTTCAGTTTTGGCATCTACTTACGGTTTATAAGTGTAGGGGCATCCCGGCGGCGGTGCAAGGCCCCTCCCAAACCGTATATCCGTCTGTACGACCGGCGATAAACGCTGGATCACTCTCTGGCATAGCTCGCCATGAGAGCCGGCCCAGGGCCCAGGCCCAGGGGGTCGGCCGGAGCGGTGGCGGCCGGAGCGGGGCGGCCGGAGCGGTGCGGCCGGAACGGGGGCGGCCGGAACGGGGGTGGCCGGAGCGGCGCGGAGGCGGCTAGCGGATCCGCAGGGTGCGGACGAGCAGCGTTGTGCGGCCCTGGGTGACCCTGAGCCGGTAACGGCCACGTGGCGGGATGCGTCCCTTCTTGCGCAGGACCAGGCGATGCTCCGCGGTGGTGACGCGGCCGACCCTGATCCTGGTGATCAGTCGATGGCCGTGACGCAGAGTGACGACGAGCTTGCGCAGCGTGCCGGTGCTCGTGGAAAGCCCGATGACGATTCCGCGCCGGCGCTTGCTGCGCCCCAGGTACTTGAGCCGGAGATGGACCTTCGCCGCCGACGGGCTTCCGGGTACGGGGAGCGGATCGAGCGAGTTGCCGGCTTGAATCGTGGCGCAGCCGTTGGCGACCGGCTGGCCATTGAGCCGCTGGGTGAGAAAGCTCAGGGCCCCCTGTTCAAACGGCACGGCGGCCTGCGTGTGGGCGTCGCCGTTGTAGACGTTGAACTGAACCGAGACCCCACGCTGACAGTAGGCGTGGGCCAGCGCCTGGTCATCCTGGCTCACCATCACGCCGTCCCCGGTGCCGTCGGCGTTGCCGACCCCCATGAACATCGGCCCCGTCGGCGTACCGGTCCGGCCCATGATCAGCTGATTACCGATCCGGACGACAGGTGGGATCTTGTAGATGTCCTGGTACTGGGGTCCCAGGAGCTGCTGATAGGTGAGGCCGGGATAACTGCCGGCGAAATCGTTGATGCACTGGTCCTGGACCTTGTGGGTCAGCTGCTGTCCGTAGGGAGACAGGTACTTCTGCAAGCTGACCCCGAACGCCCGGCTGAGCGAGACGAGCACGGCCGGGATCACACCCGACCAGTCGGGGCTGCCGTTGATGTAGGCCAGGTTGTGAAAGAAGTCAACCGGCACGCCGCCCTCGGCGGTCCCAACCAGGTTCAGGCTCGGGGCATAGGTCGGAGCGAGCTCGGCCGCGAAGTCGGTGGCGATCGATCCCCCGGAGTAGCCGACCATCCCGACTGGAGTGCTGGCCGGCGCCAGGCTGAGCAAGTTCTCCGCCGCCCGGATCCCGTCCAGCGTCCCGTAGCCTGACTCCTGGCCGGCCGCCCAGTCCAACCGGACGCCCTCGTAGTCGGGCACCACGACGGTGTCTCCGGCCGAGAGATAGCCGAGGATGACCTGCTCTTCGGCCTGGGCGGTGCTGTAGCTCGAGTTGCCGCCCTGCAGCGTGTAGGAGGGGTCACACTGGGATCCCAGGGCGTCGTACGCGGTCTGGTAGGAGACGAGCTTGGTCACCAGCGGCTGCGTCGCGGGCCGCAGGACGGTGGCCACCGTCGCGGTCGGCTGCCCAAGCTGACCGGTCGTGCGGTACAGGACCTGGGTCGCGCTGATTGGCGTGCTGTTACCCGACTCGGCGATCGTCACCGTGCGCGAGCGCAGCACGGTGCCGGGCGCAATCTGGTCAAGCGGGCCTGAGTAGCTGTAGAACGGATCACTCGACGGCAGCGTGGGACTGGCGGCCGCTGAACCGCCCGCTGCTGCCAGGGCGATCACAATCGCGATCCCGCCCAGCGCGCGGCGCCACCGAGGGCCCATCAGCTCGGGGGTGTGGCCGCGACACGCATACGCGCAGCTTACGAGTTTGTGGTGCGCTGGGCGCCGGATCAGTGCGTCGCGAGGGCGTGATGCACGGCGAGCACCGCGGCGTGCGAGCTGACCGCAGCCATCAGCATCAGCGTCACGCCGAGCAGAACAGCCCACATCGCTACGCGGTCGGGGCGGAAGCCAGCCCGCTCATGGCGCCTGACCTGGGAGTGGCGCTGGGCTGTGGAGGGGCGAGTGCCGTTACGCGACGCGTAGCCTTCGGCGCCCTGGCCGCGGATCGTCACCGTGTGGCGACCGGGGACCCCGCCGGGACGCCGGGGCGGGGGTTCAAGGCCGTCGACCCATTCTGCACGTACGGGGTCAAGTCTCTGGCGGCGCTCCTCGCGAGTCAAGCCGGCTCGTGACGACGCTGGCACGGAAGTGCCTGAGCGGGGCATCTGATTGTCCTCTTTCGGTGGCTTGCGGGGTTAGCTGACGGGCTCGCGACGAAAGAGCGACGCTACGCGTAAACGCGATTAGCCCCAACAACCTGGTTCCCCCACTCCCCTCCCACTCCTGGCGGCGCGGGCGGTATGGGAATTCAGCAGTTCGGCTCGGCGATGCTACCAACGAAGGCGGACGGGCCGTTTCCCCGCCGCCCCGCGGCCGGAACTACTCCTTACCGGCGACCCGAGCCACGAAGTCCGAGACGTTCTGGGCGTCGCGGCCTTGGACGACGCTGGCGGGCATGACGCCCTGTCCCAGGCACTGCTGAGATGAGCCCGAGGGGGCATTGGGCAGGCAGCCATTTTCGATCGTATGCAGCACAAGCGAGGCCGGCGGCCTGAGCGTGTCCAGGTTCGGCCCGACTTTGCCGACGGCGTTGGCCGCGGCCAGCGTGTGGCAGACGCTGCAGTGGCTACCGAACAGCTCCCGGCCCGCCTTCTCGCCGGTGGTCAGCCTCAGGCCGCTGGCCCGGGCGTTGGCCTTGGCGTGGTTGCCGACCAGCAACGCGCCCGGCAGGGCAATCCCAAACCCGACCAGCACGACCAGGAACACCGTCCCGGCGGCCCGGTTGGCGCCCCGCGACTGCTTCTGAATAGTCGCCCGGGCACCGCCGAGCCCGCCGCGAGCCGCGACGAAGAAAAGGCCGAACGCGAGGACGACCCAGAAGGCGACGAAGATGGCGACTCCAAGCACTGCGAGCGGCACCTTACCGCGCGGGCCGGGAGGATGCCGCGGGGATGGGCGGCGATCCGACTGCCCCGGCCCAGTGCCCCGCGCCTACCGGGACGCCCGCGTCAGCGCCGTCGCCCGGAAGCAAAGCTCATGACCGGCGGCGCCACGGCTCTGAAGTCCTCGGCCTCGCTCTCGGCGCCCGCCGCGGCTCGCTGTTCGGCGAGGCCACGGCGGACCTGCTCGTCGAGCATCGAGAAGTCCTTGATCTCGGCGAGGACCTGGTCCGGGGCATCGATCGGACCGATCCGATCGACGAGCACGTTGATCGCCCCGCCAGCGGCCGCGAAGCGCTCTAGCTTGCCCGAGACCAGCATCAGCGGCTCGGTCCTGACGAGCAGCCGATGGCGCTCGTAGACCTTGGGCGGGACGATCAGGTTGATCGTCCCGTGCTCGTCCTCGAGCAGAATGAAGACCACCCCCCCGGCCGTCCCGGGCCGCTGGCGCGCGACGACCATGCCCCCGATCGTGACCCGCCGCCCGTGCTCGAGCGCCTCCAGGTCTTGACTGGTGACGGCCGCGGCTGGCAACCGCGGGCGCAGGAGCGCCAGCGGATGCGATCCCACGGTCAGTCCGGTAGTGCCGTAGTCGGCGAGCATCGCCTCCCAGTCCGACAGCGGGCGCAGAACAGGCGGGGCGGGCAGATCGAGCGGGAGCGTGAGCTGGGTGCCGCCGGGCACGCGGCGGCCCGGTGCGCTCACGCCGAGCTGCCAGAGCGCGATGCGCCGGGCCGACCCTCCGCCCAAGCCGGTGCCCGTGACCGTTTCCGTGCCCGTGCCCGTAGCCGTGTCCGTGCCTGTGCCTGTGCCCGTGGCCGTTTCTGTGCCCGAGCCTGTGCCGATGCCCGCCGCGAGCCGGTCACACGCCCCCGACCAGCCCAGTAGCTCAAGTGCCGGTCCCCCCGCCCCCGCCCGCGAGGCCAGCTCCGAGAGGCTTTTGAAGCGCCCGCCCGCCATCCGGGCGGCTACGAGCTGGGCCACCTCCTCCTTGCGGACCCCCCGCACGTAGCCGAGTCCGATCCGCACCCGCGGGCGGCCCGCTGGGATTCCGGCCTCGCTGACATGGGCCGCGCACCCGTCATCCGGCTCCAGCACCCCCGCCCGCTCGGCAACGGCGCCCGCGAGCTCGACCTCGCATTCGACCCCGCTCTCGTTGACGTCCGGGGCCAGCACCTCGATCCCTCGCCGCTGCGCTTCGTGGACAAGCGCGTCGGGCGGGTAGAAGCCCATCGGCTGCTCGTTGAGCAGGGAGCAGAGCAACTCAGGCGTGTAGTGAACGCGCAGCCAGGTCGACTGGTAGGCGAGCAGCCCAAAGGCGGCGCCGTGTGCCTTGGGGAAGCCAAAGCCGGAGAAGCCCTTGACCATCGCGAAGACCCGCTCGGCGGTCTCGGTATCGACCCCATGCTTGCGCTGGGCTCCAGCCACGAAGCGCTCGTGGTATGCCTGGATGGCCGCTTCCGAGCGCTTGCGGCTCATCGCCCGGCGCAACCCTTCCGCCTCCCCGATGCTGAAGCCCGCGAAGGCGATCGCCACCTCGAGCACCTGGTCCTGGAAGATGATCGTCCCCAGTGTCTCTGATAGCACAGGCTCCAGCGATGGATGGTCATAGGGAACCTGGAAGTCCGGATTGACCCGCAGCCGCTGGCGTCGTTCGATGTAGGGGTTGACCGCCCCACCCTGGATCGGGCCCGGCCGCACGATCGCTACCTGTACGGTGATGTCCTTGAGGGTCTCGGGTCGGGTGCGGCGCAGCGACTGCATCTGGGCGCGGCTCTCGATCTGAAAGACCCCGGTGGTATCGGCGTTCTGGATGCACTCATAGGTGGCAGGATCGTCGTAGGGGATCCGCGAGAGATCGATCCGCTCACCGCGCGAGCGCCAGATCAGCTCCACGCACCGCTCGACCGCGGAGAGCATCCCGAGACCGAGCAGATCAATCTTCAGAAAGCCCGCGTCGGCGCAGGAGTCCTTGTCCCACTGGGCGATCTGGCGCCCCTCCATGGCCGCCGGCACGATCGGGCAGCAGTCGATCAGCGGGCGCGTGGCGACGATCATCCCGCCCGAGTGCTGAGACAGATGGCGCGGCAGCCCGTGGGCCTCGGCGGCGAGCCGTGCCAGCCACGCCCAGCGACCCTGGGGCCCCCGGCGTCCGGTGCTCTCGATGTCCTTGCCTACTTCGCGTGCGTCCCATCCTTCGCTACCTCGCGCCACTCGCTCGATCTCTCCCGGCGGTAGCCCGAGTGCCTTGCCCAGCTCGCGGATCGCCCCCCGTGCGCGGTAGGTGGGGAAGGCAGCGACCAATGCCGAGCGGTCGTGGCCGTAGCGCTCGTGGACGCGGGGAATCAGCCGCTCGCGGATATCCCGGGGAAAGTCGAGGTCGATATCGGGCAGCGAGGTCAACTCCTCGTTGAGAAAGCGCCCGATCAGAAGCTCGTTGGCGATGGGGTCCACGTGCGAGAGTCCGGTCAGGTAGCAGACGATCGAGGAGACGCTCGAGCCCCGCCCCCGTCCCGGCGGCAGCAGCGACCGGGCCGTGTCCGGTCCCCGCACCTCGACGGCTACCTCCCGGGCGAGTTCGAGCATGTCGTGATGCAGTAGGAAGAAGCCGGGCAGGTTCAGCGCGGCGATAATCCGCTTCTCCTCCTCCAGCCGACCCCTTGCGCGCTCCCGAATCACGGCCGGCGCGTCGGCGTAGCGCGCCCGCATGCGCGTGTCACATAGCTCGCTCAGCTGGCGCATCGCCGCCTCGTCCTCGGCTCCCGGATAGCGGTAGCCGAGGTCACTGCGCAGGTCGAAGTAGAGCTCCTCGGCCAGCCGGGCGGTCTCGAGCACAGCCTCGGGATGCTCGGCGAAGCGGTCCGCCATCGCCTGGGGCGAGGCGAGCACGTGACTGAAGTTCCCCCGCCGCTCTGGCTCGGAGGCGTCGAGCGTCATGTGCTTGCGCACGGCGACCAGCGCGTCCTGAAGCGGAGCGCGCGACCGGGCATGGGCGTGCACGTTGCCGGTCGCCACGCAGGCGAGACCGAGCCGGCGCGCAAGCGCGGCCAGACGGCGATTGCGCGCCCGGTCATCACGGAGGAACGGCCGCTGGAGCTCGACCCGCAGCCGCGTGGGGCCAAACCCCTCGCGCAGCCGCCGGAGGGTGGTCTCGTCGTGCACCCCGCGCAGCGCACAACCGCTCAGGCAGACCAGCCCCTCGGAGTGGGCGAGGATTGTCTCCAGTCCGGTCTTGGGCTCGGTGGGGGGCGCCCCCGGTCGTCCGTCGCGCGTGTGCGCGTGGGCGCGGGTCAAGATCCGGCACAGGTTTGACCAACCCCGGGCATCCTGGACCAGAAGCGTCAGATGTCGCCCGTCTTCGAGGTCGAGCTCGGCTCCGTGAATCGGGCGCAGACCCAGCGCCCGGGCACTGACCGCGAACTCCATCGAGCCCGAGACGGTGTTGTGGTCGGTCAGGGCCACCGTCTCGTAACCGAGCTTCAGCGCCGCCGGGACGAGTTCATCCGGCAGGGAGGCTCCATCCAGGAACGAGAACGCGGAGTGGCAGTGCAGCTCGGTGTACATGTACGAACACATGTTCGCATCAGGTGGAGACGGACGCCGGCCAGGGGGGCGCCGAACAACCGCACTTGCTCCTTGACAAGTTATTAGTCGCTGCTAAGTTCTTTCTAGTTAGCAGTCACTAACCACTCTGGAGGGCGATATGCCTGACTCACGCCGGAGGGCCTGGACCCTCGCCATCGTTTCCATCGGCCTGTTCATGGTGGTGCTCGACAACCTCGTTGTGAGCGTCGCCTTGCCCAGCATCCACCGCGAGCTCGGTGCTTCGATCCAGGCGCTCGAGTGGACCGTCAACGCCTACACGCTCTCCTATGCGGTCTTTCTCCTCACCGGGTCAGCCCTCGGTGACCGTTTTGGGCGCAAGCGGATGTTCATGTTCGGAATCGGGCTGTTCACCCTGTCGTCGGCGGCTGCCGCGCTGGCCCCGAACACCGGCGCCCTGATTGCCGCGCGGGCTGTCCAGGGCCTCGGGGCGGCGATCGCCACCCCGCTGACCCTTACCCTGCTCGCCGATGCCTTCCCGCCCGCCCGCCGCGGGGTGGCGATCGGAGTCTGGTCCGG
Source organism: uncultured Solirubrobacterales bacterium (assembly GCA_963847055.1). Classification (GTDB taxonomy): domain Bacteria; phylum Actinomycetota; class Thermoleophilia; order Solirubrobacterales; family Solirubrobacteraceae; genus Palsa-465. Next base: position 149,793 of record CAWJYE010000007.1, on the reverse strand, counting down.
GGTGAGCGGAGTCGCGGTCGCACTCGGTCCGCTGGTCGGGGGGGCCGTCGTGCAGGCCGCCTCCTGGCACTGGATCTTCTGGATCAACGTCCCCATCGGCCTGGTCCTCGTCCCGTTGGCCGCCCGCCGCCTGGCCGAGAGTCGCGGGCCCAACGCAAAACTGGACCTCGGTGGTCTGGCGCTGGGTTCCACGGGCCTGTTCGGGGTCGTATACGGCCTCGTGCGTTCCCAATCGCTGGGCTGGACCAGCCCCACCGTCCTGATCGCGCTGATCGCCGGCACCGTTCTGGTCGCCGCCTTCATTGCCTACGAGCGGCGCGCCGCGGCGCCGATGCTCCCAATGAGCTTCTTCGCCCAGCGCAGTTTCGCGGTCACCAATGCTGTCTCGCTGGCCATGTACTTCGGGATGTTCGGATCGATCTTCTTCCTCAGCCAGTTCCTGCAGAACGTGCTCCACAACTCGCCCCTGCAGGCTGGCGTGAAGCTGCTCGTGTGGACGGGGGCGACGATGGTCGTGTCACCGCTGGCCGGCTTCTTCTCGGAGCGATTGGGCAGCCGCCTGTTCATGGCCGCCGGGCTCGGGCTGCAGGCGGTGGCCCTCGGGTGGCTGGCCACCCTGGCCAGCGTCGACCAGACCTACGCGAGCATGATCGGACCGTTCATCCTCGGCGGCGCCGGCATGGCCCTCGTCTTCGCGCCGGCCGCCAACGCCGTCCTGTCCTCGGTTCGCACCGATCAGGCCGGCCAGGCATCTGGGGCCACCAACGCGATCCGTGAGCTCGGCGGCGTGCTCGGCGTGTCGGTGCTGGCCACGGTGTTCACCAGCCACGGTGGTTACGCCTCGCCGCAGGCGTTCGTCAACGGGCTAACCCCGGCGATGTGGGTGGGCACGGTCGTGCTCGGCGCCGGCGCCCTGATCGCGCTGCTGCTTCCGTTCAGCACCCGGGCTGCGGCCGGCACCCGGTCGGGGCCGAGGGGGCGCAAGCAGCCGCCGGCGCTTTGGCCGGAGCCGAGCCCGCCCCCGCCCTCACCCACGTGACGGCCTAGCGGAGTCTGGTGGGTCCACGATGATTACGCCGAGCACTAGGATCGACGGTGAGTTCGATGGCCGACCCGATCGCCACTGATAGCACGGCCCCCCGACAGCGCGTCCCGGCCGCCGAGCGCCGGGACGCGCTGATCGAGGCGGCCGTCCACGAGTTCGCCCAGGCCGGCCTCCATGGCACCCCGGTGGACAAGATCGCCCGTCGCGTCGGCGTCGCCCAGCCCTACGTGTTCAGCCTGTTCGGCAGCAAGCGGGACTTGTTCCTGGCTGCGGTCGAGCGCTGCTTTGAGCGCGTCAGCGAGCGCTTCACGGCGGCGGCGGCCGAGTTCGACCCCGCGATCGCGCTCCCCGGCACCGATGTGCAAACCGCGATGGGCAATGCCTACGTGCAGCTGCTGGAATCCAACCGCGACTACCTGATGCTCCAGCTGCAGTCTTATGCGGCCTGTCAGGACGAGGTGATCCGCGACCGGGTCCGCGCCCTCTACGCCCGGCTCGTCGCGCACGTGCAGGAGCTATCCGGCGCCGATCAGGAACGGATCGATGACTTCTTCCGCAATGGGATGTGGCTCAACGTAGCCGCGGCGATGGGCGTGCCGGACCTGTCGGTGGGGTGCGAATGGGTTCGCACCGAGCTGGCGCAATCTGACGCGGCCTAGGTGCGCCGCGGTACTGCCTCAAAGGGGTGGTCGAGCTGGGAGGAGTTCAGGACTCGGCGGCGGCGCGGCTCTCGGGATAGCGGGTCAACCCGTCGTCGGGTATCTCCTCCCAGACCGCAGCGTAATCGGTGAACTGTCGGTAGCTCGGGCGCACGCCGGGATCTGAGTCCAAGGTGCCCAGCCGCACGCCGACCTCATCGGCCTCGGTGGGCGAGCGGCTGAAGAGCGCCGAACCGCACTCGCCACAGAACCACTTCTCAAAGCCCGTCTCGGGCCGGAAGGCGCGCAGAAGCTCCGCCCCAGAGGTGACCCGAAACGATCCGGGCTCGGTCCGGCCGTTGGTCGACGCCCCGGTGCCGGTCCGCCGCTGGCACCGAGTGCAATGGCAGTAGCCTGCCAAGACGAAGGGGGCGGTGACCTCATAACGAACGGCGCCGCACAGGCAGCCGCCGGTAAAGGCTTGGCTCGCCTCCTCACCGGCTGAAGGCTGGCTCACGCCGTCACCGGCTGACGGCCGTCACCGGCTGACGGCCGGCTCACGCCGTCACCGTCTGGGCGAGGTCGCGGGTCGGGTCGATGCTCCAACGGTCGGCGACCCGGAAAAGACGATCGTCGAGGCCCCAGCGGTCGGGCAGCTCGGCACCCTCGTGCTCGGGGCTGGCTCCCTTGAGCGCCATGCAGCCGCTGTTGTCGCCGCGAGCACGGATCTCCTCCACATCGGCCGGACTGAGCCGGAGCTCGCCCGGAAGCGCAGCCAGCTCGGCGCGCTTGTCCTCGACCGTGCGCGCGTTCGGTCCGAGCTCCTGGATCAGGGTCGGAACCACACACGACACGGCCTCGTGGGCCAGATTCCACTGGCAGGCGAGCTGGATCATGCTGAGCCCGCTGCGCTCCGCTACCGGGCGCATGGCATCGATGCGCTCACGGCCCGCCTCGATCCAGCCCGATGGGCGAAAGCCGCGATGGTCGCCGGGAACGAGCTCTGAGCCGGGCTCCAGGTCATCGAAGAACAGGCCCCCGTAGTCGACCACGCGGGTGATCACTTCGACGCCGTGATCGGCGGCGGCATCGAGCGCGAGCTCACCGGGCCAGGGCTCGAGCGGACCGAGGATGATCATGGCCCAGTCGATCATCACTCCGAAGCGCTCCAGGCAGTCGATCAGGTCGAGGGTGAAACCGTTGGCCGGCCCCGGCGCGACGCCGATCAGCCGGGTCAGCCCAGCCTCGCGCAGGGTCGCCATCCCGTTCCAAACCGCATCGCTCGTGTAGCCGGTGCGATCGGGGTTGTGCAGCAGGAGCACATCAAAGCTGTCGACCCCGCAGCGCTCGAGGCTGCGCTCGGTCGCCATCCGCAGATAGTCGGCGTAGCCGTCGGGCCCCCGCAGAGCGGGGTCGGTGAAGCGGGGAAAGCCCTTGGGGCCGTTGCGCTCGCCCTCGTAGAAGTCGTGTCCGACGGCGCCCACCACGCAGATCTCCTCACGACGCTGACCGACGAGCGCGCGTCCGAGCATCGTGTCAGCCTCTCCGGCGCCGTAGACGTCGGCGGTGATGACGGTCCGGATCGCCTCGTCGGGCCGGATCAGATTCAGGAAGCGCTCATCGTTGAGCGGCTGCCCGAAGTGCATGAAGCGCCCCCCGCTCCACGTCCCCACGGCGACGGGCCCGGGATCGATCGGAGCACGCGTGGCGGTCATGGCCGCCAGTTTAGGACGTGAATGAAAAACCACCATCTACCGGCCGGTAGTGGCCCCGCTTACGCTGAGAGCCTCCCCGGCCGCGAGTCAGCGCTGTCGCCACCACCTCCCACTGAGCAGGTCATGAAAGACCACCTCGTTGCGACCGCAGACGGTCACCACCTCCCAGTAGCGCCGGCGTAGCGGCCGTTCGGTCCACCAGCGATCCTCGATCAGCCAGGACTCCCGGACCGAGTCAACGGTCCGGTCCTCAACGGTCATCGGCCGGCCCGCCGCATCGGCGCCGACAGCCACGCGGCGGGGCACCGAAAGACGGCGGGGACCCGTCATTCGTAGGGAGCCAGGACGGCTCGGCGTTCGGGGAAGCGCGAACCGGGGTCGACCTCGAGTACTCGCAGCGCCGCTTCAGGACCGGCGGCAGCCCGGGTCTGGCGGATAGCCTCCCGCAACCGGGCGGCACGGGCGGCGGCCGGATCGTCGAGCAACACTCGCTGGTCTGAGGCGGGGGGCCCAAAGCGCTCGACGGCGAGCCTCAGCATCTCGGCGGGGGCCGGCATCTGCGCCAAACGGGGCGTCAGCGCGAGCCGCATTCGCAGCGGATCCGAGAGTGCCTCGCGAAACACGACCTGTTCGCGCCATGTCCCCCCCGCCTCGACCATCACCGCAGAGATGACCACCGCCCGCAGCGTCCGCCCACGCCGCTCGCGCCGAGCGAGCAGACGGTCGATGAGCAGTCCGAGACCACGCTCGAGCTGCGTACCCGAGGCCGCCTCGGCAAGCTCGAGTGCCTCGTGCAGGAACTCGCTCGCGCGACGGGGACACAGCGCGCTGTCAGCGCCATTGGCCAGCTGGTGGGCGAGCAGCCCCCGCTTGCCGAAGCGATCCGCCAGCGCGGCCACGGGCAGCGTCGCGAGCTCGCCGAGCGTTCCCACTCCCAGCCGCTCGAGCGCTTCGGGCAGATCAGCCAGCGCGAGCCGCGCCCGCAGCAACGCGACGGGCATCGGCGCCAGATAAGCCCGGGCACGCGCCTGGTCTCCGGTCACGATCTCGGCCCGCCGGCTCCGGGCCCGGGTCGCAGCGGCGACGGCCGCAAAGCGCGACGGCGCCACGCCAAAGCGGGCGGGGACGCGCAGTGCCCGGCGCGCTGCCGCCAGCACCCCTTCGATGCCCCCGTGCAGACGCAGCAGCCCGCGGGCATCAAAACAGACCAGGCCGGGCCGCTCAGGCTCGACCGCGGCGCCGACCGACTCCAGGCGAACCAGCAGCCGCTCCCAGTGATCGGCCACTCCCGCCGGATCAGGCGGTACAAGGATCAGACGGGAGCAGCGAGCCAGCGCCTCGCCGAGCCGCATCCCCGCGTGCACACCGAACGCCTCGGCAGCCGGTGACACCTCCCCTACCTGCTGGGTACCCCCCGGCTCGGGGGCAAGCGCCGCGGGCACCTGAAGAAGCTCACTCCGGTCACCGACGGCGGTCGTGAGGGCCAGACGGGGGATGAGGACGCATGCGATCACTCTACGAACATATGTTCGCACTCGGCCCGGACGGGCGCAACCCCAGACTGTCAGTACCGAGGATCGCCAGTCGAGCTGACGCAAACGGGTGGGGGCGATTTCGTCCGGCCGGTATTGCACGATGGCCGACCCGTGCCGTCGCCCCGTCCACCCGCCAACCGCTCCGGGCTCCGCGCCTGGCAGGAGCGTGCGCTGTCGGCGATGGCCGCCTGGAGCGAGGATCCCGCGCGGCCGTTCCTGCTCTCCGCCGCGCCCGGCGCGGGCAAGACCCGGCCGGCGCTGGAGCTGGCGCGCGCGCAGCTGAGCGCCGGCAGCGCCCGGGCGGTGGTGATCGCCTGCCCGACCGCGCCGCTGACGCGCCAGTGGGCCCGGGCCGCGGCTGACCTCGGGCTTGACCTCGCCCCCGACGCTGACTCACCCCGAGCCCCGAATGGCTTTCACGGTGTTTCGGTCACCTATGCGCGGATCGCCAAGTCGCCGCTGCGATGGGGACGCGAGCTCCCGCGCGGCACGCTGGTGGTGGCCGATGAGGCTCACCATCTGGGCGAGGAGCTGGCCTGGGGTGTGGGCTTCGCCAAGGCGTTCGAGGCCAGCGAGCGCTGGCTGTTGCTGTCGGGAACGCCGTTTCGCTCCGACGCCAGCCCGATCCCGGGTGTGCGCTACGACAGTGAGGGGATGGCCGAACCCGATGTGTCCTACAGCTACGCGGAGGCCGTGGTGGATCAGATCTGCCGTCCGGTGTGCTTCGTTGCCTACGACGGGACCCTGTCCTGGCGCAGCGGCGAGGACGTGATCGAATCGAGCTTTGAGACCGTGCTCTCCACCCGCGAGGCCAGCCGCCGCTACCGGACCGCGATCTCGACCGAGCTGCCCGACGGGCTGCCGCGGATCCTGCGCGAGGCCGACAACAAACTCAAGGAGATCCGCGTCCAGGGTCACAAGGACGCCGGCGGCCTGGTTGTCGCCGCCGACTCCGAGCACGCACGGCGGATCGCCAAGCTGCTGCGCGACGCGACGGGACGCGTGCCGCTGGTCGTGCTGCACGCCGAGCCGCGGGCGGCGGCCAAGCTGGCCGGCTTCACCCACTCCACCGATCGGTGGATGGTCGCCGTCAACATGGTCTCCGAAGGGGTCGACATCCCGAGGCTGCGCGTCGGCGTCTACGCCACCGCCGCCAAGACCTCGCTGATCTTTCGCCAGATCGTGGGGCGCTTCGTGCGCACGCTGCCCGGCCGTCCGGCACAGCCCAGCTGGCTATATGTGCCCGCCGACCCGGTGCTGCGCGATCACGCCGCGATGATCGAACAGGAGCTGCGCCGCTCGATGCGGCGCGGTCAACCCGACGAAGGCTTCGACGAGGGGGCGCTGGAGCGCGCCCAGCGCCGGGAGACCGAGCCCGGCGCGAGCCCTGAGTTCATCCCCCTGAGCGCCGATGTGGCCCCGCAGCTGACCCTGTTCGGAGGGCCCGCGCCCGCCCCGAGTCCGGCGGCCGCGGGCTGGCCGAGCGCGGCCGAGGCGATGGCGCCCGGTGACCCCTCTCCGAGGGCGCGGCCGCGGGAGGTCCCGGCCTTCGAGCGCCGCGCATTGCTTCGCGACGAGCGCCATCGCCTCGTGTCCGAGATCCGCCGCCGCGACGGGACCAGCCATCGCGAGATCAACGCTTGGCTGAACCGCAAGCTGGGCATCGCCAGCGTCGAACAGGCCACGTTGTCCGAGCTCGAGCGCTCGGTTCAGCTGCTGGTTGGCAAGCTTTCGGGCCGGCGGTGAGCTGCGGCCGGCGGCTATCGGTCATCCTCGACGCGGGCGGGGGCCCGCTATATGCTCGCTAGCCCGGAACGAGGAGAGTTCATGTTCCCTGATCTGACAGACATCGCGGTCGGCGGCGTCCGGACCCTGAGGGCCTTCGGGCAGCGGATCCCTGGCGCGGGGGGCCTGCTGGCGGGATCACTGAGCGGCTCGGTCAGCGACCGAATCGTGCTCATCACCGGTGCCAGCTCGGGCATCGGCGAAGCCGCCGCGCTCCAGCTCGGCCAAGCCGGCGCGACCGTCCTGCTCGTGGCCCGCACGGAGGAGAAGCTCGAGGCGGTGGCCGAGGAGGTCGAGGCGGCCGGGGGCGCGGCGCACGTCTACCCGACCGACCTCTCAGATCCAGACGACGTCGACCGGATGGCCAAGGAGGTCCTGGCCGAGCACGGGCGCGTGGACGTTCTGGTCAACAACGCCGGCAAGTCGATCCGCCGGTCGGTCAACCGCTCGTATGACCGCTTCCACGACTACCAGCGCACCATGCAGCTCAATTACTTCGCGCCTGTGAAGCTGATCCTCGATCTGCTGCCCGTGATGCGCGAGCGCGGCTCGGGCCACATCGTGAACATCTCGACCATGGGGCTACAGATCAACACCCCCCGGTTCGCCGCCTACCTGGCTTCCAAAGCCGCACTGGACGCCTTCTCACGCTCGATCGGCCCAGAGGTCATCGGGGATGGCGTGCACATCACAACCGTCTACATGCCGCTTGTCCGTACGCCGATGATCGCCCCCACCAAACTCTATGACCGCTTCCCGACCCTGAGCCCCCAGGAGGCGGGCGACCTGATCTGCGAGGCGATCCGCAAGCGCCCCAAGCGTGTGGCCACCACCCTGGGGACCCTCGGCCAGCTCACCTACGCGATCGCTCCCGGGGCCCAGGACCTGGTCGTCAACCGCGCGTACCAGCTGTTCCCCGAGAGTGGGGGCAAGCCCGAGGTCGGGAGCGAGCCCAACCGCCGCAGCGAGGCCGAGCGACGCGCGTTCGCCCAGGCTACCCGCGGTGTGCACTGGTAGCTACGGATCGGAACTACCCCCATCGGAAGCGGATCCGCAGCGCCCGCTCGTCGCCCCGGACCGACGCCAGCAACCCAAGCCGTGCCCGCCCTGCTCTGCGCCGGCTTGGCTCGCGTCGTTCACGGACTCGGGACCGACAGGACGGCCAGGCTGAAGCCCCGCCGGACGATGCCGATCCCCATCCGCCCGTTGCTCATCACCGAGACCCGTCGCCGGTCGGGGATCGCGAGCAGGAGGGAGAGCAGCAGCAGGGGGACACGCCCGCCCGCTCGACCCCGGCGCGAAGTCGCGTGGTGGCCTCACGCCATCAAAGCTCCGAACCCGGCGGCGCCGATGTTCCCACCCGACACGATCACACCGACCCGCTGGCCGGTCACCGCAACCTTTCCGGCCAACAGCGCGGCCAGCGCACACGCCCCGCTCGGTTCTGCCACAAGTTTGAGCCGCTCGAACAGGATGCGCATGGCGTCCATGATCTGCGCGTCTGACACGGTGACCACCGAATCGACGAGACGCTCGATCACCGGCCAGGTCAGCTCCCCGGCGGCCGGGGTCTGCTGCCCGTCGGCGATCGTAGGACCCACCTCGACCCGCACCCGGCGCCCGGCCGCCAGCGAGCGGGCGACGTCGTCGGAGGCTTCGGGCTCAACGCCGATCACCCTGGTGGCGGGCGCCAGGGCATCCACTACGATCGCGCAGCCCGAGATCAGGCCGCCACCGCCCACCGGGATCAGCACGGCGTCGAGGCCCGCTGTCGCGGTCTGCTCGAGCAGTTCCAGCGCCACCGTGCCCTGCCCGGCCATCACCATCAGGTCATCGAACGGGTGCACGAGCGTCAGCGCCCGCTCGGCCGCCAGGGAGCGGACCAGGGCTTCGCGGTCATCGCTGTACCGGTCATAGGTCACGACCTCCGCCCCGTAGCCTTCCGTCGCGGCCCGCTTCAGCGCCGGCGCGTCCTGCGGCATCAGGATCACGGCGCGGGTTCGGTGCAGGCCGGCGGCGAGCGTGACCGCCTGCGCGTGATTGCCCGACGAGACGGCGCATACCCCACGTGCCCGTACCTCGCCGGGCAGCGTGGCGAGCGCGTTGTAGGCGCCGCGAAACTTGAACGCCCCGCCTCGCTGGAAGGTCTCGGCCTTGAGCAGCACGCGAGCCCCGCAGATCGCGTCAAGCGTCCGCGAAGTGAGAACAGGGGTGCGGTGGGCAACGCCGTGCAGGCGCGCCGCCGCCGCGCGAACATCGTCGACCTCCAGGGAGGCAGGCGAGTTAGGGCCGGCGCGCACGGCGCTGCAGAGCTAGACCGAGCGGCTGGCGTCGCGCATCAGCCGTCCCACCGGGACGGCGGCGAGACGGTTGCTCTGCAGCTCGGCGCGAAGCCGGTCCACCATCGGGCGGATCTGCGAGGCGTTGGTGATCGTCAGCTCGACGACCTCGCCCGCCTTGGGGTGTCCAAGCGTGTGCGTGCGGTCAGTGATCCTGATCGCACCGGCGATCAGGCGGCCGCCGGCGCCGTGTGCCACCAGCCACTGTCCGAGGCTGGGGCCGCTGGAGGCATACAGAAAGTGACGACCGTGGCCAATCGGGCCGAGCAGTTGATGCAATTGACCGCGGGCCCCCATCCAGCGCACGAGACCACCGTTGGGAAGGCGCGGGAGCGCCTGGTCTCCGAACCTGAGAACGTTGACATCGACCGGCAACGAGGCTCGAGCAAGACCGAAGGAAGCGTGCATGCCGTAGCGGGCCAACTGGCCGGCGACCGCCATCACGTCGGCGCTGGGGGCGTTGATCAGGACGCCGACCTCGGGCGAATCGGTGGCGACGCTCGTCACCGGTCTGATGTGGGCGAAGTGCGCTACCAGCGAGTAGGAGGCCCCGGTGGTCAGCGCCCAAAGGGCGACCGCGAGCGCGGCCGCCGTGGTGGTCGCCGCGTGGGCGGTCCGAACGCGCCAGACCGGCCGGGTACGGGCCCGGCGCTCGTCGTTGAGGATCAGCGACGCCGTCGACGAGCGGCGAGCAAAGGACGTGTCAGGCTCGGGGGCGATCTCCAGGGCCCGGGCGATGGCCGGCTCGAGATCGCGCTCGCGCCGGGCCACCTGGGCGAGCTTGAAGCGCTCGAGCGCTGCATTGGAGGCGCGCACGTGACCGACTCCGAAGCCGTAGGAAACGACCGGGCAGCCACGGATGATCGCTTCGAGCACCGTCAGGCCGGCGCTCGAGTGCACGAGCACGTCGGCGGCGGCGAGCACATCCCCCATGCGGTCGGTGAAGCCCATGACCCGCAGGCGAGGCTCGCCGGCGAAGCGTTGGGCAATCCGTGCGCGCGTCTTGTCGTTACGGCCGCACAGGCACAGTACGGTGGCGTCCTCGAAGGCGAGCGCGGCGCGGGTAGCGCCTGAGAGGTCACCGACGCCCCAGCCGCCGCCGGACACCGCGATCACGCGACCGGACGCGGGAAGGCTCAGGGCGCGGCGCGCGTCGGCGCGCGAACGGGCGGCGAGGAAGGCGGGTGAGGTGGGTGGCTTGGCCCAGCGGACGCTGCCGGGCCCGGCGATCTGCTCGACCTCCTCGGCGGACTCGGGATGGGTGATGAAGTGCAGGTCGATCCCCGGATGAGCCCAGAACTGGAGGCCGGCCAGGTCGGTGATCGACGAGTAGCAGGGCACCTTGAGCTTGCCGTTGCGCCGCAATTCGCCAAGCACGGCGGTCACGCCCGGGTAGGTGGAGACGATCTGACCGGGGTCGTGAGCCCGGATGAGACGCATCAGGCCTCGGCGGCCGAAAAAGGTGAGCAGCTTGCGCGACAGCCAGCGGGTGGGCGCGAAATACATGAACAGCCAGTATTGAAGGTCAAACAGCCACGGCAGGTACTGGAACATGAAGGCCGAGTTCTCGCGCAAGACCTTGGTCAGGATCGGCCCCATGGCGGGCAACCCGTTGACGATCGAAACCAGGGCATCGGGATCCTCGTCCTTGAATTCACGCGCCACCGCCCGGGCGGGCAGATCGTGACCCTCGCCGATGTCGGCGGAGATGATCAGCACCTTGCGGGGCTTGGCTTCGGCGTCAGGCTCTCCGGCCGGGATGATCGCGGCTCGGTCACCGTCGGCCCGGGCCTTGGCCTGCTCGTGACGCCAGGCGATGTAACGGCGTACGCCCTCGGCGAAGGGCGTCGCGGCCGTCCAGCCGAGCTCGCGCTGCGCTCGATCCGAGGAAACGATCTTGCCGCCGAAGTCGCCCGGACGAGCGGGGGTGTGGACGATCTCGACATCGCCCATCAGGTCCTTGATCGTCTCGGCGATCTGCTTGATTGTCACCGTCTCATCGCTGGCCAGGTTGTAGACGCGGTTGACCGCCACGTCGTCCAAGCCGCTGGCGACACCCTCGGCCAGGTCCTCGACGTAGACGAACTTGCGTGATTGGCTGCCGTCCCCGGCCAGCGTCAGCGGCTCGCCGGCCAGCGCCTTGTTGACGAACGCCGGCACCACCGCCGCCTCGCGGGCCCGGGGGCCGTAGGGAATCCCGAAGCGCAGGATCGTGAAATCGATCCCGTAGAGCTCCTGGTAGGCCTTGCAGTAGAGCTCGCCGGCGAGCTTGGTGCTCGTGTAGAGGTGGCTTGGCGGCGGCAGCAAGGTGTCCTCGTTGACTTCCTCGGCCTCGCAGTCGGAGTAGACCCAGATCGTCGAGGCGTAGACGATGCGCTTGACGCCGGCCCGCCGGGCGGCCTCGAGCACAGCGACGGTGCCGCGGGCGTTGACGCGCTCGGCGTCTTCGGGCTCGGCGTGGACATCGTTGACGTCGGCGACAGCGGCGAGATGGGCGACAGCGTCGCAGCTGTGCAGCGCGCGCTCCAGGGCCTCTCGGTCGGTGATCGAGCCAAGCCTCGTGTCGACCGGATGGGCGGCGTCTCGATGCCAGGGCGAGGGGCGCAGGTCGTAGATGACCGGCTCGTGGCCGCGGGCGCGCAGCTTGTCGACCACGTGTGAGCCGATGAAGCCAGAGCCGCCGGTGACCAGGACGCGCACGGTCAGGCCGCCGGGCGGTAGTAGAGGGGGATGCAGGAGTGGTTCTGGGCCACCCAGTCAGAGTTGGGCAGCGACACCTGGTGGCCCATGATGCGGTGGCAGGGCTCGTCATAGACGCGGCCCGTCGAGCGCTCCAGCCAGTCGAAGACGACGTATTTGTACAGCCCGGAGACCATCTGCTCGGGAAGCTCGAGTCGGTTCGGGTAGCTGGGGTCGAGCTCGGCCCGCGCGACATCGTTCTTCCAGCGGACAATTTCGGGCATCCGCTCGACCTGGACCAGTCCGAGCGCGGCCGTGAACTCACTCATCCGGAAGTTCAGGCCCGCAACGTCGAAACTGGGCTTGCCGTAGTTGCGAAACCCTCGGGCGTGCTCGATGACTTCGGGGCGGCGTGAGACGAGGACGCCGCCCTCACCGGTCGAGATCGTCTTGGTCGCGTAGAGCGAGAACACGCCGGCGTCGCCCCACGAGCCGGGCTTGGCGCCGTTCCAGCTCGCCCCGTGGGCATGCGCACAATCCTCGATCAAGAAGATGTCGTGCGCGCGGCAGTAGTCGGCGATCTGCCGGGTGTCAAAGGCGAGGTGGCCGCCGATGTGAACCAGGAACGCCGCCCGTGGTCTGTGCTGCTCCGCCTTGGCCTCGAAGTCGGCGAAGGACATGCAGAGATCCTCACGGTTGCAGTCCACGAACTGGACCTGGGCGCCGGAACGGATCGCCGCCAAGGGCGTGGCCATGAAGGTGTTGGAGGGACACAGCACGGTTTCTCCGGCCACCCGGGCGAAGTGCAGGGCGGCCATCGCTCCCCCCGCCCAGCTGGACATGGCCACGGAGGGGAGCTCATTCCACTCCTCCCAGGCGGCCTCGAAGCGGGCGGTCATGTCCGCCTCTGACCAGCGGTTGGAATCCAGAACCTCGTCGATGAGCGCGTGCAGGCGAGCGCGATCGCGATCGTCAAAACCGATCGCGAAGCGCGCGTGGTCAGGGACGCTCTGAGGGGAAGCTGATGCTGGGTTCATTGGAGGGGTGCGCCCGTGACGCGCGCTCGACACGCTGCTACGCCGGCCGGCGGTGTCGGATCCCGCGCGCTGAGTGCCAATCGTGCCAGCCAACGTACGCACTGGCAAGCCTGTCAGACAGGTAGGACGGTACCGAGTTTCCGCCTTTTCAGCTCGCTGGTGATCTCGATCAGAGCCGCCGCCGTTCGGCGGTGGGAATCGCGCGCGCTATAGAAGTCAGCGTCGTGCAGGAGAATCACGTCTCCGGGGAGCACGCCGTGCAGCGCCCGGTGGGCGATCCGCGTCGGGGTGGTGAGCCGTCGCCAGTCCTTGCCCCATCGCGACCACAGAAGCGGCGCCAACCCGGCGCTGTGAACGGCCCGCAGGCCGGTCGGACTGTAGATGCCGTAGGGCGGGCGGTGCCATGCCGGGCGGGCGCCGGCCGTGTCCTCGATCGCCGCCAGGCCGCGGGCGATGTCGTCGCGGACCTCGCCCGGGCTCAAGCGCAGCTGGAGATGGTGGCGAAACCCGTGCAGGGCTACCTCGTGGCCTGCGGCCCTGATCTCGGCCACCAGCTGCGGCCGGCGCCGCACCTGCTCACCGATGACGAAGAAGGTCGCGCGCGCGTTCGCGCGCGCGAGGATCTCGAGCACGGCCGGAGTGCCTTCCGGGTGGGGGCCGTCGTCGAACGTCAGGGCGACACCATCCGCCTCGGGAAGCCGACAGGGAAGCCCGAGCGTCCGGGCGGCGCGACCGTTGACAGGGGCCAGCAGGTGAGCAAGCACACTGTGGATGATGGCCGACGGGTTGTCGGTCTCGGCTAGCGTCATGTTATGACCGGAGATGGAGAGCCCGATCTGGACCGGTGGATCAGCGCGCCGGCGCTGCGGGTCGCGCACCACCGAGAAAGCGATGCGACGGCCGACCAGCTGTGGGCTGCTGCCCAGTCGGTGCGCCTGTCCGAGACGTCGGTGCTCGGGCGGCTTGTGCGCTGGCGGATCCCGGGCATAGGTCCCGACGTCCGCTTTGATGAGCTCTTCCGGCAAGCCCCGTTCATGGTGCTCGAATCGGGTGATTCGTCACTCGTCTCGGGGCTGGTGGGACGGATCTGGACTCTGCGACGCGACTACCCGCTGCTCGCCACGGCGACGGAGTTCGACGACTGGTCACAGCGCGGCACGGCCCGCGTGGTAATGGCCAACTGGGTGTGCTCGCGTCCCGATGGGGGCGCTGTGATATCCGTCGAGGCGCGGGTGCAGGCAATCGGGGCCCAGGGCCGGACCGGGGTCGCCGCCGTGCGACCGCTGGTGCGCGCCTTTCAGCGCCTGATCGCCTCCGAAGGGCTCGCCGTCGTCGTGCGCCGCGCCGAGCAGGCATGACCGGCAGGCTCGCCTGCTCGCCTCGCCCCCAGAATGATCTCTGGCCGCGGCACCGCCCGCGCGCCACAGCGGCCACCAGCGGGCTGTGGCGCGGCCGCAACAATCGCGGGCCGCGAGCCGCCCACACGTCTAACGTCCGGGGCCGCGATGGAGACGACGGCTGATTTTGACGCCGAGGTGACGATTCGCTTCGTGCGCTACGCCAACGAGGAGACCGGCTGGGCGGTCATCGACGCCGCCGCCGCCGACGGCAGCCGCGTGGCGCTGGTGGGACCGCTGCACCACCTCGAGGAGCGCGAGCGCGTCCGGGTCACCGGGACCTGGGTCAACGACAGCCGCTACGGCGCGCAGGTCAAGGTCAGCCAGGCGCGGCCGCTCCCCCCCGACGATCCCAACGCGCTGGTCGCCTACCTGAAGCGGATCACGCACGTGGGGGCCAAACGCGCCGCCGGCCTCGTTGCGCGCTTCGGTCCGGCCACGGTCCTGGACGCGATCGACCGCGACCCCGCCGGCGCCTTCGCGTCAGCCGGACTACGGGGAACACGAGCCGAGGAGGCCGCGGCCTCCTGGCAGACGATCCGCGTCACCCGCCGCCTTCACCTTCTCCTCGCGCCCCATGGTTTGGCCTATCTGGCGGCCCGGATTCACGAGCACTACGGGACGGAAGCGCACGAGATCCTGAGCGCGAACCCCTACGAGCTGACCAGCCTGTTCGGGGTCGGGTTCGCGATCGCCGATCGGATCGCGCTCGCCGCCGGCAACGAGGCGGGTGGGCCTGAGCGCGAGCGCGCGGCCGTCATGCACGTACTTGCCGAGGCCGAGCGCAGCGGCAGCACCTGTCTGCCGATCGCTGACGCCACTGCCCAGGCGGCGCTGCTGCTGGGCGACGAACCCTCACAGGCGGCAATCGAGGCGCTGGTCGCCACCTGCGCCATCACGCGCGACGGTAGCTGGCTGTATCGCACCGCGACCGCCGAGCTCGAGGCCGAGTTGGCCGTCCGCGTCGACGACTTGCTGGCTGCCGAGCCCTCCCAGCGGCTCAGCGCAGCGGCGGGCGAAGCCGCCAAGGACCTGACTGAGGAGCAGCGGACAGGGCTGGCGGCCGCGTTCGCCCACCGGCTGTCGGTCATCACCGGCGGGCCGGGAACGGGCAAGACGGCATCGATCAAGTCAATCGCGGCGACAGCCGTAGGCCGGCAGGCACGGGTCATGCTGCTGGCCCCGACTGGGCGTGCGGCGGTGCGGATGACCGAGGCCAGTGGCCTGCGGGCGCGGACGGTCCACTCGGCGCTGGGCTGGATTCCGGGTGAGGGCCCCACCCACGATGAGCAGGATCCCCTCGCCTGCGATCTGTTGATCGTCGACGAGACCTCAATGGCCAACCTGGAACTGCTGGTGACGCTGCTGCGGGCGGTCGGCGGAGACACCCACGTGGTCCTGGTCGGCGACGCCGACCAGCTCGCGCCGGTCGGAGCCGGCAAGCCGTTCGCCGAGCTGGTGAGCAGCGAGCGTGTCCCCAGTACGCGCCTGACCCACATCTTCCGCCAGGCCGCGGGGAGCATGATCGTCCAGGGTGCGCACGCCATCCGCCGCGGCGCCATGCCTGAGTTCGTCCCCGCCGATGGCATGCGTCGCGACCTGTTCCTGATCGAGCGCTCGTCAGCCCGCGAGGCCCTGGCCGAGATCGTCTCACTGGTCGCGCACCGGCTGCCCGCCCACTACGACGTCGATCCCGTCCGCGACATCCAGGTCTTCGCCCCCGTGTACCGCGGCGAGCTGGGGATCGATGCCATCAACCTGGCCCTGCGTGAAGCCCTCAATCCCGACGGAGCGCCGGTGCGCGGCGGGCGCCTGCGCGTGGGCGACAAGCTGATGATGACAGGGCGCAACCTGCACGAGCTCGGCCTCATGAACGGGACCCTGCTCCGGCTGCTCGACGAGATCAGTGCCGCGGATGGCGACTCAGCCGCCCTCCTGGTCGCGGCCGAGGAGTCGGTTTTCCGCCTGCCCCCGGAAGACGCCGAGCGGCTGCGGCTGGCCTACGCGTGCTCAGTCCATCGCGGCCAGGGCATCGAGCTCCCGGTGGCCGTGATCGTGGCCCATCCTGCGGCCGGCGCCTTCTTCCTGCGCCGCGAGATGCTCTACACGGCCGTGACCCGGGCGCGGCTGGCGACGGTCATCGTTGGCACCCGCCAGGTGATCGCCCGCGCGGCGGCGACCGGCGACACCGGCCGGCGCCACGGCCGGCTCGGGGAGCGGCTGGCGGCGGCCGCGGGCGGGCGGCCAGAATCCGGGCGTGATGCTCAGGCCACGAACGCCCAGCTGGAGAACTGAAGGGTGTAGAAGACGAGCAGCAGCGAGCTCAGCACGAGCACCGGAGTCCGCCGCCGACGGCCGGCCACCCAGGCCCCAGCTGCCATCCAGAGCGGGAACAGCGTCAGCGCGAAGCGGTCCAGTGACCAGAGCGGCTGCCCGATCTCAGGGCTGGAGAGACAGAGCACGATCACTACGCCGGCGTAGACGCCGTAGGCGGGGGGCAGTCGGCGCATCGCGATCACGGTCCCGGCGATCATCAAGGTCAGCACGGCGAGCAGGATCACGCTCTCGGCCCCCTGCGAGAACGGCCCGAGCAGGCCGGGGTGGTAAACGGTGCCGCCTTGAGCGATGCGACAAAAGCCGCGCACCGCGGACCAGATCGCCGAGCCCAGTCCGGCCACCGGGCCGGTGGTCACCCGGTGCCAGCCCGACTGGGCCGCAAAGGACGCCAGCCAGCCGTAGCCGCTGGCGGCAAGGAAGGCCATGTAGCCCAGCAGTACGCCGGGCAGCGCCAGTACGCTGGCCAACGAGCGGTCAGGACCGCCTCGCGCCCCGACGCGAACGAGCACGAGTGCGACCGCCAGCAGGATTCCGGTCGGCCGGGTCAGGGTGGCCAGCGCGCCCAGTGCACATGCCAGGCGCCATCGGTCCTGGCGGGCGGCGAGCACGCAGGCCACCGAGAGCAGCAGGAACAGCGATTCGCTGTAGACGGCGGTGAAGAAGAACGAGAGCGGTGAGAACGCCAGCAACAGCACGGTGGCGTCGGCGGCGCGACGGCCGAGCTCGAGCTCGGTCAACCGGTGCAGGAGAACCAGCGCCGCCAGGAACGCGGCCGCCGAGACGACAAAGCCGGCGATCACCCCAGAGCCGGTCAGCAGCGAGACGATCCGGATGGCCAGCGGGTAGAGCGGGAAGAAGGCGAGGCGGCCGGCGCTCGCCGCCCCGTAGCCGTGGGCGGCGATATCCAGGTAGTAGCCGGAATCAAACCGGTCCACCGAACCGGCCAGCGCGTAGCCCACCGGCCCGAGCGCGCGCAGCGAGAAAGCCGCTTCGCCGGCGGGGGCGTGCTTGGTCATGGTCAATGCTCCCGCCACCCCGGTGAGCAGCACCAGCAGTCGTGAGACCACGAAGACCCGGAGAGGCAGGCTTGTGGCCCGGGCGCGGTCGAGCCATGCCCGGCCCGGCCGGACCAGGTGGATCGAGGTGGTGCCGACGCTCATCCGGTGCGCTGGTAGAGGACGGCGCCCGCGTCGGCGCGCGCGGCGACAAAACCCGGCATGCGCGCCATCAGGGCCTGGGGCTGAGACCCGCGGGAGACCAGGACGACCCGGACCGCCGGGGTCACGGCGCTGGCACCCCGGGGGTTGCCGGCCAGCCAGTCCAGGTAGGCGCCCTGAACACGGCGTGAGAAGGCATCGATCGGGTTCCCGGCCCAGATCCGCCCCCCGGCCAGCGCCACCTGCTCGTCGATCGAGCCCCCGGCCAGCACGGGTGAGCCGTGGGCGAGGGCGATCGCCCCCGCAACCAGCGAGCGGCTGGCCCCGCTCGGCGCCGGACCGCGGATCAGCGAGATCGCCAGCAGGGCAACCGCCAGCGCCGCCGCCACCGGCACCAGGGCGCGCAGCGACCGAGCCGGGGCGAGCACGCGGGCGGTCGGAGCGACCAGGAAGAACAGCAGCCAGACGCCGTCTCGATCGGCCTTGACGGTGGCCACGGCCAGGATCACCACCATGCACCACTCCCAACGCCGGGCGTGCGCCCGGGTCATCCGGAAGATCAAGAACGCCGCACTCACGGCCAGGAGCAGATCCAGCGGCGCGGACAACGAGAGCGGCCCCCACATCCCCTCTCCGCGCTGGGCGGCGAGGTTGGTCAGCACCCCGTGGTAGTAGGTGGCGGTGCGCAGCAGTGCCGGGGTCAAGCAGAGCGCGGCCAGGGAGGCGATGGCGACGCCGGCGGCGAGGACTGGCTCGCGGCGCGCTCGCTCGAAGATCAGGTAGACGATCAGCATCCCGGCTCCGAGCAGGGCGGCGCCGTGCAGGTTTGACCAGACTGCGAGCAGTGGTACGGCGAGCCAGATCCGGGCCGAGGGCGAGCGTGACTGCGCGCGCAGCAGGATGACGAGCAGCGGGAAGAGGACAAGCGAGAAGAGCTGAACGCGGGCAATGGCGAGGCTGGGCAGAGCCCCGACGGCGACAACCAGGAGCGCGGCGGCGCTACCGATCCCGTTCGCGCCGTCGCGCTCGGCGTCGCGGGCCAGGATCCACAGCGCCAGCCCGACCGCGGTCAGCTGGGCGAACATCAGCCCCCGGTCTCCAAGCCCCCGTTCCAACCCTCCCATGATCAGCTCGGCGAGGACCAGAGCGTTGGGCCAGTGTGTGGTCGGTGCGGCCGCAAACGGGACCCCGTCCGGGATCGCGTGATGGGTGACGATGCTCTGACCCAGCGCCGCCAGCCATTGGGCGTCGGCCCCGACCCGGGAGAGGAGGGCGGCCAGGGCGACGATCAGCGCTGCCGCGGCGCCCAGCACTACCCGCGGATTGATCCCGGTGAAATCGAGCTTTGCAGACACTTGGGGATGTATCGCCCCGTAGGGCGGCGTGCGGCCTAGACCTAGGTGCAGGTAGCCCTGTCGGATAGTCAGATTCGTTAGGTCAGACAAGCGACGATGCGGTGCGCGTGACGCCGATCCTCCGGGGGGGAATCCAACGGCACCAGCGGCTCGATCAACCTCAACGGAAGCGCCATCACGCTCAGTCGCCGCCCCCAAGGCCGCGAGCGAACTCAATGGCAGCGGCAACCCCGGTCCCGCCGCACGAAGCTCCGACGATGCAATCGCCCGTGGCCACGGGTCCTACCTGGGCTTAAGTCGGGGTCTACCTACCGCAACGTCTGATCCCGAAATCGCCGCTTTCGGACGATCCCCTGTGCATGTCGTCCGTCGCGCTAGGGCCGGAGGTCGTTGAGCGTCACCGGCCGCGGGACAGCCTCGCTGAGCTGATCGCCACCCGAGGATCGGCGATCATCCTCGGGATCCCGGTCGCCCTGGTGGCGATCGTCGCCCTGATCCAGCTTCCCCGCGAGATCAACGTCGACAGCTGGCTCGAGCTTGTCACCGGCCGGCTGGTCTGGCAGTCGGGCCTACCCCATCACGAAACGCTGGCCGCGATGTCACACGGCAGCGTCTGGATCGATCAGCAGTGGCTGGCCCAGCTGGCCGCCTACGCGATCTACCGGATCGGCGGTCTCGGACTCCTCGGCCTGATCAACGCCGGCCTGCTCGTCTCCGGGATCACGATCGCGGTGGTAGCCACCCGGCGTTTCGGGGCTCCCTTTCGCTCGACCCTGATCGTCCTGCCGCTGTGCGTGACGCTGATGATGCCGTCCCGGGAGCTACGGACGCAATCGTTCGCGGTCCCCCTGTTCATGCTCCTGGTCTACCTGCTCGCCGGCGACAGCCGCGAGCCCTCGCGACGCGTGTTCTGGTGCCTGCCGCTGCTCGTGCTGTGGGCCAACGTCCACGGCACGGTGACGATGGGCGCGATGCTCGTCGTCCTGCACGGCTCGGTGATCCTGTTCGAGCGCCGGCGCAGGCTGACGACATCGCTTCGCGCTTGGCGGCGACCGCTGGCGCTGATCCTGGGAGCGGGCGCGGCGATCCTGGTCACTCCCTACGGCCTGGCCATGGTCGGTTACTACCGCACCACACTGGCCTCGAGCACGCTGCGCCACAACGTCTCGGAATGGCAGCCGGTCACCACAGTCGCGGTCACGGCGGTGGCGGTGTTCCTGCTGGCGACGGTCGCAGTCTGGTCCTTTGGCCGCCGCCCGTCCGCGACCTCGACTTGGGAGAAGCTCGCCGTTCTCGTCCTCGCCGCGAGCGCGATCGCCGTGGTCCGCAACGCCCTGTTCTTGGGCCTGCTGGCGATGATGGTCGTCCCCGTCTCGCTGGCCTGGGGATCCCGGACCGCCGAGGGGTCCCGGACCGCCGAGGGGTCCCGGACCGCCGAGCGCCGGGGCGACGTGCGGCGGGCCGTGGTCAACGGATCCATCGGTGCCCTCACGGCTTTGATTCTGCTCGTGGTCGTGATTGCGACGCTGATGAGACCAGGCGCGGCGCTCGAGTACAGCTCCCAGCGCTTTGGGGTCCTGTCCGCAGTGGAGCGGGTCACGCGTGCCGACCCGACAGTTCGCGTCATGGCCGACGAGCACTTCGACGATTGGCTGTTGTGGCGCGATCCGGCGCTGGCCGGCCGGATCGCCAACGACGTCCGCTTCGAGACCCTGACCGCCGGTCAGCTCGCTTCACTGCAGTCACTGTTCGGCGCCTTCGGCCCCGGGTTCAAGCAGGCGGCCCGTGGCTACCGATTGCTGGTCCTGGACAGACACGATGACCCCGGCGCCTGGACTGCGTTCCAGGCCGAACCGGGGCGACGCATCCTTTACAACGACGGCGAGCGCCTGGTCATCCTGCGCAGTGCCGCCCAAGCTGCCAGGGCTGAGCGATGAGAGCTTCGGCCCTCACGTGGGTCCGGAGGCTCGGCCGGCTGCGACGCCGCGGTGCGGACGAGAGCGGCGCGGTGATCGTGCTCACCGCGATCATGATCGTGGCGATGCTCGGCATGGCGGCGCTGGCGGTCGACGTCGGCTCCTTTTACCAGGCCCAGCGCCAGGCCCAGGCCGCGGCCGATGCCGGGGCGCTGGCCGCCAGTCAGGACCTCCCCAACAACCCCACAGGTGCCGCCACCGACGGGGCGACGTACGCGCAGAGGAACTACCCGGGGGCGAACGTCAGCGTGACCACCAACTACAACAGCAATCCGAAGTTGGTCAAGGTGACGGTCAGCTTGAGCGCACCGAGTTTCTTCGGGCAGATCTTTGCCATCACGCACGCCGACGTCAGCGCCAGCGCGATTGCCGGCGGCAACGGCAAGACTCAGCAGGCCGCGATCTTCGCCTACGCCGACAACGGCGTTTGCAGCGATCCCGGTATCGTCATTGACAAGAACAACGCCGCAGTCACTGGAGCCATCGAGAGCAACGGCAGCGTGTCACTGGTGAAGAACAATGGCACCTATGGCACTGCCGTGTACGGGGCTGGCAGCGGATGCTCGTGCAACTGCTCCAACGCCACCTTCGTGGTTGCTCCTTACACCTCGCCTCCGACTCCCTTTCCGCTCGACTACCGCCAGAACCCGCCGGCTTGCACACAGACGTACTCGGGCAACGTGACCGACCCCGGCGCCATCAACGGCACGATCCCGCCGGGTGTGTACTGCGATCCCAGCGGCACGATCACCTTGTCGACGGCGAGCGGGACTGGTGTCACGTTCGTGGCCAACGGGATCTCCTTTCAGAGCAGTGGCAACCTCAGCGCGCCTGGGTCGCCGGGCGCCTACGGACTGCTCTTGTATCAGACCGGGTGCGATGCCACTCCGGGCCCCGGGCCGCTGGTCACCGGCGGCAATGGCGCCACCATTAATGGCACCATCTTCGCCCCCTGCGCGACGGTGGACATCCAGAATAACAACGTTTCTACCGGCTTCATCGAGGCCAATAACGTGCACATCGAAAAGAACAACTTCAGCATCAACGGAGACGGACCGGTGGTCTTGGGCACGGGAGACGCCCTGATCGGATGAGCGATCGCACTCGGTGGCTGTGGCGCACGCTCGGGCGGGTGTTCTCTGTCGGTCCGCTCCTGCTCGGCGGGCCGCTGCTGGCCTACAGCACGATCATGGTCCGCAGCAACCACGCGCTGTTCGACTTCCGGGGCGGCATGTTCAATGCCGGACTGGCAATCCTGCACGGGATCAATCCCTACCACGCCCAGTTCCTCGCCCACCAGACGGCGATCATGCACGCGGGCGGAATCGCACAGGGCGAGCTTGCGGCGACCGCCTTTTCGGTCCCGGTCTATCCCGCCTTCGCCAATCTGCTGATCGCCCCCCTCAGCCTGGTTTCGTTCACGCTCGCCGCGACGCTCTACTCACTGGCCAGCGTGGTGGCGATGATCGGCGGCCTGTGGCTGCTCGGAGTGCGCGATTGGCGCTGCTTTGCGCTCACTCTGATCTCGTGGCCGTTCTTGGTCGGCGCCTACCTGGGCGCCGTGGGGCCGTTCTTGGTTCTCGGGGTCGGGGCGGCGTGGCGTTGGCGAGGGCGCGTGTTTCCCCCCGCCCTGGCCGTCGCCGCGATCGTAGCGGCCAAGATCTTCCCCTGGCCGCTCGGCGTCTGGCTGCTGATCACCCGGCGCTACGAGGCGCTGGCGATGACGGTTGCGGTCGGGATCGTGCTCACCTTCGGCGCCTGGGCGATGATCGGCTTCCACGGCCTGGCCCAGTACCCGCAGATGCTCTCCGACATGACCTTCCTGCAACAGAATCGGGCGGTATCGATCGTCGGTGTGCTGCTCATCGCCGGCGTTCCCTCCAGCGTGGCCACCGCGGCGGCGATCGCCGTCGCGGCCGGAATCCTGTTCGCCGCCTGGCGCCTCGCCGGCCGTCCCGAGGGAGACCGGCGGGCGTTCGGCCTTGCCATCCTCGCCGCGCTGAGCGCGACACCGATCGTCTGGGAGCACTACATGGTGCTCCTCTTCGTACCCATCGCGTTGGCCTCCCCGGGCCTCTCTGCGGCTTGGTTTATCCCTCTCTGCACGCCCCTCACCACGGTTGTCTCGGCGGCCATCATCCCCCAGGGCTCAAGCAGGATCCCGTTCTCTCCCGACACATTGCGCCAGGCGATACCTTGGCTCCTGCTCGAAGCGCTAACCGCCTTCGCGGTGTGCACGACGCCCGAGCGCCGCGCCGCCCTGCGTGCACGCCTGCGCCACCCTCGAGTGGCCACCTCCCGAGCGCCCTCGTCGTCTCGCCCCCTCGAAACCGCGGCCTGAGACTCACGAAGGTTCGTAGCTCCGGCCGCTCGACAGCAGTTGCGTGCGGACATGGATCGGAGAGAGCTCCGCACGGTCCGGAGTGGCTAGTACTTCGAGTTCGTGTCGGTGACAGCATCGAGCGGGACGTCCGAGCACTCCTTGGCGCCGGCCCTGCCGCGGTCTAGCGGCCCTGGGTGAATAGACCCGGATGGCGCGAGCCGTGGCCGGAGGCGCGATGCGCGATGCGCGATGCGCGATGCGCGATGCGCGATGCGCGATGAGCATGCATTATGTGAAAACCTCGAGCCCGGGAGCCAAGTCTTTCGCACAATGCGGGCCAAGCCTGCGTGTATGGAAAAACTCGCCGGCTGGCGGCAAGGTTTTCACGTAGTGCAGGTCACTGATGGCCGTTGGCCGGGTTCGCCCCTCTCGCTTCTCGGCCCGGGTTCACCTCGGCATGAGGTGCGACCGACCACCTAAGCTGACGTGCGACGACCACCAAAGCTGACGTGCGACGACAACCTAAGCTGACGTGCGACGAACCACCGAAGCTGACGTGCGACGAACCACCGAAGCTGACGTGCGACGAAACACCGAAGCTGAGGTGCCAAGAACCACCTGGCTAATGATGAATGCCGCCAAAGCTCTGACTGACCGAGTAGGCGGCCGGGTACATGAGCACGATCATCAGCGCCGGCATGATCAGGAACATGAGCGGGAAGAGCATCTTGATGGGCGCCTTCTGCATCTTCTCGCGAGCGGCCTGACGGCGCCGGCGGCGCTGATCGCTGGACAGCTCGCGTAGCACAGGCCCGATCGAGACACCCAGCGATTCACCCCGGCCGGCAGTGCGGACGAAGGCTCGCGCCGAAGGGGTGTCGACGCGTTCAATCATGCCGTCGAGCGCCTGCTGGATGGTCATGCCCAAGCTCTGCTGCTTCATGGTCAGACGAAGCTCGTCACCCAGGGCACCTGGCATTCGCTGGGACATCAGGCTCAGCGCGGCCGAGAAACCCATGCCGGCCTCGATGGTTGCGATCAGGAGGTCGATCAGCTCGGGAAGAGACCGCTCGATCTCGTCGATGCGCTTGCTGCCCCGCTTGCGGATCACGAACGCCGGGAGCTGCCAGCCGGCCGCGAGCGAGACGACGAGCAGGAGCGTGACCATTGCCGACAGTCCACCGCCCACCAGGCTCAGAAGGAGGAAGAGGGTGAACGGGAGGCCGAGCGCCGCCATCAGCCTGAAGCCGTGCACCTGCTCGGCCGAGATCTCGTAGTAGCCGGCGGCGGTGAGCTCCGACTTCGCCAACGCCGGCAGGGTTGGCACCTTGCTCATCGTCCAGAGGCCGAGCGTGGTTGCCCGGCGACGCAGGTTCTGCCGGAAGCGCTCGCGCGGGCTGAGGAACAGCGACGCGTCCAAAGACTCGAAGCCGTAGTCGTTGATCTCGCGTAGATGGGCCTTGATCTGCATGCGCGGCACCACAATGGCCCTGGCCACGAGTCGGCCGCTAACCGCAACCAGGATGATTCCCAGGCCAAACATCAGATAGTTCATGGCTTCACGGCTCCACGTCGGTGATCTTCTTCATTACCTTCCATCCGCCGTACACCATCATCGCCGCGACGAACAGCAGGACGATGCCCATCGTCGTATGCAGCAGGGGCTTGGCATACAAGGGCGAGACGACGTTGATGCCGAGCAGGAGCACGCCAGGCAGGGCTGTCAGGACCCAGCTGGACATGCGCGCCTGGCCGGTCAGAGCTTTGATCTCGCGCCGGAGGTCGGCGCGATCGCGCGCTCCTTCCGCGACGCGATCCAGTGCCTCGGCGACGTTGGATCCCGAGCGGCGGTTGAGTCCGGCGATCAGCGCCACCTGTTCGAGGTCTGAGGCCTGCATGCGCGTGGCCGCGGCCTCGAGCGCCTCCTCGAGCGGTAGGCCCAGGGCCTCGTCGGTGATCGCGCGCTCAAAGGTGCCTTTCACCGGCTCATCGGCCGTCTCGACCACGGCGGTCAGCCCGCCGACGAAGCTTCGGCCGACCCGCATGGCGCTGGCGAGATCCTGGAGGTAGCCGGGCAGGGTATCGCGAAACTTTTCGCGCTCCTTGAGCGCGCTGCGAGCGATCCACTTGCGCAGGGCGAAGGGCCATAGCAGCATCGGGATCAGGGCGATCAGGACCGAGCCGGTGACCACCGTTGCCAGGACTCCGACCACCATGCCGAGGGCTGCCGCCCGCTTGACCAGGGCGACGGGAGTGTGTTCGTTGCCCGAGATCTCCACGTTCTCGACGAACGGTGGCCACCAGGTTCCCCGCTCGAAGCGCTGAAAGAGACTCAAGCCCTTCGGCCCCGTTGCCGGCGTCTCACCCGGCTCGCTTTCCTCGACGAGGCCAGGAATGTAGCTTCCGACTCGGGTGCGGACCGCGTGCCGAGAGGGCTGGTAGACGGCCATCGCCACGGCGAGGGCGAACAGGAGCCCGCACAGGCCGGCTACCACCATGACGCCCTGAGAAGTGTTCCAGAACGAGCCGGGCGTGGCCGTGCCGGAGGCGGCGGGCGCGGGTGCCGAAGCTGCCGAGGCGGCAGTCACGAAGCTCGGCGACTGTGAGAGCTGGTTGTGCAGCGAGATGTCGGCGGCGCTGAGCGGATGAGTGGCCACCGGGGGGGCCGGCGCGTGCGCCGAGGTGGAGGCCGCGGTGCCTGGGCTCTGATAGGTGGCCTGGACGGTGCCCGGCACGCCCGTCACACCAGCCACCACGACGACGGACCGGCCGGAGGGCGCGACCGATTGCCAGCGCACGACAAAGCCGCGGCTCAGGGTCGAGTGAATGAGGCGAAGCACCGCGGCCAGGCGGGCCGGTGTGGTCGACACGTACTGTCCGGACGCGACCGAGGCGAGGGTGCTCAGCGTGGCCGCGGTCGACGCCTGGTCCTGGAGGCCGACCGTGAAGATCGGTACGTTGGCCGCCGTGGCGGCGGCGTTGACCGCTGCCGAGGTGACCGCGCTCGAGCCCGTCAGCTGACCAACTCCGTCAGAGACGACGATGATCGCGCCGAGGGCAAGCTTGGCGTCGGCCAGCTGGGTGAGCCCGAGCTTGATCGCGCTGGGGATGTCGGCGCCGTGACCGGCTGGGGGCACCTGGGACAGGTTTCGGTTCAGGATGGCTGAATCCGAGGTCAGCGGGGTGTAAACCTGCGGACGCGATGAGAACGTGATCAGACCCAGCTGCTGGCCGGCTGCCCGGGTCGCGGCCAGCGAGCGAACCGCGCCCATCGCGGCACTGGTCGGAGCGCCGGCCATGCTCCGGTTTTGATCGAGCACGACCATGACCCCAAAGTCACCCGCGCGTGCCTGGCTGATCGGGGTTACCGAAACCCCGCGGGCCTGGGCTCCGTTCTCGGTCACGTGGACGGTGGACGCGTTGACGGTGGCGCCGCGCGGAGGGAAGAGCACCAGGGCACGGCCGGGCCAGGTGGCGCCATCTCCAAGCCAGCCCTGCACCGTGCCGGCCGCCGAGGCGGCCGCCTTGGTGGTGGGGGCGACGCCGATGCCGCTGAGGACCAGTGCGGCTACGGCGCCAAGCGCGGCCAGCGAACGGCGGCCGAGCCACACCCGGGAGCGCGTGTCAGCCATGGCTGTTGCCCGCGGCGAACGCCGGGCGGGAGGCGGCGTACTCGCGGGGGAGCTCGATCCCACGACGCTGGAACTTTTCCAGAAATCCGGGGCGCAGACCGGTTGGCTTTAACGACCCGACAATGTGATTGGTGGCCGCCACGGCATCAACCTGAAACGTGTACAGGTCCTGGAGAGTGATGACGTCGGATTCCATCCGCTGGACCTCGGTGATGGTGATCACCCGCCGGGAGCCGTCGCTCATGCGCTCGATCTGGATCAGAAGGTCGATCGCCGATGCGATCTGCTCGCGAATGGCTCTCAGCGGCAGGTCGTAGCCGGCCATCAGGACCATCGTCTCGAGGCGCGCGAGGGCATCGCGGGGGGTGTTGGCGTGCAACGTGGAGAGGGACCCGTCGTGGCCGGTGTTCATGGCCTGCAGCATGTCGAGGGCCTCGGCACCACGGCACTCTCCGATCACGATCCGGTCGGGGCGCATTCGCAGCGAATTCTTGACCAGGTCGCGGATCGCGATCTCCCCTTCGCCTTCGATGTTCTTGGGCCGCGACTCAAGGCGCAGCACGTGGCGCTGGTTGAGATAGAGCTCGGCGGCGTCTTCGATGGTGATGATCCGCTCGCTGTCGGGGATCGACGACGAGAGCGCGTTGAGCATTGTCGTCTTACCCGAGCCGGTACCGCCGGAGATGAGGATGTTGAGCCGGGCCTGTACGCACTTGGCGAGCAGCTCAGCAGTCTCGGCGGTGAGCGCGCCCTTCTTGATCAGGGCCTGCGTGTCGAGACGGTGCTTGCCGAACTTTCGAATCGTGAGCAGGGGCCCGGTCAGGGAGAGCGGCGGAATGGTGGCATTGATACGGCTGCCATCCGGGAGGCGAGCATCCACCATCGGTGAGGACTCGTCGATGCGCCGCCCGACCTGAGCAACCATCTTGGAGATGATGCGCTGGAGGTGGCCGTCATCGGAGAAGCGCACGGGCGTCTTGTGCAGCCGGCCGGAGCGCTCAACCCATACGTCGTAGGGCCCGTTGACCATGATCTCCGTCACGCTGTCGTCCTCGAGCAGGCGCTCGATCGGACCGTGGCCAAGGATGTCGGCGGTCAGCTCGACCGCGATCCGATCACGATCTTCGCGGGCGATCCCGACCTCCTGGGACAGCCGCTCGTGCAGCTCGGCTTCCACGCGCTCCCGCAGCGTCTGCGGGTCGATGGCCGTGTTGAACAACTGCCGGCCAAGATCCTGGATGAGTTCGAGGTGGATCTTGTTCTTGAGCTCGGAGAACGGGACCTGGAATAGATCCCCACGCTCCGGCTCTGAGCCGTGGGCAAGCCGCTCGTGCAGCTGCATCACGCGCTCCTACGGGAGCGACGGAACAGCGACTGGCGGCCGGGGCGATCTGCCTCGGCGTCGGCGACGCTGGGGAGCTCGATCACAGCCGCATTGGCCTTGGCTGAAGCGCGCTGTTGAGATTCCTCGATATACAGGTCAGCCAGCGCCCGGAAGGCCTTGGCCGCCTCGGTGCCGCGCTGACCTGCGATCGGCTGACCCTGATTGACCGAGCGGGTGATGTCGCGGTGGCTCGGAACGAGGATGTCGACATCCCGTCCGAGGATGGCGAGCACGTCCTCGCGCTCGATGCCGACGTTGGTGTTAGCCCGGTTGAGCAGGATCTTGACGCGCCGGCGGTCGTATTCCATGCGCTCGAGCGTCTCGAGGCCAAGCTTGGTGTTCTTGAGCGACAGGGTGTCGCGCATCGCCACGACCAGGACGTCGCTGGAGGAGTCCACGCAGCTGATGACTTCGGGCGCGAAGCTTGGGGAGGTGTCGACGACCACGAACTCGAACATCTCGCCCAGCAGGCGCTGAACTTCGGAGAGGAACGGCACCGTGATCATCGCGGCCTGATCAGGCCGCACCGGGGCCAGAAGGGCGCGTGCCCCCGACGGGTGCTCCATCAAGAAGTCCTCCAGCTTGCCCGCGTCCAGCGAGCCGCCCGAACGGACCAGGTCATAGATGGTGCGCATCGGCGTCAGCCCCATGGCCAGGGCCACGTCGCCAAACTGCAGATCGAGGTCGAGAATGGCCACGCTGTGCCCGGCATCGGCCAGAGAGACAGCGAGGTTGACGGAGCTCAGCGTCTTGCCGCTGCCGCCCTTGAGGCCGAGCACGCAGATGACGTTGCGCACCGACTGGGTCTTGACTTCAGACGCGCCGCGCTTGCGCATGACAGCCTTTTCGAGGGCGAAGGCGAGCTGGCGCGACAAGGCCGGGTCGACCCCCATATCGGGGTCGGTGGGCAGGGCGACGATGTCGTCGACGCCGTTGGAGAAGACCTCGTTCAGATAGCCACCGCTGCCGCTCGGGCACAGCAGGACGATCGGCCGGTTGGCGTGCTGCCGGTGGGCCTTGACGACGAAGTCGCGGGCCTCGGCCGTATAGTCGGCCACCGCGACGATGAGGGCGTCACCGGAGCCAAGTCCGCTCGTGGAAGGCCCGTCGAGCTCGAGATAGTCGAGCACGTTGACATTCGGATCGCGAGCGACCAGCGTTTCAATCAGCCCACGGTCGACTTCGCCGTCGAGCGCGACCATAACTTGCAGTTCGGAGCTCATCAGTTTCCTCCTTGGAGGCTCGAGGCGATGACAGAGTCAGTGGTGGTCGGGGTGAGCGGGGACTTGGTCGCGTTGGCTGGCCGCAGGGCCAGATACAGGGTTCCCTGGCTTGCCGCCAAATCGACTTCCGGAGCCTGGTGAGCTGATACCGCGAGCACAAGCGAACCGCCCGCAACGGTCTGGCCGCCGACCACGGTCGGCACCCCGGGCACCTTGATGACCAGAGCGTTGGGCACCAGCAGGTACACGGCCGAGCCGACCTTGTTGGCGCCCGAAAGGGTCGTGTAGACGTCCACGCGATTCCCAGGCTGGAGCACATCGGTGTTCCCGTGGGCCTCGTCTATGGAAACCGAGACCGCCCGCTGGTCTGGCGTCAGCGTCCCGGTAACGCCTGAGACAGACGTGAAGTCGCTCAGGGTCAGCTGCTGGCCAGGAAGCACGTTGGTGGCCACCACCTTGCCCGCGAGCAGCGAAGCATCGCTGATCGCACCCACAGCGAGTTGGCTGGCGACGATTGGCATGGACTTGTAAAGACCGCGTGTCGCGATCGCGTCGCTCGCCGTCCCCTTGGGGATGTTGCCAGTCGCGACCAGCACGGTGGCCTGCTTGGTCACGGTCTGGAGGTTGTTGCGGTAGCGCCCAAGGGCAAAGAGCAAGATGCCGGCTGCGGCCACGGCACATACCAGCGCGAGTGTCAGAGCGCCTTTGCGCGTGGCCAGGAGCCCACCGAGGCTCGGACGGGCCATACGTCGCTGTGTCATTTTCATGCTGTCGCTCCTTGAGAAATTACGAGATTGAGCATCCCGCGGCCTGGGCCGTAGCGGCGGCATCGGGGGTCCACTTCGCCGACGTCTGCAATTGCTCGATTCGCATCGTCGCGGTTTGCGCAATCGTGGTGGTGGGCGCGCCGATCGGAGTGGGAAAGGTGACTGTCGCCACCACACAGGCCCGCAACGGATTTCCGATCGCATTGCTGGAACCAGTGGGGTAGTAGAGAAAGACCTGGGCGGCTTTGGTGACGTCGGAGCTGCCGGCCTGGAGCTCGGGCTGGGCCTGGGACTGGATGTACGCCTGCAGCGTCTGGCCGGTCGTCGAGGGGTTGATGTTGACCGCCGCGAAGCGAACGCCAATCTCGGCGAGCTGCGTCTCCTGATTGGTGTAGTCCTCGTAGCGGCCGAAGTAGAGGATCCCCAGAATGATCAAGATCAAGACGGGCAGGATCACGGCGAACTCGACTGCCGACTGACCTCGCTCCTGTCGGAGCCGGCCGCCAAGCCTGAACAGTTGCTGTGAAAATGAAGTCCATGTCTGCATTACGTTCCTGAGTCATCGCCGGCGATGTCGGCCGCACTGCACTCGTATCGTTCGTCTGGGCGGTGAGCCGCACTGAGAAAACCGCTAGTTAGAGCTAGACCAAGGTCCAGGTCACGGCCCCGGGTTCTGTCCCGCCGCCGGCACACGACCCCCACCCCTTTTTCAGGAGCCAGGGCCCGCTCGAATCGCCCTACACAGCTCATTTATCGTCACCCCAGTCACAACCTTGAGCGTCCGGGGTTACGGCAACCGAACGTTCACCCGTGCTGACGACTGTGCCGACCAGCCCCGGGGCATCGCCGCGCGTGCGAGGACTGCCCCTCCCCGCTCGGGGACGAGACATTGGACGCGGCCGCGGCCCGAGCTACCAGACAACGGGCGCCGGAGCTCCGGCCAGCCAGCGGCGCGCGGCGGCAGCCGCGAGCCGGGGCGCGGGGCGGGGGCCGAGCAGCGGCCCGAGGAGGAAGCCCGGACAACGCGCCGCAGACGGCCCAGAAATGGCGAAAGCGCCCGCCGGGTCTGCGAAGACTACAGACCAGGCGAGCGCGATCGAACTCGTGCCAGAGTCACAATTACACCTTGGAAGCGGTGTTATTGAACAGAGCGGAGATGCTACCGCCGAGGACGGTCGCCGCAACGATCACGATGATGGCGATCACCGCGATCAGGATGCCGTACTCAGCCATCGTCTGACCAGCCTGGCTGCGCATACGCACCGCCAGCATGCTGACGAAGTCGAAAATGCTATTCAACATATGTGTTCACCTCCTCCCCTCTGTTGTGCCGGGTCACCGGATTGAACATTCCAGCGGTGACCGGCCCACCGGCAACAATGCATGCCGGTTTCGCTTAAGGTCATTGCCGCCATGGCAGCAAGATCGGAATCTCTGGCGTCCCGTCACCAGAGACAAACCGCTAGTTCCCACCTAGACCAAAGTGGTAAAGCCCAACCCGGCGCCGGCGCACCCCCTCCATCCGAGAAGAACAGTTAGTGCCACCTAGACCTTCGTGGTATCGGGCGAGGGCTCGCGCGCGGCGACATTCAGATCATGCGCGCGCAAGAGACAACGTCGCCACGCCGGGTGTTGCTCGTAGCCGACGATCGTCGCTTCCGGGCTCTGGCCGCGACGCTGCTGTCAAGGCGCGGGTACTCGGTGGCAGTCTGTGCCCGCGGTGCCGACATCGTGAAAGCCGCCGCGAGCGAGTCGGTGGACGTGGTCGTAATCGACGCCACCGCGTCGCTCACCACGGCCGCGCGTGACGCGGCGCGGCTGAGTTCTCTGCGTCCGCCAGTCGGCATCGTCGCCGTCAGCGCGGATTCTCACTCGGGTCTGGCCGCGCTGCCCGTAGTTCCCAAATGGAGCCCCTGCGAAGGGCTGTTCGACGCGATCGAGCGCGCCGGCGCGGACGCTCGACGCGACGAGGTGATCGGTGTCGCTTCTTGATCACCCCGTAACGCTCGAGCGCTTCGATTACACGCGCGTAGGCGAGCATGGTGCCCTGCTGCGGGTCCTGACCGGCCTCTCCGGCCAACCGGGCGAGCCGTCCCAGGCGCAATTGCGCGTCAGCCGCTCACAGCGGCCCTGGCAGTCCTTCTCCGCTCGCGGCTGCCGGCTCGAGCCAGGGCCCCGCGCCGGCGACGAAGTGGTCTGGCGGGGCCTGTTCGCGGTTCCGGTCGCGCTCGTCCAGCAGCCCCAGTTCAGCTTCGAGCTGGCTGTCAGCGGCCTACCCGCTCTCAGTCTCCCCCGTCCGGCGCTGCGTAGCGCCCTCGGCCTGGTTGCGACCCCGGGCACGGCGGCGCTCGAGCTCAGCGTGACTGAGACGGGTGAGCTGACCTCCGACCAGGTGGCCCGTCTGACCGGAGGCCGGTTGCGCACCGGGGCGGTCGCCCTCGCCACGGCGCTGGCTGTGACCGCGAGCGCCACTCCGGCGTTGGCCGACGCTGGTTTTGGCTCGTCGGACAGTCACGCCCAGCTCACACGGCAACGGATTGAGCGCCTCGCCAGCTTTGCTGTCCAGCGCGCGCGCGAGGAAGCGGCCCGCAAGCGGGCCAAGCTGGCCCGGGCGGCGCAGGCGACCCGTTCGCGAACGTCTACCTCGCGGCCGCGACCCGTCCGCAGCCACAGCAATCTGAATGGCCGCCTGGGCCCCTCGGCCGACTCGACGCCACCCGCGGCGCCGACCAAGTCTCCGGCTGCCACCCCCCTTCCGACCACGCCTCCGGCTCCGACGCCTCCTCCACCCGCAGGGCCCCCCACGACTCCGGCGCCCCCCACCACTCCGCCGCCCGCCACGGGTCCCGCCCCGGCGCCCCCTCCGGCCCCGACCAGCACGACTCCCACGCCCCCGAGCGGCGGGGCCGGCCTGGGCGCGAACGCTGGCCCCGCGCCCACCGGGACCACGAGCCCGAGCCCGACCCCCACGATGTCGTCCGCCCCCCCGCCGCTGGTCGCCGGGATGCATGCCCAGCCAACCTCCCATCGCCAGCTTCCGATCACGGTCCCGAGCAAGACCAACGGCGGCAGCTCGGTGCGTCCGCCAGTCAAGGCCGCCCCGGGCTCCAACGGCGGCAGCGCGGCGGGTGTGGTCCCATCGCCGCCCGGATTCCTCGGGCCCAACGCCTGGACCGGATCGGTCACCACCGACCCGGCGCTGACCGGTGCGCTGGGCAATCTGCTCTCCAACGGCAACATGCCGCCGCGTTTCTTGATCCCGATCTACATGGAAGCGGGAAAGCGGTTTCACGTCCCGTGGCAGGTCCTGGCGGCGATCAACGCCGTCGAGAGCGACTTCGGCCGCAATATGAACACTTCGTCGGCGGGCGCGATCGGCTGGATGCAGTTCATGCCGAGCACCTGGACGCAGTACGGCATGGCCGTCGACGGCCACAGCGTGCCCAATCCGTACGACCCGCGGGATGCGATCTTCTCCGCCGCGCGCTACCTGGCCGCCGCCGGGGCCGCCACCGATGTTCCGCGCGCGATCTTTGCCTACAACCACGCCAACTGGTACGTGAACATGGTCCTGACCCGTGCCCGCGCGATCGCGGCCGGCGTCCATCCCCACACCCACACGAGCAAGCGCGGCGTCGTCTCGGCCTACTTCGCGTCCTGGCACGGACAGTGGCGCGCCCGTTACCAGGGCGGACTCCTCTCGCACTACGACCGGTTGATTGCCGCCGCCAACATGGTCAGCGCCGCCAACTTCCCCTACGTCTACGCCGGCGGCCACGAGCAGCCGGCCCGGTTCGAGCCCTTTGACTGCTCGGGCTCGGTGTCGTACGTGATGCAGCAGGCTGGGTACAACGTCCCGACCACTGCCTCGGGTGGGATCCCGGCCTGGAAGTTCCCGTCCGGCCCAGGTCGGGTGACGATCTTCTACAACGCCGGCCACACCTTCATGAGGATCGGCAACCGCTACTTCGGCACCAGCGGGTTCGCCCGCCCGGGCGGCGGAGCCGGTTGGTTCAGCACCAGCACCATCCCGGCGAGCTACTTGGCCACCTTCAACGAAGTCCACGTCTCCCGTTTGGGCGACAACTCATTCGCACCGGGCAAGCACCACAAGGGTGCCTGGCGCAGATCGCACACCGGTGCGGCGAAGCATCCTCGCTATCTACAGAAGTTCAGCTCCCCCTCCCAGTTGCAGTCCGGCTTCCCCTCAGTTCTGCAATTGCGCTTTCCCACTGCCTGACCCAGGCCGCGCTCGGGCAGAATGGACAGGATGGCGAGGGCCTCCCAGCCACAGACGATGCTCCCCGTGGAACTCGAACGCTCCCTGGCGCGTGTCGACGCCGCCACCACTGGCGCCGAAGTTCCGGGCGCGGCTCGCGCCGGAGCCCGAAGCCGGGCGATCTCGCTGTTCGAAGCCTGCGGCGCGGCCAGCGACGCGCTTGCGCTCGTCCAGCTCGCCTACGCGGGGGAGCTGATGACCCTGGTGGCGGTCGATCTGGCCGCCAACCCCGCACACGCTCGGCGCTTGATCGCTCAGATCGACCGGGAGGCCGGGGTGCCCGCGGTGGCGCTGGGCCGCGAGATGCTCCAGACCGGACGCTTGCTGGAGCTGCCCGCCGAGATGGCGATAGAGATCAGGCTCGCGCTCCTGCTCGCCTTCGCGGGCGCCCGCTCGGTCGGGCTGTGGGCCCAGCGGGCCGATGGCCAGCTCGAGCTCGTCTCTCAGGCCGGCCAGCTCGACAACGAGCTCGCCAACAGCCGAGACGCCGCGCAGCGGTTGGTCGATGGCGAGGAGCCCGGTGAAGCCGCAGACGTCAACGGCGCGCGAATCGAGCGGCTTACGCCACCCCCCGCGGCGCTCGTCACCACCGGCGCGACGTGCGGCGCGAGTCACGCCATACTGCTGATCGGCGCCACTGTTCCCGTTCTCTCCGCCCTGCTCGATCGCGGTTCGCTCGACGCACATGAACAAGTTGTCCAGGACAGCGTGATGACCTCGGTCGAGCGACGTCTGGCTCGCTTGCGCTTCGACCTCCACGATGGTCCGCAGCAGGACATCCACCTCCTCGCCCAGGACCTGAGCCTGTTCCGCGAGCAGGTGCGCCCGATGATCGCCGGCGACCCTGACTCTCACCGGCTGCTTGGACGTCTCGATGATCTCGAGGCCCAATTGGTGGCCCTCGACGGCGATCTGCGCCGGCTCTCGAGCGCCGTGCAGTCGCCGTTCCTGACCCCCGGCTCGCTCTCAGATGCGCTGCACCAGCTGACCGATGCGTTCGCGACCCGCACCGGCATCCGCCCCGACATCCAGATCACCGGACCTTTGACCAAGCTCTCCGATTCACAGCAGATCACGCTGCTGGCGCTGATCCGGGAGGCACTCAGCAACATCGGCAAGCACTCCAACGCGAGCCAGGTCTCGATCACGATCACCTCCGACGCACAGGGCATCCGGGCCGTTATCACCGACGACGGCGAGGGGTTTGATCCCGAGGACATGCTGGTGCGCGCGGCGCGGGCCGGTCGGCTGGGGCTGGTGGGAATGCACGAGCGCGTCCGAATGCTCGGCGGCCGCACCCACATCGAGAGTCGGGCGGGCGGCCCGACGGTCATCTCCGCGACGCTGCCCCCCTTTCCCCGCCCCGAACGCTGAGCCGGGGAGGCCGCCCGGCGCAGCGAAATCCCGCCTGCCGCTCAGGCGATCCCGTGCTCGAGCGCGTAGCGGACCGCGCCCGCACGGTTGCCCACACCGAGCTTGCGGTAGATGTTGGTGAGGTGGAACTTGATCGTGTGCTCGCTGATCCAGAGATCGCGGCTGATAGCGGACGTCGTCTTGCCCGAGGCGACGGCCGAGAGGATTGAGCGCTCCCGGTCGGTGAGGGTGGGCACGACCGGCTCGGAGGCGGTGGCGTTGGGTGCCCCCAGGTGGCTCGGCGCATGAAAGATGGCGCCGCTTGATGCCTGGCGCAGGACTGAGGCGATGTCGACCGTATGCGCGCTCTTGAGCACGTAGGCACTCGCGCCGGCGCGCAGAGCCGCGTCGATCGTGGGGCGGTCGTCGCACGCCGAGAGGACCACAACCTTGATCGACGGCTGCTCACGGCGGATGTGCTCGATCATCTCGACGCCCGTGACACCGGGCATCTTGAGGTCCATGAGGACCACGTCCGGATCGCGTCGTTCGATCAGCTGCGCTAGCTCGGCACCGGAATGCGCCTCGCCCACCACCTCCATGTCCTCGAGGTGCTCGATCGTCCGCCGGATCCCGGCGATGATCAGAGGATGGTCGTCAGCCAGGAGGATCTTGACCGTGGTGTCGGCGAGATCGTGCGCGGCGATCGGCGGGTGCGCTAGAGCTTGCATCGATTGTCTCCTTCTCGCGCCTTTGGCGAGCACGAGGCCATTTGCGGACAGGAGATGTTTCGGCGCGCGGAAGCCGTTGCTTGAGCCCTAGTTGTTCGTATCCCCGTGAGCGAACAGGTTCTTGGCAGACTTTGAAGAGAATCTCCGTGCAGACTCGCACCGCGTCGCCAGGTCGGCCGCCAGGTCAGTCGCCGGGTGAGTCAGAAACATCATCGGCGATCGGGCGCGGCTTGGCTGCTCCACGTTGGTCTAGAACCACCTAGCCCTTGGTGGACGATCGAGCCGCCGAGGCTCGGTGTGTGATGAGGTTTGCGTCGGTGATTGCCCGTGAGTGAGCGCTCGAGTGCGGAGGTCTCCGTCGGCCGGCGGGAGATCGAGATCACCCATGCCGGGAAGGCGCTGTTCGAGGACCCGACGGTCACCAAGCTCGACTTGGCGCGTC
The DNA here is from genome assembly GCA_963847055.1 of uncultured Solirubrobacterales bacterium. Lineage (GTDB taxonomy): Bacteria > Actinomycetota > Thermoleophilia > Solirubrobacterales > Solirubrobacteraceae > Palsa-465. The sequence continues at coordinate 112,664 of CAWJYE010000007.1, read as the reverse complement.
ATTACGCTCGCGTCGCTGAAGCGATGCTCCCCCATCTGCAGGACCGCCCGCTGGCGCTGGAGGCCTTCCCGCAAGGCATCGGACGCCAAGGATTCTTCCTGAAATCCGTCCCAGGCCATTTCCCGGACTGGATCGCCACCGCCGAGATCCCCAAGCGCGGCGGTTCCTTGACCCAGGTGCTCGCCAACGACCCAGCGACACTGGTCTATCTCGCCGGCCAGAACGTCGTCACTCCTCACGTCTGGCTGTCTCGAATCGGCGATCTACGCCGGCCCGACCGGCTCATCATCGACCTCGACCCGGCGCCCGGCATCCGCTTCGCAGAGGTCCGGGCCGCCGCGCGCGCAACCGGCGAGCGCTTGCGCAACGCCGGCCTGGCCACCTTTGCGATGGTCACCGGGTCGCGCGGTGTGCACGTCGTCGCGCCACTGCGGCCCAGTTCGTCGTTTGGCGAGGTGCATCGCTTCGCTCGCGCGATGGCCGAAGCCCTGGTCGCCGACGACCCGCGCCGGCTGACGCTCGAATGGCATCGTGCAAAGCGAGGACGGCGAATCTATCTCGACGTCAACCGGATCAACTATGCCCAGCACGTTGTCGCGCCCTACGGCGTTCGGGCCCGACCGCGGGCGCCCGTGGCAATGCCGATCGAATGGGATGAGCTGTCAGACCCGAAGCTGGCGCCCGACCGCTGGACCGTCCGCACGGCCGGCAAGCGTCTTGCCGAGCAGGGTGACGCCTGGGCGAAACTCGCCCGGCACGCTCGCAAGCTGCCGGCATGAATGGCCGGATTTGATCAGATTCTCATCAAAATCAAACAGGCTCCTTAGCGCCCATCCTCAGACTGACAGTGTGGCCGCGGCTCGACGCTTCCTCTCCTCGGACCACCCTGCCGGTGCGGATCTCCGCACTCCCCTCGCACTCGACCCCGGAGCCACACGAAGGCGGTCCCACCGACAACGAGCAGCTGACGGCGGCCACCGGCGTGGTCCTGCTCGTGCTGCTTGCCGTGCTCGGGGTCACGATCCTGCGCATCGGCCAGCTGACCTGGCTGCACCTCTTCCTCGGACTGGTCCTGATCGGTTCTGTCGTCCTCAGATGGCCAGCACCGGCTATCGGTTCGTGCGCTATTACACGGGCAGCGGCCCGTACGTGCGCAAGGGGCCACCTGAGCTGTGGCTGCGTCTACTCGCACCCGTGGTCGTGCTGAGCACCGTGGTGGTTTTCGCCAGCGGTGTGGTGCTGCTGTTCCTGGGCCCTGCCCACCGCGATCCCTGGTTCTCGATCCACAAGGTGTCGTTCTTCGTCTGGTTGGGCGCCACGAGTCTGCACGTCCTCGGCCACCTGCCGGGGATGCCCGCCGGACCCCGGGCCACCAGCCTCCACGGGACGTCTCCGCGCGGGCGACAGGCGGGCGGTGCGGGGAGGATGCTCGCCGTAGCAGGGGCAGTCGTGGGGGGGCTCGTCCTGGCCGTCGCCCTGATCCCGGACTTCGCCACCTGGACCGCCCACCCGGTGCTCTGGCAGCATCACCACGGCGGCTGACCTAAGGGCTGGCAACCTCAGCGCACGACGACGCTGAAGAAGTCTCGGCTGTAGGGAGCCAGGAACTGCCCGGCGACCCCGGGCTGACCGGCGACGACCTGAACGGGGGCGACCGGCCCGCGACCACCACGGTGACCGTACAGGTAGCCCGCCACCCACTCCGGGTTGATGTCCAGCTCGACGGCGCGCACGACGCGGGCGGCCAACAGCGCGCCGGCCAGGCTGGTCACGGTGAGGTTCTCGCCTCCGGCCCAGATCAGGTGCGCGTCGGCGGTGATTCCCAGCGCCGACCGGGCCGGGGTCGCGGTCCCGCCCAGGGTGGCGCCCCAGCAGGGCAGGCAGTCGACGTTGGCGGCCGCCCCGCCCCCGGTGATCAGCAGATGCAGGTTCTGGCGCACCGAGACAACCTGCTGGCTGCCAGCCGGAACCCCCTGACGCCAGGCTCCGATGTCGGTGGTGCCGTCGGAGTAGGTGACGATCGAGCCCAGGCCGACCGTGAGCGGCGCCGCGGTGCGTCCGGCTACGAAGAAGCCACCGCTCTGAGTGTCGAGCTTGAAGGCACCGTTGAAGGCGGCCGCGAGACGACGGCGCTCTGACCCGGCGATCTCGGGCCCGTAGCGCCAGCCGGTCGAACCCGCATCCACGGTCCCCGAGTGCAGGTGTAGCGAGACCAGGCGCTGATCGAAGGAGAGCAGCGAGATGTCCGGACGGCGAGCCACGTAGACCGCCGTCTGGCCGCGCCAGCTCATGGCGGGGACAAAGTTCGTAGGTCGGGTGCTGGTGGCGGCGCCGAGCAGGCGAGGATAGGGCGGCGGGGTCGGCTTGGGCGGCTGGGCCGTGGTCGTCGTGGTCGTCGTCGTCCGGGAGGCAGCCGGTTGCGAGCTCGCGCGATGGCGCGTCGCACGGTGACGGCCGCTGGTGGTTGCGGCGCTGCCCCCGCAGCCCGCGACCGCGGCGGTGATCATCGCCGCGCTCACGAGCGCCGGCACGGTCCAAGGCCATCGGCCACGCGCAGAATTGCGGCTGAGCCCGCGCCGATGGAAAAACTGGCACATCGGGGCCGAGTTTTTCACGATCGCCGGTGAGGGACCGTCGGCAAGGTCAGTGACGAGACCGCTGCGCCCGGCGTGAGGTAGGCGCGGCCTGGCGTGATGCCGGCGCGGCCCGGCGCCGGGCGATGACCCGCTCGGCGAGCAGCGAGGCGATCAGCGCACCGGCCAGGGGGATCTCGAGCAGGGCGAGGACGCCGAGGCCGGCGGTCGCGCTGATCAGGAACACCGCTATCACCAGGGCTGCACCCGCATCCTGGAGCAGGTCCCGCCGGCGGCGCGCGAAGTGACGCTGGCGCCGGCGTCGCTGGGCGCCGACTGCGCTGGGCGACCGGTGGGCGCCCATCGCTGCCCGGCCGGCTGCGGGACCCGCAGGGCGGGGCCGGCGACGCGATGGTGGCGAATCGGTTCGGCGGGCAGGAGCGGCGCCCATCTCACAGCCCCAGCGCGAAGGTCAAGAGCCACGCGGCGCCGGTCAGCTGGATGAAGCGATCGCCGAGCAGGATCTCCTCCGGTGCCCCGCCCCGGCCGCCGGTGACGAGCAGCCCGTAGCGCAGGAGCGCGACCGTGAAGGGCAGGATGGTCGCCTCGCGCCAGGGGCTGCTGGGCGCCCCGAACGCCCACAGGCAGTACGCCCCCAGGGCAACCGCGGAGGCGGCTCCGATCACCATGCGCAGGAAGTCGGCGTTGTAGTCGTCGAGTACTGGGCGCGAGCTGCGCGAAGCCGGATCGATGAAGTCCGCGTAGCGCTTGCCGGCGGCAACGAACAGGGCAGAGAAGGAGACCACGACGACGAACCAGCGCGAGATTGGCACCCCGGCCGCGGCACCACCCGCCGCGGCCCGGATCACGAATGCGCCGGCGATCGCTGCGATGTCGGCGATGGCGACGCGACGAAGCCAGGTCGTATAGGCGAAGTTGAGGCCCACCGACGCTCCGGCGAAGACGAGCGAGGCCGGCCCCAGGGTGGCCGACAGCCCGAGGCCTCCGGCGATCGCCAGCACCGCGACGATCAGCGCCCGGCCGGGGGCGATGGCGCGGGAGGCGATCGGGCGATGGCGCTTGACCGGGTGCTCCCGGTCCTCGCGGGCGTCGCGGAGATCGTTGAGGAGATAGGCGCCGCTCGAAAGCAGGCAGAAGGCCAGCGCGGCCAGGGTGACCCGGCCGGCCACCCCCGGACGTCCGAGGGCTCCTGCGGCCGCCGGAGCGCCGAACACGAGCAGGTTCTTGGGCCACTGGCGGACGCGGATGGCCCTGACCCATGAGGCTACCCCCCGGCTGGCTGGACGCAGCACCCGTACCGAGCCAGCGCGAACGGCGTGTGACCGCCGGCGCGGGCCGCCGGCTTCGGGGGGGGCCGCGGCTACCCGCGGCGCGGCATTGACTCTGGGCACCCGGGTCGTTCCTCCAGCTACCTCGTTTCTGCGGCCCCCGGCCATTCGCCTGCCTGCGAGTATGAGATTTTTCCGAAACGTTTACCCCGTCGGGCAGGACGACCCGGCGCAGGGGCGAATGCGATTGCACGGGCTCGACCGCCGAGGGACCCGTTTTCACATGTCCGCCGCCACCACCGCCCGACCATCCCCGCGGCCGCTTCCGCCGCGACTGACGCCGCTACGGCGCGCGCGGCGCACGCTCACGCTCACGCTCGTGCTGTGCCTGGTGCCGATCGCCTTCTCCTACGGGGGGATGCTGGCCGGTCCTTCCAATTCGAGTTTCATGATCCGCTCCTTCGAGTGGCTGCGCGACCACGGGGCAGCAACGCTTGCCTCGACGATCGAGAGCGTTTACTACTCCTGGAACGCACCGCCCACGGGCGGCCCGGCGCTGCACAAGCTCGCTCTCACGGTCCGTACCACTGCCGCCGTGCACCCCCCCGACGTGGCACCGATCATTCATCCCGCCGTCCCCCAGGAGGGCGTCTGGGTACCAACCGAAACGTGGAGTGGGTCAAGCGCGCCGGTTCAGATCACACAGTTCCGCAGCGACCCCCTGTATCCACAGATGGTGGCCGGGGTGGCGTGGATCGACACGCACCGGGCCTCGATCGCTCTCTACCCTGGCCGGCTCGAGCCCTCGGTGTTGCTGCCGCGGGGTCTGATGGAGGTACCACCGTCGTCGCGCAGCCGCCTGCTAGCCACCTTCAACAGCGGCTTCAAGCTTCAGGACTCGCACGGCGGTTACGCGCTCGGCGGGGTCACCTACGCCCCGCTCCAGAACGGGTTGGGAACCGTGGTTGGTTATCGCGACGGTCATATCGACGTCCAGGCCTGGTCATATGGGCGCAAGGCACCTTCTGGACTGCAGTTCGCGCGTCAGAACCTGCCCCTGATCGTCTCCGGCGGACAGCCCAACCCCAACCTGAGCGACGGCCCGGCATGGGGAGCGACGCTGGGCAACGCGGTCCGCGTCTGGCGCTCGGGGATCGGGGTCGACGCGCGCGGCAACCTGATCTACGCCGCCGCCAACGAGCAGACAGTGGGTTCGCTGGCCCAGATCCTTATTCACGCCGGAGCTGTCCGCGCCATGCAGCTAGATATCAATTCGTACTGGGTGACGTTCAACTCCTACGCGGCGCCCAACGCCGGGCACCCGAGCAGTCTGCTGCCGAGCATGGCACGACCACTGACGCGTTATCTCTCGGCCGACGATCGCGACTTCTTCGCGGTCTACCTACGCTGAGCGCGCGGTCTACCCGCGCTGCGAGCTGCGCCCAGCCCCAGGCGCGCACGGCCAGCACCGAGCGCTAGATTCGCTGCGCATCAAATGCTCGTAGCCGTGACCGATCATGCCGCGCAGCGCTATCGACAGCGGGTGCGGGGAACCCTCGATCCCAAGCTCGAGATCACCATCCGGGTCGCGCGCGCGTACCGCGCCGGGCGCCATGACCCCGGGGCGCGGGGGATGGTCCTGGTCCGCGATCTGTACCGGCGCGACCTCGTCTACGTGTGCCGACCCGAGACGTCTGAACTCGTGGTTGTCACCGTCTACGAGCAGGGAGAGGGGGCCGCGGTCCCCAAGCGCTTCACAGATGTCCTGCGCCGAGATGATGATCGGGTCCGATAGCTGGTCCGTCGGCCTACAGAGGGAAAGGCTCCGGCCGTCCGCGCCGATGTTCTGACCGAGCTGAACCGGCTCCACGTCTGGCTGGAGGCGCTCGCGCGCGGGTCAAGTCTCTAGGCGAGGAGCGGGGCGCCGTGGCGCTGATCGTTGCCATCAGTCTCGTGGCGTTGCTGGGGTTCGCGGCCCTCGCGATCGAGCTGGGGGCGTGGTATCAGAACCAGGGCCTGGCGTATCGGAGAACTTCCCGACCCTGTTCGGCGGACTCCAATCGCTTAACCCTGGCCGCGGACTTCTCGGGAGCAAACACGCCAGCCTGCACCCAGAACCGGCTTCGTCGAGGCCTTGTCGATCCGCATGACCTCGCCCAACTTCACGCTCACGGGCAACGGACCCCTCACAAGCGGATCCGCGGGCGCCCTCTCTGAGTGACGACTGAGTCGTCACTCAGCAGGCGCTCGCCGGATCACCGCCTGGCCGTGATCACGCCCAGGAACTTGCTGAGCTCAGCGCGGCTGGGGCACGACCCGGATGTAGGGCCGGGGCGACTCCCACCCGTCGGGGTAGGTCTCGCGAGCCTGGTCATCGGAGACCGAGCCGGCAATGATCACCTTGTCCCCGTCCTGCCATTGCGCCGGGGTCGCGACCTTGTGGTTGGCGGTGAGCTGCAGGGAATCGATCACCCGCAGGACCTCGTCGAAGTTGCGGCCGGTCGTCATCGGATAGACCAGGATCAACTTGACCGTCTTGTCAGGCCCGATCACGAACACGTTGCGGACGGTCTGGTTGTCGGCCGGCGTGCGGTCCCCGGCATCGCCGCTGACGTCCGCGGGGAGCATGTCGTAGAGCTTGGCGACGTTGAAGTCCCCGTCGCTGATGATCGGGTAGTTCGGCGCGGTCCCCTGGGTCTCCTCGATGTCCTTGGACCAGTTCACATTGTCCTGCACCGGATCGACCGAGAGGCCGATGATCTTCACGCCCCGGCGGTCAAACTCGGGCTTGATCTTGGCCATGTAGCCCAACTCGGTGGTGCACACCGGCGTGAAGCTCTTGGGGTGAGAGAACAGCACGGCCCACGAGTCCCCAATCCAGTCGTGAAAGCGGATCTTGCCCTCGGTCGTCTCAGCCTCGAAGTCTGGGGCGGTGGAGCCAATCTTGAGTGACATGTCGTCTTCTCTCCTAGGTCTGGCGTTGCGATCTGCGGGGCCGCGGCGGCTGCCCGCGACGCGCCGGCAGCTCATACATAAGCAGGCGCGAACTGCGCCCCATATGATGGCATGTTCACTGAATCAGTCGTCTTTGGCGTATGGGCGGTCGGAGCGCGGCCGGAGACGTTCACCTGACCAGACCCGCCAAGCACGCCGCCAGGCTCTCGGCGTAGCGCTCGGTAGCGCCCGGCACCAGGGGCAGGAACAGTTCCGGCTCGATCAGCTCGGCCTCCATCAAACGGGGCTGATCACCAGCGACCATGTCGATCCGGGCGTAGAGCGGCGCCTCGGGCAGCGCGCCGAGCGCCGCCGCTCCAACCGACAACTCCGCCTCGCTCGGCTCGTGCCCGGCCACCGTGCCCCCGTAGTGGGCCTGGACGCGATAGTCGCCCTCGGCCGGGATCTTGATGACCGCGTGGCTGAACTCCTGCTCCAGGTAGACCAGGGAAACCTCGCCCCCCTGCACGGCGGACAGGAAGGGCTGTATGAGGGCTTCGCCGGACTCCAGTAGGGCCGAGAGATGCGCGGCCGCCCGCGGATCACGGGGATCGACCCGCAGCGCACCCTGCGCCCCGCCCGACACGGCCGGCTTGATCACCACTTCGGCCTCGGATCCCAGTGCCCGAGCGCGCTCAGCGCGCGTAGCGATGCGGCTGACCAGTCGCGTCGGCACGACCGGCACCCCGGCGGCCTCGAGGTCGAGCAGATATGACTTGTGGGCGTTCCAGCGCACGAGTTCGATCGGATTCTCAAACGCCGTGGCAGACGCGACCGCGTCCGCCCAGTCCAGAAACGCGCGCGCGTGATTGAAGTAGTTCCAGGGGGTTCGGCAGACGACGAGCGGCACGTCGGTGAACGGGTACGGCTGATCCCAGGGACGCAGCTCGGCGTGAATCCCGATCTTGGCCAGCGACGCGATGACAGGGGCTGACTCGGCGTCGGGTTTGGGCATCTCGGTAGCGGTGACGAGCACTATCTCGGGCCGGGTTCGGGGGCGCCGGGCCACGCGCTCGGACGCCCGCGACCTGAGCAGCCGTTCGAGAACCGCGGCGACGCCGTCGTCGTCATTGCTGTCGGTGACCTCGGTCGCGACGGCGAGGACGTCGGGGTGGGCGTTGGCGACTGCCACCGCCCTCCCGGCCCATTCCAGCAGGGAGATGTCGTTGGGCATGTCACCGAAGGCGATCACCTCCTCGCGCCCGATGCCCGCAGAGTCGCACAGGCGTTCGAGTGCTGAGCCCTTGTCGACGCCGGCGGCGCTGATCTCGAGCAGCCCGTCGGCCGAGTTGGAGTGCGAGAGCTCGACCAGTCCGGCCAAGGCGTGGCGCGCGGGGGCGAGCATGTCATCCGGAGAGAGGCCCTCATGACGGAACATGAGCTTGACGGGCGGTTGGTCCAGCAGCCGCGAGACCGCCGCCACGGTCGTGTCCGGGGGCACCGGCCAGCGCGGCCGATAACCCGGCTCGTGGCCAAAGCCGTGGGTGTGCTCGACTGCCCAGGCCCCGCCCGGGAACATGGCCGTGAGGGCGGCCACAACCTCGGCCACCACTCCGGCTTCGATCGCGAGCTCGGCCAGCGCCGCATCCTCCTCCAGGTCCCAGGTCACGGCGCCGTTGGCGCACACCGCTACCGAGGCCCCGCCGAACTGGTCGGCGAGGGGACGCACCCACCGCACCGGCCTCGCCGTGCAAGCGACGACCATCGAGCCGGCCGAATGGACGGCAGCGAGGACGCGGCGGGTCCGCTCGCTCAAGGTCCCGTCCGAGCGCAGCAGCGTGCCGTCGAGATCGCAAGCGATGATCTGGGGAAACACGCGGGCCATCCTGCCAGAACACCGGCTAGCCTCAGCCCCGCATGTCGACCACCACTCCGCGGCGCACCCTTCCCTGGCTTCTGCAGGCCCCGGCGACACGCGACGTCAGCCCCCCCGGCTGGTTCGAGCGGCTCCCCCGCCGGGTGAGCACCGCAGGCGTGCTGGTGCTCTTGATCGCGATCTCGACCGTGCTTCGCACGCGCTATTTCTCGGCTCAATTCTGGTCTGACGAGGCGCTCGCCGTCGGCGCTGCCTCTCATTCCTTGAGCGCGATCCCCGGGATCCTGCGCCTCGAGGGGGCAACGCCGCTCTACTACTTCGTCCTGCACCTCTGGATGAGCATTTTTGGCTCTGGCGAGGCAGCCACCCATGCCCTCTCACTGCTGCTGGGGACGATCGCGATCCCGCTGGCCATGTGGACGGGCTGGAGCCTGTTCGGGCGCCGGGCGGGGATGATCGCCGCCACCCTGTTCGCGGTCAGCGCATTCTTCACTCAGTACGGACAGGAGACTCAAGTCTACGAGCTGTTGGCCCTGATCGGCCTGGCCGCCACGGCGAGTTTCCTGCACGCGTTCGTATTCAGGCGGCGCGCCCACGTCATCGTTTTCGCCCTCGCCCTGGTCCTGATGCTGTACACGAGCGTCTGGGCGATTTTCTTCTGGGCCGGCGCCGCTTTGGCCCTGATTCCTGCCTACCGAGCCAGCTCGGACCCGCGCGGTGTTTGCCGCGACGCCAGCGCCGCCTTCGCCGGTGCCCTGGTCCTGTTCGCGCCCTGGATTCCGACGCTCGCGTACCAGATCAGCCACGACACGAGCCCGTTCATGTACGGGAACTTCTCCGGCTCCACCTTCGTGGGCAAACTGCTCGGCGGCGACCGCGTTCTCGCCACCCTGGCCGTCAGCGCCGCGCTCGGGATGCTCCCGCTGCTGGCGTCAGATCGTCGCCGGACACCAGAGGCGACGACCGTCTGGGCGCTGCTCGCGCTGGCACTGGGGGGGTTGCTTGTCGCTGCCCTGCTCGGGCTGGTGTGGTCCACCTGGGTGACCCGCTACTTCGCCGCCCTGGTGGCCCCGCTGCTCCTGTTTGCCGCCGTTACGTCGGCTCGCGCCGGACTCCTCGGTCTGGCGGCGGTCGTCATCTCCGTGGGCTTCCTCGCCAACGTCGCCTCGTTCTCGCCCAAGTACAAGAGCGACATGCGCGATGTAGCGGGCGAGCTGGCTCCGCTACTGGGACCGGGCGACGTCGTGCTGTCCGCCGCGCCCGAGCAGACGCCGCTGGCCTGGTATTACCTGCCCGCCGGGCTGCGCTACGCCACCACCATGGGGCCAGTCGCCGATCCGAGCGCGATGAATTGGTCAGACGCCTATTCGCGGCTCGCGCGGGCCGACCCCCGCCGCACCCTCGACGCGCTTCTCGGAACCCTGACCCCCGGACAGCACCTGCTCGCCATCCGGCCGCTGACCGAGGGGTCGGCGGCGTGGAAGGCCGACTGGTCTGGGCTGGTCCGTCGCCGGGCGGCCGAGTGGGGCGCCCTACTGGCCTCCGATCCGCGGTTGCGCCCGATCCCAGGCGCAACCGCCCCTCACAACTACCGCGGTGCCTGCTGCGTGGCCGACAGCGCGATCGTCTACACGAGGGTCGGTTGACCCTCACTCAGCCCGGCTCCGGTCTTGAGCCGCCGCCGGCGTCCAGCAAGGCCGTCAGGTCCTCGCGCTCGAACATGGCCGCCGTGGCCAGTGCCGACGGACTTCCCGCCGCCGGATCACCCCCGGCCGCGACCAGCGCACGGATGACCTCCGGCTCGCCCTTGAAGACCGCCCCGGCCAGCGGGGTTTGACCGCGATCGTTGGCCCGGTTGGGGTCAGCTCCCCGGGACAGGAGCGCAGTCACGGTCTCGGGATGGCCGTGATAGGCGGCGAGCATGACCAGAGTGTCCCCGGTCTGGTTGGCGAGATCGGGCGCGACGCCGGCGTCGAGGTAGGCGACCAGGGTGGCCGTGTCGCCGTCGCGCGCCATCGTGAACAGCCGGCTCGCGAACTCGATCAGGTCAGGCTCCGGCGACGGTTCGGGCATCGCGGCCCACAGGCTACCCAGGTCAGGCCAGCGAGCTCAGACCGATCGTGACGTTGACAGGCATCTCCTCCGGCGTCTGGCCGGCGGTGATCAGCTCTCGCAGGCGGCCGAGTTTCTCGGTGCGCTGGCCCTCGGGAAGCCCGGCGATCCAGCTCATCGAGGCCAGGTGATCGAGGATGCGCTGAGCTGACGCCGGCTGCGAGGTGGTGACCCGGATCTCCCGCGGCGCCGCCCAACCCCCTGCGACGCGCACCGCCTCCTGCCAAGCAGGACCATCAAAGGCGGGGTGCTGGGGACGCAGGCCCGAGAGCAGCGTCCCGACCTCATGGACCCAGGAGGCACCTCCCCAGTCAGGGACCATTGAGAGGATCGCCAGCCCTCCGCGCGGACGCAGGACGCGACGGATCTCGCCCAGCGCCGCCGCTTGGTCAAACCAGTGAAATCCATCGGCCACCGTTACCGCCTGAACCGAGCCGTCCGGGAGCGGGATCGCCTCGGCTAGGCCAGCGCGGACATGCTCGTGACCAACTCGGGCGGACAGGACCTCGCGTAGGGAATCCTGGGGTTCGACCGCGATCACGTCGAGCCCGGCGCGGAGCAGCGCGCGGGTGAGCTTGCCGGTCCCGGCTGCGAGGTCGAGCACCGGCGCACCCGGCGGGATTTCCAGCTCGGCCATGAGCGCGCCAACCACCGCCGGGGGATACTCCGGGCGCCCGCGCTCGTAGGCGTCCGCGACGCTGGCGAAATGGGCGGCGAGAGGATGCAGCACCACGGCTTCAGGCTAGTGGGCGGACTCGACGCCAGTATCTCGCCGGTCGAGGCCGCTAGCCCGGCGAGCCCTGCCACACTTCGAGGGTGGGTAGCGGGCGCCGAACTGTGAGGGCGAGGAAGGGCGGGACGGCCTTTGCGGCCGTGCTCATGATCGCCGGCTGTGGAGGCTCGCCCCACCGCGCGTCATCTCCCTCGGCCAGGGCGGTCGCGCCGACGTCGACCGCGTCGGCCAGCGCGCCAGTCCCCCGCCGGCCGCCCCTGATCGCGGTCCGGACCGCTGCGCACCACCCCGGGGTGTTCGGCTGGAGGCCGGCCGTCGCCGTCGGCGGCCAGACGGCCGTCTGGATCTCGCGGGTCAACGCGCTTCACGAGCCTGGCTACACGGTCACCCTGCTGCGCCTGAACCAGAGGCTGGTGGCCGTGGCCCTGCACGCGGGTGGCGCTGAGCCCGGCGGAACAGGCTGGCGCTACGGGGATGCGATCCGAGGTGCGGAGCGACGAATCTTGGTGGCGGCGTTCAACAGCGGCTTTCGCGAGGGATACGGTGCCGGGGGCTTTGCCGCCTACGGACGCGTCGGATGGCGGCTGCGCCGGGCCGCGGCGTCACTGGTGATCTACCGCGACGGTTACGCCGACATCGGGCGCTGGCGCGACGGCGTCCCCGCTGCGGGACACCCGGTCGCCGCCGTGCGCCAGAACCTCGGCCTGTTGATCAACGGCGGGCGCATCGCCCCGACGGTCGACAACTGCATCAAGGTGTGCTGGGGAGACCCGCTGCACGAGCAGCCGATCGTCGCCCGCTCGGGCCTGGGAATCACGCCCGACGGCGAGCTGGTGTGGGCGGCCGGGTACGCCCTCTCAGTGCGAGCGCTGGCCACTGCGCTCGCCGCCCAGGGTGTGGCGCGGGCGATGGAGCTCGACATCAACCCTCGCTGGGTCGCTGGCTACCTCTACGTCCACGCCCACCACGGGCAGGTTCCGGTCCCGGTGCCCCTGATGTCCGGGCAGACCGGGATCCCGGGCCAGTTTCTGACCCCTTACTTCCGGGACTTTCTGAGCGTCATCGCCCGCCCGACGCCGTAGGACTGGCTGCCGCTGGCTCCACCGGCTCCCCCGGCCCGGCGCGCCGTGCGGGCTCAAAGACCGTGCCGGGGATGCGGCTGCGCTGGGTGACCAGAACGCAGATGCCGACCACCACCGCTGCGACGAGCGAAAGCGGATCGAGATGCTCGCCGAGCAGTGGCACGGACCAGGCGATGGTCAAGATCGGCTGAGCGAGCTGAAGCTGGCTGGCCTTGGCGACCCCGGCCTCGGCCAAACCGCGGTACCAGGCGAAGAAGCCAACGAAGGTCGAGATCGAGCCGACGTAGGCAAAGGCGATCAAGGAAGCAGCGGTGAAATGGGGCGCCGGACTGTGGGCGGCCCCGAGGATCGTGAGCCCCAGGGAGATCGGAAAGGCGATCATCAGCCCCCAGCCGACGACCTGCCAGCCGGGCATCGTCCGCGTGAGGCGTCCGCCCTCCGCGTAGCCCACAGCCGCGACGACCACGGATGCCAGCAGGAGGAGGTCGGCCCCGCGCAGCGCGCCCGCTCCTCGCGACAGGGCGTAGCCCGTCACCGTGGCGGTGCCGAGCAAGCTCGCTACCCAGAACAGCGGTCGGGGCCGCTCACCGACACTGACCACCGCGACGGCTGCGGTCGCCGCCGGCAGCAGCCCGACCACGACGCCACCGTGGCTCGAAGTCGTGTGATGCAGGGCGAGCGCGGACAGGACGCCAAATCCAATCCCGCATCCCAACGCGACGGCGATCAGCCCCGGCCACGTGCCGCGCTCGGGCAGGGGGGCGCGAAAGATGCGCAGGCAGACCGCTGCGATCACGGCCGCGATGACCGAGCGCCCGGCACCCACCACCAGGGGGTCAAAGCTGCGCTCGGCCAGCACGGTGGCCGGAAAGGTGATCGAGAAGGCCAGCACGCCGAGCGCAGCCCAGCCCAGGCTCGGCATGGGCAGGCGACCGCGAGGCGGCGTGCGGGTAGGGGCCGACGAGTTCCTGCCAGAAATCCGGGCGCTGCGGTCAGGGATTCTGGCCAGGCTAGTCGATGGCGTGGAGCGGCCCGAGGACTCAGTCAGGCCCACGCGCCGGATCCCGTCGCCGGCGCCTGGTCGTAGTGAGGGGCGCTTCCGACAGGCGGCTGCCGCTACGGCCTTCGCGGCCACGATCCTGCTGGCTAGCTGGGCCTGCGTCGGTTTCCGCGGACTGCTCAGCTACCCCCAGCTGCTGGCTGCTGACGCTCGCGCCTTTGAGAGCCGGTCCCATTCGATCGTCACCGCTCTCCTGCACAGCGGACTCCCCCTGCAAAGCGCTCAGCCCCTGTCGGCGGTCATCGCTCTAGCGCTCGCGCTGACGATCATCATCATGGGCCGGCGAGGCGAGCTGAGCCTATTCACGGCTGCCCTTACGGCCGGACTACTCCTATCTCCCGTTGTCTGGCAGCACTATCTCGTGCTGCTGCTGGTTCCGGTGGCAGCTTCGTCACGCACTCTGGATTGGCGGCTCGGGCTCCTGATTTTTGCTTTCTGGCTCGCACCCTCAGAGGGGGCTGGCGCAGGCTTCATGGCATGGCTAGTGCCAGCGCTGGCGGGCGCAATAGCTCTGCGCGTCGCTTGGTTGGAACGGACATCCGCACTGACGTGCCCTCCGGTGATCAGACGTGACGGCCTTGATCAAGATCCGCTTCGCGGGGCCGATTCCCGGGCCAGAGCGCGACGATTGTCGCTGTGCGCGCAGGCGTGTGGCACCGGCTTGGCGGCTCTGCGTTCACGGTGACGCGGACTGACTCGCCAGGCTCGGGCCAGCCAGGCCGCCCCCAGCGACGGCTGGCCCGGCCGCGAGGCGGCTCTCGAGCACCGGCATGCACAGATCGAGCACCTGTGCGGCTAGCTCCCAGGCCTCCTCAGCAGGCGGGCGACGTCCGATGACCGGCCCGGGCTCCTCGAGCTCGAGAAGGAAGGCGGCCACGACCTGGGGGTCGAACTGGCGCCCCGCCTCGCGGGTGAGCTCCCGGCGGGCGACCTCCGCGCTCCGCGCCTGCCGGTAGCAACGGTCACTGGTGATGGCCTCGTAAGCGTCACAGACGGCGATGATCCGCGCGGCGAGCGGGATTTCCTCGCCGCCCAGGCGGTCGGGATAGCCACGGCCGTCCCATCGCTCGTGACTAGCTCTCACGATGGTGGCCACGGGCCGCAAGGCGGGTGCAGCACTGAGGATGCGCTCGCCGAGGACCGTGTGCTGGCGAACGAACTCCCACTCGTCGGGGTCCAGGGCACCGGGTTTGTCGAGGATCGCGTCGGGCAGCCCGACCTTTCCGACGTCGTGCAGCTCCGCCGCGCGGGCCAGCTCATCGAGCTGCTCGGCGTTCATGCCCAGCCGGCGTCCTACCTGAATAGCCAGGTGAGCCACGCCGCAGGAGTGATCGGGCAGGTCGGGCTGCTTGGCGTGCATGATCCGGACCAGCACGTCGCGGGTCTGCTCCCGCACCGCCGAAGGCCGCCCCTGCTTGCGGGCGTACATGCGCTGATCGGCGAGCTGAAGCGCGTAGTCGACCGTGCTGGCTTCATAGGGGAGCAGGACTGCGCCGCATGAGGCGCTGATCGAGAACGTCTCCCCGCGCTCAGAAAGGGCCCTGGCCGCTCTCGCCACGCGCTCCTGCAGGGCACCGGCGTCGGCTGGAAGCAAGACGCAGAACTCGTCCCCACCCAGCCGGTAGGCGGTGCCGTGCGGAGCCACGGCGGCCGCCAGCCGTCCGCCCAGGCGCGCCAGGAGGGCGTCGCCGGCCAGGTGGCCGAAGGTGTCGTTGTAGCCCTTGAAGCCGTCGAGGTCGAACAGCATGAGCAGGAACGGCTCGGGTTCAGAGCCGGCCGTGCAGGTCAGCTGCTCGCTGAGCTGACTGGCCAGCTTGCGCCGGTTGCCAAGGCTGGTCAGCGGATCGGTGACCGCCTGCTCGTGCAGCGCCTCGTGGGCCAGGATCTCGCACATCGCCGTCCCGGCGCGCTCCACCAGACCGTGGAGCAGGGCCTGCTCGTCGCGGCGGAACTCGCGCGCGCGCCGGGCGACAGTCAGAGCGCCCCGCCCGGACTCGCCGTCACTGGCGAAGCTGATCGGTAGCGCCAGGGCCCAGACCCCGTCGCGCTCGAGCCGCCGAGCACGACCCGATTCCTGTGCCTCCCGCCCCACCTCGGCCAGCATGCGAGCGTGGACTGGCTCGCCGATGGTCTTCGCGAGCGAGGAGCGTGTACCGATCTCGAGCGTGAGTTGGCCGGCGTCAGCATCCATCGCCTCGAGCGAGCCGTGCACGACGATGCTGGTCAGCGCGGTGAGGTCAAGCTTGGCGGCAAAGGCGTCGCCCAGGCGCCGGACGGCGGCCTGGAGCCGGGTGCGCTCACGGGCTACCAGCTCGAGGCGAAGCTGAGCTTGGGCGATGCGGGCGCTGCGCTCGCGCTCCAGGATCCAAAGCAGTGCGCTGAACGGCAGGGCCATCAGCAGTGCGAGGTGGTTGCCGCGCGCGACGTGAGCGAGCAACAGCCCGAGCGGGGCGATGCAGGCGTCGACCAGGTACACCACCGCCGCCACGCGGAGCTGCAGCTGGGGCGCGACCGACAGGGCGACGGTTTCGCGCAGTGTCGAGGTGACGAAGTCCACCACGCCGCTGGCGAGAAAGGCGGCCAGATAGACGGCGGCGGTAGCGAGCTCCCCGTGCGTTCGCCCGGCCAACACCAGCACCAGAGCTGGGCCCATCGCGTGCCAGGCGTTGGGGACGGAAAAGAGGATGTGCTCCGCGGAGACCCTTCCGGCTAGGCAGCGTGCCACGCTGGCCAGCACGAGGGCCATGGCTACCAACAGCGGCACCGCCGCCGGGGGCAGGAGCAATAGCATGGGGACCAGAACCAGATACGACGGGACCATGTATCCAGCGCCGACGGGAAACCGGATCGCACCGGCGACCAGTGCGTAGAGACCGATCAAGAGCGCGACGAGCAGCGGGTCGACGGGATGTAGCAGCAGAGCCGGGATGGCCAGCGGGAGGGCGACCAGCAGGAAGGCCCCAGCGGCGATCGCCTCGACGGTCAGCTCACGCCGGCTGGCGCGCTCGCCGCGCTGCTCCCAGGAGTCCTCCAGTAACCGCTCGACCGGGTCATTGGACCGAGCGTCGTCAAGTTCGCTCTCGTGCATGCGATCGACCTTCGTGTTCGCTCGACGTTCGCGTTCGCTTAACCGGGGACGGACGTGGGGCGGCGCCATCCGGCGCCGCCCCCACGATCGTTACTTGGCATAGGGGTCCAGCAGTACGTCGTCGATGTTCCAGGCACTTCCTTCGCCTGCCGTGAACACGAGCTGGACGCTGGCGGTCTGACCAGCCGACAGCGCCGAGCCCAGAGGTAGGGTGGGTGTCAGCTTCCAGGAGCTGTAGTCCCTGGCAGACAGAGCCTGGACCGGCACCTGGCCGCTCTCCCCAGTAGAGAGAGTCCAGCGCACAGCCACGTCGAGGCGCGCGTGCCGGCCGCGATCAGCGCTGTTGGCGAACAAGCGGAAGCTCGGCAGCGTGTTGTCCACGCAGAACGGGGGTGAGGTGGCCGATCCGCCGGCTTCGATGCGGAGGGAGTTGGAGTCGGTCCAGCCAAACACCTTCCATGGTTCGTTGCCACTGACGACCGAGGCGTCTTTGAACGACCACCCGGTTGTCGAGCCCTCGAACGTTCCTCCCGATACCGGCGCGTAAAAGGCAAGGTCGCCGAGCCCGCTAAGCAGCGGCGTCGCGGTGACCGCCGGGCACGACGCATCCGGTGAAACCGGAGTTGCCGGGACCTGCGGGGCCTGCGGGATCTGGCCCTGGTAGGTCCGGTTCTGGCCGTCCCGATAATTCGAGTTCTGGCTATCGGCCAGCGCAGGTGATGCGCTGACCAGCATGCCGACGATGGCGGCAACGAGGGCTACGGCCCGTTTCGGGGGCCTGCCAATCACATAAGGCACAAAGGACCTCCTTGTCCAAGAGACGCTGACGGAGGTCGGCAGCTGGGCTATCTCGAGGAGACCCCTGGCTTTGCGTCCCTGCCTCGCGACAGGTTTGCCTTTGGCGACTTCCTCGTCTCATCGGATCGGGGCCGGTCGGTCTGTAGAGGTTGTGGACGTATGTATGAGCTACCGGGAGCATCCGGGAGGCATGAGGAGTTCTCAGACCATGCTCAGTGATCATTCTCGGCCGGCTAACGCGTGGACGAGTCACGCGTTGATCACACGGGCACCACAGTGCGGCGACGTCGCGGCGGTTCTCGCGTGATCGAATGGAAGCGATGCAAGCCGCTGAGCACATCCCCTACGATCGTGCGTCACGCCACGAGCGCGCCCGCTGTGAGCTGTTAGGCGAGGCCGAGCGCCACGAATGCGCTGCCCGACGTTGGCGTGCTACCGGGCGGCCCGACGAAGCCCGCTCACAGGCTGCAAATGCCGCGGCAGCCCGGATCGCCGCGGGCGTGACCGAGGTGGTCGAGATTCAGATTCACCGTACGTGTATGCGGGCACCTGTGGCTTGAGCGGCCTGGCTCCGCAAGCGGGGCGGGTCGGTCAATGCGCTGAAAACTGGCGACGCAAATTTATGTCGCGGACTCGTTGCGCCGACAACCAGAGCATGGTTGAGATCCTCGCTCGGGCGGGCGCACGCTTTCGGGTTGGTATGCGGGTGCGGATCGGGGTCGCCACGGTCTTGGCGCTGTTCGGGCTTGGCTTGTTGATCACACTGCGGGCGCAAAGCTCGATGCGGGCCAGCCGGGTCGAGTCGTCACGCCAAGTGCTGACGGCCATCGCCCGCAGCGCGGCGGATGACTTTGGATCTCTTCGCGCCCTGTCGCGCCCAGCCCTTGACCGTCGCCTGGCGCCGCTGGTCCAGCGCAACCCTGATCTCAGGCGGGCGAACCTGTACGTAGTTAACCGAGGCAGGTCGACGCTCGTGGCGTCCAGCCAGGACCTGTTGCCCGGTCTGCCCCCGGGTTCTGCGGGCAAGGACGACGTGCTTGCTTTGCGCACCCACAGCGTCAGTTATCACGAGGACGGCAGGCTCCAATATGCCGAGTTGGGTTTCCCGGTCGGGCCGCGAGACCGGCCGGTCGCCGTGCTGGGGCTGTATTTCGATCTCAAGCCGCTCGAGCATGCGGTCGGCGCTCGGGTCCACGAGATGCTGCTCGTGTTGGGGGTGGCCGCGCTGCTGGTCGCGGCGTTGATGCTGCTGTTTCTCGAGCGGGCCCTGTTCGCGCCGCTGAATCAGCTGACCGGCGCCACGGTGGCGGTCAGCCAGGGCAGGCGCGGGGTGCGAGTGGGTTGGAAGCGCTCCGGCGAGCTCGGGCATCTCGGCCGGGCGTTCGATCACATGTCTGAAGCTGTTGACGAGCGCGAGCACCTCCGTCAGCTGTCCAGCACCGACTCGCTCACGATGCTCAGCAACCATCGCGCCTTTCACGAAACGCTCGACGCCGAGCTCTCCCGTTGCCGGCGCACCGGCGGGCGGTTCAGCGTTGTCCTCCTGGATCTTGACGGCTTCAAGCAGATCAATGACAACCGCGGGCACGCCGCGGGCGACGAGCTCCTGATCCAGGTGGGCAAGACGCTACGGGCCGGCTGCCGCCTCTCAGATACGGTCGCGCGCGTCGGCGGTGACGAATTCGGGCTGCTCCTGTGCGACACTGACCGAGCCTCGGCGATTGCAACCGTCGCGCGGCTCACGAATGCCATCGTCGCGATCGGCGGCGGGGTGAGCGCCTCGTTCGGTGTGGCGGAGTGGCCGACTGACGGGTCTGACAAGGCAGCGGTGATGTTGCATGCCGATCTGGCGCTCTACGCCACCAAGGGCCCATCGACTACGCGTCCGCGCCCCGCGGCGCCGCGTATCGGCGTCCCCTCGCCCGCAGAACCCGCTCGCGACAGGGCCGCCGGCCGCGACGAGCGTATCCAGCAAATTCTGATCGCGGCGCGGGCGGAGCTCGAGATGGACATCGCCTACCTGAGCGAATTCACCGACGGTGCACAGGTCATTCGCATGCTGTCGGGGGATGCAAGCTCGTTCGGCTTCGGGCGGGATACCCGCGTGCCCCTGGAGGAGAGCTACTGCGAGCGGATGGTTCGAGGTGAGATTCCCAACGCGATCCGCGATACGTCCCAGGAGGAGACCGTCCAAGATCTGGCCGCGACCTCCGAGCGCGACATCGGCAGCTACGTGGGCGTGCCGCTGCGACTGGGCGATGGGCAACTCTACGGCACGCTATGCGCTGTCAGCCACGCCACCTCCCCACAGCTACGGGAGCGCGAGATCACCTTCATGCACGTGCTCGCCCGGCTGATCGCCGACGAGATCGAGCATTGCGCGATGGAGGCCGAGCACACCCGAGCGAGCATCGTCGGTGCGCTGCTGACCGCCCTCAACACGCGCGACAACTACACAAGCGAGCATTCCGAGTCCGTGGTCGAGTTGGCCACGCAAGTCGCGGTCCGGCTCGGCCTGAATCATGCCGAGCGAGCCGAGGTGGGCCAAGCCGCGCTGCTCCACGACATCGGCAAGCTGGGACTCCCGGACTCGATCTTGCAGAAGCGCGGCTCGCTTACCGACGAGGAATGGCGACAGATGCGAGAGCATCCTGTGCTGGGAGCCGAACTGGTGAGCGCCATTCCCGCGCTCGCGCATCTGGCGCCCGTGATCAGAGCCGAGCATGAGCGCTGGGCCGGAGGTGGGTATCCCGATGGCCTGACCGGCGAGGCAATCCCACTTCCAGCCCGCATCGTGTTCGCCTGCGACGCCTTTCACGCCATGACCAGCGATCGGCCGTACCGCAGCGCGATGTCGATCGAAGACGCCTGCGCAGAGCTCAAGCACGGTGCGGGCACCCAATTTGACCCGCGGGTTGTCCAGGCCCTCCTGACCATGCTCGACCCGACCAGCTCTCCTGCCAGCCAGAGCGCAAGTCAAAAAGCGCCTACCGCGAAATCGCCGACAGCCGTCGGCTAGGCCCGCGATCGCGGGCTGTCTCACGTACACCAAGCGCTAGCTCGCTCGCCCGAGATCCAGCAGCTGGGTGCCCCGAGATCAGTGCAGGCGAGATGTGCCCATGCGCAACAGCGAAGGCGGGGCAGCCGGCTCTCACCGCGCCTGCCTCCCCGCCCGGTCCAGCAGTCGGTTGGTCAGTGGTGTGGCGGTGAGGCCGTGCAGGATGATCGACGCGATCACACAGGCGACCGTCGTCCAGACCACGATGCGCTGCTGCCCCGCCGGGAGCGCGTGCGAGTCGACGACCACGGCCGCGTAGAAGACCGCAGCAACGCCGCGAACCCCGAAGAAGCCGAGGAAGATCCGAGATCGTAGGCTCATCAGTCGCGGGTTGGTCGTGGCGAGCACGAGGACTGGCCGGATCACGAGGAGCAGAACCGGAACCAGAAGCCATCCAGTCAGGCCGGGGGCGCGCAGGCCGGTGATCGTCAGCATCGAGCCGAGCATTACGAGCACGAGCAGCTCGAGTGTCTTGCCGGCCGCTTCAGTTCCGTGGTGGATCGCTCGGTGGATCTCGTGTTCATACTCGTAGCGGCGAAAGGCAAAGCCGGAGGCGAAGACCGCGAGCAGCCCGTATGCGCCGATCGCCTCCGTGACCCCGTAGAGCAGCAGCGCGAAGCCGATCGCGACGAACCCGTCGAGTTCCCGGGACAACCACCCGCGCTCGCGGGCGCGCGTCAGCGCAAACGCGCAACCCATTCCGGAACCGACGCCCAGTAACAGCCCGAAGCCGGCGGCATACAGCAGGTCGGCGACTGCCCATTTCCCGAGCCACCCGGTTCCGCCACTTTGCGCGACGAACAGACCGAGGGCGACAAACGGCGAGGCGAGACCGTCGTTGAAGCCCGCCTCGGTATGCAGCGACAGCCGGGGCTCGCCGTAAACCTCCCCGCCCGGCTCGGACAGGCCGACGTCGCCGGCGAGCACGGGATCGGTCGGGGCCAGGACCGCGCCGAGCAGTAACGCAGCGGCAAACGGCAAGCCCATCACCCACACCCCGAACGCGGTGATCGCGAGGATGGTCAGCGGCATCACCACAACCAGGAGGGTCGCGACCGAGATCAACGACCGCCGGCCGATCTGTCGCTCAATCGTCAGTCCAGCAGCGAACACCGCGACAACGAGCGCCAGCTCGGTCACCCGCTCCAGGAGCACGTGGTTTACCACCGGGCTGAGCGGACGCACCCCCAGCGCAGATAGGCCGACGGCGGCCAGCGCACCGAGCAGGACATAGAACACCGAGGCTGAGAACGCCCGCTCGCGCTGGTGAGACAACGCCGCAGCGCCGACGAGCACCACGGCGCCGACAAAAATCAGCCCGAGCGAGTAGGTGCCACCCAGGCTCCAGCCCGGCGCGAGCGCGAACGTGCTCACGAACCTTGCGATTCAGCTAGGACAGTCAGCGGCTGCGAAGGGATCGGTGCGCTCCTGGAATGAGGATCGACAAGGAGGTGCCGACCAGTCTTCCCGGCTCACCCTCAGCCACTCTACCGGCCTGCATGCACACAGCATCTCTGGCGCTCCTGCCAGGCATGCGCGCTTGACTTTCCCGGCGGGCAGATAACGCTCAGCGGAGGGCTCGCTGGTCTGGCCCCAGCTCTTGGCGCCCTCGTAGTAGAGATTGGCGGAGGATCCGGCGGAATGCATATGCCTCGCTCGACTGAACGTGCGACGCGTCTGCTATGCCGGCCCGGTAAGCCCGAGCCGCACGGCCTCGGCGGCAGCTTGCCCGCGGGTTTGGACATCGAGCTTGCGAAGGATCGCCGAGACGTGATGATCGACGGTCTTTTCGGAGACGACCAGTCGCTGCGCGATTTGAGAGTTCCGCAGGCCTTCCGCGATCAGCCGGAGTACGTCGAGTTCGCGTGCGGTGAGACCGGCCGGGTTCTCGCGCGTTCGGGGGCGCGGCCCGCGCGGGATGCCACGTATGCCGCGTTCACGCAATCCGCGCGCGACGATCGCCGCAGCGGGACTGGCGCCCAACTGCTGCAGGTGCTCGACCCCGTTGCGCGCAACTCCGGGGTCGTCACTGTCGGACAGCACGAGCGCCGCCTCGTAGGGGCAGCCGAGCTTGCGCCACGTATCGGCAGCTTCGGTGTACTGACCGGCGATCGACAAGTGATACGGCTCTGCCACCAGCGCTACTGGGAGCTCGTCGTTCAGCCCGGCTCGCGAGCGCCAGTACGCCAGCTCGCCGACTGCCCAGGGGTCGAGCCGATCGAGCGCGAGCGCGAGCGCCGCATCAGTTTGCTGTTTCACGGTCGCGTGATCGCCGCGCAGCCAGGATGCCTCGGCCCGTGCGGCCGCTACCTGTGTGATGCGGTCCAGCTCGAAAGTCGGCTCGACCAGTGCGTGCGCCTCTTGCAGCGGTGCGAGTGCGTCCGCGTCGCCACGCCTCGCTCGCACGAGCCCGAGCGTCACCAGGGCCCAGGTGCGCGCGAGCTGCGCGCTCCGTGGATCGCGCAGCACGAGGGCGGCCGAATCGGCCGCCTGCTCCCACTGGCCGAGGTCGAGCTCCATGCGAGCGCGACAGCCGAGCAGGTACAGCCGGAACGTGTCCAGGCCCCGTTCAGTGCAGTACGCGAGCCCGGCGTCGAGGTGGACTTGGGCGATGTCGAACCGGCGGTGTCGGACGGGGAACATGACCAGGCGGTTGAAGGTGAGCGCGGCGTGCTCTTCGTGGCCATGGCGCTGCGCGAGCTCAAGCGCGGCCTCAAGCTTGAGCCGGCCGGCATCTGAATCGCTGCGGAACTCGGCCGCGGCGATGTTGCTGAGCGCGTATGCCTCCGTCTCGGTGTCTCCGAGCGCTCGCGCGAGCTCGAGCGCGCGATTACCCCATGCCACCGCTTCCTTTTCCTCCTGGACGACCATTCGGCGCTGCGAGACGTTGGCGTAGGACATCGCGAGCTCGTGGCCGGCGGGCAAGCGTTCGAGCAGTTCAATTGCCTCGAGCACGAGTGGCTCTGCCTCGGAAGCTCGACCGGCGAAGAACAACAGACGCGACAGGGCCCGGAGCGCATTTCCCTCGTCTAGCCGGTCCCCGCTCCGTCGGTGGCATTTGAGCGCTTCCAGCTGGGCGGCGATCGCCTCGTCGATCTGCGAGGTCAGATAGCACTCCTGCGCGCGAGCAGCCAAGAGCTCACCGCGCAGCCGAGGTGGCTGTCCGTCCGCAAACCTGAGCGCCCGCGCATACTGCGCCGCGGCCTCGCGGTGCGCCCCGGACGCCCTGGCCCGCTCAGCTGCGCGAGGCGCCCACTGGAGCACGGCGGGGCCGTCGTCGGCGGCCTCGGCATGCTCCGCGAGCCGAGCGAAGTCCGGGGCCTCGCTTTCGCGAGCGGCGAGCGCGGCAAGCGCGCACCGATGCAGCGCAAGCCGGCGATCTGGCGGGGTAGCGTCCTCGATCGCCAGCCGGGCGAGCTCATGTCGGAAAGCGACCTGTGTCCCGACGGCAGTCACGATCCCCGACTCCAGGCACTCCTGCAGGCGGTCAACCAGCTCGCCAGCGAGGATCTCCAGCAACCACAGATCGACCTGGCCGGGCACCACGGCGATCGCATCCAGCAATCGTCGCGCTGGGGCGTCCAGTCGGGCCGCGCGTGCCAGTACCGCGTCGCGGACCGTCTCGGGGATCCGTGCGCCGCCGGTCGCGAGCACTTCGGTGACGAAGAACGGATTACCGCCCGTGCGCCGGTACAGCTCCTGACCGTCAATTCCGTGAGCATCCGCCAGCTCCCCCACCGTGGCGATCGAAAACGGCTCGATCTTCAGCCGCCCCGGGCGGCGCACCAGCTCACCCAGCACGAACCGAAGCGGCTCCGAACTGTCAACCTCCTCAGCCCGATAGCTCGCCAGCACGAGCGCGGGCACAGGGTCAACCCTGGCTGCCAGCACGCTCAGCACATCGAGCGTCGCCTCATCCGCCCAGTGCGCGTCCTCGAGCACAAGCACAGTGGGCGATCGGCCGCGGAGCTCACCGAGCAGCGCAACTGCCACCTCGTAGGGACGCTTCGCGCCAGCGACCAACCCGCCGAGCTCGCCGCCGAGCGCCTCCGCCACATCGATCAACGGCCCGAGCGGCCGCGGTGTGCGCAGCGGCGCACACGCCCCCCAGAGAACTCGCACCGGGGGCCGTTGCCTCTCGCAGAACACACGCAGGAGCGCCGTCTTGCCGACGCCCGCCTCACCGCCGACGAGCACCAGTCGACCCCGCATGTTCGACCGAACGTCGGCGAGGAGCGCATCCAGCGCGGTCAAAGCCTGCTCCCGCTCCAGTAGTTGCTCTGCGCTGCGGGAGGCGGTCACGGTCACCCGCCGCCCGTCTGCTGCTCGAAATGGCCCCGACCCGCGCCACGCATCGTCGAGCGGAGTCTCGCACGCCAGGCCGTGGCTCAGAAAGAGCCGATTCCCGCTGCTTCTGGAAGCCGACGCCGGATCCGAACCGGGGACCCCTTCATTGCAAGTGCCTCATTGCGACACGCTTTGCTAAACGAATACCGGTCAACACCGAAGAACGTCCGGAAGTCCAGGCGATGACGCCCCGGCGCGGAAGCTGCGATCGGACCATCCGAGTACTCACTTGTCGCGATGAAGGTGACCGCGCCGCGACTGCCGCTCTGCTGTCACCGACCCCTCGGACTTGAGTTCGATCTCGGCGACCTCAGCGATGACGCATTCACGCGGTAGCGCTCACCTTGCCGTGGCTCGGCGGTTGCTGGCTACCTATGCAGTAGTGCGCATCGCGTGGCTCCAGGAGACTGCCGAAAAATCGTGGTAGGGAAAGTCTCGCCGATCCTCAGGTGGCGGACTGGGCCCTGCGCGGCGATGACCAGGTCTGGCGCCGCTCCCTCGCATGACCCTGCATTCGTTGCGCTCCAACGCCTCATCGCGACGGGAGGTTGACACAGGGAGTCTCGAAGCGGAAGCGGCGCTGGCGTGGGTCTTCGTTCGAACCGACGGGACGCCGAGGTAGTGCTCGCCCCGGCGTCCGTCAGAGTATGAGTTCGTGTCCGGCGGCGCCGCCGCGGGCCGCAGCGAGAACGAGTGCCGCCGCCGCCGCGTCCTGGACTGCCACGCCGACGGATTTGTAGAGGGTGATCTGCTCGCTAGAGGTCCGGCCTGGCTTGGTGCCGGAAACGAGCTCGCCGAGTTCGGCGTGCACATGGTCGGGCTCGATCAGACCGTCGCGGATCGGTTGGGTCAGGTCGTTGCTCCCCGCGGGAAACTGCGCAAGCGCCGCGCGGCGCGACTCGACGCACACGAGCGCATCGACGACCGTGTCATCGTCGAGTTCGCGACCTGAGGGGTTGTAGCCAACCGAGGTCACGTGGGTACCGGGCGCAAGCCACTGCCTGCGCACGACAGGCTCCAACGCATGGGTCGTCGCGCACACCACGTCCGCGTGCTCGAGCGCCTCCCGGTAAGAAGCGGTGGCATGGACCGGAAGGCTGAGCTCCTGCGCGAGCTCTGCCGCCAGAGCATCCGCCTTGCGCCGGTCGCGGCCAGCGATCCGAACCTCGGTGATCGGGCGCACCCGCACGACCGCGCGGGCGTGCGACCGCGCCTGCACGCCCGTCCCCAGCACCGCCAGCACCGACGCGTCTTCACGGGCGAGCAGCCTGACCGAAAGAGCCGAGCACGCGCCCGTCCGCACCGCAGTGATCTCCGTCCCATCAAGTAACGCCAGCGGCGAGCCGGTCTCCGGGTCGAACACCGCGATCACCGCCTGATGCGTAGGGATCGCCGTGCCGGCATTGCGCGGGAACAGACTCACGAGCTTGCTCACCAGCGCGCCGAGCGAAGGGACGTAACCCGGCATCGCGCCGAGCAGCGCGTCACGCTCGGGCACGAGCGCCGCGATCCGCTCGGGCACCGACGCCCGGCCGGCGGCCAGATCCGCCATTGCCTCGCCGAGCGCATCGATCAGGGCGTCGAGATCCAACAAGTCTCTGACTTCCGCGCGCGACAGGATCAGCATGACGCGATCCTACGACCACCCACACAGGAGACGCCACCGGCCGCCCGCGGAACGCCAGGCTTATGCCCCCCACCGGAACAGCACACGGTGCCTCCTTTGCGCTCAATCCAGAAGCGGACCGTATCCTCGTCGGATACTGGCCGCGTGCACACACCATCGGCCAGGCTGGCGCTGAGATGTTGGGGGTTCGGCTCGTCGTTTGGTCACCGCGCTTGCGATCGTGGGAGCAAGCCTCGCCATGCTTCTCGCCCCCGCCGTCGCGTCCGCCTCTCCGCAGCCGGCCTTCCAGCTCCTACGAGAGTTGAACAACAAGCTGGCGCGAGCGATTCAGGTGCTCGCGAACGGGCCGAACGGGCACAGGCGGGTCCACCTGGACATTGGGCAGATGCGTCGGACACTGAACGATCTTGAGACGACCAAGCTGCGCGCGATCGGCCCATTCCCCGAAATATTCGACCCGCTGCCCTACGCCAAGGTCTTTGCGCGGCTTGACTGTGTTGACCAGGACATCGCCGTGAGTAAGGAGCTTGTGTTTGCTGCGCGAGGAGGATCGACTGCTTGGCGCACCTCACAACCGCGGCGTCGCGCCGCCCGACATCTACCCCTTCTTCCAGATCCTGCAGCTCCTCAAGCACACCAAACAGTGCAAGGACGCGCTTGAGGTGGAACTCCTGCACCCCTTCGATCTCAAGCCCACCGAGGAGATGGAGGTGGGCGTCAACCAGACGACCCCGATCGGCTCGGACACCACGAGGCCAAGCAAGCTGAACGCTCCCAAGTCGCTCCGGCACGCCTATGCGACCAACGGGTTCGTCGGCCGTCACGAGCACGACTACGTCGCCACGGGCGTGGACGGTGGGAACCCCAGACACCTGGCCGACGGGCCGCAACGCGCTGTTCTTCGACGTGTTCGACCTGTTCAAGACGACCAAGGGCGCGCAGAAGGTCGAAAAGCATCCGAGAAGAACCTGAAGTCGAAGGGCTTTGTGCCGATCCACGACACCTCGCTCGGGCCCGACGAGAAGGTCTTTCAGCACAAGCACTCGGGTTCGCCGTTATTGAGCACGATCATCTACGTGCAGCGCGGGACGTTCATCCTCAAGATCGCCGGCAGCTGCAAAGGCTGTCAGCTGGGCTCGATCGAGCCTTCGCTGAAGTCGCGCGCGCAAGTCCAGCTCGCGCAGGCCGTTAGCAACGGCTTCCCGCCTCCTCTGGCCAACCGGGGTCTGTTGCCGAGCGTTTCGACTTCAGCGGCTCGGGCGGGTCGGGTCAGCAGTACTACAGCGTCTGCATCTACCTCGCGGGGTCTTCCGGCCAGACCGGCGATGTGCAGCTCTCACCTGGCGATGCCACCGCCAGGAGCGACCCCAACGCGATGACCTATGACAAGAGCTTTGCGCTCGATCAGAACGGCAACGCATTCCTGAAGTTCACCGAGCCCGGCGACCTGTTCGCCTTCACGATTAACCGCATGGAGAGCAACGGCTCGACCAGCACCAGCGGCTCAACGGTCGACCCACGCCTTCATCGCCCCCCGCCCTGGGGACTGCCCGACTGCACCTACCCGTAAGCCGCGAGCGCGCGGTCTGGATTGACCTCGGCTGACTTCTGCTTTCCGCCGATACCGGCACTTCCGACAAGTCGAATCGAGGCGCTCGACAGACGCCCTGGGTGCCCGTTCACTGATCCGGACCTGTTGACCGCGCTTGAGAGGTCTCCGAGAGCGCAGCGGCTTAAAGCAGCGCGACGCGAGGGAAGCGGGTCTCGTGATGCCGCTCGGCAAGCAGTATTCAGACGTCTGCGCTGCTCGATCGTTGCGACGCACTCGGGTTGTGCTGCCGAGGGTGCTGCTCCGCACTTCGTCGAAGTCCTGGCCTCGACTAAAACCCCCCGCAAGGGACATCACCTATAGGGTGGCCCTGGGGTTGCGGAAGGCCCGCCCAATTCAATCGCCGAGCGGTCGACAGGGCCTCGGCGGCGAAGGAGATGACATCGATGACCGCAGATGAAAACGCAGCGCTCATTAGGCGCGGCTACGAGGCATTCAACTCGGGCGACATGAACACGCTCAACGAACTGTTTGATGAGAGCGCCGTGTGGCACACGCCGGGTCGGAGCCGGCTGGCCGGCGAGCATCAGGGCCGGGGTGCGGTCTTCGGCTACTTCGGCCAGCTGGGAGAGGGAACGCGAGGAACCTTTCGGGCCGAATTGCAACAGGTGCTCACGGGCGAGGATGACCGTGTCGTTGGCATCCATCGCAATACCGGGGAGCGGGACGGCAAGCAGCTCTCGGTTGACTGCATTCTCGTCTTCCAGCTCAAGGACGGCCGGGTTACTGAGGGCTCGGAGCACTTTCGCGACCTCTACGCCTGGGACGAGTTCTGGTCGTAGGCCTTCGGCACGAGCCGACGTCTTTACCTGGTGGGGCCAGGCCCTGGCAGCGATCACCGGCATTTTCGCGAGCGCCCAGTGGCGGCGGGGGGAGAGGGTGAAAGCTCTCGATTTCTGTCAGCGGCCACGGGTCGCTTTCGCTCGGTGCCACGCGCATCGACGCTGACGCGTACGTGACGTCGCTGCATCCGCCGGGCAATTTTGGAAGTCGTCGGGCGCGTGCGCGCGCAGACACAAGGCAGGCGGACCAGCGGCGGACCCGCGACCCGCGACTCGCCAGGAGCACAACGTGTCCCGGGCAGCGCTCGGCGCCGGTCCGATCGGAATGCATTTGCTCCCTTGCAGTCCGCGCGCTGCAAGGAAGTCGCCGCCGCGCGTGAGATGCTGGTGCTATTTGCAGAGAGGGTCTCGGCGAATCGCGATCACCATGCTTTCGAACGGGAGCGTCCGCCGAGGCATTGCTGGAGGCGGACGTGCGCTGGGTCTCGGCTCGGAATGTTGCGACCGCGAAGTCCTACCCCTCGGCGAGGATCACGAGGGTGTCGGGGTGGACCCCGTCGTGCTTCATCGCTTCGGCCGCCGGTTCGGTCTGCATGAACTCTTGAAACGCGGCAAAGTCGGGGATCTCGCAGATCAGCCCAACACGCTTCGAGCCCTGGGTGTCCTTAAACGCCCGAATGGTGATTCCGAGGGGACCGAACACCTCCTCGCGCCTGGGTGAGCTCAGCCAATGGTCGACGTCGTCAACCTCGTGGAACGCAAGGTAAGTGGCCATCGTGCCTTCTCTTTTCTCACAGCGAGAGCTGTGCGCCGTCGTGGATGAGCGCGCTCAACACTAACCGCTTCTCGCCGCGCCCGGCGAAATCCTGAGAGCCGCTCCTCCTCCCCAAAACGGGGCGACGAGACGCGCCCGAGACGACAACCATGCTGCGGCCTCCGGACATAGGGAGCCACGGCGAGCGCGCTTGATTCGCGTACACGCGCCGACACGGATGCAGGACTCGGCACCGTGGATGACGTCCGCCTCGCATTTCGCCACGAGCACAACCGCCGATGCGGTCAGCAGAGCCAGCCGGGGAGCGGCTTATGAGGCACTCGGTGGTCGCTCCGAATCTCGCGGTTGCGCGAGTGCGGTGTCGCGCGCGTCGCTGGCGGGGTCGTGTCGGTTCGATGGTCCTGGCTCGGGTCCTGTTTGGCGTGGCGCTTTCACCATCGCCCGCCGGTGCGCGAACGGCGCAGTCACCGCCCGGTGGGCAGTGGGGAGTGCAGAGCAACAGGGTGAGTGCCGGAGCACTGCGGTAGCGGTGATCCGGCGGTTCGTGCACTAGTCGGCTACCGAAGCGTGAACGGCCGCTTGATCAGGACGCGTGGGTGCCCGTGTCGGCGGGCGGTCACGACCAGCACGTAGCGGCCGGGGCGCAGCCGCGGGAGCGCGCGCACGGTGATGCGCTGGCGGGTGATCAGCGCCTTCCCGTACGCCACGCGGCGCGTGCCGTGCACGATTTGAAACTGCGCGTTGGTTGTCTGGGCGCTCCAGGTTCCGGGCGCGAACAGGAGCGAGCACGAGAGTCGAGCGAGCGACGTGTTCCGGCACACAATCGTCCCAGCCGGCCCTCGCGGTCCGGTTGGTCCCTGAGGACCGGTGCGGCCCTGCGGCCCTGTCGGTCCGGGAGTTCCGGTGGAGCCCCCGGGTCCGGTTGCCCCGGTAGGACCAGTGGGGCCCCCGGGTCCGGTTGCCCCGGTAGGACCAGTGGGGCCCCCGGGTCCGGTTGCCCCCGTAGGCCCAGTGGGGCCCTGCGGTCCCGTCGCCCCCGCCGCAGGAGCCAGACCGTTGCCAGTAAGCGGAACGTCGGAATCGAGCGTGCTGTCGGTGAAGTGCAGCACCGCGCTGCGGGGCCCGGCAGCTGAAGGTGTGAAGCGCACGCCGATCACGCAGCTGTCTGTCGCTGCGAGCACCAGTCCGGAGCACTGGTCGCTAGCGAGGGTGAAGTCGCCGGCTGCGGCACCTTGGATGGAGATGCTTCGCGCGTCGAGGGGCAGCGAATCGGCACGGACGGGGATGTACTGCACCGCGCTGCGGGTCCCGGTAGTCTGGTCGCCGAAGTCGGGGCTCGAGAGGTGCTTGGTCGTGGGTGGGTAGACGATCTCGGCCGAGGCGGTGATGCTGTTGTTCACCGGAGAGCCGCCGCCGGCAAGCAGAACCTCCCCATTGGGAAGGGTTGCCATGGCGGCAAAGCTGCGTTCCTGATGGGTCGGCAGCCAGGCCGTCCAGCTTCCGGAGGCCGGGTCATACAGCGCCGTCGATGGCCCGCCCGACTGGGCGAAGCCGACCGACAACACCTGGCCATCGGGTAGCAAGGTCATCCTCTGCGATGCGATCACGCCGGGCTGGTCACCGGTCGGCGACCAGGTCATTGTGCTCGGGTCGAGCACCTCGGCGGACGTCGATTGTGCTCCGCCGACGACCAGGAGCTTGCGTGAGGGCAGGGTGACGATCGCTCCGCTGTCGCGGGGCGTGCTCATCGACGGCCCGGATGACCACGTCCCGGTCTGCGGGTCATAGATCTCCGAACTGGCGAGGGGGGTGGTGGCACCCAATCCGCCCACAACGATTACGCGGCCGTCCGGCAGCAGCGCCGACATGGCTCCTGAGCGCGGCTGGGCCATCGAGCCCGTCGTGGTCCACTTGTTCGACTGGGGGTCGAAGATGTCCGCGCTTGCGATGCGCAAGGAGCCGTCAACCTCCCCGCCGGCAACCAGCACACGACCGTCGCTCATCACGGTCGCCGTGTGGAATGCTCGGGCGGTCGGCATTGAGCCGCCGGTCAGGCCGCCGGTGCCCGTGGGGCCGAACAAGACGAACGCGCTCGTGGTGGACTGGGCGCCCGCCCCGCCGGTGAACAGCACTCGTCCGTCCAGCAGCGTGCTCGCGACGCCTTCAGCCTGTCCCGCGAGCGCCTTCGGTCCGGCGTTCCAGGAGCCAGATCGCGGGTCGTAGACCTCGCTCGTGCGCAGCACGGTGTTGCTGGTGTCGATGCCACCGAACACGAGGACGCGGCCGTCTGGGAGCGATGCGGCCATCGGGGCGGCGCGCGCCGTGCCCATGCTGGCCGCGGGCGGCAAGGCCGCCTGCGCCGTGGCGGCGCCGAGACAGGCAGTTGCGAGCGTCAGTGCGAATGTGAGTTTCCTGAAGATCATCGTGCCTCCGAGTGTTGTGTGCTTCGGCGGCGCTGCGGCGGCCGCGGAATGGATCGTGGCTATGGTCGGCAAAGCCGGGGCGATGCGCATCGGGCAGATGACTCGAGTCGCCGGCGATATTTGTCCCGTCGCCGGCGCGACCGATGATGTAGCGGCCGAGTGATCTGGTCCAGCGGGCTACGCCATGGCGCTCAGCGATCTTGACGCCGGCCAGGGCGATGGAGCTCTCGCTCGATCAGGCCGGCGTTAGCGAAGGCCAAGGGTCAACACTGAAACCGCTTGTCCTCCCTCGGAAGCTTCAGGCACACCGACGTTTGCGGGCCACGAGGCGTTCGGATTCACTGGGCGGGCGCGGGTGGCTGACGGCCGGTCGATACGAAGTGGCGGCAACGCCGGGCAACCACAGGCCTGCCTTGCGCAGTGCGACATCTGTCTCGGCTTCTAAGTCGTCCGTCTCGAGTGCTCCCACGCGAGCCCACGGGCAGCCTATGATCCACCGCGATGGTCGTTCCAGACGAGAGCGTGGCCGAGGCGATCGTGCCACCGATCCGGGTATTCATCGTCGACGACCACGGGATGGTGCGCCGTGGCATGCGTGCGTACCTGTCGATCTTCGATGACATCGAGGTAGTCGGAGAGGCCGCCAACGGCCGCGAGGCGCTCGACCAGTTGCCGCGGATGGCGGCCAGTGGGACGCCGCCCGATGTGGTGCTGATGGATCTCGCGATGGAGCCGATCGACGGCGTCACCGCGACCCGCGAGCTGCGTGTGACTCTCCCGGATATCGAGATCGTCGCCGTCACCTCGCTGGTTGACCAGTCGCGCGTGCAGGCGGCGCTCGAGGCTGGGGCGTCCGGATATCTGGTCAAGGACGCCGCGCCAGAGGAGCTAGCGCTGGCGATCCGCGCCGCCAGCCGCGGGGAGATACACCTGGACGCGGCCATCGCACGCCGGTTTATGGACTCGCTGCACGTATCGCGTGAGCAGGCCGGCGACCCGTTCGCCGAGCTGTCGGAGCGCGAGCGTGAGATTCTGCGGCTACTTGCCGAAGGTCACGCGAACAAGGAGATCGCGCGCCGACTGGTCATCAGCGAGCGCACTGCTCGCACCCACGTCAGCAACATCCTGCGCAAGCTCGGACTCACCTCACGGACGCAGGCCGCGTTACTGGCGATGCGGGAAGGGCTGGCGGCTTCGTCGCCGTAGCGTTCGCCGGCACGATGACGCGCACGGTGGTGCCTGCGTCAGGAGCGCTGTGGATGGCCATCGAGCCGCCGGCGTCTGCTGCTCGCGAGCGCATCAGCTCGAGGCCCAGGTGTCCTCCATACGAGTGAGTGGGATCAAATCCGACGCCGAGATCGGCGATCACCAGGCCGATGCCTCCATTCCCGACGGTGATCTCCGCCGACACGAGGCGGCTGCCGGAGTGCTTGACCGCGTTGGTGATCGCCTCCTGCCCGATCCGGAAGAGGAGCTCCTCGCCTCGGGGCGAGACCGGGACCCGCCCGGACGGCCCATCGACGCTCACCTGGACGCCATGGCGAACCGCGAGCGCCGCTCCGTGGGCACCGAGTGCGGCCACCAGCCCCTGCTCCGCGACTGCGCCCCCGCGCAACTCAAAGATGGACCCTCGAATCTCGAGCAGCGCCCCTTGCGCCAGCTCGGCGACCAAGTCGATCGCCGCCGACAGCGCGCCGTCCGGGGCGAGCTCGGCGTGCGCGATCTCGTGCTTGGCGATCCCGGCATGTAGCCCCAACGTGAACAGCGTCTGCGAGACGGAGTCATGGAGATCCCGCGCGATGCGCTGGCGCTCCTCGGCTGCCCGCTCGATCTCACGACGTCGCGATTCCGCAAGGTCGACCGCCGCGCGCCGCCGGGCGCTCACCGCCGCTCCGAGCGTCAACGTGGTGACCGTCGCGACAAGGATGTAGAGCTGCGTGCTGAGTGCCTCGTCGTTGATCGACTTCTCCACGAACGGTCCCACGTTCGCCGCGGTCATCAGGACCGCGACCAAGTACGCCAGCGCGAGCGCAACGGTCGCCCCGCGCTGACCGAGATACACCGCCGCCACCACCAGCCCAGGAAAGACGAGGTACGTGAGGGGGTGATGCGAGCTGAAGATCGCGATGCTCAACCCCGCTACCGCGCCCAGGATCACCACCGCCTGAACCAGTTGACGCGGCCGCGTGTTCAGCCGCCACGGCGGAGCTCCCCAGGCAATCAGCAAAGGTGCGAGCAGCATGCCTCCAGCTGTATCGCCGAGCCACCACGTACGGATCGACGAGGGCACCTCGCTCCAATGTGTACCACCCCACTGCACCGATGCGAGCGTCCCGATCACGGCGGAGACCGCGGTGCCGATCCCGAGCGCGACGAACAACAGCCCCACATCGGCGGGGCGCTCGAGCGTGTTACGCCGCCCGAGCCAGCGGCGCAGCAAGTACGCCGCGAGTGTGAACTCGATCGTGTTGCCCGCCGTCGTGACGAGGTCTTGCGGATGGAACGGAAGCGCCACGCCGAAGCTGTTTCCGAGCATGAAATCGCCGAGCATCCCGCCGACGAACCAGCGCAGGTCGCCGAGATACAGCATCCCAGCCGCAAAGCCAACCGGCAGCCATGCCACCTCGATCCCGCCGGTGTACTGCGCGAGCGCGCCGAATTGCCCGAGCGCCCAGTACCCGACCCCTACGACGACGTTCCCAACAGCCAAACGCAGCCACGAACTCGCGAGACCACCCGCCACACGCCCAGGCAGCGCTCCGGGCGATAAACGAATACCCGTGCTCACCGCAGGATCGTAGCGGTGTCACGCCCGGCAGGATCATGGAGCTGATCGAGTCCTTCGAGCTGCCAGAGCCGTTCATGGAGAACGGGGGCGGGACGTGGTTCCTGCTGGTCAGGGGCCGCGTTCGAGCGTTCCGCGGCATGCGGGCGCAAGCCGAGCGAGATCTCCGCGCCGCCGGGAGCATCCTAGATCGGCTTCAGTTCGGGCCGGTCCATGATCCCTGGCGATCGGCCCTCGCGCTCCTGCTCCCGACCGAGAACATCAACGAGGCCCGTTCGCTAATCGAGGAGGAGCTCGCGCTGGCCGATGCCAGCGGCATGGCCCGCCCGCGGGGCATCGTCCTGCGGACCGCGGGACTGCTCGCCGGCAGCAGCAGCGGCAGCCGCAAATAGTTAGGCAATCACCTAAGTGATGTGTTACGGTCCTGGCAGTGCCGAGCGCTGAGCCCCAGCAACTCGATCGAGCGTTCCACGCTCTGGCCGACAACAACCGTCGTGCGATCGTCGTGCAGCTCACCCGAGGGGCCGCCTCGGTGAGCGAGCTCGCGGCGCCGCTTGGTGTGTCGCTGCCGACGGTGCTGCAGCATCTCGACGTGCTCCAGCGCAGCGGGCTCGTACGTTCCGAGAAGGCCGGCCGAGTCCGAACCTGCCGGCTCGAACCCGGTCCGATGCGCACGGTCGAGCAGTGGATGGCCGAGCACCGCGCTAACTGGGAACGCCGGCTCGACCTCTTGGGCGACGTCCTCGACGACGCCTTCGCCAACCCCGAAA
This sequence comes from uncultured Solirubrobacterales bacterium, assembly GCA_963847055.1. Classification (GTDB taxonomy): domain Bacteria; phylum Actinomycetota; class Thermoleophilia; order Solirubrobacterales; family Solirubrobacteraceae; genus Palsa-465. Next base: position 76,943 of record CAWJYE010000007.1, on the reverse strand, counting down.
GGACAGCAAAGCCATGAGCCTCCATCAACACGACTTCACCCTCGAACGGCGCTTCCGCCACAGTCCGGAGCAGACCTTCCAGGCGTTCGCCGACCCCGCCCTGCGGCAGCTGTGGTTCCGGGCGCCCGACAGCTGGACCGACACCGAGTGGTCGCTTGACTTCCGCGTCGGCGGCGGAGAACTGAGCGCCGGGCGTGACCAGCGCGGCACACACCACCTCTTCCGCAGCCGGTTCCACGACATCGTCGACGGCGAGCGGATCGTGTTCGCCTACGACCTGCTTCTCGACGGCCGCCTGATCTCCGTGTCGCTGACGACGATCGAGCTGCGTCCCGAGGAGGCCGGCACGCACCTGATCTTCACCGAGCACGGCGCGTTCCTCGACGGGCTCGAAGACCCGTCCGAGCGCGAGCACGGCACCGGCCTGCTGCTCGATGGGCTCGAGGGCTTTCTCACCGGCGCGGTGCTCGCGTGAGTCTGGTCCTGCAACAGCACCCGTTCGCGATGTATTGCTGGAAGGCGCTCATCGCCCTCTACGAGCGCGATCTGCCGTTCACAACTGAGCTCGTCGAGGCCGACCGCTCGGCGCTTGCCGCCCTGTGGCCACCGGCCTCGATCCCGCTCCTCGTCGACGACGGCGTCGTAGTCCCGGAATCGTCGATCATCGTCGAGCGTCTCGATAGCTACGGCGACGCGCCCCCGCTGATCCCCACCGACCCCGACCAGGCGCTGCAGGCGCGACTGTGGGACCGCGTCGCCGACAGCTACGTCACCACACCGGTGCAAAAAATCGTCGGTGACGCACTGCGCCCGGCCGACGCCAAAGACCCACACGGCGGCTCGGAGGCCCACGCCACCCTCGAGCTCGCCTACGCCACCCTCGAGCGCCAGCTCACCGGACGCGACCACGACGGCTGGTTAGCCGGCGACCACTTCACGCTGGCCGACTGCTCCGCCGCGCCCGCCCTGCATTACGCCGACGTCCTCCATCCACTGGACCGCGACGCGCACCCCGCAGTCGCCGCGTACTTCGACCGGCTGCTGACACGATCGTCAGTCGCTCGCGTAATCGACGAGGCCCGCCCCTACCGCAAGCTGTTCCCGCTGCCCTTGCCCGAACATGTGAGCTGAGTGCCAGCCCCTAAAGGCCAGGCCCACCGTCCCGTAACGTGACCAAGCAGCACAGCCGCCGACCCTGCCTTCGGTCGGCGCGGCGCATCTGACCACCCACCTGCGGAGCCCTGGCTGGCGCGGAAAGATGGCTATCCCGGGGCTGCCAGCAAGTGCTGCTTGGTCGCCGGTCCGGCACTGTCGGCGTCGGGCCTAGTGCGTGGTTTCCGCACTTAGCGGGTCTGTTGTTCTGAACGGTGAGGTCTCGTGGGGGCGCGAACGCGGCGTCGCGTCGTACGCGGCTTTCAGCCTGCTGCTGCGGCGGGCTGGAGGCCGGGTGTTGGCGTGGGTAGGAACAGTCGTCCGCGCAGCGAGCTGTGGGCGGTGCGTCTGGCGACGGTGAGCCAAGCCCCGACGAGTAGCGCGTAAAGGGTGACACTTGCCCAGGTGAGGAATTTGGCGTGGGTGTGGAGCGCGAGTTGTGAGGTGCCTGTGACCAGTGTGCCCACAGGGAATGTGAAACTCCACCAGGTCAGCGAGAAGGGGAGGTGGTGCCGGGTGGTGCGCAACGTGATCGTGGCCGCGAGAAGCAGCAAGATGATCGCGAACCCCCAGATGGGGACGCCGTAGAGCACGCTTGCCGCCGGCATCAGGGTGGAGTAGGGCTGCGGCATCACAGCGTGCGCCGCGTTGCCGAGCAGCCCGACTGCGGTGATGGATTGTCCGAGGGGCCCGAGAACGATCCAAAGGGTGGGGCGGTGGCTTCACGCTCATTTCGCGACTGACGATCGAGACCGAGGAGTGCGCCGGGGTTCTGGTCGGCCTGCCCGTCCGTGGGATCGACCTTCGCCGCGAGCTTCGCGCGATCCGTCGTCGACGCCCGGCGCCCAGCGCCGCAGCTCGCGCGTTCTGGCGCTGGATCGCCAAGCACACCGTCTGATCCATGCAGCCAGGAACGGCCTGCTAGAAACCCCAGCGCGGGCAGCACGTCCTTCAGACGAACGAGCTTGAGTGGGCGAAGGCCCTAACCGAGCGCTGCGGCGTTGAACCGCTTGTTCTTCAACTGGAGTGCGTCTCTATGTCGCCGCCCGAGCCCGCGCAGGTCGATGTCTCGTGGGACAGCTTCATGCGCAACATGCCAGACCCGAGCCGACGGCCTACGTACCTGGTCACCGTGCGGTTGTGCACATTCCGTTCACGGGAGAGGCTGACGTGTTCAGGCCGCCGTCACGTCATCCTCGGCGCGTTCAACACGCACTACTCCGGCGCCCGGACGGCAGAAGGCTTCAACTACGGCGGCAAGACCGACATCCTCATCCGGCATGAAGGACGGAACCTGTTCATCGCCGAGTGCCAGGTCTGGGCGGGACAGAAGGGCTTGACCGACACCGTCGGCCAACTGTTCCGCTACCAGGCATGGCGCGACACCAAGCTCGCCATCACATGTTCGTCAGCCAGCGCGACATGATGGCAATCGTCGACCGCGCGCGGACCACGCTCCAAGCGCATCCGCAGTTCGTGCGCTGCACTCGCCGGCGTCAGAACCGGACTGCGGGTAACCGTCAAATGGGAGGGCGACGACCGCCGCCACGCGGACCTGAACGTCTTGTTCGCGTCGACACCGGAGTAGGGGCCGCATACGGAAGTCGCGCGCCTCCTCACGGGCGGTGGTTTCGAAGGCCCTCAGTGCGGCAGATAGACAACATCTCGGGGACCGCAGGTGCCCCCGGCCGAGCACGCGTTGTAGACGGACTCTTTTGTGAAGGGACCCTTCCAGGTGGTTCCGCCGCCGGTCCCTGAGACGTAGGCCGGGCGGTAGGGATAGCCGCAGAAGTAGAACCCCATACGACCGCCGCACACCCACCAGCGGCCGTCAATGCGTACCGGCCCGGCGTCGCCGGTGTAGGCCCCGGCCGCAGTCAGGTTGATGTGCTTGGCGCGAGGGTTGATGGCGCCGGCAAGAATTGTCCGAGCCCGCGCGCATGACATGTGCCACGGATAGATCGCGTCCTTGCCGTAGAAGCCCTTGGCCGCGTAGCCGCAGCGCCTGACCGTGACCCTCGTCAGTGCGGACGCTGCGCCGACACCGATCATCAGTAACGCGAAAGCGATCAAGATGCACCGCCATCCCCTGAACATGCGCGCGAGCCTAACACGAAGTCACTGTCGTTCGACAGCGGCTTCGGCGCGACCGCATCGGCGACCTTGCGATGCTCGGGCGGGGCGGTGGTGAACCCCCGGCGGTGGTGAACCCCCGGCGCCGGAGGCGTCCAACCACGGTGGATGGCATGCGTCCTCCCTCCGACAATGGTTGACGCACCCATCGTCTCGCCGGCCAGAGCCGTCGTGCGCATCGCTAGCGCTACTCGCGCATAGCGATCACACGGAGCGTCGCTGCCGAGCTGGTGTTCGGCGTTGCCCTGCATATGCAAAGCGCGCTATCAGGGGCGGAGGAAGACCGGCCGCAGGTGGCGAGGAGCAGGTCACGACGCTCGTCGCGGCTGAACCCGCATTATTTTGATTGGGGTACCCGGCTGCGTGGTTCGCGTGGTCTCTCGGCAGCGCCGACCAGGTGGCACATCATGTCGACGGCGTCGTGCGGTCCGCATCCCTGTTCGCGCACGAGCGATCGCCAGGTCGTGAACGCGAGCCCATGGCCTATTGCGGCGCGCGCTCTTTGCGCGGCGCGGCCCCGTTTGCCCAGGCCGATGCTCAGTGTCCGGCGGGCCGCCTCCATGTAGTTGAGAAACTCCGCGAACTGCTGCGCTACCGCCTCCACGGCGTCCACGTCGCGCACAAGGTTGGCGAGCATTGGCTCGGTCTCGGCGTAGTAGGCGTAGATCTCGGTGAGTGCTCTGCGCAACCGCTCTTCGAAATCGCCCACGGCCTCCCAAGCCTTCAGATCAGGCAGTGGATGCTGGGACATCCAGTGGCCAGAGCACGCCACGAATAGGGCGGCCTCGTCGGGAAAGTGGCGGTACAGCGTTGAGCGGCGAATGCCTGCGTGCTTGGCGACCGCGCTTAGTGACGTGCGCGAGGGCCCAAGGGTGCCGTGGAGCTCCACAGCGCTCTGCGTTATGCGCTGGCGGGTCTGCTGCGCCAGCTCGGCGCGCGCCTTCATCCGGTAGGGCCGCTTTTGGTCGGTCATGAGCGTTCGGTGAAAGTTTGACACGCACGCGAGACACCCATTAGATTTCGCGCGACATAATTGTCTAGCGAAATGAGGGGCCATGAGTGTTGCCGCAGCGAAGGTCGTCGGACCCGCCGACGGGAAGGCAGGTTTCCTTGGCAGTATCGGAGTCCGCTTCATGATCGACGGTGACGAAGCCGGCGATCGCTTCTCGCTCGTTGAGCATCCCATGTCGGCGCGGGCACTCGCCGCGCCGCTGCATCGCCACCACAACGAGGACGAATACAGCTTCGTCATCGAGGGTCGCATGGGCGCCCTATTGGGCGACGAGCACCTCGAAGCAGGACCAGGGGATCTGGTGCACAAGCCGCGCGGCCAATGGCACACCTTCTGGAACGCTGGCGACGAACCCTGCCGAATCCTCGAGATCATCTCCCCTGCAGGGTTCGAACGCTTTTTCGCCGAACTCGTCGACCTCGGCGGCGTCGCCCAAGCCGGCCCCGAGCAGCTCAGGGAGCTCTGCCAGCGCTTCGGGCTCGAGATGAACCCCGACAGCGTGCCCGAGCTCATCCAACGCTTCGGAGTCCGCTTCCCAGCAGAGCCACTCGCTTAGCAAGCCGTCCTAAGGCCCGGCCCTGAAGCCAGGGCCGGGCGCCTGCTCTCGTCCTACAGCCATATCCCGACATCCCCGACGACGGTCTCGTCAGGTGCTCAGCGCCTCCCCTCCTCACTCAGGGGCGGCGGCGCTTCTGGTCCAGGCTTCCAAATCGCTTCCATCGACGCCACGGACGGGGCGAAAGACCAGAGCCGACGGGGAGACTCGAACTCCCGACCCCTTCATTACGAGTGAAGTGCTCTACCAGCTGAGCTACGTCGGCGACTCGCGGCCGCCAGTGTAGCTCCGCTCCGGCCCGCTTGGCCCGGGTCGGCGGGTCCTAGCCGGCGCCCGCCCGGCCGCGCCAATCCTCGGCCAGGATCGCCCAGCGCTCGTGGTCACGCCAGCGTCCGGCGATCTTCAGATAGCGCGGCGAAAACCCCTCGCGGCGAAACCCCGCTCCCTGCGCTAGGGCCAGAGATCGAGTGTTGGAGGGTTGGATGTTGGCCTCGACCCGATGCAGCCGGAGGCTCGTGAACGCATAGCGGAGCAGGAGCGCGAGGCCATCTCGCATGTAGCCCTGGCCGGCGAAGGGTTCGCCCACCGCGTAGCCGAGGTAAGCACTCTGAAAACCACGGCGAACGATCTGGGAGAGGTTGAAGAAGCCCATGATCGCCTCGTCTTCGCTGCGACACAGGAGCATGGCCTCGAAGTCCGCGCGGCGCGCGTCGGCCAGATAAGCGGAGAACCGCTCGTCGTCAGTTGGTGCGGTCGCCCACGGATTATGAAAGGACCGGCTGGCACGCATCAGGCTGGTGAATTCGCCGCGGTCACCCCGGGCCGGCGGCCGCAGAAAGACGCGCGACTGCGAGCTCACGGATTCAGCGCTGTCTCGAGTCGATAGCCGAGGGCTTCGCAAGCCAGTTCCTCCGAAACGTTCAGGGCAAAGCGTAACCGTGTGTCCTCGACCAGCTCGATCGCGATCCGCAGTCGCGCGGGGTCCGTCCCGCCCTCGGTCGCGGCGTCCTCGCGCAGCTCGTCGCGGCGATCACCGTTGCGGACCAGATCCCCGGCACCCCAGACCAGGCAGGCCAGGTCGGCAAACCACAACGAGACCAGCTGCAGGGCGAGATCAAGCGCCCGGGTCTGGGCGCGTCGCCGCGCACGACGGCCACGCTCTGTCCACTCCCCTTTGAGTCGCGTGCGCTCCTTGCGGGGCGTCAGCTCGGCCTCGGCCTCGGCCTGCGCTCCGAGCTCGGCCCCGGCGGCGTCGCCGCGGGACCGCACCGCAACCAACAGTTGCTCCCACGGGCGCTGCTCGGCCATTCGCCCGGCTAGGGCGGCTCTGGCAAAGCGCTCGGCCGCCGCCCGCAACCCCTGCCCCTCTTCGCCGGCGAGCTCGCGGGCCCGCTGCGCATCCTGGAGACCTAGGGCCACTGCTGCCCGAGCCGCCTCGCCATCGATCCCGAGTGCCTCAAGTTCAGTGGCGAGCTGGTCGGCGCTTGGAGCCTCGAAGCGAACGAGCTGGCAGCGGGAGCGGATGGTGGGCAACACCTCGCTGAGTCGATCGGTTAGCAGGATCAGGTGCACGAAGCTGGCCGGTTCCTCGAGCGTTTTGAGCATCCGGTTGGCCGCCTCGTCCGTTAGCTCGTCGACGCGCTCGATCACGAACACGCGGCGCCGTGACTCAAAGGGAGTCTTGCTGGCCGCGGCTATAACGGGCTCATGAACGTCTGAGACCAGCATCTCGTGCGCCCCGCTCGGGATCACCCAGGTTAAGTCCGGGTGGGCGCCGGTGTAAACGCGGGCTCGGGCGTGATCCCGATCATGGGAGCTTTCGGACAGCAGTTCAGCCGCGAGGGCGCGTGCGGCGTCGCGTTTGCCGGCCCCTCCGGGACCATGAAACAGGTACGCGTGTGAGGGGCGGCCCTCATCGATCGCGGCGGCAAGCATTGAACGAGCGTGCGGATGACGGTCCAGCGTGGCGAGCATGGGCTGGGATCGTAGCCCCCGGTAACGTCGCAGCCAGAGCCGGATGACGCGCGGAAAGCTGATCACGATCGAGGGCCTAGACGGGGCGGGTAAAACGACGCTGGCGTCGGCTTTGCTCACTGTGCTGCGTGACTGGGGCGCGAAGGCCCAACTGCTGCGCGAGCCCGGCGGGGTACGGGCGGCCGAACTCATCCGTGATCTGGTCAAGGATCCCGGTCTGCAGATCTCGCCCCGGGCCGAGGCGCTGCTCTACGCGGCGGCTCGCGCGCAGTTGGTCGAGGAAGCCCTAGAGCCCCTGCTGCAGAGCGGAGTGACCGTCCTCCTGGACCGGTTCGTCGACTCATCATTGGCTTACCAAGGCGCGGGGCGCGAACTCGGAGTGGAGCCGGTGGCCAAGGTCAACGTATTCGCCACCGGCGGACTCTCCCCCGATCTGACCCTGTTGCTGCGTGTACCCCCATCGGTCGGTCGCGAACGCGCGCGCGGTCGCGCCGCTGAGCTAGACCGGCTGGAGCGGGAGCCGGGGAGGTTCTTCGCGCGGATTGCGGCTGCCTACGATGCCCTGGCCCGCGCCGAGCCCGACCGTATCCGTGTGCTCGACGCAGCCCAGCCTCCCGCGGCTGTGCTCGCCGCCGCCCGCGCGGCGCTCGAGCCGCTATTTTGATATATCGCGCGAAAGCGCCGGCGGACGTACAATCGACCGGTGACCGAAGGCTGGAAATCCGTCAGGCTCAATCAGTTTGAGCATGTGGTCACGGGCCCTTCGCAGTCCTTGCTGCGCGTCAATGGCAAGGCTCCCAGGCGCAGCTCGCCCGGGCCCCGGCCAGTCCTGGTGATCGGGACCTCCCCAGCCGCGCATCGGTTTGCACCCCTGCGCGCCCCGGAAGATCGCAGCCGGTTCCTGCACGTCGCCTACGCCGTGCCAACCGCTCTCGCGCAGTCCGGCGCACCGTGCTGGCTCGAGTTCGAGGACGGCTTCCGAATCGAACTCCCGGTCCCCGAGGAGGGTACGGCGCGAATGCGCGACGGGCGCATCGCCGCGGGCCCATCTGAGACCGAGACGGCACCTTTGCCCGACGACGAGGCGCTCTCTCCAGCCGAGACACGGTCCGAGACCGAGGCACGAGCCGAGACCGGGCCGGCGCCCGAAGCCCCCGCCCCATCAACCGAGCCGACCCAAGCCGATGACGAGTCGGCGGCGCTGCGCCAGCGAATCGACAAGCTGGAGCAGGCTCGCGATGATGACCGGCGCGCCGCGACGGCCAGCGCAGCGCAGCTCCAAACCCGACTGGAGGCGTCCGAACAGCGTGTTGAAACCGCTGAGCGCGAGCTCCAGTCCGCCCACGCCCGCGCCCAAGCCTCCCTACACCAAGCCGAAACCGCCGAGCGCGAGCTTGAGTCTGCGCATTCACGGGCGAAAGTGGCTGAGGAGCAGTTACAGGCGATCGAGGCGCGGGCGCAGAGCGCGGAGGCTCAGGAGCAGGCCGCCCTGGCCCGAGTGACAGAGCTCGAGCAGAAGGACCAGATGCGAAAGGCCCGCATTGAAGAGCTAGAGCGTGATCTCGCGGAGGCAGCGCCCGCTCGCGAGGCGCTCGAGCGTGAAGTTTCCAAGCTCCGAGCGAGCCTGTCCAGCATCAAGAGAGAGCTCGAGCAGGCACGCGACCAGCTCCGCGTCATGACGTTCGAGCGCGATGAGCTGAGTCGCCAGGCCGCCGCATTTGATGCCGTGGCGGTCAAGGCGCGCGACCGGGCAAGCCGGGCGGAGGCTGCCAATGAGAAGGCGACGGCGACCCTGAGCGAGCTGCAGACCTGGCGTGGTGAGCTCGAGCGGCGTCTGGCCGAGACGACCAGCGAGCTCGGAGCGGCCCGCGCGGCGCGGGAGACCGACGAGCGCGAGTTACAGCGCCTGCGGGCGACCCTGGCCGAGCGCGACCGCCGCGGGAGCGAGGCGCAGGGGCGTACCAACGGCGGCGAGCACTCCGAGACGGTGGCCGCCCAGGCCGAGGAGATTGAGCATCTCGCCTCCGAGCTGGCGGCCCTCCGCGCGCGCGTCGCCCGCGAACCGTGAGACGGCCAGGCCCCCCCTCAACGAGGGGCGCCAGGCGCGGCAGTCAGGTTGGTAGCCAACGCCGAAGCACGAGCTGCGCGTCCCACACCACGCCGCGGTACCCGTCGCGACGGCGCTATCAGGGGGTTTTACTTGCCCTGAGATGCGCTTCGGAGCGACTAAAATGTATGTTCTCAGCGACCGCTCGGCGAAGGCTCCGCGGCCCCGCTTTTCCGTCCGGGCCCTGCGCAACCATCCGCTGTTCACCCCTCGGCCAGCCCAGCGCCGAGCGGGGGGCACCGAACGAGCGGAAAACGAGAGGAATCGGTACGCATGTCGCAAGCACCGCAAACCCAGATCACCCCCACCCCCAAGGCGGCTGACGGGCTGTCAATCCGTCGCCATCTGACGACGGCCGGCCAGCATCCCTACGACGCGGTCGAGTGGGAGATCAGGGACGCGCGGATCGGCCACGGCGACAAGGTTTCCTTCGAGCAGCGCGACGTCGAGTTCCCCAAGTCGTGGTCGCAGAACGCGACCAACATCGTCGCCCAGAAGTACTTCCGCGGCCAGCTCGAATCCGCTTCGCGCGAGCACTCGGTCAAGCAGATGATCGGCCGCGTGGCCGGGACGATCGCCGGCTGGGGACGCGAGCGGGGTTACTTTGCCACCGACGCTGACGCCGACACCTTTGAGGCCGAGCTCATCCACATCCTGCTCCACCAGCTGGCCGCGTTCAATTCCCCGGTGTGGTTCAACGTCGGCTTCGAGGAGACCCCGCAGTGCTCGGCCTGCTTCATCCTCAGCGTCGCCGACGAGATGGAGTCGATCCTGGCCTGGAACACCAAGGAGGGCAACATCTTCCGCGGTGGCTCGGGCTCGGGTATCAACCTGTCGAAGATCCGCGGTTCGATGGAACCGCTGGCCAAGGGCGGCACCGCCTCGGGCCCGGTTAGCTTCATGCGCGGCGCCGACGCCTGGGCGGGCACGATCAAGTCGGGGGGCAAGACGCGTCGCGCGGCCAAGATGGTCGTGCTCGACGTCGACCACCCCGACATCCGCGACTTCATCTGGTGCAAGGCCAAGGAGGAGGACAAGGCCGCCGCGCTACGTGACGCCGGCTTTGACATGTCGATCGACGGCGAGGGCTTCTACTCGATCCAGTATCAGAACGCCAACAACTCGGTCCGCGTCAGCGACGAGTTCATGAGCGCGGTCGAGCACGACGAGGATTGGCACCTGATTGCGCGCGTGACCGGCAAGCCGGTCGGCGAGCCGATCCCGGCCCGGCAGCTGATGAAGGAGATCGCCGAGGCAGCCTGGCGCTGCGCCGATCCGGGCGTGCAATACGACACCACGATCAACCACTGGCACACGTCGCCGATCTCGGGCCGCATCAACGCGTCTAACCCCTGCTCCGAGTACATGCACGTCGACGACTCGGCGTGCAACCTGGCTTCGCTGAACCTGATGAAGTTCCGCCGCCCGGACGGGACCTTCGACGTCGAGACCTTCGAGCACGTCGTCGACATCATCTTCCTGGCCCAGGAGATCGTGGTCTCGCCGTCGAGCTACCCGACCGAGGAGATCGGCGTCAATGCGCGCGCCTTCCGGCAGCTCGGGCTCGGCTACGCCAACCTCGGCGCCTATCTGATGGCCGACGGCGTCCCCTACGATTCCGACGCCGGACGGGGCACGGCAGCGGCGATCACGGCGCTGATGACCGGTCGTGGTTATCTCGGCTCGGCCCGGATCGCGGCCGCGATGGGGCCCTACGAGCGCTATCCCGAGAACCGTGGCGCCCACAACGCGGTGATGGAAATGCACCGGGACGCCTCCTACGCCATCCCAGACGAATCGTGCCTGGATACGGCGCTGCTGGCCGCCGCGCGCACCACCTGGGATGAGGCTGTCCAGGCCGGCGAGCGTCACGGCTACCGCAATGCCCAGGCGACGGTGCTCGCCCCCACCGGCACGATCAGCTTCCTCATGGATTGCGACACCACCGGCGTCGAGCCGGACTTCTCGCTGGTCAAGTTCAAGGAGCTGGTCGGCGGTGGACAGATGACGATCGTCAACCGCACGGTGCCTCTCGCTCTGCAGACGCTGGGCTACAGCGATGAGCAGATCGAGCAGATCGTGGCCTACGTCAATGAACGAGGCACGATCGTGGGGGCTCCTGGCCTCGCCGACGATGATCTGAAGGTGTTCGACGTCGCCGTCGGCGAGCGGGCCATCTCGCACATGGGCCACATCAAGATGATGGGCGCTGTGCAGCCGTTTCTGAGTGGCGCCATCTCCAAGACGGTCAATATGCCGCAGACGGCGACGGTCGACGACATCGCCGATGCCTACCTGCAGGCGTGGCGGCTCGGCGTCAAGGCCCTGGCCATCTACCGGGACGGCTCCAAGACGGCCCAGGCACTGCGCACCGACGCCCAGCAGGGCGTCCCGGTGGCAATCGACACCCAGGCGGAGATCGATAAGGCGGTCGCCCAAGCGCTGGCCGAGGCTCCGCCCAAGCGCCGCCGGATGCCGCGCGAGCGCCAGTCGATCACGCACAAGTTCTCGATCGGTGGCCACGAGGGCTACATCACGGCCGGCATGTACGAGGACGGGACGATCGGCGAGATCTTTCTCACCGACATCGGCAAGGAAGGCTCGACGTTGCGCGGAATGATGAACTCGTTCGCGACGGCGATCTCGATCTCGCTTCAGTACGGAGTGCCGCTCGAGACCTTGGTGCGCAAGTTCAGCTACATGCGCTTCGAGCCGGAGGGCATGACCTCCAATCCGGAGATTCCGTTTGCCAAGTCGATGCCCGACTACATCATGCGTTGGCTGGCCTCGCGCTTCCTCGACGTCGACCTGCAGGAGGAGCTCGGAATCCTCACCAAGGAAGTCCGGGCCCGCAAGGCGGCCGAGGACGCGGCCAGTTCCCAGTACGGCGACACGGCGGGACCGGCCACCACGGCAGCGCCCCAGGCGTCGCGTCCGGCCACGGCTGCGCTCACCGACGACCCCCCGGTTGTCCCGGCCGTGAGCAACGGCCTCGATCTCGGTCCGGCCTGCCAGCAGTGCGGCGGCATGATGCAGAGGACGGGGAGCTGTTACACGTGCTCGAGCTGCGGCTTCAACACCGGCTGCGGTTGATTTGATAGGGGGCCATCGGGATGTCCCGGGTTGGGTCACCGGGAGTCCCGGGTTCCGTCACCGGGATGTCCGGGAGCCACGCCAAGACGGCGGGCTCTTTGTCCTGCGTCCATTTGTTGCACCATTCGCCTGCCCGAGCGAGCAGGGCGCGTAGCCGGAATCGTTCATCGCGGTTTGCTCCTCTGAGGACGTTCCCACTGCCCTCCGGGAAGGGCCCGATCTACAAACCGTTTCCACGCGCAACCAAATCAACCCGTCGCAAGAGCGCTTACCTGGGTTTGTAAGCCTTTATGGTCGACCCCATTGCGCCGAACTTGGCGGCCTTGCGGCGCGTGTCTTCGAACGCGGAACCCGCGTAGGTGTCGATCAGCTCGCCTTGAGTGATGTGGGTGTAGGCCCGCTGGACCAGCAGCCGCGCGTGCTCACCTGAGAGCAGCGCACCGGCGATTCAGCCCGTCCAGAGGTCGATGCGTCTGCGCGCGTCCTCGGAGACCTCGGTGTGGATCACGACATCGGCGATTTGTAGGTGCCCGCCGGGGCGCAGGACACGGTCGATCTCATCGAACATTGCGTCCTTGTCGGGCACGAGGTCGATCACCCCGTTCGAGATCACGACATCAACGGACGCGTCCTCGAGCGGGAGCGACTCGATCAGCGACTGGTGCAGCGTCACGTTCTCGAGCCTCATGTCTCGCGCGCTGTCTCGGGCGCGATCGAGCATTGCGGGGGTCATGTCGACACCGATCACGCGCCCGGCCGAGCCGGTCATCTGTACCGCGATCAGCAGGTCGGTGCCGGCGCCGCAACCGAGGTCGAGCACCACCGATCCGGGCTCGACGCGACCGAGCGTCCAGTGGTTCGCGACCCCGGCGAAGCTCTCCGCGGTCGCGTCAGGCACGCGTGCGAGCTCCGGCTCGGGATAGCCGAGTTCTCGCGCCCACGCGCGCCCGGTCGGGAAGATGAACTCCTGCTCGTGATCGGTGGAGACCTCCGTGTATGTCTTTCGGATCTCCTCGCGCAGGACGTCAACGTCGACCGGGATCCCGGTGGTGCTCACGTGACCGGCTGTACGTCGTAGGCGTCGGCGGCTACGCGCTCTCGGACCTGATCGTCGCTGCGCTCCATCTCGGGGTGCTCGCGATCGATGTGCTCTCGCGCGAGGCGGAACAGCTCGGCGTCCTCGGCGCCTTCAAGGCGGTGCCCGCATGGACAGTCAATGGCTCGCATGTCGTCCTCCTGGTTTGGTTATGCCGCTCTGATGGATTTCGAGGGCTTGTCCGCGAGCTGCCATTCGGGCCACCCGCCCTCGAGGCGCCGCGCCGAGCGCCCGGCAGCTTGCAGACGGCGGACAGCCTCGTGCGCGTAGGCGCAGAACGGGCCGCGGCAGTACGCCACGACCTCACGGTCGGCCGGGAGCTCAGCCAGCCGCCGCTCAAGCTCATCCAACGGGATCGACCGCGCGCCGTCGATGTGCCCGGCGACGAACTCCTCCTTCGGTCGCACGTCGACCAAGACCACATCGCCGCGGCCAAGTCGCGCGATCAGCTCGTCACGGCCGATCGCCTCGACGTCGTCGCCGAGGTAGTCGCGTGCGGCGCGCTCGACCTCGGCCAACTGCGCGACGGACGCGTCGCGGAGCGCCAGCCAGAGGCGCAGCGCCCCGTCACCGGCGATCGCATAACGCACCCGGGTGCCCTCGCGGGCGCGAGTCACCATTCCGGCGGCGTGCAGCGCCTGCAGGTGCTGAGAGGTATTGGCCGTAGATTGACCGCTCGCGCGCCCGAGCTCCTCGACCGTGCGCGAACCCTGAGCGAGAAGATCGAGCAGCTGCAAGCGCGTCGCGCTCGCGAACGCCTTGCCCATCACCGCGATCGCTTCGAACAACGTGCTCTTCCGTCTGTCAGTTGCCATTCGTTGTTATTCAATCGTTCACTTGATAGCTTGTCAAGCGCCAGCCAAACCAAATTGGAGGTCGACGCGTGTTCTTTCGACAACTGCTCAACGACGACACCGCCTGCGCGTCCTACCTCTTGGGCTGCAAGACACACAGCCAGTTCGCAGTAGTCGATCCCCACATCGACCTGGTGGACGAGTACGTCGCCCTGGCCGAGGGCCAAGGCATTCCGATCGTCGCGGTGCTGGAGACGCACGTGCAGGCCGACCACGTTTCGGGCCTGCCCGAGCTCGTCGCGCGGACCGGCGCGACCGCGTACCTGCCCGAGGGCGCGGGCGTCGAGTTCGACCATCACGCGCTCGCCGACGACAAGGTGGTCCGGCTCGGGAACACAGAGCTGCGGGCGATTGCGACGCCCGGCCACGCGGTCGCGCACCACGCCTACCTCGTGACCGACCACACCCGGGCCGAGGAGCCGTGGCTCGTGCTTACCGGGGACGCGCTGCTGGTCGGAGACGCCGGGCGCCCCGACCTGCACGCGCACGGCGAGCACACCGCGGAGCAGATGGCCAGCAGTCTGTACCGGTCGCTGACCGAGCGGCTGTTGAGCCTTGCCGACCATCTCGCGCTGTTCCCCGCGCACTATTCCGGGTCGGTCTGCGGACGCGGCCTCTCGGCCAATCCGATCTCGACGATCGGGTTCGAGCGCCGCCACAACTCCGCGCTGCAGTTCGACTCCGAGGGCGCGTTCGTCGCCGCGCTCACGAGCGATATCCCGCCCGCCCCCGAGCACCAAGCCGCGATCGTGGCAGCGAACCGTTCGGGCCGGCCGCTGACCGCCGGGGTGTGAGCGAGCTTTGCACCAGTCGCGGGTGCAGCTCGGGCTGCGCGAGAACCGCGCGCAGTTCTCGCTGCTCGTCGCGATCAACGCGTTCGTCGGCGCGATGGTCGGGCTCGAGCGCTCGACGCTGCCGCTGATCGGCCGCCAGGACTTCGGGCTTGGTTCGAAGGCTGCTGTGCTGTCGTTCATTGTCGCCTTCGGCATCGCCAAGTCGTTCACCAACCTGGGCGCAGGGGCGCTCGCTGAGCGCGTCGGGCGACGTCGGTTGCTGATCGGAGGGTGGGCGGTCGCGTTGCCTGTGCCGGTTCTGATCGCTGTCGCGCCGAGCTGGGGGTGGATCGTTGCGGCCAACGGCCTGCTCGGGATCAACCAGGGCCTCGCATGGTCGATGACCGTGGTGATGAAGATCGACCTCGTCGGCCCGCGCCGACGCGGGTTGGCGCTGGGGCTCAACGAGGCCGCCGGCTATGGCGGCGTCGCGCTCGCCGCCGGGCTCAGCGGCTGGCTCGCCGCGTCGTTCGCGGCTCGCGACGTGCTCGTGGTCGCGGGCGCGGCCGTGGCGATCGTAGCCCTGCTGCTCTCGGTGCTGTTCGTGCGCGACACCGCGGCGCACGTCGCGGTCGAGCAGGCCGCTCGGCACGACACCGGATCCGCCCCGGGGTTACGCCAGGCGTTCGGCGACGCGACCTGGCGGCTGCCGGCGCTCCGCTCCTGCTCGCAGGCGGGCTTGGTCAACAACCTCAACGACGCGCTCGCTTGGGGACTCGTGCCGCTGTTCCTCGCCGCGCACGGAGCGAGTGTCGGCGAGGTCGGTGCGATCGCCGGGCTCTACCCCGCGGTCTGGGGCGCGGGTCAGATCCTCACCGGGCATTGGTCTGACCGCGTCGGGCGCAAGCCGCTGATCGTCGGCGGGATGCTGCTCCAAGCGGCGGCACTTGGCGTGCTCGCGCTCTCGGGTGCCCATCTGGCGCCCGCCGCGCTCGCCGCCGTCCTGCTGGGGGCCGGGACCGCGCTCGTTTACCCGACCCTGATCGCTGCTATTTCCGACGCCGTTTCACCGGTCGCGCGCGCACCGCTGGTTGGCGTTTATCGCTTCTGGCGCGACATGGGCTACGTGGTCGGCGGGTTAATCGCCGGGGTCCTCGCCGACAGCCTCGGCTACGGCGGAGCTATCACGGTGGTAGCGGGACTCACCGCGGCATCCGGGCTATGGGTCGCTTTCGACCTCGGGCCTGCGGACACGCGCTCCGATGGTGGTGCGAGTCGAGCGCGGCGAGTCCAGGGTGATTGGTTGAACGTGCAGGAGGAGAGCCGGATGCCGCAACCAATCTGCCTTGACCACAACGCCGCCGTGGCGAGAACCACGATCGATGAACTGCTCGCCGATGCTCGCCACGGCCTGACCAGACTTGACCCCATCGCAACGCGTTATGCGATGCGCCGCGGCGCGGCGCTGATCGACATCCGCGGTGACTCGCAGCTCGCCCAAGACGGAGTCATCGCCGGAGCGCTCATGATCCCCCGCAACGTACTCGAATGGCGGCTAGACCCAGCGAGCCGCTACCGCCACCCACGCGCACCGGACCTCGACGACCAAGTGATCGTGATGTGCAACGACGGCTTTCAATCTAGCCTTGCAGCAGCGACGCTGCAACGACTCGGCTTTACCCAGGCGACCGACCTCGACGGCGGCTTTCAGGCCTGGCGCGCCGCCGGACTCCCAGTAGAGCAATTCGCCGCGCTCGAGGAATCAGAGCGGTAGCCGCATCGACTCAACCCGCAGCTCCGCTCCATCTTCTCGCTCGTCACGGGATCCTGTACAGCTACTTAGCTCCCGTGGCCCGTAGGAGGCGCAGGCGGACCTCCTGATGGACGCACACGGGCGGACGGGCCGCCACCACCCGTTCACCAACCACACGCGAAATCCGTGTGCCCTGCCAGTCGCTGACAGTCTCGACCAGCTCACGCCCGCTCTCGAACGCGTCCGTGACGGAGAAACGATGCTCGTCCTCGATCACGTACAGCCCGTCATCGATGGCCCGCGCGACAAGCTCGTCGACCGCCTCAATGGTCTCTCGCCACTCGCGCATGTCGAGCGTTCCGAGGCGACGACGTCCGGCCTGCACCAGCGGACGGGCCGACACCGGCTGGGTATCGATAAGGAAACCGTCCCGGACCAGCGTCGCGTGGATTCTTCGCAGAGCGTTCACGACGCTCTCTCGAGGAACACATCACAACGACCAGCCGCACAGCGCCAGGTCGAACCGCCGCCGCTGGACGTCAAGCGCCTCGGCGCTGTGCGCAGCGAACCGAACGCGCTCACGAAACTCACTGGACACCGCGGCTCTCGCCTCTGCGACCGACTCACGATTCGGGTCGAACGCGTACACCGAAGCAGCGCGCGCCGCCGCGAACGACGTCAACCGCCCCGTGCCGCAGCCGACATCCATTACCCGCTTCCCGTCGAGCTCTACGGCAGCGGCGATAGCAGCCGTCTCGACACCTTCGCGATCACGCCAATGCAACTCGTGTCCCCCAAGCCGGGTCCGGCCCGTCGCCGCTCGCCAGCCCGCTCCTCGTCGGCGATGCGGCACACCCACACTCACCCCCGTAGATGGAAACCGCCAGCACGCCGAGGCATCCTAATCGCACGCCGGCGCCTTCCACGCGATACGGATGATCGGAGGAGGCATGTGCGGAGGGCCGTTGTCCGCGGCCGTGCCGGCTCGGAGCGTCGCACAAGTCAGAGTCCCGCATTCGGGCGGGTTCGGGTTCGTTGGTTGCGGCGGCGACGGTCTCGCTTGCGCGGCTTGCGGGGTGCAGGCGCTGACCGCGCGTCGGGGAGAGGTAGGCGCAGGGCTGTGCTCGGTGGGCATATCGAACTCGAGCTCGCAGCCGAGTGTAGTCGCCCATGCAGGCGAAGGTACAGCGCGGCGTCATCCTGGTTGCGTGAGCGCATCGGCCTGTCCCATCTGTCTCTATCCCGCTCTGTGCGCGGTTCACATCGGCGGTGGCCTCCCGCCGGTGTGCGCGAGTGTCTTGTTGACGATCTTCCACTCGCCGTCGATCCGGACGAGCGTGAAGAAGTCGGTGAATGACACGCTGCCCCAGAACCCATCCTCCCCGTCCCGTACACCGTCCACTTACAGCTGCACGACCCGCTCGATAGCCGGGCGCCCCATCGGCCATCTCCAACTCCTCTCCGTCAGGTAACAGTGCGTCCTGACCCGAGCCTAATCCAAGCGAGGCCTCGCCGTAATTATCCGCAGCCCAAGCGTCGAGATGCGCGACTGTTGCGAACAGGGGGGCTCTTGCGATCGCGGCCAAGAGACCTCCAGTTTTCTGAGAGCGGGTGCGCGCGTGACGGCGCCACCCGCCGTGTCAGCGTGCCCGCAATCTCAGGAAAGCGGGTCGCGGGGCCGTCCGTCCAGCGCGGCTGACCTCCACGTGGCGGGACGATGAGGTCGGGGCGCCACTGCCAGACCGGCTCCAAGATAGGAACCCGTGGATCCCAACATGGGTAGTCCTCCCGATGAGCGCGGCAGCGGACCTCCGTAGGTTCGCGGCAGGAAAGCACCAACACAGGAGAACATCATGTTCAAGCTCACCAAGTGCATCGCGACCGCCGCCGTCGTGCTCGTGCCCGCGCTGGCACCTTCTGCCGCGTACGCCAGACTCGACCTCAACCCGCCTGCTACGGCGCCCGCCGCCAACTCGCAGCCGGCACACACCGCGGCTGCGCCATCCGCCGCGAAGGCTTCTGCCTATCCATCGCACGGCTTCCGCTGGGACGATGCGGGCATCGGCGCAGCTGGCGTGCTCATGCTGGTCAGCGCTGGCTCGGGCGCGATGGTTATGCGCCGGCGCCGCAGGCATCACCCGCTGACCAGCTGATCCCAGCCGCACCGGCGAACGCGACGGCCGGGCTGACGGGGCAGCTCGGCCGACCGTCTGCGAGCGCGAACCCATCCACCCAACTCGGTGAGATGCTCAGGTGGTTTCGAACCAGCTCCGTGTACTCCGAACACTGGTCGGCCGGCTCACGAAACACTGGGCGGCCGGCTCACGAAACACTGGGCGGCCGGCTCACGAAACACCGGGAGGACCACGCGACCACCTCATCGAGTGGAGACTGGCTTGCGCAATGCGCCAAAACCGCAGCCTTGAGCGATCAGGTCCCTGTCAGTCGGAAGATCGGATGATCTGCCGCGATCCCGAGCAGTTCCTCATCTGATGAATCCGGTCCCACACCGCCGAAGAACATCCCGACTTCGAATTTCCACTTCTTCAAGTAGGCCCGCAGCAGCGGTGGCTTTTGCTCGTCGGCAAGTTCAATCGCGCTGAACGCCTGCGTGCGCCTGCCGACACGCAGGCTCCCCTGACCGCCGGCGCGCAGATTTTTGACCCACTGCGTTTGACCGCGCGGGGAGACCAAGTATTCAGCGCCCTGGTAGCTCAGGAGGCTGACGGGGGTTTGGCGCCGCTCGCCGGACTTGCGGCCCGTGACCTCCAGCACGCGGGAGCCATACACGCTCACGCCCAGGCGCGTCAGCCCGGCGCCAACCCGATTGAAGACCCTGGTTGTGAACCATCCCGGAGGCTCGTAATGCTCGGGCAGCACAGCCTTTCTGCCAGCTTGGGTGCAGCTGCGACGGCCGTTGCTCCGCGGTCAGGTGGCAGCGGCACGTCGATAGCGCGCGACGGCCAGAGGCGCGAATACGGCGATGATGACCAGCGCCCACACCACCGACCCCCACACATAATTGCCGGCCGGCGAGCCGATCCAGAGGTGGCGCATGGCATCGACGACGATCGTGAACGGGTTGACGTTTGCGAACGCGCGCAGGACCGTGGGCATGCTCTGCACGGGGACGAACGCTGACGAGATGAAGGTGAGTGGAAAGACCGCGATGAAGCCCATTGAGTTGGCTGACTCGGGCGAGGAGACCAGCAGCCCAACGAGGGCGAACACCCACGAGAACGCGTATCCGAACAGGAGCAGGATTCCGAAACCGGCAATCACGTCCAGGGCGCTGGCGTGAAACGAGAAGCCGATGATCAGGCCGGTGACCAACAGCACCACGACCGAGAGCAGGTTGGTGACCACGTCAGACAGCGTGCGGCCTGCGAGCACGGCCGGCCGCGCCATGGGCAGCGAGCGAAACCGATCGATCAAGCCCTTGTGAACGTCCTCGTTGAGGCCCAGCGCGGTGACGAACCCACCGAAGGCGATGTTCTGGACAATGATCCCCGGGATCAGAAACTCCACGTAGGGAACTCCGTGAGTGTTGATGGCGCCGCCGAAGACGTAGCGAAACAGGAGCACGAACATGATCGGCTGCACGGTGAAAGCGAGCAGCAGATCGGGCGACCGGGGCAGCCGCACCAGGTTGCGCTCGGCGATGATGAGCGTGTCGGTAACCAGCCGTCTCACTGCGGGTCCTGGGCCTCCTCGACGCCGGCATCGACAGCGGCATGACCGGTCAGGGCCAGGAAGACATCGTCGAGCGTGGGACGGCGCAGAGAGATGTCATCGACCCCGACGTCCGCCTCACTAAGTCGCTTGACTGCCTCCACGATCACACCTCGGCGGCCGTGCACGGCCGCCGAGACGACGACTCCCTCCACCTTGGGCGCGTCATCGGTCATCGGCGCCAACGCGGCCGCGGCCGCCTCGCCGCGGGAGTCATCCTCGAGACGAACCTCGAGCCGCTCGCCTCCAACACGGTCCTTGAGCTCATCGGAGGTGCCGCGAGCGATCACCTGGCCGTGATCGATGACGGTGATCGAGTCTGCCAATCGGTCGGCTTCGTCGAGGTATTGCGTGGTCAGCAACACGGTGGTCCCTTCGGCGACCAGCTGCTCGATCGTCTCCCACAGACTCAGGCGGCTACGGGGATCCAGTCCCGTGGTCGGCTCGTCGAGAAACAAGACCGGTGGCCGGGCGACGAGCGCGGCGGCCAGGTCGAGACGACGGCGCATGCCGCCGGAGTAGGTCTTGACGGGCCGGTCGGCGGCCTGCTCGAGGTCGAAGCGATCCAGTAACTGGTTGCCGCGCTGCTTGGCCTGCGCCCGCGGCATCCCGTAGAGACGGCCGACCATGGTCAGGTTCTCCAGGCCGGTGAGGTTCTCATCCACGGCCGCGTACTGGCCGGCGAGCCCGATCTGCGAACGCAGGGCGGCGGCGTCGCTCACCACGTCCAGTCCCGCCACGGTGGCAATGCCCGAATCGGCGCGCAGCAGCGTGCTGAGGATTCGCACGACGGTGGTCTTGCCGGCCCCGTTGGGCCCCAGGAGCCCGAGCACGGTTCCGCGCGCCACCTCGAGGTCGACTCCAGCCAGGGCTCGTACGTCCCCGAAGGCCTTGGTCAGTCCGCGGGCAACGATCGCCGGCCCACCGCCGCCGGCGGTGGTCACCGGCACCGGCGAAGTCTGGATTGGCTCGGACATCGTCTCAAAGGTACGTGATCGACTGACTCGCCCAGCTTGAGTCACTTGGCGGCCTGAAGGAACGGGATCGGCTCGAGGCCGAGCGCCGGCGCGCCCGGGCGGCGAGACAGCCTCAGTAGGCTGAACCCGAGGTACGTCCAGCTTCGGAAAGGCAGTCAAACTCATGGATCGCAAGTGGTGGACCCTTGTCGCCGTCTGCGTCGGCACTTTCATGCTGCTGCTGGACGTGACGATCGTCAACGTCGCCCTGCCGGCCATCCAGGGCTCTCTGCACTCCACGTTCGGCGACCTGCAGTGGGTGATTGATGCCTACTCGCTGATGCTGGCCGCGCTGCTTCTGACCACCGGGGCACTGGCTGACCTGTTCGGTCGCCGCCTGGTGTTCATGATCGGCCTGGTCATCTTCAGCGCCAGCTCGCTGCTCTCGGGAGTCGCTGCCGATCCACTGTGGCTGAACCTGGCCCGCGGTGCGCAGGGTGTCGGCGGGGCGGCAATGTTCTCAACCTCGCTGGCCCTGCTGGGCACGGCTTTTCAGGGTCGTGAGCGCGGGGTCGCGTTCGGCGCGTGGGGTGCCATCACCGGCTTGGCGGTGGCGATCGGCCCCGTGGTGGGCGGCGCGCTGACCACCGGTCTGTCCTGGCGCTGGATCTTCTTGGTCAATGTTCCGATCGGCGTGGTCGCGCTCGGGCTCTGTCTGCTCCGTGTCGATGAGTCACGCCAGCGAGGCGCCCGCCGTCCGGACCTGCTCGGGGCGCTTACCTTCTCGGGCGCCCTCGCCGCCCTGGTCTATGCCCTGATCAAGGGCAACACAAAGGGCTGGGGCTCAACCGAGATTCTCGCCTGCCTGATCGGCTCTGGTCTATTGCTGATCGCGTTCGTGATCGTGGAGATCGTCAAGCGCGACCAGGCCATGTTCGACCTCGGCCTGTTTCGCAAGCCGACCTTCACAGGTGGCTCGATCGCGGCCTTCTCGCTCTCGGCCGGTCAGTTCGCGCTGCTGCTTTACCTGACCCTGTACCTCCAGGACATCCTCGGCTACTCGGCGCTTCAGACGGGCCTGCGCTTCCTCCTGCTCTCGGGCGGCATCCTGCTCACCTCCACGCTGGCCGGCCGGCTGACTGCCCACGTGCCCATCCGTCTGTTGATCGCACCGGGTCTGGCCATGGTGGGGGTCGGGCTTCTTCTCCAGCGCGGGCTGACTCCCAGCTCGGGCTGGACTCACCTCATCCCCGGTTTCATCATCGGTGGCGCCGGCGTCGGCATGATCAATCCCCCGTTGGCTTCGACCGCGATCGGCGTGGTTTCCCCCGAGCGAGCGGGAATGGCCTCGGGTATCAACTCGACCTTTCGCCAGGTCGGCATCGCCACCGGGATCGCCGGCCTGGGCGCGATCTTCTCCCACGCTGTCCGCACCAAGATCGTCTCGATGCTCAATGGTGCACCGCATGTCTCGGGCCGGGCCGCGCACGCCCTCGCCGAAAGCGTCGCCCAGGGGGGCGGCGCGCGGGCGGGTCTGGCGGCCCTTCCGGCCCAGGCCCGACCGGTGGCCGTTCACGCCCTGCGCGCGAGCTTCGTCACCGGCCTCAACGAGATCTTCCTGATCGGCGCGATCCTGTCCCTGGTCGCCGCCGTGCTGACCCTGATCCTGATCCGTGGTAAGGACTTCGAGGCCAGCGCCGCCCGAGCGCCACAGGTTGCCTCGCCGCCGGGCGAACCGGCCCCGCCGAGGGCTAACGACCACGGCCGCCCCGCGGGCGCCGTTCCTGCCGAACGACAGCGTTAGGCCGGACTGCCTTGGGCAGCGGTATGTTGCCCTTGTGGCGACTGGCTCGGCCCCCCCGCAGGCGGCGTCACCGTCTCGTCCGGCGCCGAGCCGCGCCGGATTGACCGGCGTCCTCGCGGTAACCGTCCTCGCCCTGGCCGTGCGGCTGGCGACGGCGACGACCCAGAGCTTCTGGCTCGACGAGGCCTACACCGAGCACCTCATCCATCTCGGGCTGGGCTCGATGCTCAGCGAGATCCCGCGCACGGAGTCGACGCCCCCGCTCTACTACCTGGTCGCTTGGGCCTGGACCCATGTGTTCGGATCCAGCGAGCTGGCCCTGCGCTCGGTCTCCGCGCTGGCCGGCACAGCGACCGTCACCTGCGCCTACCTGCTTGCGGACCGCCTGGCCGGCCCCAGGGCGGCGCTGATTGCTGGTGGGCTTGTTTGCCTCTCGCCGCTCATGGTCTGGTACTCCCAGGAGGCGCGCGCCTACTCGCTGGCGGCGTTCCTGGCCACGGCCTCGCTGCTGTGTCTGATCCTCTACCTGGACTCCAGCCGCCCCGGCTGGTCGGTGGCGTGGGCAATAACGGCGGCCCTGGGCCTGTGCTCTCACTACTTCGTCGGCTTCCTGGTGCTACCCGAGGTGGTCTGGCTGCTCTGGCGCCGGCGTGAGCAGACCGAGGTTCGCATCGCCGTCGGGATGGTGTTTCTCGTCGCCGTGGCGTTGCTGCCTCTCGCCCTGGCCCAGCACGGCACGGGTCACGCTGACTACATCGCCCAGGACAGCCTCGCGACCCGCGCGCTCCAGGTGCCCAAGCAGTTCCTGATCGGCTACGTGAGCCCGGTTCAGGTCCTCTCCGCCGCGGTAGCCGCAGTGCTCGTGCTGTTCGGCTCGGTCTGGCCGTTGCTGCGCTGCCCGCCCTGGGCCGCGACCCCGGTGGCGATCGTGCTCGCGGCCGGGCTGAGCGGCGTCCTGGTGCCGCTCCTGCTCGCCCTGCTGGGATTTGACTTCATCGATACCCGCAACCTGCTGCCCGCGCTGGTTCCGCTGCTGGTCGTTGCGGCGGTCGGCTTTGCCGCGCCGGCGGCACGCCCGTGGGGGCTTTGGCTGGCCGGAACACTGGCTGCGCTGTTCGCTGTCGTGGTGATCGTCGTCAACGCCGACCCGCGCTATCAGCGGTCTGACTGGGGCGGGGCCAGCTCCGCGCTTGGCCCAGCCCAGGTGGCGCGGGTGATCGTCGTCAGTCCCGGAGACTGCCTGCTGCCGCTGCAGGCCTACCAGCCCGGGATCCGGCTGCTGACGGCGCCGGTCGCGGTGCGCGAGATCGACATCGTCGGCGTCGCCCTCCCGATCGAGGGCTCGGGGCTCGGCCCGGTACCGTCGCCGCCTGCCCACCCGCAGGTTCCGGCCAGCTTCAGTCCTGCCGGTAGCGTCCAAACCCGCAGCTACACCCTGGTGCGCTACCGCGCAGCGCGCCCGGTGACCGTTTCGGCCCCGCAACTCACGCCGCTGTATCCGGGCGTGACCGGCGCGATCCTCGTCCAGATGGCCGGGACGCGGGCATCGCGGACATAGCGCTGAGGCTCGACACGATGAGGGCCACCGGCATTGGGGCCGGAGTCTGTTGGCGTCATGTAGGTTCAGGAGGGCATGAGCCTCTGTTTATTCAGTGTTCAGCCCCGCCCAGCACCGTGACCGGGCGCACGTGATAGGCGGATCATCATTCAGGGAGGTGGGTCGCGCGGGGGGCCGGCGATGGCGGCTTCGAGCCATCGCAGGCGTCGCGCTGGTCACGTCGCTTGCGTTCGCGGGCTTCTCGATCTCCAGCCAGGTGGACAGCGCCGATTCCGACCAGACGCCGGCCGTCCTGGCCACCGTTACGACCAGCCCCAGCGTTGCACCCGCGGCGGTTCCCCGCGGCTATTTCGGCCTCTCGACCGAATACTGGACGCTCCCGATGTACGCCCCTCACCTGGCGGTCTTCGAACGCGTCCTCGGGCTCCTGCACGTGGCCGGCTCGGGCCCGTTCGTGCTCAGGATCGGAGGTGACTCGGCCGACGAGAGCTTTTGGGCGACCGGGGAACGGCGACTGCCGCCGTGGGCGCTGCGCCTCACCCCGGGCTGGACGAACGTGGCTCGACGGCTTGTACAGCGCCTCGGCCTGCATCTGATCCTCGACCTCAACCTGATCACCGACACGCCGGCATCCGCCGCGCGATGGGCGCAGGCGGCCGCCCGAAGGTTGCCGCGCGGGAGCATCGCCGGCTTCGAGATCGGCAACGAGCCCGACATCTACAGCCGGAAATTCTGGACGGCGATGACCGCCGGCGACATGATCGGTGGCCAGCGCCTCCCGGCGGCCGTGACCCCCACGGCCTACGCGGCCGACTTTCGCGCCTATGCGAGCGCGCTGGCCGGCGCGTCGCCGCGCGTACCCCTGATCGGGCCCGCGCTGGCCAGCCCCCGCACGCACTGGCGATGGATCTCGACATTGCTCGCCTCCCGCCCTCCCAACCTGGGCACGGTCAGTGTCCATCGCTATCCCTACACGGCATGCTCACGCCACCCGCGCTCGCCGGTGTTCCCCACCGTCGCTCGGCTGCTCAGTCCAGCCGCGAGCACCGGGATGGCAGCGAGCCTCGTCCCTGCCCTCGCCGCCGCCCACCACACCGGGCTGGCGCTGCGGCTGACCGAGCTCAACTCGGTGACCTGCCGCGGCCGACCCGGAGTCAGCAACACCTTCGCGACCGCGCTGTGGGCGCCCGATGCCCTGTTCGCGCTGCTGCGCCGGGGTGTGACCGGCGTCAACCTTCACCTCCGCGCCAACGCCGTCAATGCCCCGTTCGCGTTTGACCGGCACGGACTGTCGGCCCGTCCGCTCGTCTACGGGCTGCTCATGTTCGCTCGCACGCTGGGTGCCAGAGCCCGCCTGATTGCAGTAGGCGCGCATGCACCGCGGGCCGCGCATCTCGTCGTGTGGGCCGTCCGAACCGGCAGCATGTGGCATGTGCTGCTGATCGACAAGGGTTCGCGTCGGGTCCGCGTCACACTTGCCCTGCCGACCACCGGGACGGCCGCGGTGGAGCGCCTGCTCGCGCCTTCGCCCCGCGCTCAGTCCGGCGTCACGCTGGGCGGCCGCTGGCTGGACCGCCGCGGAAGGTGGCAGGGCCGCGCCAGCCATGAGCTCGTCTCGCGCAGTCGCCGGGGGTACGTTCTCACCATTCCCCGCTATAGCGCCGCGCTGGTCAGCGTCTCCTCAATGCCCTGACCCCCAGCCAGCCATGACGGTCCGCTTCGAATCTGACCCGCACTCGGCAGCGAACCGACCCGGGGCGCCGCTCCTCTTCCCCGTCCAGGCCGGAGAGCTGTTGGTGCAGAGCGAGGATGGGGTGACCAGCTTCCCCACCGAGCCCCCGCCCGGTACCGAGCACGTGCTCGGCTCGCTGGGCACGCGAGCGTGCGTGGCCATCGACGTCGACGGGGAGACGCCGGAGCATCTGCGGCGGGTGGGACTGCGGGAACTCCACGGCCTCGTCTCAGATCTGGACTGGTCCCTGGCCAGCCGCGCGGTACAGATCGTGGGCTGGGATCGCAACCATCGTTTCTGCGGTCGCTGCGCGACTCCCACTGAGCCGGACCCAGCCGAACGGGTTCGGCGCTGCCCCAACTGCGGCCTCGCCGCGTATCCCCGCCTCACCCCGGCGATCATCGTGCTGGTCACGCGGGGCGAGCGCGACGAACAGGCGCTGCTCGCCTGGGGCCGCCGTCACCTCGGCCGTCATTACTCCACGGTTGCGGGGTTCGTAGAGGTAGGCGAGACCCTCGAGGAAGCAGTCCGACGCGAGGTCCGCGAGGAGACCGGCATCGAGGTCCGCGACATCACCTACTTCGGATCGCAGCCGTGGCCGTTCCCGAGCCAGCTGATGGTGGGCTTCCGGGCGCGCTACGCGTCCGGCGCGATCTCAGTCCAGGAGGACGAAATCGTCGACGCGCGCTGGTTCGAACCCGATGACGTTGACGCCGTTACCGCCTCCCGGGGTGGATTTTCGATCGCCGGCTGGTTAATCGACGGCTGGATCGCCGAGCAGCGCGCCATCTAGCTCAGTGCAACGGCTCAAGCGCCGGGGCGGTTGCGGGCTCCGCCTCGACGCCCCCAGCAGCCTGCGGACCTGCCACCTCAAGCACGCCTCCGGAGCGACCGGCGGCGAGCAGCGCGGCAAGCACCAGGGCCACCCCGAGCAGCTGCAGACCAGTCGGCGACTCGCCAAAGATGAGGGCGGCGAGCGCCACCGAGCCGACCGGCTGCACGGTGAGCAGGACGGAGGTGAGCGCCGCCGGCAGGCGCGGGAGCGAGGTCGAAATCAGCAGCCAGCCCACCACCTGGGAGGTAAGGGCTAGCAGCACGAGCCATCCGGCCCCCGGCCAGGACGGCGACAGGTGGGCGTCCCCGACGATCAGGCCGACCACGGTACAAAGGATCGCGGCCACCGCGGTCGCGTCGCAGAGCGGGCCCGCAGGCCGGCGCAGATCCTCGCCCGCCCGGCGCAGGAAGAGCAGGAAACCCACGTAGGCGACTCCCGCGCCCAGGCCGAATAGGGTGCCACGAGTCGGGTTGTGGCCGTAGGCGCCGTGCTCAATCGCTCCGGAGATCAAGAGCACTCCGACCAGTGAGATGGCCAGCGCCCCCAGCACGGCGCGTCCCGGCCGCTCAGCCAGCACCATCCAGGCGACCAAGGGCACGAACACGACCTGGATGTTGGCCAGGACCGTTGACAGGCCCGCGCCGACGTCCCCGATCGAGTGGTGCCAGAGGAGCAGGTCGGCGGCGAAGAACACCCCAGCGGCGAGACCGGCTCGGCGCGCCGGCCAGGGACGAGGACCAAAGCGCCGCCGCTCGACAGCGGCGAGGGCCACGAGAATGGGGAGGGCATACAGGCAGCGAAAGATTGCGGCCGTTGACGGCGAAGTGTGACTCAGTCGCACGAAGATGGCCGAGAAGGCGATCGTGATCGCCCCCAATAGCGCGCACAGCCGTTCCCGTCCCTCCACCCACCCGAGCAGCCCCGCGCCAGCGCCGAGGGTAATGCTGGTCATGGCATCGCTCCGATCACCTCGTGCACACCACGAGGTCCTGCCAGTCGGCCAGCGCGCGCACGCGAATGTCGACCACGGTCATGTGGCGGCCCCAAACTTCGCGCAGGTAGTCATGGCCGTGGAAGGCCAGCCCGTATTCCGACCCCACCCCGGGGAGCTCGCTCGCCGTCCACAGGGAGCGGGCATAGGGGGTGAACACGAAGTCCCGGGCCCGCAGGGGCTCACGCGCGAACACGTCGGCCGAGCACCACGAGGTTCTTACCCGGCCGGTACGAAAGGCCTCGAAGGCCGACGCCCCGTGGACCGAGAGCAGCGCGACCCCGCCCGGCGCCAGGACCCGACGCAGTTCACGCAGCCACCGCTCCCCGAGCCCGCGACCGAGATGGCTGAATACCGACACCGAGTAGACAAGGTCAAAGCACTCCGCAGCAAAGGGCAGGGGCGGCTCAAACGAGCTCACCGTCCAGTCGCCGGCGAGGCGACCAGTGGCCCACTCCACCGCGGTCCGGTCGACATCACACCCCGCGCAGTGCGCCTCCGGGAACAGCCGGGCGACGTGCGGAAGCACCCGGCCCGCGCCACAGCCGAAGTCCAGTATCGAGGTGAGCCGCGCGGGGTCGCGCCCGGTGCGGCGCAACCCGTCCGCCAGCTCCTGCGCGGCCCGGCGTCCGCCGGCGAGGTACTCGGTCGCGCCCGGTGCCCCGGCGCGCGCGCGCAGGCGCCGGGACGGCAGGGGACCGGCGCCGACCTCGGTAACCGTGCCGCGACCGCCCCCAGGCATCCGCTCGATCAACTCGCGGGAACGGCGGAGCGCCCACCCCACGGCGAGTGGCGCCCGGGGATGGGGACTCGTGATCACGGCGCTTTCTCCGGGGATGGGGCAGCGACGACTTGTCGTGCCGGATGACAGGATTGCCGCCGATGTTCGCAGAGTCAGAACGTGAGCTGATCCGCGGGCGATGCCGCGGGCTCCTGGCCGAGAACTGGCGCGAGGGAACCCGCCTCGGCGACGGCGTCCCCTACGCCTACACGTGCCCGAGCCCCGGGCACTACCCGTGGCAGTGGTACTGGGACTCCTGCTTCACGGCCGTCGCCTGGCGTCGCTTCGATTCCGAGCGCCCCCGGCGTGAGCTCGAGTCGCTGCTGGCGGCCCAGCGACCCGACGGCTTCATCGGCCACACGATCTTCTGGAACGTGCGGCTCCGCGGCAGCCGGAGGTTCACCTACAACGTGCTGAGCCCCGGGGACGCGATGACGGCCAGCATCCAGCCTCCGGCGCTGGCCTGGGCCTGGCGGATCGCGGTCGGTGACCCCAGCACCGTGCCCGCGATCCGCCACCACCATCAGTGGCTGGCCAGCCATCGCGATCTCGAGGGTGACGGCCTGCTCTGGATCGTGCAGCCCGATGAGTCCGGTCTGGACGCCTCCCCTCAGTTCGATCCGGTCTGGGGGCACCGCGCCCACGCCCGGGCCGGGTTTCCATTGCTGGTGCGGCGCAATCGCCGCCTGCGATACGACCTGCGTCGGATCGCGGACGCCGGCGGCCCGGTCTTTCTCGAGGTTGCCACCAACGTTCTCTATACGCTTTCCCGATTGGCCCTCGGGCTGCCGTCGCTGACCTCGGCGCTGATTGAGCGGTGCTGGGATGAGCGCCAGGGCCTGTTCCTGCCCGTCGCCCGGCCCGGGCCCTCGGGACCCTGGCCGGTGACGATCGCCGCCCTCACCCCCTTGGCGCTGCCCGATCTGCCCGAGGCGATCGGGCGCCGGCTCGTCGAGGAGCATCTCCTGAATCGCAGTCGCTTCTGGCTTCCGGTCCCACCGCCCTCGGTCTCGATCCGCGAGCGGAGCTTCTCGCGCCGCGACCGTGGCTTGCTGGGCCAGCGATACTGGCGCGGGCCGACCTGGGTGAACACCGCCTGGCTGGTGTGGCTGGGCCTGATCCGGCTCGGATACGAGGAGCCGGCCGCCGAGCTCGCGCACCGGCTCGGCGGCGCCGTGGCCCGCGCCGGCCTGCGGGAGTACTACGAGCCCTACTTCGGCAAGGGCATGGGCGCCCGCGACTTCGGCTGGTCGACGCTGATCCTGGAGCTGCTGGATCCTGACCCGCTCGCGGGCAGCAGCTACCTCGCCGGCCCTTGAGGGCATTGGCACTTGGCTACGAACGGGCGCTAACGTCATGGGCATGGATACACAGCGCGACATCAAACTGACCGACGAGGAGTGGCGGGCCCGGCTGACTCCCGAGCAGTACGAAGTGCTACGCCAGCACGGGACCGAGCGCCCCTTCACCGGCACCTACGTCGACGTCAAGGCGGACGGAACCTACCGTTGCGCCGGCTGCGGCGCGGAGCTGTTCAGCTCCGACACGAAATTCGAATCCGGCACCGGCTGGCCGAGCTTCTACGAGCCTGCGGTGACCGAGAACGTCGAGCTGCACGAGGACCGCAGCCTCGGCATGCGGCGCACCGAGGTGAGGTGCAAGCGCTGCGGCGGCCATCTCGGCCACGTCTTTGACGACGGCCCGCGGCCGACTGGCCAGCGCTACTGCATCAACTCCTGTGCGCTCGAGCTGGACGCGGTCAAGGACGCCTGACGCCCAGCGTCAGGTGTGGCTCCCGGACATAGACCGACAGTGATCGCGCGTCGATGCCCGGCTCAAACACGGTCGGCGCAATGTCGGTGGACAGCGCCACGCGGGCCTGGCCTTTGACCAGCGTGACGGCGGGGACTGTCACCTTGACCGGGATCCAGGCCGGAATCCTCCGGCGCGCGAGAACGCGCCCGCTGGCCTGATCGGTGACCGTGAGCGTCCGCGCCAGCTTGTTGGCGCCGCTGCTGAAGGTGAGCGTGCCGCGACACGAGCTCGGGCAGTCGCGGGCGTGCAGGCCGAGCACGCCCAGGCCCGGTCATCCAGCGGTACTCTGCGCCCGGAGTCCCCTGTACCCAGGAGAAGTTGTCCAGCGCATCGACCAGCGTGCGCGCCGAGGACGGGTCGACCTGCCAGACGCTGCCCGAGGGCGAGGAGAAGCGCACGGTGTAGTGGTTGCGCTGAATGGTCGCCTGGTTGGCTCCGGGCTGTCCGGGATGGACGACGATGTACTTGACTCCGAGAGCGGCCAGACCCGCCGCCGTGGTCGGCTCGCGGAGATCGGCGAGTCCGAGCTTGACCGACTCCGATTCCGACCCCACGGCGTAGCCCTGGATCACCGGGTGTCCGTCGAAGGTCTGCCAGAACAGCGCGTGGTAGTCAGGATAGTCGCCGGCCATGATCGGATAATCGGCGACGATCCCGCCTGGATGGTCGCGCAGCCAGACGTACTCAGCTGGTGGTGTGGTCGAAGCCGTGCGAACCGGGGGCCGTGCCCAGAGGTCGACCACGAGGACAATCGCGAGCAGGCTGGTTACCGCCAGCGCCGTGCCTGAGCGCAGGCGCATGAGCAACCGCGAAACCCCGAACGCCAGCATGATGCAGAGCCCAAGCTCGAGCACCTCGACAAAACGTGAGTAGGCCCGCCAGGTGCTCGTGAACATATAGACGAGCCCCGAGGGCATCAGCACTGGGAAGCCGAGGATGTGCAGCGTCGGGGGCAGCGAGAACCAGGCCGCGACCAGGACCAGGCAAGCCCCGGCGAGCACGGCGACGATCGCCGGATCATGCAGTGCCGCCCGGCCGCGGTCGCGCAGGACGCGGATCGCAATCGCCAGCCCCACCAGGGCCAGACCGAGCACGCTGACGCCCAGGTAGAGCGAGTTCTCGGAGAAATTGGAACCGTGCAGGTGACTGGTTAGATAGCCGCGGGTGAGACCCCCGAAGATCAGGTTCTGGCGATCGGGAAGCAGCCATTCCAGCGGGCGGGCGGTGTAGTTGTAGAGCTCGTGGACGGTCTGTGTGCGCACGCCGCCGCCCGTCCCGCCGGCGAGCACGGTGAGCGCAGCCAGGCCGAGGAGGAGGATCCCGATCGGCACTGCCGCCAGCAGCACCTTCCGCAGGCCCGCGCGTCGCTCACCCCGCAAGGCGAAGATCACGTAGGCCAAGACCGCAAGGGCCGCAAAAGCGACGCCCGCGATGAGGATGAAGTAGGGGGTGAACCACATCGCCAGCGCCACCACGCTGCCGGCCCAAAGCGCATTGCGCCGGGTAGGACGATCGATCATCTCGAGCATCCGCCAGACCGCGAGGACGATGATCCAGCCGTCCATGTACTCGACGTGACCATTGATCTGGTTGACCGCGAACGGGTAGAAGGCGAAGGCAAACCCGGCCAGCGCCGCGGCCGGAACGCTGCCGAACAGGCGTCGGGTGAGCAGGAACATCGACATGCCGCTGAGGACGAAGCTGGCCCACAGGAAGACCGCGCTGGCGGCCACGGCGCCCAACACATAGCTCAGACCGAACCTGAGTCCAGTGTCGGGGAAGCTGGCCAGGTTCACGACCCAGGACTGGGGGACGCCATAGGGGGCGTTGAGGGCGTGGAAGGTGGCGGACGCGAAGGGAAAGATGTGGTGCTGGAGGACGTACGTGATCTGTGCCGCCGCGCCGCCCTGATCGGCTGAGAGATCGAACCCGGGCAACAGGCCGCCAGGATTGGTCGCCAGCGGCCAGGTCAGGAAGATTGCGAAGGCGGAGTAGACGACCGCGACGAACGCTGTAGCCGGCCACCCGGCGTTGCCCAGGAGGCCGAGTTTGCTACCGGAGACGGCAACCGGCCAGGTCGGGCGAGAATGCTCGGTCGGCCGGGGCGGGGCGGGCGTGCTGACGCTCACAGATCTCCTTATCGGCATGGGGTCACGTTTCATTTACCCGAGTCACGTCTGCCCCGGTCGACCGCCTCACGTCGGGACTCAACGCTCCGGCTTATGTCTGCGCCCCCTGCCGCCGATAGAGCCCCGTAGCCACCGTTGCTCCCGGCACCTCCGGCCTTCACTCACGCATGTCCGCAATCGGAACGATCGACAAAAGGGCTCAGCGCGACCCGCGAGCGCGCAAACCCAGCCGCGCACGCACGGCCAGCCGTGGCGTCGGAATGACCCGGGGCGTGATGGCGCTCTCGGTCCTCTCGCTCCTAGCCAGCGTCGTCAACTACGGATCCAACCTCGCGTTCGCCCGCGTGCTCAGCCCCGCCTCATACGGCGATCTGACTTCGCTCCTGGCCCTGTCCGTCGTCCTGGCAGTCCCGCTCACCGGCGCCCAGACGCGCGTTGCCAGTCGCGTGGCCGCCTTGGCGGCTGAAAATCGATGGGATCGCCTTCAGTATGCGGTCCGCTATGCGCTGGCTCATCTGACGGTGATCGCGGTTGGCGCCACTCTG
Organism: uncultured Solirubrobacterales bacterium; assembly: GCA_963847055.1. GTDB lineage: Bacteria > Actinomycetota > Thermoleophilia > Solirubrobacterales > Solirubrobacteraceae > Palsa-465. Next base: position 43,562 of record CAWJYE010000007.1, on the reverse strand, counting down.
GTCTACTTCGCCGCCATCCCGCTGGTCGTCGATGTTCTTCGTCTGCAAGCAGTTGGCCCGGCGCTCGCCCTGGGCAGCCTGATCTTCGTCGGCTTTCTCTATCCGACCTTGCAAGGGGTCCTGCAAGGACTCGAGCGGTGGGCTGCCTTTGGTGTCGTCGGTCTGGCCATCGCCCTTTCAAGAGTGGTTTTTGGTCTCCCTTGGGCAGCTGCGGGCGGTGGGGCGGGGGGTGCCATTGCCGGACAAGCGTTCGGGATGCTCATATGCCTCGCCGCTCTGTTCTGGATAGTGCGGGAGCACGTGGGTCACAACGGGCAGGCAGCTGCCAGGTCCGGCGCGAGGCGGCGCCCGGGCGTTTCGGGGGTTACGGCGGGAGCAGCCTTCGTCTGTTTCGCCGTCATCGCCAACTGCGACGTCGTGCTGGCCAAGATCTTTCTCAGCCCCAGGGCGGCTGGCGAGTACGCCGCGTTGGCCACGATTGGCAAGATGGTTACGTTCCTGCCCGCGGCCGTGTCGGTCATCATCGTCCCCCGGGCGAGCCGCGCCGGCGGATCTCAGCGTGACCGAGCGCGTGTCCTGCGGGCGGCTGCGCTGATCGTGATCGGGGTGGCGCTGCTGGCCATGATTCCGGCCGCGCTGGAATCGCGGCTGATCATCCAGACGATGTTCGGCGCGCGCTATCTGGCCGCCACCTCCGGCGTGCTGCCGATCGTCTGCGCCGGCGGAGGCCTAGCCCTCCTGTACCTGCTGGTCACGTTCACAGTGGCCATCAAGGACTCCCGGTGGACATGGCTGCTAGCGCTCGGCGTAGTGCTCCAGACAATTCTGATTGCCCTCTTTCACAACTCCGTGACTCAGGTCGCCGGTGCCCAGGCAGCCGTGGTCGCGATTCTGCTCCTTGTGAACGAGGCAAGGTTCCATTGCCTGCTCCCGTGGCCGCACCGTGCCTGAGAACGACATCCTGCTTTCACTGATCCTGCCCGTCTACCGAGGCGCAGATTGGATCGCCGAGAATTTGCGATCAGTGATCCAGTGCCTGGAAGGCCTCAGAGGCAGATTCGAACTGATCGTGGTCTGCGACGGTGACGATGACCACGTGTCACTCGAGGCGCGCGCAGTCGCCGCCCGCGATGACCGCGTTCGCGTCTTTCACTATCCGCAGAACCAGGGCAAGGGATTTGCCGTTTCCTTTGGCGTAGCCCAGGCCTCCGGGCAGTTGATCGGCTGGCTCGACGCCGACCTCGACCTCGACCCGGAGGTGATCCGGCGCGCCGTGGATTGCTTCGAGGAGGCCGAGATTGACGCAGCCATCGGGTCAAAGCGCCACCGAGGCTCCTCAGTGGACTATCCGTTGACGCGACGGATCTACAGCTTCGGGTACCAGCTCATGGTCCGGAGCCTGTTTCGCCTTAAGGTTCGCGACACCCAAGTCGGGGCCAAAGTGTTCAGCCGTGAGATGTTGACCACCACTGACGCCGCTGCTGCTGTGCAAGCAGCACGCCTTTGACCTCGAGGTCCTGGCCGTCGGGTCGGAGTTTGGCTTTGACCGGGTGATCGAGGTCCCGGTGCACCTCGCCTACCGATTCTCGGGGACGAGCGTCAACTGGCGCGCGGTCCGCAACATCCTGCTCGACACCCTCGCCATCGGCTACCGCATCCATGTCCGTCACTGGTACGCCAAGCGCTTTGCCGATCAGCTCCGACGCGAGCGAACGGCCAAGGCCCGCCGCCGGCTGATCAAAAGGGCGGCGGCATGACCTCATGCGGCATTCTGGTTGGCTTCGGGCGGATCGGCTCCTACCACCTGCGCGTATTGCGAGCGAACCCCGCCGTCCAGCTGGTTGCAATCGTGGATCCGTCCCCTGATCGGCGCGCCGCGGCACCCCGTGACGTCCCCACCTTCGCGACCTTGGCCGAGGCCTTGGCAACCGTCACGGCTGACTTCGCCTGCCTGGCGGCGCCGGCGCGTTGCCTGCCCGAACTCGCCCACGAGGTCCTCGCGGCGGGGCTCGCGATCCTGATCGAGAAGCCGATGGCGTTAGAAGAAGCAGCTCGCCGTCAACCTGGTCGCCGACGCTGAGCACCGCGGCCTGCTGGTCGGCGTCGGCCTCGTAGAGCGCTGCAACCCGGCGGTCACCGCACTGCGCATGCTCCTCGAAGCGGGCACGGCGGGGACGTCCTCCAGGTCCATGCCCGCCGGCTCAGTCCCTATCCGGGTCGCGAGTCTCCGACTGGCGTGGCGCTCGATCTGGCCACGCACGACCTCGACGTGATCCGCTACATCACCGGCAGCGAAGTCGAGCGCGTTTACGCTGAAACCGCCGCGCTGGGAGACTCCAACCGCGAGGACCTTGTCTGTGCCTCGCTCAGGCTCGGCTCGGGAGCCACCGGCATGGTCGACGTCAACTGGGTCACGCCGACCAAGGTGCGTCAGCTCTCGGTGACCTGCGAAAACGGAATGTTCGTGGTCGACTACCTGACTCAGGACCTGACCTTCCACCAGCCGCCACGCAGCGACATCGAATGGGACACTCTGAGAATGATGCGCGGCACCGGTGAGGGGGACACGCTCCGTTACGGGATTGCCCGGCGGGAGCCGCTTGCGGTGCAGTGGGACCAATTTCTTGCCGCCCTGCGCGGCGAGGGCGATCCGGCGGCCAGCGGCCACGACGGAGTGGCCGCGCTCTCAGTGGCGCGGGCCATTCAGCGCTCGGGAGTCGATCACACTGCGATCGTGCCCGAGTATCGCGGGGTCCCCGCTCAGTGACGTTGAGCTTGTCGGTCGTCATTCCGGTTTACAACGAGCGAAATGACGACCTTCAGGCCACCCTGTCGGCGCTCAGCGCGGGACTGCGAGCTTCGTCCTGGGATGACCCTGAGGTCGTAATCGTCGACGACGGATCCGAGCCACCGGTCGCGGCCCCGGTTGTGACTGGCGCACGGACGATCATCCTGCGCCAGTGCAACCAAGGACGTTTTGCGGCTCGAAGCGCCGGGCTCGACAGGGCAACGGGCGAATACGTGCTCTTGCTCGACTCACGCGTAACCCTCGACGAGAAGGGCCTGAGTTGGGTCGCGGCTCAGGTCGCCGAGGGCGCGCTGGCCTGGAACGGGCACTGCCTGATGGCCAATCCCACGTCTCCATTCGCACGGTTCTGGAACGTGCTCACCTACTCGGCCTTCTCCGATTATCTGGACGCCCCTCGAACGACCTCGTTCACGCTGGCCGAGTACGACCGCTTCCCGAAAGGAACGGGACACTTTCTCGCCCCGCGGAGCTGGCTGCTCGAAGCGATAGGCGGATTTCACTCTCAGTACGACGACCTTCGCTTCAGCTCCGACGACACGCATATGCTGCGAACGATCGCCGCCCGTGACCGTATCCATATCTCGCCGCACTTTGCCTCGGTCTATCGGAACCGGGATGCGCTGATCCCGTTTCTCCGGCACGCCGATCGCATCGCGGGACCACCTTCTTTGACGGCTTCTTTCGCCCGGAACGAGCGTTCTTTCCCGTCGTCGCGCTCTCCTTCCCCGTCTCAGCGACCGGTGTCATGTTGTTGGTTCGCCCGCCCCCGACTGGCCCTGGCTTCGATCATGACCATCGCTGCAGCCGGCGCCGGGTTTGCGCGCCGCCGACACCGTCCGGCGGCCGAGGCGGCCTGGTTCGGAGTCCTCGTGGTCCCCTTCTCGGCCGCTTTTTCCAGCCGGAATCTGGCGCGGCGCATGGCTGGCCGTCAAAGCCAGACTGCAACGCGTGATCGCCATCGTCTACGGCACCACCGGTGAGCTGATCAAGCTCGCTCCGGTGATCCTTGAGCTCGAGCGCCGAGGCCACCCTCCCCTGATGCTCTGCACGGGACAACAGGTTCAGCAGCTGCCCGTGTTCGCCCGCGAACTCGACCTGCCGGACGCCAGCCTGTGGCTCGGGCGCGGCTCCGGAGGCCATGATCTTGACCGAAAGCGCGACATCCCCGGCTGGATGACACACGTAGCCGTCTTCGGTGGCGCGACGACGCACCCGAGCTGCGCCAGCTTTTGACCTCCGATGGGCGGGCGCCGTTCCTGCTCGTGCACGGGGACACGCTGACCACCGTGCTCGGCGCGCTGGCGGGGCGCGCGTTGCGCGTGCCCGTCGGCCACGTCGAAGCCGGATGCGCTCCGGGGATTGGCGAAACCCGTTTCCCGAGGAGCTCAACCGGCGGATAGCGGCGCGGCTGGTCGACCTGCACTTTGCGCCTGGCGGGCGACCGGTCGCCAACCTCCTACGAGAGGGAGTGCGCGGAAAGATCGTCGACACTGGGCAGAACACGATCCGCGATGCCGTTGACCTGGTCGGGGCGACGGTCGTGCCGGCCGTCGACTACCCCCAGGAGCCGTTTGGCCTGGTGTCACTGCACCGCTTCGAACTGATAGAGCGCGAGGCCCAGTTCCGTCCCCTGCTCGAGCTGTTGCGCGAGCACTCGCGCCGGCAGCCGCTGCTGTTCGTCGATCACTCGACCACAGCCTCCGTGATTGACCGGTCCCGCGCGCTACGGGAGATGTTCGACGATCGCTTGCACCGCATTCCCCGCCAGCCCTATCTGCAGTTCATCGCCCTGCTCCGCCGCGCGTCGTTTTTGGTCTCAGACTCCGGGGGGTCGCAGGAGGAGTGCGCGTTTCTCGGCATCCCGTGTGTGATCCACCGAACCGTGAGTGAGCACGACACCGGCCTGGACGGCTCGGTGCTTCTCTCTCGCCTCGATTTAGACCTCGTGGCTGACTTCCTGGCCGATCCCGACCGCTGGCGGGTCCCGTTTGCGCTGCCAGCGCGGGACCGAGCGCGACCATCGCCGATGCGCTGGCCGCCCGCGGCGCGCTCTGCTCCAAGCGCTGCGACCATCACGGTCCAGGTGGTTCGCCCTCACCCGGTTGGAGCCGCTGTGTCAGCCCCGGTCGGCCGCCCGGCGCTCGCGCCATTTGTTCCCCGCATAGCCGCCAACACCGAGCACCACGAGTCCGATCAGGGCGTAGATACCAAACTGCGTGATCAGGTGGGCGGCCGTCTTGCCGCCGTAGTAGCCGACCAGACCGAAGGTCACGCCCCAGGTTATGCCTCCCAGCGCGTTCCAGATGAAGAAGTCGCGAAAGCGCATCTCGTTGATCCCGGCCAGCCAGGCGGCGGCAAAGCGCACCAGCGCGATCCAGCGGGCGAGGAACACGGCCTTGGGACCGTGCTTGGCAAAGAAACGGTCACCGGCGGCGATCACCGCCTTGCGGCGATGCTGAAACGGACCGCGCGGAGCCTCCAGCACCTCGCGCCCCAGGCGCCGCCCCAGCCAGTAGCCGATGTTATCGCCGAGGATCGCCGACGAAACCCCGATCAGGATCACCAGCCAGATCTGAAGCTTGCCCTGGCTGGCCAGGACTGCGGCCAGAACCAGGGCCGTCTCGCCGGGCGACGGCACGCCCATCGACTCCAGGCCGATGATCGCGGGCAGCAGATAGCCGAGGCTGCTCGAAACACTGATGATCGCGCCAAGCCAGAGCGGCACTAAACCGTCCACGGCTTGCGCACGACCGCGATCAGGGAGAGGCCGGCGGGCAGCGTGTGCCCCCGAGCCAGCCAGCTCGCCTCGGCTCGCAGTGGTTGCTCAAGCGCGGTGTTGAGCCACGCCGGGCCCACCTCAAGATCGTTGGTGTAGCCGTCGGCGGCTCCGCGTCGGCGCTGGGTGAGCCTCACGACAGCCGCCGGCGCGAGCAGCAGGCTGTTGAACGAGCTCATCCGGCATAGCCCCCATCCGGCGCCCAGCAAGGACTCGCGCAGCGAGCGACGCGAGTAACGGCGGAAGTGATGGTTGGCCTCGTCGTGCAAGGACCACAGCGACGGGTAGGCGGGGACCGTGACCAGCATGAAGCCGCCCGGCCGGCACACGCGCAGCAGCTCGGCCAGGGCCGGACGGTCCTCCGGGGTGTGCTCGATCACGTCCAGGCAGGTGATGAGATCAAAGCTCGCGCGTTCCCAAGGGAGCTCCTCGAGCCTCCCCACCACGACCTCGCCCAGTCGGCGGCCGCGAGCCACTTCGGCCGCATCCTCGCTGAGCTCGATCCCTGACACGGTGCCGTAGTCCGCCAGTTCCTCGAGCGTCCGGCCCGAGCCGCATCCGGCGTCCAATATGTCCACCTCGCGCGGCAGCGGTAGCCGGTCGAGCTCGGAGCGGATGATCCGGCGCCGTCCCCGGTACCACCAGTGGTGATCGTCGACATCCATCGTCGCCTGCATGAGATCGCGATCCATGACGCTGATGCTGTCAGCTACCGGACGGCAGCAGCGTCTTGGCCGGCATCGGCGCGCTGGGGAGCCGTAGCGTGAAACTCGCCCCAGGTCCTTCGTTCTCGTCGAGCCGCAACTCGCCGCCCATGCGCTCAGCCAACTCGCGACCGATGGCCAGGCCGAGGCCGAACCCGGCTTGCCGCGAACCCCGACCCCGCTGAAAGCGGCGGAAGATCTGGTCACGATCCTCGGGGGGGACACCTGGGCCCTGATCGCGCACGGTGATCCGGGCGTCGGGTCCAGCCGATAGCTCGATCAGCAACTCGGAGTCCGCGGGGCTGATCCGGAGTGCGTTGTCGAGCAGGATGCGCAAGATCCGAGCGATGCTCCCGGGATCGCCGAGTGCCCAGACGGCACTCCCGTGGTCATCCAGGCGGATGCTGAGGCCCCGCTCGGCCGTCCCGAGCTCGAACTCGGCCATCACCGCCCGGCTCAGCTCGCTGAGCTCGACCGGCTCTGAGCGGAGCTCCACCTTGGCGTCGAGGCGCGAGAGATCGAGCAGGTCAGCGGCCAGTCGGCCCAGGCGGCGCGACTGGGCCCGGGCTCGGTCCAGCAAGGCGCGAGCGTCCTCCAGGTCGGGGTGGTCGCTGTGCAGATCGTCGTCGAGCAGCTCGAGCATTCCGTCCAGCGAGGTCAGCGGCGTGCGCAGTTCGTGCGAAGCCGTAGCCACGAAGGACCGACGCGCCTCCTCCTGCTCGCGCAAACGCTCCTGCATCCTGGCCAGCGCGCGAGCGAGGTCACCCACCTCGTCGCGCGCCCGGTCCGCCGGGACCTCGACGCCCGGCCAGTCGTGGGTGAGCTCGAGTGCCGTTTCGCGCAAACGGCGCAGCCGCCGCACCAGGGTTGCCGAGAGCGGGACGCCGAGCATCAGGCTGAGAGCCAGGCCGGCCAGAGCAGCGGTGAGGAAGGCGTTGCGGACAACGTTGACGGCGCCCGCGATCTGGTCGATCGGCTTGCGTACGGCGAGCACGTAGAGGAGATCGTCGCGACTGACGAAGGGGATCGCGGCTCGGGCGTACTCGCGTCCAGCGATCGTCCCGAAGCTGTACTTCGAGTGCCGGGTGCGAAAAGCAATGGCGACGTCGTCGTAGGGATCATCGGTGTCGCGCTGGAGCAAGGAGTGGCCGCCCGTGCCGTTGGCCGCTGGGTCGGCCAGCACGTTGACGGTGGCGCCGACCCGGCTGGCCAGCTGCTGCCTCTGGTAGACGAGCCCCTGCAGCACCGCCGGCGAGGTGTTGATGGCGGTCAGGTCGAGCTTGGCAAAGGCGGCCACGGTGTGGCGGTTCAGGTCGCGGCGGAGGGTCGTCTGCTCAGCTCGGCGCAGGCTCTGTTCGAGCGGGCCCAACAGCGCGAGCGCGGCCACGGCCAGGGTGGCCACCGTGGTGACCAGAACGACGCCGACGATCCGGCTGCGCAGACCTAGCGCCACGCTCGGTCGTCCCATGGCTCTCACTACTGTCCTCGAAGTCGGTACCCGGCGCCGCGCACGGTGAGGATGTAGCGCGGTTTCTCGGGCTCTGGCTCCAGCTTCTCGCGCAGGTGACGGATATGCACATCGATCGCGCGCGGGTCGCGGTAGGCGCTGTCACCCCAGATCGCTCGCAGCAGCTCCTGCCGGTTGAGCAACCGTCCGGGATCGGTCATCAGCGCATCGAGCAGCTCGAACTCAGAGAACGTCAGCTTGACCGGCTCGCCGCCGATCATGACCTCGCGCTGGGCTCGGTCCAGCGAGATCGGACCGACGGTGAGCACCTCATCACCCATCGCCCGGGTCCCGGCGCGGCGCAGCACGGCGCGAATCCGGCTGCGCAGCTCGGCCAGGCCGAACGGCTTGGTCACGTAATCATCGGCGCCCGCCTCGAGGCCCAGCACGGCGTCGGCCTCGGAATCCAGCGCCGTCAGCATGATGATCGGGACCACGTTGCGGCGGCTGCGCAGCGTGCGACAGACCTCATAGCCGTCGGGGCCCGCACCGAGCGCGACATCGAGCAGGACGATGTCGAACTGGTCGGTGCTGGCGCGGTCGATCGCCGCCCGTCCGTCGGCGACGGCCAACACCCGATGGCCCTCACGTGAGAAGGAACGGGTGAGCATCTCGCGCAGATCGGACTCATCGTCGACGACGAGAATGCTGAGCGAGGCGTCGGCCCCGCGGACGGGAGCCGAGAGATCAGAGGGACGGTCGACCGACATCGCGTCAGCGATCGTACCGAGCGCCTCCGTCACTGGGGCATAATCGTCGCCCTCATGCGGTTGCTGATCACCGGCGGCGCAGGCTTTGTCGGCGCCAACATGGCCTGCGGCCTGGCGCAGCTCCATCCCGAGTGGGAGCTCGTGGCCCTTGACAACCTTCATCGCCGGGGGTCAGAGCTCAACCTGCCGCGCCTGCGCGAGGCCGGAGTGCGGTTCGTACACGGCGATGTGCGCCAGCGCGAGGACCTGCTCGGCGTCGGCGAGATCAACGCCCTCCTCGAATGCTCGGCCGAACCCTCGGCTCTGGCCGGTGTCGGCGAGAGCCCTGACTACGCGGTCGGCTCCAATCTGATCGGGGCCTATCACTGCCTCGAGCTCGCCCGGCGCCAGCACGCCCAGTTCGTATTCCTCTCCACCAGCCGCGTCTATCCGATTGCGCGGCTGCGCGGGCTGGCGCTGGCCGAGGACGAGACCCGCCTGCGCCTCCGCGACGGGCAGGCCATTCCCGGCGCATCGTCGGCCGGGATCGCCGAGACGTTCCCGCTGGCCGGAGCAAGGACCCTGTACGGGGCTACCAAGCTCGCGGCCGAACTGCTCATCGCCGAGTACCGCGAGGCGTACGGGCTGCATACGATCATCGATCGCTGCGGGGTATTGGCGGGACCATGGCAGATGGGCAAGGTTGACCAAGGCGTATTCAGCCATTGGATGCTGGCCCATCACTTCCGGCGTCCGCTGAGCTATATCGGCTTCGGCGGCTCGGGCAAGCAGGTGCGAGACCTGCTGCACGTCGATGACCTGCTCGCGCTGCTCGACGAGCAACTCAGCGCGCCCGACCACTGGACGGCCACACCGTGAACGTCGGCGGCGGAATCGACTGCTCGCTGTCGCTGCTCGAGGCCACGGCTCTGTGTGCCGAAATCACGGGTCATGGCCTCAAGGTGGACTCCGTCCCCGCCACGCGGCCCGGCGACATCCCAGTCTATGTGTCGGACTGCACCGCGCTGCGCGGGATCAGCGGCTGGGGGCCCCGACGCAGCGCGACCGAGGTCCTGGCCGACCTGCACGAGTGGATCAAGGCTCATGAGCGCGAGCTGCAGCGCGCCCTGTGAGGGCGTGAGAGCCGACCGCGCAGATAACCTCACCTCGTATGCCGATCGCCATCGTGACCGGCTCGGGCGGCCTGATCGGGTCCGAGTCGGCCTCGCACTTCGCGCGCGCGGGCTACGACGTAGTCGGCCTCGAGAACAACATGCGCGCCCGGTTCTTCGGCCCCGAGGCCTCGACCCAGCCGACCACCGACCGTCTCATCAGCGAGCTGGGGGGTTCCTTTCGCACCCTTGAATTGGACATCCGCGATCGCGATGCCGTGGAACGCGTCTTTGCGCAGCACGGCAGCCAAGTCGAACTCGTCATCCACACCGCGGCTCAGCCCTCCCACGACTGGGCGGCGTCCGACCCGCACACCGACTTCACCGTCAACGCCAACGGGACCCTGAACCTGCTCGACGCCACGCGCCTGCACGCGCCGGCGGCCACCTTCATCTTCTGCTCGACCAACAAGGTCTACGGCGATCTGCCCAACGGCCTGCCCCTGATCGAGCTGCCCGAGCGCCTGGAGCTGCCCGAGGACCATCGCTACTACCGGGGGGTCGACGCCTCGATGTCGATCGACGCCTCGACGCACTCGCTGTTCGGCGTCTCCAAGGCAGCGGCCGACCTTCTCGTCCAGGAGTACGGGCGCTACTTCGAGCTGCCGACGGTGTGCTTTCGGGGCGGCTGTCTGACCGGCCCCAACCACGCCGGGACCCGGCTGCACGGCTTCCTCTCCTACCTGATGCGCTGCACGATGACCGGCGATCCCTACACCGTGTACGGCTACGGCGGGCGTCAGGTGCGCGACAACATCCACTCGGCCGATCTCGTCGCCGCCTTTGCCGCCTTTCATGCCGCGCCGCGGGCGGCGGCGGTCTACAACATCGGCGGTGGGCGGGCGAGCAACTGCTCGATGCTCGAGGCGATCGCGCTGTGCGAAGCGATCGCCGGCCGCGAGTTGGACTGGGAGCTGTCGGATGTGAATCGCGTCGGCGACCATCGCTGGTGGATCTCCGACCTCGGACCCTTCCAGGGCGATCACCCCGGGTGGAGCATCCGCTATGACGTGCGGGGGATCCTGCAGGAGATCCATGCGCAGAACGCGGAGCTGTGGGTGGGCAGCCAGTGAAGTTCTCGGTGGTGATCCCGGCTCACAACGAGGTCGAGTCGGTCGGCTTGACGGTAGAGAGTTGCGTCGAGAAGCTCGAGGCGGCGGCGATCGACTACGAGATCGTGGTCGTCGACGACGCCAGCGGGGACGGCACCAGCGAAGTCGTGCTCGCAATCTCGGAACGTAACCCCCGCGTGCGCTGCCTGCGCTCGACCCTTCCTCCCGGCTTCGGCCACGCCGTCCGGGCCGGGCTGGAAGCGTTCACCGGCGACGCGGTGGCGATCATGATGGCCGATCTGTCCGATTCTCCCGGTGATCTGCTCAGCTACTACAAAACGCGCTCGAGCAGGGCTATGACTGTGCATTCGGGACGCGATTCTCGGGGGCGGGCGCACCGAGGGGTACCCGCTGGTCAAGCTCGTCCTCAACCGTGTCGTCAACGCGGGCATCAGGCTGCTCTTCCAGCACGGCTACGGGGACACCACCAACGCCTTCAAGGCCTATCGCCGCGAGGTCGTCGAGCAGCTCCAGCCGCTGCTCTCAAATCACTTCAACCTAACCGTCGAGATGCCCCTCAAGGCATTCGTACGCGGCTATAACTTCGCCGTGGTGCCGGTCTCCTGGACCAACCGTCGTTATGGCGTCTCGAAGCTGAACTTCCAGGAGATGGACAGCCGCTACGCGTTCATCATCCTCTATGTCTGGCTAGAGCATCACCTGAGCCGCGGCGACTACCGCCGCCAGGACTCGGCGGCGGTCAGCGCGGCTGTCCGCGCCAAACCCGGCGCTGTCCCCGCCAAACCAGCCCCGTCGCGTTAGCCCAGCTAGACGCGTCCTGCGACTTCGAGCTCGTGCGGCGCGACGGGCGCTTCCGACGCCGTCACTCGGGCCCGAGCGGGCGTGACCCGGCCGGCGGCGGCCACCGCCCAGAGCAGCACGAGCCAACTCGCGGTGGCGAGCGAGACGTGGACCCAGACCATGTCGGTCGGCAGGTGCAGTTCGTACTGGACGCTGCCGACGAGCCCCTGGGCGGCCAGGAGCACTCCGAGAATCGTGAGGGGTTCCAGCACCTCCTCGTGGGCGGCGCGCCGACGCATCAGAAACCAGACCGCGATCACCGCCACCCCGAACACCGCGGCGATCGTTGCGTGCTGGTGCACGACCCACATCAGCGTGTCGGCTCCCTTGAAGGTCAGCCTGTGGATCCGCTGCCCGGGCGAGCCGCCGGCGTGGGGACCAGCCGCGGTGGCGGCGGTGCCGGCCACGATCGTCACCGCGCCCACGGGCACGAGCGCGCGGACCGACCACACGCCGAGCCGCTCGTCGGACCGCGGCCGTGCGCCGGGCTCGTAGCGGGCGCGCCAGGCCAGCGCGACAGCGGCGATGAGGATCAGCATGGAGAGGCTGAAGTGCGCCATGACGAATCCCGGCGCCAGATGCTCGCGCACGGTGAAGCCGCCCAAAACGGCCTGTGCGCCGACGCCGAGCGGAAGCAGCGTCGAGAGCAGGAGGAGGTCGCGCCGGAACGGACGCCGGGTCGCTGCGAGCACGACCGCCACCACCGTCAGCACCCCGACGAGGCCCGAGATGGCGCGGTTGCCGAACTCGATCAAGGCGTGGGTGGAGATCGGCGGCAGGGCGTGGCCGTAGCACTTGGGCCAGTCCGGGCAGCCCAGACCGGAACCCGTCAATCGGACCGCGGCGCCGGTGAGGACGATCAGGCTCAGCGAGGCGAGCGTGAAGTAAGCCACCCGCCGGTATTGGGCGGGCGTCACAGCGAGGCGGTCACGCAGGGGGCGCATAATCAAACGGAAGCGTGGGCTCAAGCTCGGCGAGCGTCGGGGCCGATCGGTCGCGCTGAGAAGCGATCAGCGGCTGGTCGGCCGGCCACTTGATCGCAACCCCGGGATCGTTGAACGCGAACCCTCCTTCGAGCTCGGGATCGTAGTAGGCGGAGGTCTTGTACGCGACGTCGGCCACGTCGGTGAGAACGCAGAAGCCGTGGGCGAAGCCGTCGGGCACGAACAGCTGATGATGCTCTGTGTCATCGAGCTGGAAGCCCTCCCAGTGCCCGAACGAGGGCGAGCCACGCCGGATGTCGACCAGTACGTCGAGAATCGCTCCCGCGAACGCAGCGGACGAGCTTGGCCTGCCCGGGCTGGAAGTGCATGCCGCGCACGATCCCGCGCGCCGAGCGCGACTGGTTGTCCTGGACGAACTCAACATCGACGCCGAGCTCGGCGAAGCGGGCCCGCCGGTAAGCCTCCAGAAAGAACCCCCGCTCATCTCCGTGGATCACTGGGGCGATTCGCACCGGTCCCTCGAGCTTGGTCTCAAGCGCTCTTCACAGCGTCAGATCTCCCACTGCTGGCCCATGAGCACAGGAATCTCACGTCCGTCTCCGGTCAACCCGGTCACGTCGACCTCTGGGCCCCCGATCATGAAGTCGGTGTGGATCGCGCTCTGGTTTATGCGATCCGTGCTCTCTCCTTCGCTTAGCTGCTTGAAGCCGGCTCCCAGGGCGATGTGGCTGGCGGCGTTCTCGTCGAGCAGCGTGTCGTGAAAGACCGTCCCGGTGGCGCCGATGCGGCCACTGGAATCGACCAGCGCCACCTCGCCGAGCCGATTGGCGTCTGCGTCGCGCGCAACCAGCTCGCGCAGGAGACCGGCGCCCTCGTCGGCATCGATCTGTACCGCCCGCCCGCCCTGAAAGCGGATGCGCAATCCCATCACGGCTCGACCCGACGACCAGCAGCGGCTTGGTCGAGGTCACCATGCCCTCGGTGCGCTCGGGGTCCGGGCTGGTGAACACCTCCTCGGTGGGAACGTTGGGGAGGTGCCAGCGGCCCCATCGGGTTTCGAAATTCCCGCCCGTCCAGCGCACGCCGGGCAGCAGGCCAACGGTCAGATCGGTTCCCGGGCCGACGAAGTGCAGGGCATCAAGCTGTGCCTCGGTGAGGCGGCGGGCGACGGCGGCGAGCTCGGCGGCGCGGGCGCGCCAGGCGGCCTTCGGGTCGCTCTCGTCCAGCCGGCAGACGTGGACGAGCTCTGACCAGAGCCGGGCGAGCGCCTCGTCCTCGCCCAGGTCGGGGTGGACGAGCAAAGCCCACGGCCCGCTCGGACCGGGCACGATCGTCCAGTTGATGGCTCGTTCGGCAATCACCTGGATGCCCTCTTTGATCGCCACCGTGTCGCGCCCGATCCGGCCGGGATCGATGTCGTCCAGCAGCCCGGGGGCGGCCGGCCCGCTAAGGCTGATCAGCGAGCCCTGAAGCTCGGCCAGCTCCAGGGGTCGGCGGCGGACCCAGGGGATCACCGAGCCCAGCGCCTCGTCGGGGGCGTGCTCGAGGCGCGCCCGCTGGACGTAAGGATCGGCATAGTTCACCTCCACCTGGTGCGCACCGGCGTCATAGGCGGCGGCGACGATCGCCCGCGCGAGGGGTTCCTGACCGAGCTGGGCACGCACCGCGACCGTCTGACCGGGAGCCACATTGGCACCCACTCCAACGGCGAGCTGGGCCAGCGCAGCGGTGTTCTCGGGCATCGGCCCGAGGCTAGCGCGTGGCTCGCTCGCATCCTCGCTGCCTTGGCCGCGGGATGCCGGTCTGCGGCGCGGGCGCTAGCTTTCGACGGCGATGACCCCGCTTCCCAGACGGCTGCTCGCCCTTACTGACCCGCACCAGTACGACCTCGTCCCGGCGGACTCGGGTGCGGTCCTCGATGTCGGCTGCGGCTCGGCCAAGATCCCAGGAGCGGTGGGGATGGACATCTCCGCCGACACCCAAGCCGACATCGTTCACAGCCTCGATGACTTTCCCTACCCGCTCGAGACGGCAAGCTTTGACCACGTGCTCATGCAGGATGTCCTGGAGCACGTGCGCGAGCCGGTCCGGGTGATCGAGGAGCTGCACCGCGTGCTCCGGCCGGGGGGCCGGCTGCAGCTACGCACGCCGCATTTTTCGTCGGCGCTGGCTTATGGGGACCCAACCCACCGGCACTACTTCTCGGCCATGGCCGTTCGCTCGCTGGCCGAGCCGCGTTTCGCGCATTACACCCCGATCCGCTTCGAGATCGTGCACGTCACCTTGGACTTGTGGCTGCCCTTCCGGCTGGCAGGAATCGAGTACCTCGCCAACCATTTCCCGGACACCTATGAGAAGTACCTGGCCTTCCGCTTCCCAGCCATGAACATCCGCGCCGAGTTCGCCGTCCCCCAGTGACCAAGCCCGTCCCGCCGCGGGTCGCGATCCCTCCCCGGATCGCGATCAACGCGATCTTTCTGCTGCCCGGCATGGGGGGACTGGACACCTACGTGCGCGAGCTCGTGCCCGAACTTGTCCGGCTAGCACCCCGGACGCGCTTCAGCGTGTACTGCTCTCCAGTCGGGCACGAACACCTCGCCACGACCGATTGGGCGAGCGAGGTGCAGTTCGTCAGCCACCCCATGTTCGGCGTGCGCGGCCTGAAGGCGATCACCGAGCTGACCCTGCTCGGGGCACTGGCCGGCGCTCGGGTTGACTTGCTGCACAGTGTTGCCCTGACCGCGCCATTGCGCACGCGGGCGGTCAACGTGGTCACGATCGCGGACACCACCTGGCTCACGGGGGCGGCGAACGACGTCACCACACACCTGTGGCGGGTCGTGGTTCCGCCCGTCGCGCGCCGCGCCGACCGGCTGATCGCCATCTCGCGGGCGGGGGCCGAGGACATCGTCCACCACCTGCGGATCCCCGAAGGCCGGATTGACGTCACCCTCCTCGGTCACTCGTCCCCCCACGCCGTGGCCCCCACGCCTGAAGCCGAGCTGCGCACGCGGCTGCGCCTGGGCGACGGCCCCCTGATCCTCACCGTCGGCACACGCAAGCCGCACAAGAATGTGCTCGGGCTGATCGCCGCCCTCCCCGAAGTGCTCGAACACGAGCCGAGCGCTCGGCTGGTCCTGGCCGGCAATCCGACCGCCCACGAGCCCGCCCTCCGGGCCGCCGTCGGTCACCACGGCGTTGCCGACACCGTCTCGTTCTTGCCTTTCGTCGATGAGAACACGCTCGAGGGCCTCTACGCCGCCGCCGACTGTTTCGTGTTGCCGTCGTTCAACGAGGGTTTCGGCCTGCCCCTGCTGGAAGCGATGGGCCGTGGCGTGCCGGTGGCGTGCTCAAATGTCTCGGCGCTGCCCGAGGTCGCGGGCGACGCGGCCCGGTACTTCGATCCTGGCGATTCGCACCAGATCGGGGCCGCCCTGATTGACCTGCTCGGCGACCGAGTCCTGCGCGAGCAGCTAGCCGCGCGCGGGCGGGCCCGAGAGGCGGAGCTGACCTGGGGCGCCACCGCCCTGGCCACGCTAGAAAGCTACGCCCGTGCCTGGGCCGCGCGGCGGTCGGCCGGGACGAGTTAGCCTGCGCGAGATGCAGGCGCTGCGTCGCTTCCTCGGCAGCCCTGGCTGCTCCCGCTCGGCACGCCCGAAACGATGACGGTGCCCGTCCGCGACGTGGCCTGGACGCCGATCTGGCACCGCGATAACGGCCACGGAATGCTGTGGGCATGGCCGATCTGACACCCAGGACTGACGGGGAGGACGGCGTCGGATCCGACCTTCTGGACAGCCGCCGCGCCGGGGGAGTGCTTCTGCGCGGGAGCGTCCTGCGCTTCGGCGGCTTCGTGACAACGGTCGGGCTATCGGTTGTCTCGGCGACCCTGCTGACGCGTCACCTCGGCGTGGTGCGCTTCGGCCAGTACACAACGGTGATGTCGCTGGTGGCCGTGGTGGCGGCGGTAACTGACGCCGGGATGTCGACCCTCGGCACGCGCGAGTACGCGATCCGCCGCGAGCCCGGGCGCAGCGCGTTTATGCAGATCCTGCTCGGGCTCCGCGTCGTGCTGACCCTCGCCGGGGTCCTGCTGACCGTGGCCTTCGCGCTGGCGGCCGGCTACGACACCGCACTGCTGCTCGGCGCACTCACCGCCAGCCTGTCCACCGTCCCTCTGGTCTTCCAGCACACTCTCTCGATCCCGCTCTCGGCTGAGCTGCGACTCGGCACCGTGTCAGCCCTCGAGGTGGCACGTCAGGCGTTGCTGGTGGCGGGGCTGGTCGGGCTGATCATTGCGGGCGCCGGAGTCCTGCCGCTGCTGACCGTGCCTTTGATCACCAACTCGCTGCTCATCCCGCCCACGACGGTACTTGTCAGAGGCAGAATATCGGCAAGGCTGCGGCTCACGCCCGGGCAGTGGCCGCCGCTGCTGCGGGCCACAGTCGTGTTCTCCCTGGCCACCGCGGTGGGGACCCTCTACGTCTACACCGCCCAGATCCTCACCAGCCTCGTGACCAGCCGCTACCAGAGCGGCCTGTTCGCCGTCTCCTTTCGGGTCTTCATCGTGGTCAGCGCCGTGCCCGGGCTGCTGGTTGGCGGAACGCTCCCCCTGCTTGCCCGGGCCGCGCGCGATGACCGGGTGCGCCTGGCCTACGCGCTGCAGCGCGTCTTCGACGTCTCGTTGATCATCGGGGTGGCCGCCGTGCTGGGGACTTTGGCGGGAGCGCCGTTCATCATCGAGGTCATCGCCGGACGGGGCTACGCGGGCGCGACGGAGGCGCTGCAGATCCAGGGCGTGGCGCTCCTCGCATCCTTCCTCCTCGCCGGATGGAGCTTTGCGCTGCTGTCCCTCAAACGTCACGCAGTTCTGTTGCTGATCAACGTCGCCGCGTTCCTGACGAGCTGTCTGTTGACGATTCTGCTCGCGAGCAGCCACGGCGCCACTGGGGCGGCCGTCGCCACCGTCTGCGGGGAGACGGTGCTCGCCGTAGGGTCGCTTGTGGCGCTCAGCCGCGGACATCCGGAGTTCAGGCCGCGACTGGGAGTCGTTTTGAAGGTCGTGCTGGCGAGCCTGCCGGCGGTTCTGCTCGTGCTGCTCGTGGAGATCCCCTCGCTCTCGCTGGCGTTGCTCGCGCTGGCCGTATACGGGCTGCTGATCCTCGTCACAGGAGCCGTGCCCGCGGAGCTGCTCGAGCTGATCCCGCGGCGCTTTCGCCGAGGCACCCTCAGGTAGCCTCAGCCGATGGCATCTGGCGAGCTCGCCCTGGTGGTGCTCAACTGGAACGGCGCGGACCTCCTTCGCCGGCACCTGCCGGCAGTGGTGGAGGCTGCCGAACGCGCGACGGCCGATGTGCGGGTCTACGTGATCGACAACGCCAGCGAGGACGAGTCCCTTGAGGTGATCGCCGGCTTCGCCGGCGTGGAGCCGATCCGCTTTGCAGACAACCGCAGGCTGCACGCGTACAACGAGGCGCTCCGTCGCATCGACTGCCAAGCGTTCATGATGCTCAACAACGACGTCAGCCCCGCCCCCGACGTGGTCGATCCGATGTGGCGGACGCTGCGGGCCGATCCGAGCGTCTTCGTGGTCGGCGGGGACGTGATCGACACCGCCTCGGGGGGGATCGACTCCGGTCCCACGACCGCCCGCTGGGAGCATCAGTGGGTGCTCGAGCCGGCCTCCCTTGCTGGGGTCAGCGAGCCCGTGAACGTCGCCTACGTGTCAGGCGGCGCGGGCCTCTACCGGCGACAGATGTTCCTCGAGCTGGGCGGTTTCTGGGATCTGCTCCCGGGCCTCTACTGGGAGGACGTCGAGCTCGGCCTGCGCGCCTGGCTGCACGGCTGGCGCTCGGTCTATCACCCAGCCGTGCGCTTCGGTCACGCCAGCGGCTCCACGGTTCGTCGCGTGCTCAACCCCCGGCTGCGCGAGTTCCGCACCTACCAGAACGTGCGCCTCACCCACTGGGAGCTGCTCCTGGACAGGGCGGATCTGTGGGGCTACCTGCGCGGCGAGTTACGAGCCAGCCTGCGCAAGCCCTACTACTACCCAGCGCTACTGACGCTGCTGCCCTCCCTGCCCGCAGTCGTTCTTCGTCGCCGCGCGCTGCGCCGCCGCTGCGGCGTGGTGCGCGTAGTGGACCTTCAGGCGCGCTGGCGGGTGGCCGCGCGCGGGGCCCCCCTCATCCCTCCTCCGCCTGCCTCGGTGCAGGCCACCGGGGCTCAGCAGCCCTAGCCACCACGGTGAGCTGCTGGCGTAGGAAGTCGTTGGCCAAGGGCTCGCACACCTTCGCCAGCGCCCTGCCCTTGAGGCTCGCTGACGTGACCCATCGCTGCGGCTGCCAGCCGCTCGCGGTGAGCATCCGCTCGAGACTGCGGCGCGTGAACCACCGCAGATGCGTCCAGTCCCGGACTCCCCAGGGCTCGTATTCGAACTCGCCCCGCAGCAGCAGGTTGCCGACGAGCCGGTAGAAGCGCAAGTTCGGCACCGACACCGCAAGCCGGCCGTCGACGGCCCCCCAGCCGCGCAACGTGTTGAGGGCACTCCAGGGGTCGATCAGGTGCTCGAGAACGTCTGCCACCACGATCACGTCGAAGCGCTCCCCGCCGAGCTTCGCCAAGGGGGTCCGCTCGAGTGTCCCCACCACCGCGCTGTCATAGCGCGCGGCCGCGCGGGCGATGGCGGCGGGAGAGGGGTCGAGGGCCACGAGCTCGCTTGCTCCCGCCTTGCGCAACCGCGGCGCCCACGAGCCCTCTCCGCTTCCGACATCCAACAGCCGGCCCGAGATGGCCCCCAGGCCGCGGAGCACGTCCTCGTTGTCGTTGGCGCCGTAGAGAAAGCTCTGCTGCAGCGGGGATTCGGTGACCGTCATCGGCTAGCGGCGCCCCGCCGGGGCCGTTGGCAGCTCTGCGGGCGCATACTCCTGCGCCACCATCGTTTCGACTGGGCCGAAGACAGCGCCGCGGATTCGATTCACCGCCAGAAGGCTACCGCTGGGCACCTGCCGCCACGATAGCCTCCCCGCCCGTGCCCTCGGTCCTCATCGTGCGCGGCCATCTTTCCACCCCGTGGGAGCTGCGTCCGTGGCTCGAGCTGCCCGAGCGCTACGAGGTGTCCTACCTGCTCACCGGATCCAACCGCTTCGCCACGCCCGAGCAGCTGCGCGCCGTGCCTGCCCGATCGCTGCGGGACCTGCTGCCCCGCGGGCCACTCGGCGAGCTCTCGGCGGGCGTCCTCGGCGACCGCTATCTCTCCGCCGAGGACGCTTTCGCGAGCGCCGACATCGTCCACGCCGCCGAGCTGAGCTTCTGGTTCGCGGCGGAGGCCGCGCGCCGGCACGCCCGCCACCGCTTCCGCCTCGTGCAGACCGTCTGGGAGACGCTGCCGATGCTCGTCGCCTAC
This sequence comes from uncultured Solirubrobacterales bacterium, assembly GCA_963847055.1. GTDB lineage: Bacteria > Actinomycetota > Thermoleophilia > Solirubrobacterales > Solirubrobacteraceae > Palsa-465. The sequence goes on along the minus strand of CAWJYE010000007.1, from coordinate 23,646 downwards.
CGCAACCACCACGCCCGTCGCTTTCGTGCGCGCGTGCTCGCCGAGACTGACCTCTTCCTGCCAGCCACCGAGCGCGCCGCCTTGGCGCTCGGGCTGGAGGGCGTCCCAGCCGATCGGATAAGTGTTTGTCCCCCAGGCATCGATGTCGAGGCCTTTGCTTCACCGGCCCGGGCGGAGACGACGGCGAGTGGACGCCCGGCCGCCGAGCACACGCTCGTCTCGCCAGGCCGGCTGGTGTGGGAGAAGGGCCACCAGGACGTCATTCGCGCGCTCGCCCTGCTTCACCGCGGCAAGGTGCGCACACCCTCTGGTGAGGTCGTCCGACCGCGTCTGGTGATCGTGGGCACGGGCCCGGAGGAGGCACGTCTGCGCGCCCACGCTGCCGATCTTGGCCTGGGCGACGCCGTGGAGATTCGGGGGGTCCCCTACGAGGAGATGCCGGCCGTGTTCGCCCGGGCCTCGGCGATGGTGCTCGCTAGCCACGCCGTGGCCAACGCCGCGCTGCACCCGTTCGACATCCCCCGCGCCTTCTGGGAGGAGCAGTTCGGCCTGGTCCTCGCGGAGGCGATGGCGGCCGGCCTCGGCATCCTCACGACCACCAGCGGCGCGATCCCCGAGGTCGTCCGCGGCGCCCCCGTGGACCTGGTCGCCCCCGGCGACTGGCCGGCGATGGCCAGGGCGCTGGCGGCGGGGCCGCTCAGCCGGCCAGCCGGCGCGCGGGTGCAGTACCCAGCGGAGATCGTTCATCGCTACTCGACCTCGGCCGCGGCGGAGCGGCTGACCGCCGCCTACGACGGGCTGCTCGCCGCCTGAAGCACCGCCAGCGTCCGCTCCGCGAACTGCTCCCAGGAGAACTCGCCGGCCCGGCGCCGTCCCGCACGGCCGAGGCGCTCCCGGAGGGCTGGATCGCCGAGCAAGCGATCCAGCCCAGCGGCGATGCTCGCCACCTGATGGGGGTCCACGTACTCGGCGGCGTGGCCCCCGACCTCCGGCAGCGAGGAGATGCTCGAGGTCAGGACCGGGGCACCCGCCGCCATCGCCTCGAGCACCGGCAGGCCGAACCCCTCGCCCAGCGACGGATAGCAGAACACCGCGCAGCGCCGATAGAGCTCGGCCAGGGCTGGATCGGAGACATGCCCAAGCGCGAGGCAACGATCGCCAAGTGAGCGCATGGCGCCCACCGTCGGCCCCGTGGACCAGCCGCGCGCGCCGACGACGACCAGACGGTGCGCCGCCTGGAGCTCGGAGTCCAGACTGCTGTAGGCGGCGACCAGCCGGGGCAGGTTCTTGCGCGGCTCCAGGGTTCCGACGGCAAGCACGAAGCCCGGCTCGGGGAGCGCCTCGAGCTCGGCCGCGGCGGGAACGGACAGCGTCGGGGCAACCCCGAGCGGGGCAACGGTGATCCGCTGGGCGGCGGCGGGGAAGCGAGTGATCAGTGCATTCGCCGTAGCCTCGGAGATGCAGACCAGACCGCTGGCCCGCCGGACCGCTCCGCCGAGCGTGAGGCGCTCGATCACCGCCGAGCGCCGGTTCGGAGCCATCGCGGAGTCAAAGGCGATTAGGTCGTAGACGATGGCCACGGACGGCACCCGGGTCAGGATCACGCTCAGGTACGAGTTGGTGGCCAGAAAGACGTCGCACTCGCGGCCGGCGCGCAAAGCGGTGACGGCGTGCCAGGCCGGGTCCCGGGCGCCGCTCAGCCGCCACGAGAAGCGCTCGCCGAGCGGCTGGTCCCACGCCGTGCGGGCGTAGCAGACGTAGCGGTGCTCGTCCTGGGACCGGTCCAGCCCGCGCAGGAGCTCGCGGACGACGCGGCCGCGTCCCGCCTTGACCTCGGTGGCGGCGCGGGCGTCGATCCCGATCGTGAGGGGAGAAGACCTACGGGTGTGCAGCATGGCCGCCGGGAGATTGCCAGGTCAGCCCGCCCCACTAGCCTCCGCCGGCATGCACGTTGGCCTGAACCTCATCTTCCTTGTTCCCGGGGCCACCGGCGGGATGGAGACCTATGCCCGGGAGCTGATCCCCGAGCTGGTCGCCGCCGCGCCCGGGGATCGCTTCACTGCCTTTGTCAGCCGCGAGGGCGCAGCGGGCGACGGGCCATGGAATGACGTCGACGCCCGCGTCGTCGTGCCGGTCAACTCGAGCAACCGGGTGGCCTGGGTGCGGGGTGAGCAGCAGCTACTGGCGCCCTTGGCTCGCCGGGCCGGGGTCGAGCTCCTGCACAGTCTGGCCAGCACAGCGCCGGTCTGGGGCTCGTTTCGGCGGGTGACAACAATTCACGACCTGATCTACCGGCTCGTACCCCAGGCCCACCCCGGCTTGCGATCGCTGGGCATGCGGGTGCTGGTACCACTGGCCGTCCGGCGCTCGGACCGCATCATCGTCCCCGCCGCCAGCACGCGTGACGACCTCGCTCGCCTGATCGGGGTGGCGCCGGAGCGGGTGGACGTGGTGCCCCACGGCATCGGCAGCACCCCGCACGCGACCCCGATGTCTGAGCCCCAGATTCGCGGGCGCCTCGATGCCGGAGAACGACCGATCGTGCTCACTGTTTCGGCCAAGCTTGCACACAAGAACCTGGTCCGGCTGATCTCGGCTCTATCCTCGATTCCCGCTGACGAGAGACCACTGCTGGTGCTCCCTGGTTACCCAACCGCTCACGAGCAGCAGCTACGCGAGCACGCCCGAGCACTGGGGGTTGAGCCCGACGTGCGACTGCTCGGTTGGGTGTCCGGCGCCGAGCTCGAGGCGCTGTACCGCGCCGCCGCCTGCTTCGTGTTCCCCTCCCTGGCCGAGGGATTCGGCCTGCCGGTGCTCGAGGCGATGGCGCGGGGAGTCCCGGTGGCCTGTTCGGCCCGCGGCGCCTTGGCCGAGGTGGCCGGCGACGCCGCTCTGCTTTTTGACCCGTTGGAGGAGTCCGAGATCGCGCAGGCGATTCGCCGGCTCATCAGTGACGGCCACGAGGCCGGGCGCCTGGTCACCGCGGGGCGCGAGCGGGCGGCACGGTTCAGCTGGCAGGCGGCCGCGGCCGGAACCCTCGCCACCTACCGGCGCGCACTCGACGCCGCCCCGAGACCTTCTAGGATCCCGCACAGTTGAGACGCTGGCGACCGACGTACCCGTCCTGTTGAGCTCGCTGCAACAGAACCCCTCGAGCCCCGCCGCTGAACCGACCCGTTGGCAAAGGCTGCGGGCGGGGCGCGGCGTCACTGTGATGTTTGCCCTGACGCTGATCGCAAGTGCGCTCAACTACGGATCCAACGTCCTCTTCAGCCACGTGCTGAACCCGGTCGGCTACGGGGAACTGACATCTCTGTTTGCTCTTTCCGTGGTGCTGGCGGTCCCCACCGGGGCGGCTCAGACGGTGATCGCCGAGCGCATCGCCGTCTATGCGGCCGAAGGGCGTATGGAGCGGGTGCGGTACCTCATTCGTCACGCATTGGCCCATGTTTGCGTGATTGCGGCCGGCGTCGGCATCGTCTACATCCTCGCGACACCGCTCGTGGTCAAACTCCTCGCCCTTCGCCACGAGGGAGTGGCCCTCGCGCTCACGCCCGTGCTCGTGCTTGCCTTCGCGCAACCGCTCGCCCTGGGCGTGCTTCAGGGCTTGGAGCGCTTCACCGCCTACGGGCTCCTCTTGCTCGGCGTCGCAGTATCCAGAATTGGCTTCGGGCTGCCCTGGGCAGCGGTGGAGCACGGCGCCGGCGGCGCGCCTCGGGGGGCCAGGCGGTGGGCATGATCCTGGTGCTCGCGGCCACCGGCTGGCTCATGCGGGGCCTGATCATCGGACGCGGCACAGGGGCCGCCACCGCCGGGCTCAAACGCACGCCCGATGCGCGAACGCTCTCGGCCAGCGCCGCCTTCATCGGCTTCGCAGTGCTCAGCAATCTCGACCTGATCCTCGCCAAGATCTTCCTCAGCCCGTACAACGCCGGCGTTTACGCCGCGCTGAGCACGATCGGAAAGGTCATCATCTTCCTGCCGACCTCGATTGCCGTGGTCATGGTGCCCAACGCAGCCAAAGCGCAAATTGAAGGTTCAAGCGCGCGCGTCCTGAGATTGGCAGCACTCCTGGTGGGCGGGACGTCTGTACTCGCGGCCATCCCGGCGGTCCTGGCGCCCCACCTCATCATCAGCGTGATCTTCGGCAGCAAGTACCTCTCCGCCGTCTCCGGTGTGCTCCCGATGGTCGTGGCCGGCGCGGGACTGGCGATGACCTATCTCTTCGTCGTCTACACGGTCGCCATCCGAGACCGGCGGTGGATCATCCTGCTCGCCTGCGCGGTGGCTGTACAGATTGCCGGCATCAGCGTCTTTCACCATTCACCAACCGAGATCGCCATAGTTCAAGCTAGCGTCGCCCTATTCGTGCTCGCGGGGAACGAGATTCTCTTTCATCCGATCATCTCTCCCAGACCAGCTTTCCGTCGTGCTCGAGCCGTCAGGTGACGCCACATCTTTCAGTCGTCACCCCGGTCCACAACGGGGCGGCCTATATCGAGAACAGCATCCGCCAGATCGTCGTCGCCCTCGAGGAGTTGGGACGCCCCTTCGAGGTCATCGTTGTCTGCGACGGCAGCTCTGACTGCACGGCCGACGAGGCAAGACGAGTCCAGGACAGCCGCGTGAGTGTCGTGAGCTACGGACCGAACCAGGGCAAGGGCAACGCGATCATCTTCGGTGTCAACCATGCCCGGGGCCGGCTGATCGCATGGCTCGACAGCGACCTCGAAATTGCCCCCGAGATGATCGTTCACGCGGCCAGGCGATTTGACGCACGCGAGATCGATGCGGTGATCGGGAGCAAGCGTCATGCCGACAGCCAGGTCCAATATCCCCGTATCCGGCGGGTGTATTCCTGGGGCTTTCAGATCCTCGTGCGTCTGCTCTTCCGGATCAACGTTCGGGACACGCAAGTCGGCGCCAAGGTGTTCCGGAGAGAACTGCTGGAGACGGTGCTGCCGCTCCTGCTCGTCAAGCGCTACGCCTTCGATCTGGAGGTTCTCGCCGTCGGGGCCGAGTTCGGCTTTGACCGGATCGAGGAAGCCCCGATCGTTCTCAGCTACTCCTTCTTGGGGTCAGGCATCAACCGCGCTGCGGTCTGGAGCATGTTCGTGGACACGCTGGCGATCGCCTACCGTATTCATATCCGTCACTGGTACGTGCGGCGCTTCGCCTCACGCCAACGCTCTCGGGTCGACGAGCTCCATCATGTGCCCGACCGCGAGACGGGTCAGACAGTCGCGACCATCGATCAAGCCAGCGCGTAAACGTCGCCCCAGACGAGGGTGCCGACGAACCCGGACAAGGTTGTGGCAAGGTCCGCTCGCGACATCGGCTCGTGGGGCTGGGTTTCCAACTGCCCCGACTCGCCCAGCGAGTAGCTGAAGCGACGATATCCGATCTCCTCGAGACGGTTCACGCAGCGATGGGTGGCCTCAAGCCGTTCGCTGACGAACTCGATGGAAAGGGCTGGAATCGGCGTACTAAGTCCTCGTAGCACCTCGTACTCCAAGCCCTCTACATCGATCTTGCAGAAGCTGGGGATGCCGTAACGAGACACGAGAGCGTCCATCGTCGTGGTGCGGATCGGCTGCACTCGGTCCCATTCATAATCTGCGAAACGACCCTCCATCCAGTCGGGCGACATCGTCGTCACGGTCGTCGCGCGACTGCACACGAAGAGCTCGCCATCACGCTCGACCTCCGCCACGGCGTGCGGCACGATCTCGACTCTCGCATTCTGCCCGTAGCGCTTGCGTAAGGTCGCGACGCAGCTCTCCTGCGGCTCCACTGCCACCACCGTCGCGCCCAGGGCCAGGAAGGCAGCGGTCCGGCCTCCCGTGTGTGCACCAACATCGAAGACGAGATCGCCGTCCTGGACAAACTGGCGATACATCCGCTGTGTGCGGCGCGCGATTCGCGCCTGCGTTACCGCGCGGCCGACCTCGAGGGCGCGACGAGGAACACGCGTGCGCAAGTGGCGAGCCGCGGCCGCGAGTCCCCCACGCACTTCGCGATGTTGCAGGCGCTCGGACATCAACCGCTTGTAGCCTAGCCCGCCGCCGCGGTCAGCGCATCCGGCAGCGAAGCTACTGAGACCAGCCGACCCGGTCCAACTGCGCTGGCCGGCCGAGGCTGCGAAACGTACCGGTCGCATACACGACCAACGTGATGACGCACGCGGGCACGTGAAACAGCCACGCGGCGTCCGGGACACGGCGGTACCCGCGATACACCTGCGCAAGCAGCGGAAACACCAGGACGGTTGAGAGCACGAAGCGGAGCACGGCCAGCCGCTGGCGTCTGGTCCAAGGGTAGGTGCGCATCCCCTGGCTGCGAAAGAAGAAGTAATCGTCGGTTCGGCGCCGCGTCTTGCGATAGAAGCGCGAGACCGAGTCACAAAAATAGTGCCGAATGGGAACATCAACACGCGCGATCGTGTTCAGGCCAGCCGCCACAAGGTCGTGGACGGCATCGATGTCAAACAGGTAATCACCCAGCTGGAGGCGTTCGTAGGCACTCCGGCGCACCAGGTAACCGTTGGCGCCCATGGTTGGTACGGCATCAGCGGTCAAGGTGACACGTTCCCAGCCGTCGCGGGACTCCCTGTTCACGGGGTAACCCGTCCAGCGCTGCTGCAGTTCCGACCACCGGTCGAAGTTTCCAATGAACAGCGACATCGGGTCGTTTATTCCGGTAAGTGCCTGGTAGCGGTTGATGAAGTGATCGCCCCGTCGGTAATCCCACCGCAGGCACTCCGACGACACGACCGTTGGGTCCTCGACGAGCGGCGCCACCATGCGACGCAGCCAGTCGTCCCCGACGAGCACGTTGTCGGAATCAACCATCAGAATCAGCTCCCGCTCTGCGTGGTGAATTCCCTGGGCCTTGCCCGCCTCTCCGGTCATGAGGCGGTTGTGGAGAATGTGCTCGGCTTGGTACCGGCGAGCGATCTCGTGCGTAGCGTCGTGAGATCCGCCGTCAACGATGATCAGCTCCACGAGCTCGGCCGGGTAGTCCTGATCACGAATCGACTGCAGGCATTCGGCCAGATACTTGGCCGAGTTGAGGGTGGGAATCACTACGCTCACCCCGGGCAGCGCCGGAGAGCCCACCGGCTACACGCTCCCGCGCCCGAGCAGGCCGCGCAGAAATTGCCAGCCGTACGCGCCGTGACCCGCCGCCAGGGCCGCCGGCAACGCGAGCGCCTCGTCCGGAGGGGTCCCGGTCGACCATGCCGACGTGCTGATCGCGCTCCACGTCAGCGCCGTGAAGGACGCCAGCCGTCGTAGGTAGCCACAGCGCCAGGCAGCTATCCACACCAGGGGGGCCGCAATCAGCAGCACCGAGGGCGCGAAATAAATGGGGAGTCGGGAGGTCCCCGGATACAGCCGCACGAACGACCCCCGGCGACGCCCGACGTTGCCCGTCTGGCGCATGAGCGGGCGGAACACCGGTCGGCGATGGTGGAAGACGACCACCTCGGGGTCGTAAAGAATTTGGTGGTCGGCGTTGCGGAGGGCCAAGCAGAGCTTGGTGTCCTCGCCGCCGTAATACGTCGACGCCCAGCCGCCCACTGACCTGAGAGCATCTGTCCGAGCGAAGAAGTTGTACGCTGGCCAATCTTCGACGGCCCGGACCGGCCCGATCGGCACGAAGCGGTGGCGCAGCTCTCCCGAACCGAAACGTGACTCGTAGAAGGCCCCGGCCAGGCGACGAGCGAACGACGAACCCGGCGGCGTCACCCCGGGTCCTCCCAGCGCCTGGAGGCTTGGATCGAGAGCGAAGCGGCCCAGAGCGACATCAAGCCAGTCTGGCGCTGGATAGGCGTCGTCGTCGATGAAAGCGGAGATCGGGGCGGTCACGTGCTCGAGGGCGAGATCACGCTTCTCAGCCGGCGACGTGTCGGTGGCAGAGCCGGTTTCCAGCACGCTGACCCCGTCGGGGACACCCTTGGGCCGGCGGTCGCACACGACGACGATCTCGGCGCGGGGATCCGCCAGCGCGCAGAGGGTGTCGATGCACTGCTTGGCTTCGGGCGTCAGACGGTGCAGCGCCACGATCACGGCGACCTCGATCACCGCGCAGAGGATAGGCGAGGACATCGGGACCCGGATCACCGGTAGGGTGCGGTCATGTCGCTCAGTGACCCACGACCAGTTGCGGAGAGTAGGTTTGTCGTAGCGATCAACGGTGTGCCAGATTCGCCTCCCGCGTCTGGGCTCGTTGACTTTCTTCTCCAGCGTCGGGCAGGTGAGGTAACAACCATCTTTCACCCTTTGCTGCCTGAGGATGTCAATCGCCACACGGTCACGACCTATGTGCGAGGAGAGGAGGTCAATCGTCGCAGTGTGCGGCTTCCTTCCCGTCCGCCTATCACTTTTCCCATCGATTTGCTTGTGCCGTTGCGCATCCCGCGGGCCGACGCGTGGTTTGGCTTCAACAATCTGTGTTGTGCACGCGGCTTCGTCGAGCGCCGACGGGGACGTGTCGACAAGGTCATCTACTGGGCCGTTGATTTCGTACCGGACCGGTTCGGCGCCGGAAGCCCGCTGACGCGTGCCTACGATGCGTCCGATCGCTATTGCTGCCTACACGCCGACCTTCGCGTAGACCTCTCACAGGCTGCCCTTGATGGACGCGACGCCCGTCACTCACTCACGCCTGAGATGGGAGCCCCGCGAGTCGTCGCTCCGGTCGGAGCGTGGCTCGATCGCGTGCCCACCTGTCAGCCGGACGCCTGGAGCCGGAGGCACGTGGTGTTCATTGGCCATCTGGTCGACCGGATGGGTATCGGTACTGCGATCGACGCCGTGGCCACGCTGGCCGAGCGCGGGGTCGACGTCGTTCTCGACATCGCGGGTCGCGGACCGTTGGAGCAGGAACTTCGAGATGACGTGCAGCGACGCGGCCTGGCCGATCACGTGCACTTTCGCGGCTTCATCGACGATCACCGCCGGCTCGAGACGTTCCTGGCGCAGGCCGCGGTCGGGCTCGCCCCGTACAGCACCACGATCGAATCATTCACCCGGTTCGCGGATCCGTCGAAGCTGAAGTCCTATCTCGCGGCGGGACTCCCGATCCTCCTGACAGACGTCCCCCCCAATGCGGGCGAGCTCGCCCGAGATGGCGGTGCCCAGGTACTCGCGGACGACTCAACGGCCTTCGCCAATGCGATCGAAGCACTTCTGGGCGACCAGCAGGAGTGGGAGCGTCGGCGCGGCGCGGCGCTGACGTACGCGAGACGCTTTGACTGGAACCTGATCGTCGAAACCGTGCTGACGCCCCTGGGCTTCGTGTCCTGACCGCTCCGGGCACGACTCCATCCAGCAGGCGCGGCACGCCGCTACTCAGCGGTAGCGAGCACGACGAGATTAGAGGCAAGCGACGGCCGCTTGCTGAACCAGCGATCCATCCGTGCCATGGCTCCGGGCAGGCGCTCGAACTCAGACCCACGGACTTCTACGGGACGAAAGCGTTCGCTCTCGAGGAGATCCAGGAGCGCCCGCAGATTGAAGACACGCACGTGGCCGACCGGAGCCGGACTGACCTTGAGCTTCTTCAGAGGCCCAGCTCCGATCGCGCTCGACTTCGTCGAGGTCTCATAGAAGATGGGCTGAATCGCCCGCTACGAACAGCGCCCGGTTGTACCAAGCCTGCAAATTCGGGGTGGTCAGAACGACGTGCCCACCGGGACGCAGCACGCGGCGGGTCTCGGCCAGCAGTCGATCGGGATCATAGATGTGCTCGATGACCTCTCCCGCGGAGACGACGTCGAAGCTGTCATCCGGATAGGGGATTCCCTCTTCCAAGTTGCACTGCTGAATCGTGTATGGCTGACGGCTGCCTCGTCGAGCACGGCAGGGGAATAGTCCACCCCATGAAGATCCCACTTGCGAGCCGAGAGATCGGCGATGCTGTCCAGTTCGGCGAGGAACTGACCGTTCCCACAGCCGACATCGAGCACGTCGGCCGTCCGAACCGACGAGCGCCGGAGCCAGCATGCTGATCGCCGCGAGCTGACGAGTTTGCAGTTGCTCAGGCCAATGTGCCTGCTGTAATGATCGATGGGCTGTAGGACAGACTCGGACACGCCCGGGGATCTTACTTGCGCAGCCCGACCCAGCCGGATGCCCGTCCGTAGACGTCGAGCACGATCTCCAGCGATCGGCGCAGCGACATCCGCTCGGCGTGGAGCTGAAACCAGGCCGAGCTCGACTCCCGCAGCGCCGGACCGGCGTGGTGCACGGCTGTGATCGCGGCGGCGAGATCCGCCGGCGAGTCTGAGGCGGCCACGAACCCGTTCTCGCCCTCGCTGATCAGCTCGACAGCGGCGTTGTCGGGCGCGGCGACGACCACGCTGGGCGTCCCGCGACGCCGCCGCCTCGACCACGACCAACCCGTATCCCTCTCGCCGCGAGGGAAGGACCAAACACAGCGCGTGCTCGATCGTCTCCTGGACAACCTCGGCGGCGACGAACCCCGGCACTTCGACCACGTCAGACAGCCCCAGCTCGGCGACCCGGCGCCGGACCAGCTCACGGTCCGGGCCGTCTCCGAGGATCACGCCGCGCAACTCGGGGTGGCGCTCGCGAGCGGCGGCGAGCGCCGGAACGAGCGCCGGTACGCGCTTCTCGGGGATGTGGCGGCCGGCAAACACCACCACAGGCTGGGCGGGATGGATCGGGCGCGGCTCGAGAGGCCCGTCGTAGGCCCCGGCGAGCATCGTGATCTCGCCCCGCAGCCCCTCTTCAGACAGGCGCTGGGCGTAGAGCCGCGAAAAGCAGAATGCGCGCTGGGGAACGCGAGCACACAGCCTCTGCACGAGCCACCCGATATCCCCGGCGGCGCGGCCCAGGTACTCGCGCCAGTAGCTGCGGCTCCACACCTCGAACCAGTCCACAGCGAGGCGGTATCCGCCGAGTGGCCTCGCCAGTGCCGCCGAGAGCAGCGAGAAATAGGGAAACGAACAGGTGTGAACGACGTCGTATCGGCGCCCGTGGCGCAGGAGATGCCAAAGGACGCCGGCGCCGAACACCAGCGGCGGCAGGATCCGCCGGTGCCCCGGGGCCGCGTAGAGAGCATACGGGGTCCGACGATCCGCACGTCGACGCCGTCCAGGCCTGAGTCCTCGCCCCGTCCCCATTGCCGAAGGGTCAGATACGTGACAGTGTGGCCGTCCGCGGCCAGGCGCTCGGCCAGATTTCGGTACCAGCGCTCGGCGCCGCCAACCGTGTGCGGGATAGAGACAGTCATAGACGAGGCATATCCTCATGTCGACGGTGGAGATTCACATATCCTCGGTTGCCGGGCACGCTGGGAGAATCGGCCCAGCGCCGCCCCGAAGCCGATCCATGGCGTCGTTGCCGACGTTAGGACCTGTATGAGCACAGTCGAGCGACCCTCCTCCATCCTCAGTCAACCTCGGCGCGAAGCGATCCTCGAGGTTTCGGTGGTGATCCCCTGCCTCAACGAGGCGGACTCGATCGAGCAGTGCGTCCGCAGCGCGCTGGACGTGCTCGAAAGCCACGCCATCGCCGGCGAGGTCGATCGTCGCCGATAACGACTCCGAGGACGACAGCCCGCGGCTGGCGGCCGAGGCCGGCGCGATCGTCGTCCACGAGCCCGAGCGGGGCTACGGCAGCGCCTATCTGGCCGGCTTCGCGGTCGCTCGAGGACGTTACATCCTGATGGCTGACGCCGACCTGACCTATGACTTTGAGGAGATCCCTCGCTTCCTCGCCGAGCTCGACGCGGGGGCCGACATGGTGATCGGCAACCGGATGAAGAACATCCAGCCGGGTGCGATGCCATGGCTTCATCGCTACATCGGCAACCCGCTGCTGTCCGGTTTCCTCAATCTGCTTTTTCGGACCGGGGTCGATGACGCGCACTGCGGCATGCGCGCCCTACGCCGAGATCTGCTGCCGCGCCTGGATCTGCGCACGACGGGCATGGAGTTCGCCTCCGAGATGGTGATTCGGGCCGCCAAGGAGGACCTGGACATCCGCCAGTTCCCGATCGAGTACCACCCCCGGGAGGGCGAGTCCAAGCTCTCGAGCTTTCGCGACGGCTGGCGACATCTGCGCTTCCTGCTCGTCCACTCCCCCAACCACCTGTTCATCTTCCCGGGAGCGGTGATGGCTGTGATCGGCTTCCTGGTCGAAGGCGTCGTTCTCACGCCGGATCGGGGTGTTCGGGCGCCAGTGGGACATCCACGCCCTCATCGCCGGTGCCCTGCTGGCCATCGTCGGCACGCAGGTCGTGGCGCTGGGAGTCTGCGCCCATGCCTATGGGACGTATTTCATGGGTGAGCGAGACGGATGGTTTGACCGCATGCGCGCGCGCTACAAGCTGGAACACGGGCTCATGCTCGGAGGCGGAATCCTGTTCGCAGGGCTGGTTGTGGGCGCCGTGATCGTGATCGACTGGATCCAACGCGGGTTCGGCGTCCTGTCCGAGGAGCGCCTGGCCGTTCTCGCGGCCACGCTGATCATTGTCGGAATTCAGATCTTCTTCTCGTCTTTTCTCCTGTCCATCCTCGGGCTGCGCCGCCGGGGCTAACAGGCGAAAAGCAGCCACAGAACCCGATCATGGTCGTCGCGTGGCTGTTGTTTCCACTGGTGATGCTGGCTGTCTGCCTCGGCTGTGGGCTCGCGGTCGAGCGTCTGGGCGGCTGGGAACTGCCGGGGGGGATCCTGGCCTCGGCCGGCCTGGCGCTGGTGATGGTCATCGCCACGCTGACCACCGACAACGCGACTACGGCCAGCTGGACGCTGCCCATCGTCCTGATCGTGGCGGCGGCCGGCTATGCCACAGGATGGCAACGGCTGCGAGCGCGGCACTCGGACGGCTGGATGGTCGCCGCCGGAATCGCCGTCTTCGCGGTCTGCTCCGCCCCCGTCGTGCTCTCGGGCAACGCCAGCTTCCTCGGCTACTTCGTCCTCAACGACGGGGTGTTCCACTTCTCGCTGATCGATCAGCTCCTGCACCACGGCCACGACATCACCAGCCTCCCCTCCTCCTCCTACCAGGCGGTGCTCAACAGCTACCTGTCGACGTCGTACCCGACTGGGGCCGACCTGCCGATCGGCGTCGTGCGCCCGCTAATCGGGTCAGACGTGGCCTGGATCTTCCAGCCTTACATGGCGCTGATGATGGCGCTGGGCGCCGTCGGCCTCTACGAGCTGCTGGGGACGACCGTCCGCTCGCGTCCCCTGCGCGCGACCGCTGCCGGCGTGGCCGCCCAGGCAGGGTTGCTTTACGGCTACTACCTCGAGGGCAGCATCAAAGAGGTCGCGACCACGTGGATCATCACGCTCACCGTCGTCCTGGTGTTCGCCACTCTGCGGGGACGCCTACGGCTGCGCGGTCTGCTGCCGCTCGCCGTGGTCGCTGTCGCCGGGCTGGATCTGCTCGATCTGGCCATTGCTCCCTGGCTGGCCCCGCCCCTGGCGGTGTTCGTCGCCGTCTCGGGATGGCGGGTCCGCAACCAACTGCGCCGGCCGCTGACTTGGCGGCTGGCCATGAGCGGCGTCGCCGCGGTGGTACTGCTGGGAGCGATTACCACCCCGATCATCCAGCGAGCATCCACCTTCCTCCACGTGGCCACAGCGGTGCTCACGCAGAAGGGCGACCTGGGCAACCTGGCCCATGAGCTGTCGAAGTGGGAGATGTTCGGGATCTGGCCGGTCGGCGATTTTCGCCTCTCGGTTGTAGCCCACTACCGCATCACCTACGCCCTGATCGGTGTAGTAATCGCCAGCGCCGCGCTGGGGACGATGTGGGCGGTTCGCCGGCGCCGGCTCGCCCCGCTGCTGCTCCTGGCCGGCAACGGCATCGCCGCCGCCTACCTCCTCACCAGGGCCAGCCCCTACGCCGGCGCCAAGGTCATGATGATCTTCTCCCTCACGGTGGTGGCCACGGCAATGCTGGGACCGGCGGCGCTGTACGACTCGGGGCGGCGCATGGAGGCTTGGGGGCTGGCCACCGTCATCGCCGCCGGTGTGCTGTGGACCAACGGCCTGGCCTTTCACGACGTGAGCCTCGCTCCCCGCGCCCGGTTGTCCGAGCTGTCAGCGATCGGACAGCGCTTCAGCGGTCAGGGGCCCGCCTTTTACAACCTCGCCGACGAGTTCGCCGCCTATTTCCTGCGTCAGGTCGCGCCGACCGATCCGGTGCTCAGCCCGCCTGCGCCGCGTCCCGGGATCATCGCTCCAGCGGGTCGGGCTCCGTGGGATCCCGATGACCTGACGTTGACCACCGTGGAGAACTTCCGCCTGCTGGTGATCGGCAACGGCGCTCTCGCCTCGCGGCCGCCCGCCAACTACCGGTTGGCCTACCCCGGCCGGTTCTACGAGGTGTGGCAGCGCACCGCGATTCCTGCCGTTCTCGAGCACCTCCCGCTGGGTACCCCGGGCGCCCCGGAGGCGATCCCGCGCTGTGGCGTCGTGCGCGCGATGGCGCTCAGAGCCGCTCATGACCATGCCCGGCTCGCCTACGTTGCCCGTCCCCCGGTCCCAGTCTACGGCCCGAGCGCCGTGCCTCAGCCCACCATCGCGGGGCCGGTGACGATCAGCCAGTCCGGTGCCTACCGGGTGGCAGTGGAAGGCGACATCAGCCCCAAGCTTGACATCTTTGTCGATGGCCACCCCGTCGGCACGATCGCCGACGAGCTGGGGCCGCCCGGGCAAATCACCCCGGTCGGGAGCCTCACCCTCGCCGCGGGCATGCATGCGGTCAAGATCGTGCGCGCGGGGAACAAGCTTGTACCCGGAGACGGAGGCGGGGTAGCACTCGGCCGGGTGCTGTTTGTGAGCGGCGCTGGCGCTCCGCCGGTCAGTGAGATCAACCCCTCGCAGGCGTCGTCTCTCTGCGGTCGGGAACTCGACTGGATCGAGATCGTTCGCTAGCGCCGACCTACTCTTGGCGGCGCGGGCTGGTGTCGGGCTCGTCTTGCCGCGGTTCAGAGCTCCCCATTCTGCGCTCCAGCTCCTCGATGCGGCGGGCCTGCTCGCGGACGGTCGTCTGCAGGTCCCGCAGCTCGCCGGTGGCGCGCAACTCGGCGTAAACGCGCGCTAGTTCCCTGGCGGCGTCCCGTCGGACGTCGCCGAGGCTCTGACCCAGCTCGCTCATGGCATCGGCGACCTGACGGTTGATGTCCTGCTGATAGGCGCTGAAGGGTCGCATCGCCCGCAGAGCCGTCCGGCGGACCAAATCCCGCCCGCGTTGCCGAGAGGGTTGACTGGGGCCCTGTCGGATCTTTCGCGGCAGCGTCGCTAGCGCCGGGGAGCGCGCGTAGCTCGACCATACCGGCGCTCGGGGACGCCCGGTGGCCCGGATCGACTCCAGGCGCTGGGCCAAAACCTCCCCGGCCGCGGCAGGGGAGTGGGTCGTACGGATGTCGGCAGCCGCTCGTTCACCGAGGTGACCTGCCGCCCCTGGGTCATCGAACACCTGGCGCATCAATCTGGCGGAGTGAGCGACATCGGGCTGCGCCCAACGACCGGCGGCCGGATAGGGGTCCATGCCTTCCCCGATCGGGACCAGTTCATAGTCGACGAGGAGGCTGTTCGACGGAGTCATGAAGTCGAGGTTGCCGGAGTACCCAGTAGCGATGACCGGCTTGCCGTGCCACATGGCGTCGGCCAGGACCAACCCGAAGCCTTCGGCCCTATGCAAGGACACGTAGCAGTCACACAGGGCGGTGAGGTTGGCGTTATCGACCGGAGGCAGGTAGCGATCGATGACGCGGATATCGTCATGCTCGGCGACTGCCGCTTGCAGCCTGGCGTGGTATTCAGGCTCGCGATCTTGGTTGATGCACTTGATCAGTAGCTGTGCTCCCTCGCCGGGCGCGAACGCCTGACGGAACGCAGCGACTATGCCCAACGGGTTCTTCCGCTCCGGGACGCTCAGGTAGTCGAAGCTGAACAGGAATAGGAAGGGTCCCTCGTCGAGACCGAGATCAGTTCGCGTGCGGGTCTCGGCCAGCGCAGGCGCCACGGGTACCCGAACGGTGTGCACGGGAACGGTGGCGAGAGGCTCGAGCGCCGCGGCGACGTGCGCGGTCGGCGCCCACACCTCCTCGAGCAGCGAGAACGAACCTCGCCAGCGTTCAGGAAATGAGCTGACCTCCCAGAACCACAGGCCAATGGAGTAGCGATCCCCGAAGAACTCGATACCGGCCTGGCGGGCGAACTCCGGAAGCATGTCGGCGTTCATGCAGATCAGGTTCACCGGGAATGGGGCATCCTCGGGCGACGCCGTTTCGTAGGCGTGGTTCTGGCGGCTGACGGGAATCGTCTGTCCGTGAATCGGCAACAGGGGAATCGTGGCCGCATCAAGAGCGGACACCATTTGCCGGGCCGCCTCACCGGTTCCCGCCTCCGAGCGGAAGTATCCGACAACGTTGACGCCGAACGGGTCACGATGCAGCACACCGGAGCTGTCGCGCGGCTCGGTCGGAGTCGCCGCCGGGGCGCGGGCCACGAGTCCGGCGCGCACCACCTCGGGGGGCGAGGCCGGAACGCTATCCGTGGACGTGGCGGCGGGAGCCGGATTGCCGTTCCCGCTGCTCGCCACGAGCAGATGCGCCAGGTCGGGCTCTTCTCGGCGCCCGTACTCGTTGGCCCAGCGCAGAAGGCCGGCGCCATCCACGCCGCTACGCGTGTTGTAGGCGCTCCAGAGATCCGATCGACGTTCGTAGACCCGCGCCAGCACCCGGCTCACGCCCGCGGGCGCACCCGGAGCCTGCTCGCGTACCCAGCGCTCGAAGATCCGGGCGCCGTCGAGCGTGAACGGCGAAGGCAGGCCCTCGCCGTTCTCGGAGGCGAAGTCGTCGTACAGACTGCGCAGGGTATTGTCGAGCCGTGTCCCATCGCCGAGCGCCGCGTAGCTGTACGGCCACTGCCGGCTGTCAGCGTATCCCTCGGCCAGTACCCGGTCCGCGTAGCCGCCGAGCAACCCTCCGAGCAGCGGATCGGCGGTCACGTCGATCCGGTTCTGGTGACGGCTCAGCACCAACGGGTGAGTGGGATCGAAACCGCTGAAATGAAAGAAGGCCAGGGGTCGGCCATCGGCCAGATAGCGGCCACCCTCGTAGCTCAACTTCCGTTCCTGAAGGTTCCAGTAGGCGACGTTGTACTCGGGCTCACGCACGATCGCCAGATCAGACAGAAAGCCGGGCGCCAGATCGAACCAACGCTGGTCAACGAAGTAGCCCCATACCGGATCCACCCTGCAGTCTCGCCGCAGGCGCTCCGCCCACCAGTCCAGGAGCCGGTCGACCTCGGTTCTCGGCGCCAGGGAGACATAACCCAGGTTGTAGATCCCGGCGATCATGATGTCGACCTGACTGGGATTGAGGTCGTCCTGGGGGATTGGCTCGATATTGTGCGGTATCAGCACGACGCCGTGACGATCCGCGAGTTCCGCCAGCGGTTCCAGCGAGCCATAGATCTCGATGTCTGGATCCAGGTACGTCACCGGCTCGCCGGTCTTTTCCATGAGGTGACGCAGCAACCACGGTTTGACCGCCGTGGAGAGTTCCAACACCGAATAGCGCAGGGCCATCTCAGTGAACGGCTCACAGCCGACCTCCCAGGGCGTCAGGATGTGAAACGGTTCCCGGGTCGATTCCAGGTAGCCGTCGAAGTCGTCGATCACCAGGGTCCACAGACGGGTGCCGGGATGCGTGCGGGCCAACGACCGCGCCAGCACCCGGGCGTGAGCCACATAATTCTTCGCAATGATCGTGCAAACGTTCAAGCCCGGGCAAGCTAGCACCGCGCCCGGGACCGCCGCCAGGGGTCGGGCACAGGGCACCCAACCGCTCTTGGCTACATTGCCAGTGATGCGCTCGGCCAGGTCCACAACGGCGTGAGCGAGGCCTCGACCAGCGCCGTCGCCCGCGCCGCCGACCTGCTAGCCCGGGGTAATAGACGAGCGATCTCGGGTTCAGCCCGTCGGCGCCTGAGCGAACTGGCGCGCCGGGCGCTGCGACCCTACACCGGCCACCAACAGCGGCTGGATACCGCCATGTTGGACGCCATCCGCGCGCTCGACGCCGAGGCACGCGACGTTCAACGCACGCTCCGAGATCAGCTCGAGCGCTCGGAGCGCGTGGAGTCGCTGGTTGATCAGCTCGTCAGCACCGCAGGAGCGCTGCTACAGCGGATTGAGCGGCTCCGGGCCGACCTCGACGCGGTGCCCTACGTAGCGGGCGATCCGTTCATGCAGTTCGCTTCCCCGGTGGGGGAAGTGACCGGCTATCGATCACTCGGGGTGGCCAACGGTGCTGCCTCACCGTATGCCGGTTTCGAAGACATGTTTCGCGGTCCGGCTGAGCGCGTGACCGAGCTGCAGCGTCCCTACCTACCGCTCGTGGCCGCCCATCAGCCGGTTCTCGACATCGGCTGCGGCCGCGGCGAATTCCTCGCTCTACTGGCCTCCGAGGATATCGCCGCCGAGGGTGTGGACAACGACGCCGGCATGGTGGCACGCTGCCAGGCTGACGGGCTGCCGGTGGTTCTCGGCGACGCCATCGACTATCTCGGCGGCGTCGCTGAGGGGAGCCTGGGGACGATCTTCTGCGCCCAGGTCATCGAGCACCTTCCGGTGGCGCAGTTGCGTCGTCTGCTGGAGCTCGCGCAGCAAAAGCTCGTCCCTGAGGGCTTGTTCATCGCCGAGACGGTCAACCCCTACAGCCTCCCAGCACTGAAGACGTTCTGGGTAGATCTCACTCATCAGCACCCGATCTTCCCCGAGGTTGCCCTGGCGATGTGCGCGCTGGCCGGCTTCGCCCCCGCCTTCGTGTTCGCCCCCGGATATCAGAGCTTTGAGGCGGCGCGGTTTGCGTCGACGTCGTATGCGGTCGTCGCCTCTTCGCCCCCAGACAGCCGATGAGACTTCCACGCCCCGCGGGCCCACGATGAGCGTTCGGAACTCCCCAGCCTCAATGCATCACGGCCCGGTGACCCATCCGCAGATCGTGTGCCTGGCCACCGCCGAGATGCTGCCCCAGGCCCGCGTGATGGCCCGTTCCCTGCGCCGTCACGAGCCTGACTGGGGCTTGGAGCTCGTCCTCATCGGATCAGCCACGGCCGCGCGCGCACACGAGGACGAGCTCCCGATCGTCTCGGTTGAGCAGGAGCTCGAGCTCGATGCTGAAGAGCTGCTTGCTCGCCACAAGCCAGGGGAGCTCACCGCCTTGCTAGTTCCTCGGCTTCTGCTAGCTCGCGTCCGCTCCGGTACCGGCCCGACGATTCATCTGCCAGCAAGCAGCTGGATCCTGGACGAGCTTTCCCCCCTGGTGCCCTCGCAGAACGATCACGCGGTCATGCTGGCCCCGCGGACGTCGCGAGACCCCCCGGCTGACGGGCTGGAGCCGTCGCTCGGGCAGCTCGTCAGCTCCGGGCGGATCGCCCCCGATCTCATGGCCGTCGATGGATCGTCGCGGGCGGCTAGCTTCCTGACCTGGTGGATCGACCGTCTGGACGAGATCGTCGGAGCCCCGGACGGCAGCGCATTGGGACACCGACGCGCAAATCGCCACTGGGTGTACCGCAGCCTCGACCTGGCCCGTGCCCGCCTCGACGTCGCCACGCTCGACGATCCCGGTTGCCACCTCAGCGCCTGGAACCTGCCTGAGCACACTCTGGAGCAGACACCGGAGGGAATCCGAGTCGATGGTCGCCGGCCGCTGCGCCTGATGTCTTTTCCCGGTTTCGCGCCCGACCAGCCCTTTCGACTGAACCCGTCGGCCAGCCGCGTCCGCGTCAGCCGCGATCCGGTGCTCAGATCGCTTAGCATCCGCTATGCCGAGGAGCTGATGGCCGCGGGTTGGGCGGATTCAACCCACCGCCGAGCCATCGGACAGCCGCTGGTCAACGGAGTGCTGTTCGATGAGGCCCTGCAATCGCTGTTCGCGGTCGCTTACACCGTCGCACCAGGAGTGGGCGATCCGACATCGCCGGCGGGGACCGACGCCTTCATGACCTGGTTGCGCGGCCCGGCTCGGCGGGGCGCCCGCCACGGCGTCAACCGCTACCTGTTTCACAGGGTAATGCGGGACCGCCCAGACGTGATCGCCGCTTTTCCCGATCTCGACGGCAGCGATGGTCCGGGGCTGGTGGCGTGGGCGCACAGCTCGGGGCAGACCGAGATGGCCATTCCCACAGAGCTGATGCCCCGCGTCCCCACGGAGCCGGCGACGGCTTTCATAGCAAAATCCACGGAGGTCCTCGCCGATGCCGCTGACGGGGGCCCCAACTCTGGCGGTATGAGCGCGACGGCCGGTGGCGACAACGCCCTCGGCGTGCGGGTGTCAGGTTATTTCGGACATGTGCTGGGGCTTGGCGCCGCAGCTCGCGGCTATGCCCAAGCGCTCGGAGCCGCCGGCGTCTCGCTGAGCACCGCCAGTGTGTCGCTGGACCACCTGCGGCCGTCCGTGGCGCTCGAGCGGGAGTATGGAGTTCACTCCTTCAGTGATCTCGTCGGCGACGGCGGGCACGGGTTTGAGCTGATCTGCGTCAACCCCGACGAGCTCCCCGAGTTCGTCGGTCGCCTCGGAAGTGGCTACTTTCAAGGGAGCCGCATCGGGGTCTGGGGCTGGGAGACCAACCGGATCCCGAAGCGCTGGGCATCGGCCTTCGAGCTGGTTGATGAGATCTGGGTGTATTCGCGATTCGTGGCCGAGAACATCGCCGCGGTCGCGAACATACCCGTGGTCGCGCTCCCACCACCGGTCACGGCGCCGTCGGCGACTCCAATCCGCCTTGGAGTACCCGAAGGCTTTCTGTTCCTATTCGTTTTCGACTACTCCAGCACAATCCAACGCAAGAATCCGGTTGGCCTGATTGAAGCGTTCAAGCGAGCGTTTCAGCCCGAAGAGGGTCCTAGGCTCCTGGTCAAGACGATCAACGCGCCCCTTCTGCCCCTCGGCGAGGAGGAGGTGCTGTGGGCGGCCGACGGGCGCCCGGACATTCACATCGTCGACCGATCCCTGACCACGGTGGAGAAAGATGGTCTGATCGCCGCCTGCGACTGCTACGTGTCGCTGCATCGCTCCGAGGGATTCGGGCTGACCTTGGCGGAAGCGATGGCGATCGGCAAGCCGGTTATCGGGACCGCCTACTCGGGCAACGTCGACTTCATGAACGCCGAAAACAGCTTCCTGGTCGATTACAAGCTGACGCGGGTCGGCCCCGACTGCCAGATCTACCCCGCCGACGGCGAATGGGCGGAGCCCAGCATCGAGCATGCGGCCGAGCTGATGCGCCAGGTCTATAACGATCCGGTCCGCGCGGCGCGGGTGGGCTCCCAGGCACAGGCAGATATCGACCGCGCGCTGTCGCCACAGACTACGGGAGCGGCGATGCGTCGCCGGCTTCAGGAGCTCGCCGGCACGCGAGACGATGGTGCTGCGAGAGCCGACCGCACGAAGCGGAACATCCCGCAGGCATAGCGAGCGCCGACCAGCTCGTCGAGATCGCGGTTGCGCCGGAAGCTCCCGCGGTCGTCGACGCCCGAGAACTCCATCAGCTCCAGGTCAGGAAACATGCTCACCACGTCGTGCGGATCGTGAATGCGATGAGCGTTGAAGCAGACCCTCGGCCTGCCAACCGGCACCGAGAACAGCAGCGCGCCAGCCGGTGCCAAGACACGCTGGAGCTCGGCAGCCGCACGCCGCGTGCCGAGCGGATCTAGCGGGTCGCCGTAGCGACCAAGCCCGATATGCTCGGCCACGTGCAAGCAGGAGAGCGAGCTGATCGAACGATCGGGGAAGGGCATTTCCAGGACACTCCCCGCCACCGACTGGAGCCGGTCCAGCTCTGCCCGGAGGGGTCGGATATCTACGAATGTGACATCGCAGAGGGCGGTGAGAAACCCTATGTAGTCAACGCGCGACCCCACATCAACGTGAGCTTTGGGGGCAAGCGCTGCGACCTGGCGGCTAGCCCAAACGTCCTGGTAGAAGTAATGGGAATCGAAGGGCGACGCGGACAGTCGATCGCCTAACTGCGGGAACGCGTCACGCCACAGCAGTGGCTCCGCGCCCGGAAGTGCCCTGTACCTACGCCGGTCTCGCACGTAGCGGCGGAATCCCTGGGGGGTGGCCCCAGCACGCGCAGCCTTTGAGCCGAGCTGGGTGACCATGGGAGGCAGGCGGCGGAGCACGGGCACCAATCGCTCTAGGTCTGGCGTGTTCAACGGCGAGCCGGTCCTGCTTGAACGAGCTCGTGGTTGGCGTCGATATCAAACAGGTAATACCCCGATTTCATCCGAGCATCTGCCGCTCGACGCTCCAGCCGCCCATTCGCACCCATTCTCAGAACAGTAGCCGGATCGCGCTTGACACGATCCTATCCGCTGCTGTGCTCATCCCGAACTTGCTCCGGCATGCCTTAGCGCCCCGGACGGGCAAAGCAAAGTGCTCTACCGAGCAGTAGATTCTGCGCCCGATCGCTTTGGCGCGCGGAGCCCCCCAACCCCGTTGATGACGCGTTCGCTCGACGCTGTTGCCTCCACGCCGATGTTCGCATCGATCTGTCGCACGCAGCCCCGGATGGCCGGGGCAAACGTCGCGGGCTTTCCAGGATGGTCCGCACGCGCACGACGGCCACGATGACATCGCGCCGATCACTCGAGCGCGCACCTAGCACACACCACAGCGCTCGACTTAGGTCAAGGCCGTTTCAGTCCGCTCTCGTCTTTCTGGGCTTCCTGGGTCTTGCTTGCGCAATTACCTGGCCGATCGTCTTGCACCCCGGTTCACCCTCGCCGGCCCGGTGGGCGCCGACCTAACTGGGGGCATCGCCTACTACCACGTGCTCGCTCAGGCACACGCTCCCCCGTTCTTACCTGGGATAGTCCATGCCTTCAACGCGCCCGAGGGCCGCCCAACTCAGTGGGCTTTGAATTTCTCGACCCTTCCAAGTAGCGCGTTGCTATGGCTCGGATCGATGACTCTGGGCGCCATCGCCACATTCGGCTACTCGGGGCATTCTCACCTTCACGCTGTCGGCGTTCTCGATGTTCCTCTTCGCCCGCTGGTTGACGGGCAGTTCATCCGCCGCGGTGGTCGCTGGGCTCGCATTTGGCTTCTGGCCGTATGTCTATGCCACTCATAATCAACCTCTCGGCGACTTGTGGGTATTCGTTCTCCTGGCTTGGCGGATGATGGTCGCGATCGAGCGCCCAACCTTTCGCAACGGTGCTATCGCCGGCGCTGCGGCCGTCCTGGCACTCATGTGGGTCCAGTACTTCCTCCTCATCGCCGGCGTCACCTGGGCCACACTGGTTGTATGCGCATTAGTGGTTGGCTGGATGCGTGGCGAACTGCGCGCTAGCGCGCGCGCTCAGTTCGCCGGGGCGCTGCCGGTCGTGATCGCCCTGGTCGCCGTGCTCGCCGCCGGCTTGGCCAGCAACTTCACCAACGTGCCTGGGCGAGCGGCAAGCGACCTCGTCAAGTACTCGGCCCGGCCGGCCATGTACGTCCTGCCCGATCCGCTGAACCCGATTCTCGGTTCACTCACCACGCCCACAATAGGCCGGGAGTTCTTCAGCGCTACTGCAACGGCAACCTACACCAACATCTATCTCGGGATCAGCGTGCTTCTCCTAGCAGCGATCGGAGCTGCG
>CAWJYE010000006.1:0-3457 GCA_963847055.1 uncultured Solirubrobacterales bacterium | reverse complement strand
CGAAGCACGCGCACGTGCGGTTGCCGGGGAGGGCCCGACCTGATCGAGGCGGCGACGATGCGGATGCACGGACACGCCGCGCACGACGACATGAAGTACGTGCCGGCGGCGCTGGTCGAGGAGTGGCGCGCGCGCGATCCGATCGACCGCCAGGAGGCGCGGCTGGGCTCGCTCGGGCGTGGACGTGGAGGCGGTCCGCGCGTCGGTCGCGGCCGAGATCGACGCCGCGAGCGAGGAGGCGCTGGCCGCTCCGATGCCCGATCCGGCGACGGCCTGCTGGACGGCGTGTTCTGCGAAGGCGAGGCCGAGGCTCTGGGGGACGGTCTGGCGCCGTGGAGCGGCTTTGCGTCGGGGCCGGGCTCAGGTGATGAGCGATGATGGCGAGATGACCTATCTGCAGGCGATCTCGGCGGGACTGCGCGACGAGCTGCGCGCCGACGAGCGGGTGCTGCTTGGGCGAGGACATCGGCGACTTCGGCGGCGCGTTCAAGGTCACCGACGGCTTCATCGAGGAGTTCGGCGCCGACCGGGTGATGGACACGCCGCTGGCCGAGTCGGCGATCATCGGCTGCGCGGTCGGCGCCGCGGTGGTCGGGCATGCGCCCGGTCTGCGAGATGCAGTTCTCCGACTTCATCTCCTGCGGCTTCGACCAGCTGGTCAACGTGGCGGCAAGATGCACTACCGCCAGGGCCTGGCCGTGCCGATCGTGGTCCGGCTGCCTTCCGGCGGCGGCTTCTCCGGCGGCCCGTTCCACTCCCAGAATCCCGAGGCATGGTTCATGCAGTCGCCGGGGATCAAGGTCGTGGCCCCGGCCACCGCCGAGGACGCCAAGGGCCTGCTGCACGCGGCCATCCGTGATCCGAATCCGGTCTGCTTCATGGAGCACAAGCACCTGTACCGGCGAGTGCGCGGTGAGGTGCCCGATGGCGTGTACGAGACGCCGTTCCGCGCCCGGGTGGCCCGGCCCGGCAGCGGACCTGGTCGTGATCGCCTACGGGGCGATGGTGCACGTCGCCCTGGAGGCGGCCGAGGATCTGGACGCACTCGGTGGAGGTGCTCGATCTGCGCTCACTGGTCCCGCTGGATGAGGCAGCGATCCTCGATTCGGTGGAGCGCTGCTCGAAGGTCGTCGTCTTGGACGAGGCGAACCAGATGTGCGCTGCCGGGGCACAGGTGGCGGCGGTGATCGCCGAGCGGGGCTTCGAGTTCCTGGACGGGCCGGTGGTCCGGGTGGCCACGCCGGATGTCCCGATTCCGTTCTCGCCCCCGCTCGAGCAGGCGGTTCTGCCCGGCGTCGAACGCGTGAGGGAGGCGTGCCGTGAGCTCCTCGCCTACTGAGAGCACCGCCATGCTGATTGACGTGACGATGCCGCAGATGGGGGTGTCGGTGGCCGAGGGCACCGTGGTGGCGTGGCGCGTCGCCGTGGGTGAGCCGGTGGCGGCGAATGAGACGGTCTGCGAGATCTCGACCGACAAGATCGACAGCGAGGTGCCGGCGCCGGTCTCCGGGGTCGTGGCCGAGATCCTGGTCGCGGTCGGCGAGACGGTGCCGGTCGGAGCGGTGCTGGCGCGCGTCGAGGGAGGCTCCCCGGTCCCGTCGGCTCGGGTGGCCGACCCTGCTCCGAGTCCGGGCGCGGCCCGGCTGCCGGCGACGCCCGCACCGCGCGGTGGCAACCCGGCGACGAATGGCCGGGGCAGCCCGGCCCGCGGGGGTCGCTACTCCCCGGTCGTCGGGCGGATCGCGGCCGAGCACGGGATCGACCTGACCTTGGTCACCGGGACCGGCCGCGACGGACGTGTGCGCAAGCAGGACGTGCTGGCCTATCTCGGCAGGGGGGAATGGCGCCGGGAACGGCGTTGCGGAGACCGCCGCTGCACATCGAGAGCCCGTACCGGCCCGAGCCGCCGGTCAGCGGTCGGCCCCTGCCGCGGGGGCCTCTCCCGCGTGCGCCGGCAGATCGGCGAGCACATGAAGCGCTCACTTGAGACCGCCGCCACCTGCACGACCTGGATCGAGGTCGACATGAGCCGGGTGGAGCGCGCCCGGGCGCCGCTCAGGCTGACCGCGCTGGCGTTCGTCGCGCGGGCCTGCGTCGCAGCGCTGCGCGAGCATCCCGCGCTGAACGCCTGGCTCGAGGGCGAGGACTACGTTCGCCACGACGAGGTGCACCTGGGCATCGCGTGTCGCTCGGCGACGACGGGCTGATCGTGCCGGTGATTCACGGTGCGCATGAGCTCTCCGAAGAGGGCCTGGCGGCGCGGATCAAGGACCTCGCGCGGCGCGCGCGGGCCCGCGAGCTGCCGCCGGACGAGGTGCGCGGCGGCACGTTCACGATCACCAACCCCGGCCAGTACGGCTCGATCATGGCCACCCCGATCATCAACCAGCCGCAGGTGGGGATCCTCGATCTCGAGGCGGTGGTCAAACGGCCGGTCGTGGTCACCGACGCCGACGGCAACGACGCGATCGCCATCCGTCCGATGACCATCCTCGGCCTGAGCTGGGATCACCGCGCGCTCGATGGGGCGCAGGCGGCGCAGTTCCTGGCCGCGGTCAAGGCTACCTGGAGGGTCGGCGTCGGCGTAGCATGGTTGGGATGAGCGCTCCGGAGCTGTGGGTCTGTCAGCTGGGCACACTTGAGTACCGCGAGGCGCTCGCACTGCAGGAGCGCATCCGCGCGGCCCGCCAGGCCGGGGTCGTGCCGGACGTGCTGTTGTTGCTCGAGCACTGGCCGGTACTCACGCGCGGGCGCCGCTCGGCGCCCGGCGAGCTGCCGATGGGCGAGGACTGGTACCGGGCGCAGGGAATCGACATCGTCGATACCGATCGCGGCGGCAAGATCACCTATCACGGACCCGGGCAGCTGGTCGGGTATCCGATCGTGGGCGTCGACGACGTGGTGGCCTACGTGCGGTCGCTGGAGCGGGCTCTGGTCGCGGCGCTGGCCGAGGAGGGCGTGTCCGCGCGCGCGCGCTTCGACGACGGCCCGGACTACACCGGCGTGTGGGTCGAGAGCGCAAGATCGCCTCGATCGGCGTGCACGTCCAGCGGGGCGTGACCACGCACGGCTTCGCGGTCAACGTCGAGAACGACCTGCAGCCCTTCTCCTGGGTCGTGCCCTGCGGCCTCGACGGTGTCCAGATGACCTCGCTGATCAAGGAGACCCGCCGGCTGGCCGGGCAGTTGCCCTGCTTCCGCAAGCGGGGGCGTTCCGTCGCCCAGGCGCTGGGGCGCCGGCAGCGGCTGGTCTGCCGCCCGGCTCGAGCGGCGGTCGGCGCCGCGCTGAGCACGGTCTGAGCGCGCACCGGCCTCTCTCCAGTGAGGCCGCTGTGGATCGAAACCGTGATATGCACCAGTTCGATCCCAACCAGTGGGTTTCAGATCGCGCGGGCCGACACCGGGCGCGTAACCCCTCGACGAGGGGCGTCGACGCCCCCCTCTGGGCCGGGCCCCCG
>CAWJYE010000005.1:0-1318350 GCA_963847055.1 uncultured Solirubrobacterales bacterium | reverse complement strand
GACGGCCCCGGCGGTGTTGGAGCACCCCGGGGCCTGGCCGGAACCCCGGGAGGTCCCGACATGCAACAGAGTATTCCGTCGCCCCTCGACGAACTCGCGGGCAAGGCGACGATCACCATCGAGCAGACCGCGAAGCTGCTCGGACTCGGGCGCACAGCGGCCTACGACGCCGCTCGCCGCGGTGAGCTGCCGACGCGGCGGCTCGGGCGTCGGCTGCTCGTCCCGGTCCCTGCCCTGCTCGAGTGGCTGGGAGCGGCGTGATGCAGGGCCACATCCACAAGCGCGTCCGCACCGACCGCCACGGCAAGGAGACCGTCCGCTGGTACGTCGTGATCGACCGCGGGTTCGACCACGAGGGACGGCGGCGACAGAAGTGGCACGGCGGGTTCCGCACCCGTCGTGAGGCCGAGGCGGCGCGGGCGAAGCTCGTCACCGACGTCAACACCGGCTCGTACGTCGCTCCCGGGCCGGACGACGCTCGGCGACTGGATCCGCGACAGCTGGCTCCCGATGACCGAGCCGCGGGTCAAGCCGTCGACGTTCTTCTCCTACAAGCGGAACCTCGAGATCCACGTCCTGCCTGCGCTCGGATCGAAGCTGCTTCAGCAGCTGACGCCTCCGATGCTGAACGTCCTGTACGCCAACCTGGCGACCGGGTCGGAGACGCGGAGGCCGCTGAGCGCGAAGACGATCAGCTACATCCACTCGACGCTCCACAAGGTGCTCGCCGACGCCGTCGACGCCGGGCTCCTCGGCAGGAACGTGGCCGCCAGCGCGAAGCCGCCGCGGCCGGCGAAGCGTGCGACCGGCGGCATCAACGCGTGGGAGCCGCACGAGCTCGCGCAGTTCCTCGAGGTCGTCAAGGAGACACGGCTCGGACCGATCTGGCGCCTGTCGGCGATGACGGGCATGCGGCGGGGCGAGGTGCTCGGCCTCCGGTGGCAGGACGTCGACCTCGATCGGGCGCGCCTGTCCGTCAGGCAGGCGCTCGTCGCAGTCGGCTACGAGGTCATCCACTCGACGCCGAAGAGCCACAACGCCCGCGTGATCGATCTCGATGCCGAGACGGTCGCCCAGCTCCGGGCCCATCGGGCGCGGCAGGACGAGGAGCGGGCTGAGTGGGGCGACGACTACGAGGACCACGACCTGGTCGTGGCCAAGGAGAACGGCGAGCCGATCCATCCGCACACGTTCAGCCAGTCGTTCGAGCGGCTGATCGAGAAGGCGAACCTGCGCCGGATCCGGCTCCACGACCTCCGCCATACGCACGCGACGCTCGCGCTCAAGGCCGGCGTGCCGGTCAAGGTGATCAGCGAGCGGCTCGGCCACGAGTCGCCGGCGTTCACGCTCAAGCAGTACGCCCACGTGATCCCCGGAATGCAGGCCGAGGCCGCCGCTCAGGTCGCCGCGATGATCGACAGTCCGCCCGGATCCGTTTGACATTTCGTTTGACAAACGCCCGAAACAACAAGAGCCCCGGAGATCCGGGGCTCTTCGTTTGCCTGGATCTACCAGGACTTCTATGAGTAGCGGGGGCGGGATTCGAACCCGCGACCTTCGGGTTATGAGCCCGAACAACGATCCGCCGTCACATCGGACGAACCGCTACGAGCCCGGGGAGACCTCAACCCGCCGAACCGGGATCTCCTCCTGGCCGAACACGGCCCGGACCTCGATCTGGCCCCCGAGCGCGCGGACGTAATGCGCCAAGGCCGAGAGATACAGATCCTCGCGCCGCTCCGCCACGGACATCCGGTCGTCGATCGCATCGAGGGCCGCGAGCACCGCGTCGTGGCTGACGTCGCGGCGGTAGAGCGCTTGCGCGATCGTCTCCTCGTCCTCCATCAGGCGGCGGTAGATCTCGGCCCGCATGTCGTTCACCGGCTCCTGCCGGTCGACGTCCGGGCGGCGGTGCGTTGGCTCAGACAACGAGGCTCCTTTCCGATGCGGCGCTCGTGATCGGCGTAGAGACGTTCGGCGAGCTTGATCTTCGTCGGGTACCACCGGTTCCATTTGCCCGACTTGTCGCCTCCGACGAGCATGACAGGGTTGCGGTTGGAGTCGAAGGCGAACAGAACCCGCACGCCGCGATCGACCCGTGCCTCCTTGAGCTTGTGCAGGCGCGAGCCATGGATGACGTCGACGTGGGGACGGCCGAGCTTGGGTCCGGTCTCGGCGATCAAGCGGACGGCACCCGCCACCTTGCGTTGGCGCTCGGCATCCAGGCTGCGTGACCAGCGTTCAAACTCAGCGGTCTGGGTCACGCGTCGCGCCGCGACAGGCGGGGGCGACCCCCGCCCGGACTCAGGTACGCGCACCATGGTTCAGCACGACCTGAACGCGAGTCCCCCGATCGGGTCGAGGCGTGCCAGCACGAGCGCGCGATGCTCGATCAAGCCTTCGCCGGTAACAGGCCCGGGTGCCGCGTCAGTCAGCGCGATCGCCTCGCGGACACGCCGGCACGCGAGAGCACGGTCGACCGCGCGAAAGCCCAGGGACTGCTCCCCGGCACCGGAATACGAACCTGAATTATCCAGATCGATGACGCGCCTCAGATGCAGGTGCTTGACGACTCCGCTGCGCCGCTCGTCGAGAAACACCGCCACCATGTGGGGCGTGTCCTGCACCGGTGAGGCCTCCAGCAAGAGGGCCTCGCCGTCACCCAGGGATCGAGCGCTGAACGCCCGTACGATCGTCGCCGTCCCCACCTCCTGCAGCCAATCCGGCAGCGGTGCGTCGATGCCACGGGCCAGCTGCGCGGCGGCGCCGGCCAGCCCGCCGCGGTCCAGCCGAGAGACGGCGGTCAGCAGAGTCCGGGCCGGCGTGCCGCCCACCTCCGCGATCGTCTCCAGTACCGGACGGGCAGGCGCGAGCATCGCGTCGGTCGAGGACCGGCGGGGCATCATGCGGCACCGATGCCAGATCTGACCGAGCAGGCTCGTCCAACGCTCGAGATCAAGGGGGCCGGTGTGGGCGCTCGCCTGTCGGCAGAGCGAACGCGCCGAGCGCGAGCTCTGCCCGGCAAGAGAATTCGTCGGGTGACTGGCGAGGCCGGGAGGCGACTGCGGGGATCGGTTCATACCCCAGAGAGCCGTCGACGGGGCGCCCCCCACTCCCCGGCCACCGGGTTGGCACAGTTCTGCGACATGTACCGCGCCGCCGGTACTGTTCAGTACCTTGTCTGCGGTACAATGGGTCGGCGATGGCGCTCAACCCCTTCATCTGGGACCGACCGCTCGATGATCCCTCAAAGATCGTCGGGATGGAGCCCTTCGCCAACGAGGTCGCGCTGACCCTCAAGGCGCAGACGAATGTCGCGCTCTTCGGCCCCCGTGACACCGGCAAGACCACGTTCACCAATCAGCTCGCGCTCGAGCTCGCCAAGTCCCACGGGGACGATGCGCCGCCGTTCGATGTCGTCAAGATCAATTTGCAACGCGTGGTCAGCATCCCGGGCTTCATCGGCTGTGTCCACGATGCGATGGTCAGCCATCCGGTCAAGCATCTCCGGCGGGCGGCTCAGCGGCAGATCGGCGCGCTAGAGAAGGAGATCGGGTTCGACATCCGGATCATCAAGGGCACGGTCAGGCGCTCGGCTGCCCAGCCCGAGCAGGATGCCGAGACGTTGCACGCGCAGCTGGTCAGCCTGCGCTCGCTCTCGCCGCGACTCGTCGTCGTGTTTGACGAGTTTCAGAGGCTGCGCAACTGCCCAGGCGAGCCGCTGGCGATCATCCGCTCCGCGCTGATGAGCTCGGGCGCGAACCACGTCTCGCTGCTGTTCACCGGCTCGATCCGCAACGCAATGAGGATGATGCTGGAGAGCTCAGACCAGCCGGTGTTCGGCGAGGCCGCGCAGATGCAGTTGCCCATCATCGAAACGGCCGACTTCCTGGAGTATCTCGACTACCAGTTCGAGGCCAGCGGCAAGCCGGCCGAGGAGCAGGCGCTCTCTCACCTGCTCAACCTCACCCGTGCGCACCCGCGCAGCACGCAGCAGCTGGCGTGGGAGGCATGGACCGACACTCCGGCCGGTAACACCGTCACCCTCGCAGCGGTGATCGCCGCCCACGATCGGCTCGTGCGGACGATCGAGCGATCCGAGTTCGCATCCGTGCTCAACGTCCTGATGAGCGGCGATGAGGGCGAGGTCAACGAGATCCGTGCGCTCCAGCTGCTCGCCGACCGCGGTGGCGCGACGGTGACCAGCCGTCCGCTGGCGCGCCTGTACGGGTTCTCCAGCCACTCCCGCGTCCCCCCCGCGCTGGTCCGGCTGCAGCGCCGCGGCCTGGTCGACATGCGAGACGGTGCCTGGCACATTGTCGATCCGCTCTTTGAAGAGTGGCTGCGGCGCTCGTCGCCGCTCGCCGACAGGCAGCTCCCTGAGGCGACCCGCGCTGATTAGCTGTACCGCCCCGACGGTACATCACCGGATCGCCTCGGCGGTACATTCACGGCCCGGGGCATCCCACCGATCACACCGACCGGACGTGCCGACTACCGGACCCGGTAGCGCTCCGGGACGAAGTTCTGATCACCCTGCGGGGGCCGGACGTAGGCTCGGTCCTGGCGGGGCGGGAGCTTGATCTTCTTGGTCTGGACTTCCTCGTAAGGAATGAGGCTGAGCAGATGGCTGATGAGGTTCAGTCGTAGCGTGCGCTTGTCGTCGGCTTCGACTACGTACCACGGCGATTCGCGTGTGTCGGTGTAAGCGAACATGTCGTCCTTGGCCTCGGCGTAGTCCACCCAGCGCCGGCGCGCCTCGAGGTCCATGCCGCTCAGCTTCCATTGCTTGGCCGGGTCCTTCAGACGCGCGTTGAAGCGGCGCTCCTGCTCGTCGTCGCTGACCGACAGCCAGTACTTGATCAGAATGATCCCGGAGCGCAGTAGGTCGCGTTCAAACTGCGGACAGGACCGCATGAACTCCTCGTACTCCTGCGGCGTGCAGAAGCCCATCACGTGCTCGACGCCGGCGCGGTTGTACCAGCTGCGGTCAAACAGGACCATCTCGCCGCCGGCCGGGAGATGGGCGACGTAGCGCTGGAAGTACCACTGCGTGCGCTCGCGCTCGGTCGGGGTCCCGAGCGCCACGGTTCGCACGACCCGTGGGTTGGTCTTGTCGGTGATCCGCTTGATCGTCCCGCCCTTGCCGGCGGTGTCACGTCCCTCGAACAGCACGACAACCTTCAGGCGTTTGTGGACGATCCAGTCCTGCAGGCGTACGAGCTCCACCTGCAGACGCTCCAGCTCCTTCTCATAGCCGCGCCTAGTGAGCTGCTGCGGTTCGATCCCATGCCGGTCGAGAGGGGGACGATTCCATCCACACTCGACCGTCGCCATGGCCGCGACGCTACCGCATGCTCGAGCCGAGCGCGAACCGAGCCCTCGGGCCGCAGCGTGGCCGCGGCTGCTAC
This sequence comes from uncultured Solirubrobacterales bacterium, assembly GCA_963847055.1. Taxonomy (GTDB): domain Bacteria; phylum Actinomycetota; class Thermoleophilia; order Solirubrobacterales; family Solirubrobacteraceae; genus Palsa-465. The sequence goes on along the minus strand of CAWJYE010000005.1, from coordinate 1,312,939 downwards.
CTGCCGGTCGGTCGATGGGCCGTGCCGCGCTGATAGCCCGAGCGTCGCTGTGCGCCGCGCGTGGCGCTGCGGGCCGCATCGTGGGTCGGCGGCGCCGTGCGCCGGATCAGCAGACGCAGCGCGCGGTCGTTCGAACCCTCATCGAGACGCTCGCTCAAGGCGTTCGGGTGGACCGTGCGCAGGCGCGGTCCGCGGGTGCGGTCAACCACGGCGACGACGACCTTAGTGCTGCTCGGCGTGTCGACCACGATCCCGTCCAGCTCCGCGCTGCCTCCCGCGACCGTCACGAGATCACCTCTCGTCATCGGGCTCACGTCAGTCAGCTTAGGCGATGGAGAGCGGCGCGCGCCGCCCTCGCGGTCATGGAGATCCGTATTCGTGCGCGTCCGCTCGTTCCGGATCGCTCGGTAAAATGATCACGATCGGTTGCCCCGCGCGGAAGCGGCACCGAGTGCGATCTCGACAGCCTTCTCGATGTGCAGTCTTACTAGCGAGCCTAGCTAGCCTAGCTAGGCGCTGCTAATCTCTCATGATGACGCAAGTGGGCATGCACGAAGCGAAGACGAAGCTCTCCCAGTTGGTGGAGCGCGCTGAGGCGGGAGAGGACATTGTCATCGCCCGCAACGGGAAGCCGGCGGCGCGGCTGGTGCCAGTCCGGAGCGCTTCGGCGCTCGTTTCGGTCCGGGGGGCCTGGCGTGGCCGTGTTCGCCTCGCCGACGACTTTGACGAGCTGCCCGATGACCTTGCCGACGAGCTTGGCGCGAGGTGAAGCTGCTGCTGGACACGCACGCGGCGTTGTGGTGGCTGGCTGACGACGACCGGATCGGAGAGGACGTCATCCGCCACCTGACCGACGACACGAATCAGGTGCTGATCAGCGCCGTTGTCGTCTGGGAGGTGACCATCAAACGCTCGCTCGGCAAATTGGAGGCGCCGAAAGACCTCGCCCCCACCTTGTTGAACGCGGGAGCCCAGTCCCTACCGGTCACGCTCGAGCACGCAGCCGCAGTGGAGAAGCTGCCCTGGCGCCATCGGGATCCGTTCGACCGCCTGCTCGTCGCCCAGGCTCTCACTGAAGACGCCGCGATCGTGTCGCGCGACGAACCGCTCTCCGAGTACGGAGTCGCGATCGTCTGGTAGCGGTGGCGCCGCCTAGCCTTGACGCGGCCTCCCGGGCGGCGATCTGCATCGCCCGGGTGTAATCCCGTGGGACCGGCTCACCTCGTTGGTGACGATCCGTTCGATGCCGTTAGCGGGCACCACGATCGATGACCGTCGTCGCCCATTCAACCGCTTCTTCGGCCGCGGTAACTGCCTGCTCGCGATCGAGCGAGGCGTCGGAGGCTCCATATCGTGCCGCGACGGCCCATGGAGTGAGCCAGTCCGCCCGCGACACGAGTTCGGGTCTGCTGATGTTGTGCTCGGCAACAACGTCGAGTAGGAAGCCAAGATCGTGCGTGTACGGAATCTCCAGTCCCGACGCCACAAGCACCGTCTTGATCGCCTTCTCAACCGCTTGCTGTGCGTGGAATCCGATGACCTCGTTCGCTTGGTCGGGATCCGGTGCAAGAGCCCTCGCCGCGCGAAGGTCCGCGCGCGCAGCACTGAGAAGCCGACCTACCTCTTCTGACTCCTCAGGCGTCAACGAGCACCCGTCCCTCGCGGAGCGCTCGCTCCACGACCGTGCCGCGAACGGCCGAACGGCGGGCCGCTTCCGCCTGCGCGACAACAAGGACATCGATCGGTACGCCGAGTCCGCGCAGCACGCGCCGCAGGCGCACGGATTCCTGGATCGGGTCGTCGACCGATGGCTCGATCACCAGGACGTCGACATCAGAACTAGCGTGCTCATCTCGGCGAGCTCGGGAGCCAAAGAGCACGATCCTGGACCGTGCCGGCGTCGCCTCGGCCAGCCGGCGACCGATTTCCTCGATCAGCGCGTCATCGGCCACGCGCTGACAGTAGCGTCTGGACCGAACTGAGACCAATCGAGGCAATCCGCCCTTGGCTCAGATGTATCCAGGATCACGCGTGCCGAGATTCTCCCCGTTGCATCGACTCGTGAGCTGACCGAAATGTGGGGCGAGCGAGTCAAACGCCGTCAAACAAGATCTCGGGAAACGACGAGGCCCCCGATCTCTCGGAGGCCTCGATTTCCAGCGACTTCTTGATAGCGGGGGCGGGATTCGAACCCGCGACCTTCGGGTTATGAGCCCGACGAGCTACCAGACTGCTCCACCCCGCGGCGGACCTCTATTGATAGCAAAGAGCGGCAATTGATCTCAAGCGCTCGACGGTCCGCGACGCGCGTCTTAGCCGAGCACCAACATCAGTCGACCGGGCGTGGACAAGCCCTACGACGTCAGGGCCGGTGCGCTCTGCTCGCGTCCCGAGCCAGGACGTGAGCCTTTGGACAACGCCTCGTGACCGTCGGGGGGAGATTCCTCCAACATGACACGACTTCCGGCCACTTCCTCAAGCACAGTCCCGAGCTGCTGCGACGCTGCCGACCACGAGTAGCGCTCGCGGACAGCGACTCGAGCCAAATGGCCGCGCCGTTCGCGCTCGTCCTTGTCCTGCACGGCCTCTGTCAGCGCCGCGGCCAGGGCGTTGTCGTCGTCGTGCTCCACCAGCCAGCCGGTCTCGCCGTCGTCGATGATCGCTTCCGGTCCCAGCGCGCGGGTGGCGACCGCGGGCAGCCCGCAGGCCATGCCCTCGACGATCGCCTGCCCGAATTGCTCGCGCTCGGAGGTCAGGACAACCACCTCGGCCGCCGCGAAGAAGTCGGGCAGCTCCTCATGCGTGTGCCAGCCGGCCAGGAATACCTGTGGAACTCCCAGGCGAGAGACGATCTCGGCTGGATGCTCGCCTTCCCACTCGCCCGGATGGCCGCCGACCAGCACCAGCCCGGCGGGCTCCTCAAGCCGTTCCTGAACGCGCGCAAAAGCTCTGATCAGCAGATCGAGGCGCTTCACTTCGGTGAAGCGGCCGACGTAGATCACCACCGTTCCCGCGGCCAGCGCGGCCACATCGGCCTCGCGATAGTGCACGCTCCCCTCGGGCTCGCCCGGCAACCAGCCACGAGGCTCCTCAACCAGCACGCGTCGCCAGAACGCGTCGCGGTCGATCGCTCGGCGTGTGAAGAGATCGATCTCGACACCGTTTGGCAGCGCGACGACCCGCGAACGAGGCACCTCCAGTAGGTTCACCGCGCGCTCGACGCCGGTCGGGGCGACGACCAGGCGCGCGCAGGCCTGAGCCCACCCGCGCATCCGCTTCGCCCAGCGGTCGGCGTATTTCCAGTCGGGCGGATTGGGTCCGGCGATTCGCTCGAGCATCAGCAGTTCTGTTCCGTGCAGCTGGCCGACGATCGGGACGTCCGGAGCGATCCGGGCGGCGGCCTCGTTGATCGGAGTCAGATGGTGCAGATGAAGCACGTCGGCCTCGCGCGCCCCGGCGCGCTCGAGCTCGCGGCCCCAGGCGTCGACCTGGCATTCGATACTCCTCGTCGTCGAGCATCGCGAACACGCGGTCGGCCGCGCCGCGTCGATCCTCGAAGGAGGGGTGCATCGGCGCGCTGCCGACGGGACCCGCGAACCGCAGCGGCGCCTCGCTCGCCAGCGCCGCGTCGAAGTCGACCGCATCTACATCCCCGTAGAAGGCTCGCGCGTCTCCATGCGCCCCCATGTCCGCGCGCGACCCCGCCACGAGCGTCACCGGAAAGCCCTGCTTTCGGAGATTGCGGGCAAGGGCGCGGGCAGCGTGTGCGGACCCTCCGCGCGGCGAAAAGAGGATTGCGGAGAGTACGTGAGGCTTCATCATGACCACGCACGAGTATGACTATTTTGTGAACGAGCAGCCGCCAGGCCCCCGCGGGCGGACGAAACAGCGTGTGGCGCGGATTACAGCGGGTCGAACACGATCGCGGTCGCGATCGTTCGGCCGTCGAGCAGATCCACGCCGTGCGCCTCGCGGGGACGATTACGCAGCCGCCCGGCATGAACGAGTGACGCTGAACCGCCGCCGTCGAGATTCAGCGCGTCGGTGGCCCCCAGGTTGACCAACGCATCGGCGAGATCGAGGAGCGTCATACCGGCATCCCGAGGCGTGCGCCCGTCGCACGCGACGGCGAGAAGCCGGTCACCGGCGATCGCGAGCGCCGCGCGGGGATAGCGGCCGACCGTGATATCGGAATCGAATTGATGGGCTGCGGCCGAGAACCCCTCCGGGTCGCGTCCCTCCTCGTGCACGCAGCGCCCGTCAGCCACCAGGAGCGGGCCTGCCTGGAGCAGATCTCCCGACAGATCGCCGATCAGCTGGTCGCGCCGCGCGATCCGCACGGACCCGTCGGCCACATGCACGCAGGCACGCAAATCGCCCCACGGGGCGTCGAACGCCACCGACGGGAGAACCGTGCCGGCGACCTGCACCTGACCGAGCGGGACGCAGTCGGGCCGCACGAAGAAGCCTCCAACCACTGCATGGCGGACCGCCTGCGCCTCACACCAGCGCACCAGCGGTGCCGGCGAATCGAGCACCGCCACCCGCGGCTTAACCGCCCGGCGATCATAGCTCGCGACGTGCAGCGTGGTGCGAGCCCCATCGCGCAGCGTCACGCGTGTCCGGCTCAGCCGTGCGTGCTTGCGGGGGAGCAGGTCCTCCCGCCAGAGGCGACGCACAGGAAGCGAGTTCGAGCTGATCACGATCGAGTGGCGGCCTGCCTTCAACCGCCGCCGGGCACCAATACACCAAGATGCGCGGACGGTTGCCCTTTCTCCTGCATTCCGGCATAGGATGCGGCGGTGCCAACTCCCAGAGTTCATCATCTCAACTGCGGCACGATGTGTCCATTTGGGCAACGCCTGATCAATGGCGAGGGCAGCCTGGTGAAGAGCGCGCGGATTGTCTGCCACGTCCTATTGATCGAGACCGCTGACGGTCTGGTGCTTGTCGATACCGGCTTTGGCACCGACGACGTGCGTAATCCACGGCAGCTCAGCTTGCCGTTCACGGCGGCAATGCGGCCCCAGCTCCAGGAGTCGGACACGGCGGTATCGCAGGTGCGCGCGCTGGGGTTCGATCCTGCCGACGTGCGCCACATCGTCCTCACCCACGCTGACGTTGACCACGCCGGTGGCCTGCCTGACTTTCCCGGGGCGGAGATCCACCTGTTCGCTCGCGAACGGGAAGTGATGCTCGACCCGCCGCTGCTTGAACGCGTGCGCTACCGGATGGGCGCCTCCCACTGGGCCCACGGTCCGCGCTGGGTCATCCACGATCTCGCGGGCGACAGCTGGCTTGGGTTCGACAGTGTCCGGGTGCTGCCCGGCAGCGACGCCGAGATCCTGCTCATCCCTCTTCCCGGACACACTCTTGGTCACACCGGGATCGCGCTGCGCCGATTCGACGGCTGGCTGCTGCACTGCGGAGACGCGTACTTCCACCACGGGGAGATGGCGAGGGCGCCCCATTGCCCGCCAGGGCTGCGAGCCTTCCAGAACCTGATGCAGGCCGACGGCAAGCTGCGACATCAAAATCAGGAGCGGCTCCGCGAGCTGGCCCAGCGCAAGTCCGGCGAGGTGCAGCTGATCTGCTCCCACGACCCGGTTGAGCTCGACGAGGCGCAGACCGGCAACTAGCCGAGACCCGGGCCGGCTCAGAGTTGGCACGAAGCTGGCACTGGACTGACACGTCTGCGTCTAGATCCGTTACACGGATCGCGCGAGCATTTGGGCATGGCCACGCTCGAGCAGAAGATCCGTTGCGAACGGGACGCTCGCGCGTGGTGCGAGGAATACGGGCTGCCCGAGCCCAACCGGATCGAGTATGGGTACACGTGCATTCGGCTCTTCTGGGACGCGCCGAAGACGGCCCTCGTGATCGATATCGACGGTCCGGACGCCCTCGCTGAGGCTGCCGCCGAGCATGACGCCGCATTCGGGGCCGGCGAGTGTGATGACGAGGAGGTCGAAGATGACTTGGACTGACCACGCCCGCGGCCCGGTGAGCATTCGGCTATGCGGCCCGATCGGGTTCTGTCCGCTAAGCACCGCAACCTCTTCTGCCGTACTGTGTTTCGCACCACAGAGCCGAATTCCCGGGCTGCCATCCGGGGATCGGGGGACCCGAGTAGTCGGGGCGAGTTCCACGGTGATCCGTGGGAGGCGCGAAAGCGCTAGCCCGTCAGCTAACCCCGTAGGCACACGGCAATCAATCAGCGAGTCCCCTAGCCGCCGAGGATCTACGCGTGACCGAACTGCACTTTGCCGCCGAGCTCACTACGAGTTCCCGTCCTGCCGCCCGCCGCGTGCCCCTCCTGAGCACCCTGTGTGCGCTCACCGCGCTCACCGCGCTGGCCGTGACTCTTTAACGGCGCCCGCCAACGCCGCCGCCAGCACCTTTCACCGGGTGCTGCGGATGGGCGACCATGGTCGAGACGTGCGCACGCTTCAGTCGTGGCTGCGCCACGTCGGTCTTCGCACCGCAGCCGACGGAGACTTCGGGCCAGCTACCCAGCACGCGGTAATCCGCTTTCAGAACGCGGCGGCTCTGACGCCAGCCAGCGGCACCGTGGGCGGCCGCACCGCGGGCGTTTTGCTGACCTGGGTGCGCGCGCACCGGTCGGTCGGCCATACCACCGTCACGCGGAGCCACAAGCGCAGGGCGTCCCGCTTCGTCTCGACCAGCACCAATACGGTGAGCGGCTCGATTCACCGCGTGCTGCGCGAGGGGATGAGCGGGCAGGACGTGCAGACACTGCAGAACTGGCTGTCCCTGGTCGGGATCCGAACCGGCCAAGACGGGACCTTCGGGCCCGGGACCAAGAACTCGGTCGTCCAGTTCCAGCAGGCGGCGGCGCTGACTCCCGCCAGCGGTACGGTCGGCAAGCTCACGGCGAGCACGCTGGAGTCCTGGGTCCAGCAGGGCAAGCAGGCCTCGCGCACGGCCCACTCGACCCCCGGGGGTTCCACGAGCACGGGCTCGAACAGCTCCGGCTGGGTCTTCCCCCTCAAGCCCAGGCGCTTGGTCGTCTCCCCCTCGAGCTGGAGTCAGGATGGTGGCGTCGACATCGGTACGGTCGGCAACGCCTGTGGCGCAAAGGTCACCGAAGTTGCGATCATGTCGGGAACCATCGTCCAGGAGGGGGCCGACGGCTTCGGCTCCGCCGCCCCGGTGATCAAGGTCGACAGCGGGCAATACGCGGGGCGCTACATCTATTACGGTCATGCCATGCCGGCGCTGGTGAATGTCGGTGATCACGTGACCGCCGGCCAGCCGATCGCCGAGGTTGGCTGCGGGAGCGTCGGGATCTCCGATGCGCCGCATCTCGAGATCGGGATTAGCGCGCCCGGCGGACCGCCATGCTGTCCGGGCTACGGCCAGACTTCGCAGACGATGTACGACATCGTCAAGTCACTCTGGTAGGCGGCGCTGACGAGGTAACGACATCGTCAAGTCAGTCTGATGGGCGGGCGGCGCCCGAGCAAGCCGTAGGCGGCCCCGGCCGAGGGAAGCGGGGAAGCGCTAGAGCTGGCGCGAGGACCAGAGAATCGCCGCCAGCACGACGCTGACGGTGGAAACGACGAGGCCGATGATCCAGCCCTGGATGGTGTTGGCGGCGAGGATGGCGGCAATTCCGACGCCGATGCCGATTACGCCGCCGGTCGCGACGAGGCGAATCACCAACCGCTCGATACCGAGGGTGCGGCGGGCCCGTCCGGGCAACATGTTGGGCGCGCGCTCGTGAGACGGGGTGCCTACGGCTGCCTCCTCACCAGCGGAAGCGACGCCATCGCCGCCGTCATCGGCGATGGACGCGTCGCCGGGCCCAGCAACCTCCGGGCCTCCGACCGCGCCCTCGGAACCGAAGGTGCCCTGCCCGGGACGCTGGAAGCGCTCGGGCTCGGCCGCGCCGGTGCCCTCAGGAGGTTCGCGCTCGCTCATGGTCAGATTGTCTACCACTCAGGCGTCGCACACAAACCCGGCGTGAAGATCGTCCGGTCAGTCCACCCGCTCGGGCACCCGAAAGCGCGAGAGCAGGCCGTCATGGTCGGGAAAGCGGGTGATCGACTCGATCCCGTCCGCGCGCACCGAAACGACGAACAGGCCGGAGGGCCTGAAGACGCTGTCGGCGTCCCGCATGTAATACGCCAAGGCCGGCTGACGGTTGGCACGGGTCTCCACGAACCGCCAGTCGCCAAAGCGATGCCGGGAGCGGTGGCGCAGGAAGGCGCCGATCGCCTCGCGGCCCTGATGCCACTCGGGCTCGGGCGGCATGCTGACCACGGCGTCCTCTGTCAAGAGCGCAATTACGCCCTCGATGTCGTCGTTCAAAAACGCGTCCGCGAAGCGTCCCATCAGGTCGCGCTCGGGCCCGCCCCCGGCTACCGACAAGCGGTCGCGCGCGTCAGACACAACCGGCGCACGCGCGTCGAGCAGGCCTCGGGCGCGCTGCAGGGCACTGTTGACCGACGGCTCGCTCGTGCCGAGCATGTCGGCCACCTCGGCGGCGCGAAAGCCGAGCACGTCGCGCAGCACGAGCACGGCGCGCTGGAGGGGCGCCAGGTATTGAAGCCCGGACACGAACGCAAGCGCCACCGCCTCCTTGGCCTCGTAGCGGGCATCGGGCCCCGGCGCTTCGTCGGCGATGCCCTCGAGTAACAGATCCGGATATGGCTCAAGCCACGAGATCTCGGAGAAGTTCTCCGAACGCGAGCGGTCAAGCCCCGCGCCCGCTGCGGGCAGCCCCGCAGCCTGCGGGCGGCGGTTTGAGTCGCGCAGCGCGTTGAGGCAGCGGTTGGTGGCAATCGTATAAAGCCAGGAGCGGAGCGAGGACCGGCTCTCGAAGTCAGGCAGGCCGCGCCAGGCCGCCAGCAGCGTCTCCTGGAGCAGGTCCTCGGCGTCGTGCAGCGAGCCGAGGATCCGGTAACAGTGGAGCTCGAGCTCGCGCCGAAACGGGCGGGTCAGTTCCGCGAACGCGCGCTCGTCGCCGTCCTGGGCCCGAACCAGCCCGTCGTCCTCACTCGCCGCGACACGCGCGCGCGGCCCGTCCTGATCAACGAAGTCGTTCATCTCCTTACAGGACACCACGCGGCCCGGAAATTCATCGCTGAATCTGTCCCCAGCCGTGGGGTCTCAATCGTCAGAAGCGCAATTGGCACTCCCTGACGCAGAAGGAGGACAGATGATTTCCAAGCTTTCCCGCAACCCGGCCGTGGCCCAGCGGTGGGTACTCGTGCTGGCCTCGGTCGCCTCGTTGATGGTGGCGCTCGATGTGCTGGTGGTATCCACCGCGCTGAGCACGATCCGCCAGCACCTCGGGGCCTCGATCGACGAGCTCGAGTGGACTGTCAACGCCTACAGCCTGAGCTTCGCCGTGCTGCTGATCACCGCGTCGGCGCTCGGGGACCGGTTCGGGCGCCGGCGATTGTTCGCCGGGGGCCTGGGGCTGTTCGTGGCCTCGTCCGCGCTGTGCGCGGTGGCGCCCAACATCGGCCTGTTGATCGCCGCGCGGGCGCTCCAGGGCGCGGCCGCCGCCTTTGTCGCGCCGCTGTCGCTGTCGCTGCTCAGCGCCGCCGTTCCCGCTCACCAGCGGGGCAAGGCGTTGGGCATCTACAGCGGCATCACCGGTCTGGCCGTGCTGGGCGGGCCCGTCCTGGGCGGGGCCGTCACCCAGGGCCTGGCCTGGGAGTGGGTGTTCTGGATCAACGTGCCGATCGGGCTGGCCGCGATCCCCTTCGTCCTCACGAGAATAAGCGAGAGCTACGGGCCCAAAGCACCGATGGACACGCGAGGGCTGGCCCTGATCACCGGTGCCGCGTTCGGAATCGTCTGGGGCCTGATGCGGGGCAACCGGATCGGGTGGGGCAGCGCCGAGACGCTCGTCGCCCTGGCCGGGGGCGTTGCCCTCGCCGCCGCCTTCGTCATCGCCGAGCTGAACACCGATCAGCCCATGCTCCCGATGCGGCTGTTCACCTCGCGGACCTTCTCGGCCGGGAGCGCGGCCAACTTCCTGCTCGCCTGCTCGCTGTTCGCGGCCGTGTTCTTCATGGCCCAGTTCCAGCAGGTCACGCTCGGCCAGGGGCCGCTGGCGGCGGGGCTGCGGCTGCTGCCCTGGACCGCGACCCTGTTCATCGTCGCGCCGATCGCGGGGGCGATGGTCGATCGCATCGGCGAGCGGCCGCTGGTTGTCACCGGCCTCATCCTCCAGGCCGTCGGGATGGCCTGGGTGGCGCTCATCGCTCACGCCGGGATGGCCTACTGGACGATGATCGCCCCGCTCGTGGTGGCCGGGGCAGGGATCTCGATGGCGATCCCCGCCGCCCAGAACGCGGTGGTCAGCTCGGTCCCGGATGCCGACGTGGGCATCGCCTCGGGAACGTTCACGATGATGCGCCAGCTGGGCGGGGTGTTCGGCCTGGCGATCGTGGTCGCGGTGTTCGCCGGCGCCGGGAGCTACGCCTCTCCCCACGCGTTCAGCGCTGGCTTCGGTCCGGCGATCGCAGTCGCCGCGACGTTCTCGTTCCTGGGAGCCCTGACCGCATTCGCCCTCCCAGCCCGCCGTCCGCAGACGGCCGAAAACCGCCAGGACATCCCAACCTCGCCGCTCGAGCCAACACGGGCACTGGAGCCAGCCGGTGAGCTGACGGCCTAATCAACGACCGAGCGGCGTGTCAGGCCGCGAAATCCGGCTCAGGGCCGCGCGTACGGACCGCGCGGCCCTTAGGCTCCTCCCACTCCTTCTGGCGGCCGAGCGCCGTTTCGTCGAGCAGGTAGTAGGAGCCGCCGATCGTCTCCAGGCCTCGAGCGTAGACCGAGTAGGTGTGAAAGACGCGGTCGCCGTCGCGCAGGAAGCTGCTTCGCCCCGGAAACTCGCCGGCCAGCTCGAACTCCAGCCCGCGCGCCCGGTGTTCCTCGGCTTCGCGATAGTTGTAGACCGCGGGCTTGACGGCCGGATCGATCGTCACCCCAAAGTCGTAGTTGAAACCGCTGCTGAACGACGAGTACCAGGGAAACGTCCACCCCCGACGCTGCTGGTAGGCGGCGAGCTGCGGGTACGGCGCCCGCGAGACATAGGCCAGGGTGGTGTCGCGCGTGTGGAGGTGGGCGAGGTGACCCGCCGACATCTCATCGGCACCCGCGGTGCAGCTCGGGCAGCCGTCCTGCCAGGCGGGATCGAACATGAAATGGGCGACGATTAGCTGGCGGCGGCCTTCGAACAGGTCGACCATGGTGACCTCGCCACCGGGCCCGTGGAACCGGTAGTCCTCCTCGACCAGGACCATGGGCAGCCGGCGACGCTCGGCCATCAGCGCGTCCCGGGTCCGGGTCAGCTCCTTCTCCTTGGCCAGCAGCTCCCGCCGGGCGGCCAGCCACTCGTCCTGGGAAACGACCGCGGGCAAGCTCATTTGTCTCCTCTCGTTCTGGCCCCGTTGTCGTTATGACCGCCACCGGGGCGATAACTGAGCGGTGATGACTACCGACACCTCACACAAGCCAGGCCTCGAGCGTTGTACGGCAGTCATCAAACTTCTCGCTAGTATGTTCGACGATCGTCGTACCAAGGTCCAATTTCTATGAGCACCACCACCGCCACCCCCCACGCCCCGACCGACGCCGCCCCCGTTGCGGGCCGGCACCTGGGCGCGACCCTGTTTCTGTCCTGCCTGGCGCAGTTTATGGTCATTCTCGACGTCTCGGTGGTCAACGTGGCCCTGCCTGCGATCCGCGGCGGGCTGCACTTCACCGAGGTCGACCTGCAGTGGGTGGTCAACGCCTACACCGTCACCTTCGCCGGCTTCCTGCTCCTGGGCGGCCGCGCCGCCGATCTGCTCGGCCGGCGCCGCGTGTTCGTCGGCGGCCTGGTCCTGTTCGCTCTCGCCTCACTGGCCGGCGGCATCGCCGACAGCCAGGCCGTGCTGATCGCCGCCCGGGCGCTCCAGGGTCTCGGGGGCGCCGTGATCGCTCCCGCCTCGCTCTCGATCCTCACCACCACCTTCGCCGAAGGTCCGGCACGCAACCGCGCGGTCGGGATCTGGGGTGCCATGGGGGGCGCCGGCGGTGCGGCCGGCGTGCTGCTCGGCGGCATCCTCACCAGCGCCCTGAGCTGGCGCTGGATCCTCTTCATCAATGTTCCCATCGGCGTGCTGGCCGCGGTCTTCGCCCAGCGGCTGATCATGGAGACCCGGGGCGCCATTCGCGCCCGCCGCGACTTCGATCTGAGCGGCGCGCTGGCGGCGACGATCGGGCTGACGCTCGTCGTGTTCGGGATCGTGCGCACCGACGTCACCGGCTGGGGCTCCACTCAGACGCTGGCCCTGATCGGTGCCGGCCTCGTCCTGCTCGCCGCCTTCCTGGTGATCGAGGGGCGCTTTGCCCGGGCGCCGCTGATGCCGTTGCGGATCTACGCTTCACGGACGCTGAGCGCCGCCAACGTGGTCGTGCTGCTGGTCGGAGGCGCCACCTTCGGGATGTGGTTCTTCGTCTCCCTGTATCTCCAGCAGGTGCTCGGCTACTCGCCGATCAAGGCCGGCCTGGCCTTCCTGCCGATGACGCTGTGCATCGTGGTCGGTTCGACGCTCGCCTCGCGGATCGTCCAGCGCGTCGGGGTCAAGCCGCTGCTCGTCGTCGGCATGGCTTTGCTGACGGTCGGCCTGATCCTGTTCGGAGGCGTCGCCACCCACGGCACGTACCTCGGTGACATGCTGGCGGCATCGCTGCTGGTCGCGATGGGCATTGGCCTCTCCTTCGTGCCCGCCACGATTGCCGCTGTCTCCGGCGTCGCCCCTGCCGAAGCCGGCCTGGCCTCGGGCTTGGTCAACACCGCCCGACTGGTCGGCGGCGCCCTCGGCCTGGCCGTCCTGGCCGCGATCGCCACCGCCCAGACCAAGTCCGACCTTCAGTCCGGCGCCACCAGCGCCCACGCCGCCCTGACCAGCGGCTTTCGACTCGCCTTCGTGATCGCGGCCGGCTTCGCATTCGCCGGGGGCCTGGTCGCACTCTTCGGCCTGCCGCGGGTCGTACCCCGGCGCGCCCATCGCCGTGCCCACACTGCACCGGCCGAGAGCTCCGCGTAGCCTGGCTGCGTGGCTCGCTGCTTCGTCACTCGAGAGCTCCCCGGTCCGGCGCTAGATCGTCTGCGCGCCGCGCATGAGGTGACTGTCTCGACTGAGGATAGGGCGGTCACCGACGCTGAATTGGCCGCCGGAGCGGCCGACGCCGAGGGCCTGCTCTCGATGCTCACCGACCGGATCGACGCCCCGTTTCTGGACGGCTGCCCGGAGCTCAGAGCTATCGCCAACTACGCGGTCGGCTACGACAACATCGATGTCGCGGCGGCGCGGGAACGAGGCATCCGGGTTGGCAACACGCCCGACGTGCTCACCGGCGCCACGGCCGATCTGACGCTTGCCCTCCTGCTCGCGATCGCCCGCGGACTCCCGGACGCCGCGGACTCGGTGCGCCTCGGGGAATGGCAAGCCTGGGCGCCGACCGGCTACCTCGGCCACGAGGTCCACGGCGCGACGCTGGGCATCATCGGCATGGGACGAATCGGCCGGGCGGTCGCCCAGCGGGCAGCCGGCTTTGAGATGGAGATCCTGCACACCGGGCCGGGTGGGGTGCCGCTGCTGCAGCTGCTGGCGCGCTCTGACTTCGTCTCCCTGCACTGCCCCCTCACCCCGGAAACCCGGCACCTGATCGACGCGGCCGCGCTGGCCGAGATGCGCCCCACGGCATTTCTCATCAATACCTCCCGGGGGCCGATCGTCGATCAGACCGCGTTACGCCACGCCCTGATCGAGGGACAGATTGCTGGCGCCGCCCTCGACGTCACCGACCCCGAGCCGCTGCCGCCTTACGACCCTCTGTTCAAGGCGCCGAACCTGCTCGTCGTGCCCCACATCGGCTCGGCCACCCACGCCACCCGGGAGGCCATGGCTTCGGCGGCGGTCGACAATCTGCTCGCCGGGCTGGCCGGTGAGCCGATGCCCCACGAGGTGAGCTGATGGCCGAGCGGATCGCCGTGGTCGACATCGGCTCCAACTCCACCCGCCTGCTGATCGCCGAGCTGGATCAGGGTCGGGTCACTCAGGAGCTCGGGCGCCGCAGCAACGTCACGCGCCTCGGGGCCGGGGTCGACAAGGACGGGCGCTTGGGCAACGACGCCATGCAGCGGGTGCTGGCCACCCTGACCGACTACCAAGCCGAGATCGATCAATGCGACCGCGGCGTGGCCGTCCTGACCAGCGCCGTGCGCGACTCGGCCAACGGGTCAGAGTTCGCCCTCCAGGTCGAGAAGCGCTTCGGGCTCACCGCCCACATCCTCAGCGGCGACGAGGAGGCTCGCCTCACCTTCCTGGGCGCAACCAGCGAGCGCGATCCCGATGACTCCACGCCCACCCTGGTGTTCGACATCGGCGGAGGCTCGACCGAGATGGTGATCGGGGTCGGCACTGAGGTCGACTTTCATGCCTCCACCCAGGCCGGCGTGGTGCGTCAGACCGAGCGCCACCTCGAGCACGATCCGCCGACCGAGGCCGAGCAGTGCCGGCTGGCAGAAGATGTGAAACAGATCCTCGTCGAGGCCGTCCCCGAAGCGCGGCGCCGAGCGGTCAAGCGCGCGATCGCCGTCGCCGGCACCGCGACCTCCCTGGCCGCGATCGCACAGCACCTCGACCCCTACGATGCGGGGCGGGTCCACGGTTACCGCCTCGATCGCGGCGAGTGCGAGCGGATCCTGACCCGCCTGGCCGCGATGCCCCTGGCGCGGCGGCGTGAGGTGGCGGGCCTGCATCCCGACCGGGCGCCCACGATCGTCGCCGGCGTGCTCATCTTCCTCGCCGTCCTGCGCCTGTTCAGTCTCGACGAGGTCGAGATCTCCGAGCACGACCTCCTGCGAGGGGCGGCGCTCGGACTGGGCTAAACGCGGCCTGGACGAATGTTCTATTGCTGATAAAACCTCATCAGAGGAGCATTCTTTCAGGGTGCGGGACATATAGACGTACCCCACCCCACATAGGTTCGGGCGTAGCCGCAGACATCGGCGCCTCCCGCCGTCCGGACCACGCAGATCGGCCCTTTCAGGCACGTACCCCTGCCCGTCCCGATTGGGCCACACCTGGATCGGAAACCGCCCGCCTCGTGCGGGCGGTTTTCGCTTAAAGAAGGGCCGCGAGGGCCTGTCCAGGACACAGGGCCGGCGCACGGGCACGGCGAACGCGCCCGCACCCTCGGCGCGCTTTCCGGCTCAGGCGAGGTTGGCGCGCCGCGGGTAGGCGACGCTGGGATCCGTGAGCACGTTGACCAGGGCCGGGCCGCCGGCGGCAAAGGCGCGCTCGAGCGCCGGGCGCAGCTCGTCGGGGGTACGGACCAACTCGCCGTGGCAGCCCAGCGCGTCAGCGATCAGGTCATAGCGGGTCTCGGGCCGCAGGTCGGCGGCCACCGAGTACCCGTAGATGCTCTCCATCGGGTGCTTCTCCAGCGCCCAGATCCCGTTGTTGCCGATCACCCCCACGACCGCCACGCGGTGCCGGGCCAAGGTGTCGAACTCCATCCCCGAGAAGCCAAAGGCGCCGTCTCCAAGCAGGAGCACCACCTGGCGATCCGGATGGGCGAGCTTGGCGGCCAGCGCGAAGCCCGGACCGGAGCCCAGACACCCGAACGGGCCCGGATCCAGCCAGCACCCCGGCTGGTAGGAGTCGACCACCCGCCCCGCGTAGGAAACGAAGTCGCCGCCATCGCCGATCACGATCGCATCGCGATCGAGCATCTGCGCCAACTCGCCGTAGATGCGCATCGGGTGCAGGGGCGCCCGGGGGTCAGCCAGCTCCCCGGCCTCGGAGGCCCGCTTCGCGCCCTCGGTCGTGCGCAGCGACGCGACCCACCGATCGCGGGCAGCGCGACGCGAGCCCGCGCCGGCGCGCGGTGAGCCCGAGCCCGAGGCAGCCGCGCGCAGCCCATCCAGCGTGGCCGGCAGCGCGCCGTAAAGCTCGGCTGCCACCGCCCGGGGATGCGCGCGCTCAGACGGCGCGAGGTCGATCGTGATCACCTCGGCCTCGGGCGCAAAGGCAGCGCCGAAGCCGAGCCGGAAGTCGAGCGGGACACCGATGACCAACACCACGTCGGCGTCGCTGAGGCCCGCACTGCGGGCGCGGGCGAACGCCAGCTCGTGGTCGGCGGGCAGGCATCCGCGCCCCAGGCCGTTTAGGAACACCGGGATGCGCAGCTGCTCGGCCAGCGTCCGCAGGGCCTCCTCCCCGCGGCCCCAGTACAGGTTGGTGCCGGCCATGATCACCGGCCGCTCGGCTTCGCGCAGCAGGTCGGCCGCCCGCTCGAGCTCGCCGCCCTGCGCCCCGGGGCCGAGCCACGGCTCGGGCAGCGGCTCGTCCCGGGCGGGGACCTCGGCCTCCATGAACACGTGGTCGAGCGGAAAGTCCAGAAAGGTGGGTCCCGAGTGGGGCTCGATCGCCTCGCGCATCGCGCGCTGCAGCAACGCGGGAATCTCAGCCGTGGACCCCGCGGTGGCGGCGAGCTTGACCAGCGGGGACACGAAGGGAACGTGGTCTATCTCCTGGAGCGACCCCTGACCCCAGCGAAAGGCTGGCGCCCGGCCACCTAGGACCAGCACCGGCGAGTGGTTTTCGTGCGCGGAGGCAATCGCGCTCATTCCGTTGGTCACGCCCGGGCCGGCGGTCAGCGCACACACGCCGAGCGTGCGGGTCACCTTGGCCCAGCCCTCGGCGGCGAAGGCCGCCGTCTGCTCGTGGCGGACGTCGACGATGTCGATCCCCTCCTCGCGGCAGCCGTCGTAGATCGAGAACAGGTGCCCGCCCGAGAGCGTGAACAGCTTGCTCACGCCCTGGGCCTTGAGCGCCCGGGCGATCAGGCGTCCGCCGTGAAGCGCGGTGTTGGTATCGGTATCGGTGGCCACGGGCGAGACGCTAACAGCGCGCCGATCAGCGCTGCAGCCGCAGCGCGTTGACGATCGCGCCGCCCAGGATGATCAGGGCCAATACGTAGAACCAGCCGAGCATGATCAGCACGAACACAATCGTGGTCCCAAAGCGGGCGATTGTCGAGATGCTCGAGAGGTAGAGCGGAAACCCGTAATCGATGACGACGATGGCCAGCGTCGCCACCAGCGTGCCCGGCCATACGGCGCGCCACGGCACGGCCCGGTTGGGGACCCGGTGGTAGATGATGGTCAGGCAGCCGAAGAGGAGCACGACGCCGATGACCAGCGAGAGGCCGTAGACGAACACGGCGACGTGGGCAAGGTCGAAGGGCAGGTCGGCGACGCCGGACCGCAGGATGCTCTGTGCGGTGGGCACGACGACGGTGGCGATCATGAAGATCAGGACGACGATCAGCATCGAGAGGCCAAAGCGCTTCTGCTCGAGCCACGAGCGCGACGGCACGCTGTAGATGCGCCCGAAGGCAGTATCGAGCGCGCCCCAGAACGACGCGCCGAGCCACAGGCTGGCGATCAGCGCCAGGACGCCGGTGCTGGTGGTCGAGTCGGTGATCTGCGAGAGCAGCGAATTGAGGGTGGGCTCAGACGTGCCCGGGAAGACCGCGCGCAGATCGTTGGCGACGCTGTGCTCGATGGCGTGGCTGGACAGCACCTGTCCGGCGATGAACAGGCCCAGCAACGCGATCGGGATGATCCCGAGGAGCATGTTGTAGGCCAGCATCGCCGCTTGCCCGGTGATGTTGGCGTCCTCGGCGATGCGCCAGAACCGGCGCAGCGCCCTGGCGACGCGTATGCGCCTGCTCAATCGGACACCGGGGCCGCTCGCGCGCGCCCGCATGCGCCTCGTCCAGACCGTGTCCGGTGGACGGGATCGATCATGGGCACAGTCTGTCAGCGCGCGAGGGGGATTTCTGCGCTGCGCTCAGCCGACAGGTGCGAGCGGACGCGCGAAGCTCGCCTCGTCCTGCCGCATGGCACCGGCCGCGACCAGGGCCGAGTCACCCGCCGACCAGCGGCGGCCGACCCGGAAGGCCGGGAGCTCTCCCACCCCGCGGGCTCGCAGGCCGTGCGCGGTGGCCGCCAAGGTCGCGTCGCGCGTCGTGTCGCCGGCGGCATGCAGGCAGGCTTCGAGTGCGATTCCGGCCGCAGCCGCCGCCTCGGCCAGGGTCTCGGGATCCTCGAGGGCAAATCCGCCGCAGAACACCAGGCGGCTGGCGGCGAGCGCGAAGCGGGCGCCGGCTCCCTGCTCGGCCGCAAACGCGGTGGCGCGCAGAGCGCAGGGCGAGGCGGTCGGGAACTCGTCGGGCCAAACCAGGGGAAGACGCAGAGCGCGGGCCCGACCCTCAGCCCGCTCGCGCACCTCCTCGACCGCGCCTGGGCTGCGTGGGCCGCACACCGACGCGGCCGCGACTGGGATCCACTCCACGTCGCCCAGGGTGCGCTCGATCTGCTCGGCGGTCAGGTACGACAGGGGGCAGCCGGGATCGAAATAGAACGCCGGACGCGAATCGCGGGTGGGCCGAGAGCGATCATCACGACGGTCCTGGAGCTGAACCAGTTCGCCCATTGGGAGCCTGAAACGAGCACCCACCGACAAACTGGCGCAAACTGCTCCGAGGGGCCGGGGCATCCGTTATCCTGAATAACGGTAAGTGGGAGCGTCCAACCAGGGGGATTTTCATTCCACACGTACCACCACCCAAGCGCCATCCATACGATCAGTGGTCCCCAGACGCGCGAGCGCTCGATCTCGTGGGCGACAAATGGACGCTACTGATCATTCGCGACCTGATTTCAGGACCGCGCCGGTTCGTGGAGCTGCAGCGCGTGCTCCCCGGGATCTCGACCGAGCAGTTGCGGTCGCGCCTGAACCGGATGGTCGCCGACGGGATGCTGACGCGCAAGCGCTACCGCGAGGTACCGCCGCGCGTGGACTATGAGCTGACCGAACGGGCGCAGGAGCTGGCCCCGATCCTCGGCGAGCTGGCCCGGTGGGGCTATGAGTGGGTATGGGGTCCACCGCGCCCGTCTGAGAGCGTGGACGTGGGGGCGATTTTCCGCCTCATTCCCGGGCTGATCAAGCCGGGCTCAACGGCCTCGGGCACGGTCATGCTGACCATTAGCGATGGCCGGAGCGGTGAGCCGATGAGCTACCGGGTCACCCTCGGCCGCGATGTGGTCACCATCAGCGAGTCCAGCGAGGGCGGCGCGGATGCCGGCGTGACCGGCACCACTCAGGCATGGGTCGACGCCCTGTCACCCGCCGGTGACCGGGGTGGCCTGCGCCACAGCGGTGACCCCAAGCTCGCCGATCAGCTCCTGGATCGTTTCGCGCTCGCCGCGCCTCAGGCCGCCGTGACGGCCAGCGCCCCCTCGGCGTAACCACGCGGCCAGCGCCCCCTCGGCGTAACCACACGGCCAGCGCCCTTCGGCGTAACCACGCGGCCAGCGCCCGCGGCCGTGCCGCCTGTCTGGCTCTACTTACTCGAGTACGTCGCCGGGTTGATGTGCGGGAAGCGGCTGGGGTTGTTCTGCCCGACCAGGCCTGAGAGCGGCGGCGCGACCCAACAGGCCTGCTGAGCCTGGGAGAGCTGCGTGGGCGCGCCGGCGCTCGCGGGCTCCTGGCCGTTGCCCGGCGCGCCGGTGTTGTTGCAATCCCAGGAGGGGTAGGTGAAGCTGCCGGGGTAATTGCCGCCGGCGGTGAAGGCAGCCGGATCAGACAGCCACAGCGGCGGCGGATAGGTGTTGCCGCGGTTGTTCGGATCGCGGTTGGGGGCGAAGGACAGGGTCTCGGCCCCGGTCGGGCCGAACTGGCGCAGGTAGTGCCCGGTGCCGTTGCCACCGAATGAGGTCGTGGTGGCGGCGAGGCCGCCGGCGCCGTTGGAGATGAAGTCGGAGATCAGCTGCTGATGCAGCGAGAGCCAGGTCAGGATCGGGTTGAGCTGCCCCAGGAACGGACCCAGCGAGGCGAGCAGGGGGGTCGTCCCCCGCAGCGTGTCGCGGACGGCTGGGAGACCTGTCTTGGAGACGGTGATCAGCGGACCCAGGTGGATAAAGAACGAGCGCAGATAGGGCGAGAGCTGGCGGACCGCGGTCAGGGTCGGCTTGAGCTGCTGGGCGACCGGAACGAGCTTCTTGATCAGGGGATCGGTGTTCTGGGAGAAGGTCTGCAGCCGCGCCATCGTCAGCTTGGTCTCATTGAGGAAGGTCGGGAAGACGTGGAAGGTGGCGGCGATCGAGTTGGCGTTGGCCGCCGTGGTGGCGAAGGTCGTCTCCCCGGTGGTGATCAGGCTGCGCAGCGCCGACTGGCTCTGGCTGAGAGCGGCGAACACGGTGCCGCCGTTGCGCAGCAGTTTGACGACCGCGGTGTGTTGGACGTCGAGCACCTGCAGCAGGTTGGTGGCGTCGGCGGCGAAGGCGGGCAGGTTGCCGATCACGTTGGACAGGTTCTGATCGTTGCCCTGCACAGCGAGCGCGAGCTGTTGCTGCCACTGCCGGAAGGCGGCGCGAGTGCGCGGGTCCAGCGCGTTGAAGATCTGGTCAAGCTGGACCGCGGGTTGCACGTTGCTGCGCGCTAGTAAGGCTCCATCGCGGAGCATCGGGCTGCCCGGCGTGCCCGGCGAGAGCTGCACGTAGGTCTCGCCCAGGATCGTCTTCTGGCGCAGGATCGCCTGCGTGTCCTTGTGGATGGGCGCGAAGGAATTGTTCATCTGGATCGTCGCAACCGTGCGGTTGCCCTGGGGATCGAGCGACTTGGCGACCACCTTGCCCACCGATACACCCGCGATCCGGACGTCGGCTTGGTCAGCGAGCTGGCTGGCGTCCGGGAAGGCGACCTGGAAGCGGTAGCCCTGGGGGTTGAAGGGGATCGTGCCGCCGAAGGACAGCCACAGGAACAACAGCAGGCCCACGCACGAGAGCGCGAACAGCACCATGCTGAAGATCTTGGTGACTGATGGAGAGCCGGTTTCCATTAGTGCTTGGCGGTCGAGGTGGCGGAGCTGTGCCTGGCGAGGCCCAGCGGCAGGCCGCTGCCGCCGGCCGTCGAGGACGGCGGGCATAGACCGGCGTTGGAGAGGATCGGCGTCAGGTTGAGCACCAGGGAGGAGCCGCTGATGCCCTGGGCGATCTGGTTCAGGGCCGCGCAGCTCCCCTGCAGGAACAGCGGCCGGTAGACGCCGTTGGCGTCCTGGATCGAGAACAGGGTGCGCGCGTTGTGGTCAAGCCAGGCCAGCCACCACAGGTACCCGTGCTGACCGCTACCAGTCGGGTAGTAGCCGAGCATGTTGAACAGGTTGTTGAGCACGTGGAAGGTCCCGGTCACGTTCGGGGTCGCCTTGGCCAGGTTGATCGAGGCGGGCTTGAGCGAGCGAACCAGCGGGCGGGCGGCCACCACGAAGGGCCGGATCTGGTTCTGGACGATCGGGGTGCTCGGCTTGGCCAGGGCGACCAAGGCGGCATTGGCGGCCGGCAGTGACCGGGCCGCCGGGAGCAGGTTGCGCGACGTGGGGCCGAGCAGCTTGGCGAAGGCGGTGACCTTCTGGAGGGTGGAGGTCGTCTGGTTGAGCGTCCCGGGCAGATCGACCAGGGCACGGCTGATATTCCCGTTCTCCGAAGCGAAGGCGCGGAAGACCTTCGAGCTTGAGTCGACCAGCGAGACGATCTCGCTCTGCTTGGTGGCCAAGGCGGTGTTCAGCCGCTGCAACGAGTTGACCAGTTGGCGCAGATCGGTGCCGCGGACCGCGAC
This sequence comes from uncultured Solirubrobacterales bacterium, assembly GCA_963847055.1. Lineage (GTDB taxonomy): Bacteria > Actinomycetota > Thermoleophilia > Solirubrobacterales > Solirubrobacteraceae > Palsa-465. Next base: position 1,291,220 of record CAWJYE010000005.1, on the reverse strand, counting down.
CGCCTGGTTGACACGGGCCAGGTCGCGATGGGTGGGCTCGAAGCGCTGGAACACCTGGGCGAGCTCTGACCCCCCCTGGCCCTTCAGTCCCTGACCGGCGCCGTTGATGAGCAGCTGCAGGTAGCCGCGGGTATCCCCGTCCAGCGAGGCCAGGATCTCGTCCACGTTGACGTCCGGGTTGGTGTTACCGACGGGCAGCGTCCATCCCGGCTTGGCCACCGGTGCGGGCTTGGCGCCTGGCTGCAGCTCGATGAACATGTCCTTGAGCCCGGTCTTGGGACGCAGCAGCGCGGTTGCGTTGGTGTGGATGAGGTGCTTGTACTTGTCATCGATCTGCATCTGCACGACGGCCGTGCCGTTGCGCAGGGTGACCCCGCCGATCTCGCCGACCTGCACACCGGAGACGCGGACCGACTGTCCCTGACCCGGGGTCACGGCCTGGGCGGTCGAGAACGCGGCGTTGATCGTGAACGGCGTGGACTGGATGAACGGGAAACGGAATCGCTCGTGGTTGAGGATGTAGCCCGCGACCGCGACCGAGAGCACCAGCAGCACGAGGATGGCGGCGAAGTCGACGGCGTGGGTCTTGATCGCGCGTTTCACTTCTTCGGCATCCCGGGGACGAGGCGGACCTTGAGGTGGTCGGCCTTGGCCGTGGCGCGGACCATCTTCATGGCCGCCGCGGCTTGCTTCTGCAGCCCCAGCGGTAGCGGCGGCAGCGGAACGGGGATCGGGGGCAGCAGGCCGCCACCGCCCGCGCCGCCGCCGGCGACCGGGTTGATGGCACCGCCGGTCGGCGCGGTCAGGTCCGAGATCGCCGGCTGCGTCTCACAGGGCACGTTCTCGACGTAGGGCGGCCGGGCGCCGCCGGGGGGCAGCTGCGGCTGAACTGAGGTGATCGGCGCCAGCGACTGACCGAACATGCCCGGGGACAGCGAGTAGGTCAGGGTGCCGCCGACGCCGAGGATCCGGATGTAGGGGCCGTTGGCGTCAAAGACCCGCGACTCGCCGGCCAGGCCCGGGAGATAGTCGACGCCCTCGATGTAGACCTGGCGGTCCGGGAACCCGTTGGCGGCGTTGAAGTGCGGGTCCGGGATGGTCAGGTGCGTCCAGGGAAGGATGACGTTGGCCGCACAGCTCGAGGCGGGCCGGACCTCGTTCTTGAACAACGGGATCGACGCGTTGGTGAGCTGGGCCAGGGCCGGTATCGTCGGGGCCAGGTCGTGAGTGAGTCCCCGCAGCTCGGAGGGCTGGACGAGCAGCCGCAGCTGGGTGATGAAGGGCAGGCTGGCGTCGACGGTGGGGCCGGTGGACCGCACGCCGGGTACGAACGCCTTTGCGAACCGTTCGAAGGGCGGGAAGGCCGCGTTGAGTGCGTTGAAGGCCGGAATCGCGGCCGTGAGCGTGCCCGGGAGCGCCCGGACCGTGTTCTCCAGAGCGATGTTCTGACGGGCGAAGGCGTTGGCGGTGGTGTTGAAGTCGGTGACGAGGTTCTTGAGGTTCTGCGGATGGGCATCGAGGGCGCCCGCGGTCGTCCCCTGGGTGGAGATGTAGTTGGAGAGGTCGTGGGGCTGGATGCCGAGGGCGTCGTGGGCGACCAGCGAGGAGTACTCGTAGGCCGGCAGCCAGTACTTGACCGAGCGGTTGAAGCCCTTGCCTCCGGTCACCACCGCCTTGCCGTACTGCTGCAGCAGGATCTGGAGGTTCTGGCGGGTGTTGGCCTGCAGGCCGGTCAGCACCTGATCGAGCTGCACGGGCTCGACGCCTTGCTGGACGGGGAAGATGTGGCCGTCCTGGGCGATCGGCGCCGACGGGCTGCCGGGAAAGACGTCGACAAAGAAGTTGCCCTCCAGGAAGATCCGGGGGCGGATCGCGAAGGTGGCGTTGTTGTGGATCGGCAGGCCCGCACTGTCGATCGTCATCGTCACCTCGGAGGCCTGACAGGCGTTGGCGGTGCTCGAAGCCGACTTGCAGCCCGGCTCGGTGCTGACGCCGGTGACCGTGCCGACGTTGACCCCGGCGATCCGTACCAGCGAGCCGGACTGGACTCCGTTGGCGTTGGAGAAGACGGCATGGATCGTGTACTGGCTGGCGAACGGGTTGGCGAACTTCGTGTAGGCCAGATACGAGAAGACGATGATCGCGACGATTCCAATTGCGCCGGCGGCGAAGGTGGGCAGTCCCTTGCGGCGGCGACCCTTGCGGCGTCTCATGGATTACTCGGGTTGTAGGGCGGAAGCGGACCGGTGGTCGGGGCGCGCGAGAAGGTCTCGCCCGCCGGGACCTGGGCGCGCCCGGCAAAGGTCGGGCCCTGGTTGCCGGGAGTATGGACATCAACGCCCAGGTTGCGGCCCTGAGGATCGAAGTGGTTGAGCTTCAGGGGGTAGCCGCGCTGGCCCGTCTCGCAGTCAGCAGCGCCGGTGGTGGAGACCGCGGCGCCGTAGGGCTGGCCGTGGGCGAATTCGTTGCCGCCGCTCTGCAGCGAGTCGGTGCCCCCGCCATTGACCGGCGCGGTCGCGCCCGCCTGTCCGACATTGTTGGGCTGGAGCGAGTTCGCGCTGTTGATCAGGGCGCGCTGGGCAAAGCCGAAGTTGGTCTGCTCAGAAACATGCTCGGACAGGTAGGTCCAGAAGTAGTTCCAGTCGTTGCAGACCGTCTGGTAGGGGCCGAGGTAGCGGATCATCGGGTTAAGCGTGCTGACGGTGCTGGTCAGGGCGTTGATGGCCATGTTGGTCCCCGGCGCCTGAGCCAGGTTCTTCAGCGCGTCCATGACCTGCTGCAGGTTGGCATTGAGCGAGGGTGTCCGCACCAGTGTCTTGGTGCCGACCTCGATCGCGGGATTGATGACGGGCAGGGCAGCCTTGAGCTCGCCGGTGGCGGGGGTGAGGCTGTGGCCGAGGGTGGTCAGGTCGACCAGGAAGGGCTGCTGCACCTTGAGCGATTGGGTCGAGACGGCTTCGGTGGAGGGCGACTGACGGATGGTCGCCTTGAGCGCGTTGGGATCGCGCGAGACGGCCTCGAAGGTCGTTGCCATGTCGGTGAACAGCCGCGCGTTGGTCCCAGCCACGGGCGCCACCGTGCCCATGAAGCCTTCCAGCGAATTGAAGAAGCGGATCAGCTCGGTGCTGGGGTCAGACAGGTAAGCGGCGACCGGCGTCAGGTGCTGGAGCAGCCGCGGCAGCGAGGCGAAGGTGTCGTTGAGCGCCGAACCGCGGCCGGCGAGCGCATCCCCGAAGCCGACCAGGTTCTTGTCGACCGCCGCGCGGGTCTTGGTGTCGAAAAGCTGATTGACGTCCTCGAACTGGACCGGAACGCTGGTATGGGTAATCGCCATCGTGCCGCCGTCGGAGTACATCCTGTGAGAGGTGCCCTTGTTGAGCTCCACGAACTTGAGGCCCAGGACCGAACGCGGCCGGATCGAGACGGTCGAATCGGTCGGCACGTTGCCCTCGGCCTGGTTGAGCTGGAGGGTGAGCTGGGCGCCGATCTGGCCGGTCGACTTGATCTGGATCGGCTTCATCGCCGAGACCAGGCCGATCCGGAAGCCGCCCTCACGGACCTCGTTGCCGGCCACCAGGTCAGAGCCCGAGGCGATGTCGACCTTGAGCTGCTTGGTGGGCACGAACGGCAGGCCGTTGTTGGCGTTGTAGGCCAAAAAGACGGCGACCATGATCACGAGCACGGTCATGGCCCCGACGAGGACGGGGTTGGCGAGCGCGGATTGCTGGTTGCGTCTCATCGAGCCGTCACGGGGCGAGGAGGTAATTGAGCAGGGCCTGGGCGGAGCTGGTGGAGGGCGTCGGGGGTGCCGAGTTCGACGCCGCGGCGGCCGTGGGGGCGGCGCTCGTGCCGGTCCCGGTAACGATCTGGCCGATCGTCTTGCGCGGGTTGACGGTCGGCCCGGTACCGGCTGTGGCTGTCGTGGCCGCCGCGCTAGTGCCGGTTGCGGTGGGGCTCGCCGAGCTGGCCTGAGCGGGGGCCTGGTTGCGAGCGAACACGCTGGCCGCGGTGAGCTTGGCGGCGCTGGCGGCCGGGCCCGGCTTGCCGGGGGGCGCCCCGCCTGGATCGGGCACGGCGGCGCTCGGATTCGAGGGATCGGTGGTGTTGACGCCCGGCTGACGGGGACCGAGCCACGCGTAGCACTGGCGATAGGTCGGTCCGTACTGCTTGAGTGCCATCGCGATATAGGCCGGCGAGGCGTAGGGCGAGCACATCTTGTTATAGAACGCGTCGACGGCGAGGACGTGCCCCTGGGGGCCGAACGTGTTGATGGCCAGGGTCTGGTTGAAGACGTAGCCGAGCAGGGCTTGCAGCCCGCTGAAGCCCTTGCCGCCCGGGCTGCGCGGGTCGGCTTCGACCGCCCGGCTCTGGGTGTCGAGGTCACGCAGGACGATGGCCAGGTTCTGGGCCAGCTCAGGAGTCGGCTGGGCGAAGCGGTTGAGGTCAGCGACGGTTGGGGCGGCAGCGATCACCGCCGTCTTGCCGGTTACCGAGGCCGTACCCAGGGACTTGATCGCCGGCCGGGACGAGCGCGAGAAGCCCGGCAAATCGGCGAACAAACGGTGCAGCTGGGTGGCGGCGCCGTTGAGGTTGTTGAGTACCGGGGTGTTGGCGGTCGCGGTGGTGCTCAACTTGGCCATCGCCGGGCGCAGCTGCTCGAGCGTGGCGGGGAGGTTGTGGAAGGTCCCGCGGAGGTTGTTGTCCTGCGTGGCGGTGGCGGTGGCGGTCCGGTTGGCCTCGGTGATGAAGCGCTTGACGTTGGTGGAGTTGTTGGCCAGCGCGGTGATGACCGAGTTCGAATCCCGGGTCAGATTCTGGAGTGTGGTCGAGTCATTGGCCAGCAGGTTGAGCAGGCGGTCGGTCTGATCCAGGGCGGGCACAGCACGGTGAAGCGCCGCCTGAAGATCACCCGAGCGGGCCGCAGCGGCCGCGCCGAACTCGTTGACGATCAGGGTGAAGCGCTGGCGGTAGGGCAGGCGCATCACGTTCTGGACGAGATCGGCGGAGATCGTGGACTGGGTGTGGCTGACCGGGATCGTTCCGCCTGCCTTGAGCACCGGGCCTGAGCTGCCCGGATTGCAGTCGATGAAGTACTCGCCGATCAGCGACTGCGGGCGGGACTGGCAGGTGGCGTCGGTGTGGAACTGGCCAAAGCCGCCCTGGCTGACAGTGACCGTGACCACGGCGTGCAGCGTCTTCTGATCGAGGTCGATCGACTTGATCGTCCCCGCCGGCACGCCGGCGACCTTGAACTGCGCACCGGTCACGAGCCCGAACGCGTTGTCGATCTCGATCTTGTAGGTGCCGTTGGCGTTGCCGTTCGAAGCGCCCCCGGCCAGAACCACGAAGCCGACGGCGGCGAGCACGATCGCGGCGGAAAGCAGGATCCGCTTCATTTGCCGGTCGGAACCTGGTTTGGGTTACAGGGGAAGCCGCTCTGGGGATAGAACACGGCGCCGCGTTCCATCGAGCCGGGGCAGCGGTCGCCCTGGCCGGTGGTGAGCAGGCCCTGGGTGCCGTTGCCGCCGAAGGCGAGGGCCTGGCGCAGCGGGTAGAGCGCCGGGTTGGTCAGCAGCCCGCCGTTGTCGAACAGGTTCAGAGCCCCGTTGGAGAGCGAGCCGACACCGACATTGGGCGCGACACGGCTGAAGTTGCCGTTGGCGTCGGCCTGGCCAGGGTGGGTGTAGCCCTCAAACCAGCCCGTCAGGTCAACGGCGTAGGGACGAGCGGTCGCGAGCTCGGGGGTCGAGCCGTTGAGCGCGGTGACCGACTGCGGGAACGCCCCGGGGCGGCTCTTGCCGTTGACGGTCGTGTTGCGGACGGTGGCGGCGGCCAGCGGGATGCCGAGCTTGGTCAGCTCGATCAGGTCGTTGTTCGGTCCCGGGCGGCTGATGATGTTCGATAGGTCGCGCACCGTGGGCACCGAGTCCTGGGCCAGCGGCCGCAGCTGGACGAGCAGCTTCTGCAGCTTGGGGGCCACGGGTTTGGAGACGTTGACCAGCGGCGTGATCTCGTTGAGCGCCGTGCGCAGATTGACGAACGTGGTGTTGGCCAGGCGCATGAAGCCGGGCAGCTGCCGCAGCGAGGAACCGAGGTTGACCCGCTGGGCGGCGAGCGCCGAGGTGGTGGTTGACAAGTGTTGGATCAGGCCGCTGAGGTCGCTCGAGCGCTGGGCGAGATCGCTGACCAGATTGCCGGTCTTGACCACGAAGTTGGTGAACTGACCGGTGTTGCGATCGATCTCGTTGAACAGCGTGCTGCTGGCCGCGATGGCCGGGTTGAGGTAGGCAAACGCGGCCTGGGCGGTCTTACCGTAGCCCTGGTACTGCTGGGCCGAGCCGAGGAACACGTTCTGCAGGCCCCGCCGCGTCGGCCCGTTGAGCGTGTTGAAGAGCTGGTCGAGGTCGACTTCGCTGGTGGTGTTCTGAGCGCCGATGACCCCGTCGTTGGGGATCTTGGGCGAGGCCGGCGATCCGAGTTGCAGGCTCACGTAGCGGCTGGCGATTCCCGACAGCGACAGCTCCCGCACCGTGGCCTGGGTGCCCTGGCGCAGGGGCGTATAGGCCCCGTTGCTGATCGTGAGCGTCAGCTGAGCCTGGCCCTGCGGCGTCAAGGCGATCTTGGAAACGGTGCCGACCTGGTTGCCCGCCACCTCCACCAGGTCGCCCTGAACAATCTGGCTCGCGTTCTGGAAGGTCGCGCGCACGGCGTAGCTGCTCCCGCTCGAGAGCAGGATCACGACCACGGCAACAATCGCCACCGCGATCGCCGCTACCGCGGCGACTCGCCCGATCACACTTGAGTTCCGCACCGCCGCGACCTATGCAATCGATCTCCTCCCGCGCACGGCCCGTTCCGACCCGGGGGAGTCGTAGCGATTCCGGCGCGAATCTGGCGCGAAGCTAGCAAGGCGCCCAATGCACTGTCAATTGGGAACCGTTCCCCCCGGCCCGAGGGGACGGGGGATTTCGGGCCCTGGCGCGGTCGCTTGGCGAGCGCCGGCAGAGCCGCTAGCGTCTGCGCTTCCCGCCCGGGTGGTGGAATTTGGTCAGACACGGTCGCCTTAAGAGCGACTGCCCTTTGTGGCGTGAGGGTTCGAGTCCCTCCCCGGGTATTCCCGACACGGCCGCAGAAGCGCTCTTGGGCGGGCGCCGACATCCGAGTCGTCGTCGTCCTCATCAGGCCGCCCATCCTTGCGTACTGGCGCAACTTTTGCGCTGCTACGGTGTCCGAGGTTGTCGAAAGGGAGTTTCGCCCACCGCGCCGGATGGAAGTCTCAGCACTCAAATATTCCGGGGGGATCGGCCTGCACGGCCGCCCCGCGCTGCTCAGACTCCAGTCTGACGAGCGTCTGGTCGCCTACCTGCGAAAGGGCAACACGGCGGCCTTCGAGGTGCTCGTCGCGCGCTACGAAACCCGAATGCTGGCCTTCTGCCGCCACCTGCTCGGCTCTCGCGAGGACGCCGAGGACGTGCTCCAGGAGGTGATGACGGCAGCCTTCCACGCGATCGTCGCCGACGAGCGCCCCATCAACGTCCGTCCCTGGCTCTACCGGATCGCCCGCAACCGCAGCCTCAACCATTTGCGGCGCGCGCGGGCGATCGGCGTCGACTCCATGGACACCCACTTCTCCGAGCACGGCGCCACCACCGCTGACAAGGTGCACGAGCGCGAGGAGTTCCGGCTCCTGGTCGGAGACATTCACGAGCTCCCCGAGACGCAGAAGACCGCCCTGGTGCTGCGCGAGATGGATGCCCTCTCCTACGAGCAGATTGCCGAGGCGATGGAGACAACCGTGCCGAGCGTCAAGTCGTTGCTCGTCCGCGCACGGGTGTCCCTGGCCGAAGCCGCCGAGGCGCGCCTGCTGAGCTGCGAGGAGGTCCGGATCGAGCTGGGTGAAATCGCGGAGGGCCTGCGGCGCCGTCCCACCCCACTCGTGCGCCGCCACCTGCGCGCCTGCGAGCGCTGCAGCATCTTCCGCACCCAGCTCAAGCACACCAACAAGGCACTGGCTGCGCTGCTGCCGATCGGCCCGATGCTCATCCTCCAGAAGCTGGCCATCTTCCACCTCGGTCACTCCGCGGCCAGCAGCTCGGGCGCCACCGCGGCAGGGTCCGGTGCCGCCGCGGCCGGGTCGGGTGCCGCCGGAGCCGCCGGCGCGATAGCGGGTGGGGGTGCCGTGGCCGGCTCGTCGCTCGTCGCCTCAAGCGGCTTTGTATCCGCCGGCCTGGGCACGCTTGCCACCAAAGCCGCCGCTGGGCTCGCCGCCGCGGCGATCGTGACCGCCGGCGCCGTCGAGGCCAACCACACCCATGTCAGCCACGTGCCCCACGCGACGGCCGCCGCGGTCGCACCCAGGTCGGTTTCACCGGTACAACAGGCGGCGGTGCGGCCGCTTGACTCCCACGCCGAACAGCCGTCCAGCAACGTGGTGCGCGCCCCCCGCGACAAGGTGACCGCCGCCGCCAAGGCCGCCGCCGCCAAGGCCGCCGCCGCCAAGGTCACCGCCGCCAAGATCGCCGCCGCGAACGCCAAGACGTCCGTCGCCGCGAAGACGACCAAGGCCGGGGCCACGATCAACACCCCGGTCAACGCCAAGGTCGCCCCGACCGGCCGCAACACCACCCAGACCGATCCCACGGTGCTGGCGCCGCCGAATCAGACCCCGGCCGCCAGCCCGACACCCGGCTCGTCGTCGGGCAGCAATCCGAACAGCGCGTCGGGTGCGGCTCCTCCGCCCGCCTCCGGTCAGCCGTCCTCGCCGCCACCGAGTGACAACTCGCCCGGCGGCCAACCTGGCTCCCCGGGCGCCACCACCCCGAGCGCCACGACCCCAAGCCCGGCGCCGGTCACGACGCCGGCGCCTCCCGTGACCACGCCCACGCCTCCCGTCTCGACCCCCACGCCGGCGGCGCCGACAACCACGCCGACCCCCGCGACGTCCAGCACCACGCCGCCCCTGCGAGCCGTGGCCACCCGGTGGCATTGGCGCCGGCACGGCTCCTGGAGCGGGCACGCCGGCTGGTGATCGACTTCGAGCAGTTCGAGGCCGTCGACATGCGCGTCGGCCGGGTGCTAGCGGTCGATGACTTCCCCGAGGCGCGCAAGCCGGCCTGGAAGCTGAGGATCGACTTCGGGCCCGAGATCGGGGTCAAACGCTCCTCGGCCCAGATCACCTCGTACTCCCGCGAGGAACTCCTGGACACGCTTGTCGTCGGGGTGGTCAACTTCCCGCCCCGTCAAATCGGGCCCTTCTTTTCAGAGGTGCTGGTGCTGGGCGCGCTCGACGGCGACCGGGACATCATCCTGGTTCGTCCCGACCGCGCCGCCGAGCCGGGCTCGCGGATCGGCTGAACGCTCGCCCCCGACGCGTCTACGCGCTCGACGCCCTCAACGCCGTCGACGCCCCTCGCCGGCCCCGCCTAGGGTCCGGGGATAGCGCCAACGATCAGCTTGCCGCGCGGCCTTCCGTCGATGTTGATCGCGTAGGTCCCATTGCGCAGGCCGGTGAGCAGGACATGGGCCGCTGAGGAGCGGGACACCCTCAGCGTGTGCCGATGCGGGGTGGCGACCACGACGCGATGGATGTGACGGTCGGTGCACCGGATCGACACCTCGATGTCGATATGAGCCGGAGCGGCGACCACGGCCGGACTGAGGCGCCCGCCGGCCCCGATCGTGAACCGGGCAGGGAGGCGGGGTGCTGAGCTGGTGGTGGTGCTCGCGGCGCTGGCACCACCGCAGGCGACGAGAGCCAGGGTCAGCACGATGGACCCGATCAACGTGTCTCTGCGCATGGGCGGGCGCGGCATAGTCACTTGTAGAACCCCATCAGCCGTTCGTAGTAGCGGTCTTCTGAGAACTGCTCCCGGGCTCGCTCGAGTGCTCCGACCCCGGCCCGGCCCCGCGCCTCGGGGTCACGCCACAGGGCGCCGAGCGCCGCGGTCCAGCCCACGACGTCATCGGCGTTCAGCACGACGTCCGGGCCGGCCAGCTCGGGCAGCCCGCCACGGTCTGAGACGAGCACCGGCACGCCGTCCGCCATGGCATCGCTGACGGAGTACGGGCACGGCTCTTCCCAGCGCGACGGAGCCAGAACCACGGCTGCCGCGGCGCGCAACCGGGCCAGGGCGCTCGGCTCCAGGCGGCCGGTGAAGCGCACGCCGTCCCCGGCGGCCAGGCCGCGCAGGCGGACCTCGTCGGGTCCCGATCCGGCCACCACCAGCGGAACGCCCGCTCCCCGGGCGGCGGCGATCGCAGTGTCAAAGCCCTTCTCCTCGACCAGGCGACCGCTGACCAGCGCGTACTCACCCTGGCTCGCCCGGCTCACCGTCGCGAAGGCGGAGGCGGGAATGAAGTTGAGCAGCACCGAGGTCTTGGCCGCCGGCAGGCCGAGCTCGATCAGCCGTCTCGCCGTCGCCTGCGAGACGGCGATGAAACGCCCAGCGTGCTCGATCAGGCCCGGCTGCTGGCGGCGCAGCCCGGCGGCGTACACGGCCGCCTCGCCCAGTGAGCCGCGACAGCGCAGGCGCAGGCCCGGCCAGGTGTCGGCCCGGCGGCAGCGAAAGCACGGTGCGCCGTCGCGGTAGGCGATCCCGATCGCGCAGAACAGCCGGAAGTTGTGGAGGTGAAGCACGGTACGGGCCCCGGCCGCGCGAGCCGCGGCGAGGGCTCGCCAGCCAAACAGCGGGTGCAGGTTGTGGGCGTGGACGACGTCGGCGCGCAGACGTTTGACCGCCGTCCCCACCGCCTCGGGGTCGCTGCCGCCCGAGATCAGCGCTCGCGCTGCGGTCAGCGAGCCGGTGTCGGCACTCGCTCGCTCCAGACGCTGCACCGTGTGTCCCCGCCGGGCGAGCAGCGCCTCGAGGTCGGATACGGCGCGCTCCTCTCCCCCTTGGGCGCGGTAGCGGTTGTGCAGGAGCAGGACGCGCATGACAGGGAGATGCGCCCGAACCGGTCCGGAACGCCTGCCGATTCTGTCAGCGGCGCCGGGCGTGGGCGCCCGCCATCATCCCGGCATGGCGATCGCCCTGCTGACCAACCATCTCGTCCCTTACCGCATCCCGCTGTACGAGCGCCTGGCCGCCGAGCAAGGCGTCGAGATCCTGTGTTACGGCGGGGGTGAGCGCTATATGCCCAGCGGACGGCTGCCCGACTTCGACGCCCTGCTGGCGGCGGCTCCGTTTCCGGCTCGGCGCCTGGACGGTTGGCGGGGCGCGCTGCGGGTTGGACGCCGTTATCAGGCGGTGATCGCCCCCTACGGCGGCGGGCCGATCCTTCCGGCCGCCTATCTCGGGGCTCGCCGGTACCACCGGCCCTTCGTGTTCTGGGCCTCGGTGTGGGCGCAGCCGCATTCGCTCAGCAACGATCTGGCCGTGCCGCTGACCCGCCACATCTACCGTCGCGCTGACGCGGTGGTTGCCTATGGCGAGCACACTCGGCGCTTCGTGGCCGGCGTGCGGGGACGCGACGACGACGTGTTCGTGGCGCCTCAGGCGGTTGAGCCCGAGCTCTTTGCGCGCACGGTCACCCCGCGTGAACAGACGGCGTTTCGCACCCGCCACCGGCTGCGCCGGGGCCCCCTGGTCCTCTACGCCGGCCGGCTGGTGGAGGCCAAGGGGATCGAGGTGCTGATTGACGCCTGGCCGCGGATCGGATCCGACGCGACGCTCGTGGTGGCGGGCGACGGCCCGCTCCGCGAGCGGCTCGGTGGGGTGCCCGGAACGCGGATCCTCGGGTCGCTGCCTCGTGACGAGCTGCCCGTGGCCTACGCCACGGCAACGATCGTGGTGGTCCCCTCGATCCCGACCCCTCGCTGGCGTGAGCCGTGGGGCCTGGTCTGCAACGAGGCCATGCATCAGGGGCGAGCGGTGATCGCCACCTCCGCGGTCGGCGCCGTGGCCGGGGGCTTGATCCGCGAGGGAGAGACCGGGTACGTGATTTCACCCGGCGACCCCGACGCGCTGGCCACGGCGATCGAACGGTTGCTCATCGATGCCGAGCTGCGCCAGCGGCTGGGCGAGGCGGGCCGATCGGCCGCGGCCGCCTACACGTACGCCGCCGCGGTGGCGGGGTTCGGTCAGGCGCTGGCCGTGGCGCTGCGCCGCCAGTAGCCACCCTGGGGCGGCGCGCCCTACTGGCCGACGGAGAACATCGCCTCGAGGTCGTGGCGTGAGTAGACCTCAAAGGCGACCATCGTCTGGGTTCGGCGCACGCCGGCCAGCTGCGAGAGCTTGCCGGTCACCACCTGCGCGAGCTGGTCCTGCTCGCGCAGGCGCAGGATGGCCACAAAGTCCCATTCTCCGGTCACCGAGTAAGCCTCGGCGACCCCATCGATGCCGGCCAGTTCGCCGCCCAGCTTGGACAGTGCCGGCCCCTCGGCCTGGATGAGGACGATTGCGTGGGTCATGCCGTGTGGGTCTCGCCAGGCTCGAGGATGACGACGGCCGAGCTGGTGGCGGACTCAACCTCGGATTTGAACGCGCGGGCATCGGTCTCGATCGCCGGGAAGGTGCCGTAATGGCAGGGGATCACCGTCTTGGCTCCGACAAATTCCGCTGCCTCGACCGCGTCGTGCCGGTCCATCGTGTAATGGCCGCCGATGCACATCAGCGCGATGTCGATCGGGTGGCGCTTGCCGACCAGCTGGAGGTCCGAGAACAGGCACGTGTCGCCGAGGTGATAGACGATCCTGCCGCCGAACGAGATCAGCATCCCGGCCGGCGTTGAGACGGTGCCGTTCGGGGTGGTGGAGGTATGCCAGGCGGGCACCAGCTTGACCCAGCCCCAGTCAAAGCTCGCCGTGCCGCCGAGGTTGCAGTCGCGGACCTCGAGCCCCTCCCCCCCGATCTCGCCCGCGACTTCGGTGATCGCGACCACGGTCGCGCCGGTGCGCTTGCCGATCGCGACCGTGTCGCCGTAGTGGTCCTGGTGACCGTGGGTGAGCAGGATCGTGGTCGCCGCGACCTCGTCGGCGCTGGCGGCGGCCTTGGGGTTGCCGCTCAAGAATGGATCGATCAGCAGGGTCGTGTCGCCGTCAGCGAGGGTGAAGCAGGCGTGGCCGAGAAAGCGGATGTCCATTTCGGGTTCTAGTCCTCCGGTTGATTTTCGGTGGGAAGCGCGGGGAGCGCCCGCGAGAGCTCGAAGCCGACCGCGACGCCGACCAGCATGCCGAGCCGGACTTCTTCGGCCAGCAGCGTACGCAGGGCCCGCAGGCGGGCCTCGAGCTCTGGCTCGGCGGCCGCCTCGCGGGCTGCTCCCTCGTGGGCGGAGTCAAACCAGCCGCCCTCGCTGAGCGCCGCGTTGAGCACGCTCTGCAGCTGCGGCGCGGCCCGCATGACGATCTCCTGAGCCTCGCGGAGCCGGTCCGCGTCACTGATCGCCGCGATGGCGGCGTCCAGCTCCTCGTCGGTGTAAGCACGGTCCGGCACTCGCTCACGCCATCATACGTGCGTGGCCATCGCCCTTACCTCCCTGTCGCACGGCGCCGGCTGCGGCTGCAAGCTCCCCGCCGCGGCGCTTGCCCCGCTGCTCGCCGGGTTGCCCGGCGTGGCTGATCCCAACGTCCTGGCCGGCTTCGATACCGCCGACGATGCCGGCGTCTACCGGGTGCGAGACGACCTCGCGATCGTCTCCACCGCGGACTTCTTCACGCCGATCGTCGACGACCCGTTTGACTTCGGGCGGATCGCCGCCTGCAACGCGCTCTCCGACGTGTACGCGATGGGCGCCGACCCGGTGTGCGCTCTCAACCTGGTCGCCTTCTCGATCGAGCAGATCGGTCGCGACGTGCTGAGTGAGATCCTCCGCGGCGGAGCGGCGATCGCCACCGAGGCCGGGATCGCGATCGTCGGCGGTCATTCGATCGACGACGCCGAGCCCAAGTACGGGATGGCTGTGACCGGCATCGTTCATCCCGAGCGGCTGCTGACCAACGGTGGCGGCCACAGCGGAGACGCACTGGTCCTGACTAAGCCGCTAGGCGCGGGCGCGGTCTCGACCGCGGTCAAGCGAGGCGTGCCGGCACCTCTGGCCGAGGCGGTCGCGGTCATGACGGCACTCAACCGCGACAGCTCCCGCGCGGCCCGCGACGCGGGCGCCCACGGCATGACCGACGTAACCGGCTTCGGGCTGCTGGGGCACCTGCGCGAGCTGACCCTGGCCAGCCGTCTCGCCGCCGAGGTCGATGCCGAGGCCATCCCGGCCATCGGCGGCGTGCTGGAACTGCTCGCCGACGGTGACCGCGCCGTGGCCGGCGGCACCCGGCGCAACCGGGCTCACGCCGAGACCTTCGCCACCTTCGGCGCCAACGTGCCTGAGAATCGCCGCTGGCTGGCCTGCGACGCCATGACGTCCGGTGGGCTACTCGTCGCGCTGGCCCCCGAGATGGCCGATCGAGTGCCCGGTGCGGTGATCGGTCACCTCACCGAGGGTGAAGCGGGCACGATCACCGTCGCTTAGCGGGTGCCGAGCCGGGCCAGCGGCAGCCCGACGGCCAAGCCGGCCGCCACCCCCACCCCATCGGCCACCCAGCTCGCGCCGTAAACGGCGACTGGCAGCAGCAGGAGCACGGCTGCGATCACCGCGACGCCGAGGAGATCTCCCTCATAGTCCTGCTTGGCGCGCAGGGCGAGCAGGTCGGGGACCGCCCAGGCGCAGAGCATGGCCAAGCCAGCGCCGCTGGCGCCGAGTGCCACCGGGATGGCGTAGACCGCGGCAGTCGCCGCGATGCCGCCCACCCCGCCGAGCAGGAACAGGCCGATCACGACCAGGGGGCCGTGGCGGCGCTCGAGCAGCCACCCGAAGAGACCGACAGCGCCCAGGGTCAGGAAGGCATAACCGCTGTTGTCATACGCGAATACCGCCGAGAAGACGCGCCACCACTCCGAGCCCGGCTTGCCGTAGATCACGAGGTGGCCGCCGACCCCGCCCAAACCCGTACGCCAGAGCACGGTGCCGATCAGCCCGGCCAGGACCAGGACACCGGTCGCGTAGGGGTGGCGGTCGGGACGGATGCCCGGGATCTCGTCGCTGCGTAGCCGGCTGAGCAGCGGCGCCGGAGTGCGTCGCTGCCGCTTGCGGCCCGGGCGATTGTCGCGGTCCAGCTTCGGGGCACGCTTGCGCAGGCGGTTACCGCAATACGGGCACTCGGTTATGTAGCTGCTGACTTCGGATCCGCAGTTCTTGCAGACCACGAACAGATCAGGACCACCGGCGCTCACCGGACCGATTGTAGAACCGCCTCCCCGCCGTCCGAGTCGGAGCCGTTCAGCCGGCGTCACCAGGCAGGGTTGCCGTCACGATCTCGGACATGACCTCCCTCAGGTCATGGTTGGCCTCGTAGACGACCACCTGCCGCGCGGCGCCGTTGCCGCGCGCGAGCAGATCCTCGACCGCTTCCAGCTCGTTGACCGAGCCGAGATCCTGACAATGCTCACGCATCCGGTCGATCAGGCGCCGGGCCAGGGCGCGGGTCCCCACCCGGTCAGGCCCGGGCAGATCGACGAGCTCACCCTCGAGCCCGTGGCGCGCGGCCAGCCACTTGTTCTCATCCAGCATCTCCCAGGGATACGTGGAGAGGCTCTCGCCGGCGTCGAAGTGGATGGCGAGCTCGCGGACCATGGCTTGGACCAGTGCCGCCAGGCCGAGCGTGTGCTCGACGTGGGTCTGGGAGTCCATCACCCTGATCTCGACCGTGCCGAAGGCCGGGTGGGGCCGCACGTCGTGCCACAGGTAGGTGTAGTCCTCGATCACGCCGGCCTTGATCATGAACTCGATGTGGCGCTCGTAGTCGGCCCAGTCCTGGTAGGTGGGCGGGATGCCGACCCGCGGGAAGGCACGGAAGATCGGCGTTCGGGTCGAAGCCATGCCGGTCAGGTCGGCGCGCCAGAAGGGCGAGTTGGCGGACAGGCCGAGCAGCACCGGCAAATGGATGCGCATGCCGTTGGCGACGTGGATCGCCTTATCGGGATCGTCGACCCCCACGTGGATGTGCATCCCGAAGATCAGCTCCTGACGAGCGACGAAACGCAGGGCCGAGATCAGGTCGCGGTACCGGGGCCGAGCCACGATCCGCTGGTCCTCCCACATCGCGAACGGGTGGGTACCGGCCGACCCGATCGCCATCCCCTTGTCTGATGCAGTCTCGGCAACCTGGCGGCGCAGCGCGGTGAGCTGCCCGCTGGCTTGCGTGACGTTCGCGCACGGATCGGTGGAGATTTCGAGCACCGACTCCATCAGCTCAGGTTTGATCTCGCCCACCGGTGCCGGCTCGAGCATCGCCTCGATCGCGTTGACGAGCTCGAGGGACTCGGCGTCGAGAATCATCAGCTCCTCTTCGATGCCGAGCGTGTAGGCGTGTCCCGAGAAGCGATGCTCCACTGGCGCCAGAGGGTACGCGTTCTCCTGGATGCCAGGCTGGATGCCAGGCCTCCGCGGCGGGTCGCGGACGGGGTTGGGGCGGGTCGCGCACCGGCGCCGTCGGGCCCTAGACTCAGGCCATCGACCAAATATGACTGACCAAGGAGTGACATGGCACTCGGATACGACGGCAAGCTCTACATCCTGGCCTTCGACCATCGCGGCTCGTTCCAGAAGAAGATGTTCGGAATCGAGGGGGATCCCACTCCCGAGCAGATCGAGACGATCTCAGACGCCAAGCACCTGATCTTCGAGGGCATGCTGGAGGCCGTCTCGCGCGGTGCCCATGCGTCGGCGACCGGGGTGCTGGTGGATGAGCAGTTCGGCTCTAACGTGCCCGCTCAGGCCCGTGAGCACGGGCTGAAGCTAGCGATGCCGGTCGAGAAGTCGGGCCAGAACGAGTTCGACTTCGAATATGGCGCCGACTTCGGTGCCCACATCGAGCACTTTGACCCCGACTTCTCCAAGGTCCTCGTCCGCTACAACCCCGATGACGACCCGGTTGCCAGCGAGCGCCAGCTCGGTCGCCTCAAGGAGCTCGCGGACTGGCTGCATGCGCAGCCGGATGACTCGGGCGCCGGGCAGGGACGGAGGTTCCTGTTCGAGCTTCTGGTCCCCGCGACCGACGACCAGCTGGCCTCGGTGGACGGCGACAGCGATCGTTACGACAGCGAGCTGCGCCCCGAGCTGATGCGCCGCGCGATGAAGAACATCCAGGACTTCGGGATCGAGGTCGACATCTGGAAGATCGAGGGCGTCGACGCCCGCGACGACGCGGTCATGCTCGCCGAGCAGGCCCGGTCTGGTCAGGGCCGCGAGGGCGTGACCTGCGTCCTCCTCGGGCGGGGCGCTTCCACCGCCAAGGTCGAGCAGTGGCTCGAGGCGGCTTCGACCGTCGACGGCTTCATCGGCTTTGCGATCGGCCGCTCGATCTGGTGGGACGCTCTCAAGGGCTTCCTCGGCGACGAGCTCGATCGCGCCGCGGCCGCGAGCCAGATCGCCGACAACTATCTGCACTTCGTGGAGGTCTACGAGGGCCAGCAGGTCCACTGATCGACGGTCTGGTTGATCGGGGACTACATAACTCGACTCTCATCTCCGGCCAACTATTGGTAGCCTCGCGCCGTGGCGATGAAGATGCGCCAGAGCCTCGCGCAACTCGAGCAGGAGTTCCGGCACGAGACGCAACTGGACCGGAGTCGTCGAGAGACCCTCCGGCGCCATGCTGTGCGCAGATCCAGGGTCCGCACCCACCAGCGGGCCACCAAGCGCAGCTCGCTGCGCTACTGGGTGCTGGTGCTGACGCTGATCGCCACCGCCCTGATCGTCACCGCGGCGATGTTCGAGACGCTGTACCTGCTGCTGACCTAGCTGCTGTCCACCGCTCGGGCGCGGGTGGCCGCCCAGAGGTGGCCCCCGGCTCGGCCTCGCCTACTCACTTTGCGAACCTACTGCGGCTTGTCTTCACCCAGGCCCCGCAGCGCGGCGTCGACTTCTTCTCGGGCTCCCTTGGTCTCCTCGGCGCGCTCCTGCTGAATCTCCAGGTAGACCTCCCTGCGGAAGACCGGAACGTCGCGTGGTGCCTGGATCCCGATCCTTACCTTCTCGCCCATGATTGCCAGGACAGAGATCTCGATCTCGTCGCCAATCATGATGCTCTGGTTGGACTTACGGGTCAGGACCAGCATCTTGCTTGCCTCCCTGCTTGGCTGCCATTGGTAACGGTACGGGCACGCGAGAGCGCCCTTCCCGCCGATTGTTGAGAATAGCGTGTACTCGGACAGACGGATAGCGATGGAACTTTTGTCCGAGGTCGAGCTCAGCTTGAGTTCGACCCAGGCGAGGTATCGTCGTCTCCTGTACTAGTCTCAGCGCTCTTATGGCCCGTAAATCACTCAGACCAGAGTTGAACCGCATCCGCGCCTGGGTCCGTCAGGGACGCACCGATGCCTGGATCGCGCATCAGCTCGAGGTAACCGTTCAGCAGATTCAGACCTTCAAGCGCGAGCAGAGTCTCGCGCCCGAAGAAGAGAGCCACGCGACCACCACTGGCCCCGACTTCGACGACGAGATAGATCTCCGCGCCGAGGACGATGCGCTGATCGCGGCTGAGCTCGACGCCGCCGCCGCGGCCCGCGATGACGACGAAGACGAGGACGAGGAGGACGGCGACGCTGAGAAGCCCGCTCGCCGCCGGCGAAGCCGGCGCGGAGGGCGTAGCGGTCGCACTCGCCGGCGTAGCTCCGAGACCCTCGAGGCGACTTTTGACCACGGCGAGGAGGGCTACGGCCTGTGGCTGGATCCCGCCGTCCAGGACGATCCGGTGTACGCCGAGTACTGGGCTGGACACCGGCCGGTTGAGGTCGCGATCGAGGAAGACCAGATCATCATCCGTCGCGCCGGCGGTGACGCGGAGTCCGATCCGGACTCAGATTCCGACGATTAGTGGACCGCGGGGCTCGGTGCCGTCCGAGGCTCCGGTCAGCCTTCGGCGGTCCGGCGGCCGATCATGTAATCGCCCGCCTCGCGCGCGTAGCCGGCGAACGCAGCTCCCGAGACCGTGGTTATGTCCCACGCCGCCGGGTTGCCCGGCGCCACCCGCGTGGCGATGCCAAAACACCAGTCGGTGCCCACCTCAACGTAGTAGCGCGCCAGTTCCTGCACGCTGAAGTTGGCGCCGATCCGACGGCGCAGCTCATCCACCACCTCGGCCACGACCCGCTCGAGCACGAGCCGGTCACCCGGCTGCGCGCCGCGCAGGCGACGCTCACCGTCCTGCCAGAGACCGATCAGGTCCTCGAAGCGCAGTTCCGGCGCGCTCATGCGCGGTCCGCGGTCTGGCTGTACGCGCGCCTCAGTGCCCGGAATGACGGGTGATCACAAACGGCCGCTCGCCGGGTCGCACCATGCCCAGGGCTCGGGCGTCGCGGACGATCGTCGCGGCCTGGCCCAGTGACTGCTGCCGGCGCGACAGTTGCGCGTTCTCGCGCTGCAAGCGCTCGACGATCGCCTGCTGCTGGCTTGCCTGGGCGCTGATCGAGAAGTAGGCCAGCGTGCGCTGCGCGTAGAGCCCGACCACGACCGTCAATACGACCAGCAGGGCCACTCGCCCAGCGCGGTCCCAGCGAACTCGCAGCATCGGCTCGCGCAGGGCGGCCAAGCCGGGCGCCCGGCGCCCGGGCGCCTGAGGCGAACGCCGGGGAGCGGCGCTGGCTGAACGGGCAGACGGCATTGCCTGCGGCCTTCGTTCGACGCCGCGCTGATCCTTCCTGCTGCACGGCCTCGTGCACCGCGACCGCTACCGCGGCTAAGCGCGGAAGGCCGAGCGCCCCGGGAACGAGGCGTCGGCGCCCAGCGCCTCCTCGATCCGCAGCAGCTGGTTGTACTTGGCCACTCGATCGCTCCGCGACGGCGCGCCGGTCTTGATCTGTCCGCAGCCGGTGGCTACGGCGAGATCGGCGATCGTCACGTCCTCGGTCTCGCCCGAGCGGTGCGACATGACCGCCGCGTAGCCCGCGTCGCGCGCCATCCGCACGGCCGCCAGCGTCTCGGACAGCGTGCCGATCTGGTTGACCTTGATCAGAATCGCGTTGCCGACGCCGGCGTCGATGCCCCGCTTGAGGCGTTCGGTGTTGGTCACGAACAGGTCGTCGCCGACGAGCTGGATGCGGTTGCCGATCTGATCCGTGAGCACCGACCATCCGTCCCAATCTTCCTCGGCCATGCCGTCCTCAATCGAGATGATCGGGTAGCGGTCGGCGAGATCGGCCCAATAGGAGGCCAGCTCATCGGCGTTGAGCGTTCGGCCCTCGTGTTCGAGCACGTACTGATGGTCGTGGTAAAGCTCGGATACGGCCGGGTCCAGCGCGATCGCAATCTGGTCACCGGGGACGAAGCCTGCGGCGCGGATGCCCTCCATCAGCGCCTCGAGCGCCTGCTCATTTGACTCCAGGTCAGGAGCAAAGCCGCCCTCGTCGCCGACGGCCGTAGAGAGCCCGCGGTCGTGCAGGGTGGCTTTGAGATGGTGAAAGACCTCAGACCCCATCCGCAGCGCCTCGGAGAAGGTCCGCGCGCCGACCGGGACGATCATGAACTCCTGAAAATCCACGCGGTTGTCGGCGTGGACACCACCGTTGAGCACGTTCATCATCGGGACCGGCAGCACGTGAGCGGTCTCGCCTCCCAGGTAGCGCCAGAGCGGCAGGCGCTCGTCGGCCGCCGAGGCATGCGCCGCGGCCAGCGATACCGCCAACAGCGCATTGGCGCCCAGGCGCGACTTGTTGGGGGTGCCGTCGAGCGTGATCAGCATCCGGTCAAGCGCGGCCTGGCTGGAGGCGTCCTGGCCGCGGATCGCGGTGGCGATCTCGCCGTTGACGTTGGCGACCGCCTTCAGCACTCCCTTGCCCATCCAGTCCGGTCCTCCGTCACGCAGCTCGGTGGCCTCAAATTCACCCGTGGAGGCACCGGAGGGTACCGCCGCCCGACCCCACGCTCCGGACTCCAGGCTGAGCTCGACCTCGACGGTCGGGTTGCCGCGGCTGTCCAGGATCTGGCGGGCGTGCACTTGCTCGATGTGACTCATGGCGACTCCGGCTCTCCTTCGGTCAGCCGAGCGCGGGCATAGTACTGCAGCTGCTGCTCAGGCTGAAGATCCTCCCAACTTGCGCCTTGTGATGTCGCCAGGTTGGCCGCCGCCGTGACGCGCGAGCGGAACCTCTCGGAGGCCGAACGCAGGGCTAGCTCAGGATCGAGCTTGAGCTTGCGGGCCACGTTTACGGCGGCGAACAGCACGTCTCCAAGTTCGTGGAAGCGCTCGTCGGAATCCGGCGCCCCCTCGAGCTCGGCCAGCTCGTCGCGTACAGCTTGCAGCGGGCCCTCGACCCCGGGGAAATCAAATCCCGAGGACGCCGCGCGCCGCTGGACCTTGCGGGCGTGCAGCAGCGCGGGCAGGTTCTCGGGAACCTCGCCGAACAGGCCCGGTTCGCGCCCGGGCTCGTCTCGCTTGATCGCGTCCCAATTGCGCAGGACTTCGCCGGCATCGGCAACCTCGGTCTCGCCGAACACGTGGGGATGGCGGCGGATCAGCTTCTCGGTGACCTGCTCGGCAACCGCTTTCAGCGAACCGGCTCCCCGCTCCTCGAGCAGCAAAGACAGGAAGTGAACCTGGAAGAGGACATCGCCGAGCTCGTCTTGGAGCTTGGCGTCGTCGCGGCGGTGGGCAGCCTCGGCGAGCTCGTATGCCTCCTCGACGGTGTGGGGGACGATCGTGCGCTCGTCCTGCTCGCGGTCCCACGGGCACTCACGCCGCAGCCGCCGGGTGATGCTGTCCAGACGCTCAAGGGACTCAGCAGCGGTCGACTGGCCGGCCTCCGCGCGGGAGGGGCCGGTCTCCACTAGGGCGCCGGGGTGGCCGAGCCCGCGCTGCCTGCCGCGCCCGCGCTGCCTGCCGCGCCCGCGCTGCCTGCCGCGCCCGTGGCCGGGGTGGGCGGTGCCTTGTAGCCGGGGCAGTCAGCCATCGCGTACTGCGACCGGCACGAGGTCTTGGAGAACCAGTTCTTCTTGGCATGGGCGTTGACGGCAGCCTGCGCGGCGGTCTGCAGCTGGCTGGTCAACGTCTGGCGGATCAACGGGGTGGACTGGACCAAGCTGCGGGTCGTGGTCGGGGTGATCTTGGTCACCTCAAGTACGTAATAGCCGAACTGACCCTTGATCGGACCGACGATCTTGTTCGGCGCGAGGCTGAAGGCAGCGTTGGAGAGCGCCGCGTCCTGCTGGCCCTTACTGACGTTGGTCAGCACGCCACCCTTGTTCTTGGTGGTCGGATCCTGCGAGTACTGCTTCGCCACCTTGGCCCAGCTGGTGCCGTGCTTGAGCGCGGCCAGAGCGGCTTTGGCCTGGGGCTGCGTCTTGGTCAGGACGATCTTCATGCTCCGCAGCTCCGGGGTGCTGAACTGCGTCTGATGGCTCTGGTAATAGGCCGCGATCTGGGCGTCTGAGACCGTCGTCGGGTGCTTGGCCAGCAGCTTGGTGAACACCTGTTGGACGCGAACGCGGTAGGTGACATCGGTCAGCGTCTGGCCGGTCGTGCTGAGGAAGGTGTTGAACTGGGCGGCGGTCGAGAACTGGCCCTTCTTGGCCGTGGCGAGCGCCGTCTGAACCTGCGCGTTTGTGACCTTGATCCCGGCCTGGTGGGCGTCGGCCTGATACCAGTACGACTTGATCAGGAAGTCCATGACCTGCGAGGACAGCGAGGTGAAGAGCTGCTTGCAGTCCTTTCGCAGCTGCGTGTCACTGGTCGTCTTGAGCGCCGGGATCTCGGCGCGCACCTGCTTGAGGCACCTGTTGAAGTTCGGCGGATCGTTGGGCACGATCACCGGCTGACCTGGTGCCGACGCGGCCTGCTCCTTGGCGGCCACGTACATCCAGTGCTTGAAGGCCTGGGTGCTGATCGGATTGCCGGCCACGGTGGCGACGGCATCGCCGGGCATCGAGCTGCCGCAACCGGACACGACCAGCGCGATGAGCACAAAAAAGGCGCCAAGCGCCGGGATGAGCCTACGAGTCTTCATACGACTCGGGTGATGGTAGCGAGCCGATTCCGGATTGGTCTCGCTCTTAGCTATTCCTTCGATAACCGCGGCTGACCAAGAATCTGGGAGGCGCGTGGAGTGCAGGCAGCGGCTCAGACAGCGGCGGTCTGCGCTTCGTCCGCGGCCGCCGATTCCGGACCGTCGCCCGGTGAGCCGTGGCGAGAGACCGACAACAGCACGTCGGCGGCGCGCACGATGGCCGGGAACCGCTGGGCACCGTCCTTGGGCATTCGCACCGAGAGCTGGGACTTGCCCGATTCGTACAGCGCTTCGGGGATCTCGGCCCGGAACGCCTTGGCCCTGACCGAGTCGAGCTCGATCGGGGTCATGGCCAGGCGATCGCCGCGGATCGTCACAGCACGGGCGCCGGCGAGGCCGAACTTGATGCGCGCCTGCTGCAAGGAGATCAGGTTCAGGAGCGGTTCCGGGGGCTCACCGAAGCGGTCTTCGAGCTCATCACGCAGCAGCGCCAGGTCGGCGACCTCGCGGGCACCAGCGATCCGGCGGTGGACATCGACCTTGGCCTGCTCGTAGGGGATGTAGTCGGCCGGGACGTAGGCGTCGACAGAGACGTCCAAGCGCACTGGCTCCCAGTCCTCCGAGGCAGCGGCAGAACCGCCGTCCGAAGCGGCGAGGGCCTCAGACTCAGCCACCGCCTCGTCAAGCATCTGCATGTAGAGCTCAAAACCGAGCGCGGCCACGTGGCCAGATTGCTCGTCGCCGAGCAGGTTGCCGGCCCCGCGCAACTCGAGGTCGCGCATCGCGATCTTGAAGCCGGCGCCGAGTTCGGTGTAGTCAGACAGGGCTGACAGGCGCTGGGCGGCTTCGGGCGTCAGCGCGGCGGCGCTCGGATACAGGAGGTAGGCATAGGCGCGCTCGCGCGAGCGCCCGACCCGGCCCCGGATCTGGTAGAGCTGCGAGAGACCGAAGATGTCGGCGCGCTCGACGATCAGCGTGTTGGCCTGAGGGATGTCGATCCCCGACTCGATGATGCTCGTGCACACCAGGACGTCGGCATCGCCGCGCAGGAAGGCGAGCATCCGCTTCTCGAGCGTGCCCTCGTCCATCTGGCCGTGGGCGACTTCGAAGCGCATCCCCGGGCACAGCCCGCGCAGCCGCACCGCGGTCTCGTCGATCGTCTCCACCCGGTTGTGGAGGAAGAAGGCCTGGCCGTGGCGCTCCTTCTCGCGCAACAGAGCGCGCCGGACGAGCTCCTCGTCGTACTCGCCGACGTAGGTCTTGACCGGGCGGCGGCCCTCGGGCGGGGTTTCGATCACGCTGATGTCGCGCACCCCGGCCAGCGACATCTGCAGGGTGCGGGGGATCGGGGTGGCGCTCATTGCGATCACGTCGACGCGCAGCTTGAGCTGGCGCAGCAGCTCCTTCTGCTTGACGCCGAACCGCTGTTCCTCGTCCACAATCAGCAGGCCGAGATCGCGCGCCCGCACGTCGCGCGACAACAGCCTATGGGTACCGATCAGGATGTCCACCTCCCCCCGTGAGAAGCGCGCCACCGCCGCCTTCTGCTCGACCGCGGGCCGGAAGCGCGAGACGTGCTCGATCGTCACCGGGTAGTCCTTGAGGCGCTCCGAGAAGGTGCCGTAGTGCTGCTGAGCGAGGATCGTGGTCGGCACCAGCAGCATTACCTGCTTGCCGTCCTGCACCGATTTGAACGCCGCCCGCAGCGCGACCTCGGTCTTGCCGTAGCCGACGTCGCCGCAGATCAGGCGGTCCATCGGTCGCGGCGCCTCCATGTCGGCCTTGACGAACTCGATCGCATCGCGCTGGTCGGGGGTCTCAGTGAACGGGAACGCGTCTTCGAATTCGCGCTGCCAGTCGCTGTCCAGCGGGAAGGCGTGACCGGCGCGGCGCTTGCGCTCGGCGTACAGGTTCAGCAGCTCGCCGGCCAGTTCCTGGGCGGCGCGCCGGGCCCGGGCCTTGAGGGTCTCCCAGCGCGAGCCGCCGAGTTTTGACAACTGCGGATGCGAACCCCCCGCTCCCACGAAGCGGCTGATCTTGGCCAGCTGATCGACCGGCACGAACACACGGTCTGAGCCCGCGTACTCGAGGTACAGATAGTCCCGGGTCACGCCCGCCACGGTCTTGGTGTCAAAACCGGCGAAGCGGGCGATGCCGTGGTCCTCGTGGACGACGATGTCGCCGGTGCGCAGATCGGCGAAGCTGCGCAGCACCCCGCGGCGCCCGCGCCCTGGCGAGGGCGCCGGTCGCCGGCGGTGGAACAGCCGGTGGTCGGGGATGACCGCCAGATGGAACTGGGGAGCGATGAAGCCTGCCTGCAACCGGGCCGCGGCGAAGGTGATCACCCCCGCCCCCACCCCGGCGCCCGCGCCCGCCCCCGCCCCCGAGCCGGACCCGGCCGCCCCGCCATCCTCGCCGAGCCATCTGACCTTCAACCGGCCGAGGTTGTAGGCAAACCGCTCCCCCTCGCCGCGGCGCGCGAAGGTGACAACCGGCCGGTAGCCCGAGCGAGCGAGCTTCTCGAGCTCAGGCTCGGCCTCTTTCAATCCCCGCGCGGCGATGTCGGCTGCCTGCGCCCGGAAGGCGAAGGGTTGGTCCTGATCCACGCTCGAGAGTCGCATGCGGACGCGGCGGTCGAGCTCGCCCATGATCGCGTCTGGGGCGACGTACAACGAGTGGGCATCCTCGTCGTGGAAGGCGGCGGTCACGTCCTGCCAGTGGTCTGTCAGGGCCGGAGTCACGTCCTCCTCCCCCGCGATCAGGATCTCTGCCCCATCCCCGGCCAGCGAAAGCCAGGACTGGAAGTTCTCCACCGGGAGCAGCTCAGCTATGTCAGGGCGCTCGGAGGCGTCCTCGAGCGCGGCGATCTCGGCCAGCTCGCGGTGCTCGGGGGCCAGCTCGGCCGCCGGGGCCACCTCCACCGCGTCAGCGTCACCGAGCGAGCGCTGCGTGAAGGTGGAGAACCAGCGCAGGGAGTCGATCTCGTCGCCGAACAGGTCGACCCGGACGGCGCGGTCCTCGGTGGCGGGGAACAGGTCGAGCAGGCCACCGCGGATCGCGAACTGCCCCCGGTCCTCCACCTGATCCACGCGCTCGTAACCGGCGGCCACCAGGTCCAGCGCCGTTTCGTCAAGGTCGAGCAGCTCGCCGACCCGGAGCTCAAAGCCTCGGGGACGCATTTCAGGGTCGGGCACCTTCTCGGACAGGGCGACCGCGCTGACCACCACCACGGGCGCGACCTCCGCAGGCTCAAGCAAGGCGTCCAGGGCGGCGATCCGCAAGCCGACCAGGTGCGGAGGCGGGGCCAGGTGCGACTCATAGTTGACACCGCGAGTCGGGTAGTAGCGCACCGTGCGGGGCTCGAGCCAGGTCTTCAGGCCGGCTGCCAGGTCACGGGCGGCACGGTCGTCTCCGGCCACCACAACCACTGGACGGGACGGGTCCCGGTCGACGAGGGCAGCGATCAGATACGGCCGCAGTGACTGGGAAACGAACGCGCGGCCCCCCTCGCGGTGCAATGCCGCGGTCTGCGGATCTTCGTCAGCGTGAGCGAGCAGGGAACTGAGCATCGGGCCTGACTTTTGAGTCTAGGCACCGGCCGCGAGCGTCAGTTCGGCGTCCGGCTAAGAGGTGACTACGCCTGGGGCGGACCGTCGCAGATGATCCGCTCGGCGGCGTCAGCGGCACCCCCGATCAGCGCCTTCACCTCGCCCGCCGGCTCCCGGAAACGCCCCAGAACGTAGGCGGCGACGCGATCGGGATCGGTGGAGGGTGGCCGGCCCACGCCCGCCCGGACGCGGACGAAGTCAGCCGAGCCGAGCCCCTGCCTGAGCGATTTGAGCCCGTTGTGCCCGGCGAGCCCGCCGCCCAGGCGGACGCGGATCTCCCCGAAGGGAATATCGATCTCGTCGTGGAGCACGATCACGTGGTCAAGCGGCACCTTGAGCGCCCCGCGGGCGGGCCCGACCGATGACCCGGCCTCGTTCATGAACGTCTGGGGAAGCAGCACGGCGATGCGCGAATCGGACTCGCCTACCCGGATCCGGCCTTCGCTCAAGAGCCCGCGGTAGCGAGAGCGCGGACGCGGTAATGACCAGCGATCGATCAGCGTGCGAGCGATCTCAAAGCCGATGTTGTGCCGGGTGCGGTCGTACTCGGTGCCGGGGTTCCCCAGTCCCACGAGCAACCATTCGGCGGGCGCGCCAGCCGGACGACTCACGCGCGGCCCGGCTGCTGGCGAGACCGGATGCTGAGCGGGCCCCCGGCGTGAGGCCCGGGCATGCGCACGGCCGGCGCCTACTCGGCGCGGTCGTCCGGGCTGCCGCCCTCGCCCTCGCTGTCGCCGCCCTCGCCGTCCTGTGCCGCGGCGACGGGTTCGCCGTCTTCGCCGACCAGAGCGGTCTCCTCTTCGATCTCGTCCTCGGCCTCGAGCTGGAGCTTGGGCGGTGTGAGGGTGGCGATCACGGTGTCGGGATCGTCGATGAGCTCGACGCCGCTGGGGGCGGTCACCGCAGCCAGGGTCAGCGTGTCCCCGATCTGCATCTGGCCGATGTCGTGGGTGATGACGTCGGGGATGTCGTTGGGGAGCGCCTCGATCGTCAGCTCGCGGGTGACATGCTCGAGCACTCCGCCCTCCTTGGTGCCCGGGGCAGCTTCTTCGCCCGTCAGCTCGAGGATGGCCGTGGACTGGATCTTGACGTCGAGTCGCACTCGCAGCATGTCGACATGGACCGTGTAACCGCTCACCGGGTGGCGGTCGTGCACCTTGAGGACGACTGGTGTGGCACCGGAGCCCTCGATCGCGAGGTCGATGACTGCGCCGCCGGCGGCCAGCGCGTGCCGGAGCTCGCGAGCCTGGACCGAGAAGGAGACGGGATCCTCGCCGCCGCCGTAAACGACCCCGAGCACGTTGCCCTCGCGACGCAACCGCCGAGCGGTACGGGACCCCCCGGGCTCGCGCGGAACAACCTTGAGTGATGTGGATCGGTTTCCGGCCATCAGCGGCGTCTGATGCTAGCGGGCAGGCAGGAAAAGGGCTGGCGCGCCACGCTAACCGTGCGATAACCTTAATCTATGTCAGGCGACACTCAGCTTGTGCTGTGGATCGCCGGGGTCCACCTCGTGGGTCTGATGTGCGTAGGAGTGCTTCTGCTGCCTGCCCTGCGTGACAATCCGCCCGCGCCCAACCGCCACTCGGACTCCGACGGCGATGACGGGTGGGGACGGGGACCGAAGCGGCCGCCGAAGCCGCCCACCCCGCCGGGCGGGGGCATCCCGCTGCTCGACGCCCAGCAATCACGGACGCGCTTCCGCGAAGCCGGGCGGCTGGCCGATCGCCTCCCTCGTCGCGGCCGGCGCCCCGCGCGCGAACCGGCCCGCGACCCGGTCAGGACTCCGGCTAGAAATGGCTCGGGCAGTCAGCGTTGCTCCGGATCCGGGCGCTGACCTTCAGCAGCTGAATCGAAAAGCCGGTGAGGACGTTGCCGGTGTTGCCCACGCGCACACACTGCACGCGGGGCAGCGAGCCTCCGGCCAGCCACGCCACCCGAGCTGTCCCGACGGTGGCGCCGAGGGCGAAGCCCGTGGTGCCGTTGATCTCGATGATCTGGACCCCACCCGCCCGTCGTAGCGCCGAAGTGACCGCGGCAGCGCGGGCCTGACAGGCCGGGTCGCTCCGGCAGCCGGTGATCGCCGCCACCACGCCGGCCCGATCGCCACGGGCTTCAGCGCGGACGAGGTCGGTGATGGCGCTGTTCTGGGCCCCGCCGACGCTCAATGCGCGGGCGAGCAGCGCGCTCAGGACAAGAAACAGCGCCACCCCGCCGGCGATCAGCCCGATGACAGTGGCGCGCCGCATCGGCGCCGACGGTAGCGGTCAGCTGGCGCGAGTCGCGGTCACCTGGCGCGAGTCGCGGTCACCTGGCGCGAGTCGCGGTCAACTGGCGCGAGTCGCGGTCACCTGGCGCGAGTCGCGGTCACCTGGCGCGAGTTGCGGTCACCCGGCGCGAGTCGCGGTCATCTGGCGGGAGTCGTGCTCAGCTGTCTGAGATCTCGAGGAAGCGCTGCACCGAGGCTTCCTGGTGCTCGAGGCGCTCGCGGAGCTTCAGGGCGTGCACGGCCGACTGCTCGAGAAAGTCCTCCATGCAGCGCTCGGGATCATCGGCGAGGGGGTAGACGCGAATCAGGTCCTGCTGCGCGCAGGCGATCCCCACGGGTGGGCGGCCGTCTGCGAGCGTGCGCGCGCTGCACACGGGAGTCACCACCAGCTGGGACTCGGTTGCGACCAGCGCCGTGGGCAACAAACGCGGCGCGGGCAGGCGGACCGACAGCTCGATCGAATGGTCGATGGTCACGCCGCTCCCGGCCAGGTCACCGAGGGGCTCGCGCCACACCTCGAGCACGGTGTCGGCGCCCACCAGAGCGTCTCGCAGCGCGGTTGCCTGCTCGATATAGAGGCACTCGGCCTCCTCGCGATCCTCGGCGTCGGCCAAGTCGAGGTCACAGGGCACGCGGAGCAGGTCGCTCGCCGACACGGTGGCGCCCGCGGCCCGGCTGCCCCAGGTCACGTAGGTCTGCAGCGTGCCGAGATCGCGGCGGCCATGGAAGATCACGGTCAGCGCGTCGCTGAGCGGCAGCCCGCTCACTCGCAGCGAGACGGCAACCGCCGAGGAGTCGTCGAGCAGCGCGCGACGCAGTAGCTCCTCGGCACCTTCGTCTTGACTGTGATCCTCCTCGAGCATGGCTATCTCGTCTCGATCGTCTCGATCGTCACATACAGCATGGCATTTACCCAGACGTGTCGGTCGCATACCACCGCCAGCTGGAGCAAGATCAGTCGATCGCCTTGGCCGCGAGGCAGACGCGCGGCACGGTAGGCTGCGCCGAGATGAAGCTCCTGAGCAAGCTCCTCTACAAGCCGTTTGCCCTCATCGCAGGGCTCATCTCGGCCCGGATCGGCCGCTCGGTGTTCCGAGGCCTGTGGGCACGGGTGGATGACCGACCGCCCCCGGTCCCCGGGACGGGCGAGGCCAGCACGGCCAAGGTGGTCGGCGCGCTAGCGCTCGAAGGGGCCGTCATGGCCGGCACGGCCGCGGCCGTTGACCGAACCTTCGCCCGCTTCTTTCACCATTTGGTCGGCGCCTGGCCCGAGAAGCGCCCGGCGCCTGAGCACGACCAGCCCTAGGCCGCCAACGCAGCCCAGGGCGCCAGACCCGCGCGGGCCCAGTCGGGGACCGGGGTCTTCTCCGCCGTGCCGCGGGTCACGAACACGTGGCGCATCTCGGCCTCGAGCAGCAGCTCGCCGTCGCGCAGAAAGCGATAGTTGGTGTCGAGGCTCGTTGTTCCCAGGTGGGTGACGGTGGCCTCGATCGTGACCACCTCGTCGAACCGAGCGGCGGCGCGAAAACGCAGGTTGGCCTCGGCGACCACGACGTCGACTCCGCGCTCGAGCATCCGCTCGTAACCGCCGAACGCGGCCCGCCACAGCTCGGTGATCGTGTCGTCGACGTAGCCGAGGTAGTGGGCGTTGAAGACCACGTTCTGGGGATCACACTCGCCGTAGCGGACGCGCAGCGTGTGCACGAACGGCTCAGCCACGCCCGCCTCCGCGGAGGACGAAACCGCGCTCGGCGAGCACCCCGAGGGCATCTTCGAAGGCGGCGTAGTCCCGCGCCACCAGGGCATCTACCGGGCGGCCGCCCGGCCCGGCCGCCCGAACCCAACGCCGCAGTACGGGGGCACCGGCGCGCTCGCTGGCCTCGTCAAGCAGCGAGAGCAGGATCGGCAGCTCGGGTCGGTGCTCGAGCTGACCGGAGAGCAGCGTCAGGGGGTCGGAGTCAAGCGTCGCGCAGAGTTCGTCTTCGCTGAGGCCGAGAAGATCCATCAGCCGCGCGGCCCGCGCACCGTGCACGCCAGCATCGGCCCTGGGTTCGTCGAACTCGCTCAGAACAGCTGGTTCTCTTCCCGCCGTAATGGCCCGTAATGGCCCGTAGCGAGAAGTGCTCGGTTTGCGGGTAATTCGCGTCCCCCTCGGTCAATCTGACGGCTGACGTCGAGCTGCTCAGCGACCTCCACCACGGTCAGGGAGTCATCGGGCATGGGGAGTTTGAGTCTAACCGTACGACGGTCCCGAAAGGCTCGCAATCCGTGGTTCCTGACCGTCTGAGGGTTGAGGCGGAGATCAAAAACCCCAGGACACGGATCGCCTCCAGACGCACCGGGCCGGCGTCGATTCTGTTTTTCAGCTCCCGGAGACTCTGCTTTCCGCGCGCAGGGCTCGTGGCGGCGTCTCGGTGATGCTCGTGCCGAGATCAATGCGGGACCTAGGAGCACACCTCGGTCTTCGGCGGCGTGCCCATCACGATGTTGTCTTGCTTGTCTGCGCGCTGAATAATCCTCGTGTGGCGCTTGCTGGCGAGGACGAGCATGCAGGGCATGATCACGAGCATGGCTCGGAGCTGTCTGATGTGCAGGTGCGGGTGAGGGCGTTAGAGAGTGTGCTGGTCGAGAAGGGGTACGTCGATCCTGCTGCGCTGGATCTGCTGATCGAGACTTACGAGACGAAGGTCGGGCCCCATAACGGCGTCCGGGTGATCGCAAAGGCGTGGAGCGATCCGGACTACCGCCGCTGGCTGCTTGCCGACGGGGGTGCGGCGATTGCATCGCTCGGCTACACGGGGCGCCAAGGCGAGAATCTGGTGGCGGTCGAGAACACGCCGCAGGTGCACAACATGGTTGTTTGCACGCTGTGCTCTTGCTACCCGTGGCCGGTGCTCGGCCTGCCGCCCGTATGGTACAAGTCGGCGCCCTACCGTTCCCGTGCGGTCGCCGATCCTCGCGGAGTGCTGCGCGATTTCGGGGTCGAGTTGGCGCCGGAGGTCAAGATCCGCGTGTGGGACTCCACCGCCGAAATCCGCTACCTGGTCGTCCCGATGCGGCCAGCGGGAACCGACGCCTGGACCGTTGAAGAGCTTGCGCAGCTGGTTACGCGCGACTCGATGATCGGCACGGGACTTCCGAAACGGCCGCAGCGGGCGTCGCGGTGAACGGCGCGCAGGACATGGGCGGTGTGCACGGTTTCGGAGCGGTGCTGGCCGAGTCGGACGAGCCCGTGTTCCACGCCGACTGGGAGCGGCGCGTGTTCGCGCTGACCCTCGCGATGGGGGCCGGCGGCGAGTGGAACCTCGACGCTTCTCGATTCGCGCGCGAGAATCGCCCTCCGAACGAGTACCTCGACAAGAGCTATTACGAGATCTGGCTGGCGGGTCTGGAGCAGCTGCTCGCCGAGCGCGGTCTCGTAGCGGAGCCCGAGCTGACGGCGGGCCGAGAGCTCGAGCGGCGCAAGCCTGTCAGTAGGGTTCTGGCGCCCGCTGACGTTGCTGCGGCGCTTGGCCGCGGCAGCCCCACGAACCGCGAGGCGCCGCAGCCGGCCATCTTCCAGGTCGGCGATCGCGTCCGCGCGAGGAACGTTAATCCGGTGACGCATACGCGGCTGCCGCGCTACGTCCGTGGACACGTTGGGACCGTGATCGCCACACATGGCTGTCACGTGTTTCCAGACAGCAACGCGCAAGGGCGCGGTGAGGACCCGCAATGGCTCTACACGGTGACTTTCGACGCACGAGAACTGTGGGGCCCGGACGCCGACCCCACGCTGGCGGTGTCGGTTGACGCATTCGAGCCGTACCTCGAGCCCGCGGCATGAGCACGGAGGGGCAAAGCGGCGTGGCCGGGGCGGCTGGCGTGGGTAGCGCTCTCCCCGATGCCGACGGCGTTGTGTTCCGGGAACCGTGGGAGGCTCAAGCGTTCGCGATTGCCCTCGCGCTCAACGAGCGCGGCGTGTTCAGCTGGCATGAGTGGGCGCAGGCGCTCGCCGATGAGATCCGCGCGGCGCAGGGACGTGGCGACCCCGATACCGGCGAGACCTACTACCACCGCTGGCTTGCCGCACTCGAGCGCCTCGTGATCGCAAAGCGTGCGACCGACGCCGAGACGCTCGCCCGTCACCGGAAGGCGTGGAAACACGCGGCCAGCCGCACACCCCACGGAACACCGATCGAGCTCGCGCCCCAAGACTTCGGTTAGACCGGAACGAACGGAGCCGCACGATGGGCAGTGAACCCGACAGCCACGCGCCAAGCACCGGCTTCCCGATCACTGACGCCTCCTGCGCCACCGCAAGGCCGCCGGCGTCCCTATCGGCAGCCTGCACGTCTTGCGCCATACGAGCGCCACGCTGGCGCTGACGGCCGATCCCCGGTTCCGCTCCATGTAGTCGCTGGACGCCTGGGAGACGACCCCAAGACGGTTCTAGGGACCTATGCCCACCTGTTGCCGCACTCCGACGCACTGGCCGCGGAGGCAGTCGCCGCCGCGATCGTTGACAGGGCGTGGACGAACGACGTGACCGCTGGCGAAGAAGCGGGCGTTTGCAGCCCATTCGCGACCACGATCAGCGAGGAACTCAGAACAGCTGGTTCTCGCCGCCGAACACGTCACTCACCGAGCCGTCGGTAAAGATCTGGCGGATCGAGTTGGTGAGCAGGTCGGCGCACGAAAGCACGCGGACATTCTCGGGCGCACCCGGGGCAAGCGGGATGGTGTCGGTCACCACCACCTGCTCGAAGTCGGCCGCGGCCAGGTTCTCCCAGGCATTGCCGGAGAAGTTGCCGTGCGTGGCAGCGGCGTAAATGCGGCGGGCGCCGGCATCGCGGACCGCCTGGGCGGCGGCGGCGAGCGTGCCAGCAGTGCCGATCATGTCGTCAACGAGCAGGGCAGTCTTGTCGGCGACGTCACCGATCACGTATCCGATCTCGGCCACCTGCTGGGCCGGGCGCTCCTTGTTGAGGATCGCCAGGTCAGCGCCGATCTTGGCCGCGAACTGCTTGTTGAGCTTGACCCGGCCCGCGTCAGGCGCGACCACCACCAGGTCCTCGAGACCGAGGTCGTCGAAGTACTGGGTGAGCATGAACAGCGCCGTCATGTGATCGCACGGCTTCTGAAAGAAGCCCTGGATCTGACCGGAGTGCAGGTCCATGGTCAGCAGCCGGTCGATCCCGGCCGCCTCGAGCATGCGCGCCACGAGCCGGGCACTGATCGGCTCCCGTGGCGCAGACTTCTTGTCCTGGCGCGAGTACCCATACCAGGGCGTGACCGCGATCACCCGGTGCGCGGAGCCCCCGACCGCTGCGTCGATCATGGCCATCAGCTCCATCAAGGTGTCGTTGGTGCTCATCCCCTCAGCCTGGTTTGAGCAGGTCGGCTGGACGATGAACACGTCCGCGCCGCGCACCGACTCCTCATAGCGGCAGTACACCTCACCATTGGCGAATGTCTTGAGGTCCACCCCCCCGAGATCGACGCCGAGCTTGGCTGCGATCCGGGCTCCCAGCTCGCGGTTGGCGCGCCCCGAGAAGAGCATCAGTCGCTTGTCGTACCCGACCCGCATCTCGGTCGGCACGGTGCGCGTGTCAACGATTCCCACGGTGTCCGCGAGTGTACGCCCGGAGGCCGACGGTGCGGTGGCCGTCATCGCTTCTCTCCCTGGCCTCCGTCCGACGAGTCCCGGGCTTGAGCCTCGCGCTCGCGGCGCAGTTCCGCGTAGCCCTCGAGGTTGGCCTGGCGCGAGCGAGCGATCCCGAGGGCGCCCGGCGGCACGTCCTCGCTGATCACCGAGCCGGCCCCGGTGTAGGCGTCGTCGCCAACCTTCACGGGGGCGATCAGCGTGGTGTCGACGCTGGTCTTGACCCGAGCCCCAATCGTCGTGCGGTGCTTGCGGTAGCCGTCGTAGTTGGCGGTGATCGTGCTCGCGCCGAGATTGGTGGCCTCGCCGATGTCGGTATCGCCGATGTAGCTCAGATGGGGGACCTTGCTTCCGGCCCCGACGTCTGAGTTCTTGATCTCCACGAACGTGCCCGCCTTGGACCCCTCGCGCAGCACCGTCCCGGGCCGGAGATAGGCGAACGGACCCACGGAGGCGCGCTCGCCCACCGTGGCCGAGTCGACGTAGGCGTGCACGACCTTGGCACCGTCGTGGACCTCGGCGGCGATCAACGTGCTGCTGGGACCGATCCGCGCGTCGCGGCCGATCCGGGTGGCGCCGTGCAGGCTGGTGAAGGGGGCGATCACGGTGTCGGGGCCGATCTGCACGTCGGCGTCGATCACGGTCGCGGCGGGGCTGACGATGGTCACCCCGGCCAGTTGATGGCGTTCGTGGATCCGGCTCTGGGCCAGCGCCGTCACCGCGGCGAGCTGACGCCGATCGTTGATCTGGCTGAGCTCGGCGGCGTCGGTCAGCTCAAAGGCCTGGACGGTGCGCTCGTGGTCGCGCAGGATCGGCAGCACGTCGGGCAGATAGTGCTCGCCCTGAGCGTTGTCGGCCCGCACCCCGAGCAGCGCCGCCGCCAGCGCATCGCCGTCGAAGGCGAACGTTCCGGTGTTGACCTCGCGGATATGGAGGTCGAGCTCAGTCGCGTCACCCGCCGACTTGGTTTCCACGACGCGCTCCACGCTCCCGTCGGGGGCCCGGACCACCCGCCCGTAGCCGGAGGGATCGTCGAGCACCATCGTGGCGATGGTCGCCGCGGCACCGCTGCGCTCGTGGGCGGCGACCAGCCCCCGCAGCGTCTCGGGGCGGATCAGCGGGGCGTCGCCGTTGATCACCACCACCGTGCCGGCGCCGACCAGGTGCTCGCTCGCGGCCCGAACCGCATCCGCCGTCCCCTGCGGGCGCTCCTGGATGGCTACCACGACGCCGTCGTCGAGCACCGGCTCCAGGCGACGCTCGGGCGAATCGACGATGACGATCTTCCCCAGGCCAGCGTCGCGCGCCGCCGCCACCGGCCAGGCGATGATCGGACGCCCGCACAATGGATGCAGGAGCTTTTGAACCGAAGATCGCATGCGAGTGCCCTGTCCCGCGGCGAGGATGACGACGACCGGCGCGGCCACGCCAGGATCGTAAGCGATCGCTGCCCCGGCGGCGCGTCTCCACCGTCGACCGCTGGTAGATTCGGCCCCCCGCAGGCCTTGGGGGGTCGTCCAACCGGCCAGGACACCGGGTTTTGGTCCCGGGAATCGGGGTTCGAGTCCTCGCCCCCCAGTTATCGCCGCTGAGTCGTCCCGCGCCGGCGCGCGGCGGTCAGCTCAGAAGCGCCCTCAGCTCAGGATCGAGCAGCGGATCGGCCAGTGCGGCCGCCACGTCGCCACCGTTGTGCAGCCCGCGTTCGGCCCGCAGCAGGCCGACCTGCGCCTGGGCCTCTCCAGCGGCGGCGATGGCCAGGCCCATCACCTCGGGTCCCGCCTCGAGGGCGAGCACGGCCGGGAGGGGTTGCGCGAACGCCAGCAGGTAGAAGCGTCCGTCGAACACCGGCCCGAGCGAGAGCGTGCAGCCATCGGCGAGATCCTCGAGCGCGCCGCGCGCGTGCTCGGTCCGCCATCGCGGGAGGTCCGGCCAAGCGACCAAGAGGGGACCATCCCCATGCTCGGCCCAGGCGCGGTCCGCCGCCTGAGCCGCGCTCTCATCGGCCGCCGATGTCCACACCGCTCCGGGGGCCTCGGTGTGCGCCCAGGCCACCGCCCGGCCGTGCAGCAACCTACGCACCGCAGCGCCTCGGTCGGCGCCCAGGCGCGCGTCGAGCTCCTCGGGCCCGGTGGCGGCGCGGGCCATGACCAGCACTGCCGGCCGCTTCGACACACCGGGCACCGCCGCTCAGCCCTGCTGGAAGCGGAACATCGTCCCCGCGGCCGTGGGGGCCTCGCGCTCCAGGCGGGGCACGGCGTGGGTCAGCACGTCGGCGAACACGGCGGGGCTGGCCCCCATCAGCTCGCTCAACCTCGCCACCGGCGTCGGCTCGCCGGGCGCCACCGCGTTGGCGTAGTCGGTCACGAAGCCGATCAGCGCGAAGGGCAGCTCGAGCTCGCCGCATAGCGTGGTTTCCGGGCCGCCCGTCTGGCTCACCGCGACCACGCCGCACGCCGCCAGCTGCGCGATCTCGGTTGGCGTGTTGAAGCGGGGGCCGTCGACGTGGCCGTACACGCCGCCGTCGCGCGCGCCGTGGCCGGACTCGGCGGCGCCGGCCAGCAGCGCACCCCGGATGGCCTCGGCGTAGGGGCCGCCGTCCAGGATCCAGTGGCCGCGCTCGGGGTCACCCGGCTGGGTGTAAAACGTGCACAGCGAGCCATCCGCAAGCCGGTTGGCGATGAAGTGCAGATCGTCGAAGACCACCAGTGACCCCAGCTCGAGACTGGCGTCGACGGCACCACACGCGGTGCAGCCGATCACCGCCGTGGCGCCGAGCGCGCGCAGCGCCCACAGGTTGCCCCGGTAGTTGACGTGGTTGGAGAGCCGTGCGTGTCCGGGGCCGTGGCGCGAAATGTGCAGCAGCTCGACCCCGGCGAACTCGCCACGGGACACCTCCACGCCCCCGAACGGCGTGTCGTGCGCGACCCCCTCGGCGTGGTCAAAGCCGGGCAGAGCATGGGTTCCAGAGCCGGTGATGACCGCGATCGGCATCGCCGGCGATCCTACTCAAGGCATTGGTCAGCACTTGTCGGCCTGCAGCGTGAAACTGTGGGGCAGGCGCTCGGGCCGTTTCGAGAGTTGCCACTCCTTGAGCGCGACCTGTCGCATCTGTCCGGGGAGCGCTTCCCAGGGCACGCTGTCGTGTTCGACGAGGCTCGATATCTGCATCCCGGCGTTGAGCAGGGCTGTGACGGTCTCCCCGAGACCGTGGTTCCAGGAGTGGCTGACGTTGGCTTCGAATTCGACGCCGGTCTCGACGTAGGTGCCGGGAGCCGCCACGAAAGCATCCGGCACCTCCACTAGATTGATCGTGCGGGTGTCCGGCGCCCTCCACGAGCTGCTGATCCCCGCCGTGTTCGACCCGGCCCCGGACCTGGTCAGCGCCGTCCGGGCGTTCTTCGCCGGCGCCGCCGAACACCTGTACGAGACCGATTTTCAAGACGCGTGTCCGATCGCCACCGTGGCGCTCGAGGTCTCGAGCGCCAGCGAGACGATGCGGTCGCCTGCGCCGACGTGTTCGAGAGCTGGATCACGGCCGGGTTGCCGCGCTTCACCGCTGCCGGCTTGTCGCGGGCGCGAGCCCGCGGGCTTGTGATCGCGATGATCAGCGCGCTCGAGGGCGCGTTCGTCCTCGCCCGGGCATCACGGAGCACGGAGGCGCTGGACGTGGCCGGCGAGCTGATGGCCGCCGCGGTGCAGGGCGCGCTTGCCGAGGGGGCGCAGGCGCTGGACGACGGGCCTGCATAACGTGAAAAGCTCGCGGGCGGCTGCCGAACTTTTCACAGACCGGGGGTTCAGCGTGCGTCTGGTGAAAAGCTCGGCGGCAGGCGCGGAGTTTTTCGCAATCTGCAGCTCAGCGGCCAGCGCCAAGCCGGGACGCCAGAACGGACGGGTGACTAGCGGGGGACGCGCCCGCCGGCGGCACCGGGCTCGGAGGCCGGTCCGTGCGGGGCGGCGATACCGAGGACGCGCATGGCCTTGAGGCCCAGGGAGAGCTTCTCGCGACCGTCCGTCGAGGAGACGTCGAGGCCGGTGAGCTCGCGCACGCGCTCGAAGCGGTAGCGGATCGTGTGGCGGTGGGTGATCAGCCGGGCAGCGGTGGCGTTGACGTTGGCGTCGCAGTCCAGGAAGGTGGCCAGGGTCCCCAGCAGGTCGGTCTCGTACTGCTCGTCGTAGGCGACCAGCGGGCGCACGGTCTCCTTGTAGAAGCGCTGAAGCTCGGCCGGATCGCTCATGTAGGGCAAGAGCAGCTGGTAGGTGCCGGTCTCCTCGTAGGCCAGCTCGGCGCGCTCGGCATCACCCTCGGCCACGTTGAGGGCGAGCAGGGCCTCGTTGTAGGCGCGCTGGAGGTCGAGCGGATCCTCGACGCGCCGGCTGCGACCAAGCGCAAAGGAGAAGCCGGGCAGGCCCGACTCGAGCTCGCGCAGGATTGCCGATGAGACGCGGCGGCCGGCCTCGCCGTCGCGGTCGGGGATCAGCACCACGGCCTCGGCGGCATCGGGACCGGTGGGGGCCGCGATCGCCCCGGAGGCGATCGATCGGGCCCCGCGCGCGGCCATCGAAAGCAGGCGCCGGCGCCAATCGTCCTCAGTCGGGTTGCGGGCGTGGGCGCGGACCACGGCCACGCTCGCGCCCTGATGCAGGTTGGTGCCGAGCTCCTTACCGCGCGCGATGAGATCGTCGCGATCTTCGATCCGGCGGGAGAGCACGGCGCGCTGGAAGCTGGTCGCGGCCTCCTCCGAGGCTCGCTCGGGGGCGCGTACGCGCTCGACCTCGGAGGCGATCAGGGTGGTGACCAAGCGCAGCACAGCGCTGTCAACCGTGCGCTCGCGGGTTCGCATGCGCAACTGCCCGACGGGAGCGTCGGCGACCTTGAGTTCGACGGTGGTGACATCGTCGGCGTCGCGCATCAGCGAACGCTCGTCGGCCGGCGAGCGAGCCGCGACGGCCAGCACGGTCGCCGAGCGGTCGATCAGGATCAGGCTGGCGTCCAGTGCCCGCGCGGCGGCGCGGAGGATCTCGGGCAGCCCGGCTCCGGCCTCGACGGCATCGGTGATGGCCGCGAACGCGCCCAGATCGGGGCCGCGAGTGTCTTCGCGCTCG
This sequence comes from uncultured Solirubrobacterales bacterium, assembly GCA_963847055.1. Lineage (GTDB taxonomy): Bacteria > Actinomycetota > Thermoleophilia > Solirubrobacterales > Solirubrobacteraceae > Palsa-465. Next base: position 1,251,608 of record CAWJYE010000005.1, on the reverse strand, counting down.
GCGCTATCAGCCAACTCCCTCACCCCGGACCGCGCGCCTCGAGCACGAGCGCGCGCTCAGAACAGCCGCGGCCACTCGAGGATGACCAGCGCCCCCAGAAGAACCCCGAGACCGACGAGCGCGGCGAGGACGTACAGGGACAGGACGACCACGGCGACCCGCTCGAGCGGACGGCGGTAGGCGGTCATGGCAGGGGCCAGCACGAGCGTGGCGAAGGCCGCGAGGCCAAAGACGCCCAGGCACGCACCGACGAGGTAAGTGACGGACTGGTTGCTCACCGCAGAAGGCTTAATTGTGCCCGAAGACGGGGATCGCTGGGCTCCTGTACCCGTACGCCCGCAAATTGCGGGAATGCGGGACGGATTCGCCGCCGGAGGCCTGACCCCTCCGCGACCTGGTCAGGCTGGCGCTGGCGACCCGGGGCCTGAGACCGGCTCGACGGCGCGCAGGAGCGGGTAGCGAGCCCGCATGCCCTCGGCGGCGGCGCGAGCGTGTACGACCGCCGTCGGGCCCCAGAAGACCCCGATCACGGTCGGCCCCGAGCCACACACCAGCGCCTGATGGGCTCCCACCTCGCGCATCAGCTCAAGGCCAGCCTCGAGCTCAGGCCGCAACGAGACCGCGGCCGGCTGCAGATCGTTGACGATCAGCGACTCGGGCGGTGGCTGACTCGGCTGCGCCAGCCATCCCTCCAGCTCGCCCCGGAGCCGGCCCAGCTCGCAAGCCGCCCGCGGCAGACCCAGCCGGTCAGCCTCGCGGTACACCTCAGCGGTGGACAGGCCGAAGTCCTGGGGCAGGACGAGCACGGCATGCTCAGCCAGAGCAAACACCGGGGAGAGAACGTCACCCGCTCCGGTGCCGAGCACGGCCCCGGGGTGGAGCCGACCGGGGACATCGGCACCGAGCTGCGCCGCCAGCTCGGCCACCTCCTGATCGGACACCGCGGCCAGTGTCGGGGCGTAGCGCAGCAGCGCGGCCGCGTCGGCCGACCCACCCCCCATTCCGCCGGCAACGGGAATGCGCTTGATGATGTCCACGCGCACGGGCGGTGCTTTCCAGCCGGCGGCGCGCAGCCCGGCCAGCGCGTCGGCGACCAGGTTGGGACCCTCGACGCCCGCGCATACCACCTCGTCACGACCCGACGGGGAGTCCGACACAGCCAGGGAGTCGGCCAGCGAAACGGTCTGAAACAGGGTGACCAGCTCGTGGCGGCCGTCGTCACGGCGGGGGCCGAGGAACAGGGAGAGGTTGACCTTGGCCGGCGCGGTTAGAACGGCGATCCTCACGTGTGAAGCATTGCCGCCAGCGCGCGGAACTCCTCAGCCGAGAGCCGCTCGGCGCGCTCGTCGGCGGGGTGGCCGAGTTCGACGAGCGCGGCGCGCGCGCGCTCGCGTACGTCAGTGCCGGCGGTGATCTCGATCCCGGCCAGGGCCAGTGATCGGGCCAGCGCCTTGCGGCGGTGGGCAAAGGCGCCATGAACGAGCCTTGACATCGCCGGATCGGCGCCGGGTCCGACCCGGCAAAGTCCAAGCAGGACCGAGTCGACGTTGGGGACGGGCCGGAATACCGTCCGTGAGACCGGGCGCAGAACCTTGACCTCGCACGCGAGCTGGGCCAGCACCGAGGGGACTCCGTAGGCACCGGTCCCGGGCCGGGCCGCGAAGCGCTCTCCCACCTCGCGCTGCACCATCACGACCCAGTCAATGAGCGTCGGCAGCTCGGCGATCGTGCGCAGCAGCACGGTGGCGGCGACCCCGTAGGGGAGGTTGGCGACCATCTTGACTGGGGCGGGCGCCAGCGCAGACAGGTCGAACCTGACGGCGTCGGCAAAGTGCAAGGTGACGTTGTCAAAGCCAGCCAGCGTGGCCCGCAGCTGATCCTCGAGACGCCGATCGAGCTCGACCACATGGAGATGGCCGACCGCCGGAGCGAGCCGCTGCGACAGCACCCCGAGACCGCCGCCGACCTCGAGCACGACATCGTCCGGGGCCAGCGCCGACAGGCGCTCGATCACCCCGAGGATGTTGCGGTCAGCGAGGAAGTTCTGCCCCAGCTCGCGCTGGCGGGCGGAACGGACGCTCACCATTGAAAGACAGCGGCGGCGCTGGCCTCGATCGCCCGTTCGAAGTCGGCGTACTCGACCCGGCGCTCGAGCGCGAGCGCCTGAGCGGTTCGGACGACATTGGCGGGCTGATTGGGCTTACCTCGCACAGGCTGGGGCGACAGGTAGGGGGCGTCGGTCTCGACCAGCAACCGTTCGGCGGGCACCCTCAGGGCCGCGTCCCGAAGGTCGGCCGCCTTGGGATAGGTCGAATTGCCCGCGAACGAGAACCACCACTGGTTGTGGCTGAGACATTCCTGGAGGTGGGCGGACATCGAGAAGCAGTGAAGGATCACGCGCAGATCGTCAGCCTGGGCGGTGAGGAGCTCGAGCGTCTCGTCGTCAGCCGCCCGGGTATGGATCACGAGCGGCTTGTCGGTGCTGCGAGCGAGCTCGATCTGGGCCCCGAAGGCGCGACGCTGATCCTCGGCGGGGGCGTAGTCGCGGTAGAAGTCAAGGCCGGTCTCGCCAATCGCGATGCATTTCTCGTGACTGGCCAGCGCCACGAGCTCGGCGAAATCGGCGTCGTCAAAGCCGGTGGCCGAATTGGGATGGCGGCCGATCGCGGCGTACACCTGGGGAAAGTCCTCGGCCGTGGCCAGGGCGGCTCGGCACGAGGCCCCATCGGTGCCGACGGTGACGATCCTGGTCACGCCGACCGCTTCGGCGGCGGCGACCAGCTCGGCGTCTGACGGTTCGCAGGCGTCAAGATGAGTGTGGCTGTCGATCATGCGATCCGCTTGGGGAACAGCGGCTCCAGGGCGGTCACCGTGCGCCCGCCCCCGCGGAGGCCGAACTCGGCGCCTGACAGCGACAGGTCAGGCGCGCCGAGCGCGTCCAACAGCTTGCGAGCGCTGGCCGGAATGTAGGCGGCGAGCAGAACGCTGATGACCCGCACGCCCTCCGCCAGCGAGGCCAGCGTGCGATCAAGCTCCCCGGCCGTTGCCGGGTCCTTGGCCAGCTGCCACGGGGCGCACGCCTCGACATAGCGGTTGCAGCGTCGCACGCGCTTCCAGATCAGCTCCAGGGCGGTCGTGATCTCGGCGGCGTCGAGCAGGTCGATGACGTCATCGGTGAGGCCGGCGAACTCCCTGCGCAGCGACGCGTCGGTCTCCACGTCGGGGATGACCCCGTCCCGGTAGCGACGGATCATCGCGAGCGTGCGGCTGGCCAGGTTGCCGTAGTCGTTGGCCAGCTCGGACTCGTAACGCGCGGTGAAGGCATCGATGCCGACCGTCCCGTCAGCGCCAAAGGCGACGTCGCGCATCAGGTAGAAGCGCAGCGCGTCGGTGCCAAAGGTTTCCAAAACCTCAAACGGATCGAGCACGTTGCCCAGCGATTTGCTCATCTTGCGTCCGTCGGCGCCGAGCAGAAAGCCATGGACGAAGACGTGCTCGGGGAGCGGCAGGTCCGCGGCCAGCAACATGGCCGGCCAGAACACGGTGTGGAACTTGAGGATGTCCTTGCCGATGATGTGAAAATTGGCCGGCCAGAAGCGCGCGGTCAGGTCCTCACCAGGCCGCGCGTAGCCCAGGGCTGTGTAGTAGTTCAGCAGCGCGTCGAACCACACGTAGAAGACGTGCTCGTGATCCCAGGGAACGGTGACACCCCACTTCAGGTGCTTGCGTGACAGCGAGATGTCCTGGAGGCCGGAGCTGATGAACGACTGGGCTTCGTTGAAGCGCACCAGCGGCATCACGAACGCGGGCTGCTCGGCATAGACCTGCTCGAGGCGCTCCTGGAAGGCGGAGAGCTTGAAGAACCAGTTCTCCTCCTGATGGCGCTCGAGCACGATCTCGTGGATCGGGCAGCGGTTGCCCTCCGCGATCTCGTTATCGACCTTGAAGTCCGCGCACCGCGGGCAGTACCAGCCTTCGTAGACACCCTTATACGTGAAGCCGTGGTCGTGCACGCGCTGGAGCACCTCCTGGACGCGGCGCTGGTGCTCGTCGTCGGTGGTGCGGATGAAGAAGTCGTTGGAGACGTCGAGCTGGGGCATCAGCGCCTTGAAGCGCTCGGCGTTCTGGTCAGCGAGCACCTGGGGCTCCATGCCCTGCGCGACGGCGGCGTCGGCGACCGGCTCACCGTGCTCGTCGGTGCCGGTGAGAAAGAACACGTTTTCATCGCGCTGGCGCATGTGGCGGGCGATCACGTCGGTGGCGATCGAGGTGTAAGCGTGGCCGAGGTGCGGCTGTGCGTTGACGTAGTAGATCGGGGTGGTGATGTAAAAGGACATGGCCTCGATAAAGGCTATCCGCGGCCTTAGTCGCCGCGGTCTTCGGTCAGCGCGCGATAGAGCGCGTTGGCCTTGACGCCGGTCAGCTCGGCGACCACGGCGGCCGCCGGCCGCGGCTTGGCTCCGGCGTCGACGAGGGCGACCAGCGCGGCGCGAGCTGCGTCGAGGTCGCCCGCCGGCGCCGCCGGTGCGGGAGCGACGACGAGCACGATCTCACCGCGGGGCGGTTGAGCCCGATAGCGCGCGGCGAGCTCGGCCGCGGTGCCGCGCACGATCTCCTCGTGGAGCTTGGTCAGCTCGCGACAAACCGCCACCTCGCGCTCGGGATCCAGCCCCGCCAGCGTCTCCAGCGAGCTGGCCAGACGACGCGGGGACTCGAAGGCGACCAGCGTCTCGGTGATCGCGAACACGCGCTCCAGCTCTCCCCGTTTGCGAGGCAGAAAGCCGACGAAGTGCCAGCGCTCGGCGGGCAGCGCGCTGGCCACCAGCGCGCTCAGCGCCGCCGACGGGCCGGGCAGCACCTCGACCCCGAGGCCGGCGGCCACACAGGCGCGCACGAGGACCAGGCCCGGGTCGGAGACGAGCGGCATGCCGGCATCGGAGACAAGGGCGACCACCGCCCCGGACTGCATCCGCGCCACCAGCTCAGCCGCGCGTGAGCGCTCGTTGTGCTCGTGGTAGGAGACGAGCGGGCCGGCGACCCCGTAGCGATCGAGCAGAACGCGGGAATGGCGGGTGTCCTCGCAGGCGATCAGGTCGGCCTCGCGCAGGGCGGCCAGGACACGCAGGGTGATGTCCTCAAGGTTGCCGATCGGGGTCGGGCAGACGACCAGTCGTCCCGCGCTCACACCAGCCTCCCTTCGAGGCCGTCGAAGGCCATGGCGGCGGCCCCGATCATTCCCGCCTCGACGCCGAAACGGGCGGCGACGATGCGGACCGCGTCCCGAGTCGGGCTTAGGATCCGGTCAGCCACCTCGGCGCGGGCGGGAACCAGTAGGAGCTCGCCGGCGGCGATCACCCCCCCGCCGATCACCACTACCTCGGGGTTGAAGATGTTGAGCAGGCTGCCGATCGCGACCCCCAGCGCGGAGCCGATCAGCCCGATCGCCTCGCGGGCGGCTTCGTCGCCGTCGTGGGCGAGTTCGGTGACGAGGGGGCCAGCGAGCTCGCGCCCCTGGGCGTGGGCTCGAGCCAGGCCCGATCCCGGCCGCTCGGCGGCCAGGCGCCGCGCCTCGCGGGCGAGCGCCGTGCCCGAGGCGAACGTCTCCACGCAGCCGTGGTTGGGACAATTCCCCTGGCAGGGAGGTCCGTTTCGGTCGATCACGATGTGGCCGAGCTCACCGGCGAACCCGACGGCGCCGCGATAAGGCGCGCCGCGGAGGATCAGGCCGCCGCCGATCCCGGTGCCGATCGTCAGCACGATCGCCTCGCTGGCCCCGCGCGCGGCGCCCGCTCGGTGCTCGGCGATGGCGGCCGCGTTGCCATCGTTGTCGACGAACACCGGGAGTCCGAGCCGCTCGGTCATGATGTCGGCGAAGGCCACGTCGGCGAGCGGGAGATTGATGGCCACGCGGGCGATGCCCGTGCGGCGGTCGATCAGCGAGGGGATCCCGAAACCGACTGCCTCCACTTCGCCCCCAGCGGCTTCGCGTACCTCGCTGACAGCGCCGACCGCCACGTCGAGCAACGTACTCGGGTCCAGGCCCGTCACCGTGCGCTGGACGCGATGGTGCACGCCAAGGCCCTGATCTACGGCGCCGGCCAGCAGCTTGGTACCGCCCAGGTCGACGCCGACAGTACGTCGCGACGGCATATCGTCACTATATGTAGTGCCAATGCCCGACGAACCGCGCAATCGGGCGCCCAGCGAGGACCCCCCGTATCGGGTCTACCGCGGCCGGTCCACGGCTCGGCCCAGTGCCGAGGAGCGCCCTTACAAGGTCTACCGATCCGGGCCGCGCGGCCTGCGCGAGCGCCTGCGCGGTGAGGACGCGGTGGCCGCGCCCGGCGGCGGGCGCAACGGGGGCAGCAGCGGCGGCGGCCGACGGTCGTTGCGGTCGCGCCGCAGCGGCGGCGCCCTGGTGCCAGGCCGGAGGATCACTCCTCGCCGGGTGCTCAAGTACCTGGCCGTGGCGATCGTCGGCTGGCTGCTGCTCTCGGCCGTCCTGTTCTTGGTCAGCGCCCAGGTTCAGAGCGGCTCGGTCCCGAGCTCGGTCTCCAACACGCTGACCCCGGGGGGGAACATGGTCACCTCCACAGACACCGTTCTGGTCATCGGGACCGACCAGCGACCCAAGGGCTCCAAGGAGCCCGGCGCCTTCTCCGGCGGGATCCGCTCGGACACGATCATGCTGTGGCGGATCGGGGGTGGCACCTCGCGACGGCTTTCGATCCCGCGCGACACGGTGGTCCCGATTCCGGGCTACGGGAGCACAAAGATCAACGCCGCCTACGCGTACGGCGGTCCGGCCCTGGCGATCAAGACGATCGAGCAGTTCACCGGGGTCAAGATCAACCACCTGATCATCGTCAACCTGGCCAACTTCCCCAAGTTCATCGACGCGATCGGCGGGGTGGATGTGACCACGGGGCGGATCTGCTCGGTGATCAGCGGCGGTGTGAAGAACGGCGGCTTTTCGCTCTTTCTGCGCCCGGGCAATCACCACTTCGACGGCACCCAGGCCCTGACCCTGGCCCGAACCCGGCACAACCTATGCAACGCGGCTTCCAACGACCTGACCCGCGAGGGCTACCAGCAGAAGATCCTCAACGCGATCAAGTCCCGGCTGGTGTCACCGTCGATCTTCTTCCATCTGCCGTGGGCATCGTGGGCCGCTCCCCAGGCGGTGCGCACCGATATGGGCGGACCCACGCTGCTGACCCTGTTCGCCGCCGCCGAGATGGGCGGGTCGGCGCCGACCAAGATCCTCGGGCAGAACAACCTCCCGCTCGCCGACCCGCAATCAGCGTCTGGCCAGGCCGCCGTTCGCCGAGCGGTGGCGAAGTTGATGGACGGCTAGCCCGAGGACTTGGCCGACGACGAATCGGCCTTCTTGGTGCCCGATTCTGACTTGGCCGGCTTGGCGTCGGAATCGGACTTCGAGCCACTGTCCGGCTTGCCGTTGTCACTACTCGAGCTCTCGCTCTTGCTGCCCTCTTTGGCTTCCTTCATCTCCCGAGAGCGGTTGCGGGTCCCGTAGTCGGTGTTGTAGAAGCCCGAGCCTTTGAAGTGCACCGCGATGGGATGAAAGACGCGCTGGACGGGGGCTCCGCAGACCTCGCACTGGGCGATCGGCTCGTCGTTGAAGCTCTGGCGGACCTCGAACGTGTGCCTCTTCTTGCAGCGATATTCGTAGATCGGCATGACGCCGCGAGTATAGCTGGCAGGCTTGGCACTCCCGGAGGCAGAGTGCCAAATCACGGGCTCGGAGCAACAGCCAGCGCGGGGCGGTGTCGGCGCGATCGGGCACCGGTGTGGCCCGGCAGCTGCTGGTCATCTGACCGGTGATGCCCCCTCGCTGCTGGGGGCTACTCGCCTGTCACCGGCCAGGCGCAAGCGCCAACCGAGTCATTCCCCGGTTTGCCCGGCGCCGGCGGCTAGCATCCGCCGCGCGATGGCCCTCGACACCGTCACCATGGACAAGATCGTCTCGCTCTGCAAGCGGCGCGGCTTCGTCTTTCAGAGCAGCGAGATCTACGGCGGGATCGGCTCGAGCTATGACTACGGCCACTACGGCGTGCTGCTCAAGAACAACGTCAAAGCCCAATGGTGGCGCGCGATGCTCCAGGAGCGCGACGACATCGTGGCGCTGGACTCGGCGATCATCCAGCACCCCCGCACCTGGGAGGCCAGCGGGCACCTGGCCGGCTTTACCGACCCGCTGGTCGACTGCCGGACGTGCAAGCTGCGCTTTCGCGCTGACCAGCTCGAGTTTGCGGCCTGTGGACGCAAGCCATCCCGGCACCCCGGCGAGACATCCGATTGCGATCTGACTGAAGCGCGTGACTTCAACCTCATGTTCGAGACCACGGTGGGAGCGGTCAAGGACGAGGGCGCCACCGTCTACCTGAGGCCCGAGACCGCTCAGGGGATCTTCCTCAACTTCAAGAACTATCTGCAGTTCTCGCGCAAGAAGCCGCCGTTCGGGATCGCCCAGATCGGTAAGAGCTTTCGCAACGAGATCACGCCCGGCAACTTCATCTTCCGGACGCGGGAATTTGAGCAGATGGAAATGGAGTTCTTCGTCCCGCCCGGCGAAGCCGAGCAATGGTTTGAGCACTGGCTGGGCGAGCGCTACGCCTGGTACACGCGTCTGGGCATCCGCGAGGATCACCTCCGACTCCGCACCCACGACGCCGACGAGCTCTCGCATTACTCGAGCGCGACCAGCGACGTCGAGTACCGCTTTCCGATCGGGTGGCAGGAGCTCGAGGGGGTGGCCAATCGAGGCGACTTCGACCTGACCCAGCACGCCGAGCATTCAGGACAAAAGCTCGAGTACGTGGACAGCGCCAACGGCGAGCGCTACGTCCCCCACGTGATCGAGCCGGCCGCTGGGGCAGACCGAGCGCTGCTTGCGTTCCTCGTCGACGCCTACGACGAGGACGAGATCGGCGGCGAGGCACGGACCGTACTCCGGCTGCACCCCCAGCTGGCGCCGGTCAAGGTCGCGGTGCTGCCGCTGGTGCGCAAGGACGGACAGCCCGAGCTGGCCCGCGAGATCTATCGAGACCTGCGCGAGCTGATGCAGTCCGAGTACGACGAGGGCGGCGCCATCGGGCGACGCTACCGCCGTCAGGACGAGATCGGCACTCCCTGGGCGGTGACGATCGACCACCAGTCACTCGAGGATCGCACCGTCACCGTGCGCGATCGCGACAGCCTCACCCAGGACCGAATCGCCATCGGCGCGCTCGGCGGTGAACTCGAGCTGCGCCTGCGGGCGCCGTGGCGCTCGCCCAAGACCCGATAGGCGCCAAGCGGATGCGCTGGCGGGGCCGGGGGCCGCTCATCGCCGCCGGAACCGAAAGATCGGCTCGCGCCCGGTACCGCGACGGTCGATCAGCGAGATTACCCCCCAGGCGACAAGCAGGATCAGCACCAGGATCGCGTCAATCGCGGTGCCGGGGCTGACGATCAGCACGATCGCGGCGATGACCACGGCGATCGCGATGTCGATTCTCATCGGCGTCCAGTTCACAGCGGCAGTCTCCGGAACACGGCACGGGGCAGATGGCGCAGGACGGCGAACAGCCAGCGCAGCTGACCGGGCACCCAGACCGTATGGGCGCGGGTGCCCAGTGCCCGGACCGTAGCCTCGGCGACGGCCTCGGCAGTGGTCGAGAAGGGCGCGGGCTTGAGGCCCTCCGTCATGCGCGTGGTCACGAATCCCGGCCGTATTGTCAGCACACGGACACCGCTGCCGGCGGTGGCGTCGGCTAATCCCTGGGCGAGCGAGTCCAGGCCCGCCTTGGCGGCGCCGTAGATCGCGTTGCCGGCCCGGGGGCGCTCGGCGGCAACGCTCGAGAGCACGATCAGGGTGCCGTGGCCCTGCGCGCGCAGCCGGCGCAGACAGCCAAGCAGCAGCGAGCCCGCCCCGACGAAGTTGACGCGGAGAACCTCGAGCGCCTCATCGGGATCAGCGTCGAGCCCGGCCTGGGCACCCAGCACGCCCACGGCCACGATCACCGTGTCGACACCTCCGGGGAAGGTGAACGCCGCGTCGAGAGCACGCGCGTGCGCGCCGACGTCGTCGGCATCGCCGATCTCGATCTCAGCCGAGGTGATACCGGCGGGCTCCAGGGCGGCCGCGGCGGCCTCGAGACGGCCGCGGTCGCGGCCGATCAGGACCGGCCCGACGGGAGCCTCGGCCGCCAGGCGCCGGACGATGGCCAAGCCGATCTCCGACGTCCCGCCCACGAGCAGGACGCGCTGGGCGCCGAGCGCGCTCACCGCTCAGTCTCCAGAAGGCCGGTCCGCAGAGCCAGGTCCGAGCGCCAGACTCGCTCGGGGTCGATTCGGTCGCGCACGACCCGCCATTCGTTCAGGCGGGGATACATGGTGGCCAGCAAATCAGGCCCCAGGCGACTGTCCTTGCTCAGATAGACCCGACCGCCCGCGGCGGCCACGAGCTCGTCAAAGCCACGCAGGAGCGGTTCCAGCCCGGGCGCCGGGCGCGGCAGATCCAGGGCGAGCGTCCAGCCCTCAAGCGGAAAGGAGAGGGGAGCCGAGCTCTCGGGACCGAAGTCCTTGAGCACCGCGAGGTAGCACGGAGCGGGTGACCGGCGCAGGCGGTGCAGCACCTTCTCGAGTACAGCTTCCTGACCGCGGGGGAGAACCAACTGGTACTGGACGAAGCCGGTGCGACCGTACAGGCGCGGCCACGCGTTGAGCACGTCGAGCGGGAACATGTGAGCCCCGAAGCGCTCGATGTGGCCGATCGCGCGCCGGGGGGCGAGCCGGAAGCGCAGCTCGTTGTGGGCGCGGACGACGCTGGTGCGCAGCAGGCCACCCGGCCAGTGCGGTGGCAGGGTGAGACGTGCGGCCATCGTGATCTGGGAGCCGGCGTCCGGTGGAGACTCACCCACGAGATGATCGGCGCGCGTGACCACGCCGCGGACGGGAAGGCGACCGAGCAGGTCCAGCCAGGCTACGCGGTGGGGACCGCCGGGTGCCTCGAGCGCAGTCAGGGTCTCGTCGAGGCTCGAGACCCGCTCGATGTCCACCGAGAGCGAAGGGCTGGTCAGGGGGCGAAGCTTGATTTGAGCCCAGAGGATGATTCCGGTCAGCCCCATCCCGCCGATAGTCGTCTCGAGCAGCTCGCGATTTGATCGGGGGGTCAGCTCGATAACCTCGCCCGCGGCGGTGAGCAGGCCGAGGGCGAGAACGTGGGCGCCGAAGCTACCCACGGCGCCGTGGTTCTTGCCGTGCACATCGCTGGCGATGGCGCCCCCGACCGAGACGTGCTGGGTGCCTGGCACGGTGGGCAGGGTCCAGCCCGCCGGAGCCAGCGCGGCGAGCAACTGTCCGAGGCTCGCGCCCGCCTGGGCGGTCACGATCCCGCGGTCGTGATCGAGTTCAAAGGCTCGCAGCGCGGTGGTCTCGAGCACCAGTCCGTCGGTCAGCTGGGCAGCGTCGCCGTAGCTGCGCCCCATCCCACGGGCAATCGCGCCCGCGCGCAGACGGCCGGCGAGCGATCCGGACTCCTGGGCGAGCGCGCCACGCAGGGTCTCGGGGGTCTCGGGTCGGGCGAGCGTGACCCGCGCGAGCGGCCCCCCGCCCCACCCGGAGATGACACCAGGAGCGACCCGCAGCTCGCCCGGGACCGACTCCGCGCGCTCGACAGCCAGCTCAGCTAGGGGCATGGACACTGAGCGCGAAGAGCAGCAGCCAGACGCCCCCACCGATGACCAGCGCGCGGTCAGAGAGGAGCATCTCCTCGGGGGCCTCGCCGCCTCCGCGGCGGATGAGCGCGCCGTAGCGAAGCAGACAGATCGTGAACGGAACCACGGTGAGCAGGCGCCAGGGGAAGCCGTCAATGTCCTGAAACGCCCATACCGCGTAGGCAAACAGGGCGCACCCGGCGCTACCAGCAAGCAGCAGGCGCAGGCCACCCTGGCTGTAGTGACGCATGACCCGGCGGCCGCGGGCCTCGGGCGGGGCTTCGGGATGGGAAGTGCGCAGTAGCTCGGCATGGCGCTTACCGGCGGCGATAAACAGGGCGGCCGACGTCACCACAAGCACGAACCAGCGCGACAGCGTGACGGGAGCGGCCACGCCCCCGGCCAGGGCGCGCAGCATGAAGCCGCCGGCCACGACGACGATGTCGACCAGCGCCACATGGCGCCAGAGCAGCGTGTAGCTGAGGGTCAGCGCGACATAGCCGAGCCCGACCGCGCCGAGCAGCGGGCGCACAGCGAAGCACAGGGCGAGGCCGGCGAGCAGCCAGCTGACGCCGAGCACGAGGGCCTCACGACGGGCAAGCTCCCCGGCCGCGACAGGACGGAAGCGCTTGCGGGGATGCAGGCGATCCTCCGCAGCGTCGCGGACGTCATTGAGCGAGTAGATGCCGGCGGAGATCAGACAAAAGGCGACGAAGGCCAGACCGACGCGCGCCGGCACGCCATTGTTGTGCAGCGCACCGGCGGCGCCGGCGGCGGCGATGACGAGCAGGTTCTTGATCCACTGGCGCGGCCGAGCCGTGACCAGGATCGCAAGCAGGCGCCCGCGGCGGGGGCGGACCTGACCGCTCCCGTCGTGGGCGAGCTGAGGCGCCAGGTCGGCCTGGAAGGCGCCGCGCTCCCGTTCGACTGCGCCCCGCTCACGGCCGGGGTGCGATCGGACCTCGCTACCTTTGACAGCGGCGCCAGCACCGAGCACCTGGTTCGGCGCGGGCCATGGCGCGGCTGATGCTCGCCGCGAAGACGTCATTCGGAGCCAAGCTATGCGTGTTGCATCAATCGGACGTGTGAGGTTCATGAGGGACCTCTCAGACGGCCTTAAGCCAAAGGCCGGGATGCGATTGGCACGATCGTAGGCGATGCTGGCCCCGACCAGACAGCCCCCCACGCGCTCTGCGCCCCCCGTCCGTCCACCTTCCGGGCCCCGCACCCCAGCCCCTTCCCACGCTGGGCGGGCACGCCGCGTCCTGCTCCTCACGGCTCTGGTTCTGGCTCTACCGGCGCTGATCTCGTACGCGAGCATGCTCACCAAGGCCTCTGACTCGAGCCTCTCGGTCCGCACGGTCGAGTGGCTGCGCGACAACGGCGCCCGCGGCCTGGTCAACAGGGTCGAGAACATCTACTACTCGCTGACCGCGCCCGCGACCGGCGGCCCGGGGCTGCACGCGCTGCCCAAGCAGGCCGCAGCCCTGGCCGAGGCTCGGCGGGCCGCGCGGGCCGTCTACCGCCCGCCCCCGATCCGTCCCGTCCTGCACCCGGCGCTACCGGGCGAGGGCGTCTGGGGCCCGACCTTCGCGGGCGGCGGCAGCCGTCCGCCCGTGCTCGTCACCCAGTTCCGACCCGAGGCGCTGTACCCCCAGAACGTCGCCGGCGTGGCGTGGATCGATCACACGCGGACCTCGACATGGCTGTACCCGGGCCGGCTCGAGCCGGCAGTGCCCCTCGGCTCGCGGGGCCCGATGGAGATTCCGACCCACTTGCGCCCCAAGCTGGTGGCGACCTTCAACAGCGGTTTCAAGCTCAGCGACTCCGGCGGTGGCTTCGCCACCGGAGGCCACACCTACGCCCGGCTCAAGAACGGTATGGCGACGATCGTGCGCTACCGCGACGGAACCGTGGACGTCCGGGCCTGGACGTACGGGCCCACGGTGCCCAGCAACGTGATCTACGCCCGCCAGAACCTTCCCTTGATCATCAACAACGGGCGCCTGAACCCCAACCTGTCGGGCGGTCCGGAGTGGGGGGCAACGCTCGGCAACGCGATCCGGGTGTGGCGCTCGGGGCTGGGCATTGACCGACGCGGGAACCTGATCTATGCCGCGGCCAACTACATGACGGTCGGATCCCTGGCGCAGGTTCTCCGCCGCGCGGGGGCCGTCCGCGCGATGGAGCTCGATATCAACGTCTACTGGACGAGCTTCATCACCTATCGTCATCCCGGTGCCAAGGGCGCTGCCAATCTCGTGGCGAGCATGGATCGCTCCAACCAGCGCTACCTGACGACCGAGGACCGTGACTTCTTTGGGGTCTATCTGCGCTGACCGCGGCCCGGGGGCCGGCCTTGCCACCGTGGCGATGGCCCTCCTGCTGCTGGTGACCGGCTGTGCGACGGCCGCGCCGACGGCCACCCCCCTGGCCTCGGCGAGCAAGATCGGCGTCGGGCGCCCCAAGCCGAGCGCCACCCGAGGACCGACGGCGGGTCACCTGACTGCCCAGGCATCGTCGGTCCCAGGGATCACCAAGGAGACGATGACGTTCGTCGACTACAGCCGCCTGGTCCACCCCCCCCACGCCGCGCCCGGACCGCGCAAGCTGGTCACGGTGATCCGCTATCCGAGCGCTGCCAAGGGTCCACTGCCCCTGATCGTGTTCGGCCACGGCTTCGCGGTCACTCCCGCCTACTACTTCCGGCTGCTCGATTCGTGGGCGGCGGCCGGCTACGTCGTGGCCGCGCCTGTGTTCCCGCTCGAAAACCGGAACGCGCCCGGCGGCCCCGACGAGCGCGACCTGGTCAACCAGCCTCGTGACATGAGCTTTGTCATCACCAGCATGCTGGCGCTCTCGGGCGTGGGCGGGAACGTCCTCTCGCGGCGGATCAATGCGAAGGAAATCGGCGTCAGTGGCCAATCCGACGGGGGCGAGACGGCGCTGGCGATGGCCTATGACCGGTTCTTTCTCGACCCCCGGGTTCGCGCCGCGGCGATCCTCTCCGGCGCCGTAATTCCGGGGACCGGGCTCTACTTCCCGCCCGGGAGCCCGCCCCTGCTCGCCACCCAGGGCACCGCGGACACCATCAACCCACCCCACTTCACCTACGACTTCTTCGGCCACGCCCGGCGACCCAAATATCTCCTCAACCTCATCGGAGCTCCCCACCTCCCGCCCTACACCTACGAGCAGCCCCAGCTCTCGGTCGTGGGTCGGGTCACCACCGCGTTCTTCAACCTCTACCTCAAACGGGACAGCTCAGGGCTGGCCCGGATGATGGCGACCGGCAACGTGCCGGGCGTCGCTGCGTTGACGGTCAGTCGCTGACCCTAATCGGCGCATCGGTGTCGGCCGCCGCTTGCAGGGTGCACGCAATCAGTTGACCTGTGTCGACTTTCTCGACTCCCATCAGCGCAGGCGCCCGGCCGCGGTGAACCGGAAGCCAGTCGCGGTCGGAGTGGCATTGATGCCCTGGATCTCGAGCTGGGGGTCGGAGAACACCCGGATCGTGGCCAGACCGCCGAGCGGGACGTTGGGGGTGACCACCAGATCGCCGCCCTGCGGACTGACGGTGGCCTGGACGGTTGCTGTCACGCCGAACAGGGTCGCAGTGCCCTGGAGCGTCAGTGCCCCGCCCGAAGACGCGACCGGCGTCACCGTCTGCAGGATCGGCAACGCCGTCCGGAGATCGGCTTCGGTTACTTGCGCGCTGCCCGTCAGTCGATTGGTGTGCTTGGTCAGGGAGACGTCGCGCACGGTCAGCAGGCCGGTGTCGAGCTCGCTGGCCGAGGCCGACAGCGTGTCGACCTGGCCCGCCTGGTTGAGCAGGCCGGCGAGGCCTTGGGGGCTCGAGCGGTAGCGCCCGAGAGCCACCACGACGCGATCGGCCTGGTGCCAGAGGAGCTCGACCGCCGGGAACGCATCGACCTGCACGGAAAGCACGCGTCCCGAGCGTGCGAGCCGATCGCGCAGACGCTGAGCGGCGATTCCCGGCAGCAGGAGCTGCCCCGCGCCGAGGACAACGATGATGAGAGCAATGACGCCCAGGCCGGCTAGGCGGCGCACGCCGGGTCAGGCCAGCAGCGCACGCGCGGCCGCCACGGCCTGATCCATCAGCCGGCGCACGTCGAGCTCGGGCTCCGCCATGCGCCTGATCATGACACCGTCGGCGAGCGCGAGGAGGAAACTCGCCAGGGCGTCAGGATCCGCGCGGAGCTCAAAGACGCCCGCCTCGCTGCCGGCCCGCAGCGCCTCAGCGAGCTGGAGGCGCAGGGTGCGCGAGAGCTCGGCGAGCTCAGTGGCGATGCCGGCGTTGCGCTGGGCGAGAGTGAGGAGCTCGTAGAACATCACGACCTCGCTCGCGCCCTCGCCAGCCAGATCCTCAAAGCTGCGCACGAGCCCATCGATGAGCTCGTCGGCACCGCCCGCCTCAGCGACGGCCTGATGCAGCAGCCGACCGCGGACTTGGGTCTCGCGGCGCACGACCTCGACCAGCAGCCGCTCCTTGGTGGCGAAGTAGTAATGCAGCAGCCCACGCGAGACCCCGGCCTCGCGGGCGACAACATCGAACGTCGAGCCAGCGATGCCGCGCTCGGCGACGCTCGCCCGCATGGCCTCGACGATCCGGGTCGCCTTCTCCCCCGCCAGCTCGCGCGAGCGGGCACGGTCGGATACGGCAGCCGCCTCCATGGCGGCCGATTCTAGTCCGGCAGAGAGCCCAATCGCCGGCATCGCGTTGGCGCCGAGTTCAGCATGACGGCCGGTCTGCTCGCCCCGGAAATGACAAGGGCGCCCCGGATCGGGGCGCCCTTGGCGTACGGCTGAGGTGGCTCCCGAGCTAGGCGGCGGTCACCGGAGTGGCCGGCGCGGACGCCGACGTGCTCGCCGGCGGGGTGTACTGAAATTCCTCCTCGGCGCCGAACAGAGTGTCCAGGACCTTGGAGCGAAGCTTGTCGCTCACACCCAGCGCGAGCGCGCCACCGACGGCGAGCACGAACAGCTTGCGACCCACGCGCCGGCCCTTGCGTGCCTGGCGCTTGGGAGCGTCGGTGAGGCTCATGGTCACATCGCGGACCGCCTCCGCGGCCTGGCGCAGCTCGGCCTGGAGCTTCTTGTCCTCGAGCACGGCACGTTGCGGCGCCTTGCTGCTGGACAGCCGCTCATAGGCGCGCTTGCTCGAGTCCACTGCCGTGCGCACGTTGTCACGGAGCGCTGAGTCCTCGATCAGACGCTGGATGTAGGGGTTGTTCTTGGTGATGTTGGCGACGTCGGCGGCACTGAACGGAACCGCCGCCTTGGCCTTTTTACGCAACGATGGCATTGGTCTCCCTCGACGCTTGGGCGGTGAGCCGCCAAGAATACGCGAAACGCGGGTCACGCCCGGCACACGGCGGTCTTGCGCAGATTGAGATCTGGTTAGCCGAGAGCCCATGGTGATCCAACCAGACGGGCCGTACGTTACTACCGCGTAGCGGTCGCAAACACACAAAAGGAGAACCGCATGACCGATGTAAATCCGGCTGTCAACCGGGGTCAGTTCATCAAGAACGCTGCTAAGGGCAGCCTGGTCCTGGTCGGCTCGGGCGGAGTGCTCGCTTCGATGGACGGCGTCGCCTTCGCGAAGGGCGGTCTGAAGAAGAGCGATATCGCAACGCTCCAGGTCGGCTACATCGCCGAGAGCCTGGCCGTCAAGGTGTACACGGCGATCATCAACAACTTCTCGTCTTTCAAGGGCCTGAAGAACCAGGACTATTTCGTCGCCGCGCTCAAGAACGAAGTGGCGCATCGGACCGCATGGAAGGACGCCCTCGGTCCCAAGCACACCCCGAAGGGCTTTCGGCTGCACATCCCGAGCGCTGCGGTCAGTAGCACCAAGGCACTCACGAGCACCGGTGTTGCCCTGGAGATGGCGTTCGTCGAGACCTACCTTGGTGCTGTCAAGACGTTCAGCTCCACGGACCTGAAGGTTGCTGCCGCTGCGGTCGCCGCCAATGAGGCGTCGCACTTCAGCTTCTTTGACGCCGCCAACGGTGGACACGGCGTCCTGCCGTCGTTCCCGAAGACGCTGGCCGCCGGTAAGGCTGCCGCGATCCTCACCAAGGACGGCTTCATCAGCTAGTCGAGCGGAGTCAGGCCGGGCGCCCTCCGGGGCGCCCGCGCAGGGCGCACACGATCCAGCCGGGCTGAGTGGACGTCAGCTCGGGTGTTGTGCGTTCTCGAGGGCGTACACCTCGCCCTCGACGGCCATCTCGACCGGACCGCCGAACGCATCTGCGGCTTCGCGCTGTGCCCAGTCGGAATCCATCTCATCTGAGTAGTGGGTGAGCACGAGCCGGCGCGCCGCCGCCTCGCGACCGTGCTGCCCGGCTTCCCGCGGGGTCAGATGGCCGCGCACGCCGTCGCGCTCGGGCCGGGGCAGGGTGGCCTCGATCATCAGCACATCGGTGTCGCGCGCGAAGCGCACCAGATCCTCGTTGGGGCGGCAGTCGGCGCCGAAGGTGAAGCGCGATCCGCTGCACGAA
The DNA here is from genome assembly GCA_963847055.1 of uncultured Solirubrobacterales bacterium. Taxonomy (GTDB): domain Bacteria; phylum Actinomycetota; class Thermoleophilia; order Solirubrobacterales; family Solirubrobacteraceae; genus Palsa-465. Next base: position 1,233,361 of record CAWJYE010000005.1, on the reverse strand, counting down.
AGCTCGACGGCGTGCGTGAGCGTGTAGTGGGGCACTTCGCAGAAACGAGCCCGCAGCGGTCCCAGCTCGAGCTCATCCGCGGCGCCGTACTCGTGGAGGTTGAAGGCATTGTCGACGAGGTCCTCGTTGCCCCAGCAGCCAACAATCCGGCGAAAAACCTCGGGGCCGCCGTGGGGCACATAGAGCTCGGGACGAGCGGGCGTGTCGGTTCCCGGCCAGCCGGCCACCGGCACCGGTTGTTGCCGGGGGGCATAGGTCAAGGCGTAACTGAAGGGCACGAGGTCAAGGAAGTGATCGGCATGAAGGTGGCTGATCAGCACCGCGTCAACATCGACGTAGTCGCAGATCCGGCGCAGCTTGGAGAACACCCCGTTGCCGCAGTCGAGAAGCAGCCGGAAGTCGCCCTCCTGGACCAGATAACCGCTGCACGCGCCGGCCGCGTCCTGCCAGGACGGGGACTTGCCCAGCACGATTACGCGCACCCCGCTCCTCTCACTCAGCGCTAATCGGTGACGGTCCACCGGAGTCTGACACTCTAGACCCGTGAACGCAGGGACGCTGCCGGTCTCGCCTGTCCTGGCGTCGTCTCGCCAGAGGCCTAGGTGGGTCGGTGGCGGTCGCGGTCGGCGTCGCCGCGGCGCCCCGGGTCCGTCGCCCGGCCGATGAGGACGGCGATGAACACGAAGACGAGAAAACCGCCGATCAAGGGCCAGTACACGGCCATAAACATATAGGACCCGTCCGGACGCCAACCCGGATGCCACCGTCGGCCGGCACCAGGCGCCGGTCAGGCGTGCAGAGCCACCTGCTCGCCGGGCGGCGGGAACGCCCACGCCACCTGCATCCTCCGCTCCTGGCGGAAGACGAAGCGCATCTGACCGGGAGGTCGCAGGCCGTCGGGATGAATCGGCCGGAAGGTCGGACAGGCCTCGTCGGTGACGATCGCACACAGTTGCTGCTCACGAAAGAAGCAGTTCTCGCAGCTCGCCTTCGCCGCTCCAGAGCGACCGTTCGCCATACCTGATCCTCGCCCCATTGAGATTGTCTTCGGACTTGCCCTGCGCTTGGCATCAAAGCGGATTTCGCCCCCCCGGGCGAGGGCGAAGTTCGGAAAACGCAGGAACTTCCGCTTCACGCAATCCCCGCCAATTGCGGGGTCTTTGCTGAGTCCAACCGGCCGCGCCCGCAATTTCCGTAGCTTTGTGAGCGTGACTGAGCGCAACTACGGCGAGCTGGTTTCCCTGGCCGACTACGAACGCGCGGCCGAGGGCATGCTCGACGCCGCCACGCTGGCCTACGTGACCGGGGGCGCCGGCGACGAGCACACCCGGCGGGACAATGCCGCCGCGTGGGCCCGGCTGGCCATCCGTCCCCGGGTCCTGGTCGGCGTCGGGACCCGCGATCCGAGCGTCGAGTTGCTCGGACGGCGCCGCCCGCATCCCGTGGTGATCGCGCCGACCGCGTTTCAGCGCCTCGTGCATCCCGACGGCGAGTGCGCCACCGCCCGGGCAGCCGCCACGACCGAGACGATCATGTGTCTCTCGACCCTGGGCACGAGCTCGCCCGAAGCGCTCGCCGAGGCAGCGCCCGAGGCCCCCCGCTGGTTTCAGCTCTACGTGTTTGCCGACCGCGGCGTCAGTCGCGATCTCGTCGCCCGCGCGGCCGCCGCGGGCTTCGAGGCTCTGGTGGTGACTGTCGATCTGACCCTGTTCGGGATCCGCGAACGCGAGCTGCGGATCGGGCAGGCCCACTCGCCGGCGGCCAACGTCGCCGGACCGGCGGCGGCCGGGGTGACCGGCGTGATGACCCCAGCCGACTTCCAGGGGCTCGTCGACCCAGATCTGAGGTGGTCAGACATCGAGCGCTTTGTGGCCGAGAGCCCTCTGCCGGTAGTGATCAAGGGCATTCTCACCCCGCAGGACGCCCGGCTGGCCGTCGAGCACGGCGTGGCCGGAGTGATCGTCTCAAACCACGGGGGGCGCCAGCTCGACACCGTGCTCTCGGGCGCCGATGCCCTGTCTGAGGTGGTAGACGAAGTGGGCGATCAGATCGACGTCCTGGTCGACGGCGGGATCCGCCGGGGCACCGATGTCCTCAAGGCGCTCGCGCTCGGGGCGCGAGCGGTGTGCATAGGGCGCCCGGTCGTCTCGGGCCTCGCCGTTGGGGGCGCAGAAGGTGTGCAACGTGTGCTCGAGATTCTGCTCTACGAGTTTGACAATGCCCTCGGTCTGGCCGGCGCCCCCGTGGCCGGCAGGTTGGACCGCAGCTTCGTCACGCCGGCGCCGTGGGCGACGTCATGAATGTCCTGGTCACCGGCGTCACCGGTTACATGGGCTCGATCATTGCCCCGGCCCTGGTGCGTGACGGCCACACCGTGCGAGGCTTCGCGCGCCATCCCGAGCGGGTCGCGATCGGGATACCGGTCATCGGGGGTGACGCCGTCACCGGCGCGGGGCTCGCGTCCGCCCTGGACGGAATCGAGGTCGCCTACTACCTGATCCATTCCATGGAGCCCTCCCCCGACGGCCCGTTCTCGATCCGGGAGCGAATGGCCGCCGAGCGCTTCGCGGAGGCCGCCGTCGCAGCGGGAGTGAGACGGATCGTCTATCTCGGTGGGCTACTCCCCGCGGCGGGAGCGAGATCAGCCCACCTCTCAAGCCGGCTCAGCGTCGAAGAGATACTCCTGGCCGCGCTCCCCGAGTCAGTGGCGATGCGCGCCTCGATCGTGATCGGAGCGAGATCACGATCGTTTCGTTTCCTCGTGCGTCTCGTCGAGCGCCTGCCCGTCGTGGCCGTGCCGAGCTGGCAGGCCAATCGCACGCAGCCAATCGACGAACGCGACATGGTCGCCCTGCTGGTTTCGGCGGCGAGCGCCGACGCCGCGGCAGGACAGTCATTTGACGTTGGCGGCCCCGACATCGTCACCTATCGCGAGCTGATCGAGCACATCCGCGACCTGATGCTGATCGATCGCCCCACGGTTGGGTTTCGCCGCCTCGCCGCGACACCGATCGCCAGTCGGGTCGCCGCCCTGATCGCCGGCGAGGACCACGAGCTGATCGGCCCGCTGATGGAGAGCCTGGCCACTGATCTGTTGCCATCCGATGACCGCGCGGCGGCTCTGCTCGGGGTCCGGCTGCATTCCCTGGACGCGGCCATCGAGCATTCGCTGGCCGAGTGGGAGCGTCACGAGCCGCTCGCCGCCCGCTGATGACATGTGCAGACTGACCGTCCCCGTCAAGGCCGCGTCTCACGCCAAGAGGGCGGCCAGGCCGTTAGTGTTCCGCCCGCATGAGCGCGGTTAAAGCCGAGATCGAAATCGCCGCCCCCCTGGAAAGAGTATGGGAGACGGTCATGGATCCGAAACGCCTCACGGATTGGGTGACGATCCACAGAGCGGTTAGGAATGTTTCAGCATCACCGCTTCGCAAGGGCGCCACGATGGACCAATCAATGGTGTTACGCGGAGTGCCGTTTAAGGTTCACTGGACACTGACCGACGTCGAGAGTCCGCATCGCGCCGAGTGGACGGGCACCGGGCCGGCTCACTCCGGGGCGCGGATCAGCTATGTGCTCGAGGAAGTCAAGGACGGCCACACCCTCTTCAGGTACACGAACGAGTTTCATCCCCCAGGGGGTCGGCTGGGCAGCGTCGCCAGCCGGGTGATCGTTGGCGGTACTTCTGAGCGAGAAGCCAAAAATTCACTCTCCAAGCTCAAGACGCTGCTCGAAGCCTGACTGGTTGCCAAAACGGCACCGCAACGCCGTGTATGGTGTTGGCATTGATCAAGTTAACTGGGAGGTGGTTTCGGTTGGCAGGCTTCGTGGACACGACGGTTAAGGACATTGACAGCCGTCTGGTTGAGCTCAAGCAGGAAGTGACTAAGCTGGAGGCAGCCCGCGCCGCGCTCGTCGGCGCTCGCCGCGGCCCCGGGCGTCCTGTGGGTACAACCGGTAGGCGCCGCACCAATGCCCGCCGGCCGGGACGTCCGCGCGGACGCCGGGGGGGTAACACGCGCGCCAACCAGGCGCTCGAGCTCGTCAACTCACAACCAGGAATCACCATTCCCCAGGTTGCGGAATCGCTCAAGATCGAGCCGAACTATCTGTACCGCGTCATGCCCAAGCTCGTCGAGGACGGCAAGATCAGGCGTGATGGTCAGGGCTGGTATCCAGCCGCCAAGGCGTAGCTTTCGCCGACGCCACTGCCGAGGCCACGGATGGCCGCCGCGATCGTAATCGGATTCGATCGCGGCGGCCCGAACCGAGCCCGCCCGCTCGGCGTCGACGCCGGGACCGGCAATCGCCGATCGGTCTAGATCAGGTCGAGGTCCTTCACTGCCGCGCGCTCCTCGCTGAGCTCACCGACAGTGGCGTCGATACGCGACGAGGAGAACTCGTCGAGCTCGAGCCCCTCGACGATCGAGATCTCGCCTCCCGAGCACGTGCACGGATAACCGGAGAAGATCCCCTCGGCAATGCCGTAGGCACCGGTCGACGGGAGCGCCATAGACACCCAGTCACCGTCGGGGGTCCCGCGGACCCAGTCGTGCACGTGATCAATGACCGCGTTGGCGGCCGAGGCGGCGCTGGAGGCACCCCGCGCCTCGATGATGGCGGCGCCGCGTTTTTGAACTGTGGGGATGAAGTCATCCTCGATCCAGGACTGGTCGCCGATCGCTTCGGCGGCGCTCTGTCCCTTGACCTTGGCGTGAAACACGTCCGGGTACTGGGTGGCTGAGTGATTGCCCCAGATGGTCATATTGGTGACCTCGCTGACGGCCGAACCGGTCTTCTTGGCCACCTGGGCGATGGCACGATTGTGATCCAGGCGCATCATGGCAGTGAAGCGCTCGGCCGGGATGTCGGGAGCGTTGCTCTGGGCAATCAGGCAGTTGGTGTTGGCCGGATTCCCGACCACCAACACCTTGACGTCGGAGGCGGCGCCACTGTTCAGCGCCTCCCCCTGAGGCTTGAAGATCCCACCGTTGGCCTCGAGCAGGTCTCCGCGCTCCATGCCTTTGCTGCGCGGCCGTGCCCCGACGAGCAGAGCGATGTTGACCCCCTCGAACGCGTGGCGGGGATCATCGTAGATGTCCACCCCGGCGAGCAGCGGAAATGCGCAGTCCTCGAGCTCCATCGCGGTCCCCTCGGCCGCCTTGACGGCAGCCGGGATTTCGAGCAACGCCAGATGAACGGGGGTGTCGTCACCGAGCAACTGACCACTGGCGATCCGGAAGAGGATCGCGTAACCGATCTGGCCGGCGGCTCCCGTCACCGCCACCTTAATTGGAGACTTGGTACTCACTGTCCGTTCCTTCCTTGCGGACCCGCGCGCCACAGCGCCGAGGGGCCCATCAGATCAACAACTTTGGTATCACCGCGATGCTATAGGGGCCAGTCGGCGCGAGCGGCGCGGTCAAGAAGAGCCCCGCTGGGCGGCCGGAATAGCCTCACGGGCTCGTCTCCAGCTCGTAGACGGTGCCCAGCTTGTGCTTGAGGTAGCGCGTGAACGGCGCCACCGAGATCGGCCCGGCGCCTGCCTGCTGCAGCAGTTCCTCGGTGGTGAACTTGGATCCGTGGCGATGGATGTTCTCGCGCAGCCATTCCCGTAGGCCGGCCAGCTGTCCGGCGGCGAGCTGATCGTCGAGGTCGGGTAGGGCGACACGGACGCGCTCCCAGAGCTGTCCGGCGATCAGGTTGCCCAGGGCGTAGGTGGGGAAGTAACCAATCAGCCCCGCTGACCAATGCACATCCTGCAGGACGCCCTCGGCGTCGTTTTGGACCTCGATCCCGAACAACTCGTGAAAGCGCTGGTTCCACGCCTCGGGCAGGTCCTTGATCGCCAGTGACCCGTCGACGAGCCGCTGCTCGAGTTCAAAGCGCAGGACGATGTGCAGGGAGTAAGTGGCCTCGTCGGCCTCGACGCGAATGAAGGAGGGCTTGACCCGGTTCACGGCCCGGTGCAACTCGTCGGGCTGCACCGAAGCCAGCGCACCCCCGAGCCGGCGCGCGAGCAGCGGGGCGAGAACCGTGCAGAAGGGTCGACCGCGGCCGACCATGTTCTCCCACAGTCGGCTCTGGGACTCATGCATCCCCAGTGACTCGCCCGAGCCAAGCGGGCTCCGTGCCAGCCTGGGAGCCACCCCCGCCTCGTAGAGTCCGTGGCCGCACTCGTGCATGGCGCCGTAGAGCCCCATGGGGAAATACGTCTCGTCCCAGCGGGTGGTGATGCGCACGTCACCGTCACCTATTCGCATGGCGAAGGGATGCACGGTGTCATCCAGCCGCCACGTCTCGGGGGTAAAACCCATCATCGAGATCGCATCGGTGACCAGCTTGCGCTGGCGCTCAACGGGCGCCGCGGCAAACAGCAGGGCGTCATCGGGTGCCGACCCATCGCTGGTCAGCCGGGAGAGGAACGGCACCAGCGTCTCGGTCAACTCGCCGAACAGGGTCGCCACCGTCCGGGTCCGCACCCCCGGCTCGTAATCGTCGAGCATCACGTCGTAGGCGCATTCGTAACCGTCGTGACCGAGATGGCACTCGACATAGCGGCGCACGAGCTCGAAATTGCGCTCCAGGGCCGGCGCGAAGGTGGCGAAATCCGAGGTGGCGCGGGCCGTGACCCACGCCTCCTGGCCGGTCGAGGCGGCGTGGGCGAGCTCGGCCGCGAGCTCGGTGGGAACGCGGCGGGCCTTGTCCCAGTCGCGCCGGACCAGGCGAACCAGACAGGCTTCGTCGGAATCGGGCTGCGCGGTCGCGGTCTCACGCTCGGCTCCTTCGAGCAGGCGGCCGGTCTCATCGGCGGTGAAGAAATCGTGACTGATGCGCTCCAGCGTGGCCAGGGACTCCGCCCGTGCCGCGCCGCCGCCGTGGGGCATCTTGGTTTGCTGATCCCAATGGGCCAGCGCCGAGACGTGGCCCAGGTCAGCCAGCTCGGCCATCCGCAGCTGCAGGTCCCGGAGATACTCACCCACGCGGGTCACCCTCACTTCTGAATCGGGCCGCAGGCGCTTCTCGGCGGCTGTGCGACCATTGCCACATGTTCAGGCGGTCGTCAACATCGATCAAGTTGATGGATCTGTTCGGCTTCCGGGTCGGGGTTGACGCCAGCTGGTTCCTGATCCTGTTCCTGCTCATCTTCATGCTGTCGGGCTCTTTTCGCTCCACGCTGCACAGCTCGGATGCGGTTGCCTACCTCACCGCGGTAATCAGCGTTCTGTTGCTATTTGCCTCGCTCATCGTCCACGAGCTCGGCCACGCGCTGGTTGCGAGACGGCAAGGGATCGAGGTCAAGCGGATTGATCTGTTCCTGTTTGGCGGTTGGACCCAGATGAGCCGCGACGCGGCGACACCCGGAGAGGACTTCAAGATCGCCGTAGCCGGCCCTCTGGCGACGTTCGCCGTGATCCTAGTGTGTCTCGCTCTGGATCTCGCGATCGTGGGCCCGCACCGCCTCGTCCACGCAATCGTCCTCGACAACAACATCACGATCACCCCGGTGCTGCTCGCACTCAGTTGGCTGCTGCCGATGAACGTGCTGCTCCTGGTGTTCAACCTCGTGCCCGCCTTTCCGCTCGACGGAGGGCGGATCGCGCGCTCGATCGTCTGGCGGGCGACGGCCGATAAGGCCCGTGGCACGCGGGTGGCGGCCAAGCTCGGTCAGGGCTTCGCGGTCATCCTGGCCGGCGTCGGCGTGTGGCTGATGCTCGCCTACACGAGCTTCAGCGGGCTGTGGCTGGTGGCCCTGGGCTATCTGCTCGGCCAGGCGGCGCGCGGCGCGATCGTCCAGTCGGCGTTCAGCGAACGCATCGAAGGTGTGCGCGTTTCCGACATCATGGACGTCCATCCGGTGGCGCTTCCGGTACACACGCCGGTCAGCGAGGCCCTGGACGAGTTCTTCTTGCGGTACCGAGCAGAGTGGCTGCCGGTCGTCGACGACGGTGGTCATTTCGTCGGCATCGCCCGCCAGGAGCGGGCCCAGGTGTCCTTCGATGCCGGCGAGGGGTGGCTAACCGTCGGTGCCGTGCTCGAGCCCGAAGAGGCGACCAGCTGGCGCGTAAACGCCGACCGGCCGATCAGCGAGCTGCTCGGCTCGGAGTCCCTGCCGCGGCTCGGAGCGCTGATCGCCGTCGACAGCGAGGGGATCCTGCGCGGCGTGGTCACCGTCGACCAGCTGCGCCGGGCCCTGCAATCCGCGTTCGGCTCCCTGGCCAACGTGAGCCGATGACGGCCGTCGCCTGACAAGACCGGCGAGGGGCCGCGCGGGGCCCGCTGGGGCGGCTCATTTATATTGAGCCCTGTGCCCTCCCACGATGTCCTGATCATCGGCGCCGGACTCGCCGGTCAGCGAGCCGCGCTGGCGGCGGCCCAGGCCGGCGCCACGGTGGCGATCATTTCGAAGGTCCACCCCGTCCGCTCGCACTCGGTGGCCGCCGCCGGGGGCATCAACGCCGCGTTGAACCCTGAGGACACCTGGGAGTCCCACGCCTTCGACACCATCAAGGGCTCGGATTACCTCGGTGATCAGGACGCAATCGAGATCATGTGCCGCGAGGCCCCGGACGAGATCCTCTGGCTCGAGCACGCCGGGGTGACCTTCCACCGCAACGAAACCGGCCACCTCGGCACCCGCGCCTTTGGAGGCGCCTCCGCGGCGCGCACCTACTACGTGGCTGACATCACCGGTCACGCGATCCTTCATGTGCTCTACGAGCAGCTGATGAAATACAGCGCCCAGATCGATCGCTTCGAGGAGTGGTTCACCACCGACCTGCTTCAGGACGACGACGGCCGGTGCATCGGCGCTGTCTGCCGCAACCTGCGCGACGGCGAGCTCCAGGTCTTCAACGCCAAGACGACCATTCTGGCCTCGGGTGGGGCCGGACAGGCGTACCGCCCGACCACCAACGGGCTGATCGTGACCGGCGACGGCATCGCCCAGGCCTACCGGATCGGCGCCCGGCTGATGGACATGGAGATGATCCAGTACCACCCAACTACGCTGGCCGGTAACGGACTGCTGATCACCGAAGGCGCCCGGGGTGAGGGGGCCTGGCTGCTCAACGCCAAGGGAGAGCGCTTCATGGAGAAGTACGCACCCAACAAGCTCGAGCTCGCCTCCCGAGACGTCGTCTCGCGGGCCGAGCAGACCGAGATCAACGAGGGCAACGGCTTCCCCGACGGCACCGTCGCGCTTGACATCACCAAGGTTCCCAAGCGGCGAGTGCTCGAGGCGCTGCGCGAAATCGTCAATATCGGGCGCGACTTCGCCGGCGTGGACATCACTCGCGAGCCGATCCACATCCACCCCGGCCAGCACTACATCATGGGCGGGGTCAAGACCGACGTGGACGGCCAGACCACGATTCCCGGCCTCTACGCAGCCGGCGAGGTCGCGTGTGTCTCGGTCCACGGCGGCAACCGCCTGGGCGCCAACTCGCTGCTCGACACGCTGATCTTCGGGCGCCGCTCGGGCGAGCATGCGGCCAAGCACGCGATGCACATGCCGATGCCGACCACCCCGGCCACCCGGGTCACCGAGACCGAGTCCTACATCAACGCCATCATCAACCGCTCCGAAGGCGGCCGGCGCGTCTCGGCGATCAAGGACGAGCTCGGGGACACGATGAACAAGTACGTGGCCGTGTTCCGTGATGCCGGCGGCCTGCAAAAGGCCCACGAGGTCGTCCGCCGGCTCAAGGAGGAGGCCCCCAAGGCCAACATCGATGACCGCGGCACCGTCTTCAACCAGGACGTCATCGGGGCAATCGAGCTCGGCTACATGCTGGACTGCGCCGAGGCGATCGTGGTCGCTGCCCAGGAGCGCAAGGAGTCACGCGGCGCCCAGTTCCGGACCGATTTCCCCGAGCGCAACGACAGCGAGTGGCTCAAACACATCGACGTGGCCGTCAACGCAACTGACGTTCCCAAGATCAGCTACTCACCGGTGACGATCACCAAGTGGGAGCCCCAGGAAAGGACCTACTAGGTGCCTGAATACACATTGAGGATCCGACGGTTTGATCCACAGTCTGGAGAGGCTGCGTATTGGGACGAGCATCAGGTCGAGCTCCGGGGCAGCAATTCCGTGCTCGACGCGATCCTCAAGGTCCGCGACCAGGTTGACGGTTCGGTCGGCATCCGCTGCTCTTGCCAGCAGGCGATCTGCGGATCCTGCGGCGTGCGTATGAACGGGAAGCCGGGGCTGGCCTGCAACACCCACCTCGATGAGGCCGCGGCCCGCCGGCATGGCACCGGCTGGAACCCCGGCACCGCCGGCGAAGCCGGTGGTCAGGACGCAGACGGCGCAGGCGACGCGGTGAGGGCCGGGGTGATCGAGGTCGAGCCGATGGGGAACATGCCCGTCATCAAGGACCTGATCGTCGACATGGACGCGGTGCACTGGAAGAAGATCCAGCGCGTCACCCCGTTCTTGATCAACAAGGAGCCGGTTCCCGAGCGCGAGTACGTCGTTCCCCACGAAAACATGGTCGACGTCACCCAGACGATGGCCTGTATCCAGTGCGGCGCCTGTGTCTCTGACTGCCTGTCGATGGAGATCGACCCGCTGTTCATCGGTCCCGCGGCGCTGTCCAAGGCGTATCGCTTCGCCGGCGATCCCCGCGATGCTGAGCACTTCGAGCGGCTCAAAGATCTCAGCGAGGACGAGCACGGGCTCTATGACTGCACGCACTGCTTCAACTGCATCGACGCCTGCCCCAAGGGGGTCGATCCGATGAGTCAGATCATGCGGCTACGGCGCATGGCCGGTTCTGACCACGGAATTGTGGACCGCAACAACGGGCATCGTCATGAGGACGCGTTCGTCACCCTGGTCCGCGACTACGGCCTCCTCAACGAAGCCGAGCTGCTCCCCCGCAGCTACGGCGGTAACTCGTGGTTTGGCAAGTTCCATCCCGCGGCGGGCAAGGAGCTCTTGTCTTCGATCTCGACCGTGATCACCGGCGTGATACGCGGCAAGATGAGCCCCAAGATCGCGCTCTTCGGTCACAAGCTGGCCAAGCCTGACCTCGCTGCGCTCAAGCGGATCTACAGCACGGTCGAGGGCCGCGAGAAGCGCGTCGAGCTGAATCTGTACGTGACCGGCTACGAGGACAAGCCCGAGGAGCCGTCCGTCGACCAGACTCCCCCGAAGGTGAGCGAGGAGGCTGAGCCCTCGTCCGAGGCGGGACCAGCGGACAAGTCGCCCACTTTTCCGGGGCCAGGAGAGGAATCCGAGAACGCCTCCAGCGAAAGAGGAGACCAATGAAGGTTGCCTACTGGCCGGGCTGCGTGAGTCGTGGGTTCACGCCCGAGCTGCACGGATCGATGGCCAAGGTGGCTCCCCTGCTCGACCTCGAGCTGATCGAGCTCGACCGGGCGGCGTGCTGTGGCGCCGGCGTCATCGCCGAGCACAACCAGGAGCTCGCTGACACTCTCAACGCGCGCACCTTCGCGCTCGCGCAGCGCACCGATGGTGAGCTGATGATGAATATCTGCTCCACCTGTCAGGGCGCGCAGTCGGAGTGCCAGGAGCGCCTGGACGCCAACACCGATTACCGTCAGCGGATCAATCAATCGCTCTCCGAGGAGAGTCTCGCCTACGAAAAGGATCCCGCCCGCCCGCTCACCAACAAGAACTTTCTCTGGCTGCTGGTGGAGGAGATCGGGCTCGACGCGCTCAAGGCCAAGGTCAAGCGGCCGCTCACCGATCTCAAAGTCGGCCCGTTCTACGGCTGCTACATCGTCCGCCCCGTCGACCGGCTCGGGATCGACGAGGAGCATCCCCGTGACCGGTACATGCACATGGTCATCGAGGCGCTGGGGGGTACCGTGATCGACTACGCCGGCGTCTACAAGTGCTGTGGCTTCCCGATCATCACCATGAACAAGGACGCCTCGCTGAAGATGGCCGGCCGCCACCTCGGGGACGCGATCGACGCCGACGCCGACTGTCTCGTCGTGCCTTGTCCCCTGTGCCACCTCAACCTCGATCTCCAGCAGCCGCTGGCCTCACAGGCAGTCGGCCGCGAGCTTGGCCTGCCCGTACTCCATCTCCCGCAGATGGTCGGTCTTGCCCTCGGGCTGTCGCCCAAGGAGCTCGGGATGGGCAAGCACGTGGTCAAGCCGACCTCGGTCGTCGACTGGTCGAGCTCGGTGGTCGCGGCCGCCTGACCAGCATCCGGGCGGGCGCGCCTCCCATGTCCCCGACGGGGGCGCGAGCCATGCTGCTGGCCCGCGCCGCGCCGGATGACCCCCTCACGCGGCTCGAGAGGCTGGTGAATCAACAAACACGCGAGACCCAGACACGATCTCGCGTCTTCGTTCATCCCAGTTGCCCGTCCCTCAAATCCCTGAGAACTGCGGGAAGCTTGAGACCATCCTCGTGGGTGTGTACCGAGATTGCGTCCCCTGGCACGGGTGATCTTTGGGGGACCGGGGTGAAACTGAGGGGGGAGAATCTTTTCACCCGCAGCCTGCCAGGCGGTAGATTACGGTCGGCCGTGAAGCGGTAGCACATGACCATCGCCGGTCACTCCATCACCCTGGCGCTCGCCCAGTTCGAGGACATTGTCAGCCGCGGGCTGCAATCGCTGGTCGACGAGGATCCCAGCCTGACCCTGGTAGCCGCCGACGTCCCGCATCAGCGGCTGGCCGTCACTCTCGCCGAACACACGCCCGACGTGGCTATCCTCAATTTCGCGTCCCTGACCAGCCCGGCCGAGTTGCGCGATCTGCAGATCGCCTATCCGGACACGCGGCTGCTGGTGTTGGCCAACAATCCTTCGGCGGCCGAGTGCCGGCAGATGATCGGCTTCGGGGCGACCGCCTGCCTGGCCAAGAGCACCGAGGCCCGCGACGTTCTCCACGCGATCTACCTTGCGTCACGCGGGCTGCACGTCCTCCCCGCGGCCGGCCTGCAGGCCTACGAGCCCTCAGGCCCGGCCCCGCTCACCGCGCGCGAGGCCGACGTACTGGAACTCCTCCAGGGCGGTAGGTCAAACGCCGAGATCGCTGCCTCGCTGCAGGTCGGAGTGGAGACCGTGAGGACCCACGCACGCAATATCTATCGCAAGCTCGGCGTCAGCTCCCGACGCGAACTGCGCTCCCCCGCGTAGCGATAGTTCCCACTGTGGGGAGGGTCCCCGGACCGGCTCACCACGGCTTGCCAAATCGCTCCCCGGAGACGAAGTCCACGACCGGGTCGCGATTCAGCCGTTTGGGCCACGGGTCGGCGCGGTGTCCGACCGAGATGTGCCCGGCCACCGCGAGCTCTCTGGGGATGGCGAGCAGCTGCTTGACCTCGGCCTCGGCGGGGACGAGCAGCGTGGTGAAGGCGGCCCCAAGCCCCTCGTGGCGCAGGCCGAGCAGGATGTTGTGGACGAACGGGTAGACCGACGCCCCACCCACGATGCTCGGGCGGTCGAGCTCGGCATCGGTGATGGCCAGCGCGTCCAGCGCCACGCAGACGACGAGGTGAACCGGGACCTGGTCAAAGTTGTGGGCGAATTCGTCGGCGCCGCGGAGCATCCGCAGGCGCCCGGCGGTCAGCCCGCTGGCCTCGCCGGCGTCGAGCGCCGCCCGTCCGCCGGTCTTGAGCATGTAGGCGTCCCAGGGCCCCTCGTAGAGCTCGCGTAGGCGCCGGCGGGTGTCACGCTCGGTGATCACGATCACCCGCCAGCCCTGACGGTTCCCGCCCGAAGGGGCGAAGCGGGCGTTCTCGAACACGCGCTCGAGCGCCCCGTGGGACACCGGCTCCTCCGTGAAATAGCGTGTCGACGGCGTGCCGCGCATCACCTCATAGAGGTGATCGGGGCCCGGACCGCGAGGTTGCTGATCAGCCAACGGAGGAGCCGGCGCGGTCAGCGGCCACTAGCTCGGCAATCTGGACGGCGTTGGTCGCCGCCCCCTTGCGGAGGTTGTCGCTCACCACCCACATGGCGAGTGCCCGCGGGTGCGACTCGTCTCGACGAAGCCGGCCCACGAACACCTCGTCGCGTCCCTCGGCCGAGAGCGGGGTCGGCACGTCCTCGAGGATCACACCGGGCGCCTGAGCCAGTATTTCGCGGGCGTCCTCCGCGCTGAGCGGCTCGCGCGTCTCGAGGTTGACCGCCTCGGAGTGGCAGATGCGAACCGGGACGCGAACGCAGGTGACAGCGACCCCGATCGACTCGTCCTCGAGGATCTTGCGCGTCTCGAACATCATCTTGCGCTCCTCATCGGTGTGGTCGTCGCCGTCGGCAAACGAGCCCGCGGCGCCGATCACGTTGAAGCCGATGGGAGCCGGATAGACCACGGGGGCGGACATCTCCGTGCCCTCCAAAGAGGCGCGGACTTGACCCTCCAGCTCGGCGATCGCCTTTTGACCGGTGCCCGATACCGACTGGTATGTGGCCACCACCAACCGCGCGATTCCGGCCACGCGGTGGATCGGCGCCAGCGCCACCATCAGCTGCATGGTCGAGCAGTTTGGGTTGGCGATCAGCCCGTGGTGACCGGCGAGCGCGTGCGGGTTGACCTCGGCCACGATGAGCGGAACCCCGGGATCGCGACGAAATGCGGACGAGTTGTCAATCACGGTGGCGCCCTGCGCCACGAAGCGAGGCGCCCATTCGCGGGACGTCCCACCGCCGGCCGAGAACAAGGCGATGTCAAAGCCACTCAGATCGGCGTGGCCGTCGAGCAGCTGTACGGTGCGGCCGTCGATCTCGGTGCCCGCTGACCGGGCGGACGCAAAGAGGATGAGCTCGTCGGCCGGGAAGGCGCGCTCGCGCAGTAGGGAGAGCATCGTCCGGCCCACGGCGCCCGTCGCGCCGACCACGGCCACGCGCATGCCGCCCGCTCGGCGTCCGCTCCCATGCTCGCGCGCCGAGTCCACGGGGATGCGCGGGCCATCCAGCTGGGTCATCGTGGCCCCTGCTCAGGCTCGATACCGCCCTCTCCGAGCTCGAAGGCGGCATGCAGGGCACGGACGGCCTGGGGCACGTCCCCGGCGCGGATCACGCACGAGATCTTGATCGGAGAGGTGGTGATCATCTCGATGTTGATCCCCTCGGTGGCCAGGGTCTGAAAGACCTTGGCGGCGACGCCCGGGTGCGAGCGCATGCCGGCGCCGACGATTGAGACCTTACCGATGTCGCGATCGGTGTCCACGCGAGAGACCCCGAGCTTAGACGAGACCGGTCCCAGCGCCTGCTCGGCAGCGCGCAGGTCGTCGGTGCCGATCGTGAACGACACCTCGGCGTCGCGTCCTTCCCCGAGTGGCTCGTTCTGGATGATCGTGTCGACGTTGCAGTTGGCCTGGGCGAGGGCGCCGAAGATCGAGGCCGCCGCACCAGGGCGATCGGGAACGCCGAGGAGCGTGATGCGAGCCTCGTCTGTGGAATGAGTCACGGCGGTGATCAGCGGGTGTTCCATCGTCTCGTCTTCTCCGAGCACAAAGGTACCGGGGCCGGGATCGAAGCTGGAGCGGCAGTGCAGGCGCACCCCGTGCGTGCGGGCGTATTCAACCGAGCGCAGCTGCAGGACCTTGGCCCCGGAGGCCGCCATCTCGAGCATTTCCTCAAAGCTGACCTGGGGGAGCTTGCGCGCGTTGGGGACCAGCCGCGGATCGGCGCTGAACACGCCGGCCACATCGGTGTAGATCTCGCACACCCCGGCGTCGATCGCGGCGGCGACCGCCACCGCGGTCGTGTCCGAGCCACCCCGGCCGAGGGTCGTGACGTCACTGCTGGTGGAGACACCTTGGAAGCCGGCCACGAGCACGATCAGGCCTTCATCGAGGGCGTCGCTGATCCGTTTTGCCCGTACGTCGACGATCCGCGCCTTGGTGTGCGAGGTGTCGGTCACGATCCCGGCCTGGGAGCCGGTGAGCGAGATCGCGCGGTGGCCGAGGTCGTTGATGGCCATCGCGCACAGCGCGCACGAGATGCGCTCGCCGGTGGAGAGCAACATGTCCATCTCCCGCCGGTCGGGGTCTGGGGAGACCTCCTCGGCCATGGCAATCAGCTCATCGGTCGTCTTCCCGCGGGCGGAAAGCACAGCCACCACCTGCTTGCCGGACTCGCGTTGGGCGACGATCCGCCGCGCGGCGCGCTTGATTCGCTCGGCGTCAGCGACGGAGGTACCGCCGAACTTCATGACCACGGTCTCGGGCACTGCGCCGAAGGGTACGAGAGGGCGGGCTAGACGGAGCGCCGGCCTGACATGGCCCGGCCCAGCGTCAGCTCGTCGGCGTACTCGAGGTCAGCCCCGACCGGCAGACCGCTGGCGAGCCTCGTCACTGACAGCTGGGGCTGGCGTTGTCGCAGGCCCGCGGCGATGTGGAGCGCAGTCGCCTCGCCGGTCGTGGTCGGGTTGGTGGCGATTACGACTTCACGAACCCCATCGCCCTCGGCGCGCGCGTACAGCTCACCGATCTTGAGGTCCTCTGGGTCGACGCCGTCGATCGGCGAAAGGGCTCCTCCGAGCACGTGGTAGCGCCCGGCGAACTCGTGCGTGCGCTCGATCGAAATCACGTCCGAAGGTTCCTCGACGACGCAGATCAGCTCGGGGTCGCGGCGCTCATCGGAGCAGATCCGGCAACGGGGCCCGTCGGCCAGGTTGAAGCACACCTCGCACAAGCCAATCCGCTCCTTGACCTCGCGGATCGCTTCGGCCAGCGCGCCAGCCTCTTCGTCGCTGGCGCGGAGGATGTAGAAGGCGAGCCGCTGCGCGGTGCGCCCGCCGACCCCTGGGAGCTTGGAGAGCTCGGTGATCAGGCGCTGAACGGGAGGTGCGTACAAGTTTTAGAGGCCGGGCAGGCCGAGTCCGCCCAGGCCACCGCCGCCCAATCCACCGGCGATCCCGCCCATCTTCTCCGCCGCTCGCTCCTGTGCGGCGCGCAAGCCCTCGTTGACCGCAGCCAGAACCATGTCCTGGAGCAGCTCGACATCATCGGGATCGACGGCCTCGGGATCGATTTTGATCGACTTGATGACGAGGTCACCGGTCACCTGGACGGTGACCATGCCGCCGCCGGCCGAGGCGTCGACGACCTCGTCCTTGAGCGCCTCCTGGGCGGCGATCATGTCCTCCTGCATCTTCTGAGCCTGCTTGAGGAGCTGCTGCATGTTGGGCTGGGGCATTGGCTACTTGGCCTCTTCTTGGTTGGGGTCGTCGAGCACTTCCTGGGCGTCGAACTCCTCCACAAAGCGTCGCACGAGCTCCTCGCCGGTGAGCGCCGTTGGCTCGTCGTCGGGCGGAGCCGGGGCATCATCGCGGAGCTCGTAGCAAAGCTTGAGCGAGGCGCCGGTCACCGAGCGAACGGCGTCGGCGGCCGCCCGGCGATAGTCATCCTGTTCGGCCTTGCGCTTGAAGAAGGCGCCGCCGCTCGGGAAGGCGAGGGTCAGCGCCTGGCCCTGGAGGGTCACGGGCCGCGCTGCCTCGAGGGTGGCGGCGAGCATCGCGTTGGCTTGGCGGACGTAGTCCACGACCGCTGGCCACGAAGCGACCAGCGTGTCCAGCTCGGGCTCGGGTCCGGCCCCGGGCAACGGCTCATCGGCGGCCGGAGCCGGATCACTGGGCCCTGCGGGCGCCACGGCGGTTGTGTTCGGCGCGCCAGCGGTCACGGGGGCCGCGGGCGGCGGCGTTGATGGCGGTGCAACCGAGGCGGCCGTTGATGGTGGGGCGGTGGAGGGCGCTGCGGCGGCCGTTGATGGTGCGGCGGTGGAGGGCGCGGGCGCAGCCGGAGCTCGGCGCAGTGCCTGCTCAAGGTGCTCGATCCGGGACAGCAACGCGGTCGTCGAGGGATCGACGTCAGGGGCGGCGGCCTTGACGAGGACCAGCTCCAGCTGGATCCGCGCCTGGGCGCCGTTGCCGGTCGCCTCGAGTGCCGCGGCGACCAGGTCAAGCAGCCGGATCACGTCGGTCCCGGTCAGCGCCTGGGCCTGGGCCTGGAGCCGCTCGTCGCGTTCGGGGGTGATGCGGAGCTCCTCGGGCACCTCCTCGAGCACCTGGACGGCCAGCAGCTCGCGGCCGTGCACTTCGAGGTCACGCAGGATCTGACCCGGATCGCGGCCGGCGGCGGTCAGGGTCCCGGCGGCCCGTAGGGCCCGGGCCGGATCACGGGCGACGACGGCATCAACGGCCTCGAAGAGCTGTTCGACGTCGGCCACCCCAAGCACGGCGAGCACGTCGGCCGCGCCGATCTGCTGCTCGCCGGCGTAGGTAAGGAGCTGCTCGAGGGTCCCGAGGGCATCGCGGAAACTGCCGGTCGCATGGCGGGCGATCAGGGCTACGGCCCCGGGCTCGATCGCGATCTGCTCCTTGGCCGCCACCGCCCCGACGACGCTTGCCACCTGCTCGACGGTGGGGCGCCCGAAGTCGAAGCGATGACAGCGATCGACCACCGTCGGCAGCACCTTCTGGGCCTCGGTCGTGGCGAGCACGAAGATGGTCTTGGGGGGCGGCTCCTCGAGGGTCTTGAGAAACGCGTTCCAGGCCTGCGGGGACAGCATGTGCGCCTCATCGAGGATGTAGACCTTGTGGCGCCCTGATACTGGCGCGTAGGCCACCTTCTCGCGCAGATCGCGGATGTCGTCGACCGAGTTGTTAGACGCGGCGTCCATCTCGATCACATCGAGCGAGGTCGCGGTGGCGATCGAGACGCACGAGTCGCAGACCCCGCACGGCTCGATGGTCGGCCCCCGTTCGCAGTTCAGGCAGGCAGCCAAAATCTTGGCTGTGCTCGTCTTGCCGGTGCCGCGGGAGCCGACGAACAGATAGGCATGGTGGACCTGACCGCGGCTGATGGCGTTGGATAGCGTGCGCACGATCTGCTCCTGGCCGACGACGTCGGCGAACGTGCGGGGGCGGTGGCGGCGATAAAGAGACGGGCCGGACGACACGGACCATCGAGTCTAGATGGCCGCGCGGCTGCGCTCAGAGGTCCGGGCCAGGCCCAAAAAAGTGGACCGTGCACCCCCCTTCGTGGCCGTACCCGAGGCACGCTCACCTTTGGATGCTCCGGTCAAGCCCTCCCACTGCGCCTGCCGGTTACCGCTTAAGGCTGCTTCCTTCCGGACCTGACCTGGTTCACGGGCCGACATCGCTGTGGGACCTGACCATCACCGCCTCCAAAGGGTGGCGCTGACCCCGGGCCTAGAGCCCCTCAAAGGGGAATTCAGCCCCGCTAGAGCGGATTGTGGGTTACAGGGCACCGCTAGCACCCCGCCTAGCACGGTCCACCTGGGATCCTAGTGCTTCTGGGGCGCCCGGTATCGTCAGCCCGAATGTCGGTGGGAGTGATCGGGCTGGGTTATGTGGGGCTGCCGCTGGCGGTCGCCTTCACCGAGGCCGGTGAGCGCGTCATCGGGGTCGATATCGACGACGCCAAGGTGGCAGCGATCACAGTGGGCGATTCATACATCGAGGACGTCACCTCGGCCCGCTTGCGCGCGGCCAGCCGACGCCTGGAGGCAACGACCAACCTCGCGCGCGTGACCGATGTGGACGCGATCTTGATCTGCGTTCCGACTCCTCTGACACCCAACCGCGAGCCCGACCTGGCGTCGCTGCTGTCCGCCGGCCGAGCCCTGGCCGACGTGATCCGGGCCGGGCAGCTGGTCGTGCTCGAGTCGACCACCTATCCGGGGACCACCAGGGAGCAGCTGGTGCCGCTCCTGGAAGGCTCTGGCCTTCGGGTCGGCGAGGACATCAACGTGGCCTTCTCGCCGGAACGTGTCGATCCCGGCCGGACCGACTTCACCCTGCGTAACACGCCCAAGCTGGTCGGCGGAATGACCGCAGCCTGTAGCGAGCGCGCGGTCGCGCTCTACCGCGCAGTTTGTGACCACGTGATCCCCGTCTCCACGCCGGAGGTGGCCGAGATGTCCAAGCTGCTCGAGAACATCTTTCGGTCGGTCAACATCGCGCTCGTCAACGAGCTGGCGATGCTCGCCGACCGGATGGAGATCGACATCTGGGAGGTGGTGGAGTCGGCGGCCACCAAGCCGTATGGCTTCATGCGTTTTGACCCCGGACCAGGGATGGGCGGACACTGCCTCCCCGTGGATCCCTTCTATCTCGCCTGGCGGGCCCGCGAGTTCCACATGGCCACCGAGTTCATCGAGCTGGCCGGAAAGATCAACCAGCAGATGCCGCTCTACTGCGTGGAACGGATCAGCCGGGCCCTCAATGACGCGGAGAAGCCGGTCAAGAACTCGCGGGTCGCAGTCCTCGGCGTCAGCTACAAGGGCGGCGTCGGCGACACGCGTGAGTCTCCGGCGCTCCGGATCCTCGAGGTCCTGTCCGAACGCGGGGCGATCCTCTCCTACCACGACGACTTCGTGCCCGTCCTGCCTGAATTCGGGCTCGAGAACTCGCCCCTGGACGAGATCCTGGACGCCGACGCGATCGTGCTCGTGACCGCCCACCCCGGCCTGGACTACGGCGCGATTGTCAAGTCGGCCCAGCTGTTCATCGATCTCCGGGGTCGCACCCGGCGCCTGCACGCTGACGATCTCGTCCGGCTGTAACTAGCGGCTGCTCGATCGGCCCACGCAGAGGGCGCTGTGACTCCCCTCCCGCCTAGGCCGTCGTGCGTAGAATCATGCGCCCGTAACCCGGGCGCGTAGCTCAGTGGGAGAGCGCTCGCTTCACACGCGAGAGGTCGCTGGTTCGAGCCCAGCCGTGCCCATGGCAATTAGCAGGGATTTCTTGGATTGCTACCTCCCTGCCCGCAACTGCCTGAATCGTCACGGCCTTCGACCAGGCGAAGGCCAACCGCGAGCTCGGATGGCAGCCGAGCCATCCGAGCTGGCGTCACGGGTTCGCGACGTGAGCTCGCCAAACCGCTGCTCGAAGCTGGACTAGAGTTGCCAAGCACTGCGCGGGAACGGAGCGAAAGGATGTGTATGGATCGTTACGCGGTGGCACATGTCGACGAGATCGGGGAGCTGGACGACGGTCGTGCGCCGATGCGCGCCGTGCGCCACCACTTCGGCATCACGTCTTTCGGTGTCAACGCTTGGATAGCCCGTGAGGCGGGAGCTCGGATCATCAACGAGCACGACGAGTCCGAGCCGGATTCCAACGAGGAGCTGTATCTCGTGCTACGCGGGCGCGCATCCTTCGAGATCGACGGTGAGCAGTTCGACGCGCCCGCCGGGACGTTTGTCTTTGTGCGCCCCGGCGTCAAACGTACAGCGCTCGGAACGGAGCCCGGCACGACGATCATCGCGGTCGGCGGTGTTCCCGGAAAACCGTACGAGGCGGGCGGCTGGGAGCTGTTCGCGCCCGTGCGGCCACTCTACGAGGCGGGCGATCACGCCGAGGCGGCGGATCGAGGGCGCGAGCTGCTTGCGGGCGACCCGCCGTACGCGGACCTTTTCTACAACGTCGCCTGCTGCGAAAGCCTCGCCGGCCAGACCGACGAGGCCATCGCGCACCTTCGGCGTGCGATCGAACTCTCGGAGCGGACCCGCTCGTTCCTTGAAGGAGATTCCGACCTCGATCCCATCCGCCAGGACCCCGCCTTCGAGGAACTGCTCGCGGGGTGACTCGCCCTTGTCGATTCGGGGTCGAGATCCTGGTCAGGGCGCTGCGTCGAAGACCTCATCGACCATCGCGGGCTCGCCGCGAAGCAGCCGGCCGTGAAGCGCCTGCGCTTGCGGGGACGGCGCGGTGCCGAGCTCCTCGCGCAGCCGCGTACGTAGGCTCTCGTAGATGCGGATCGCCTCGGCGACGTTGCCGAGCTGCTCCAGGGCTTGCATGAGCAGGCAGTAGCCGCTCTCGCGAAACGGTGCGCGCTCGTTCAGTCACGACCCAGCTTCACCGCGGTCGGCAGCTCTCCTCCGACTGCGAGCAAGATCCGGACGTTGCACTCGATCTCCCGCACGCACACGTCCTCCATCTCCTGGCGCAGCTCGCTGATCCATGACGCGTGCTCGCCGCGCATGAACTCTCGGCGGGCGATCGCACTTGCCGTCGCGGCCCCGGGGTAGGCGTCCCACCAGCGGCAGGCGGTGGTTAGCGACTCGGCCTCGTGGACCGCGTGGCGCGCTGCTTGGACATCGACGAACGCCTCCCGGCTCAGATCCAGGCGGATCTCGCTGCGGCCCTCGAGCGCCCCCCGCCCGAGCAGGCGCCGGAGCTTGGAGATGAGCGCCGACAGGGCCATGTTCGGTGCCGAGGGCAGATCATCCTGCCACAGCGCGTCGATCAACTCGTCCCGCGTCGCTTCGGTGGGGCCGCGCGGCAAGACAGGCGAAGGGCAGGCGGCCCTGGCGACCAGGCATGCGATCCTCGACGCGCTCGCCGCTGATGCGAACGACGAAGTGGCCACAGAGTTGGATGCGGGTGCGCGCAGGGTGCTCGCTCGGCTCCTCCGGGCTCATAGCGACTCCAAACTAACGCCAACGGCGGCCACCGACAATGCCACGCTGAGCACCCACCCCAGAAGGAGCGATCGATGGCATACGTCTATTCGTGCGACTGCGGCTACGTGTGCCGCGGCGAGACCGCGGAGGAGTTCGTCGCCGACGTCGAGGCCCATATCGGCGAGGCGCACCCCGACTTGGTCGGCAAGGTGTCTCGCGAGGACATCTCGCGCTCGCCGAGGAGCAGTAGGTCAGGCTTTTTGAGCGCGCCAAGGTTTTGCCAAACCGACGTCAAGGCGCGCGGTCCAAGCTTCTGGCGCCAACGTCGTTCGCGTTTGGGCCCGAAGCGGACGCACGGATCGAAATCCCAACGATGAGGAGGACCCCCAATGTCAGTAAGCACTCAACCAATCGACGAAGGCAAGCTCAACGAGTTCCTTGGGCACTTCGTTGGTGACCTGGGCGCGGCGCTCAGCGCGGCCCTGATCGTGATCGGCGACAAGCTCGGGCTCTACCGCAGCATGGGCGATGGCACACCGGTCGCCGCCGAGGAGCTTGCGTCGCGAACCGGCACCGACGCCCGCTACGTGCGGGAGTGGCTGTCCAACCAGGCGGCTGGCGGGTACGTGAGTTATGACCCGGCCACTGATCGGTTCCGTCTGACCGGCGAGCAGTCGTTCGCCCTCGCGCAGGAGGGCAGCCCGGCGTTCGTCCCCGGTGCCTTCCAGCTCGCCACGTCACTGATCAAGGACGAGGAGAAGATCACCGAGGCGTTCCGGAGCGGCGCGGGAGTGGGCTGGCACGAACACCACCACGACCTATTCGCTGGTACCGAGCGGTTCTTCCGCCCCGGGTACGTCGCGAACCTCGTCCCATCGTGGATCCCCGCGCTCGATGGCGTGGAGGCCAAGCTCAAGGCGGGTGCCCGAGTGGGGGACGTCGGGTGCGGACATGGCGCCTCGACGATCGTGATGGCGCAGGCCTACCCCCGCTCGGAGTTCGTCGGCTTTGACTACCACGAAGCATCGATCGAGCACGCGCGCGAGGCCGCCTCCGCAGCTGGAGTGGACGGACGGGCCACATTCGAAGTCGCACCCGCCAAGGAGTACCCGGGCCGCGGCTACGACCTGGTGGCGATGTTCGACTGCCTGCACGACATGGGCGACCCGGTCGGAGCCGCCGCCCACGTCTTGGAGACGCTGGACGCCGATGGCACCTGGCTGATCGTCGAGCCCTACGCCGAGGACCGGCTAGAGGACAACCTCAACCCGGTCGGCCGGGTGTACCACGGCGGGTCGACGCTCGTCTGCACCCCTGCCTCGCGCGCGCAGGAGGTGGGCCTAGCACTCGGGGCGCAGGCTGGCGAGTCGCGGCTGCGCGACGTGGTGACGGCTGGCGGCTTCACCCGCTTCCGCCGCGCCACGGAGACGCCATTCAACATCGTGCTCGAGGCGCGGCCATGATCTGCACCCTCACCGCCCGCCGGCTAAAGCCAGGCGCCTACGATGCCTTCCGGACCGCGTGGGACCCCGGTCGGCCACCAGACGGCTGGACGCACATCTACCACTGCCGCGATGTGGCCGACCCCGACGTGGTGATCTCGTTCGGGCTGTTCGACGGCTCGGTGCAGGAGCTGCGGGACGCGCAAACCCAGCTTGGCCGCCAGTCACAGGTCGACCGGATCAGCCCCCACGTCGAGCAGGTGCTGCTCGACGGCTCCTACGAGGTTGTCGAGCAGCTCAGTCCCTAATCGAGGATGATCCCGAGACTGCGGACGGACCGCTCGCCGCCGCGCGCTCGCACCTGCGCCGCCGATACCCGCCAGAAGCGGAGGCGGCGGCGCAGGCAGGCGCACGCTCGTGACCCAGCAGAACACCAAAACCTACCTCAAGCTGGCCGAGCAGAAGCTGGGTCACCCTGCCGGATAGCGCCCAGTCGGCGGTCCGGCGACCTACGGCCGAGCGCCAAGCTGCCGATCGAGCTCCTCTTTGGTCGGCATCCCGCTTCGGGCTCCGCGGGCGGCGACCGAGCACGAGCCGGCGACAACGGCCCTCCGCACCGCAGCGGGCAGCTCGTGGCCTTGGGCCAGGGCCGCGGCGAGCGCTCCGTTGAACGCGTCGCCGGCGCCCGTCGTGTCCACCGCTTTCGTGGGCGGCGCGGCCAGCTCCCAGCTCTGCACAGTGCTCACCAGGGTCGCACCCCGCGCTCCCAGCGTGACCACAACGGGAGCACCGCTCAGGCCGCTCAAGCGACGCGCTTGATCCTCCGCGGAGTGCTCACCGCCGCCGCTCAGTGCTTCGAGCTCGCCTGCGTTGGGGGTGAGGACTGGCCCCAACCCCAGTACAGCTGGGGGCAGCGAGCGCGCCGGCGCGGGGTTGACCACGATCGTCTTGACTGCGCCTGCCGCGGCAAACCGCGCAGCCGCCACCAGGGGCGGATCGGGAATCTCGAAATTCAGCAAACACACGGCGTCTTCGGGCAGATCGGCCTCGGCCAACCACTGCTCGACGTCTGCGGCGTCGAGCTTGGCGTTGGCGCCCGAGGCGACTGCGATCTGGTTCTCGCCCTGTTCGTCGACCACGACGCAGGCCACTCCGGTGGACACGCCGGGGGTACGAACTACCCCGGATACATCCACCTTCTCGTGGCGCAACTCCAGCAGGGCCTGCTCTGCGAAGTCGTCCTCGCCGACTGCTCCCATGAAGCGAACCTCGGACCCAGCGCGGGCGGCAGCTACGGCCTGATTGGCACCCTTGCCGCCGCCGTGGCGCTCAAGCGTCCCTCCCGCAACCGTCTCGCCTGCCCGTGGCAGGCGATCAACGCGCACGACCACGTCGATGTTGATCGAGCCCACGATTACCACAAGTCCCTGGGCGTCAGGACTCGCCGCGGCCGGGTCGGGGGAATGTTCAGGAACTGGCACGCAACCACCGGCTGACAGCACTCCGTGCCCGAAGGCCCGGTCGGCCAAGTCGAGCATCGCCCCCATGTTAGAGCCGATGCGCTCGAGCAGACCTCTTCCACGCCGTGTGAAGGGAGCACCCACTAGGACCGTCACGTATTCCACAGCTTCCGAGCTGGCGCTGACTCGCTTCGGATGAGCCATACGTCTATCGACTAGCGGGTAATTCTCATGAGTCCCACGGCGCGCACCGGGTATAACGAATCCGTAAAGGTCAGCTTGACGTCCGGCTCGAGGCGACTTGCGGTGGGCTTTTGCGGTTCCCCAACCCCCCGGAGGTCGCGATGCCCGACATGCTTAGGTTCGGCTTGACTGTGAGTCCGCCAATGCGCTGTCTGGGTTCGTCGCCCGTGTCGGGATGCCGGCGTGGCGCTATGTGGGCGGGCTGGGGAGTCAGGCTCCAGCCAGCCTGGGCGAGGTCATCAACGCTCGGCCGGCGGCTAAGACCGAAACGGCGGACCAGTTGACTGCCGCTGTTGCGCGTCTGCCCGGTCGTCACGTGGTCCGGTTGATGAGCGCGAAGCGGACCACGCGGGGGGTCCCCTGCGAGCTGCTCGTCGTCGACGTCGGCAATCGCACACCCCGCGCCAGGACAGTCACATGAGAGGCACGGCTCGCGCAGCCGAGTCGACGGCGCTCCACGAGAATCGGTTGATCGCGGCCGCGAGCGGCGGTAGCGTCGAGGCGTTTGCGGAGCTCTACGACCGCTACTGCAAGCGGGCCTACCGAGTCGCGATGTCGGTTTGCCGTGATGACGGCTGCGCCCAGGACGCAGTTCAAGAAGCGTTCATGTCGATCTGGAGAAGCGGCGCGAGCTACAGCTCGCAGCGCGGCACAGTAGCGGCATGGCTGCTGACCGTGGTGCGTAACCGCGCGATCGACCTCGCGCGGCGCAACGGCGCCACCGCCGCTCCACGTGCCAGTGAATGGCGCCTCAACGACCTGCCGGCGCCAGACGACATCTGCAACCAAGCGCTCAGCCACGAGACTGCTGACCACCTGCACGGATTGCTCGACCAGCTACCCGACGTCCAGCGAGAGGTGATCACGCTCGCGTTCTTCGGTCAACTCACCCACACGGAGATCGCCGAACACCTCGGCCTGCCAACCGGAACCGTCAAAGGCCGCATGCGACTCGGCATGCACACGCTCCAGGCGAACATCGAAGCAACACCCCACGATCCTGGGGCGGACATCAGCGACTCGACGTCAATCGACCTCTCTCACGGGTGGCGCGGCTAGCCGGCGGTGCCACGGCCGCCGAGCGACCTCGGCGAGGTGTTCATAGCCCCACCGCTCCAGGCGACGTGCCCCGCGCCGTCATGCGGGCGTGCCGGTCAAGCTTCAGAACCTCGGCGCTGGTCTCCGCCAAGCCCCTCGGCGTCTGCTGAACGAGGTTGACTAGCTCGTCGACATCCTTGTGGTGGCTCAACACCATCGGGGTATTGAGGATCTGGCCCACGCCCGGCGCGTAATACTTCAGCTCGTTGTTGAGTGCCGACGCCTTGCCCTCGCGCACGGTGAGCACTCTCGTGTAACAGTTGAACGCGACGCACTGCCTGGTGCCCTGGGCGACCGCCTGGGCCACCATCGGAGTCGGCGTCCGGGGGCTGGGCGATCGTCCACGGTGGCATCTGCGGCGAAGCATTGACCGGCATCATCAACCCCGGTTTTGCGCCGTCGACGCCCGCCAACCAGGCATCGCGTCTGATCGAGAACCGCCCGCCCTCGTATTCCTCGGTATAGCTGCCGACGCTCCAGATGTTCCCCGCCCGATCCTGGGCACGCCAGTCGTCGACTGCTGCGTGATCTGCCCCGCGTCGATGTCCTGGTCGATCACGGCGACCGCGCGCACCCCGTCGATCCGGCGGATGACGTCGGTGACGGTGCTGACGACGATGTGCGGGATGGCGCGGTGTCCAATCAGCGTCGTGCCCTTGCGGACGGCTTGCAACCCCGGTCTCAGCGGCAGATTAGCGTGACAAGCGGACTCTGAAGGAATCCTGAAGCGCGGCCAATTTCCCGGATGTGCGATGGCTAGCGCACGGGTGAGCAGGAACGTTGGAAGCCGATCGAGTTAACGCTCATTTGGCGTCGGCCGCGCGGGGTTGACGCCAGGCGAAGTCGAGGCCTCTAAACCACCTCCCACATGAAAACGGTCCCGTCGCCAGCTTGTTGCATGTGCGCCGCAGCCGCGCCTTCGGTTGACCCCTTATCGGTGGACCAGACTCGTCGCGCCAGGGGCGCGATAACCGCTTCCCCGTGTGCTCGCCGAGGCGGACGATCGCGACCTGCCAACATCTGTTGGTATGAGCGAACACGACAGCTTTGAGGACCGGGTACGCGCGATAGCCGATCAGGTCAGCCGATCGATGCAGCGCATGGCGGACGTCGACCTAGAACAACTCGCCGAGGACTATGGGGTCGACGTGGACCGTGCGCGCGCCGCGGCCAGCGCCGCGGGCCAGTGGTTGAGCGAGCGGCTGTCAAGCGTCGAGCCGCTCTTCGGCGAGGGCCAGGCCCATCAGGACGAACCTGCAGCGCACCAGCCGAGCGCGAACTTGGAGCAGCAGATGGCGCAGTCCACGGAACCCGGGCATCGCTCGACTAACCCCGGGCCTCATCCCCTGGACCTTGCGACTGGTCGGCAAGGTCTGGCGCTAAGCGCGCTGGACTCCCGCCGCTGGACGGTGCGTCCCGGCAGCAACCAGCTAGCCGGCACCGGGGACGGACCCCCTCCACCCGAAGCCGCCGATGCGCCTGAGCTGGTCGGCGACCTGCGCGCTCGCGACTGGATCACCCCCGATGGTGCCTTGACCCTGGTGGGCCGGCACGCATTAGCGCGCTGGTGCCGGACCGCAGACGATCCGGCAAGCCTGACGCCGGCCCCCGACGCACGTCAGACATAGGCGCCCGCGCGGCCCGCTCGTGGCGCGCCCACCAGGTGCTGCACTGATACTCCCTCGCGGAGCACGTCACGTGACGTCCTCTGACGTCGATGGCTGGCGGATAACTATGCTGCTCGCACGTGGACGCGTGGGCGAGCGTTGTTCACGTAGCCTTTTGGGTTCCACAGCGAGGCCTCGTCCTCTGGCTGGGTGGCCGCCGAGGAGTCCCAGGCGCGTACGAGTATCTCGTGGTCCCCGGGCGCGAGTTCGAGCGTGATCCGCCAGTGGCGCCAAGCCCATTGACCAAGGTCTTCGAGCAGGTCTGCCTGCGACCAGCTCGTCCCGCCGTCGAGCGAAACGTCGACGCGCGTGACGTGTCGCTCTCCGCCGGCGAACGCATAGCCGCGGACCTCGACCGGGCCCGCCGCCACCGTCGCACCGTCAGCCGGAGACAGCACATCGGAATTGAGCGCAATCAGCCCGAGCGGCATCCCTGCTCCCGGCTGGGGAGTCCCATCTTCTGGCAACAGCCGGTAGACGACGTGCTGGAAGTACCCAGGCCACGGCTCGGCGCGGACCTCGGCTGACTCAAGCCACTTGACGCTGCGCGCTCCGATATAGCCGGGCACGACGACGCGCAGCGGCGCGCCATGGATGAGCGGAAGAGGCTCACCGTTCATCGCCCAGGCGAGCAGCACTTCAGGGCGGCAGGCCTTCCCGAGCGGGATCGAGCCACCGAAGCGCTGCGGCGGCTTTGCCTCCGGGGCGACGTCAGCTCCCTCCAGGCCGACGTGGGCAGCCTCGCGCAGCGGCTTTGCCAGCGCCAGCACGTCGGCAAGTAGAACGCCGCTCCAGTGCGCGGTTCCGGTGGCCCCCGGGCCCCACGGTGCCTCACCGGGGATTTCACGAACCGCGATCAGGCCAGTTCGGCGGTTGCCCGCACACTGGAGCGTGGCAGTCACCTCATGCTCTCGGAACGCCTCGCGCAAGGTGGTGAGGGAAAGATCCAATTCCCGCTCGACGAGCCCGTGAACGCGCAGCCGCCACGATCCGGGATCGATGGCGGGCGCCGGACCGTGCCCGCGCACATAAAAAGCGTCGGTGGCGGTCAACTCCTCCCGCAGAGCGGCGAGGCTCGTCTCGGCGTTAAACGGCTCCTCCTCGTGGATGACCAAATCCTCGCGCTTGCCGTAGCGAAACACACCACAAGCGTACGCAGTCCACGCCCGCGGGCGGGGCTACGGTGACCGTGTCCGGGGCTACGGTGACCGTGTCAGACGAATGGCGCCGGTGTCATACGGATGGCGTTAACCGGATGCTGCCCGGTCAGAGCTCTCCAGCTGGCTATCCTGCCCGATCCGATGGCGGTACTTGGACGTCTCCGTGCTCGGCTCAGGCTTCGGCAGCGTTTTCGCGACCCAAGCGTGGCCAAGAACGATGCCCAGCTGCGGTGGTGGCTCGAGCAGTGGGATCCGGTGATTCGAGCTGGCGCCCTCAATCCGAGCGATGCCCTCGCCTACCTCGATCACGAGGAGCCGGATCCCACCTATCTGGGTCGGCGCTGGCAGTTGGCTCGCTCGCAAGTGCGACGCGTTCTGCAGGAGGCCGCGATTGACGATCTGGGCTTTTTCAACGACAAGGTCGTCGTCGAGCTCGGCCCGGGGCCACTCGGCTTTCCGGATGCCTGTCCGGCTCGGATCAGCATCGGCGTGGATCCCCTCGCCGAACGCTACGCACAGCACGGCCTCCTGCTGCCCGACTCCCGGGCGCTCTACCTGTCGACCGGCGCGGAACAGATTCCACTGCTGAGCGATAGCGCTGATGTCGTACTCGCGCGAAGCACGCTCGACTATGTCGACGATCCAGAGAGGGTCGTGGCCGAGGTTCGGCGCATCCTGCGGCCGGGGGGGACAGTAATTTTCGTGTTCGACGTCGACCACGTTCCCTCGGCGATGCAGCCCAACGCCCTGACGGTCGAGAGGATTCGGTCGGCGCTCGCCGACTTGACCGTCGTCCGCCAGCATCATTGGGATGAGCCGTTCGGCCACGACGGCCACCGGGTGGTGCTGGTGGCGCATTAGCCGCCAGCGACTGATGACATTTGTCATCAGTACCCCTTCGGCTAGCGAGGCGGTGTCACCCGCCGTCGCCCGGTAACCCTTTTGATTGGCCAGCCTCCGGTTCGGAAGCCGCCGCCGTCGCCACGTCGCTGGCATAGGTGAGGCGGGCCCGAGCCAGGAAGATGCCGGCGGCCACCAGACTGGCGAGCATGATCAGGAACGTCACCTCCAGCCCGGTGGCCGTCGCGGGCGAGGGGCGTCCCGGCTGGGTCCCGATCGGTGCCTGTCTGGGGACGAATCCCGCGATCAGGCTCGTCGTCACGCCGAACAGGGTCGGGGCGAGCGCCTGGGCGAGCGAGCGTATCGCCGTCTGGCCGCTCGCTGCGCGCCCCCACAGCGCTGCCGGCATGATGTCCAGGCGCGCGGCCTGGATCGGAGGGTTGGCGGCGGCGATCAGCGCCACCCCGAGGACGTCAAACCACAGCGCGGGCGTCAGGCTACTCGAGATGAAGCCGGGCACGAGCAGGAGCGCAGCGAGCATGTAGCACGCCGCGGGAACCAGGACTCGCGTCTTGAGCATCCCGCGAGCAAGCATCCTGTCAGTCAGGCGTCCGCTCAGTAGCGTCCCGCCTACTGCAGCGATCACGAGTACCACCAGGACGAGCTCGGAGGTCGCCTGGCTTGCGTGGTAGTGCCCCCGCACGAACAGCAGCGCGAACGCCGAGAGGCCCTGGTAATAGAAGTAGCCCAGCGACGTGCCGATGATCATCATCAAGTTCGAGGGGACGCGGAGGCTGTAGCGGATGGCGCCGATCAGGCTCATCTTCCCCGGGTCCTCCCCGAGTACCAGGCCTGGATTGGCCACCGCTCCAGCGCGCCTGGCCGCCTCCTGGGCGGTCTCGCGCTGGTGGCCCGACGCTGCCGGCTCCCCCTCGGGCTCGCCGCGCGCGTCGTCGGTCCGAGCGGCGGCCGCCGTCACCGCGGCCTCGAGGTCAATCACCCCTGGCTGCAGGTGGCTCTGGCCTCCGCGCAGCGGTTCGGGCACGGTCCGCCAGAGAACCCGGGCCAAGAAGAAGCCGGGGATTGCGAGCACGACGAACGCGGCGCGCCAATCGATCAGGCTCGCCGCTGAGCCGCTGACGACATAGCCGACTGCTGCTCCCGCCACCTCTCCGCCCAGGATGTAGCCGTAGATCCGGCCACGCTCGTTGGCGGGGAAGTAGTCGCCGGTCAGTGAGGCGATCGCCGGACCCGCGGTCGCGGCGACCGCGCCGAGCGCAAACCGGCTCAGCAGCAGCGCTGAGTAGCTGCCGGCGAGCGCGCCGGCCAACGACGCAAGGCTCCAGAGGATGATGCTGACGGCCAGGATCGGGATGCGCCTGTGGCGGTCGACGAGGGCACCGACGGGTAGTGTGAACACGGCTCCCACCAACAGCCCCACCGAGATCAGGATCCCGATCTGGGTACTTCCGATGTGCAACGCGCTCTCCAACTGAGGCGAGATCGCGCTGACCGTGCTGGTATCCGCGCCGTTGAGGGCCAGCACCGCCGCGAAGACAACGATCACGCGCGCTCGCGCGGGTCCCCCCACGCGCCTCACGAACTTGCCACGCACTAGCCGCCCAGCGCGCCGCGAGCCGGCCCACACAGCGCGCGTCAGTCGATCGAAGTCAGCGTCCATCTCCCGAGGGCCCGTAGGCCTGCTGGGCCGCCCCCGGGAATCCAATGGCCGGGTGGGCGCACATGAACCCGTTGTCGCAGAGTGGGAGCGCCCTGGTCCGGCACTCTCAGCGGTGGGTGATCCCCGACCGCGCTAGTGGCGCCAGCGTCGGCTGCTTGACTGGTGCATCGCCAAGTGCGTCGTCGATTGCCGCGAGCGTGTCCGCGGTGAGCTCGACACCCGACGCCTTGGCGTTGGCGTTGACCTGCTCGGGGCGGGACGCGCCGACGATCGCCGACGCGACCTCAGGGCGCCGCACCACCCAGGCCAAGGCGAGCTCGGTCATCGCCAGGCCCGCCCCCTCGGCGATCGGGCGCAAGCGCTCGACGGCCTCGAGCGTCGCATCCTTCATCACGAGGTTCATCGCGATGTTCATCTCGCTGCTGGCCGCGCGAGAGTCGGCCGGCGGCTCCTGACCGGGGCGATACTTCCCGGTGAGAACGCCCTGGGCAAGCGGCGACCAGACGATCTGCGAAATGCCGTTGGCCGTGCAGAGCGGGAACAGCTCCACCTCGGGAGCTCGCCAAAGCATCGAGTATTGCGGCTGCGACGAGACGAACAGGTCAGGTCCAGCGATGTCGATCGCCGCCTGAATCTGTTCCGCCGTCCACTCGCTGAAGCCGAGATAGCGCGCCTTGCCGGAGGCGACGACCTCCTGGAGCGCCTCGATCGTCTCCTCAATGGGGACGTCGGGGTCAAAGCGGTGTGCCTGGTAGAGGTCAACGTAGTCAGTCTGCAAGCGGGCAAGCGAGGCGTCGATCTGCTTGGCGATCTGGGCCGCCGACAATCCGCGGTCGGTGGGGTCGTCGGACATCTGGCCCCAGACCTTGGTCGCCAGCAGGTAGGAATCGCGCGGGCGCTGAGACAGGATCTCACCCCACGCCCGCTCCGCGGCGCCTCGGCCGTAGACGTTGGCAGTGTCAAAGAAGTTGATGCCGGCCTCAAAGGCCGCGTCGGTACAGGCACGGGTCTGCTCGAACTCCACCCCACCGGAGAAGGTCAGCCACGAGCCCAGGGAGATCTCCGAGACCTCGAGGTCGGAGGAACCAAGTTTGCGGAATTTCATGACGAACAGATTAGGGCCATCGAGACGCCGGCGCCCTCCTCGGATCACCGAGAACAAGGCTTAGGGCGAGCCTCGGATCACCGAGAACAAAGCCTCAGGGCGAGGCGGATCGCACTCTTCCCCCGGTCCCGAGGAGCCGCGTGAATGGATCGGAATACCGCTGAAGGGGGTTCGGGAAGGCGGCGATCGCGCCGCTCGACGCTGCCCCGCGTGAGGAGGGCGTTGGGGGCGTCCACCTGGCCGGCAGGCTGGCGCCGCGGGCCACCGCGGCGCACGCCTCAACTGCCATCTGCCCCATGATGTATGGGTACTGGGAAACGCTCCCCGCAATCGTTCCCGCCCGGATGGCGTCGAGCGCGTCGGGGATGCCATCCCTTCCGATGACCTTGATCTGGCTGGCTTTGCCCGCGGCGCGGACGGCGTCGGCGACCCCGAGGGCCATCTAGTCGTTGACCGCGAAGAAACCATTGATACCGGGATGAGCCCGAAGGATTTGTTCGGTGGCGATCTGGGCCGTGGTGCGGTCGTAGTCGGCGTTGACTCGTGCGACGACTCTCAAGTGCGATCCGCGGATGGCGGCCTCGAATCCGCTTAAGCGCAGGATGCTGTTGATGTTCTGGGCCGCCCCGCCGATCAGCGCCAGATCACCGGCACCACCCAGGAGGGAGGCCATCCGGGAGCCTGCCAGCCTGCCCGCCGCGACGTCGTCGGTGCCGATGTAGGCCTGGATCCGCACCCCGGCGCGCTTGGCAGCGGCGCGGTCGATCAATCTGTCGACATTGACCACGGGACGGCTCACGCCGCGCAGGGCGCTTACCAGGTTGGTCGCCGTGCTCGGGTTGACCACGTAGCAGTCTGCCCGCTGGGCAACGAGGGCCCGGAGCTGCGCTGCCTGGCCGGCCAGATCATCGCTGCTCGTCACGGTTCGGACCGTCAGACGCACATTGAGCTGCGTCGCCTCGTTGCTCGCCTCGGCGTAGATCGCAACGAAGAATGGATTGTCGAGCGCTTTGAGGACGAGGCCAATCTTGACCGGAGGGGGTTGACCCCACCGGCTCGGACGGCAGCGAGTTCTGTTCTCCCGCTGGGCGAGGCAACGCGTTCAGCTCCACCGCCCGCCCCAGGCAAGGAGAACGGCAGACACAGCCGCAATCGCGATCGGTCGCTAATCTCGGTCGTACTGGCTGAGATCCGGTCGCGTAGAGGTACAACCGAACCTCCACATGCGCTTCAGGAATGCCAAAGGTCGGTGTAGCAGGATCATCGCCATGAGAAGGCCCGTGGTACCCAGTGGCGTCCCGACCGCGCGTAAGCGCGCCACCCACGCCGTGGGAGTGCTGCGCGGCGAACCGTTCTGGCAGGGTCAGGCCGCGCTCCTCGGCGCCGTGATCCTCTATCTGAGCCTGCCCGGCAAGTTCGTCGTCGGCCCCCACTGGTTGATGCCGGCGCTCGAGTTCTTGCTGATCGTCGGCTTGTGGCTTGACCGTCCGCGCGCGGAGCGTCGCAATGAACGGCGCGAGCGCGGCATTGCGGTCGGCCTGCTCGCGCTGGTGGCGGCCTCGAACCTCGTCTCGCTCGAGCTGCTCGTCCACGACCTCCTCAACGGGTCGCTCAAGGCGGGCGGCCACCAGCTGATCCTGTCGGCCGTCGTGATCTGGCTGACGAACGTGGTCGTGTTTGCGCTCTGGTTCTGGGAGATCGACCGAGGCGGACCGGACCGGCGGGCGCGCGATGTGGACGCGCCCGCCGACTTCTGGTTCCCGCACATGAGCGAGCCGGCGACGCATCCGGGCTGGGCGCCCAACTTCGTCGACTACCTGTACTTGTCCTACACGAACTCGACAGCGCTCAGCCCGACCGACACGATGCCGATGACGACGCGAGTCAAGCTGCTCATGATGGGTCAGTCGATCACTTCACTGATCACGGTGCTGCTCGTCGCCTCCCGGGCGGTCAACATTCTGCATTAGCGGGACAGACTCCCGGGCCATGGCCGGCGATGGAGCGATCACGGTGCGACAGGGCCGGCGATCGCGGGTGCCTCTGTCAATCTCGAGCCTGTGGGGCCTCCGCCTCCGCCTCCGCCTGCGCCGCGTCGGCGATCGCCGCCGCCGCCAGACCGAAAGCGCAGACCATGGCCGCGCCCAGCAGCCAGAACGTCCACGCGCCCACCCAGCTCAGCTTGAACAGTGCTGCGCGCTTGAAGACGGTCGGAAGCAGCGGCAGAAGCGTGGGCGGATGCTGGCGCAGGAACAGCAGCGCGATCGCCATGCCGTGATGCGAACCGGAGATCTCGAAGGTGCCGGAGTTGCGGGTCGGCGGCCCACCCTCGAACGCGACCTTGTGAGGGCCGGCGTTGCGCATGCACACGGTGATCCTGGTTCCCTTGCGGATGGTCGAGGCGCCGAGCGGGATCGTTAGCTCGCCCGTCAGCGAGGGCGAGGTCGTGATCCGCCGAGCGACCAGCACGCGCCGACTCCGTGCCCGGCGGATCTCGACGTCAAGGGCACGGGCCGGGCGCACCCACGTCTGCAGCGCCGAGAACGCGACCCGGACGGTGATGGGCCCCTGGCACAACGTCCGCCCGTGAGCGAGAGAGGCCACAGGCACGTTGTCGGCTACGCCGAGCGAGAACGCGGTGTCACGGTGGTCCGTCGCTGCCGCGGCGAGAAGGCCCGCCAGCGCGAGCATCGAGGTGAGCACACACGCTGTCACGGTTGAGCGTCGGCTCATGTGTAGTACGTCCTGGCAACGGTCCCGAGCGCGAGCACCTGCGTGGCGAGCAGCGCGATGACCAGCACGGCACAGGACGGGCCGCGGGCGCGCACCGGCATCCGCGAGATGATGAGGGCGGCGCCCAGGCCAAATAACGAGACCAACGGGAGCACGTAGCGGCCTTGAGTGAAGGGGCCCTGGTTGGCTCTCAACGATTGGTACTCGACCTCGTGCACGACGGCGAGCAACGAGAGGAGTGCCAGGCCGAAGAATGCGAGGAGCGAGAGCCGGACGCGATCACGGAAACGCACCATGATGGCCAGGCTGAACACGGCACCCGCCGCCGTTATGACCGCGAGCGCGACGTAGACCCAGTTCGTCATGTAGATGTCCACCCACCCGAACACTCCCCACCCCTCCCGTACCCAGATGTTCCACACCGGCAGGCCGGGCTGTAGGCGCGGCCAGGGCAGTGAGGGCAGCGTCGTGACGTGGATCGTGGCCTGTCCGGGGAACTTCGGGAGGTAGAACTGCCAGACGTAGTCGAGAAAGTGGAGTAGGAAGGACGACGCCGAGTGCGCCACCGACGCGGTCGGGGGCGGGATCGTGAGCTCCGGTCGGCCGCCGGCGTTTGCGCCGATGATCCACAGCTGCACCGGCACGTAGATCGCGAGGATCGCGGGTCCGAATGTCTTCGCGGCCTCGCGCCAACCCCCAGCAAGGCGCCCGCGCCAGCCGAGCGCCAGCCCGAGCACGAGCGGGGGAAGCATCGCGTAGGCGGTCTGCTTGGTCAGGATCGCCGCAGCGGTCAACGCGCACAAGGCGATGACGTCGCGTCTGGGCGCACCGCGCGTGATTACGCGAGCACCCAGCCACAGACAGAACGTCCACAGCGGAACGAGTAGTGCATCGGGGTTGACGCTTGTCGACATGAACGTCTCCATCGGCTGCAGTCCGGCTACCGCGGCCGTCGTCAGCTGGAGAAGGGGACGGTGGTTGAACACCTCACCCGCGAGCAGCCAGGCGCCAATCACGGTGGCGAGCAGCAGCAGCACGCCGGCCAGCTGGATCGCTGATACCCGGTCGAGCGCGTCCCCGCCGATTGCCGCCAGATAAGCAACCGCCGCGTAGGCGTAGTAGAGCGGCGGATTGGCCTGCGATGGCGTGATGCCGGCACCGTTTGACCTGGACAATCTGGCGCTTACCCTGCGGTAGGCCCGAGCGGCTGACGGACTCCAGCTTGGCTTCACCTCTGGCGAGGACCACTGGAGCTGCTGCACTCCCGCGGCCCGGTAAGCGCCCAGGACACTGCTCGACTCCTCGTTGTGGCCGGGGCGCCCCGGCAGCGCGAAGCGGGTCGCGAGGGATTCGGTGTACGAATAGTGCGTAAAGGCGTCCGGCGACTGCCACGGCGGCATGATCATCGCCCACGAGACACCGACCACGGTCACCACGCCTAGAAGCGCGGCCAACGGTCTCGGCACCGATGCTGCAGAGGCACGGGCTCTTGCGGTTACGTGGGCAGATCGATCCACAGGCAGCGTGACCTCGGGACAGTGATGGGCTCCGGCGATCGGCGGCGCAGTCTAAATTGATCAACGAGCAATCTGGTCAGCCGCCCCTTCCATGGCTGCCCAGTGCCGGCATCGCGCCTAAGCGGATCCATTGGCTCTGTGCGTTTTCTTCGATACACGTGAGCCGCGTTTTCGCGAGCGGGACGATGATGTGACAATGACCAGCACCCTCGCCGTCATCCTCCATCAGACCCACGATGGCTGGGCCGTGTGCCTCACTGACGGGCGGCGACTCGCGCACTTCCGCGGACCGGGAGCACGCTTGCGCGCCCAACGTTACCTGGCCCAGTGTTGCTCGCCCGGCGGTCGTTCCCAGAGCGCTTTTAGCGGCTTTCTTTCCAAACGGCGGCGATTGCTGTTCTGATGAGCGCCGGAGCGATCAGCCGGTTTCGCGAGTGCTGCTCCTGGACGAGCCCCACCTCGGCGCTCCTCAGATCTCAGCGCTGGAGCCTGTCCTCGGCCTTCTTGTAGGCAATCTGCAGGACGTCTGCGCCGGTTACCACGACGAACAGGGAGGCGATCCATCGAGTCGCTCGCGGTGCCACCAGCAGGCCACCGAAAAACGCCGAGCTGATCCACAGGCCGAGGCAGTAGGGGCAGATCAGGAGCTCCCCGACGGCCCGTCTCAGGCCATGCCCCCGTGCCGCCTCGTCCACCTCGCCTGGGCCGGCATCACCTTGAAAACGGGTGAATGGCGCCCGCACGGCGCTGGTGACGCGGTCCTTGGCAGTCAATCGCGAGACCTTGTGGGTCGCGACGGCCAGCAACGCCATGTCCCTTGGGTCAACCCGGTGCGGCAGCTCCCGATCTCCGGCGCGAAACCAGGCCGCGAACGCTGCGCAGAGCCCGGCAAACACACCCATCAGCGCTCCGTAGCTGCCAAGCGGACGCTCCTGATCGGGAGAATGTCCGGTGAACGGCGGGATGTCCTGCAAGGCGGGGGCTGACATGACGCGTACTTACTACCCACACGCAAAGCCCCTAACGCATCGGCGCGGGCCCTCCCCGCGACGATCGTCCGCTCGCGGCGTGACTTTGCGTGCGGTCGAATATCCGCCTGATCCAAACGCGCAGCATGCCCCAGGATCCGGCCGCTTCAGGTGGCCACCTCAAACCAGACGGTGGTCCCGTTCCGGCGCTCGACGCCCCAGCGACTGGCGATTTTGCTAACGAGATACAAGCCGTAGCCGCCTCCGACCTGACTGGGATCGCGGGGTCGGGGTGTGAAGCCATCACCGGAGTCAGCAACCTCAACTCGAATCCCGGGGCCGGCTACCCGTGCGCAGATCCGGATAGCTGCGGGCTCGTCGAGGTGGGGGTGAATGACGGCGTTGGTGACGACTTCTGAGACGAGCAGAACGAGCGTCGAGAGCACCGGGCGAGCGGACTCCAGGTTTTCGCAGAACTTGGTGATCGCAGCCCGGGCTAGGGACGGCGCCTCGGGAGTGGGCTCGAGGTCGAGGCGTAGGACCGGAAGGTTACCGCCCTGCTCGGACCGTGCATTCGCTGCGGTCATCACCCACCAGACTTTTCGAGGGCCGGGGCGAACTCGGCCCCGGCGACGCGGCGGATCATCGTCGCCGCGCGATGGCGGGAAGGGACCAGCCGATTTGGTCAGCCTGGGACGTGACTGCCTGTTCGTGGTGGGACATCTGGTCGCGCGAACGACGCCGGTGAAGCACCAACGCAGCCATGTCGTCAGCGGGACTGCCGCTCTGAAATTCCCGCAGCGTGCGCGTTAAACCGGCGACCACGCCGTGCGCCGAGCGCCCTTTGCTTGCGGTGACGGTCTCGCGCAATCGCGTGAGCCCAAAGCGCACGCCATCCTCGCCGACGGCGTCGGTGACGCCGTCGGTGTAGGTGATGAGGGTGCTTTGGGGTGCGAGAGTGAAACTGAGGTCGTGCCAGCCGACGCCGTCGAAGCCGCCCAGAAGCGGGCCATGCTCGCCGACCGACTGGATACCACTCGTGTCGAGATACAACGGCAATGGATGGCCTGCGACCGCGAGCGTGACGTGATCGCCCCTGA
Source organism: uncultured Solirubrobacterales bacterium (assembly GCA_963847055.1). Lineage (GTDB taxonomy): Bacteria > Actinomycetota > Thermoleophilia > Solirubrobacterales > Solirubrobacteraceae > Palsa-465. Next base: position 1,193,983 of record CAWJYE010000005.1, on the reverse strand, counting down.
GACGAAGACACAGCGCTGTACAAAGCGACAGCGATGGCTGGCGCTTGAGCGCACGATCGACGCAAGCCAGAAGCTCTGCCGGACTGTCTTTGAACTCCGAGACGGCCCGCAGCGTGTGCCGCACCAGCGCAGTCAGGACAGCCGCTTCAACTCCCTTCCCGGTGACGTCTCCGATCACCATCATCCAGCTGTCGTTGTCCCCCCAGACGTCGTAGAAGTCGCCGCCGACTTCGCTGCTCTCGACGGCGGGTAGATAGACGCTCGCTAACTCGTATCCCGGTACGGCGGGGAGCTGGTCAGGGAGCAGGCTTTGCTGGAGCGTGTGGGCGATTACGGAACGTTCGCTGTAGAGCCGGGAGTTTTCGATCGCAACGGCAGCCTGGCCGGCGAGCTGCTCGGCCAATCCGAGATCGAGCTGACCGAGCAACCGGCCAGAATCGGCGCTTACCAGGGTCATCGCACCCAGGACCTTCTTGCCTGCGATCATCGGAACAATGAGCACCGAGCGCATGCCGACCGCGCGCAGCAGCTCGAGGTGTCGGTCATCGACGGCGGCCTGGACGAGCAGGTCGTCAGCAATCTCTGAGTACAGAACCGCCTTTCGAGTCCGAAACACGAGGCCCAGTCCCTGCTCGGGATTGAGCTCCTTCGGTTCGTAAGCTCGCATCTGCCTCGCCAGCTTCACGCGTTCGGGATCGACGTGCGCCAGCGCGACCGGCTGTCGACTGCCGTCTTCGTCGAAGAGATCCACCGCGCACCAATCGACTAGCCCAGGCACGGCAAGCTCGGCCACATTCTTGAGTGTCTCTTCGTAGTCCAGCGAGGAAGCCAATACTTCGCTCGCTTGAGCCAGGAACCGTGCCTGGCGAGCGGCGCGCTGCTCCTCGGTCACATCCTCAATGATCATGATCGTCGCCTCGACCTCGCCCTCCGCATCCAGTAGGGGGGCAGCCTTGAGCAGATTCCACCGCTCCAATCCCGTTTCGCGGCTGACCGTCCGAATCAACAGCGGCTCAGCCTCCTCGCCGCGCAGGATCCGAACCGACGGAATCTCCTCCATCGCAACCGGGCGACCATCCTCCCCCCACACGAGATAGTCGGCCATGATCGCCGCCGGCGGGGTTTCGCGTAACGCCTCCCAAGAGTCGAAACCAAGATGAGCAACAGCGGCCGGGTTGGCGTAGAGAAACCGATGATCTCGGTCACGGATCGTCACCGGATCGCTCAAAGACCCGACGATCGCATCAAAGCGCCGCTCACTTCCACGCAACGCCGTACGCAATTCTGCCACCAGCCGTTCGTTCTCCTGCTGGCGGGCCTTGCGCTCGGAAATGTCCTGTAAGAAGGCATAAAAGATCCAGTGAGAACCCTCTTTGAGGGCGGAAACGGTCATCTCGACCGGGAACTCTGATCCGTCAGCGCGCAACGCTGCCATCTCGATGCGCCGGTCCAGAATGGGTCCCTCGCCGACGGCCAAGAAGCGCTCGAGCCCAGCCAAATGGGCTGACCGAAGACGTTCGGGAACGATCAGGTCGAGCATCGGCCGACCGACAGCATCCGCGCGCGACACCCCGAATGCCTTTTCCGCACTCGGATTCCAATACGACACGATGCCTGCCTCGCCCATCGCGACCACGGCACTATGTGCTCGGTCAAGAATCGACTCGGTCAGCGACCCGGGCATTACCAGAGGATTATCCCGCTCCGTCCGGAGCACGTCGCAAGCAGCCGGCCTTCAGGCATGGTTGACGGGTCGCCAAGTTCTATGCGACGGTGGCCTTCCCGCACGATCAGCGAGCAAGGAGTTGCTATGACCTTCATCGAGACCGTCCCCGAGGCCGAGGCCACCGGAGCGGTGACAGAGATCTATGACGCCGACCGAGAAGCGTTCACCAACCTGCCGAACTTCACCCAGGCCTTCTCGCTCCGTCCGGACGTTTACGCCGCGTGGCGGCATCTCAACGGTGCCATCAAGGCCAATATGGATCTCCGCCGGTACGAGCTGGCCACGGTGGCTGCGGCACGCCGGCTTCGCTCCAGCTACTGCACGCTGGCCCACGGGTCAGTCCTGATGGCCAAGTTCCTGGAGCCAACGGCGGTGCGCGCTCTGGTGCACGACTTCCGGACCGCCGACCTTGAGCCAGTCGACCTGGCCGTGATGAAACTCGCTGACAAGGTCGCGGATGACGCCACGTCCATCACCGAGGCCGACATCGACCAGCTGCGAAGCCTCGGGCTCAGCGACGGCGAGATCCTCGACGTGGTGCTCGCCGCGGCCGCGCGATGCTTCTTCAGTAAGACGCTGGATGCTCTGGGCGTCGAACCCGACGCGAAATATTCCGAACTCGAGCCTGACCTCCGCGACACGCTCACCGTCGGCCGCCCGATCGCCGAACGCTGAGTTTACGGCCACCCGATCGCCCAACGCTGAGTTTACTCCTGAAGGGTCATTTGATTGGTGCGGGAGCCACGGCTAACCGCGGTCGTATCGCTCCTGCTCCTCAACCGTCCGCTCGGCGGTCGGCCGCGCCTCTAGGCGGCCGTCAGGGATCGGCTCACCGCTCTGCACCGAGAGGCCGTATGTGCCCTCAGCCAGCCGAGCCTCGGCGCGCTCCACCGCGGCGAGCTCCTTTCGCAGATCCTCGACCCGCCCAGCGTTGAACTGGTCTTGGTAGAGGTTCTCGGAGTCCTCATCGCCGGGTTCGCGCTGGCCGTCGGCGTCCAGCGCGCCGTCGTTCTCCAGCGCCGACAAGGCTTCCTCGATGCGGGCCCGCTCAGCGGCGAGCAGATCCCGTGCGCGTTCAGGTTCGATTCAGGCACCCTACTCGACTCGCGGCCGGAAGATCGCCTGCTGCGCCCGCGAACGGCTGGCTCGGCGCGCGTTGCACGCCATTGGCGCATGAAATCTGGTGGCGCACCACGGGCATCGACGAGCCGGGGTGCGCTCAGCCGGCGTCGCAGGAGCCCGTAGTCGCCGACAGCCAGTCCCTTGCGGCGGGGAGGTGCACGGGGTCGAGGTGGTGCGCCGCATCGGACTCGTGGTAGCTGACGCGCAATCCCCCGGCCTGCAGGAGCTCGTGGGCGCGCCGCGCAAAGCTCACGTCGATGACCGGGTCCCGGCGACCGTGGGCGACGAAGATCGGCAAGTCGGGACGTGAGGCGAGGTCGGGTCGCCAGCCCTCAACGGTGGGAATAAAGCCTGAGAAGACCAGGATGCCGGCCGGGGCCGGGCGCGTCCCGGAGAGACCGAGCGCGTAGCTCATGACCGATCCCATCGAGAAACCGCCCATAACGGTGTTGCCGGGATCGACTCCGGTGGCTTCCCACAGCTGATCGTGGAAGTCCGACAGCTGCTGGAAGGCAGTGTGAAATGTATCGGGATCGGGATAGCCCACCCGCGGGACGGAGTACCAGTGATGTCCGGGCCAGCCGGCGATGCTCAGCGGTGCGCGGGGGGTGACCACGTGCAGGCGGCGCTGCGGGTCAAGGGCATCCCCCAGGGCGAGGAGATCGCGCTCGTCGGCACCGCGTCCGTGGTGCAGGATCAGCAGCCCGGCCGGATCTGCGGCCGCCGGGCGCTCCTGGTAGGTCAGGGCGCTCACGGCTGGGACTGGGCGCTCCGTTCGGCGCGCGGGTTGGCCAGCGGCGTGAGCAACCGTTCGAGTTGGGGACGCAGCTGCTCGTGCTGGCTCGGCAGGCGCAGCTCTTCGCCGAGCCGGCCGGCGTCCTCGTCGATGGTGAAGCCCGGTGAGGTGGTGGCGATCTCGAACAGGATGCCCTGGGGCTGGCGAAAGTAGATCGAGAAGAAATAGTCGCGATCAATCACCGGTGTGACGTGCATGCCCGCGTCGCCGACGCGCCGGCGCCAGCCCTCGTGATCCTCGTCGCGCGAGTGCCAGGCAATGTGATGGACGGTTCCCGCCCCCGGCAGGCCGCGCTGAGTGGACTTGTCGTAGGCCCACTGGAAGTGGCGCTGGTCTCCGTCGAGGCGGTATTCGCCGTCGCTCATTCGCGTGAAGCCCAGCGTCTCGGTCAGCAGCGCCCGGTCGGCGTCCAGATCACCACCAACCCAGGCCCGGGCGCCCTCGACCCCCAGGATGGCGTGTTCGGCGGGAACCTCGGGATGCGCGGCGCGTAGGGGCGGGTTGCCGTCGTCCGCCACCACGAGCTCAAAGCGCAGGCAGTCGTAGTCGGCAAAGCTCAGCGAACCCTCACCGAGTTCGCTGGCGTAGCCGCGGGCTGACAACCGCTCAGACCAGAAATCCAGCGACGCATCGGAAGCGACGCCGAGCTGGATGGTGTGGATCATGCCGGCACCCGCCTGGCCTTTCTGCGCCCCGGCGAACTCGAACCAGGTCAGGATTGAGCCCGGCGAGCCGTGCTCATCGCCGAAGTACAGGTGGTAGGCCTCCGGCGCATCAAAGTTGACAGTCTTCTTGACCAGCCGAAGACCCAACACGTCGGAATAGAAATTGACATTCTTCTGCGCCTCACCGGTGATCATGGTGATGTGGTGCATGCCCTGCAGCTTCATTGAGTCTCCTTCGGGGCGGGAGGTGTGCCAGCGCAAGTCTGCTCTACCGGCGAGGTGGCCTAGGGCACAGGTCCCGAAGCAGCGGCCGGGCGGGGCTCGGGCCGTATCCACCGGTCGGGGTCGGCGGCCTCGGCCAACCTCGGCCCGAGGGCCGGCAAGGGGAGCGCCGGCCGCGCCGGCACCGGCCGGCCCCGGGTCGGCAGCCAGGCGATCAATCCGCCCAGGCCCGGGACCCAGATCGCGATCGCGTGATACACGAGCACCGCGCCGACGGAAGCGGCCGGCGACAGCCCGTACAGGACCAGCGACGCCGCGAGGCCCGAGTCGAGTACGCCAAGCCCGGCCGGCATCGGGATCGACGTGGCCAGGTAGCCGATGCAGTAGGCGATGACCACGGCAGAGAGCCCGAGGGGATGGCCGGTGGCGGCGCAGGCCGCCCACAGCGCACCCATGTCAAGACAGAGAAAGCCGGCCGCGCCGACCAGGCGCCAGTGGGGTGTACCGGCCGCCCTCCAGGCCCCTTCGAGGCCGGCCGCCAGCCCGCGAACGGGGCGTGGCGCACGACCGCCGAGCCGACGGGCCAGGAGGACGATCAGCGCGGCGCTCAAGAGCACACCGGCTGAGACCAGGATCGGGATCCCGTCATGGCTGAGGTCATGGGGACCACCGGGCACACCAACGAGCAGCAGCACGCCGGCGACACCGTTGACAAGGAAGCCAAAGGCGGTGAGCAGACACAGGAGTGCCGCCGCCCGCTCGATCAGCCGTTGGGTTTCAACCCCATGCCGGCGAAGCAGCCAGCTGGTCGCTGCGGCCGAGGAGATATTCCCCCCGGGGAGCACGGCGCCCGCTCCCATCGCAATCCACGCCACCCGACGGCTGACCGCCCCAGGCGGCTCGGGGAAGAAGCGCCGGAAGAGCACCACGTAGCTCAGACACGAACCGAGCTCGAGCCCGATCGCCATCAGTATCCAGGCGGGATCCATGGCCCCGATCTTCGTGATCACCTCGTCCGGGGGCGCGACCCAGAGCAGCAGCCCCACCGACACCGCACCGACGACGGCGGTCGTCAGCGCGCGGAAACTTAGGCGTTCGCACTTCCGCGCCGAAGCGGTGTTGTGACGGCGACGATGGTGCGCTCTCATTACCGACATGGTCCCGCATCTCGATGACCGGGGCCCTAGCGGGGGTAAAAGACCGGCCAAGACGCCTGACGCGTGCGTGACACAGCGCCCCGGAGATGGGTTCGAGCACGAACACCGAGCTCTCCGTGGTGCCGTCGCCGCGGTTACACCGCACTTCAGACCGCGATCGGGGCCTCGCGGGCTCGCCGTGAGGCGCCCACCGACGCGACCACGACGAGCGCGATCCCCACCAGCTCGCGCGCGCTCAGGTTCTGGCCCAGGATGAGAAAGCCGGCCAGGGCGGCCACCGCCGGCTCGAGGCTCATGAGCACGCCGAACACGCTGGTCGCGATCCGTCGCAGGGCCTCCATCTCCAGCGAGTAGGGAATCGCCGAGGAGAGCATGCCCACGGCCGCCCCGACCGCCAGGGAGCGTGGCGTAACGAGCTGCGCACCACCCTCGATGACGCCGGCGGGAAGCGCCGCGATCGAGGCGACACACATGGCCACGGTGAGGCCGGCGCCGTCGGCAAATGCTCGGCCGACGCGTGCGTTGACGAGGATGTAGGCGCCCCACATGCAACCGGCGATCAGGGCCAGGCCGGCTCCGAGCGGGTCAACCCCGTGAGCACTGCCGCGCATCAGAGCCAGGATGCCGAGAGCCGCCAGCGCGACCCAAAGAAGGTCGACGCGCTTGCGCGTGCCCGCCACAGCCACCATGAGCGGCCCGATGAACTCGATCGTCACGCCGATGCCGAGCGGAATGCGCCGGATGGCCTCGTAGAAGGAGAGGTTCATCGCCGCCAGCACGATTCCGAAGCTGGCGGCGAGCATCAGCTCACGGGCCGTCCTCGTCCCGACTCGAGGGCGTGAGATGATGAGCAGGACCAGGCTGGCCGACACGAGGCGCAGAAGCACGGCGCCCCCCGGACCGATGCGGGCAAACAGGGTCGAGGCGACCGCGGAGCCGAACTGCACCGAGCCGATCGCGCCGAGCACCAGGACCGGTGACGGTGCGCGCGAGAGCAGTCCACCGAGCGCCGGTGCGTCCGTCGAAGCCACAGGACCTCGATCCTAGAACGCCCGTCGCGACCTCCGGGGCCCGCCTGGCTGGCGTGCGACCCGCCACGAGCGGGTAGGTACCCACGGGGCCGGTCATCTCTCATGGAGGAAGCATGCTGAAACGAAGGGTTCTGCCCCTACTCGTGCTGGCTGCACTCGCTGGGTCCGCCAGCGCGTTCGCGCTCGCCGGAGCACAGGCCGCCCCGGCCAAAACGGCCGCCCGTCAGGCCCGACTGAACGTAGGGGTGCAGGTTATGCACTTTGCCTCGACAGGCAGGAAGCTCAGCGCGAAAGGCTTGGTGACCGCGACCTTGACCGACAACCGGGGGCGGACGAGCACGATCCACACCGCGGTGGCCCTCTCGGCGTCCACCGGCGGGGGGTGTCGGGTTCTGCATCTGTTCCTCAACGAGCTCACCCTGCAGCTGCTCGGTCTCAACGCCCACCTGGATAAGGTCACGCTCGACATCACCGGCCAGGCCAAGGGCGGAATCCTGGGATCGCTGTTCTGCAAGCTCTCCCGGGCCAAGGTGGCGTCGGCACGGACCGCGGCGCTGCGAACGCTCAATATGCAGGTACGCCGCAACCAGGGCCATGTCCTGCACTTCACAGCACTGCTGGCTCCGAAGGCGACGAGCAGTGCCGCCACCACGACCTGTCAGGTGCTCGATCTCGTGGTCGGACCGCTCAACCTACAGCTGCTCGGGCTGGTCGTTGACCTGCAGAAGGTCCACCTCATGGTGACCGCCACCCGGGGCGCCGGCGCACTCGGCGATCTGTTCTGCCGACTGGCCGACAACAATCCAACAACGACCACCGCGTCGACCTCCACCTGATCAAAGGCCCGTCGCTCCGGGACGGTCACCACCGGTTGTCCCGGAGCGATGCGGCGTTCGGGGGCCTTCGTCGCCGAGCGCGAGGGCGTGATCGTCGGCGCGGCCCAGGCATTCCAGCGGGAGCGACTGTGGGTCCTTGCTCTGCTCGTCGTCGATCCTGCGCAGCAGAGCGACGGCGCCGGGCGGCTCTCCTGAATCTCGGCTACGTTTGAGACTCGGCAGCTAGCGAAGGAGCCAGCAATGGGATTCTCGGACAAGCTCAAGCAGCTCGGCGACAGAGCCAAGGAAGCCGCGGGCGAGCACCGCGACCAGATCAGTCAGGCGGTCGAGACGGCAGGCACAATGGCGGACCGCCGTACTAGGGGCAAGTACACGGACAAGATCGCCAAAGCGACCACCAAGACCGAAGGCATAGTCGACCGGCTGGCCAACGACAAGCGGGCCGAGCAGCAGCCGCATCCCGCACCGGACCCGGCTGCGCCCGCGCCGGCGACCCCCCCGCCCGCGCCTCCGCCGGGACCCTCTGGGACAAGCGCCGACTGAGATCTTTGGACAGCGGGCTAAAGTCGAGGGGGTCAGATGGCGACATGATGGTCGAGGTCGCTAACTCTCCTTCGACAGGAGGAATCGCAAATGAGTCCGGAACGAAGCCACGCCTACAAGCGCGTCATGAATACCCTCGATGAGCTCGGGCCGAGCAAGCTCCTGCCCGAGGAGCAGGACCGGATCCGTCACGCGGCCGACATCCTGATCTTCAGTGGCGATCCGACCGGCGAAGAGACCTCGGCCGCGCTCGGCGACGCGCTCATGCTTTGTGAGGCGCTCGTTGCCAGCGGCCGCTGGGAGCCCGCTACCGCAGCGCGGCTGGCCGATGACATGAGCAGCTGCGGCCCGATGCTCGAGCCCGAGACCATCGGGCGCGCCGCCTAGCTCCGCTCTCGCGCCGCTAGCCTCCCTTCCGAGCCGGAAGGAGGCCCGAGTTGTCGCGTGCAGTCAGGTTTGAGCGGTACGGCGGGATAGACGTGTTGCAGGTTGCCGAGGTGCCGACGCCGGTTCCGCAGTGGGGCGAGGTCCTGGTCCACGTCAAGGCGGCCGGAATCAACCCCGGAGAGGCCAAGATCCGTGAGGGCGTCGCTCGCGAGCGCTGGCCGGCCACCTTCCCATCCGGGCAAGGCAGCGACTTGGCCGGGGTGATCGAGCGGCTGGGAGATGGGGTTGACAACATGAGCGTGGGCGACGAGGTCCTTGGGTTCAGTGACCAGCGCTCGAGCCACGCCGAGCACGTCGTCGTGCCCGCAGCGCAGCTCACGGCCCGTCCCGCCGGCGTGTCCTGGGAGGCTGCGGGCGGCCTGTTTGTGGCCGGAACCACTGCCTATGCTGCCGTCAGGGCCGTAGCGGCTTCGCCCGGCGACACGGTGGTGGTCGCTGGGGCCACCGGCGGCGTGGGCTCGTTGGCCGTTCAGCTGGCGCGTCTCGCCGGCGCCACCGTCATCGGCCTTGCCAGCGAGTCAAACCACGCCTGGCTCAAGCGTTTTGACGTCATTCCGGTCACCTACGGCGACGGTGTCGCGGAGCGCCTGCGCGAGGCAGCCGACGCGCCGATTGACGCCTTGATCGACACCGTCGGCCACGGCTACGTGGCGCTCGCGCTCGAGCTTGGCGTCGCGCCCGAGCGCATTGACACGATCGTCGACTTCGCCGCCGTCGCCCGGGAAGGAGTCAAGGCCGAGGGAACCGCCGCCGCGGCCCGCGCCGATGTGCTCGCCGAGCTCGCCGGGCTCATCGAGGCCGGCTTGCTCGAGGTCCCGATCGCGCGGGCGTATCCGCTCGAGGATGTTCGCGCCGCCTTCACCGAGCTCGCCGAGGGCCACACCCACGGCAAGATCGTGCTCGTGCCCTGAGCGCGCTTCGGGTGAGCGCAGGGCCTCGCAGTGGCTGAGGTGCCGTCCGGGAGACGGCAGCGGTCATAAGATCTGGCCGGTGAAGCGCGCGCCTGCCGACATCATCACGGTGGCGGGCGAGGCGCTCGTGGACCTGCTCGTCGCCCCCTCAGGCGCCGTGACCGCGCACCCGGGCGGCGCGCCCTTCAACGTGAGCCGGATGATCGCCCGCTTGGGGGGCCGCTGCCAGTTCCTGGGTCGCGTCGGGGACGACGCGTTCGGGCGCCGCCTCCAAGGGGCACTCGAGGAGTGCCAGGTCAGCCTCCCCGTGCCTCCAGCGTCCGCGCCGACCACCCTCGCGGTGGCCGAGCTCGACGACGCGGGCGTCGCGGATTACCGCTTCTACCTCGAGGGCACGGCCGCCGGGCAGATGGCCCCCGCCGACGTCCCGGCGGGTGTCTTTGAGAGCACTCGGGCGATTGCGCTCGGGGGGCTGGGGCTGCTGATCGAGCCGATCGCCTCGACGTTGATCGGGCTGGTGGCGGCGGCGCCGCACGCGGCCACGGTTCTCCTGGACCCCAACTGCCGCCCGCAGGCCATTCGCGACCTCAACGCCTACCGCGCGTCAGTTGACGCGTTCGTGCGGCGCAGTGATCTGCTCAAGGTGAGCGTCGACGATCTCGCCGTGTTGGCCCCGGGCATGGATGCGAACACGGCGGCGCGTCGGTATCTCGATCAGCACCCGGCCGCGGTCCTGGTCACCGATGGGCCCGGACCGGTGACGATTCACACCGCCGACGCGCAGCGCTCGGTGCCTGTCCCCGAGGTGGATGTCGTCGACACCATCGGAGCAGGTGACGCGTTCGTCGCCGGCGTGTTGACCTGGTGGCTCCAGCACGAGTGCGAACGCGATCAGGCGGGCGAGCTTGACACCCTGCTCGAGGCTGCTGTGGCCGGGGTGGCGGTGGCCGCGGTGGCCTGCACGACCGCCGGGGCCAACCTTCCCGCCGACTTCGCGTGGCCGGTGGCCTCGGAGCGTTAACGCGCCTGCGATCATGGGAACATGACGCGAACCGCGCTCATCCTCGTGGCTGCAGGTGCCGTGGCGGTGGGGGGCTGCGGCACGGGCGAATCGCCCGGGCCACGGCCCCAGAGCCCGGCGGCCAACGCGGCTGCCCGGCGGCTGCTGGCTGCCGGACTGACGCAGCTACCCACGCCGCCACCGACCGGCACGCCCGCGTCCCGCGAGTCGGTGAGGGTCATCCGGGCCTGGTCCAGCGCCCTGCGCGCGGGCCGGGTGCGGATCGCCGCCAGCCTCTTCTCGCTCCCCAGCGAGCTGATCAACGGATTCGATGCGGGTGGAGCCGTCGGGCTGATCAGGATCAGTACGCCGGCGCAGGCGGCGGCCGCCAACGAGGCCCTGCCGTGTGGAGCCAGTTTCGTCTCCGCCGATCAGCGTGGCCGCTATGTCAACGCGCTGTTCCGCCTCACCGGGCGTAGCGGTCCGGGCGGGGACAGCACCTGCAACGCAGGCGCCGGCCAGACCGCCCGGACGAATTTCCTGATCGTGGATGGCCGGATCGTCGAATGGATTCGCGCCCCCGATGATCCGGGCGACAGCGGCAGCCGATCCCCATCCCCGGGGTCGGGCAACGGTGCTCCGCTCGTGTGATACATGTTGACGCTCCGCGCTTGAAGGAGGATTGGATGCACCACGTCGACCCGTTCTCTGACGGCCTGAGCGCCGACTGATCTGCGCGATGGCGACTCCGGCCTCTGATCCCTACCAGACCCTCGGCGTCTCGGCGGACGTCACCGACGCCCAGCTGCGTGCCGCCTATCGCCGGGCCGTGCAGCGCCACCACCCCGACCACAACGGCGGCTCGGCCGAGTCAGCCCAGCACTTCGAGGAGATCCAGGATGCTTACGCCCGGATCCGCGCCGTGCGCAGCGCGGGACGGCCGGCGACCCCGCGTGTGGACCCAGGTCTCAATTCCCGCCTTGCCGACATTGAGCGCGAGCTCGCCGCCGCGCGAGAGGCCAGGGAGCGGGCACGCCGGACATCGCAAGCCGCGGCCAGCGAGGCCTCAGGCCGTCAGCCGCCCGCAACCGACGAGGAGCTCGGCTACGTCACCACCGAGGACAGCTTCACCAAGATCTTCCACGATGCCGCCGCGGGCCTGTCCGAGCGTCTCGCCGGTGCCCGCGAGGACAAGACTGACTCGCCAAGTGCGGCTGGCGTCAGCGAGCGGATGGCAGACATCCTCGACGAGATCGGCGCCCGGCTCAAAGGCGGCCCGGGCAAGCGCTAAGCGGGTCGAGTAGCACTTCGCGCTCGCGGGGCGCCCCGCGGACGAGCCCGGGACTAACGCCCCGGGCTCGTCTTGACCGTCACCACCTACGCGGCCTGCGGTACCAGGCCGTGTGGGTTCAGCACGAACTTCTTGCTCACTCCCTTGTCGAAGTCCTGGTAGCCCCGAGGCGCCTCGTCCAGCGAGAGCACGGTCGCGTTAACCGCCTTCGCAATCTGAACGCGGTCGTTGAGAATCGCCTCCATCAGCTGCCGGTGATATTGCATCACAGGACACTGCCCAGTTGCGAACGAGTGGGACTTCGCCCAGCCGAGGCCTAGACGGATCGAGAGGCTGCCGACTTTCGCCGCCTCATCAACCCCGCCGGGGTCGCCCGTGACATAGAGACCCGGGATTCCGAGCTTTCCACCCGCCCGGGTCACCTCCATGATCGAGTTCAGAACCGTCGCGGGCGCCTCGTGGCCCGCATCCTTGCCGTGCCCCCGGGCCTCGAACCCGACCGCGTCGACTGCCGAGTCGACTTCGGGGACGCCGAGAATCTGGTCGATCTGATCGGCGAGCGAGGCGTCCTTGGTGAGGTCGACGGTCTCGCACCCGAAGCTCCTCGCCTGCTTCAGTCGATCGGCGTTCATGTCCCCTACGATTACGACCGCGGCGCCCAGGAACTGCGCGGAGTGGGCCGCTGCAAGCCCCACTGGCCCCGCACCGGCGATGTACACCCGGGAACCCGAGGTGACGCCCGCGGTGTAGCAGCCGTGGTACCCGGTCGGGAAGATGTCCGACAGCATCGTCAAGTCCAGGATCTTCTCCATCGCCTGGTCCTTGTCGGGGAACTTGAGCAGGTTCCAGTCCGCGTACGGGACCATCACGTACTCAGCCTGGCCGCCCACCCAGCCACCCATGTCGACGTAGCCGTACGCCGAGCCGGGACGATCTGGGTTCACGTTCAGGCACACCCCCGTCTGGCCTTCCTTGCAGTTTCGGCAGCGCCCACAGGCGATGTTGAACGGAACCGAGACCAGGTCCCCCTTCTTGATGAACTCAACGTCACGGCCGAGTTCGATCACCTCCCCGGTGATCTCGTGGCCGAGGACCAGTCCGGCCGGCGCGGTCGTGCGCCCACGAACCATGTGCTGGTCCGAGCCACAGATGTTCGTGGAGACAATCTTGAGGATTACCCCGTGCTCGGTCTTCCGTCCGACGTTGGCCGGATTGACGCCCGGGCCGTCCTTGAGTTCCAGCCCTGGGTAGTCGATGGTCTGAACCTCGACCTTTCCTGGCTCGATGTATGCGACTGCCTTATTGCCTGGCATGTGCGGCCACTCCCCTCTCGTATAGAACTCATGTGTCGCGCTTCATTCGCGCCCTCTGCCAATGTTGCCCACGTACCGAATGCGTCAATCAACCGCGGCGACCCCGAGCGCGAACGAGATCGCGACAATGCCGAGGACCGCCGACGCGCACGGCAAGATGAAAGGCACGGCGCTCAAGGCCGAGGTTGGCTTTGCCGATCAGGACATCACCGTGACGACACCTGCGAATAAGCGAGCGCTCGACGCACAGGCGATGGAAGCCCGTATGGACGCGGTCAGGCTCAAGCAGATACTCGGAGGGGCGCTCACCGACCAAGAGCGGATGTGCCTCCAGATTGAACAGAATGGCTTCGGCTGCGGGGGCTCCTCGAGCCCGGGCGGCGGAGGCTCCTCGAGCCCGACCAGCGCGTAGACGCAGGGCGCGCGGGCCACCCTCCCGAGAGCGGGTCGGGGTAACGCGGAGGAGCTACCGAGCGCGGGGCTCGGGGAGCTACCGAGCGCGGGGCTCGGGCTCGAAATCGGCGAATGACTAAGGTGAGTGGGGAGCAAACCGAACAACACACCTTCAGTGAGGCAGGCAGCAGAGATATGGCGAGCATGAGAGCGATCCAGGTGCCCTCCGCGGGCGCTGACTTCGAACTGGTGGAGCGCGATGTCCCCACCCCCGGCTTCGGCCAAGCGCTGGTCCGCGTTCACGCGTGTGGCGTTTGCCACAGCGACATGTTCGCCAAGCAGGGGGGCTTTCCGGGTGTCTCGCACCCGCTCGTCCCCGGCCACGAGATCGCCGGCGTAGTTGAGTTGCTCGGCGAGGGCGTACAGGGCTGGCAGGTCGGCCAGCGTGTCGGTGTCGGCTGGTTTGGCGGCAACTGCGGCTATTGCGAGTGGTGCCGACGGGGCTCGCTGGTTGACTGCGAGAACATGGAGATACCGGGCATCACGATCGACGGCGGCTATGCCGACTACGTGGTCGTCAGGGCGAGCGCACTGGCCTCGATGCCCGACGATCTCGCCCACGAGGATGCGGCTCCCCTACTGTGCGCCGGCATCACGACCTACAACGCGCTGCGCCGCAGCGGCGCGCGGGGCGGCGATCGGGTGGCGATCCTCGGGGTCGGAGGCCTTGGCCACCTCGGCGTCCAGTTCGCGGTCAAGCTCGGCTTTGAGACGGTTTCGATCGCCAGGGGCGCCGAGAAGCGCCAGCTGTCGCTCGACCTCGGCGCCCACCACTACATCGACAGCACGGCCGAGGATCCCAGCGAGGCTCTGGCTTCCCTCGGGGGCGCCGACGTGATTCTCTCCACGGTGACAAGCTCGGACGCGATGGCGGCGGTGTTCGGTGGCCTGCGCCCGCAGGGCCGCCTGGTCGTGGTCGGGGCTTCGATGGAGCCGATCAATGTTCCTGCAGCAATGCTGATCGGCGGTGACAAGACGATCACCGGTCACGCCTCGGGCACCTCCCGTGATTCGGAGGACACTCTGCGCTTCAGCGTGCTGAGCGGCGTGCGGCCGATGATCGAGACGATGGCGCTCGAGCGCGCGCCCGACGCCTACGAGAAGATGATGGCGGGCGACGCCCGCTTCCGGATGGTCCTCACCACCGGCGCCTGATCGGAGGCCTCCAGCGGTCAAGGTTCACGCGCCCGCGGCCGATCACGTTTGTATGTCGGCCGTCCGACCGAGCGCGGACCTGCGGGCGCCCGCGCGCATCGCGAGGAGCGGGCTGCCGTGGGTCGTCGTGCCGGTGCTCATCGTGGCCGCGGTGCTCGGCCTGGTGATCTGGGCCCAGCTCGATGTCGCAGGCGGCAACCTGACCGCGTTCGCGGTCTTTGGGCGGGGCTACGCCTCAGCCATCCACCCTCCCGCGGGCGCGCTGCTGAATACCGCGACGGGCTACGACGGCCAGTTCTTCTACGTCCAGGCACTCGACCCGCTGCTGCTCCGCGACGCCACCGTGCACGCCCTGACCGAGGCCGGGGCCGCGTTTCGGATGCAACGCATGGCCTACCCGGGGCTGGCCTACCTGCTGGCCGGCGGCCAGGCATCCGCCGTCCCCTTCGCCTTGCTGGCGGTCAACGTCCTCGTTCTGTTGGGACTGACCGGGGCCTTCGCGACCTACGTCGCGCGCCGCGGCTGGTCGCCGCTGTGGGCGCTGGCCCTCACGCTGATGCCCGGGATGCTGCTGCCGGTGTTCCGCGACCTCAGCGACCCGCTGGCCACCGCGGCGCTCGTGGCCGGGATCGTCTGGTGCCGGGACGGACGCCGCTGGCCGGCGGCGCTTGCGCTCACGGTCGCGATTCTGGCGCGCGAGGTGATGATCGTGGCGGTGGTCGGCATCGCCGGCGAGGCTGCCGTCCGCGGCTGGCGTGCCCGGCGCCTTTCCTGGGGCACCGGCCACCTGCGCGGTCACGTGTGGCCGGTGATCGCCCTACCCGTAGCCGCCTTCGCCGCCTGGCAGGCGTACGTCGGCATTCGCAACGGCGGTCTCCCCGGCGACGCCAATTTCGGTCTTCCGTTCGCGAACCTGATCCAGGAGGCGCGCTGGTCTCTGGCGGGCAGACCGCCCCTGTACGCGGCCTGGGATATCGGCTACCTGCTGCTGATCCTGGCGGCCGTCGGCATGGCCTTCCTCTCGGCATGGCGGCGGTTGACCGTCACCAGCGCGGCCGTCGCTGCGATCGCAATCGGCGTACTCGTTCCCGGCTTCGGCGACATCTGGAGCGACACCCGGCTGAGCGCTCCGCTATTCGCTGCGCTGCTGATCGACGGCCTCCAGCGCCGCGACCGCCCGGCGCTTGTGATCAGCACTGCGGCAGCATCGATGACGGCGCTGCTGGCGGTCGCGGTGGGGAATTTTCTCTAGCGGCCGGCGCTAGAAGGCGGGCTGCTCGCGGTAGTCGCCCCAGACGGACTGCAGAGCGTCGACGATCTCTCCTTCGGACACGTGGGCGCGCGCGGCGTCGATCAGGAGCGGCATCAGGTTCTTGGTCTCGGTCGCCGCCGCCGCGGTGACCGCGGTCAGGGTGGCTTGGACGGCAGCGTCGTCCCGCGCCGCGCGCGAGGCCCGCACGCGCTTGATCTGCTGACCCTCGAGGACAGGATCGATACGCAGGATGTCGGTCGCCTGCTCGTCGCCCTCGGTGAAGCGGTTGACACCGACCACGGTGCGCCGGCCCGAGTCAATCTCCTGCTGGAGCTCGAAGGCGGCGTCGGCGATCTCCCGCTGCGGATAACCGCGCTTGACCGCTTCGACCATCCCGCCGAGCTCGTCGATCTTGTGAAAGTACTGGTAGGCGAGCTCCTCCATGCGGTCGGTTAGCGCCTCGACGAAGTAGGCCCCACCCAGGGGATCAATCGTGTTGGTGACCCCGGTCTCGTCGGCGATGATCTGCTGCGTGCGCAGAGCGATCCGGACAGCCTGTTCGGTGGGCAGGGCGAGCGCCTCGTCGTAGGAGTTGGTGTGCAGTGACTGGGTGCCGCCGAGCACGCCGGCGAGCGCCTCGATCGCCGTGCGGACGATGTTGTTGAGCGGCTGCTGGGCAGTCAGCGAAACACCGGCCGTCTGGGTGTGGAAGCGCATCCGCCACGACTCGGGCCTGCGTGCGCCGAAGGTCTCGCGCAGCTCACGAGCCCAGATCCGCCGCGCCGCCCGGTACTTGGCGATCTCCTCAAAGAAGTCGATCTGGGCGTTGAAGAAGAAGCTCAGCCGGGGCGCGAAGTCATCCACGTCCAGGCCGCGGGCGACGGCATGCTCGACGTAGGTGAGCCCGTCCTTGAGCGTGAAGGCGAGCTCCTGGGCGGCAGTGGATCCGGCCTCGCGAATGTGGTAGCCCGAGATGCTGATCGGGTGCCAGCGCGGCATGTGACCGGCGCACCACTGCACCATATCGGTGACCAGCCGCATCGCTGGATCGACTGGGAAACACCATTCCTTCTGAGCGATGTACTCCTTGAGAATGTCAGTCTGGATCGTCCCCCCCAGCTTCTCGGGTGAGACGCCCTGGCGCTCGGCGGCGACAACGTAGAAGGCGAGCATGATCGCCGCCGGGGCGTTGATCGTCATCGACACCGTAACCTTGTCCAGGGGGATGCCGCCGAACAGCGTCTCCATGTCAGAAACCGTGTCGATAGCCACCCCCTCCCGGCCCACCTCGCCCTCAGATCGCGGATGATCGGAGTCATGGCCCATCAGCGACGGCATGTCAAACGCGGTCGAGAGGCCGGTCTGGCCGTGTTCGGTCAGGTAGCGAAAACGCGCGTTGGTTTCGGCCGCGGTACCGAAGCCCGCGAACTGACGCATCGTCCACAGACGCCCGCGGTACATCGACGAGTATACCCCGCGCGTGTACGGATACTGGCCGGGCAACCCAATCGACGCGTGGACGTCGCGCGGCAGGTCGCGCTCGGTGTAGAGAGGTGCTATCGCCTCCCCCGAAAGGGTGGTGAAGGGAGCCTCGCGCTCGGGCGTCAGGCCGTAGGCGGTGCGCCACTCCTCGTAGCTGACCGGCATGTTGTCGACGACGGTCATCGCGCTTGGAGCTTACCTGTGAGGTGGAGCCCTGGCCTCGACGTGCTCGCACTCATCAAGCACAACTGCCCGGTCCGGGGCACCGGCGGTACTGGTCGCCGCGGGTGGCCCCCGGACGCTTAGGGAAGGAGAAGACCATGGCCGTCCGCGCCCTCGGCATCAACCACATCGCGTTTGAAGTTCATGACCTCGATCAGACGCTGGCCTGGTACGAACGCCACTTCGTCTTCGAGCTGCGCGGACGCCGCGGCAGCATGGCCTGGATCGACCTCGGTGACCAGTTCATCGCCCTCAGCGAGGGCGGCCCGGAGGTGCCTGACCGAGGGCGGCATGTGGGGCTGGTCGTCGACGACAAGGAAGGTCTGCGGGCCCAGCTGATCGCCGCGGGTGAGAATGTCGCCACCCAGGGTTCGCTGCGGGTGCGCGATCCGTCTGGGAACCTGCTCGAGATCGTCGACTACCGCGAGGTCCAGTTCACCAAGTCACCCGCCGTCCTGCGCGCCCTGGGCGCCGACGGCCTGGAGAAGAGCCGATCCGCGCGCGAGGAGCTTCGGGCCAAGGGCATCGAGGACGGCTGACTGCGCGCCGTGTCACACGGGCGATGACGGCCGGGCAAGACCCTCGGCGAGGTCACCGAAGCCAGGGGCGATAACCGCGCCTGGCTGGGCGACCAGCTCCTCGGCCACCAGCGCCTCGGTGGTCAGCATCAGCGCCGCTACCGAGGCGGCGTGCTGGATGGTCAGCCGGGTCACGCGCACAGGGTCGATGACCCCGTCCTCAAACAGATCTCCGAATTCGCCCGTCAAGGCATTCAACCCGTGGCCGGGGGGCATCTCGCGCACCTGATCGACCACCGCCTGGCCGTCATAACCGGCGTTGGTGGCCACCCAGTACAGCGGCTCGGCGAGCACGCTCCGGATGACCTCGGCCCCGCGAAGGTAATCGCCCTCCAGCCCGGTGTCGTCGAGCGCTGACTCGGCGGCGAGCAGGGCGCTGCCCCCGCCGGCCACGAGGCCCTCGCTGACCGCGGCCCGAGTGGCGGCCAGCGCGCCCTCGGTGCGGCGGAACTTCTCCTTGAGCTCGGGCCCGGTGGCGGCGCCGACGTGGATCACTGCCAGGCTTGATGACAACTTGGCCAGGCGCTCGCGCAGGACCTCGAGGTCGGTGTCCTGGGTGGCGCGTCCGAGCTCAATGCGGATCTGGGCGAGGCGGTCGGCCACCTGCTCGGCGGTCCCTGCGCCCTCCACGAGGACGGTGGAGTCCTCGGTAATGACCACGCGGCGGGCGCTGCCCAGAGCATCGGGGGTCACGCCCGCCAGGGTCAGTCCCGCCTCCTCGGCGATCACCTGCCCACCGGTGAAGGCGGCGAGATCGTGCAGGTGGGCGATGCGGCGGTGGCCGAAGCCAGGGGCGCGGACGGCCATCGCCTTCAGCGTGCCGTGCTGGTTGTTCTGCACCAGCAGTCCGAGCGCCGCGCCATCGACCTTCTCTGCGAAGATGAGCAGTGGCCGGGGCGACTTCATGACCGCGTCGAGGGTGGGCATGAGATCCTGCATGTGCACGATCGGCCGGTTGGTGAGCAGGATGTAGGGGTCCTCAAAGACGGTCTCCATCCGTTGGCGGTCCTGGATCAGGTAGGGCGAGACGTGGCCGTTCTCGACGTGCATGCCCTCCACAAACTCGACTTGGATGCCGGGCAGGGCCGACTCCTCGATCGTGACCACACCCTCGGGGCCAACCCGGCTCAGGGCACGCGCCACGGCGGCGCCGATCCGCTCGTCCTCCTTGGCGGCGATCGTCGCCACATGGGTCAGATCCTCGTCTCCGGAAACCTCGCGCGCGACACTGCGCAGGGCCGCCACCACCAGCTCGGTGGCGTCCTCGATCCCGCGCCGCAGCAGCATCGGGTTAGCGCCCTCGTCCAGCGCGCGCATGCCCTCGCGGATGATCGCTTGGGCGAGCAGGGTGGCGGTCGTGGTCCCGTCGCCGGTCAGGTCACTGGTCTTGGTAGCGACCTCGCGGACGAGCTGGGCGCCCATGTTCTTGAACTGGTTGGAGAGCTCGATCTCCCGGGCGATCGAGACGCCATCGTTGGTGATCGTCGGCGCGCCGGTTAGGCGCTCGAGCACGACGTTGCGGCCCTTGGGACCGAGCGTCACCTTGACCGTGTTGGCCAGCTCGTCCACCCCGGCCTGGAGCAGCAGCCGGGCCTCGTGGTTGAAGTACAGGATCTTGCCCATGTCTCTCCCTCACGCGCCGGCCGGAATCAGGATGCCCCGGCCCTGGAGCCGGCCACCGTCGAGATCCGCCATCGCATCGTTGATCGCGTCCAGTTCGTAGGTCGTGGTGTGCAGCGTCACCTGACCCTGCGCGGTCAGGGTCATCAGCTCCTCGAGGTCCTCGTAGGTCCCGACGAGGTTCCCGATGAACGAGATCTCCCGGGAGATCACGTCGATGGTCGGGATGTCGATGTTCTCGCCGTACCCGATCACGTAGTAGAAGCCGCCGTCGCGGACCATTGCGATCCCGTCCTCGATCGCGCCCTTCTCGCCAACGAAGTCGATGATCGCCTCGGCGCCGAGGCCGTCGGTCATCTCCTTGACGGTGTCGACCTGCTGGCCGTCAACCTGCACGGTGCGGTCGGCGCCCACCTCGCCGGCCAGCGCCAGCGCCTGTTCCGACGGGTCGATGACGATGATCTCCGCCGCCGTCATCGCCTTCAGACACTGGATGCCGATGTGACCAAGCCCTCCAGCGCCTATCACCACCGCACGCGTACCCGGAGTCAGGACTGCAATCGCCTTCTTGACGGCGTGGATCGCGGTCAGCCCGGCGTCGGCCAGCGCCGCGATGTCCTTGGGCTCCAGGCCGGGGGCGAGTCTGACCACCGAGCGCGCCGAGGTCTTGAGCAGATCAGCGAAGCCACCGTCGCGGTTGATACCCGGGAAGGACCCGCTGAGGCAGTGCATGTCGTCGCCGCGCCGGCACGGGGGGCACAGCCCGCAGGAGATGAACGGGTGCAGGATCACGGTGTCCCCCACTTCGACGTTGGCGACCGCGGAGCCGATCTCGTGCACCCAGCCGGCGTTCTCGTGGCCCGGCGTGTAGGGAAGCGTCACCTCGGACTTCTCGGCCCACTGGCCCTCCTGGATGTGGAGGTCGGTCCGGCACAGACCCGCGGCGCCGATGCGCACGATCACGTCGAAGGGACCGTCGATCTTGGGCTCCTCGATGTTCTCGAGCTTGAGCGCGTCGTGGTAGGCGTGCAGCCTCGCGGCCTTCATTGAGCTACCTCCTGCGGTTCGGGAGCCAGGTTGTGACGGGCCGCCAGCAACGAGCGGCAGATGCCGCCATTGGCATCGAGGCTGGTCCGCACGAGGCGCGCCATCCGCCGCCAGCGCGGAAGCTGGTCCGCGGTCAGCGCCCGGCCATCGGCCAGGACGAAAGCGGGCGCGTCCGGGCCACACTCGATCCCGAGGGCGCTCCTGAGCTCGACCACCCGCCGGGCCTCCGAGGTGCGAGGGAGATCGATCACCCTCCGGGCGAGGATCGTCTCGACGCTGTCGCCGGCGGCAAGCATGGCCTCACAGACGGTGGATTGACGCGCGATCAGCGCCTTGCGGACGAACAGCTCGCGCAGCGACTCAAGGTCATCATCGGCGGTCTCCCCGGGGAAGGCGCCGGTGAACCCCTGGCCGCGCTGCAGCGCCGCGTTGATCTCCTCGCCGGTGTAGTGATCCTCGAGCGTGACCACGACTGAACGCACCCCGGGCAGGCCGGCAACCGCCCGCCGCGCGTCGGCGGCCATCAGGAAGGCAAAGTTCGGGGCGCACTGCGGCGTCGGCAGCCGCAGCGCGACCCGGACGTCGCCGTCGGGACTGATGACACACGAGCTCACGAACCGCAGGGAGGTGATCGGCTCATCGAGCTCGGGGTCATGGACGGCGGCAAGCGCGTCCATGACACCGGCGCGAGACGTCATGCTGACTCGACCAGCTGTGCGTCCTCCTTCTCGGCGGGAGTCCCTTCCCCGTCGGGTAGCCGCAGCTCTGCCGGCACGTCGATCCCGTAGAGCCGAGCGGCGTTGAGACCCAGGATCTTGCGCTTGGTGGCGTCGTTGACTCGCGGGAAGTCCGCGAACTCCTCGTGGTCAGGCTGGGGGTAGTCCCAGTCCAGGAATCCGTCGATCTGCCACTTGGGCTCCCAGATGCCGTAGTCAGAGCCGAACAGCATCTTGTCCTCGCCGACCCAGAACAGCAGCTCACCCATCACCTTGGCGAAGAACCGCGGGCGGGCATACATGAGGCCGCCGATCACCACCGACAGCCCGGCGTAGACGTTGGGCTCCTGGGTGGCCATGAAGCAGAAGTCCTCGATCCGGGGCAGCCCGACGTGCTCGATGATGAAGTTGAGCTCCGGGTTGCTGGTGGCCGCGACGTCGACGTCACGGGGGTCAAAGGCGTCCTTATCCAACGGCCAGATCGTCGGACCCTTGTGGACATGGATGTTCTTGATCCCCAGCTCCTTGCACCTCTCAAAGAAGGGCTTGGTCTGCTCGTCATCCAGCCGCCACCCGCGCGAGCCCTGATACCACTCGGCCGTATAGAGCTTGACGCCCTGCAGGTTGTAGCGCTTGGCGTCCTCCTCGAGCTGCTTGAGCCCCGCCTCGCCCTCGCGAGGATCAAAGCGTCCGTTGACGATCAGCTTGCCGGGATGCTTGGCGGCCAGCTCGGCATTCTTGGCCGCAGTGTTGAAACCGGTCGCATACCACTCGTTGAGGTAGGTGGACTGGAAGATGCCGACGTCGACGCCACCGTCCTCGAACACGTCGGACACGAAGTCCTCCTCGGAGTACTTCATGAACTTCTCGATCGGCCAGTGGGTCTCGGGCGGGCCCAGGCCCATGTAGGCGTGGAAGCACTCGATCCAGCCCTTGGCGTACTGCTCCTGGCCCTTCACCCAGTTGTCCGGGCTCGCGTCCCAGAAGTGGCAGTGGCCGTCGACGATGAAGTACTTCTCACCATTCTTCTCGTACATGCCTCTCCTCCTATTGGCCGAGCGCTTGTAGGTCGAACCCGATGTAATCCGCCGCGTCCTCGGGGTTGGCGAACATGATTATGCGATCGTCCAGCACAACCATGCGCCCGTAATGGGTCGACATGATCTCTTCGAAGTCATCGTTTCCGAAGTCCTCCCAACCCAGCGCCTCGGCGCACTGCTCGTAGTCGATTTCGAACTTGTTGTCGCCGTCGATGCGGATCATCGAGGGCAGGACCTCGACCGTGACGCCTGGGGTACCCCGCATCACCTCCGCGACGACGTACCCCACCTGGTTGTTCATCAGGGTCACGCCGGCGCGGTTCGAAGACGAGCGAGCGAACTTGAATCGGTCTTCATTGCTCATGTGTCGAGCTCCTTTGCGTTGAGGTTGAGCGCGGCCAGTACCTCGTCGAAGCGCCGCCGTGAGTGCTCGAGGGATTCCTCGAACCGGATTACCTTCTCGCCGGGCTGGGACCAGATCGGCTGCAGCGCCCGGGCCGCGGCGACGCTTCGGGGCGTCCACTCCTTCAGCCAGGACTGCATCGTCGCCCGGTTCTCCTCGCCGTGCGCGTGGTCGTCCGAGAGCATCGAGAACAGCGCTCGCGAGACCCGGTAGTCACGCGCCGTGTCGGACTCGCCGGCGCCCATCAGGGTCGGTGTCACGAAGTCGCCCTGGGGAGCGGCGACCTGCATCAGGAACTCGGAGCGGAACAACTCGCCGACCAGCGGCTCGAACACGACGCTGGCGGCGAAGAACGCCTCCGCCCAGTCGCGGATCGCGGTCATCCGCTCGACGTTCTCGCGTACGCCTTGCCAGATCGGGTCATTGACCCAGGCGTCCTTGTGGGCGTCGCCGTCGAAGCCGTCGACCGAATCGGTGAGCTCGAGGTTGTAGAGGATTATGTCCTGGCCGAAGCGCAGCTTGTGGGCCGAGGCGACCGCCAGCGCGTTGTTGATCATGTTGGTCGGGGCGTCGCGCTGGGCGGGCAGGTAGACATGCATGCCGAGCCCGTGCTCGACGTGCGCCCACGCGCCGACGTGGCGCTCGACGGTCTTGATCCAGCCGCGGTTCCAGCCATCGAAGGCGCGGGCGGCCTTGGCGTTGGCCAGGTTCTGGCTGATCTGACGCACCACGTTGGCGTTATTGCGGTAGATCGTCTGCTCCCACTCCTCGTTTGGATCGAGGAAGGCGTGCCAGTTAGAGGACTTCAGCGCCGTCCACTCCAGCGGATAGCCGCCGGTGCCATCGGCAAAGCCGTAGATCCAGCCCTGGAGCAGGTAACGATCGGGGTCGGGCTGGACGTCAACGGTTACGTCCTCGTAGATCGTGGCGCGTCGTTTGGCTGGCGCGAAGTAGTTGTAGGTCCGGCTCGAGGACGAGGGAAACTCCCGTGCCCCGGCTTCGGCATCGGTGAACTCCGGCTTGGGAACACTGCGCTCCTTGACCGGCGCGTCCGTGACTGTGGGCATGTTCTCTCTCTCCCTCTTCTCCGCGTTTAGGGCGCGGTGGTCGTGAACTTGTCGAAGTAGACCCGAGACTCGGGGACGCCCTTTGCATCCAGCAACGCGATGGCGGCGTCGACCATCGGTGGCGGACCGCACAGGTACGCGTCCACCTCGCCCAGGTCCTGCTCGCAGCGCTCGACCACGTCGGTGATCAGGCCCCGCTCGCCGTCCCATTCCTCCTCGTCGCAATCGGAAAGTGCCGGCACGAAGCGGAAGTTCGGCAGTCGCTGCTCGAGCTCGGCCAGCTCATCCAGGTGAAACAGGTCCTTGGGGCCCCGAGCTCCGTAGTAGTAGACGGCTTGACGCTCACTGCCTTGCTCGGCGAGCGAGCGGATCAGCGCCAGGATCGGGGCCATGCCCGCACCACCGCCGATGAACAGCAGCGGCCGATCGCTGTTCTTGCGAAGGGTGAAGACGCCATAGGGGCCGGTCACCTCGAGCTCATGGCCCTCCTTGATCGCGTCGCCCGCCAGCAGGCTCGAGAACTTTCCGTCGGGGTAGACCTTGATCATCAGCTCGAGCCGATCCGGCGGCTGGGACGGAAGATTCGCCATCGAGAACGAGCGCACCTCGTCGGAGTCGGGGATCTTGACGTCCACGTACTGGCCGGGCTTGTACTCGAACTCAGCCCCGGCTAGCACCAGCCGCTGGATGTCGTGAGTCAGGGCCTCGAGCGTCTCGACCCGCATCTGCTTGGTCTGCAGCTCGATACCGTCGCGGATCACCTCCTCGTCGTAGTTGATCAGCTCGACCTGGAGGTCAGATTCGGCGTGGGCACGGCACAGCAGGGTCCACCCTTCCTCCTTCTCGAAGTCGTTGAGCGCGAACGTGGAGTACCTGTCGAGATCCACCTCCCCATCGAGCAGGAACGACTTGCAGGCCGAGCACTGGCCCTCCTTGCAGCCGTGCATCAACATCAGCCCCTGGCGGAAGGCACCCTGCAGGACGGTTTCGTCCTCGTTGACCTCGAACTCGATGCCCACCGGCTCCAAGCGGACTGTGTGTGTGTCTCCCATGCGTTGACTACGCGAAGGCGGAGGCGAAGCGGCGAGCGCGACCGGCCCAACCTGGCACCGGTCGCTCGCCGTTCGCGTCGCGTCTAGGCGCTGGCTTCCTCGCGCGCAGGACGACCCGCCGGACCACCCTTCTTGTACTTGGTCACGTGCGCTTCGCGCTCCTCGGGAGACATCTCGTTGAGCAGAATGTTGGGGCTCTGCAGCGTGTAGCCCTTCACGTTCTCGAGTTTCCACATCTTCTTGGGATCGAGATCGAGATGCGGCTGCGGGACCAGCGTCTCACCGTCGTCGCGGACATAGCCGAGGTCCTTGATCGTCTCGGCGAGATCTACGCCGTGGTACATGGTCTCCCACTCCCGCTTGCCGGTGAGCTTGCCCATCGACGGAGTCGGGCGACCCTTGTACTCCGGGCGGAAGGCCACGGCGTCAGTCCAGTGGCAGGTCTCCGAGCAGTACGTCCGCACCTGGCCGTCGACCTCGTCGACCACCATGTCCTCGCGGATCAGGCACGGCACCATGCAACTCCAGCAACGGTGCGGGTACTCGTAGTCAGCGTCCTCGTTGAAGATGATGGGCGCGTGGCCGTTCTTCTTTGAAAGGTCGCTGTAGCGCTCCCACCACTTGCCGTACTTGTCATACCAACCCGGATACTTGTATTCGAACCACTCGAAGTCCTTGTCGTCCATCGCGTCGATGCGCCAGTAGTTGACCGACCAGCCAGTGGCGAAGAACTGGGCGACTTCGTGGATGTAGCCCTTGTTCCAGATCCGGTTCCACGACTCCTCGATCAGGTCGTGGGGAATCGTCAGGCCGTACTTCTCGAGCGGCATCAGGTAACTGCGGTAGTAGTCGTCATAGATCCAGCGCCGCCACGCCTCGGCGTAGCTCTCGCGGTCCCTGCGCCGGTCCTTGGTGCCGTACTCGATGAACGTCCCGATCGCGGCATCGACGACGGCGTGGTTGTTCCACCACGCGTACCGTAGGTCGCGCTCGAGCAGCTCCCGGTTGCGCTCGTCGGCGAGCGCCATGAGGATGATCGAGTAGCCGTTGGAGATGTGCCGTGACTCGTCCGATTGGACGGAGTGGAAGACCGTCGGCAGCAGGTAGTCGCCGTTGGCGGCCGCCTCACCCGGCATGGCCACGAAGAGGACATTGGTGAACGCTGTCTCGGCGACGATGGTCAGGTAGATGTTGGCCGCGGTGATGGCGTCCCCGGTGATGAAGCCCTCGCCAAACTGGCGGCCGATCGTGCCGGCGTAGCAGTTCTGGAACGCCTTCTCGGTGATGTCGAACCCGGCGGGGTCGATGTAGTGGTTCATGTACAGCCGCTTGAGGTTCATCTGGATCGTCGAGTGACGAACCTCATCGATCATCTGGATGGCGAGGCCGTTGTGGACCTCGGGGTTGGGCACGGTGCCGATCGTGAGCGGCATCGCCCGCGCGGCGGAGATCTCCGGGAAGGGGATGATCGACAGAAACAGCTTCTGCCACTCCATCCAGCGCTCCTGGACTTGGCGGAACATGTTGCCGCGGATGGCGCCGTCCATCGCCCCGAAAACGCGGTTGTCCTTCTCCTCCTCCATCGGGAAGTAGGAGCGCAGTACCTGCTTGAGTGGGTCCTTCTTGGGCGCCTTCTCGAAGGTGTAGTCAGTCGAGTACTTCTCGATTGGTGTGACGTAGGTCGGCTCCCAGGAGAGTTCCTGGATCTTGTTGTGAGCCTTGGTGATGCTTGCTCTACTCACCCGTCAACTCCTTGGTTGTCCCTCTCTTGCCGTGCCGCGGTCGCCCGCAGCAGGCCTCCTGAAACCGAGCCTAGGTTTTCCCCTGCGCAGCGGCAAGAAGCTCGGGTTTTTCGCATCTGCTTGCAATTCACGCCACCGGTCTGAGAAGCGCGCGCCGGGCGACGTGACGCCTGGGGAGCGGGCGGCGGGGGGCCGCCTGGCGGGCGCCTTGGGCTACATGCAGCACCGTCTGGGCCAGGGCATCGCGCTCTCGATCAAAGATGTGGGCCGAGGTGGAGAGACCGAGGGCAGCGACGAAGTGCCCTTCGGCGTCGAAGATCGGCGCCGCGACGCAGCAGAAGTTCTCGTCGAATTCCTCACGTTCGACCGCGTAACCCTGTTGGCGGACCACCTCGAGCTCAGCCAACAGCTCGGCCACGTCGGTCACCGTGTGCTCGGTGAAGCGCGCGAGCCCTCCCTGCGCGTAGCGCATCACGCCGCGCGCCTTGAGCAGCGAGAGCACCACCTTGCCCATCGCCAGCGCGTGGGCGCTGTCTCGGATCTCGGTCCCGAGCCCGGGCATGCGGGGCACCCCCTGGCGGCCGTGAATGGCGACGATCTCGATCCTGCCCGAGTGCACCACGCCCAGGTAGGAGCGCCGACGGGTGAGCAGGAAGAGCTCCTGCACGGTGCCGGCCAGGCCCGGATCGACGGTCGGCGCGGCTACCGTGCGCTCGTCGCCGGAGCCGAACTTCTCCAGCCCCGGGGCCGGGCGGTAGACACCCTGGCTCTCATGGACCGCGAAACCCTCCTCGCACAGGCTGGTGAGCAGGTAGTAAGCCGTCGAGACGCTCTTGCCGAGCACCTCGGCGACCTCGTCGGCACGGACGCCGCTGGGCCGTTCCACGAGCATCGAAAGCACGCGCAGGACCGACCGGGCGGTGGTCAGGCTCCGGCTGGATGCGGCCGTCGGAACACGCGTGAGCGTGTGAACGGACTCGCTCTTCATCGAGATCTCTCCTTCTCGGTTCCTCGGTCCGGCTTGAGGTGAGATAGCTCAGACCGGCGCCCCAACGACACTAATGGACACCCGTCGCTTTCGGCGTTACGCGGGCGTTACAGGCAGCTGGGAGGCGAGGTCAAGCGGAGCGGCGCAGGACGCCGACTCGAGACGCGGCCAGACTGCGGCGGGGGTCCTGGAAGGGAAGGGCGGCGAGCAGCCGCTGCCAGGCGGGAAGATCGCGGGCTCCGGTGGGAGTCTGCAGCCATGCCCAGAGAGCTTCGCGGTCGCCCCCGCTCATCACCGACTGGCGCAGCCAGTGCTCCAGCGCGTCGCGTTCGGCCACCACCCCAGGGGCGGTGGAGCTGGGCAGCAGCGGGCCCGGGTAGCGCTCGGCCGCCTCGCACACTTCGCCCCGGTGCAGCAGCCCACAGACCAGGCCCACGTCGGAGGCCACGCCGGGACGCAATCGGTAATGATCGGTTTCGATGCAGTCGCCCAGCAGCTTGCGCAGACGCGAGATCTCGACCCGAATCCCGCCCGCGCGGTAGGGCTCACCGTAGACACCGAGGCTCAGCTCCTCGCTGGTCAGACCGTCGGGATTGGCGCACAGCAGGGTGAGGATCTCGGAATGGCGCAGGCGCAGCCCCAGCTGCCGCCCGCCCACATCCGCCCCCGCGCGCTCGCGACCGAGCAGGCTGAGGGTCAGCGCGCCCCCGCGCGCCCCACCACGGCTGACTGGGGGCTCCTCGCCCCGGACCATGTAGGCGTCCTCGCGACCCAGCACCTCGGCAGTCAGCGAACGCCCGCCCCCGATCGGGACGCGCCCGCCTCCGGGCGGGAGCCTGAGCCGTCCGGTCGGCAGCCAGCCGAGCGGCTGGCTGGCGATCACGCGGCCACTGGGGGCCACCAGGGCATGCGGCCCCGGGCCTGAGCTCAGCTGGTCTCCGAAGCGGACCAGGAGACGACCGTCGCGGTCGAGCATCGCGCACCGCAGCTGGGCCTCCACGGCCTGGGCGGTGGCGGTGGCCACGGCCATGCTGTGGGGGTGCACGGTCGACATGTCGCCGGTGAGGTCGATGACGCCGATCACCTGCTCGGTATCGGGATCGGTCACCGGGGCCGCGGCGCAGGTCCAAGCGTGGACTATCTCGTTGAAGTGCTCGGAGGCGAACACCTGGACGGCGTGCTCGGCGGCCAGCGCGGTTCCGATCGCGTTGGTCCCGGCCCCCCCCTCGCTCCACAGGGTGCCCTCGGCGAAGTTCATCGAGTCAGCGGCCCGCATCCGAACATTCGCGTTGCCCTCCACCCACAGGAGCACGCCGTTGGCATCGCTGACCACGATCAGGTGGCGCGACTCGTCGGCGCTGGCGGCCAGGCACGCCCGGATCAGCGGCGCCATCAGCGACAGCGGATGCATCTCCCAGCGCGCCGTCGTCTCGTCGGAGTCGGCGACCACGGGGGCGACTCGCTGGCCGGAGGGGTCGACCCCGGCCGCTGCCGAGCGCCGCCACGAAGCCTCGATCGGCTCGCGCACAGACTGCCCGGAGAAATCCTCCGGGCCCCCGACGAAACTCTGCCAGGCCTCCCTCAACTCCCGCGCTCGTTGCGCGGGGGCGGTGGCCACGTCGATGGCCAGCCACGGATTTGACATCTTAGGCTAAGTGTACGCCTTCGAAACGGCTTGGCGGGGGCGATCGCCCAAACTGTCTACGCGTCGCGCGTAGACGGGTGCGGCGGGTCCTGGGGCGTTGGAAAAGCGCCGTCGATGAGCTCGATCCGGTACCCGTCGGGGTCGGCGACGAAGCAGATCCGGTACTCCTCGCGGGAATCGGTCCCGCCCACGCCGTAGGGCGGCTTCTCGGGCGTCACGCCATGTTGAGACAGCGCCTCGAGCAGTGAGTCGAGATCGGGGACGACCAGCGCCAGGTGGTTGTAACCCTCGCCCAGGTCATAGGCCTGGTCGCGGCCGACGTTGACGGTCAGCTCGAGCACGTCACCGCCGCCCGGCAGTCCCAGGTAGACGTTGTAGGCAGACTCGAAGTTGAGTCTGCCCCGGGGCTCAAACCCGAGCCGTTGGTAGAACTCGGTCGACCTGTCTACGTCAAGGACGCGAATGCAGGTATGAGCGAACCTGGCGGTCATAGGCCCGAGGATATCGGCAAGCGCGGGCTCCGCACCCTTCCATCCCGCCTACTCCTCGGCGCCCGTACGATCGGAGCGCTACTCCTTCTTTGGCGGCCCCGACTCGTCGGGATCCTCGAGCTCGGACGCGCGCAGATCCTTGGGGTCGTCGGAGTGCTGCAGCTTGTCTGAGTCCCCCTTGACGTCATCCTCGCGCGAATCCTTGTAGGCATGAAGGGACGTGTCGGTGGTCTGCGCTTCTGTGTTGCCTTCGCGATCTGGCATGGCCACTCTCCTTGGACCGCGCTGGGTGAAGGAAGTTGGTCCGCGCGGATACAGGATCCCTACCCGCTGCAACGGAAGGCAATCGGCGCGTTCGAAAGGATGTGGGTAATGATGCCGACTGTGAACGGTGGCGACGGGTAATCATGCCGACCGTGAACGGCGGCGACGACAGCGGCGCGCTGGGCGGGCTTGAGATCCTCGACTTCTCGCGCGTACTGGCAGGGCCCCTCGCGACGATGATCCTGGGCGACCTGGGCGCCAGCGTCACGAAGGTCGAGCGCCCGGGGCTCGGTGACGAGACGCGGGCGTGGGGGCCGCCCCACGACGAGCACGGCGACGCCACCTACTTCCAGGCCGTCAACCGCAACAAGCGCAGCCTGACTCTCGATCTCTCGGCGCCCACGGACCTCGCCCGCGCCCGCGAGCTGGCCCGCGGGTCCGACGTGCTCGTGGAGAACTTCCGTCCCGACGTGATGGACAAGCTCGGGCTCGGCTATGAGACCCTGTCGGCGGCCAATCCCGGCCTGATCTACTGCTCGATCACCGGCTTCGGGCGCCGAGGCGGCGGCGAGCTGCCGGGCTACGACCTGCTCGTGCAGGCCGTGGGCGGCCTGATGAGCATCACCGGCTCCCCCGAGGGTGAGCCCCAGAAGGTGGGCGTGGCGCTGGTCGACGTCCTGGCCGGGCTGTTCGCCTCGGTCGGGATCCTGGCCGCGCTGCGCCACCGCGAGGCCACTGGTGAGGGTCAGCGTGTCGAGGTTGACCTGCTCTCGGCACTGCTGGCCGCCCTGGTCAACCAGGCCTCGGGCTATACCATCGCCGGGGTGGTGCCCGGGAGACTTGGCAACGCCCACCCCAGCATCTCCCCGTATGACCTCTACGCGACCGGCGCCGGAGACCTCGTGATCGCGGTCGGTAATGACCGGCAGTTCAGTGATCTGTGCCGGGTGCTCGGCATCCCGGCCGTGGCCAGCGACGAGCGCTTTGTCACCAACGGTGACCGTGTCGCCCACCGCGATGCGCTACGGGCACAGCTCGAGGCCGCCCTGAAGCAGCGTCCGGCTGCGGACTGGGCTGCCGAGCTGACCGCGGCCCGGGTGCCGGCCGGGGTGGTCAACGATGTCCGGGGCGCGTTTGCGCTCGCCGAGTCATTGGGCCTCGAGCCGATCGTCGCGGTGCCCGCGGCGCGCGACGCTGACGGCACCCCAGACTCCCAACCGCCCGTGCCGCTGACCCGCAACCCGATCCGGCTCTCGCGCACGCCGGCGCGCTATCGCAGCGGACCGCCCCGGCTCGGCGGCTAGGCCGGCTCAAACCGCGGCAGCGCGGCCTCGATCGCAGCCACGATCTCCGGATCGTCGGGCTTGACCTTGGTCGCCCAGCGGGCGATCAGCTTGCCGTCGGTCGCGACCAGGTACTTGGTGAAATTCCAGCCTGGTGGGCCCGAGTTGGGTTGGCGGGCCAGGTCGCTCCACAGCGGCGAGGGCTGGGCCCGGACCGAGGTGCGCTCGGTGAGCGGGAAGGTGACGCCGTAGTTCTTCTGGCAGAAGGCCCCGATCTCCTCGGCGTCGTCGAACTCCTGGTCGGCGAAGTCAGCCGACGGCGAGCCCAGCACCTGCAGGCCCCGTTCGCCGTAGCGCTGATAGAGATCCTGGAGGCCCTCGTACTGCGGTGTGTAGCCGCATCTGCTGGCCGTGTTGACGAACAGGGTCGGCTTGCCGCGCCGGGTATTGAGATCGAGTTCGGCACCGTCGAGCAGCCGGAGCCGATGTTTGTAGAGGTCGGTCGGCTCGGACAGCTTGTGGGTGCGGCGCAGGTACATGCGCGCCGTCGAAAGTTTGCTCATGCTGTTTGTACGCCTCAGAGCGCTAACCGGTTCACGGCGCCCCGGGACCGCCGCCCCGCGCGGGGCGATCGACCAGCCCGGCGAGCTCGGCGTGGGACGGGTCCTGCGGCGACAGGTGACGGGCGGTGAGGCTGTCGCTGGCCAACCGGATCTCGGCCGCCCGTCCCTCGCCTCGTAACCCGAGCTCAGTGAAGGCTCGCATCCGGCGATCGGTGCTGGCCAAGAACACGGCTCGCTCGTGGCCGCGCAACAGCCAGAAGCCAATTCGGATGAACGGGTTGGCGATCGAGGCCGGCCGCGCGACGGCGTGGACGTGGAAGCTGACCTCGCCAGTGTCCAGCCACTTCCACACTTCCCAGTCCATCTGGCCCCGTTCGACGTGCCCCTCGAGCGTTCGGTAGTTCCAACCGAACACCCTGACCTCGCGCCCCGCGACCGTCCGGTTGTGGTCATAGACCTCATGGACACGGACGCCGACGTAAACGTGGACGACGCTCAGCGTGCGCAGCTCGAGCAGCATGTCGCGCCCGGCCATGGGGGCGCCGACGTCGTAGAAAGCGCGCACCAGCGACGGGTCGGCAAACGCATAGCCGCGAATCAGGCGGCCCGCGATCTCCCAGCTGCCTTCCGGCTCCGGCGGTCCCGGGGCCTCAGCGGGCAGCGGCGCGAAGCGATCGTCGACGTGCCAGCCCGAGGGCGGCTTGATGAGATCAAGCTCAGCGGGGTCGTAGTTGAGCGGCTTCTCGCGCAACTCGGCCAGCCGGCGCTCGATTTCGGGCGTCAGCCTCACGCGGAAAAGTCGGCCTCGACGCGACGGGTGTCGATGTCGATCCCGCCGGTCATGCGGCCGCCCGAGAGCGCCACGACTCGCTCCAGGAACGAGATCCACATGTGCAGTTGGATCTCCTTGGCCATCCTGACGTGGTGATAGAGCACGTTGGACAGGCGACCCGAGCTTTGCGCCCACGATTCGATTTCGAAGGTGATCAGCTCGTCCTGGGAGACCCGGAACTCGATCTGTCCGGCCTCGAGATGGGTGGCCAGCGTGGCGAGACGGAAGGAGCGGTCCTGGAGGTCGATGACGCGGACCGGGCCGTCCCAGGGTCCGGGCATGCGCACGACGTACTCGTCACCGACGGCCATCGTGCCCTTGTCTCCAAGGACTCGCTGAAAGCGGGCGAACTTGATTGGAGCGGCTCGGTTGAGGTTCGCGGTCAGACGCTCGAATAGTTCGTGGGGGGAGAGCTTGGCCTCCCGGATCTCGGTGCGGTAGCGGCGGTGAAAGAGCGGGCCGTAGCCGTCCCCCACGCCGATCACCTCGCTGACGTCTACGCCTTGGGGCAAGGCGGGGGGCAGATGCCCCTCGGCTGAGGTTTCGAGGACCTCGCGCCGGTGCAGCACGGTCGAGCGCCACATGTAGTCCCACGAGGTCAGGCTGACCCCGACCGGCCACGCGGTGGCGGTCAACCAGCGGCGCGCGGGGTGCGGGCGTCTGGGCATCGTACGAGCCTACCGAGCGGATAAGCCGGCCGGGCGGCGGCGGTCGCTAGGATCGAGACGTGCTGAGCGCTCTTCTCTATCGCTGGGGCCTGCGCGCCGGACTCATGCAGGCGTCCTCGATGGGCGCCATCGGTCTGTGCATCGGCCTCTGGATCCGGGCCAAGACCGTTGACCAGGACGAGCGCGGCAATGCCGAGCGCCGTGCCCTCTTCGTGGGACTGTGGCCGCCGACGATCTGGCTCATAGGAGACTCGCTGGCCCGCCACGAGATGACAGCCAGCGGGCGGATCAAGCGCCGGTTGCGCCGGTGAAGCTGACCCCCGCTCGGACGGCCGTAATCGCGGTCATGGGGCTCCGCGTCGCCTATGGCGTCGGGCTCCTGGTGGCTCCGGCGCGCCTGTCGCGGCGCTGGCTGGGGTCGGCGGCCGAGACCGCGCCGACCCAGGTTCCGCTCCAGGGCCTCGGGACCCGCGAAGTCGTGCTGCACGCCGGGACGGCAATCGCCGCCTACCGCGGCCGTGCCCTTCGCCCATGGCTGCTGGCCAGCATCGCCGGAGACCTGACCGACGTGAGCGCCACGCTGGCGCGACGCTCCGAGCTACCCGAGGGAGCGGCGCTGGCCACCGCGCTGGTCGGGGGCGGGTCGGCGCTGATCTCCGGGCTGCTCGCGCTCGCCGTGGATGACTGACCCGGCGGCGGGCATCGCCTACGAGCGCGTCGGAAGCGGACCGGCGCTGGTCATGCTGCACCCCCTGGGCGCCGACCGTCACGTGTGGGCGCCGATCGTCGAGCGCCTTGCGCCCGAGCGCGAGCTCGTGACCTTGGATCTGCCCGGCTTCGGGGAGTCGCGCCCGCTGCGCGACGAGACGCCGACGGCGCGGGCGCTTGCCGGAGCGGTGGCGACTCTGCTGGCGTCACTTGAGATCGAGCGTCCGCACGTGACCGGCAACTCGCTGGGCGGCTGGGTGGCGCTCGAGTTGGGACTGCGCGGCGCCACCCGCTCGACCTCGGGGATCGCCCCCGCCGGACTGTGGGCTCAGCCGCTCGTGCCCAAGCCGAGCGCTGGCCATCGGCTCGCCCGCGCGCTCCGGCCGCTTGTGGGTCCGGTGGCGGCCAGCGCTGGGGGGCGGCGATTGCTCCTGTCCGGTGCCGTCGCCCATCCCGAGCGGGTTCCGGCCGCCCAAGCCGCGCACCTCGTGCGCGCCTATGCCGGCGCCAGCGGCTTCGTGGCTGTCAATCAGGCGATGCGCGCCGGATGCTTTGAGGACCTCGCTGACATCCCTGGGCCGCTGACGCTGATCTGGCCCGAGCACGACCGTGTCGTCGACCGGCCGCCGCGGCTGCCCGCCAACGTGCGCAACGTCGTCCTCAAAGACGCCGGCCACATGCCGTTCTGGGACGCCCCCGACGAGCTCGCCGCGGTGCTGCGCGAGGCCAGCGCCTAGTGGTGTGCCGGGCCGCCCTCGGGCGAGCTGGTCGCGCTCCGGGCAGAGCCGAGCAGGCTCGAGGCCGGGATCCCCACGACCACGCAAACCGCGGCGCCGATCAGCAGGGTGTGGTGAACGGTGGAGGCAGTCAGGGTCCCGGAGAGGGCCACCCCGGCTAGGCCCGCGCCGACCGCGGCACCGAGCAGGCGGCCGACCGAGAGGATCGCCGAGGTTCGCCCGTGGGATGCCTGCGGGCTGGCGTTCAGGGCCGCGCGTGAGGTGGGAACGAACAGCATCCCGAGCCCCAGCCCGACTGGGATGAGCGGCAAGATGGTCACGAGCCCGTCCAGGCTGATGCCCGGCAGGCCGAGGATGGCCAGCCCGAGTCCCGCCCCCACGAAACCGAGTACCGCCGGGAGCTGCTCCCCGTGGCGGTCGACGAGCTTTCCGGCCAGGGGCGCGGCCGCGCCCACAAGCAGGGCGACGAGGACGAGCGCGCCCGATGCGCCCAGAGCGGAGAAGCCGGCCACCCGCTGGAGATACTGCTCGGCGATGTAGAACGATCCGATCATGACCGCGAAGGTCAGGGCGGCGATCAGCGTGGCCGCGAGCACGATCCGGTTCATGCTCGGATTGCCTGCGTCGTCGATCTCACCCTCCAGGACGGCGGGCACTAGGCGAACGATCGCCACCGCCACCAGCAGCGTGAGCGGAACCAGGGCCCACCAGTCCGCGCGCCAGCCAAAGGCGACTGTCAGTACCCCGCCGAGCAGGGGCCCGAGGAGGTTCGACATCCCGGCGCTCGCGCCCCAGATGCCCAGCGCGCTGCCCCGCCGTTCGGCCGGGAAGCCGCTGACCGCCCCGGCCAGCGCCGCCGGGCTGACCAGACCCGCCCCCGCCCCCTGCAGGATGCGAGCGCTGATCAGCTCGCCGAAGTTGGTAACCAGGGCCCCCGCGATCGCGCCCAGCGCGAACAGGGCCAGGCCGACCAGGGCCAGGCGGCGGACGCCGAAGCGGTCGACCAGCTCGCCGCCGGGCAGCAGGAGCAGCGCGTAGGCGCCGAAGTAGGCGCTGAGGACAACCGAGGTCGAGCTCCCCTTGACGCCGAGGCCGTGGGCGACCGATGGCAGCGCGACGGTGATCAGTGTTCCGTCGAGCTGGAGCAGAGCCGCGGCCGCAGTGCACGCAGCCAGCCGCAGCCAGGCCGCGCGAGGGATCGCGGGGCGCGGCGGCTCCGCGGCAGGGAGGGTCGACGCTAAGGAGCTGTTGGCCATCAACCCAGTATCACGGGTGAACAGACCGGTCGCGATTGGGTCAGGACGCTTACCGCGCATACTAGAATCAGGGCCATGCCAGCTACCCAGCAATATCGATTCGGCGTCAGCGATCGCGCCCTCACCCGCGACGAGACCCGCGGAGTGTTCGGCCAGGTCATGGGCCTCGTCGCCCTCACCGTCGGCTGCACCGCGCTCGGGGCATACGTCGGCCGCAACCTCAGCGGTGGGACCGCGATCATCCTCTTCTTCGTCGCCCTGGCCTGCGTGTTCGGGCTCCAGTTCGCGTCCGCCCGGGGGCGCGAACAGCTCGCCATCGGACTGCTGTTCGGACTCGGGTTGCTGCTGGGACTGGCGGTCGGACCGGTGCTGGCCGTCTACGCCAACAGCAATCCCGCCGTGCTCTGGCAGTCGGCTGGCGCCACGGCGGGCTTCACGGCCGCACTC
Source organism: uncultured Solirubrobacterales bacterium (assembly GCA_963847055.1). Taxonomy (GTDB): domain Bacteria; phylum Actinomycetota; class Thermoleophilia; order Solirubrobacterales; family Solirubrobacteraceae; genus Palsa-465. The sequence goes on along the minus strand of CAWJYE010000005.1, from coordinate 1,157,212 downwards.
GGCGCCTACGGCTACGCCACCCGCCGTGACCTGTCGTCGTGGGGACGGACCCTGTTCTGGGCCCTGATCGCGCTGATCGGTTTCGGGATCGTGCTCCTCTTTGTGTCGATTCCGGGCGCCAACGTGATCTATGGAGTGCTCGGGCTGGTCATCTTCGGTGGCTTCACGATCTTTGACTTCAACCGGCTGCGGCGGGCCAACATGGCCAACGCAGTGCCGATCGCGGCCGGGATCTTTCTGGACATCTTCAACGTCTTCCTGCTGATGCTGCGGCTCCTGGGCGGCGGCGGACGGAGCTGATTCCCGCGCCGCAGCGGGCCGTGACACGGTCAGCAGTCGGGGACGTAATGCCGACCACCGGCGGCGTCCTCATAGACCCGCATGACCCGGTTGGTGCGGGGATCGCGGAACCGCTCGGCGGTCGGCCGCCACTCGGGGTCGGCCTGGTCAGAATCGCCGTGGCCGCGGCGTCCACGGGCCCGGGCGGGTGGCGACGGCGCCTCATCTTGGAGCGCCGGTAGATCGGCCATCACAGCCAGCGCCGCCTCGCGGGTCGAGGCGGTGACGATCGCCTCAACCCGGTGCTCGAGTTCGGCGAGGTCCAGCGTGCCGGCCGCGGCGTGGCGGTTGAGCCGTTCGAAGAACCGCTCGCGGTCAGCGTCGCTGAGAAGCATGACCTACGGGGCGGGCTCGACTCGCACGGCGGTCCCGTAGGCGACGATCTCGGTGAACTGCTGGCCAATCTCCGAGGAGTCAAAGCGGACGGCGATGATGGCATCGGCGGCGAGCAGGCGGGCGTTGTCAACCATCCGATCGATCGCGTGGCGGCGCGAGTCCTCCAGCAGCTGCGTGTACTCCGTGATCTCGTCCCGCCGCAGCGCCTTGAAGGAGGCGGTGACGCCACCGGTGAAACCCATGCTGCGCACGACCAGGCCGTAGCAGACGCCGAGGTTCTCGCGGACGCGAACGCCGGGGAGCGCCAGCGCGGTCGTCATGGGCAAACCGCCCAAGGGCGCCTCGTGGCTCATCTCAGCGGTCAACCTATCAATCTCTTACGGTGGCGGATCAAGCTACGGTGCCCCGATGCGATCACGCCTGACTTTCATCCTGGCCGGCAGCCTGAGCGCGCTGGCCCTGGCCGCGTGCGGCGGGGGCTCGCAGTCCGCGTCCACCCAGGCGACGAGCACCTCGACCACCGCCGCCACCAGCTCATCGGCCGCCACCTCGAGCTCTGGACAGATCAGCTACGAGGGGATTCCGATCGAATCCGGTCCCGAGATTGCGCCCGCGAGCAGCACTCAGACCGCCACGGTGGACGGCATTCGCTGCGGCGCCACCGAGCAGCTCGCTTACCACGTCCATGCCCATCTGGCCGTATTTGTGGCGGCTCGGCTCTACGCGCTGCCCGCCGGAATCGGGATCCCCGGGTCTAGCGCCCAGCAGACCAGTCAGGGTCCGGTGGCCGCGGGCGGCCAGTGCATCTACTGGCTTCACACGCACACTTCAGACGGCGTGATTCACATCGAATCCCCGACCCAGCGCGTGTACACGCTGGGCAACTTCTTCGACGAGTGGCACCAGCCCCTGACCGCCAGCCAGGTCGGCACCGTGCACGGCAAGATCACCGCCTTCCTCGACGGCCACCTCTGGAAGAAGCGCCTGCGCGACATCCCGTTGCTCCCCCACGCGCTGATCCAGCTCAACGTCGGGCAACCGGTGCCGCCCCAGCTGACCGTCAGCTGGTCCCAGACTGGGCTGTAGGGGGCGCCCCGGCGCGGCGCTTGCGGCGTCGGCGGCGGAGCTCGGCGCCGATCATGGCGACCACGGCGACGACCAGGACCGCCCCCATGAACGCTCCCAGATCGCCCACGGCATCGACAATGGTGGGTCCCACCAGGTAAGCGCCGAAGCCGATTCCAGCCGCCCAGACGGCCGCAGCGGCGGCATTGGTGGGGTGATACACCGCCCCCCCTACGCGGTTGATGCCCGCTACCCAGGACGGGGTGAGGACGATGGCCACCACGGGGTAGCGCGCGAACACCTGCTCGCCGCGTTGCACGGCGTGAAGCCGGTGACGGTGCAAGGGCCCCGGGGCGGAGATCAGCGCTCGGCCGAGTCCCCGGCCCACGATCCAGCCGCCGATCCCCCCTGCGGTGGCGCCCGCCCAGGCGACGAAGATGACCGAGCCGATGTCCAGCTTGTGCTGGGCGGCCAGGACGCCGGCGGCGACCAGCAGCGGCTCGCCCGGGCCAGGCACGCCAATCCAGCTGGCGGCCGCTCCGGCCGCGAGGCCGATGTACTCCCCTTTGGACCCGTGGAACGTGTGGTGGATGTGGATGTGCAACAGCGCCAGGACCGGCAGCCAGATGACCGCCCTGGTTAAACGCAACGTGCGCTCTCCACAACCACGATCGTCGCATACGGGCCAGTCCCCTCCCGTCGCCGCCTGGATATCGGGTGACGGCGATCCTTGTCCACGTGGCCAATGCCGGACCGGTGGCGGTAACAGACGATGCCAGCATGGCCCCGGGCGTGATCGTGTCCTACGACGGCACCGCCAACGACGATGACGCCCTGGCGCTGGGGAGGATGCTGAGCGCCGGGTCGCTGCCGATCTCGCTCGCCTATGTCCGGCATTCGCACGAGTACGACCCCGCTCGTGAGGAGATCGCCCAGCACGACGCCGAACGTCGGCTCGAACAGGGCGCGATCTGGCTGAAGGATCTCGAGGTCGGGCGCCACGTCGTGGTCGATCCCTCCACCGGGGCCGGTCTCGCCCGCCTCGCCGCCGAGCAGGGGGCGGCGCTGATCGTCTTCGGCTCGGATTACCGCACTTCGCCGGGCCGGGTCGAGCCTGGGGCCTCGGCACAACATCTGTTCTCCGGCGGCGCAGTCGCAGTCGCGGTGGCGCGGGCGGGGCTGCGGACCACGGGTCAGGGCGCGATCAAGACGATCTCGGTGGCACCGTCCGAAGATGACAGCGCGCCCCAGGCGACGGCGGCCGCTCTCGCCGGGGCCCTGGGGGCCACCGTCTCCACGGGGGACGACCCGAGCGCCGACCTGATCGTTGTCGGTTCCGCTCCAAGCGCAGGTCCGGGCAGGATTGCCCTCAGCGGGACGACCCGGTCCAGGCTCGACTCGGCCCGCAGCTCCGTGCTCGTGCTGGCACGCGAGACTCCGATCCTGCTCTGAGCGGAGTCTCGCTGGGTCTCGATTCCTGGCCGGGACTCTTTGCCGGTGTTAGCGGAGTGCGTTTATCCCTATGTCCAGGTGACCCCCACGTTTGCTGGACTCGAGGCCATGGGTGGGGCCCACCGGCCGAGCGAGACTCAAACCCGTAAGAAGTTGCCCGTCTTGGCTGACCGCTGCCACGTCAGCGGAGTTCGTTCGTTCCCCGTCCCCGAGGACAAAGGAGATCCAAAACCAAATGTGGCTGCCATATCCATCGTGGCTGAGCCCCGGAGACAACGCGTGGCAGATGACCGCGGCAACGCTGGTCGGATTGATGAGCGTGCCCGGACTGGTCGTGCTCTACGGCGGCGTCATGCAGAAGCGCTGGTCGATCAACAGCATGATGCTGACCTTCGCGGCCTTCGCCGTCGTGCTCATCGTTTGGGTGCTCTGGGCGTTCAAAATGGGCTTTGGCTCACCGTTCACGGGCCTTTCGCACTCGGGCTTCTTCGGCAACTTCATCGGTAAGCCAGGCACCGTGCTCAGCCATTCGGCCGAGCAGGGCCAGGCGGCGATCCCGTTGGCCACCACCGGCCCGAGCTTTCGCTTCCCACAGGCGACGCTGGTCTACTTCCAGTTCGTATTCGCGGGGATCACACCGATCCTGATGCTGGGCTCGGTTCTCGGGCGGATCAACTTCAAGGCCTGGATTCCCTTCGTGGCCCTGTGGTCCTCGATCGTCTACACGGTCGACGCCTTCTGCATCTGGGGCGGCGGCTTCTTTGCCCAGCACGGCGCGATCGACTACTCCGGCGGTTACGTGATCCACCTTTCGGCGGGCGTCTCCGGCTTCGTCGCCGCGGCTGTGATCGGACCAAGACTCCAGCGCGATCGCGAGATCGATGCCCCCAACAATGTGGCCATGGTCGCGATCGGGGCGGGCTTGCTGTGGCTAGGTTGGAACGGCTTCAACGGCGGCGACCCCTACTTTGCCGGAGCCTCGGCCTCGGCAGCGATTCTCAACACGAACCTCTGTACCGCGGTCGCGTTCCTGATCTGGGTCGGTTGGGACTACCTCACCGGTCGCAAGCCGGGCCTGATTTCGGGCGTCAACGGGATGATCGTCGGGTTGGTTGGGATCACCCCCGCGGCGGGTTACGTCAACGGCTGGGGAGCGATCGCGATCGGCGTGATCGCCTCGACGGTCGTGTACTTCGCGCTCAACTACCTGAGCCGGCTGCGGCCCTTCCGCAACGTCGACGACACGCTGGGTGTGCTGTACACCCACGGCTTCGCCGGCCTCATGGGGGGGCTGCTGACGGGTGTGTTCGCGGACCCGAACATGATCGTCTACCCGGGCGTCGGCAAGACCGCGAGCATCGCCGCCGCCGGTGGCGTGATCCACGGCAACTTCAACCTCTTGAAGTGGCAGTTGTTCGCGGGCCTGTTCGTGATCGTCTGGTCGGCGTTCGCCACCTTTGTGTTGCTGAAGCTGGTCGGCCTGTTCATCCCGTTGCGGATGTCTGAGGAGAACATGGAGATCGGCGATACCGCCGAGCACGGCCATGAGGTCTATCCATCGGATATTCCCTCGCTCGGTTATCCCAGCGGGATCCCAGAGGTGGGAGTGGGGGCAGGGACAGCGACGCCAACCCCGGCGTGATCAGCGTCCCGGTTGCTACGGCCCGCGTGCTCGGCCCGCATGCCACGCGCCCGCGCGGCTGAGAGCAATCAACCGTCGGCAGCGGCCCGGGAGGCGGAGTTATCCGCCCCCCGGGCCACGCCGCTGACGCTCGTCTCGGGCGCGATCGCCGGCGACGATCTCGAGCGCGTGACGGCCACCGTCGCTCACGCGCTGCGGCGTCCGGTGGCGATCTCCATCCCGGCCCGGGGGGCTCCGGTGCTCGCCCCGCCGGGTTCGCTGAGCACCGCGCAGCTCGATGCGGTGGCTGCGCACGCGGTGGCGAGGATCGCCGGCCGCGACGGTCCGCCTCCCGCCGCCGTCCTTGAGTCGGTGCCGGTCCAGATCGGCGACGAGGTGGTGGGGATCGTCGCCGCGGGACCCGCCAATACCGAGCGCGTCGCGGCGACCGATCGCCAGGCGTGGCTTCAGGCCGCCGCCGCGGCGGCTTCGGTCACCGCCCTGATCCGCGACGCCCAGAACAGCGATTCCGAGACCGCGGGCGCCAAGCTGCTGCTCGAGCTCCACACCGGGCCACCGGACGACCTGGCCGGGTTCCTGAGTCTGGCCCGGCGCTGCGGGGTCGAGCTCGGCGCCGGCGCGATCGCGCTGTACGCTCGGCGCGGGCGGACTGGGTACGGGGTCCCGGCCACCGGCCCAGCCGGCACGCTGGTGGCCGAGGTCGGCGACGGATGCGTGCTCGGACTGACGCCGCTTGGATCAGCGAGGCTGGCCGAAGAGCTCGCCGCCGCGCTGCACGGGCGCGGTATGACGGTGGCGGTATCCGCGCCCCGGCGTGACCCCGGGGCGCTGCACGAGGCCCTGCGCGAAGCCGAGTTGCTGGTTGAGCTGGCCGAGAACGCCGGGGTCCCGCTCGCAGGCCACGACGAGACCTACCGGCTGCTGATCGGGGTACTCCTGCGAGACCCCGACGAGGTTCGCGAGCTGCGCGAGCGCACGATCTCCTCCCTGGCCGACTACGACGCGCGCCACGACACCGACCTGCTGGCCACACTGCGGGCCTTCCTGACCCACGACGGCTCGACCACCGAGACAGCCGAGGCGATGATGCTTCACCGCCACACGGTCGGCTACCGGCTCTCACGAGTCCACGAGGTCTCCGGCCTGTCTCCCTATGAATCCGATGGGCGTGAGCAATTGAGCCTGGGCCTCAAGGCCCATCAGATCCTGGCGGCCGCCCAGCGCCGGGCGGTCTCGCGGCCCTCGTTTGAGGTAGGAACTGCCCTTAGCTGACCCAGCTTCTCCAAAGCGCGAACGGGTCTAGCCGAGGACCAGCTCGGCAGCGGTCCGCGGCGTCTGATGATCACCGCCGATCAGCAGCGTCGTCACGAGCGATTCGCGCCACGCCTCGACGTCGTGGCGGATCTTGTCGACCGGTTGGCAAACGGCTGTCCGTACCAGCCCTCGACGACCTGCGGTCCGGAGACGCCCAGCCCCAGGATTACGCGCCCGCCGCTGAGGTGGTCAAGCGCCATCGCGGTCGCGGCCGGGGTGCGGGCGGAGATCTGCACGATCGCCGTCCCCAGCTTGATCCGCTCGGTCCCGGCCCCCACCACGCCAGCGGCATGAGGGCGTCCGAGCCATAAGCCTCCGCCGTCCAGACGGAATCGAACCCGAGGCGCTCGGCCTCGGCGATCGACCCGGCCGCCCCTGGCGGCGGCCCGCCCGCCCAGTAACCGGTGTTGAGGCCGAGTTTCAGCGCCGCCATGGCGCCACCCTACCCTCAGCCAGGCGCGCCTGGGCCCGGCGCCACAGGCTGGGGCGCCTGGGCAGCGTGCGTTCCCACTCCTCGCGAGAGGGCAGCCGGCCGGCCCGGCGCGCGCCCAGCACACAGTCGGTGTGAGCGTGGCGGCGGTCCTGGGAGCGGCCCTCCGGATACATCAGCATGTGCTCGCTCAGCGCGGGCAGATGCCGGCCACACAGCGGGCAGCGGTAGGTCGCCGGTTTTGTGTTCTGCGCGCGGCGCACAGACCACCAGCGCGGTTGCGGCGCCTTAGCCATCGGACCAGGATGACATCGGCCGGGGGCCGCTAGCGCTATCTTCGCGGCCGTGGAACATCGTGACGAGCGGATCATCGTCGAGACTGACCGGCATCGGATCAGCGGCGTGCTGCAACTGCCCGCCGACGGCTACCGCAGCCGCCTGACTGATTATCTGAACTCGTCCGAGCGACTCTTCCTGGCCCTCACCGACGTCGAGGTCACCGCCTTGGACGGTGCTCCCCGGGTCGAGCAGCGCGACTTCGTCGCCCTGTCCCTGCGCCACATCGTGCTCGCCATGCCGGCCGCCGACTCCGCCGCGGACTGAGCCCTGCGGATGTTTGGCCCGGGCGTCCCGAGCTAAACTAGGAACCCGATGGCAACCCAGCCGAGCCAAGAAGTCGACCGCCTGAGGGCCAGCGAGCTGAACGGTTTGAGCCGCACTGAGCTCATGCGCGCCTCTCCGCGCATGTTCGACTCTGACCTGCTCGACAAGCTCTCGCGCGTGCATCCCAGCGTGCCGCCGATCCTGTTCGGCCCGGCGATCACGTTCATGCTCGTGGACGGCGTGATCCGCGGAGCCGGCTGGCTGACCATCCTCCTCCTCCTGGGCGGTTACCTGTTCTGGACGTTGACCGAGTATTGGCTGCATCGCATCGTCTTTCACTTCGAACCCGCCGGCGGCATCGGCGCGCGGCTGCACTGGATCATCCACGGTGTCCACCACGACCACCCCAATGATCCGATGCGGCTCGTGATGCCGCCGTCGGTCAGCATTCCGCTCGCGGCGCTGTTCATATACGGCTTCTATCTAGTGGCCGGCGATCCCGCCTACCTCCCCTTCGGCGCCGGATTCCTGTCGGGCTATTTGGCCTACGACATGCTGCACTACCACGTGCACCACCATCGTCCCAAGACCCGGCCCGGCCGACGGATGCGCGAGCTGCACATGCGCCACCACTTCCAGAATCACGAGCGCGGCTACGGCGTCAGCGCGCCCTTCTGGGACCACGTCTTCGGGACCGCCCCCAAGATCGCTGCCCCCAAGACGCCGTCGCCCACGCAGGACTGAGCGGCGCGGGTGCGCACGCGCTAGCCGCCATCGCCTACCCGTTTGCCATTGTCCTCGATGATCGCCGGGTCGCAGGCCGGGTGCGCCCAGCGGCATAAGTCGGTGGGCGTCCACCGACGTGCAGCGTCCAAACCATGACCGCCATCCAAGCGTCGATCATCGATCAACTGCTGACCAATTTCGGCTACCCCGCCATATTTGTCGCGGTAGGCGTGGAAAGCCTCGGCATCCCGATCCCCGGGGAGACCATGCTCATCACGGCCAGCATCTACGCCGGCGCTACCCACAACCTCACCATCGTTGGCGTCATCGCTGCTGCCGTCGCGGGCGCCATCATCGGCGACAACATCGGCTACCTGCTCGGATCCCGAGGCGGGTACCGCGTGCTGGTGCGCCACGGCAAGCGCCTGCACATCAACGAGCGCCATCTCAAGATCGCCCGCTACCTCTTTGACCAATTCGGCGGTCCGGTCGTCTTCTTCGGCCGCTTCGTCTCGATCCTGCGCACCTACGCCGCCTTTCTCGCCGGCGTCAGCCATATGGATTGGCGGCGCTTCTTCGCCTATAACGCAGCCGGTGGCATCACCTGGTCGATCATCTTCGGGCTCGCCGGCTACTACGGCCAACAGGCGTTCCAGCAGCTCAGCACCCCGATCGACATCGTTCTGGGCATTGCCGCAGTCGTTCTTGTCACGTCCCTAGTGCTGTACGTACGCAGCCACGCCGACCGGCTGGCGACGCAAGCGCAACAGGCCTACCCCGGCCCGCTCGAGGATTCGTGACCAGCGCCAGCAGTCGCTGACCAGCGAGCTGAAGAGCGGAGGGGGCGGGATTCGAACCCGCGGTCCGGGGTTACCGGACTCTGGTTTTCAAGACCAGCGCATTCGACCGCTCTGCCACCCCTCCGGGCCGGCAGCCCCGATGCTAGCCGCGCGAGAGGGGTTTGCCGGGCTCGTCGCACGAGCCGGGACCGCGGCCGGCCGGGCACCGGTCCACCGATACACTGGGCCCGAGCCCGAGGGAGAGGTGGCCGAGTGGCTGAAGGCACTCGCCTGCTAAGCGAGTAAGGGGCTAACCCCCCTTCGCGGGTTCGAATCCCGCCCTCTCCGCCATCTGTTCTGGTCGTGGCCCCGAGAAGTCGGGGCCACAACCTTGTCCGGGCCAGAATCGTGAACGCGCTATGCGATTTCGGCCGAGTCCCGGGCCGGGCGACGGAGCGGAATCGCCCCGGGGCGGCTTTCCTCGGCCAACAGCCGGCTGATCGCCTCGCCGGAAACGGGCTTGCCGAGGTAGTAGCCCTGGGCCACGTCGCACCCGAGCAGCCGCAGCCGATTCCAGGCGCTGACCGAGCTGACTCCTTCAGCCACCACCTTGAGACCCAGGTTGTGTCCGAGATCGATGGTCGAGCGCACGATCGCCGCGTCATCGTCATTGGTGTGCATCTGGAGCACGAACGACTTGTCGATCTTGAGAACGCTGATGGGCAACCGCTTCAGATAGCCGAGCGAGGAGTTGCCGCTTCCGAAGTCGTCGATGGCGAGACGGACCCCGAAGTCGCCGAGGGTGGCCAAGATAGAGCGAGCCCGCGTGGGATCAGTGAGCACCGTGTTCTCGGTGATCTCGAGCTCGAGCGATGACGGCGGGACGTCCCACCTGCGCAGGAGATCCTTGACCTCCTCGGCGAACCGCTGATCGAGCAGGTCGCGTCCGGTGATGTTCACGGCCACCGAGAGCATGCGCCCGCGGGCCCGCCAGTGCTTGCACTGCTCGAGCGCGCTGTTGAGGACATGGGTCGTGAGGGGCCGTATCAACCCGGTTTGCTCGGCCAGTGGGATGAACAGGTCCGGTCCGAGCAGTCCGCGTTCTCTGTGCTCCCAGCGCACCAGCGCTTCCACGCCCGTGATCTCTCCGGTGGCGAAGTCCGCCTTGGGCTGATAGTGGACGACGATCTCGCCATGCTCGATCGCCCGGCGAAGCTGCGCGCCCAGCGCCAGCCGGTCGGCGGAGTGGTGATCGTGCTCAACGGCGTAAACGGTCGGAACCCCACGAGCCTTGCTGGCGTACATGGCCACGTCTGCGCAGCGCAGCAGCTCGTCGACGTTGTTGCCATGCAGCGGGAAGAGCGCGATGCCAATGCTGGCGTCAACGTCAACCTCGACACCGGCGACGGTGTGCGTGGAGCGCACCTCATGCGCGGCGCGCTCAGCCAGCGCGACTGCCCCTAACTCCCCGGCGATAGTCGGGGCCAGCACGGCGAACTCGTCGCCACCCAGTCGCGCAACGGTATCTTTGGAACGAAGTGCCTGGCACAAGTGCTGCCCAACCTCGCTGAGCAGATGGTCACCGCACTGATGACCAAAGGTGTCGTTGATCTCCTTGAAGCGATCGAGGTCCATGAGCATGACGGCCAGCGTCTGGCGTTCCCGTCGGGCGACAATCAGCGCGTCCTCGACCCTGTCCACGAACATGACTCGATTGGGAAGTCCGGTCAGAGCGTCATGAAAGGCTCGGTGCTCGAGATACTCGATCCGCTCGACGTGGGCTTTCGTCCGCAGAACAAGACCCGGGCGCCAAACGCGAAGCACCAATAGCCCGAGCAGGGCTGCGGCCAGGGTCGCGGTGAGCGGAGTGAACACTCCCGAACCTCCGCCTGGGAGGAGTGAGTATGTCCCGTCGAGCTCGAGCACGGCCCCGGGTCCGCGCGGAGCCAGTTGCAGTCTCGCGTAGGTACTTAGCTCCTGGCTTCCTGATCGAGTCCCGCTCGCTGGCGCCGGAGCGGTGGGTCCGGTCGCCAGCGACTGCTGTGCCTGAGTCGCGGCACCCGGGAACAGCCGCCCGATCAGCGACCGCTCGGTTGAGTAGGTAACGCGTCCACGGTCGTTGTAAATCGTCGCACGCGCGTTGCCGCCCGTCAGCACCTGGGTGCGAAACAGCCGGTCGAGCGCGCGCCGCCGAGACGCCGTCACCGGCGCACGCAGATCAGCGCCCTGCAGATCATGGCTCAGGATCGCCGTGGCGATGAACTCGGTTTGGCGACGAGCCGCCTGCTGCGCAGCCGCGGTCCTACCGTGGCGCGACGAGCTAACCGTCAGGACTGCGCTGGCCACCAGGAGCACGCCGAGCAACCCCGCCACCGCCACGCGATAGGCCAGCGCCGGACGAACGGTCCGAGTAACCGACATGTTTGGGTTCGGCTCAGGGACCGACCTGGCGACGCGCGAAAACACCATTTACTTGATCGGATGCTGTCCCCAAAGTCGGCACAGTAGTTACCCGCAAAGGCGCGGTCGCCGTAATCGGCTGTCTTGGGCGACAGGTTTTTCACGGGCCGCCTGCTCGAACAGGTAGATTCCCGCGCATGGTCGACTTCGCCAACCCCCCTGCGGCAATGGCGCCAGAGGCCGCGGCGCCCCACGCCCCCCCGACGGTGCCTGAGTTTGAAATCGTCCCGCGCAAGGGGTTGATCCTGGTGGCCGGGGCGATCGTGCTGCTGATCGTTGCGGTCGCGGTCAACTCGCGCTGGCCGCTGCAGTTCCTGCACGTGGCCAGCGGCGCCGCCTGGACGATCATCGATCTCTTCCTGGGGCTCGTGCTCGGCCCGATCATTGGCCGCATGTCGATCCAGGCCCGCATCGAGTTCACGACCCGGCTGATGCCCAAGATGGTGCTGATCATGCCCACCGTAGTCACGCTCACGCTGGCCGCCGGCTGGCAGTTGGGGACCAAGCTCGGCGACGTGCAGAGCTCCTATCCCAACCACGCCTGGGTGGTGGCCAGCTTCGTGATCGTCGGCGTAATGGCCGTGATCGCGCTCGGCTTGCTGGAGCCCGCCAACATCGCGGTCCTGTTCGAGCTCAAGAAGCCCAGGCCCAACGGCGAGGTGATCGAGCGGCTGATGAAGCGCTTCATCTACGCCGCCGGGGTCCTCGGCGTGCTTCAGATCGCCACCCTGGTGATCATGACCAAGCTGGCCGCCGGATGACCGAGGATCGCCTGCCGCCGTTCACCCAGGTGGGAATGGCCTCGCTGGCACTGATCGTCGCCGGCGGCATCTACTTGTCGTCTCACCTGCCCCAGCACGTGCCCCTCGGGCCCGCGATCGCGCTGTTGATCGCCTCGGTCCTGCTGCTCGGCTTCAATCTGGCCTCGCTGGCGCGGGTGCAGAACTTCGCCTGGTACCGCTTCCGCCAAGTCGCCCGCTGGACGTTTCTCGCCTACCTGATCACGGCAGGACTGATCGAGTACGCATTCCTGCGCGACCACGTGAGCGGCGGAGCGCTGGTCGTGCTCACCCTCTCGCTGCTCGTCTACGCGGTCCAGGTGCCGACGCTGATCAGCTTCACCGTCGCGCGCTTTGAGACCTCCGAGTCATCGGCAGTCGAGACTGCTGGGTCGCGGACCACGCCCCAGGCCTGACTCCTTCCCGCGAGCGGAACACCCGTACCGGGCGGTGGGGCCGGCCGGCCACATGCCTTCCGGCCCTGGCGGCGGTGAACCCGAGGCAGCGGGTCAGCCCCAACCCACAGCCAGAGCAGCGGGGCTAGAATCGGCCGCCGAGCGCCCGTAGCTCAGCTGGATAGAGCGTCGGTCTACGGAACCGAAGGTCAGAGGTTCGAATCCTCTCGGGCGCGTTAGGAACGCCTCGCATAGCGGGACTTTCTTGTTTTGAGGTTGGTGGCAGGCCTGTAGAAATGTCCCCAATCGCGGGCTCGGGGCCCGGCCGGCCGGCGAAAGTGATCGCCACTTGAGATGCTCACTTTCCGCGCGTTGCCGGTGCGAGCGGACCCGCAGGCTCAGACCTGCTCTGAGAATTTGCGAGTCCCCGGGTCTGTTCGGCGCCGCCTGTGGCGTGGTCCGGCACCTGTCCCTACCGACGCGAGGACGTACCACGTGCGAGGCGGTGATCCTAACCGTGGCGCCCCAGCAAGCGGGACTCAGTCGGCCGCGGCGAGTTCCGTGAAGGCGGGGGGCGTGTAGGTCTTGCCGGGCATCGCACCGATAGCCAGAACGGTGGCGCTCTCGTCGCGAGTGATCAGCTGGCGCGTCTGCTCCGGGCCGCAGCGAACCATCACCCCTTCTGTCAACTCGACCTCGCCGTCGTCGCCGAACAGGAGAAACGCCGTGCCATCGAGACCGAAATAGACCTCCTCCTGGTCGTCGTTGGCGACCTCAGCCCGTTCGCCGGTCATGCCCCGATGCGCGTGCTCAGGACCCGCGGCACCCGGCTGCATCTTGAGCACCTGAAGGCCGAACGACGTCACTCCGAGCGAGGCCCGAGCCAACACGAACCCGCCCCCGAAGCTGGTCGCCATCTCATCCACACGCTTGACGGTGAAGTTCGACACGAGGTCCCTCCTTATGGTTTTAGCTGCGCGCGAATCTATCGCCCGGCAGGCCGGAGCGTCCAGTCGCCGTGCCGGGAGCCCCACCGCGTGGCCGAGCGACGCCCTAGTCTCTCAGGCATTGAGCCAGAACCGGATGGTCCAGCGCCGACGTCCGGCGATCGCCAGCCGGGACATGCTGAAATCCGCGCTTAGCAGGGCCGTGGAGCCGCCGACCAGATGCCCCTACGACAACGAAGGGAGGTCTGCGTCGACCGTCGCGTGTCGGCGGAGCGTGGCTCCTCCGCCCCTACACCGACGCGGCGGCGCGGTGGCCGCTTTGCTTGCCGACGCGGAAGCGATCCAGTTCGGCCATGAGATCGCTGGGTTCGTTCCCACCCGGTGTGACGCTGCCAGCGCCTCAAGCTCTGCTTCCGGTCGCAACCCGGAAGTGTGGCTGGCTCGCCGGCGCCGCAGCCCGCCCTCCCGTCGTCAGTGACACTCGGTGAGGAGAGCGATCGTCGCCGGTCTACTCGCTGCCCGGCAACCACCCGCGCCGGCCGGCAGTATCGTCTGCGCTAGCGAGCCTTCTCGGTGAATCATTTGACTTCGATACCGCTGGCGCCGGTCGATGGCGTCGAGATCACGATCCTGGTCGACAACCTGACCGACGTGTTCATGCCTGACGAGGGGCCCGCGCAGCGCTTTCAGCTCACCTCACCCTCGGCGCCGCGCCAGGCAGCGAGCACGCTCGAGGGGCGCGAGGTCGTCGAGCAGCTCCGCGGCGAGCACGGCTTCTCGGCGCTCGTCACGCTCACGGCCGGCGGTCGAACGCGCCGCGTGCTGTTCGACACCGGCGTCAGCCCTGACGGCCTCGTTCACAACATGGGCTTCCTCGAGCTGGACCCCGGGGACGTCGAGGCGATCGTGCTCAGCCACGGGCACTTCGACCACACGACCGGCCTGGACGGATTCGTCCGAGCCGTCGGCCCGGTTAACGTTCCAGTCGTCATCCATCCGGAATTTTGGAGTCGTCGTCGCCTCGTGTTGCCGGGGCGCGATCCGTGGGAGCTGCCCTCCACGAGCCGATCAGCGCTCGAGGGATTCGGGTTCGAGATCGTCGAGGAGCGACAGCCGTCATTTCTTCTCGACGGATGCCTGCTCGTGACCGGCGAGGTTGACCGCACGACGGAGTTCGAGCGCGGCTTCCCCTTGCAGGAGGCGTTCCATCACGGGTCCTGGGAACCGGACCCGCTCGTCCTCGACGACCAGGCCTTGCTGCTCAACATCCGAGACAAGGGGCTCGTCGTGCTCACCGGCTGCGGTCATTCCGGCATCGTCAACACGCTGCGATACGCGCGGAAGCTGACCGGGATCGAACGGCTGCACGCGGTGATCGGTGGCTTTCACCTCAGCGGCCCGATCTTCGAGCCGCTGATCCCCGCCGTCTGCGAAGCATTCACCGAGATGAACCCGGACGTCATCGTCGCGACGCACTGCACCGGCTGGCGCGCGATCCAGAGGCTCGCGGCAACGTTCCCCGGCGCGTTCATCCCCAGCTGCGTCGGGACCCGCTTCACCCTCTGATCCGAGCGCCACGGCACCCGATCGATTGACGGGAGCCACTCCCACCGGGCTGCGACCAGCGCGATCGGTGAGCGTCAGCGATCATGCCGTCGCGAGTCATCGCGGGCTCACGGGCCAGAACCCGCCCCGGGAGCCCTTGGCGGATCTCGAGTCACGGGTCGAGCTGGTCCCATGCCCAGCGGTGCATCCCGACCTCGCGTCGCTTACCGCCTTTCCCGCGCCTGACGAGCACGGCGCCGCGGGAGGCGTCCAGATCGCTCTCTTGGAGCGCGAGCGCCTCGCTGATCCGCAGCCCGGCGCGCCACAGCAGCCCGATCAGCGCTCGCAGCCGGCGGGCCTCAGGACGGTCACCAACGGCTCGCATGATCGCGACGATCTCTTCGACGGCGGGCGGGTCGGTTGGGGTATTGCTCGCCCTTTGCGTGGTGGACGCCCGCGGTGGTTCCCCGGCATGGTGACTGGCGCGCGGCGATGGCCCGGCGGGCGCGATACAGACCGGGGTGACGCGAGCCGCTACACGCCGGGCGCTTGGTACCCGACTTGCTCGGCCTTGCGCAACGCATCGAGCGTCTCGTCGACGGTCAGGAGGACTGTCGTTTCGAACGAGCTAAGCGCACCGCCGGCACTGATCGCCAGCGCCACCGCGGCCATGGACACGTTGTCGGGGGCCTCCCATAGGTTGTAGCCGTCGTGTGTGCCGAAGGCGTACCAGAATCCGTGGAGCTTCCCGCCGATCGACTCGATGTACGACTGGGCGGCCTTTCGGCGGTCCTCTGGGTTGCCGATCAGCCTGGCCCAAGTCTCCGGCGTGTAGCTGAACCTCGATAGATAAAGCGGCATCGTCACTCCCTCTCGTTCACCGACCCATGCGAGTCGCGAGGCGTGGAAGTATGACCGCCCGTGTTGGAGTGCTTCGACAGTGTCGATATGTGGCGATGCGAGAGCCAGAGAGTGCCTCGTTGACGCGTCTGAGGCTGTCGCAGCTGAGCAATCTCGGAAGCCGCCTACCCGGCGTGCCTCGCTCCTGCTCTTGCACCACGACGAGCATCTTGCTCGAGTCGTCGAGAGACCCCCAACGCGCGGATCTCGAACATCCTGCGCCGTCGGGATGGCCACGAAGCACCGAACCGGCCTCCCGGGTGCACTTGCCGCGCAAGGGCGGGTGCACTGTCCGATCATGGGTCGAATACCGCGGCGAGGCGAGAGCAGGGATCTGAAGGCGGACGCTCGGAGATCGGCGCCCAGCGATGAGGCCCAAGGATCGGGAGCCACAGGCCGCCGGGTTGCATACCCATGGCCGGGGCGTTCAGCGTTGACTAAGTGGTCGTCGGATGGCCGTGCCGGCGGGTGCGTTTCTCCCGAAAATCGTTTAGGGCATGGCCGGCTGGGACGACGACACCTGGTAGACGGTCGCCTCGGGTGGAGCGGCGACCGAGGCCGGAAGCAGCGCCATCACCTTGCCGACCTGCGGCAGAGACTCCTGGCGCTCGCGTGCCGCCTCGTCCTCGAACACTTCGGTGGCGATGAACGAGTTGGGGTCGGTGATGTCTCGGGCGATGTCGAAGCTGATCACACCGGCCGTCGCGCGGGCCGGGGCGATCACTTCCGAGAATGCGGCTGCTACCTCATCCGTCTTCTCCGGCTCGCACTGCAGCTTGAAACGCAAGATGATCATTAGTCCCTCCCGACGGTGATGTGCTGGCCGCGTCGGGCGCCCGACGCAGTTCTTGGTCGACCGGGCGACAGGATACTCTTGTATTGGAGTTTTAGTCAATGCCACCTACCCCGATCCCGCTCAGCTATGTGATCCTCGCGGCGATCGGCGAGCACGGCGCCTCAACGCCCGAGCTCGTCGACATGGCCAGTCGGGGAACCATGTTCTGGAGCTCCGCGCCGAGCCAGATCTACGCGGAACCGAGACGGCTGCTCGCGCTCGGCTGGATAACGAGTGAGAAGAGCCCCGGCAAGACGCGCAACCGGACGGTCTATCGCCTCACGGCGAAGGGACGGGAGGCTTTGCGAGACTGGCTACGCGCGCCCGCGGGATTCCCAAGGCTTCAACACGAGGCGTCCTTCCGGCTGTTCGCGGGCGACCTGGTCGAGGATGACGAGATCCTCGCCAGCCTGCAAAGACTGCGCGCGGATATCGATGACATGTCACAGCTCGTCGCAACCAACATCGAGCGTGCTTCCGGCGTCCCGCACCGCACCCGCTACCTATTGCTCCAGCAAGACCTCGGCCGCCGACTACTGCGAGCCCACAGCGACTGGCTCGACAACGTCGAACGCGAGCTCGTTGTTGGACGGACCGACCAGATGCCCTGACCGCCGCCTCCCGAGCACCGTCAGCCACCGCAAATTCTACCTCGTACCCGCGAACCCCGACCTGAAGTGAAAGTGTACGAGCCACCGCATGAGACGCGACGGCTGCACGGCCCCGGTTCGCGCGGCGAGAGGTTCCTTGGCCAAACTCAGCTGAGACCTGAGATTCGCCTGACCAGGGAAGACGCGCCCGTGCTCGAAGCCTCGACGCCGAGGCCGGCGACAAAGGCGCCTCCCCCAGGGGAGGGGTTCGTCGCCAAACCGGTCGTGAGCTCGGAGGCCACGCGAAACGCGAATGCGATCGTCGCAACTGGCGCGCTCAGTTCACCGCTGCCGCCCGGTAGGGGCGAAAGAACGCGCGCAGCTCCTCCGCGTAGAGCTCGGGCTCCTCGAACGGCGCGAAATGCCCGCCGCGCGCGGGCTCGGTGACGCGCGCGAGATTCGCCGTGCGCTCGAGCCACGCCCGTGGCGGGCGGACGATGTCGCCGGGGAAGAGCGAGAAGCCAGAGGGCACCCCCACCCGGCGGGCGAGCTGCGCGGGCGGAATCGCGGCGTTCGCGCGGTACATGCGCATCGAGGAGCCGATCGTCGCGGTGAGCCAGTAGAGCGTGACGTTGGTGAGGATCTCGTCTTTCGTGAAGCTCCGTTCGATGTCACCGTCGCAGTCGCTCCACGCCCGGAGCTTCTCGACGATCCACGCAGCGAGCCCGGCTGGCGAGTCGGTCAGCCCGACGGCTGCCGTCTGAGGCTTGGTGCGGTGCATGGCCGCGTAGGCGCCCTCCGTCTGGCCCCAGGCCGCGGCGGCCTCGAGCCAGGCGCGCTCCTGCGGCGTGAGGTCGGACGGGTCGCCGGTGAAGACGGGCACGCCCGCGTCGGTGCGGTGCACGGCCACGACCCGCTCGGGGTAGTCGAGCGCGAGGTAGCGGCTCACATTGCTGCCGATGTCTCCACCCGCCGCGCCGAACCGCGCGTAGCCCAGGACGCCCATGAGCTCCGCCCACAAGCCGGCGACGGCGATCGAATCCAGAGGCGAGCCGGTGGGACGGTCGGAGTACCCGTAGCCCGGCATGTCGGGCACGACCACGTCAAACGCGTCGGCGGGGTCGGCGCCGTGCGCGCCAGGGTCAGTCAGGAGTCCGATCACCTTCGTGTAGCGCCAGAACGAGTCCGGCCAGCCGTGGCTGAGAATCAGCGGCAGAACGGGCCCAGCCGGTGCGGTGGCCCGGACGTGCACGAAGTGAATCCCCACGCCGCCAAGCGGGACGCGGAAGCGTGGGAACCGCGCGAGCGCCGCCTCCTGGGCCGGCCAGTCGAACTCATCCGCCCAGTAGGCGACGAGCTCGCGAAGGTAGGCGAGATCGGTCCCGAGCGACCAGCCCGCATCCTCGCGCGCATCAGGCCATCGCGTCGCGCGCAGCCGCGCCCCGAGGGCCTTTAGCGCCGCGGGGGAGGTCTGCGGCGTGAACGGCTCGGGACGGGCCGCCGCGTCCGGCATCAGACGCAGGCTACCGGGCCCGCCGCCCTACTCGGCCGGGTTCGCCGATCGGTGGCGAGCTCCGAGATGGTGGGGCGAGCGAGGCGATCATCCGACGGACTTCCTCGCAGGTCCGAAAATTCGCCTGATGAGCATGGTCAGCAAAGCGCTCGCGGCCTGGCCCTTACGAGCCGGACGCAACGATCCGCGGACTGAACGGCCAGCGCACGATCGCCACCAAGCCTATCCGCGAACACATCGAGCGGCTTTTGGCGATGAAGCCGAACATGGAGATCCTCTCCTCCCACTCCGCGAAGTGCTCCAATCCGCCTAAGCGCATGTGGCGGCTCCGCGCAACCGCGGTGCCGCCACTACACCCCGCGCCACCGCAAATGTACGCAGCAGCCCGAAGACGATCCCGCACGGGTCGGCGCCGAGCAGGTGGCCACCTGCGAGCCCCCGGGGCCGTCGAAGAAGGCGACCCCCGAGGCCCGCGCCGGAATGTGGGACCGGACCGCGCGGACGTCGAACTCGCTTACGCCCGAGGGAGGGGGAATACGCGTCAGCGCAGTGAGATCGCCACCTGCTCGAGTTTGTCGAACGCCTCCTGCATCCCGCCCTCCATCCCGGAGTTGATGTGCATGTCCCGAGCCTGCGGGCTGGAATGGTGGACGAGCGTCGTCAGCGTCGTCCGCCCGCCGTGCTCAGTGAGCGTCATAGTGTTGAGCGCCCCGTCGTCGGGGAATGGCGCAAACACCTCGGTGTTGACGATCCGCTCGTTGGGCACGATCTCCCGGTACTCGCCGTAGAACACGACTTCGTCGCCGCTGGATTCCGCCCGCATGGCGTACCGCCACTTACCCCCGACGCGTAGGTCGATCTCGCACTCCGTCACCTCGCCGCGCTGCCCGCTCCACCACCGGCGGACGAGCTCGGGCTCGGTCACCGCCCGGTAGACGAGGTGTGCGGGGGCGTCGAACTCCCGTGTGATGAGGATCTGGGTGTCGGTCGGGAGGGTGACCCTCGCCTTGCCGCTACTGGTTGCTGCCGCCATCTCCGTTCTCCTTTTCTTTGAGTTCTGACAGGACCACGTCGAGCGCGTCGTAGCGCTCGTCCCAGGTCCGGGCAAAGCCCGCGACCCAGTCGTGGATGGGCTTGAGCGCCACGCCGTTGAGCCGGTAGAGCCGCTGACGCCCGTCCTCGCGGACGTCCACGACTCCCACCTCGCGCAGGACCCGCAGGTGCTTGGACACCTGCGGCTGCGCCAGGCCCAGCGCCTCGACGAGCTCGTTCACGGAGCGTTCCCCATCGGAGAGCGCCTCCAGGATCTGGCGCCGGCGGGGTTCGGCGACCGCGTTGAATGCATCCGTGGTGGTCGCTGCTCGTGCCATGACGACATCATATACCCATAACGGCATATATCAAGGTGAGATTCGTCATCGCTGCGTTCGCGTGGTCATGACCACGCGAACGTGGCGGGTTCGCTCGGCCTTAAGTGAAATTGACGGCGACCGACTGGCCCGATCCCTCCTGTCCGCCCAAAGCAGGTCGCTCGTCGGGCGGCACGACATGCTTGTCCCGCGGCCGAGATCACGACGCCGCGCTCCGGCGCACGATGAAGCTGCGGTCGTTCGCCTCCTCGCATACGGGTAGCCGCGGACACGAAGTCCGCCATGCCTCGAGCACGTCGGCGTAGGGGCGGGGGCGTGGACCCATCCACTCGAGGAGGTCAAGGATCAGGTTGTCGACCGTGTCCATGACCGGGATCATCTCAACACCGACAACGACGACGGAGGGACCGAGCCATGCCCCAGCGTGCAAGCGATCACGCGACCGTGACGTTCGAGCTGGCCGAGCGCCGACCGTTTGGCGCGTGTGGCGTGCAGGTCGCGAGCCGGCGCGTGCGTCAGGCTGATCCACCGGTTGCTGTGCGCGTTCTGGAGGCGGGCGAGGGCCCGCCGCTCGTCCTCGTGCACGGTAGTGGCATGAGCGCTTCGACGTGGGCGCCGCTGATGCCGTATCTGGGAACGCGCCGTGTGATCGCCTTCGACCTCCCCGGGTTCGGCCTCAGCGACGCGTTCGACTACAGCGGCCGATCGTTGCGAGCGCACGCGGTTGCCCAGCTCACCTCGCTGCTGGACGCGCTCGACCTCGAGCGGGTGCCGATCGTCGGTACCTCGCTCGGGGGGATGTGGGCGCTCTGCCTGGCTGTCGATGCGCCGGATCGGGTTGCCGCCGTCGCGTCGCTCGGAGTTCCCGCCGTCGCGCTGCCCGGCATGCGCGGCGACCCGTTCTTCACCGCGCTGTCCACACCTGGCCTGCGCCAGCTCGCCGCGCGGATCCGCTCACCGAACGTCGGGACGACGCGCCGGTCTCTAGCCCGCGGCGTGATCGGCCCTCGCGCCGCTGAGCGAGCGCCTGACGGGTTCTTCGAGGTCGTCCACGAGGGTATGCGCCAGCCCGGTTTTCGGACGGCGATGCTCAGCCACATGGGGCTCGCGATGCGGCTCGGCCGGCCCCGCCCAGAGAACTTTCTCTCGGACGTCGAACTGCGGCAGCTGACGGTGCCCGTGCTGATGATCTGGGGCGATGAGGACCCGTACGGCGGCCCAGAGATCGGCCAACGCGCCTGCGCGCTCCTACCCGACGCGCGCATCGAGATCATCCCCGGGCGCCACGCTCCCTTTCTCGACGACCCCGAGCGCTGCGGCGCGTTGATCGACGAGGTCCTTCGTCGCGCGGACATGACCTACCCCCCCGGCCTGACCCGGCCGGACGAGCGCATCGGCGAGAGCGCGGCGATCACAACCTCTATCGTCCGTTTGCCGGCTCCGCATACCTCTGCGCCGTCAGTCGCCGACGCGGTCGCGCGGAGCCCGTGCTGTCGAAACGGCGACGCGCGGTGGCCGGTGGCGCTAGGGTCGCTGGTGACCCGCCGCCATCGCCGCCCGCACCTCCGCCCGCCAGGCCAGGGAAGGCCCGAAGGGATTGCCCTGGCCGCGAGTTTGGCCGTTGACGACGTCAAACGTCGCGCGGTTGTCGGATTCGCTTGAGCTGTTGCCGGCGTAAACCTCGACGGTCCCGTTCTCGACCCGGAAGCGTCCGCCGTTGTCGTAGTAGCCGACGTCGTTTCCAGTCAGTGGCCAGGTCACGGTCGTCGTCTGGCCGGGATTGAGCGTCACGCGCTGGAAGCCCACGAGCCGCCGCACCGGCTGCGACAGGCTGGTCGCGACCGGATGGATGTAGAGCTGGGCGACCTCGTCCCCCGTGCGGGTCCCAGTGTTCGTGACGTCGACGGTGGCCAGGACGGTGCCGTGCCGTGCGTTCAGGGTGGGAGAGCTCAGCCGCAGGTTGGAGACCTTAAATGTCGTGTAGCTGAGTCCATAGCCGAACACGTACAGCGGATCGCAGCTGAGGATGTCGCGGTGGCGCGAGTTGTACTTCGAGCTTGCGTCGCACGGCCGTCCGGTCGGCTGGTGGTTGTAGTAGATCGGCACCTGCCCGACGTTGCGAGGGAAGCTCACGGGCAACTTGCCGCCCGGGTTGATCTTGCCGAACACGGCATCGGCGACTGCGTTACCGGCTTCGATCCCGCCGAACCACGCCTCGAGAATGGCTGGCGAGGTGGCATCGACCTGCGACAGGGTGAGCGGGCGCCCGTTGAACAGGACAACCACGAAGGGCTTGCCCGTGGAGCGCACGTCGTCGATGATCCGCTGCTGCTGGCCCGGCAGATCGATGTCCGAGCGTGCCTCTGCCTCACCGCTCATCTCACGCGTCTCACCTAGGGTCAGGACGACCTGGTCGGCGCTGGCCGCAGCGGCTTTCACCGCGTTGTCATCGACGGTCGCACACTCTCCCGCCGGGTCATACAAATCGCTGTGACTGAGCGTGCAGCCCGCGGTGTAGGTGGTGTTAGGTGACTGCGCCCGGATGCCGTCGTAGGGATTGACGGCGTCCTGGTCGAGACCCTTACCCCACCACGGCCCGAGCATGTCGTGCGAGCTCTGCCCCAGCGGGCCGATCACCGCCGTGCGCTTGGCCGGATCGAAAGGCAGTGTGGCATTGTCGTTCTTGAGCAGGACCATCGACTTCTGCGCGGCTTTGCGGGCCGCCTCGCGGTTGCCGGGCGGAATCGGAGTCGTGCGGTTGTCGGCGTGGTTGAAACTGATGTGATCGAATAGTCCGGCACGGAACTTGACCCGCAGGATGCGGCGAACAGCGTCGTTGATGCGCGACATCGGCACGCGGCCGGTGGCCACGAGTTGCGCCCCGAAGTCACGGAAGTTAGTCGACACCATCTCCGAGTCGGTGCCGGCGTTGAGGGCGAGCTGCGCGGCTTCAGGGCCGTCCGCCGCCATACCATGCCCACACGGGCCGCTGTTCGGGTTGACCGGCGGGCAGGACCGCGTCTCGGCCACCGCGGTGTAGTCGCTCTCGACGAATCCGTCGAAGCCCCACTGGCGCTTGAGCACCTGGGTCTCGGTGTAGCCATCCGAGCAACCCGGGACGCCGTTGAGCGCGTTGAACGAGCACATCGCCGTCTGCACACCGGCGTTCACGGCTGCCTTGAACGGCGGCAGGTAGAGGTTCCACAGCCGCGACAGGGACATGTCCGTGGTGTTGTAGTCGCGGCCGGACTCGGGCTGCCCGTAGGCGACGTAGTGCTTGACACTGGCGACCACCTTGTCGCTCGCGCTCGGATCGCTGCCCTGGTCGCCCTTGATCCGCGCGGCTGCCATGACCGAGTTTAGGTACGGATCCTCGCCGGCCGCCTCAGAGATCCGGCCCCACCTCGGGTCATGCGAAACGTCCACCATCGGGCTGTAGATCTGCTTGAGACCGATCACCGTCGACTCGGCGGCGCCGATCGAACCGTCGTTCTGAGCAACGCTGGGGTCGAAGCTGCTTCCGGTGGCGAGCGGGATTGGGAAGATGCTGCGGAAGCCGTGAATGGTGTCGTAGGCGAACAGGATCGGGATGTGCAGGCGGGACTGCTGCACCGCGATGCGCTGGTAGTGGTCGATCAGCTTGGGGTCGGTGAGGCTGAAGACGGCTCCCACCGGCTTGGCCGCCTCGGTGTCGTTGATCTGCCCGTCGGACAGAAGGGTTAGCTGGTCGAGCTTCTCCTGCAGGGTCATCTGTCGGATGAGAGCGTTAATACGTCGCTCGATCGCGGAGTCATTGGCGAGCCGCGCGCGCGTGAGCGCGGCACGGTCGCGAGTGAGCCTCGCGGTGGCGTGGTTGGTGCGGGCGCGCGTGCGGGCAGAGGCGGCGATTACTGCCCCCGCGCTCAGCAGCCCAACTACGACGATGGTCAGCAGAATCGCGGCGCTACGTGCTCGAACCCTCATGACTCCTCCTCCCAAATCGCGCGGGCTCAGCCGCCCCGCGTGAGCTCAGATACCCAGGTCGCGGGCAGCCGAAACTGCCCCGTTTACTCTTCTCGGAAGTGGGTAATCCGGGGCCTAATGGGAGGGCGTTCGGTTTGGCGTCGGCGCTTCGCTCGCTTGGCGGGACTGGCCGCGCTGTTGGTACTTCTGGCGGCGGCGCCCGGTCAGGCGTCCGGGGATGCGCTGCGCCAGTACGCCCGCGACACGTGGTCCTCGTTCGTGGCGATGACCGACCGTCACTCCGGACTGCCGGCCGACAGCCTGAATAGCGACGGCTCCACGAGCGTTCAGACCTCCACGACCAATATCGGCGCATACATGTGGAGTGCGGTAGCCGCTCGTCGGCTCGGGATCATCTCCGAACACACGCTCGTGCGCCGCCTGTCGCGGACGCTGACGACGCTCGAGCACATGGAGCGCTACCGCAACACTGGTCAGTACTACAACTGGTACGACCACCGCACCGGCGCCAAGCTGACGGATTGGCCCCCCAAACACGACCCCAACTTCCACCCGATCCTTTCCTCGGTGGACAACGCGTGGCTTGCCGTAGGCCTCAAGATCGTCCGCGACAGCGTTGCGCAGCTGGCCTCGCGCGCCGGCGCAATCTACGACGCGATGGACTTCGGCTTCTACTACCGGCCGGAGGTCAATCGCGTGCTGTTTCACTTCCGGCCCGACGACCCCGCCGCGTCACCGTGCTGCTACGACACGGTGGTCAGCGAGAGCCGGATCATCGACTACGTCGGGCTCGCTAAGGGGCAGCTGCCGGATAAGGAGTACTTCGGGCGCTGGCGCACCTTCCCGGATACGTGCGCGTACAGCTTCCAGGAGACGCGCCCGATCGGCACCTGGCGCCGCTACTACGGCGTTGACGTCTTCGAGGGTGCCTACCCCTACGCCGGCACGCGGCTCGTGCCCTCGTGGGGTGGCTCGATGTTCGAGGCCCTGATGCCCGCGCTGTTCGTGCCCGAGGAACAATGGGCGCCGCTTAGCTGGGGCCGGAACCACCCGCTCACCGTGCACGCGCAGATCTACCACGGTATGACCGAGGCCGGGTACGGCTACTGGGGCTTCTCGCCCGCCAACAAGCCGGAGGGCGACTACGGCGCTTGGGGTGTCGACGGCGCCGGCATGGATCCCAACGGCATGCCCTCCAACGAGGACAACACGCTCGTTGACCACGGCTACAACGCGCCGGGCTGCGTGCGACCGGCAAAGCCGGATCCGCCGCCCTCGGCCTACACGAACGGCGTCGTGACGCCCCATGCAGCCTTCCTGGCACTGCGCTTCGCGCCGAGCGCCGCCCTGGCCGACATCCAGCGCCTGGCGGGCGACTTCCCCGGTCTATATGGCAAGTGGGGGTTCCGAGACAGCGTGAATGTCATGACCAAGCGCGTGTCGGGCTCCTATCTGTCCCTCGACCAAGGGATCATCATGGCCGCGCTCGGCAACGCGCTCGGACACGACGTCCTGCGCCGCGCGTTCGCCGATCGCTCGGTCGAGCGCGCCGTGCGCCCCGTGATTGGTATCGAGGAGTTCGGCACCTCGCCGTAACCTGGCGGCCGATCTTCGCCCGCGCGGCGTCGACCCGGCGGAACTCCGCCGGCGTGCTTCACCACGAACGGGACCGCGGGCCGCCTGCATCTGCCCCTGGTCCTCGCCGAAATTCAGGTACGCCCATCGAGGCGGTCGCGTGCCCCGCTATGGCATTCGCCGCGTGAACCTGCCGTACCTTGCCCAGACCGTCAATCGGGGATGCCCACCTCGTTGAGCAGCGCACGAGCCTGAGCGGTGTACGGGCGGTCGCCTTTGGCTTGGAACAGCTCAAGCGCCCTGCGTGCCTCAACCGTCGAGTCCTCGCGGCGGCCGAGCCTTCTTAGCACGGACGAGAGCGTCAGCACGGCTTCTCCTAGCACGAAGGTGAAGTCGGTTACAAGAGCACTGTCTACGGCCTTTCGTGCCCACCGCTCGGCTGCTTCGTCCTCGCCGGCGGCGAGGGCGAGCCGAGCCCGGACCGCGTGGGTGATCGCAAAGTTGATGACGTCTTCCTGGCCACCGATCTGCTCGCACAGCTCAATCGCGGAGAGCGCCGCCGCTGGATGTCCCAACATCTCCTCAACCCTCGCAAGCATCGCCAGCGTCGTCGAGCGAAAGCCGCGATCACCCACCCGCTCGAACAATGCGTCTGAACGCATCAGCAGGTTACGCGCGCGGTCGAGACGCCCGGCCAGCACCTCAATCCTCGCCAGGAGCTGATCCGAGCCACCAACCATCACATAACCGCCAATCGCCGCAAACCGGTCCTTGGCCTGGTTGGTGATCGCGAGAGCTTCGTCCAAGTCACCGTGCAGCCGAGCTAGCTCACCTCGCAGCATGATCACCGACGCGGCGAGGAACGGTCCCGTCTCCTGCTCGCGCTCGAGCGTCTCGAGCTCCCGAGCTACGGTTGCCGCATCAAAGGGTCCCCACATGAGCGCGGCGACCTGCCACCCGAGCGCGCGCGCTCGCAGGCCGTTGTCCCCGGCGCGGGCTGCGTGATCGGCGGCCTGGCGCAGCTCCGCGGCCGCCGGGCGGGCCCGACTCACGGCCCAGTGCGCCCAGAATGCGGCCATGTGGGCCTTCGCGAGCCCGCGCTCGTCTCCGCGCTCGGCAAGCTGCTGGAGCACCCCCGGAAGCACTGACTGGATGTGGTGCCCCACACCGTCGGGACGAGTGTTGTTCACCCATTCGAGTCGCGTCAGCCCGGCATCGAGGGCCGTCTCGGGATCGTGCTCGCCCGCAGAAAGAAGCTCGTCCGCGCGGGAGAGCTCGCCAGCCACGATCAGCTCCTCGGCCAGCTCGACCCCGATCCTCACTCGCAGCCGGTCGCCCTCGGAAGCGCTTGCATGTGCGCGCTCGAGCAGGTTTCGTGCTGCGGCGAGATCGCTCCGACGTCGCGCCCGCAGGCCAGCCGCGAACAAGTGCTCGGCTGCCCGCCGCGCGAGCTCCCGCTCGATGTTGCGTCCTAGCTCCTGGGTGTAGCGGACCGCCTGCTCCAGATGCCATCCTGCAATCTCGTCAACTTCCATCAACCCTGTGGCGCGCTGCTCAAGCCACAGCGCGAACCGCTCGTGTAGCTCCGCACGCGTGGCCTTCGGCAAACCCTCATAGGCCGCGTCCCGGATCAGCAGGTGACGAAACCGGAACGCATCATCGCCTGCCAACTGTGGGGGGTGGGGGCGGATCAGCTCCTTTCGTACCAGCCCCGCCAACCGCGACTCGACCTCAGCCGCCAGGCGCTCGCCCGCCAGCGCCCGGACAGCCAGACGGTGAAACACCTCGCCTTCCACGGCGCCGCGCTCCAGCACCTCGCGCTCCTTGACCGCCAATCCCTCCAGGCGCGCCGCAAGGAGCGCCTGGACGGTCGGCGGGACCTCGACGATGCCGCGCTCCCGCGCGAGTGTGGTGATCTCCTCGAGAAAGAACGGATTACCTTCGCTGGCTGCGATGACACGCGCTCGCGCTTCGGCGTCCAACCCGTCGCCGAGCTGGTCGAGGAGCACCTCAGACTCCGAAACGCCGAGCGGTTCGAGCAGGACAGTCGTGGCGTTCAGCTTCCCTCCTCCCCATCCGGAGCGCTCCTCGAGCAGTTCGGGACGGCCCGTGCACAGCAGCAGGATCGGCGCACCCCGAGACAGGTCGGCCACGTGGTCGAGCAGGTCGAACAGCATCGGCTCTGCCCACTGAAGATCGTCGAGGTACAAGACCATCGGCCGCTCGGAGGCGAGTGACTCAAGTAGCCGCCGGACCTCCCAGAACAGCTCCTCAGGCGTCCCCAAGCCTCCCGTGCTCAACAGCCCCAGCACCCGACGTGCCGGCTCTCCCACCGGCAACAGCGCCTCCGCCAGCGGCCAGAACGTGATCCCCTCGCCGTAGTGCAGGCACCGGCCCCGCAGCACCGTCGCGCCGTATCCCAGCCCCGAAAGCAGCTCGGCCACCAGCCGAGACTTCCCTACGCCCGCCGCACCCAACAACGTAAACAGATGACACCTGGCCTCCTCGACCGCGCTATCCCACGCCTGACGTAACACGCGCAGCTCCCGCTCCCGGCCCACCAACGGAACATCCAGATGGCGGGCAACGCCAGGCGCCGCCAAATCGACGCCCACCAGTCTGAACGCAGGCACGGGCTCCGACTTCCCCTTCAACAAAAGTGGCTGCAGCGCCTCCACCTCGACCGCGTCCCGCACCAAACGCAGAGTTTCGACCCCGAGCACGATCTCTCCCGGCTCCGCGGCCTGCTCCAAACGTGCCGCCACGTTGACCGCATCACCAACTGCCAGGTTCTCGCCTTCCCCCATGAGGACGGGCCCGGTATTGATGCCGGTGCGGAAGCGCAACGCGACGCCCGTGTCCAAAGCAACCCCGGGGAGCCGATCCCGAATCTCGGCAGCCGCCCGCACTGCTCGCAGTGCGTCATCCTCATGCACCCGCGGAATCCCGAACACCGCCATCACCGCATCGCCGATGAACTTCTCGACCGTACCCCCATGGCGCTCGATCGTCGCTCGGATCTCTGCGAAGTAGCGATTCATCACTCGCCGCAAAACCTCGGGATCCAGCTCCTCGCCAAGTGCTGTCGAACCCGTCACGTCGCAGAACAGCGCCGTCACAACCTTCCGCGTTTGGCGTACCGGTGCGGGCTCCCGCAATGCAGAGCCGCAGACCGGGCAGTAGCGGAACCCATCCGGGCTTTCGGTACCGCAGCGCTCACATACCGGCATTGGCGTTCACGAAGGTGGCGGTAGGGTCGACAGGATGCGCCTGGGCCGCGCGGCGTAGCCGACTGGCCTCGTTTCCTCCCGCCGACCCTACCGCGAACGATGTCCCGAAGCCGGCAATTATGAGGCGCTCCAATCTGCGCTAGCTGGAACGAGAAGCTTATATCTACGGCAAAATGTCCTGCAAATTTCAAACTACGTAACCGAAGGTCAGAGGTTCGAATCCTCTCGGGCGCGCTGAAGGTCAATCCCTGTCCCAGTCCAGATCCGGTGCGCTCGCCAACCGCTGCCCACCTCCGGCCGGGCCGTCGCCACGTCGCCCGCAGCACTCGCACCGAGCTAGCGGTGTCTCCGCAGAAGCGATAGCGCGCGACATGCGCGTTCACACCGAGCCGGTGCCGAGCACTAGGGGAC
Organism: uncultured Solirubrobacterales bacterium; assembly: GCA_963847055.1. Lineage (GTDB taxonomy): Bacteria > Actinomycetota > Thermoleophilia > Solirubrobacterales > Solirubrobacteraceae > Palsa-465. The sequence continues at coordinate 1,128,013 of CAWJYE010000005.1, read as the reverse complement.
AATGCCAGTACGCGCAAACAGGCGGGCGTTGCTCGCGATCCTTCGCTGTCAGATCTGCGCAGCGAGGCCGGACATGTCGACCCACCGCCGCACCGTCTGATGGTGGGCTCTCCAAGCGGCCCAAGCATCGTTTGCCCACTGGTACGAGGCGGCGCGCGCGTGCGCCGGATCTCCATCGAGCGGCACGAAGAGCATCGTGAGCTTCCCTCTCGCTGACGGCGGATCGAGCTGGTGAAACGTGGGGCGATCGACCATCAGCCGATGCAGGCGCGCGCCCATAACGGGATCCACCTCGCGCTCGAGAAAGAGACAAAGGGTCATGAGGTGAATGCCGACCGACTGAATCGCACGCGGATCCGATCCGCCGGGGTGCTGCACCGCGTAGGCGTCCACCACGAGCTGGTGAAACCCCATACGTTCCGGACTCGCGTACTGCACAGCGAGCAGTTCACCGTAACGCACCCAGCATGCCGCCGAGCAAGTCATGTAAGGGTGTGCTGGTGCGCGGACCGGCGGTAATCGGACCCGACAGCCGGGACACTCCTGAGTACTGCGCTCGGTCATGTGTCGATCCTCGGGATGCTCTCTAGGCCTATAGCGGTCACGTCTGGCGCTATTGCTGGATGAGGGTCAGCAGGTTGCCCCCGGGGTCTCGTATCTGAGCTTTGACAACCCAGCCGTTGTCCGTCGGCGGCATGACCACGTCGCCGCCGAGGCGGTCCGCCTCCGCTACGGCGGCGGCGAGATCAACGACGGAAACCCCCAACGTGACCTGCGGAGCCTCCGCCTCGAGGAGCGATCCTCGAAGCCCTGCGGGTGTCTCGACGAGGGCGTAGCCTGGACCCTGCGGGTCGACCTTCCAGCCCAAGAGGCCCTGGTAGAAGCCGTGGACGGCGGCTTCGTTGGGCCCGCTGATATCGAAGTGGACGATTGCGTTGTCAGTCATGGTTCCCTCCGTCGGAAAGACGGCCTCGAAGAGCCCGCGAAGACGCAGGACTGCCTGTCGCCGGGTTTGGTAGATGCGGAAAGTGCCATTGATGGTCAGGCCAACGAGCCCGTGCTTGCGAAGCACCTTCAGGTGCTCCGACGCGCTCGCTGGTGCCAGGTCGAGAAGGTCAGCAATTTCTCCGGCGCTGCGGGCTGCCGACCAGCACTCCTGCACGATCAGGCGTCGGTGCGGATTCGCCAGCGCTCGCAGGAGGCCATCGAGCTCCTGCTCTGTTTCGGACACATACAAAGGATATTTCGTTTTCATCCGAAACTCAACTGGGTTTGGCCCGCGGCCTGGCCGAGCTGGCGGCATCTGGTGCTCAATCTGGCCACCCCGAGGCCTTCGCCTTCGGCCACCGCTTGCCCGCTGCTGCCAAGCCGCGATACGCCGGAAAGTCACAGCCGTCGCGGACTCAGCCGTCACAGATCCGTCCGTCGCACAATGGGGGCTCTCATACCCCCTCGCCTCGTGCGGCCGCGCCGTCGAAATCCGGTTCGTGTGCTTCTGGTCCGCTGGGTCCTAATGGACCTCTCGGTCCCAACGGACCGCTCGGCCCGCATGGACCCCTCGGACCAGGCCACCTCCCCGCCCTCCCATCAAGTTGCGCCGACCTTGGGCCCAAGGGACCGCTCGGACCCAACCGGCCACTGGGTCCCAACGGACCACTCGGGCCGGGCTACTAGCTCGGCCGGGCACCGCGGCGCTCAGTCACACCGGCTGGCATCCGCCGCGGAAGCGGTCTTCGAAGCTAATGAGCCTGCTGCGACGGCTGCGCCCGAGATGGCTGAGTTTGATCGGTCTGCGACGGCTGCGCCTGAGACCGATGCTCCGCGCGCATCGAGCCGGAACCGTGGCTGAGCACCACGATCAGCAGGGCAACGGCCGCGCCGGTGGCGAGCAGGCCCAGAACCACCGCCGCGTGCGTAAGACGACTCTGCGTAGACGACGTCTCTCTAGGCTGCCGGTGATACCGGCTCAAGAACCTGTCCCGCTGGACCGTGTTCCCTGACCGACGAGTCGATGGGCAGCACGCCCAACGCGGCAACGCTGGTCGGAGTGCGCTGCGGACGCCAGGGCGCGCCGCCCGACAGTCCGGCGCATCGCAGGTCGCCAACGCGGGCCTCCAGCCCGCCTGTATTCACGAGCTCGCACTACGCCGGCGATGGTGACCAACGACCTTGGCGAGGTGCTCGCGCCGAACCCGCTTGCGGTCGCGCTGATCGGCGACGAGACACGGTTCGCGCCCGATGACCCCGGCCGGTCGCGCTTTCACCGCTGGTTCACCGACCCCGCCGAGCGCGTCCTGCACGCCCCCGAGGAGCACGAGCGCCTCTCGCGCTCGTACGTCGCGGCGGTGCGGATCGCAACCGCGCGCCACCCCGACGACACGCGCGGCCGCGCGCTCGTCGCCGACTCCCGCCCTCTGATCAAGCTCGCGAAACGGAGTCGCCGCGTTTGGTTGCTGCCCGAGACCAGCCTATGGAAGCGACGGAGGACACATGCGAGGGCTGTGATCAGGCAAGGACGTTGCCGATGATCTGCCGCGCGCATTGCGCAAGCCCCCGCGGGCTGGTGGCCGTCGGACGGGGTCGGGGGAATTGACGCTGAGCCAATGCTGCCCGCGATGCGGGATGCTGTGCGCTAGCAGTCGGCGCCGGTGTAGCGGCAGGCGACGATCGCCGGGCGTTCGACAGGCTTGCCCGCTTGGATCGACCACGCGAGGCGGATGAACTGGGCATGTGACCATGCCAGCGGGGTCGCCGAGAATGTCCCCTGACCCGGCGCGAAGCCGGGTGAGCCGGACGGCGGATTGTTATCCCATACCTGCTCGGGGATCGGATAGCCACGGTTCGCGGTGGCCGCCATCGCCGCCAGCCGCGCGGTGGCTGAGTGCCCGGCGGAGAGCTCGTACTCGCCGCGCTCACCCGCGAATATCGGCCAGATTCTTCCGATCGTCTGGAAGGTGTCGGGCTGGCTGATGTCCCCACGGTGAACCGTCCCGCTTCTCGCCGTAGCCGTCGTAGTTATACCGATGCTGTGTTCCACGCGGGTTGCCGGGTCACGCTGAGCAACTGCATCCCGCCACAACCAGCACGCCGGGATGCTGGTCCGAGCTCGACGGCTCGGACATCTGTTCGCTCGTGACGGCTACGGCCGCCCAGACAAGCTGTCCCCGCCGGAACCGGCTACGGCGCGAGGGGGCGTTCGTCCTTCGGCGCGTAGCGGTGGTGCAGCGACAGCGGGTTGCCGTCCGGGTCCAAGCAGATCGCCTGCCAGCAGACGCCGGAGTCAAACGTGTCACTGACGAAACGCACGCCCCTTGCCTCAAGCCGCTCTCGCGCGAGGGCCACGTCGGCGACCTGCAGAGCGATCGGCATCGCGTTGCGCGAGAAGGTTGCGCCGAAGTCCTCGGTGCGCATGATGGCCAGCGTAAGGTTGCCGGCTTGGTACTCGGCGCCAGGCCGGCTCCCGTAGCGCTTGACGAACGGCAGGCCGAGCGTCTCGCCGTAAAAGGCCGTCATCGCGTCGAAGTTCTGAGCCGGGATGCAGACGAAGTCCACACCGGTGATGAGTGGGGTTGTATCGGTCATGGTGGCTTAGACCTTCGCTGGGCCGCCGACTCATCGGTCGACGGCTAACCCAAAGCCACGCATGGGGAATATCAGGCTATTGGCGAACTCGCTGCTGGGTTCTAGGCAACCTGGGCAGTCGCTAGACAGGCCGGTCGCGGACGAGCCGCGCTAGGTCCCGCTCTGCGCGTGTTCGCCAGACGACGAAGCCAAATGTTTCGTTCAGGCGGATCGCATCCTCGAGGTGCCGGAGGGCGTCGGCCTCCCGCCCGAGCAGTGCGGCCAGGCCGCCGAGCGCACGGTCGGCTGCTCCGTAGCTGCTGACTGCGCGGCCGGCGGTGATCGGCCGGCCCGCGTACGGCGCGAGCCGTTCGTAGATGGTGGCCGCGTAGGTGGCGTCGCCGAGCAGGAGGCTCGCCTCCGCGAGCTCGGCTTGGAGTGACAACCAGTTCGCGTCGAACGGATACGGAAGCGCGACAGTTGCGTGGAGCTCTTCGCGAGCGCGGTCGGTCTCTCCAAGCCCGGCAAGGATCCAGGCATACGACGCGCGGTAGGCGATCCCAACCGGTGAGTTAGCGATCCTGTCCTCGACGAATCCAACGTCGATCTCGTCGAATGCCTCGCGTTCGAGCTGGCCGCAAAAGCGCACCATGCCCGCAAACAGCTCCGCGTTTCGATCCCCTGCGCGCAGGCCTGCCTCCTCGGCCTCAAAGCTCAGACCGTCAGCATCCTCATGGTGGCCCGCGAGCATCGCCTGCACGGCCGCCCATAACGGCGTGTACCACTGAAACGCAGGGAGCCGGAGCTCCTCTGCGAGGCGTGCATGTCGCGCCAGCTCCGCGCGCCAGGCGGCCATGTCCCCAAGCTCGAACAGGTCGACAACCCGCCAGTTATGGGCTTGCAGCTCGGCATGGCGGTCACCAGCCGCGCACGCGGCGTTGATCATCTCGCAGGCGACGGCCATCCGCTCTGCGACGCGGTCTGGCCGCCATAACGACACGTGGCGCGCGCTCAGGGCGGAGGCGAGCGCGCTCGCATCACCGGATTCGCGGGCCGTTTGGACCGCGTCCGCGCTGAGCGCCTCGGAACGCGTCCGGTCGGGCGCATAGTAGAGCTCGACCGCAAGCCGCGCCTGGACGCGGGAGCGCAGCGCGGGGTCCTCGATCCGCTCGAGCGCCTCCTCGAGTCGTGCAATCGACTCGGCATCGAGGTCGACGATTGCGATCCCCAACCCGGCGAACCCGAGCGCTGCCTCGCCGAGCAGAGCGGCGTCGCCGCGCCGCAGCGCCTGCGCGCGCGCCGTCGAGAAGGATGAGCGTGCCTGGTCGGGCTCCCCGGCGCGCAGCAGGGCATCCCCGCGAGCGAGCAAAATCGGACCAGCCTCGTCTTCGGCACCCGCCAGCTCTAGGGCCTCGACGGCAAGTTGGAAGCGGTCCGCAGCGTCCTCATAAGCGAGACCGTCGAGCGCGCGACGGCCGGCGCGAACGAGCATCTCAGCTGCCCTTCGAGCATCCGCGGTGGACGCCGCCTCGAACAGATGCATCGCGATCTCCTCGATGTGGTCCGTCTCGCCAAGCTCGGCGAGGGCCTCCGCCGCGCGGCGGTGAAGACGGGCGCTGCTCAGGACGTTGCACTCCTCGAGCACCGCCTCGCGGACAAGCGCGTGCGCGAACTCGAACCGCCTCGCGGACGAGGAAGCCCGCAGTAGCCCGGCGCGTAGGAGCTCGTCGAGCGCTGCCTCGGCGGCATCCGGCCTCAGTCCTGCCGTGGCCTGGAGGGCGCGGGCGTCGTGCTGCAAGCCGAGGATTGCGGCCGCGGCGATCAGCTCGTTTGCTTGATCGGCCATGCGCGAGAGCCGCATACCGACTGCGTGCCGGACGCTCTCCGGCACCGCGTGCGGCCCGGACTCGGCCAGCTCTCTGAGCACTTCCTCGGCGAAGAATGCGTTGCCACCTGTGCGCGCATGCACGTCCGGCGCGAGCTCGTCGGTGCCGAGCATCGAGCGAGCGAGCGCCGCCACGTCTTCCAGCGACAGCCCCCGCAGGTCGATCCGGTCAAGCGCAACGTTGCGCCTGAGCTCGCCCAAACCCGCGGTCAGCGGGGTGTGTCGCCCGAGCTCGGTGCCACGATATGTGCCGACCACCAGCATTGGGCCTGGGCGGCTCGAGCGAAGCAGGAACCTCGTGAGCAGAAGTGTTCCGCGATCGGCCCAATGGAAGTCGTCGATCAGGAGCAGCAGCGGACCTCTCGCAGCAAGGTCGGCGAGGGCGGTGTCGACGCCGTCGAACAAGCGGTGTCGCGCGCCGATGTCATCCGTGGGGCCAATCGGCCGAAGAGCATCGGCGACCCCCGCCTGAGCCAGCGCCTCGGTGAACGGCTCGAAGGGTGCCAACGGCTCCTCAGAGCAGTGACCGAAGAGCACCGTGGCGCCCGCGCCGAGGGCGGCGGCAGCGAATTGGTGCGTGAGGCGCGTCTTACCGATCCCCGGTTCGCCGCTGACGAGCACGATCCGTCGGTCGCGTTGCATCTGCACACCGGCCCAACACGCGCGCAACCGCCGGAGCTCGGTGCGGCGCCCGACGAACATGGTCGCAGGCGAGCGCGTGAGGTTCGGCGGCGGAGGGACGGGCTCCGGCTCCCCGCGCCGGAGCTCGTCGATCAGCGCTCGCGTCTCGCGTGACGGGGCGATGCCGAGCTGCGTGCGCAGTCGCCCGGCGAACTGCCGGCCGGCAGAGAGAGCGGCAGCGCGATCGCCACCCGCGGCAAGCCGCTCGATCAGCATGCGATTCGGCGCTTCCGCGAGCGGGTCGAGCGCAACATGGGCACGAGTGAACCGGACCGCCTCCGCCAAATCGAGCGCTGCGGAGGCAGCCGCGTCGAGCACATCACCAAGACGTTGCGCATGCTCCTCACGAGCCGCGATCGCCCAATCCTCCTCGAAGCCATCCAGGATCGGTGCGCCACACGACTCGATCGCCTCAACCGGATCGCCGTCGTCGGCCGCCCGCTGGAACGCGCGCGTGTCGACCACGAGGTCCGGCCCCTCTAACGCAACTGTGTCCCGGGTTGCCACCACGTGGCCCGCCGCCGGTCCGAGCGCCTGACGCAACTCAGTGAGCGCCCCCCTGAGGCTGGCGCGCGCGGACTCGTCCAGCACGTCAGGCCAAAAACGCGCCGCCAGCCGCGCCCGTGAGTGCGGGCCGGGGCTGAGCGCGAGGTAGGCGAGCACAGCGCGTGCCCGCTTTGACGCCGGCGGCGCGACTTCGGCGCCCCCGACGCGCAAACCCAAACCACCCTCGAGTCGAACCTCCAACATCGATTGAACTGTCCTCTATCGGCCGATGTTCGCGCAAGCCGGCCCGCGCATCATTTACGCCCGCCGAACGCTGCCCGAACGGCCGCTCGCCAGCATTCGGCGCCATGTCTATTCCACGCAGCCGCGACCTCCGCCTGCTCGCCGGGGCGGCCGGCATCTCCGCGCTCGGCGACTTCATGGCGATCTTCCCGCTGATCCTGCACGTTCAGCAGCGCACTGGGTCCGCGATCGCCGTCTCAGCGCTGATCTTCACGCTCTGGGGCCCGGTGATCCTCGCCGCCGGGCTGGCGGGCGCGATCGTAGACCGCTTCGAGAACCGCAGGATCCTGATCCTGGCCTCGCTCCTGCAGGCGGCAGCCGTCGCTGCGATGCTCACTTGCCGTGACAGTCTCGGCGCGCTGCTGCCGCTGATGACCATCCTCGGCTTCGGCGTCGCGGTCAGCCAGCCAGCCGAGTTCGCGCTCGTACCCGCGGCAGCCGGATCGGACACCGACACGGCAAGAGCCAACGGCCTGATGGAGAGCGTCCGCTCGCTCGGCTTCACCGCCGGCCCGCTGGTCGGCGGGGCGCTCGGCGCCGGCGGGCTGTTGTGGCTCGCACTGGCGCTGAACGCGCTGTCATTCCTCGTCGTGGCCGCCGCGGCGCTGCTGCTTCGCGCTCGCCGCCGCCCGGAACCTACCCCGGTCACCGACCCTCGCGTCCGCGCCCGGGACGGACTCGCATTCCTCGTGCGCGAGCGCGACCTCGCGATCGCCCTCGGGGGCGCGGTCGCCGCGCTCGCGCTGTTCTCGATCTCAGCGACGGCGGAGCCGTTCTTCGTCACACGCGTACTCGGGGGGGGCAGCCTCACCTACGGGTTACTGCTCAGTTCGTGGACCGTGGGCATGGCGGCCGGATCAGCGGGACTCGCGCACCGTGTCGGCCGGGCGCACCTGGCCGCGGGCGCGCTCGCCGCGGTCGTCCTCCAGGGGCTCGGCATCGCCGGCGGAGCACTGGCACCGGTCGTGGAGATCGCCCTGATCGGCTTCTCCCTCGGCGGCGCCGCGCACGGGGTCAAGAACGTGCTGCTGCGAACGCTGATCCACGAGCGCGCCCCCCAGGCATCGCGCGGCCGCGCCTTCGCCGCCTACAACGGCGCGCGTAATGGCGCCGAGCTCGGCGCACTCGTGCTGGGCGGGATCGTCGTCGGCACGTTCGGCGCGCGCCCCGCGCTCATCGTCGCCGGGCTAGGACCGGTCGCGATCGGTGCCGCGTGCCTGCTGCTTCTCATCACGCGCCGCCCCAACCAGGCGGCGGTCATCACAACCGAAGGGAGAGTGCTCCATGCACGTGTCCAGGGATGAGCTGGCATCAATCGTCGTCGGCGAGTATGAGGGACGCACGATCGACTCAGGCGAGATGCGCATCGCGTTTGAATCGATGCCGACGCATTTCCCGCCAGATGAATCGCCTTTCCAAGGGCTGCCCGACGATCGCTGCCAGTGCGATCACTGGGGATACCTGTTCGAGGGCTCATTTCGCGTCACCTACCCCGACGGGACTGGAGAGGTCGTCCGCGCCGGCGAGGCCTACCACCTGCGGCCCGGCCACTTCGTCCAGACCCTCGAACCGGTCGAGCTGATCGAGATTAGTCCGGTCGAAGAGCACGACCGCACGACGGCGACAATCGCCAAGAACATGGGACTGGTGGCCTCATGATCCGCACGCTCACCGGCTATTCGACCAAGTCAATCGCCGAGCTGCCGACGCTTTGGGACGGTTTCGCGAAGCTCGCCCGCAGCGGGCTCGAGATAACCGCGTTCGGAGCGAACATCATGGACCTCCCACCCGACTACTCAACCACCGCGCACGACGAGTCCGAAACCAGGCAGCAAGAACTCTACGCCGCGCTGCGCGGCTCCGGCTCGGTGGACGTCGACGGCGAACGCCTCCCGCTCGATGCCGACCATCTCGTGCGGGTCGACGCCGGCACGAGCAGAGTCCTGTCCTCGGGGCCCGACGGGATGCGCGTGCTCTGCGTGGGCGGCGTACCCGGTGCGGCGTACGAGCCGCCGGATTGGAGCTCGACCGGGCAGTAATAAAGACAACCGTCAGCCACGCCCGCCGGGACGAAAGGAGGTCTTGCTCGAGGCCATGTTTCGCATCGTCTCGATCATCCAGAAGCCCGTTGTCGCGTCAGGCTTACGGCACATCGCCCCCCGCGGCGCGAGGAAGCGCTGGCAGCTGACCGGGCCGAGCCGGTGGGTCGTCCGCGCGCGAGCGCCCGCATAGATGCAGCGGGTACAGCCAGAAACAGCGTGACAGGCATCGGCCGGCGCCGTGCGCGTCCCCGTTTCTCGCGCAAAGCTGAGCTGTACCGCGGCGGGCTACCCCTCAGGCCGCTGGCTGCTGCATCGGCCGCCTGATGACCTCCACGTAGAGATCCGGCATTGTCAGGTGGGGCACGTGTCCGGCGCCTCCGATCGTCTCGCGTGAGACTCCCGGGATCAGGCCGGCGAGCCGATCGATCACCGCCGGGAACGTCGGCGGGCTCTCGGAGCCCTGGGTGAGCCGGACCGGCAGCCCTAGGTTCGCAAGTGCGTCCTCGGCGACGCGGAGCTGGGCCGGGTCTTGAAGCTCGTCGAAGAACGTCGGCGCGTTCTGGACGAAGATCGCGCGCACTTCGGACGGTAGTTGGTTCTCCCAGGCGTCGGGACCGAAGGCGACCTCGTTGACGAACTGACGCGCGGCGCCCTCGTGGTCGCCTTCGGCGATGCGCACCGCGACAGCCTCGAGGCTGCGAGCGCCCTCCGTGAGCATTGCCTGGCTCTCGGCATCGCCCTCGAGCAGGCTCCAGAGCGGCGGCTCATGACAGGACAGAGAACGGAAGACCTCCGGCCGCCTCGTCGCCAGGCGCAGGGCGATGTTCCCCCCGTAGGAGTTCGCTACCACATGAGCAGGAGCGAGGTCGAGCGCCTCAAGCAGGGCGGCGAGGTCGTCGCCGTCCTCATCGACGCTGCCCGGCGTCTTCGGCCGCTCGCTGCGGGAGTGACCCCGGCGGTCGTAGACGAGCACCCGGAACGACTCAGCAAGGGCCGGTGCCACGAAGGCCCAGCCCGTGGCGTCGACCCACGATCCGTGTACGAAGACCAGCGGCTCGCCGCTGCCGTGAAGCTCGTAATACAGCCTGACGCCGTTCGCCTCTACCTCGGGCATGCAGCCTCCATTCGCGGTGGGCCCAGCCTATCGCCTGCTGGGGCCTCGTACCCGCAAGGCGCGCTGCCCCAATCCGCGCAATCGATTCGCGGACGTTCCTGAAATGGATAACGATCCACCGGTCGTCCACGGACGCCGGCGGGGGCAGGTTCCGGCTGCCCGCGGTGCAGGAAACGCGGCTACGCGGTCGAGAGAGAGGTGTTCCTAGCTTCGGCGGACGCCGCGACCACGGCGTCGACCGTGGATTCGTCGGCTCCAAAGCGGCAGAATGCTGCTGCCGGACCGGCATGATGGAGGAGGAGGATTTGGACTCGAGCGGCATTGGCAGTTCGCCTGGCGCGCCGCCCGGCGTTCGTCGGGTGACGAACGCGGACGCCGATCGAGTCAATGAGCTGTTCGCGCTCGCGTTCTTCGATGACCCAACGTGGAGCTGGGCCTTCCCAGATCCTGAGCAACGTATGGACCACCACCGGTTGCTGTGGGGTCTGTTTCTGCACAGTGCGCTCCCACATGGCTGGGTTTGGATGACGGACGATGGCGGTGCCGCATCGCTGTGGCTCCCGCCCGGCGAGCCCGAGCTCAGCGAGACGGACGAGGCCCGCCTCGAGCCGCTAGTTCGTGACCTGATCGGTTCGCGGGCCGACGACGTGCTGGCGCTGTTTGAGCGCTTCGATGCCAACCATCCGCGGCAAACTCCGCACTTCTACCTGAGCCTGCTGGGCACGCATCCCGATCACCGGGGACACGGCAAGGGCATGGGTCTGCTTGCGGCGAACCTCGCGATGATCGACGAGTTGCGACTGCCGGCCTACCTCGAGTCGAGCAACCGCGCGAACGATCGCCGCTATGCGCGTTTGGGGTTCGCCGAAATCGGCGAATTCGCTGTGCCCGGCGACGGTCCGACGGTCGGATGCATGTGGCGCGGTCAGCGGCCATGACTGATATGCCGGCCCATCGATGTTTCGCCGGGGTCTGTCGGGCGGCCGGCGTCCTGGTCGTCATCTAGGTTCCGGGCACGTCACGTGGCGCCCCGGCCAGTCGCTACGGGAGGTTTTCAATGAGGTTGCCGATGCGACACGTAGGTGGCCGTGGTGCCAGCACTCTTGGAGCACACCGCCGATGCGCTCAACGCTCAGCTCGGCACGATGTCGTTCTGGGCCGTCATCGCTCGCCAAGCCTCAGCCGACGGACCCTCAGCTCAGGTTGGCCATTACATGCTTGATCTGGGTGTAGTCCTCGAGCGAATACATCGACATGTCCTTGCCGTAGCCCGACTGCTTGTAGCCGCCGTGGGGCATCTCGGTGGTCATCTGGTCGTGGGTGTTGATCCAGACACAGCCGAACTTGAGTCCATTGGCGACGCGAAGTGCGCGGCCAACATCCCGCGTCCACACGCTCGCCGCCAGTCCGTAGGGCGTGCCGTTCGCCCGCGCCATCACCTCGGCCTCATCGGCGAACGACTCGACGGTGATCACGGGCCCGAAGATCTCCCGCTGGACCAATTCGTCCTGCTGGCGCAGTCCCGACACGACGGTCGGCTCGAGATAGAAGCCGGCCAGGTCGGGCTCGCTACCGCCGGTGGCGATCTCGGCGTGATCGGGCTTGCGCTGGAGGAACCCCTCGACCCGCTCTCGCTGACGCCGCGAATTCAACGGGCCAAGCGTCGTCTCGGGCGCGAAGGTGTCACCCACGACGAGGCTGCGGGCCTGTTCGACCAGGCCCGCCACCACTTCGTCGTGGACATTCGCGGAGGCGATCACCCGGGTGGCGGCGGTGCAGTCCTGACCGGCGTTGTAGTACGCGGAGCCGGCGATCACCGCGAATGCCTGCTCAATATCGACATCGTCGAAGATGATCACCGGGGCCTTGCCGCCGAGCTCCAGATGAACCCGCTTCAGCGTCTGCGCGGCGGCCGCGGCCACCCGCTTGCCGGTTTCGACAGAGCCGGTGACAGAGACCATCTGCACGTTCGGATGGGTGACCAGGGCGTTTCCGGCGGTGTCACCGTGACCGGTGATCACATTCAACACGCCCTTGGGCAGGAACTCGGCCGCGAGCTCGGCGAGCTTCAGGGCCGTCAGGGGGGTCGTCTCGGCCGGTTTTAGGACGACCGTATTGCCCGCCGCTAGCGCCGGGCCGACCTTCCAAATGGCCATCGACAGCGGATAATTCCACGGCGCGATCTGACCGACTACGCCGACCGGTTCGCGACGGATGAATGAGGTGTACCCCTCTAGGTACTCGCCCGCCGCGCGGCCCTCGAGGCAGCGTGCCGCCCCTGCAAAGAAACGCAGGTCGGCAGCCGATCCGGGAATGTCGTCCTCGATCGCCACCTGCAGGGGCTTGCCGGCGTTTTCCGCCTCCAGCCGGCCGAGCGACTCGGCGCGGTCGTCGATCGCGTCGGCGAGCCTCAAGAGCGCCTGTGCCCGGGCCGCGGGCGTGGTCCGCGACCAGGCCTCGAACGCCCGCTCCGCGGCCGCGACCGCCCGATCCACGTCGGTGGCGTCCGACAGTGGCGCCTGTGCGATCGATTCGGCGGTGGCGGGGTTGAGCACCGGCTCGCGGCGGCCGTCTGCGGGCTCCGACCACTCCCCGTCGATGAAGTTCTGCAGGGTAGTGGTGGTCGTGCTCATCGGCTCTCCTTCGTGTTGAACAGGCGCCACATGTCCGCTCAGGCGATCGCGGTGCCGCTCGCGCGGTCAAAGAAGTAAAGGTGGTCGAGATCGAGGGCCAGCTGGCTCATGGATCCCTCGGCCATGAACGCGCCACGGCCCAGGCGCGCCGTGAGCGGGGTTCCCTTGGGCTTGCCCAGGACGTCGACAGATACCGGCCCCTCGTTCTCAGCAACCTCGACCTCAGCGCCGGGCGCACCTGACGCGCCGGACCCGCCCGCGCGCTCCGGCTCGAAATACACCACCAGCTCCGAGCCGAGCGATTCGGTGCGGGCCACCGTCACGGAGACGATTCCGTGGCTGCCCGGCGATCGGGCCGCATCTGAGATGTCCTCGGGGCGGATACCGAGGATGATCTCCCGCCCGGCGTACCCGGCGAGTCCCGGCCGCCGCTCGAGCAGTCCCGGCGGTACGACGATCTCGGAGCGCCCGAAGGACACGACGTAGCGACCATCGTTGTTCTCCAGTCGGGTGGCCACGAGGTTCATCGCTGGTGAACCGATGAAGCCCGCGATGAAGATGTTGGCCGGATGGTCGTAGAGCTCGGAGGGCGAGCCGAGCTGCTGAAGCACGCCCTCCTGCAGCACCGCCACGCGATCGCCCATCGTCATCGCCTCGGTCTGGTCATGGGTCACGTAGAGCGTTGGGGCCCCGATCCTTCGCTGGACGTTCGTGATCTCGGCTCGCATCTCGACCCGCAGCTTGGCGTCGAGATTTGACAGAGGCTCGTCCATCAGGAACGCCGCCGGCTCGCGGACGATCGCCCGCCCCATGGCCACGCGCTGGCGCTGGCCGCCGGACAGCTGGCGAGGTTTGCGAGCCAGCAGGTCCACGATGCCCAGAATCTCGGCCGCGTCGTCGACGTGCCGGTGAATCTCCTTCTTGGCCATGCCGTGCATACGCAGACCGAAGCCGATGTTGTCGCGCACGGTCATGTGCGCGTAGAGGGCGTAGTTCTGGAACACCATCGCGATGTCCCGGTGGCGCGGCGGAAGCCCGGTCACCACCCGATCGTCGATCCGCACCTCGCCGCCGGACACCTCCTCGAGCCCGGCCACCATACGCAGCGTGGTTGTCTTGCCGCAGCCCGAGGGCCCTACCAGGACCATGAATTCCCCGGGCTGGACCTCGAAGCTGATCTCCCGCACCGCCACAATCCCGCCGGGAAACTCCTTGGTGACTCCCTCGAGCACGATTCCGGTCATACCTGGGTCCTCATGAGGTTCCGCTCAATACGCCGCGGATGTGCCGGTTGAGCACCAGCGCAACGATCGCCGGAGGGATCAGGATCAGCACCCCGGCCGCGGCCAGCAGCGGGTAATCGGTCGTGTACTTGCCGACGTACTCGGTGATGAGCACGGTGACCGGCTTCGAACTCAGCGTCGAGGACAGAAGCAGCGGGATCAGGAACTCTCCCCACACTGACAGCATCAGGATCGCGCTGACCGCGGCGATGCCCGAGCCCATCTGGGGAACCACCACGCGGTAAAACGCCTTCCAGCGGTTGCAGCCGTCGATCAGCGCCGCTTCCTCTGGCTCCACCGGAAGCTCTCGAATATGGTTGTACAGGAGCCACATAGCCAGCGGCGTCAGCGTGCTGATGAATACCAGCGTCAGGCCCAGCTTGGTGTCGATCAACCCGAGATCGGCCATCAGCCGGTACAGGGAGATCACGATCGTGAACACCGGCACGATCATCGTGGCCAGGATTCCCCAGAACAAGAGCCGGTTAAAGCGGGCGCGGAGTCGGCTGAACGAGTAGGCGGCGGGAATCGCCACCAGCAGCGTCCCCAGCGTCGCCATGGCCGTGATGATTGCGCTGTTGAACATCGCCGTGCTGAACGTTCCCGACTCGGCGACCGTGCCGCCGGCGCGGTTAGAACTCGTGCCGCCGACCAGCGCGCTGAAACGCGTCGAGTGTCCAGTGGTGCGGAAGCAACCGCGTGGGGACCGCTTGTACATCAGTTTGATTCGAGAGGCTGGTGATAACCCCGATCAGCACCGGCCCGAGGGACCAGGCCAGCAGCGCCGCGATCGCGATCACACGCAGCACCCGGGCCGTCAGTGAGGACTTCATGTCGTCGACCTTCGGTTGACCAGGACGAAGACGATCGCCAACAAGGCCGTGACCGCTGCGAGCAGGAATGCCAGCGCCGTCCCGTGACCGAAGTCGGCATTGGCGAACGTGGTGTTGTACACCTGCATCAGGATCGATCGCGTGTTCAGTGCAGTCCCGTTGAGCACGAAGATCTCGTCAAAGATGCCGACGCTGAGGATCGTGCCGACGGTCAGCGCCACGGCCATTGACGGGCGCAGCAGGGGCAGCGTGATGTGCCAGAACTGGCGTAGCGAGGACGCCCCGTCGACGGCCGAGGCGCTGTAGACCTCCTCCGGGATGCTCTGCAGGCCGGCCAGGAAGATCAGCACCACGAGCGGCAGCACGCCCCAGACGTGCACGAGCGTGATGAAGGTCAGCGCCCAAACGTTGCTGGCCAGCCACACAACCGGGTGGTGGATGATGTGGAGGTGCAGGAGCAGACTGTTGAGCAGTCCGTTGTCGGGATCGAATACCCGCCGCCAGAGCACTCCGCTGACCACAGACGGGAGTGCCCACGGGAGGATCAGGACGGCTAGGACGATCCCCCGCCCCCGGAACACGCGGTGCAGCACGACGGCGATGCCGACGCCGAAGGTCAGCTCGAGCAACAGCGCGAGGCCGACGTAGCGCAGCGTGTGAAAGAAAGCGCTGCGCGAGCCGGGGTCGCGCAGCACCTCGCCGTAGTTGTGCAGGCCGACGTAATGGGTGGGCGTTCCGGTCGCTGCGCCGCCCCCCTCGAGACTCGACTTGAAGCCGAGCACCAGGGGGTAGATCACCAGGGCCGCGGCAATCACGACGGCCGCCACGACCAGCACCCGGGCGATCCGGGCATCCTCGCGGGTGGCCTGACTGGCCGCTCTCCGCTGGCGCCTGCCGGCTGGCGTGGACCGATCCGCCGAAGCGAGCGTATCGAGCGGTTCGCTTGAGCCGCTCAACGGCAACGTCCGTGAGCCATCGACGCTATGACCTTTCCCGAACTGACTATGAGCTGCCCTTCGCAAGCGCGCTCGCCTGCTTGGCCAGATTGCTGAGCGCCGCCGAGACGCTGGTCCCACCCTTGACCGCCGAATTGACGGCACCCTGCGCGTCCGAGCTGAACTGCGAGTACCACTTCGGCGCGCCGCTGGGGAACAGCGACACCACGTGGTGGAGCTCGGCCTGGATCATAGGGCCGCTGTAGAGCTGATGGGCCCTGGTCAATTGGTTCAGTGCCGAAGCCTCGCAGGGGAGAAAACCCGGGCCCTTGTACATCGCGACCGCCGTGTTGGTCTGCCCGAACCACTTGATGAAGGCCAGGGCCGCGTCCTTGTGCTGGGCCGTCACGGGAATGCCGAGCCCCTCCGGAAGCCCGAACGAGGACCCTGGCCCGGTGATGCCCGGCACCAGCGCGCCCTTCGCGTGCCCGGCGATCCTGGACATCTTCGGATCGTTCGCGGTGGGGAGATTTCCGGGACTGGATGCGAACAATGAGGCGGATGCCCCCGCGACGAACTTATCGTAGTCAGGGGTGTCGTCGAGGGTCACAGAGCCCGGTGACACCCACCCGTTTTTGACCGCGTCCACCTCGAATTGGAGTGCCTTGTTCCCGGCTGACCCGGGCGTACCGAACTGCGGCTTGTAGTTCGCGTCGAACAGGTGGCCGCCCATCGCCAGAGTCAGCAGGTACCACGGCGTGACGCCGCCCTCCGTCGCAGCCATGGGAATCGAGAGTGGGTACTGGACGCCCGAGGCCTTGAGCTTGGCGACCGCTGCCGCCAATCCCGCAAAGGTCTGCGGATATTGCTTGAGCCCCGCCGCGTCGAACATTTTCTGGTTGTAGATCGGCATGCGGAAGTCGTTCGAATAGCAGGCCGCATACGTGTGCCCGCCGGACTGGAACGGCGTCTCCGTATTACCGAGGTCGGCCACGAGACTGGCCGGGAGCACCTTCTCCAGCGGCTGGTACCACTTCGCGGTGGCGAACTGGCCGGTAAACGACCAATCCACCTCGGTCACGTCGGCGATGTAGGTGTTGGCGGTGTTGGCCACGATCAGCTTGGAATGCACTGAATCGAAGGCCGCGACACTGAGGTTGACGTTGACGCCGGTCTGGGCGGTGAACTGGGCCAGTAGGGCCTTTGGGATGTTGTAGGGCAGCAGCACGGTAATCGTCTGGCCCTTGATCGAGGCCTTTCCGGACGCGGTAAAGCCGCTTTTCGACGAGCTGCCGCACCCGGTCAGTGCGATCACGGCGCCCAGCAGAACTACTCCGGCGAAACGCTTGGACCAGGCTTTCGGATGCATCGCTCTCCTCCGATTTCGCTGTCAGCTGAGCACTACGGATCGGCTAAGGTGCCGGGGCTGATCGGGATCGACCCCCCGAGCGTGCGCGAGCGCGACCGCGGCCCGCTGCACGAGGATCAGCTCGGCCATGGCATCGCGCCCGTGGTCGACCACCGTCGCGCCGGCCTGTGCGGCGGCCCCGAGCACGTCGGCGTCGACTGGCCCGACCGCCCACACCAGCGTCGAAGCGCTAGTCGCGCTCACCGGTCCGTGTCGGAACTCCATCGCCGGGTAAGACTCACTCCACGCCCCGGCGGCCTCGCGTAGCTTCAGCCCCGCCTCGTTGGCTACGCCGACCGCCCACCCGCTGGCCAGGAACACGAACCGCTCGTAGTCGATCAGATTCGCGGGCAGAGAGGCGGAGAGGGCATCTTCCCCGGCTCGGGCAACCGCCTCCACGCCATCCACACCGCCGGCCAGATGGGCTCTCATGAGCGCAAGCACCGCGGTCGGAAACCGGGTCTGGACGATCGCCTCCTCGTCGGCGAAATCAAGCGTCACGCTGCGCCCCACGATCTGATCGATCGGCGTATCGGCCACCGCGCAGACCGCCACTGTCGCGACGCCGGCCGGCAACCGATCGAGGGCACGTAGCACCTCGGTGGTCGTGCCCGACCGCGAGACGGCGAGGACGGTGTCGTAGCTGCGGGTCCCAAGCATCTCCGAGGCCGGGAAAGCGTCCGCCTCGCCGTGACCTGCCTCTTCCCGCAGGACTGCCAGCGCCTGACCGATGAACAGCGAGGTCCCACACCCGATGATCGCCAGCCGGTCGCCACGGGCCGGTAGGGCGTCCCCCGCGTCCTGAGCGCAAGCTGCCGCCAGCCGCCATGTTTCCGGCTGACTCTCGATCTCGCGCTCGATCACGTTCACCGGGGGCATCCTAGGTCGCTCTTAGGGAGAACGCAAACAAAAGAGAGCATAATCTTGCAGAAACTGAACACGTAGCACACGCCTGTCAGGCCACCGCGGTGGCGCTCCAACCTGCGCCACGGCGTATCGCGGCCAGGCAGTTGATCCACGGACGAACGTGATCAGACGGTTGCCCGCAGGGCCTCGGTCAGCGTCGGCTGGCCGGCCGTGCCTCCGGCAGACCGGGTCGAGAGCGCGCCGCAGGCACAGGCCAGCTCCAGCGCACGATCCAGCTCCATCCCGGCGAGCTGCCCGGTCAGGAACCCCGCGGCGAAGCAGTCGCCGGCGCCGACCGTGTCGACGACTTCGACGCGCGGCGCCTGCGCTCGCGCTCGCTCGTCGCCGCGGCGCGCGAGGGCACCCTCATGGCCGAGCTTCGCCACCACTCCCCCGCCCCCAGCGGCCAGCTTCCCGGTGGCATCCTCCAGATCGGACACGCCCGCGATCAGGCGTGCTTCCTGGGCGTTTGGGAAAAACCAGTCGGTCTGCGCGAGCACGGCCGCGAGACCTCCGCCCCACCGCTCGGTCGGATCCCACCCGGTGTCAAGCGAGCTGCTGGACCCTGCCGCTCGGGCGGTTTGGAAGATCTCGGCCAGCCCCGCCTGGAGGCGCGGGAGCAGGAAGTAACCGCCGACGTGGACGTGACGCGCCGCGCGCAGCGCCTCCGCCGGCACACGCTCGGCGCTAACCGTGGCCAGGGTGCCGGGTGCGGTCAGGATGGCACGGTCGCCGTCCGGTCGGGTAAGGATTACGGTGAGTCCGGTCGGGGTCCGCCCGTCGAGCATGCACCACCTGGTCTCGACGCCGCGCTCGGCCAGCGCGTCGAGCATGAAACGGCCGAAAAGGTCGTCGCCGATCACGCTGACCAGCGCCGTGCGCAGGCCCAGGCGAGTTGCTGCGCAGGCGGTCAGAGTCGCCGAGCCGCCAATCTCCAGCCGCGCCTCGTCGATGACCCGCTCGGCCTGACCGAAGACGGGTTCTACGTCCTCACCGGACAGCACCAGATCGGGATTGCAGTCCCCGATCACCAACAGGTCAAATTCGTTCACGGTGCGCGAAGAGCGTTCACGCGATCACCGTTGTAACGCCGGCATGCTCGAGCGCCTCCAGCACGGCCGCGGGCGCCTTATCGTCCGTGATCAGCACGTCGACACGATCCACGCCACAGATCCGGGCGAAGGTCACCCGTTCGAGCTTCGAGCTGTCGGCTACCACCACTACGCGCTGGGCCCGATCGATCAGGAGCCGATTGGTGTTCGCCTCCACATCGTGATGCGTGGTCAGGCCCGCCGCCAGCGCGATCCCATCGACGCCGACGAACACGACGCCCAGGTTGAGCGTCTGAAGGCTCGCCTCGGCCAGGGGTCCGACCAGCTCGTAGGACTCGCTGCGAGCCACCCCGCCCGGGATTACCAGCTTCAGGTTCGGCCGGATGGCCAGCTCGGAGGCAATGTTCAGCGCGTTGGTGACGATCGTCAGCCCGGGCCGGTCGGCAATCGCGCGCGCCACCTCGGTCGTGGTCGTGCCGCCGGTTAACCCGACCGCGCCCCCTTCGGGCACCTGCTCGGCAGCGGCGCGGGCAATCCGGAGCTTCTCCTCCTGGTGGCGGGCAGCCTTGTAGCGCAGCGGCAGCTCATAGAGCAGCCCGCGGGCGACGGCGCCGCCGTGCGTTCGGGTCATCAGGCGTTGCGAGTCGAGCAACTCGAGGTCACGGCGGATGGTCGCCGAGGAGACGCCGAGCGCATCTGCCAACGGACCCACGGCAACGCTCCCGCTCTGCGCGAGCCGTTCCAGGATCATGCTCAGACGCTCAGACTGGTGCACGCCGGTCGGTCGCCTCGAACAGCGTCAGGTATCGCGCGTTGGCCTCGAGCATCTCGTCGAGCAGTGCCTGCGTCTGGTCGAGATCCAGCCGCGCCTGGATGGTTGGGTCGAGCAGGAACGCGTGCAACGCAGCCTGCCGGTCGCCACCCAGAGCCGCCCTGACCATCTGCTGCTCGAGCGCGACGTAGTGGCGCAGATGCGCCGCCAACGCCTCGGGCAGCGGTCCGGTGTAGATCGGCCTGATGCCGTAGGCGTTGACCTGGGTGTTGACCTCGACGATCGCCTCGTCGGGCAGGTTTGGAATCGTGCCGTTGTTGACCGTGTTGACGATGTGCATCTCATTTCGGTTTTCGACGATGGCCTCGATGATGTCGATCACGTAAATGCCCGCATCCTCGTCGCCCGCCGGCAGGTCGGCCAGTGTGACCGGGCCAGCGTCGGGGGCCGTCCACTTCGCGGCCAGCTCCTCCAGCCTGCGCACGCGGTCGCGCTCGCCGGCCATGCTGTGCGTGGTGATGTCGTAGCGCATCTTCACGCCCTGGGCGGTGCCCGAATATGGCTCCTCGAGCCACTGCATCTGGGGGAAGTGCTCGACCCAGTGCGTCCAGCAGTAGGGCAGTACGCCATAGGTCTCCAGTGCCCACTTGACCACCGGGTTGGTCGTGCGCTCCCGCACCAGGGCGAGCCCATCGCGCCCGTCCTTCAGGCGCAGCTCGGTCACGCTCGCGCAGTGGTTCAGTCCGGCCACCACCGGTGGCATCGCGATCTCGTGCTCGTCGACGCCGGCTTCATAGGCGAGCCAGCCAACGCTCAACGGCGCCACCGTGCACGAACACAGGGCGAAGGACTTGACCTCTGGCACCGAGCGCATCGCCAGCGCCTCGGTCGGCGCCGGATTGGTGTAGTTGAACACGTAGGCGTCCGGGGCCACCTCGGCCACGTCCCGGGCTACGCTGGCCAGCACCGGCGCATTGCGCAGCGCCCGCATGATCCCGCCGGGGCCGATCGAATCCGCCACGTGCATGACGATCCCGTGGCGGCCGGGGATTTCCATGTCGCTCTCCCATGCCGCCATCCCGCCCACCGAGATGGCGGCGATCACGAAGTCGGTGTCGACCAGCGACTCGCGTTGATCGAGCGTGCTGCGCACGGACAGGGCGCTGCCCTCGCTGTCGATGAGCTTCTGCGCCAGTGCATCCATCACGCCCAGTCGGCCTTCGTCGACGTCCATCAGCGTCACAGTCGCGCCGCCCAGCGCCTCGGACTGGATCAAGCGGCGAATCAGCAACGGCACAAAGCTACTGCTGCCGCCGCCGATGATTGTGATCATGATTCCCATTTTGCTGTCCTTCCTCTCCACCGCTCGGCGGCTAGCCAAGCGAGTCATCGCTCATCGGGAGTAACGCGGTCTCCCGCACGCGGTGCGTGCGGGGCCTCGTCACCGAGTACAGGACCGCGTCGGCCACCTCCGCGGGGCGCATCATGTCAGCGAGGTCCGGATCCTCCGGAGTACGCCCGCGGCCCATGGCGAAGTCGGTCGCCACCCCTCCAGGGCACAGGGTGCAGCAGCGGACTCCCCGCTTGAACATCTCGTGGTCGAATGAGCGCATGAAGCCGACCTGCGCGAACTTGGATGCCGCGTAGACCGCTTCCCCCTCCGGGCCGCGCTGGCCCGCGATCGAGGCCACAACCACCAGGTCGGCGGCGTCGCTTTGGAGGAGGTATGGGAGCGCCGCCCGGACCGTGTAGAGCAGGCCCTTGACGTTGACGTCGACCATCTCCTCGAGGTGCTGAGGGTCGAGGTCGACGAAGTCACCGTAGGCGCCGACGCCGGCGTTGGCCACGACGATATCCAGACTGCCGAAGCGCTCAACAGCGGCCTCCGCTATCGCCTCGAGTTGCGCCGGGTCGCGGACGTCGCAGGGCTGGGCCAGTGCGCCCTCGATCCCTAGGTCGCTACCGCGCCGGGAGGCGAGGGCGACCCGAGCGCCGTGCCCGGCCAGCAGCTGTGCCGTCGCGGCACCAATTCCCCCGCTGGCGCCCGTAATTAGGGCGGCTCTTCCCTGCAAGGTGCTCATCGGCTTTCCTTCTCGCAGTGGTCGTCATGAGCGATCGGCGGCGGTACGTCGAGCGCAGGATTGTTGACAAAGAAGCCGACCGGCTTGAGCGTGAACCCGGCTGTGGCCACCGGCATGACCGGCCAGTCCTCCGGGCGAGGCACGTGATGGTGGCCGAACGTGTACCAAACTACGATGTCCCGATCGTCGATTTGGCGGTCGGCGCTGGTCCACTCCGGCAGGCCCGCGCCACCCGCGTGCTGATTGGGGTACTCACCCGCGGCAAAGCGCTCGCCCCGCTCGTACGGGGTCACCCACAGGTGCTCGCGGATGAAGGCCGCCCGCTGGCTGACCGCCGCGTCGGGCTGGGCATATGAGGTCGCGTTCTCTCCCGGGATCAGCCGATAGCCGACCGGTTTGCCTAGGCGGTGAAGGACGCTCGGGTTGACGATCTCCCACCACCGAGCCGAGCCGGGGTCGACCCGCCGCCTCGCTTCGAGTTCGCCTGCGAAGCGACGGCGGCGAGGTCGGAACGCGTTGCCGTGCGGGTTCTCCGGACCGGGGGGAACCGCCTCGGTCCACACCTCCTCGACGGCGTTCTGGAGGCCGTCGACATCGAAGTCCAGGCGTACGTTGAAGAAGTGCTGATGCACCATCGCGTTGAGGCCTGGCGCGACCAGGGTCCCGTGCCGGGGATGCTCGCCGGGCGCCACCGCGCCGGTCGAGAGCACGCCGGTCAGCTTCACCTCATAGGCGATCGTGCCGTCCTGGTAGAGGTACCAGAAGAAACCGTAGTCATAGTTGCCGATCGCTGAAAAGGACGAGATCACCAGCCGGCGGGAGCGACGCACCTCACCCTTGCCGTTGCGCCACTCGATGTGGCGCCAGAGCACGCCGGCGTCCTCCTCGTGCATGCAGATGGCCTGTGGGATAGTCACCGCCGCGCCGTCGACGTCGGCGACCGTGGCGTCGAAGTAGATAGATCTCCCCCAGGCAGTCACAGCCGCGCGTCAGCGGCGAGGCGGAGATCCCGACGCCGTTCTCGCCTGCGTCGATCGCGTTCTTGAAGTAGTGGGTCGGACTTGGGTCGCCGTAGGGAACGATCATCTCCGATAGTGACGCCCGGAACAGGATCGACCGCAGACGACCCTGATCGTGATAGCCGACCTGGCTCAGCACCAGTCCCTCTCGCGAGCTGAAGCCGACGTGCAACTGCCAGCGCTGCCAGCTGACCACCCGGCCGTCGACGCTGAAGCTGGGCCCTTCGGGTTGCATGATCTCCAGCGACGCGATGTCATCGCGCAGCGTGCCGGCGGCCGCCACGTCGAAGTTGCCTGGCTCAGGCGGGATCGGGACGACACCGTGGTCGTCGATGCGGAGGATCTTCAGCCGATTGAGGTCAACCAGCGCAATCAAGCCGTCGATTGGATGGGCCCATTCGCTGTCCTGCGGCCGCGGACGCACGAACGCGAGGCAACGCGCGAGCCGCAACCCGGCCTCGCCATCACGATTGAAATTGCCCGCCGGCCAGGCGTCGATCTGGATCGCGTCGAAGTTCTCGACCCCGCGCCTGGCAAGTGCCGCGCGGAAGCGCTCGTCATTCTTGACCAGCTCCTCGGCTTCCATCAGCTCGGTAACCACCGCCATCGGCTGCACATCGTCTCGCCGGCACCATGAGGCGACGTGGCCGCCGTTCCCGCCGCCGAGCACCACGATGACCTCGTGGGTCGCCCCGT
The DNA here is from genome assembly GCA_963847055.1 of uncultured Solirubrobacterales bacterium. Classification (GTDB taxonomy): domain Bacteria; phylum Actinomycetota; class Thermoleophilia; order Solirubrobacterales; family Solirubrobacteraceae; genus Palsa-465. The sequence continues at coordinate 1,104,323 of CAWJYE010000005.1, read as the reverse complement.
CGCCGTTGTCGAGCAGCACAACCTCGGCCTCGCGGGCGGGTGTATCTCCATTCTGGTCGACCGCCCAGGCCAGGACCGTTTCCTTAGGCGGCTCGCGGAGGTCGATCGTCACCACGCGCCATCGCTTGCTCAGCGATCGAAACTGATCGGCCGCGCGCACGGCCGCGGTCGTCGCCGCGACTTCATCGGCCGAGAGGGGATCCAGCGGATGGACGGTGCTCAGAAGGATCGCCTTTGCTCGAAGCTGGTCTTTAATGCTGTGATTCGCACATAACATCACATCTTGCGCGTAGGATCCGGTCAATGGTCAGTTTCGTGCTTCCGGGCGACCGTCTGCTGTCCGGATCCGGCTCATGAACGTCGCGATGATTGGCGGGGGCAGCAGCTCGTTCGTCCCGCCGCTGCTGCGTCACCTGCTCCGGTCAAAGGCCATGCGGGGCACCACGCTGACCCTGATGGGCCCGACTGAGTCGCGTCTGCGGGTGATGGAGGACCTCGCCCGCAAGATTGCCGGTGACGCGGCCGGGCTGCGCGTACGCAGCACCCGCGACCAGCGAGAGGCCCTGAGTGACGCCGACTTCGTGATCGTCGCGATCGCCGTCGGCGGCAACGACGCCTGGGAAAACGACATCGAGATTCCGGGCCGGTACGGGATTTTCATGCCCGTGGCCGACTCGGTCGGGCCCGGCGGCATCATGCGCGGGTTGCGCAATGCCCCGGTGCTGGCCAGCATCGCCCGTGACGTAGCGGAACTCGCCCCCCAAGCCTGGATCTTCAACTATTCAAACCCCGCGACCATGTGCGCGCTGGCCATGCAGACCGTGCCCGAGGTCCGGTCCCTATCGCTGTGCTCTTGCACCGCGATGCCGGCCGACAAGGGCTGGCTAGCCGCGCAGGCAGGCGTCGAGCCGGACGAGATCCTCATGCCCGCGATCGTGGCCGGCCTGAATCATTGCGCCGGCGTCACCGAGCTGCCGATCGCTGACGGCCGGAACGGATTGACTCTGGCGCGCGAGCGAGCCACCGAGCCCATCGTTCGCTGGGTGCTTGACACCTACGGCGTGCTGCCCTACTGCTGGCTGCACTGGACCGAGTTCTTCCCCCAGATGCAGCGGCTCACCGAGCCGTATGAAGGTCGGGCTCAAGGGCTCGGACTGCGCTACGGAACGCGGATCCACGACCTCCGGGAAGACCGCGAGCGGGTCGGGCAATGGGCCGAGCTGGCCCGCCGCTGGTCCGCCCCGAGCGCGGATCCGGTCACGCTCGAGGATCTGCCTGCGAGCGAGGAGGAGGACGGCATCCTCGTGATCGACATGATCGAGTCGATCCTGGGCAACCGCGGCGACATCCACCTGATTAATACGATCAACGGCGCGGCGATACCCAACCTTCCCGTCGACGCCGTGGTTGAGGTGGCGGCCCGAATCGGCGCGGATGGCGTCCGCCCGCTGCCCGCCGGGCCGCTTCCCGAGGCCTACGCGACCCATCTGCGCAATTACGTGGCCGTTCAGCAGCTCACGGTCCGAGCAGCACTGAGCGGCAGCCGGCGCGATGCGTTGCACGCGTTTCTGCTCGACCCGATGACCCGCTCGCGGCTGGACCTGAATCAGACGCAGGCGCTCCTGGACGAGATGCTCGCGGCCAACGCCCAGCACTTGCCTCGGTTCCAGGCCAGCCTCGAACCGGCGCCATGAGCTCAGAAAGACGCGGCGCTCTCGTCTCGCGCCACCGAAGTGATGCGGGAAGTCACCTGGCTCTGCGGCAGCGAGCCATAGGCATGAGCTGAGTGTGGAAGGCGCCGATGTCGTCGGTCTCGAGCAAGATACCGGTCTCCTGGCCGCGCGGGGTCGTGTTCGGACCGGTGGTTGACGCTACCTCGGACCGTGGCCGTCTCGAGCCGGCTAGTGCGAGATCGTGGCGTGGCGTGGCTCGCTTCGCCTGGCACCGCGCCCGTCAGAGCCACCTTGGAGGTCAGTCTCGATCTCCTCGAGGCTGCGGCCCTTGGTCTCGGTCACGAAGGCCATCACAAAGATCCCTGCAAGGACGCCCAGACCCGCGTAGCCCAGGAACACCGGACCGGGGCCCAACGAGGACAGCAGCGACGGGAAGGTCTGGGAGACGACGAGGTTGGCGGCCCAGTTGCCGAACACCGCGACCCCCATTGCCGTGCCGCGCACGCTGAGGGGCAGAACCTCGGGAAGCATCACCCATACGACCGGGCCCCAGGTTGCCGCGAACGACGCGATGAACGTCGCCAGGCACACCAGCGTGATGATCGCCGCCGGGTCGCCGGGATGGTGAGGGGTCGCGAGGACCGAGAGCGAGATACCGAGCACTAGCAGGCTGGCGACCATGCCGGCCACGCCCGCGATCAGCATAGGTTTCCGTCCCACCCGGTCGATGATCCGGATCGCGATCACGGTCATGGCCACGTTGACCACGCCGATGATCAGGTTCGCGTAGATCGCGCTGGTCTTTGCGAATCCGACATTGGTTAGGGTCGTCGGCGCGTAGTAGATGATCGTGTTGATTCCGACCAGCTGCTGAAACACCGCCAGCCCGGTCGCGACCAGCAGCGCCGGTCGCACCCACGTCGCCCGCCACAGCCCGCCGAGCCCGGTGGCGCCCTCCTCATGCTGCTCGACCTCGCGTATCTCCTCGATCCGCTGCTCGGGACGCTCATCGCCCGGCAGGTCCTTCAGCACCTCGCGCGCCGCGTTGTCCTCCCCGGTGTGCACGAGGTATCGCGGCGTCTCGGGCATGAACAGCATCCCCGCCAGGAGCACCAGCGACGGCACCGCCGCCAATCCCAGCATCAGCCGCCAGTTCCCCGTGGACGCCAGTATCGCGTTGACGATGAACGCCACCAGGATGCCGCCCACGATCATCAACTGATTCAGTGACGCGATCGCTCCGCGAACCTCTGTCGGCGCAATCTCGGACAGATACAGGGGCACGACCAGCGCCGCCGAACCAACCGCCAAACCGATAATGAAACGCGCCGCGACCAGCACCGCCACGCTGGGCGCCAGCGCCGCCAGCACAGCTCCGACCGTGAACACGACCGCAGCGCTGACGATCAGCATCCGGCGGCCCAGCCGGTCAGACAGCCCGCCGGCAAACGCCGCCCCGATCATCGCGCCCAGCAGCAGCGATGCGACGATCGCGCCCTGCAGGAATGGCGACAACTTAAACGTGTTTGGAATGAACAACAGCGCCCCTGAAATCACCCCAGTGTCGTAACCGAACAACAAGCCCCCCAAAGCGCCAAAGAAGTAGATCGTCCGGCCGGTTGGTCGCAGCGCCTGCATCATTCCTCCCATGCTTCGCGGTGACTTCGTGACTGCTGTTGCAATTCTGCCCGGGCGATCCTGTTCAAAACAATGGACCAGGGGGTGCACTCCCAGGGACTGGATGGCAGCCTGATCCGGCCCCAAGACGTGAGGGGTTACGACCTGCTTTCCGGGGCTCAAACGTGTGCGAACGACCTCCAGCCGCGCCGCCCGGAGTTAGACGAGACACGGTTGAAACTGTTCTGTTTAAAATGTTCGAGCCGCCGGGTGGGTTCAGGGGCCTCCAGGCGGTGCGAGCGGACCGGACGCCAATTCGAGGGAGGAACGAGTTGACTCACAGGAATCCGGACATCCGCAAGTGGGTGGCGCTTGTCGCAGGCCTGGCGGCACTGGCTGCCGTCGCTGTCGCGGTACCGACCGCGGGCGCCGCCCGCCATGCCGCACGCGCCGCCGACGCGCTGCCCTACCAAAACCCCGTCCTTCCGATCAGCCAGCGCGTGGACGACCTGCTTTCGCGCATGACGCTGGCGGAGAAGGTCGGCCAGATGACCCAGACCGAGCGCTACCAGGTCTACGACGATCCGTCGCCTATCACGACCTACGGGCTCGGCTCGATTCTGTCGGGCGGCGGCTCAGTACCAAAGCCCAACACGCCGACCGCGTGGGCCGACATGGTCGACCGGTTCCAGAGCGCCGCGCTGGCCTCTCGGCTGCATATCCCGATCCTGTATGGCATCGACGCCGTACACGGCGATAACAACATGTACGGCGCCACCGTGTTTCCCCACAACATCGGGCTCGGCGCCACGCGCGACCCCACGTTGGTGCGCAACGTTGAGCACGTGACCGCGGAGGAGACGCGGGCCAGCGGCCCGCAGTGGGTGTTTGCGCCCTGCGTATGTGCCGCCCGAGACGACCGCTGGGGGCGGACCTTTGAGAGCTTCAGTGAGAATCCGTCGCTGGTACAGACGATGGAAACCGCGATCGATGGATTCCAGGGCGCTCCCGGTCAACTCGCCAACCGCGACCGGGTGCTCGCCACGGCCAAGCACTTCGCCGGTGACGGTAACACGACGTATGGCACGGGCAGCAACGGCTACCCGATCGACCAGGGCATCGACATCACCAACCACCGGGACTTCTTCAAGACATCGCTGCGCCAGTACGTGCCCGCCATCGACGAGCACCATGTCGGCAGTGTGATGCCTTCCTATTCGAGTGTCCAGTGGACCGACACCGCCAACGGCCAGCCGATCAAGATGCACGGTAACCGCGACCTCATCCAGGGCTGGCTAAAGGACCAGCAGGGCTTCAGCGGCATCGTGATCAGCGACTGGGAAGGCATTCACCAGCTGCCCGGGGACTGGGCTACGCAGGTGGCCACCGGGGTCAACGCAGGCATCGACATGATGATGGAGCCAAACCAGTACAAGAGCTTCATCTCCACTCTGATCCAGGACGTTCAAGACGGACGGGTGCCGATGGCGCGCATCGACGACGCGGTGCGCCGGATCCTGACCAAGAAGTTCGAGCTCGGCCTGTTCGAGCACCCCTTTACCGACCGTACGAACCTGCCGCAGATCGGCTCGCCCGCGCATCACGCGCTCGCCCGCCGGGCGGCGTCCGAGTCGGCGGTGCTGCTCCAGAACAACCGCAACACCCTGCCCATCCACGGCAACAAGGACATCTATGTGGCGGGCAGCAACGCGGATAACATCGGCAACCAGGCCGGCGGCTGGACGATCACCTGGCAGGGTGGTTCGGGCTCGCTACATAAGATCCCCGGGACCACCATCCTGGATGGCATCCGCCAGCTAGCCCGAGGCAGCGTGACCTACAGCCAGGACGCCTCGGCGCCGATCCCCCGGCGCGCGGTTGGCATCGTTGTGGTCGGCGAGACCCCCTACGCCGAGGGGTTCGGCGACGTCGGGGGCCCGCAGTGGGGCTATGACCCCGATGACACCGGTCCAAGGCCACCCAAGACGATGCAGCTCTCTGCCGCTGACAATCTGGCCATCAACCGGGTCTGTTCGCAGGCCAAGCGGTGCGTGGTGGTGGTCGTTTCCGGGCGCCCGATGATCATTGATCCGGCGCAGCTGCGACAGATGGACGGACTGGTGGCCGCGTGGCTACCGGGCAGCGAGGGGGCGGGCATCGCCGATGATCTGTTCGGCGCGCGGGCCTTCACCGGACAGCTGCCGGTGAGCTGGCCGCGGTCGCTGAGCCAAGAACCGATCAACGTCGGCGATCCCAACTACGACCCGCTGTTCCCGTTCGGGTACGGATTGCGCACGCGGGCTAGGTAAGCGAGCGTGAACCGGTCGCCGGGGCACCAAGCTCCGGCGGCCGGCCACCCGCAGCACGCTGACGGCGCTTTCCCATTCGCTCACCCACCAGACCAGCAGCGGAGCGCTACGTTGTCCGGATGGCGACCGTGGCAGTGCCATACCACCTCGACTAGCAGCTGCAGCGGTTCACGGTCGGCCAACGTGTCGACCGGCGGGGTCGCGGCGGAACTGCCGGATGCCGCGCTAGGCAGCGCATGATGGACTCCCGACGATCGCAAAGGACTGGAATGACAGACAAGGCCGATTTCAACGCCGAGGAATGGTTAACCATCGTCAACGGGCCGCTCTACGCATCCATGCTCGTGATCAGCGCCGACCGTGGCGGTACGCTACGCGAGACCCTGGCAATGGGCAGGGCCTATCAGGCGGCGCGCGAGCACCACGGGGAGAGTGAACTCCTCGACACGCTGGTCAAGGCGCCACCTTCGATCGATCCCGACCGACTCCGAGACGCGGGCGGCGACATCGGGGTCGTGGCGACGAACCAGCTGCGCGAGGCGATCAGGATCCTGGAGGCGAGGGCGACGCCCGTCGAGACTGACGGCTACAAGAAGTTCGTGATGACCGTCGCGCAGGCGGTGGCCAGCGCGCACAAGGAGGGCGGCTTCCTTGGTATCGGCGGCAAGCAGATCAGCGACGCCGAGAACCAAGCGCTCGACGAGATCTCCGCGGCGCTCGGCGCCCCTCCGGCCTCCTGAGCTAGGAGCCGTCGTGGGTGAGATGACCGTTCTTGATCGTCCCCCGACCAGCCCGGCACTCGCCGCTCTCGTTCTCCGCTACTCGCAGTACCGAGCCGACCCGCCGCCAGAACCGCTGCTGCGTCTCACCATCTCGCGCGCGATCTGGTGGCGGGAGACTTGCACCGGGCGACACCGCCCCGCTGTCGCGTCCCTTGGTGGGCGATGTTCGCTAGGTGTCGGACGCGGCTACGGCTAAGGCATGACTGATGGCTGAGTAAGGGGTCGAGGCCGTGATGTCGGGGCTTGTGCCCGATGTGCGAAGTGTGTCTTACCGGCACCCTGCGGGTACGCCGATCGAGAGGAGCGACGCCATGACCACTTCGATGAATACCCTAATCGCCAACGAGCACAATGCTGACCTGCGACGAGCCGCAGATCGGCGGCGGCTGGTCGCCGGTCCGACGCCGCCCCTCGCCTCGGCTTTGCTGCCGTCGGCGCCCGTCGTGCTGCGTCTCGCCGGCCCCGATGACACGCACCTCGTCGAACGGCTCGCAGCCTTGGATGGCGCATCGCCGCTGGGGGGGCGGGTACTGGTGGCGCTGATTGACGATCAGGCGCTCGCGGCGCTGTCGCTCCTTGACGGGCGGGTCGTTGCGAATCCATTCGTGGCCACGGGCGAAGCGGTTGCGCTGCTGCGGCTCAGAGCCGAGCATCTGTCAGGTCAGAGGGCGCGCCGTCGCCTTCGGACCGTCCTGCGGGCTCGGTTCGCCTGACGGCGAGGATCGCCCGCGGCGGGCCGAGCACTTGGCCCCCTCAGGGTCACGCCCTGACGGTCGTGCTCGCAACGGTGCATGCCGAGACTGCGTTGACCAGACAGCCCGTGTTCGTACTGTCGGTTACGCTGGCTGGCTCGTGAGAAGGCTGCCGGCTTGGGCGCGGGTCGCGGGCGTGATGTTCGGAGTCGGCTGGGGCGCCAATCAGTTCTCCTCCCTGCTGTTGGCCTATCGGCTGCACGAGGGTGTGTCTGAGAGCACGGCCGATGCTCTGTTCGGCGTCTATGCGCTCGGGCTGATTCCGGCCCTGCTGGTGATCGGGCCGATCTCTGACCTGCGGGGGCGCCGCCTGGTGGTGCGCGCGGCGGGAGTTCTCTCGGCGGTCGCCTCGCTGGCCCTGATCGCTGGGGAGCATTCTCTGCTCATGCTGTACGCCGGGCGATTTCTGGCCGGCGTGTGCAGTGGTGCGGCGTTCGCCGCAGGGACAGCTTGGATCAAGGAGCTGTCAACCGCCCCATACGATCACCGAGCCGGCGAACAGGCCGGCGCGCGGCGGGCAGCGATCGCTCTGTCGGCCGGGTTTGGGCTTGGTCCGTTGGTGGCTGGTCTGTTGGCCCAATGGGCTCCGCACCCGCTGCTCACTGCCTACCTCCCGCACCTGGCATTGATGCTGATCGCCGTGCTCCTCCTGTCAGCCGCGCCCGAGACGCTCCGCCCGCAGTCCTGGCGCCTCTCGCTGGGCGAGCTGTTACGCGTACCGTCGGCCGGACGTCGCCGCTTTCGCCGGGTCGTGGCACCGAGCGCGCCCTGGGTATTCGCGGCGCCGTCAATCGCCTTCGCGGTTCTGCCGGGTCTGGTCGCTCGTCACACGGCCGGGTTTCGAGTCGGGTTCGCGGCCGTGATCGCCGGGCTGACGCTGGCGCTCGGCGTGCTGATCCAGCCCCTTGCCCGCCGGCTCGACCGTCTCGATGACCCGCGCGGCACCGTCGCGGGTCTGACCGCGATCGGGGGTGGGCTGCTGCTTGGGGCCTTAGCCGCGGACCTGTACAGCTGGCCGCTGGTAATACCCGCGGCCGCGCTGTTGGGCTGTGGCTACGGGCTGTGCCTGGTGTCAGGCCTGCTGGAGATCCAAAGGCTGGCCCGTCCCGCGGACCTCGCCTCGCTCACCGCGATCTACTACGCCCTGACATACCTCGGGTTCGCGGCCCCGATCGTGCTGGCCGAACTGGGTCGTCTGACCAGCGCTCCGGTCCTGCTGACCCTCACCACCCTGCTCGTTCTAATCACGATCGCGGGGGTCCGACGCAGCGTGCCTTCGGACCTCTAGGCGCCGCGTCACGCATGAGTTCCCGCGTGCGCGGGAACTCATGCCCGGCCAACGACTCCATGCAGGTCAGCGACTCCTCGAGCGAGTTCGACGCCGCCGACGCGGCCGTTCCTCCTCGAAGTCCTCATCCTCCTCCGCCTCAGGCTCGTCGGCCTCCTCATCCTCGAAGTCCTCGTCCTCCTCCCCCTCAGGCTCGTCGAACTTCTCCTCGTCCTCGTAACCGTTTCCGGCATGCTCACCGAGCCGCTCGCGGAGGGAGCCCACCAAGTCCCGTCCTCGCTCGCTGGCCAGGGCGCGTCCCGCCGTCGCGAGGCCCGCGCCCAGCAGCATTGCGCGTCCCGTCGAGAGATGCGCCCTCTTCGGCACCGGGAACGATTGGGGCTGGGCTCGGGAGTGCTTCAGAGCGTTCAACGCCATGTTCAGGACGATGGATCGTAAGTCGGCTGCCATTCCTCCTCCTTCAGTTGTTGCTGCTGCGCGAACGCGAGCGTCGGCTCGATGAGGATCCGCTCGACGACCGGGAACTACCCGAGGCGCGGCGCGAGCCGCTCGATCCGCTCGCGCTGCCGCTCCCGTTGCCGGACGAGCGGGAGGCACCGCGGCTCGAAGCACCACGGCTCGAAGCACCACGGCTTGAAGCACCACGGCTTGAAGCACCACGGCTCGAGCCGCCACGGCTCGAGGCTCCGGAGGACGACGAACGGCTACTCGAACGAGACCGGGTGCCGCGCCGGCGCGCGTCATCGTCGGAGTCGGCTCTCCCACCGTTTGACGATTGGCGCCGACGACGTCGCGTGCTCGCCGCCGGGGGCTTGTCATCGTCCTCGTCCTCGTCCGGGTCCTCGTCGGCGGAGGCGCCGGTGTTCTCCTGCTCGTCGTCGTCCTCATCCTCGGAGCTTTCGGTGGCCTCCAATTCCTCCATGACCGCCTCAGGATCCGAGTACTCGCGATCCTTGTCGTAGCTCGGGTCGTGCTCTTCGACGACCTCCCCGTCTTGGATCGATCCGCGCCGCGCGCCACTCTCCGCCTCGGCCATCTCGATGAAGGCCTTGAACCGATGCAGGTCTCCGCGGGCGGCGCGCTTGACGTGGCGCATGCCGCGGGCCATCTTTTCGATCAGCCCTCCCGGCTGGACGTCGATGCTCAGCAGCACTCGGGTCAGATCTGGACCCAGCTCGTGAAAGGACACCACCCCGGCGTGAGTCATTCCCTGGCTGACCTTCCATTTGATGCGATCGTCCGGGCGCTGGGTCTCGATCTGGGCAGTGAACTCTCTCTTGCACGTCCAGATTTTCACTTCAAACGTGACCGTGCAGTCGTCTTCCTGAGTCACGCGCACGACCCGGTGCATGAACGTCGGCCAGTCCTCGAACTGCGTCCACTGGTTGTAGACCGTCGCGAGCGGCAAACCGATGTCGATGGTCTGCTGGACCGGCATACGCCGTCCCTTGCCGACGCCAAAACCGCCGCCCTTGCTACCACCGTCGCCACCACCGAAGGGCAGCGCGTCCTTGACTGTGTCGGCCAGGATGCCGCCTGGGCCCCCGGCGTCATCGACCTTCTACTTGACCTTGTCTCCCAGCTTGGAACCGACCTGACCGCTCATCGTGGAGCCCAGGCCTTCGACAGCCCTGCCGGGTGATTTGACCAGGTCCTGCACACCCTCCATGCCGGCCTCGCGAGCCAGCTTGCTGAGACCCTTGACCGCCGCGGGAGCCAAGGCGGCCACCCCGACTCCAGCCGCAATTCCGCGCGCGCCGGAGCCACCCTTGCCTTTCCCGCCAGGCAGCTTGTCACCACCGCCGTTGGCGCTCTTGCCGGCTCCCTCAATCGTGCTGATGAGAAGTTCGCGCAGCGTGTCTGGCACGGTATTGGCCATTCTCTTCCCTCCGATTCTTGGACGTCCACAGGAGGTACCGAGGCGCCTAAATGAAAACGACAAGCGTCCTGGCAGAAGCTCGCGAGATAATGCGTGCAACGCCGGTCAAAAGTCCGGTTAACCCTGACAGTTACTGGACTCACTGTCATGCGTGACATCAGCACGGATCGGACATCGTGTCCGCGGTTGGACATCCTGTGCGTGTAGACCCGACATCCATCGGGTACCAGGGCAAAAAGCTGTTGGTCAACGCCCGCGGTCATCCTGGCCCGGGATAAGAGCAGAGCCGGATGCGATCTCGATAGGGAGGATGAAAGCCGTTGAGCACCGGGGCCGCAATGTTGCTCCGATCGCCTGCTGGACCGCCTGCTCCAGGGCGGGGTCGTCATCCATGGCGATGTGACGTTGGCCGCCGCCGACGTCGACCTGGTCAAGCTTGACCTGCGCATCCTCCTCGCCGCCATCGACAGAACCGTGGGCTCGTGAGTCTCCTGCTCTATGCCATCAGTGACCCCCGCCGCCTGCCGGAAGCGCCGCTAGTCGGTGTGGACGGTGCGGCTGTGCGGTTCGTCGCCGCTCAGGGCCTGGTGGCGGCCGTGACCGAGCACGACTGTGCGCCCGCGCTCGACGTCGAGACGCTGTGGACCTATGAGCACGTGATCGAAGCGCTGACAGGCGAGGGGACGGCTCTGCCGGTCCGTTTCGGCACGCTGCTCGACGCCGACGGCGACGTGGCGCGCATGCTCACGACCCGCTGTCACGATCTCGCGCACAAGCTCGAATGGATCCGCGGCGCCGTGGAGTTGAGCGTCCGAGGCATCTGGCCCGATGCAGTCGAGCCGGTAGCGGCTGTGCCCGCGCCCACCGGCACCGCCTGCATGCGCTCGCGACTCGAGCCCCACCGTCGAGCGCGAGATCTCGCCAGGCGAGTTCACGCCCACCTCGATGGCCACGCCCGCGCATCGCGCCACCGCCTGCTCACGCGCGCCTACGTCCCTGTGAGTGCCGCGTTTCTCGTCGCGCAGGGAAGCGCGGACGATTTCCTGCGCCGCGTCCGCGGGCTTGACGCACAGCTCCACGACGCCGAGCTCGTGTGCACCGGGCCCTGGCCGGCTTACAGCTTCGTGGGAGACGCGATCGATGGCTGACCAGACGCAGACCCGCTCGGCCCCTCTGCCGACCGAAGGTGAGCTGAGGCGAATCGAGTCGGCGCTCACCCGGCGCGTGGAAGCCGACCCGGAGGGCCTCGAAAAGGGCCTGGCGCAACTCGTGCTGACGGTCATCGAGCTGCTCCGTCAGCTCATGGAGCGTCAGGCCGTGCACCGTATGGAGGCGGGGAACCTCAGTCCGGAGGAGATAGAACGTCTGGGTCAAACCTTCATGGCTCTGGCGGACCGGATGGAGGAGCTCAAGCAGATCTTTGGCTTGGAAGATGACGACCTGAACCTGAACCTAGGCCCCCTCGGGGACCTGATGTGAGAGAGGAGCCGCCGTGCCCGCCACGCAGGAGCGCTACTACGAGATGTGATGGAACGCATTCCCGAAGACCAGTATCCGAGCCCGCAGCTTCTGGACCGGATCGAGGCTGCGTTCTGGACTCCCGAGCAATTTCACGCCTACGTCGAGCTATTGATCGATAAGGCCGACCAGTCCTGGTACACAAGCCCGCAGCTGCTCGACCGGATCCAGCGGCTGCTCGCCGTGGCAGCGTCGGCATGAACTCCGGGGTCCGCATGGTTGGCAAGGCAATCGGCGAACGCGTCGGCGGTGGCCGGCCCGGACCGCTGCGCGCCTTCGCCGCCGCGGCCGTCGTCGGTGCCGCGACTGCCGTCACCACCTACAAGGCGCTTCGCAAGTAAGTCCGTCCGCAGTCACGACTGCCAGCGGCTACCCCAAGCCACAGCCGCTGCAGCCTCGCATTCGGCTGGCAGGCTGGTTTAGCATACTTTTACTCTGCTAGTTCGCATACCTCTACTCTGCGGTTAGTCTCGTCGCGCATGACGGTTGCACGCGACCTCAACCCGTTTCGCTTCTCGGGACCCCTCTCGCCCGAGGAGATGATCGATCGGGATCCGGAGGCCGATGACCTGCTGGCACTCGCCGCCGGTCGGCACTCATTTCGTCTCGTCGGGCCCCGTCGTTACGGAAAGACGACCCTACTGCGTAGGGTCCTCGGGGCCGCCGAACGTGAGGGCACCGCCACCGTGTTGGTCGACCTCCAAGACGTCCTCTCGATCGCCGAGATCGTGGTTCGCATCGAGCGAGGCTACGAACGACTAAGGGGACCGGTCCGTCGCCACATCGAGAACCTGTTCCGGTCCTGGAACATCGGCCTTGCTCTGGGAGGCGGCGGGTTTACCGCGACCCTGCAGCGAAACCCGAACGTGGATGCGGAGTCGGTGCTGCTTCGCCTGCTCGAGCTGCCGATGGCCCTATTCGATCGCGAAGGTACGACCAGCCTGATCGTCTTTGACGAAATCCAAGATGTCCTCGCTGTTCCCGGAGCCGACGGAAAGATCCGCAGCGTGATTCAGCACCAAGCCGACGTGGCGACCTACGCCTTCGCCGGCTCGGCGCCGGGAGTCATGCAACAGCTCTTCGCCGATCCAGGACGGCCACTGCTCGACCAAGCGGTTCCGAAGAACCTTGCGCCGCTCCCGCTCGCGGACGTGGGCGATTACGTCGCCCTTCGCTTTCAGCAGACCAATCGCGACGCGGCCGTCGCGCTCACGCCGTTGCTGGAGTTCACCCGTGGCCACCCCCAGAGAAGCATGATGCTTGCGCACTACCTCTGGCAGCGCACGCCGCGCAACACAGCCGCCGACGAGGGGACCTGGGTGTCGGCGCTCGACCAAGCCGCAACCGACGCCGCCCCGCTGATGCGAGCGATTTGGAAGGCCCTGACGACGAACGAGCGCCGCGTGGCGCGAGCACTGGCGGTGGCGACCACTCCCCTGCACAGTGAGGAGACGGCAGCCGCCGTGGGCATCAAGCGCTCGAGCATCGGCAAGGCGCTCGAGAGCCTGGTCGCCAACGCGGACGTCATCCACGAGGATCGAAAACCACGTCTTACCGACCCCATGTTCGAGCTCTGGCTCGTGGCTCGCGGGCTGACCCCCGCCGCCGGTGATGACGCCGAGGATGCTGGGTGGGCGGCCTAGGCCCGCACCATGGCCGTGACGTTCGCCCTCACAAGCCCGAGGCACATCTATCGCGCCCTGCTGGAGCTCGCAGGCGACCGCCCGTACGTGCCGCTTGGCGTGCTCGCCCTTTCACTCGCCTCGGCACTGTGCTTCGCCGCCTCCTCGGTCCTGCAGCAGCGAGAGGCGCGCGATGCGCCACCCGAGACGGCGATGCGACCGGGACTCGTCGCCCACCTGATAAGGCAGCCGCTGTGGCTGTTGGGCAACGTCAGCGGGATCGCCGGATTTGCCCTGCAGCTCCTGGCGCTCCGCACCGGCTCGTTGGCGCTCGTCCAGCCCCTGCTCGTCGTCGGTCTCGTCTTCGCGCTCGCCGCGGGCGCCGCGCTTGACAAGCGCTGGCTGACGCGCGGACAGTGGCTGTGGATCGGATCGACCGTGGGCGGCCTGGTGTTGTTCCTCGTCGCCTCTCGCCCGGGGCACGGTCACCCCCACGGCTCGCTCGGAGGCTGGCTGCTGCTCGGCGTCCTCGCCGCAATGGTGGTGATCGCGCTCAACTTCCTGGCCCACATCCGCCCGCAGTCGCGAGCCTTGACGCTGGGGCTCGCGGCCGGCGTCGTGTTCGGAGTCATCGCTGCGTTGGCCGAGCGCTCGGCTCATCTGCTCGACCGCGGGCTGCTCCACGCCCTCGCCACCTGGCCGCCGTACGCGCTCGCGGCCTCCGCGGTTCTAGGGCTGCATCTCACCCAGAGCGCGTTTCAAGCCGGGGACATCAAATGGTCGCTCCCCGCCTTGACGGTGACCGAACCGCTGGTCGCGATCCTCATCGGGCAGCTTCTGTTCGGGGAGCACATCGCGCTCGACACCGTGTCAGTGTTCGCGGAAGCGGTCGGGCTGCTGCTGATGGCGGTCGGAGTGTTCTCGCTCAGCCGTGCCATCCCGGCCGAACGGGCCAGCCGGGATCGACCAGGATCAGGCCCTGGGGGAGGCAATCGCCCACCTGGTTGATGTGAGTTTTGGCGATTGTCTGTTCGCTTGACGTGATCGCGGCGGGCGGTCAACCGCGTTCGCCGCGGCGCTGTGACCAGTACTCCTCGGCCTCGGCCTCCATCTTGGCCAGCCGGGTGTAGTAGTCCGGAAATTCATTGAGGTGGGCAAGGGCGATCTTGGCCGTGGTCGTCTCATCGTCATCGCTGACGTTGGTGGCCACGTCACGGCGGCCGTGCTCGAGCTCGACGTCGAGCCCGATTCGAAACTGTTCGACGTCGAACGGTGACGTGTCCCAGTCGATCCCGACTCGGCGGCCAAGGTCACGTGCCTGCTCAGCGCTGAAGGTCTCAGATTCGGGCATGACGACAGTGTGGCGCATACACCGAGCGGACCAGGTCTCAGGGCGCGCCGGGACAGAAGGTGCTGCGACCGGCGAGGCTGGGAGACGATATGAGGTCCGCGATGCCGGGAAGGTTGGCGACGCGGTGGAGCCGGGCCAGCGCCGAGGACTTGTGCTCGAGGTAGTAGCGCAGAAAGCTGATCACCGCTTGGCCGATCAGGTCACGGGTGCGCCCAGGCGTCACGTAGGGCATCAGGTGCGAAGCGCCGAGCAGCTCGAGGTAGTACTTGGGCGCCGGGGCCTGACCGTAGAGGGCCGCGCTGCATCCGGGGACGTTGATCGGGTCAGCGTCGCCCTGGACCACCAGCAGGGGCGGGCTCCCTGAGCCGTAATAGCTGCCTCCAAAGGCGGCCAGCTCGGCACCGGAGAGGATCACGGCCGCCTTGACCCGCGGATCCCCGCAGCACGTGTTAGCCGACGTCGCAAGGGTCACGTCAGCCCCGTCGGAGTGTCCGACCAGGGCAATTTGATCGGCCTTGACCAGGCCGTGCAACGGGCTCGAAACGCGGTGGGCGGCGGCGATCAGGGCCGAGAGAACGAAGCGCAGATCCGCGGGATGGTTGACGATGTCGCTCTCGTTGGGTCCTCCCGGAGTCGAGGGGTCCGTTGCGGGATAGGTCGGATCGACGACCACGAAGCCCGCCCGGGCAAAGGCGTCGAGCAGGGCCGAGTAGCCCTCGGCGGGATAGTCGTAACCCTGGGAGAAGACCACAAGGGGAAACGGGCCCGCGGCTCGCTGCGGTGGCGCGCCGGGTACCGGCGAGCGCCCGGGGGGGCCCGGGTAGCCGCTCGCCGGGTAGCGGATCACGGTCGGCAGGGAGCGGGCCGGCTGGCCGCTGCTCGTCTTGGCGTTGGCAAGCGAGATGGTGGTCGGTTCGAGCACCCGCAGCGACGCCACGCCCACCCGATAGGGCGCCTGCGGAGGAGGAGGCGGAGTCGCTGTGGACGTCGAGGACGTCGTTGCTCTCGTTGAGGTCGTGATGCCGGGTGCGGACGAGAGGCCCGTGGTGACGCTCGCGGAGGATCGCGGTGACAGGGTCGGACCGCCCAGAGCTCCGGCCACGACGACCACCGTGACGATGATCACAGCAGCGAGCAGAACCATCGCCAGGGCGCGACGGCGCTGGATGTTGGGGGCAACGGACCGGTGCTTGGTATACCTCGAGCTCATCTTCGTAAACCGCGTCTCATGTTGGCTTAACCACAGGTTCAGGGCCGCTGCTGATGCTCAGCGACAACTAAATGGACTGCTCCACAACACATACACCGATGATCTCTGCGCCCGCCGAGCAGGCGCACAACCGCTACGTCAAGCGTGACGCCGAGGCACAGGACCCCTCCGACGGGGGTCCCGGACCGATCTCAACCAAGTCGCGAAGGCTATCGCTGCGCCAGGCGCTCTCAGTCAACCGGGAGCGCCTCGTGTGGGGCCGTCGGACCGACAGCTGGGACTCAGAAGGGGCCCAGGGGCTGACCAACATCGTGCAGGCGGTTCTGGATCGCTGCCGCACGTCCCCCGACACGGTGGCCATCGATCTCGGCTGCGGATCGGGTCAGGTCACCCTCCCCCTGGCGCCTCGCTGCGCCCAGGTGCTGGCGATCGATGTCAACGGGCCGGCCATCGCGATGCTCGACCGCAAAGCCCACGCGGCCGAGATCGGGAACGTCCAGACCATGACGCGGCCGATCCAGGGGCTGGAACTGGAATCCGGCAGCCTCGATCTGGTGGTCAGCAACTACGCCTTGCACCACCTGAGTAATGGCGACAAGCGTGCAGTCCTCGCTCAGGCCTATGACTGGCTCCGGCCGGGCGGCCAGCTCGTGATCGGCGACATGATGCTCGGCCGCGGTACGGCCAGCGGAGACCGGGAGATCATCGCCGCCAAGGTGCGGGCGATGGTGGTCCGCGGGCCGGCCGGCTGGTGGCGAATTGTCAAGAACCTCTGGCGCTTCGCCCTGCGGGTCAAGGAAAAGCCGCTGCCGATCCCCGCCTGGGAGGCGATGGTCTCCAGCGCCGGGTTTGAGAATGTCCGGACGACACGGATCATCCAGGAGGGCTGCGTGCTGTCCGCCGATAAGTCGACAGCAAGTTAGACGCGGCCATCACCGCACCTCGGTTTCGCCCCGCCGGCTCGGGCTTGCGCGCTCCTCGGCGATGGGTGATGATCGGCAGGAGATCAAATCGGCGGAAAGGGGACACGGCGCGATGACTGACACGGTCAAGTTCTTGCTGGATGAGCGGGACATCCCGACCCATTGGGTCAACCTGATGGCCGACCTCCCCGGTGATGCGCCACCGCCGCTTCACCCGGGGACCAAGGAGCCGGCGGGCCCCGCCGATCTGGCGCCGCTGTTTCCGATGAGCTTGATCCTCCAAGAGGTTTCCACCGAGCCCGAGATCGAGATCCCCGAGCCGGTTCGCGACGCCTACAAGCTGTGGCGGCCGACTCCCCTGTATCGCGCCCACCGCCTCGAGCGTGCCCTCGACACTCCGGCGCACATCTACTACAAGTACGAGGGGGTCTCCCCAGCCGGATCGCACAAACCCAACACGGCGGTCGCCCAGGCCTACGAGAATGCGGCGGCCGGCATCAAGAAGCTGAGCACCGAGACCGGGGCCGGGCAATGGGGGTCGTCACTCGCTTTCGCCTGCCAGCTGTTCGGCCTCGAGTGCGAGGTGTGGATGGTCGGGTCAAGCTATGACCAGAAGCCCTATCGCCGCTCGATGATCCAGACCTGGGGCGCGACCGTGCACCGCTCTCCCTCTGAGTTGACCGAGGCGGGGCGCGCGCAGCGCGAGCACACCACGGGCTCGCTCGGAATCGCCATCTCCGAGGCGGTCGAGGTCGCCGCGCACGACCCGAGCACGAACTACTCCTTGGGCTCGGTGCTCAACCACGTACTTCTCCACCAGACAGTGATCGGGCAGGAGGCACTCATCCAGATGGAGATGGCAGAGGAGTATCCCGACACGGTGATCGCCTGTGTCGGCGGCGGTTCTAACTTCGGCGGGCTCACCTTTCCCTTCCTGCGCCGAACGATCCGCAACGGGGTGGGGACCAGATACATCGCTGCCGAGCCGGCTGCCTGTCCGACGCTCACGCGCGGCGTCTACGCCTACGACTTCGGCGACACGGCCGGGCTGACGCCGCTGATGCCGATGTACACCCTCGGACACGACTTCGTCCCGCCGCCCGTCCACGCTGGCGGACTTCGCTACCACGGCGACTCGCCCCTGGTCTGCGGGCTGGTCCGAGCCGGTCTCGTCGAGCCCCGCGCCTACCGCCAGAACGAGACCTTCGAGGCGGCCGTCCAGTTCGCCCGCACTGAGGGAATCATCGCCGCCCCCGAGCCTGCGCACGCGATCCGGGCCGTGATCGACGAGGCCCTGGCAGCCCGCGAGGCAGCGGAGGACCGCGTGATCCTGTTCGGCCTATGCGGCCACGGCAACTTCGACCTCGGCGCCTACGACGCCTATCTGGCCGGCGAGCTCGAGGATCCCGAGTTCTCCGAGGCGGACATGAGCTCGGCTCTGGCCCGGCTCCCCGAGGCGCCCGCTCTGCCCTGACCCTCCGGTGCGGCGGCTCAGGCGCCGGCGATGAGCACGGTCGGCACGCGCTCAAGTTACTGAACAGCGCAGGCACCGAACCTCAGGGGCAGCCCGCCTTGCGGCTCAGCCGGGTAACCACCCGCGCCGGTAGGGAACGTCCACGTCGTCCTCGAGGTTTGCGTAAGCCTCATCGGGCTTGCGGGTCTCGGTCTGAACCGCGGCGCCGTGGCGCTGGGCGAATCCAGCCGCCGGGTAAACGACGTCGTCCCGCAGCCGGGTGCCGATCGCGAGGATCGCACACGGCCCGTCCCCGGCGCCGACGAATACGTGCTCGGTCCAGGCGGGGCAGTGCACGAAGTCCCAGGGCTTCAGCGGCCTCTCCTCGCCCTCGATCAGCAATAGGCACTCGCCGGAGAGAACGAGAAAGTCCTCCTGCTCATCCTCCCCGTGGTAGTAGCAGGCCGGCTGTCCAGGCGCGAGCACGCCGATGTTGATCCCCACATCCGGGAAGCGCGGTTGACCCTCGAAGCGGGTGTAGGCGCCGAAGTGGCCTTGATGCCAGACCGCGTCGTGGGCGTTGAGGACGAACCACCCCGGACCGTTGGGTACCAGCCCCGCGCCGGTTCGCTCCAGGGGCGCTTCCGATTCCATGCCGGCAATGTTATGAGAGGCTGCGTGGGGGCGTTTTGATGGCGGGGCGCTCTCGCCGCGCTCAGGCCAGATGCTCCCGGGCACCTCGCAGCCACTGCGCCAGTCCGGTCCTCAGCCAGAGCCCTGGAACGAGTCCACCGCGGCGTTGAACGTGGCGCTCGGGCGCATGGCGGCTGCCGCCAGCTCAGGATCCGGGCGGTAATAGCCCCCGATGTCGACCGGAGAGCCCTGCACGAAGGAGAGCTCGCTGACGATCGTGTCCTCGTTGTCGCCCAGCCGTTGCGCCAACGGGGCAAAGCGCTCGGCCAACTGGCGGTCGTCGCTCTGGTCGGCGAGCGCCCGGGCCCAGTACAGGGCGAGGTAGAAGTGGCTTCCGCGGTTGTCGAGCTCGCCGACCTTGCGCAACGGTGACCGGCTCTCCTCAAGCACCTGACCGGTGGCGTGATCGAGGGTGGTGGCGAGAAGCTTGGCCCGCGGGTTGTCCTGCTTCTCGGCCAGCATCTCGAACGAGACAGCAAGGGCGAGATATTCCCCCAGGGAATCCCACCGCAGGTGGTTCTCGCGCGTGAACTGCTGGACGTGCTTGGGGGCCGAGCCGCCCGCCCCGGTTTCGAACAGGCCCCCGCCGCTCATCAGCGGCACGATCGAGAGCATCTTGGCGCTGGTGCCGAGCTCGAGGATCGGGAAGAGGTCGGTCAGGTAGTCGCGCAGGACGTTGCCGGTGACGGAGATCGTGTCCTCCCCGCGGCGGGCGCGGGCGAGCGTGAAACGGGTGGCGGCGGCCGGATCGAGAATCTCTACCTCGACGCCGGCGGTGCTGATTCCCGCCAGGGCCTGCCTGACCTTGCGCAGGACCGCCTGGTCGTGGGGGCGATCCTCGTCAAGCCAGAAGACTGCGGGGGCGCCGGTGGCCTGTGCACGGGACACGGCCAGGCGCACCCAGTCCTGGATCGGAGCGTCTTTGGTCTGGCACATGCGCCAGATGTCACCGGCCGCGACGTCGTGCTCGAGGAGCAGGTTTCCCCGGTCATCGAGCACGCGCACGTGACCGTCGGCCTCGATCTCGAACGTCTTGTCGTGCGAGCCGTATTCCTCGGCCTTCTGGGCCATCAGGCCTACGTTGGGCGTGGTTCCCATCGTCGCCGGATCAAAGGCGCCGTGTTCGCGGCAGTCGTCGATCGCCTCGGCGTAGACGGCGGCATAGGAATGGTCGGGGATCACGAACTTAGTGTCTTGCAGTTCGCCGGCGCGGTTCCACATCTGACCCGAAGCGCGGATGGCAGCCGGTAGCGAGGCGTCGATGATCACGTCGCTGGGCACGTGCAGGTTCGTGATCCCGCGGTCGGAGTCGACCATGGCCAGCCCGGGCCCATCCCGATAGGCAGCATCGATCGACTTCTGCACGGCGGCCCGCGCCGCCTCGTCGAGGCCCTCGATCGCCTTGGTGACGGCGGCCATCCCGTCGTTGGCATTGACCCCGACCGAAGTCAGCTTCTGGGCATGCTCGGCGAACACGAACGGGAAGAAGGCTCTGACCGCGTGTCCGAAGATGATCGGATCAGACACTTTCATCATCGTCGCCTTGAGGTGCACCGAGAACAGGACGCCCTCGTCCCGGGCCGCCGCAACCTGCCGAGCAAGGAACAGCTGGAGGGCCGCTCGGCGCATCACCGCGGCGTCGAGTATCTCCCCTGCGAGCACCGGCGTGGTGTCCTTGAGCACGGTGACGGCCCCCCCGTCAGCGGCCACATGTTCGATCCGCACCGAGGCCTCGGCCTCGACCGTCACCGATCGCTCGGTGGAGCGGAAGTCGCCATCCTCCATGGTCATGACATGTGAGCGCGAATCCGGGGACCACGCGCCCATCGAGTGCGGGTGCGAACGAGCGTAGGCCTTGACCGCGGCCGGCGCGCGCCGGTCGGAGTTGCCCTCGCGCAGTACGGGGTTCACCGCGCTGCCCTTGACCCGGTCATAGCGGTCGCGGATCTCGCGCTCCTCGTCACTGGCCGGCTCGTCCGGGTAATTCGGGATCGCGTAACCAGCGTTCTGGAGCTCGGCCACGGCGGCCTTGAGCTGCGGCGCCGAAGCGCTGATGTTGGGCAGCTTGATGATGTTGGCCTCGGGGGTGGTGGCCAGCTCACCGAGCTCGGAGAGCGCGTCAGGCACCCGTTGCTGCTCGCTCAGCCGGTCACCGAACTGGGCGAGGATCCGGCCCGCGAGTGAGATGTCTCGCAACTCGACCTCGACGTCGGCCGCACTGGCAAAGGCCCGGATGATCGGCAGCAGCGAGTGGGTGGCCAGCGCCGGGGCCTCGTCGGTCTGGGTGTAGACGATCTTGCCGCCCTGAGCCGGGCGGCGGCGATCCTTGCCGCGACGACTGAACCGGGCTTCCCTGCGCACTAGCTCGAGATCTTCCAAGTCCCGTCGGACTGCTTGGCCAACGTGGTCGGAGCCGACTTCGAACTCAGGAAACCCGTGAACGATCCCTGTGTGCTGGAGATGTCCTTGGCGCGCACGGTGGCAAGATTTCCCGCCACGGTCACGTTCTTAACTCGGACGCTACCCAGCGCGGCCTTCTGCTTGCTGGTCAGGTGTGCGCTGACCAGCGCCACCACCTTCGGGCAGGTGGAGCCCGGCACCGCCGAAGCGAGCGTCTTCTGTCCCGCCGGAGTGGCCAGCGAGCAGACCGTCCCGCCGTCGCCGACGCCCAACGCGTGAAAGGCCCGGGTCAGCGTGTTCGCGGCGTGTGATGCGTCTCCACTCGGCCCCCTGCTGGAACCACAGCCGGCGAGCAGAGCACCACTGAGCGCGACCACCGAGAGCAGACGCCGGGGAAGGGTGAGCACGCGGCGACCTTACCCTATGTCCCCGGATCGCTCTCGCCGCAAGGACCCCCGGATGCCTGCTCGCCCACCACCGCCACGTTCCCCCACGAGACCGCGGGCCAAGGGTCGAGGCCGGCAACGGCTCCTGGTGCGCGGCTACGGTAATGAGCTTCCTCATGAAGCTTGAGATAACTCTCTTCACCGATCCGGCGTGCCCGTTTGCGTTCTCGGCCGAACCGGTTCGCCAGCGCCTGCGCTGGCATTACGGCGAGGGCCTTGACTGGCGCCTGCAGATGATCGTGCTCACGCTCGAGCCTGGGGAGGCCGACCGCCTGGCCGTGGGCGCGCCCGGGCTCCAGCGGCGCTACGGGATGCCGATCGCCCCCGGACCCTATCCGCGCGCGTTCTCCTCCGAGCCCGCCTGCCGCGCGATCATTGCCGTGCGCCGCCACGCCCCCGCGCGCGCCGAGCGCCTGCTGCGGGCGCTGCGGGTACGGACCATGGCGGGAGGCCTGTTAGACGATCCACAGCTGATCGCGGCCGCTGCCCGCGACGCCGGGCTTGACCTCCCCGAGCTCGCGCGCTGGTCGGTCGAGCCGGCCGTGGCCGCCGAGCTCAAGTCAGACATCGCGGCCGCCCGTTCCCCCTCGGCAAGTGCCCGCGCCCTGGACCATAAGCTGGGCGGGCCGGCCGATCAGCGCCGCTACTCGGCCCCGAGCTATGAGCTGCGCCGAGCCGACGGGTCGGCAGCCGCCAGCGTCCCGGGTTTCAATCCGATCGAAGCCTACGAGGCCGCCGTTGCCAGCCTGGCTCCCGACTTGCCGCGCAGGCCGGAGCCCGAGTCGGTCGCGGCGCTGCTCGATTGGGCCGATGAGCCGCTGGCCACCGCCGAGGTGATCGCGGTCATGCAGCAGCCAGAGGCCGAGGTCCGCGCCGAGCTCGGCCGCACCGCCGTTCCAACCCCCGCCGGCGCCGAGCTCTACTGGTCCCTGCGGGCCTGAAACCTCCACCGCCTCCGCCCCTTACAGGCGTACCATGGCGGTGTGGAACGCCGCATCGTCTATGTGTCACGCTTGACCAGGCTGCGGCTCCTGGGCTCCGACGGAGTTGAGGTCGGACGGGTGGTCGACGCCGTGGTTGACCTGGGCTCCAAACCCCCTCGGATCAACGGCCTCGTCGTAGCCGTCCAGCGCCGCCGGGTGTTCTTGGGCATCGGGCGGATCGGCGAGATCGGCTCAAGCGGCGCCCGCCTGCGTCGGGGGTCGGTCAACCTCCGTCAGTTCGAACTGCGCGAGGGCGAGCGCCTGCTGGCCGGGCAGGTCATCGGCACCCGGCTGAAGGGAGCCCGGGTGGTCGACATCGGGCTGACGCCGGCGCCCGAGCCGTTCGCCTGGGAGGTGGCGACGGTGGCCCTGGCCGGCCGGCGGGTTCCTGGCCTGCGGCGCGCGCCTGAGGTGGTGGATTGGAGCGAGGCGGGAGAGCTGTTTGCATCCGATCGGCCGCTGGACCGCGAGGCAGCGATGCTTGGCGGCCTGCATCCGGCCGAGATGGCCGCGGCGCTACGCCGGCTCCCGCTCAGCCGCCGCCGCGTACTGTCCAGCGAGCTCGAGGACGAACGCTTTGCCGACCTGCTCGAGGAGCTGTCCGAGGACGAGCAGGTCAAGCTCGTGGAGGGACTCGACCCGGAGCGTCTGGGCCGGGTGTTAGACGAGATGGAGGCTGACGACGCCGCCGACCTGCTGGGGGAATTTTCGGCCAGCCGGCGCGCCGAGCTGCTGACCGCGATGGACCCCGAGGAGGCCGAACCGGTGCGGCGCCTGTTGACGTACCAACCCGATACGGCTGGCGGCCTGATGACCCCCGAACCGATCATCCTCGCCCCCAACTCCACCGTGGCCGAAGCCCTGGCCCGGGTGCGCGATCCCCAGCTGCCCGTCGCCTTGGCCGCGGCGGTCTTCATCTGCCGTCCGCCACTGGAGACGCCGACCGGCCGTTACATCGGCAACGTCGGCATCCAGCGCCTGCTGCGGGAGAATCCGAGCAAGCCGCTCGGCCGGTGCGTGGACGAGGACGCCGAGCCGGTCAACGTCAGCGCGACGGACCGCGAGGTCGCGGGCCAGCTGGCGGCCTATGACGTCGTTTCGCTGGGCGTGGTCAATGATTCCGGGAGTCTGGTCGGGGCGGTCACCGTCGACGACGTGCTCGATCGCCTGCTGCCCTCCAATTGGCGAATTTCGCTCTCGGCGAGCTGACATGTCGCGCCGCGACGATCTCAGCACCCCTCGCGGAACGCCCGGCGGCCCGGTCTATGATCCCGACGCCTTCGGGCGCTTTGCCGAACGGCTGGCTCGCTTCCTCGGCACCGGTCGCTACCTGGTCGCTCAGACGCTGCTCGTGATCGTCTGGATCATCCTCAATGCGGTCGCCGTCTCGTTGCGCTGGGATCCGTACCCGTTCATTCTGCTCAACCTCGGTTTCTCGACGCAGGCCGCCTATGCCGCCCCGCTGATCCTGCTCGCCCAGAACCGCCAGGCCGATCGCGACAAGGAGGAGGTCGAGCGCGACCGGGAGATGAACGCCCGCTCGCTCGCCGAGACTGAGTTCCTGGCCCGGGAGATCGCCGCCGTCCGGTTGGCCGTCGAGCAGAAACCCGACCGCGACGACATCATCGAGCCGATGGAACGGCTCGCGCAGGCGATCGAGCGCCTTCAGCAGCCGGTCGAGCCCGATTGAGTGGGCTCGACCGCGCGCTTGTCTAGGGCTTGCTAGAGGCCGGTCGAGGCGCTAGAACCAACCGGCGCCTCGTTGTGCGGGGCGTTGGCAGCGCCGGCGCCGTTGGAGCCCGAGCCGTTCGAGCTCTGGATGCCGGCCGCTATCTTCGCCCCGAGGTCGGCGTCGATATTGGTCCAGTACTGCACGACTCGCTTCTGGATCTCGGGGGTGACCGCGTTGGTGGCGTGGCCGATCACATTGGAAGCGAGGTGCTCGACCTCGGTTTCGGACAGGACCTCACGGACCATCGTTCCGGGCTGACCGAAGTCATCGTCTTCGCGGTGGGGCTGGTAGGCGGCGCGGATCATCTCTCCACCCTCGACGCCCCACACCGTCTCCATGAAGCTCGGATCGGCCTTGGGGCCGCCGTAGCTGTTGGGTGCGTACACCGGAGTGTTGCCGCTGTGCTGGTAGCGCATGGCGCCGTCCTTGTTGTAGCTGTGGACGGGCGCCTTGGGCTGATTGATAGGCAGCTGCAGGTAGTTGGTCCCGATCCGGTGGCGGTGGGTATCGGGGTAACTGAACAGCCGCCCGAGCAGCATCTTGTCGGGGCTGGGCCCGATCCCTCGCACCATGTTGGCCGGCTCGAAGGCCGCCTGCTCGACTTCCGCAAAGTAGTTCTCGGGGTTGCGATCGAGGACCATGCGTCCGACCGTGATCGGCGGGTAGTCCCCGTGCGGCCAGACTTTGGTGAGGTCGAAGGGGTTGAAGCGGTAGTCAGCCGCATCGGCGAAGGGCATGATCTGCATCTCAAGCCGCCATTCCGGCGCGTCGCCCTTGGCGATCGCATCGTGGAGATCGCGGATGTGGAAGTCCGGTTCCTCGGCGACCATCGCCTTGGCCTCGCCGTCGGTGAAGTTCTCGATCCCCTGGACGGTCTTGAAGTGATACTTGACCCAGAACTTCTCACCGCCCTCGTTCTCCCACAGGAAGGTGTGACTGCTGTAGCCGTTCTGATGGCGCCAAGTCCGCGGAGTGCCGCGGTCACTCATCAGGATCGTCACCTGGTGGGCTGACTCGGGCGAGAGGGTCCAGAAGTCCCACTGCATGTCGTTGCTGCGCAGGTGGGTCTCGGGCAGACGCTTCTGCGAGTGGATGAAATCCTGGAACTTGGAAGGGTCGCGAACGAAGAACACCGGCGTGTTGTTGCCGACCATGTCGTAGTTGCCCTCCTCGGTGTAGAACTTGATCGCGAAACCGCGCGGGTCACGCACGGTGTCGGCGCTGCCGAGCTCGCCGGCGACGGTGGAGAAGCGCAGGAACACGGGTGTCTTCTTGCCACGCTTGAGGAAGTCCGCCTTGCAGTACTGGCTGACGTCCTCGATGGCCTCGAAGAAACCGTGAGCGCCACCGCCCTTGGCGTGCACGACGCGTTCAGGGACCCGCTCCCGGTTGAACTGGGCCATCTTCTGAATCACGTAGTGATCCTGAAGCAGGATCGGGCCGTTGGGGCCTACCGTCAGCGAGTGCTCGTCGCTGGCGGCCGGGATGCCTGCGTCGGTGGTAGTGCGGGGTACCTGGCTGTCGCTCATATCCGAAGGTCTCCTTGTTCGTCTTTCGCAGGCCGGACGAGCCCGCTCGACCCTTCTGAGCAGCTCATTCCCGAGGGTCAAGTTACCCTCGGTTTTCCCACCGCAATCCCTCAGCCGAGGTTAGAATGCCCGCGCGGTGGTCACCTGCTCGACGTGCGGAACGGAGAACCGATTGGGGCGTCGGTTCTGTGCGCACTGTGGAACCGCGCTGGCGGTTATCTGCAACGGCTGCGGGGCCGCGAACGAGGCCGGTGACCGGTTCTGCGGCGAGTGCGGCACCGCGCTCGTCGCCCCGGAGCCGCCTGCGCCCGAGGACGCACCCGCGACCCCGATTTCAGAGCGGCGGTTGGTGTCGGTGTTGTTCGCGGACCTGGTGGGGTTCACAACCCTGTCTGAGCATCGTGATCCCGAAGAGGTTCGCGAGCTCTTGTCGGAGTACTTCGAGCGTTGCCGGACGTTGATTGAGCGCTACGGGGGGACGGTGGAGAAGTTCATCGGTGATGCGGTGATGGCGGTCTGGGGGACGCCGGTCGCGCGTGAGGACGACGCCGAGCGCAGTGTTCGCGCGGCGCTGGCTCTGACGCAGGCGGTGACGTTGCTGGGTGAGGAGGTGGGGATGCCCGAGCTGCGGGTTCGCGCTGGGGTGCTGACCGGCTCAGCCGCGGTCGAGGTTGGGGCTGAGGGCGAGGGAATGGTGCTTGGGGACGCCGTCAACACGGCGTCGCGGTTGCAGTCGATCGCGGCGCCGGGCACGGTGCTGGTTGACGATGTGACCCGGCGGGCATCTGAGGCGGCGATCGCGTATGAGGACACCGGTGAGCATCAGGTCAAGGGCCGCGATCAGCCGGTACGGGCCTGGACGGCGTTGCGGGTGGTGGCGGGGGCGGGCGGCGCGCGGCGCGGAGCCGGGCTCGAGGCCCCGTTCGTCGGACGCGACCGCGAACTCCAAACCGTGATCGAGGCGTTCGAGGCGTCGGCGAGCAGTCGCCACGCCCGGCTGGTCACTGTCGTCGGCGAAGCCGGGACCGGCAAGTCACGGCTGCTGTGGGAGTACTTCAAGTACATGGACGGCGTCGAGCGCTTGGTCAGCTGGCATCAGGGGCGGTGCCTGTCCTACGGGGACGGGGTCGCCTACTGGGCGCTGGCCGAGATGGTCCGCGCGCGCGCCGGAATCGCGGAGGAGGAGGGACCTGAGTCCGCGCGGGAGAAGCTCCGCGAAACCGTGACCCGCTGGGTGCCCGTCGAGCGCGAGCGCCGGCTCGTGGAGCCGCGGCTCGCCCATCTGCTCGGGCTCGAGCAGCGCATCGCGTCCGATCGGGCCGACCTGTTCAGCGGCTGGCGGCTGTTCTTTGAACGGATGTCAGAGGAGGCTCCGGTGGTGCTCGTGTTCGAGGATCTGCAGTGGGCCGACAGCGGCCTACTGGAGTTCATCGACTACCTGTTGGAGTGGTCGGCGGAGCGACCACTGTTCGTACTCGCGCTCGGCCGCCCCGAACTGATCGAGTCGCGCCCGGGCTGGGGGCCCGACGCTATCGCTCTCGGAGCGCTCCCTGACGCCGCCATGCAGGAGCTGTTCGAGGGACTGGCGCCAGGGTTGCCCGAGGAGCTGGCTGACCGGGTGTTGGCCCGCGCCGAGGGGATCCCGCTCTATGCCGTGGAGACCGTGCGGATGCTGCTCGACCGTGGACTGCTGGTCCAGGAGGGCAGCCGCTACCAGGTGACCGGCGACGTCGACGAGCTCGACGTCCCTGAAACGCTGCACGCGCTGGCCGCGGCCAGGCTCGACGGGCTGACCGCGAGCGAGCGAGCGATCCTCCAGAACGGAGCGGTTTTCGGACAGTCGTTCACCCCGGCCGGGGTGGCGGCGCTCGCCGAGCGGCCGACCGAGCGCGTGGTGGCAATCCTGGATGGCCTGGTCGACAAGCAGGTCCTGGGTCACAACGACGACCGCCTCTCCTCTGAGCGCGGGCAGTACCACTTCCTCCAGGCGTTGCTGCGCACGACGGCCTACGGGACCCTGGGGCGCAAGGAGCGCAAGAACCGCCACCTGGCCGCTGCCCGTCATCTTCAGGAGGCTTGGGGGGAGGCGGCGCCGGAGCTGGCCGAGGTCCTCGCCGCCCACTTCCTCGACGCCGCAGCGGCCGACCCTGAGGCCAGGGATGCGCCCCGGATCCGCGCCGCCGCCTGCCAGACACTGGCCAACGCCGGCGAGCGAGCCCTGTCGCTGGCGCTCGGCGCCGAGGGCCGGCACGCGTTTGACCGGGCTGCCGACCTGGCCGATGACGACGGACAGCGCGCCGCCCTGCTGCACCGCGCCGGCCGGGCCGCGCTGCTCAACGGGGAGTACGACGCCGCGCACGAGCGACTCTCGGCCGCCGTCGGGCTATTCGAGACGCTCGGCGACGGGGCTGCCGCCGCGCGCTCCTCGGTCGCGATCGGTCAGACGCTCTATGCCCAGGACCGGCTCGACGAGGCTATCGAGGTGGTCAGCCGGGCGGTCGCCGGCCTACCCGAGGGTCGGCCGGAGACAGCGGCGGCGATGGCTGCCCTGGCCCAGCTCCTCGGCCTGGCCGGCGACTTCGACGGCGCCCTGCGGGCGGCTGATCAGGCCCTGGCCATCGGCGAGCCGTTACGCGAATGGGAGACGGTGGTTCGCGCCATGCAGGCTTTGTCTTATGTGCGCGGTCGCCATGGCCGTGCCGAGGAGTCGATGGCGCTTCGTGAGCGGGCCCTGAAGCTGGCTCTCGAGCACGATCTCACCGTCGAGGCCCTGCGCGCCTACAACAACGTCGGCGACAGCCACCTCCAGGACGAGCGGTACGCGGAGGCTCGGGAGTGGGCCGAGACGGGTGTGGCTTTGGCCAAAGCCCGGGGGGACCGCTTCTTCGAGGAGCTGCTCAACGTGATGGTGATGACGGCTGCGGTGGGGCAGGGTGACTGGGATGCGGCCGCCGCCCTCCGGGGCCGTAGCGCTGGCGGCGGCGAGCTGCTCGCATTGGCATCGCTTCCGGCCCGAGCGCGGATACAGGCCGGCCGGGGCGAGCTCGACGTGCTGGCCGAGACCCTGCGCGAGGCCGAGGCGGTTGAGACTGCCAACCGCGAGTTCGGCCGTGGCCCGGTGGTGGCCCGAGCAATCGCCCTGAACGCGTTTGGCCGGCCGGCCGAGGCGCTCGAGGCCGCCTTGCCGGTCGCCCTGTCGGGCGGCGAAACTGCCAACGAGGACCGACGCGAGGCTTATATCGAGGCGGGCCACTCCGCGCTGGCGCTCGGCGACGAGATCACGGTCGAGCGCCTGGTCTCATTCGTCGCCGAGATCCCACCCTCGATGCGCTCCCCGCTGTTGCGCGCCAGCGCGGCCCGCTTTGCCGGCCTCCTGGCTCAGCGGCGCGGCGATCTGCGGTCGGCCGAGGAGCGGCTGGCAGCCGCCGAGCGGGACCTGCGCGAGATCGGCGCGGCCTTCTTCCTGGCTCAGGTGCTGGTCGAGCAGGCCGAGCTGATGCGCTCGGCAGACCGCGACGACGAGGCGGCGCCACTGCTGGCCGAGGCGACGGCGACCTTGTCGCGGCTCGGCGCGGCGCCCTGGTTGCAGCGCGCGCGGAGGGACGCCGCGGAGATCGCGGCATGACCGCTCGATGACCTGGCCGGCCGTGCTGGGAGCTTTTCTGGTCTGTCATCTCAGCGGCGACTTTCTGCTTCAGACCGAATGGCAGGCCCTGACCAAGGTTCAGGGGCTGGGTACCGTCGAGGGCCGTCGTGCCCTGCGCAACCACGTGGCCACCTACACGCTGGTCTTTCTCCCGCCCCTGATCTGGATAGCCCACGACCGCTCGGTGCTCGGCGCGATCGGCGTCGCGGCCCTGATCGCCGTGCCCCACGTGGCAGTCGACGATGGTCGCCTGGTGGCGCAGTGGATGACGAGCGTCAAGCATGCGCCCCAAGCCACCCCCGGTCTGCGGCTGATGGTCGACCAGAGCTTTCACGTCGTCTGCCTGCTCGCTGCCGCGCTGGTGGCCGCGAGCTGAGCTTCACCGGGGGGTGAGCCGCCCGCTGCGGCCGCTACGGTTACAGCGTGCTCGGCCTCCCAGACAGCATCACGGCCTGTCTGTTCGACCTCGACGGCGTCCTCACCATGACCGCCGAGGTCCACGACGAAGCTTGGAAGCAGACCTTCGATGCCTACCTCAAGCAGCGCGCGGAGAGGCACGGGCAGAAGTTCGAGCCGTTTGACAAGGTCAAGGACTACGACGAGTACGTCGATGGGCTGCCGCGCTACGACGGCGTGCGCAACTTCCTCGCCTCCCGGCACATCGAGCTGCCCGAGGGCAGTCCTGATGACTCACCGGACAAGGAGACGGTGTGCGGGATCGGCAACCGCAAGAACGATCTCGTCCTCGCGCTCATCAAGCGCGACGGCGTCGAGGCCTACCAAGGCTCGGTCCGCTTCGTCAAGGCGGCTCGGGATGCCGGGCTGCGTCGCGCGGTCGTCTCCTCGAGCGCGAACTGCCGCGATGTGCTGGTCGCGGCCGGGATCGAGGATCTGTTCGAAGCCCGCATCGACGGCAAGGTCGCCGAACAGCAGCACCTGAAGGGCAAGCCCCATCCGGACACGTTTTTGGCCGGGGCCAAGGCGCTCGGCGCGCCGGCGGCACTAGCAGTCGTATTCGAGGACGCGCTGGCCGGAGTCCAGGCCGGACGCGCGGGTAACTTCGGCTTCGTGGTCGGCGTGGACCGCGTCGGTCAGGCGCGCGCCCTGCGCGAGCACGGAGCGGACGTGGTCGTGGAGGACCTCTCCGAACTCCTGCGCGGCTCGTGATCCAGCGCCCGGCCTTCCCGGTCGAGCCGTGGGCGATCCGCGAGACCGAGCTACACCTCGACACCCTGGCCGAAACCGAGTCGGTATTCGCGCTCGCCAACGGTCACATCGGACTGCGCGGAAATCTCGACGAGGGCGAGCCCTACGGGCTGCCCGGCACCTATTTGGGCGGCTTCTACGAGGTCCGTCCCCTCCCCTACGCGGAGGCGGGCTTCGGTTATCCCGAGGATGGCCAGACAGTGGTCAATGTCACCAACGGCAAGATCATCCGCCTGCTGGTCGAGGACGAGCCGTTTGACCTGCGTTATGGCACGCTCGTCGCCCACACGCGCGTGCTCGACATGCGCGCCGGCACGTTGCGACGCGAGGTGGAGTGGGTCTCCCCCACCGGGCGCCGGGTCAAGGTGACCTCCACTCGCCTGGTCTCGTTCACACACCGGGCGGTGGCCGCCATCGAGTACCTGGTCGAGGCGATCGACGATGGCTTTCCGATCGTGATCCAGTCCGTGCTGGTCGCCAACGAGGCCGGACCCGATGCCAGCGCCGATCCGCGGGCCGCGGCGGCGCTGGCGGCGCCGCTGGAGTCCGAGATGTTCGGTCACCACGAGGGAGGTGCGGTGCTCGTGCATCGCACCAAGACCTCGGGACTGCGGATGGCGGCGGCGATGGAGAACCTCGTCGAGGGTCCCGACGGCCTGGACACGGCGACCGAGTCCTACGAGGACGTGGCCCGCTTTCGGGTCACGGCTGACCTCGAGCCGGGCGAGCCGCTGCGGCTGGTCAAGATGCTGAGCTACGGCTGGTCGGCTCAGCGCAGCGTCCCCGCCCTGCGCGACCAGGTGGCGGCGGCGCGGGGGGGTGCCGTTCACGCCGGCTGGGAGGGACTGCTCGCCGCACAACGCGCCTATCTCGACGACTTCTGGGGCCACGCCGACGTCGAGCTCGAGGGCGACGCCGAGCTCCAGCAGGCAGTCCGCTTCGGGCTCTTTCATACCCTCCAGGCGGGCGCCCGCGGCGAGCAGCGGGCGATCGCCGCCAAGGGCCTGACCGGCCCCGGTTACGACGGCCACACCTTCTGGGACACCGAGATGTTCGTACTGCCCGTTCTCACCTACACGGCACCCCGGGCGGCGGCCGACGCCCTGCGCTGGCGCCAGTCGACGCTCGACCTCGCGCGAGAGCGCGCACGCACGCTCGGTCTGGCCGGTGCCGCCTTCCCGTGGCGGACGATCCGGGGGCAGGAGTGCTCGAGCTACTGGCCGGCCGGCACGGCGGCGTTTCACATCAACGCCGACATCGCGGACGCTGCGCTACGTTACCTTTCGGCCACCGGCGACGAGGAGTTCGCACGGGAGACCGCGCTCGAGCTGCTGGTGGAAACCGCGCGTCTGTGGCGCTCGCTGGGTCACCACGACCCCTCGGGGCGCTTCCGGATCGACGGCGTCACCGGTCCTGACGAATACAGCGCCGTCGCCGACAACAACGTCTACACCAACCTCATGGCCCAGCGGAATCTGCGCGCCGCCGCCGATTTGGCCGAGCACCACCCTGCGGATGCGGGCCGCCTCGGGGTCGACGAGGAGGAGCTGGCCAGCTGGCGCGACGCGGCCTCCGCGATCGTCCTGGTCTACGACGCGACACTCGGCGTTCATCCTCAGTCCGAGGGCTTCACCTCCCACCAGGTCTGGGACTTCGCGCACACTCCCCCCGAGCGGTATCCGCTGCTGCTGCATTTCCCCTACTTTGACCTCTACCGCAAGCAGGTGGTGAAGCAGGCAGACCTCGTGCTGGCGCTGTATCTGTGCGGTGATTCCTTCAGCCCCGAGGAGAAGGCGCGCAACTTCGAGTATTACGAGCCGCTGACCGTGCGCGATTCGTCGCTGTCGGCGTGCACGCAGGCGGTGGTGGCGGCCGAGGTCGGCCATCTCGAGCTCGCCTATGACTACTTCGCCGAGGCGGCCCTGATGGACCTCGGCGACCTCGAGCACAACACCGCCGACGGGATCCACATCGCGTCGGTGGCCGGCACCTGGATCGCGGCCGTGGCCGGCTTTGGGGGGCTGCGCGACCACGGCGGCGAGCTCAGCTTTGCGCCTCGGCTGCCAGCCGCGCTCACGCGGCTGCGCTTCCGGATCATGATCCGCGCCTCGAGCCTGCTGGTCGAGGTCGACCATGACTCGGCCACCTATGCGCTGCTCGACGGTCCCTCGCTGAGCTTCCGCCACCACGGGGAGAAGCTCGAGCTGACCTCCGAGGAGACCGTCTCGCGCCCGATTGGACGGCTGGCCGTCGGCCCCACCCCGCACCAGCCGCCGGGGCGCGGACCGACGCGGCGCCGCTCGCACCGCTGACCACGCCGTCGCGATTGCCACGTTCGCGGCCAGGGTAACCGAGAAGCATGCCCCAAGAACTCTATGTCGCTGATCTCAAGCTGACCAGCCCCGCCTTCAAGCACCACCAGCGGATCCCCGATCGCCACACCGGCGACGGCGAGGACGTCTCGCCCGAACTCCAGTGGACAGGTGTGCCCAACGCCACCAAGGCGTTCGCGGTCGTCTGCCACGACCCGGACGCCCCGCTCGTTGACGGCTTCACCCACTGGGTGGCATACGGCATCCCCGGTGACGCCGCGGGCCTGCCCGAGGGCGGCGGCGATGCCGTAAACGGCACCAACTCAATGGGCAACGCGGGGTTCAACGGCCCGGCGCCGCCGGCCGGGCATGGCACCCACCATTACTACTTCTGGGTCTACGCGCTCGACGAGGATCCGGATCTGGATCCCGGCCTGGACCGCCGGGCGCTGCTCGAGCGGATCGAGGACCACGTGATCGAGCAGGCCCGCCTGGTGGGGACCTTCTCGCACTGACGCGCTAGCCGCCCAGGCCCTTGAGCTCGCGCCAGCGCTCCCGCGCGCGAATCACTTGCAGGGCGATTTCACGCAGCTCGTCGCCCTGCTCGACGAACGCCGGAAGCGTCATCGCCACCCGCACCCCGTCGTTTCGCTCAAGCGTGATGCGGTGCTCGTCAGTCTCCTCGTGGTGCTCAAACGGCAGATAGGACCAGCCGTCGGCGCCGGCAACCGGCGTCCTGCCCTGATCGCCACCGGCTGCGGCCCCCTCCTGTTCGCGGCCACCCTTGTCCTCACCCTTCTCGGCCGAAAACACCGCTAAGCCCCCGCGCCGTTGCCGGCCGAGCTGCGACCGTCCGAGGTCGACGCGGGCCCCGGTGGCCGGGCGTCGGCGCCGGCGGCCGGGTCCTCGGCCCGGTTCTGGACGAACTGAAAGCCAAACCGGCCCTTCACGCACAGGTTGCCGCGCGTGATCGGATGGTCCAGGGGCGAGGTGACCTTCACGATCTCGTTGTCCTGCTCGTGTAGCTCCAGGCTGCAGCCCACCCCGCAGTAGGTGCAGATCGTGGTGGTCTTGCTCTGGCGGCTCTCGTCCCAGGTGCCGGCCTCGCGACGGTCGAACTCGCTCTTGAACATCAGCGCCCCGGTCGGGCACACGGCGATGCAGTTACCGCAGTAAACACACGCGGAGTCGGGCAGCGCGTTGCCGAACTCGGTGGCGATGCGCGCGTCGAACCCGCGGCCGGCGACGGCGATCGCGAACGTGTTCTGCCAGTCCGTTCCGCAGCCCTCGACGCACTTGTAGCACAGGATGCACTTGGCGTAGTCACGCACGTAGAGCTCGTTGTCGATCTTGGGCGGCTGATGCACGGTGGCGGCGTGACTGCCGTCGGGCACCTCGTGGTGCCCGGTGCGGAGCTGGTCGCGCTCCCCTTCGGCAAACGGTGGGGCAGGCGGTCCGTAGCGCTCCGGACGGGCCTCGTACTCCTCGATCCAGCGCTCCACGTTGGGAGTCGTTGAGAGGTCGACCGAAGAGGCGAGGAACTCCAGCACCATCTTGCGGCTGTGCCGGACCCGATCTGAGTGGGTCTCGATCTCCATCCCCTCCTCGACCTTGCGCGCGCACGAGGGCACCAGCACCCGCGAGCCCTTGACCTCGACTACGCAGACCCGGCAGGCGTTGACCGGCGTCAGGGTCCGCTCCCAGCACAGCGTCGGGATCTCGATGCCCTCACGCTGTGCCACCTGCAGGATCGTCATCCCTTCGCGGGCCTGGACCGCCTCGCCGTTGAGGGCGATCTCGACCGCGCGCGGTGGTGCTGCGACTTGAGCCCTGCTCATCCTCACCTCCCTCTCTTAGAAGACATCCAGCTTCACCAGCGCCGACTCGATGGCATCGGCGGCGGTCTGCCCCAGCCCGCAGATCGAAGCATCTCGCATGCTCGCCGTGATCTCGTCCAGCAACACATGCTCATCCGCGATCGATCCCCGTGGCTGTCCGTTGGCCAGCCTGGCCAGCGACTCCTCCTGACGCACAGTGCCGACCCGGCAGGGCACGCACTGGCCGCACGACTCATCGCGGAAGAAGGCGGCAATCCGCCGCAGGATCGCCGGCAGGTCGACGGTGTCATCGACGAGCATCACCACGCCGGATCCCATCGTCGTCCCCGCCTCGCGCGTAGCCTCGAACGACAGCTCCACATCGAGCTCGTCCGGGGTCATGAACCGTCCCGCGGCGCCCCCGAGCAGGACGGCGCGGAGCGGGCGCTCGTCAATCACGCCGCCGGCCATCGCCACCAGTTTGCGCAGGCTGATGCCCATCGGGGCCTCGTACAGGCCCGGTTTCGCCACCCGGCCCGAGAGGCAGAACAGCCGGGTGCCGGTGGATGCGGGGGTGCCGATCTCGGCATAGGAGGGACCACCCCGCACCACGATGTCCAGGACGTTGATCAGCGTCTCCACGTTGTTGACGACCGTCGGGCGCCGGAACAGGCCCGAGTCCACGGGGAACGGCGGCTTGTTGCGCGGCTCACCGCGGTATCCCTCGATCGAGTTGAACAGGGCGGTCTCCTCGCCGCAGATGTAGGCGCCGGCGCCCTTGCGCAACTCGATATCGAAGTTGCACTCGGTGCCGAGGATCTCCTGGCCCAGGTAGCCCCGGGCGCGCGCCTGGACGATCGCCCCGACCAGCCGGTCCCACGCCACCGGGTACTCGCCTCGCAGGTACAGGTAACCCCGCTCGCAGCCGGTGGCAAAGCCGGCGATGGTCATCGCTTCGATCACCGCGAATGGATCGTGCTCCAGGATGACCCGATCCTTAAACGTGCCGGGCTCGGATTCATCGGCGTTGCAGACCAGGTAGTGAGGGCGGCGGGGGTTGCGGGCCACCGCCTCCCATTTGCGCCCGGTGGGGAAGGCGGCCCCGCCCCGGCCCAGGAGCTTGGCGTCGGTGACCTCACGCAGCACACCGGCCTGCCCGAGATCGAAAGCCGCCCGCAGCGCGCCGTAGCCCCCGTGCGACCGGTAGCTGTCGATGCTGTCCGGATCCGCGTGGCCGATCCGGCGCAACAGGCGCAGGCCGTCCTCGCCGGCTTGGGGCACGGCCGGCGGCGGGGGCGGCGCAACCTTCCCGCCGGCCATCACCGCGATCAGGTCGTCGGCCGCCGCGGGCGCCAGCGAGTCCTCCCGGGGCTCCTGGCCGGCGACCGTGATCAGGGCGGCCGGGGCTCGCTCGCACAGGCCCAAGCAGGGGCTTTCCAGCCAGATGGCGTTGCCATTGCCCCGGTGCGCGCCCGGCGGCCCGGCCCGTTGCTCCAGCTCGGCGCAAAGTTCCGGCGAGCCGCCGGCCAGGCACGCCACGTCGGTGCAGATGTGCGCCACCACCGGGGGCTGGGGCTGGAGCGAGAACAGCGCATAGAAAGTGGCGACGCCGTGAGCCTCGGCCGGGGGGATCGTCAGGCGCCGGCAGATGTAGTCCAGCGCCCCGGGGCTGATCCAGCCCGCGCGCGCCTGGACCGCGTGCAGGACGGGCAGCAGCAGGTGGCGCTGATCTCGCGCCGCGTGCCCGCCGTAGGCCACGTGCTCGTCGCGGTCGATGCTGTCGCTGCCGGTGGCTCCCTCCCAGGAGCTCCCGGGGGGTCCCAGCACCGCGTCAACCGCTTCTCGCTCACCACCGCTGGGGGCGACGTCGTGCAGGACGATGTCCATCAGTCGCTCCCGGCCAAGGACGCGGCGGCCTGCGCTTCCTGCCCGTCGACGTCGGTCAATGGCTCCACCCGGATCGCGCTCGCCTTGAACTCAGCCGTCCCGGATTTGGGGTCGGTGGCATTGACGGTCAGCACGTTGGTCTCGACATCGTCGGGGAAGTGCAGCGTCATGAACGCCAGCCCGCGCCGCAACGAGCGCTGGATGCGCACCGGGGCGGTGATCGATCCACGCCGGGAGCTGATCCGGGCCCGCTGCCCATCGCTCAATCCCAGCCGTTCGGCGTCGGCCACCGACAGCTCCAGCTCCTCGGGGCGGCGCAGGGGCGAGGTGTAGCCCCCCGTCTGGACTCCGGTGTTGAAGGAGTCCAATCGCCGTCCGGTGGTCAGCAGCAGCGGGAACTCGTCGGAGAGCTCGTCGACCGGGGGATCGTCCTCGACGACGTGGAACGGGACCGGGTCGCGCACGTAGGGGTCATCCCAGAGCCATCCGTGTAGGAACGACGCCCCTTCGTCCTGCTCGTCCCAGCACGGCCACTGTATGCCGCCCAGCTCCTCGAGCCGGGCGTAGCTCATCCCGGCGTGATTGGGCGCCAGCGAGCGCAGCTCGTTCCAGACTTCCTCGGGCGACGGGTGGCCCCAGTCGTGTCCGAGGCGGCGGGCCAGGTCGAACATGATCTCCAGGTCGTCGCGAGCCTGACCCGGCGGCGTGAGCGCCGCCCGCACGCGCTGTACCCGGCGCTCTGAGTTGGTGACCGTCCCCTCCGACTCACACCAGCTCGCCGACGCCGGCAGCACCACGTCGGCCAGCTCGGCCGTCGCGGTCCGGAAGATGTCCTGCACGACCAGATGGTCAAGACTTGTCAGCAGCTCCCGCACGTGACCGGAGTCGGCGTCTGACTGCACGGGGTTCTCCCCCAGGACGTAAAGCGTCGTGAGCTCGCCGCGCCCGATGGCCTCGAGCATCTCGGTCATGTGCCAGCCGTACTTCGGCTTGATCGGGCCCCCCCAGGCGCGCTCGAAGCGCGCCCGTGCCTCGTCGTCCTTCTCCATGTCCTGGAAGCCGGGTAGCCGATTGGGGATCGCCCCCATGTCGCCCCCGCCCTGCACGTTGTTCTGGCCGCGCAGGGGGTTGACGCCCGATCCGTAGCGGCCCACGTGACCGCACAGCAGCGCCAGGTTGATCAGCGCCAGCACGTTATCGACCGCGTTGTGGTGCTCGGTGATGCCCAGCGTCCAGCAGATCTGCGCCCGGTCGGCGCGGGCGTAGGCGTGGGCGACGTCCCGGATCGCCTCTCCGGGCACCCCGGTGACCTGCTCGGCGTGATCCAGGGTGTAGCGCTCCACCCCGGCGGCGAAGGCGTCAAAGCCGGTGCTGGCCCGCTCGATGAACTCACGGTTGGCCAGGCCGGCGTGGATGATCTCGCGCGCCATCGCGTTGGCGAGCGCGATATCTGACCCAACGTTGAGCCCGAGCCAGGTGTCGGCCCACTGGGCCGAGGTCGTGCGACGGGGGTCGATGACGTGCAGCGCCGCGCCGGCGTGCACCGCCTTGAGCACGTGGTGAAAGAAGATGGGATGCGCTTCGCGGGCATTGGAGCCCCACAGCAGGATCACGTCGGTGTCCTGCACTTCCCGATATGAGCTGGTGCCTCCACCAGCGCCGAATACCGTCGCCAGACCGACGACGCTAGGAGCGTGTCAGGTTCGGTTACAGGAGTCGATGTTGTTGGTGCCGATGGCCAGGCGGGTGAACTTCTGGGCGATGAAGTTGACCTCGTTGGTCGCCTTGGAGCAGCTGAACATTCCGAACGTGTCCGGACCGCGTCGGTCGACGGCGGCGCGGAATCCACCGGCTGCCGCGTCGAGCGCCTCGCTCCAAGTGGCCGTCCGCAGCGCGCCGTTTTCGCGGATCAGTGGCTCGGTCAGGCGGGCATATTTCATGGGGACGGATCCTTTCAGCGTCGGTACGGCCCGGAAAGGGGATCGTACTATTCTGGACTGGCTTGAATGTGGCGGCCGCGCGCCCGCACGTCGGATGGGCGGCCCTGGGCGACGCCCGTGACACGGGTGACCGCCACATCAGGCGACCCCCAGCGTTTCGGCAAGCAGGCCACAGGAAGCCCCGATGGCGCGCAGTGAGGGCACCTGGACGCTGGTCAGCTCGGCGAGCTCGATCACCGCGTCGATGATCGGACCGCGCTCCAGCTGCTTGCCGGCCAGAAGATCCTGCAGCGTCGAG
The DNA here is from genome assembly GCA_963847055.1 of uncultured Solirubrobacterales bacterium. Lineage (GTDB taxonomy): Bacteria > Actinomycetota > Thermoleophilia > Solirubrobacterales > Solirubrobacteraceae > Palsa-465. The sequence goes on along the minus strand of CAWJYE010000005.1, from coordinate 1,065,057 downwards.
GTCCGGTGCTCTCCGACCTTCTCGGCCCCGGCCATCCGCCTGTCCACCGAGATCTGGGGGCGCGCTCCGACGGCGTGGGCGACATCCAATGCTTCGTGCATCATCCTGTCGATCAGTTCCCGGGTTGGCCGGTGACGGCACATGGCGGCGATCGTCGCGCGGGTGAGCACGCTGACGGGGTTGAAGGCGACGTTGCCCATCAGCTTGACCCAAACCTCGTTGCGCAGCTCGGTCGTCTCCACCGGGCACTTGAGCCCGCCGGCGATCATTGCTTCGCTGAAATGTCGGCACCGCTCGGAGGGCGAGCCATCGGGCTCGCCGATCGTGAACCGGGTGCCCTCAAGGTGGCGGACCACCCCGGGCGCGTCCAGCTCGGTGCCGGCGTAGACGACACAGCCAATCGCGCGGGCCGGCGGGATCACCCGGCTGACGGCCCCGTCCGGGTCCACAGCGTCGATCCGGCGAGCCGCGAACGGGCCATCGACGCCGTGAAAGTACCACCACGGAATGCCATTCTGGGCGGCGATGACCGCGGTCTGGTCGTGCAGCAGGGGATCTAACAGCGGACCGGCGGTGGCGTAGCAGTTGGCCTTCAGGCCGAGGAAGACGAAGTCGACTCGTCCGACCTGCGCCGGATCATCGGTCGCGGGAGGATGGGCTGTGAAATCGCCGCGGGGCGAGTTCACGCGGATCCCATCGCGCTGGATCGCGGCCAGGTTCTTACCCCGCGCGACCACGTGTACATCGGCCCCACCGCGGGCCAGGGCCGCCGCCACGTACGCGCCGATCGCCCCCGCCCCCAAGACCGCGATCCTCACCGCGGCGCCTCCGACTGCGCTGGAACTGGAAGCCTGCTCACCATCCGTCTCACTCCCTCGGCTAGCTGGGATACACAATACTGAGTGCCACATTCTTGTCAACCGTGATTTCCATGCGCCTCAGGCCGGGAAAGGCAGGCGCTATACTTATCGAAGTGCCCCGTCCACCGCAGCTCTTGAGCGCCCAAGGCGAGAAGGTCGTCATCTTCGGAATGGCCACCGGGCTGATGGGCCTCTTGGCCCTGGGCTTGGCCACTGTGGGCGCCCCCATCCCGGCGCTCCTTGCTCCGGTCGCGCTGATTCTCCTGTGCGTCGCCTTGGTCCGCAACGACATTCGTCACGTGCGCAGGCATGGCTGGGGCACCCCTGGCGCTGACGGTCCCAACGGGCACAGCCGCCAGGATCCCCACGAGCCAACTCCCGAGGGGCCGTCGGGTGGGGGCGAGCAGTTCGACTGGGACGCGTTCGCCACCCAGTTCCGGGATCACGTAGAGCGCCAGCCCGTCGGCTGATTGTCCCGTCCCGGCGGGGGTCGCGCGGGCGCTCCGGCAGCGCTATCCGGTATTGCGCATCCCGGCGGCGATGCCGTTTACGGTCAGCAAGAGCGCCCGGGCGACGTCTGGATCCGGCTCGCGTCCGGCGTCACGCTCTTGGCGCAGGCGCAGCGTCAGGGCGACCTGAAGCTGATGGAGCGGCGCCAGGTACAGCTCGCGCACGCGCAGCGTACGCCGCAGTAGGGGATCGCCGGCCAGCAGTTCCGAGCCTCCGCTGATGGCGAGGACCTCAGCAACCGTGAGCTCGTACTCGTCGCGGATCATCGCAAAGAGATGCTGGCGCTCGGGCGCCACCAGCGTGGAGACGTAATGCCAGGCGATGTCCATGTCACTCTTGGCAAGCGTCATCGACACATTGGAGATGAAATTCGCGAAGAACTGCCATCTGGCATGCATGTCGCCGAGCTGGTGTGCGAGGCCTGCTTGCCGCGCCGCGGCCAAGCCGCTGCCGAGCCCGTACCAGCCGGGAACGATCTGCCGGGACTGCGTCCAGCCGAAGACCCACGGGATCGCTCTGAGTCCCTGCAGGCCCGCGCCGGAGTTGGGCCTGCGGAACGGACGCGAGCCGAAGTTCAGACCGGTGAGCAGCTCGACCGGCGTCGCGGCGAGGTAATAAGCCGGGAGGTCGGGATGCTCGGCTAGCGAGCGGTAGCAGCGGTGAGCGGCGTCGGAGACCGTCTCCATCACGGCCGACCACCGGAGCACCTGGTCGTCGGATGACCGCGGCCGCCGGTGCAGGACGGTCGCCTCCAGGACTGCGGCCACTGCGAGCTCCAGGTTTTCACGCGCCAGGGCTGGAATCAGGTACTTGTCGGAGATCACCTCGCCCTGCTCGGTGAGCTTGATCTCACCGTGGAGCGTCCCCCAGGGCTGGGCGAGGATCGCGGCGTGGGTTGGACCTCCGCCGCGGCCGATCGTTCCTCCGCGACCGTGGAACAGGCGCAGACGCACCCCGTGGCGCTGCGCCACCTCCCGGAGGCGGCGCTGGCTGCGGTGTATCTCCCATTGGCTGGTGGTGATGCCGGCCGCCTTGTTGGAGTCCGAGTAGCCGAGCATCAGCTCCTGCACATCCCCGCGTGCCGCGACGAGCCGCCGGTAGGCGGGCTCGCTCAGCATTTCATCGAGGATCCGGCCGGCGTCGCGGATCTCCTCGATCGTCTCCAACAATGGCACGAAGCCGATCTTCGCGACCCCGGCGGCAACGTCCACCAGCCCGGCTTCACGGGCGAGCAGCACCGCCGCAAAGACGTCTCCCGCGTCCTGGCACATCGAGATGATGTAGGACTCGATCACCTTCGGGCCGTAGCGGTCCAGCGAGGTGGCGATCGCCTGAAGCGCGCCCAACGTACGCGTGCCGTCAGCATCGAGACAGGGCGGGCTGAAAGCCAGAGGCCGGAGTGAGCCCAACTCCGCCATCAGCACGAGACGCCGCTCGGCGCGGGAGAGATTCAGATAGCGCCCGGCGGATCGATCTATGCGATCCAGCAGCTGCGCCAGCGCCTGGTGGTGCGCATCGGCGTGCTCGCGCACATCCAAGGTGGCGAGGTGAAACCCGAAGGCGGACAGGGTGCGAATCGCAAGCTCCAGGCGCCCGTGTGCGATCAGCTCCCCCCGGTGGGCTACAAGCGAGTCGCGGAGGACGAGCAGGTCGGCGAGCAGCTGGTCGGCTCCGCGGTAATCGCGCCCAGGCTCGTGCGAGCGCCGCTCAGCGATCCGGCGCTGGGTGTTGACGAGCTTGCTGTGAATGCACGTCAGCTTGAGCCGGTATGGCTCCTCGGTGTTCACCCTCCGGTGGCGAGGGTCGAGGTCAGACAGCGCCTCCAGGTCGGCGGCCACCGATCGCTCAAGCTCGGAGCTGGCACCGGCGATCCGCGCCGAGCAGGAGAGTTCCTCCCCCAGATCGTCCACGAGCTCGATGAGATTCCGGATCGCGTGATCGTGCTGGAGCGCGAGGACCTGCAAGATGCTCTCCGGGGCGACGTTCGGATTACCGTCCCGGTCGCCGCCGATCCAGCTCCCGAACGTGAGCGGCCGGCTCTGGCACGGGAGCTCGACGCCCAACCTGCGCAGCTCTTCGGTGAGGCGCTCGAGCACGTAGGGGACGGCGTCACGGTGAAGCGCATCGAAGTAGTACACCGCGTTGCGGGCCTCGTCCAGCACCTCGGGACGCGTGACGCGCAATTCGTCGGTCTGCCACAGCACATCGATCAGCTCCTCGAGCCGCCGGCGGACGCGGGCAGCAGCCACCGCGTCGGCTGGGACGCCCGCCAGATCCACGGTGAGATCCCACTCATCCAGCAGCTCGGCGATGCGTTGCAGCTTCGTCAGCACGGTGCGGCGAGCGGCCTCGGTCGGATGAGCGGTGAACACCGGACGCAGCCCGACCTCGCCCACCTGCGTGGCAACCTCCTCGCTGGTCAGGCCGGCGGCGGCAATCCGCTCCACCGCCTGCGCCAGCCACGAGCCCTGCGTGACGCGCACCGTGGCCAGCTCGCGGCCACGATGCACCTGCTCGGCCACGTTGACCAGGTAGAAATAAGCCGTCAGGGCGCGCCCCAGGATGCTGGCGCTGCGGCCGTCGAGTTCGGCCAGGAGCGAGCCTGCGGCCTCGCCCCTCTCGCCCCTCTCGCCCGTGAGGCCGCCGACGCGCTGGAACAGTTGCGCCGCATCGGGCCCTTCCTGCCTGAGCAAGGCGTCCTGCAGGAGGTCGGCGAGCAGCCCGACGTCTCGTCGCAGGGCCTGCTGGCGGTCGCCGTCCGGCGGGGAGTGGCTCGCCCCAGGGGGCGAGCCACTCCATTCACCGATTCCCGGGGCGTTCACGGCACCGGGACGGGCCGGGTCTTCCTCAGCCGACCGCGACGTTGTCCCGCTGCGGCACCGTCTTCTGGTCGGCCGCAGCCGCCTTGGCCACCGCCGTTTGCCACTGCTCCCGCGTCGGCGGCTTAACCTTGAAGAACACGACCGCCGCGGCGCAGGCACCCAGGGCAGAGCCGAAGATGAAGCCCTGCACCCAATGGAAGTGAGCATGGCCGTACAGCGTGCCGGTCATGACCAGCGCCGCCACGCCGCCGGCGAAGCTCCCGCCGAGCGCCTTCCAGGCATAGATCGAGCCGTAGTTGACCGCGTTGTTGTTCTCGCCGTAGTAGTCGGCCACGGTCGCCGCAGCCATCGGGAAGTTGGCGCCCGAGAGACCGCCTGAGGCGACGGCACAGACCGCGAACATCCACGCGATGTGATTGAGGCCTGCCACCAGCGTCAGCAGCTGGAAGACCACGTTGAGCGAGTAAGCGTAGTACATGACTCGCCGCCGTCCGATGTACTCCGAGATCAGTCCGTAAACCGGTCTAAAGCCGCCGTCCGCCAACGCGAAGCCGGCCGCCCCGGCGACCACCGCCACCGAACTCAGGTGTTCGGCGGTACCGAACACGTAGTAATAGGCGACCCCGAACAGCGAGCAGCCCACGAACAGCGAATACTGGATCCCAAGCCACTTGGCCTGGGGCGTGTACCACATCTGCCGCAGCGAGTAATGGTCCCAGGCGGGTGGGTTGCTCAAGAGGTCGCGCGCCGTGCGCTTGTTCTTGGCCCAGTTGAGCGGATCGACGCTCACCGGCCACCAGTTCTTGGGCGGATCCTTCATGAACTGCGCAGCCAAGAAGATGACGGCTGACATCGCCACGCCCTGGATGATGATGAACTCCTTGACCGCGGACGGCGACAGAATGCCGATTCCGGAGGCGGAGCTGAAACCGCCAACGGCGATGATCCAAGGAACCGCGCCGTAGGCAAAGCCACCGTTCACAAACCCGGTCCGCCAGCCCTTCTTGTCCGGATACCACTTGGCGACGATGTTGATGCAGCTGGAATACACCATCCCGGAGCCGACGCCGCCCAGGAACGCGTAACCGAAATACGCCTCCCAGATGTTCGTCGAGTAGGCGGTGACCAGGTAGCAGATGACCCCGCACAGCAAACCACCGAGAATCACCGCGCGCTTCACCGGGAGGATGCCCCGGTTACGAAGAAACCCGGTTCCGATCTGAACGAACGACTCGAACACCACGTAGAACGAGAACAACCAGAAGACCGGCGCCGATCCCCAGTGGTGCGCGGACGCCAGCGAGCCGCTGAGCGCGGCCCACGTGTACTCGAGCAGCCCCGCCATACACATGCACACCCACGCCGCCGTGATGACCCACTTGCGGTCATAGCCGAGCAGCTGCTTGGACGTCTCGCCAACGCGAAACATCCGCCCGGTGTCCGGGTTCACGACTTCGCGATACCCGGTCGAAGCGCTTATTGCACTCATCTACCTCAATCTCCCTTCGTTTATCGCGTAGCAATCTGCCAGCGACGGGTTTTCACCGGCTCAAAATTGGCGTCTGGCTGACCCTGATGTCGGCAACCAGCGCCCGAGGCAAGGTGACTCTCCACTCTCCGGTGAGTGCCGCTGCCCCTCACCGTGACCCTGCACGAGCTAAGTCAAGTCGAGATCAACCCCCTTGCAAGTCGTCCCTCTCGCCGCTCGACGGCGGGGGTGTCGGGAGTGCAGACAAGTGCTCCGTTCATGCCGCCAGCATCTCCGCCGCGAGCTCGGACACCTCAGTGGGCGTGCGGCCGACGCGCACCCCTCGGTCCTGCAGTGCCTGCGCTTTGGCCTGGGCGCTGCCGGCGCTGCCCGAGACGATCGCACCGGCGTGTCCCATCGTCTTGCCCGGCGGCGCGGTGAAGCCGGCGATGTAGGCGAGGACCGGCTTGGTAACGTGACCGGCCACGAACTCGGCGGCGCGCTCCTCGGCGTCGCCGCCGATCTCCCCCGCCATCACGATCAGCTCGGTCTGTGGATCGGCCTCGAACAACTCGAGCATGTCGACGAACGAGGACCCGGGGACGGGATCTCCGCCGATGCCCACGATCGTCGAGTTGCCAAAACCGCGCTGGGCGAGCTCGTTGCCGATCTGGTAGGTCAGCGTCCCGGACCGCGAGACCACCCCCACGTTGCCCTCCCGGAAGAACGCGTGCGGGATGATCCCCACGTTAGCCTTGCCCGGAGACAGGACTCCGGGGCAGTTGGGGCCGACGAGGCGCACCCCGGGATGGCGCCGCAGCTGCGCCATCACGCGCAGTTCGTCGTGGGCCGGGATACCCTCGCTGATGGCCACGATCAGCCGGATGCCCGCCTCCGCCGCCTCCAGGATCGAGTCGGCCGCGAACCGGGCCGGGACGAAGATCATCGCTGCGTTGGCCTCGGTGGCCACCACCGCCTCGCCGAAAGTGTCAAAGACCGGCACGCCGTCGACCGCCTCGCCACCCTTGCCCGGCGTCACCCCGGCCACCACGTTGGTCCCATAGCGGCGATTGTTGATCGCGTGAAAGCGTCCTTCGCGGCCGGTCATCCCAGCCACGCAAAGGCGCGTGTCCTGATCGATCAGAACGCTCACGCTGATCGCCTCCGCTCAAGCTCCATGTCGGCGGCGTCAGTCATCCGGCTGCCAGCTCCGCGCTCGGGGCCCGGGCCGCCAGTTCGACGACTCGCCGCGCCGCGGCGTCCATCGTCGCCTCCACCTGCACGCCCGGCAGCGCCGCCTCCGTCAACAACCGGCGCCCCGCCTCGTCGTTGGTCCCGTCGAGTCTGACCACGAACGGCACCTTGGGCGACACGAGGTCGAACGCCTCGATCAGACCCTGGGCGACCTCGTCGCAGCGGGTGATGCCCCCGAAGATGTTGAACAGCACCGCTCGGACCTTGGGGTCGGAGAGGATCACCTCGACGGCCGCCACGATCGCGTCGGCCCGAGAGCCCCCGCCCGCATCCAGGAAGTTGGCGGGGTGCCCCCCGCACTGGGCCACGACGTCGAGCGTTGACATGACCAGCCCCGCCCCGTTGCCGAGCACGCCGATGTCGCCGTCGAGCTTGACGTAGGTCAAGCCGCGCGCCTGGGCCAGCCGCTCCTGCGGGTCCTCGGCCGACAAATCTCGCAGGGCGGCGTTCTCCGGATGCCGGTAGAGCGCGTTGCCGTCAAGCGTGACCTTGGCATCGAGCGCGCGCAGCCCGCGTCGGCCACCGCGCTCGCCGTCGCCGGCCGAGCTGGTGACGATCAGCGGGTTGACCTCCACGAGCATCGCGTCCTCGGCCACGAATACCTCGTAGAGCTGGGCCAGCATGGCCGTCACGGGCCGCACGAGATCCCGGTCCACCCCCGCCTCAAACGCCAGGCGCCGGCCGTGAAAGTCCTGGAAGCCCAGCAGCGGGTCGACGTGCAGCGAGGCGATCGCCGCTGGATCCTCGGCGGCCACGGCCTCGATGTCCATCCCGCCCTTGGTGGAGAGCATCACCAGGGCGGCCTGGGCGCCCCGGTCAAAGACGACCGAGGCGTAGTACTCGGCCTCGATTTGCGAGGCCTCCTCCACCCAGACCTCGTGGACGCGCAGCCCGCGGATCTCCATCCCCAGGATCGCTTCGGCGTGGGCGCGGGCCTGCTCGCGGCTTTCGGCCAGCTTGATCCCGCCGAGCTTTCCCCGGCCGCCGATCTGCACCTGCGCCTTGACCACGCACGGGTAGCCGATCGCGTCCGCGGCGTTGACGGCTTCATCCACCGACGCCGCCACGTTCCCGCCGGGCACGGGGATTCCGTGCCGGGCGAATAGTTGCTTTCCCTGGTACTCCAGTAAATCCACGGATCTCTCTCTCCTCTTAGAACGCCGTCGGCGCGCTGCTGGCCGCGCCGACGGCTTCTTCCCTGCCCGCTCAGCTGCCTAGCCGTCCTCGCTTGCGCCGTCGATCAATCCCGCTATGCGAGCCCACCGGTACTTGGCCGCCAGCACCTCCACCGGCACCTCGGTGGTGTACGGAAAAGCCGGGATGCCGTGCTCGAACAGGTATTCAGAGGCCTGCTCAACCTCCACGTCCCCGGCCAGCGAGGCGACGATCGGCTTCTCGATCCCCTGGCCGCGGAGCTCGTCCACCATCTCGGTCACCACCTTGGCGAAGACCATCGGCGGGGTCACGATCGTGTGCCAGTAGCCCAGCACCAGGGCGTCGATGCGGTCGTCGGTCAGCCCGAGCTTGATCGTGTTGGCGTAGGTCTCCGGAGGCTCACCGCCGGTGATGTCGACCGGGTTGCCGGCAGCGCCGAACGGCGGGATGAACTTCATGAACGCCTGATTGAGGTCGTCGGGCATCTGCATCAGGTGCAGGCCGTTTGAGTAGCAGGCGTCCGACAGCAGCACGCCCGAGCCTCCGGCCCCCGTGATGATCACCACGTTCTCGCCCTGCGGGGTGGGCAGGATCGGCAGGCAGCGCGCGAACTGCAGGAGCTCGTTGAGCCCCTTGGCCCGGACCACGCCGGCCTGGCGCAGGATGTCGTCGTAGACCTTGTCGTCGCCGGCCAGGGCCGCCGTGTGCGACGCCGCCGCCTTCGTTCCTGCGGGTGTCGCGCCCGCTTTGAGCACCACGATCGGCTTGCGCTTGGACACCCGCTGGGCCACCTCTACGAACGCGCGGCCGTCCTTGAGGTCCTCCATGTGCAACGCCACGCAGTTGGTGCCCTCGTCCTGCTCGAAGAAGGTCAGCAGGTCGTCCTCGTCGATGTCGGCCTTGTTGCCCAGGCCCACGATCGCCGACACGCCGAGCTTGGTCGAGCGGCTGAATCCGAGGATCGCCATGCCGATGCCTCCGCTCTGTGACGCCAGCGCCACCGGACCCTTGACGTCATACGGAGTGGTGAAGGCAGCGCTCATGTTGCCGTGGGTGTAGTAGACGCCGTAGATGTTGGGGCCCACGAACCGCACGCCGTGCAGGTGCGCGGTCTGCACCAGCTCGTTTTGCAGCTCCACCTCGCCGGTCTCCGCAAAGCCGGAGGGGATGAGGATGGCAGTGGTTATGCCCTTGGCGCCGACCTTGGCAATCGTCGGGGCCACGAGCTTGGCCGGGATGCAGAAGACCGCAACGTCCACCCCGTCGGGAAGCTCGTCGACATCGGCATAGGCGCGCTTGCCGAAGATCTCGCCCGCCTTGGGGTTGACCGGATAGATGTCACCGGGGAACCCGCCGTCGACCAGGTTGCGCATCACCGAGTTGCCGATCTTTCCCGTCTGATCGGAGGCGCCAATCACCGCGATCGCCCGCGGGCGCATCAAGTGGTTCATCGTCTCCAGGATCTGCCCCTGGCTGTAACTGGCCGGGCGCTGGACGGGCGGCTCGAAGGACACCAGCAGCCGCGCGTCGACCGCGGTGGCCCCGCTTTGGCTTGCCAGCACCGGATTGAGGTCAACCTCGGTGATCTCCGGGAAATCGGTTATCAGGCGCGAGACCCGCTCGATCATTTGCGCGAGCGCACGACGATCGCTGGCCGGACCGCCGCGCACGCCGTCCAGCACCTCGGCGGCGCGAATCCCGCCGATCATCGAAAGGGCCTCGTCAACCGTGGTGGGCGCAAGGCGGAAGGTCACATCGCGCAGCACCTCGACCAATATCCCGCCGAGCCCGAAGGTCATCACGGGACCGAAGGTGGGGTCGGTGATGGCACCGATCAGCACCTCCTGCCCGGATCCGAGCATCTGCTGGATCTGCACCCCGGTGATCTGGGCGCTCGGATCGTAGGCCTTGGCGCTGCTCACGATCGTCTCGTAGCCGGCCGAGACCTCGTCCGCCGATGCCACGCCGACGAGGACTCCCTTGGCCTCGGTCTTATGGAGGATCTCTGGCGAGACGATCTTGAGGACCACCGGGTAGCCGATCTGCTCGGCTACGGCGACGGCCTCCTCGGCGCTGGTGGCCAGTCCCTCCTGCGGTACGGCGATCCCGTAGGCGTCGCAGACCTGCTTGGCCTCAGGAGCACTCAGTGCCGTGCGCCCGTCCGCCTGTACCGCCTCGAGCACCTCACGGACGGTGCTCTGATCTGGGCTCTGGGTGGAGCGCTCCTGTGTCGCCGTCGCGTGCATCATCTCTCCTCGTCGTGTCGTGATTCGTACGTGGCCGGTTCGGCTAGGCGGCGTCAACCGCAGACAGCCGCTGGGACTCGGAGGTGGGACTCGGCTTCTTGAGCAGCTCCCCCAGGACCTCCTCGTTGTGCTCGCCCAGTAGCGGCGGGCGCGTGACCTCCACCGGCGAATCGGACAACGTGAACGGGCAGCCAACGGTCTTGAACTTCCCGCGCTCCGGGTGGTCGACCTCGACGATCATCCCGGTGGCGGCAAAGTCCGGATCCTCCAAGAGCTCCCTGGTGTCGAGCACCGGCCCGCACGGGACGTTGATCGCGTTGAGCTCCCGGAAGGCCTCCCACTTATCCCGGGTCATCGTCCACTCCTCCACCATCCCGAAGATGTCCCACAGGTGGCGCAAGCGCTTCTCCGGCGAGTCGTATTCAGGGTGATTGACGAGCTCCTCGCGCCCGATCTTGATCATCAGCGGCTCCCACACCTGGGGCTGGATGACCAAGTACAGCCAGTCGTTCGATCCTCCGCCCTTGCAGCGAACGGCCCAGCCCGGCTGGCCGCCACCGGAGGCGTTGCCCGACCGCGGCACGGCCTCGCCGAAGGAGGGATTGGGGTACTCGCCCAGTGGCCCGCGCTCAAGCCGTTGCTGATCGCGGAGCTTGACCCGGCAAAGGTTGAGAATCCCGTCGCGCATGGCGATCGTCACCCGCTGCCCGCGTCCGGTGTGCGTCCGCTGGAAGAGCGCGGCGCAGATGGCGCCGAACAGATGAACCGCGTTGCCCGAGTCCCCGATCTGGGCGCCGGTGACGGTTGGCGGACCGTCCTCGAATCCGGTGGTGCTCATGGCACCGCCGGTGGCTTGCGCGATCGGCTCATACGCCTTGGCGTGCTCAAGCGCCCCCGGCCCGAAGCCCTTTAACGAAGCGAAGATCAGCTTGGGGTTGATTTCCTGGACGGCCTCCCAGGTAAAGCCCAAGCGGTCCAGCGCGCCCGGAGCAAAGTTCTCCACCAGCACGTCGGCGCCCCGCAGAAGCTGCTTGAAGGTCTCCTTGCCCTCGTCGCTCTTGAGGTCGAGCGTGACGCTTCGCTTGTTGCAGTTCAACATCGTGAAGTACAGGCTGTCGACGTCTGGAATGTCGCGCAGCTGCTGCCGGGTGACATCCCCCTTCGGCGACTCGACCTTGATCACGTCGGCGCCCATCCAGGCGAGCAGCTGTGTGCACACTGGCCCGGCCTGGACGTGGGTCATATCGACGACCCGGACCCCTTCGAGGGCTTTGCTCATGTGACTCTCTCTCCCCGTCTACTTGTACATCGTCTGATTCATCGTTCCCGGCGCAAACGCGTTCTGATCGATCCACACGTTGATCAGCGCGGGCTTGCCCGACTCCCGTGCCCGCTCCAGAGCGGGGCGGATCTGGTCCGGCTGGCGGACCTCCTCTCCGTAGCCGCCCAGGATCTGGGCGAACTTGTCGTACGGCACGTCGCCGAGCTTGTTGCCGACGTCGCCACGCTCATCCCCGTACTTCTGAATCTGCCCGTAGCGGATCTGGTTCATGTAGGAGTTGTTGCCGATCACTCCGATGAACGGGAGGTCGAAGCGCACCATCGTCTCGAAGTCCCATCCGGTCAGGCTGAAGGCGCCGTCTCCGAACAGCCCGACCACTTCCAGATCCGGACGCGCGACCTTCGCGGCCATCGCAAACGGTGTCCCGACTCCGAGCGTGCCCAGCGGTCCCGGGTCCATCCAGAGTCCCGGTCCCTTGGGCTGCACGACCCCGCCAGAGAAGGTGACGACATCGCCTCCGTCGCCAATGAACAGCGTGTTGTCGGTGATGAACTCGTTCAGTTCGTGGGCCAGCCGAAGCGGATGGATCGGTGCCGCGTCGCTGAGCAGGCGCGGCAGGCGCTCCTCCCGCATCCGCTGCTCCTCGGCGCGCAACGCCTCCAACCACGGCTCGCGGCGGCGGGCGCCCAAATCGCCCCGCCCCTGGGCCGCCTCGGTGACGGCGGCCAGGATCTTGCCCACATCGCCGACCAGCCCCAGCGAGACATCCCGGTTCTTGCCGACCGTGCGGTAATCCAGGTCGATCTGGACGACCGTCGCCTCCTGGGAGAGGCGCTTGCCGTATCCCATCCGGAAGTCGAACGGGGTCCCGACGATGACGATCACGTCGGCGTTATTGAACGCATGCCGACGGGTCTGATGAAAGTGATGAGGATCGCCCGGTGCCAGCGTGCCCCGGGCGGCACCGTTCATGAACGCCGGGATGTTGAGCGTCCGCACGAACTCGGTCGCCGCCTCCGCGCCGCGGCACGTCCAAACCTGGCTGCCCAGCAACACGCAGGGACGCTCGGCGTTGACGAGGATGTCGGCCAGCCGCTCGATGTCGGCGGGATCGCCGATGCCTCGGGTCGACGCCCGGTAGTGGCCGGCCTGAGGGAGCACAGCGCGCTCCAGCGGGACGCGCCCGTCGAGGATGTCGCGTCCGATCTCAAGGAAGGCCGGACCCGGCGCTCCCGACATCGACTCGCGAAACGCCATGGACACCATGTCGGCCACGCGCTCGGTCGTCAGCACGCTGGAGGCGAATTTTGTGATCGGGCGCATCAGGTCAACGTGCGGAAGGTCCTGGAGTGATCCCATCCGGTGTTGGTTGAGGGCTCCCTGACCGCCGATCAGCAGCATCGGGCTCTCCGCGCGCAGCGCATTCGCGACGCCGGTGACGGCGTCGGTGGTGCCGGGCCCGGCGGTGACCACGGCACAGCCAGGCCGGCCGGTCACGCGCGCATAGCCGTCAGCGGCATGGGCCGCCACCTGCTCGTGACGAACGTCGATGACCTTGATGCCCTCGTCGATGCAGCCGTCGTAGATGTCGATGATGTGGCCACCGCACAGGGTGAAGATGGCGTCGATCCCCTCGGCCCGAAGGGCCTTGGCGACTAGATGGCCCCCGGAGATGGTCCCGGGCTCGACGCCCGTGGGACCGGACGACTTCTCCTGCTGATTGGTGGTCGCCGTGGCGGTCACGTCGACTCTCCTTCCATTTCGGATGGCATGACTTGCGGGGGACACACCGAGCCCTGGTGCAGGACGCTGAGACGGACGCGTCTCAATCGAGCGGCCAGTTGTGTTGGACGTGGTGGGCGAGGTTCAGCGCATGCTCACGGACCAACCGCTCGGCGAGGTCAGCCTGCCGGTTTCGAAGGGCATCGATGATGTGTGCGTGGTCGACAATCGAGCGCTCGGGACGGTCACCCTCCCCGATCGTGTGGCGGCGGATGGCACGGACATGCACCAGCAGCCCGTCGGCCATGGTGGCGATGAGCTGCGAATGCCCCAACTCGATGATGCGCTGATGGAAGCGCAGGTTGGCCGCCGAGTACTCGTCCAGATGCGAACGCAGCTCCCCTTGCTCGAACCCCGCGAAGAGCGTGTTCAGGCTGGCGAGCTGCTCGTCCTCGGCCCGCTCACAGGCGAGCCGCGCGGCCATGCTTTCCAGCGCCGCCCAGGCGATGATCGTCTCGACGATCTCCGCCTTGCTCTTGCGCACCACCCGCACGCCGCGGCGCGGAATGATCTCGACCAGACCTTCGCTTTGAAGCCTGGACAGCGCCTCCCGCACCGGCGTGCGGCTCACGCCCAGCTCGGCCGCCAGGCGCTTCTCGTCCAACCGTAGGTCGGCGTCGGGGTCATACGCATCCATGGCTAGGATGGCTTGGCGCAGGGCGACGTAGGCGTGCTGCGCCACGCTGCCGATTCCGGCAAGAGCCGGGACCTCCAGCCTGCCAGTGAGCCTCTCCGGAATCAGAACGTCGGGGTGCGTCATCGCTGCAGCCACCGTGGGATACACAATAACCAATGTCACATGCCTGTCAAGTGGATATCTGCGCGCTGCACGCCGGCAGTGCCCCGGTACGCGCGAAGCGCGGCGACCAACGACCAGCGGATGGCGACGGGGACTGGCACTGGGGACTGGCGACCAGCGACGGGGACTGGTCTGGGTACTGGCGACCAGCGACGGGGACGGGTCTGGGTACTGGCGACCAGCGACCGGCAGGCTCAGCCGGTGGCCCGAGGAGTCCCGGTCTCGAGCAGATTCGCCTGGACGCGGGCGAGGTGTCGGTCCATGGTCTCGATGGCGTGGGCGAGCTCGCGAGAGCACAACGCCTCGACGAGCTCAACGTGATCGGCCTGGTAGATTGCGCGCCGCTCGCGCGAGTCATTGCGCTGCTTGAGATTGCCCCAGATCTCACCCTGACGCGCTCGCTCGACCGCCCCGTACATCGAGAGCAGCAGCTGATTGCGGCTCGCAGCAACGATCGCGTGGTGAAGGGCGAAATCCCAGACTTCGAACTCGGCCGCGCTCTCCGCCGTGGCACCACCCGCCAGGCAGCGGCGCAGCTCGTCGAAGTCCCGCTGGGTCGCCCAGGCGACGACGAGTGACAGCACCTGGGGCTCGATCACCCTTCGCGCTGCCATCACGTCGGCCGGCCCGACCTCCGCGGAGGAGCTCGTAGCGCCCCCGGACCGGCCGGGGCCCGAACCCGGCGCGCGCAGAAAGGTCCCGCGCCCGACTTCGCGCGAGATCCGGCCCTCGGCCTCCAGATGGGCGAGGGCGTGGCGGACCATCGTCCGCGTCACCCCGAGGTCGGCGACCAGCGCGCGCTCGGTCGGAAGCCGCACATCGAGACCATCCTCCGATGAGCTCGCCCGCGCCAGGATCAGGTCCGCCAAGTCGTGGCTGTACATGGAACTGGCCATCGTGCGACCAATCCTACCTTTATCGCCTACAGAGACAACTGTGTCGGCGCAGATTTGACTCGTTCGTTTGGCTTGTGTAGGTTGAACCAATCCGACAAATCGAACCAAAGTTCGAGACGGAGCCCTGAGAGAGGAGATCGGTTGAGACTGGCCACCGTTATCACGGAGGAAGGTCCGCGGTTGCACGTGCGCGGAGAGCAAGGCTACGTCGACGTCGCGTCGGCGACCGGGGATGCGAGCCTGTCTGAGCTGAACGCCGTGCTGGCCGGGGACGCAGACGTGCTGGCAAGACTCCGCGACGCCGCCGGGCAAGCCGGGCGTGAGTTGACCCCGGACGAGTTCGCCCCCGCAGTGCCCAACCCCCGGCGGATTCTCTGCCTGGGCGTCAACTACGTCGAGCACGCGCTCGAGGGCGGCCGGCAGCCGACCACGTGGCCGGAGATCTTCGTCCGCGGGACCGACTCGCTCGCTGCCCCGTACGCGAACCTGATCAAGCCGGACCTGAGTTCGAGCTTTGACTACGAAGGCGAGCTCGCGGTCGTGGTCGGCCGCGGCGGTCGCTACATCCGCGCTGAAGATGCCCTGGATGCGATCGCCGGCTACGTCGTCGTGATGGATGGCACCGCCCGCGAGTGGCAGCGCGCGGCCACCCAGTGGACGCCGGGAAAGAACTTCGACGGGACGATGCCGATCGGTCCCGAGGTCATCACCGCCGACGAGATCGACGTGTCCGATCTGCAGCTCACGACCACCCTCAACGGTGAGGTCATGCAGTCTGCCAGCACGGCCCAGATGATCTTCGACGTCCCACGAACGATCGAGTTCTTGTCCACTTTCACCACCCTGCGTCCGGGCGATGTGATCGCCACGGGCACGCCCGGGGGCGTCGGCTTCGCGCGGCAACCCCCAGTGTGGCTGAACCCCGGTGACCTGATTGAGGTCGAGATCGAGGGTGTGGGCAGGATCGCTAACCGAGTTGTGGCGGAGCGGGATCAGAACGGCTGGCCGTGGGTTGCACCCGCGGCCAAAACCTCGACGCTGTAGCGGATCACCATGTCCGGCCAAGGAGAAGAAATGCCAGGACGCAGCTCATCAGCGACGGCGCGGCGCACAGGCGTGCTCGCCTCGATCGCGGTCATCGCCGCCTTGCTCCTCGCTGCGTGCGGGAGCAGTTCGAACGGCTCAGGCGGTGGCTCCGCGGGAGGCACGCTCCAAATCGCCGACGTGGCGCCGTTCACCGGCACCGACGCCGCCCTCGGCCCGACCTATCTGGTCTCGTGCGACGCGGCCACCAACGCGATCAACGCCGCGGGCGGTGTCCTCGGGCACAAGCTGGCCTGCAAAGCGGTGGACACGCGTGGGGATCCGGCCGATGCCGTGCCCGCCGTGCGCCAGATGTACGCCTCGACGTCAAATCTCGGCTTCGTCATCGGCTGCACCTCGGACGAAGCCGCGTCAGTGGTGCCCCTGTTTACCGCCAACAAGACGGTGTCGTTCTGCATGACCGGCCAGTCGGAGTTCGACCATGTCAAGTTCCCCTACTTCTACCGCCTCGTGCCGCCGGATCTGGCTGAGTCCTACGCGATGGTGCTGATGGCCAAGCAGGCCGGTTACAAACGAGTCGCTCTGGCGTTCGGAAACGACATCGGCTCCCAGACGTTCGTCAAGCCGGCCATCGTCGCCCTTCAGAAGGCCGGCCTGTCGCTGGTGTCCAACCAGACGCTTGACCTCAGCGCGACCACGTTCCGCACCGAGGCGGCGAAGATAATCGCCTCCAAGCCGGACGTGATCCTGACCGAGGCGCTGGGCCCAACCGAGGCCTCGTTCCTGACCGAGGTCAAGCAGCTCAACGGCGGCAAACTGATCCCGATCATCGGGAGCTCGGCCACGATCTCGCCGGATTGGTACAAGTCGGTCTCGGCCGCCGTCAGCCCAAGCTTCCTGGCCACGAACTTCGCGGCCGACAACCTGGTTACCGAGACCTCGGGTCCGGCCTTTCAGGCCTTCTCGAAGGCGATCTTCGCCGAGAAGGGCAAGGTGGGCAGCACGGGTAATTTCTCGACCTACCTGACCGCTCCCGGTGCCGTGCATCTGTACGACGGCATCAACCTGGGGGCGCTGGCGATGATCGCCTCCAAGAGCACCTCGCCGTCCACCTTCAAGCCCTACATCGAGAAGATCGGCAACGGGACTCCGGGCGCGACGGTCGTGTATTCGTTTGCGCAGGGCGCGGCGGCGCTGAAGCAGGGCAAGCAGATCCGCTACGTGGGACCCGGCGGTCCGACCAGCTTCGACGCTTACCACGATTCGACGGGCATCTTCCAGATCGACCATTACACCGCCAACGGGACGGTGAAGGTGGTCGCCAACCTGCCCACGAGTGCGTTGCGGGCCCTCGGGCTCTGATCGCTGCTGCCGGTGAGCATTCTCGTTGCCTCGATCGGGTTTGGCCTCGTGGCCGCCGCCGTGCTGGCCCTGGCGGCGGTGGGCTTCACTCTCCAATTCGCGGTCACCAACGTCCTCAACCTCGCCTACGGCGGGGTCATGATCGTGTCCGCGTACGCGGCCTACGTGCTCAATAACGCCGGCGTGGAGATCTGGGTCGCGGTTCTGGCCGCGATCGCCACCGGCGTCGTGCTGTCGTTGTTTCTCAACAACGTCATCTACACGCCGTTTCAGCGCAAGGGCACCTCCCCGATCGCGATGGTCATCGTGTCGCTGGGGATGACGCTGATCCTGGTATTCGGAACCCAGGCGCTCGCCGGTCCCACCAACGTCTCGTACTCGATGAGCCAGGGGGGAGCGGTGAGGCTAGGCTCGATCAACCTCACCGTGGTCCAGCTCGTGATAATCGTCCTCAGCCTCGTGGTGATGGTGCTCGTCCACGGGCTGATTCGCTACACGCGGCTGGGCAAGGCCATGAGGGCAACCGCGGCCAATCGCAACCTGGCCCGTAACTGCGGGATCCGGACCGATCGGGTGGTGAGCGTGACCTGGGCGATCACGGGCGGCCTGTGCGGGCTCGCTGGGGCGATGTTCGCGATCAATTCCGGCACCTTCAGCGCCACCAGCACCGACGTGTTCCTGGTGCTGATCCTGGCGGCGGTGTTTCTCGGCGGCCCCGGCGAGCCCTACGGGGCGATGCTGGGAGCGCTGGTCATCGGCCTCGCCACCGAGGCCAGCGCCGCCGTCGTCGTCTCTTCCTATAAGGACGTGATCGCCTTCTTGATCCTGCTCGCCATGCTTGCGGTGCGCCCGAACGGCCTGCTCGGCGCACCGGCCTGACATAAACGTCCCGGCGATGGTCTATTACATCACCACCCTGCTGGTCTACGCCGGAGTCGACGCGATCGTCTGCCTCGGCCTGAGCCAGCAGTTCGGGGTCGGCGGGGTGACGAACTTCGGCTTCATCATCTTCCAGGCCGCTGGGGCGTACACAGCGGGCGTGCTCTCCCTGTCCGCAGCGAGCGCGAACGGTGGTTTTCAGTCCTACATCGGCGGGCTGAACCTCCCCTTCCCGCTGCCCTGGATCGGGGCCGCGCTGGTCGGCGGCCTGCTCGCGGTTCCCTTCACGTTGATCGTGGGACGCCGGTTGCGGGGGGACTTCGCCGCCGTCGGGCTGCTGGTCACGGCGGTCATGTTCAACCTCGTGGTCACCAATTACGTGCCGCTCTTCAACGGCGCGGCGGGACTCTCGCTCGTCCCCTCGCCGCTTCAGAATGCCATCAATCCCCAGTCGACGAGCTACCAATGGGGCTACGGAGTGGTGGCGATCCTGCTCGCGCTGGCCGTCTACTGGTTCGTGACCCGGATCACCGAGTCCCCCTACGGGCGCACGTTGAGAGCGATGCGCGACAACGACGTTGTAGCCGATTCGCTGGGCAAGGACCTGCGCTCGCTTCGCATGTCCTCACTGGTCATCGGAGGCGCGATTGCCGGCCTCTCCGGCGGTGTCCTGGTCGGCTTCATCAACCTCTGGGATCCGCAGGCCTGGGGCTACGCCGAGACCGTCGTCCTGTTCGCGGCCGTAATCATCGGAGGCCTGGGGAACCACCGGGGGGCGATCCTGGGCGCGATTCTCGTCCCGGTGGCCTTTGAGGAGGCGACCCGCTACATCCCTCCGGTTCCCGGCCATCCCGGTCTGGTCCCGGCCCTTCAGTGGGTCGTGATCGGTCTCCTGATCCTCACCTTCCTCTGGTTCCGGCCCCAGGGCATCCTTCCCGAGCGCCGCCGCAAGATCCTGGCCGTGGCGGACGGTCCGGACGGGGGCGAAAGACGCGCGCCCAACTCACCGGCCGCCGACGCAGCCAAGGTCGAAGCAGTCACGGTGGGGGGAGGCGGCCTGGTGACCGGCGTAGCACCGGCTCGTTCGGGCAACGGCGCGGGTGGGGTGATCCTCGAGTGTGTCGGGCTGGGACGCAGCTTTGACGGCCTGCGCGCCGTTGACGACGTGTCGATGCAGTTTGAGCGCGCACGGCTGACCGGGATCATCGGGCCCAACGGAGCGGGCAAGTCGACCGTCCTGGCCATGCTCGCCGGGACCCTTCCCCCTACCGAGGGGCGGATCCTCTTGCGCGGGGAGGACGTGACCGCCTTGCCGGCCTATCGCCGCGCCCGGCAGGGCCTGGTGCGGACCTTTCAGCTGGCCAGCGAGTTCAAGCGCCTGACGGTGATGGAGAACCTGCTCGCGGCGATCCCGGGCCAACGCGGGGAAAGCTTTCGCGGCGCCGTGCTCGGCAAGCGTTACTGGGGTGCCCAGGAAAAGGCGGGGATCGAACGGGCGAGCGCGACCCTCGAGCGCTTTGGCCTCCTCGCCCTCGCCGATCGCTACGCCGGCGAGCTCAGCGGCGGGCAGCGGCGACTGGTGGAGATCATGCGCGCCTTGATGTCCGAGCCCGAGGTCCTTCTCCTTGACGAGCCGATGGCTGGGGTCCACCCTCGCCTCGCCCACGAGATCGGCATGCTGTTGGTCTCGCTCTCCCAGGAGGGCACGACGGTCATCATGGTCGAGCACGAGCTGTCGATCATGGACGAGTTCTGCGACCCCGTGTTCGTGCTCGCCGAGGGCCGCGTCCTGGCCCAGGGCACGATGGCCGCTCTGCGGGCCAAGGAAGAGGTCGTGGAGGCCTACCTTGTCGGCTGACCTGCATCCCGCGGCTGCGCCGATCGCCGGTCGCGTGGAGGGCATCGAGCTGCGCACGGAGGCCCTGACTGCCGGCTACGGCGGAAGCCCGGTCGTGCACGAGATCTCGATTTCGGTGGCGCCGGCCGAGGTGGTCTCGATCGTCGGGCCCAACGGATCGGGCAAGAGCACGCTGCTCAAGAGCATCGTCGGCTTGGTTGAGGTCCTCTCGGGCCGGGTGACGGTCGGCGGTCGCGACGTCACCGGCTGGCCGTCGGAGAACGTGGCCCGCATCGGGGTCGGGTACGTACCCCAGACCGACGACGTGTTCGCGCCCCTGACCGTACGCGAGAATCTTGAGATGGGGGGCTACCTGCTCAAGCAGCGTGAGGTATCCGCGCGCGTCGAGCACGTCATGGGCGTGTTCCCGCAGTTGGCCCGGATGGCCGGGCGCCGGGCCGGCAAGCTGAGCGGCGGCGAACGCAAGATGCTGGCCATGGGGCGTGCGCTGATGCTGGAGCCCGCGCTCGTGGTGCTCGACGAGCCGACCGCGAACCTGGCCCCGATCATCGCCAACACGGTGCTCCACGAACACGTCCGGCAGCTGGCCAGCACCGGCGCCTCGGTTCTCGTGGTCGAGCAGCGCGCCCGAGCAGTGCTCGAGATCTCAGACCGGACCTACGTCTTGGGCGGCGGACAGGTGCGGATGGAGGGCACGCCGACCGAGCTCTCGGGCCGGGCCGAGTTCGTGGATTCCTTTCTCGGAGGCGGTGGCCCCAGCGCCTGACCGGGCCGCGCCGCGAGCCGCTCGGCGTGACCGCGTCGGATCTCGATTCGGGTCCCCGCTCAAGCAAACGCCCTCACCTGCCGATTGAACCGATAATGCTTGTCGACGACGTGGTTACCGATCGGCGCAAGGCCGCCATTGCCCGGCTCGGGGTGATCGATCACGCCCGTGATCCGCTACTCACCGGCCTGTGCCGGATCGCCGCCTATGTCGCCGGAGCCGACGCCGCCGCCGTTCACATCCTTGACGAAGAGCTCCAACGGCGGATCGCCTCGGTCAACGCCCCGCTCGGGGCCCACCCGCGCGCCGACTCGATGTGCCGTCTGGTCGTCGACAGCGAGGATCCCATCGTCTGCGCCGACGCGAGCGAGGACGCCCGCTTCGGCTACAGCTCATTGGTGCACGGGCAGGATCCCGTGCGCCTGTACGCCTCGGTTCCGCTGCGCACCTCGGATGGGGTTGTGATCGGAACGCTATGCACGTTTGACACCGTCCCGGCCGAGGTCTCAGACGAACAGGTGACACTGCTGGAGGATCTCGCCGAGCAGGTCAGCGGGCAGATCGAGCTCAGGGTCGCCGTCGAACTCAGCCAGCTCGCTTCCCACGACATGCTGACCGGCGCCGTCCACCGGCTGGTGCTCTCCGATCGCCTGTCGCAGGCCTCCGCCCGCCAGGCGCGTCATGGCGGCCAGCTCCTGCTCGCCGTTGTCGATGTTGAGAACTTCCGGCGCATCAATGACTTCCACGGTCACGCGGTCGGTGACGAGGTGCTGATCGCGGTCGCCGAGCGGATGATGGCCGCCGTCCGTGCCGAGGACACCGTAGCCAGGGTCGGGCCGGACGAGTTCGTGGTCCTGGCCGAGATCAATGACTCACCATCTGCCGCAACCGCGTTGCTGGGACGGATCGAGGGCGCGCTCAGCGAGCCGATCGAGCTGGCGGGCCAGCCCCGACGGGTGGCCGCGAGCATCGGCACGGCGTTCGTCGAACCCGGCGAGGATGTCCGCTCTGCGCTGCGCCGCGCCGACGAGGCGATGCACGCCCGCAAGCCCCTCGCCGCGCACTGACCAGCAAGCCCCTCGTCGCGCGCTGACCACGACGACCTCGCCTGCCTCGGTGGTTGGGCTCTCACCCGCTCCGTACCCTCGGGCATCCGCGTCTTTGTCCGTGTCCGCGTGGGTGTCCGTGTTCGCGTGGGTGTCCGTGTTCGCGTGGGTGTCCGCGTCCGCGTGGGTGTCCGCGTCCGCGTGGGTGTCCGCCGTCCGCCGTCCGCCGTCCGCGGTGGCGACCTGCACAAAGTGACAAACCTGGCCGCCCCGCAGCGAGGTTTTCCATAGACGCGGGGTGAGCCCATGTTTTGCGCAAACCTCGCTGCTCGCCGGCAAGCTTTTCACGAACTGCATGCCGCCGCGGTAGAAGGCACTCGTGAGGCCGCGCGAAGTAGGGCCGACACCTGAGCGTCGGCTCAATCCCCGATCGAAAGCCCTTTGGTCGCGAGCGTCCACAACGATCGTTTGGAGCCTGACGGTAGCCTGCGAGACCGCGCCTGACGAGACGCACCCGAAAGCTAGTGCCCCGCTAGGCGGACGCCCGCAACGAGCGCAACGCCCCGTCCAGGCGGAGCAGCTCGTCGAGCATGTCGGTGGCCGCCTGGGTCATGATCTCGTTGCCCTGGATGGCGCCCTCGTCATCGAGAAACTGCGACACGAAGGGGATGTTGACCGACGGTCCCGTCGGCATCATCGAAAGCGCGGTGACCACCTGCTTGAGCTGCTGCACGGCGCGGGTCCCCGCGGCGACGCCGCCGTAGGAGACAAAACCGACCGGCTTGTAGCGCCATTCGTGGTGCAGGTAGTCGATCGCGTTCTTGAGCGCCGGCGGGTAGCCGTAGTTGTACTCAGAGGTGACTATCACGATCGCGTCGGCGGCCTCGACGGTCGCGCTCCACGCGCGGGTGTGCTCCTTGGTGTACTGACGGAGCCGCGGGTGGTCGGGCTCGTCGAGCAGCGGCAGGCCAACCTCGGCGAGGTCGGCCAGCTCAAGCTCGAAGCTGCCGTGCTCGGTGGCGCGATCCACGAACCAGCCGGCCACCGGCAGTCCGATCCGGCCCGGCCGCACGCTGGCGACGATGATGAGCAGGCGGGGCACGACGCTAGTCGTCGAGGTGCAGCGGCACTCCGAAGGACTCGAAGAGATTCGTGTTGAGGTAGTTGTGGATGCCCGTCACTTGGCCCTGTTTGAGCTCGACCACCTGGATCGACCATGGCGCGTGGCCGCCGGCGGGGTCGATCTTGTAGCTGGCGAAGGCGGGACAGCCGTTGGCGCGGATGGCGATCAGACGGCTGCCCCTGCAGCCGATCCCGGGGCCAAGCATCCAGCGGCTGACCTCCACCGGACCCCGCAGCCACAGGGCGTGCGGCGGCATCGAGAAGGCCGCGTCCTCGCGCAGCAGGGAGACGAAGGCGTCGATGTCGTATTCCTCAAAGGCGGTCACATAGCGGCTCAGCAGCGCCTCGTCGACGGCGTCCAGCTCGGGTTCGTCGCCGTCGAGGTCGAGTCCGTCGAGCGTGGCGCGGGCCCTCTGCAGGGCGCTGTTGACCGAGGCTGTGGTCGTCTCGAGCAGCTCGGCGACCTCGCTGGCCTGCCAGTGCAGGACCTCGCGGAGGATCAGAACAACGCGCTGGCGGGCGGGCAGGAACTGCAGCGCGGCCACGAAGGCAAGCCGGATCGAGTCCCGCAGACCCATCAGCTCGGCTGGATCACCGTGCTCGGGGAGCACGCGCGCGTCAGCCACCGGTTGCACCCAGTGTTCATCGGGACGAAAGCCCAGAACGGCGGTCTCGGTGGTCGCAGGCGAGGCGAGGTCCATGGGACGCGCACGGCGCTGGGGGCGCTGGGGCATGTCGAGGCAGACGTTGGTGGCAATCCGGTACAGCCACGAGCGCAGCGTGGCACGGCGCTCAAAGCCGCCCCGACCGCGCCAGGCACGCAGGAATGTCTCCTGCACGGCGTCCTCGGCCTCCGAGCCCGCGCCGAGCATCCGGTAGCAGTATCCAGTTAGCTCGCGCCGGTGATTTTCCATCTCCGCCGCGAACGGATCGGAGACGGAGAACGGCAGCGTGTCAGCGACGGCTCCCATAGCTCGACATCGTAGCCTGCGCTCCCGAGGCCCACGGGATCCGCCCCCGGGGCACTATCTTTGCGGGCGTGCCCGACCCCGCCGCGCCCCCCGTCGCCGCTGACCTGAGGGGGCGTTTCACCGGTCAGCTGGTGGTGGTGGAGCCGCTCGCCGCCGAGCACGAGCCGGGGCTCCGGGCGGCCGCCAGCGACCCCGAAATGTTCGCCTGGATGCCGGTCGACATGGCAGCTTCTCACCAGGCGCTGCGCGACTGGCTGATGACCAGCCTGGCCTCGGCCGAGCAGGGGCGCGAGGTGCCATACGCGATCGTGTCGGCCGAGTCGGGTGCCGTGCTGGGCAGTACCCGGTTCTTGGAGCTGCGCCTCGAGCACCTGCGGGCCGAGATCGGCTGGACCTGGGTGACGCGATCGGCCTGGGCCACAGGGGTCAACGTCGAAACCAAGCTCCTGCTCCTCGAGCACGCGTTCGAGCGTGTCGGCCTGCGCCGCGTCGAGTTCAAGACCGACGCCCGCAACGAGCGCTCCCGGGGGGCGCTGCTCGCACTCGGAGCCAGCTTCGAGGGCATCCTGCGCAAGCACATGGTGGTGCGCAACGGCGGCGAGCGCGATTCGGCCTACTACTCGGTGATCGACGACGAGTGGCCGGCACTCAAGGAGCGGCTCCGGTCCCGGCTCGCCCGTGCGGCCTGAGCTCCAACTGCGGCCGGCCGCACCCGGTACCCATAACATCCGACACGCCCATGGCGGGGTCCAGACAAAGAGTGGTGCGCGCCGCGGGCGCGCTGGCGGCGCTGGCCCTGGTGCCGGCGTCAGCCGCGACAGCGGCCACGCTGCGGATCGGTGGAGCGGCAAGCATCCCGCGCAGCGCGGTGGTCATAGGCCGGGCGCCGCCAGCGATGCGACTGCACGTCACCTTTGCGCTCGTGCCCCGCGATCCCCAGGGCCTGGCGGCCTACGCGCGCGCCGTGGCGACGCCCGGCGCGAGCCTGTATCGCCACTTCCTCACCCCCGCCCAGTTCGCCCGCCGCTTCGGGGCCGCCCCGCGCCAGATCGCGGTGGTGCGGAGCTGGCTGCGCGCGCGGGGCCTGACGCCGGGCCCGGTCAGTGCCGGGGGGCTCTCGATTCCGGCCCGGGCGAGCGCGGGCGCGCTCGAGCACGGCCTCCGAATCCCGCTGCACCGGCTTTCACTGCCCGATGGGCGCATGGGGCTGATGGCCGGCGCCGCGCGCGCCGTCCCCGCCCGGGTCGCCTCGATCGTGCAATCGGTGGTCGGGCTGGACACCGTGTCGGGACGCCGGCCGCTCCTGGTCCGGGGCCCCCGGCATTGGGGTGCCCGCGGCACCGCGGCCGCGGTCGCGCCCCACGCGGACACGGGGGGCCCGCAGCCGTGCGCCGCCGCGCGCTCAACCGCGAGCGCACAGCACGCCTACACCGCGGATCAGATCGCCTCGGCGTACGGCTTCTCGGGCGCCTACCAGGCGAATAATCGGGGGTCCGGAACGACGGTGGCGATGTACGAGCTCGAACCGGTCAGCCCGGGCGACCTCGCGACCTACGAGGCCTGTTACGGACTCCAGACCGCTCTCAGCTACGTACCCGTGGACGGAGGCGCGGGCAGCGGGGCGGGCAGCGGCGAGGCCGCCCTGGACATCGAGAACCTCATCGGCCTCGCCCCAGCCGCGAACGTGATCGTCTACCAGGGTCCCAACTCGAACTCGGGCAGTCCCGGGTCCGGCCCCTACGACACGTTCTCGGCGATCATCAATCAGGATCGCGCCCAGGTGGTCAGCGTGTCGTGGGGGGAGTGCGAGGCAGCGCTCGGCATCGCCAATGCTCGAGCCGAGAACACTCTCTTCGAGCAGGCCGCCGTCCAGGGCCAGACGATCGTGGCGGCTGCGGGCGATAGCGGCTCCGAGGACTGCAACCCGGGCGGCGGGCCGGCCCAGACCCAGCTCGCCGTCGATGACCCCTCCAGCCAGCCCCTGGTCCTCGGGGTCGGAGGTACGACGCTGTCCTCGCCTGGCCCGCGCCCGGGCGAGAGCGTCTGGAACGACGGCGGCAACGTCGCCGGAAGCCTGCTCCAGCCGGGCGCCGGCGGCGGCGGCATTTCTGATCTGTGGACGATGCCGGGCGGCCAGCGCAACGCCAGTCCCGGACTCAACGTGCTCGCCGCGGGAGCCACCGGAGCCCAGTGCGGCGTCCCCGGCGGCTACTGCCGCCAGGTGCCCGACGTCGCCGCCGATGCCAATCCGACCACCGGCTACGTGGTCTACTGGAACGGCTCAGGCGCCAGCCCGGGGCAGACGTCCGGGTGGGGAACGATCGGTGGAACGAGCGGAGCGGCACCCGTCTGGGCGGCCCTGATCGCCCTCGCTGACTCCTCTCCAGCCTGCGGGCGGGTCCCGCTGGGGGATGCCATCCCGGCGCTCTATCGATCGGCCAGCGCTGACTACGGCGCCACTTTCAATGACGTGCAGAGCGGCAACAATGACTTCGTCGGCAGCAATGGTGGTCGCTTCGCGGCCGGTCCCGGCTACGACGAAGCGACCGGCCTGGGCTCACCCAACGCCGCCGCACTGGTGCCGGCGCTGTGCGCCCATAGCCTGCGCCTCGTCACCCCATCGACCCAGCGCTCAGCCGCCCACGCCGTCGTTGCCCTGCGGCTGCGAGCCGATGACGTGCCCGGGGCCGGCGTCCAGTTCTCGGCCCGCGGACTCCCGCCCGGCCTCGCCCTCAACCCCACCACCGGGGTAGTCACCGGCCGACCCCGCCGCTCCGGCACGTACTCGGTGACGGTCGCCGCCCACGATGCCTCGGGCTCGGCCGCCACCACGTCGTTCCCCTGGCAGATCGGCGGCGCCACTCGCATCTTGGCCGTCTCGCTCACCGCCACCGGACCGAGTGCGCCGATCCTCGCCTTCACGGTCGCCGCCGGCCCGGGAGCCCCGCCTGTGCGCGAACTGATCATCAGTCTCCCCAGCGCTCTGCGCGCCGCGTCGACACGGGGTCTGACCCTGAGCGCACCGGGTGTCGGGCGCCCGGCCTTTAGGGCCCGCCGAATCCCGAGCGGCTTTGATATCAGCTTGCCCCGCGGCTTTCGCACCCTCAGGGTCACCCTCTCCCCGCCGGGACTGGCCGTCCGATTGGGGCGTCAGTCCCACGCCGTCGGACACGGCAGCACGGTGGTGGTGCTGCAGGTGATTGACACCACCCGGGGCGCGACCCGGCTCCGGGCTCTCCCGGGGCGCGCGTGATCCCAAGCATGGAGCCGAGCGTCCGGCCATGACGCTGCTCAAGGGTTCGTGTTCAGCCGAGATCCCGGCTGCGCTTGCGCGCTGCTGGGGGGTGGTGGTCGACATCGAACGCGCGCCCGAGTGGCAGCGGACGCTGGCCGCAGTGGAGGTGGTGGAGCGCGACGGGGAAGGTCGGCCGTTGATCTGCGACACGGTCAACGACGCCAAGCTGATGAAGGTCCGCTGCCGCGTGCGGATCGACTACGAACCGCCCCGGCGCCTGGCCTTTGCGCTCGTCGCGTCCGATGACCTGGACGCCATGGAGGGGGGTTGGGAGCTCGAGTCGCTGGGACCCGAGCGAACACGGGCGATCTACACGCTGGCCGTCGATCCGGGGGCAATCGGCTTCCTGGCCCGTCCGCTCGAGCGCGCGATCCGTCCGCTGGTTATGGGCCACCAAGCCGACGAGCTCGCCTCCGCGCTGGCCGCCGGCAGGTAGGCACGAGCCGGTCCGCTCGCCGGGGCGGCCGACTCATGACGTCGGGGAGGAGCCGGTGTAGCGACGCGCAACGTCACGCAGGACGCCGATCATCGAGCGAGCAGCCGGCGCGACGCCGGGACCGGACATGGTGGCGACGGTGACCTTGCGGGTGGGACTCTGAGGAGCCAGGGACCGGACCACGATTCCGGAATGCACGCGGGTCAGGGCCAGGCGCGGTATCAGCGCCACGCCGACCCCGGCGGCGACGAGCCCCTGGACGGTCTCGTAGTCGTCGCTCTCGAACGCGACGTAGGGCTCAAAGCCGGCGGCCAGGCACGAGCGCACCACATGGCGTGCGCACGGGCTCGCGGCCGAGGTCTGAACCCAATGCTGGTCACGCAAGTCGGTGAGAGACACCGCGGGCTGGGAAACCAGCGGATGATCGACGGGCAGCGCGACGTGCATCGGGTCCTCGAGCAGCGTCACCGCGCGCAGGCCGGAGCCCGGGCGCTCGCGTACACCAGGGAACTCGAACAGCAGGGCGAGGTCGAACTCACCAGCGCGCAGCCGTGGGCCGATCTGCTCAGGCTCCCCCTCGGCCAAGGTCAACGCCACGTCGGGATGAGCCTGACGGAAGCGGGCCACCGCTAGCGGCATCAGCGTCGCTCCCGCCGAAGGGAATGAGGCCACACGCAGGCGCCCCGAGCGCACGCCGAGCACGGCGGCGAACTCGGCCTCGGCGGCCTCCACCGAGGCGAAGATCGTCTCCGCGTGGGCAACCAGCGTCGCGCCGGCGGCCGTGGGTCGCACCCCCTTGCGGTCGCGGTGCAGGAGCAGCGCACCGGTTTCGGCTTCGAGCCTCGCGACCGACTGCGAGATCGCTGACTGGGTGTAGGAAAGGGCCTCTGCCGCGCCCGAGAAAGAGCCACGCGAGACCACCTCACACAGCACCTGGAGTCGGGACAGGCTTAGCATTAGCAAATCTTATCTGACCGATGACTAACGTCATTAGTGCTGATAGAAGGTGGATCCGATAATCGCGAAGAACTCGCACGTCGAGCACATTCTTTGGCCAATTCATGAGGGGCCCCGTAGATGGCACTGCACGCGATCATTTCCTACGACGATTCACTCAACGACCACGACGCGCTCATGCTCGGCCGTGTCCTCGGCGAGCTCGGGACCGTTCTGACGCTCGCCTACGTGCGTCACTCGACGCGCGAGCGGCCCGATCACGAACGGGTGGAGGGCCACGCCGCCGAGGCGCTGCTGGAGCGCGGCGCGCAGTGGCTCGACGACTCGACCGTGGATCGCCGGGTGGTGGTCAACGCCTCCACCGGTGAGGGCCTCGGCTGGCTCGCTGAGCACGTGCAGGCAGACATAATCGTCTTCGGGTCTGAGTACCGGACCAGCAGCGGCCACGTCTCGATCGGGCGTTCTGCGCACAGCCTGCTCGAGCGCGGACCCGCCGCGGTAGCGATCGCACCGGCTGGCTATCAGTCGTCCCGGCATGGCGACATCGCGACGATCGGTGTCCTTCCGGGATCGGCCGACGAGGCCTCGATCGAGACCGCGTTCTCCCTCGCCAGCCTCCTCAACGCGACCGTGGTCGACCGAGAGCACCGCGTTGACCTGCTGGTCGTGGGCTCCCGGGCCGAGGCGCCCGTGGGTCGCGTGATCCTCAGCTCACGCTCGCAGAATGCGATCGAGGAGGCCACCTCCCCGGTCCTGGTCGTCGCCCGCGGCGCTGCCCTGCAGTTCGAAACGCTCGTCACGGCTTAAGCCAGGGCGACCTCGAGCCCCCTTCCCGGCCGGGTCGGTCCGGCCTGGCCGGTTATCGTGCGCCCGCCGTGCGCACGCTCGTCATCTCCGATCTGCATCTCGGCAACCGCGGCCGCCGCGATGTTCTGCGCCGGCCGCCGGCGCTGGAGCGCCTGCTCGGCGCGCTCGCGGACGTCGAGCGCCTCGTCCTGCTGGGCGACTCAGCGGAGTTGATGACCCGCCACCCGCGGCGGGCGCTCGCCGCCGCCGAACCCGTGCTGCAAGCGATCGGCGAGCGGATGAGCATTGGAGCCGGGCGCGAGATCGTGCTCGTGCCCGGCAACCACGACGCCCCGCTGATCCGGGGCTGGGTTCGCGCCCAGGGCGCGGCCCTGTCGGTGTCCAGCCCCGTTGACGCACACGCCACCCGGGCCCTGGACCGGCTGGTCTCGTGGCTCGGTCCGACACCAGTGCGGGTCAATTACCCGGGAACCTGGGTGGGCGAGCGCATCTATGCCATCCACGGTCACTACCTCGACCGCCACCTGATCCCCGATTCGGCCATCGGGCTACCGCGGGGCCGGCTCCGGGGCGCTACCGGTGATCGCCTCGGTCCCGTTGCCTACGAGCTCGGCCGGCCTCGCGCACCTCGTCGCGATACCCGCTGGCAACGGACGGTGAGCCAGCCGCTGGGCACAGCCGTGGATGCCGCGGCGCGCCGCCTCCGGGCAGCGGTGATGCCGCGCCTCGGGCGTGTGCTGATGACCGCCGGCCTGAGCCCGATCGCGGCGGCTGTGCTTGACGTCCAGATGCGCCACGCGTCACTGCCAGCCCTGGGCCGCGTGGTCACCCGGCTGGGCATCGACGCCGACTGGGTGATCTTCGGGCACGTGCACCGCCGCGGACCGCTGGCCGGCGATCGCAGCGAGCTGTGGCAGGACCGAGACGGTGGGGCCCGCCTGCTCAACTGCGGATCCTGGCTATACGACCCCCTGCTGGTGGACCGGGTGACCGCGCCCCACCCCTACTGGCCGGGCGGCGCTGTGCTGGTCGAGCCCGGCCGCGAGCCGCGGGCGATCGGACTGCTCGACGACCTCCCGCGCCACGATCTCACCGGCTAGCGAGGATGAGATGGCTGTCGCCGAACTCGTGCCAGAGATATCCACGCTCAAGCGCGGCCCGGTAGGAGCGCTCGAGCAGGTCCGGGCCCGCGATCGCCGCCAGCATGCTCAGGTGCGAGGCCTGGGGCTCGTGCCAGCCGGTGATCAGCCCATCGACGCTGCGCACGCCGCGCCCGGGCTCGACCACCACGCCCGTCCAGCCCGAGCCGGGGATGACGGTGCCGTCGTTTCGGGCCACGGTCTCGAGCGCCCGCACGACCGTCGTGCCGACGGCAATCACGCGTCCGCCGCCGGCGCGGGTGGCGTTGACCTGCCGCGCGGTCGGCCCCGGAACGTCGTACTGCTCGGGGAACGGCGGCTCGTGGCGCTCAGGGGAAGACACGCCGGTGTGCAATGTGACGGGAGCCATCGCGATCCCGCGGGCGACCAGCGCCGCGATCAGAGGGGCGGTGAACGGGCGCCCGGCGCTGGGCATCTCGGCGCTGCCGGGGCTGATGGCGTACACGTTCTGATAGTCCGAGAGCGGCCAGGGCGCAGCAGTGTAGCCATAGCGAATCGGCTCTCCGCGGCGGGCGAGGAGTTCGAAGACCTCGAGGTCCCCGCGCAGGCGGGCGAGCAGGAGCCGCGTTCCCGAGGCGTAGGGTGCGACCAGCTCGAGCTCGGCGCCTTCGAAGCTGATCCTCTCCCCCGCCCGACCACGTTGCGGCTGCGACCCATCCGGGCTGCGCAGCTCGACCACCCACCAGCGCACGCCCAGCTCCGGCGCCGCGGTGGCGAAGTGGACGCGGACCGGGGCGCCCCCCGAGCGGTGGCCGGGGACCGCGGCCGGCAGCGTGGCCGAGACGTTGACGACCACCAGATCGCCGGGGGCAAGGATCTCTGGGAGACGGTCAAAGCGCTCGTGGGCGATCGTGCCGTCGCCCCGGTCGGCCACCAGCAGCGCGACCTCGTCGCGAGCCACCCCCCGCGTCTCGGGCGGCCTGGTGGCCTCCAGAGCCTCTGGCAGCTCGAAGGCCAGGACGTTCACCGTGGCCCGCCTCCGGTGACCGGGACGACGATCTCCCGGGCGCGGTAGCGACCGCTGTCCAGGTCCCCCATGAGCAGTTCGAGCAGTCCGGGGACGCTCTCCTCGGGGGGAGGGCGATCGGAGATGTCCTCGTCGGGGAAGGCATCCTGGTGCATCTGGGTGCGCATGTCACCGGGATCGACCGCGTACACCCGCAGGCCGGGCTGTTCGGCGGCGAGGATCGCCGTCATCTGCTCCAGCGCCGCCTTGGAGGACCCGTATCCGCCCCAGCCGGGGTAGGGCTCGGTGGCGGCGTCGGAGGTGATGTTGAGAATCCGACCGCCGGGTCGGATGTACGGCAGGGCGAGCTGCACCAGCGCCAGCGGCGCATGGACGTTGACTCGGTAGACGCGCTCGAGCGCGGCGTGGCGGTAGTCGGCCAATGCGGGCTGGGGGCTGGGCCCGAGCGCGCTGGCGTTGTTGACCAGGGCGTCGATCGACCCGTCGGCGGCGGCGATCAGCCCGCCGCGATGCCAGTCGTCGGTGACGTCGCCGGGGATGGCCACGACCTCGGTGTCTCGGCCCAGCTCGGTCGCGGCGGCGACCAGGGCGTGCTCCCCGCGGGCGTCGAGGATGAGCCGCCAGTGATGGTGGGCGAGCTCGCGCGCGAGGGCCAGTCCGAGACCGCGCGAGGCGCCGGTGATGATTGCTGTGGGCATGACCGCGACGCTAGGTGCGCGGCGGTCCTGCTTTCCAGCGGTAATTGGTCTTAGGACCCCGGTCCGGGACCCTCGACGAGACCGGTGCGCACGGCAAGCATGGCCGCCTGCGTGCGGTCGGCGACCCCGAGCTTGGCCAGGAGGTGGCCGACGTGGGTCTTGACGGTCTTCTCGGCGATCTCGAGCTCCCGGGCAATGCGCTTGTTGGAGCGCCCGGCAACGATCAGGGCAAGGACCTCCCGCTCGCGCCGGGTCAGCTGCTCATCCTTCGCCGCGCGGGCCTGGGGGTCTGACAGCGTGTCCAGCAGGCGGGCGGCGACGGTGGGATCGATCCTTGCCTCTCCCGCGTGGGCACCGCGCACCGCACGCGCCAGCTCGGACGGCTCGACGTCTTTGAGCAGATAGCCGGCCGCGCCGGCCGCCAAAGCGGGCATCAGGCGCCCGTCGTCGAGGAAGCTGGTGAGGACGATTACCCGAGCACCCGGGGCACGCTCGCGGAGCTCCCGCATCGCGCTCACCCCGTCGCGGCGGGGCATCACCAGGTCCATAAGGATCACGTCGGGGCCGAGGCGCTGGGCGGCGCCTACCGCCTCGTCGCCGTCGGCGGCCTCTCCTGCCACCTCGATCCCGTCCTGAAGCTCAAGGAACGTGCGCAGACCCTCGCGGACCACGGCGTGGTCGTCGACGATGAGGACGCGGATGACGTCGGTCACGGCCGCGCCACCTCCTGGCGCGGCAGCTCGAGGGTCACGGTGGTCCCGGCCCCGGGCGCCGAGCGCAGCCGTAGCCGACCCCCGAGCTCCCGGGCGCGCTCCTCCATCGAGGTCAAGCCGAGATGGTGAGAGCGCAGCTCCGGGTCCTCGGGGTCAAAGCCGATGCCATCGTCGGCAACCTCGAGGTGCAGCTCGGAACCGCGTCCGTGCAGCTGTACGGTCACGTGCTGGGCGGCGGCGTGGCGGACGGCGTTGTGCAGCGCCTCGTGGGCGATCCTCAGCACCTCGGTGGCGCGCTGGGCCGCGTCGTCCCCCTCCCCGGTCGGAGACTCCGGGCAATCCGCGCGCAGCCGGACGTCGATCCCGTGTACGCGGCCGAGCATCGCGACCTCCTTGCTGAGCGCACCCTCGAGGCCGTCACTGGCGAGGTCGGCGGGCCGCAGGCCGAAGATCAGCGACCGCAGCTCGGCCAACGCCTCCCGGGACAGCTCGCGCACTCGGGCCAGCTGCGCAGCGGCGGCCGCTGGATCGCGCTGCAACAGGGTGGCGGCTGAGTCAGCGCTGAGGTTGAGACTGAAGAGCTTCTGGCTGACCACATCGTGGAGCTCGAGCGCGAGCCGGTTACGCTCGGAGAGAATCGAGAGCTCGCGGCTGCGCTCGAGCAGGCGGGCATTGGTGATGGCGATGGCGGCGTGGGCGGCGAGCAACTCGATCAACTCCTGGTCGCGCCCGTCGAACGCCGCCTCGTCCTCCTTCTCGGTCAAGTAGAAGGCGCCGATCACCTCGTCACGGGCGCGGATCGGAACCCCGAGGAAGGAGCGCATGTCGGGGTGCTCACGCGGCCACCAGCCCCGGAAGCGAGGGTCATCGTGGATGTCGGGCGTGCGAGAGGCGCTGCTGCCCTCAAGCATCGCCCCCAGCATGCCGTGGGTGCGCGGCAGCGGGCCCATCGCGGCCACGAGCTCGTCGCTCATCCCGGCAACCAGGAAACGGCGAAAGCTGCCGCTTCCATCGGGGATCCCGAGCGCGGCATAGCGAGCGTTGACGAGCTCCCGCGCCGCCTCCACCAGTCGCTGGAGAACCTGGTCCACCGAGTGCTGCGATGCGACCGCGAGCACAACGTCGCTGACTGCCCTGAGCGCCGGAGGGAGAGGCTCCGCCATAGTCAGGACGATAGCTTTGGTTTCTATGCCGAGACTTTTCTTCTGGGCCCAGGCTGCGATTGTCGTCTTCGTGTTGGCCGGGATCGTGATCGCCATCACACGCCTGGCCTGACGCCGCGGTTAGATTGGCGGTGTGGTGCAAGCGATCATTGTCGGGACCGACGGCTCAGACACGGCGGCTGTCGCCGTCGGTCAGGCGGTCGAGCTTGCCCACGCCCTGGGAGCGCGACTGACGGTCGTCAGCGCCTACGAGCCGGTGCCCGAAGGGCGCCTGCGCATCGAACGCCTGGCCGCGCCGCAGGATGTCCAGTGGGCGGTCAATCCTCGCGAGGACGTGCTCGCCCTGCTCGAGTCGGCCGCGCAGGCCGCGCGGGACGCCGGGGTAGAGCAGGTCGAGACGGTAGCCCGAGTCGGCGATGCCGCCGATGCCATCCTTGACGTGGCTGAGGAGCAGCACTCCGATCTGATCGTGGTCGGCAACAAGGGCATGACCGGCGCCACGCGCTTTCTTCTCGGCTCGGTGCCGAACAAGATCTCGCACCACGCACCCTGCTCGGTGCTGATCGTCCGCACCAGCTAGGCCCGGCTGTCGGCCCCGCGCGATCCGATCAGCCGCCCGGGGCCGGAACGATATGAGGCGCCGTGGCAGCGCCCGCGTTGAGCATCCCGTAGCCGTAGTCGGAGCTTGGCCCTGGAGGACAGCCCGGCGGGGTGGTGGGCAGCGGGCAGCCCAGCGGCGTGGCCGTCTGCTCGAGGTGCGCCAGGATCTGGGCCGGCTTGGGGTGTGGGCCAAGCACGCCGCTGGCGATGACCAGCGCCGCCGTGGCCGCCACCTCGGGGGCGGACATCGAGGTGCCGATGTAGTACCCCGGGTAGCCGAAGCGGACCCAGTGGGGCGGGTCGATCAGGGTCAGCTGGTAGATCGCGGGCAGGCTGCGATCAGGATGGCAGTGCGGATCGGAGGGCTTGATCGCGTCGCTGCCGCCACCCGGCGCCACGAGATCGAGCCCGGGTCCGCCATTGGAGTAGTCGGCGAGGCAGAGGTCGCGGGTGGTGGCGCCGACCGAGATCACGTTCGCGACCCGCGCCGGGTAGGCGATCTGGTTGCTCTGATCGTTACCGGACGCGCCCACCACGGTCACCCCGCGCGTACGCGCAAAGTTGAGCGCGCTGACGATCTCGGGGATGGCGGAGGCCGAGGAGACCTCGTTGGGCAGGAACTCGAGGCTGAGGTTGATCACCTGGGCGCCGTGGATCACCGCGTAGCGAATTCCGCGAGCGATAGTCGCCTCATCGCCGAGCCCGCTGGGATCGAGGATCCGCACCGGCATGATCGAGGCTCCGTAGGCCAACCCGGTCAAGCCCACCTTGTTGTTGGTGCTCTCGGCGACGATCCCGGCGACGAACGTGCCGTGCCCGTTGCGGTCCAGCGGATAGCGGTTGTTAGCCACGAAGTCATGGGGTGCGACGAAGCGCGTGCCACCGAAGTCCGGTGATCGCCGGAACTGCTTCCAGTTCCGATAGGCGACCCCGGTATCGAGGATCGCTACCACGGCCCCGCGCCCGCCGGGACGGTGATCGGCAAGGAGATTGGCCCACGCCTGGGGGGCATCGACGCCGGCCTCGGGCAGCAGGTTCCATTGCATCTTCTCCCACCCCTGGTACTGGCCCGAGCGGCCGCGATCGTTGGGGTAGAAGGCTCCGGCCTGATGAGCGATGTAGTCCGGCTTGGCGTAGGCCACTCCAGGCTGGCGCCGCAGGCGCCGGATCGCGGCCGTCACGCTTTCACCCCAAGGCAGGCGGAGCAGCCGCGAGTGCGGGCCCGGGGGGCCGCCGGGGGCGACCCGGATGCCCATCCGCGTCTCCACCTGAGCGGCGACGGCCGAGATCGGGCCCGGGGCATAACCGACCAGCACGCGGTGCGGCAGGTAGGCGGCGCCCAGGGGCAGCCCGGCTCGGGCCGGCGCCGCGGCCACCGCCAAGGCGACCACGAGGACGCTCACGGTCGCGAGCGCGACACGGATCAGACCCGATTCGAAGGTGGGATTGGCCATGCGCAGGTACTGGCGTCTGACGCGGCCTGGATCGCCGCGCCGCCGGCTGACGCTTAAGACATCATCAGATGTTCCGAAGTTACCCCCTTTGAACGGTATAGACATCATCGGAGAGCTTCGACCGTGAGCTCGCACTTCTTTCCTCGCGACGAGTACTTCATGCGCCTGGCGCTGCGCGAGGCCACACGCGCGCTCGAGCACGACGACATTCCCGTGGGGGCCGTGGTGGTGGGAGACGGCGAGGTGATCGGAACCGGCCACAACGAGCGGGAGGTCCGGGGCGACCCCACTGCCCACGCCGAGATGCTCGCCCTGCGCGAGGCCGCCCGGGCCCTGGGCGGCTGGCGTGTGCTCGACACCGTGCTCTACGTCACGCTCGAACCCTGCGCGATGTGCGCGGGGGCGATCGTGCTCTCGCGCGTGCCCCGGGTGGTCATCGGGACCAGCGATCCCAAGGCCGGGGCCGCCGGCAGTGTGCTCGACGTGCTCGCCGAGCCGCGTCTGAACCATCGCCCCCAGGTCCAGTCCGGCCTCCTCGCTGAGGACTGCGCCGACCTGCTGCGCTCCTTCTTCGCCTCGCGCCGCTGACGCGCGATCGGGCCGGCTCTGGTAGCTACGCCGTCGTCTCACTTGTGGCCATCCGCAGGGGAGCTCGCTGGCCGATCGCCACCGTCTGAGGGAGCGCAGTGACGTTAGGTCCGGCTTCGCCCAGGCGTAGAGTCCAGCCGCGTGTCGCTCGAGGTCATACATTGCGCTGACTACGGAGCGCCGTACGCCGGCTCGTTCGTCCCCCTGCTTGTCGCAACGGCCCGCGAGCTCGCTGGCCGCGGCCATCACATGCAGGTGGTCTTCTCAGACGCCGCCCGTGATCGCCCCTGGCTTTCGGCCCTCGATGACGTCGCCCAGGTGAGCTTCCTGCCGACGGGGGGCTCAAGGCGTGCCTTCATCGGCAACACGATGCGCAAGTTGGAGGCTGACCTTGGCTCGCACTCGGGACCAGCCGTGATTCACACCCATTTTGCGACCTTTGACATCCCAGCGGCACTGATGCGTCTGCGGAGGCGTCGCGTGGCGGTGATCTGGCACGAGCACGGACCGCTGGTCGACGACGATCTGATCCGGCTTCGCAACTCAGTTCGTTACATCACCTTTGGGCGGCTCGTGCGAGGGATGTTGTGCGTGAGCCAAGAGCTTGCGCAAGGTCTACTCGCTCGCCAGGCTCCGGTCAGCCGTTTGTACGACTTCCCCAACGCCATCGACACCAACACCTTCGCTCCCATCACAATCTCCGAACGTAACGCTGCGCGTAGTTCGCTCGGTCTCCCTGCGGACGCTCGCGTCGTGCTCCACCTCGGATGGGACTGGGAGCGCAAGGGCGGCGATGTGATGCTCGAGGCAGCCGCGACGTTGGCTGACGAGCCGAATCTCGTCGTGCTCACCGTGCTAGGCGAGCACGACAGCACTCCTCCCGGCGTGGACAAAGCGGGGAATGTCAGGGCCCTGCCGCCGACCGACGACATCAAGCAGCTATACGCAGCAGCCGACGTATTCCTCAGCTGTAGCCGCGCGGAGGGGGGCCTCGTGTTGGCGGCCATCGAAGCGCTGGCCTGCGGACTGCCTTTGGTCTTAAGCGATATCCCCGTGAACACGCGCCTGGTCGGGGCATTTCCCGGCGTGGCTGCAGCAGTCCGTGACCAGGACGGGATCGCCGCTGGTCTTCGTGAAATGCTTGCCGTGACCGAGGATCAGCGCGCTCGCAGCCTATCGCTGACTCAGGCTCGGTTCGAGGCGATGTTCTCGCTCGATGCCTGGGCCCAACGACTCGTCGATTTCTACGAGCAGACGTTCTATCCCCAGCTGTAGGTGCATTGCTAGCTGGCCACGGTGGCTGCGGCGGTGGCCGGCCAGCGCTCGTGCTCCCAGGTCCGGCGGGGAGCTTGGAGCCTCCGCTCGTGCTCCTTCGAGTCGTGGCCGCGTAAGCTTCCCGAGGGCCGTGTCCGCGCCGCTAGTTTCCCCAACACGTTCCCAGGACACTGGCTCGAATCTCGAAAGTCCTTGTTACAGGCTCCCTGGAGAGGTGGCAGAGCGGTTGAATGCGCCGGTCTCGAAAACCGGTATGGGCTTTCAGTCCATCGGGGGTTCGAATCCCCCCCTCTCCGTTGCACCAGCCCCTGTCTGCCGGTAGGTCCCCCGTCTCTTGGGCGTTTTCGGGGAGTTCTGGCTGCCGGTGATGTGCTCAAATCTACGCCGGGAGCCGCCGAGCCGGCCACATTTGTCAAGCGCGGTTGAGATTTGACCCCGTGGCACCGGTTGAGATTTGACCCCCTGGGTTGCCGCTTGAAAAACGCACCCTCGGTGGGTGGGGCTGGGTAGCGCTCGAGGCGTTTGAGCTCGTCATCGAGGCGGCCGTGGCGTTGGGTGTCGGCCAAGAGCGCGACCCATTCGGTGGCGGTCTTGAAGATCACGCGCTGGCCTGAGAGGCACGCGCGGATCCCCTGGGCGATCGCGAGGAGGGTTTTGCCGGTCCCGGGTGGTCCGAGGAGGATCACGTTCTCACGGCCGTGCAGGAAGTCCAGCTGGCCGAGGTGCTGGATCACCGTCTTCTTGACCGATCGCTGGAAGGTGAAGTCAAACTCCTCGAGCGTCTTGCGGGCCGGGAACCGCGCGGACTTGATGCGCCCTTCCCCGCCGTGCGCCTCACGCGCCTGGACCTCGGTCGAGAGCAGGGCTTGGGCGAAGCGTTCAAACGTCCACTCCTCTGACCGGGCGCGGTCAGCGAGCTTGGGGAGTGCTCGTCGGCTTCATACCGTTTGATCCCCAGGCGCAAACCTCATGTTCATGCTCGTCAGCCGCCGCTATGAACGCGCCAGCCTGATCGTCACGTCCAACAAGCCATTCGGCGCCTGGGGCGAGATCTTCGGCGATGACATCACCGCCGCCGCGATGGTCGACCGACTCGTGCACCACGCCGAAATCCTCAGCGTCAAAGGTTGCTCCTATGTCAAGCAGCGCATGATTCCTGGGGCTGTTCCAGTGATGGGTGGGCCGGAATGTGAGGCCGCGATGATTGAGCGCTGCGGTGCCGGCCGCGACGGTTGGGTTGCGCGCAGAAGCTTCCAGATGGTGCGGGCGATGTGGCGTTTGAGGCACCGCAGCGCTTCAAGTCGGCTCTTGCCGTCAGCTTGACGGGCGGCGAGATACTCCGCTCCGGGGTGGTCGGCGGTTCGTGCCTGGACCACTGCGATTCGGTGCAGAGCACAGTTGAGCTGGCGGTTGCCTCCGCGGTCGAGGCGGTGGCGTTGACGACGTCCTGATGAAACGGGGACCGGAGCGACGCCGGCGTGTCGAGCGAACTGGGCCTCTGAAGCGAATCGATCGACGCCAGCAGTCTCAGCCAGGAGCTTGGCGGCAGTCAGGGCTCCGCATCCTTGGACTGAGAGCAGCTCGGGCGTGTGATCGCGCACGAGACGTCCGATCTCGCTTTCTAGGCTCCCGCACTCGCGGGCCAGCTCCCGCAGTCGCCTCACAAGCGACCGAGAGACCCGGATGCGCGCGGTCTGTTCGAAGCGCGCGAGTTTGCGTGCGACCTTGTCAAGCCAGCAGAGTCGGTCAAGCGCTCCCGCGGGAATCTCTAGCTCGGGAACGAGATCGTGCAGGTGCCAACGCAAGCGGTTCTGGAGGCGAGTGCGCTCACCAATGAGGTCCTCGCGATGGTCGAGCAACAGTTTGATCTCGAGCGTCCGGGGATCCAAGCGGGCGCAAGGGAGGCTGTCCGGGCCTTCTCTCACCGCAGCCCGTGCGACGCTCAAGGCATCGATCTCATCCGATTTGCCGCGCTGACGGGTGACGCCCCGCTCGCCTGCCATCAGCTTGGGAGCGACGCGGACCACCCGCTCGGCGAGCCCGAGCAAGAAGCGCTCTAGCCCGCCGGAGACATGGCGGCAATCCTCAATCGCAAAGACGCACTCGGTGCCGAGCGAGCGAGACCATCGGACGAGCTCGTCGTGGCCATGATCACGGGCCTTGACGGTCCTCGAGCCGAGGAGCTTGCCGGTGCTGGCATCGACAGCGACTGCGGTGTGGCTGCCCTTGTGCGGATCCACGCCGATGACGATCATGTGTGCGTCCCTTCGTTTGGTGTTGGCCAACGACCGGACCGTCGGCGGACAAACCTCAGTCGGGGCGGTTGCCACGCTCCTATCGAGCCACGCCGGCGATCCTCGGGCGGCGGCGGGCGACACAACCTTTGCTGGTCAGTCGATTAGGACGACACAACAGCTATGGGTCAGCCCGTCGCTCGCCCGAGAACCAACCGGCTCGGTCGGACACCATCACGAAGCCCGAGAAAGCCAAGCCTGACACTGAGCGACAGCTACCGCCTCAAAGACCGCGACCTCGGTCGCGTCGCGCCGGTCGAAAACTAGGCCACCCGAAGCCGCGCCGGCGGCATCTCGATCCGCCTCGCCCTCCGGGCTCGCCTCCTCAAGAAGCCGCCCCACCCCCCAAGGGGGTCAAATCTCAACCGCCGCCCACGAGCGGTCCTTCGCCAAGCACCGGACGATCGTGGCGCTGGAGCACGCGAGGGCACTCAGAGCCGGCCGCCCTATCGAGCCGGCTTCTGCTGACCATGCGTTGTAGCCGGGCGGAGCCCCGCCGTCTTTGCGGGCAAGACGGTGATCAACGGCCTCGGCCCGGTGAGCTGATCGTTGGCGCGGTGCGAGCGGCGGCGACGTCCACCATCTCGAGCACGACCTGCCTCATCAGGACCAGGTCAGACACTGCAACCGCCTCATCGGGCCCATGGAAGTCGACGACTGCGTGGGCGAGGTTGACGCAGTCAAGCCCAACGTCCCTGAAGGCGTTCGCGTCCGATCCTCCCCCTGTCTCCATCGGGGTGCTTAGAAGGCCACGTCGCATGCAAGCGCCCTGGAACAGTCGAACAGCCTCGCTGTCCTCGGTCACCCGATAGCTCCTGTACGGGTTCTGGACCGAGATCTCAAGAGTGCAGCCGGACGCAGCGGCTGCCGACCGCAGGGCCTCCTCGATCGCAATCGTGGTCGCAAGCGCTTGCTCGTGATCGACAGACCGGACATCCACCGCGGTCTCTGCTCGATCCGGCACAACGTTGAGGGCCGTGCCGCCGCCGATGTGGCCCACGTTCACGCTGACGTCCGTGCTCGGGGCTGGCAGGTCGGCAAGGCCGCGTGCCAGAGCGATGATCGCGTTATTGCCCTTAGCCGGCGCGATCCCCGAGTGCGACGAGCGCCCGCGCACGGTCGCCCGCACGACGAACCGCGAAGGTGCGCTCGTCACATATCCGCCGATGTCGCCTGGATGGTCGAACACGAAGCCAAGCCTCGCTCGCAGGCAGCTGGTGTCAAACGCGCGGGCGCCGAGCAGGCCCTGCTCCTCGCAGACCGTGAACACCAGCTCGATTCCCGCATGCTGCAGTTGCTCTTCGACGACCGTCTGAGCCACTTCGAGCAGCACGGCGACCGCCGCCTTGTTGTCAGCGCCGATAATCGCCCGGTTGGCGTTCCGGATCACGCCGTCGATGACGACGGGCTCAAGCGCTGCTGTCGGCGGGACCGTGTCGAGATGGGCACAGAGAAAGAGCGGCTCCCCTGGGCAGGTGCCCGGAATCCGACAATAGAGGTTGCCGCAGTTCCCGCTGACCGTGCCGCCGGCCTGGTCACGGGTCACGGTTAACCCCGCTGAAGACAGCATGGTTTCTACCGCTGCTGCGCAGTTAGCCTCGGCCCGGCTCGGGCTCGGGATCGTCGCCAGCGTGCAGAAGGTCTCTGTCAGCCGCTGGGCCCAGCGCGTGTCTGCATCGGTGAGTACGAAGGCCATGTGCTCTTGTGGGTTCCCGAGTACCGAAGAAGTGGTGTAGGAATACGTTTTTCCCACACAATTGTGCTGGATCGCGGCCGCTAGCACAACTGCCTTTGTGGTGCTTGACACGGTAATGGGGCGCTGGTAGGCTCGCCATAGAAAAACGGTTTTCTTGCTTATGGTTGCTGACGTTTTT
This sequence comes from uncultured Solirubrobacterales bacterium, assembly GCA_963847055.1. Classification (GTDB taxonomy): domain Bacteria; phylum Actinomycetota; class Thermoleophilia; order Solirubrobacterales; family Solirubrobacteraceae; genus Palsa-465. The sequence continues at coordinate 1,022,654 of CAWJYE010000005.1, read as the reverse complement.
GTGCCGCCTACCGGCGATCCCGCGAGATAAGACTCGGGCGGGAAGACAGCCAGCCTCGGCCTGAGTATTGACCGGGACTGACCGGAATATCAACGCAAAAGGGAGGGAGCATGGGGGTGTCGCAAGTTCAGATCAGCCGGCTGGTAAATCGAGGTAACGACCCCTCGATGGGCTCCAACAAGGTGAGCGGCGCAGCGACAGCGACCACCCTGGAAGAAGGCGGGTCATCATGGCGCTGAGCGAGGGGCAACCCGCCGGCAAGCTGCCGGACACGGCAACGGGTAGCGGGTACGCGCGGAAGGCGACAGGACTCGTCAGGGAGATCCCGCTCGTCGACATGATCGCGTTCAACATGGCGGGCCCCGGTGGGATCGTCGTGGTGCTGCTGGTCAGTGTCTTTTATGCCTTCGTCTCGTTCCCGGGCGGCAACCTCGTCCTCGGGTTGATCATCGGCCTGGTGCTGATCGGCTTCATCTGGCTCGCCTTCGCGCTCGTAGGATCCGTGTTCCCGCGGGTCGGCGGTGATTACACCTATGGCTCCCGGGTTCTTCACCCCATCATCGGGCTGTCGTCCAACCTCGGTGTGCTGGTGTCCACGCTTTTGACGCTCGGGTTCTGGGCGGCACTGGTGGACACCTCGGTGCTGGTCTCCCCTGCCCTCGCCGTCGTCGGCGTCACTACCGGCCACCCGTCCTGGGTGCACGCGGCGAACACGATCACCGAACACGGCTGGCAACTTGGGATTGCCGTCGGCGCGACGCTAATCATCTCGGCGCTGTCCGCGATCAGGACGCGTCTGATCGCCCGGATTGCCACGATCTGCCTCGCCATCTCCTACGTCGGATTCTTCGTCGCCTTCTTCATCTTGCTGTTCACCTCGCACGCGGGCTTCGTGCACACACTGAACACGTTCTCGGCACCGATCACCCACCAGGCAAACTCGTACTCGGCAACCATCGCGGCCGGCGCAAAAGCCGGGCTTTACCCAAGCCAGCACGGCTACTCGGTGCGCAGCACGATCGGCATGATCTACGTTGGCATCGTCGTGTCGCTGTTCGTATGGTGGGGCGTCTACATGTCCGGTGAGATGAAGGGCGCCGGCCAGCGCAAGCGCCAGCTCACGTCAATCCTCGGAGCCGGCTACATCCAGGGCATCCTTGTCATCCTTGGCGCGATCGTGTTCCTCAAGACGGTGGGCTACAACTTCCTCGTTTCAGCGAACGCGGGCAACTACAAGGTGCCCGTCTCTCCCTTTTACACGTTCTTCGCATCCGTCGCGGCGAGCAACCATTTCGTCGCCATTCTGCTCGTGCTTTCGACCGTCGCGTCAATCCCCCCGGGCATGTACATCCTGTTCGCGATGGTCCAGCGGGCACTGTTCGCGTACTCCTTCGACGGACTGTTGCCCAAGCGCGTCGCCGAGGTGAACGACCGGACCCATACTCCGATCATCGCCATCGTCATCGTCGCGATCGGAACCATTCTGTGCGCCGTGTACTCGACTTTCGTAGCGAGCTTCCTGACGCTGCTCAGCATTACTGCCAGCCTGCTCTTCCTGCCCATGCTCGTAACCGGCGTGTGCGGTCTGGTGCTCCCCAAGCGCCGCCCGGAGCTTTATCGGGGCAGCCCAGCGGACTGGAGGTGGCGCGGGCTCCCAATGCTGAAGGTCGCTAGCGTGGGCTGCATAATCGTCAGCCTGGTCTACATCGTGCTGCTCGGCTGGTTCCACACTGAGCTTGGGATCAAAAGCGTGGTCATCGTGCCGCTCATCGTTCCCGGCACCTTGCTGGTCGGCTGGCTCTGGTACACCGTCGCATCCGCGGCGCAGCGGAGACGCGGGATCAATCTCGCGCTCGTGTACCAGGAGATTCCGCCTGAGTGATGTGGTCGCGGTTCAGCAAACACCCACGTGAACAGGGTCTACGAGTCTTCTTTGCCACGGACGTTCATGGCTCCGAGACGTGCTTTCGCAAGTTCATCAACGCCGGCGCCTTCTACGGCGTGTCACTGCTGGTGCTCGGCGGCGACATGGTGGGCAAGTTGCTTATCCCGATCACCAGGACGGGGGGCGGCGGCTACTCGGCCAGGTACGGGGACCACGTCTACGATGATCTCGGCCTCGGCGGCCTGGAGGAGCTGAAGGCCGAGATCCGTCGCGGCGGGCACTACTACTACGTCGGCGATTCGAGCGCGATTGAGGCGCTTGCAGAACCAGCCCACTGCGATCAGGTTTTCCGCAAGGTCGTCTGCGAGTCGATGGCCGGTTGGGTGGGCCTGGCGGAGGAACGCCTGCGGGGAACAGGTCGGCGGATGTTTGTCGCGCCCGGCAACGACGACTTCTTCGAGATCGATCCGGTGTTAAAGGCCTCCGACGTTGTCGAGTTTGTCGAAGGTGAGTGTGTGCAGGTTGATGGCTTTGACGTGATCACCACGGGTTTCTCGAACCCGACTCCCTGGGACACCGACCGTGAACTTCCCGAGGGCGACCTGCGGGCGCTGCTTGAGCGGATGGTCGCCGGCCGACGCCCGGACGCCGAGCTGATCGGAGTGTTCCACGCGCCACCTCACAACAGCGGAATCGATGACGCTCCGGCGCTCAACGACGAGTTCCGCCCGTCGGTTTCGGCGGCCGGGCTGGAGATGGCTCCGGTAGGATCAACGGCCGTGCGCGAGTTCATCCAGGCGCATCAGCCGCTCTGCTCACTCCACGGCCACGTACACGAGGGCCGGGGCGTCGCACAGCTCGGGCGCACGGTCTGCATCAATCCCGGCTCTGAGTACACGCAGGGCGTTCTCAGTGGCTGCCTCATTGAGCTGGGCCAGCATCGGGTGATCAGCCACCAGTTCGTGACGGGTTAGGCGTGACTGGGTCGCTCTCTCCGAGGGGCGATCGGTGACCACCGGCGCGGAGGCGATCCTTCCTGACTTAGTCCAGGAGGCTAGTCGCCTGCTTGGTCAGGCGCGAGAATCGGGGGTTCCCGTGTACCTCCTGGGTGGCGTGGCGATCGCGGTCCGGCGTGAGGGTCGACCGGCGCTGATCAACCGCGAGTTCAAGGACATCGACTTCTACACGCCAAAGGGCGGCGGCGTGAAGGTGCGTGGGCTCCTGGAAGCCGCGGGCTACCGGCCCGATTCCCAATTCAACGCAATGAACGGCCGCCGCCGGCTGCTGTTCTGGGACGACACCAACGGACGCCAGATCGACGTTTTCATCGGCGAGTTCGAGATGTCACACCGGCTGCCGCTCGCAGAGACGGTCGCCTTCGACGCCACGACGATCCCGCTGGCCGACCTGCTCGCCACCAAGCTCCAGATCTACGAGCTAAACCCCAAGGATCAGATCGACATCCTCAATCTGCTCCACGACCACCCCGTGGTTTCAGGCCTCGAGGACGATAGTGGCATCAGCGCCGCCAGGCTCGCACGACTATGCGCGCAAGACTGGGCGTTCTGGCGAACGACGAAGCTCAACATCGAGCGGACCCGGAAGGCCCTGGCCGAAGGAGCCATCGAGGACGTCGGTGCGGCAGATGTGACCCGCGGCCGGCTATCGGAGCTGTGGGACGCGATCGAACGCGAACCGAAGCCTGGAAAGTGGCGGATGCGCGATCGCATCGGTGACCGCGTGCGTTGGTACGAGCTGCCGGACGAGGTCAGCTGAGCTCAGCGCCTTGACACTGCGCAAGACCCGATGGCATACTCCTAGCACCTTGGAAAAAACGTTTTCTTTGGACGCTAGGGCGATTTTTGGGGTTGGGGACGCATGAGGACTCGCCGGCTTGGAACGCTCGGTCCGGTCAGTGTCGTGAGCCTTGGGGGAGGCGGCATCGGGCGTGTCTACGGTCATGTCGATAAAGCGGAAGCATGGGGCACGATCCGTGCCGCCCACGATGCCGGGGTGACGCTGCTGGACCTGGCACCGATCTACGGCCCGGGCGAGGCGAGCCCCGAGGCCGAGGAGCTGGTAGGGCGAGCGTTCGGCGGCAAGCTTCCGTCAGATGTCCTGGTGACCAGCAAGATCATCCTCGAGGATCCGGTCTCGCCAGCACTCGCTGCTGCACAGATGCGGACGTCGCTCGCCCAGACGCTCAAGCGCCTGGGCCGCTCGCATCTAGACGTCTACTTTGCGCACAGCTTCATCAGGCCCGCCGGAACTGCCCCGGTGCCCGGGACGATCGATGTCGACACCGTGAAGTACGTCCTCAGACCTGAGTTCGAGCGCTTGATCGGCGAAGGGCTGATTAGAGCCTGGGGCCTCACCGCGACCGCCGTCCCAGAGCCGATCATTGAGCTGCTCGGAGAACATCCACGGCCACATGTGATCCAGTGCGTCACCAATCCGCTCGACGCGCTTGGCAACCTATGGCCACCCGGAGTCCCCGGTGAGCCGGCAAGCGCTGCGATCATCAATGCTGCCGCCCGCAACGGAGTCGCCGTGATGGGAGTCAGGGCATTGGCGGCAGGAGCGCTGGCCGACAGCATGGACCGCGTCCCCGACCCGGCCGACCCTGTAGCGGCCGATGCGATTCTCGGACAGGCATTTCGAGCTCGGGCTCGCGCAAGCGGCGTCTCGGCCGCCCAGCTCGCATACCGGTACGCGCTGTCGCTCCCCAATGTCGCGACCGTCGTGACCGGCGCCAAGACTCGCGCCGAACTCGACGAGTGCCTGTACGCAGCGTCGCTGCCTCCACTCCCGCCGCAGCTGATGCGGGCTCTGGAAGCGCTTCACCCCACTGCCGCCCGTACAGCGTCATGACCCGCCTCGCAGGCAAGGTCGCGCTGATCACCGGCGGTGGGAGAGGCATCGGCCTCGCCGTCGCGAAAACGTTCGCACAGGAGGGCGCCAGCGTCGCGGTGGCCGATATCTCCGGAGACTCAGCACACCGCGCGGCCGCGGAGATCCGAGATGCCGGCGGCCGAGCCTCCGGGTACCCGGTCGACGTGTCCGTACGCAGCGATCTCGAGGCCCTAGTCGAGGACCTGGCCGGCGAGTTTGGCATTCCGTCGATCGCGTTCTGCAGCGCCGGGATCACCACCGCCGGCGGCGACACGGAGTTTCTCGCAATCACCGACGACGAATGGGAGCGGATCATGGCGGTCAACGTTCGGGGCACGTTCCTGACCGCCCAGGTGGTCGCACGCCAACTGGTCGCTGCAAACGCACCGGGGTCGCTGATCACGATGTCGAGCATCGGCGCCGATCGACCGATGTACGGCTCCCCCGCTTACCACACGAGCAAGGCCGCAGTTGCCGGACTCACACGGGCACTCGCCGTCAACCTGGCCCACCACGGGATCCGAGCCAACACGATCGCTCCTGGCTACATCTCCACACCGATGCTGCTGGACCTGCTGACCGAGGAACGCAAGACCATCCTGCTCAGCCGGGTGCCGGCAGGCCGCCTCGGCAGGACGGACGACCTGACCGGCGCCGCGGTGTTCCTGGCCAGTGACGACTCTGGCTACATTTCCGGGCAGACCCTTCACATCGACGGCGGCGCATTCGTCCAGGGGTGGACCCCGGGCCAGCCGGTCAAGCCAGCCGCAGAGCGGGCGGAACCGTGAGCGAGCGTGTAGCAGTCGAGATGCCAAATCTCGGCTACGACATGGAGCACGGACGGCTTGGCGCCTGGTTGAAGCGACCCGGCGACGTGGTGACCCGTGGAGAGGCCATCGCCGAGATCGAGACCGATAAGACAACGATCGAGATGGAGGCGCTGGTGACCGGAACACTTGCCGAGATCCTCTGCGAAGAGGGTGCCGACGCTCCGATTGGCGCCGTGATCGCCTACATCGAGACGAGCTGATGACGGGCGTGGCATCGCGGGTGATCCCTCAAAGTCAGATGCGGCGGACGATCGGCAAGCGGATGCTCGAGAGCAAGCTAACAGCGCCGCACTTCTACACCCAGGCGGAGATCGCGGTCGACCCGTTGATCGCGCACCTCGCCGATCTAAACGACCAAGCCGAGTCGAGGATCACCTTCACCGCCGCGCTGGCGCTGGCCTGCGTGCGGACGCTCGAGGCCCACCCCAAGTTCAACTGCGTGTGGACGGCCGACGGTCCGACGCTGGTCGAAGACATCAATCTCGGGATTGCGGTTGCGCTTGACGATGGCTTGCTGGCTCCAGCACTCGTGCACGCCCAGGAGCACGATCTCGCGAGCGTGGCAGCGGCCCTCGGTGATCTCGCAGCCAGGACGCGCAGCGCCAAGCTCCGTGCACCCGAGATCGCCGACGGTACGTTCACGTTGAGCAACCTTGGCATGTTCGATGTGAGTGCCTTCACCGCGATCATCACCCCGCCCCAGGTGGCGACGCTCGCGACCGGACGACCACAGCGCCGGCTGGCGTTGGTTGACGGCCACGTGGCCGAGATTCGGGTCCTGACCGTTACTCTAAGCGCGGACCATCGCATCGTCGACGGGGTTGACTCCGCCCGGTGGCTGGGGACCTTCAAGGCATTAGTGGAAGATCCACACCCGCTCGGACCAAGCGGCGCGCTGCGCGCGGCCGGCACTTCGGACACGGACAGCCAGGAATGAACGTGGGGTCAGTGAATCACGGAATTTCAAGCCCGGCCGGCCGTGTTGCATGGCTCCGCACCATGTTCGAGATCCGTCTGTTCGAGGACAAAATCCAGGAGCTGTTCATGCAGAGCCTGGTGCAGGGCACGACGCACCTTGGTCAAGGCCAGGAAGCGGTGTCGGTGGGAGCGGTGTCGGCGCTCGAGCCGCGTGACTTCCTGACCGTGACCTACCGAGGTCACGGGCCCGCCCTGGCGCGGGGCATGACGTTGGACGCGGCCTTCGGAGAGATGATGGGCCGCAGCACCGGATGCTGTGGAGGGGTCGGCGGATCGATGCACTTCACCGACTTCTCTCGGAACCTCATCGGCGCCTTTGCGATCGTCGGTGCCGGCCTGCCGGTGGCGGTGGGTGCCGGGATCTCAGCCCAGCTGCAGGGCACTGGAGCGGTCTCGATGACGTTCTTCGGTGATGGCGCCACCAACATCGGGAGCTTTCACGAGGCTCTGAACATGGCCTCTGTTTGGAAGGCGCCGGTGGTTTTCGTGGTCGAAAACAACCTCTACGGCGAGTACAGCCCGCTGGTGCGGACCACCTCGGTGCCGGACATCGCCATGCGAGCCGATGGCTACTCGATGCCGGGCGTGATCGTTGACGGCCAGGACGTGAGCGCCGTGCACGAAGTCGCTGCCGCTGCCGTCGCGCGCGCCAGGGCTGGTGAGGGCCCAACCCTGGTAGAGGCAAAGACGTACCGGTTCCGCGGCCACAACCGGACAGATCCCGGCAAGTACCGGCCCCGCGACGAAGTCGCTCACTGGCTGTCCCGGGATCCGATTGAGCTGCTCGGGAAGGAGTTAACGGACGAGGGGGCGATCAGCCGCGAGGACCACGCTCAGATGCGCGCCGAGGTGCAGGTCGAGATCGATGAGAGCGCGGCCCGCGCCGCACAGGCGCCATACCCAACGCTCGATGACGCGAGGTCCTATGTCTACGCCCAGTGATCAGTTACAGGAGATCGCCACGCTGACCTACCGCCAGGCGGTGCGAGCCGCCCTCGCGGATGAGCTCGCTTCAGATCGCACCGTGCTGTTCATGGGCGAAGACGTCGCCGGTGCCGGCGGCGTGTACAAAACGAGCGAGGGACTGCTCGAGGAGTTCGGTCCTCTTCGCGTTCGCGACACGCCGATCTGCGAGAACGGCTTCCTCGGCGCGGCGCTGGGCATGGCCGTCACGGGCCTGCGGCCGGTGGTGGAGATCATGTACAGCGACTTTCTGCCCACCGCAGGCGATGCCGTGGTGACAGAGCTGCCGAAGTTCCGCTTCATGTCCGGCGGCCAGTGCAACGTTCCCGTGACGATCAGAGCCGTCGCGGGAGCCACGGGGCGGTTCGGCGCCCAGCATTCCGCCACCGGCGAATCGTGGTACATGGCCCTACCGGGACTGAAGGTCGCGACCGCGGGTTCTCCCGCCGCTGTCTACAGCGTGCTCCGGGCGGCAATCCGCGACGACGACCCGGTCCTGTGCTTCGAGCATCGGGGGCTTTACGCCCGGCGCGGCGAAGTCCAGCTGGGCGAGGCCGGGATCGGACGCGTCGGGGACTCCGTCGTGTCACGCACCGGTAGCGACCTGACGGTGATCTCCACGATGCTGATGACTGACCGGGCCCTCCAGGCGGCTGAACTGGTGGCCTCCGACGGCCTGTCGGTGGAGGTGATCGAACTCCGTTGGCTGCGACCGCTCGACCTCACCACAGTGATTGACAGCGTCATCAAGACCGGGCGCCTGCTCGTCGTCGAGGAGCAGGTCCACGCCGCCGGCTGGGGGGCGACCGTAATCTCGGAGCTGGTGCTCAGAGGTGTGGAGATGGCGCGACCGAGCGCAATCAGCCTGGCGGCGGATGTCTTGATCCCGTACTCGCCACCGCTCGAGGATGAGATCGTGCCCAGCGTGGAGCGGATCGCCCAGCACATCCGCTCGTTGCTCTTGGAGGCATAGCTCAGTGGCGATCGTACGGGCAGACCACGTCGGGTTCTCGGTCTCGGATCTAGACCGCTCGATCGACTGGTACTCGTTCCTGCTCCAGGCGCCCCCGGTGTTCCGCCGCCAGTACGACCATGAGTACATCGGCCGGGTGGTTGGTTATCCGGGGTTGCGGTTCGAAGCCGCCATCTGGGAGCTGCCGGGAGCGATGCGGCTGGAGCTGATCCAGTATCTGCAGCCCCCTCACGCGATCGTCGACATGGAGACCTACAACGTCGGCAACGGGCACCTGTGTCTAGTCGTCGATGACCTCGCTGTGGAGTTCGATCGGCTCCACGGCCACGCCGCCTTCCGAGCGCCCGCGCCCGTCGACATCCCGTGGGGTCACCTGCTCGGAGGGCGATCCTGTTACCTGAGGGATCCGGACGGGATCACAATCGAGTTGCTCCAGCCACCCGTTCCCCTGCTAGCTGAGACCTCCGAGGCGCCGGACCGAAGGCGGCGTGATGGCACCGCTCAACGCCACACCCGGTGACGGTCATCTGCGCCTGGCCGACGCGCACATCCACCTGTTCGATGGGGGTTACGCCGGCACGTACGGTCGCTCGGCCGCCGGCGGCGACGACTTAGACATCTACGAATCGCTGCGGCCCGTTCATAACGTCGACGTCGCCCTGGTAATCGGCTACGAGGGTGAGGCGCCGTACGCGACAAACAACGCTCACATCGCGATGCTCGCCGCCGAGCACGACTGGATCCATCCGCTGCGCTACACGGCAGCGTCCGCTCCGTGCGTACCCGAACGCCCTTTCCTCGGCCTCGTCCTCTTCCTCGAAGACCTGACCGACGCGCGGGCCTTCGCCACGTGGCCTCGCGAATGCCTCAATGCTCTATCCGAACGGCGGGCGATCCTCAGCGTAAATGCCACACCCGAATCGCTGGCAGCGGTCGCTCCCACGCTTCGTACCATGGAGGGTGCGACGATCCTGATCAGCCACATCGGCCTGCCAGGACAGACGCCCACACCGCCAAGCCCAGCCGACGTCGCAAGAGTCCTCGCTCCGCTCCTGTCGCTCGCGGACTGCGCGAATATCGGGGTGAAGGTGTCCGGGCTGTACGACATCTCAATCCCCCGTCACGGCTATCCCCACATCGCGGCCCGGCCGTTCGTCGAGTCCATCGTCGAGCGTTTCGGCGTCGAGCGGCTCTACTGGGCTTCGGATTTCCCCGCCGCCCTGGACTACGTCTCGTTCAGACAGACGATCTCCGCCGTGGCGGACCTCGGGACTTGGTCATCGAAGGACGTGAGCGCCGTGATGGGCGGGAACCTCCGCCGGCTGCTCAGCGGGCTGGCGGCGCCGAAGACCCCCGCCTGACGAGCGCTGGAGCAGGATCACCAACCACGAGGTCATCCGGATGCTCACCCTCGATCAGCCGACGCAGTGTGGTCACGGCCGCCTCGGCCATCGGCCCCAGCGGCATCCGCACCGTCGTTAACGGCGGGCTGAGGAACTCGCCGATCGGCGCGTCGTGGAAGGCCACGACCGATATGTCGTCAGGAACCCTGAGGCCGCTCTGGGCAATCGCCGCCATCGCGCCGACAGCGGCCGCGAAGCTCGATGCCGACACCGCCGTCGACCGCCGCGGGCCGGCGAGCAGTGCCTGCATCGCCTCATAACCTCCGGCTTCCGTCATCCGCGCCTCGATCACCCGGCTCCGAGCAACCGTCAAGCCGCAGCGACGCATCGCCGTCGTGAACCCCTGGCGCCGGCGCTTGGCCGTGTCGATCTGCTTAGGCCCGGCGATATGCGCGATGTGCCGGTGCCCGAGGGACACGAGATGATCCACTCCGATCGCGACTCCCAGTTCGTCGTCAACGGACACACTGACGCCGAACTTCCCGCTGCGACGGTTCACGTGTACAACTGGCAGCGGGATATTCGGGAGCGAGCGCATCGGGCCTTCCTCTGCGCTCCTGCTCGCCACTAGGAGTCCGTCCACCCGGCCCTGCATGACCAGCCGCTCATACGCGTCACCGGTCGGGCCGAATTCCTCCGCATCAGCGATCAGAACCACATATCCCTCGGCTGCCGCGCGCCGCTCGGCGCCGCGGATGATCTCGGCATTGACGGCGTACGCGACGTTAGGGAGGACCATGCCGATCGTCATCGTCCGGGAGCTGCGCAGGCCGCGAGCAAGCGCACTCGGAATGTAGGCCAGCTTGCGCGCCGCCTCAAAGATCCGCTCCCGAGTCTCGACCCGCGCCGACACCGTCGGATCCCCGTTCAGGACCCTGGAGGCGATTGACACCGTCACTCCCGATGCAGCCGCCACGTCCACCAGCCTCGGTCGGGCCGGCGGTGTGCGTACAGGCCCGGCACTCCCATTGCCGGTGGCGGGGGGCCGCTTAGCCACCAGGCGATGCTAACAGTGCCACGGAGGGTGAACCAGGCATGCGCAGGCGTTCGACTGACCTCAGGCCCGGTCCTCGCCTCAGGGCCGCAACCGGCCGAAGTGGTGGCCGCGACCCCGCTGCGGCGCAAGCACCGGCGAGGAAACCGACCCGTCGGCGCGGCGAACAGATCTCGCGGCGCTCTCTTACTCGTTGCGCACTCAACTGCCATCCGCGTTAGCAGCGCTTCCTTATCTCTCCCGGTTGTTTGGAGGAAACGCCCCGTCCATAAAGGGCCTCCCAAAACTCCCAAAACGAGATCTCGATCGCATTGCGATCTCATCCCCGGAGGCACCGCGGCCAACGTCCCTGCACGCGGCCGCAATGTACGCTGCGTAGTCGCCGGTCTCGAAAACCGGTATGGGCGTTTCCGTCCATCGGGGGTTCGAATCCCCCCTCTCCGTTGATTTCGGCCCGGGCGCCGGCGTCCCCCGGTTCTTGGGCGTTTTCGGGTAGTTCGGCTGCTCGTGACGGGCGTAAATCTGCGCCGCGGCCGGCGAGCCGGCACGTCTTACGTCCCTGTGCCCGGCGGTTTCGAGTTTCTGGCGGGTGATTACGATCGCAAGCCGATCGCACCGCCGGCTCTAAGGGGTTCCATTCGCAGGGCATTAGAGCTATCTGTGTTCCCATGGCCAGAGATCCCGGACCGCGGCGACGGGGCGAGGGTGTCGTAATCCGCCACGCTCACGCCTGTGGCAGCCGCCACGGTGCGCGGTGCTCGTGCCGGCCGGGATTCCAGGCCCAGGTCTGGTCGCCTCGTGACGGCAAAACGATCCGCAAGCGTTTCGGGCCTTGGCCGACGCTCGGGCGTGACGATCTGAGATGCAGACCGGGCTTCGACACGGGGCCATCACAGCCCCCCACCCGCACACCCTTTCATCAGGCCGCAGAGGCCGGGGTCGTGCGCACCCGATCAGGACGTGTACAAGCCGTCAGCGCTGCGTAGCTACCAGCAATCCCTGCGCAGCCAGTCCTGCCCGAACTGGGCAGACTGCGACTCTCTGCGGTCACCAGGGTCGTGATCCAAGATCTCGTCCGCCACCTCATCCGCGAGCTTGCGGCGGATCTCATCCGGCATCTCATCCAGGATCCCACGGGGTCGCCGGCGTCTCGCCTGACGGCTCGCCGCCGGCTCTCTCAGAGTTGGAAACCCTCGCTCGATTGAGACTTCTCTTGGTTGTTGAAGGCATGACGCTTCCTTTCGATCAGGCCTACACAGTTCCTAGGACACTCCCAGACCCGGTTTCGCTTGGGCGCATGTCTCCTGCTGCGAGCCCCGAGTTGCCGGCTCAGCAGGGACGAGGGCCAGGCGCCCTCCTTCGCGCGGATTGGGGCGCTGCGCGAGCGGCTTGGCGGAGCCCAGCGGTCCTGCGTGTAGGGTCGGATCGCCGACAGGCGTCGGCCGAGTCCGATGGATGCTCACGCTCAGATCGTTGACACGCAGGAGGGCAGGCAGCTCTGCTTCGCCGAATGTGCCGCGCCTGCGGGGATCCATGTCGATGCATGGGACTCCTGGCTGCCGGCTGCTCGATGCACGCCGTCTCGAGCAGCGCTTTGAGGATCTTCTGGCAGAGCTCGGTATCCGTCTGATCACCTACGACCGCCCTGGCTACGGCGGGTCGGATCGTCGGCGCGGGCGGACGGTCGCCGACACAGCTGGTGATGTGGCGGCGATCGCGGATGGGCTTGGGCTGAAGCGCTTCGCTGTGGTTGGAGGGTCGAGCGGGAGTGCGCACGCGCTGGCTGCGGCGGCGCTGCTCCCGGCGCGCGTGCGCCGGGTCGCGTGTGTTGCGCCGATGGCCCCGTATGACCAGCTCGGTCTGACGAGTGGTCCAGGAACCAGCTCGACGGCGTGCGGCAGTACGTCTCAGCTTGCTTGCAGGGAGAGGAGCGGGCCGTAGAGCAGATCGCCGGCGAGGACGTCGAGATGCGCGAGGCAGCCTAAAACAATCCGATCCGAACCAGGCCGACGTGATCGAGCAGACCCGAAATGGAATCTGGGGCTGGGTCGATGACGAGCTTGCGCAGCTGTCGGCTTGGGGGTTTGACACCCGCGACGTCGCCGCCCCCACCGCGCTGTGGTACGACCCGGATGAGAAGGTGCTTCCCGCACAGCATTCACGCTGGCTTGCGGACGCGGTTCCGAACGCGACGCTGGTCACTACCGACGCGCTCGGCCACGGCTCCGTCGGCGACCCCAAGCCTGACTGGAACCGCCTCTACAAAGGGCTTCGACGGTGCATGACCCGAACCTTCCACCGCGCGATCGCGCTCCTGCTTCGGCCCGCCGACGTGTATCCAACGCGACGCGCGTGAAGCCCCGCAACGTGGAACGGCGGAGCAGTTCGGCGACCGGGTACTGTCGCGCTGCATGGAGGCGTCGGACGAAGGCAGGCCTGCGATGCCGGACGGTGAGGGCCGAGGAGTTGAAGCGCACTACACGCGGTCTGACCTCGCGCAGCGCATCGTGGATGCACTACGCCGCGCAGGTCTGGACCCCGACGAGCTCAGCCCGGACGATCTCACCGCGGTCGACGAGTTTCACATCCGTGGTCGGGCGGCGACCGAGGAGCTGGCTGAGCTCGCCGGACTCACGGCCGGCGAACGCGTGCTGGATGTCGGTTGTGGGCTGGGTGGAACGGCCCGATATCTCGCGGCGCGTTTTGGCGTACAGGTGACCGGGGTCGACCTTACCGCCGAGTACTGCCGTGTGGGGAACATGCTGAGCGACAGGACGGGCCTCGCCGATCGAGTGGAGCTTGTCACTGCTAACGCACTCGAGCTTCCCTTTGCCGGTGGCGGCTTCGATGCGGTCTGGACTGAGCACGCGGCGATGAACATCGCGGACAAGCCACGGCTGTACAGCGAGCTCCGACGGGTGCTGCGCGCGGGCGGGCGCCTGGCTATCTACGACATCGTCCAAGGGCCACGCGGACAGGTTCATTTCCCGGTGCCGTGGGCGCGCCAGCCGGGGATCAGCTTTCTGGTCTCACCGACCGATCTACGTGTCCTCCTCGAGCGAGCCGCGTTCAAGGTGCTCGTCTGGGAGGACGCCACCGCGCCTGCACTGACCTGGTTACGTGAGTACGCCCAAGCCCTGCAGGCCGACACCACGCCGGCGCTGGGATTTCACCTGCTGCTTGGCTCGGACGCAAAGCTGATGTTCGCCAACCAGGTGCGCAACCTCCAGGAGTGCCGGATCAGCTTGGTCCAAGTTGTCGCTGAGGCACGGTAGCCGCCCGGGATCCCGTCGCGACACGGAAGCGCGAGCGGCGCGGCTCGGCCGCGTGCTGTCGAAATCCTCAAGAGCGGGAGTCTCGGGCTCGCTGCCGCGTCGGCGTAAAGCCGTTGTCTGTGAGTTGGCTATCGCGGGTTGGCCAGGGCGCGCGGTGAACGGCCGACCAAACGCTGTTGTCGCGGCGGCGTGCTCGAAGTAGGTTGTCGGCATGAGGGAAGGCAGGATGGATTGGGACGCTGGCTGGACGTGGTTCCGCGTTGACGGCGATCTCGATGCGGATGGGCCCGCGCCGCTTGTGATCCTGCACGGCGGTCCGGGGGCTGCACATGATTACCTCGAATCAGTGGCCGACCTTGCCAATACGTCCGCGCGACCGTGTGTTTTGTATGACCAGCTCGGGTGTGGCCGGTCTCAGCATCTACCCGAAGCGCCGGCGGAGTTCTGGACGGTTGAGCTGTTCCGCCGGGAGCTCAACGCGTTGCTGAGGCATCTCGGGATAGCGGGCCGCTACCACGTTCTGGGGCAGTCCTGGGGCGGCATGCTGGGCATGGAGCACGCCGTTGGGCTGCCATCTGGATTGCGGTCGCTGGTCCTCGCGAACTCGCCCGCGTCGATCGAGTTGTGGGTGCGCGAGACTAGCCGGCTTCGCGGTCTGTTGCCGGTTGAGGTCCAGGACGCGCTAACTCACCACGAGGCGGCGGGCACGACCGACAGCGGGGAGTACGAGCAGGCGGTCATGCGCTTCTACGAGCGTCACCTATGCCGGATCCCATTCCCGGACGGCCTACAGCGCACGTTCGCGCAGCTGGCGGCGGACCCGACCGTCTACCACACGATGAACGGGCCAAGTGAGTTTCACGTAATCGGGACCCTGAGAAATTGGGACATCACTCCCCGGCTGGCCGATATCCGGGTGCCCGTTTTGGTCATCTCCGGCGAGCACGACGAGGCGACACCTGCCGTGGTGCAGCCGCTCGTAAACGCTCTCCGTGACGGCCGATGGGAACTGATTGCTGACGCCAGCCATTCCACTCATCTCGAGCGCCCCGACCTGTTTCTTAGCCTCGTGGAAGCATTCCTTAAGACGAACGACTGACATTCGGAACCTCGATCGGCGCGAGAGTTCTAGTTTCCACCCAGGGCAATGGCTGGGGCGGGAGCGCTGATACCGGCGCTCTCGCAGTCCTGAGTACGACCCAGCTGGCAGCGGTCGGGCGGACTGCGGCGGCCTTGGCTATGACCCCGGGCTTTACGACCCGATCGCCGCCATTGCGCTCGTCCGGCCTCGTAGCCGTCGAATGGTCAAAGCACTCGCCAGCCGATGGGCGAGGATTGCGATAGGTATACGAATCCCGCCCGAGAACCACTATTCAGGTGCGCGGTTACGTCTTGCGAAGTCCGCGAAGCGTCGCGAGCAGGCGCAGCTCATCGACTTCGCCCCGGACTCACCCGGCGCGCCGCCGCGCGGGTACGCTCAGCGGGTGGCTGAAGCTGATCGCGCTCACGTCCGCCTCGCGGAGCTTGTGGCGGCGCTTTCGCTGGGGGTGGACCTTGGGTTCGGCCAGCCGATGGAGCATGTGCTGCGCCAGTGCCTGATCGCGCTGCGGCTGGCGGAACGGGTCGGCCTCGATGAGGAGCAGCGGGCGGTCGTCTACTACACGGCGCTACTCATCAATGTCGGCTGCCACACCGACGCCCACGAGCAGGCGAAGTGGTTCGGGGACGACTTCGCGGCGAAGGCGATCAAGTACCAGCACGATATGCGAAGCGTCCGTGGTACGGCGGCGGGCATGAGGCTGCTCGGCGCCGGCAACCCGCCGCTGCACCGGTTCCGGATCGGCCTCGAGTTCGCGATCTCGGGACATCGCGAGCTCGATGGGATGGTCGAGCACCACGCGGATATGGCGCGGACGCTCGGCGAGCAGCTCGGGCTGCCCGAAGCGGTGCTCATGTCGCTTGGCAGCGCCTATGAGCAGTGGGATGGCCGCGGCTGGCCGGGCGAGATCTCCGGAGAGCAGCTGCCGCTGGCGACGCGGATTGCCATGCTGGCCGAGTTCAGCGAGGTCGCCCACCGCGTCGGTGGTGTCGAGGCGACAAAGCAACTTGCGCGGGAGCGGGCTGGGAAGCAGTTCGATCCGGTGCTGGCCGGCGTCATGGTGGCCGACGGCGAGCTGATCCTCGCCGGGCTTGACGACGTGGCCACGTGGCGGGCGGTGGTCGAGGCCGAGCCGGCCCTTGCGATTGTCCTGACGGGCGAGCGATTCGACGCCGCGCTGGGCGCGATCGCCAACTTCATCGACCTCAAGTCGCCCTACTTCCTCGGTCATGCGACGGGGGTCGCGGAGCTCGTCGCCGAGGCGGGACGGAATCTGGACCTGCCGGCGGCCGAGGTGCGGACGCTTCGCCGCGCGGGGCTCGCTCACGACTTCGGCCGCCTTGGAGTCTCGAACGCGATCTGGGACAAGCGAGGGCCCCTTGGCACAGGCGAGTGGGAGCGCGTGCGCTTCCAGCCGTACCTCACCGAGCGGATGCTCACGCAATCCGGGGCGCTGGGGCCGCTCGGCGCGCTCGCCGTGCAGCACCGCGAACGGCTCGACGGCTCGGGCTACCCGCGCGGGCTTTCGGGGCCGGCGATCTCCCGCCCGGCCCGCCTGCTCGCGGCCGCGGATGCTTACCAGTCGATGCGCGAGCCGCGCCCCTACCGGCTCGCGCTGGCCGCGGAAGCGGCGGCTGCGGAGCTTCGCGGGGACGTGAAGGCGGGGCGGCTCGATGCCGAGGCGGTCGAGGCGGTCCTCGCTGCCGCCGGCCACCGCGTGCTCCGGCGCCGCGAAGGACCCGCGGGGCTCACCCGGCGCGAGGTGGAGGTCCTACGGCTCGTCGCTCGCGGGCTCTCGACCAAGGCGATCGCCGAGCGCCTGATCATTTCGCCGAAAACGGTATCGAATCACGTCGAGCACATCTACGCGAAGATCGACGCCTCGAACCGCGCCGCAGCGGGGCTCTTCGCGATGCGGCACGGTCTCCTCCCCGAGGAGGAGCTCGTGCGTGCGGTCACGGCCTGAGCGCGATGCAGACAGACGCGGGACGGTCACCAACGCGGCGCCCCTCATGCTCGGCGGCTTGATCGAACGCCAGCTCGGGCGTCCGTCGGCGCCGGACAGCTTTGACCGCGCGCTGACGGTGAACACGATCTACTTCTGGCCCCGGCCCAAGCATGCGCTCGGGGAACTGCGCCGCGTCCTGAAGCCCGGAGCGCAGCTGGTGGTCGCCACCGAGCGCCGGCGGATACCGAAGTCGATCGCCAGGCATGGCTTGCGCGTTTACACGGAAGCGGAGCAGGTCGACCTGCAGCAGGAGGCCGGATTTGGCGACGTCACCCCCGTGCAGCGCGGCGCGTTCGTGTTCGTTCTCGCGGAGAAGGTCTGATCCCGCCCCGAAGATGGGGTGAATTCCTCATGACGCGGCGCGTTCGCGCGCTTAGCCTGGGGTCGAAATCAAGCGAAAGGAGATTTCGGATGCCGAAGATTTCGAGGGACAGCGACCGGATCGACCACGGGCCGGTGCTGGCGTCGGAGACGACCTTCGACGACCACACGATCAACTTCGTCACCTTCAAGAACGAGATGGACCACGCGCCGCTGTTCAAGGGGCTTCCCGGCGACAGCTGCCAGTGCCCGCACTGGGGCTACGTGATCGAGGGCCGGCTCGCGTTCCGCTTCGGCGACCGCGAAGAGGTCTACGAGGCGGGCGACGCCTTCTACGCGCCGGCCGGTCATGTGCCGGTGGCGGACGCTGGGACCGAGTACGTCCAGTTCAGCCCGGCGGAGGAGCTTCGGCAAACGTCCGAGGCGATCCAGCGGAACATGCAGCAGATGCAGCGAAGCTGAGCGATGCTGAGGATCACGGTCAAAGCGCAAACGTCAGCGACCCCCGAGCAGGTGCTGGCCGTCGCCGGTACCGACTTCTCCGCGCACCGGGCGGACGTCTGGCCGAACGTGACAACGAGGAAGCCACGCCGTCGCTGACGGGCCGCCGTGGTGGATGTGGGACGAACGGGACGGAGCCCACAGCAACCAGGACGATCCCAGCGTCGGCAGCGGCGTCGGGGAAGAACTTCAGATCATGCGCAATCCGACGTCGTTGCTTAGTTCGCTGCGATTTCAGCCACCGGAAGCTGCGAGGTCGCGGGGCGCCCGACGATCAGTGCGCTCGGCAGTCAAAGGCCAGCGGTCCGATGCGAATGAGTGGCCGCACGAGGATCGTCAGTCGCCCATTCATGCGCGTGAAGTGGTGGCTGCTGGCGACGTATGAATGGATACGTATCTTGCTCGCGGACCACACCTCGCGCGGTACGCTCTGCACGAAGGACGAGCGGCGACTGAGGGCGTCGCAGCGGACTTCTCTTTGTTTGCCCGGTCCGGAAACAACGGAGACCTCCCGTGCACATCGATGTGGTCAAACGTGATGACTCACTCATCCTGAGGGTTGAGGGTGATGTCGACCTTGCCACCGCCCCCTTGCTGGACGAGGAGCTTGAGCGGGCCGCGGCTTCGGACGCAGCGATGATCGTTGTCGACCTCGATAGCGTTGGGTTCATCGATTCGAGTGGCCTGTACGTCCTCGTCCGGCACACCGCTCGCTCTGGCCAGGACGGCCGGCGCGTCCGCCTTACGAAGGGCTCAGAGCAGGCCCAGGAGCTCTTCAGGATCACCGGGGTGCTCGACCACCTGCTGTTCGTCGATCACTGACTCCCGGGGCGGCTATTCACCTCCGGAAGCTGGGTACCAGGAATGTGCTCGCCGTGTAGATCAGCGCATCCTCTCGCCGCACGCGTCACGGCGTGAGCAGGATCTTGAAGGCGTTGTCCTCTTTGTTTTGGAAGATCTCGTAGGCGTGAGGCGCATCGTCGAGCGCCACGTGGTGAGTCGCGAAACTCTCAACGCCCAGGGGGTCAGCATCGTCGGTTACCAGCGGCATGAGGTCGTCGATCCAGCGCTTGACGTTTGCCTGTCCCATCCGAAGGTTGATCTGCTTGTCGAACATCTGGATCAACGGCATCGGGCTGGCGGCGCCCCCGTACACGCCGGACAACGAAACCGTGCCGCCTCGCCGGACCAAGTCGATCGCCGAGTGCAGCGCACTCAGCCGATCAATGCCCGCCGTTTCCATCACCTTCTGCGCTGCGGCGTCAGGCAGCAGACCGGCCAGCCGGTGCGCAAGCTTGCCGATCGGCGCGCCGTGCGCCTCCATCCCCACCGCATCGATTACGGCATCGGGCCCGCGGCCATCAGTCTGGTCACGCACGAACGCGGCTAGGTCGTCGTGCTCCTCGAGATCGATCGCCTGCACGCCGTGGGCCCGTGCGCGCTCCAGCCGCTCGGGAACCAGGTCGACGGCGAGAACGCGTTCGCAGCCGCGATGCTGAGCGATCCGGCATGACATCTCGCCAATCGGCCCGAGACCAAGCACAACCAGGCTGCCGCTGTCGGGAATATTCGCGTACTCCACGGCCTGCCACGCCGTTGGGAGCACGTCGGAGAGATACACGAACCGGTCATCGGGTGGACCCTCGGGCACGTTGATCGGCCCGAACTGTGCCTGGGGAACACGCAGGAACTCTGCCTGCCCGCCAGGGACCTGGCCGTAGAGCTTGGTGTAACCCAGTAACGCGGCGCCGGTCCCGTACTCATGGACCTGGGTGGTCTCGCATTGGGACATGAGGCCCTTGCCGCACATCAAGCAATGACCACACGAGACATTGAACGGGATCACCACGCGATCGCCGGCGGCGATGTGGGTGACTTCCGGTCCCACCTCCTCGACGATTCCCATTGGTTCGTGGCCGAGGATGTCGCCGGCATCGAGGTAGGCGCCGAGAACTTCGTAGAGGTGAAGATCCGACCCACAAATCCCCGACGACGTGACCCGGATGATTGCGTCGGTCGGATGCTCGATCGTCGGATCCGGAACGGTGTCCACGCGAACGTCGTGATTCCCGTGCCAAGCCAGTGCCTTCATGGGCGATCCCTTCGGTTAGCCGAAAATAGGTGATCCGCGTCAGGCTGATTCCGGCTCTCAACAGAGATCGCTAGGCCCTAGTCGGTAACGCCGCTCTACCCACTGTCAAGGGGGCTAACCGGACCCAGCAAGAGGAAACTACGGCACGGTGAACAATTCCCAGATCGCGGATCGTCTAGAGGCGCTCGGCTCGCTGCTCGAGCTGAGCGAGGCGAATCCGTACACCGTCCGCGCCTACCGCCACGCCGCCGAGACGATCCGCGCCACGCCGCTTCCCGTAGCCGAGCTCGTGCGGTCTGGGCGTGCCCGCGAGCTAAGCGGGATCGGTCCGGGAATCGAAACGCGGCTGTGCGAACTAGTGAACACGGGAGAGATTGCTGAGCTCGCCGTACTCGAGCGCGAGCTCGCCCCCGACCTGGTTGGGCTGGCGCGCTATCTGGGACTGAGCGCGAAGCGTTCGCTCGCACTCGCCCGGTCGCTGGACGTTCACACCGCGCAGGAGCTTCGCGAGGCGGCAACCGCGGGCCGGCTACGGACGGTGCCCGGCATCGGGCGCAAGACCGAGGCCCGGCTCCTTGATGCCCTCGCCCGCGAGGCCGAGCCGCGCCCCCAGCCGGGGCTCCTGCTGAGCCGCGCCCGAGAGCTGGTGGGCGCCATTGCGGCCGCCATCGACGGTGAGGCCGCCGGTGACGCTCGCCGGTGGCGCGACTCCTGCGAGCGGCTGGCCGTCGTGTGCGCGGCACGTCATCCCCGGCCGGTGCTCAAGCGCTTTGCCTCGCTGGCGCAGATCGTGGCGGTGGTGGAGCAGAGCGATCGGCGAGCCGTGGGGGTCACGATCGAGGGGATTGCAGTGGAGCTTTCAGTCGCCGAGCCAGAGCGGTTCGGGACCGCGCTCATCCGTGCCACGGGGTCCCGCGCGTATGTCGCTGCGCTCGAGCCGCTGCCGGATGGGCCCGACGAGACGGCGGTGTTCCGGACACTCCAGGTTCCCTGGTGTCCGCCCGAGTTGCGCGAGGAGCCATTTCGCGGTAGGCCGCCGGATCTCGTGGAGCCGGGACAGATCCGCGGCGACCTGCACTGTCATTCGACCTGGTCCGACGGGAGGGCAACCATCGAGGAGATGGCCCGCGCCGCGCAGCAGCGTGACTATGAGTACCTCGCCATCTGTGATCACACGCCTGCCGTGGGCGCCGTCCGGGGACTCACCGCAGACGACGTGCGCCGGCAGGGTGAGGAGATCGCAGCCACGAATGAACTGCTGGAGCCTTTCCGCGTGCTGCGCGGGATCGAGTGCGACATCCGCCCCGACGGACAGCTCGATCTTCCCGATCAGGTCCTAGCCGAGCTCGACTGGGTACAGGCGAGCGTCCACGCGGGGCAGCGAACGCCGCGGCGGGAGCTGACCAAGCGCGTCGAGGAGGCGCTGCACAACCCGTACGTGCGCTGCCTCAGCCATCCCACGGGCCGCATCATCAACCGTCGCCCGGAGAATGCTCTCGACCTCGAGCGGGTGTTCGACCTCGCCCTCCGGCAGGGGGTCGCGGTCGAGGTCAACGGCCTCCCGCCCCGTCTCGACCTCCGGGGCGAGCACGTCCGTGACGCGCTGCGAGCTGGCGTGCAGATCGTCTGCTCGACCGATGCGCACTCTGTGCGCGGGCTGGAGAACATGGGGCTCTCGGTCGCGACGGCGCGCCGCGGTTGGGCGTGCGCCGCCGACGTTGTCAACACCCGACCGTGGCCCGCGATCCTCGACCGAGGTCTAGCAACCCACTGAGCGAGGCCCGTCAGTCCACGGCGGGCACCGTCGCCTTGCGACTGATGGCAGCCAGCGTGGCGGCACACAAACCCGCGGTGATCAGCATCGGGAGCGCGTCGCTGGTCGCGTCAGCAAGCGAGCCCCCGGCGCCCGAGCCAAGCGTCTGGCCCGCGGCCCAGGCGAGGTTCATGAGCGCGCCCGCGAGACCTTGGTCGAGTCCGTGTCGGTCAGCGGCATCGGAGAGCATCGCCATGGCCGGTGCCCAGAAGGTGCCGAGCGCGGCGGCGATCGCGACGACCACCGCAGCGAGGCCGAGAACCGCGCTGGGAAGACTGAAGCACAGCAGCAGCGCGGCCGTCACGACCAGGCCGAGGCGGAGGGGCACCAGGCGCCCGCGCCGGTCAGACAGGCTTCCGATCACCGGCGTGATCACCGCCTCGGCCCCTGCGGCGAGGAGGAAGGTGGCGCCGATCACCGCGGCGCCGGCGCCGAGGCGATGCAAGCGCAGCGGGGCGAGGACGTTCACCGCGCCGGAGGCGACCGCGGGCAGCGTCACAAGCCACATTCCCGTCCGTATGCCTCGGCCCGCGAGCGCTGCCCCCAGCTCGCTCAGGCCCTGTCGGGACCGGACGTGACGAGAGGGGTGCCGGCGGGTCTCGGCAATCAGCAGCACGGAAACGATCACGACTCCGCTGAACGCCGCACGTCGGCCCACCGCGTTGGCGAGCGTGCCGATCACCGGTCCAAACAGACTGCCACCGATCGCGGCTCCGAGCGCGCGGCCGATCATCGCGCCGCGGCGCGCCGGCGCGGTCTCGGAGGCGATCCACGCCAGACCCCCCGCCCATGAGCAGGCACCCCCCAAGCCCTCGATGAAGCGAGCGCTGTCCAGCGCCACGGCATCGTGCAAGACGGCAAACGCGATCGTCGAGCCGGCGAGCAGGACCAGCCCGGCCACGACGGCTTGCTTGGGCCCTACGCGCGCGGCCAGCACTCCGCCGGGGAGCGAGCCCACGAGCGTGCCCATCGGGTAGCTGGCGGTCATCACGCCTGCCGACAGCTTCGACAGCTGCAATTCGTGGGCCAGCGTGGGAAGCAGCGGCGCGATCACGGCGTAGAACGTCGTGTCGATGAACACCACTGCGCTGACCAGCAGCACCAGGCGGCGCTCGGTTCCTGCCGCTAGCGAAGGCACGGCGCATCACCGTAGTGGTTCACCGCCTGGTCTTGATCGACGTTCTCCGCGATGGCTTGGCTGCGGGCTATCCGTCGCCAGGGCGACCGTCTGGCCTGACTCGTTCAGGGCGAAGGTAATTGCTTGCTGGAGGAGTGAGGCGCCGGCCGATTCGGCGCGTCGCCACAAGACTGACCCGGATCGCGCTCGCGCGGGCGAGAAATCGTCGCGCTCGGGGTCACAAACCTAGCCGTCCGAGGTGGGCATGCCCCCACCGCGCGGGCGAGCCCGCCGGTGCCCGATCAACAACGCCCGCAGGCTCACGAGCGCCCACGCCACGTTGAGCACAATGACGCCGAGGTTGAACATGACTACTGCGGCGATAGCGAGCGCGACCGATCCGATCAGGTTGAGCGCCTGATAGCGAATATTTTCGGCGTCCACTCGCTGGGTCTGGATGGCGACACACCCGGCCAGAACACACAACGCGCCGAGCGGCGATAGCACCTGGATCACGCGGCCGACGATATAGGACAACACCTTGGTCGCAAATTGCTCCCAAGACCTGTCACGAGCCGAGATCAAGTCTCTTAATGATCGATAGTTACGATCATTTCAGGCCTCAAAGTTCATAATGCGATCAGTCTCTTGCATCCTAATCTATGGCTCGTGCTCTTCACTGAGACAGCCCTAGCCACCCCCACGTCAGCGGCGTCAGCTCCGCCAGCACCGTCGTCCCGCCCCGTCTCCGGGCAGCGCCGGCTCGCAACGCTGTTGCACGCCCTGTTCTTCCTGCTGGCGGCGACCCAAACCGCGATCGTGCCTCTGCTGCCGCGCCTCAGCCACACGTACGATCTCTCACCGACCTCGGGCGCGATGCTGCTGGCTGCTCCCGGAGTGGCCACGCTGGCGATTTCGCTGCCCGTCGGACTGTTCGCCGATCGTCTCGGCGCCAAGCGCATGACAATCGCCGCGGCCGTGGTCAGCGCACTGGCCGCCCTGGCCCAGGCGGCGCCGTCCTACCCGCTGTTGCTGGGCGGACGTCTCGTTTTCGGCCTGGCCTTCGGGACGATCTGGACCACCGGCGTGGCCTGGCTGTCCAGGGCCCACGGCGAGCCCGGCTCCCCCAAGCTCGGTGCGGTGGCCACGAGCGCGGCCGTCGGCATGGTGGCGGGTCCGGCGATCGGCGGGATCCTGGCCGACAGGATGGGACTGGCGGCCCCCTTCCTGCTCGTCGGCGTGCCGACCGCCGGACTGACGGCGTGGCTGTGTCGCCAGCGGGGAGTGGCGGGCGCGGCACACGGCGCGCGCCCGTCCCTATCCGAGCTCACGCGCGTGGCGCCGCGCGCACCCGGCGTCGTAAACGGTGCCTGCGTCCTGGCGATCACGGGCGCGGTGGGGGGCGTCATCCAGCTGCTGCTGCCGCCGGCGTTGCATCGCGCCGGCTTCTCGGCCAGCGCCACCGGGGTGGCCTTCTCCGGCGTGGCCGTCGTCTACATCGCGGTGAGCGCGATCGTCGTGCGGCTGGGCCGGCGGGTCACGACTCTGCGCGCGACCGCGCTGGCCGGGCTGATCCTGGCGCTGGCGCTGCTCCCGGCGGCGCTGTCGGCCAACGCGCTGGTGCTCTTGGTCGTGCTCGTGGTCTCGACCGGACCGCGGGCGGTGGCCAGCACCGTCGCGTACCCCTTGGCCACCGACGCGGCCGCCTGCGCCGGGCTGGGCGACGGCGTGGTGATCGGTCTCCTCAACGGAACCTGGGCGATGGGACTGGTGATTGCGCCCCTGCTGGCCGGCTTTGTCGACCAGGCGGCCGGTCCCCAGATGGCCTTCCTGAGCGCGCTGGTTCCCGGAGTCCTGGCCGCGGGCTGGCTTCTGGTTCGGCCCGGGCGCCGGGTCGCCACGGCCCAGCCCGGCGGTCGCCGCAGCCTGACGCCGGTCGCAGCCTGACGCCGGCCGCAGCCTGACGCCGGCCGCAGCCTGAGGCCCGCTGGCGTCGTGCTCAGTCGTCGCCTCCACCTCCAGGCGATTTCCGGCGCTCGCATCGTGGGGCGCCTCGATCAGCGGACCCGGGCGACCCCGCGGATGAGGGTCACGATTAGGCAGCTGGCCAAGACGCTGATACGGTGAATGGCTAGGGAGTAGCAGCATGACGCAGGCGCCTAGCGAGTGACAGCGCCAAACTGATTCTCCGGAAACCGCCACGAAGCGGAGTCCGTTTGTCGCTCGAGCCTAACCCGCTGACTATCGCCCGGATCGAGAAGGGCGAGCGCGGCTTGTGTTTGTCGCTCCGCCGGCGGGTCCTCCTCAGCGTGCTTGGCGCGCTCGTGGTCACCGCCATCCTGGCCTTCGTGCTGATCGGGCGGCGCGAACAGTTCATCGCCGCGCTGCACAGCGCGCCGATCTCGCTGCTGGCCGCGGCGGCGCTGCTCCAGGTCGTGGCGCTGCTGGCGCGCAGCGAGGCCTGGAACATGTGTGTCCGGGCCGCCGGGGGCCGAGTCAGCCGCCGGTTGCTGTTCCGCGCCGCCGGTGTCGGCTATCTGGCCAGCGTGGTCAACGGCTCGGTGGGGATGGTCGCCCGCATCGCCTCGCTGCGCCGGGCAGCACCCCAGGCCACGCCGCGGGTGGGAGCCCTGCTGGCCGCGGAGGTTCCGATCATCACTGTCGAGATCGCGCTCGCCGCCATCTTCTCCTTCACCTTGATCGCGCCGCTCGGCCTGCCCTGGTGGATGCCCCTGGTTGCCGTCATTACCATCGCCGCGGTGGTGGCCGCCGGCCAGCGGCTTTCCAAGCGCCATCGCTCGGGACTATGGACCGGCCTGGCAATCCTGCGCAAGCAAGGCCGAGCGCGCATGACCGCGTTCGTGCTCCTGGCCGTGTGCGCCCAGATCGCACGCAACTGGCTGATGCTGGGCGCGATCGGCGTGAATGTCTCGGTCTTTGACGCCATGGCCCTACTGATCGCTATGTTCACGCTCGGGCAGCTGCCGATCGGGCCGAGTATCGGCCCGGCCGCGGCGGTGCTGATCCTCGGGGCCCACGGTGTCGCCCTAACGGCGGCCGCCGGTGCCCTGCTGGCCGTGACCGGCACGGTGGGCTCGCTTGGCTACGCCGCGTGGGCGATCACCGATCGGCTCATTGCGGGCCGGCTGATCCCACGCCCGGAGGCGATCGTGAACCCGGTCGCCGCGGCGCCCACCCCGGGCTGATAGGGAATCCACGGCGCTGGCTCGGGCGCTAAGCCCGGCTCCCCGCTAGGGCGTCGATCAGCCGGGCCATCGTCGGCGGATCCTCGATGTGGGGGTAGTGGCCGAGTTCGGGCAGGCGAGTCACGGGCACGTGCGGGCGCAGGGCGATCACCGCCTCGAGCACCGCCTCGGTGCATACCGGGTCCCGCGCACCCCAGGCGAGCTCGAGCCGGCCGGGCCAGTCCCGCAGGGCGCCCTGCCAGCGCGCGGCGTGAATCGAGCGCTCGTGCTGGTAGAAGGCCAGGCGGTCGAGGATTCGATTGCCTCCCCGGTTGGCAAGCAGCGCCCACTGGCTCTCGGCCTCGGTGTCGGCGAGCGGGTGCGCCTCCGAGAACAGATGACCGAGGGCTCGCCGGAAGCTGCGCTCGTTGGACAGGCTGGCGGCCACGGGACCGAGCGGCCCCCGCAGCATCTTCTGACTGACTGTCAGGCTGGCCTTCTCGATCACCAAGCTGCCGTTCACGAGCAGCACCGCGCCGATTCGGAACGCGAGCCGTCCCTCGAGATCACGGGCCAGCAGTTCAGTGACGACAGAGGTGGCCATGTCATGGCCGACCAGCACCACCGGTTCGCGGCCGTAACGGTCGGCCAGCGCCTCCACAGCGTTGGCCTGACCGCCCAGCGAGTAGGTGTGCCTGCGCGGCTTGTCCGAGAGACCAAAGCCGAGGAAGTCCAGCGCGGTGACACGGCGGTGAGGCAGCAGCGCGGTCACCTGGCGCCAGTCATACGAGCTCGACGGGTAACCGTGCAGGAGCAGCACCCCGGGCCGGGCGCCGGTCTGCTCTCGCACGAAGAACCGGTGGGAGCCGAGCTCGATTCGCCCGCCGGCGTCACGCCACGCGCGTACTCCCTCGGGAAGCTCCGCCTCTGGCATCGGGAGACACTACCCCACCCTGGTCACCCCGGTCACTCGGCTTGCCCTCGGATAGCGAGGCAGGATCATTGCCGGCCGGGGCTTCTGGTGGAAGTTGAAGTCTTTGCTCAGGTTGCCCAGGCTCGCGGCATTCTCGCGCACGGTGGGGCGAGGATCGGGACGTCCGTCGGTGGCCGGGTTGAGGCGCTGGCCGCGCAGGAAATCGTCTTCGATGAACTTCGCGTAGGCGTCGAAGCTGAGCTGCTGGTGATCGACCGTCTCGCGGCGGGCGTAGGGGCTGATGACCAGGCCGGGAACGCGGAAGCCGTAGCCGTTGGCGTCGATCACCGGCGGGCGGACGTGGTCATAGAAGCCGCCCCAGTCGTCCCAGGCCAGGAAGATCGCCGTGCTCGTCCAGACTCGACTGCGACCGATGGCATTGATCAGGCTCGTGACGTAGGCCTGTCCGGTCCGAATCGATGAGGTCGGATGCTCGGAGACAATGCCATTAGGGATCACCCACGACACGGCGGGGAGGTGCCCGAAACGCAGGCCCTTGAGCAGTGAGGAGGTGTCCCGGATATTGCCGAGCTGATGGTCCTGGCGCACGGTGTCAAAGCTCGGCAGCGGGTTCCAGATCCCGGGCGTCCGGGGACCCTGCTCCTGGTACAGACAGAACTGCTGACCGGTCTCGCAGTCTGGCTCGGGGCCCTTGCGGATGTAGTAGGCCCAGCTGACGTGAGCGCGATGCAGCAGGTAGGTGAGGTCGGTCCAAGCGTAGTCGGGCTGCTTGTGCGGAGCAGGACCGAAGTCGGTCGGCACGCCGGGTACCTCGAGCTGTGACTTGCAGCTGAACGGGTTGCCCGGCGTGAAGCAGAACGCCGACCACTCTGAAACCAGAAACAAATGGGCTGGCAGGCTCCAGGAGGCGTTGGGCTCGAACATGTGGTCCTGGAGCACGAAGTTCTTGGCGTAGGCCCAGTAGTTGGGGATCTCGCGCTGGTCGTGGTAGCCCATCATGTCGGCGCGGAGCTTGGCGTTGCATTCGGTCTTGTCGAAGACCAGGTGGCAGGCCTCGCGGGCCTTGATGAAGCCGTTCATGGCGCCGTGGTTGAAGTCGGCCGTGTACGCGGGCTGATCGTGGGGGCCTCCGAAGTTGATGAGATGGGGATCGTGGTACGGCCGCACGCAGCGGTGGCGCATCGGGTCGTACAGGCACGCGGTGGGACGGCCGTGGCGCATCGGGAGGCCGTTCACCCCCGGGAAGGTGCCGAAGTAGCTGTCAAACGAGCGGTTCTCCTGCATGATCACGACGACGTGGCGGATCTTGTGGATCCCGCTGAGTCCGCTGCCCTGCGCGGCCGTGGCGGTCATGACCGCGAGCAGCGCAACCGCCAGAGTCACCAGCGATCCTCGCTGCCGCCGCAGGCGACTCACGGGGCACTCACCGGAGCCGAGGTGGCGAGCACACGTCCGTCGGCGCCCAACGCGCGGGCGGCGAAGCGAACGGTCGAGCCGTGCAGGCTAACGCGGGTTTCAAAGCTCCGGTCGGCAGCTGACTTGACGCGTCGCAGCGAGCCGGTGCCCGACCCGGCCAGGATCTCCCAGCGCCTCACGGCGGTGGCTCCGTTCCAGCTGGCGTAGAGCGAGACGGCGGTCGGCGACGTCCGCTGGACGACCAGCGCCGGCCGACTGTGCGGGGTGGCGTGCCACGGGAAGCGCAGGCTGCGGTAGCTCCCGTCACCGACCGGCAGCGAGGCGTCGAAGAGCAGCCGCCCGCGCGCCGAGAACTGCGAGATCCAAGGCCCGGCTCCGAATCCGACCAAGGCGTCGCCGCCGGGCAGACTCTGAAAACTTCCCTCGCTCTGGGCCAGCGAAGGACCGCCGCGGTGGAACTGCGCAGCGACCGTGGCGCGGTGACGCCGGCGATCGAGGGTCAGGATCAGTCCGCGCGACGCGGTGGCGTAGATCGGCGGCCCGGCCTCATCATCGAACAGGCCGATCCGATAGCCGGGGAGCATGTGGGCGTCGTGCTGAAAATGAAAGCGCGCGCCAGCGCCCATGCGAAACGAGCTCGCCTTCCCGCCCAGCCGCCAGACGATCTGACCGCCGGCTTGCGCCACGT
The DNA here is from genome assembly GCA_963847055.1 of uncultured Solirubrobacterales bacterium. GTDB lineage: Bacteria > Actinomycetota > Thermoleophilia > Solirubrobacterales > Solirubrobacteraceae > Palsa-465. Next base: position 993,287 of record CAWJYE010000005.1, on the reverse strand, counting down.
CGTAAATCGCCGAGGTATTGCGTGCCGAGATCAGGACCTGACCACCGGGGAGGAGCTCGACCGAATTGAAGTGATAGGCATCAAAGACCGGGCTCGTCTTGGGGGTCACGTCGGACTGCGTGAGCGGGATGTGCCCGAGGCCGTGCCATTCCCACTCCACCAGACCAGTGCGGATGTCCACCTCCTGGGCGATCGAGTCCTGCACCCGAGAGAGATGACCGGCTGAGGTGCCCGGGAGATGGACGAGAACCGGGGACACGACTAGGAACAGGGCATCCCCGCGGGGAGTCAAGCGGAACTCGTGAATGTCGGCCTGATATCCGTTGCCGGCGCGCACGACCCGCAGGGTGCGGTAGGAGGTGTCGGCGATCATCCCCCGGCCCTGACCAAAGGCTGAGGTGGTGACTGTGCCCTGCCACCAGGTCAGCACGCGTCGGCTGCCGAGCTGCGCCGGCGTCAGGGCCGCGGCCACGACGGGCGGGGGCAGCTGGCGAAACCAGACCAGCTGCCCACGAGCATCAATGATCATCGGGCCGCCGGGTCCGACGGGCTGGATCGTGATCGCGTTGAGGTTGCCAGGATGGATGATGGGTGCCGGCAGGGGGGTGAGGAAGATGTCGCCGGCCAGACCGGGCGCGGGGCGATTGACCGTGATCCGGGGCGCGAGCAGTCCGGGAGCCGAGACGAAGTGGTCGAGCTTGGCCGGCTGAGTGACGGGGAGGTTGAGCGGCGGGCCGATCGGCCCCAGGTGGGCGACCGTGAACGAGAAGCGGATTGGCCGGTGACCGGTGATGCGGATCGAAACTGCGACACGGTCGCCTGGGGCGAACGGCACCGAGGGCACGAAGCTGGCCCCAGGCGCGGCACGATAACCACGCAAGCGTCCGGAGTGGCTGCCAGTCCCCGAGGCGACCACGCGCACCGAGCGGATCGCCGTCCGCGGGGCGCCCAGGATGCTGATCTGAGTCGCGGGCGAGGCATCCGGGGTGTTGGGCGACGGGGAGATGGCCAGTCCCGCCGCGCCGGCCGGCGCGCAGAGCGCAAGCGCCACGGCCACAGTGGTCACCCCGGTCACGATGCGCCGCGCTCGCCTGACATGAACACGCGCAGGGTCCGTCGCCAGCTCTGCGACGGAGACCCCCGCTAGAGAGGGTGACAAGGTGTTTGACAACACCGCTGGCACTTATACCTCACGCTGTGGCGCGCGGTCGCCGAGGCCGCAGTCACCGACGAGGGCATCGAGTTCGGCCACCAGGGCTTCTCAATGATCTGGCTGCGCGGCCCCGGCCCGGTCACCACCGCGACCGGCTGATCGGCAAAGGCGATATCTTGCCGCCCTCAGGTGGCTCGAGCTAAGCCAGCAGCCCGATGAAGCGTCACCGCAAACGCCCTTTCGTGCTCGCCGTCGCGGCCCTGGCCACCCTCGCGCCGGCTGCCAACGCGGTGGCCCAGCCGGACGCCCGACCGTCCCCGCCCCAGCGATCGCAAGCTTCGTCGCGCTCGGTCACCGCGGCGATCGCGGTCAGCCCCGGCAGCGATCACCGCGCTGTCCTCTGGCCGGCGGCGCACGGCCAGATCGAGGAGGCGTTCTACACCAGCAGCTGGCACGGTCCGTCCGGGCACCGCTGGCGCTCGGTCACAGGTCTCAGTGCCGGGCTAGACGCCGCCGGTCATCGGTATGTGTTCTGGACCGGCCCCCGCGGCCACATCTACACGGCCTACCGCAGCGCCCGCTGGCACGCCCCGCACGATTTGACCAGCACGCAGGGCTGGGGACGAACCGGCACCACCGTTTCGGCGCCGGCGCTCGCGGTCAATCCGGCCAACGGGCACCAGGACATCTTCTGGCGTGCGCCCAGCGGGCGGATCTATGAGTCCTGGTACGCAGGCCGCTGGCATCGCCCGGTCGACCGGGGTTGGCGATCGCGCTCAGCCCCGAGTGCGGCAGTCAACCGCGCTGGCCATGAGTACGTCGCCTGGCTGGGCTCGAGCGGACACATATTCGAGGCCAGCTACGCTGGCCACTGGGGTCCAGCGCAGGACCTCACGGCAACCTTGCACTGGAGTCGCGCCGGCACGAGCGCCTCGAGGCCGGCGGTCGCCGTGAACCCGGGCAACGACCAGCAGTACCTGTACTGGCTAGCTCCGGATGGGCGCATCTACGAGGCCTGGAACGCGCGCGGCTGGCGCGGCCCAGTCACCCGAGGCTGGCGCGCGGCCGGTGCGCCGAGCGCCGCCGCCAACGCGCTCGGCGACCAGCACATCGTGTGGAGTGCGTCCGGGCAGATCTGGGAGGGCTTCTACCGGGACGGAGGCTGGTCGGGCCCCGTGGCCCGCTGGCACATCAACCCGGGCCCGGGGCAATACGTCGAGGCCGTCCAGACGACCGCCGACCTGGGCCAGCGCATGACTCCCGTCTCCAATCTGCGATTCTCGAGCGCCTCGCCCGGTCGGCTCCCCGTGATCGCCGTCAATGACCGGGCTCGCTATCAGCACATGACCGGGGTCGGGGCGGCGATGACCGACACCTCGGCCTGGCTGCTGGGCGAGCAGATCAGCCCGGCCATCCGTACCTCGCTCATGGCTGACCTGTTCACGACCCGCGGGATCCACCTCGCCTTCACATTGATCCCGATGGGGGGCAGCGACTTCACCGTCAGCGGCCTTCCCTACAGCTACGACGATCTTCCCGCCAACCAGTCCGATCCCAGTCTGGCCCGCTTCTCGGTCGCGCATGATCTGGCCTACGTCCTGCCCGTCCTGCGCCAGATGCTCGCGATCGCGCCGCACGAGAAGACATTCGCGGTTCCGTGGAGTCCACCGGGGTGGATGAAGGCCAACGGATCGCTCGACGATCGCCACCATCAGGGGACGCTGCTCCCCAAGGCGTACGGCCCGTTGGCCGCCTACTTCGTCCGTTTCCTGCAGGCCTACGCCCAACAAGGGGTGCCGATCTCTGCCGTCGCGCCCGAGAACGAGCCGCGCGCCGCGTCCGCCTTTCCGGCGCTGAACTTCCCCGAGGTCAGCGAAGCGCGATGGCTGACAGCGAACCTCAAGCCGGCGCTAGCTCTCGCCGGGCTGCATCCCCTCGTCTATGGCTCGGACACCAGCTGGAGCTCTGGCACATACGCCCGGGCGCTGGCTTTATCGGCCGCCAGAAGCGGTCTCGACGGGCTCGCCTGGCATTGCTACGGAGGGGCTCCGACGGTGATGAGCGCGCTGCACCACGCGGCCCCGCAGCTCGACCAGGTGGTCACCGAATGTGCGCCTAACCTCAGCTTGTTTGCCGTGCCGGAGATCCTGATCGGCTCGCTGCGCAATTGGGCCAGCGCGGTCACGCTCTGGAACGTGGCCCTGGATCCGGCCAAGGGACCCGTGCAGGCCCCCAACACCGGCTGCCATGGCTGTCACGGACTGCTGGTGATCGACGAGCGCACTCATCAGGTGCGTCGCAACCTCTCCTACTACCAGCTGGGCCAGGTGGGCAGCTTCGTCGAGACGGGCGCTCGGCGGATCAGCTCAAACAACTTCGTCACCTACCGTGTGGTGCGCAAGCACGCGGTCGGTGTCACCGCGGGCATCGACGACGTCGCCGCCCTGAATCCCGACGGGAGTCGCGTCCTGGTCGTCTACAACAACTCAGCCGGGCGGGTCCGGTTCGCCGTCCGCTGGGATGGCCGATCCTTCCCGTACTCGCTGGCGCCCGCAGCGACGGTCACTTTCCGCTGGAACGCCTGAACAGCCTGCGTGCGCGATCAGAGCGCGGCGGTGGTCAGACCCTGGCGTCCACGAACCGCTCGCGCAGGGCGGTCTTCTTGAACTTGCCCGTGGCGGTCCGCGGGAGCTCGTCGACGAACTCGTAGCGGTCGGGCAGCTGCCACTTGGCGTACTGCTGCGCCAGGTGCTCGCGGAGCTCGTCGGGACCGGCCTGCTCGCCGTCGCGCAGGACCACGACGGCCAGCGGCCGCTCTCCCCAGCGCTCGTCGGGGATCGCGATCACGGCCGCCTCGACTACCGCCGGGTGGGCCATGAGCTGGTTCTCGAGGTCGACCGAGGAGATCCACTCCCCGCCTGACTTGATCAGGTCCTTGGAGCGATCGCAGATGCGCAGGTTCCCGCCGGCGTCGATCTTGACCACGTCCCCGGTCTGAAACCAGCCGTCATCGGTGAACTTCTCGGCGCCCTGATCGCGATGGTAGGCCCGCGCCACCCAGGGACCCCGGACTTCGAGTTCCCCCATCGCCTCATCATCCCAGGCCACGAGCTCGCCGTCGTCGGCGCGGGCTCGGATCTCGACGAAGGGCGACGGAATGCCCTGACGGCTGCGGTAATCGAGCCGCTCGTCCTCGCCGCTGTCCTCGAGCTCGCGTGGGAGGCGGCAGACGCTGCCCAGCGGAGAGGTCTCAGTCATACCCCAGGCGTGGACGATGGTCAGCCCGTGACTGTCAAAGCCCGCCAGCAAACTGGCCGGGGCCGCCGAACCCCCGACCAGGAGCTGGCGCAGCGCGCTCAGGTCCCAGCGGTCGGGCTCTGCCTCGATCGCCTCCAGCACGGCCATCCACACGGTCGGCACGCCGGCGGTGAGCGTGACGCGCTCTGAGGCGAGCAGGTCGAGCAAGCTGACCGCGTCGAGCTTGGGGCCCGGGAGGACGAGGCCGGACCCCACCAGGGCAGCCGTGTAGATCAGCCCCCAGGCGTTGGCATGGAACATCGGCACCACCGGCAAGAGCGTGTCGTCACGGGTGACGCGGTTGGCATCGGGCAGGGCGGCGACAAGCGAATGCAGGACCAGCGAGCGGTGCGAATAGACCACGCCCTTGGGCCGTCCGGTAGTCCCCGACGTGTAACACATGGCGGCCGCTTGACGCTCGTCGGCCGCCGGCCACTCCATCGGCTCGGCCTCGGCGATCAAAGTCTCGTAGTCCAGGTAGCCGTCGGGACCCGAACGAGACCGCGAGACGACGATCAGGTGCTCGAACTCGTGCGCCTCATGGAAGGTCTCGAACACTTCGAGCAGGGACTCGTCGATCACGATCGCGCGGTCCTCGGCGTCCTCGACGATGAAGCGGAGCTCGTCGGGGTGCAGGCGCGGGTTGAGGGTGTGGATGACCGCTCCCATGGCGGGCGCGGCAAAGTACAGCTCGAGGTGTTCGGGCTGATTCCAGAGCAGGGTGGCGACCGGATCGCCGGGTTTGACCCCGAGCGCCTGCAGCGCCGCGCCAAGGCGACGCGCCCGCTCGGCACAGGCCCCGAGAGTCGTCCTCCCGACCGTGCCGTCGGGACGCCGGAAGACGACCTTCCGCTTCCCGCTGAAGCGCTCTGCTCGCTCCACCACGGCGGTCAGGGACAGTGGGTAATCGTCCATCATCAGGCCCTCGCGCATGTCTCACTCCCATCGCGTCGCGTAGTGGCGTAACACTACGGACCTGCCCGGGTCCCGCGCGCCGGAAACCGGCCCGCGCCAGTGACCCGCTGACCCGCGCCAGTGACCCGCTGACCCGCGCCAGTGACCCGCTGGCTACGCAGCCAGGGCGAGCTGCTCGGCCTCCACGTTCGGGGCGACCTGGTCGGCGGCGTCCCCGGAGCCAGCGCCGCTCCGGCCGGGGAGCGCCAGCCGGACGATCTTCTTGACCACGCTCCCGAACTGTTTATGGAGCGGGCCGGCGTTGTAGGGCAGTCCGTAGCGGGTGCAGATCTCGCGCACCTCGGTGGCTATGTCGGCGTAGCGGTGAGCAGGCAGATCGGGGAACAGATGGTGCTCGATCTGATGCGACAAGTTGCCACTGAGGATGTGAAAGAGGCGACCTCCGGTCAGGTTGGCCGAGCCGAGCATCTGGCGCAGGTACCAGCCACCCCGCGTCTCTCCTTTCACCTCCTCCTCGCTGAACTCCTCGACGCCCTCGGGGAAGTGACCGCAGAATATGATCATGAACGACCAGACGTTGCGGGTCAGGTTGGCGGTCAGGTTGCCGGTGAGCACGAACGGCGCCGCCGGTCCGGCCAGAACCGGGAAGACGACGTAGTCCTTGAGCACCTGGCGACGGCCCTTCTGCCAGATCGCGCGCAAGATGTCGCGCTTGTCCTCGAGCTTGATCTCCCCCGCCTCGATCCGCTCGATCTCGAGGTCGTGCAGGGCCACACCCCACTGAAAGAGCAGAGCCAGGAGAGTCGCGGCGACGGGATTGCCGAGGTCGCGCAGGCGCCAGGGCTGATCCTCGGACATACGCAGGATCCCGTAACCGATGTCGCGGTCCTTGCCCAACACGTTGGTGTGGGTGTGATGCATGTAGTTGTGGGAGTGGCGCCACTGGTCGCCGGGGCACGCCGTGTCCCATTCAAAGCCGGCCGAATTCAGTGCTGGATCCTTCATCCAGTCGTACTGGCCGTGCATCACGTTGTGACCGATCTCCATGTTGTCGAGGATCTTCGATAGCGCCAGCGCAGTCGTGCCGGCCAGCCAGGCGGGCGGCAGCCATCCGGCAAACAGCAGTCCGCGGCCGGCGACCTCGAGCCCGCGCTGGGCCTTGATGATCTGGCGGATGTAGTCGGCGTCGCGCTCGCCGAGGTCCATGATGATGCGGCCGCGCAGCTCATCGAGCTCGTCGCCCAGGGCTTCGATCTGTTCCGGAGCCAAGGTGGGATGTGGGGTCGGCATGGGCAATTCCTCTCGTCTCGTGGTTCTAAAGCTCGAGCGCGACGTCCCCGGCGGGGACCGACACACACAGCTGGATGTCCTCGTCTTCTTCTTCTGAGACCTCGCCGGTGACGAGGTTGCGCACCGCTCCCCCCGACTTGCGACAGGTGCAGGTGCGGCAGATCCCCATCCGGCAGCCAAAGTCAGGGGTGAGGCCTGCCGCCTCAGCCTGCTCGAGCAGGGTTCCCGGGCCGATCGGAGTCCGGCGGTCGCTGTGCAGGAAGCGCAGGGTCCCGTCCGCGGCGCTTCCGGTGACGGTAAGGCGCGGAGCCGCGAAGGTCTCGGTGAGCAGGCGGCCGGCCTGGCCGCCCAACTGCTCCCAGGCGGTGCGGGTCGCGTCGAGCAGGGCGGGCGGCCCGCACACCGCGGCGTGCGCGTCACCGAGGTGGCCGATCAGGCTTGCCAGACTGTCGGCGTCAAGGCGTCCCGACGGGTCCCCGCCCCGGGTCGCGCGGTAGGAAACCGTGATCTGGCCGCGGGCGCGTGACGCCAGCTCGCGGACCTCGGTCTCGTAGAGCCAGTCCTCGGGGGTCCGCGCGTAGTGCAGGAATGCGATCTCTCCTTTGTGGTCCTCGTCGGCGAGGGTGCGCAGCATCGACATCACGGGCGTGATGCCGCTGCCGCCGCTGATCAGCAGGAGCCTTTGCGGCCGCTCTTCGCCGAGGACGAAGTCGCCCTGGGCGGCCTCGAGGTGGAGGACCGAGCCCGGACGGCAGGCAGCCGCGAGCCGGGAGGAAACTTGGCCCTGCGGATGGGCGGTCACGGTCAGCTCAAGCTCAGCGTGCCCGGCGTGCTGCGAGCCCGCCGGCGAATAGGTGCGGGTTCGGCGCACGCCGTCGAGCTCAAGGCCTGTGCGGACGAACTGGCCGGCGCGAAACCCGGTCCAGGCAGAATTGGGACGCAGCGTCAGGGTCACGCTGCGAGGCGTTTGCCGGCACACGGCAATGACCTCGGCGCGGGCGTCGCGAACGGTCAGCGAGGGCCGGATCAGCTCCAGGTAGCGGTCGACACCGTGGGGACCCAGCAGGAGGTCAACCAGGGGCGAGCGCAGCAGCCGGGTGCCGACGCGACGGCGGGAGGGCAGTGGGACAAGGGTCGAAGGAGTCATCGCTGTCACCCTAAAGTGTACATCCGTTCACTAAGTATGATTACAGCTCACTCCGCTCGTTGCAAGGGTAGGATGGGCCTTGTGACAACCTTCACACATGTCGGTAAACAGACGTACGCATAGTTCCCGCAGCCGCACGACGACTCGGAGCTCGGCCCCGCGCTCGCCGTCGGGACCCCGCCGCTCGCAGGCCGAGCGCCGTCAGCAGACGCGGCAGGCGCTGCTGGACGCGGCCCTGGATCAACTCGATGCGGGGATCAGTTTTGAAGGCCTCAGCCTGCGCCGGGTCACGCGTGCCGCAGGCGTGGTACCGGCGGCCTTCTACCGCCACTTCGCGAGCATGGACGAGCTCGGTCTGGCGCTGGTGGAGGAGTCGGTACGGTCGCTGCGGGGGATGCTCCGCGAAGCGCGCGAAGGTGGTGTCTCCCCGGAGCGGGTGATCCAGCGCTCGGTCGGGATCCTGCTCGCCCATGTCCGCGAGCACCGCCGGCACTTTGGCTTCATTGCCATGGCGCGGTCCTCGGGAAACACCGTGCTGCGCCACACGATTCGCAGCGAGATTCGGCTCTTCGCCAGCGAGCTGGCCACCGATCTGGCCCGTTTCCCGGTCCTGCGAGACTGGACCACCGACGACCTGCTGATGCTCGCGGGTCTGTACGTCGACACCATGATCGCCGCAATCGAGGCGATGCTCGACGCCGCCGCCAGCGGAGTCTCGGGCGAAGGTCCGACGCCGGAGGCCGAGGCTGAGATCGCGACCTTGACCGAGAAGCGGATGCGGCTGATCGTGCTGGCCATCCCGCACTGGCGAAGTCAGCCCCGTCCGGCACCCGCCTCGGCCTAGCCACAGCCTACGCACAGCGGATACGGTCCGCCGATGCCGCCGAGCGGGCCCGCGTCGTGACCCCTGAGCTCTCGTGGTCGGGCTGGGGCGACCCCGCCTCGGCCGCGGTCCTCCCTGACGGGATCCAGCAGCTCCTGGCCTCGGGGCTGGGGGTGCACCGAGCGACTCCGGTGCCCGCTTCGATCGATGACCTGGAGCTGGCTCCGATCCGCCTCGCGGACGCGGCGGCGAGCGCCCTGACCGCATTGGTGGGCGCCGATCACTCACACGCCGACCACGAGACCCGCGCGCGCCACGCGCTGGGCAAGTCGACCCCCGATCTTTTGGGCCTGCGCAGCGGCAAGCCGATCCCGGCTCCCGATCTCGTACTCATGCCCGGTTCACATGCGGAGGTTCTCGCCGTTCTCGGCGAATGCTCCCGGCGGCGCGTGGCCGTGGTTCCGTTCGGTGGCGGCACCTCAGTGGTCGGCGGTCTGGTCCCAGAGAGCAGCAGCTTCACCGGCTGGGTGGCCCTCGACGTGCGGCGCCTCGACCAGCTGGTCGCGTTTGACGAAGAGTCGCGGCTGGCCACCTTGGGCCCCGGCCTGCGGGGGCCGGCCGCCGAGGGGCTGCTCTCGCAGCGGGGCTACACGATCGGCCACTTTCCCCAGTCCTTCGAGTACGCGACGCTGGGCGGCTTCGCGGCGGCGCGCTCGAGCGGGCAGTCATCAGCCGGCTACGGCCGCTTCGATGACCTCGTGATGGGACTCATGGTGGCCACGCCGGCGGGTCCGCTGAAGCTGGGCCGGGCGCCGAAATCAGCCGCCGGGCCCGACCTGCGCCAGCTCGTCCTCGGGTCCGAGGGAGCGCTCGGGGTGATCACCGAGCTGACCGTTGCTGCCCGGCCGGTGCCCGAGCGGCGTCAGTATGACGGCTGGCGGCTACCCGACTTCGACCGCGGGCTTGCCGCCGTGCGCCGGCTGATCCAGGACGGCCCCCGGCCGACCGTGCTGCGCCTCTCCGACGAGGCCGAAACCGCTCTCGGGCTCGCTCCCCCGGAGGAGCTGGGGCAGGGAGGTGACGGTGGCTGCCTGGCCATTGTCGGCTACGAGGGCAGCGAGGAGGTGGTGCAGGGAACCCGGTCAGCCGTGTCGCGGGTGCTCGAGGCCGCCGGAGCCATGCCGGTCGATGACGCGGGCGAGGGTTGGGCGCGCGGCCGCTTTGCCGGGCCCTACCTGCGTGACGCCCTGCTGGACGCTGGGGCGCTCGTCGAGACGCTCGAGACGGTCACCTTCTGGAGCTCGGTCCGCGGTCTCTACGACGCCGTGACGGGAGCGTTGCACGATGCCCTCACCGATCAGGGCACTCCCCCGGTGATCCTCTGCCATGTCTCCCACGTCTACCCGGCCGGAGCTTCGCTGTACTTCACGATCGCCTGCGCGCAGCTCCCCGAGCCGGCCGCGCAGTGGCGACTGGCCAAACGGGCCGCCAGCGACGCAATTCTCGCCCGCGGCGGCTCTATCACCCATCACCACGGCGTCGGACGCGACCATCGGGAGTGGCTCGAGCGCGAGATCGGAGAGCTGGGTATGCAGGTTCTGCAGGCCGTCAAGAGGACGGTTGATCCCACGGGGATCATGAATCCAGGGATACTCATTACTCCACAAACCTCACTGAACTGAGGATGAGTTCAGTAAAAGGGGCTCCCGTGACCGAATTGACAAGCATCCATCAGCTGACAGGTAGCCACCGGCTGACGAGCAACCATCGCGAGCAAATCACCGCTCTGGCCGATCTGGTGGTGGGCTTCGGGGCCAACCTCCAGCCGGGCCAGATCCTCGCCCTCTCGACCGAGCCCGGCAAGGAGGAGCTCGCGCGCGCGGTCGCCGAGTCAGCCTACGCGCGCGGGGCGCTGTTCGTCGACCTGAGTGTCTTCGACGTCCACTTCAAGCGGGCCCGGGCGCTGCACGCCGACCCCGAGACCCTGGGCTTTGTTCCGCCCTGGCTGGGAGCGCGGGCACGAGCGCTCGGTGAACATCGGTGCGCGCGCGTGGCCCTGACCGGCCCGGTCGCGCCCCTGATCATGGACGGGGTCGACCCCAAACTGCTGGGGCGCGACACGCTGCCCTCGCTGCCGGAGTCGATGCAGGTGGTCGACGACGGCACCACCAACTGGACGGCAGCTCCCTGCCCCACGCCGGCGTGGGCATGCCTGGTCTATCCCGAGCTCGAGCCCGCGCAAGCGCTGGACCGCCTGTGGAGCGACGTCGTTCATATTTGCCGGCTGGACGAGCCCGATCCGAGCGAGGCCTGGAACGAGCGCCTGGACGTCCTGAGCGCAACGAGCGCCAAGCTCGACGATCTCGCCCTGGACGCGCTGCGCTTCTCGGGGCCGGGGACCGAGCTCACGATCGGCCTGCTCCCCAGCGGACACTGGTGCGCAGCCCGCTTTGAGACCGTGGACGGGATCGTTCACGCCCCGAACATCCCCACCGAGGAAGTGTTCACCACGCCCGATCCTGAGCGAGTGGAGGGCTACGTCACCAGCACCAAGCCGCTGTTCACCTCGGGGACGACCATAACCGGGCTCAAAGTCCGCTTCGAGGCGGGACGAGCGGTCTCGATCGAGGCCGACGAGGGTGCCGAGGTACTGCGCGGGCTCAGCGAGCATGACCCGGGCGCGGCGCGGCTGGGCGAGGTGGCACTGGTGGACCGCGAAGGCCGGATCGGCCCCCTGGACACGGTCTTTTACGACACCCTGATCGACGAGAATGCGACCAGCCACATCGCCCTCGGCCAGGGCTACGAACTCGGTGTCCGCGAGCCGGCCGACTTGGGCCGCGTCAACGCGAGCGACATCCATGTGGACTTCATGATCGGCGCCGACGCAGTCGCCGTGACCGGCGTCCGGCGCGACGGTCGCGAGGTTCCGCTGCTGCGCGAAGGCCGCTGGCAGCTCTGACCCCTACCTCGGTCCCCGCGATACCGCGTCGGGCGCGCGGGCCGCTGACGAACGGGCGCCGCTACGCTAACCGACGGCCCTGGAGAGGTGCCGGAGTGGTTGAACGGGCGCGACTGGAAATCGCGTAACGGGGGTTAACCTCGTTCGGGGGTTCGAATCCCCCCCTCTCCGCTGAAGTGCCTGATACCCGGCCGCGTGACGGTCCTAGCCGCCGATGTCGCGTCCTGGCACGTGTCGTATTCGGATGCGTTTCGGATGCGCGATCTGCAGGCGCAAGCGCCGGCCCGGCGCCGACGCTCGCAGCTGCTGCGGCACCTGGCGGATGACGGCTAGCCCAGATGGGCCCGCGCTGATCGAGAAGTGAGAGACGGAGTGCCGATCTGTGAGCCCGCCGGTGCCGCCGCTGAATCCGAGGAGGACCCGCGAGGGGAGCGCGACGGCCCGTGTCATCACCGTCGCCCCGTCGATCGACACTGTGAGCGTTCCCGCCGAGTAGCCAACCACCAGGTGCCGGGTCGCCCCGAAGAGCTTGGGGATGGCGGTCGTCGTCTGCTGCCAGTGCAGCAGATCAGGCTTCTGAGCGGGACCGTCGGTTATCCCGGCGAAGTTGTTAGACGGGTTGACGCTGTTCTTGTAGGTGTCCAGGGCAACCGCGAGGCCTGGTATCCCCGAGAAGCCCAGGCCACCTCCATTGGCGCCCAGTGAGGTCGGCTTCGCGCCCCGCGACGGATCGGCCAGGACCATCGTCATCCCGTCCGCCCCGGAGCCGCCGCCGATGTAGGCGTCGAACGAAACGGTGAACTGCGAAGCCGCGATCGAGGATGGCCAGAATGCGGTGCCTGCCTCGTTGGTCGTCGTACCGTGGGTCAGATTCAGCGTCGTACCCGTGATCGCGGCACTGCCATTCAGTGTCCAACCGCCGGCCGAGGGGTCTGGAATCAGTGACGTCGAGGGCGTCGCGTACGTGTTTGTGAACACGACGGTGTTGACGCCCGAGCTGAGATTGAACGCCGGGACGGCAAGGAGACCGCCGCTCGCCGTCAGCGGCTGCGCGGGGCCGCCGTTGACCGACACGGCGGCCGTCCAACCCGTCGCTGCCGGCGCGGTCTGCGAGAGACTGCAGGCGCTGCCGGCCGCCGCTCCGGTCAGCGTCGGGGTCGCGGTCGCTCCGTCGCCGAGCGCCGGCGTCGTCAGCGCGCTTGGGCAGTTGCCGCTGACGACGAAGGTCTGCCCGGCCTGGGGCGCGCCAGCCGGCGCCACCACGTGCTCACCGATCTGGAGCGTGGGCGGCGGCTGCGGGCCACCGGTGGTGATGACGACGTTCGATACCGCGTGGCGATCGGTGCTGCCGCCCGTGCCTGCGGAGAAACCGAGCAGGACGTTGGGCGGCAGGCTGATGGTGCTTGTCAACGCCGTCGTGCCGTCGATGAAGACCGTCAGTGTGCCCCCAGATTCGAGCACCCGGATGTGGTGCGTAGCTCCGAACAGCTTCGGGATCGCGCTTGTTGTCAGCACCCAATGCAGGAGGTCGGCACCACCTGTCGTCGGTCCGTCGGTTATCCCGGCGAAGTTGTTAGACGGGTTGACGCTGTTCTTGTAGGTGTCCAGGGCAACCGCGAGGCCTGGTATCCCCGAGAAGCCCAGGCCACCTCCATTGGCGCCCAGTGAGGTCGGCTTCGCGCCCCGCGACGGATCGGCCAGGACCATCGTCATCCCGTCCGCCCCGGAGCCGCCACCGATGTAGGCGTCGAAGCTCACGTCAAGCGTCGAGGAACTGAGCGCCGTCGGCCAGAAAGCGGTGCCACTCTGGTTGGAGGAGGCCGCCGTGAGCTGGAGGGCGCCGCCCGACAGGATCGCGTTGCCGTTCAGCTGCCAGCCACCCGCCGTCGGGTCGGGTATGACGCCGTTGCCGGTGAGCTGGACGTTGTGCTGGCCGCTGCCGTCGTCGGCGGCGATCGACCATTGGTCGGCCGTGGCGCCGAGGGCGGTGGGTTTCAACGCGACGGTTTCGGTCAGGGTCGCGCCGGCGGCGAGGGTGGCTCCTTCCGGTAGCGCGGTTGTGGCGGTGAACGGGCCGAGCGCTGGGGGTTTGGATCGCGTGATGGTGGCTGCTCCGCCGCCGTTGTTGGTGATCGTGAAGGACGCGGTTTTGGTCGCGCCGATGCCGACGTCGCCGTAGGAGATGCTGGCGGGGCTGACGCTTATCGCTGGGGGGGTGGTGCCGACGCCGGTCAGGCCGACGTTGACGTTGCCGCCGTTTGAGTCAAGCTCGATCGAATCGCTGTAGCTGTTGACGGCGGTGGGCGAGAACGCCAGGCTGATCGTGACCGAGGCGCCGGGGGCGAGCGTGTCGCCGTTCTTGGGCGCGCCGGTGGCGGTAAAGGGCGCCTGGGGGTAGAGCACGTTGCTGAAGGTAAGCGGACTGGCTCCGTTGTTGGTGTAGGTGACGGTGCTGTTGATCGTGGAGCCGGTTCGGGTGCCGCCGAAGCTGACCACGCGCGGGTTGGCGCTCAGGCTCGGTCCCGCGGTCTGACCGTTTCCGGATAGGCTGACCGACACGGGCCCGTTGCCGGTCTGCGCGGTCAGTGTCCCCGCGGCCGGGCCGGCGACACTCGGGGTGAAGGTGACCGGGATGGTCAAGGTCTGTCCGCTGGTGAGCGTGGCGGGCGTCGGGGGGGTCGGCGAGGCGATCGTAAACGCCGAACCCGTCACGCTCAGGCTGTTGATCGTGGTGGTGCCGGCAGCGGTGAAGGTCACCGTCTGGGTCTGGCTTTGACCGATGGTGGTGGTCGGGAAGCTGCCACCTGACCCGCTCAGTTGCGGGGTGATGGGAGCGCCGAAGCCGATCACGGTCTGGTCACGGGTCCCGACGTAGATACGGCCGTTGGGCCCCACGCCCGGCGTGACGTACTTAGCCGCGGTGCCGATCGGCGCGCTATAGCGCAACACCGGATGCCCCCCCGATGGCAGCGCGTCGTAGGCGCGCAGCTGCCCGCCGGTCCCGGAGCGGTCAGCCGCCCACACGATCCACACCAGCGCTGACCCCGAGGTCATCCCGTCCGAGGTCACGACAGGCGCGCCCGACCCCCACCCGAACGCGTCAGTCGAGGTCGCGGCCAGCGAAAAGGTCGGCTTGCCGGCGCCATCCAGCCCATACTTGTAGACGCGCAGGTTGCCGCCGCTGCTCCCATTACCCGACGCGGTGGGAATGTAGGCATAGCCACCATCGCCAGGCCACAACGCCGCCCGTGACCACACCCCGCCATATGGACCGATCCGCTGAACGTACTTGTCGCTGCCCGCCGGACCCTGCTGCACCCCCCCGAGATCATCGCGATTCTGCAGATACACATAGCCCTGCTTGCCCTCGGTCAACATCAAGTGGGGATACTGAGCGCTCCCAAACGGCGACCCCGGCAGCTCAGTGGAATTGGGCAACCCGGTCGGCGCGCCCGACCCATAGTCAGAGTCATAGGCGTCAAGCGTCGCCGCGTCACCTGGCGTAAAGAAATCCGCGGCCTTCAAACTCCCGTCTGACTGCACCGCCAGACGCACCGCTGACTCCCCCAAGCTGGCCGGGGGGCTGCTGCCCGGCGTCGGCCCGCTGGGGGAGTTCGTGTTACCCGTCACAAAGAAGATCCGCGCCGGCCCGTCAGACATCAGCCCGCCGCCCGACTGCCAAACCCCGCCCGAGTTAGTCGACTGACCACCCCCCGAAGAAACCCACAACGCCTTCAACGATCCCGAAGTCGAAACCCCCGCGATCCATCCCTGCCACGGCGCGTGATCACAATGCGACCCAAACCCGGCATACACCACCCCGCCCATCAACAACAATCCCGGCCGCTGCATCTCATTCGTGGCGTTGAACGTCACCCCGGGATTGTTCTGCGCCGGCCCTTGGATCCGCACCGGAAAACCGCTCTTCTCCACCCCCGTCTGAACATCAACGGCGTGCATATCCCACGCCGCCGGCCCCGAACTCCCTGACACGTACGTCTTGGCCACAAAGTACTCAGTCCCGCTCGCGTCGATCACCGGCGTACTCGTAACCCCGATCGTCGGCAGCAAGTCACCACACCCGATATCACTCGGGTTCCAAGGCGTACCGACCGCCCGCGACCACTTCTGAGCGCCCGTCTCGGGATCAAGGCCATAAACATGATTGGCCTCCGTCACGACCAAGAGAACCCCACCCGAGACCAACGGCTGGGCATACACCTGACCCACGACATTGGCCGAGAACAACTTCCCAAACGTCGAACCCCCCACCGTCACCGGCGCCAAGCCAGGCTGATTGCCATACCAACCGGTACGCAAATCATTACCCGCCATCGTGACCCCATCTGCCGCCACGCCGGCCGCAAACCACAACAAGCCCAACACGACGGCAAGCCAAACCCGGCCCACCCGCACAACCCTCAAAGAAGTCCCCCAAACACCGACAAACCCGGTTTCCCTTCCGACGCCCCGACCCGCCCGAACCAGACAGATCTCAAGCTGGCCAAAAACTTCCTTTCAGCGACTTCGCCGTCCTTGCGAGCCCGAGCGTGCCGCCCCTCGAAAACAACCTTACTTAGCTTTTACACAAAAAGGCAAGCTCTCGTGCGTATTCGGGGTTTCTACGCATCCGCTCGTGCGGATCGACCCTCATATCACGGTGCCGCGTGGGGGTGGGAAGGTCGCTTTACACGGGCCCGCTCAGGGGCGCACCAGGGGCATGCTCATCACCGGGTCCGTAGGAAGAATGCCTGGTAATCGGGGATAAACACGGCGGTCTTGACACCCGGTGGTCTCTCCGTCCCTGGGGGCCTGGGTTTCACTCGGTCAAGTCAACCGGTGCGTGTGCCGATACACCGGTTTAAACTTCTTGCGCCACAGTCAGCCGTTTCGTAGTATCCACGGATGGAGAAGGTTGGCGCCGGGGGCCAAGAACCAAGCACGGATTGCCGGTGATAGAACGACCCGCACTTAGACTGGTAGAAGGTGGTTTCGGCCATGAGGTCCCCTGGTCGTGGTTCTGTGGGCACTGCGCCGCGCCTTCTCCGCATGGTGGTGTCCCCTCCCCCAACCACCGTGTCTGCACTTCGTGTGGGCTTGGTCTCCTGCTCGAAGCGCGCGAGGACGCGATCCCGACGGGCCGCGACGCCTTCCTGGTCGTGGATTCCTCACTGCTCGTCCAGGCCATGTCGAAGGAGGCCCAGACGTTCCTCGGAATGACCGAGGAGCTAGCCGTCGACAAGCCCGTTGCCGACCTCCTCGTGCCGGCTGACGCCGAGGCCCAGGGGCAAACGGGCTTTGCGGCCGCGATCGCCCAGGCGGCCGACGGTGGGGATCCCGACACGGCGCGCAGGGTGGTGCGGCCGTGGAACACCTTCGGTGTCCGCATGCGGGCCCGGATCGCTACCTGCGGCCCGCCCCGGGCGGCCCTGGTCGTGCTCGAGGACAGCGCGCGGCGTCCGCTGCGCGTCGTCGAGGCGCACTAGCCCTTACCCGGCCGTGGCGTCCGCAGCCGGAAGGAGCGCGGGAGCCCCCAGAGCTGCCAGCACCTCGGGCAGCACCACTGAGCCGTCCTCCTGCTGCCCGTTCTCGAGTAGGGCGATGATCGTGCGTCCCACGGCGACGGCGGTGCCGTTGAGCGTATGGACGGGGGCGGGCTTGCCGTCGGGGCCGCGATAGCGGACGTCGAGCCGTCGAGCCTGGAAGTCGGTGGTGTTCGAGCACGACGTCAGCTCCCGGTAGCGCCCCTGGCCCGGCAGCCAGGCCTCGATGTCGTACTTCATGGCCGCCGAGGCGCCCAGGTCATCGACGGCGATCGCCACCACGCGGTAGGGAATCCGCAGCTCCTGCATGATCGACTCCTCGATGGCCAGCAGCCGTTCGTGCTCGGCCGGCGACTGATCGGGCTCGACGTAGCTGAACATCTCCACCTTGTCGAACTGGTGCACGCGGAAGATCCCCCGGGTGTCCTTGCCTGCCGCCCCCGCCTCGCGGCGAAAGCAGGTCGAGAAACCGGCGTAGTGCCGCGGCAGCCCGTCGGCGGCGAGAATCTCGTCGCGGTGCAGTGAGGCCAGCGCCACCTCCGAGGTGCCCGCCAGGTACAGGTCGTCATCGGGCAGTTGGTAGATCTGCTGTTCGGTGTCGGGCAACATGCCGGTCCCGAACAGCGCCGCCGCCCGGACCAGTACCGGTGGGATCACGGGCTCAAACCCTTCGCTGCTGAGCCTCGTGAGCGCATACTGGACGAGCGCCAGCTCAAGCATGACCAGCGAGCCGCGGAGATAGGCAAACCGCGAGCCCGAAAGCCGCGCCCCGCGCTCCATATCGATCATCTCCCCGGCCAGCTCGAGGTGGTCACGGCCCGTAGCGCCCGCCTCGCCCACTTCACGCACGACCTCGTCCTGGGGCGGGGCGTGCTCGGAGGGAAGGTTGGGAAGGCTGGCCAGCGCCTCGTCGCGCTCGGCCCGCACCCGGGACTCCTCGTCGCTGAGCGAGCGGCCGCGGGCGGCGAGCTCGGCCAGCTGCGCTCGCTGAGCGTCGGTGGGCGCCCCCTTCAGCGCTCGGCTGGCCTGATTCTGCTCGGCGCGCAGGCTCTCAAGCTCGGAGGTGAGCGCGCGCCAACCCTCGTCGAGGGCAAGCAGGCGGTCGACGGCCTCGGCGGCGCCGGCGCCACGGCGAGCCAGCGCCGTGCGCACGGCGTCGGGGTCGCGACGGATCAGCCTGATATCGAGAACCTGCGCCCCCGCTACGCGTGCGCGCGCTTGCGTTTGGTCTTCGCCCGCTTCTGTTTGGTCGTCGCCCGCTTCTGCTTGTGCGAGGACGTGGCCGGCGTGGCGCTGGTGCTCGATGAGGTGCTCGTGCTGGGCGCGGCGGCGTTGAGAGCGCTGGTGATCGCTGTGGGCAGAGTTCCGATCGATAGCTGCTGGCAGCGCGTGACCCCGACCAGCTTGGGTGCCAGGCGGCCGGCGTAGGTGGATACGAACTTGGCCACGTCAGCCGCGTCTTGGCCGACGACGATGTTCTGGGGCATGTACGCCCCCGAAAAGCCGCCATTCTCGATCGCGTAGAGGACTCGCGTGATCGGACGCTCGCAGCGGACGTTGAAGTTGGGACCGTTGATGGCCTGCGCGGTGCGGACGTTGGGAGCCGAGCCGTGGGTGCCGGCGTAGTTCAGGGTGTGGCACCCAGAGCAGCGCTGGGAGAAGAGCACCGCTCCGTGGTACACGGCGGAGTTGCTCTTCGGAACGGTGATGCGCTCGGTGCCACAGGCAGCGGCGCCAGCAACGACCGCGACGGCCGCACCGGAGAGGAGAAGAGCCCTTGGCCACCGACGCATTCGGGCGCAGATCATAATCGGATCGCGATCCGTACCCAGCCACCCCGAACCCCCCTTGCCCTGCTCATTACGGCCGCCCTTGCCCTCAGCGCTCTACTCTGCGCCTGTGGCGGGACGGCCCACATCGGCCGCAACGGAACGCTTCAGGTGGCCCTGACCGAATACCACCTGGCGCCTCAGGAAGTACAGGCGCGGGCCGGCATGGTGACGATCTTCGTCCACAACTTCGGGCGTCTCAGCCACAACCTGGTCATCTCCTACGACGGTCTGGCGCAGGCGTCCACCCAGCCGATCCCGCCCGGCCAGACCACCGAGCTGCTCGCCACCCTCGGCCCGGGCAAGTACCAGATGGCCTCGACAGTCCTTTCTGACGAGGCGCTCGGAACGTACGGCACGCTCAATGTGATGCGGTGAGGATGCCGTCACGGCGAGGGGTTGCCTGGTCGGCCACGACCGGCGCCAATCCGTCGGGTCGGCACCGGTTTGACGGGGAGATCCGGGGGTTCCGCCTCCAACCAGATTGCGAGGCCGATTTCGGGCCGAGACGATGCGGATTTCGGCGCCGAGAAGGAGGGTGGCCCGGGACGGCGAAATCCGCATCACCCCGGCGTCGGCTATGTGACGTTCGCCAAGCCCTTAACATCGCGTTCGTCCTCCTACGGCGGCAACCAGAGGTGTCGGCGCCGGGGTCTCTTGTTTCTGACCCTATGTGGCGGGCGCTATAAAGCCAGCGATGTCGACCGCCCCGCCTGACCCCGAGCTGTTCCGCGAGGTCTTCGGCCGATTTGCCACCGGCGTCGCGGTGGTCAGCAGCGCCGGGCCCTCGGGGGCGGGCGGGATGACCGCCAACGCGCTCTGCTCGCTGTCCTTGGAGCCGCTGCTGGCCCTGGTGTGTTTTGAGAACCAGGCCCGCACGCTGCCGATTGTCCGCGACGCCGGGCGCTTCGCCGTCAACGTGCTGGCCGCCGACCAGGGCGACCTGGCCGGGGTGTTCGCTTCCAAACTGCCCGAGTCCGAGAAACTGCAAAGCGTCTCGCACCGGCTCGAGGACGGGGTCCCGGTGATCGATGGCTCGCTCGCCTGGGCGGTGTGCGAGCTGCGCGAGCTGATCGCCGGCGGCGACCACACGATTGCGATCGGCCAGGTAACTTCGATGGGACTCGGGAACGGTGAGCCGCTGCTCTGGTACTCAGGCCGTTACCACATGCTTCCGCCCGGCTGACCGGCCGTTACGGGGCAGTGCCGGCGGAGCGCGTCACGGGGCGGTGCCGGCGGAGAGCGTCACGGGGCAGTGCCGGCGGAGCGCGTCACGGGGCGGTGCCGGCGGCGCGCGCCAGCAGAACGACGATGACCGCCGCGGCCAGCACCATCACGCCCAGCTCGCGCTGGACGATCGAGAGCACCACGACGCGCTGTTCGTCCTCAGGAAGCCGACCCACGGCGGCCGCGGACTCGTGCCCGCGCGCGTCGAGCACCATCTGTGCTGAGACGATGCGCAGCTGCTCGGCCATGAAAGAGACCAGGAGCGGCAGCAGGCCATAGATCAGGTGCAGGCTGGACTCCTTCTTGCCCATCAGCAGGAGCACCCCGCCGAGCGCGATCTGGAGTATCACCACCACCTGCGCCGTGCGCAGGAGCCGCCAGAAGAGCGGGCTGGCGCGCACCCGGTACCAACACCAGGACCCCCACAGAGCTGCGGCCGTAGTGAGCGCGATCGAGGCCACGCCGACGACGAGGTGGACGGTGGTCATGGCCTAGGTGCTCCCCGACCGAACAAGCATGGGTTGAATTGTGTCTCCTCTGGCACCGCGATCACTTGCCGCATTTGGCACTAAGTAACAAGTTGTTACAAGCTGGGAGTCATCGGTGATATAAGTCGTCGTCGTGCTTCGGAGCTATTTGCCGGCGATCGTGTTTCTGCTTCTCGGGGGGATCATCGGGTCGCTGTTCTCGGTGCTGAATCTCCTGGTCGGCCACCGGCGGCCCAACCGGAGCAAGGATGCGCCGTACGAGTGCGGTCTTCCGTCGGAGATCCAGCGTGGCTTTCGCTTCGGCATCAGCTTCTACCTGATCGCGATGCTGTTCATCCTGTTCGATATCGAAGTGATCTTCATCTACCCGATCGCTGTCCAGCTGCGTGCCTTTGGGACCTTCGCGCTGACCGAGACGATCGTGTTCGTCGCCCTGTTGATGGTCGCCTTCGTGTACGTGTGGCGACGAGGAGCCCTGGAATGGAAATAAAGCGCGAACCGCTCGGAGCTCAGGCACCGTCTGACTTCCGCTCACGCCAGCTGCTGGCGCGCGACATGCTCAATGGTGCCCTCGAAGGCGAGGCGCTCGAGCGCTACGTAGAGCAGGGCGTGCTCACGACCACGATGGATAAGGCCGTGGCCTGGGCGCGCGGCAACTCGTTTTTCCCGCTCACCTTCGGGCTCGCCTGCTGCGCGATCGAGATGATGACGATCGTCGCCGCGCGCGTCGACATCGCCCGCTTTGGCTTTGAGGCCATGCGAGCGTCACCGCGTCAGGCTGACCTGATCATCCTCTCGGGCCGGGTGTCGACCAAGATGGCGCCGGTTGTGCGCCGCCTCTATGACCAGATGCTCGATCCCAAGTGGGCGATCTCGATGGGTGCCTGCTGCTCCTCGATGGGCGTCTTCAACAACTATGCGCTCGTCCCCTCGGACAAGTTCATGCCCATCGATGTCCACGTTCCCGGCTGCCCGCCCCGACCCGAGGCCCTGGCCCACGGCATTCTGCGCCTCCGCGACAAGGTTCATGGTCACGAGCCCGACGGTTGGCGCGAGCGTTACGACGCGGTCGGCACCGAGGAGGTCCTGCCCGAGACCAAAGCGGCCACGGACAGTGCGATCAATGTGTTTCCGGGTGGGGACACCGCCGGTGCCTGACGCGACCGGGCTCGAGCTCGCCGCCCACGAACTCCGCGAAAACAGTCCAGATTCGATTCTCGGCACTGAGTTCGCCCGCGGCCGCGCGACGCTCGATGCGCATCCCGAGCACGTGGTCGAGATTCTCACCGCGCTGCACGGCAAGGGCTACACGTTCCTGGCCAGTCTGCATGGCTGCGATTACTACCCTGACGAGCCCCGGCTCGGCGTCCTCTACGAACTGCTGGACATGCAGAACGTCGACCGGATCACGGTCAGGGCGCGGGTCTCCACCGACGCCCCCCGAATCGCCTCGGTGGTCGAGCTGTTCCCGGGCGCCAACCACCCCGAGCGCGAGGTCTATGACATGTTCGGAGTCGAGTTCGCGGGCCACCCCGACCCGAGACGGATCCTCATGCCCGAGGACTACGAGGGCTTCCCCCAGCGCCGCGACTTCCCGGTCGGCGGCGAGCCGGTCCTCTTCACATACAACGAAGAGAGCTACGGCAAATGGCAGTAGCGAGCGTCAAACGCCAACGGTCAAGTCAGGCCGGGCGCGGCTCGCAGAGCTCGCCCTCCCGCACCACGGGGTCGTCAGGATGACCAGCGGGGGACTCACCGATTACCGCAAGCGCGAGGAGTCGATCACGCTCTCCTCCGAGCCGATCGGGCACGGCGAGAGCCACGAGCTGCTGACCCTCAACATCGGCCCCCACCACCCCGCCACCCACGGGGTCCTGCGGCTGATCACGATCCTCGAGGGCGAGGTGGTGCGCGACGTCAAGCCGATCATGGGCTACGTCCACACCGGGATCGAGAAGACGGCCGAGGACAAGGCCTATTGGAAGGTCATTCCGGTCGTCGAGCGGATGGACTACGTCAGCTACTACTTCAACGCGATGGCCTTCTGCGGTGCCGTCGAGG
Source organism: uncultured Solirubrobacterales bacterium (assembly GCA_963847055.1). Classification (GTDB taxonomy): domain Bacteria; phylum Actinomycetota; class Thermoleophilia; order Solirubrobacterales; family Solirubrobacteraceae; genus Palsa-465. The sequence goes on along the minus strand of CAWJYE010000005.1, from coordinate 970,552 downwards.
AGCTGCTGGGCGTCGAGGTACCGCCGCGCGCGCAGTACCTGCGAGTGATCCACCTCGAGCTCAACCGACTCATGTCCCACCTGGTCTGGCTGGGCACGAGCATGCTCGACCTGGGCGCGATCTCGATGTTCTGGTACGCGTTTCGTGAGCGCGAGACGATCCTCGATCTGTTCGAGATGTCCTCAGGCCAGCGCATGCACACCCGCTACTTCCAGGTCGGGGGCGTAATCGAGGATATCCCCTCGGGCTTTGCCGCCAAGCTGCGCAAGTTCCTGGATGAGATGCCGATCCGGGCCGACCAGTACGCCGACCTGCTGGAGAAGAACCAGATCGTGCTGGAGCGCCTGCGCGGGACCTGCGCGCTCGACGAGGAGACGCTTCTACAGCTCGGGGTCACAGGACCGCTTCTGCGCGCGTCGGGCAACCCCTGGGACCTGCGCAAAGCAGCGCCGTACTCGAGCTATGACCACTTCGACTTCAAGATCCCGGTCGGGACGGTCGGCGATAACTACGACCGCTACCGGGTCCGCCACGCCGAGCTGTATGAGTCGGTGAAGATCATCAGCCAGGCGCTCGACGGCTTGCCCGAAGGGCCCTACATCACCACCGACAGGAAGATTGCGTTACCTCCTCGGCATGAGCTTGCCACCAGCATGGAGGCTCTGATCCACCACTTCAAGCTCGTCACGGAGGGATTTCGGGTTCCGCCGGGCGAGGCCTATTACCCGATCGAGGGCCCGCGGGGCGAGCTGGGCTGCTTCGTCCGGGCCGACGGCTCGGCCAAGCCCGCCCGGGTGCACATGCGCGATCCGAGCTTCGTCAACCTGCAGGCGCTGGCGCCGATGGTCAAGGACTCCTACATTGCCGACCTGATCGCCACCCTGGCCATGCTCGACCCGATCCTGGGTGGAATCGACCGGTGATTCGGCAGCCTGTCCCTCGCTTCGAGCACGGCTCGCGCGTCCCCGGCTGGGATGACGCCGTTGACCTGACCAAGCCTCCCGCGGTCATCCCCGACCCGGCCACGACACCGGTGCCGGCGCCGCTTCGGGCGGAGATCGAAGCCGCGATGGCCAAGTACCCCGAGCGGCGCTCGGCGGCGATCCCCGCCCTGCATGCCGCCCAGCGCGTGCACGGCTGGTGCTCGCCTGAGGCGATCGACCAGGTGGCCGCTGTGATGGAGCTGACTCCGGCCTATCTGACCTCGGTGGCGAGTTTCTACGACATGCTCGAGCTCACTCCACGCCCCAAGCACCACGACGTCTACGTCTGTACGAACATCTCGTGCTCGCTGCTCGGCGCCGACGAGCTCTTCGATGCCATGGTCCAGGCCGCGGCCGGCGCCGAGGACCTGCATGTGCGCTCGTTCGAATGCCTGGGAGCGTGCGACATCGCGCCCATGGCCTCGGTCGACGGGGAGTACATCGGACCACTGGTCCCCGAGGACAGCGAGCAGATCGTCGCCGACCTCCGCCAGGGACGCCCGGTGCTCGAGGCCAAGCAGCTGCGCTTCCGCCGCTCAGTGGACCCCGGCGTCGAGGCCGGCGCCGCTGACTTCGGACCGCCCGCATCCGACGCTCCGCGCGCCGACTCAGTCGGTCCCGAGCCCGAAACCGGCGATGACACCTACGGCGGCCCACCGCAGGGAGAAAGCTGATGCGAAAAATCCTCTTTGACCGCATCGACGAGCCGGGGCTGAACACGCTCGAGATCTACGAGCGCCGCGGCGGTTACCAAGCGCTGCGCAAGGCGCTGGGGATGGACCGCGGCGACGTCCTCTCCGAGATCATGGACTCGGGCATCCGTGGCCGGGGCGGCGCCGGCTTCCAGATGGGCAAGAAGGTCTCGTTCCTGCCCCACGGCGACATGGTCAAGTACCTGATCTGTAACGCCGACGAGTCCGAGCCCGGCACCTTCAAGGACCGGGAGCTGATGCAGAAGAGCCCGCACATGCTGATCGAGGGAATCGTCATCGCCTGCTTCGCCGGTGAGATCGACCGCGCTTTCATCTACATCCGGGGTGAATACCAACACCAGGCTGACATCCTCGAGGCGGCGATCGCGGAGGCCCTTGGCGCTGGGTATCTGGGCGAGAACATCCTTGGCAGCGGTATGGATCTGCCTCTCGTCCTGCATCGCGGGGCCGGAGCCTACATCTGCGGCGAGGAGACCGGGCTGCTCGACTCTCTGGAGGGAAAGCGCGGCAATCCGCGCCTGAAGCCGCCCTTCCCGGCGATCGAAGGGCTCTACCACGGGCCGACGCTGATCAACAACGTCGAGACCCTGGCCACGGTGCCTGCCATCATCAGCATGGGCGCGGCCGAGTACGCCAAGATCGGCACCGAGACCTCCACTGGGACCAAGCTGGTGTCCATCTCCGGGGACGTCAAGCGCCCCGGCAACTACGAGATCGAGCTTGGGATTCCCTCGCGGGAGATCATCTACGGCCTGGCCGGCGGTCCGCCGGACGGCAAGGAGATCAAGTTCTGGTTCCCAGGCGGATCAAGCTCGCCGGTGCTGACCAAGGACGACCTCGACGTCCCATATGACTTCGACAGCCTCGCCAAGGCGGGCACGATGCTCGGCTCGGGCGCAATCATCGTCGCCGACGAGTCGCGCCGCGTGCTCGACACCGCGTTCAAGCTGGCCAAGTTCTATGCCCACGAGTCCTGCGGCAAGTGCGTCCCCTGCCGAGAGGGGACCAACTGGACCCACAAGATGCTCCAGCGGATCTACACCGGCGAGGCGACGCCGATGGACCTCGACATCATGGCCTCGATCCAGGAGCAGATCATCGGTAACTGTCTGTGCGTGCTGGGTGACGCGATGGCGATGCCGATCGGCTCGATGGTGGCCAAGTTCCGCCCCGAGCTCGAGGCCGAGATCGAAGCCGCCCGCGAGCGCAACAACCTGGCCGCGGTGCAAGATGTCGTCGCGCTCGGGGTAGCGGACGAGCAGCCGGATGACTCGGACGCTGCTTTTTCCAGCGTGGCAGGAGGCCACGCGGGCGGCTAGGCCGAGCGGTCCCGTACCCGTCGCTCACACTCACCAGCTTCCCCCTGCGCACATGCCCCGCCCTGACCACAAGACGATCCAGCTGACCATCGACGGCAGAGAGGTGAACGCTGCCGAGGGCAGCATGTTGGTGGATGCCGCCAAGCTGGGCGACGTCGAGATCCCGTACTTCTGTTACGAGCCCAAGCTCGGCCAGCCGGTGGGGGCCTGTCGCATGTGCCTGGTGGAGGTCGAGGGCATCCCGAAGTTGCAGACCTCGTGTTCGACTCCGGTCAAGGATGGGATGGTCGTCCACACCCAGACCGATCGGGTCCGTCACGCCCAGAACGCGATCGTCGAGTTCCTGCTCATCAACCACCCACTCGACTGCCCGGTCTGCGACAAGGGCGGTGAGTGCCCGCTGCAGGACATCACGTTCGGCTGGGGGCTGGGCCGGTCGCGGATGATCGAGCCCAAGCGCCACTTCCAAAAGCCGCTGGCGCTCTCGCCGTTGGTCGCGATCGACCGCGAGCGCTGCATCCTCTGCTACCGCTGCGTTCGCTTCTCCCAGGAGATCTCCGAGGACTACCAGTTGATCTTTGCCGAGCGCGGCGCCGATACTTTCGTCGCCACTCACGACGGCCATCCCTACGTGGCCCCGTTCAGCGGCAACATCATCGAGCTGTGCCCGGTCGGCGCGCTGACCTCCCAGCCCTACCGCTTTCGGGCGCGGCCATGGGACATCGAAGGGGCAGCCGGCATCTGCACCCTGTGCCCGGCGCAGTGCAACGTCACCTTCACCGTCCGCGACGAGCGCGTGATGCGCGTGCTGGCCCGCGATCACGCCGGCGTCGACGACGGGTGGCTATGCGACAAAGGACGCTTCGCCTACCAGGCGATTCACGTGGACGAGCGCATCACCCGTCCGATGGTCCGCGACGGCGGCGAGTTGCGCGAGGTCTCGTGGGAGCGCGCGCTCGAGACTGCCGCCGGGCTCGCTCGCCACAAGGCCCGCGTCGGCGCCCTGGTCGGCGGCCAGGCCACCAACGAGGAGGGCTTCCTGCTCCAGCGCTTGGTGCGCGAAGTGCTCGACTCGACCGACATTGACTCGCAGGGCGCGGTCGGGATCCCCACTGCGCTGATGCGCTCGCTCTCGGCGCCCGCGCTCCAGGCCTCGGTCCCCGACCTCGAGTTCGCCCACACGGTCCTGCTGATCGGTACCGAGCCCGTGGACGACGTGCCGATTCTCGATCTGCGCATCCGCAAGGGCGTGCGGCGCAACGGCGTCAAGCTTCTGGTTGCCAGCGCCCGGCCGAGCTCCCTGGACCGTAACGCCGCCATGACCCTCCGCTACGCCCCCGGCGGCGAGGCCGGCTTGCTGACCGAGCTGGCCGGCATCCTGGACGGAGCCGACAGCGAGAGTGACGAGCTCCGCGGACTGGCCATGCAGCTGCGCGACGGCGGCGAGGACGTGGTCATCATCTGGAGCGAGCGGATCGGCGCCGAGGCGGCGGCGGGGCTCGTCCGCATCGCCGAGAGCCTCGAGCTGGCCGGGCGCTCCGGCGCCGGGCTGCTCCACATCCCCACCGGAGCCAACGGGCGCGGTCTGCGCGAGGCCGGCGCCGTCCCCGATGCCGGCCCAGGCTACGCCGCGCTGGCCGGTGGGACCGGGAACGAGGCGGCCGGGATCGCCCGCGCGGCCGCCGACGGGAAGCTGACGGCGCTCTATCTGCTCCAGACCGACCCGGTTCGCGACCAGCCTGACCGCGCCCTGTGGGAGAGCGCCCTGCACAGCGCCGCGCTGGTCGTCGCCCACGCCTCGGTGATGACCGAGGGCCTGCGCGAGCACGCCACCGTGATCTTCCCCGCCGAGTCCCACGCCGAGAAGGAAGGCACCGTCGTGCACCCCGATGGGCGCGTGCAGCGGCTGCGGATCGCGATCCAGCACGCCGGCGAGGTGCGCGCCGGCTGGGCCGTGCTGGCCGAGTTGGCCCGCCGTGCCGGCAGCGACTTCGAGGTCACCCGCAGCGCCGATGCCTTCGCGCAGTTGGTGGCAGCCGTTCCCTTCTACGCCGGGCTCACCCTCGAGGAGCTCGGCGGTCACGGTGTGCGCTGGCCCGAGACCGACGCCGCCGGTGCCTTCCCCGCCCCCGGCACCCAGCCGTCGTCCGCGTCGATCGATCCCCAGTCGCGTGGCGCCGAGACGCGGAATGGCCATGCAAGTACCAACGGGCCCCTGCGTTTGGGCACCTATCGGCCGATCTGGGCCTCCCCCGAGGTCGAGGTCTCCCCAGCGCTCAAGTACCTGGCCGTGGAGCAGCAGCTCGAGCTCGCCCCCGAGGACGCCCGGCGCCTCGGGGTTGCCCAGGGTGAAGAGGTGCAGGTCGCCCAGAACGGTCATCGGGTGCGGGCCACGGCGATGATCAGGACCGGGGTGCCCGTCGGCAGCGCCTTTCTGGCCGACGGGATCGCCGCCCAGTCGGCCAACAGGCTCACCGAGCCGCTGATCGAGGTCATCAAGCCATGATCATCAGCGCGGCGGTCAATTCCTTTGAGCCCTGGTGGGTGCAGATCGTCAAGGCGCTGGTGATCTTCGGCGTCATCTTCGCGCTCCTGCCGATCCTGATCGTCTACGAGCGCAAGTTGCTGGGGCGCTTTCAGAACCGCTACGGCCCCAACCGGGTCGGCCCCTTCGGTCTCATGCAGCCCCTGGCCGAGATCCTCAAGTTCGCCACCAAGGAGCCTTTTCGTCCTTCGACCTCGGTCGGCTATCTGTTCCGGATCGCGCCCGCGATCGCGATCCTGACTGCGGTCGCCTCGCTGTCTCTGGTCCCGTTCGGCGACGTCCAGCACATCTTCGGCCAGCGCGTCGGCCTGTACGGAATCGACGTCTCGGTCGGGCCGCTGTTCGTGTTTGCCTTCGGCGGGATCTCCTTCTACGGGATCATGCTCGGCGGCTGGGCCTCGGGCTCGAAGTACTCGTTTCTGGGCGCGATGCGCGGCGCCGCCCAGCTCATCTCCTACGAGGTCTCCCAGGGACTGGCCCTGGTCGGCGTGGTGATCACGGCCGGGACGCTCTCACTGACCGGGATCGTTCACGCGCAGGGGGGTATGTGGTACTTCATCCCCCAGTTCGTCGGCTTCCTCATCTTCATGACCGCGTCCTTTGCGGAGACCAACCGGGCTCCTTTCGACCTCGTCGAGGCCGATGCCGAGCTGGTCGGCGGGTACTTCACCGAGTACGGCGGCACGGCCTTTGTCGCTTACCTGTTCGCCGAGTACGCGAACATGATCGTCGTCTCGGGACTGGCGGTGACGATCTTTTTGGGCGGCTGGCTGCTGCCGTTCGGCATCCATCCTCCCGGATGGGTCGATCCGATCGTCGTGCTGGCCAAGATGACGGTGATCCTGACTCTGTTCATCTGGGTCCGCGCCACCCTGCCCCGCCTACGCTATGACCAGCTGATGTCGTTTGGCTGGAAGATCCTGCTGCCGCTGGCCACTCTGAACCTGCTCGCGACCGCGATCGTGGTGGTCGCATGATGACCGCCCGGTCCCCGGTCGCCCCCGAGGAGGCAAAGCCATGACACCCCCCTACCAACCCGGCGCCGACGTGATCGAGGTCCAGCGCGCTCCTGGCACGGGCACCGTGCGCGGCGCGTACCGCGTGTTCGGCGAAACGCTGCGCGGGATGAAGACGACCTTCGGGCGCATCGTCGAAGGCCCGACCACGATCCAGTACCCGGAGCAGAAGACCCCCGTCTATCCCCGCTTCCGTGGCCGCCACAAGCTGCACCGCTTCGAGACATCGGACCCTGCCCAACCCGGCCTGGAGAAGTGCGTTGGCTGCTCGCTGTGTGCCGCCGCCTGCCCGGCCGATTGCATCCGCGTGGTGGCGGCCGAGAACACCCCCGAGCACCGGATCTCGGCGGGCGAGCGCTACGCCGCTGTCTACGAAATCAACCTCAGTCGTTGCATCTTCTGCGGCTACTGCGAGGTCGCATGCCCGTTTGACGCCATCACCATGGGCCACGACTACGAGATGTCTGACTACACGCGCTCGGACCTCATCTTCACCAAGGAGATGCTGCTCGCCGAAGCGATCGAGCGCACGCCACTGCGGCGCGAGGGCGAGTAGGACCGCCGAGGATGTCAGCCGTTCTGTTCTTCATCGCGGCAATCGGCGCCCTGACCGGAGCAATCGGCGTGGTCATGCTGCGCAACCCGTTCTACAGCGTGCTCGCCCTGGTCGTCCACCTGATCGCGCTGGCGGCGCTGTTCTTGCTCTTACGGGCCGAGTTCGTAGCCGCCGCCCAGGTGGTGGTGTACGCCGGAGCCGTGATGGTGCTGTACGTGTTCGTGGTCGCCTACATCGGGGGCGGCGAGGAGCCCGCGGGGGGGTTCCCGGGCAGTGCCGGCTCGCTGCGCGTACTCGGACCGGTGTTTGCCTTTGCCCTGGCGGTCGAGCTCTGCATCGCGCTCCTTGGGTCGGCCCTGAAGGGGATTTCGGGCCACGGCGCGCCCTACGTGCTCGGCTTCGGTACCCCGCGCCAGATCGGCAGCCTGTTTCTCACCACGTATCTGTTTCCGTTCGAGATCGCATCCCTGCTGCTGATGGTGGCGGCGATCGGCGCCGTCGTCCTGGCCCGGCGCCGGCGCGGCCTGGAGGGTTCTGACGATGATTTTGACCCGCGCCTGATCACCGCCCGCTCGCTGCTCACGGGCACCATGGCTGAGAGCACCGGGACCCGCGGCGGGTTCGCGACCGAGCCCGATACCGAGCGGGCCGGCAGCACCCCGGCGCGGGCCACCAGCACCGCCGACCCGGGCCAGGGTGGTTGGTAGTGGCGATTGGCTGGTACCTGGTCGTATCGGCGCTGATCTTCTGCATCGGCGCCGCCGGGGTGCTCACGCGACCCAACCCGCTGGTCATCCTGCTGTGCCTCGAGCTGATGCTCAACGCCGCGAATCTGGCGCTAGTCGCCTTCTCGCGCATGTGGGGGGGCGCCGACGGCCAGATCTTCGCCCTGATCGTGATGGTGGTGGCCGCCTGTGAGGTTACGGTCGGGCTGGGGCTGATCGTCGCCATCTACCGGCGGCAGCTGGCGGTCGACGTCGACGAGCTCAACCAGCTCCGCGGCTAGGGAGCCGACGCCGTGAGTCCCACGACCCTTGGCTGGCTGATCCTGCTCTTCCCCTTGCTGGGCAGCATCGTGATCGCGGTCGGCTTCCGCGGCGAGCAGGGCACGATCGCCGGTTGGCTGGGCACGCTGGCCATCGCCCTCTCCTTTGCATGTGCGATCGGGGCACTCGTCAGCCTGCTCGGGCGCGCGGAGGGCGACCGCGAGCTGACCTCCTCGCTATGGAACTACGCCTCCACGGTCGGCGTCGACGCCAAACTCTCGATCCTCGTCGATCCGCTCTCGATCTTCATGGCGCTCGTCGTCTCAGGCGTCTCGACCCTGATCCACCTGTACTCGGTCGCGTACCTGAAGTCAGACCGGGGCTACGTGCGCTTCTTCTCCTACCTCAACTTCTTCGTCTTCTCAATGCTGCTGCTCGTGCTGGCCGGCAACTTCCTGCTCCTGATCGTGGGCTGGGCGTTCGTGGGCGCCGCCTCCTACCTGCTGATCTCCTTCTGGTACCGGCGCAAAACGGCCACCACCGCAGGGCTCAAGGCGTTTGTGATCAACGCGCTGGGCGATGTCGGCCTCGTGCTCGGCACCTTTTTCATCTTCCGCCATACGGGGACGCTGGACTTCCTCAAGACCTTTCACGCCGTGCCGTACGCGTTCGGCCACAACTCCACCGATCTCGTCGCCGGCTGTGTGCTGCTGCTGGTCGGGGCCTTTGCCAAGTCGGCCCAGGTACCGCTGCACACGTGGTTGCCCGACGCGATGGAGGGCCCAACCCCGGTGTCGGCCCTGATCCACGCCGCCACCATGGTCACGGCCGGCGTCTATCTGATCGCGCGCATGCACCCGCTGTTCGAGCAGGCCCCGACCGCAGCCGATGTCGGCGCAATCGTCGGGTGCGCGACGCTGCTGATCGCGGCGACGATCGCCATCGTCCAGACCGACATCAAGCGGGTGATCGCCTACTCGACGATGTCCCAAATCGGTTACATGGTCATGGGCGTCTCGGTGGGCGCCTACTCGGCCGGCCTGTTTCACCTGATGACACACGCGTTCTTCAAGGCGCTGCTGTTCATGGCCGCCGGTTCGCTGATCAGCGCCATGGCCGGCGAGCAATCGCTGGATCGGATGCGCGGCTTCCGCAAGGCGATGCCGTTCACGTTTGCGTGCTTCATCGTCGGGGGTCTGGCGCTCTCGGGCCTGCCGCCCTTCTCGGGCTGGTTGTCCAAGGACGACATCATCGCCTTCCTGGACCACCGCGGCGGGGGCTTTGAGATCCTCGGCATCCTCGGCTACGTCGGCGCGCTGATGACCGGCATCTACACCTTCCGGATGATCTTCCGGGCCTTCCTCGGCGAGCCGTGCGAGGAGGCCGCGGCGCTCGAGCGCAATCACCTCGTTCATCACGACACACCGCGCAATCCGGCTACCGGCGAGGCGGAGGACGCCGACGTCGGGTTCCCCGGCCCCGAGCATCACATCGCCGAACGCGACTGGGCGATGAGGGCTCCGATGAGTATCCTCGCCGTGCTGGCGGTGGTCGGTGGCATCCTCCAGATTCCGGGCGTCGACTCCTCGATCTCGCGCTTTCTGGCTCCGACCTTCGCCGATTCACGCCTGGCCGGTCTGGAGCCATCCACCGGCTCGGCCTGGGTGGGCCTGATCATCGGCGCCGTCATCGCCCTGCTCGGCATCGCCATCGCCTACCGGATCTGGGTGGCCCAGGTCGGCATGTCAGCCCGACTCCAGACGCGCTTCACGGCCGTGCACACGTTCCTGCTCAACAAGTGGTACTTCGATGAGCTGATCGACTTCACCGTCGTCCGTCCGGTGCTGTGGTTCGGCCGCTTCGCCGAGTCGGTGCTCGAGCGCGGGGTGGTGGCCGGCGGCGTGACCGGCGGCACGCTCGGCGTGGTGCGGGGCGTCTCGGCCGGCGTCCGCCGACTCCAGACCGGCTTTCTGCGCTACTACGCGGCGGCGATGCTGGGCGGCGTGTTCGGTATCGCCCTCTACTTCCTGATCTCGGCGGCATGACTCACGCGCCCTCCATATCGGCCAGCCAGCTGGACGACTCGGGCGCTGCCCGGTTCAGCGAGGCTGGATGCCGAGCGGGCAGCAAGCCCGAGGGCGAGCGCAGGCGCGCATGAGCGTGTCGATCCTCATCTGGCTGCCGCTCGTCGCGGCGCTGGTCGGCTCCTTGCTGCGGGGGAGGCTGGTCGCGTGGACCGCGGTGCTCGCCAGCCTGGTCGCGGTCGCGATCGCGATCTCGTTCCTGGCCCGCTTTGACGCCGGCGCGGGGCGGCTTCAATTCGTGACCGATTCGGTCTGGATCTCCGCGCTGGGCGTCCACTACAAGCTCGGCCTTGACGGGCTCAACGTGGCCCTGGTGCTGCTCACGACGGTCATCTTCAGCGCCGCGCTGCTCTGGGCCTCCACCCACGAATGGGAGCGTTCGCGGGTCTTCTACTTCCACCTCGGGCTGGCCGAGAGCGCGGTGCTGGGGGCCTTCTGCGCCCAGGACCTGGCCCTGTTCGTCGCCTTCTTCGATCTCATGCTGATCCCGTTCTACTTCCTGACCGGGATCTGGGGAACCGGCGACCGGGTGCGGGCGACGACCAAGCTGGTCATCTACACCCTGGTCGGCTCCTTCTTCATGCTGGTGGCGGCGATCGCCACCGGTGCGATCGCCTCCAGCGAGCACGGCACCCCGCTCACCTTCGTGATCAGCTCGTTGCGCGGCCTGCCTCTCTCGCACGCCTCCCAGGACTGGATCTTCCTGTGCTTCGCGGCCGCCTTCGTGGTCAAGATGCCGCTCGTCCCCTTCCACGGCTGGCTGCCGGACGGATACAAGTCGATGCCGATCCCCGCCGTGGCCGTGTTCTCGGCCATCCTGTCCAAAGTCGCGGCGTACGGGTTCCTGCGCATCGTCCTGCCGCTGTTCCCCTACGCCTCGGCGCACTACCAGACCCTGATCCTCGTGATCGCGCTGATGTCGGTGATCTGGGGGACGGTGGTCGCGCTGACCACCCCAGACGCGCGGCTGGTCATTGCCTACTCGAGCGTCGCCCAGCTGGGCTTCATCACCCTGGGGATCTTCTCGCTGCAACCCCAGGGGGCCCAGGGGGCCCTGCTGCAGATGCTCAACCACGCCCTGGTCTCGGCACCGCTGTTCTTCGTCATCGCCTCCCTCGCCGTCCGGGCCGGGGGCTCGGAGAAGCTGGCCGACATGGGCGGGATCGCCTTCCGTGCCCCGATCCTGGCCAGCCTGTTCCTGATCGTCTCCCTGGCCACGCTGGCCATCCCCGGCTCGTCGAACTTCGCCGGCGAATTCCTGATCCTGCTCGGTTTGTTCAAGGCCAAGTTGGCGATGGCGATGATCGCCTCGCTGGGCGTGGTTGGGGCCGCCGTCTACGCGTTGCGCCTCTACATCCGCTCGATGCACAACCGGGCCGGGCCCGCCGTGCAGTCCTACGAGCTCGGACTCCGCGAGGCGCTGCCAATCGGCGCGCTGGTGGCCGTGATCTTGGTGCTGGCCTTCTACCCCCAGTTCGGTCTCACCCGCTCTGAGCGCGCCGTGCGCCAGTCGGTGGCGCCCGCCCGACTGCAGCAGCGGCTAGCGTCGGGGCAGCTGGTCGGCTGGACGAGCTACGCACCGCTCGGGGCAACACGCACGCCATGAACGTCGTCCGCTATCCACCCGCGCTCGCGAATCACCACCTGACCGGCCCTCACATCGACTGGGCGTCTTTCTCGCCACTGCTCGCGCTCAGCATCGGCGCGCTCGTGGTCCTGCTGATCGGTCTCCTCCGCGCGCCGATGGTGCGCCGGCGGATCGTCCCCGCGGCCACGGTGCTGACCCTGAGCATCGCCCTGGCGCTGACCATCGTGCGCTTCAGGCATCCCGCCTCGATCATCTCGGGCGCGCTCCAGATCGATGACCTGGCGCTGCTCCTCGACATGATCTTCTGCGTGGCAGCGATTGCCTGCGTGATCATGTCGATGCGAACCCGGGCGCCCGACAGCGCCGGCCACGGCGAGTATCACGCGCTGCTCTTGTTCAGCGTCCTCGGCATGGCGATACTCGTCTCGGCCCAGAACCTGGTCACGTTGTTCCTCGGCTTTGAGCTGCTCTCGATCCCGCTCTACGTGCTCTGCGCCTCGGAGTTTCTGCGCGAGGGGTCACTCGAGTCCGGCCTCAAGTATCTGGTCATCGGGTCAGTGGGCTCGGCGACGCTGGTCTACGGGCTGGCCTTGATCTACGGCTCGACCGGCTCGACCCAGTTCTCGGGCATCGCCAATGCGCTCTCCACCGGGAATATCTCCCACGGCCTGCTCGGCGACCCGATGATGCTGACCGGCCTGGCCCTGGTCATGGTCGGCTTCGCCTTCAAGGCCTCGGTGGCGCCGTTTCACCAGTGGACTCCGGACGTCTACGAGGGCGCCCCCACCCCGATCACCGCCTTCATGGCCACCGCCACCAAGGCCGCCGCCTTCGGCGTCCTGCTGCGCTTCTTCGACACCGCGGTGATCAGCGCTAAGGGCACCTGGGCCCCGGCCTTGGCCGCGATCGCGACGATCACGATCGTGGTCGGCAACGTCGGCGCTCTGGGCCAGTCCTCCCTCAAGCGCATGCTGGGCTACTCAAGCGTCGCCCAGGCGGGCTACATGCTCGCCGGGGTCGTGGTCGGGACCCGCCTCGGGGTCGACGCCACCGTCCTCTATCTCGCCGTCTACCTGTTCATGAACCTGACTGCATTCGCGGTCATCGTCGCAGCCCAGAGCGAACGTGGGGACGGCGACGAGATCTCCGCGCTGGCCGGCCTCGGCGCGCGCCAGCCGTGGCTGGCCTGGCCGATGACGATCGCGATGCTGTCGTTGGCCGGGATCCCGGGCACGGTTGGCTTCATCGGCAAGTTCCAGCTCATTCATGCCCTCGTCAACGGCAACTACACCTGGCTGGGCATCGTGCTGGTGATCGGCTCGATGATCTCGCTCGGTTACTACCTGCGAGTGGTCGCGGTGATGTGGATGAGTGCCCCGAGCGCGGCGCCGGCCCGTCGGGCGACGGCGGTCGGCGGTCGCCGCGCGCTGGCGCCGATCGCGGGTGGGTCCCCCGAGGCCGACGCGCTGGCCGACGACGGGGCCGCCGGTGGCGAGGCGGCCGACGACGGGGCCGCCGGTGGCGAGGCGGCCGGTGCCGGGCCCACGGCGGGGCGGGCGGCGCCGGTCGGCGAGCTCATCTTCGTGGCCGTGCTGTTCGCCGCCGCCAGCGTGGTGTTCGGCATCTTCTCCTCGCCGTTGTTCACGCTCGTGGCCCACGCCGGCCGCGCGTTCACCGGCCTCCGCTGACGGCCACCTGCAAAATGTGAAAATCTCGGCTACGCCGGGCGAGTTTTGCGCAAAGACAGGGCTGAGCCTGCCCGAGTGCAAAGACTCGGCGCCCGGCGCCGAAGTTTTCACAAAGTGCAGGGCCGGGTAGCCACGAGGGCATGAGCGACAAGAACCCTGACTCCGACGCCGAACAGCTTCCCGGCACGGTTTCCAACCAGAACAACGAAGAGGCCGAGCCTGGTCACGGCGGCGGCCCGGAGAAGCGAAGCCGTGCCTCGGGCGAGAAGGCCCGAAGGGGCGGCGGCGACTCGGCGGGCGAGTCCAGCGAGGGTTCGCAGTCGACCGGCGACCCCAACAGCGCCGGCTGACTCAGGCCGGCACGGGCGCAGGCACGGCCGCGCCGGGCGCCGACGGCACCGGGTCCCGACGGCGCCAGAACCGAAGCACGCCGTCGTCGATCTCTCCCACGCGCAGGGTGACGATGTCGCGCGGGTAGCTCTGGCGCAGGCGCCAGGGCGGCTCCGAGCCCTGGCGGGGGAACTCGTCTACTGAGCGCAGGACATAGCCGGAATCGAGGTCGAGGAGCGGCAGCGTGGTCACGGACTCGCGATCGCAGACCGCGACCGCCGTGTCGTAGCCGTGCTCGGACATGTGGTTGAGTAGCCGGCACACGTATTCACAGGTGAGGTCAGCCTTCAGGGTCCAGGAGGCGTTGGTGTAGCCGATCACCAGCGCGGCGTTGGGGGTGGCGTCGAGCATCAGCCCCTTGTACGTGAGCCGGTGCGGGAGATCGAGCTCATGGCCGTCGACCGTTATCTCGGCGCCCCCCAAGGCGAGGAGGTTGAGGCCGGTCGCGGTGACGATGAGGTCGGCCTCGAGCTCGTGACCGCTGCGCAGGCGGATGCCGGTCTCGGTGAAGGTGTCCACCTCGTCGGTGACGATCGTGGCTTGGTTCTGGCGCAGGGCGGTGAAGAAATCACCGTCAGGACAGACACACATGCGCTGGTCCCACGGGTTGTAGCGAGGTTTGAAGTGGGTGTCGACATCGAGGTCGGCAGGCACCTGGCGCAGGACGCCCTTGCGCAGCACCTTCTTGGCCAGCTCCGGGTAGCGGCGGCACAGCCGGTAGCTGAGTGTCATCAAAGCCACGTTCTTCCAGCGCACGGCCTGATACGCGGCCCTCGACGGGAGCATTCGCCGCAGCCGCGAAGCCACCGGATCCTCGCCGGGCAGCGAGATGAGGTAGCTGGGCGAGCGTTGGAGCATGGTCACACGGGCGGCCTGCTCGGCCAGCGCGGGAACGAGCGTGATCGCGGTCGCGCCGCTGCCGATCACGACCACCCGTTTTCCCGCGCAGTCGAGGTCTTCGGGCCAGTGCTGGGGATGCACGACCGGCCCAGAGAACCGCTCGCGTCCGTCGAACCCGGGGTCAAACCCCTCGTCGTAGCGGTAATACCCGGTGCAGAAGAGCACGAAGGAGGCGGTCAGTGTGGCCGGGTCCTCGCCATCGCGCTGGGCGCTCACCGTCCAGCGGGCCTCCTCGCTGGACCAGGCGGCGCTGAGAACACGATGGCCCAAGCGGATTTGGTCAGTGACGCCGTACTGATCGGCGGTGGCGCGGATGTAGCGCAGGATCGAGGGACCGTCGGCGATCGTCCGAGCGTCATTCCAGGGGGCAAAGGAATAGCCGAGCGTGTGCATGTCGGAGTCTGACCGCACGCCTGGGTAGCGGAACAGGTCCCAGGTCCCGCCGATCGACTCTCGGGCCTCGAGGATCGCGTAGCTGCGTCCCGGGCAGCGTCGCTCGAGGTGACAGGCGGCGCCGATGCCGGACAGACCGGCCCCGATGATGACTACGTCAACGTGTTCCGAAGCGTTGGTACGCATGCGTATCAGTAGGCAGGATAACTGGCCGGGGGCATCGCTACGATCGACGCCCCGTGCAGTACCCGACCGAGAGCTTCACCGACGCCGAGCGCAGCCTGCTGAGCGGGCACTGCACGAACCTCGACCGGCCGGTGTTCGCCCTCACCAACCTGCCCGAGACGCTGAAGGGGGCGCTGTTCGCGCGCTACTCGCGCTATCCCGGCACGCTCCGACGGCTGTTGCTGGATGAGTTTGCCGGCGACCTCACCGCCGTCCCCGGGGGCGCCCCCCAGCCCCCCGAAGGCGAGCGCGCGGCCGCGCTCTACGAGCGCATCTTCCTCGGCTACGGCGATGACTCGGTCGCCCAGCTGGGGGGCGCCCATGTCGCCTGCGAGTGGGTGTCCAACATCCTCACCAAGGTCCTGCAGCGGCCCCGGCTGGCCGCCTACCTCGAGCAGTCCACCCGCTATCTCGCCTACGACGCGCCGATGCCGGACTGCGGCCCAGCCCGCCCGCGCTTTCGCTACTACCGCGATGCGGCCCTCGGCCCCGCCTACGAAAGCGCCATGGACGAGCTCTTCGGGACCTACGCGGATGCGCTGCCCCGTGTGGTCGCCTGGGCCCAAGACCGCTATCCCCGCGCCCCCGACGAGCCTGACGGGGCGCACACCCGGGCGCTGAAGGCCAAGGCGCTTGACCTGCTGCGCGGCCTGCTGCCGGCCAGCTCGCTATCGCACATGGGCATCTACGCCAGTGGACAGAGCTACGAGCAGCTGATCCTCCATCTGCTCGCCCATCCCCTGCCCGAGGCGCGCAGCTACGGGGCGATGATCCTCGAGGAGCTGCAGGCGGTGATGCCGAGCTTCCTGACTCGCGTGCAGCGCCCTGATCGGGGAGGCGCCTGGATCTCCCACCTCGAGTCCCGCGCCCGGGCGGGCGAGCACTGGGCGCGCCGGCTGGGGCTATGCGGCCCCGATGCGGGCCCCGGGCCGGCCGGGCCAGCAGTGCGCCTGACCTCGGTCCAGGGCGACGAGGACGATCTGCTCACGGCGCTTCTCTTTGAAGCCACGACAAGCTCTGAGAGGTCCACGCGCCACGCCGTTGAGCAGCTGTCCGAGGCCGAGCGGACCGCGCTGTTGTCTGACCTCGTCGGGGCACGCGAGAATCGCCGCCATCGGCCCGGTCGCGGCTTTGAGGCCGTCCGCTACCGGTTTGAGATCGTCGCGGACTACGGCGCCTTCCGGGACCTGCAGCGTCACCGGATGCTGACCGTCCAGTGGCAGACGCTGACCCCCGACCTCGGCGCCGGCGTGCCCGAGCAGGTCGACGAGGCGGGGGTGGGTGACGCCTATCGGCGCGCGCTCGAGATCTCGCGGCACGAGTACGCGCGCCTCGCCGACGCCGGCCTGGACCAAGCGGCGTCCTATGCCCTCTGCCTCGGCTTCCGGATCCGCTTCGTGCTTGACCTCAACGCGCGCGAGGCGATGCAGCTGATCGAGCTGCGTTCCGGTCGCGAGGGCCACCCCAGCTACCGAGCGGTTGCCCACGAGATGCACGCCCAGATCGCGGCCGTACACCCCGCGGTCGCCGCCGCCATGACCCACGTCGATGTCGAGACCGAACCCCGGCTCGAGCGCATCCTGTCTGAGATGCGCTCGCACGCTCGCGCCGCCAGCTCCTAGCCTGACGCGGGCCGGTGCGCTGGTGAGAAGCGCGGACTCAGCTCAAGAAGTCTTCTCGAGCTCCTGTTGACGAAGCTCGATCCGCCTGATCTTGCCGGTCAGTGTCTTGGGGAGCTCGGCCACGAACTCAATCTGGCGGGGATAGGCGTAAGCCGACAGGTGATCACGCACGAAGGCCTTGATCTCGTCCGCGAGTCCGTCACTGGGGTCGTGGCCAGCCGACAGGATCACGAACGCCTTGACGACGTTGCCACGGCGCTCGTCGGGTACGGCGATGGCGGCTGCTTCGGCCACCGCCGGATGCTCGAGGCAGGCCGATTCGACCTCGAAGGGCCCGATTCGGTACCCGGCCGAGATGATCACGTCGTCGGCGCGCCCCTCGTACCAGTAGTAGCCGTCCTCGTCGGCCGAGGCGGCGTCCTTGGTGTGAAACCACTCTCCACCGAAGACCTCGGCTGAGTCCTCCTCGGGACGGTTCCAGTAACCGAGGGGATAATGCGGGTTGGAGCGGGCACGCAGGCAGATCTCGCCCCGGTCGCCCTGGGCGACCGGCTGCTCGTCCTCGTCCAGGATCGCCACCTCCCAGCCGGGCATCGGCTTGCCCATCGAGCCTTCGCGAACCTCCATGAAGGGGTAGTTAGCGCATAGCGGATAAGACTCGGTGAGCCCGTAGAAGTCCAGCACGGTCACGCCGTACTGGTCGCGGACCCAACGGATCGCCTCCGGGTTCAGTGGCTCGCCGGCTGAGCAGACGATGCGGAACTTCTGCGGGTAGCGGGTGCGCGCGTCCTCGATCGACATCATCGAACGGATCGCAGTCGGGGTCCCGAACACATTGGTGACGCCGTGGCGGGAGAGGAAATCCAGCTGCTTGTGAGGGTCAAAACCTCCCTCGCGCTGGTAGACCACCTGAACCGCGCCGTAGCGCCACGCTCCGAGCAGGGGCGCGATGCCGGCCGCCCACGCCCATTCACCCATACCGTGGAACAGCTCGCCGTCCTGCACGTCATGGCAGTAGACGAACTCCTCGTGGGCGAGGATGTAGCGGTGGGCGTGAAGGATGCCCTTGGCCAGACCGGTGGTGCCCGACGAGTAATAGAGCTGGCCCGGATCGTCGGCGGCGGTGTCGACGACGGCGAAGTCAGTCGAGGCGCCGCTGAGCAGATCGTCATCGAGGACGACAACGTGCTCCACCAACTCCCGTTCCATCCGGTTGGCGTTGGCCGGATTGGTGACGAGCACCTTGGCTTGGGAATCGGTGAGCCGGTGGCGGATCCCGTCGTCGCCGTAGAGGACCGACATCGAGAGCAGGATGGCGCCCGTCTTCCAGGTGCCAAAAAAGGCCGCAGCCGTCTCGGGAGTGGGCGGGAGCAGCATCGCCACCCGGTCTCCACGCCCGACGCCGAGGCCGGTGAGGACATTGGCGAACCGGTTGGAGATGTCCTGCAGCTCACCCCAGGTGAGCTCGCGGACGTTGCCCGCGAAGTCTTCGTGGATCAGCGCGAGCTTCTCGCGCGGATGGCGGTCACAGACGTCGGCGGCGATGTTGTAGCGCTCGGGCACGTGCCACTTATGCTCGGCGCACGCCTGTTCGTAAGAGGTAATCGGGCTCATGCCCAAATCATGACCGATACGCCGAGGCCCGTGGTCAGGACCCGATACGCTTTCTTTCAGGCTTATGAACGTCGTCCTCGACTCCGTGGTCGGGATCGCGGCAGTGGCCATTCTTCTGCTCGCTGCGTGGTGGCACCGTGCCCGCCGCGCGCCGAGCACTCCCGAGGTCCTGGGCATGCAGTCTGCTCTGCACGCGGCGACTTCGACCCTGCCGCACCTGCGCCGCGGCCTGCATTCACGTTCGGCGTCGGACGCCGTTGCGCATCTGCGCGCCCTCACCGGGGCGGCTGCGATCGCCCTCGCCGACACGCACACCGTGCTGGCCGTCGACGGCCAGGGTCGCGAGCAGGTCCGCCCGGGCGACCTCCTCTCGCGCCTGTTGGAGCGCACCCCAGATGACCGCATGCACGTCGTCCCGCGGTTGATCTCCTCAGACCCCAGGTGTCCCCTGCACTCGGCCGTGCTCGCACCGCTGACCGTGCAGGGCAAGCGAGCCGGAACGCTGATCGCCTTCTACCGCACCGAGGGACGTCCGCGCGGCAACGCGCTGCGGGTCGTGCAGGAGGCGGCGAGCCTGGTCTCCGCGCAGGTCGAGCTGTCGGTGGTCCGCGATCAGGAGGAGCGCTTGGCCCAAGCCGAACTGCGGGCGCTGCGGGCCCAGATCTCCCCTCACTTCATCTACAACGCGCTGGCGGCGGTGGCCGGTGAAATTCATACTGCACCCGACGAGGCCCGGGAGCTGCTGATCGATTTCGCCGAATTCACGCGCTACCTGTTCCGCGACGGCCGCTCCTACGTGACGCTGGACGAGGAGCTCGCCCATGTCGAGCGCTATCTCCGGCTCGAGCAGGCGCGGTTTCGCGACCGCCTCCACATCACCATCGACGTGCCCGAACGTACCCGTCCGGCAATCGTTCCCTCGCTCTCGGTGCAGCCGCTGGTCGAGAATGCGATCCGCCACGGGGTGGAGCGGCGGGCCGGCAGCGGTCAGGTCGCCATTTCGGCGCGGGTGATCGGCGGCGACGTCGAACTGCGGGTCGCCGACGACGGCAGCGGGATCGACCCCGAGCTGGTACCGGCCGTGCTGGCCGGTTCCGGGGGCGGAATCGGCCTCTCCAATGTCGACGCGCGACTGCGGGCGACCTTCGGCGAGCGCTACGCACTGGCCATCGAATCGCAACCGGGCGTCGGCACGACGGTCGTGATGACAGTGCCCAACCTGGCCGGCAGCGACCCCCGGGCCCTGACGATGGCCGGAGCCGGACGATGAGCACCGGCCGACTGACACTGCTCGCGGTTGATGACGAGGGCTCGCAGCTGGCCGACCTGGCCCGGTTACTGCGCAGCTCGCCCGACGTCCGCGAGGTTGAGTGCGCGTCCGACGGCCGCGAGGCGCTGGCCAAGGTCACCTCCCAGCCATTCGACGCGATCTTCCTCGACGTGCGGATGCCCGACCTCGACGGTCTCGAGCTCGCCCGGGTCCTGCGCCAATTCGCGACCCCGCCGCAGCTGGTCTTCGTTTCGGCCCACGACGGCGCGGCGGTCGAGGCGTTTGAGCTTCGGGCTCTGGACTACCTGCGCAAGCCGGTCGCCCGCCGTCGCGTCGAGGAGGCCATCGAGCGCGTCGCGATGGCGGTCGATGCCAGCCCGGGGGCCAGAGAGCGCGGCCCGGCGCGGCCCGCTTCGCTCGACGACGAGATGATCGCCGTGGCCAACGTGAACGGCGGCTCCACGCGCCTGCTGGCCCGGAGTTCGATCGAGTTCGTCCAGTCCTACGGCGACTTCGTGCGGATCGTGACCGCGGACGGCCGCTACCTGCTGCGGGCCACCCTGGCCGAAATCGAGCGGCGCTGGGAGCCGGCCGGCTTCGTGCGGGTGCACCGCCAGTACGTGGCCAACCTGCACGCCGCCACCGAGCTGCAACCGCTGATCGGCGGCACCGCCGAGCTCACCTTCGCCGACGGCCAGACGATCCCGGTTGCCCGGCGCCACGCGGCCGCGCTCGGGCGACGGTTGAGCGTCTGACTAGCTCTCGTCGGCCTGCTCCTCCTTGATCCTGTCCTCGAGCTGGGCCATGACATCGGGATCGCGCAGGGTGGTCACGTCTCCGAGAGCTCGGCCTTCGGCGATGTCGCGCAGCAGCCGTCGCATGATCTTGCCCGAGCGGGTCTTGGGCAGATCGTCGGCCCAGATGATCCGGCGGGGACGGGCGAACTTCCCGATCCGGTCCGCGACGCGCGCCCGGATCTCCTCGATCAGCTCGTCCGATCCGGCCAGCTCACCCTCGAGGGTCACAAAGGCACATATCGCCTGCCCGGTGTCCTCGTCAGCCTGACCGATGACCGCCGACTCGGCGACCTTGCCGTGGGAGACGATCGCAGATTCGACCTCGGCGGTCGAGAGCCGGTGACCGGACACGTTGACCACGTCATCGATGCGGCCGATGATCCAGAAGTAGCCGTCCTTGTCCTTGCGAGCGGCGTCGCCGACCAGATAGGTCTCCTTGCCGAACTTGGAGAAGTAGGTCTCGACGAAGCGGTCGTCCTCTTTGTAGAGGGTGCGGAGCATTGACGGCCACGGGCGCGTCAGGACGAGCAGCCCCTGACCGGAGTCGATCGGCTTTCCGTCGCGCTCATCGACCACCTCAGCGGCGATCCCCGGGAAGGGCTTGGTCGCCGAACCCGGCTTGGTGGACACGATGCCCGGGAGCGGCGCGATCATGATCGCCCCGGTCTCCGTCTGCCACCAGGTGTCGACAATCGGGCAGTGCTCGCCGCCGACGACCTTGCCATACCACAGCCACGCCTTGGGGTTGATCGGCTCTCCGACCGTGCCCAGGAGGCGCAGCTTCTCGAGGTTGAACTTCTCGACGTGCTCGACGCCCCATTTCATGCAGGCCCGGATCGCCGTCGGTGCCGTGTAGAACAACGTCACCTTGTACTTCTCGCACAACTCCCACCAGATGCCCCGGTGGGGGTAGTCCGGGGCGCCCTCGTACATGACGCTGCTGGCGCCGTTGGCGAGCGGCCCGTAAATGATGTATGAGTGCCCGGTGACCCAGCCGACGTCGGCTGAGCACCAGTACACGTCCTCCTCGGGCTTGAGGTCAAAGACGTAGCGGTGGGTCGCGCTGACTCCGGTCAGATAGCCACCGGTGGTGTGCAGAACCCCCTTGGGCTTGGCGGTCGAGCCGCTGGTGTAGAGCACGTAGAGCGGATGCTCGGCGTCGAGTTCCTCGGCCGGACACTCGGCGTCGGCGGCCTCGCAGATCTCGTGATACCAGACGTCGCGCCCCTCCGTCATTTCGCAGTCGGCACCGGTGTGCTTGACCACCACGATGTGCTCGAGCGTGTCCAGATCGCCCATCACCTTGTCGACCTGCTGCTTGATCGGGGCGGTCTTACCTTTGCGCCGGGCTCCGTCGACGGTCACCAGCGCCTTGGCCTCGGAGAACTCCATGCGCTCCTTGACCGAATCGGGCGAGAAGCCCCCGAAGACGACGTTGTGCGGCGCCCCGATGCGCGCGCAGGCGAGCATCGCGACCGCGACCTCGGGGATCATCGGCAGGTAGATGCCGACGACGTCGCCCTTGCCGACGCCGAGGTCCTTGAGGGCATTGGCTAAGCGCTGGACATCACGGTGCAGATCGGCGTATGTGATCTCGCGGGTCTCCCCCTCCTCCCCGTGCCAGTAGAAGGCGACCCGGTCACCGTTGCCAGCCGCGACGTGCCGATCGACGCAGTTGTAGGAGGCGTTGATCTTGCCGTCGGAGAACCACTTGAAGAATGGAGGGTTGGAGTCGTCGAGATCCTGGGTCGGCTCGGTGAACCAGTGCAAGTTCTTTGCCTGCTTGACCCACCAGCCCTTCCAGTCGTTCTCGGCCTCGTCATAGACGGACGGATCCTTGAGCAGCGCGCGCTCACGAAAGCCTTCGGCTGGATTGAAGGTCTCGATGTCGAGCATGGTCTCGAGCTGCTGCTCGAGGGTTCCCTCCGAGGTCGATGCGGTGTCTGCCATGTGAAGCCTCTCCTTCTCTACTCTCGCCTCCCGCTGGCGTCAGACTCGCGGCGCCGGCGCGACCTGCGCCGGCGCCCGAGCTGGCCGCCAATCGCGGCTCATGATCTAGTTGTACCCCAGTCCGGCGAGGGACAGCGACCTTCTCATCATCGCCGCAGCGGGAACACCGGTGCCATGACCCGACCGAAAGTCGAGTTGACGACCACGGCGAACGACGCGTACCAGGCCGCGATGGCGGTGGCGATACCGACGTAGCCACCGAGCTTGATCGTGCCGTTGGTCGCCGAGGTCCCGCCGGCCAGAGCCGAATTCCCGATCCCGAGGATGATGAAGGTGATCGCCAAGAGCAGAAAAACGAGCGCGACGGCGCCTGTTGTCCGCAGCGAGGCGATGAACATGTAGGTGGTGAAGATCCCCCACGCCCACAGGTAGAGCCCGAGTGCACTCGGCACCTCGGCCTTCGGGACGGCCGGCAGCCCGACGTTGACCAGGAAGTAGAACGAGATCCAGAACGTCCCATAGGAACAGAACGCAACCGCCCCGAAGGTGTTTCCGGTCCGGAACTCCCAGATGCCGGCGATCACCTGGGCGAGGCCTCCGTAGGCCAGCGCCAGAACCGCCACCATGGGCAGCGCACCGGCGCCGACGAGGTTCGCGTTGATCAGGCTGAGGGCGAAGGTCGTGGTGGCGAATGCGGCCAGGCCCAGCGGCCCGGGATCGGCAGGGGTCCAACCGGCAAGCCGACCCCCGGCGGGGTCGGGAGCCGGAGCTACGTCCGCTTCCCTCGGGGGTAGATGGGTGGCTTCCATACGTGGCTCCTCCTACTCGTGGATTGAACGAGACATCCACACGCTGGCCACTACCCAGCCGCCGCGCAAGGCCAGATCGCTCAGCGGTCGCGCAGCGGCGACAGACGGTCAATCAGAGACGACGAACGGCTCCCGTTCGGCTCATCGTTGGCGACCGCTCGGGGCTAGGAGCGCCGCTTGCGCTTGCGCTTAGGGGTCCCGGCCCGGGTCCGACCGGGGACCGCGACACCAGCCCCCGCCGGCTGGGGCTCGGGCTTGGGGGCCGGCGCACCCCGTCCCGCAGCGGCCGCTTTGCGGGCACGGAGCTCAGCCGAGGGCGGCCAGGGCTCAGCGCGACCCGATGTCCACGCGGGGGGCACCCCGGTCGGCCAGCGGCCGGATAGGAGATAGCCAAGCGCAGCCAGCCAGTAGCCCTGAACGATCGGGATCTGGGTGATTTGAAAGAGGACGAGAACGCCGGCAAAAATCCCCAGATAGCCCATGAATCGGGTAAGGAGGCCGACCCGCATGGCATTGAGCGACACCATCACCACGCCGACGGCAAGCAGGAGCGCTGCCGCCTGCCCGACGAGCTGGAGGATGAGCAGACCCGAGGAGCCGGTCAGGCGATTGGCCTCCGCGTAGGTCTGGGCCCCCGTGGTTACGAACTGGTGAACCTTGACGGCGACGATGATCGCGTAGACCACGCCGGTGATGGCGGCCAGGACGCCGCCGACCACTGCGATCCAGCGCACGTAGGGCTTGACGTCCGGGCTGCGCGCAGCCGAGCATCGGTACAGGTAGGTCAGCGTCCACGCGACCAACAGCGACCCTACGCCGTTCAGTACCGACGCGATCAGGTCGAGCGGGAAGCGCTTGTTGGCGACGATCAGATCGACCGTCAGCTCGTCGACCTTGGTGTGGGGCCCGCCGAGCTGGACGGCGGAGGCGGCGACGAGTAGCACCCCGGCCAGGACGGCCACGATCGCCTGGCGATTGCGGACCCGAGCCTCGGAGGCGAGCTGCGCTTCGGCGTTCATGGGGCGCCGTATCCTAGACGGAGCGCAGCGCCGCCACCCTGACCCTGCGATCCGTCCGGGGTGGCGGGGGCGCTCTGAGTTTGGCGCTCGGTGCCCACCCCTGAGCCCGGCCCTGGCGGCGGGCGCCAGAGTTGTGGCTTTGCCCGCGTTGTGGACGAGCGAGCTACCATTGAGGACATGGAAGGCAGCGGCTTCGGAGGCCTATTCGGAGATCCCGATGATCTGCAGCGAAAGCTGGGCGAATTCGCCGAGCAGATGCAGGGCGCTCAGCGACTCGCGTGGGCCGACAACGCAATCAAGCTCGCGGTCGATCTGACCGTCGCGGCCATGAACCGAGCCAACATCCAGGGCACCACCGAGCAGCAGGCCGAGCAGCTGCGCTCGGTGATGGCGGTCATCTTCCCCGAGGCCGTCACTCTCGTGCGCGAGGCGCGCGAGGGGCTTCAGTAGCCCGCTCGCGGCGTCGATTGGTTTCTCAGAACGGCCGCTGGCTCGGCTAGCCGTCGCCGTCCAGACCACCGAGGATCTTGAGCACCTCGGCGTCGTGGGTCTTGGGGTTTGCCTTGGGAATCACGTGGGCGATCTTGCCACTCGGCGTCGATCACAAACGTCACGCGTTGCACCCCCATGTACCGGCGCCCGTACATTGACTTCTCTACCCAGGTGCCGTACTGCTCTGATACGGCATGGTCCTCGTCAGAGAGCAACCGAAAGCCGAGATCGTATTTCTGGTCGAACTTGCTGACCGCGTTGACCGGATCGGCTGACACGCCCAGCACGACGGCGCCCGCGCGCTCGTAATCGCTGCGGTGGTCACGGATGCCGCACGCCTGGGTCGTGCAGCCCGGGGTGTCGGCCTTGGGGTAGAAGTACAGGACGACGTTCTTGCCGCGCAGGTCCGACAGGGTCACGAACGTGCCCGACTGGTCGGGCAGCGTGAAGTCAGGCGCGAAGTCGCCGATCTCGGGCAAGCCTGGAGCCTACGCGATCGCTCCCCTTAGGGACGGCCTGACGAAGGGAGCTATTCGCTGAGTGCCCCGGCGGACCCTGGCATCGGCGGCCCGTTGCCGGTGAGGGTGAAGTTCGGCGTCTGTACGTCGATTTGCTGGGCTTCCACGAAACCGGTGGTGGTGAAGTTGGGGGCGGTGATCAAGACCGTGGCGTTGGGCGCGAAGACGGTGCCGCCGGCCAGGTTCGGTACGGCGAAGTTCATCGTGGTCGAGCCCGTTTCGTAATAACTCAGGCCATTCGCCGTGGAATACGGGGTGAATGCGTTGCCGGTGCCGGTGAAGCTGAAGCTGTCGGCGATGAAGGTGACGTTGGCAGTCATTTGCGAGCCGCTGATCGTGATCATGCCCGTGGCACAGATGACGCCGTCTGCGGGCGTTGAGGAGATCGTGATGTTACCCGTGTAGGACTGCGTGCAGGCCGGCTTGTTGGCGCCTGAGTAGTCTGCGGGGAAGGGCTCGATCATGGCGTCCCTGGCCTGGTACGCGATCGTGTTGTTGTTGCCGACCGGCGGGGGTGGGCAGGTGTTCGGGCCACCGTAGGTGACCGCTCCGACGGTGTTGTTGTTGCCCTGGAAGTTGACCTTGCCGTTGGAGTGTACCCCGCCGTTGACGATGACCGTTGTTGCTCTCCAAGGTGACCCCGTATCCGGAGCACGAGGTGCTGCTGGCGAACAGCGCCGTCGGGACGAAGGCCGGGTTCTTGGTGGCGGCCGCTCTGGCGGTGACCGTTTCCGAGCCGATCCCGAAGATCCCGCCGAAGATCGTTGAGATCGTCTTGGTCACCGTGACCTTGATCTGATTCGGGTCGTTGTGGTATTGGGTCACGACGGTCGGCGTGCTGCCGGGGAAGTTCTTCGCGACATAGTTGGTCGCTGTGGCCTGTGCGGCCGTGTAGGTCGGCAGATCCTGCATTCCGGCCAGCGCTCCAGCGTCGGCCGCGGACTGGGCCTGGCGCTGGGCCTGCCAGAGCATTCCCAGATCGATCGCGATCGCCGCCATGCCCAGGAACACGACCAGCGAAATCGAGACGAACACCAGCACGACGCCGGTCTCGTCGCGGGCGCGATGGCGCAGCCGTTGCACGGCGCCGGTTCTGGGTGGGGAGTTAGCGGGTTTCATGGTCGTCAGACCACCTGGGAAATCCCATTTGCATCGGCTGTCGCGGCGCACCCGAGCATCGGACCATCTGGCGGTCGGGCCTAGACCTTCGTCCAGGCCGCGCCTGGCGGTCGGCCTAGACCTTCGGCGAGGCCGCGCCTACTTCAAGAGTCGCGAGAGCCGGCGGTCCTTGAGCAGCTTGCCGTCGGTCTGGCAGGTCGGGCAGTAGCACATCACGTAGTCCTCATAGAACACCGCCTCGAGCGTGTCACCACAGCGCGGACATGGCTCGCCGTTGCGGCGGTGAACGCGCAGCGGCATCGGCAGCTTGTCGGGGATCGGCAGCGAGACGGTCTCCTCGTAATGAGCGATGGCGACGCCGAGGCGGTCGATCATCGCCTCGCGCAGCCGGTCAGCCTCCTCATCAGCCAGCTCGGAGCCGCGCTTGAAGGGTGAGAGCTTGGCGCCGTGCAGGATCTCGTCAACCCACGAACGCCCGATCCCGGCCAGCACACGCTGATCGCGCAGCATGCCGTGCAGAGGCCGAGCCGCAGCCAGCAATGGCCCCAGCGGAGGTGGATCGGGCCACGCCTCGGGGCCCAGCTTGGTCAGCGTCTCCTCCTCGGCCAGCCCGGGCGGTGTGAGCAGCTTGACCCACGCCGCCTGCTTGGTGCCAAATTCTCTCAGGCGCAGCTCACGGCCGTCCTCGAGCCGGACGAGCAGGCGAGAGGTGCGGTCGCGCAGCGAGGCGCGGGTGTCGAACAGCTGGAGGCGACCGGCGGACATGAGATGGACCAGGATGGTGAGGTCGCCTTCCACCTCGACCGCGAACAGTTTGCCTCGCCGGGTCACCCCCGTTATCCGGTGACCGTCGATCGCCGAGAGCGGGGGATCGTAGTTGCGAAGCGCGTTCACACCGGGGGTGAGCGCAGATTCGATCCGCCTTCCGGTAAGCGCTGAGCCGAGCAGACGGGCGGTGATCTCAACTTCGGGTAGCTCGGGCATGGCTACCGACCAAGGCTACTTAGGCGGCGATCACCAACTTAATCGACGGCGTTCAGGCCCGCTTTACGCTCGCGGCCGAGACTCCCGGTCATGAGCGATCTACTAGCAATCTTCACCGGCGCCGAGGAAGACGCCGACGTCCTGGCCAGGATTTTCGCCTACCACCCCGACCGGGTCACGGTGCTCCTGACCGACCAGGGCAGCGAGCTGATGGCCGGCGATTGTGCCGCGGCCGACGCGCTCCGTGACCGGATGGCCTCGGTGCTGGACGCGATCGAACGTGAGACCGGGGCGACCGTCGTCGGCTTGGCTGGGGACCGCGCCCAGCTGGACGGCTGGCGCTTTGACCGCGAGCTCACCGCGCGCTTGCCCGTCGCCGCCTGAGCTGTTCGATTTTTTCGGCAGAGCGGTTTGGATCCGCTCCGGCCCACAGCCGCCTGAGGGCGTTGGGCCCTGCGGGTCAATCTGACCTGGCGCGAACGCTTCGATCACGACGATGTAGGGGCATCAGCGAGCGTCGACAAACGTCGTCTCAGGGCCGCCGCTAGGCTGCCACACGACGTGCCCGGTTCCCTAGCCCCTGACGACATCGTCGAGACCCACGACGAGGGTGCCGCCAATGAGCGCGAGCCCTTGCTCGTGCTCGGACCGCTGCGCGAGTTCCTGTCTGCCCATGGCCTGGAGGCGCCCGCCGACCTGACGGCGACCCCGTTCACAGAGGGTCATTCCAACGTGACCTTCGCGCTCTCCACGGGTGTGGTGCTGCGCCGGCCGCCGCGCGGCCCGCTGCCGCCCAGCGCCCACGATGTGCTGCGCGAGGCCCGCCTGCTCCAGGCGCTGGAGCGCACCGAGGTGCGCACCCCGCGCGTGCTGGCCGTCGGCAGCGACGAGGGGGTGATCGGAGCGCCCTTCTACGTCATGGAGCACATGCGCGGCCACGTGATCACCGACGTGATCCCCGAGCAGCTCGACAACCCCGAGCAGCGAGGGCTGATCGCCAACGAGCTCGTCGATGGCCTGGTCGAGCTGCACGCGGTCGACTGGGCCGAGCTGGGCCTGGACGGGTTCGGCAAGCCGACCGGCTATCTCGAGCGCCAGCTGCGGCGCTTCAACGGTCTCTGGGAGCACAACCGGACCCGGGAGATCCCCGAGTTCGAGCAGGTCGGCGAATGGCTAGCCGCCAACCTCCCCGCATCGCCGCCCGCCACCATCGTCCACGGCGACTACCGGCTGGGCAACACGATGATGGCCGCCGAGGCCCCGGCCCGCCTGGTCGCGATCTTTGACTGGGAGATGGCGACCATCGGGGATCCGCTGGCCGACATCGGTTACATGATGCTGCACTGGCGCCAGGCCGACGACGCCGACGACAGCAAGTTCAATCTCCAGCGTGTTACCGCCCAGCCGGGCTTTCCCACCCGCCAGGAGCTGGTGGCC
The DNA here is from genome assembly GCA_963847055.1 of uncultured Solirubrobacterales bacterium. GTDB lineage: Bacteria > Actinomycetota > Thermoleophilia > Solirubrobacterales > Solirubrobacteraceae > Palsa-465. The sequence continues at coordinate 941,535 of CAWJYE010000005.1, read as the reverse complement.
AGTTATGAGCAGCGGTCCGGGCGCTCGATGCAGGCGCTGGACTGGTACGTGACCCTCGCGCTCTGGAAGGCAGTCGCGTTCATGGAGGGCAACTACAAGCGGGCCGTTTCCGGAGCTACCGACGACCCCTATCTGAAGACGTTCGGGGATGGCGTGGTGGAGCTCGCCCAGCGAGCGCTTAACGTGACCCGGAACGGTTTCTAGATGGCCGCTGGCAACGGGCCACAGGCGCCGGACGTAGCGCGTCGCGGCCTGCTCGTCGATTGGGGTGGGGTGATGACGACGAACGTGTTCGAGACCTTCCGTGGCTTCTGCGAGGCCGAACGGTTGTCAGCCGACGCCGTCGCGGAGCGCTTCCGCCGCGATCCCGAGAGCCGCGCGCTGCTGATCGGCCTGGAGACCGGCACCCTGCCCGAGGAGGAGTTCGAGCCCGCGTTCGCCGCGCTGCTCGGCGTCCCCGCTCCCGGCCTGATCGACCGCCTGTTCTCCCGTGCCCAGCTCGAGCCGGCGATGCTGGCAGCGGTGGGCCGCGCCCGCGCCGCGGGCGTCCTGACCGGCCTGATCTCCAACTCGTGGGGAACGCGGCGCTACGACCGCGAACTGCTGGCCGAGCTCTTTGACGGAGTGGTCATCTCAGGCGAGGTGGGCCTACGCAAGCCGGCGCCTGAGATCTATGAGATGGGGGCCAAGGAGATCGGGCTGGCCCCGAGCGCCTGCGTGTTTGTCGACGACCTGCCGTTCAACCTCAAGCCGGCCGCGGCGCTGGGCATGGCCACCATTCACCACCGCGAGGTCACGCAGACGATCGGCGAGCTCGAACGCCTGCTGGCTGTTGACCTGACATGAGACGGTGGGCCGGCGCCCTACTCGCCGCGCTTATGCTGGCTTCGTGTGGCTCGACCGGTTTGTCGGCCAGTCAGCTGCGGGCCAGCGCCAACCTTCTGTGCGGCGCCGCCGCTCGGCGAGAGGCGACCATCGCGCCGCCGGATCTACCGAGCGCCGGCCAGAAATTCCTCAGCCGTGGCATTGCCGTGCTCGCGCCCGAGGTGATGGAGCTGCACGAACTCGGAGCCACCGGCACCTTCCGTGACGCGGTCACCGCGACGTCTGCCGAGCTGGCCGCCCTGCGCTTCACGCTCAAGGGCCTGCGGGCGGGTAATGACCCCGTGGTGGCGATCAAGACGCTCCAGCAGCAGCTCCTTCCCCTGGAGGCGAAGGCGAATCGGGCCTGGCAGACGCTGGGCATCAGCGCCTGCGTGAGCCGCTAACCGGCCCACCCCCGTCCGCCGACACGCGTCCTTGCGCCGCCAACCGCCCCACTCCCGTCCGCCGACACGCGTCCTTGCGCCGCCAACCGCCCCACTCCCGTCCGCCGACACGCGTCCTTGCGCCGCCAACCGGCCCACCCCTCGGCCGACACGCGTCCTTGCGCGCCGGCCGACCGGGGATATTGGGCCAGGCTTAGTGCAGCGTCTTGGTCGCCTTCAAAGCCGCGTTGCGCACGACCTTCGGCAGCGGCGCAAAGTCCAGCGCCGGCCCGAACGACTGCCCGGTTGAGGTCGCGTACCGGATGAACTGAGCCAGCTGCGCAGAGCTGCTCGACACCTGCGGCACGATGGCGTAGCTGAACGTCGACATCGGATACGCCGAGGCATAGGTCGACGGCGGATTGACGATGTGCAGCTCGTTGTTGCGCGGCACACGGGAAACCGACTTCGCCGCCGCCGCGATGTTGGCGAGGTTGGGGTACTCAAAGTTGCCCGCGCCATTCTGGAGCGCGGCCACTCCGATCCCCGAGGTGGTGATCAGATACGAGGCGGCAACGTAGCCCACCGCGCCGTTCACGCCCGCGACCTTGGCCGCCACACCGGAGTTCTTGGCGGCGCCGACGCCAGCCGGGAAGCTGACCGCGGTCGCGGTGCCAACCCGGGAGCGGAAGGCGGAGCTCACCCGGGACAGATAGTCGGTGATGACGTAGGTGTCGCCTGAGCCGTCACTGCGATAGACCGGCGTGATCGCCAGGTTGGGCAGCCGGGTCTTCTTGTTGAGCTTCTTGATCGCCGGGTCATTCCAGTTGCGGATCTGACCCAGGTAGATCCTGGCCAGGACCGGTCCGCTCAGCTTGACCGAACCCCGGACGCCATCCAGGCGGAAGCCGATGGCCGTCGCCGTGAGGGCCCAGGGGATCTCGACGCAGCCGTGGCAGGCCCCGGCCTGGGCCGGCGTGAGCGGAGCATCGGAAGCTCCGAAGTTGACCGTGCGGGATGAGATGTCAACGATCCCGGCGCCCGATCCGACCGAGCCGTAGTTGACCGAAATGCCCGTCCGCTGCTGGAAGTCGCTTTGCCAGTGGGCCATCAACGGGGTGATCAGAGTGGAGCCCGCCCCCGTCAGCGAGCCAGCCGCGACGGCGATTGCTGTCGCCACGCTCAACGACGCGACGAGCGCGCCGATGCTGAACCCTACAAATCTCTTGCGGTGCAAGATGAAGCTCCTTTTGAATTGATAGGTCCGGCCGTCTCACTTCCGCCAGCGGGTCGCTGGATGGGGAAGCGACCTCAGCATGGGGCAGCCAGGACGGGGTCCTGTTGCCCACCTGTGTTCAAGATTTGAAAATCGTGTGATCACGTGCCCCGCGCACCCGGCGCCGGATTAGGTTGGACTAGCCTGCTCCGCCGTGTCGGCAAGCGCCCGAAATTTCCGCATGCCTGGTTTCCCGCTGCCCGGGGGCGACACTGGCATGAGCTTAGGTCAGGGCGTTCTGTTCGGATTCTGCGCTTTGGCCGGCCTGCTTTCCGTGGTCGTCATCCTGGAGGTCGGCTACCAGGTGGTGACCGGCGCCCACGTGGCGATCGTCAAACTCGGCCTGTCCTTTCTCGGACACCAGGCGTGGGCGCCAAATTTCGACCGTTACGGAATCGCTGTCCTGCTCTATGGGACCGCGACCAGCTCGGTGATGGCCCTGCTCATCGCGGTTCCCGTGGGGGTCGCGATCGGCCTGTTCTTGAGCCAGCTCGCTGGCCCCCGAGTCCGGGCGGCAATCGGTCCCCTGATCGAGCTCCTGGCTGCCATCCCGACCGTGATCCTCGGCTTCTGGGGGCTGCTGGTGCTCTCCCCGGTCGTCTCCAAGCACGTCGAGCCGGCACTGCACGATGTCCTGGGGTTCATTCCGCTGTTCGGGTCTCCCCAGCCGGGCGGCTCGGGAATCTTCACCGCGGGCCTGATCCTCGCCATCATGGTCGTTCCGATTGTCGCGTCACTGAGCCGCGATCTGTTCCTGTCCGTCCCGGGCGAACTCCAGGACGGGGCCGCCGCGCTTGGAGCGACCCGCTGGGAGACGATCCGCGGCGTAGTCCTGCCGAGTACCGCTCCCGGGGTCATCGCCGCCGCCGTACTCGGACTGGGGCGCGCGCTGGGCGAGGCGATCGCCGTCACCCAGGTGATCGGAGCCGGCACCGCGATCCACAGCTCCCTGTTTACGACTGGCGACACGATGGCGAGTCGGCTGGCCGAGAATTTCCCCGGCGACCATCCTCTGTACACCTCCGCCTTGTTCTATCTGGCGTTGGTGCTGTTGGCCATCGGCCTGCTCGTCAACCTGTTTGCCCAGTGGCTGGGCCGGCGCTTTGACACTCGGGGGATCGGCCGGCGATGAGCGGGGAGGCCAACCCGGGCGAGGGCGCCAGCGTCAAGCACACGCCTTGGGAGGGCCTGTTCGACGCCACTGCACCCCTCACTGCGACCGGGAACCTGCGCCGGCGTGAGACGGTGAGCCGGCTCGCCTCCGGGGGAGCGCGCGTTGCGGCCGTCCTCGCGCTAGCTGTGCTGGGAGTGGTCATCTTCGCGGTGGTCAAGCGCGGCGGCAGCGCGCTGACGATTGACTTTCTGACCAAGGCGCCCCCGGTGTTTGGCGGCTCCGGTGGCGGCATCGGGCCCGAGATCGTCGGTTCGCTGATCATCGTCGGACTCGCGGCCGCGATCGCAACCCCGGTGGGGGTGCTGGCGGCCCTGTTCGTAACCGAGTTCGCCGGGCGCCGCTCGGCTCAGGCGGTCAGGACGTCGCTTGACCTCATGCAGGGGTTGCCGAGCATCATCGTCGGCCTGCTGGTCTTTGGACTGCTTGTGGCCGGCGTCGGGCAGTCGGGCTATGCGGCCTCGATTGCTCTGGCGATCATCATGCTGCCGCTGATCTCGCGTTCCAGCCAGGAGGTGCTTCTACTCGTGCCCGATAGCCTCCGCGACGCCGCCGACGCCCTCGGGGTCCAGCGCTGGCGTACGGTGGTGGGCGTGGTCCTACCCGAGGCACTGGGCGGAATCGTGACCGGCACGATCCTCGCCGTGGGACGGGCCGCGGGCGAGACCGCGCCGCTGATCGCCACCGATTCGATCTGGAACGGCAGCAAGTTCGCCGTCGACCCGTTCTCGCATCAGGGCATCCCCAACATCCCGTTTGAGATCTTCACCCTGTCCGAGAACCCTGACCCCAGTAGCTTCCAGCGTGCCTGGGGCGCGTCTCTGGTCCTGCTGATCATGATCCTGCTGGCAAACTTCACCGCCCGCGCCCTGCTGGCGCGAAATCGAAAGAGGCACTCTCGTTGAACACCCCGTCGGAGAGCCCAGACGCCGAGCGCCAGAGCCCGGCTCGCCGGGTTCGGATTCAGACGCCCTCGGCCCCGGCCCCGCGCCCCGCCAGCAATGGCGCCGATGCCGCCGCGCGGGAGCCCGTGTTCGACGTCCGCAACGTCTCGATGTCCTATAGCGGCAAGGTGGCTGTCCAGGGGATCACGATGAAGATCTACCGCAATCTGGCCACCGCCATCATCGGCCCCTCTGGGTGTGGCAAGACGACCTTCCTGCGATGCCTGAACCGGATGAACGACAACATCCCTGGCTTCGGGATCGAGGGCGAGCTTCTCTACCACGGTCACGATGTGTATGGCAGCCGGGTCAACCGCGTAGAGGTCCGGCGACGGATCGGCATGGTTTTTCAGAAGCCCAACCCGTTCGCCAAGTCCATCTATGACAATGTCGCCTGGGCGCCGCGCAACCTCGGACTCAAGACCGACCTAGACGGTCGCGTGGAGCGGGCGCTGCGCGACGCCGCCCTGTGGGACGAGGTCAAGGATCGGCTGCGCGCGTCCGCGCTCGGGCTCTCAGGCGGCCAGCAACAGCGGCTCTGCATCGCGCGGGCGATTGCGATCGAGCCTGACGTGGTATTGCTGGACGAGCCGGCCTCGGCGCTCGACCCGATCGCCACCGGCGCGATCGAGGACCTGATCGGGGTGCTCAAGCGGCGCTACACGATCGTGATCGTCACTCACAACATGCAGCAGGCGGCTCGCGTCGCCGACCGCACCGCGTTCTTCAGCCTCGACAGCGAGGGCGAGCGCGTCGGCACCCTGATCGAATACGACGAGACCGAACGGATCTTCACCAACCCCCGCGATCCGCGAACCCGCGACTATGTGACCGGGCGCTTCGGCTGATCGGTCTCCGGCCGTGAGGCGGCCCCACCCAGGCCGAACGCGAGCGGCGCGGGCACGAAGGCGAGCGGCGCGGGCACGGAGGCGAGCGGCGCGGGGACGAAGGCGAGAGGCGCGGGCAGGGAGGCGAGCGGCACGGCGCGGACGCGACGCCCCTAGGGTGCTCCGATCGAGTTGCTGGGCACCTGCTCGAGCAGTGAATGTCCGCATTGCCAGCAGAAGACCGCACCGCTGGAGTGCGGCGCCCCACAGCTCGAGCAGGTGCCCGCAGTGCCGGTGTGCTCCATGCGCAGAATGCGTTCGACCTCCCCCAGTTCGGAGTCGGCATCCTGAAGCTGCGCCGCGCGCCGGACCAGCACGTCGACGCGGATCCGATCGCGGATGGCCATTTCGTACACCAGCCCCCCCAGATCCCATTGGAGCTCGGCCACGCGCGCGGTGAGCTGATCGCGAAGGAGCTCGAGGTCGACCGACTCCTCCGTGTCGCGGTGAGCGAGGGGCGGACCCGGCGCCTCGCGGGGAGGGTCGCCTGCCGAAGCCCGCCCAGGGCCGAGCTCATGGTAGGCCGAGGCGGGCTCATCGCGCCGATTCACGACATTGCTGAAGGGATTGCGCACCACTAGCCACCGGGGCCGAAGAACGTTCCGGTGAACTTACCGTTGGTGTAGCCCTTCCCGTGACCCGGCGCGCCGACCGTGACGGTGGGGGGTGGGATGTTCTTGACGGTCTGGGTCACGTTGGCGGTGGCATTGCTGGCGGCCTTGTGCTTGCCCTTGCCGTTGCTCTCGTGGGCACCGGTGCTAGCCGCGGTGGTCGGAGTCGAGGCCGTACTGGCGGTCGAAGCTGCGGCCCCCCCGCCCAGGTTGACTACGCGCACAGTTGAGTTGCCCGCCGTCTTGCCTGGGCCCGAGCGGCCGATGAGGACGCCGATGCCCATCGCCAGGAGCAGAGTGCCCACCCCGGCAATCAGCGTCGAGGCGCTTGAGAAGTGGGGGCCTGGCCGGCGGACAGTTGCCTCGCGGACGACCGTGGTGCGCTTGGTCGGTGGCGCGGCACTGAAGCGCGCCTGGCCGCGCCGTTCCCCGCATTCCAGGCAATAGCGCTGATCAGGAGCAAGCGCCGAGCCGCAGTTGGCGCAACGATCACCGGTGGCGAGGGCCGGGGCGAAAGTCTCCGTCGGAGCGGGCTCGACGTGTCCGGTCGGGACGGGCTTGACGGCTCCGGTGTGGCCGGGCTCGGCATGCCCGGAGGGGGCGGGCTTGACGGGTCCGGTGTGGCCGGGCTCGGCATGCCCGGAGGGGGCGGGCTTGACGGGTCTGGCGGCAAACGCTGCGGTCGGATCTTCGCTCGCCTGACCAGCTTCGGTGGACCATGGCATGAAGCGCAGTATGCGTGGCCCTTACCCTGCAAATTGTTACCAAGACGTGACCGTGGCGCGATCCCCCGATTCGGGCTCGTCAACACGAGGTTCACATCTTGTCCGCCATCCCGCCTGAGAATGCGGTCGTGACGGGTCATGACCACCTGCGCCCGGGCTCCGCCCGGGCGATGCCGATCTGTGCCGAGTGCGGCGTACCGCTGGCTCCCGATCAGCGCTACTGCGTCACCTGCGGCGCTCGGCGCGCACCCCTGCCGCCGGCTGTGGCGGATCTCATCTCCGGCCTCGCCGCCCACCGCCGGCGCGGGGGACCAAGTTCGCCCGGCGACGGCCTCCCGGCGCGACCTGAGGGCTCCGGGGCCGGAGCATTTCTGGCCTCGCTGCCGCCCAGGGCGTCGGCGGTCGCCGTGATGTCGATGCTCGCCTTCGGGGTCGTCGTCGGGTCAGGAGCCAGTTCGATCGCCGACAGTTCGAGTGGCCCGCTGCTGTTGGCCGTATCGCACCCCAACAGCCCGCCTGCGGCGACCAGCGCTGCGGCACCGGTGGACAACTCCGCCTCGTCAGGCGGCTCGTCGAGCGGGGGTGGCAACTCGGGACCGACGGTGGTCACCCAGACCGTCGCCGCGCAGACCGTGACCGCCCCCGGTGGCGGCGGCGGCTCCGCCTCCGCCCCGGTCCACATCCCCACCACGCCGTCCACGACGCCGACGACGCCGCTGCCGCCCGTGACCCACGTGTTCTTGATCATGCTGTCGGGCCAGGGCTTTGACCAGCTGTACGGGGCCCAATCGTCCTATCCTTACTTGAAGGGAACATTGCGGCCCCGAGGCGAGCTGCTGAGCAACTACTACGCTGTGGCGCCGAGCCCTCTGTCCAACGCGATTGCGCTGATCAGCGGACAGGGACCGACCCAGCAGACGGCCGCCAATTGCCCCCAGTATTCAGCAATCACTCCGGGCACCCCGGCCAGCGATGGACAAGTCACCGGCGACGGCTGCATCTATCCGACCACGGCGCTCTCGCTGGCCGATCAGTTCCACAGCACCGGGCAGACCTGGAAGGCGTACCTCGAGGGCATGGCCAGCGGCCCGGCCGCAGGCAACCCGTCGACGACGACCTCAACCAGCGCGACCAACACCAGCCCAGCGAGCACCACCGCCCCTCCGAGCACGACCACGAGCAGCGCCCCCCCGGACACGTCTCCCACCTGTCGGCACCCGGCCCTCGGCAGTCCCGACGCTGATCAGGCGCCCCGGGCTGGGGACCCATACGTGACCTGGCGCAACCCCTTCGTCTACTTCGCGTCGATCGTGTCGGGGACGACCTGCAACACGCAAGATGTCGACCTCTCCCAGCTGACCGCAGATCTGAAGTCAGAGAGCACCACGCCGGCCGTCTCGTACATCGTGCCGACGCCCTGCGATAACGGTAGCGGCCAATCCTGCACGCCGGGCCAGCCCGCGGATCCGCACGCCGCCGCGCTCGCCACCGATGCCTTTCTCAAGCAGGTTGTGCCCGCGATCGAGCATTCGGCGGCCTACAAGGCGGGCGGGCTGATCGCCATCACTTCCGACCAGGCGCCTCAGACCGGGCCGCACGCGGACTCGAGCGCGTGCTGCAACAACCCCGCCTATCCGAACCTGGCCCCGCCCGCGGGTGCACCCTCCTCGACGACCCCCACGTCCACGACGGGCGCAGCCACCAGCACCACGGGCGCGGCCGCACCCAGCACGACTGCAACTACCACCAGTCCGACCACCACCGCGACGAGCCCGAGCACCACCGCGACGAGCCCGAGCACCACCACGACGAGCCCGACCACCACCGCGACGAGCCCGAGCACCACCACGACGAGCCCGACCACCACCACGACTGGCCCGAGCACATCGACACCGGCGGGCACCGGCCAGGTCACGCCAACCGGCGGCGGCGGCAAGGTGGGACTGCTCCTGATCTCGCCGTACGTCAAAGCCAACACCACCGATAAACTCGACGCTTACAACCACTACTCGCTGCTGGCCAGCATCGAGTCACTGTTCACACTGGGCCGCCTCGGCTACGCCGCGGCTCCCAGCCTTCCCGTCTTCAACTCGGTCGTCTACAACGCGTACCACCCGCCTGGGGGGTGATTCCCCGCTAGTCGCGGCGGCCGCGCCCGTAGAGGAGCGTCAAGAAGCGGCGCAGCAGCATCGTCTGCCGCGCCCGGTACGGAAACATGAACGGCTCGCGCTTGAGCGCGCGCTTGGTGACCAGTAACGACTGGACCTTGGTGTACTTGCGGATCCCAGCCGAGCCGTGGCGGGTGCCGATCCCGGACGTCTTCCAGCCGCCCATTGGCAGGTTGAGTGCCGTGTAGTTGACCTGGGCGTCATTCACGCACACCACACCGGCCTCGATCCGCCGAGCCAGGGCTTCGCCGCGATCGGTGTCACCGGTCCAGACGCTGGCCTGAAGGCCGTACTCCGAATCGTTGGCAAGGCTGACGCCCTCCTCGGCGTTGGCGATCTTCATGATCGGCAGCGTCGGACCGAAGGTCTCCTCCGTCATGCACTTCATCGAGTGGTCGACGTCAACGAGCACGGTTGGCTCGTAGAAGCGGCCCGAACCCGCGCGGGGGTGACCGCCGGTGAGGACCTTGGCCCCCTTGGCGACCGCGTCGCGTACGTGCTCATCCACGATCTCGAGCTGGGGCGGGAAGATCACGGCCCCCACGTCCACCGTCCCGACTCCGGTCGGCACGCCTTGACGCAGCCCGCGGACGTTCTCAGTCACCTTGGCCACGAAGTCGTCGTAGATCGACGCGTCGACGTAGCAGCGCTCGACCGAGATACACACCTGGCCGGCGTTGTTCATCGACCAGTAGACAGCGGCGTTGGCGGCCCGCTCGACGTTGGCGTCGTCGCACACGATCATCGGGTCCTTGCCACCGAGCTCGAGATAACAGGGCACGAGCGATTCGGCGGCCGCCTTCATGACTGCCTTGCCGGTTCGGCTCGAGCCGGTGAACATCACGCAGTCGACCTCGGCGATCAGCGCCGCGCCGGTGCCGCCATCGCCGGTGGCGACCTGAAACACGTGCTGGGGCAGTCCGCAGTCGTGCATCATCTCGGCCATCACCAGCGAACTCAGCGGCGTGACCTCACTGGGCTTGAGGATCACGCAGTTGCCGGCCATCATCGCCGGGATGCAATCTCCAAAGGAATTGGCGATCGGGAAGTTCCAGGGCCCGATCACCCCGACCACGCCAAGCGGGGCGTAACGGATGATCAGCTTCTTGCCCGCCGCCACCGGGTTGTTCCAGGACGGCACGCGCTCGTCGGCCAGGTACTTGGGGCCCTCCTTGGCCCAGAAGCCGAGCGCCGAGACGGTGTAGCCCAGGTCGGTGAGCTGGGCGTCCTCGTAGGTTTTGCCGGTCTCGGACACGACGGTGTCGATGACTCGGTCGGCGTTGTCGAGGATCCACTTCTGGGCCCGGCGCATTACCCGTGCGCGGCCCTCGTAGCCGATCGCCTGCCACTGCGGCTGTGTCTCGCGCGCCCGGGCGGCCAGCTCGGCCAGGTCGCCGGCGTCGAGCACCGGGATCGTGCTGATCAGCTCCCCGGTGGCCGGGTTCTCGACTGGGATCGTGTGGGCGGAACCGCCGTTGGTCTCGGCCTGCTCGTGTTGCTCAACGCTCGCCATGAGTCTCCTCCTGCACCGTTAGTTCGGGTAGCCGCAAGGCTACTGGGGGTCGAGCTCGATCGACTCGATCTTGGGTGGATCGACCGGCCGGTCCTGAGCTCCGGTAGGGAGACCCTCGATTGCGTCCACGGCGTCCATCCCGGCCGTGACCTGACCGAACACGGTGTGCTTACCGTCCAGCCACGGCGCGCTATCGGCAGTGACGATGAAGAACTGCGAGCCGTTGGTATTCGGTCCGGCGTTGGCCATGGCCAGCGCCCCCCGGACAACCCGGTGCTGGTTGAACTCGTCCTCGAAGGTATATCCGGGCCCGCCGGTGCCGGTCCCCTCCGGGTCGCCCCCTTGGATCATGAAGTCGGGGATCACCCGGTGAAAGATGATCCCGTCGTAAAAGCCGTCGGCGGCGAGCTTGCGGAAATTGGCCACCGTCTTGGGCGCTTCGTCGTCGAAGAACTCGACGGCGATGGTGCCGTGCGTGGTGTTCATATTGGCTGTAGACATGGTCCCACCCTACCCATGATCCGACCGGGCTAGGCGCCGGTGGACCATGGGTGGGCGGACTCGAGCCGCGCCTTGCTTGGCGGCTCCTAGCGGCCGGCCCCGTGGATGCGGTCGATGCGCACGGGGTGGCCGCTGGTCCCGGCTCAGTTGTTGCTGGACGTCTGGAGGCCGTTGATGGCCGAAGTGACGCCCACCGTGGCGGGCGTGCCCCCGGCCGGAATGGCGTGCTGACAGCTGACGACCGCCGAACCAGCCGGGCCCGCCACCATCAGGGGGATTGAGACTGAGCGGCTCGAGCCGTCGGCGGCAGTCGTCGCGGTCGCAGTGCGCGTCTGGGTGTTGGCACCCAGGGTCAACGTGCAGGTGACGTTGACGTCCTCGGCCGACGTGCTCTTGACCGTCGCGGTGGGATTCGCGAAGACCATGTACGAGCTCCCAGCCGGGAGGGTGAGGCTCGCCACGCCGGTCGCCGCTGTGGGGACAGTGACCGTGCCGGTGGTTCCGTACTCCGCCGGCCGCGCCGGGTTGCAGGTCACCTTGCCGGCCTGGTCGACGGTGCCGATCGCCTGGCCGGACGCGCAGGTGCCACCAACGCGGGCCTGGAGCTGACCTAGATTGGCACGGACGGTCCCGACCGAGCCGGGGACGATGTCTCGGTAGTTCACCGAGTCGAAGCGAAGCTTGCTGTGGGTGACCGAGCTGTGTTGCAGCTGAGGCGTCCCGACGCTGCCATAGGGCAACGAGGACGCCGCGTAGCCGACGCCACCGAGCGAGACGAACAGCGCGGTGGTCGAGACGATCATCGCCGCCGAAGGACGGCGGCCAAGCAGCGAACGGATTCGCAAGAGAATTACCTCCCGTAGTCAGGTCGGCCGCAGACGGGCCTTTCCACCCCCAACACAGCGGTGAGCGGCGAAGTCGCGGGTCCCGACCCGGGCTTGACGCGGATTTGACTTACAGCGGTCCGTCCGCTGACCTTCTCGACTCCCTGGCGGCGAGGGCGCGGGCTAGACCCGCGCCAGCTCGATCCGCAGCTCGTGGCCGCGAACCTCGGTGCCGCCGGTCGCCTCGATCACGCGTTGTGCCTCATCCTCGGGCACCTCAACGAAGGCAAAGTGCTCCAGCACCCGTACGTTACGGACCGCCTCGCCATCCAGCTGGGTGGCGGCGCGAATGGCAGAGATGATGTCGGACGGCTCGAGCCCCGCGGCGCGGCCGCCGGCCACGATCAGCTTGCGGTACGGGCCGCCGCCGTTGGTCGAGACATGGGGCTTGGAGTGACGGCGGGGGGGAGCCGTGACCGGGGTAGGAGCGACGTGGGCGTCCTTGACCCACGGCGAGAGCTTGACCCCGGCGTGGTTCTCGATGGCCTGGATTTCACGCTGCTGGCGGGGCTCGTAAAAGGTGATGGCACGGCCGCTGCGGCCCACCCGGCCGGTGCGACCGATCCGGTGCACATAGACATCAGGTGACATGGGAACATCGAAGTTGATCACGTGGGAGATACCGGAGATGTCCAGGCCACGAGACGCGACATCGGTTGCGATCAGCAACGGCAGGCTGCCACCCTTGAAGGAGATCATCACGCCGTCGCGGGCGCCCTGGGTCATGTCGCCGTGCAACGCACGAACGTTCATGCCCCGATCGCGCAGCGTGCGGTAGAGCTGATCACAGCGGATCTTGGTGCGCACGAAGACCAGCGCCTGATCGGGCCGCTCCGCCTCGAGCACGGTGGCCAGCGCGGCGGGCTTCTCGCGCGAGGCGACCTCGAGCGCGAACTGCTCCACGGTGTCGACCGTCAGGGTGTCGGTCTTGACCTTGACCATCACGGGGTCATAGAGATACTGGTCGGCGAGCCGGCGGATCTCGGGCGGCATGGTGGCCGAAAACAGTGCCGTCTGCCGGCTCGAGGGGGTCAGCGCGAGGATCTTCTCCACGTCCTCGAGAAAGCCGAGGTCGAGCATCTCGTCGGCTTCGTCGAGGACCACGAACCGGCACGAGTGCAGCATCAGCGAGTGGCGCGAGATCAGATCCTTCACCCGCCCCACGGTGCCGACCACGATCTGCCCGCCGCCCCGCAGCTGGGCCTGCTGGCTGCGGATCGGAGCGCCCCCGAATACGGCGACGACGTCGATCCCCTTGGCCTTGCCATAAGCGCGCAGCGCCTGGGTGACTTGGATGCAGAGCTCACGGGTCGGCGTCAGGACCAATCCCTGGACCTCCTTCTCGGACGCGTCGACGTACTGGAGCATGGGCAGGCCGAAGGCCGCCGTCTTGCCCGATCCCGTCTGAGCCTGGCCGATCACGTCGAGTCCTTCTAGGAGCGGCGGGATGCCCTGCTCCTGGATCGGGCTCGGAGCGTCGTAGCCGACGTCTTCGAGTGCCTGGAGCAGATCTGGAGCAAGGCCGAGATCAGCGAATGAGGTCACTCCGAAAGAAGATAGACGGCCACGGGCTCGAAGACGAGCCGCCCGCCTCGCCAGCGCCCGACCGGATCAAGCTTCGCTACCGCTGATGGGAGCAAGGGGGCGCCCCTAATATCGTTAGGCACCGAATGTTTCGCTTACTCATGATTCTCGAGAGTCGGTCGTGAGCACCAGCGACGATCGCATCGACAAGAACGTCTGGCGCGTCAGCGCGGTAGTGATCGTGGGCTCGATCATGTCGATCCTCGATACGACGATCGTCAACGTGGCGCTGGACACGCTGGGCCACGAGCTGCACTCGTCGATCGCCAACATCCAGTGGGTAGTGACCGGCTACATGCTGTCGCTGGCCGCGGTCATCCCGGTGACCGGCTGGGCAGCGCGCCGCTTCGGGGCCAAGCGGGTGTACCTGACGTCACTGATCCTGTTCGTGGCCGGCTCGGCACTCTGTGGCCTGGCCACCTCAAGCACGGAGCTGATCGCCTTCCGCGTGCTGCAGGGGATCGGAGGCGGCATGATCCTGCCCATCGGGCAGCTGATGATGGCGGAGGCGGCCGGGCCTCAGCGAATGGGACGGGTGATGAGCATCGTCGCCGTGCCGGCCATGCTGGCGCCGATCCTCGGCCCCACGATCGGAGGCCTGATCCTCGACAACACAACCTGGCAATGGATCTTCTACGTCAACCTACCGGTCGGCATCATCGCCGTAATCGCCGCCCTACGGGTACTCCCCAGTGTCGCACGCCAGCCGACCGAGAGCCTCGATTACCTGGGTCTCTTTCTGATGGCCACCGGCCTGCCGCTGTTCACCTACGGCCTGGCCGAGGTCGGCTCCACGGGCAGCTTCACCGCCGCCAAGGTCGTCGTCCCCCTGATCGCCGGGCTCGGGCTCGTGGCCGCCTTCGCGTTTCACGCCTTACGTGTCCCCCGGCCTCTGCTCGACCTGCGCCTGTACAAGCGTCCCACCTTCTCCTCAGCTTCGGTGACGATGTTCTGTGTCGGCGCCGCCCTGTTCGGGGGCATGATCCTGCTGCCCCTCTACTGGCAGACGATCCGCCACGAGTCTGTGGTGACCACCGGCCTCCTGACCGCGCCCCAGGGGCTCGGCGCGGCGTTGGTCATGCCGATCGCCGGCCGGCTCACTGACCGATACGGCGGCGGCTTGCTCGCCCTGTTCGGCGTCTGCCTGTGTGCGGTGGCCACGATTCCCTTCGGGCTGATCGGCGCCCACACCTCGATCCTGTGGCTGAGCGTGGCGATGCTCGTTCGGGGCTTCGGGATCGGCTTTGCCTTCATGCCCGCGATGTCAGCCGCCTTTGCCTCGCTCAAGCGCAGCGAGCTGTCGGACGCCACGCCCCAGCTCAACGTGCTGCAGCGCGTGGGGGGATCGATCGGCACCGCGGTGCTCGCGGTGATCCTGTCGCGCTCGCTGAGCAGCTCACACACGCTCGCCCAGGCGGCGTCGAGCTACGGGACGGCCTTCTGGGCCGCGACCGGACTGACGGCCCTGGCCATCATCCCCTGCATCATCCTCACCCGCGCGGAGCGGAATGTCCGCCGAGCCGGGCTGGCCACCGGCGCGTCCGATGAGGCCCTGGCGGAGGCGCTGGCGGCATGACCACCGTGGATGCCCAGCCGCCGGCCGGTGGGCTCGAGCCCGTCGATCCACGCGAGCAGCTCGGCCATTCGTTCAAGGCCGTGATGGCCGCCGTCCGGCGCCTGCGCGGCCGCGAGGCCCAGCGACTGGGCACGCTGAGCTACGCGCAGTACAGCCTGGTCTTCGGTCTCGCCGCCGAACGCGAGCTGTCGGCCAGTCACCTGGCCGCAATCGCGGATCTCAGTCCGGCCACGGTGACCCAAATGCTCGACCATCTCGAGTCAGACGGACTCGTTATGCGGGCGCGCTCACAGCGCGACAAGCGGGTCGTCCTCGTGTCCCTGACCAAGTCCGGGCGCAAGCTGGTGGAGGAGTGGCGGGCGCGCTTTGAGCCGCGCTGGCAGGCGGCCCTGACCGATTTCAGCGACGGGGAGCTGCTCACCGCCGCGGCCGTGCTCGATCGCCTCCGCGAGCTCTTCGACGAGGTGGAGCAACACTGAAGACCCGGGTCGGCCGCCGTCCTCGGCCGACGGCGACCCGCCATGACTCAGCGCCGCTGGCGAGTCAGCGGTGGACGGTGATCAGCCCGTCGAGATGCGGGGTCTCGCGCTTGGCATCACGGACGCCGAAGCGGATCTCACCACGCTCGCGCCCCTCGGCGAAGGCGACCATGGCCGGGAGCAGGATCGGGCGCTTGAAGGCGACCTCGACGGTGAACGACCGCGGAAGCGAGGAACCCAGCGCGGCCAGGCAACGTGCCTGGGTCCACATCCCGTGAGCGATCGCCGATGGAAATCCGAACAGCCGGGCGGTCAGGGGATGGACGTGGATCGGGTTCAGATCGCCCGAGACGGCGCCGTAGCGGCGACCGAGGTCGCCCCGCAGGCGCCAGGTGGCGGTGGCTGGCAGACCCTCGCTGGAGGGAGGTCCCGACGGCGGGGTCGAGCTGGCCTGCTCGGAGCTGTGGCCGCGATGCAGGTTGGTGGAGACCTCTTCCCACACCAGTTCGCCACCGACCCGAGCCTCGGTGCGGATGCCGAACTGGGTGCCACGCGGGTGGGGCTCAAGCCCCGTCGCCCAAACGCGCACAGAGAGCGCCTCCCCGGCCCCGATCGGCCGGTGCTGGACGATCCGGTTGGCAATGTGGACGAGCCCGATGGCGCGGAACGGGAAGCGCCCACCGGTGATCAGCGCCAGGTGCAGCGGGAAGGCGAGCAAGTGGGGGTAGGTCGGCGGCAGGGTGTTGCTGAGCGGGAAAGCGCACACGCGGTCATAGATGGCCAAACGGTCCTGGTCCATCTCCATGTCCGCGAGCGCGAGGACCTCATCGGGCATCTCGCCGCCTCCGCCGCCCAGGAAGGGCAGGCGTGACACCCCGGGGATCATCGCCGCGCCGGCACGCGCGAACAGGGGCAGCATCGAGGGAGCGCTGGTCAGCTCACGGTCGCCCATCATGCCCCCAGCAGGCTCTGGCCGCAGACGCGGACGATGTTCCCCGTCACTCCGCGGGAGGCAGGGCTGGCCAACCAGGCGATCGTCTCGGCGACATCAACCGGGAGACCGCCCTGGGAGAGGCTGTTCATCCGCCGGCCGGCCTCGCGGATGGCGAGCGGCATCGCGGCCGTCATCTTGGTCTCGATAAAGCCGGGGGCGACCGCGTTGATAGTCACGCCGCGCTTGGCCAGGACAGGCGCGAACTGCGAGACGATCCCGATCACTCCGGCCTTGGAAGTCGAGTAGTTGGTCTGGCCGGCGTTTCCGGCGATGCCGCTGATCGAGGAGACACAGACGATGCGGCCGTTCTTGCGCACCGCCTTACGCGCGAACAGCTCCTTGTCGATGCGCTGGGGCGCGATCAGGTTGATCGAAAGGACAGTGTCCCAGAGCTCCTCGCTCATCCGACCCAGTGTCTTGTCACGGGTGACCCCAGCGTTGTGGACGACCACGTCGACGCCGCCGTGGAACTCGAGCAGGTGGCCGGCGATCTCAGCGGGCGCGGTATCGCTGGTGATGTCGGTGGCGAGAACCGAACCACCCAGCTCGGCCATGCCGGCCGTCAACTCCTCGCTCATGGCCGGCACGTCAAGCCCGACGACATGCGCCCCGTCGCGCGCCAGGACCTCGGCGATCGCGGCACCGATCCCGCGAGCGGCTCCGGTCACCAGGGCGACCTTGCCGGTCAGGGGGCGCTCCCACTCGAGTGTCTCGGCCGTACTGGCAGCGGTCACGGCGGCACCGATCCGGACGACCTGACCGGAGACGAACGCCGAGCGAGGCGAGAGGAAGAAGCGCAGCGTGGACTCGAGCTCACCCTCCCCACCGGGCCGCACGTAGAGCAGCTGAGCGGTGGCCCCCTTCCTGACCTCCTTGCCGACCGCGCGCACGAGGCCCTCGAGCGCTCGCTGGGCGACGCCCTGGGCCGGCGCCTTGCAGTCCTCGGGTGCCGTGCCGAGCACGATCACGCGGCCGCTGGCCAGCACGCGGCGGATCGTGGGGTGCAGGAAGGCCCAAGCGGCCTCGAGCTGAGCGCTGTCGGCGATGCCGGTGGCGTCGAAGACGAGCGCCTTGAAGCGCTGCCCCTCGGAAGCAGCGTCGGGATTGAAAATCCCGGCCTCGAGCCCGGCGTCGGCGACCGAGCCCCGCAAAGGCTCGTCCATCGCGGTCAGGACCTCGGCGTCAGCCGAGGCGAGAATGCCGGCCAGAGCGCCCCCCAGCCGTCCCTGAGCCGTCGCGCCCAGCAGGACCGGCCCTGAGACGACGGGCTGGCCGGGCTGGAAGCGCTCGAGCCGCGGCGGGTTGGGAAGGCCGATCTGCTTGGAGACGATCTTGCCGATCGGGGTGTTGACGAGCTGCTGGTAGCGGTCAGTCATCGCTGGTGCGTGCCTCCATGATCGCGGTCACGCCGAGTCCGCCGGCGGCGCAGATCGAGATCAGGCCGCGGCCCGGGCGGGCGGCGTCAATCTCGCTCAGGGCCTTGGCCAGGGTGGCGACGATCCGTCCGCCGGTGGCGCCGAAGGGATGGCCGGCGCCGAGCGAGCCGCCGTGGACGTTGAGGCGATCGCGGTCGATCGCGCCCAGCGGCGCCTCGAGCCCGAGCCGCTCGCGGCAGAAAACTGGGTCCTCCCAGGCCTTCAGCGTGCACAGGACCTGGGCGGCGAAGGCTTCGTGGATCTCATAGAAGTCGAAGTCTTGAAGCGTGAGGCCGGCGCGCGCGAGCATCTTGGGCACCGCGTAGGCGGGGGCCATCAGCAGCCCCTCGCGTCTGTGGACATAGTCGACGGCGGCGGTCTGGGCCTCGACCAGGTAGGCCTGAACGGGAACGCCCCGCTGGGCCGCCCACTCCTCGCTGGCCAGCAGCACCGCGGAGGCGCCGTCGGACAGGGGGGTCGAGTTTCCGGCCGTCATCGTGCCCTCGGGGCCACCGAAGACCGGCTTGAGCTTGCCCAACTTCTCAAGCGTTGAGTCGGGACGCAGGTTCTGGTCGCGCTCGAGACCGAGAAACGGGATCACCTGATCGTCGAGCCAGCCGGTGTCGTAAGCGGCGGCCAGGTTGTGATGGCTGCGGACGGCGAGCTCGTCCTGCTCCTCGCGGCCGATCCCCCACTCCGAAGCCATGATCGCGGTGTGCTCACCCATCGAGAGCCCGGTGCGGGGCTCAGCGTTGCGGGGAATCTCGGGGACGAGCTGCTGAGGGCGAAGCCGGGCCAGGGTGCGCAGCCGGGCCGCATTGGACTTGGTCCGGTTGAGGTCGAGCAACACCTCGCGCAGATCCTCGTTGAGGGCGAGGGGCGCGTCGGAGGTTGTGTCGACACCGCCGGCGATGGCGACGTCGATCTGGCCGAGGGCGATCTTGTTGGCGACCAGGATCGTGGCCTCCAGGCCGGTGCCGCACGCCTGCTGGACGTCGTAGGCGGGGGTCTCGGGAGCGAGCTTGGAGCCCAGGACGGTTTCGCGGGTCAGGTTGAAGTCACGGCTGTGCTTGAGCACGGCGCCGGCCGCGACTTCGCCGAGGGTCTCGCCCTCGAGGCCAAAGCGCTCGGTCACGGCGTCGAGAGTGGCGGTCAGCATGTCCTGGTTGGAGGCCCTGGCGTAGGGGCCGTTCTGGCGGGCGAAGGGGATGCGGTTCCCGCCCAGGACCGCCACCCGACGGACGTTCTCGATCACTTCGGCTCGCTCCTCATCAATTAGTTACACGGCCGTAGCTTAGATGACTACGGTGGTGTAGGTAGCTTCGCGCGAGCGCTCAGTCGCCGGTGTTGGGGGCGGTGGTCAGGCGGCCTCCGGCAGTGACGCGGCGGATCAGGCCCGGGGCAAGGATGCGCAGCGCGGCAGCGAGCCAGTAATACCGGGGGACGTAGCGCTCGGCCCGGCCACCAACACCCGCCTCCATGATCGCCTCGGCGACCTGCTCGGGACTGGAGACCAGCCAGCGCGTGGCCGCCTTGGCCAACAGCTCGGCGGCCGGAAAGCCCTCGGTGCGGACAAAGCCCGGGAGCACGAGGCCGACGTGGACGCCGTGCTCGCGCTCCTCGGCGTACAGGGCGTCGCTCCAGCCAGCGAGGGCGAACTTGGCCGCCGAGTAGGCACCCGAGTTGGGCCGGGAGACGCGGCCGGCGGTGCTGGCCACGTTGACGATCGAGACCGGCGGCAGCGACGCCGCCCGCTGGGCCGCGGTGGCGCGCAGGAGGGGCAGGAGAGCCTCGGTGAGCCGGACCGGAGCCTCGAAATCGAGCTTCATGTGGCGCTCGATGTTGGCCCATCCGGTCTCGGCAAAGCGCCCGCGCCAGGCGGCACCCGCATTGTTGACCAGCATGTGCAGCTCCCCGCCGTGGTCTCGCTCCGCCACCTCTCGGACCCGCGCGGGAGCGTCCGCTTCGGTCAGATCGGTGGCGATCACCGTGGCGCCCCCGAGCTCGTCGGCGAGGGCCGCGAGGCGATTCTCACGACGCGCAACCAGGATCAGGCGAGCGTCGGGCTCACGCGCGAGGCGGCGCGCGGTGGCCTCGCCGATCCCGCTGGAAGCGCCGGTGACCAGCGCAACGAAGGTCATTGCGGTCAGCCTACCCGGCGGTCGCTCACCGCCCTCGACGGCTAGCCTCGACCGCGGGATGGAGCAGCGAAACCACAGGAGGCGGCAATGGACTATGTCAATCTCGGTGCGACCGGCCTGCGGGTGTCACGCGTCTGCTTGGGAATGATGAGCTACGGCGCCCACGAGAGCCGGGAGTGGGCCCTGGAGGAAGCGGCGGCCGAGCCGATCGTGCGTCGCGCCGTCGAGGGCGGGATCAACTTCTTCGATACCGCCGACGTCTACAACGGGGGTCAGAGCGAGGTCATCACCGGACGGCTGCTGCCTAAGCTGTTCGGTATGCGCGAGGAGTACGTGCTGGCGACCAAGGTGTTCATGCCGACGATGCCCGGGGAGAACGGCTCGGGCCTCTCGCGCAAGCACATCCTGGCGTCGATCGACGCCTCGCTGCAGCGGCTGGGACTTGACTATGTGGACCTCTATCAGATCCACCGCTGGGATCCGCGGACCCCGATCACCGAGACGATGGAGGCTCTGCACGAGGTCGTCCGGGCTGGCAAGGCTCGCTACATCGGCGCCAGCAGCATGTTCGCGTGGCAGTTCGCCAAGGCCCAGTTCGTGGCGCCGACACCGTTTGTCTCCATGCAGAACCACTACAACCTGGTCTACCGCGAGGAGGAGCGCGAGATGATCCCCCAGTGCCTGGATCAGGGGGTGGGGGTGATCCCGTGGAGCCCACTCGCGCGCGGGATGCTGACCGGTAACCGGACGCGCAGCGGCGACAAGCTGACCACGCGCGCCCAGTCCGATCGCTTCGGCGACTCGCTGTACAAGCCCGAGGTCGACTTCGATGTGGTGGAAAGGGCTGACCAGGTGGCCGCCCAACGCGGCGTCCCGACCGCTCAGGTGGCGCTGGCCTGGCTGCTGCACAAGCCCGGGGTGACGGCGCCAATCTTGGGCGCGACCAAGACCGAGCAGCTCGAGGACGCGCTGGCTGCCGGGTCGCTCTCGTTGAGCGCAGAGGAGATCGAGCGCCTCGAGGAGCCCTACGTGCCGCACGCGGTGGCTGGGCACCAATAGCCCAATCGGGGGGGTTTGGCGGCAGCCGGGCGGCGGGTAGGGTCGGGCATAGCGGGGTCCGAAACTCGTCGCGTCGACAAATTGGGCCCACTGATCGACCCGTGGGAGGAAGCTAGCCATGGCTCAGACAACCGCGCCCGGACCCGCGGCCCGAAGCGCTCAACTCGATGCCGATGGGCTCGACCGCGGCGTCGGCTTCCTCGGCCTGTTGTGGGCCTCGGAGGGCTCGCTGATCGGTTCAGGCTGGCTGTTTGGCGCCCTCGCCGCAGCGACGATCGCCGGGCCCTCGGCGATCATCGGCTGGGTGATCGCCTCGGTGATCGTGATCGTGCTGGCGCTTGTGCACGCCGAGCTCGGCGGGCTGTTTCCGGTCAGCGGCGGGACCAGCCGCTTCCCGCACTACGCCTTCGGCAGCTTCGCCGGCGCCACCTTCGGGTGGGCGTCGTACTTGCAAGCCGCCACCGTGGCGCCGATCGAGGTGCTGGCAGCGATCCAATATCTGTCAACCGCGCACTGGGCGCGGAACTTCTTCCAGCACCACGTGGTGAACGGGCTCCCGGCCAACACCCTGTCGGGTACCGGCATCATCGTCGCGGTCATCCTGATGGCCATCTTCGTGGTCGTCAACCTGGTCGGGATCCGCTGGTTGGCGCGGGTCAACAACGGCCTCACGAGCTGGAAGGTGCTGATTCCGGTCGTGACGATCGTCGTCATCCTCGTGAGCCACTTCCACGGCGGCAACTTCAGTAAGGGTGGTGGCTTCTTCGTGAAGGGGGCCGCGATCAAGGACATCCTGATCGCGATCCCGACCGGCGGGATCGTGTTCGCCCTGCTCGGGTTCGAGCAGGCCGTCCAGCTGGGCGGCGAGGCTCGCAACCCGAGGGACGTGCCGCGCGCCGTGATCGTCTCGATCCTGATCGGCGCCGCGATCTACATCCTGCTGCAGGTGGTGTTCATCGGCGCCGTGGATCCCAAGCTGCTCGTCTCGCAGCACGCTTGGACCAATCTGGGCCCGAAAAACACCAACCCTGCGGTCGTGGCGCTCAACGCGGGGCCGTTCTACACCGTCACCAAGGTCGCCGGCCTGGCCTGGCTGGCCTACATCCTGCGGATCGACGCCGTCGTTTCCCCCGGTGGCACCGGCCTCATCTACCTGACGTCGTCCTCACGGCTCAGCTTCGGGCTCAGCAAGAACGGTTTCATCCCCAAGGCGTTCGAGGCCACCGACTCGCGGACGCGAGCGCCCGCGTTCGGAGTCCTGTTTGCGACCGTGATCGGCCTGCTGTTCCTGCTGCCCTTCCCGAGCTGGAGCGCGCTGGTGGGGGTCGTCACCAGCGCGTCGGTGCTGATGTACTCGGCCGCGCCGCTGGCGCTGGCCGCGCTACGCAAGCAGAAGCCCGACCTGCCCCGGGTATACCGGCTGCCGGCGGCCGGCTTCCTCGCCCCGGCGTCGTTCGTGTGCGCCACCTGGATCATCTACTGGGCCGGCTGGCCGACCTACACCACGCTGATGCTGGCGATGCTGATCGGCTACGCCTTGATCGCCATCTCATATCGGTTCAACCTGAACCCAAAGCAGCCGAAGATGGACTGGGGCGCGGCCGTGTGGATCATCCCGTACTTCATCGGGATGGGGGTGATTTCGTACTTCGGTACCTTCCCGGTGGGAGGCGGAGGGATGATCGGGGGCATCGGGATCTTCCGGACCTGGCTGGTCAACGGCAATAACGACCTTGGCCTGTACGGGGGACTGATCGTGTCGGCAATCTGGAGCCTGATCATCTACTTCCTGGCGCTATCGCGACGGCTGCCGGAAGCCAAGGTCGACGAGTATGTGCGCGAGGTCTACCCGCCACCTGTGCCCGAGTAGGCACTCCGGATCCGCAGCGCCAGTACGAGCTCGAAGCGGCCGTCCGGGGTTTCGAGCGAATCCTCGAGCAGCTCGCGCAACTTGGCCATCCGGTAGCGGACGGTCTGCGGATGGATGTGGAGCTGGGCGGCGATGGCTGGGGTGTGGCGCTGGTGCTCCAGCCAGGCCGCGAGGGTGTCGAGCAACCGCGTCCGCTCGGCGGCGGGCAGCTCGTCCAGGGCAGCCAGCCGGGTGCGCGTGAGCTCGGCGGCCAGGTCACGATCCTGAAGGAGGATGACCGTGGCGAGGTGATCGGACACGCGCAGGGGGCCGGCGGGCGCAGATAAGGCTGCGGGCGCGGTTGAGAAGGGCGCGGATGAGAAGGGCGCGGGTGACGCGGCAGCTGGGGCTGCGGAGGCGAACGCGCCCTCACCGACCAACGCCAGCGCTGACCGCGCCCAGCGCAGCGACAGGTGCGCCCGGGGCGGGGCGACGGTGGGTCCGAGCGTGGCCACCTCGCCTTCCAGGGCCCGCGTCAGGGCCGCCGCGCGACCGGGGCCGTCGGGATCGGGAACGATCAGCCAGGCGCCGCCGGAGTCGGCACCGGCGAGCACGTCGGCGTCGAGCCGGCGGGTGACGTCCAGCGGACTGTCGGCCTCGAGCGCGACCACGGCCAGCGTCCGCGGGACCGGCCAGCGGGCGAGCTCGGCCGCCCGGGCCACGGCATCAGGGTCGGTTCCGTCGGGGTCGAGCAGCGCCAACGCGACCCGCCGCTGGCGGCGCTCGCGCTCGCCGGCCTGGTCGGACTGCATCCGCAGGTAGCCCTCAACGACGTCGGTGGCGAGCTCGTCGCCGTAGATGAAGATTGTCTCGGCGAGCGCAATCGCGATCGCGGCCGAGACGCCGGCCCGGGAGGCGAGCTCGGCGGCTCCCCGCCAGGCGGCGCGGGTCCCGGTCCGAAATGCGGCGCGCAGATCGTCGAGGCTGCGCCCGGCCTGAAACTCGGCCTCGCCGAGGCGGCGCCAAAGCTCGTCGGTCTCGCCGGCCGGCCGCCCGCCGCTCTCCACAGCGTCGAGGAAGGCGCGGATCGCCTGCTCGATCCCCAAGCGGATGCCTATCCCCTCGGGCGCGGCAAGCACCTCTCCGTACACCGGGCTCTCGGCGCGGACGGCGGTGATGATCATGTCGACGAGTCGGCCGAGCTCGGCGCGGACAGCGGCAACGGTCTCCGCGGGGAGGGGCTCGGCGCGCCAGGGCTCGCTGGTCATTGTCATATTGTGACAATTAGAGCGGTTACGGACGTTGCTCAGGCGCGGAGATTCGCCTCTAGGTACAGGAGTAGCGTGCCCGGAGGATGAGCGTTTCTGCCCGTCGGCGCAGCATCACCCAGACGCACGAGCGCATTGCCCAGCTCGGCTGGGAGGCCGACTACCACCAGGCCGCGATTCGCTACCCGACGCGCTACCGGTTCCCCAACAAGGCCAAGGACCCGATGCGCCACATCATGCGCGAGTACCTGCCGATGGAGCTCGAGAAGGACGAGCGCGTCTACGGCGGTCACGACGCGGCCGTGCGCGCCGACATGCCCAACCAGGCCCACGAACGCTGGCTGGAGATTCTCAAACCGTTCATCGTCGTCACCAACTACGCCGAGGTCGCCGCCGGGCGTTGCATGTCGATGCTGATGAGCGCCGTACCCAACAACGAGCTGCGCAATGGCTACCACGTCCAGTTCGTGGACGAGATCCGGCACACCGGGTTGCAGATGGCGCTGGCCCGCTGGTACGCCAAGAACGTCCCCGACCCGGCCGGCTGGCATCTGGGACCGAAGGCGTTCTCGGGCTCGGTGCTGACCAACCCGGGGCTCAACATGCTCTCGCACTTCATCGTCGGTGATCCGATCCAGTGCGCGTTCACGCTCCAGGTGGTGGCGGAGACGGCGTTCACCAACGTCGTGTTCGTCGCCACCCCCGACGTCGCCGCGCGCAACGGCGACTTTACCCTCCCCACCACGTACCTGTCCGTCCAGTCCGACGAGGCGCGCCACATCTCAAACGGCTACGCGACCCTGCTCACCGTTCTCCAGGACGACCACAACGCGCCGCTGATCGAGCGCGACCTGCAGCAGGCGTTCTGGATCAACCACGCCTTCATCGACATCTTCTCGGCCGTGGTGATCGAGTACTTCTCCAAGGATCGCTCGGACCCCGAGTGCTTCCTGGACAAGTGGGACCGCTGGGTGCGCGACGACTGGCACCGGGCCTACATCATGAAGCTCGGAAAGCTCGGGCTCGATATTCCACCCGACATGTTCGAGCGCGCCCGCGAGCGGATCGTCAACGGCATCCACCACCGCCACGCGATCCTCGCCTTCGCGGCGTGGCCGCTGTCGTTCTGGCGCTTTGACCCGCTCGATGAACGCGACTTCGAGTGGTTCGAGCGCCACTATCCGGGCTGGTACTCACAGTACGGAGCCTTCTGGGAGGCGTTTCGCCAGGGCACCGATCCCGCGTCGGGTTTCCTGCCCTTGGACTTCATCAACATGGCGCCACCGTTCTGCTGGACCTGCCAGGGGCTGTGCGTGTCCGAGTCCGACCGCGTGGATCAAATCGTTCCCCACCCACCCACCCCCCACCGCCAACGCACGCGGTTCTACTGCTCCAAGGAGTGCCGCTGGCTGGACGAGTCAAACCCGGGGCGCTACCGCGGGGACCGCAACTACCTGGACCGCTACCACGGCTGGGAGGCCTCGGAGGTGATCCAGGACCTCGGCTTCGTCCGCGCCGACGGCGAGACGCTGATCGGGCAGCCCCACCTGCATCGCAACGGCGATGGGCCGCGGCAGTGGAAGCTGTCAGACATCCGCGCCCACAACCTCAAGCTCGAGAGTCCCAACATCCGCGTCGCCCGCGAGCTGGGGCTCCCCAGCGGGGACTGGTCAGACGCCCCAGCCACCAGCGGCGACGTCCCGCTCGAGCTCGCGAACGCGGTCTTGTAAATGAGCCCGCGGGTTCGCTTTGAGCCGCTCGGCGAGGAGATCGAGTGCGGCGCCGAGGAAACGGTGCTCGACGCAGCGTTCCGTCAGGGCTACAACCTGGCCTACGGGTGCCGCGAAGGTCAGTGCTCGGCGTGCAAGTGCTATCTGCTCTCCGGGTCGGCGGACTTGAAGCGCTATTCGAACTTCGCGCTCTCTGAGACCGAGCGCGGCAACGGCTACGTGCTGATGTGCCGGGCGCTGCCCGAGTCCGACCTGACGATCGAGCTGCTGCACTTCGATCCTGACAATTACCGCCTCGAGAACGCGATCCGGGACGTCGACGCGACCGTGACCGAGGTGACCGAGCTCACCCACGACATCGTCGGGGTCAAGCTGACCGTGCCCGAGGACTTCTCGTGGCTGCCGGGCCAGTACATCGACGTCCACGTCCCGGGCGCCGAGGGCGTCCGGCGCTCGTTCTCGATCGCCAGCCTGCCCGAGAGCGGTGCGATCGAGCTGATGGTCAAGCGCTACCCGGGCGGCCGGTTCTCCAGCCTCCTCGGAAATGAGATTGATTCCGATTCTCATTCTTGTCTGCGGGTGACGGGGCCCTACGGCGCGTTTCACCTGCGGCGCTCCGAGGCGCCGATCCTGATGATCGCCGGGGGCTCGGGGATGGCGCCGGTGCTCGGCGTCCTGCGCCAGCTCGCCGCCGAGGGCTGCGAGCGACCGGTGCGCTTCTACTACGGCGCCCGCGAGGAACGCGACCTGATCGGGGTGCGGGAGATCGAGAGCCTGGGTCTGCTCGACTTCCGCTTCAACCCCGTGACCGGGCGCTTCGTGCACGAGGCTGTGGACGAGGAGTTCGCCGCCCCCGACGTCTACATGTGCGGCCCACCGCCGATGCTCGAGGCCTGTGAGGCGATGCTGACCGGACGCGGCGTCGACCCGGCGCGGATCTTCCAGGACAAGTTCACCACCTCGGCCGACGCGCCGACCGAGGGGGCGCCGGCCGCCCCCGACGAGCCGGCGGTGCGCGTGGTCTCCGAGCGCGATTTCGGGTGGTTTGCCCCCGCGGCCCGGCGCGCGACACTGTACGAGGACGTCACCGTCGACACCCAGCCCTCGACCCATCGCCACCTGACGCGAGGCTGGCCGCTGTACTTCGAGGACGGGCGGGGAACCTGGAACGACGCCTCGACGACGCTTCGCAGCTCGGATTGGTTTGCCTTCCGCGATCCCGGCGAGCAATGGGAGCGGCCCTTCTACCAAGCCGGCGCGGCCGTCGAGCAGCAGATCGAGAGCGCGGTTCGTTCCGCGGCCGAGCAGGGGCTGATCGACGACATCGACCCGGCGTGGGCCGAGTTCCTGCGCGGCTACCTCCAGGTCCCGGCCTTTCTCGAGCACGGGCTGTGGTTCGCGCTCGCCACCGCGGCCCGCGACTGCCTGTCGGACACCGTCGCGACCTGCGTGTGCCTGCAGGCGGCGGTGAAGCAGCGCTCGGCGCAGGCGATCGTGCTCTACGCGATGGATCTCGAGCCGCACCTCGGGCAGGAGTTCCCGATCGAGGCGGCGCGTGACGCCTTCCTGCACGACCAACCCTGGCAGCCCGCCCGCCGCTACCTCGAGCGCCTGGCGGCGACGCCCGACTGGGCCGAGGTGTTGATCGCCGCCAACCTGTGCTTTGAGCCGGTGGTGGCGACGCTCGTCCGCCGCGAGCTCGGCACCCGCGCCGCCGCCGCCCACGGCGACACGATCACTCCCGTCCTCGCGCGCGTGGAGACCCAGGAGTGGGAGTGGACCCGGGCCTGGTCCGTGCAACTCAGCCGCTTTCTGCTCGCCGACCCCGAGCACGGAGACCACAACCGTGAGGTTCTGACCGGCTGGGTGGGCGACTGGCTGGCGCAGGCGCTCGAGGCCGCCGCGGCGCTGGCCCCGATCGCCGCCCCGCTCGGGATCGACGTCCCGCGGGCCACGTATCGCGTCGGCGCCTACGCGGGCGCGATGCTCGCCGAGGCGGGCCTGCCCGAGTGCTGCGTCCTGGTCGGATATGAGCCGCCGCCCGAAGTGGTCGGGGAGATACCGCGGCCCAGTTCCCAAGTCCAGAGCGGCAGGCCCGGCTCGTCTGAGTCGGCTCGGCAAACATCCTCACCCGTCGCGGAGAGCGGCAGCTTTGATTTCGTCGGCATCGTGATGGCCAAGAGCGCCGAGGGTGACGCGGTGGCGGGCTGCCTGGCGCGCCGCGAGGGAATCGAGGTGCGCGAGCAGCCCTCGTTCTGGGACATCCGCGCTCGCGACCGGCTGATCATCCCATATGACCAGATTTCCGAGGAGCTCGGCTACGAGATCGACGCGTACTCCATCCAGCACGAGATGTCGACACACTATGGGCGGATGGTCGCGAGCGACGACGCGCTGATGCTGTTCTCCGATCCCACCGAGGCGATGGAGCACCTGCTGTCGTGAAGAGCCCGCGGCGACAGATGGCGGTCTGGGTGGCGACGCTGGATCGTCACCGGGCCGTGCATTGGATCGTGCTACGGCTCATCCCGCGGGCGATCGCGATGCGCTTCGAGGCCCCCGCCGATCAGCTCGAGGCGACCCTCGAGCTGTCGATCCGCGACCCGAGCGGGCGATCGCCGGCTCGCTTTGAGCTGGCCATCGCCGGCCAGAGCTGCTCGGTGCGTCCGGGCGCCGCGCAGCAGCCGGGCGCCCGCGCGACGCTGGGCTCCGATGATCTGATCCTGCTTGCGTCCGGCGCCGCGAGCTGGCCCGAGCTGCTCTCCAGCGGACGTTTCGAACTCGCTGGCGACCCGTTCCTCGCCCTGCGCTTTGCATCGCTGTTCAGGCTGCCCGTGGCGCTGGAACCAATTTAGTCCGTGCCCGCGGCGAAGACCGAGTTCGGTTCGTAGCCCCCAAAAACGACACTCTGGGCCAGCGGGAGGTTGGACTTCACGATCACGCAGTAACTGCGCGTCCCGGCGCGGTTGGGAACACAGATGCGGTAGAGCGCTCCCGCCTGGATCGTGTACGTGTCGGGGTGGGTGGCCATCTGGCGAAAGGGGGACGGCGCGCGATCGCCGATGTAGGCCACCGCGCGGACGATCGCGTCGCGCAGCGCGCGCTGGTCGGCGATCAGCGCGGGGTGATGCAGGAGCCCGCCGCTGAGCATGGCTGCCGTGACGATCGTCACGGCGGCGGTGCCTCCGTAGTTGCGGGCCACCGCCACCGGCATGTCGGTGCGGCGGCGGCGCAGCAGGGCACCCAAGGGGCGGGAGAGAAGCAGCACGGCCAGAACGTTGAGGACGAGCGCGAACACGACCCCGCCCAACAGCGTCTGGCTGTCGCCGGCGATCGGGAGCGAGTGAACGATGACGGCGTCGAGGACCGTGACGACGATGAAGGTGGGCCAGAGCCAGGCTCCCCGGCTTCGCCAGCGCAGCCGGGCTAGCCACGCGCTTCGCATCGATCAAGGGTAATCGCGCGCACCGTCCAGTAAGCTCGGGCTCCCGGACGAGAGGGTGGCCGTGGAGATCCCAAGGGCTGCCACTTCTGAGATTGGACGGACGGAGATCCCGCGCCGGCCTGCAACGAAAGGGAAGCAATCGAGATGGCCACTGACACGGCTCGGCCGGCCTCGGTAGAGGCCATCCCGCACGAGCATCTTCGGCTCGAGGACCGGATCTGGCTGCACCGCGCCATGCTCCTGATGCGGGGCATCGAAGAACGCGCCATGAGTCTCTATCGCCAGGGCAAGGTGCCTGGCTCATTTTATGACGGCTACGGCCAGGAGGCTGTCTCGGCGGGCGCCGCTTTCGCGATGGCCGCGCAGGACCGGCTCTGCATCCTGCACCGCGACCTCGCCGCCCACCTGATCCGCGGGGTCACGCCAACCCGGATCCTGGCTCAGTACATGGGTCGCGCCGGTGGCATCACCGCCGGTCGCGACGGGAACGTCCACTTCGGCGATCGCAATCTGGGTTGCGTCGGGATGGTCTCGATGCTCCCCGACATGATGCTGGTCGCGACCGGGATGGCGATGGCCTTCAAGCTGCGAGGCGAGCAGCGCTGCGCGCTGACCTGGTTCGGAGACGGATCGACCTCGCGGGGTGACTTCCACGAAGCGATGAACTGGGCCGGAGTGCAGAAGCTGCCGGTCGTGTTCGTGCTCGAAAACAACCAGTACGCGTACTCGACGCCGCTGGACAAGCAGTTCGCTGTCGACCCCGTGGAGCGCGCAGCGGCCTACGGTTTTGCCGGCGTGACCGTGGACGGCAACGACGTCGAAGCGATGTTCGAGGCCACCCGGGCCGCCCGCGAGCGCGCGGTGGCGGGTGACGGTCCGACCTTGATCGAGGCGGTGACGATGCGCATGCACGGGCATGCCGCTCACGACGACATGAAGTACGTGCCCAAGGAGCAGGTCGAGCAGTGGCGCCAGCGCGATCCGGTCGAGCGCCAGGAGAAGCGCCTGCGGGCGTTGGGCGTGGACGTCGACGCGCTGCGTGATTCCGTCGCGGCGGAGATCGAGGCGGCCGCGGTGGAGGCGCTGGCCGGTCCCATGCCGGCCGCCGATGGCGTGCTCGAAGGTGTGTTCTGTGTCGGCGAGGCGGAATCCCTCGGCGACGGACAGGCGCCGTGGAGTGGCTTTGCGGACTCGACGCGCGCGGAGGGCTCGGCGGGTTCGGTGGGTTCGGCGGGCTCGGCGGGTTCGGCGGGCTCGGCGGGTTCGGCGGGTTCGGTGGGCTCGGCGGGTTCGGCGGGGGGTGATGTCTGATGGCGGTCATGACCTACCTGCAGGCGATCTCCTCCGCCCTGCGCGACGAGCTGCGCGCCGATGAGCGCGTGCTGATGATGGGCGAGGACATCGGCGAGTTCGGGGGCGCCTTTAAGGTCACCGACGGCTTCGTCGACGAGTTCGGAACCGACCGGGTGATGGACACGCCGCTGGCCGAGTCGGCGATCATCGGCTGCGCGGTGGGTGCCGCGGTGGTCGGGCTGCGTCCGGTGTGCGAGATGCAGTTCGCTGACTTCATCTCCTGTGGCTTTGATCAGCTCGTCAACGTGGCGGGCAAGATGCACTACCGCCAGGGATTGGCGGTGCCGATCGTGGTGCGGTTGCCGAGCGGCGGCGGATTTTCCGGCGGCCCCTTTCACTCCCAGAATCCCGAAGCTCTGTTCATGCACTCACCCGGGCTCAAGGTGGTGGCGCCATCGACCGCGCAGGACGCCAAGGGCCTGCTGCATCACGCCATCCATGACCCCAACCCGGTGCTCTTCATGGAGCACAAGCATCTCTACCGGCGGGTCAAGGGCGACGTGCGCGAGGGCGTGTTCGAGACCCCGTTCACTGCGCGGGTCGCCCGGCCGGGTTCGGACCTGGTAGTGATCGCGTACGGCGCGATGGTCGACGTGGCACTGGCGGCCACCTCCGATCTGGAGGGGGCATCAATTGAGGTGTTGGACCTGCGTTCGCTGGTGCCCCTGGATGAGGACGCGATCCTCGACTCGGTGGCGCGGTGCTCGAAGGTGGTGATCGTCGACGAGGCCAACATGACGTGCGCGGCCGGAGCCCAGGTGGCGGCGTTGATCGCCGAGAAGGGCTTCGAGGACCTGGATGGACCCGTGGTGCGGGTGGCCACCCCCGACGTGCCGATCCCGTTCTCGCCGCCGCTGGAGCAAGCCGTTCTGCCCGGCGTCGACCGCGTGAAGGAGGCGTGCCGTGAGCTCCTCGCCTACTGACGTCTTGATCGACGTGACGATGCCCCAGATGGGGGTCTCGGTCGCCGAGGGGACGATCGTCGCCTGGCGGGTCGGGGTGGGGGACGCGATCGAGGCCGAGCAGACCATCTGCGAGATCTCGACCGACAAGATCGACACCGAGGTGCCGGCTCCGGCGAGCGGCGTGGTGGCCGAGATCCTGGTCGATGTCGACGCCACCGTCGACGTCGGGACGGTGCTGGCCCGGATCGCGGGCCCGGGCGCGACGGCGGCGGCTGCGGGTTTCGATGGCGTCGGCGCGCCTGAGCCGGCTGCCGCGGCTCCGGACGTTCCTGGCGCCCCCTCGGCGCCGTCGGCCGGGACGCCCCGCGATCGCAGTGCCGGCCGCCGTTACTCGCCCGTGGTGATGCGGATCGCCGCCGAGCACGGCATCGACCTTTCCGGGGTGGCGGGAACGGGACGCGGCGGGCGCGTGCGCAAGCAGGATGTGCTGGCGCTGCTGAACGGAAACGGGGTTGGTGGTGGTGCTGAGGCGGCGGGCGCCTCAGTGGCGGACCCGCCGCTTCACATCGAGAGCCCCTATCGGCCCGATCCGGTCCCGGCGCCGAGCGCCGGTGGCGCGAGCGGAGCCGAGGGCGCAGACGGCGGGCTCTCGCGGATGCGCCGCCAGATCGGTCAGCACATGAAGCGCTCGCTCGAGACCGCGGCCACCTGCACCACCTGGATCGAGGTCGACATGAGCCGGGTCGAGCGCGAGCGCGCGCGTCTGCGGGTCACGGCGCTGGCGTTCGTGGCGCGGGCAGTGGTGGTGGCTCTGCGCGAGTATCCAGCTTTGAACGCGTGGCTCGAGGCCGACCGTTACACGCGCGTGGACGAAGTGAACCTGGGGATCGCCGTCTCGCTCGGCGACGATGGTCTGATCGTCCCGGTCATCCACGGCGCCCACGAGCTCTCCGAGGAGGGCCTGGCGGCGCGCATCCGCGACGTCGCCCGCCGCGCCCGCGCGCGCGAGCTGACCGCTGACGACGTTCGGGGGGGCACTTTCACGATCACCAACCCCGGCCAGTACGGCTCGATCATGGCCACGCCGATCATCAACCTGCCCCAGGTCGGGATCCTCGACCTCGAGGCGGTGGTCAAGCGGCCGGTGGTGGTCACCGACGCCGACGGCAACGATTCGATCGCGATCCGCCCGATGACGATCCTCGGCCTGAGCTGGGACCACCGCGCGCTCGACGGCGCGCTGTCGGCGCGGTTCCTGGCCGCGGTCAAGCGTGAGCTCGAAGGGGGCGTAGGCTAGGGAGCATGATTCTGCGTGATACGCCCGAGCTCTGGGTGTGCTCGCTGGGCACGCTGGAGTACCGCGAGGCCTTGGCCCTCCAAGAGCGCGTGCGGGCCGCCCGGCAAGCGGGAGCGATCCCGGACGTGATGCTGCTGCTCGAGCACTGGCCGGTGTACACCCGCGGCCGGCGCTCGGCGCCCGGCGAGTTGCCGAAGGGCGAGGACTGGTACCGAATGCAGGGGATCGACGTCGTCGAGACCGACCGCGGCGGGAAGGTCACCTACCACGGGCCCGGACAGCTGGTCGGCTATCCGATCGTGGCCGTCGAGGACGTGGTGCAGTACGTGCGCGCGCTTGAGCGCGGGATCGTCGCCGCGCTGCACGACGAGGGCGTTGTGAACGCGCGCGCGCGGCCAGAGGACGGCCCCGACTACACGGGGGTGTGGGTGCAGGACCGCAAGATCGCCTCGATCGGCGTGCACGTCGCGCGCGGGGTGACCACCCACGGATGGGCGGTGAACGTGGAGAACGACCTGCAGCCCTTTTCGTGGGTCGTCGCCTGCGGGCTCGACGGTGTCTCGATGACCTCGCTGAACCAGGAGACCGGCCGTCCGGCCGGCCAGATGCCCTGCTTCCGCAAGCGGGCGGCGTTCCAGGTCGCCCGGGCGCTCGGTCGCCGGCAGCGGATCGTCTCCGCCGCTCGGCTCGAAGCCGCAGTTGCGCCCGCCGGCTCGACTGCGCTGGCGTCGGTCTAGACCTCGGCGAGCAGGCCGACGATCAACCGGGCCACGCGCTCGGGTCCTCGGTGAGCTGGCGCCAGGTGATCCGAACCACCCGCCAACCGGCAGCGGTCAAGCGTTGATCGCGAAGGCGGTCGCGCTCAAAGGCCTCACGCGTCCCGTGGGTCGCGTGGCCGTCGGTCTCGACGATGAGCCGAGCCTCACGCCAGAGGAAGTCGACCCGCAGCGCTGGGTTGCCGTCGCGAGGGGTGACCCAGACATTGACCTCGGGCGCGTGGGAACGCGGGCGCAGC
Source organism: uncultured Solirubrobacterales bacterium (assembly GCA_963847055.1). Lineage (GTDB taxonomy): Bacteria > Actinomycetota > Thermoleophilia > Solirubrobacterales > Solirubrobacteraceae > Palsa-465. The sequence goes on along the minus strand of CAWJYE010000005.1, from coordinate 907,498 downwards.
GGCAGACGGCAAGCAAGCGCTCCTCGAACTCGTTCCAGGTCACGGTGCTACCGGCGCGGTGGCGCTCGACGATGGCGCGTAGCATCGCCGCCTCGGGGCGGGGGCGGTTGCGATCCAGCTGGCTTTGAACAGCACTGAGATCGAGGCGCCCGCTGACCTCGGCCTGGTCCAACGCCCGCTCGGTGGCGCGCCGGGGGACGACCCCGCACAGGTCGAGCAGGGTGCGGGCGACTGTGGTGCAGGGGATGCCATCGACAATCGTGGTGTCAAGACGGTCATCGAGGGTGGTAGAGCGGTGGATGTCGACGCCGCGAGGCGGCGGGAGCCCGTGCCGGGGATGGTGGCTTCGATGCCCGCGCGGTCGGTGGCGCGGAGCTCGAGCAGCCCCGCCGCCGAGCGGTGCGAGAGAAGGGCGCCCGGCCCGCAGGCGAGCACGGCAGCCATGTAGCGGCCGTGGCGGGTGAGCAGCTCGGGCGGCATGAGGGCGTAGACCTGGCTGTGGACCCGGTGCAGCTGGCCACGCTTGGCCCGGTTGTGTACGGCGTTCTGGGTGAGCCCGAGCGCTTGGAGCTGCGCGAGTGAGAACACGCCGTTCTGGCGGGCCGCGAGGGCAGCCAGATCCCGATGCGAGGCGCGAAACCCGCCTATATGGCTGGTATTTACACGCACCCCCGGAGCGTGGCAGGGAACACCCCCGACTTTGTGCCAATTGGGCGACGATTGCGCCGCGGTAGCCTTAGAACCGTGAACGAGCGCGAACATTCGACGCGGTCGCGGGCGAACCCCGGTGGAATCGCGGACGTGCTCAGCGTCCTCGGTCCGGACGTGCTTCCTCACAAGAGCCGCAAACCGCCCTGGTTCAAGGTCCCCGCGCCCGGTGGCCGACGCTACCGCGAGCTGCAGCAGATGATCGAATCAGAGGAGCTACACACGGTCTGCCAGGAGGCGGCGTGCCCGAACATCGGCGAGTGCTGGCAGCGGGGTACCGCCACGTTCATGATCCTCGGTGACACCTGCACGCGCCGGTGCGGCTTCTGCAACGTCAAGACCGGCAAGCCGACGTGGAACGACCCGCTCGAGCCCGCTCGCGTGGCCCGGAGCGTCGCGAAGATGGGGCTGCGCCACGCGGTCATCACCAGCGTTGACCGCGATGACCTCCCCGACTACGGTGCCAGCGCCTTCGTCGGCGTTATCCGCCAGATCCGCCGGCAAGCGCCGGAAACCCAGATAGAGGTCCTCACTCCCGACTTCCGCGGCGCTGAGATGCCGCTGGCCAAGGTGATCGCCGAGCGCCCCGATGTGTTCAACCACAACGTCGAGGTCGTCCCCCGGCTGTACCCGATCGCCCGCCGGGGCTCGACCTGGGAGCGCTCCAAGCGGGTGCTGCGCAACGCCAAGGAATACGGCGGTGACGAAGTCACCACCAAATCCGGACTCATGGTCGGGCTCGGGGAATCGTTTGAGGAGATGGTCGACGCCCTCGGCCAGCTGCGCGAGAACGACGTTCAGGTGCTGACCGTCGGCCAATACCTGCGCCCCACCGAGCGCCATTTGCCAATCGTGCGCTACTGGCATCCGGACGAGTTCCAGGCGCTGGAGACGGCCGCCTACAAACTCGGCTTTGACCACGTGGCCGCGGGCCCCCTGGTGCGCTCCAGCTACCACGCCGATCAGCACGTCACCCAGAACCAGCCCGGACACGGGCCGCTCAGAGAGCGGGCCACGGCATGAACCGGCGCCGACTGCTGATCAGCTTCGCCGCGATAGCAGTGCTCCTGGCCGTGCTCGCACCCCAGGCAATGGCCCGGGCGGGCGGTGGCTCGTCGGGCTTCAGCGGCGGCGGCGGGGGCAGCGGCGTTCACGGCAAGGGCTTTGCCCTCTACATCATCTTGCGCCTCCTGCTCGACATCGCACTCATCGGCCACGGGCTGGGCTTCGTGTTCCTGATCGGTCTTGTGCTCCTGTACTTCTTCCTCACTCGCTGGCTGCCGGCCATGCAGGCCAACTGGGCCGAGCGCAGCGCGAACCGCAGCGGCGGACGCAAGAAGACCTCCGAGCGCGAGCGCCGGGTCGAACTGGCGGCCGCCGAAGCAGCCGACGAGGACCCCGAGTTTGATCCCGACCACGTGCGCGGCACCGCTCGCAACCTGTTCTTCGAGATTCAGAAGGCGTGGGACTCCGAGGATCGGGTTCACATGCGCGGCCTGGTCGCCTCTGACCTACTGGCCGAATGGGAGCGCCGCCTGGACGACTTCGACCGGCGCGGCTGGCGCAACCACGTCGAGCCGATCGGCGAGCCGACGATCGAGTACGTGGGCCTGAAGCACACCGGTGACGCGGACACCGACCGCGTGGTCGTCCGAATCGACGCCCGGATCAAGGACTACGTCGTCGACGGTTACGGACGTCGCATCAAGCTGACGGGCAAGCTCGGCGAGGTCACGCGGATGCGCGAGTTCTGGACCCTGGGCCGGCGCGGCGAGCACTGGGTACTGATCAGCATCGAGCAGGGCGCGGAGGGCAAGCACGCGCTCGACGAGCAAATCGTCGCCACCCCCTGGGCGGACGAGGCCGGGCTCCGCGACGAGGCGATGGTGCAAGCGGCGGTCGCCGACGCCGTTCCCGAGGGGACCAAGATCGCCGAGGTCGCCGACCTCGAGTTCTCCGGCGACGCCCACAGCGCGGCCAACGACCTGAGCCTCGCCGACGGCCGTTTCTCTCCTGACGTGCTCGAGATCGCCGCCCGCCGCGCCGTGAACGCGTGGGCCCAGGCGGTGGACGGCGACGATGCGATCCTGCGCCGGGTCGCCACCAGCCAGGCGACCCGCGAGCTGCTCTACGGCGGTGACGCCAGCGGGCGCAGCCGCGTCGTGGTGCGCGGGCCAGAGGTCAAGCGGATGCGGGTGATCGGGCTCGACGCGGCGGCCGAGCCGCCGACCATGACGATCGAGGTCGATCTGACCGGGCGGCGCTATCTGGAGGACCGCGACACCGCGGCGGTACTATCGGGCAGTCGCTCGCGCGCGACCAGCTTCACCGAGCGCTGGACGCTTTCCCTCACCGCCGATGCCAACGAGCCGTGGCAGATCACGGCCGTCGGGGCACCGGTCGGGCTGGCCTAGGCCCGCGCCACAGTCCCCCCGGGATCATGGTCGCCCACTGATGCGGACCGTCCTGCTCGTCATCGCGCTGGTCTTCATCGCCGCCCTGGGCTTCCTGACCGCCCGCGACATCTCGCACTACGGGCTGAACGTCCTCGATCTCGCCTCGATCCTGATCCTGATCCTGTTCTGCACCGGGATCGTCGGGGCGCTAAGCCATCGCCCGCCGGGCAAGTGACGCGCTCAAGAGCTGCCCAGCCCGGGGCCTCAGACCCCGGTGGTCATCTCCTCGCGCCGCTTCTCGCTGGCGGTGGCCGGGAGCAGGACGGCGAGCAACGCGTTGAGGTCGATATCGCGCTGGGTGGGAAGGACGATCGGGAGGTCACCGCGCACGGTGTAGGTGTTGCGACGGCCCTCGCGGACCCGGTCCACGTAGCCGGCGCTGATCAGGTCAGACACGATGCGCTGGGCGGCTCGTTCGGTGATCCTCAGGCGAGCGGCGATCTCCCGCATCCGCACCCGCGGGTCCTCCGCGATGCACAGCAGCGTCAGGCCGTGGTTGGTCAAAAAGGCAAAGCGGGGCACCTTCCGCGTGCAGCCTAGCAATGGCGGTCAGCCAATTCGCGCCTCGCAAGACGCGATCTCCAGGTCAGGAATTGGTGCCCGATCTGGCCGACGGGCCGCGCGCCAGCCGTCGGTTATTGCACGAGCTCCACCCCGACGTGGTCAAAGCGCGTGAACCGCCAGAGGTCGGCGACACGCTCGGCCACCTCGTCGGCGGTGACCTCGCGTACCCCGTCGGTCCCGAACCCCTCAACGTTGAAGGAGGCCAGTGCGGTCCCGTAGGCCATGGCGTTGCGCAACACGTCGGTGCTCAGCCCCGTTGACAGGTGACGCGACACGTACCCGACAAAGCCGCCGGCGAAGGTGTCCCCGGCACCGGTGGGATCGATCACCGTCTCCAGGGGATAGGCCGGGAGGGCGAAGAACTGATCGGCGGTGATCAGCGCCGAACCGTGCTCGCCCTGTTTGGCGACCACGATCGAAGGACCGTGGGACAGCACCTCGCGGGCGGCAGAGACGAGGTTGGGCTGCTCGGTGAGCTGACGCAGCTCCGCGTCGTTGACGATCAGGCAGTCGACGCGCGAGATGACCTCGAGCAGCTCGTCGCGGGCGATGTCGATCCACAGGTTCATCGAGTCCAGGGCGACGAAGCGGGCGTCCTCGCACTGCGCACGAACCTCCAGTTGCAGGCGCGGCTGGATGTTGGCCAGGAAGAGAACATCCGACGCCTTGGACTCCGCCGACAGCTTGGGGGCGAAGTGCTCGAACACGTTGAGCTCGGTTTCCAGTGTCTCCCGGGTGCCCAGGTCCCAGCCGTACTTGCCCTTCCAGAAGAAGGTCTTACCGCCGGCGACGCGCTCGACGTCATCGATCGAGGTACCGCGGATCTGCAGGACCTCGAGCTCGGCATCGCCGAAGTCATCTCCCACCGGCCCGACGATGCGGACGTGATCGAAGAACGAGGCGGCGAGGGCGAAATGCGTGGCGGCGCCCCCCAGCATCCGGTCCTGAGCGCCGAATGGCGTCTCGACGGCGTCAAAGGCAATCGATCCGACGACCGTGATGCTCATGCAGCCACCTGTTCGCTGCGCAGATCCCCGAGGCCGGCCGCGTCTCGCAAGGGCGCCGCGAGGTCGGTCCGCTCCCAGGTGAAGTCCTCCTCCTCGCGCCCGAAGTGGCCGTATGCGGCGGTCTTCTGGTAGATCGGGCGGTGCAGGTCAAGGCGTTGACGGAAAGCGGCCGGGCGAAGGTCGAAGTGCTCTGAGACCAGCAGCTCGATCTGCTCGGCCGAGACGCCCGGGGCCTCGGTACCGAAGGTCTCGACCATCACCGACACCGGCCGCGCGACGCCGATCGCATAGGCCACCTGCACCTCGCAGCGAAAGGCCAGGCCGGCGGCGACCACGTTCTTTGCCACCCAGCGGGCGGCGTAAGCCGCCGACCGGTCCACCTTGGAGGGATCCTTACCCGAGAAGGCACCGCCGCCGTGACGGGCCATGCCCCCGTATGTGTCAACGATGATCTTGCGACCGGTCAGCCCGCAGTCACCGACGGGGCCACCGATCACGAACCGCCCGGTGGGATTGACCAGGAACCCGACCCGGAGCTCGGACTCGGAGTACAGCTCGGCCGGCAGGGTGGGCTTGACCACGTGCTCGAAGAGGTCATCGCGCAACGCCCGCTCGAGGCCCTCGGCGTGCTGGGTGGAGATGAGCAGCTTCTCGACGCCCACTGGCCGGCCATCGACGTAGCGGATGCTGACCTGGGTCTTTCCATCCGGGCGCAAGTAGGGCAGCGTGCCGTCCTTGCGCACCGCGGCCAGGCGAGCGGCGAGCCGGTGGGCCAGCGCGATCGGCACCGGCATCAGCTCGGGCGTCTCCCGGGTCGCGTAGCCGAACATCATTCCCTGGTCGCCGGCGCCCGCGCTATCGAGCTCGTCGCCGTCGCCTCCGGCCTGACGCGACTCGTACGCGGCGTCGACCCCCTGGGCAATGTCGGCCGACTGCTTGTCGACGGCGTTGAGGACCGCGCAGGAATCGGCGCTGAAGCCGAGATCGGCGTCCACGTAGCCGATCCGACGGATCGTCTCGCGAGCGATTTCCTGGACGTCAAAGGTGGCGTCGGTCGAGATCTCCCCTGAGACCACGACCAGCCCGGTGTTGACCAGAGTCTCGCAGGCCACGCGCCCCCCGGGATCCTGGCCGAGCACAGCATCGAGTACTCCGTCGGAGATCTGGTCGGCGACCTTGTCCGGGTGGCCTTCGGTGACCGACTCAGAAGTGAACAGGTATGTCTTGGAACTGGTGGCCATCAGGCCCTCGCTTTCTCTCTGCGCTCAAGTTCGTTGTGCCCAAGGATGCAGGAGCGCCGCCCAGAGTGCCTGCCCGGGGCCGCGGCGGACTCGTCTTGACCCCAGGATGGAGCGCGGATATGTTGGCTCTTCACGGGAGAGTGGTCAGTCTGCTGCGGACTGATGGCAGGACGCTGGCGTCGGTTTCGCGCTGATCTTCGCCCGTTCACTTCACCAGGAGAGGAACAGAGCATGCCCATCCCCACCGAGCTGGTCGGCTCCCTGCCGCGCCCCATGAAGCTGCAGGAGGCCTACGCCGACTACGACGGGGGCAAGATCGACTTCGATCAGCTCCAGTCCCAGCAGGACGAGGCGGCTGAGGACTCGATCAAGCGGCTGGAGGCGACGGGCGAGCCGATTGTGACCGACGGGGAGCAGCGCGAGTCGAGCTTCGCCACCTACAACCTCACCGACACGCTGGCCGGGACCGGTCTCGCCGACGGCCTGGCCGGCGACGGCCAGTTCTTCGCCATCTTCGATGACGGCCACAATCGCCAGCTGCCGCGCGTGACGAGAGGACCGTTCAGGTACAAGACCTACGCGTCGGAGTTCGTGACCAAGAACAAGGCCATCGCCTCACATCCCGTCAAGCAGGCGGTGATCTCGCCGTCGATGATGATGCTGCTGTACCCGCTGGATGGAGAAATCGAGGGCTATTCGCGCGATCAGTTTCTCGACGACTGCGTCGACGAGGCCGAGAAGGACATTCGCCAGTGCTTCGAGGCCGGTGCGGTCCGCGTGTCGGTGGATTTCACCGAGGGCCGGCTGGCCAACAAGAACGATTCGCGTAACCCCTGGACGGGCAAGAACATGCTCCAGGAGTTCATTGACCTCAATAACCGGCTGTTTCAGCGCTTCTCGGCCCACGAGCGCAAGAACATCGGCATCCATACCTGTCCGGGCGGCGATTGCGACTCGGTGCACAGCAAGGAGGTCCCGTACGAGCTTCTGCTCGAGCACATGTTCGACATGAACGCGGGCTACTTCTTGATCCAGTGCGCCTCAGAGGATGATCGCGAGAAGGTCTACGAACTGTGCGGCAAGCACAGCCGCCCAGACGCCGACGGCGTCGCCCAGGTCTGCTTCATGGGCGTGATCAATCCGCTCAGTCCCGACGTCGAGACCGCCGAGCACGTCCGCGACGAACTCCTGACGGCGGCCAAGTACATCCCCGTGGAGCGACTGGGCGCCACCGACGACTGCGGCTTCTCGCCCTTCAGCCGCGACCTGAAGCCCAAACACGGGTCGCCCGACTTCGCCCGCGATGTTGCGATGGGGAAGATCTCCGCCCGCTTGGCAGGCGCCCGGATGGCCTCGGAGGAGCTCGGCATCTAGCCCGACGCTGCTATCACTACCGGCGTGCCCCTGCGCGCATTGCCCCAGATTGGAGGCTCGGTGACGGTGAGCTTCCTCGGTTCGAGGGTCCGCGGAACCGTGGACCGCATCGCTCCCGACGGACGGCGCTTGGGCGTGACCACGGAGGAGGGCGAGGCGCTGACCTTCGCGCTCAACGGCGCCACCGCAACCTTCACGGCTGAAGGCCACCAGACTGGTGCGCGGCTCGTCTTCGAGCCCGATCCCGGCTTCGAGCGCCGTCGCGACCAAGCCGGGCCCGTGACCGACCTGCCAACCTGACGGCATGCGACGAGGCGGCGCACTGACCCTGGCGGTGATCGGGGTGGCCGCCGGGGGTTGCGGTGCGACCGCGGTTCACTCGACGACGACGGCGCACCCGGCGGCGTCTCTTCTGGCGCCAACCTCGAGCACGGCGGCGACCAAGGTCCGTTCCCGTCCGGCGTCAGGCCGCCGGCGGCTGATCCCCACGGCTCGCCCAGTCGCCTCCGTCCTGGCGCGGCGTACAGCGGCGCCCCCGCCAAAGATCATCTGGGATCCGGTCCCGTTCGGGGCCAAGCGCAAGGTGGAAATGGCCGGCTACGTCCACCGCCACTACTCGAGCTTCATGAAGCCGACCTGGCGGCTGGTCACGCCGCACGTGATCGTCATCCACTACACCGACGCCAGCTACAGCTCGACCTACAACACGTTTGCCACCGACGTGCCGGATTCCGAGCTGCACGAGCTGCCCGCCACCTCGGCTCACTTCGTGGTCGACAGCAGCGGCGCCATCCACCAACTCGTATCGGTGAGCACGATGGCCCGCCACACCGTCGGCCTGAACTGGACGGCCCTGGGCATCGAGCACGTCGGCTTCAGCGATGCTCAAGTTCTCGGTGATCATGCTCAGATCACCGCCAGTCTCCGGCTCGTGCACTGGCTGAGCTGTCGCTTTGACATCCCGATCCGCGATGTGATCGGGCACGCCGAGAGCCTGTCGAACCCGTACCACCACGAGGATGTCCCGAGCTTGCGCACACAGACACACAGTGACTTCCTTCACGCCGACATGCAGGTCTACCGCCAGCGCTTACGCGCGCTGGGCGGCTGCTAAAACTGCCCGGCGATGAGCGAGATCACGACGATCGGCGTGGTGGGCGCCGGCTTCATGGGCTCGGGGATCGCGGAGTCGGCCGCCGCCGCCGGCGTGTCGGCGGTCGTCTATGAGCCTTCCGCCGCGCCGCTGAAGCGCTCGCGCACCGCTCTGGATGCATCGGTGGCGCGAGCCGTCTCGCGCGGCAAGTTCAGCGCCGACGAGGCCGAGGCCCTGATCGGCCGCGTTGATTACACCAGCGAGCTCGACCAGCTCAGCGAGGTGGACGCGGTGATCGAAGCGGTCACCGAGGATCCGCGCGTCAAGGGCAAGTTGTTCGCCGAACTTGACCAGCGACTGCCCGAGGCGCGTTTTCTGGCCTCCAACACGTCCTCGATCCCGATCGCCGAGCTCGCTGCCTGGACGCAGCGTCCTGACCGGGTGGTCGGGCTGCACTTCTTCTCGCCGGTGCCGGTGATGAGGCTGGTGGAAGTCGTGATCGCACTCGACACGGCCGAGCAGACGGTGGCCGTGGCCGAGTCGTTCGTCGGCCAGATCGGCAAGCAGGCGATCCGGACCAAGGATCGCTCGGGTTTCATCGTCAACATGCTGCTCGTCCCCTACCTGATGGCCGCAGTGCGGATGTATGAGGATGGCTTTGCCAGCCGCGAGGACATCGACGAGGGAATGCGGCTCGGATGCGGGCATCCGATGGGGCCCCTCACCCTGTGCGACTTCATCGGACTCGATGTTCTCTACGCCGTCTGTGACTCGCTGTATGAGGAGTTCAAGCGCCCCGAGTACGCTCCCCCGCCGTTGCTCAAGCGTATGGTCGTCTCCGGCCACCACGGCCGCAAAGCGGGTAACGGTTTCTACCAGTACTAGTGGTCCCGAATGTGGGGCGGCACGTCTGACTCCGCGTAGCGGCGGGTAATGGGCCTGACATGGTGCCCGCCGCCTGATGCAGATCCCCACGCTCCCGAGACTTCCGCTGGTGCCGGATCCGCTGCGCCGGATCCGCGTGCCCGCTGACCTCGACGCTGTCACCACGATCGGCCCCGAAGCCGACACCGAGGGGCTGAACCCGTGCCGCCGAGAGGCGATCTGGAAGGCGGCGAGTGACCTCTACCGAAGTGGCATGCACCCGGCGGTTCAGGTCTGCGTCCGCCACCAGGGCCAGGTGGTGCTCGACCGCGCCATCGGTCACGCGCGCGGCAACGGGCCCCACGACGGCGAGTCAGCTGTGAAGGTGGCGGCCACCCCCGAGACCCCGTTCGTCACCTACTCGTGCTCCAAGGCGGTGACCGCAGTCGTCGTGCACCTTCTGCACGAACGCGGGGTGCTCGACATCGAAGCTCCCGTGAGTGAGTACGTCCCCGGCTACGGCCGCCGGGGCAAGGAGCAGATCACCATCGCCCAGGTGCTGTCCCATCGGGCGGGAGTCCCCAACCTGCCTCGCGAGGTCTTTGACCGCGACCGACTCGGGGATCGGGAGTTTCTGGTCTCAGCGCTCTCCGATGCGCGTCCGTTCGCCCCGCCGGGGCGCTTCCTCGCTTACCACGCGGTGTCGGGGGGCTACATCCTGGGCGAGGTCGTGCACCAGGTGACCGGGAAGGACATCCGCACCGTCCTGGCCCAGGAAATCCTCGAGCCGCTCGGGATGCGCTGGACCAACTACGGCGTCGCCGAACGGGACCTGGATCGGGTCGCGCTCAATTACGTGACCGGCCCGCCGACCGCGCCTCCAGCCTCCCAGCTGATCTCTCGAGCGCTCGGGCTCCCCCTGGACGCCGTGATCGAGTTCAGCAACGATCCGCGCTTTCAGACCGCGATCGTCCCCTCGGCCAACCTGATCAGCACCGCCCACGAGTTCTCGCGCTTCTACGAGCTGCTGCGCTGCGGGGGCGAGCTGGACCGAGTTCGCGTGCTCAAGGCGCGCACGATCCGCGCTGCCCTGCGCGAGCAATCACACCTCGAGTTCGACCTCTCGCTCGGATGGCCGACTCGCTTCTCGTACGGATTCATGCTTGGGTCACGCCTGCTCAGCCTCTACGGTCGCGATACCCAGCATGCCTTCGGCCACCTCGGCTTCACCAACATGCTCACCTGGGCCGATCCCTGGCGCGCGCTGTCGTGCGCGGTGATGACCAGCGGCAAGCCGCTGCTGTACCCCGAGCTACCCCGCTTCTATCTCCTGATGGCCAAGATTACCGCGGCCATGGGCAAGGTTCCGGGCTCGCGCATGCGCGTCTGGGATCCGGTCGCGGGGCGCCCGAGGTGACAGGCCAGATGTATGACGCGATCTACTGCGCGGGCGGCGGCTGATGCCCACCGCTGCTCGCGCTTGATCGCCACCTGCGCTGCGCTGCGCCCCATGAGCACGACAGCGCCGCGTCCACCTCAACCCACAAGCGAGTTCCACGATCGAGCTGGCCAGCGCCGCGATGGCTACGCCCTCGAGGGCCGACACTCACAGCTGACGGGGACGGGAGCATCGCTCGCCTCGGAGCTGACGGGAAGTGTTGACAGGGCCGCGGGCGTCGGAGTATGGTGGCGACTGCAAACGATTGCAGCTAGCCGCTGGTGATCGTTGCCAGGTTAATCGCAGAGCCAGGAGAGAGAGATGGCCATGTTGCGAAGGTGTGTGCTGGTTGGGCTTACGGTGCTGACGGCCGTGCTGCTCGCGGCGTGTGGCAGTTCCAGCAGTAGTAGCGGCGGATCCAGCGGCGGTAAAGGCCCGATCACGATCGGAACCTCGCTCTCGCTCTCGGGTGACTTCGCGGCCGATGGGCAGGCCTTTCAAAAGGGCTACCAGCTGTGGGCCGCCGATCAGAACAAGAAGGGCGGCCTGCTCGGACGCCAGATCAAGATCGACGTTATCTCTGACTCCTCGAGTCCCTCGCAGGTGGTCAGCAACTACCAGAAGCTGATCGGCTCAAACCACGACCAGCTCGTCTTTGGTCCCTTCTCGACCCTGCTTACCGTTCCCTCTGCCCGTGTAGCGGCCCGCTACGGATACGCCTTCGTCGAGGGTGCCGGCGGCGGCCCGGCGGTGTTCGGCACCGGACTTCACAACGTCTTCGATGTCACCGCGCCGGTCAAGAACGCCCTGGTCACCTTCGCCCAGTGGGTGGCTTCGCTGCCCGCCTCGAAACGACCCAAGACAGCCGCGTACGCAACCGTCAACGATCCCTTCACGCAGCCCCAGATCCCGGTCGCGCAAGGCATCCTGCAGTCGGCGGGCGTCAAGACAGTGCTCAACAAGGTGTTCCCGGCCGAGGTGACCGACTTCACTCCGATCGCCACCCAGGCCGCGTCAACCCACGCCGACATGGTCGTCGTGGGCTCGGTCGACGTGCCCACGGTGTCGGCCTTCATCCACACCTTCATCCAGCAGCACTACCAGCCCAAGGCGTTTATCGCCACCGCCGGCCCCGATCAGGGTGCGCAGTTCATCAAGGCGGTCGGTGCCGGCAACCAGAACGGGGTGTTCGTGCCCAACGGCTGGTACGGCGGCTTCCAGAAGCCCGACAGCCAGACGATGGTCAAGGAGTACATCGCCAAGTACGGCGGCACCGCCTCAACCGTCAACGCTGATATCGCCGAGGCCTACGCGGTCGGTCAGGTGATGACACAGGCGGTGGAGGCGACAAAGAGCCTCGACAACGCGAAGATCACGGCCTATCTGCACAGCGGGAGGATCTTCGACAGCGTCCAGGGTCCGGTCAAGTTCGACAGCCTGGGCGAAAACCTGGCTCAGAAGACGCTGACCTTCCAGTGGCAGAACGGAGTCCTGACCCAGGCCCTGCCGGCCACGACGACCGGATCGCATCCGCCGATTTACCCGAAGCCGGCCTGGAAGGGCTAGCCCACTATGTCGTCAACCGCCCTGGCTCAGGCGATCGTCGACGGAGTACTGACCGGCGGCGTGTATGCGCTCATGGCCGCCGGTCTAACGCTGATCTTCGGCGTCATGGACATCATCAACATCGCCCAGGGTGTGATGGTCATCCTCGGCGCCTACCTCAGCTACGAGCTGTCTGTGCACGTAGGGATCGGGCTGCTGCCCGGCCTGCTGATCACGGTCCCGCTGATGTTCACCCTCGGGGTGGCGGTTGAGTTCTTCTTCATGCGGCGGCTGCGCGATCAGGACCGGACTCAGATGTCGATCCTCATCACGTACGCGGTCGCGATCGTGATCGAAGGCATCCTCACCGCCGTGTTTGGGGTCGACTATCAGCAGCTGCAGGCCTCCTACGTCAACAGCTCGATCCACGTGTTCGGCTTCTACCTCGCCGACATTTACCTGATCGGCTTCGGGCTGGCGGTCGCGCTGCTAATCGGGCTCTACTACGCCCTGTACCGGACCAAGTTCGGGCGGGCGGTGCGCGCGTCGCTGCAGAATCGAACCGCCGCCGACCTGATCGGGATCGACGTCAACCGCGTGCGGACGATCTCGGTCGGGATCGGCGTCGCGGTCACCGCGGTAGGTGGCATGGTGTTCGGCGCCACCAACTCGTTCAACCCCAATACTGGTTATGACCTGATCTCGCGCCTGCTGGCGATCGTGATCCTGGGCGGGATGGGCAGCATCGGCGGCGCGATGGCGGCCGCCATCTTCCTGCTCGTGATCAACGATGTCGTCGCCGTGGCCTGGTCCCCCACTTGGGCGCCGCTGGTCTATTTTGCCGCCCTGGTCATCGTCCTCTCCTTCCGCCCTCAGGGCCTGTTCGGTCGCACGGTGGCTCGGGCCCAGTGAGCAGCGTGACAACCGAGTCAGAGCACACGGCGGGCCCGACACCGGCGCCCCCGCTGATCAGCAAGCGGGTCCGCCTGGCGATAGGGATCGCCGTGCTGGCCGTGTTCGCGATCTTCCCGCTCGCCTTCAGTGATCCCACCACGACCTCGATTGCCGTGTTCGCGCTCGTGTTCATGGTTGCCACCTCAGCTTGGAACATCTTCAGCGGCTACTCGGGCTATCTGGCTCTGGGTCACGCCGTCTTCTTTGGTTGCGGTGGCTATGCGGTCGCCCTCGCGGCTCGTGACTGGCATGTGGCCGGGGGCTGGCCGGTGTTCGCGCTGCTGCCCATCGGGGGGCTGGTGGCCGGACTGGTCGCAATCCCCGTCGGCCTGATCGCCCTGCGGACCCGGCGCCACACGTTCGTCGTAGTGACGATCGCGATCTTCTTCATCTTCCAGCTCGCCGCTTTTAACTTCAGCTTCACGGGCGGCACGTCGGGCATCACGCTGCCCTTCGCCCCGTTCTCATCCGCTAACTACAACCAACCCTTCTATTACGTCGCCCTGGTCATCCTGCTCCTCACCGTGCTCGTTTCCTGGGCCGTGCGGCGCTCGCGGTTCGGGCTCCAGCTCCTGGCCATCCGCGACGACGAGGACCGCGCCCTCGGTCTCGGAGTCAAGACGCGGCGGATCAAGCTGACCGCGTTCACGCTTTCGGCGATCCCGACGGGGATGGTGGGCGGTCTGTACTTCTACTTCGTCGGTCAGGTATATCCCCAGTTCGCCTTCGATCCGCTGTTTGATGTGTCCCTGGCGCTGATGGGATTCCTGGGAGGAATGGGCACGATCGTCGGCCCGCTGCTCGGGGCCCTGGTTCTCGAGTCCCTCCAGCAGTACCTGACCCAGAGCGTCTCGGGCAACGGGACGTACCTGATTGCCTATGGCGTCCTCTTCTTGGCCGTGATTTTGGTGATGCCGCGCGGCGTCGTGCCCGGCGTCTCGGACTGGCTTGAGCGGCGCCGAGTCAAGGCTGCCCAGGGCGCACCTGCCGAGCGCGAGCCCAAGGTCACCGGCGGGGTCCCGGGGGCGGTGCGATGAGCAGCCTGATCGAGGTCGGAGGCGTCCACAAGTCCTACGGCGGCGTCAAAGCCCTCTCGGACTGTGATCTCGAAGTCCACGAGGGCGAGATCAACGGCCTGATCGGCCCCAACGGCTCGGGCAAGACGACGCTGTTCAACGTCATCACCGGCTACGAGCGCATCCAGCAGGGCGAGGTGCGCCTGCGCGGTGGCGAGATCACCAACGCTCCGCCCGACCGCATCTTCGGTCTGGGCATCGGGCGGACATTCCAGCTCACGCGGCTGTTCACGCGCTTGACCGTCCTCGAGAACATGCTGGTCGCCACGCAGCGCCGGGAGGGCTGGCTGCGCGGAGTGCTCCGCCTGGCCGGCTCGGCGAGCGAGAAGCGGCGGGCGCTGGAGCTGCTGGACTTCGTGGGCATTGCCCGGCTCGCCTATGAGCCGGCGGGCAATTTGTCCTACGGCCAGCGCAAGCTGCTCGAGCTCGCCTCGCTGCTGGTCGCCGATCCCGCGGTTCTCCTCCTCGATGAGCCGGCGGGCGGTGTCAACCCGACGCTGATCACGCATCTGGCCGACCGCATCAAGGAGCTCAACCGGAGCGGCAAGACGATCGTCGTGGTCGAGCACAACATGGAATTCGTGATGAACCTGTGCGCGCGGATCACCGTTCTCAGTCAGGGCACGGCGCTCGTCTCGGGCACGCCGGCCGAGGTCAGGACCAACCCGGCTGTGCTCGATGCCTACCTGGGCGGCGAGGACGACCCCTCGACCCAGCTCGAGCTCGCCGCGCCGGACAGCCACCGTCCCGCGAGTTCGGTGACCGTGACACCGGTTCGCACCGCGCCGCGGGAACGCCTGGGCGACTCCCCCACCCTGCTCAGCCTGCGCAAGGTCACCGCCGGCTACGGCGGCGGCGACATCCTCAAGGGGATCTCGCTCGAGGTACCGCGGGGCAGCATCACCTGCGTAGTCGGGCCCAACGGCGCGGGCAAGTCGACGATGATGGCCACCATCAGCGGGCTTTTGCACCCCCGTGAGGGTGAGATCTCCTTTGATGGCGACCTAGTGTCGGGGCTGACTCCGAAGCAGATCCTGTCCCGGGGGATTTCCCAGATCCCACAGGCGCACAGCCTGTTTGGAGAGATGACGGTGCGTGAGAACGTCGAAATGGGAGCGTTCACGGTCAACGATCGCGCCCTCGTGGCCCAACGGCTGAAGGCCGTCGAGGAGCTCTATCCGATCGTGCGCGACCGCGCCGACGAGAAGGCCGGGCGCCTCTCGGGCGGTCAGCAGCGTCTGGTCGAGTTCGCGCGCTGCCTGATGCTCGACCCCACCCTGATCATGCTCGACGAGCCGTCGATGGGGTTGGATCCCCAGACCCGCCAGATGGTGTTTGAGATGGTCGAGCTGATGAACCAGCGCGGCAAGACGATCCTGCTGGTCGAGCAGAACGCGCGTGCGGGATTGAAACTGAGTACGCACGGCGTCGTGCTCGAGAACGGGATGGTTCGTCTCACCGGCTCGGGTCACGAGGTCCTCGAGCATCCGGAGATCGGGGCGCTGTATCTCGGGGGCGCGGTGAGCGCGGGCGCGACGCCGTGAGCAGCCCGTCCGGGGCGCCGTGAGCAGCCCGCCGCCCGGCACCGCTGACGTCGTCGTCGCCGGCGCCGGTCACAACAGCCTGATCGCTGCCGCGTATCTGACCCGAGCCGGCCACCGCTGCCTGGTCCTCGACGCCCGTCCCGTGCCCGGCGGCGGCGTCGCCTCCGAGGAGTTGCTGCTCCCGGGGTTCAGGCTCGACTCGTGCTCCACCGGCCACACGTTCATCCAGACCAATCCGGTGCTGGCCGCCGACGAGCTGGGCCTGATCGCCGAGCACGGGCTCGAGTACATCCAGCCCGACCCGGTGGCACATGTGGTGTTCCCAGACGGCGAGTCGATGACCATGTGGCTCGACCTCGAGCGGACGTGCGCGGAGATCGAGCGCTTCTGCCCCGCAGACGCGGTCGCCTACCGGCGGATGCTGTCCGAGTACGACGCCGTCAAGGACGTCTTCAGTGCCCAGCGGTTTCACCCGGTCGGCTGGGGGCCCAGCTTCGATCAGCTGCTCGAGGGACGCGAGGGCGCGGCCCGCTGGCGGCGCCGAGTGGCGCTGAGCGCCTGGGACGTGGTCCGACGCGAATTCGAAAGCCGCCACGTCCAGGCCTTCATGCTGTGGATGGCCTTCCAGACCGGGCAGCCGGTCGGCTCGGCGGGCTCGGGCCCGCTCGCCTACTCGATCATCTTCGGGCGCCAGCGACGCAGCTGGACACTGCCCCGAGGCGGATCGGGGGAGCTCGCGCGAGCGCTGGTCGACGTGATCGAGGCCAACGGCGGCGAGGTCATCTGTGACCGTCGGGTCACAGAGCTGATCGTCGAGGGCGGCCGCTGCACGGGCGTGGTGTGCGCGGACGGCGAGCGCTTCCTCGCCCGCGAAGCGGTGCTCTCTACGATTCACGTCAAGGACCTTGTGACGATGGCCCCGGCGGCGGCCTGGGGCGAGGACTTCCGCTACGCAATCGAGACCTACAACGGCGGCGTGAGCGCTTTCGCGGCGCACTATGCGACCACCGAACCGCCGCGCTACCCGGCCCGCGACGGGGGGCACATCGAATGCGTCTCGGCCGGCGTCTCGGGTTGGCCCGAGGACATCTTGCGCATGGGCCGCGACGTGGTCGAGGGCCGCCTGGTCACCGATGGCGCCTGGTTGCTGTTCCCGGCACCGACCGTCGCTGACCCCAGCCGCGCGCCTGACGGCCACCACACGGTCAAGGTCCTGGGCATGCAGCCCTATGACCCCGGCCGTGGTCCCGAAGCGTGGTCAGAGCTTCGCGAGGAGATCGCCGGCGTGCAGCTCGAGCACCTGCGCCGGGTGGCCCCGAACCTCGACCAGGACAAGATCCTGGCCGAGCTGATCGTCTCGCCGGTGGACCTCGAGCAGGCCAACCCCCACATGTGGCACGGAACCTTTCACGGCGGAGACCGGGGACTGGCCAACAGCGGCGCTCTGCGCCCCGCGCCGGGCTGGGCCCAGCATCGGATGCCGATTCCGGGCCTGTACCAGACCGGTGGGACCACCCACCCCGGCGGGTCGGTCACCGGCGGCCCGGGACGCAACGCCGCGATGGTCATGCTCTCCGACCTCGGCGAGGACCCGATCCTCGCCATGGCGCCGCGCCGCGCGGCTCCGGCTACCGGCGTCTGATCGCCGAGATTGACTGCGTACTTTGCGCGAGCGTGCGGCTGTGACCATCAGGGACGTGGCCCGTCTGGCCGAGGTGCATCCGGGCACCGTCTCGCGGGCCCTGAACGCGCAGACCCGCGCGCTGGTCAATCCCGAAACGGCCGAACGGGTCCTTCGTGTCGCCGATGAGCTGGGCTACCGGCCGAATCCCATCGCGCGGGGACTCAAGACCAATCGCTCCTACACGGTCGGCGTCCTGATCCCCGACCTGACCAACCCCCTGTTCCCGCCCATCATGCGCGGGATCGAGGACGGGCTGGGCGAGGCGGGCTACACCTCGCTGATCGTCAACACCGACAACGATCCCGCCCGCGAGCGGTTACAGATGGAGACGATGCGGGCCCGGCAGGTGGACGGTTTCATCGCCGCCACGGCCCGCCTGGACACCGAGCTGCTCGCCGAAGCGGCCGCGGGCGGAGCGCCGATGGTCCTCGTCAACCGCAGCCTCGAGGACGGCTCGCTGCCGGCGGTGACCGTCGACGACCGCCAGGGCATCGCGCTGGCCGTCGACCACGTGGTGGCACTGGGGCACGAGCGAGTCGGCCACGTGGCGGGCCCGCAGAACGTCTCCACCGGCCATCGCCGTCATGTCGGCTTCCGGGAGGCGATGGCGCGCCACGGCCTCGACGCGCCGGCGGCCCAGATCTCGTTCAGCCCGGCGTTCACCGAGACCGACGGCGCCCGGGCGTGCACCGAGCTGCTGGACCGCTCGCCGCACGTGACCGCGATCGTCGCCGCCAACGACCGCCTGGCCATCGGCTGCTACGACGCGCTCGAAGCGCGCGGACTGCGATGCCCCGAGGACGTCTCAATCACGGGTTTCAACGACATGCCGTTCCTTGATCGGCTGCGGCCGCCGCTGACCTCGGTGCGCGTCCCGCAGCGCGAGATCGGCACGGTCGCCGCCGAACTCCTGCTCGAGCAGCTCAGTGACGAGGCGCGGCCGCACGAGGAAATCCTGCTCGAGGCTTCGCTGGTGATACGGAGCTCAACGGCGCCCCCCCGCGCCTGACCATGGCGGTAATCGACGTTCATGCTCACGTCATCGTTCCCGAGCTGCTCCGGGATCAAGCCCCCACGGAAACATGGCGGCCGAGCGTTGAGCACGAGGGCGGCCAGCAGGTCGTGTCACTCGAAGGCCGCCGGATATCCTCGGCGGTCAAGGAGTTCGTCGAGCTTGACGCGATCCTGGCCGACCGAGCGGCGTGCGGCATCGATGGCGTTCTGCTCTGCCCCTGGGTACCCCTGCTGTTCTACGACGTCGCCCCCGACACGGGCCTCGAGCGTTGCCGGCTTCAGAACCGGGGGCTGGCCGGGCTGCGAGCGCGCGCGCCCGAACGAGTCTCGGTCCTCGGGGCGGTGCCGCTCCAGGACCCTGAGCTGGCCGCCGCCGAGCTCGCGGCACTGATGGACACTGGCAATTTTGCCGGAGTCGAGGTCACGGCCAGTGTCACCGGCACCTACCTCGGCGACCCCCGCTTTGAGCCATTCTGGAGCGCCGCCGAGAGTCGCGACGCGCTGGTCTTCGTGCATCCCACCACGCGCGGCTTTCGCGAGCCGACGTTCACCGAGCACTACCTGTGGAACCTGGTCGGCAATCCGATCGAGACCACGGTCGCCGCCGCGCACCTGATCCTGAGCGGGACGATGAATCGCCATCCGCGCCTCCGTGTCCTGCTCGCCCACGGCGGCGGCGCGATCGTGGCGCTGAGGGGCCGCCTGCGCCATGGCCAGCAACACGTCGCGGCGGCGGGGCCGGCCCCGGCTGATGCAGCGAGCGCCGCCGATGCCATGGTCAGACGGTTTCGCTTCGACACCGTTACGCACGATCCGGCGCTGTTGTCGGCGCTTATCGGCGCCGTCGGCGCCGAGCGGGTGCTCCTGGGCTCGGACTACCCCTTTGATATGGCCGACCCCGACCCCGTACAGACGGTCCGCGCGGCCGGCCTGAGCGAGGAGGAGGAACACGCGGTGCTGGAGGGCAACATTGCGCGCGAGCTGAACCTGTACACCGACGGAGGAGATGAGCCGGGACATGACTGACGCACGAGTCCAGGCCGCGATCACCCACTGGGCCGGGCGGTTCATCGCCAACGGCGTGGAGTACAACGACTTCGTGCGCACGACCGGCGCGATCTCGAGCTGGGAAGAGTGGCTGGACGCCTGGACGGGCACGGCCGAAATGCACATGGAGCTGGCCGAGAGCGCGCTCGAGCTCGGTCGCCACCGCAGCGCCGGCGAGGCCTACCTGCGCGCCGCGGTGAGCTTTCACTTTTCCAAGTTCGTGTGGGTGCTCGACCCCGAGCGCAATCGTCGCAACACGGAAGCGGCCGTGCACGCGCTGTACGCCGCCCACCAGCTGCTGGACCCAACCGCCGAGCGGATCGAGGCCCCCCTGCACGGGAATCACGTGGTGGCCAACCTGCGCCGGCCCAGCGATCCCAACCCAGCGCCGCTCGTCATCCTGATCCCGGGCTTGGACTCGACCAAGGAGGAGTTCTATCTCTGGGAGTGTTCGTTTCTGCAGCGCGGCATGGCCACGCTCTCGCTCGACGGCCCCGGACAGGGCGAGACCGGCTTTCACAGCGACATCCGCCCCGACTACGAAGTCGCGGTAAGCGCGATCCTCGACGCGGTGGCTGACCGCCCAGGGCTCGAACTCGGCCGCGTCGGCGCCGTCGGCGTCAGCCTGGGTGGTTACTACGTGGTCCGCGCAGCCGCCTACGAGCCCCGCCTGAAGGCGATCGCCGGCGTCAGTGGGCCGTTTCAGTTCGGCGCCGACTGGGACGCGATGCCCGAGTTGACCCGCGCTACGATCGTCCACCACACCGGCGCCAGTGACGAAGCGGACGCGCGCCGGCGCGCCGGCGAGCTCAACTTGGACGGAGTGGCCGAGCAGGTGCTCCAACCCTGCCTGGTGGTGACCGGAGAGCGTGATCGAGTGATCGCGTGGAAGGAAACCAAGCGGATCGCCGATGCCGTCCCCGACTCTGAGTGGGTGCTGTACGCGGACGGGACCCACGTCTGCAACAACATCCCGTTCAAGTACCGCCCGCTGGTCACCGACTGGATCCGCGAGCAGTTGGGCCGATGATCGGGGCGTCGGTCACGCGGCGCGAGGACGCCCGTGTCCTGCGGGGGCAGACGCGGTACGTCGATGACCTCGAGCGCGCCGGGCTGGCCCATGTCGCCTTCGTGCGCAGCCCCCACGCACGGGCGGCGATCACCGCCATCGCCGCGCCCGCCTGCGGAGAGGCCGAGGGTCTGCTCGCAGTGATCACGGCGGCTGATCTCGCTGGTCGCGTCCAGCCCTTTCCGGTCACGGCACCGGAGGGAGCCGAGGTCGCCGACGAGCCCCATCCGGTCCTGGCCGAGACCGAGGTCCGCTACGTCGCCCAGCCGGTGGCGGCGGTGATCGCCCGAACGCGCGAGCTGGCTGAGGACGCCGCCGAGCTGGTCGCGGTCGACTACGAGCCCCAGCCGGCGGTGGTCAGCGCGCGCGACTCGGAGCTGACGATGATGCGCTGGGCGCGAAGCACGGGTGATGTCGAGGGCGCCTTCGCCGAGGCGGCGCACGTCATCCGCGGCCGCTACGCGCTGCCCCGTCTGGCGGCGGCGCCGATGGAGACGCGCGGCTGCGTGGCCGAATACGACCGAGGTCGCGACGAACTGACGGTCTGGGCGTCGGTTCAGGATCCGCACCGCCCCCGGGCTCAGCTCGCCCACATCCTCCGCCGCTCGGAAGACAGCGTGCGGGTGATCGCGCCAGACGTGGGCGGTGCCTTCGGGAGCAAGGGCGTGATCGCTCCCGAAGTGGCCACCGTGGCGGCCGCCGCGATCACGCTCGGAGAACCCCTGAAGTGGATCGAGGATCGACTCGAGAACCTGCTCGCCTCCTACCAGGGACGCGGAATCGAAGGCGAACTCGAGCTGGCGCTGAGCGAGGGCGGTCGCATCCTGGGACTGCGGGCCCATCTGTACGCCGACCTCGGTGGCTACCTGCTGACCACCACGCCGATCCCCCCGCACACCGCGGCCACGCTGATCACCGGTGCCTACGACATACCGGTCGCCGAGGTGGTGATGCGCGGGACGCGGACGCACAAGGTGCCGACCGGCCCCTACCGAGGGGCCGGCCGGCCCGACGCCACCTACATGATCGAAGCGCTCGTAGACCAAGCGGCGAGGGAGCTGGGGATCGACCGCGTCGAGCTTCGCCGCCGCAACCTGATCCGCGAGTTCCCCTACCGCACGGCCACCGGACTCGAGTACGACTCGGGGGACTACGACCGCTGCCTGGACCTGGCGCTCGAGCTGGCCGGCGAGGACGCCGGACGAGCGCTGACCGCGGCGCCCCGCCCCCCCGCGAGTTCGCCTCCCCCGTCGGGTACGGGCGTAGCGCTCTACGTCGAGCGCGCCGGGGGCGCCTGGGAGAGCGCGGCCATCGAGCTCGAGCCCGACGGCCGCTTCGTGATCGCCACCAGCGCCAACCCCCACGGCCAGGGTCACGAGACGACCTTCGCCCAGATCGCCGCCGATCGCCTCTCGGTACCGCTCGACGCGATCGCCATCCGCTTCGGCGACAGTGCCGTCTCGCCGCGGGGGGTGGGCACGTTCGGGAGCCGCTCGGTGGCGATGGCCGGCTCGGCGGTCCTGGTCGCCGCCGACAAGCTCGTCGCCCAGGCCCGGAAGCTGGCCGCCCACCTGCTCGACACAGCGCCCGAGGAGGTCGAGCTTGGCGAGGCCGGGTTTGCAGCTAGCGCCCGGCCGGACGCGAGGATCGGCTGGGACGAGTTGGCGCGAGGCGCCTACCAGCCCGGCCGTCTTGCGGACGAGATGGAGATCGGCGCGCTGCACGCCGATGCACGCTTTCGCTCAGCCAACGTGTTCTCCTCGGGCGCCTACGTGGCGAGCGTCGAGATCGACCCGGCCACGGGCGCCCTGACCGTGGTACGCCTGGTCGCCGTCGACGATTCCGGCACCGTGATCAACCCGCTGCTAGTGCATGGCCAGGTCCTGGGCGGAGCGGTCCAGGGGCTGGGGGAGTGCCTGGTCGAGGAGGTGAGCTATGACGAGACGGGGCAGAACCGCAGTGGCTCGTTTCTGGACTACAGCCTGCTCACCTCGGCCGAGATCCCTGAGATCGTCACCGGCGCGGTGCACACGCCGTCGCCGCTGAATCCGCTCGGGGCCAAGGGAGCGGGCGAGGGTGGCGCCATCGGGGCTCTGGCCGCGGTGGCCGGAGCGGTCACCGCCGCGCTCGGCGGCCTCAGTCTCGACCCTCCCTTCACGGCCGAGAAGCTGTGGCGCGCGCTCCACCCCGACGCCAACCCGATCCCGCCCCCTGAGGAGGACCCATGAAGCTGACCGACGAGCTGAGCATCGCGGCCCCGCTGAGCAAGACCTGGCCGGTGCTGCTCGATGTCCCGACCGTCGCCCGAGCGCTGCCCGGGGCAGCGATCGACGATACCGCCGAGCAGGGTGAGTACCGGGGGCGGATGAAGGTCAAGCTCGGCCCGGTCACGGCCGAGTACACCGGCGTGGCCCGGCTGCAGGAGGTCGACGACGACATGCACGTAGCGGGCTACCACGTCGTCGGCCGCGAGGCCCGCGGGCAGGGTTCTGCCGAGGCGACGATAACGATCGCGGCCCGCGACGACCGCGGCGGCACCCACCTGCGCGTGCAGACCGAGCTCGCGGTCACCGGACGCCAGGCCCAGCTCGGCCGCGGCGTGATGGAGGAGGTGGCGACCGGCGTCCTAAAGGAGTTTGTCGGCCGGCTCGAGGGGACGATCACCGGCGACGGCGCCGGAGCCCCCGAGGGTGGTGAGGACGTGTTCGACGCCGGGGCGGCCGTCTACCGCCCGCTGCTCGAGCGCGCCGCGATCCTGCTCGCCGGGGTGATGATCGGGCTCGGCCTCGGTCGGGTGGTCCGGCGGCGATGAAGCCACCGCCGTTCTCCTACCGCCCGGCGCGATCGCTGAACGAAGCTCTGCAACTCCTCGCAGAGCCCGATGCCAAGGCACTGGCCGGTGGCCAGAGCCTGGTCCCACTGCTCAACTTCCGCCTCGCGCGCCCCCGCCTGCTCGTCGATCTCAACCCGGTCACCGAGCTCAGTTACCTGCGCCGCTCGGGCGGTGTGCTGCGAATCGGGGCGCTGACCCGCCAGGCGGTGCTGGAGCGCTCTGAGCTCGTGGCACGAGACTGGCCGGTCCTGCGCCAGGCGGTCTCGATGGTCGCGCACCCTGCGATCCGCAACCGAGGCACGATCGGCGGCTCGGTGGCCCACGCCGATCCCAAGGCCGAGCTACCGGTCGCGCTGACGGCGCTGGACGCCCGCTTCCACGTGCGCTCCGCGCGGGGGACGCGGACCCTGGCCGCGGTCGAGCTGTTCCGCGGGCCGATGATGACGGCACTCGAAGCCGACGAGGTGCTGACCGAGATCGAGGTCCCTCCCGCGCCGGCCGGCGCGCGCATGGCGTTCGCCGAGTTTGCCCGCACCCACGGCGACTTCGCTCTGGCCGGAGCGGCGGTCGTGCTGGCGCCTGGCGAGCACGCGGCCGTGGCCGTGCTCGGGGCCGCGTCCACCCCGGTGCGAGCCCTGGCAGCCGAGCAGGCGCTACGGGATGGGGCCAGCGACGCCGAGGCGGGGGCCCTGGCGGCAGCCGGGATCGAGGACCGCTACCGACGCGCGCTGATCACGGCCATGGTCACCCAAGCCGCGGGACAAGCCCGGCCATGAGGATCGTGGTCGAGATCAACGGCACTGAGTACGAGTCCGAAGTGCAGGACCGAACGCTGCTGTCGGACTTCATCCGTCACCACGCGGGGCTGACCGGAACCCACGTCGGTTGTGAGCACGGGGTCTGTGGGGCGTGCACGGTTCAACTCGACGGCGAGCCCGTGCGCTCGTGCCTGATGCTCGCCGTGCAGGCCCATGGGCGCGCGCTCACCACGGTCGAGGGGCTGGGCGGGCGCGACGGCGAGCTGAGCGATCTGCAGCGGGCCTTCACCGAGCACCACGCCCTGCAGTGCGGGTTCTGCACCTCGGGCTTGTTGATCACGGCTGATGCCCTGCTGCGTCAGCGTCCCGACGCCAGCGAGTCTGAGATCCGGGAGGCGATGGCCGGCAACCTCTGCCGGTGCACCGGCTACGAGGGGATCGTGGCCGCGATCCGGGCGGTGGCCTCGGCTTCGGTCGCTGCGCAGAGGCTTAGTGCTCCTCGCCGCGGCGGCTAGCACTAGGCCTGCGGGGCCCGCGGCGTCGCTTCCTGCGTCTCGGCGTTCAGGTCGGTGTTGAGGTTGGACTGGGGGTCGCGCTCGAGGGGCAGGCTGCCGCCGGCGGTGAAGTAGGGCTTGCCGGCGATGACCAGGTCCTCGGCCGGGAAACGGGTGATGACCTCGCATCCGGTGGCGGTCACGACCAGCTGCTCCTCGATGCGCGCGGCCGACCAGCCGTCGCTGGCAGGCCAGAACGTCTCGAGCGCGAACACCATTCCCTCCTTGATCTCCTCAGGATGATCGAGGGAGACCAGCCGGCTGAACACGGGCTTCTCCCAGATCGAGAGGCCGACGCCGTGTCCGAACTGGAGCGCGAAGGCCGCCTCCTCGTCAGGGAAGCCGAACTCCTGGGCCTTGGGCCAGAGCGACGCCACCTCGCCGGTGGTGGCGCCGGGGCGGATCAGGGCGATCGCCGCGTCCAGGTAGTAGCGACAGCGCTTGTAGGCGTCCACGAGCGGTCGTGAGGCGCTGCCCACCGCGAACGTGCGGTAGTAGCACGTGCGGTAGCCCATGTAGCTGTGCAGGATGTCGAAGTAGGCCGGGTCGCCCGGTCGCAGCGCGCGGTCGGTGAAGACGTGCGGATGGGGGCTGCAGCGCTCGCCCGAGATGGCGTTGACCCCCTCCACAAACTCTGAACCCATCTCGTAGAGGACCTTGTTGACCAGGGCGACGCAGTCGTTCTCGCGGATCCCGGCTCGCATCGTGCGGTACAGCTCCTCGTAGGCGGCGTCGACCATCGAGCAGGACATGTTGAGCAGGGTGATCTCGTCGCGCGTCTTGATCACGCGTGCCTCCTGCATGAGCTGCTGGCCGTCGGCGACCTGGATCCCCTCTTTCTGGAGCGCGAACAGCACAGCCGGCTCGATCGCGTCGATGCCCACTGGCTCGCCGAGCAGCCCGCGCTGCTCGAGCTCGACCCTGATCTTCTTGGCGACGTCCTCGGCCCGCCCGGACTGTGGGGACATGGCTCCGCGCAAGGTCGAGATCCCCGCGCGCGAGCGGCCGTCCCCCAGCCACGGGTTGTAGAGCTGGTGGTGGCGCGCGGCGGAGCCGAAGTCCCACATGATCGGCTCGTCACCCTGGGGCAGCAGGCAGAAGCGATTGAGCTTGTCAGCGGCCCAGGTCCCGATGTGGGTGGCGGTGATGTAGCGGATATTGGTCATGTCGAAGCACAGCAGGGCGCCGAGCTCCGAAGCCGCCAGCAGCTCGGTAATGCGGGCCAGACGCTCCTCACGCAGGCGGTCGTAGCGGACCCGCTCCTCCCAGTCGACGCCCATCGTCCCGTAGCTGTGCAATCCCATTTCCACCCTCTTTCTTGCAAACGTTTGCAGCCGCCGAAGCATAGCGGTCTTGACGCACCTGAGACGGTCGGATAGATTGCTGCAAACGATTGCAGCAAGGAGTTGTGGCATGGGTGGTCAGCGACAAATGCGGCTCGGCTGGGTGGGTCTTGGGCGCATGGGCCAAGCCCTCGCCTCCCGGCTGGTCGAGGCCGGCCACGATGTGACCGTCTACAACCGAACTCGTTCCAAGGCCGAGCCACTGACGGCGCTGGGAGCCGGCATCGCGGAGGCTCCCGCTGATCTCGCCGATCGCGACATCGTCTTCACGATGGTGGGCGGGTCGGCTGACGTCGCCGAGGTAGTGACGGGCCCGCAGGGCCTGCTCTCACGCTCCGACGTCGCTCCCGGCCTGATCATCGACTCGACCACGATCGCCCCGGCCGCCGCCGCCGAGGTCCGCGCCGCCGCGCACGCGCGCGGCACCGCGATGCTGGCGGCACCGGTGAGTGGCAACCCGAAGGTGGTCGAGAGCGGCCGCCTGACAATCGTCGCATCAGGGCCCGAGGAGGCCTGGGTGCGGGCCAAGCCCTACCTCGAGCTGCTCGGCCGCAGCGTTACCTACGTCGGCGAGGGCGACCGGGCGCGGCTGGTCAAGATCTGCCACAACCTGATGCTGGGCGTAGTGGCCCAGTGCCTGGCCGAGATCACCGTCCTGGCCGAGAAGGGCGGCGTCTCGCGGGCCGACTTCCTCGAGTTCCTCAACGACAGCGTGATGGGCTCGACCTTCACGCGTTACAAGAGCCCGGCCTACGTCAACCTCGATTTCACGCCCACCTTCACCCCGGCGCTGCTGCTCAAGGACTTCCATCTCGGCTTCGAGGCGGCCCGCGAGCTCGAGGTCTCGATGCCGGTCGCCGCGGCCACCGAGCAGATCGTCCAGGGTCTGGTCGGGCTCAAGGGCAACGAGGTCGACTTCGCCGCACTGATCGAGCTTGTGGCTGAAGCTTCTGCGCTCGAGCTCGAGCCCGAGGATGTCGAGGTCGACGACGGCCTGGCCCCGTTGGTGCCGCTCAGCGGGAACCCGCCCGTTTAGCGTTTCGTCGGGCTACGCTAGACCAGCAGTGCGAACGGCCGCTCGAGCAGTTCGCGCAGCCGGGCCATGAATCGTGCGCCATCGACGCCGTAGACAATCCGGTGGTCACAAGCCAGGGTGAGCTGAACCGTCTCGCGGGCAGCGATCTCCCCGGACTCGATCACCACCGGCCGGCGTTGCAGGGCACCGACGGCGAGGATCGCGGCTTGAGGCGGATTGATCACAGCCGAGAAGCTGTCAATCCCGAACATCCCGAGGTTGGAGATGCTGAACGTGCCCCCCGCGAGGTCGCTGGGGCTAATCGAGCCGTCGCGCACGCGCCCGGCGAGCGCGCGCGTGGTCTGGGCGATCTGTTCCAGGGACTTGGTGTCGGCGTCGAACACGGTCGGCACGACCAGCGAGTCCTCGCCGGCGACCGCGATCCCGATGTTCACTCGCGTGTAGGTCTCGAACTCGCCGTCTCGGTAGGCGCCGTTGACGCGCGGGAACTCGCGCAGGGCGAGCGCGGCCGCCTTGACGATCAGATCATTGAGCGAAGGCAATACCAGGTCCGGGCGGGCGCGCAACTGCTCGCGCAGCGCGACCGCGGCCGTCATGTCGACCTCGCCCCGCAACTCGATGTCGGGAACGGTCGCGCGCGACTCGGCCATCCGCCGGGCCACCGTCCGCTGGATGATCGAGAGGGCGTGACGGGTTGCCTCGCCCTTGGCACCGACAGACTCGCCGGGCGACCGGCGGGCGGGGTCGGGTGCCGGCGTTCGGGCTGCGGTGCCAACGCCACCGTCGCCGTTGCCTGCCCGGGCCGCGCGCTCGACGTCGGCACGGATCACGCGCCCATAAGGGCCGGAGCCGCTGAGGGCGTGCAGATCGACGTGCAGCTCGGCGGCGATCCGGCGGGCCAGCGGAGAGGCCTTGACGCGGCTCGAGCCCGGTGAGGAGGGCGGCGGCGCGGCGCCAGCTGGTTCCGTGGGCGCTCGCACCCCCGCCAGCGTGGTAGGCGCGGCGGGCGGCCCGGATCGCTCGGCCGCGAGCTCGGTAGCGGCGGCCAGCGCCTCGGGCGAGCCCTGCTCGGGCAGCGACTCACCGGCCTGTCCGACGACCAGAATCGGGGCGCCGACGGCGACGTTTGCCCCCTCCCCGACCAGGAGGGCGAGCACCGTGGCGGGAGCGTCGGCCTCGTGGGTGACGACGGCCTTGTCGGTCTCGACCTCGACCAGCGGTTGTCCCTCGCGGAGCTCGTCGCCCTCGGCCACGAGCCATTTCAGGATGGTGCCCTCCTCCATCGAATCCGACAGCCGGGGCATGACGATCTCGCGGGCCAAGTGGTCTCCAGAACGATCACTGCAAACGTTTGCGATACGATCGTACACGACGGCTGAGATCTAGGAGGCGGGCGAATGGCGAACGTTCAAAGCGCACAGAAATCCGGGGCGGGAACCTCTTATCTGGACGCCTACGGCCGCATGTTTCTGATCCGTTCCTTCGAGACCTCGATGCATCGCCTGTTTCTCGAGGGCGAGGTGCACGGGACCACGCATCTCTACGCCGGTCAGGAGGCAGTTGCCGTGGGTGTCTGTCTCGCGCTCGAGCCCGATGACTACGCCACCGGCACGTACCGAGGCCATGGCCACGCGCTGGCCAAGGGCACCGAGCCGGGTGCCCTGATCGCCGAAATGCTCGGCCGCGCCACCGGAGTGTGCGGTGGCCGCGCCGGCTCGATGAATGTGATCGATCTCGAGCACGGTCTCGTCGGCTGCTACGGGATCGTCGGCGGCTCGATCGCCGCCGGCCTCGGCGCCGCCTTCTCGGCTCGCCGCCAGGGCCGAGTGGCGGCGGCTTTCTTCGGTGACGGCGCCGTCAACCAGGGCTACTTCCACGAGTGCCTGAACATGGCCAAGGTTGCCTCGCTGCCGCTGATCGCGGTGTGTGAGAACAACTTCTACGCTGAGTTCACACCGCTGGCTGACGCCACCGCGGGGGCCAACATCGCCGGCCGGGCCCGAGCCTACGACATCCCTTCGGCAGTCGTGGACGGCAACGACCTGTGGGCCGTGCACGCCGCCGCCAGCCAGGCAGTGAAGCGCGCCCGAAGCGGCGGCGGCCCCACCCTGCTCGAGTGCCAGACCTACCGCCATTACGGGCACTCCAAGAGCGACCCGGCCCCGTACCGGCCCAAAGAAGAGGTCGAGCGCTGGCTCGAGCGCGATCCGCTTAAGATCGCCCGCACGCGGCTGCGGGAGGACGGAGTCAGCGAGGAGCAGATAGCCGCCATCGAGGAGGAGATCTCCGCGGTCATGGCGGAGGCGGTCCAGAGCGCGCGCGACTCTGCCTACCCCGACCCGGTAATCGATGCGGCAACGGAGTTCCGGCCATGAGCACGCTCGAGTTCCGCACCGCGATCCGCGACGCCATCGCCGAAGAGCTCGACCGCGATGACGACGTTGTCTTCTTCGGCGAGGACGTGGCGGTGGCCGGGGGTGTGTTCAAGGCCACGCCCGACCTGATCGCGCGCTTCGGCCCCGAGCGGGTGTTCGACACCCCGATCTCGGAGCTCGCCCTCGCCGGGATGGCCTACGGCGCCGCCGTCACCGGCCTGCGCCCGGTGTTCGAGATCATGTTCGGGGATTTCATGGGGCTGCCCATGGACAGCCTGGTCAATCAAACAGCCAAGTTCTGGTACATCTCCAATGAGCAAGGTAGCGTGCCGCTCGTCGTCCGCTCGGCGGTGGGCGGCGGCGGCCGGTTCGGCGCCATCCACTCTCAGACCCATGCCACCTGGTTTCAGGGCGTCCCCGGCCTGAAGATCGTCTTCCCCTCCTCGCCGGCCGAAGCCAAGGGACTGCTCAAGGCTTCGATCCGCGATGACAACCCAGTCGTGTTCCTCGAGCACAAGCGGCTCTACTCGGTCAAGGGCGAGGAGCCCGAACAGGAGGTCATCCCGATCGGTCAGGCCGGCCTGGCCCGCCCCGGGACTGACCTGACCATCGCCACAATCGGCAAGTCGGTTTCCGACGCGCTAGCCGCCGCTGGCACCCTGGCCGCCGAGGGCATAAGCGCCGAGATCATCGACCTGCGCACGCTCCGCCCGCTCGACGTGGACACGGTGCTCGAGTCGGTGAGCGCCACCAACCGCCTGCTGGCGATCGAGGAAGGGCCGCAGACCGGAGGCTGGGCCGCCGGCCTGATTGGCGCCGTGGCCGCGGCCGGGCTCCACGATCTGGACGACGCGTGGCTGCTGACCACCGCCGAGACTCCGATCCCGTACAGCCCGACGCTCGAGGACGCCTTCATTCCCGACACGGCGGCGATCCTGGCCTCGGTGCGCGAGCGCGGTGGCGTGGTGACCGGCTGAAGGAGATCGATGTCACCGCACATCAGCTACGTCGACCCCGCCACCATCACCGACCCCGAGCTGCTGGCAATCATGGAACGGGCCCGCACCTTCGGGACGCCACGGCCCGAGAGCCAGGCGATCCGGCTGCACCACCCGGAGGTCATGAAGGCCTTCAACCAGGCCTGGGAGGTGTTCTTTCGCCAGGGCGTGTGCGACCACGCGATCAAGGAGCTCTGCCGCCTCTATATCTCCAAATCGGTGGAGTGCGAGTACTGCGGCGCCCAGCGCTCGGTGCTCGCCCAACAACAGGGAACGACCGAGAGCCAGGTGGACGAGATCCTTGACTTCGAGCGCTCCGACCGGTTCGACCCCCGCGAACGTGCAGCGCTCGAGTGGGCGATGGCGATCGCCTGGGACCCGGGGCTGGCCGCCGACGATCTCTGGTCCCGGCTGCACGAGCACTTCTCAGAACCCGAGCTGGTCGAGCTGGGGCACTTCATCGCCCTCACCCTCGGTCAGCAGCGCTTTCTCAAGACGGTGGCGATCAAGCATGGCGAGGTGCTGGCCGACACCGAGGCGGGTCTGGCCCCGGCTGAGGCGCTACGGCTGCGAGCCGAGCGCGCCACCACCCGCACTCACGACCGATAGGGCTCAGGCCAGATTCACGTAGTCGGCCGGGTCCCAGGCCAGGAGGGCGAACAGTTGCACGGCGGCGCTCTGATCGAGCAGGGTCGTGGTGTCGCCTCGGAACGGGAATCGGTCGCTGGGATCGCGGCGCTTTGACCACAGGCAGTCGGCGTAATCCGCCGCTGCGCCGATGATCTCATCGGCCAGCACGTCGTCTTGGATCGCGGCGTGCAGCTGGAGCAGGTTGCGGAAGAAGATGGCGTTGAAGGCCGGGGGGTGGTCGAGGTAGCGGCCCTCGTAGTGGCGCAGGGCCTTGCTGGCGATCGTCCGCGCTCGGTCCAGGTACTCGCCTGATGGGTCCAGACCGCGCCGGTGCAGGAGCAGGTTGGCGCCGACCATGCTGCCCTGGTTGTAGCTCCAGAGCATCTCGTCGATCGAACCATCGCCGCGGATCTTGTCCCAGAAGAGACCGGTGCCGGCTTCGTCGGCGCTGAGGCTGGACTTCACCCACGCGATCATCCGCGCCGCCTCGGTTTGCTCGGGAGCATCCGCCGGGGCGCCGCGCAGCTCAGCAAGGTGCAAGCCGAGCTGAGCGTTGGGGGCGTTGGAGACCGTGTTGCGATCGTGGTTGTGGGCGCCGAGCCCGCGGCCCTGCTGTACCCAGAAGACGCCGCCCGGACTGGGCACGTCGGTTCGCGTGTCCCAGCCGTCGGCGGCAAAGGCGAACAGCTCGGCGGCTCGCTCGAGACCGGGACCGATGCCCGGGCGCATGCGCTCGCGCTGGATCAGGGCGAGACCGACCCAGGCGTTGTCGTCGTAGTAGCGGTCGCCGCCGAACCGCGCACCGATCGGATCTGAGGAGTACGCGGGCGGCTCCCAGTAGCGGGCGAGGGCGCTCAGATGTTGGGCAATGGCCGCGTCGGCGTCAAAGCCAGCCATTGGACCGGCGCCGGCGAGATCGAGCGTGGCCACAAAGGCGCGAGTGGCTGGCCACAGGTGCTCCGCCGCTCCCGGCCAGTGCCAGCGCCCCCGCTGGCGGTAGACACCGTGACGATCGGCGAAGCGGCGGTGCATCGCCTGGTAGGCACGCAGCGCGCGGGCCGCCCACTCAGCCCGGTTCCCCGGATGTTCAGCTGGCACCGATGAGCTCGATTCGGTTGTCCCATGGGTCGGCGGTGTAGAACCTGCGTGTGCCGGGGATCGCGTCGTCCCACTGCACCTTGCAGTCGGCTGCTCTCAGTCGTTGGGCGATCAGGTCGAGATCTGTGTCGTGGACGCGCAGGGCCGGGTGCGCCTTGGTCGCGGGCGAGAAGTCGCCTGTCACGCCGACGTGGAGTTGTTGGCCCCCACAGGCAAACCAGACACCGCCCCGGCACAGAAGAGCCTCGGGCTTTTCCAGTTCCGGCAGGCCGAGCAGGGCTCCGTAGAACTGGCGGGCGTCGCTCTCGCTTCCGATCGGCGCCGCGACCTGCACGTGGTCAAGCCCGATGATCGGCACCGGCTCACGGTAGCCCAAGCAGCGTAAGGCTCGGGTCCCTGGGGCGCCCCGTCCGCTGCCGGCAGCTCACAGGACAACCGTGCCGTTGCCGTTGATGAGTACGCGGTCCTCGCAATGCCAGGTGACAGCCCGCTGCAGGACTGTCCGCTCGATATCAGCCCCGAGCTGAGTCAGCTCGGCGACGCTGTGAGCGTGGGTGACGCGGTTGACGTCCTGCTCGATGATCGGGCCCTCGTCGAGGTCCTCGGTCACGTAGTGGGCGGTGGCGCCGATCAGCTTCACCCCGCGTTCCTTGGCCCGTGCGTATGGGTCGGCCCCAGCGAAGGCGGGCAGAAACGAGTGGTGGATGTTGATCACAGGGCAGCCCACCCGGTCCAGAAAGTCCTCGGAGAGGACCTGCATGTAGCGGGCCAGCACAACAAGATCGAAGCGGCCGGCGCCGAGCAGCTCGAGCTCGCGCGTTTCGGCGTCGGCCTTGGTGTCCCGGGCGACCGGGATGTGGTGGTAGGGCACGCCGAAGCGCGCCACCTCGGGCTCGAGGTCGGGCCAGTTAGAGATAACCAACGCGATCGTGGCCGGCAGGTGGCCGTTGCGCCAGCGCCAGAGCAACTCAAGCAGAGCATGGTCATAGCGCGAAACCATGACCGCGATGCGCTTGGGTGCCCCGGCATCCGAGAGCCGGAACTGCATCCCGAAGGGCGCAGCGATCTCGGTCGCGAACCGGTCTCCGAGTCCATCCAGGTCGGCGCCGTGAAAGACCAGGCGCAGGAAGAAGCTTCCGCCTTCGGGATCGGTCGAATATTGCGAGGAGTGCGTGATGTTGGCGCCGCAGTCGCGCAAGAAGGCGGTGACGGCGGCGACGATGCCAGGCTGGTCCGGACAGGAGACGAGCAGGCGACCGGTGGCGCTCATGCCGGCCGCCCCGCCTCCCCCGCGCTCCGGCGCAGGCGCGCGCGCCAGGTCTCGATGTCAAACTGGGCCGGCTCGGTCTCAGCGAGAAAGCGCTCGAGCACCACGACAAAACGCTCAGGAGCCTCGACCGGCGGTATGTGCCCGACGCCCTCGAAGACCTCCAGGCGACTGCCCGGCATCGCTTCGTGGGCGTGTTGGCCGTGGCTGATCGGGATGATCGGATCGCGATCGCCCCAGATGAGCAGGACCGGGACATCCTCGGCCAGGTAGAGACGGTCGCTGGCGCTGACGCTCTGGCCCCGCGAGTTGATGACCGAGCGAACGGTGCCCAGAAAGGCATTGCGGCGACCTTCGTCGGCCAGCGATGCGTATCCGCGGGCAACCTCGGCGAGGTCAGCGCTCGGGCGCCAGCCGACGGCGGCCAGGCCGCGGCCCAGGACGCTGCCAGCGCGGCCGGCCGTCTTGGCCGTCACCGCGATGAACAGGCCCGAGCCGGGCAGGGCCGCCGCGCGCAGGACCCCGCTGACCTCGGATCCGAGACCCCCGCTGGAGACCAGAACCAGGCGTTCGACGAGCTCGGGAAATTGATACGCGAGCTGCATCACGATCCCGCCGCCCAGCGAATGCCCGACCAGAGTCGCGCGCTCATGGCCCAGGATGATGAGCAGATCACGCAGCTCGGTGGCCATTGCGCCAAGCGAGTAGTCACCGCCGCCCGGCGCCGAGGCACCGTGACCCGGGAGATCGGGCGCGATCACCGTGTACCGCGCGGCCAGGGGCTCGACCACACGCTCCCAGTTGCGATAGTCCCCGGCCATGCCGTGGACGAGCAGCAAGACCGGCCCGGCTCCCTCCTCGACGTAGTTGATGGGGTGACCGTGCAGCTTGACGCTCTTGAGCTCCATGTGCCGACTAGCGTAAGCGTCTCGGGTCCGAGGCGCCTCCCCCCGGGGAGCTGGTGATCAAGCGGCCGCCGCTTCTGATGACGACCCGGGCTTCGCAAGCGAGGGGTTGGATGAACTACGTCGCCACTACGACTGGCTCGACCATCACCGCGATCCTGATGGAGACGGCCTGATCTCGATCATTCGCCCAGACGAGTGGGTCTTGACGACTCGCCCAAATACGACGAGGTGTTTGGCTGCATGAGTCACTACCTGCCCGGCTATGTGTGGCTGGTGGAGCGCTCAAGGCGGCTACGCTACGACTCGCGGGCGATCATGGAGCGCTACGACGAGCACGTAGAGTACGTGCTCGTCCACGTGTTCTACGCCCTGGCGCGGCTGAGCGGGGATCCGACCTTTACCGCCCGGGCCGAGCGCACCGAGCAGGCGCTGCTGAGCCTCTGCTGGGATGAGCAGCGCGGGCTATCCTGGGATCTTGCCGGTCGCGATCACACCCCGCTGCGCGTGTCCACCTGGTCCTCGCTCGCGCCGCTGGCGCCCCCGTCGCTGCCCGAGCCGATCGCACGTCGTCTGATCGAGGAACACCTGCTTGACCCCCGGCGTTACCGTGCGCCGTTCGGGATTCCGTCGGTGGCAATGGACGAGCCGAGCTTCCGCGCCGAGTGGCACCTGTTTCGCTGTTGGCGGGGACCGGCCTGGATCAACACCGCCTGGCTGCTGGTACCCGCGCTGCGTCGCTACGGTATGCGGGCGAGGCGGACCGGATCGTCGCTTCGTCGGTGAAGATGGTTGGACGCCACGGCTTCCGCGAGTACTACAACCCGCTCAACGGGGAGGGCCTCGCCGCACACCGCTTCGGTTGGTCAACCCTGATGGTGGATCTCCTGCCCAGCGGGGATCGCGCGCTCGGCGGCCCAGAGCCGCCGTTTCGGGGCAGCGTTCGCGCCGAGCTTCTGTCCATGGGTGGCGAGGCTGCGGTCGAGACCGCCCGCCGGCTGGGGGCCCGGGCGGTCGCCACGCGCCGGCGTCTGTGGGGAGGCTCAACCGGCTGTCGCCCGGTTTGAGCTGGCCGGCCGAGGCTCAGGCGGGAACGTCTGGGGTGGAGCCGGTCGGGCTCGCGCCCTGCTTGGCCCGCTTGGCGCGGCGTGCAGCCGCTTCCATCTTCAGCTGTCCCTGCTTGCCGGCGATCTCGGCCGTCCGGGCCTCTCGCCGCTCGTTACTTGTCATCCGGTACGTGTCCGGCTGGGTGCGAATGCTGACCTTGTGCCTCTGTGCCATCACTGCCTCCGGCGTTTGCTTGGGGGGCCGTCGACTACGAGCGTTCCGCGTGCCGTCGAGATGGGACGACATAGCCATGCCCTTCTCGAAGCATAGCTATATACGAAGCAGAATTCCGGAAATCGTTGTCGGCTTGCGCTGCGCGGACCAGAGGCCTCAAAGCGGATCCGCACTCTGTCCTCGCCTGCCGATGCTCTGACTGAGGGGCACGATCACCAAGAGCAGCGCCGCCGGGAGGCTGAGCGCGAGGCCCAGACCCGCCCCGTGGGCCAGCAGACCGATCATCGTTGGACTTCCGAACAGCCCCATGTAACCCAGCGTCGTGACGCGCGACAGCGCGAGCGCGGGCGCGACGCCATCCGTGTTTCCGGCGAGCGTGAAGGCGATCGGCACAATCGTCGCTACGCCCAGTCCCAGGATTCCGTAGCCCGCAATCGCCACCCCGAGGGTCGGCGCGAGCACGGCGAGGCCCATGCCCGCGCTGGCAACCAGCGACGTGCGCCAGAGCGTCGACGTTCGGCCGTACCGGGCGATGACTCGATCTCCGCACAGTCGGCCCACCGTCATTCCGGCACCGCAGGCCGCTGCGCCTAGCGGCGCAACCGCGAACGATGCCCCCTGCACTTCGTGCAGATAAACGCCGCTCCAGTCGTCCACGGCGCCTTCCGCGAACAGGGAACAAAAAGCCACCAGGCCCACGCTGAGCAGAAACCACCGCGCGGCCTGGCGGTGGGCGGGGGGATCCTGAGTGGCCGCGCCGCCGGATGCCGCTGTGGCCACATCGGCTATCCGTCCCAGCAGCCATCGCGTGCCG
This sequence comes from uncultured Solirubrobacterales bacterium, assembly GCA_963847055.1. Taxonomy (GTDB): domain Bacteria; phylum Actinomycetota; class Thermoleophilia; order Solirubrobacterales; family Solirubrobacteraceae; genus Palsa-465. The sequence goes on along the minus strand of CAWJYE010000005.1, from coordinate 870,928 downwards.
GCCAGAACCAGTCCGGCCAGGCATGCAGCGGCGATCAGAAAATGGGTCCCGGGTGTCGCGCCCGCATGCGCCGCGGTTGCTCCGCACAGTGCCCCGACCAGCACGCCCAGGCTGTAGACACCATGCAGGCCGGACATGACCGGACGGCGGTAGGCGCGCTCCACGGCTACGCCCTGAGTATTCATCGTGATGTCAAGCGTGCCCATGGTCAGCCCGAGGAGCAGGAGCAGGCCCAACAGGGAAACGAGATCCCACGCCACGCTCAAGAGCGCCAGGCACACGCAGGTGGCGATCGCGGCCGCGCGCGCGACGACGGCGCTCGTCCAACGATCCACGAGGTACGGAACCGTGCGCATGGCCAGCATGAGACCTAGCGGAGAGCCGGCCAGGGCCAGGCCGAGCTCGGCGGAGTCAAGCCGGAGGTTGTGCTTGACACCCGGGAGTCGCGATACCCACGTGGCGAGCACGCACCCGTATATGAAGAACGTGATCGCGACGCTCCAGCGGGCCCGTCGAAGTTCGCGGCCGGCCCGCCTGCGCGCCGGATGCTCGGGCTCACTGAGCGTGGAGGTCACGGGGCAGCATCACCAGGGTGTCGCCAAGCCTAGGCCAAAGCCTGGGGGCCTACGTGCCGAGCCCGACACTCGGCTCGGGCCTGTCAGCGATCTGCGTCCCAGCGGCCGTGCCTGCAGCGCATTGCAGGCCTCGTCGAGGCCGACGGAGCGCATCGGCGCTCCGCCGGCCGCATCATCTGGACGCTAGTGGGTACCGCGGCCCTGATCGACCTTAAACGAGCTGTCGACGTGCACGGTGTCCGTTGAACCGTCACTCTTGGTAACTGTCACCTCGTAGCCGTCCTTGGTGAAGTTACGTGTGACCGCGCCCGCCTTGCCCCCGACGGCCTTGACCGCCGCGGCCTGAGCCTGGGCGGCGTCGGCGCCGGTCACCGCGGCCTCCGAGCTCTCGTGCGCGGAGGTGCCGGGGGCCTCCCCGGCTGGGAAGGCGTGTCCCGGTCCCTCCGGTGGGGAGGAGGAGGAGGAGTTCGTCGACGTGGCCGCGGGAGTGGTGGTGGATGCGGCGCCCGCGAGCGCCGACCCGCCCAGTGCCAGTGCGGCGACCGCTACCGCAGAGACCAGGAGCTGCTTGAGTCGTGACGACATGCTGTACGTCCTTTCGTTTGGCCCGGTAACCCCGGGATAACCACCACCGTGCGGGCAAGCGGTAAGAAAAGCGGCAGCCGGAGGTAAGCGTTGTGAAAGAGCTTGCGCCGGATCGGCAGCCTCCGGCGCGCTGTGCGCCAAGTGCGGGGACGAACCTCAGTCGAGAGGATTTAGGTGCTTGAAAGGCCAGTCATGCCGCTTTCTTACAAGTCCGCACGATCCTCTTGTTATGACCGCGATAACCCGTGACACGGTGGCAGTCGCATTCGGCGTGGACCGCGACAGGCCCGATGGCGCGGCCGCCATCAGGCACTGCTCGCTCAGGGCGACCGAGGTCGGCTGGATGCTTCTCGCGTCTGACGGAGAGATCATCTTCCAGGGTCAGGGACGCAGCTCACGCAGAGAATGCCTCAACTTCGCCCGGACGATCGGCGTGCTGGCCGTTACGTACTGATCAGGCAACCACGCCATCGGCGCTAACCTTGGGCATGAGCACAGACCCGGGCGCGGCCCTATCTCGGGTCCACGGTGAACAAACGCCCGGCGCAGCATTCTCAGCCCTCCGTTCAGAAAGGCAGAAGAAGTGGCCAAGGTCTGGGTGCTTGACACCCAAACGAAAGGCACGGGAGCCACAATGGTGCCGCTCGACCGCGTGCTCCGGCAGCGCGGCGCCGATGCGGTAGCAGAATTCGTCCTGCCGGAACTCAAGCCGCCGGCTCCAGCACCGATCCAAGCCCCCAAGCCACTCGAGTTCAAGGTTGTGGACGTGATGACGCGACAGGTGCTCGCCGAGCACGCGAACACGCGGGCGACGGTACAAGCGCTAGCGGAAGTCCACAGCATCGTCGACGTCACGATCTACGTCTGGGAGCGAGAGCGCGAGCGCTGGCGAAGACTGACGTTCAGTGAGGCGAGGGCGTTGTGGAATTACCGCGGGCAGGGCGACTCGCCGGTCGCCGAGCTGGCCGAATGATCGGACCTGGCGTAGAAACGCCGCGCGCGGCGAGGCCAAGGCCCAAACCGCACGCGGCGTATTCACCCGCGGACTAGCAGCTCGCCTTGTAGAGCGCGCTCTGCATTTGAGGCAGGTTCTGCTTGGTGATGACGTTGTAGCCCGTGTTGATCACCTTCGTCACGGGCTTGCCCGTCAGGGCGTTATAGGCCTGCTGCACGCCGTCCTGCCCGATCGTCGCGGGCTGCTGGGCGACGAGGGCCTGGACCAGGCCCTTGCTCAGGTCCGTGACCTGCTTGGGCCCGGCATCGAAGCCGACGATCTTCACCTTGCCCAGCTTGCCCGCCTGCTGGAGAGCGGTGGCAGCGCCCTCGGCAGAGAACAGGTTGGTGGCGAAGATACCCGCCAGGTCCGGGTTGCGCTGGAGCACCGCGCTGACGATCGATGCCGCCTTGGCGGGGTCGTCCTGGTCATACTGCGCTCCGATGTAGCTCACTCCTGAGGTGCCCTTGACCGCCTGCTCGAAGCCCTGCTGGCGCTGGTCGGTAGTGGAGATTCCGGGCTTGACGTTCATCACGAACACCTTGCCCTTGTTGCCGATCAGCTTGAGCAACGTCTGGCCGGCGATCGCGCCGCCCTTGGTGTTGTCAGAGTGCACCTGCGCCGCGGCGATGCTCGGGTCCTTGAGCGTGGTGTCGACGAGCACGACTTTCGAGCTCTGAGCCGCTTGGTCAATCGGTGCCTGCATGGCCTGAACGTCGGTGGGCGCGATCAGGATCGCGTTGGGGCTGCGCGCCGTCACGGCGTTCAGCACCGGCGTCTGGAGGCTTGGGTCGAACTGGTCCGGGCCGGTGAAGGTGAGCGACACGCCGAGTTTCTTGGCCTCGGCCTGCGCCCCACAATTCATCGTGATGTAGAACTCGTCGCCCTTCACGCCGGCGACCAGCGCCATGTTGTAGTGCTTGGCAGAGCCGCTGCTGCCACCGCTGCTACTGCCTTTGCTGCTGCTGCTGCTGCTGCTACTACTGCTGCCGCAGCCGACGGTGAATCCAGCCACGGCGACCGTGGCGATCATCCCCTTTAGAGCCCTTCGTGTGCGTATGCCCATCGATTCCTCTCTCCTAGTTTGACTGCCTACACCTGCTGCTTGGCCCGTCGCCTGAGCTGGTCCAGGTAGACGGCCAGGATCAGAACGGCCCCAACGGCCACGTCCTGCCAGAACGGCTGAACGCCGATGACGTTGAAGCCGTTGGAGAGGACCGCTGGAATGAACACGCCGACCACGGTGCCGGCGATCGCGCCCACGCCGCCGAACAGGCTCGTCCCGCCGATCACTACCGCCGCGATCGCGTTGAGGTTGTCAGTGGCATGCCCGCCCACCGTCGTGGTGGAGAACCTCGCCAGGTTGAGCCAGCCCGCCAGGCCGGCCAGCAATCCCGCCAGGGCGTACACCTTGATCAGGTGACGGTCGACGTTGATGCCCGCGCGCCGTGCTGCCTCAGCGTTGGAGCCAATGCCGTAGGTCCAGCGGCCGAAGCGGGTAATCCACAGAATGAGACCGAACACGATCGCGACGCCTCCGGCTATGAGCACCAGATACGGCACGCCGGCCACGCGGCCGATGCCCACGGTCAAAACCAGACTGTTGGGGACGCTGCGGACGTCGACGCCCCCGGTCAGCAGCAGTGCCGCGCCGAGCGCCATGCCCAGGCTGCCAAGCGTGACGATCAACGGCGGCACCTTCATCTTGGTGATCACCAAGCCGTTGAACAGCCCCCAGCCCAGTCCGCCCGCCATCGCCACCACGAGACCGACCAGGATCACACCGGTGCTGTCACCGCCGATCGAGGCCATTACCTTGGCCGACACGACCCCGCCGAACAGCAGCACTGACCCCACCGAAAGATCGATGCCCGCGGTGATGATCACGTACGTCTCACCAACGGCGAGAATCAGCAGGACCGACGCGTCGGTGGCGATGTTGCGGAAGTTCGCCACGGTGGGAAACGCGTTCGGCTCGTAGGCCGTGAAGCCGACGACGATCAGGATCAGAATCGCAAAGATCCACACCGTCGAATTTCCGAGGATGAGCTGCCGACGGCTCGGCGGCCGCGGCTCGTCATCCAGGTCCTCGGTCTCGACGGTCTCTGGCTCAATCTCGCTCACGCCGCCTCCTCGTTCTCGATGGCGCCGGTCATCGCGCCGACCAGCGCTTCCATCGTCGCGTCCTCGGGGCGGAACCGGGCGACCCGTCGCCCGAGCCGCAGCACTTCGATGCGATCAGACACCTCGATCACCTCCGGCATGTTGTGGCTGATCAGCACCACCGAGATGCCCTGGTCGCGAACCTTCCGGATCAGATCGAGCACCTTGCGCGTCTGCACGACCCCGAGCGCGGCCGTCGGCTCATCCATGAACACAACGCGGTTGGCCCACGTCACCGCCCGGCTGACCGCGACGCCCTGTCGCTGTCCGCCCGAGAAGTTGATCACAGGGGCGCTGGTCGCCGGGATCCCCACGCCCAGAGTGCCGAACGCCCCCGCGGTGCGACGGCGCATCTCCCGGTTGTTCAGCACGCCCAGCTTGCCCAACGGGCCGGGCATGAGGATCTCCCGCCCCAGGAACAGGTTGGCGGAGGACTCGAGGTCGGGCGCCAGGGCCAGGTCCTGGTACACCGTCTCGATCCCGTGCCGACGCGCCGCGGCGGGCGAGCTGATGTCGACCGGCGCGCCCTCGATCAGGATCTCGCCGGAGTCCCGCTGCACCGCGCCCGCCAGGATCTTCACCAGCGTGCTCTTGCCGGCACCGTTGTCGCCGACCAGGGCCACGACCTCGTTTGGATAAACGGAAAAGTTGGCTCCTCGTAGTGCGCGCACCCCACCGAAGTGCTTGTGGATGCCACGCGCCTCGAGCAGCGGCACGGCTTGTGTTGTCATCGGCCCTCCCTCTCTGTTGCGACGCCCACCGGCAGGGGCCGCTCATCGATGTCGAGGCCCGCGGCGCGCGCGGCGGCCAGCGCCGCTCCCCGGGCTCCGGTGTATGGGCTCGGCTTGTGAATGAAGGGGCCCAGATGGCGGGCTTTGACAGCCCGCGCCCCGGGACCCTCAGACCACCCCCCGGTGACCAAGAGCCTGCGCAGCGGCCCTGCGATCTCGGACATCTCGGCGAGCAACTCGCCACCGCTGCGCGCGGCCGCCTCCAGTGCCGCGCGGTAGGCGAGCGCGGGCGACGGCTCACGTCCGATCCCCGCCAAGGTCATTCGCTCCCCGTCAGGGTCGAGCAGCTGGAGGCCGCCGGCGTCCTCGGGTCCCTCGGCCACGGCAACCTCGAGCTCGCCGCGCTCGTCCGGCGAAACCCCGAGCAGGGCCAGGATCCGCTGCAGGGTGGCGCCCGAGCGGGTGCTGCCAAGTAGCGCCTGCATTCGCTCGACGACGTGCCACCCGACCGACAGCCCGTTTTGCACCGCCCGCTCCGTGTCGTCTGGGGAGAGCGGTGGCAGCGCCCGGACGAACGCCTCGGCGGTGCCGCAGGAATCGAGCACGTCACCGTCGCCGACTGCCCCTGCGCCACGCGCGGCAGAAAGATGATCGTGACCTCCGATCGCCAGCGCGGCCCCTTCGGCGCGGGGGAGGCCGCCGCCGCGGACGTTGCCAGCCGCAGTGCCCGAGAGCTGTGGGTCGGGCAGCAGTCCGGCGGGGGCATTGACCAATTCGAGCGCTTCATCCCACCAGGCCCGCGCGTGCAGGTCCAACCAGCCGGTGCGACTGGACAGCGAGAGTTCTGCGACCTCCTCCCCACCCAGCCGCCTGACGATCCACTCGGCCACGCTCAGCCACCGCACCCCCGAACTCGTGTGGGACCAGTGCTCGCGCATCCAGCCGTACTTGGCGATCGAGGGCAGCGGACTGATCGGCAGGCCCGTGTGGCGAGCAAATCGAGCGGCGCCGATCCTGTCCTCGAGCCGCTTCACCGGTTCGGCGCCACGAGAGTCGTGCCACGCGATCGATCGCGTCACCGGATCGCCCCGGCGATCGAGCAGGACCCCAGTCTCGGCCATGCTCGCGATGCCGACCCCGACCACCCGCGCTTGCGGTGCGCCGGTCAGCGCGCGCTCGGCAGCCAGGGTGGCGCTGGCCAACAAATCAGGCGCGTCAATCTCCGCGCCCGTGGGGACGCTGATCCAGGGCACGGCCGCGCGGCCGTGCGCCAGTTCGCGGCCGGAGAGATCGAGCACGGCGGCCTTGACCGACGTGGTGCCGACGTCGATTCCGATCAGCAGCTCGCTCACCGCGGTGCCTCTCCACCGGCGGGGTCCGGCGGCCGGCAGCGCAGGGCGACTAGCTTCCCGGACAGCTGGACGGGTCCAGCTGCGTGCGGTATCAACAACGTGTCGCCCCGCCTCAGCGCGCGCTCGCCGGCGGACGCGGACAGCCTGCCGTCGCCCTCGAGCACGATCAGAACCGAGAAGCCGGGGTCGAGCTCGGCGCCGGGGTCGGGCTCGATCCGCTCGGCCCGGAAGTACGGATTGGCGACCTCCGGCAGCAGATTGCTAACTCCCGGGCGCAGCTGGCGTGGGGAGCCGGCCAGCGCGCGGAGCTGCGTCTGACTGACAGCGGCGCGGTCGACGGCGTCGAGTGCGACCTCCCACCCCAGCCCGAGCTCCGGTGCAAGGTCATCGCCGGCCGGTTGCTCGAGCAGGATCGAGAAGTCCGTGGGTTCCTGGAGCTCCACCAGCAGGATGCCCTCGCCGATGGCATGCGCCGTGCCGGCCGGGACGAGCAGCGCGTCACCGGCGGAGACCGGCACTTCGTGCAGGGCAGCGAGCAACGCCTGGGCGTCATTGCGGGCCACCCAGTCGCGCAGCACCTTCGCTTTCACATCGGTGCGCAAGCCGACGTGCACCCGCGCGCCGGGCTCGGCCCAGACGATGATCCACGCCTCCGTCTTGCCGTACTCGGACCCAAGGTGCCGACGGGCAAACGCTCGGCCAGGGTGCAGATGCACGGGCAGCCGCTCGCCGGCATCGAGCAGCTTGACCAGCAGCCCGGGATCGCGCCCGAACCGGTCGATGTGCGCACGGCCGAGGAAGGCCTCCGGGTCGGTGATAACAGCCTCGCGCAACAGGCGACCGTCCTCGAGCGTGCTCAGCCCCTCGACGTCGGTGCCGAACGTCGAGGTGGTGGATCCCACCCAGTCCTCGGGCAGGTGGTCCTCGCGCAGCGGGATTCCGCGCAGCGCGGCGATCCTCGGGCCGCCGCGATAGAAGCGCGGCGGCTGGTTGGCCGAGAGCGTCAGCGGCATCACGGCGCGATCTCCCCCGATCCACGCACCACCAGGTCGGTCGCCACGATCAGGCGCTCGGGCGGCCGCTGGTCTCCGTGCAGCCGCGCGAACACCCGGTCCGTCGCCACCGCGGCGAGCCGCTCGGGGTACGTCCGAACCACGGTGATCGCGGGCGTGAGTACATCGGCAAGCTCGAAATCGTCGATGCCGACGAGCGCCAGCTCGTGTCGGTGCCCGCGCAGCGCCCGCAGGGCGCCGACGGTGTTGCGATTGTTGGCAGCGAGGACTGCGGTGGGGCGTCTCTCCTCGGAAAGCTCGAGCAGATCCCGCAGCGCGGCCGCCGCTTCGCCGGCGTGGTGAAGGCCGGTCCTTATCAGCCCCGGATCACTCGGAATTCCCGCGGCCCTCAACGCCCGCCGGTAGCCGGTGAGCCGCTCACCCGCTGTGTAGAGCGTCTCACGGTCAGACAGCCAGGCGATCCGCCGGTGTCCGTGCGCGATCAGATGCTCCACTCCGCGCTCCGCACAGTCGGCGTTGTCGAACAGCACCGTGTCTGCCTCCACCCCGCAGGGCGGACGGTCGAGAAAGACCATCGGGACCAATCCGCTCACGCTCCGATGGTCCGCCCCCGCCGGGACGACGAGGAGGGCATCGGCGCGGCGGCGCAGCAGCAGGTCGGTGAGCTCACGCTCGCGCTCGGGATCCTCCTCGCAGGACGCCGTGATCAACACGTAGCCGCGCTCATGGGCGAGCGACTCCGCCGTCTGGGCAATGGCCGAGTAGAACGGATTCGAGATGTCCTCGATCAGGAGGCCGAGCGTGGCCGAGGAGTGCCCACGACGGAGGCTGCTGGCGAGGTCGTTGCGGTGAAAGCCGAGCGCCGAGATCGCGGCCAGCACCCGCTCCGTGGTGGCCTCGGCAACGCCGTCCTCACGGTTCAGCACGCGCGACACCGTCTTTACGCTGACGCCCGCCCGCCCGGCGACATCCCGGATGGTGGGCCTCGGCTCAACCTGTCCTAGTCTCAATCCTCTCTCCTTGACAACGTTGTCGGACAACGTTGTCAGGCGGCGACGATAGGGATCTCCCCGGCACGCGTCAAGGCCGTCCCAACCGCGTCTCAGGCCGGGACGAGCGTCACCTGCGCGAGCAGTTCCCGCATCCGGGCGGGATTGAAATCACCACCGAGCGGCGACTCGACCCCAGCGGTTCCCGTAGCCACAGCCGCCCGGGCGGCACCGGGGATCGGCTCGCCGCGGGCCAGCGCGGCCGCCAGTCCGGCGGCGAAGGCGTCGCCTGCGCCGATCGGATTCTGAACGCTGGCGGGCGGAGCGGCCAGCCACCACGGCCCGTCCCCGTTATGGTCGTTGGCCCCGCCCGCGCCACCACCACCGCCACCGGACGCTACCGCCAGCGCGGCGCCGGCAGCCGCCGCCGTGACCAAGGCCGCGTGGGCGCCCCGCCGGACGAGCTCGACCGCCGCGGCCGCAGCGCGCGGACGGGCATCGGCCGCGGCGTCCACATCCTCGTTTGACGCGCCCTGAAGTAGCGCCTCGGCCTCGCCCAGGTTGGGCACGACGACATCGGCCCGTGCCCGCAGCGCCGCCTCGAGCGCTGCCCCGGCCACATCGACCACGGCGCCAACGCCGCGCGACCGAGCCAGGGTGACCAAGCCGGCGTACCCGTCGAGCGGCGCGCCCGGGGGCAGGCTGCCCGAGCACACGAGCACGGCGGCCCCCTCCAGCGCGTCCCCGAGCTCCGCCTCGTAGGCGCGCCATAACTTCGCGGTGACCGGCGGCCCGGGCTCGTTTAGCACCGTCACGCGCCCCCCCTCCTCCATCAGCACGGCGGTGGAGCGGATCTCGCCCGGGCAGGTGACCGCCCGCAGCCGTACCCCGGCTTCAGCGAGCAGCGCGGCGGTCGCCCGTCCGGTGTGCCCGGGCAGGAAAGAGACGAGCGTGGTGGGGATGCCGATCACCAGCGCCGCGCGCGCCACGTTGACGCCCTTTCCCCCCGGTGTCGCCTCCACCGCGGTGGCGCGGAGCACCCGTCCGGGCGTCAGCTGCGGGAGGCGCATGGTTCGGTCGATGGTCAGATTCGGGCCGGCGACCACCAGCGGACCCGCGCGCAGACTTCCCCTTGACAACGTTGTCATCTGATCCCTAGTCTGCGGATCCCAGCCACCGCCGTCAAGGGAGACCCGTGCCGCCATACCGTCTAGAGCGCCTATTCCGCGCCGACTCCAGGCGGTCCCTGCAGATCGCCATCGATCACGGCTCCCCCGGCGAGTCGAGCATGCTGGTGGGGATCGAGGACATGGAGCTGGCCGTCGCCCGGATCGCCGAGGCCCGGCCTGACGCCGTCCTGCTCGCGCCTGGCCACGCCGAGATCCTGCAGCGCCGCCCAGGCCGCGACAAGCCGGCGCTGATGCTGCGGGTTGACGTGCCGAACGTCTACGCACCCGAGCCGCCTGAACGCGCCTGGTGCATCCTGCTCGAGGATGCGGTGGGGCGCGCCGTGCGGCTCGACGCGGCCTGCGTGGTGGTCAACCTGCTCGAGGCGCCGGGACATCCCGAACTGCGTGAAGACTGCGTCCAGAATCTCGGGCGGCTCCGCGCGGCCTGCGACCAGGCGGGCATGCCGCTGATGGTGGAACCCCTCAGCTTGAAGCCCGGAGCAGGCGGCTACGGAATCGACGGCGATGTCGACCGCATCCGCGGCCTCGTGCGCCAGGCAGTGGAGCTCGGCGCCGACCTGATCAAGGCCGATCCGACCGACGACCCGCGTGATTACACCCGCGTGGTCGAGGTGTCGCGCGTGCCCGTGCTGGCCCGCGGCGGCGGACGGATCGACCAGCACGAGATCCTCCGCCGGACGCGCCAGTTGCTGGACAGCGGGGCCCAGGGCATCGTCTATGGCCGCAACGTGATCCAGCATCCCGACCCGGTGGCGATGACGCGCGCGCTGGCCGCCGTCGTGCACGAGAACCGCACGCCCGAGGACGCAGAGACAGAGCTCGAGGCCTCCCTGCCGGCCTAAGTGATGGTGCTCGCAAGCACAGACGGCGAATCGCCGTGGCCGGCTCCCCAGATCCACTGACGCCTTCGCAGCGTGAGGAGCCGGCCTGATGGAGACAGGTCTCCCCCGACTTGACGCCGCAGCCCGCGTTGCTATACGTTTCGCGAACTGGTCTAGACCAGTCTTGAGCGCTCCGCAGCGGGAGCGACCCAGGGAGAGATCGACGGATGGCGAGGATCACCTACATCGACGCGACGTGCATCCACCAGGGGGCAACAGCCCCCAGGTGGAGGCGATGACGATGGGGCATCGCGTCGCGGTGCTCAAGGCTGCGCCCGCCTCCAGCAGGTCGACACGCCACGCAACCTCTACGAACGGCCGGCCAACGTCTTTGTCGCCGGGTTCATCGGCTCGCCGGCGATGAACCTGCGGGGAGCCAAGCTTGCCCCGGAAGGCGCACTGGTCAGCGGCACGGTGCTGCCGCTGCCCGCGGACATGGTGCAGGCCGCGCGCGCCGCCGGACTCGACGAGGTCATCATCGGTCTCAGGCCGGAGTCGGCCAGACTGGCCCCGGCGGGGACGCCCGGCGCGCTCGCGCTCACCGTCGCGTTGGTGGAGGAACTCGGAGCCGACGCCTACGTCTACGGTGAGCTGGCGGGAGACGCCCCCGACGACAAGCCCTAGGTGGTCCGCTGTGACGGCCGCGCGGCGCCCCGCATCGGCGACCGCGTCAGCGTCGCCGTGCAGGCCGTCCGACGCGCACCTGTTCAATCCACCAGACCGGTCTGCGCCTCAACTGACAGCGCATGGGAACGCGATGACGACCGCCTGCTGAGCGGGCCGCGTCCGAGCCGAAGTACTACGCCGTCAAACGCCACCTGCTCGAGTTCATCGGCTCGCTGGAGCCGGGCGCGACGGTGCCGACCGAACGCGAGCTCGCGCTGGAGATGGAGACCTCGCGGACGACCGTGCGGCAGGCTCTCGGCGAACTGGTCGTGGAGGGGCGGCTCGTCCGCCGCCAGGGGTCCGGGACGTACGTGGCGGAACCGAAGATCACCTGGCCACTTTACGTGGCGAGCTTCACCGAGCAGGTCAATGCCACCGGGTTCACCCCTTCGGCGGAGTGCTGGGCACGCAGAGGATCGCCGCCAGCGCCGACCTCACCCAGCGACTCGGGATCAGCTCACGGGCCCCCGTCTACAAGCTCGAGCGCCTCCGGCTCGCCGACAACTGGCCGATCGCGGTCGAGACCTCGTGGCTGCCTGGCCAAGCGGTTCCCAGGCCTGACGCGTCTGATCCGGACACACGGTTCGCTGCACGCGATGCTCGCCAGCCACTACGGGACCAGCATGCACACGGGCGACGAGTCGATCGAGACCGCCCCGGCGACGCCGCGTGAGGCGGGGCCGCTGCGGGTGGATGTGGGCACACCGATGCTCGTCGTCAGCCGCCAGAACTTCGATTCCGAGGGGACGCCGGTTGAGTTCGGCCGCACCTGGTTCAGAGGCGACCGTGTGACCCTGGTCACGCGCCTGGGATCGAAGCAGTGATGATCGGTCGCGGCGGCGATCGACCTGCCGGCGCAGCTGCTGGCCGGTGGGCGGGTGGTCACCCCCGAAGGCGTGCTGACCGACGCCTGGGTGCACGTGGCCGGCGACACGATCGTCTCGATCGGCAACCAGCAAGCCTGCGGTCGACGCGCCCGTCGTCGATCTCGCCGGAGCCTGGCTGCTGCCAGGCTACGTCGACCTCCACATGCACGGCGGCGGCGGACACAGCGTGGCTAGCTCGCTCGAGGCGATGGACGCGGCCGTCGCCTTCCACCGGCTCCGCGGCACGACCTCGACGCTGGTGTCGCTGATGACCGCCTCCGTGGACGAGCTCACCGAGCAGCTCGGCTGGGCGGCCGAGCTGGCGCGGCGCGGGCCGGTGCCGCGCGGCAGCGTGCTCGGATCCCACCTGGAGGGCCCGTTCCTCTCGCCCCGGCGCTGCGGCGCCCAGAACGAAGCGCACTTCATCGCGCCCCGACGCGTCGGTGCTCGACCGGTTGCTCGCGGCCTCCGAAGGCACCCTGCGCATGATCACGCTCGCCCCGGAACTCGACGGTGCGCTGGACCTGATCCCGCCGTTGCGACGCGCCGGCGTGATCGTCGCCATGGGGCACTCCGATGCCACCTACGAACAGGCGGCAGCCGCGATCCGCGCCGGCGCCAGTCACGCGACGCACCTGTTCAACGCCATGCCGCCGCTGCATCACCGCGAGCCCGGCCTGGTCGGAGCCGCGCTGGAGGCGGGGATCTCGTGCGAGCTGATCAACGACGGCAGGCACGTGCATCACGCCGTCATCCGGCTGGTGTCGAGCCTGATCACCTGCCCGGTGCTCGTCACGGACGCGATCGACGCCACCGGCGTCGGCGACGGGACGTTCGTCCTCGGCGGCCAGGAGGTGCACGTGCACGACGGAGAGGCGCGCCTGGCGAGCACCGACTCGCTGGCCGGAAGCACGTTGACGATGGACCAGGCGCTGCGCCGCGCGGTCAAGGCCAGCGGCCTCAGCATCGAGCAGGCGGCGGCGGCGGCGTCCACCAACCCGGCCCGGGTCCTCGGGCTCGACGCGTCGGTCGGATCGATCGCTGTCGGCCGGCGCGGCGACCTGGTGGTCCTCGACGACGACCTCCAGGTGACCGCCGTGATGGCAGGCGGCGCCTGGTGCGCCGAGCGATGATACGTGCTGCTCAATTTTGATATTGGTCTAGACAACTCGCCGCGCAGACGGTAGCGCCGGATGTTCCCCCGACCTGGTCGATTCGTTGACCGTCGCCCGCGAGCGTGGCGCGTTTATCGCTGGCGGTCACCATGCTTCTGGCTCGCCGCTCGCGCACGCCGCCGAGATCGCGGTCGACATTCGCGCGGGCGCCGAGCGCGCGGTCGCCGCCATCAAGACCTACTCCGCCGAGCTGTTGGCCCTCGACCTCCTGTTTTCGGGTGGGCATGCCGACCGCGACGCGTCGCGAGTGCCCGAGGCCGCCGCACGCACCCTCGGCCTCACCTCGGACGAACGCCTCGCAGCAAACGCCGCGCCGTTCCGGAGCACGGAGCGGGTCGTGCTCACCGCCCGCGGCTACTCGTACGCCACCGCGCGGGAGGCCGCCCTGAAACTGATGGAGACCAGCTACGTGAGCGCCCTGGCTTTCTCGGGCGCCGATCTGCTGCACGGTCCGCTGGCGCTCATCGACCCGTCCGTACCGGTGATCGCGATCACCTCGCCGGGCAACGGCGGCGACGCAATGCAGCCGGTGCTCAACCGTCTCGCCGACTTCGACGCACGCATCCTGCGGGGTCGGCGTCGAGAGGGGACTGCCGATCGCGTCGGGCGGCATCGCCGAGCACCTCCTCCCCATCCTGGAGATCATGGCCCTCCAGCGGTTGGCGTGGCGGCTTGCCCTGGATCGGGGAGTCGACGCCGACCGCCCACGCGGTCTCTTCAAGGTCACGCAGACCCACTGAAACCCCCGGATTCCCCTCTGCGGGGAGCCAGACCGGCTACCCGACTGACCAGAACCCGCCTACACACCCACCGAACCCAGTCAGGCCGGGGTGGGCGGGGATCAGGTCCTTCGGCCGGGACGGGCGGGGATCAGGTCCTTCGGCCGATGCGGCGGAAGCCGTGGTGGACGCCGGGCCGTAGCTCCTGCTCGTTGGCGAGCCGGCGGAGCAGCTCGAGCAGCCGGGCGCGCTCGTCCTTGTCCAGCGCTGCCGTGATGGCGAGCTCGTGCTCGCGGGCGACGCCGGCGACCTGGGCGAGTGCTTGGCCGCCCTTGGGGGTCAGTGTGATCGCGTAGTTGCGGCGATCATCGGGGTCGCGGGCGCGCGTGACAAGGCCGCGGCCCTCGAGCTCGTCGATCAGGACGACCAGCCGTGGCGCGTGCATGCCCAGCGCGTCGGCGAGGCCACGCTGGCTCTGTCCCGGGGACTGCCCAAGGCGTCGGAGCACACCAACCTGGGGAGGCGTGAGGCCAAGCGGCCGGACGCGCTCGGCGAACACCCCTGCGGCGTGTGCGCCGAGCTGTGCGAGCAGGAAGGCGACACCGCCCTCGCGTCCAGGCTCTCGGTCGTCGGCGGGAGGAGAAGTCATTTGCTCACAGAGTAGTGATCAGTAATCAATATAGCTAGTAATCGTTAATGCTAGTATCCACTCCACCCTTCACGACCACCCACGACCACCCACGACCACCCAGGACCACCACGACCACCACCATCCACGAAGGGATCACATCATGAACGGCACCCTCACCGATCAAGTCGCCATCGTTACCGGCGCCAGCCGAGGCATCGGCGCAGCGACCGCCCGCGCGCTCGCCGACGCCGGCGCGACAGTCGTACTGGCCGCCCGCGACGCCGCCCGCCTCGAACAGGTCGCCGCCGAGATCCAGGCCGGCGGCGGCACCGCGCTCAGCGTCCCGACCGACATCAGCAAACCAGAAGACGTCGAACGAATGGTCGCGCGCACCCTCGAGGCGTACGGCCGCCTCGACCTCGCCTTCAACAACGCCGCCGGCGGCGGGCATCCCCCCACCCCGCTCACCGACGTCGCCACCGCGGACTTCGACAGCGCCCTGGCGATCAACCTGCGCGGCACGTTCCTGTGTCTCAAGTACGAGATCGCCGCCATGCTCAACAGCGGCGCCGGCGCGATCGTCAACATGACCTCCACCGCCGGCCTCGAGGCCGTCGGTGGCCTCGCCGCCTACGTGTCGACCAAGCACGGCATCATCGGACTGACCAAGGTCGCCGCACTCGAATACGCCGCCCGCAACATCCGCGTCAACGCCATCGCCCCGGGGCCCATCCTCACCGAACACCTCGAACGGGCCGGCGAGCTCGCACAACAGAGCGCCGCACAGGCCATGCCGATGCGCCGCACCGGCCATCCGGACGAGGTCGCGGCCACCATCCTCTGGCTCTGCAGTGACGCCGCGTCGTTCATCACTGGCGCCACCATCCCCATCGACGGCGGCAAGCTCGCCGGCATGGCCCCCTTCGCTGGGATGGCCCCTTCCGGCCAGCGGAGGTCAGCCGCTCAAGCGCAGGTCAGCCGCTAAGCGGAGGTCAGCCGCTGAGTTACCCGCGCGAGAGGAAGCGGGATGCTTCGAGGTACGCAATCGCCCGTTCTGAATTTGCCGGCCCTGGAGACGGGTAGTCCGCGCCGGGTGATGGTCGCCGGTCTCCAGCGCGCCGAGGAGGCGGGCCTCTTGCTCGGTGGCCGTGATCCGGCGTGACGTGGTAGTCCGGCAGTCCAGCGACATCGACGCTTCAGGACAGGAGCAGGGGGCTCATCTCTTGAGGAGTATTCGGTCGCCACACTAATCCTCGAGAAAGGACGACAGATGACGCCATTCGCAGGGTGGTGTCGGCGCTCGCGGTCGACACCGTGCTCAGCGCGGGTGTGCCCGCAGCGAGCGCGAGCACCCTCCCGATGCCGCACCTCACATTCCCGACCGCGGGCTTTCCGTCCTCAGGCTGGGCCTTCAGCTTCCCGGCCGCGGCCGCGGCCGCGGTGCCAGCCGGAGCGGTGGCAAACGACGCCGGAGCCTGCTCGAAGTTCGTCCGCTAGCACGAGCAACGGGTCGGTTGCCGGCACCGCCGCTCAAACGTGCCTCGGTGCGGGCGGTCTTTCGTTCGTTGGTCCGTCGGTTGGCCAGATTCCTCGATTGTTGGTCCGACCATCATCGGCCCGTCAGTGGGGTGACGGTCATCCAGTCCGCGGGCACGTGGGTGGCGGCTGATGGCCCCCGGCACCCGCTTCGAGGACAGACGGGCATGTCTCGTCGAACCGTGACTCGTCGTCCCAATCAGCGACGACTTTGTCCCTATTGGATTTGGTGGACGAAGCTGCTCTCGCTTGCCGTCACGCGAGCGGCGACTGCCTAGTCGTTGGTCAGTCCTCGAGGACCGTGCGCAGCTGCTCGAGCCGGGTGACCTCGGAGCGCATGGTCCTGGCGACCATTGGCGTCATTAGCTTCGCGAGTCCGCTGGGCGAGCAGGACAGCGCGAAGGTGACGCGCGTGCCGCCGTCGGCCGGCTCGACTTCGTAGGAGCCCTCGGGGCGGACTGGGCCGGCGATCGCCCGGAATGCGATCCGCCTGTCGGGCTCATAGTCGGTGATCTCGTAGTCGGCTGGGACGCGTCGTCCGAAGGGCCCCTTGACGCCTTGCTCGTAGATCGCGCCCTTGCCCTCGCCTGACTTGCGGGCGACGTCGAGCACGCCGGCCCGCCACCGCCGGTCGTTGGTGCCGTCGGCGAGAAACGCGAACACCTCGGCGGCCGGCCGGGCGATCTGGACCGTGTTGGTTGCCTCAGGCATCGACGCTGCTCCCGGCGAATAGCGCCTCGAAGTTCTCAAGGCCACTCTCCCAACCCATCTTGTACGGGGCCGGCCCATGGCTCTCGGGAAACTCCGTGTGGGTCAACACGAGCTCGGTCTGCTCCCCGCGGTCTCCGAACTCGACGCTCACAAGCGACTCGGAGCCGTCGGCGGCCGGGCCAGTCTCCCACCGCCAGGTGTACACGAGCCTCGTCGGCGGCTCGACCTCGCGATAGCTGCCGCCAACGATGAATGCCTCGCCCTCGGTCGGCTGCATTGCCAGCTGGTAGCGGCCACCTGGGCGCAGATCGACCTCCGCCTCGGGGCAGGTGAATTCCCCCGGACCCCACCAACGGCGGATCTGCTCCGGGTCGGTCCACGCGCGGAACACCTCCTCGCGCGGGGCGTCGATAATCCGGGTGATCCGGACCGCATCGGTCGATTGCTCGCCGGTCATCTGTCCTCCTTGGTGGCTTTGAGGTGCTGTGCGAGCGAGTCAAGACGCCGCTCCCAGAACACCCGATAGGTGCTGAGCCAGTCATCAGCGACGCGCAGGGGCGCCGCGACCAGACGGCAGCGACGCACACGGCCCTGTTTGTGGTGCTCCAATAGCCCGGCTCGCTCGAGCACCGCCAGATGCTTGGTCACCGCCGGCAACGAGACGTCGAACGGCCTCGCAAGCTCCGAGACCGACGCCTCTCCCTCAGCGAGCCGCACGACAATCCCCCGCCGAGTCGGGTCTGCGAGCGCAGAGAACACTGCATCAAGGGCGTCCGAGTTCGGCCGACGCTTAACCATTTGGTTTAGTGTAGCGACTTTGCGGGACACGGAGTCGCCGCTGCAACCGTCGACGTCCCGCCGACAGAGCACGCGCGCGTCTGCCGGAGCTTTCGGCCCTGACTGCGCGAAGCCGTCGTGTCCGCGCATTCCGCAACTCTGCGATGCGTCGTCGGGATGCCCTCCTTTAGGTGAAGGCAGGTCCGCGGCGCGACTCCGTGGAGCGTTAGATGCTGCTGGTGGTTGGTGCGGGTCGCAGCCCAGCTGCGATCGTCAGGACCTGGTCGCGGGTGAGGTTGTCGGACATGAGGTGCACGAACGTGCCTTCGCGTTCGAGTTCGACCTGTGCCTGGCCCCACGTGGCTGGTCTCGTCCTCATCTCGATACCCCTCGCGCGTGACGACCTCCCAGCCCTCTCCATCGCCCAGCTCCCGGTACGGATTTGACCCTCCAGCGGGAAACTGGCTGAGCGAGATGCTTTCGTGGCCATCGGTCGAGCCGTAGATGAGTCCGATCTGCATTGGCGAGGGTGGACGCTCGGACGGCCGGATGAGCCTGCACTGCACCTGCCAGTTGGCGGGAACGGTGTCGGGCATCAGCACCGTGAACGGGGCGCGCTGTTGCGCCTCGACGAGCGTGACGTGCTCAACGCGGTACTCATGCCACGTCCTCGTTTGGATCTGCTCGCCGGTTGGCGGTTCAAACAAAAACGTGTCATCTGGGTTCGGCTGATCGAACGCTGCCACGAGGGTCGTGATCCTGTGGAACGGCTGCGCGTCTCGGATCGCGGTTGCGGCGAGAAGAACACCGGACTGCCGATCGACCTCAAGCTCGTAATAGTCGGCGCCCGTGCCAAGCTCGTGGAGTTCGAATGCCGGCGGTCCATGCCGGGCATCCTGCGGCCGGGGGATGCCGCGCGCACTGATCGTCGGCCGCCCGGCGACCTCGGAGCTTCCGGTGGGCTGAAACCGCAGCGAACCCAGCAACGGTGTCGGGTTTCGCATGATTTGCAGTTCTTCCCCGACGCCGCTACCGACGCTGGGATCGTCCTGGTTGCTGTGGGCTCCGTTTCGCTCGTCCCACATCCACCACAGCGGCCCGTCAGCGACGGCGTAATAGCCGTCCCGCGGCCCTCCGTGATACTCGACGCGGACCCGGGTGCCGTCACGCCAGATCCGCACGGTTTCCTCGATCTCTGCCGGCTCAAGCGTCCCTCCGCCAAGGCTCAACGTTCGCGTCGACGCGCCTCGTTGCTGCTGCTCCTCCGCATGGGCGCGTAGTGCTGCGCCTAGACGCTCCTGCTGCCGCCAAACGCGGTAGGTGACCTGGATCGTGTTCGCCGGCGCGTCAGCACCATGCAACAGCACGAGCAGTTCGCCAAGGGCATCCCGATCGGGACTCGCGTGGTGCGACTCTCCGGTCACCAGCGGCAGCGTGGTCCGTCCGGAGTCACGGGCCCAACCGACACAAGTTCCCGCAGCCGGACCTCCTGCGCGGGGGGGAACAACACGCGACGAACAGCCGGCTCAGCGACGCGACCGGCGCGTATTCCGAAGATGTCGTCGGTGACTGTCTCATACTCGCGGCCAATTCAAAGCGGGTGAGCGCGCTGGAGTCGGCCAGAATCCCGGTATGGGTTCTCCGCAGACGCTGAGCGAAGCCGAACGACGGACCGTGGCGGCATGGGCGGCTGATTGCGTCGAACGTGTACTCCCGTTCTTTGAAGCGGAGGCTCCGGGCGATAGCCGCCCGCATGACGCGATCCTCCGAACCCGAGCCTTCGCGCGTGGAGAGCTTGACGTGGCCGAACAGATACGCCGCCGTTTCGTCGGCGGCGCCGCACATGGCGTTGGTCCTGCGGCGGCCGCTGTGGCTCGAGCGGCCGGGCAGGCCTCAGCGATACCGCACATGGGCGCCCATGCCCTCGGTGCCGCGGCGTACGCCGCCAAAGCCATTGGGCTGGCCGCCCCGGAGCGTCCACAAGCGGTGAGCGAAGAGATCGGCTGGCAGCTGGCAAACATCTCCGACGCGGCCCGAGCTGCATTACGGAAGCTGCCGCCGGCTGGGGAGAATCAGTCCGGCCCACTCGGGCCAGGCCTTCTCGCTTCGAGCACCCTTGGCGCGATCATCCGTGATCTGCAGGCCGGTCTGGCGGGCACCGACCGCTGAACTCCTCCGCACAGCGTTGCCGCTGGCAGTGACGGTCCAGGCCACCCGACTGGTGCCGCTTACCGCGCAGAGCTGGTCTCTGCGCCGGGTCGCCGAGAGTTCGGGCGGTTGGTGCGGCTGCTGCGCTAGGGCCATGTGTCGGTGTGTGGCGGGGCGGCGGGAAGGCGGAACGTGGCGCACAGCCCACCTGCGGCCCGAGGCGTGAGGGTGAGCGCGCCGTCGTGTGCTTGGGCGATGCTGTTGACGATCGCTAGGCCAAGGCCGACCCCCGCCTGGTCGGCGCGTATTCGCTGGGTGCCGCGCTGAAACGGCTCGGTCAGCGTGGACACCAGCTGCGGGGTGAGCTGCTTGCCGGTGTTCTCGACGGTGAGCGCTGCGGTCCCGTGGTCGATGCTGGTGGTAACGCATACGGTGCCGTGTTCAGGGAGGTTGTGAACGATCGCGTTCTGCACGAGGTTGGACGTCATCTGCAGGAGGAGCGCGTGTGAGCCACTGGTCGGTGTGTCCTCGCCCGAGGTCTCGATGCTAACGCCGCGTTTCTCTGCGAGCGGGAGGAGCGCTTCCGTGGCCTCTTCCGCGATGAGAGACAGGTCAACATAGTCTGGGGTGAAGGACCGTTGGTCGGCGCGGCTGAGCAGGAGCAGTGCTTCGGTAAGGTCGATCGCTCGAGTGTTGACGGCGCGAAGGTTCTCGACAAGTTCGCCGTTGACGCGGTTCGGATCGTTGCGGGCCATGTCGAGCAGCGTCTGTGTGACCGCCAGCGGGGTGCGCAGCTCGTGCGAGGCGTTGGCTGCGAAGCGCTGCTGTTCTGAGACGTGTGCCTCGAGCCGCGCGAGGAGGCCGGCTCGTGGACGCCCGAGGGCATATCGCCGCCCACATCGACCAACGCGAGCCGCTCAGGACGTCGGTGGCGGAGCTTGACCAGCTTCAGATGAATGGTGTCAGCGACCTGCTCCGCGGTCCATGGGAGGCCGTTGGAGAAGCTTGCAGCCTCGTTCCCGCGCTCAACACCTTCTGGCGGCGAGAAGGAATGCGCACGAGCGGCTACGCCAGCTTCGAGCCCAGGGAGACGGTATCCCCGTTCGAGGTCCGGTGATGGCCTGCCTTCCGGGCCCCCACAAACGTTCATGCGCCTCTCGCCTCCATCCCGCGCAAAGGGGAAGCGACTATTCGCGCGCACAGTAGGCGCCCGAAACCCAAAGGAGGTCTCGGCGACGGGCGAGGCAAGTCGGGCAAAGCGATACGACGGGCGCCGCGCCGTCGGACGATCGAGTGGTCGCGAAACGAATCGCTGAGAGTCCCATTGCTTGGCACGCCGGCTCTTTCGGTCCCCTCATCCGGTGCGGTACCGACAATCAAGCAGCTCCGCCACCTTAAAACCATCGCCAGCGCCCCTCGGGCGCTTCAGACGGTAGACGCCGGATCGTATGCTCGACCGGGATATCCGCCGATTGCCAAGAGCCGAACGCCGTTTGAGCCTGGCAGGATCTTGCGCCGCGCTGTCGGCCCGAGGCGGATGATGTGACCTGGGTCCAAGTTGTACCGGCGGCCATCCACCTGCACCTCAGCGGAACCACGCAGGGCGATATAGACCTCCTCCTGCCCGAGCTGGTGGGCGGGCGGATTGCCGGGCCCCTCCGACGAATGGTCGTGCTCCGGGTAGGCGGTCGTTTCCGCGGGCATATCGATGACCGACAGCCCGAACGAAGACACGCTCATCTCGATTCCGGCGCGGCGAAACGTAAAGCCGTCGAGGAACTCGACCGCCCGGAGCTCATCGATGTTCACGTGAGTTACGTCCCCCACGTCGCGGATCCTACTCGTGCCCTCCATGTCAGCGCATCGCCTCCATCCCGCCCATTGGAGCCGCGTGCGGGACGGTCAGGCCGGGCACGTCCCCAGGTGCAAGCGCGACTCAGGCCCCGAGCACACGAGCACCAGCGCTACGCCCAGGCGCGCGCCGCGTGGCAGCACCCGCTCGGCCGTGATCAGCACGGCCACCAGCGCCATCCAGATCAGGCTCATCCAGCCGAGCGCGAACAGCGCGGCCATCAGCGCCCAGCTGCAGCCGACGCACCAGCCGCCGTGCTCGACGCCCTTGCCGAGGGCACCGAGCCGCCCCCGGCGCCAGCGGTCGCACAGGAACGCCCCACGCTCGCGGCAGCGGCGCAGGCAGGCGTCCTTCGGCGCGCTCAGCTGGTAGAGACCGGCGGCGGCGATCGCGCCGGCCGCTAAGTAGCAGCCGGCGTCGCCCCAGGCCAGGAAGCCCGGGTCCAGCGAGCGCACGCCCTCGATGGCTGCGTAGCCGAGCAGACCCGCCGCCACCCAGCTCGCCAGGTAGCCGACGGCGAACAGTGGGGGGGCGCCCGCGTCCGTCGCACGCCATGCGAGCTCCACCACCATCGGCGCAAGCACCGGAAGCATCATCGCAGCCATCATCAGAAGCCAGGTGAGCGCGAACCAGTCGATGCCGCCGAGCTGGGCGCCCGGGGCGGCGTCCATGCCGGCCATGCGATCGGCGCTCAGCACCCACGCGGCCGCGGTGAGCGCGAGCAGGACGGCGCCTAGCCGGAGCTCGGCGCTTCCCGACCGTTGGATGGTCGCGATCGTCACCGTGCCGCCTCGGGGTACTCGTCCTTGCGGTGCACGTTGAGCTCGTCCGGCGGCTTTGGCGTGCGTCGGAGCAGGAACGAGTGGTACGGCGCGACGAAGGGGTCGGGCGCCGTCACGGTGTAGGTGTGGTAGACGGTCCCGTTCTCGCGCGCGAAGGCGATCCAGCTGGGCGCCTCGCGAAGGCCGTCCTCGAGCTTCGCGCCGACCTGCTTCGACCACTTCTGGAGGAATGGGGGTGGGTCCTGGAGCATCTCCTGGACCTGCGGGATCTCCTTGGCCTGTTCCGGGGTGAGCGCGAGCCCGAAGTCGAACGGGAAGTCGGTCCCGTAGGTCGAGACGTAGGGGAACTTCCATCCCATTCGCTGCTTGTAGGCTGCCAGTCGGTCGGCCGGCGCGCGCGAGAAGGCGATGAGCGTGACGTCCTGGTGATCCAGGTGGATCCGCGGCCCGTCGAGCTCGTCGCCCAGGCTCGTGCAGCCGGGGCACGCACCGAGCTCGTAGTCGGGGCCGTACATGATGTTGTACGCGAGAAGCTGCGAGCGGCCCTCGAACAGCTCAGCGAGCGTCTTCTTGCCGTCCTCCGTGTCGAACTCGTACTCCTTCTCCACCGGGACCCACGGCAGCTGCCGTCGCTTCTCGGTGACCTTCTGCGTCAGCTCGGCGTGCTCGGCCTCGAGCTTGGCCAACTCGTCGCGAGCGGCCTGCCAATCCTCGCGCGTTCCGACGTTGTGCTCGGTCATGGGTCCTCCGTTCGGTGGTGTCCTGGGTGATTCGACCGGTCGCGGGTGGGAAACTCATCGCCCAGCTCGAAGCCGGCGAGCGTGCACCCGGATCGGAAGAAACTCAGCCGTCCGCCATCCGGGTCGCCGGACTGCTCCTCTACGGCGTAGCAGAAGTACTGCGCGACGAGAAAAAGCAGGCCTAAGCAGGTCTCATGCGAAGGCTGGTCGCGCGTCCTGCTCGTCGCCAGGAGCAGCACTCTCAGGCGCACGCGCAGCCTTCTCGGGGGCTAAGCGCGGCAGGGGAGCAACGCTGCCAAGATCCTAGTGCACCCCTCATGCAACCCCGGCAGGTCCCCAGAACCCGCCGTACGCCCTGATCCCGTAGGCGAGAAACAACATATTTGCAGCACTTGCCTACAGTGGAGCCAGCCGGGATCGAACCGGCGACCTCCTGCTTGCAAAGCAGATCAGTTTGTCCACTCGCGTCTCGTGGTGTCGCGTAAATACCTGCAAATGATGGCTTTCTGTTGGCCACGGGAGGACATGAAAGGGACGGCGCGAGACAACTGGTGGCCCCCTGGTGGCCCCTCGGCGTTCGTGACTTGGGGCGGCGGGAAGCGGGCAGCCCCCGGCCTGCCCGGCTGCGTCAGCGCGAGGATGCGGCCGCGGGCAAGGCCGCTCTTGCGTCGGCGATCGCCGTCTGTGCGTCGAGCCGTGGCGTGTCCTCGAACTCGTCTATGACGTGGCCATAGGTGCTGAGCGTGAGCCGTGCGTCGTGGCCGAGCTGGCGGGCGACATAGATCACCGAGCGCCCCTCGTGGAGCAGCAGCGATGCGAACGAATGCCGGAGGTCGTACGGCCGAGCGTGCTCCTGACCTGCCGCCTCGATCGCTCGCTTGAAGGCCCGCCGGCGCCACGACTGATACGCCGCTAGCGTCCACGGCGTTCCGGCCGCCGATGAGAAGACCAGGGTTTTCTCGCTGGGGCGGCCACTCCGCAGGCGCCATCCGCGGAGGTCAACGGCGAGCGGCTGTAGGAGGCGCACCGTCCGGTGAGCGGCCGTCTTCGTGTCCCTTGCCTCGCCGAGCGAGATTGAGCGTTCGACGAGGATCGTCTGCTCGCGGATGTCGCGCCACTGGAGCGCCAGCGCCTCACCGGGCCTGAGCCCAGCGTAGGCGAGGACGCTGATCAGGATGGCGTCGCGCGGCGAGCTTGCCGCGCGCATGCGTTCGATCGTTGCCGGCGCGAGCGGCCGGACCTCAGTCCGTCGCGGAAGCGCAGCCTTGCGGACGGCACGCGCCGGGTTCGATTGGATCTGCCCGTTCTCGAACGCGCGCTAAAGGATCGCTCCGAGCAGGGTGAGCGCGTAGCGGACCGAAACACCGCCGTGACCGGCCGCGAGCCGCTCCGCCTGCCAGCGCGCGATCGTCTCCGGCCGGATTGCCCGGAGCTCGAGCGGGCCGAGCGACGGCAAGACGTGCTTGTTCAGGAGTTGCCGGTAGTGCATCCACGTCTTCGGCGAGAGCTGGGATGCGTACGCCTCACACCAAGTGCCGACCACGTAGTCGGCGAGCGTGACCCGGCCCATGTCCATCTCGGTGAGCGTCCCGAGCTGCTGCCGCCGCCGGAGCTCGGCACTGACGTGACGGCGTCCCCCTTCCGGTCGAACGCTTGAGACCGACGACGGCCTCCCTGTCGCCAGCGAACCCGCCACCGCAACGCTCCGTTCTTCAGGACCCGTCGCTCGATCTCCATGCCGTTACTCCCTGGCTCCTCTTCGTTGCCTCCAAGAATGCCACCTCCTCCCGATGCTCACCCGTACCCGTGTCTACCTACCGGAGAGCCCCGCCGCACCCCTGCACTCAAAGCCGCCACCCCGACTACCCGCACCCTTCTCTCGTGACATACGTGGGGGGGGGTGGTGGGGGTGGTGAGCACGCAGAAACCCCAGGCGCGGCGGGGCTCTCCAGGGTCGAAGTGTGTAATTGGATTACACACTTCGTTACATACTTTCTTATACACTTGGGCCGACGTCCCCCGCTCCGATTCCGTCTCGGTGCCGCCTCCATCGCTCGTCCCGCCAGCGGCTGGTCGGCACCCCGGTCTCGGGCGCCCGGCCGTCCTCGGTCTTGAGCAGAGACGCCGCCTCGGGCCCGGCCACGCACGCCGGTAAACTCCACTCATGAGCGTAAACGTGCGCCTTCCCGACGACCTCGCCGCCTTGCTAGCCGAGGAGGCTGCGCGCCAGTCCGTGACCGCGGACGAACTCGCTGCGCGAGTGCTGGCCGAGCACATCCCTGCCCGACGCAAGCTCGGGTTCGTCGCGACCGGCACGTCAGACACCGGTCACACCGCCGCGGAAGCGGAGGACATGCTCGCCGAGGGGTTCGGTCGCTGACGCTCATCGTCGACACCGGCGTGCTGCTTGCTGCCGCCGATCGCAGCGATCCCGACCATACATCCTGCCGCGAGCTGCTGGAGACGCATCCCGGGCCTCTGGTCACGACGACGCTCGTGATGGCGGAGAGTGGCTGGCTGATCGATCGGCAGCTCGGGCCCGCGGCCGAGGGCGCGCTCTACGAGTCCGGCGGCGGCGGGCGAGATCCGCGTGGAGCCGCTGTCGGCAGCCGATTGGACTCGAATCGCCGCGCTCACCATTCAGTACGCCGATCAGCACCTCGGCGGCGTCGATAGCAGCCTCGTCGCCATCGCCGAGCGACTCGGCGCAACCAGCATCGGCACCCTTGACAGACGCCATTTCGGCCTCGTCCGTCCTCAGCACATTGCCGGCTTCGTGCTGCTTCCGTAACTCATCGCCTCGGCCCCCGATTGCATCCTTCGCTGGCGTACACGAGCTCGCTTCCCTCGGGCCTTGACCAGCCCCGCCGCACCCCTTCAATCAAGCAACGACCCCGACTACCCGCACCCCTCCCTCGTGACATACGTGGGGGGCGGGTAGTCGGGGTCGTGAGCGAGCGGAAACCCCAGGTGCGGCGGGGCTGTTCGGGGGCTCAGGGGTGGACTCCAGGTCCACCCATCCGTCCACACTTCTGTCCACCCCTTCGTCCTCACCTCGAGCAGTCCGCCGCAGCGGACTCCGCGTCAACTGGGAGCGGCCCGCGTCCACGAACAACTGGCCGGCATCACCCGCTGGCCTAGCATCCGTCGCATGGTCGCCGTAACCACCGTCGAGTCCCTTGACGGCGACAAACTCCGCCTGATCTTCGATGACGGCAGCAAACGAATCGTCGACCTCGCCGCCGATCTGTGGGGTCCGATGGCCGAGCCGCTTCGCGACCCGGCAGTCTTCCGCCAGGTCCGCGTCGACGCGGAGCGGCGGATGATCGTCTGGCCCAATGGGTTCGACCTCGACCCGGACGTGCTCCACGGTCGAAGCTCGCAGGACGTATCGCCTGCGGCGCCCGAGCAGCCCGCCGCGTAGCGGGCCATCGAACGAACACGCCCCCGGACCGGCATCCGGAGCTCGGCCGTCATCTCGGCACGCGGTCCGCGAGCCTGCGCGCCGCCCACGGCCGCTGGACCATCGCACGCGAAAGGGTGGTGTACGACGGCAAGCTGCGGTCGCCGGACACCTCCGGCCAGAGATGCGCAGGTTTGGCGACGAGCGGGTCTGTGGCTCAGAGCTAGGCCAGTCCCGCTTTCGGCTCCGCGGAGGTTCGGCGAAAGCCCCCTCAGGAGAGTTGTGGTTGTACTACGAGGGGAGCCAGGGGACGCGGAAGATTGCTTTCCAGTCACCTTGGATCGCTGGTTCCAGCGTGGCCCACCAGCCGCCGGTGAGGGTGACGGCGTACTTCTTGAAGATCTCGCCGACCGAGTCGATCGCGGCGTGCAGGTCGGCGTACGTTGGCATCTCCGGGACCGTGGGCTCGGCCATGTCGTGCGCCACGTGCTCGTTGACGTATACGCGCAGCCGGTGAGCGTCGTTTTGGAGCACTTCGAAGTCACGAGCGGCAATCTCGGGGTCAAGGTGATCACCGCTGCCCGCCAGCCGGTCGAAGTCCGAATTGGCGCGCTTGACCAGCAGGTCGCTGTCCGTCCGTTCATCAAGAAGGCCCACGTAGTAGTCACGCGTTAGGAGCTCAGCGTCGTCTTGCATCTCCTTGATCAGTCGCGCCAACGAGCACGTGCGCGCGTCCCTATCCGCCTGGCGACGGACAGCGATTGCCTGCGCGGCGGCGTAGTTCTCCCCGTAGAAGTCCCAGAACGCGGCACGTCCCCGACCTCCGGGTTCGCGGCGACCATCTCCTGAACCTCGCGCCAGATCATCCGCTTGAAGTGCATCCCGACCACGTCCGAGCGAATGTCCTTCTCGATCCAGGAGCGCCACTTTCGCGACCTGGGCGCCGAGGTCAGACGTCATCGCACGACCCTAACGCGCTGAGTTAGGTGAACGTGGCCACGGCGTCCGTCAAGCGACTCGATTCGACTCGACGGGACTGCCGGTGTCGGCGGAAAGGGGAAGCGACGGTCGCGGCCCGGCGAGTTCCTGCTAACCGGACTCCCGCCGTTCAGCGCAAAGTCTCGCTGGGGTTAGGAGTCATCGGGATTGCCTACTGCGTGCAGTCGGGCAGTCCCCACGGCGGGGGATGATGGATCTGCGAGGTCATGGACGTGACGGTCGTGTTGGTCGAGCCGTCGAGCTCCTTGCGGTTGATCGTGACCTTGAACAGCTCGTTTGGCTCTGTGAAGGTGAGGACCGCTTTGCCGTTCGAGTCGAGGGTGAAGGCCTGATCGTAGGTTTGGGCGTTCGGGTCGCTCCTGGCGGTGGCGTCGCCAGGCTCGAGCTTGACGTCGCCGGTCTGGCCGATCGGGCCGCTGAGGTAGATGCATGCCTTGCGGTCAGGCTGACCGAAGTACCCGCCCGAGCCGCTGTAGTCGAACTCCTCGGCAATCGTGTGCGGTTGCGTCGCGGAGGTCGGAAAGCCGTTGGAGACCGCCTGCGCGATCTGCGCGCGAGCGACGGATTCGAGCGACGACTCGATCGACCCCTTCGAACAGCCGTTGCAGGCGCCGGCGATCTTCATGATGAACGTCCCGCGCTGCACGTAAATGATCGTGCTCAACAGGGACGATCCGGCCGGTTGCTTCTGGAAGGCCGCCTCGCCGGAACCAAGCGAGGAGTCTTGGATGCGCGTAAAGCCGCTGGACTTCAGGTTCTGCTCCGAGGCCTTGGTCGCTTTCTGCGCGCCTCGCGTTGAGCCGAACAGGTCGAAGACGTCGAAGAAGAGCACGTTCCGGCCGCTGGGCCAGGAGTCGGGGGTACTGCTGTTGATTCCGCTCGCGACGTAGTCCTGCTCGTGGCGGCCGACGAACCCGTCGTGCGCATACGCGTGCTCGAGCGTCTTCGGCGCGTTCAGCTTGTTCGGGTTCTGCGTGTCGGTGCCGTTTGGCGTCGTCGGGTTCACCCCGACCTCGGTCTGCTCGCTTGGCTTAAGGTTGAACGAGTGCATGAGCTCCACCTCGAGCCTGTCTTTGCAACCCTTGGCGGTTTCGAGAGCGCGGAGAACGCTGCGGCTCGCAAATACGTTCCCCGAGCCATGGATCGGGGTGGTCAAGAACGGGCGACCGTTCGGGTTGCCTTCAAGCAGGCGAAGCATGGTCGTGCCGATCGCAATTTCGTTGTCGACGCAAGACAGCTGCCTGAAAGTCTCGCCATACGGCAGTCCAAAAGCTGGCGGGAATTGATCCACTGCCCTCAACTTCGTGACCTCGAGGTCGTTGAGCGTTCGGCGCCAGTGTCCGGTGTCCCGGATGGTCGAGTTCACGTACTTGAACTCCCCCATCAGACTCGCGATCGCCCGGTCGAGCTTGTTGTTCAGTTCCCGCAGGTCGTCCGAGACGCCGCTGGGCACGGAGCTGGCCGTCGAGAGGTCCGTCTCGAGCCTGTCTTTGCAACCCTTGGCGGTTTCGAGAGCGCGGAGAACGCTGCGGCTCGCAAATACGTTCCCCGAGCCATGGATCGGGGTGGTCAAGAACGGGCGACCGTTCGGGTTGCCTTCAAGCAGGCGAAGCATGGTCGTGCCGATCGCAATTTCGTTGTCGACGCAAGACAGCTGCCTGAAAGTCTCGCCATACGGCAGTCCAAAAACTGGCGGGAATTGATCCACTGCCCTCAACTTCGTGACCTCGAGGTCGTTGAGCGTTCGGCGCCAGTGTCCGGTGTCCCGGATGGTCGAGTTCACGTACTTGAACTCCCCCATCAGACTCGCGATCGCCCGGTCGAGCTTGTTGTTCAGTTCCCGCAGATCATCGAACCGCTTCGCTCCGTTGCCGCCCGACGGCGCTGTCTGTGCACCGGCGGAGGGGACGAGGAATCCGAAGGCTAGGACCGCACCACCCGCCGCGATTGATACTGACAGCGCCAGCGCTAGCCAGCGTGCTCTCCGCGCAGGCGTCCTGGTCGATTTTGACAGTGCGCGCATGCCCCCGTAGCCCAAGTCTCACAGGAACGCCCAAGCCGATCAAGCGCTGCGTTGCGCGCCGGATTCGCCAGCTAAGTGCCTGCCACGCTGCCGACAGTCACCGCTTCCGCTTCGAGCGCAAAGGGGCACTCACGGCCGCCGTCTTGACGCCGAGTAGACCGGGCGCTGGGCCGGGCCGGACACCTGCTCTCCCGACAGCACGCGCATCTCGGCGCCGCCGACCACGGTCCCGGAATGCGCGGTAGGGGGGTCGCGGGAGCCCGCCTGACGCGTCTCGGCTCTCACAACGGTCAGACGTCCTCGAGATCCGGCCAACCAAGACACACGCCAGCGGACCCGGGATGCTGGTCAAGGCACCATCGGGATGACCTTTGGGTTCGTGGGGCGAGGCGGATTGCGGCGCCCTGCATCGCTCGCGGACTTCTCGTTACCAGACGAGCGACACTCAGCGTGGCCCTACAGGGCGCGCCGGAGAGGCGCTGCTGAGGCTGGCCGCCGGCGAAGTTGCAGGTGAGGACCGCGGGTTCAGCCTACGAGGTCGAACCCTCCAGGATGCTGTTCGCAGAGGAGGTGGGGATGATCCGTTCAAGCCGAAGACCGGCGGTGACGAACAGGTCACGGAACTCCGCTTCGGTGCGGACGCGGCCTCCCTTGTTGGCCAGGAGCATCAGGATGTCGAAGCTCCTGGCGGGGCTCGGGTCGTTCGTTGTCGGCATGACCATCTCGACGACCAGCACCCGCCCGGCGGCGGCTGTGGCCTCCGCGCAGAGTGTGAGCAGACGGACAGCGTCATCGTCGCCGAGCAGCATGAGCACCCGTTTGATCAGGTAAAGGTCGGCGCCGGGCGCCACCTCGCGAAGCATGTCCCCGCCAATTACCTCGCAGCGATCCTCGACGCCGGCTGCCGCGAGTTCGGTGGCGTTTTCGACAACCTGCGGGAGGTCGAGCAGGACGCCGCGCGCGGGTTGGTGGGCGAGCAGGATCGCGGCCAGCGTTGATCCCTGCCCGCCGCCGATGTCAGCGATCTTGCGGTACGGGGAGAAGTCGTAGGCCGAGATGATCGCCGCGTTGTGCTGTTCGGATTGTCGCGTCATCCACCGATCGAACGGAGCGGCAAGCTCGGGGTGTTCAGCGAGGTACTCATACGTCGGCATCCCGTGCGCGAGCACGAATCCCGGGTCGCCGGTGAGGATCGCATCGCGCAGCCTGCCCCACGCTTCCCACGGCTGGGGCGCGCCGACGTACAGCGCCCAGTCACGCACGGACGGGGTAGCGTCGCTGCGAAGCACATCGCCAAGCTCGGTGAGCGCGAAACGGCCATCGCCATCCTCGCGGACAACGCCGATGCCAACCAGCATGCGAAGTAGCCGTTGCAGCGACGGTGCGTGCGCACCTGCTGCGACTGCGAGCTCGTCGACGGTGGCCGGCGCGCCGCCAAGCAGGTCTGGGATGGCGAGCGCCGCTGCAGCGTGCAGGGCCTGAACCGTGAGGAACGAGTTCAACATTCCGAGCATCCGCGCCACGGTCTCAGAGCCTCGGGCGCTCGGTTCAGGTGACGGACTCATAACAGTCCCTGGTTGGTCGGTTCGACGTCAGCTGAGCCTACGGCATGGACGCAAGGGCGGGTGGACATGCCCGCGCGAACGCGAACGCACGGCCACGCCCGGAAGAGCGCGAGCGACCGCTCGTCGCCACCAGCGAGGCCCAGCAGGCCTCCGCTGCCAAGGCGCCGACGCCGATCAGCCCGGCGTACCGACGCTTTTGACGAATGGGGAGCGCGCGGTTGCGGGCGCTCCCAACCGATCCAAAGACCCGCAAGTATCAACCGCCGGGTCTGCACTCGTCCTGCGGCGGAGACTCCAGTTGCGCGCGGACAGGAGGGTGGTGAAGCCCCCCAGGGCGCGGTTCTTGGCCCTGTGCGCTCAACACTCTCATCGGCGTGATCGGGGTGGTTCACCGACCGCGTCACCCGCTGCCCGCGACTATTCTGGTGGTCGGTGGGTGCCGTGGCGCTCAGAGGGCGAAGCGGGTTCCGACGCAGCTGGGGATGAACGCGTCGGGGAACGTTGCGGCAAGCTTTTGGATCGCGCGCCAACCTGTGCAGTGGGTCGCGACGATGACCTCCGGCGCCATCTCGGCGAACGCGTCGCATACGGCGGGGATCAGCGGCTCGAAGATCGGGCCGCTCAGGTGAAAGCCGCCGATCACCGCATAGAGTCGCTCGATCCCGGTCAACCTCCGCGCGTACCGCAGCGTGTTGACGATGCCCGAGTGACCACAGCCGGTGAGAACGACGAGCCCCTTGTCCCGGACGTTCAGCAACAGCGCCTGGTCGTCGAGGACGAGCGGATCCGGTTCCCACGAGCCGAGATGGAAGGCCTCCTGCAGTGGGAAGCCGCGCTCGAACTCCGTCGTGCGGTCGACCTCCCCGGTCACGAGCAGGCAGCCATCGAGGAGAAATGACGGCTGTCGCTCCTCGACGATGTCAAAGCCGAATCCCTCGAGCGCTGATCGGCTCGTGGAGGGCAGCTCCCACGGTTCGCGCCCGGGCAGCACGAGTCGGCGACGACTCCAGAACTCCGGATGGATGACGACCGGGACGTTGGCCCTCCCCACGGCGCGGACGAATCCGTCCAGGCCTGTCGTGTGGTCGTAGTGCCCATGGCTCAGCACGACCGCCGCGACGTCGCCGGGCGCCAGCTCGAGGAAACGCATGTTGTGAACGAGGCCGTCGGGGCTGACGCCGGTGTCGAACAGCACGCGGCGGGTTCGACCGCCGGCCGTGAGCGTGACGAGCGCTGAGAAGCCGTGCTCGCCGCGGAGCTGCTCGACGACCTCGCGTCCCTCGAGCGTGCTCGCCGCCTGGCGGGGCGCTGAGGGCGACGTGAGCGGAAATCGCGTCGCGGGCCCCTCGTCAGGCATGAACACGTCGGTCAGGTTGTCGACCAGAATCGTGATCTCGACGCCATCGACGGGCGCCAGCGGTATCGGAGTCAAGTGATTCACTGAGCGGTCTCGCGCTGCGAGGACGATACTGCGGGCTGGCGGGACAGCGCTGCCCTCGCGATCAGCGACGGCCTTGCACTGGTCGCGGGCGCCCAGGTCGAGAGACCTAGTTTCGTGACCGAGAGGTCGCTCGGTTCAACTCGGCGCGCACTCCCTTTGCGCGGTGGCTGTCGGACAAACCCGCGGACATACGTTGACCGCTCAAGGGTGGGAGAGGTCGGGTGAATTGGAGTCACTTTCGACCCGTTGTCCCAATTGGTGGCGTTCCAACAGGTCATTCTGATGGTGGCGTCCCACGACCAATTGATGCACCAAGACTCTGAGTGGTTTGTCCGAAGGGCGCCTCTGCCGTCATGCCGGCGCATCGCGCGTCGTCGACGCGGCGACAGGCCCCGAGTTCCGCGCAACTCGGGTCTCTGCCGCGGGACGAGCCGAGACCTGCTCTCGAGATTTGCGAGTCTCCAGGTCGGTCGACAGAACCCCGGCGGTGCGTGCCCCGCATTCATGAAAACGCGGTACTCAGAGCTGATCGCTATCGGCGATCGGACGACATGCTCGGTCTCGCTGGCGGCGAATCTCAGGTCTTTGCCGATCTCGGCCAAGAGACCTTTCGCCGTATGAAAGCGGGGGTCACCCTCGGCGCCGTCGCACGCGGTCGCGCATAGATGCTGTCGAGCGAAAGCGGGTGTTTCGGACGGACGGTCACGACAACGTCGGGTCGACGGTATGGCGGAACTCGCTGGTGGTGATTTGCGGGGCTGGCGCCCGGAGCGCGCGCAGTCCTGCATCCGCTCTCGCGCGGGCCTTGGGCCTGGTGGTACTTCCCGGTCAACGTGGCGACTGCTTCCTGGCGGGGCTCGTCGGCTCATGGCCCGACACCGGCTACAGCCGCTGGCACGGCGATCGAACCGTGTCTGCGCTCGGTTGAGGCAGCGCGGTCGTGCGGACCACACACGCATTGAGCGGTGGCGATGCCTACTTGTAGGCGATCGCCGCGCTCGCAGGCCCTGCGAGCGGGATTACCTCAACCTCTCGGAACCCGACCTCGCGGCACCATCCGCCGAAGTCTGCGCCGGTGTAGTCAAACCCGTCGCCAAGCTCGATCAGCATGTTGAGCGACATCATCAGGCCGAACACGTTCTCGCGGCGGTCGTCGTCGATCACGTTCTCGATCGCAATGAACGCGCCGCCGGCGGGGAGCGCCTCGTAGGCGGCGCGGATCAGCTGTAGTTTCCTCTCGAGGTTCCAGTCGTGGAGAATGTTCCCCATCGTGATTACCTCCGCGTTGGGCAGCGGGTCGGCAAAGAAGTCGCCCGCCGCGGTGCCAACACGGTCGCTGAGGCCCGCGGCCTCGATTGTTCGCTTTGCGATCGGCTCGACGACCGGGAGATCGAAGCTTGTGCAGCGCAGGTGGGGATGGCGGGTCCCAAGAACGATCGACAGCTGACCCGTCGCCCCGCCGACGTCGCAGACCGTCTGATACTTCGAGAAGTCGAAGTTCTCGGCGAGCGCGAGGAAGGCGCCCATCTGGACTCCCCGCATCGCCAACATGAACTGCTCTAGCCGCGACTCATCGCTGTAGAGCCCTTCGAAGAACGGCGTGCCGGTCTGCTTGACTTCGCTCTGCGGCTTCCCGGTCCTGAGACCCTCAGTCAGGTTGCCCCAAAAGTGATACAGCCGCGCGTTCGCCATCTCGAGGATCCCGCCGATGTACATCGGGCTTTCCTTGACCAGGAACGCGGCACTCTGCGGCGTGTTGCGGTACCGCGCCTCCGTGCCGCTGCCGTCGCGTTCGAGGAACCCAAGCGCGACCAGGGCGTCGAGAAAGTCGTAGCGGTGGCTCGCATGCAACCCCAGCCGCTCGCTGATCTCGGCTCCGGTCAACTCGCCCGTCCCGAGCTGCGTGAACAGCTCCAGCTCGACCGCCGACAGCAGCGTCTTTGACGCCCAGAACCCAGCGCCAACCTGCATGATGTGCGACGGATCGAGAGCCACGGCGGGGGGAGCGCCGTCCGCCGCCGTGCCTGTCGTCACCTCGGCCGCCATTAACCCACCCCCGGTTTGGATTCAAGTGGATCTCATTATTGACGTTTCGGAGGCTCGTGGCAAGAACATCTCCGGCGACAGCCACCGCTGCTCGTCACTCCCCAACGGCCACGCGGAGAGCCGGGAGCGGCGGCTGAGCGTCACCCGCCGCTGAAGGACCCTTGCACGTTCCGATCCTGCATTCATCCCGCGTCGCGCATCACCAACATCGTCGGCATCCCCCTGCAAAGCGCGGAAACCGAGCATCTCGCGGCCGGCTCAACCCCCGCCGAGCACGGCGGCGCTCAGTCCCGCGCGATCACGAAACCGGGTCTCTCAGCCGCGACCCCATAGCCCTCAGTGTTCTCTGAGACGAATCGGGTCGTACCGCCCGCGTGTCGACCTGATGCCCCGCCACGCCCCCTCCTCCGTAAATTCGTTCCAGTTCCCTGTCGACGACGTCCCACAAAACCGACCGATTTGCAGGGAGTCCGTGTAGTGGAGCCAGCCGGGATCGAACCGGCGACCTCCTGCTTGCAAAGCAGGCGCTCTCCCAACTGAGCTATGGCCCCTTTTGCGGACCGAGTTTAGACGCCACAGGCCAGCCGGCGACGCCGCGTCAGGGTTCGCAGAGCAGCAGGGAGAGATAGCCCTCGGCGATCTCCTCGGCGCTGAAACGACCCCGGGGGCGGTACCACTGGGCGGTGTGGTTGACCATGCCGAGCAGGGCTACCAGGGCCAGCCGCGTCGACATCGGGCCCGGGCCGGTGGCGTTCGCCTCTTCGAGGGCGTGCTCGATCAGGCGCTCGAAGGCCTTACGGCTCTCGCGGATGCCGCGCCACTGCGAGCCTGACTCGATCGTGTGCCGCTCCTGTTGAAACACGCGCATGTGATCGCGATGCTCGATCACGTTGGCCACCCACAGGTGCACGAGCGCCCGCAGGGAGTCGCGGGGGGCTTCGTCGTCTAGCGCGAGCTCGCGGGCCCGGGTGAGCAAGGGCTCCATCAGCTCGTCGCAGATGCAGATCAAAAGGTGCTCTTTGCTGCCGAAGTAGTGGTAGAGAGCGCCGGTGGCGAGACCGAGGGAACTGGCCAGATCCTGCATCGTGGTCTGGTCGTAGCCGCGGTCGGCGAACTCGCGCGCGGCAGCAAAGATCATTTCCTGGCGCCGACGGTCGTAACGGCGCTGTAGGGCGGGACGTGTGGGTCGTGCCGGCATGGGGTAGATCGTAACTGCTGAACGAGGGTTAATCCGAATAGACATTCGAAATCCGCATCTTGGTTCGGTATTGTTCGGTCATGCACTTTTCCCTCGATGACGACACCGCCTTGCTCCAGCGCACCGTGCGGGAGTTCGCCGAGGCAGAGGTCGCCCCAGTCGCGGCGGAGCTCGACCGAACCAAGTCCTTTCCCTACGAGATCGTCGCCAAGATGGCCGACCTTGGGTGGATGGGGATCCCGTTCCCGGAGTCGGTCGGCGGCGCCGGCGGCAGCACCCTGCAGTACGCGATCGCAGTCGAGGAGCTGACCCGGGTCGACTCCAGCGTGGCCATCACGCTCTGTGCCCACACGTCACTTGGCACGCAGCCCATCTACCTGTTCGGGACTGGCGCGCAGAAAGAACAGTGGCTGCCCCAACTGTGCGCGGGGAAGGTCCTGGGAGCGTTCGGCCTGACCGAGCCCGAGGCGGGGTCAGACGCCGGCAACACCAAGACGCGGGCCGAGCTGAGCGAAGGCGAGTGGATCATCAACGGCGCCAAGCAATTCATCACCAACGCCGGCACCAACATCTCGGGGGTGGTGAGCATCACCGCGCGAACCGGGGACACCGCCAGCGAGGGCGCCGGGCCAGAGATTTCAAGCTTCGTCGTGGCCAACGGTACCCCAGGTTATGAGCAGTCCGAGCCGTACCGCAAGATGGGCTGGAACGCCTCCGACACCCGCCCGCTGACCTTCACCGACTGCCGGATACCCGAGGAGAATCTGCTCGGCGGTCGAGGCGACGGCTTCCGCCAGTTTCTTCACGTGCTTGACATCGGCCGCATCGGCGTGGCGGCGATGGGCATCGGGCTCGCGCAGGGCGCGCTTGATCAAGCCCTCGCCTACGCGAAGGAGCGGCGCGCCTTCGGCCGGCCGATCTCGAAGTTCCAGACCATCCAGGTCAAGCTCGCCGACCTGGCGACGGAGATCGAGGCCGCCCGCCTGCTCACGTACAAGTCGGCCTGGCTCAAGGACGAGGGCAAACCGTTCGGACTCACTGCCGCCCAGGCCAAGCTCAAGACCGGCCGCCTGGCGGTACGAGCGACCGAAGAGGCGGTGCAGATTCACGGCGGCTACGGGTACATCGAGGAGTATCCGGTGTGCCGCTACTACCGCGACGCGAAGATCCTCACCATCGGTGAAGGGACCGACGAAGTCCAGCAGATGGTGATCGCCCGCGGGCTCGGTGCCTGAGGACCGAGGGTGCCGCGGGCATGAACCAGTCACCGCTCCGGAGGGCGCGGATTCGCGAAGTCGGCCCGCGCGACGGCTTTCAGAACGAACCCGAGATCATTCCCACCGAGGTCAAGGTCAAGCTGATCAACGCGCTGGCGCGGACGGGCCTGCGGCGGCTGGAGATCACCAGCTTCGTGCGGGCTGACGTGATTCCCCAGCTCGCCGACGGCCCCGAGGTTCTGGCGGCCATCGACGTTTCGCCCGAGGTCAGCCGCGGAGTTCTGATCCCCAACGAGCGGGGACTCGAGAACGCGCTCACGCTGCGTCAGCACTTCGATGAGATCAACGTCTTCATGTCCGCCACCGAGACCCACAACCACATGAACGTCAACCGTTCGGTGCCGGAGTCACTGGCCGCCCTGGAACGGGTGCTGCCGCGTGCCCGGGAAGCGGGGTTGCACTGCGAGGCGGTGATCAGCGTCGCCTTCGGCTGTCCCTACGAGGGCCACGTGGAGCCCGAGCGCGTGTTTGAGATCGCTGGCCGGCTGGCGGGCGCGGGAGCGCAGGAGATCGGCTTCGGGGACACAACCGGAATGGCCAACCCCCGCCAGGTCCAGAGCTTCTTCACGGCCGCGCAGCAAGCGCTGCCCGGGATCGAGTTGACAGCTCATTTCCACAACACCCGCGGCCAGGGCCTCGCCAATGTCTACGCCGCCCTCGAAGTTGGCGTGGAGTCGTTTGAGTCCAGCTTCGGGGAATTGGGGGGATGCCCGGTGCCCCCGGGCGCGACCGGAAACGTCGCCACCGAGGACGTCGTCTCGATGCTGCACGAGAGCGGGGTACATACCGGCATCGATCTCGTCGCCCTGATCGCGTGTTCGCGCGCGGCGCAGGCGCACCTCGGCCGTGAGCTGGGCAGTCACACGATCGTGGCCGGCCCAATCGACTGGCACCGCTGATGCCCGAGAGGGTGCTGATCGCCAACCGGGGCGAGATCGCGCGTCGCGTGATCAGGACGCTTGACCGGCTCGGCATCGGGTCAGTGGCCGTCTACACGCCCGGCGACCGCGAAGCCCTGCACGCACGCGAGGCGGACACCGCCGTCGCCATTTCCTCCTACCTCGAGATCGACGAGATCGTGGACTCGTGTGTGCGCGCGGGCGCCGTCGCCCTGCACCCCGGCTATGGCTTCCTGTCTGAGAACCCGGACCTGGCGCGGGCCTGTCAGGCAGCCGGGGTGGTCTTCGTCGGTCCCCCGGCTGAGGCCAGTGAGTTGATGGGCGACAAGCTGCGCGCCAAGGCCGCGGCCGAGGAGGCCGGGGTGCCGGTGGTGCCGAGCCTCAGCGAGGAGGAGGCGGCCGCCCCGGGGGCACCGTATCCGCTGCTCGTCAAGGCCGCGGCCGGTGGCGGCGGGCGGGGCATGCGTGTCGTACCGGCTCTAGCCGAGCTGTCGGCAGCGCTCGCCTCGGCGCACCGCGAAGCCCAAGCCGCGTTCGGGGACAGCCGCGTGTTCATCGAGCGCTTTCTCGCCCGCGCTCGCCACATCGAAGTCCAGATCCTCGCCGACGCGCACGGCAACGTGATCCACCTCGGTGAGCGCGAGTGCTCGCTGCAGCGCAGGCACCAGAAGGTGATCGAGGAGTCACCGTCTCCCGTCGTTGACGAGCACCTGCGGTCCCAGCTCGGCGCGGAGGCGGTGGCGCTGGCCCGAGCGAGTGGCTACCAGGGGGCCGGAACGGTGGAGTTCATCGCCTCTGCCGACGCACCCGCTGAGCACTTCTTCCTGGAGATGAACGCGCGGCTCCAGGTCGAGCATCCGGTCACCGAGCTGGTCACGGGGTTAGACCTAGTCGAGCAGCAACTGCGGATCGCGGCTGGCGAACAGCTAGGGCTGACCCAGGCCGAGGTGCGCCTCAACGGTCATGCCATCGAGGCTCGCATCAACGCCGAAGACGCGAGCCGCGGCTTCCTCCCTACGGCCGGGACCGTGCTTGGCTACCGGCGTCCCCCGGGAGTCCGGATCGATGACGCGATCGAGGTCGGGACCGTGGTCGACACCGACTATGACTCGATGCTCGCCAAGGTGATCGCCCACGGCGCCGATCGGCCCGCCGCCCTGGCCGCGCTCGACCAGGCGCTGGCCCAGATGGCGATCCTCGGCGTGACCACCACCACCGGCTTCATCAGGGCGCTCCTGGCGACCGATGAGGTGTCCGCCGGACGGCTCGACACCGGCCTGATCGAGCGTGGCATCACCAGCAACGTGGGTCCTGACGAAGCAACCGTGGCCACCGCCGCGGCGGTGATCCTGCTGGCCCAGGCGGCGGCGGCCCGCGGCGACGAGCCCTTTGACCGCACCGACGGTTGGCGGCTGAGCGGTCGGCGAGCCGGCTCCTGGTGGCGGCTGGCAGTGGGAGCCGGGGGCTCGGACGACGTTGAGCTCAAAGCACTCGAGCACTACGACATCGAGACGACAGGCGCGGGCTCGATCGCCATCACGATCGACGGCCAACGCCGGGAGTGGCTGTACGCGCGGCAGGATGACGCGATCTGGCTGAGTGCCGACGGCGGCGCCTGGCCGGTGCACAGGCGCGGCGCCGACGAGGCCGCGCAGGCAGACGCCGACGGTGCCCTGCGAGCACCGATGCCCGGGAAGGTGCTACTCGTCCCCGCGACCGCCGGGCAGGCGGTGAGCGCCGGTGATCCCGTGGTCGTGCTCGAGTCGATGAAGATGGAGTTGGTCCTCACCGCCCCGGTGGGCGGCGTGGTCGCCGAGCTGGGCGTGGCCGTCGGCGACAGCGTGGTGGTCGATCAGCCGCTGGCCCGAGTGGAGAGCACGACGTGAGGGTGCTGGAGACCGCGGTCCACCCGGGCAGCCAGGAGTTCGAGGCCAACCAGGCCGCCAATCTGGCGCTGGTGGAGGATCTGCGCGCGCAGCTCGAGCGGGTGGCCGGCGGGGGCGGCGAGCGGTCGCGAGAGCGCCATGTCAGCCGGGGAAAGCTGCTACCCAGAGACCGCGTCGACCGCCTGCTCGATCCGGGCGCGCCGTTCTTGGAGCTCTCACCGCTGGCAGCCCACGGTCTCTACGACGGCGAGGCTCCAGGGGCCGGGATCATCACGGGGGTCGGCCGGATCAGCGGCCGTGAATGCGTGATCGTCGCCAACGACGCGACCGTGAAGGGAGGCACCTACTACCCGATCACGGTCAAGAAGCACCTCCGCGCTCAGGAGGTCGCGCTGCACAACCGGCTGCCGTGCGTCTACCTGGTCGATTCGGGGGGTGCCTTCCTGCCGCGCCAGGAGGACGTCTTCCCAGATCGCGAGCACTTTGGACGCATCTTCTTCAACCAGGCCACAATGTCGGCGGCCGAGATTCCCCAGATCGCCGCGGTCATGGGTTCGTGCACGGCGGGCGGCGCCTACGTCCCGGCGATGAGTGACGAGACGGTGATCGTGCGCAACCAGGGCACGATCTTCCTGGGTGGGCCGCCGCTGGTGAAAGCTGCCACCGGCGAGGAGGTGACGGCCGAGGAACTCGGAGGCGGGGAGCTCCATTCCCGGATCTCGGGTGTCACCGACCACCTCGCGTCCGACGACCGCCACGCGCTCGAGCTCGTCCGCGGGATCGTGTCCACGTTGGCCCCCAAACCGCCGCCGCCCTGGGAGCGAATCCCCACCGAGGGTCCGGCTGTCGATCCCACGACGCTGCTTGGCGTGATCCCGCCCGATCTGCGCCGCCCCTACGACGCCCGCGAGATCATCGCCCGGGTCGTCGACGGCTCGCGCTGGCACGAGTTCAAGGAGCTCTATGGGCCGACGCTGGTCACGGGATTCGCACACATCCACGGCCACCCGGTGGGCATCCTGGCCAACAACGGGATCCTCTTCTCTGAGAGCGCGCTCAAGGGAGCCCACTTCATCGAGCTGTGCGATCAACGTCGGATCCCGCTCGTGTTCCTTCAGAACATCTCCGGCTTCATGGTCGGCCGCGATTACGAGGCGGGCGGGATCGCCAAGCACGGGGCCAAGCTGGTCACCGCGGTCTCCACCACCCGGGTCCCCAAGCTCACCGTGATCGTGGGCGGCTCGTTCGGGGCCGGCAACTACGGGATGTGCGGCCGGGCCTACTCGCCACGGATGCTGTGGATGTGGCCGGGGGCGCGGATCTCGGTGATGGGCGGAGAGCAGGCCGCGGCGGTGATGAACGAGGTCGGGCAGACCGACACCGGCGCCGCCCTGCGCGACCAGTACGAGGCCCAGGGCCATCCCTACTACGCGACGGCTCGGGTCTGGGACGACGGCGTGATCGATCCCCGGGACACGCGCGACGTGCTCGGACTCGCCCTCTCGGCCGCGGCCAACGCGCCGCTGGCCGCGATCCGTTACGGAGTTTTCCGGATGTAGCGCCGGCCAGGTTCGAAGGCACCGGGAGCACGCCTATCCTCACCGTTGGCGCCGGCTCGCCGAGCGCGGGCTCCAGTCCGGGATCAGCCCTCGAAGTCGAAGTCCTTGGGAGGACGCTGCTCGAACCACAGCCGATCATGGTCCGGGGTGTCCTGCAGGAACTCGGGCGTCTCCTCGAGTACGTCCTCGTCCCCGCCCGCCTGCTTGCCCTCGCGCTCGGACTCGGAGGTCAGGGCGGCCTCGACGTCGTACTCCTCGGTCTCCCCGCCGGTTGCCGGGGGCGCAGAATGCGACGGTGGCTCCTCCGGTGGCTCGGCCAACGGCGGCTGCGCACCGGCCGGAGGGGGTGCGGCCGCTCCCGGCTCACGTTGCGAGTCCTCGTAACTCCAGCTGTCAGCCTCCTGATCGAAGGCGGGCTCCGGCTCGGGCGGCGGGGCGACCTGCGTCGCAGGCTCGTAGGACTCGGGCTCGTAGCGCGCGGGCTCGTGGCCCGCGCGCTCGGACTCATGGCCGGCGTCCAACGCATCAAGCTCCGCATCCGGGGCCTCGGGCTCGAAGCCGTCGGAATCGTGAGCCTCATCGTCGGCGCCCGGAGCGGACTGGGGAGCACGCCGGACCGGCCCGAGCGCTTCGCGCTCGGCGCGCTCTACCTCGGTGGGGTCAGCGCCGCGTCGTCGTTGCAGGTCCAAGTGCTCGCGGATTGCTTCATCTAGTAGACCCATACGACAAAGCGTAGACGTTCTTGCGCCCTCCGTCAGGTCCCCGTCAGGCGTCGGCGGAATCTCTGCGAGAGGCGCGGGGAATGTCTCGGCGGTGTCTGCGCCGGCTCGGACGGTGCGGTTCTTTCCCTGCCGCTTGGCGGTGTAAAGGGCCGCGTCGGCGGCGGCGATGAGTTCGTTCTTATCTCCGTCCGACGAGGCGGCGACGCCGACAGTGGCGGTACTCCGAATGGTGCCCCCGGACTTTAGGAGCGGGATCTCGGCGACCCCGATCGCGTCGCGGATGCGCTCGGCGATCGTGTAAGTCCTGTCGAGGTCGGTATGGGGAACGATGAGGGCAAACTCCTCGCCGCCGTAACGAGCCGCCACGTCGACGTCGCGCTTGGTGTCGCGAAGGATCTCGGCGGCGACCCGCAGGACCACATCTCCCTGCTGATGGCCGTGGAGGTCGTTGACGGCCGTGAAGTCATCAAGGTCGAGCATGACCAGGCCGACCGGAAAGGTGTACCGGCGAACCTCCTCCATGTCAGCTCCGAGCAGTTGTTGAAAGTGGCCGTGCGTGGTCAGTCCGGTCAGGTCGTCGGTCACGGCCTGGCGACCGTCCCGTGCCCATCAACGACCCTCATTCGCACGATGCCGACCTGGGCGACCAGCGGGGCGGCCCGCCGCCGCAGGGGTCTGCCGGTAACGCCCTCCAGGGCGCGGGCGACGGTACGCGCGTCATAGCTGGCCGAGCGGCTGGCCTGCTGATAGACGCTGGCGGCGACGCTGGCGATACCGTTGGCGCGGGCGTCGGCCTTGCCCTGCTGGCTGTCATTGATGAGCCGAAAGACCAACACGCCGACCGCCGTCATGGGGATCATGACGATCAGCAGGAAGAAGCCGGTTAGCCGGGTACGAAGGGTCATGATCTTGGCCCTCCCGGGAGCGTATCGGCGCGGCGATTCACGACCCCTCCCAGCCGGGCGCGGGCGCGCCGATCAAGTCACGCCGGGCGCTGCGCCCCGCGGAGCTAAACTGGGGCGGACCGCGCGGTTAAGCCGCCGCCCGGGGCTATAGCTCAGTTGGGAGAGCGCCTGGATCGCACCCAGGAGGTCGGGGGTTCGAGTCCCCCTAGCTCCACTTTTCGGATTCCTTGTGGTTGCGGGAGTTGCTGGCCGAGATCCGAGCTCTAACTGGCCGACTAAGAACGTCGCTTCGCGGGGTGCGGGTACAGGGCCACCGCGCATGCGGGGGAGCGTGGCTGTTCACATACGGGGGAAGCGATCGCGCGGCCTCTGCGATAGGCCCCCACCCCGAGCGTCCCCATGTCGCCTTTCCGATCGTGAGGTCGGCGACGGGGCGGAAGCTCTACCCGTTGAGCTCTTGCTCCTCTAGGTGGCAAGCCAGCTTTCGATGTACGCGGCTGTGTCGGCGCCAAGGCGCGCGACGAGCGCCGGAAATCGCTTGCGGTCTTTCTCGAGGGTCTCTGCTGCGGCGATAATCTCGCGCCGCATGACATGCTCGGCGTTGCGTGCGCGCTCGCGCCGGCCGGCCGAGCGCCAGCTTGGAGAGGCCGAGCGTCTCGCGGTCGAGAAGGCATTGGCACTCGTGCAGTCCGGTGACGTCGATGCGAAGCAGCTGCCCGCGCTCGTGAAGGTGGCGCGAAGCGGCGCCAGTGGCCGAACCACTCCGGCAGTTCCCCCACAGCAGGCTGAGGTCCGGGTCTTGAGCGTGCTCACGGTGGATGTCATCGAGGGCCGGATCCAAACCGTACGCATCGTGCGCAACCCGGACAAGCTCGGCCATCTCTGAGCTGTCACAGGGCGGCCCGCTGTGTGTCAGATCTGCCGACACCCAGACAAACACCACGACCAGGAGGAATCTCTTGGCGTCGGTCGCAGCCCAGCCCTTCTCAGGGACATACCGCGCCCACCCCGTGAACTCGAGCTGTCGCGTCGCCGTGCGCCACTCAGGCGTCTCCGTTACGGCGGATCTCTACAACGCCAGCCGCACGGGTGGGCGAGCGGCGCCGGCATGCCGCCGGCCATCTTTCCCATTTCGACGCGTAGAGGATCACGGCAGCGACCGTAACGCGTGTTCGAGTGCCCTAGCCCACTTCGAAAGGGATCGCGAGGAGGCGCGCCCGAGGCCGCTACGCCGACGAGGGGGCGACCTCGCTCGAATCTCGAGTTGAATCCTCTACGTGGGTCACCGGGAGTCCGAGGTCGCGGCTCTTGCTGACCAGATCGAGCTTGAGCCAGCGCGAGAGGCGGGGCGGCAGGGTCGAGATGATGATCTCGTCGTAGTCCCCGAAATGGATCGCGTCCTGGATGGCCATCAGCGGTTCGGAGTCTCCGACGCTGCCGGTGACCTCCTGACCGGCGGCCGCCGTCAGCTTCGGCAGCGCCTCGACCAGAACCTGGTTGGCCTCGTCGTCACCGGTGTCCTGAGGATCGACCAGCTTGTGCATGCCGTGCTGGCGACGTGGCACCACCAGGTGGAAGGTGGCAGGGCCCCGGCGGGCGCGCTCGCCCACAGCGGCGAGCAGAGCTGACGTGGCTGCCGTTTGGTGGGCAACAACGAGGACGTGGGCCGGCTCGGACACGTAACTACCTCCGGCGGACGACGCAGGACTCCGGAGCGAGTATCTCACCGAGCGAGGGCGCTGACAAGGTGCTGGTGAGCGTGGTGCCGGCACCTCGTAAATCGTGGCGGCGT
The DNA here is from genome assembly GCA_963847055.1 of uncultured Solirubrobacterales bacterium. GTDB lineage: Bacteria > Actinomycetota > Thermoleophilia > Solirubrobacterales > Solirubrobacteraceae > Palsa-465. The sequence goes on along the minus strand of CAWJYE010000005.1, from coordinate 826,137 downwards.
GTCACAGCACCACCGATTGTCTCGTCATGTTGTAGAAAGCAAAGAAAGGAGCCACGGTGAGAATTCTGCTTGCAGGCGCGGCGGGCGTGATGGGCAGGCAGCTGGTGCCGCTGCTCGTGGCCGCCGGCCACGACGTGGTCGGGATGACCCGCAACCCGGCCAAACGCGACGCGGTGACGGCGCTCGGGGCGACCCCCGTCATCGCGGATGCGCTGGACCCCGATCAGGTGGCCTCGGCGGTGGCGACAGCTGAGCCGGAGGCGATCATCCATCAGCTCACGGCGATCGGAGCGATCGACACCCGCCATTTCGACCGTTCCTTCGCACTCACCAATCGGCTGCGGTCAGAGGGCACTGACCACCTGCTGTCAGCGGGACGTGCGGTGGGAGTCAAGCGCTTCCTGGCTCAGAGCTACGCCGGCTGGCCCTACGCGCGCACGGGCGGCGCCGTCAAGGACGAAAACCATCCTCTGGACCCGAGGCCGGCCCGCGAGATGCGCGAAACGCTACGAGCGATCCGCCACCTGGAGGACGCCGTCACGGGCGCTGACTGGACGCTCGGGATCGTGCTGCGCTACGGAGCCTTCTACGGGCCCGGGACATCCATGGCCCCGGGCGGCGAGCAATACGAGATGGTCCGCAAGCGTCGCTTCCCGGTGGTCGGCGACGGGGCGGGCGTGTGGTCGTTCGTGCACGTCGGCGACGCTGCGCGGGCCACGGTAGCGGCGCTGAGCCGAGGCGAGCGCGGGATCTACAACGTCGTCGACGACGAACCGGCGCCGGTGGCCGTGTGGCTACCCGCCCTGGCCCAGGCGATCGGCGCCCCCAAGCCCTGGCGGGTTCCGCGTTGGGCGGGACGGCTGTTCGCCGGCGAGGCGGGCGCGATCATGATGACCGAGGTTCGAGGCGCCGCGAACGCCAAGGCCAAGCGTAAGCTGCGCTGGATGCCCGAGCATCCGAGCTGGCGCGACGGCTTCGCGGCATGAGCTCGCCCGAGCTTCTGCTCCAGGAGCTGCGCCCCGGGGGCATTCGCATCGCCTACCGGCCGGCGCTCGTCCGCCGGCTCACTGGGCGAAACCGCGTCACGCGCACAGTGCGCAACTGGATGCGTTGGGTCCGCGTTCCCCGGGGCTTCGGTGCGACCAGCGGCGGTCAACGGTGGACCCGGCGTTCTGCGGTGGATGGCAAGCAGCGTGATCGCGTGTGGGCGTTCGAGGTCGCCAACCGCGAAATCAAGCGAATCCACTCAATGTCAAGCCCGACAAGCTTGGACACCTGGGAGCGGTGGCCGACTTCGCTGGCCTGTTGCACGAGGCTCAGAGCAAGACGGGGCAGCCGCGCTTGTAGCCTGCCGGGATGGGACCGGGATGAACAGGGAATCGGCTTGGGAGCGGCTCGCCCGGCGGGATGCGTCGTACTACGTCGACCCGACGCTGAGCCGGGGGGTGAGCCCCAAAGACTTCCTGGCCGGAGGTCGGGGCATCGTCGAGTGGACCCTGAGCTGGGCGGGCGATGCCTTGAGTCGCGAGCGAGCCCTCGAGCTCGGCTGTGGACTGGGGCGTGACACCGTTCATCTCGCGCGGCACTTCGAGCACGTGGACGCAGTCGACGTCTCGCCGACCATGGTCAGCCATGCCCAGGCGCTTGACCCCCCTGACAACGTGACCTTCACCGCCCTCTCGGGGCGCGACCTCCAGCCGCTCGCCGATGACACGTTCACCTACGCGTTCTCGCATCTGGTCTTTCAGCACATTTCCGAGACGGAGGTGATCGCGAGCTACCTCGCCGAAATCAGCCGCGTCCTGAAGCCGAGAGGGGTGGCGCAGGTGCAGTTCGACACCCGACGGCTCCCCCCAGCCATCGGCCTGCTCCGGCGGCTGCCTGACCCGCTGCTGCCCCGGCTGCAGAGGCGCGGCATTCGTCGCTACGGGCGCGATTCGGAATGGATCCGCGGACTAGGCCGCCGAGCGGGTCTCGTCCTGGAGGCCGAACGGAGCCCTGACAGCGACCAACACTGGTTTCGCTGGCGGGCCTGAAGGGCGGGGGCGTCACCGCGAGAGCAGCACGGCACCCGTCTTGCCGCGCCCGGCCAGTGATGCCGGGCATCGAGCTGCTGGGGCCGAGAATGGCGCCACAGCACGAGCTCGCGTCGCTGTTGGTGACCTCGGCAAAGATGATCATCAGCACCCCAGCGCCGCGGTCGGCAGGCGAGGTGGCGATCTTCGGGACCGCCGTCGCTGCACAGGTCGGGCGTGATCAAGCCCTTCTGGGTGTTGTCGGAGCTGCGGTGTGAAGGCCGGGACGGTCTAACCTCGCTCGCGGTATGGCCCAGCGCTCCGACATCCGCAACCTCGCGATCATCGCCCACGTCGATCACGGCAAGACGACCTTGGTCGATGCCCTGTTGTGGCAGTCGGGAGCCTTCCGGACCGGCCAGTCTGTGAACGAACGCGTGCTCGACTCGATGGACCTCGAGCGCGAGAAGGGGATCACGATCCTGGCCAAAAACACCGCCGTCCGCTATGGCGACGTCAAGCTCAACATCGTCGACACGCCCGGCCACGCCGACTTCGGGGGAGAAGTGGAGCGGGGCTTGACGATGGTGGATGGGGTTCTGCTCCTGGTCGACGCCAGCGAGGGTCCTCTCCCCCAGACCCGCTTCGTCCTGCGCAAGGCGCTCGAGCAGCGCTTGCCGGTGATCCTCGTGATCAACAAGGTGGACCGGCCCGACGCGCGCATCGACCAGGTGGTCGACGAGGTCTACGAGCTGTTTCTCGATCTCGACGCCGACGAGTCTCAGATCGATTTCCCGATCGTCTACACCAACGCCAGGGCGGGCCGGGCTTCACTCGATCCCGCCACCGAGGGAACGAGTTTGCAGCCGCTGCTCGACCTGCTGGTGACACAGGTTCCGGCGCCCGAATACGAACCCGACCACCCCCTGCAGGCCCACGTCACCAATCTCGACGCGTCGCCGTACGTTGGCCGTCTGGCCATCTGCCGGGTACGCAACGGCGTCATCCGCCGCGGCGAGACAGTGGCGTGGTGCCGGACCGACGGCACGGTGCAACAAGTTCGAGTGACCGAGTTGTACGTGACCGAGTCATTGGATCGCGTCGACGCCGTGGAGGCCGGGCCCGGCGAGATCATCTCGGTCGCCGGCTTCGCCGAGATCACGATCGGCGAGACGCTGGCCGACGCCGAGGATCCGCGCCCGCTACCGGTGATCACCGTCGACGAGCCGTCGCTGTCGGTGACGATCGGGATCAACTCGTCGCCTCTGGCCGGACAGGACGGGACCTTCCTAACCGCCAGCCAGGTCAAGGCCAGGCTCGAGCGCGAGCTGGTCGGCAACGTCTCGCTGCGGATCGCCGAAACCGAGCGTCCGGAGGTGTGGGAGGTTCAGGGCCGCGGCGAACTGGCGCTGGCGATCCTGGTCGAGCTGATGCGCCGCGAGGGCTTTGAACTGACGGTCGGAAAGCCCCAGGTCGTGACCCGGGAGATCGACGGCCGCGCTCACGAGCCAGTGGAGCGGATGAGTGTCGACTCGCCGGACGAGTACGTCGGCGTGATCACGCAGTTGATGGCGCTGCGCAAGGGTCGCATGGAGCAGATGGTCAACCACGGCACCGGCTGGGTGCGGATGGAGTACCTGGTCCCGGCGCGCGGACTGATCGGCTTCCGGACCGAGTTCCTGACCGAGACCCGGGGCACCGGCCTGGTCCACCACGTGTTCGATCGCTGGGAGCCATGGCACGGGGAGCTGCGCACCCGACCGACGGGCTCCCTGGTCGCGGACCGGCGCGGCACGGTGGCGGCGTTCGCGCTCTTTAACCTCCAGGAGCGGGGCACGCTATTCGTGGAGCCGGGCGACGAGGTCTACGAAGGGATGATCGTGGGCGAGAACTCACGAGCCGAGGACCTCGACGTCAACGCCACCAAGGAGAAGCATCTCACCAACATGCGCCAGTCGACCGCCGATGAGCTGATCCGCCTGGTGCCCAAGCGTGAGCTCTCACTCGATCAGGCGCTGGAGTTTCTGCGCGCCGACGAGTGCGTGGAAGTAACGCCCAAGGTGGTACGGCTGCGCAAGGTGGCACTGGACAAGAACGCGCGGGTCAAGCTGGCCCGAGCCGGAGCGCGCACCTGACGGTGTCCGCCTCATCTCTCTCCGCCGGCCCGACGGCCTTCGGCGAGGGAGCGCCCGAGGTGGTCGCCCCGCCGCCGCGGCACCTGCGCTTTCCGCTCGTAGACGGGATGCGGGCGATCGCGGTGCTTTGCGTGGTCGTGGTTCACTCCGCGTTCTTCGCCGGCGCGGACTCCGAGACGCTCCCGGGACGACTCCTCGCCCACCTGAACATCGGGGTGACGATCTTCTTTCTGATCTCGGGGTTCCTGCTGTTTCGCCCCTTCGTCGCCCACCGCGGCGGTGGACCTCCCGCGCCCAGCCTGCGTGACTACGCCAAGCGCCGCTTCCTGCGCATCTATCCAGCCTACTGGCTGGTGCTCACGGTGCTCCTGGTCCTCCCTGGCCTGCCATCCGTGGACTACGGTGGCCTGTGGCGGATGTTCACCCTGCTCGACGCGCTACCGATCGCGTCGGGATCGCAGTGCTCGGCTGAGGTGACGAGTTGCGGCCTGGCCCAGACCTGGAGCCTGGTTTCCGAACTCACCTTCTACCTGGCGCTACCCGCCTACGCCATGGTGACAGAGCGGATCATGCGGGGGTTGGGTCTGCGCACCTGGGCAGCAGCCCAGGCGCTCCTCCTAGCCGCGCTAGCCATCGCGTCAGTCGTGCTCGAATACCTCCTCCTTGACCCCGCTCCGCTGTGGTTCGGGTGGACGGTGGGCGGCACCGGCCTGTGGTTCGCGCTCGGCATGAGCATGGCCGTGGTCTCGGTGCTCGCCCAGGGCTACGGCGCCAACCGGCGGTTGAACTCGATGATGGCCCGCGCCGGTTCCGTGCTGTGGCTGGTGGCGATCGCCGGTTACGTGGTCCTCTGTCTGGCCGTGCCGCCATCCATGTTCTTCCTCACCACCGACCAACGGCTGGTCATCCACCTCGCCTTCGCCGGCATCGCTTCACTGCTCCTGGCCCCCATTACGCTGAGTGACGACCCGGGTGTGATCGTGGCCCGTATTACCGGTGGCCCCGTGATGATGTGGCTGGGCCTGGTCTCCTATGGGATCTTTCTGTGGCACTACGCGATCGTGCTGACGCTGGGCCCCGCCCGCGGCACGGCCGGCTTTTTGGCCCTGTGCGCGGGCACGCTGGTCATCTCGGTTCTGTGCGCCGCCGCCAGCTACTACCTGCTCGAGCGCCCGCTGATGCGCCTCAAGTACCGAACGGTGGTCGCGCCGAGGGCCTAAACCGGCGGCGGCTGAATGTCCCGGGGGGGGTTGGGCGGGCGACGGGGCTCGGTCAGTCGGGCCGGGCGGTCTCGGTCAGGCCGCCAGCGACGATGCCACCGTGGTCCAAACCTCCCGTGCCATACCCATGCCCATGTGGCTGGTGTCCACCTCGAGCTGGATCGCCGATGGATCGAGGCAGGCCTTCCAGCGCACGACTTCGTCGCTTCGTGAGTAGAGCGAGATAAAGCGCACGTCCTCCGGGAAGGGGGCGGCCACCGCCTCCCGGATCCGGCGGCAGCAGTCGCCGTACACGCAGCTGAGGCGGAACATGTTGGGAACGCCGAGCGTGCCCAGGGCGCCCACGGTAATGATCGACGGCCACACGCGGGGCTTGACGGCGAGCTGGTCGAGCACCGGCGAGCCCAGTGTCACCAGCGCCTGTACCAGGTCGGGACGAAGCACCGCCAGCGCTCGGCCGATGCTGCCGCCCCGGCTCTGTCCGACCAGCAGCGCCGGCATCCCGGCCGCCGTGACGGCTTCCTCGAGCCGCCGCTCAAGCCGCGTCACCGTCTGCTCCATGCACCTCGTGTTCCAGGCGATCCCGCTGCGGGCCAGGGTGAAGTCGCCGCCCCGGAGCCACACGGCCATGCGCGTCAGGCTGGTGTCGCCAGCCAGGAACCCGGGGATCAGCATGACCGGCCGTCCCTCGCCGGCTGGCGGGGTCGGCCAGTCGCGGCGATCGCGGGTCGACAGCCACTCACGCGCCACACGCGGGGGCGGGGGGAACAGCGGTAGTCCAAAACGGGGGACGGCGGCGTCCGTGCTCACGGCCGCCAAGCCTACTCAGTCGGACGTGGATCAATCCCGCCGGCCGTCCGGCTGGCGTCCGGCGCCTCGAGAAAGGTGGCGGCAATCTGCTCGCGGTGGCCGCCGGCCCGCGGTCCGCGGAATGGGCGCGCGGGAACCGCGATCTCGATCGGCACGGCCGGTTTCGGCCGGCTCTGCCGGCCACCCGCGGCCCGCAGCGCCGCGCCGACTCCGGCCCGCAGGCCGCGCAGCTGAATGCCTAGCCGTCCGTGACTGGCGGCATCGCGAAGCCAGGACACCTGGCGGTAGGCAACCAGCGGCAACCAGCGGAGCGGAAACCACTTGCCGACCAGGAGCAGAGTGTTGCGCTCGACCAGGTAATGATGAGCGGTCGAGAGCTGATGTGAGGAGCCCTCGCCGACATGGTGAGCGAGGACCGGCTCGTACCGGCAGCCCCAACCGGCCAGGCGCAACCGAAGGGCCAGGTCGACGTCCTCCAGATAGGCGAAGAAGCTCTCGTCGAACGCGCCCACGGCGCGGAGGGCGTCGCCGCGGTACAGCGCGGCACCGGCGCAGGCCCCAAACACCTCGCCCGGCTCGTCGAACTGGCCGACATCGCGGCCGAAACGCCCGCGTTGCTCACAGGCACCGTCGCGGCGCAGGATGTCGCCGGCGTCATAGAGAAGCCGCTCGGATCCGACCTGGCACATCTTGCATGCCACCGAGGCCGCACCGGGATCGCTGCCCAGCGCGGCGGCCATGCGCTGCAGCCAATCGGGGCTCAGAACGACGTCGGTGTTGAGCAACGCCACCAGCTCGCCGCGGGCCAGCTCAATCCCCCGGTTGACCGCGTGGGCGAAGCCGGTGTTGCGCGGCAGAGCGTGGATCTCGATCTCTGGGTGCTCGGCCTTCAGGTAGGCCACCGACCCGTCGCTGGATCCGTTGTCGACGACGACGGTCTGGCTTGGCCTCAGGGTCTGGGTGCGCAGCGAGTCGAGTAGCCCGGGCAGCCACCGGCGCCCGTTCCAGCAGGGGATGACCACGGTCACGTTCGTTCGTCCGTGGGTCGCCGCTGTAGGCGCCTGCTCGGGCATCAGCCGATATTGACGCACTCTGGAGGGGGCCGCCGGACCAGTGGCGGGTGCATCGTGAATGGGACCCCCTCCAGCCACAGGCGGAGACAGCTCGGCGATGCCGATCCAGCATCATGTCGGCGATGGGAGTCGTCCGCATGCTCCTGGCCGCCGTGTCCGCCGTGGCCATCGCCTGGTTCGTCCTTGGCGCCCGCCAGGCGCGCGACATCAGCCGGGCGACCGCGATCGTGCAGGGATCGTCGGTAAGCGCCGCCCAGGACCGCCAGGTCAATCAGATGCTTGATTCGGCGCGCACGCTGAATCCCGATCGCGAGGTGATGTTGCTACGGGCGACGCTCAACATCGATCGCAACGACAACGCTCGGGCTCAAGCCATTCTGGAACGCGTCCTCCAGTCAGAGCCCGAGAACATCATTGCCTGGGACCTGCTCCTGCAGGCTGCCGGCCACGACATCCAGCTGCAGGCTAACGCGTTCAGGCACATTGCTAGGCTCGAGCCCCCGGTCCGGCATAGCCATTGAGCGAGCCGGAACCCGATTTGTTTGGCGAGACGGAGGCCGAAGTGGGTCACAGCTCAAGCAGGCGAGCTATCTGAGCCAAGACTTCGGTGGAGAATGATTGCTCCCAGCTGCGACTCCAGTTGACCTGCGCACCGAACACGCGAGCCTCGTAGTTGGTGGCGCTGGCCTCCGCCCAGGTCAGGGCCGCGGCGACGTCAGCGACAGTCGGCTCCGGTGCGATCAGGTTGGTCGAGATCGCTCGCATCGCCTCCTCGGTTTTGTTCTCAAAGCGGTTGGTGACGGTGAGCATGCCGGCCGAGGCCATCTCGATCGGCACCAGACTCGGATGAGGCGTGTACATGAGCGCCAGGCCGAGGTCCTGGCCGCGCAGCAGCTCGGCGTAGGCGGACTGGTCCGAGCGCGGGACCATGTGAAGCTCGGCGCCGCGGCCCAGACTCAAGGTTCGCCGTCCGCCGACACTGCCGATTCCGTGCAGCTCCCATCCGCGCAGAGCACCATCTCGAAGTGCGCTGCGCAGGGCGAGCACGCCGAGCTCGAACATGTTGCGGCTGGCATGAGCCTCGGGGCGGCCGTAGAAGAGCAGTCGGCGGCTGGCCCGAGCGGCTAGCTGACCGGCCTCCGGAGGCGTCACCGGGGTGATCGCGTTCTCGAATACCGCCGAGCGGTCGCGGCCGGCCCGCTCACCCTCAGCGAACACGCCGATTTCGTGGGTCCGGAAGTATCCGCGCAGCAACTCGGTCGAGAACAACGCCATGTGCGGGAAGGTGTATGACTCGGCAGCCAGGGCCGCATAGGTGCCCATCGGAAACGTAAACGGCTCGTACTCCTGGATCAGGTACAGGAAGCGCTCGCGGTCCAGGCCGGACAACGCGGCTCGCGCGATGTGGGCCGTCCACCAAGTCGTGGCGATGAAGGTATCGCCGCGGCTGACCTGGACCCCATGGCTCTCGCGCCCGAAGGCCACCTCGACATGCTCGAACATCCCGGCCAGACCGTCGTAGTGCTCGATCTGCGCCTGCCACGTAGCGGGCAGCGATCCCACGGGATCGACGGTGACGATGCGCACGCGACGGCCGCTTTCGGCCAGCCGCCGGGCGAGGTTGAATTGGCCGATGTAGCCCCCGAAGAAGTGGGCCAGGTCGATCGTGGGAACCAACAGGTTGATCCGCTCGGGCGCGTGATCGGAGACGGCGACGGTGAGCGGTGCAATCTTCTCCTCGATCTCGCGCACCCGCGGCTGTTCGATCGGGTCGCGCCCAGGCTTCAAGACCAGGTCGGGCGGTGGCACGGCGTCGAGCCGCAGTCCGCGCACGGGCCGATCGCGGGTGCTCAGGGCGAGCAGGCGTCGCCAGCTGAACGCGTAGGCCAGCATCCACTCGGCGCCCAGAGTCTCGGGGCGACCGATGAGCTCGCGCGCGCCGCGGCGCCACAGCCCGGCTAGCGCCGTCAACGACCGATCGGCGCGGACGAAGCGCTGCAGGGCGCGACGCTTGTCCGCGGCCATCTCCGAGCCAAGTCGCAACTCGAGGATGGCCGCTTGCTGAGCCAGGCGCGAGACATCGACGAAATAGTGCATACGCCACATCCGCACGCGCTCCCGGGGATCGGCGCGTACTGAGCCTAGGCGGGAGCGCAGACCGATCATCCGGTTAGCCGCGGCGTGGCCCAGAGTGGCTTCCCCGTGCTGGACGTAGTCATAGAGCGGACGATCGACGTAGCGGATCTCGCCCCGGGCCAGCGCTACCAGCCCCAGCCAGTGGTCGTGGAAGTGCGCGAACTGGGCCGGGGGGAAGGGCAACGCGCGCTCGAGCAGGTCGTATCGCAGGAGCGACGCCGCGCCTGTGACCGAATTAGCGACCAACAGCGAGAGCAGGTCAAAGTGGTTGTTGCGCCGCCTGACCCAGTAGGAGTCCGAGCGCACGGCGCCATCCTCGTCGATCACGCGGGCATCGCTATAAGCCAGCTGAGCCGGACCGATCTCGGAGAGCAGAACGGCCAGCTTGTCCGGATACCAGCGGTCGTCCTGATCGGCGAGGGCGACGAAATCGGTGTTGGCCGGGGCCAGGCTCAGGGCCCGTTCGAAGTTTCGATAGAAGCCGACTCGCGACGACGCGCGGGAGACGATGAAACGTGGGTCATCGCGCACCTCGGCCTGGATCTCGGCGAAGCGCGCCGGGCTCGAGCAGTCGTCACTAATCACGCACAGCCAGGCCCGGTGCGTCTGCTCGCGAATCGATCGGATCTGGCGGCGAAAGAGCGCAAGCGGCGGCTCATAGGTGGCCATGCAGACCGTGACGAGAGGGCCGTCGCCGGCGGGCGTGGTCGGGGCCGCCGGTGCCCGCTCGAGCTCGACTCGCGTCACGTCGCCCAGCGGCGCCGTGGCCGCCTGCCCGTCGGCCAGCCGAGCCCGAACGGCGAGCTCGGTACGAGGGCCGGTGCCGGCGCCGAGTGTGACTAGACCCCAGAAGCCGCTGCGGTAGCTGTTCAGATGAGGATCCTCGTCAGAATCTGGGTCCGCCTCGGCGCCCCGCAGGGCGAACGCATCGAGCGACGGATGCAACAAGCGGAACAAATCCAGGCGGGGCATCCCGTGAGCGATCACCGGTTGCTCGGCGCCGTCGACGACAATGCTGAGCGCGTCGATTGCGGCATCGCGGTGAAAGCAGGTCCCACACACGAAAAGGACCGTGCCCGCGCCGATGGCCAGCTCGGCGGGTAGCGGCGCGTCGAGTCGCAGGGAGAGAAGCTGTCCGCGGTCGGCTTCCAAGGTCCGGGGCACCCTAGTGGGCGCGACCCGAAGACGGAATCCGGGCCTATAGTTCGGCCGCTGAATGGCAGCGCCCGAGTCAGCCCGCACCGAGCGTCCGACGCGGTCCGTCCTGGTCCTCTTGACGCTGATCACGCTCGCCGGTCTGGTCCTGCGTCTGCCGTCCTTCGGCGGCTCGCTGTTCGGGGACGAGCTGTCGGCGTTCTACATCGTCGCCCACCACAGCTTCGGTCAGGTCATGCACCTGCTCAACTACCACTCGACCGAGCTCAACCCTCAGCTGTTCTTCATCTTGGCCTGGACCAGCGAGACGGTCTTGGGACTGACCACCGAGACCATGAAGCTCCCCTCGCTGATCGCGGGCACGGCCACGATCCCGATGATCTACTGCCTTGGGCGGCGGGCAGTGGGGGCTCGCGCCGGACTGGTGGCGGCCGCGCTGGCCGCCGGCTGTCCGTTTCTCATCTTCTATTCGACCGAGGCCCGGCCCTATGCGCTCATGCTGTTCCTTGTCCTCGGCGCGGTGCTCGCTCTGCTCCGGGCACTGCGCTCCGATGGCGTGGGCTGGTGGCTGCTCTACGCGCTGTGCACCTGCGCGGCGGCTTACACGCACTTCACCTCCATCTTCGCCCTCGGCACGATCGCGCTCTGGGCGCTGGTCACCCAGCCGCGAAACCGGCTGCGCGTCCTCGGCGCGCTCGCCATCGCCGCCGTCGCCTACCTCCCCGAGCTGCCCGTGCTGCGCAAGATCAGCAAGTCGCCGGGAACCAATCTGTATGAGTTTCTTGACCCGCTGTCAGCGCACCTCGTCCGCCGCGATCTCGGCCGCTGGGCGATTGGGCATCCCTACCTGCCCCTGGCTCGCGTGCCAGGCACCTTGGCCCTCGCGGTCATCACCGCCGGCGTCGTAGTCGGCCTAGCCGGCTGCGCCCTGCGGCTCGCCGGCGGCCGGCGCGACCGATCGCCGTGGCGACCCCAACCGTCGGCCATGGTCCTGCTGGTCGTCCTGCTCGCCCTGGCCAGCCCAGTCGGGGTGATCCTCTACAGCATCCTCGGCAAGGGGGTGTGGGGGGCGCGCAACGTGATCGCCTCGTGGGGCGGGTTTGCCGTTGTGCTGGCCGCGCTGGTGACCTATCCGCGACGGCCGGTGCGGGCCCTGGCCGGCGCGCTGCTCGTGGTCGGGTTCACATTCGGCGGTCTGTCCATGCTCCCGACCTCCGTGCACCGTCCCGATTATCAAGCGGCGGTGGCCTACCTGCGCGCGCTCGCCCCCGGCGGTGCGCCCGTGGCCGACCTCCCCGGCCCAACCCCGGGTCCGCCGACCGAGACCGAGGCGGCCATCGACCTTGCCCAGATCGGCCGCCGCTACCCGGTGTCGCGGATCGGCTACCCAACGCTGGCCCGCGTTCTGGCCGCCCCGCCCTACGGGGCTCTCCCCACGCCGCGTGGAGAAGCAACGGCCCGCCAGGTGGCGATGAGGGCTGGACGCGGAATGTTTTTTATCGTCGCCGCGACCGCTGCGCCCGGCCCGGAGCTGATCACTGTGCGCCGCAAGCACTTTCATTCTACGCAAGGGCCGCTCGGCTATCTGGGCTCGTTTCTGGGCGCGATCCCTGCGCGCTTTCACCTCGTCGCCTACCGGACCTTCCCAGGACTGGCGCCGGTGTCGGTCTACGCGATGCACGGCTGACCGGTTGCCCGACACCTCAAACTACCTTCGCGCGCGTTGATCCTCCCCTCCGGCGACAGAACAGCCGCGCACTTAGGCGGCGACAGCACCGCCGGCCACCGAGGCGGCGGCAAACACGTCCGGACCATCGGCCGGCGCGCCGCTGTCGCGGCGTCCTCGGATGGACCGTGGACGGTCGGGCTCGCCCTCCTGCTGGTGGCCGGTGCTGTGGTGCTCGTGCACGAGACGGCGGGGCTCACCTTCTGGGCCGATGAGTGGCAGTGGATCCTGTACCGGCGCGGGAGCAGCTTGGCGACGTACCTCGCCCCCCACAACCCCCACTTATCCCTCGTTCCGATTGCCATCTACAAGGCGCTATTCGCCACCGTCGGTCTGCGGCACTATTGGCCGTATCGGGCCCTGCTCATCGGTGACCAGCTCCTATGCGTGACCCTCGTCTTCATCTACGCTCGGCGGCGGGTAGGAGGCTATATGGCCCTGCTGGTCGCCGCCATGATCATGTTCTTTGGTCCCGGCTGGCAGGACATTCTGTGGACGTTCCAGATCGGCTGGTTGACTCCGGTGGCCGCCGGAGTGGGTGCGCTGCTCCTGCTCGACCGCCGTGACCGCCTCGGCCACATGGGCGCTTGCGTGCTGTTGATCGTCGGCCTGGCCAGCGCGGGGCCGGCGCTGGCCGTCGCGGCCGGGGTCCTCGTCGATGTTCTGCTCCGCCGCCGCCCACGCGACCTGTGGATCCCCGGCATCCCCCTTGTGCTCTATGCGCTGTGGGCCGCGCGCTATGAGACGACGTCCCTTGATCTCCATGCCATCCCCCGGGTGCCGACGTTCGCGTTCCACGCCGCCGACGGTGTGTTCAGCTCACTGGCTGGACTGGCCAATATCGACGTTCTCACGGGCCACGGCGCCTATGTCACCTGGGGCACACCGATCCTCGTGGTGGCGCTGGTCCTGGGCGGCTGGCGGCTGGTTTCACTCGGCCGGCTCCCGTTCCGCGTGCTGAGCCTGCTCGTAATCCCCCTCGCCTTCTGGGCCTTAACCGGCGCGGGCCGCGCCTACGTCGCGACCAACGGGTACGTGTTCAGCTTCAGCGGCGACGAGAGCCGTTACCTGTACATCGGAGCCGTGTTCGTCCTGCTACTCGTCGTCGAGGTGCTGCGCGGATGGCGGCCGACACTACGCGTCGGCGCGGGCCTCGGCGTGCTCGTCGCTGGGTCGATTGTCTCCAACCTCGGCACGCTACGCGACGGCTCGGCCTATCTGCACGCCGCTAGCGACCAGGCTGAGGGCGCACTCGGGGGTCTCGAGATCAGCCGGCACATCGTCGCCCCGACTTTCGTCTCCAACGGCTTTATTTTCGGGATCCTCAAGGCGCGCCCGTGGTTCGCCGCCGAGCGCGACCTCGGCTCGGCGGCCGTGCTGCCGGGGCCTATCCCCACTCTCGACCCTCCGGCCCGCCAAGCCGCTGATGCCCAGCTCATCCGCATTCAGGGCCTCGCCATGCATCCGCGACCGGCGGCAGCGAGTTCGCAGCCGGGATGCCTGCCAGTACCTCCGGGCACCCGCGAGCTCACTCTGCCGGCAGGCGGGATGCGCATCGTGGCCGAAGCCGACGCCATCACGCTAGGCGTGCGCCGGTTCGGCCCCGGTCCCACTCCACTCGGGCGCCTCGGCGCCCACCAGACCGCGTCGCTCAGCGTCCGACCCGACCTTAGCCGGGCGCCTTGGCGGGTGTCGGTCTCATCGCGGGCCACCGTTCTCGTTTGCCCCAGCGCGCCGGCCTGAGGTCCCTCACTACACTCGCCGCCGTGTCTTCGTTCGAGCTCGACTACGACCCGATGGCCACCGACCCCGGACGCTGGGGTCACTCGCTGGGCAACCTGGCCGAGCTGGTGATCGCCTGCCTGGACGCCGCGGCCCCCCGGTCACTGGTCGAGGTGGGCGCCTACGCCGGGGACCTGACCCGGATGCTGCTCGCGTGGGCTGACACGACCTCGGGCGTGAAACTGATCTCGATCGACCCGGTGCCCCAGCCGGCGCTTGAGTCGCTCGCCCAGGAGCGTGACGACCTCGAGCTGGCGCGGGAGCCCAGCCGCGACGCGCTGCGCCAGATCGCCGCCGCCGACGCCTACATCGTCGATGGCGACCACAACTACTACACGGTGGCCGAGGAGCTGCGGCTGATCGCCGCCGCCGCCGGTGATCAGATGCCGCTGCTGATCTGCCACGACGTCGGCTGGCCCCACGCCCGCCGCGACAGCTACTACACGCCGGAGGCTATCCCCGCCCAACACCGTCAGCCCATGGCCCGGGGCGCCTACCTGTTTCCCGGCGTCGAGGCCACGAACGACGGCGGTCTCATCTACCAATGGCCGGCAAAGCGGGAGGGCGGCCCGGCCAACGGCGTCCTGACCGCGATCGAGGACTTCTTGGCCGACCGTGATGATCTACGCTTCGCGATCGTCCCGGCGTTCTTCGGTCTCGGCGTGATCTGGGACCGCTCGGCCCCCTACGCGGACGCGCTCGAGGAGATTCTCAGTCCCTGGGACCGCAACCCGGTGCTGGCCCGGCTAGAGGCCAACCGGGTACTACATTTGTCGGCCTGGCAGCGCGAGCAGGCGCGCTTTGCCTGGTGTAACGAGCACAGCCAGCGCACCGATGCCTTCCTGCGCAAGCTCGTGCAGTCTGGGACGTTCGCTCTCGCCGTCGCCCTCTCGCGCCTACGCCGGCGCGGGGAGCCGGCCTTCTCCAAGCAGGAGGTCCGCGGCTTGCTGCCCGAGTCGGGGCGCTAGGCCCAACCGGGCTCAGGCCGCATCGCTGGGACCGGCGCCGTTGCTCCCCGCGGCGCTCCCGGTCTGATCCTCGTGAGGTGAGGACCGCCAACGCCTCAGCAGATGATTGCCGCGCCGCAACGGCTCGGTCATCCGCCAGCCGATGCTCGTCTTCATGACTTCCAGCTCGCGCTCGAGCTGGAGTGCGCGGGCATCGCCCTGGAGTCGGTTGGCCACCGCCTGCCCGACTGCCGCCGCCGCCTCCGCCTCGGCGCGGCGCGCGCGCTGCTTCCAGTCACCGCCGGCGGCGCCGACGCCCGGCATCCGGCCATCCCATTTCTCGGCCAACGTCATGTGGGCTACGATCCAGGACTCTGGATCGTTGATGAGCTGCAATGAGTGGTGGTGGATGGCTTTGAAGTCGGCGGTGATGATTTTCTTGCCCGCCTCCCGGACCTGCAGGCAGAAGTCGAAGTCGTAGCCGTGCAGCGCGCCCAGGGACTCGTCGAAGCGGACATTGTGCACAACCCACGGCGACAGGCCAAGCACGAAGCCGTCAACTGTGTCCACCTCTCCGGTCCGCGCGTAGGGTGGCCGGTCCGCCTCGCTATATGAGAAGGCGGGCAGGTCGCCGCCCCCCATCTCCGAGTAGCGATGGATGAAGGAGCCCCAGGTAACCGATCCCTCCCACCAGGCGATGCTGCGCACGCCGATCGCGCCCACGCAGCCGACTATGCCGACGGCGGGATCGGCCAGCGCCTCACGCAGCTTGGCGGAGAAGTCAGGGTCAATCAGCTCGGCGTCCTGATGGACCAGGACCAGTGCGTCGAGGTCTTCGTGCTCGGCGGCCATGTCCAGCATCAAATTGTAGGCCCGGAACAGCGAACCGCCGGGGGCGTTGGCGATGATCTCGGAGTCGGGCTCCGCGGCCAGCTTGATGCCCGGCTCGGCGTACCTGCGGTACGCGTCGGGATCAGTGATGGCCGAACCGAACAGGATCACGCCCGGCCACTCCAGGGAAGACGTGCGGCAGCCCAGACGCGTGGCCCCCGCAGCGGATGGCTTCGCAGCGCTTCGATCTCGCGCTGGGCCGCCTCAAGCCGCGCGCGCAGCTCGCCCATCTCGTGGCGCAAGGCCATCTCCTCGGTGGCGGGGACGCGTCGGCGCACGCCGGGGCGCGGGACCGAGCGCGCGGTCACGCGCGAAATTCCTAGCCCCTCGGGCGGCGGATCGAGAGGCTCGGGCAGCGGGCCCGGAGCAGTGGCCTTGCGCCACCGTGCGCCGCTCCAGTCGATCGGTTCGATCGGCTCGGTGATGCCTCGCTCGCGCCGGAAGTCATCCACTGCACGGCGGCAGTCATCGAGCGGCAGGTAGTCGTCGATGACCACGTAACCGCCGTCAGCAACATCTGGATACAGCACCTCGAGGCTGAGCCGGGTGGCGTCGTAGCTGTCGCCGTCCAGGCGGGCAATCGCCCAGCGCCGAACAGGCAGCTTGGGTAGCGTGTCCTCGAAGAAGCCGGGCACGAAGTTGACGTTCTCGCTGAGTCCGAGGCGGGCGAAGTTTGCCTTGACCTCCTCGAGCGGGACGGCGAGGAAGTCGCAGTTGGCCAGGTCGGCGTCGAGGTCGTAGCCGTCCTGCCCGGTGGCCTCGGTGAACGGGAAGCCCTGAAAGGAATCGCACACCCATAGAGTCCGGCCATTCTCGCCAAGCGAGTTGAGCGTTGCTCTCATAAGCATCGAGGCACCCCCCCGCCACGAGCCAGCCTCGATCACGTCGCCCTGGATACCGTCTGCGACCACCGATTCGACGCAAGTCTGGAGATCATCAAGCCGGGCCAGCCCCACCATCGTCAGGCCGTGCAGGGGCCAGTCCAGGCCGGCGGTGCGAAAGCGCAGCTGACCGTCGGACAGCTCGCGCGACATGACGGCGCCCTCAATCGTGCGGGCCACGGACGTCGTAGTCGTCCCGGCCAAGTCGCACAGGCACAGCTTGAGCAGCGTCAGGTA
The DNA here is from genome assembly GCA_963847055.1 of uncultured Solirubrobacterales bacterium. Taxonomy (GTDB): domain Bacteria; phylum Actinomycetota; class Thermoleophilia; order Solirubrobacterales; family Solirubrobacteraceae; genus Palsa-465. Next base: position 809,129 of record CAWJYE010000005.1, on the reverse strand, counting down.
AGCCTGGCGCAGCCCCTCGGCCTCGGCGGTTGGCCCGCTGGCCGTGGCCGCGCGCGCCTTCTGGAGGCCGTCGCCGAACCGGGCCTCGATGATCTGCAGAAGCCGGTCCGCTGCGACGTGCGGCGGGTCAGCGGAGACATCGAGAAGTGACATGCGGTCGATGATAACGGCGGATGTGCGCGGCCCAGCGCGTCGCGTACAGTCCGGCATCGGTGGTCGTCAACGGGAGTCAGACTCGCGCGCCGGAGCCCTCTGAGCCGCCCGGCGATCTGCGGGTCAAGCTGGAGAGCCAGCTGCCCGATTCCCTGCCTATCGGCCGAGCCAGCGCCGTTTTCTGCTTCGGGCACTGCTTCCATCGCCACCAGGGGGTGCGGCGGCTGGAACTGGTGCTCGGCGGACGGCGACAGCGCGCGACCGCCCAGCACATGCCGCGTCGCGATCTGTACGAATGGCTGACCGGCCCCGACGGCGGTGACGGCGATCCCGAGGGGCGAAGCTACCGCAGCGGCTTCTGGGCCACCGTGGTCATCCCAGCCCAGCCGGAGGCTGGGCCGCTGACCCTGGAGGCAGTCGTCCGGCTCGAGGACAACAGTGAAATTTGTGCCACCCTGGGAACAATCGAGATCGTCTCCGCGGCGACGGGCGGCGCGGGGACGCCCGACGCCCGGATCCCGGCCCCGGCCCCGGGGGCTTCGGGCACCGGAACGATCGCCGTTTGCCTGGCCACGTTTGAGCCCGACCCCGCGCTGCTGGCGGTCCAGATCCAGTCTCTCCGCGACCAGACAGATCGGGACTGGCTGTGCATTGTCAGCGACGGTGGCTCGAGCGAGGCCAGCTTCGAGCGCCTGCGCGCCGAGCTCGGTGACGATCCGCGATTTCAGGCCTCGCGCTCGCCGCAGCGCCTCGACCCCTACCGGAACTTCGAACGGGCACTGACCCTGGTCTGGCCCGAGGCGTCGCTGATCGCCCTCTGCGATCAGGACGACCACTGGTACCCGGACAAGCTGGCCGCGCTACGGGCCGGACTCGGCGACGCGCAGCTCGTGTACTCAGACCAGCGGCTGGTCAAGGCTGACGGTCAGATACTGCGCGACTCGCTGTGGGCCGGGCGCCGCCACGACTACGCCAACCTGGCGTCGCTGCTAGTGGCCAACACCGCCCCCGGAGCCGCCATGCTGTTCCGGCGCGAGCTACTTGACCGCGCCCTACCGTTCCCGCTCGTACCCGGCCTCCCCTTCCACGACCACTGGCTGGCGCTGGCCGGCCTGGCCGGTGGCCGTCTGGCCTACGTCGACCGTCCGCTCTATGACTACGTCCAGCATGGGGGGGCGGTGCAGGGCGTGGTCGCCGCCGAGGCCGCCGGACCGGACCGACCGCGCTCGGTCTTGGGGGGCGGCTCTCGGGGCTGGCGTAGCGCGTACTTCGGCGGCTACGTGATGCGCCAGGTCCAGGCGGAGGTGCTGTTGCTCCGGGGCGGGAGCAGCCTCAGCCGCTCCAAGCGCCGCGCGCTGCTGCGCTTCGTCGCCGCCGATCGTTCGCTGGGCGCGTTCCTGTGGCTGGCTCTGCGCCCGCTGCGACGGCTCATCGGTCGCGACGAAACGCTTGGCGGCGAGCTTGCGCTCGCCCGGGGAATCGCCTGGCGCTGGCTGGTGGCGCTCACCGTCGGGACTCGACAGCGCCCTGGCCGTTATCCCGCCGACGCCTCCTTCCCCGATCCGCCCCTATACGAGCAGCGACGCCTACGCCGCTGGCGGGCTGGAGACTCGAGCTTCACAGGCTAATCTGGGATCCTCCCCGCTTCGTTCGTGCGCGGGTTTGAGTTCATCGTGGACGCCGTCACTCCCACCTCGCCTAGCCCTGCCCGGACGCTGCCCGTAGACGGCGGCCCTGCAAAGCTGAGCGATGGCCCGGTGGTCATTCGCGCCGAGAGAGTCAGCAAGGCCTTTCGGGTTCCCGACCAGCGACTCGATTCGCTCAAGGAGCGCCTGACGCATCCGCTGACCCGGACCGAGCACCGTCTTCTGCGCGCGGTCCGCGAGGTCAGCTTCGACGTGCACAAGGGCGAGTTCTTCGGGATCGTCGGCCGTAACGGTTCGGGCAAGAGCACGCTGCTGAAGATCATGGCCTCGATCTACCGCTCCGACGCCGGCCGGCTGCGGATCGCCGGGCGCCTGGCCCCGTTCATCGAACTAGGGGTTGGCTTCAACCCCGAGCTGACCTCGCGCGAGAACGTAGTTCTCAATGGAGTGCTCATGGGTCTGACCCGCCAGCAGGCCCGGGCGCGGCTGGATGCTGTGCTGGAGTTCGCTGAGCTCGAGGCGTTCGCCGACCTGAAGCTCAAGAACTACTCCTCGGGCATGATGGTCCGACTGGCCTTCGCCGTGATGGTTCAGGCCGACGCCGACATCATGCTGATCGATGAGGTGCTGGCCGTCGGTGACGCCGCCTTTGCGCAGAAATGCATGGATGTGTTCCGAGCCCGGCGGGAGGCCGGCAAGACTGTGGTTTTGGTGACGCACGACATGGCAACCGTCCAGAGCTTCTGTGATCGGGCCATGCTCCTCGACAACGGCGAGGTGCAGTACCTCGGTGACCCGGAGGAGACCGCGCTGCGGTATTACCGGCTTAACTTCGGCGGTCACGATGCCCGTCGCACCCAAGCCGAGGACGTTCCCGACGTCAATGTCAGGCTGATCGACGTCTGGCTGCAGAATCCGGCCGGCGACCGTGTCGAGAACGTCGAGCAGGGAGAGCCGATAAGCCTGAACGTGATCTTTGAGGCCGTGCACGATCTGCACTGCCCCAAGTTCGGCTTTCACTTCCTGAACGGCGACGGGGCGCAACTGTTCGGCTTCAACCGCGGCCTCGCGGACACAGAGGTCGACTCCGAGACGCTTCGCGCCGGTCAGCGTGTGAAGCTGGTGGCCACGATCGAGAACCGGTTGCTGCCCGGCCGTTACTCGGTCAGCTCGATGATCTCGCGCAATCGAAGCCTCGGCGATCTGGCCCTGCATGTGCTGCGACTGGTCGACTTCGTGGTCTACGGAACCCAGCCCGGGCCTGGAAGCGTGGCCATGAGGGTCGACGTTGAGGCGACCGTGGAGGAGTCGTGAGCGCTGCTGGGCACGACGACGCGACGGTACTGCGCGACGTCCGTGGCCCCTCTGCCCTCGGGGGAGGAACCCGTCGCTCGCTCGAGTTGCTGTGGCTGATCGCCGCGACGGAGTTTAAGCGCACGTACTTCGGGACCGCACTCGGCTACGTGTGGTCACTGTGCCGGCCGCTCCTGCTGTTCGCAGTCCTGGTGATCGTCTTCACCCACGTCATCCGGCTAGGCAACCAGGTTCCTCACTATCCGGTCTTCCTACTGCTCAACCTCGTCCTCTTCGGCTTCTTTCAGGAAGCCACCAACACCGCCGTGGGCTCGGTCCTCAGTCAGGAGGCCGTGGTCCGCAAAACCCAGTTCCCACGCTTGATCATTCCTCTCTCGGTGGTGCTGACCAGCCTGTTCAACCTCGGGCTCAATCTGTTAGTGGTGTTCGCCTTCCTGATCGGGTTCGGAGTCTCGCCACGCTGGAGCTGGTTCGGCCTCCTGGCGGTGATTCTCGCCCTGTTCGTACTCACCACCGCGGTGGCCATGTTTCTCTCCGCCCTATATCCGCGCTTTCGTGATCTCGCCATCATCTGGGCGGTCTTCTCTACGGCGCTGCTGTACGCATCTCCGGTCCTCTACCCGCTCGGTCATGCGCCCGGCACCGTGGGGCGGCTCCTGGCCCTCAATCCGCTCGCCCCCCTGTTGGAGCTCACCCAGCGCTGGATGATCCAGCCCAGCGCCCCCGTGCAGGGGGGCCTGCTCCGCATCGCCGTTCCGACCCTGCTCTCGCTGATCATCTGCGTAGTGGCCGTGTGGGTGTTCAGGCGCGAGGCGCCTCGGATTGCGGAAGAGCTTTAGCTTCCGGCTCGGCCAGAGCCAGCACCGCGCCACACAGCACGATCGCCGCCAGGGTCAGGGCAGGCATCTGCCAGTCCCAGTCCAGCGGCGAATGGACGACGTAGACGATCAAAGCCGCCACCGGTCCCGCGGCCGCGGGAGCGCGAGCCAGCGCCCGAACGGCGGCCCGGGCCAGTCCGGCGCCTAGGGCAAGCAGGAACAGGAGCCCAACCAGACCAAGCTCGGCCAGCGTCTGCAGAGGCAGCGAATGAGCGTCCTGGGCCGCTTCGTTGACGTGGCGCCAGCGCAGCCAGTCCACACTCCAGCCCCCCGCCCCAACGCCGTGCAGGGGTGAAGAGGCAAAGGCCCGAATGGCCACCGACCAGTAGTCGTAGCGGTTGCTCTGCAGTGAAACGAGTCGCGAGGCGCCGTTGGAGAGCGACTGCGAGCTCACGCTGCTCTCCCGCGCTCCCAGGACGATGGCCAGCGCCAGCCCGATCAGGATCGCGCCGGCGGCGACCCAGGGCGTCCGGGCCGGTAGGTGCAGAACGCCCTCACGCCCGCGGGTCGCCAGTGAGTACTGGGCGGCGGCCGCCAGGGCGGCGGCGATGGCGAGCAAAAGGAGACAGATCGCACCCTGGCGTTCGCGGGTCGCGAGGTTGCCTGAGAGGGTCGTCACACCCCCGAAGCCAGCGCCGCAAAGCGCAGCCAAAACACCTGTGGCGACCACGGTCACGATCGCCTGAAGCTGCTCGCGGCGGGGCGCAAGCGCGAGCAAAGCGACCAACCCGGCGACGGCGGCGAACACCGCGCCCCGCGAGAACGACACGTAGAGGCCGAGTCCGAGGGGGGCAGACGCGGCGACCACAGCTGCCCGCAGCGCCGGGGGACGCACGCGGTCGCCGGCCAGACGGGCGCACAGCACGAGCCCCAGGGCGGCCAGCTCACCCATCGCGTTCCAGTAGGTCAGCGGCTGATCGAGGCGCCCCTGGGCGCTCAGCGAGCGAGCGAAATGCAGCACCCCGGGAAGCATGCGCTCGGAAAGTCCGTAGCCGATGACCATCAGCGTCCCGGCGGACAGCACCGGCTCAACCCAGAACAGCGGCCGCCCGCGCAAGAGCATCGCTGCGGCGAGCAGGGCGCCGAGGTAGAGAATCGCGAGCTGGCCGGCGTGGTAGGCGCGGCCGGCGATCGGCGCCCAGGTCAGCGACAGCAGCGTCCAGGCCGCCAACAAGGCCAGGCCGCCGAGGGCCAGCCAAGCGGATCGTCCTCGAGGGACTCGAGCGCCGGCCACGGCGGCCACAACGACGGCAAGCCACACCCCCACGCCCGCCCAAGCGCGAGCCTCGTCGAAGTAGCCGCCCGAAAAGAAGGCCAGCGCGGTCGGCGCGGCGAGGAGGAGCCCGCCGGTCACGCCGAGCGCGGCGCGGCGGAGCGTCAGCGTGCCCAACGGCACACTACCCTCCCGTCAACGGTGCGGATCCCGGGCCGCGCGCCGGACCAGGCGGGTCGAGGCAAGCGGCTGGCGGGGACCGCCGAGCGGCTGCGAGAGGCCGGCGCGGGCGGCCGCGACCTCATTGAGCAGCCCTCGACGGAAGCTCGCGATTCCGAAGCGCTCGGCGTGCGCCACCAACACAGGCGGATCAACCGCGTCCTCGTCGAACTCGAGGACCGCCTGCGCGAGGGCATCGGCGTCACCGGACCAGAAGCGACCGGTGACGCCGTCCACGATCGTCTCCAACGCGCCGCCCGCCGCCCGGGCGATGACCGGGCGCCCAGCAGCCTGGCTCTCCACGGCCGCGATGCCGAACTCCTCGACCGAGGTCACGACCAGCGCCCGCGCGCTCTGAAGGGTGCGGGCGACGTCGTCGTCGGAGAGGCGCCCGGCCAGCGTTACGTTGGGCCCGGCGAGACGCTGGAGGCGGCGCGCGTGCGGCCCGTCACCGATGATTATGAGCGGGAGGCGCAGCTGGTTGAAGGCCTCGATGGCCACGTCGATCTGCTTGTGCGCCATCAGCTCGGAGACGATCACGTAATGGTCGCCGACCGGACCGGGCGCGAAACGCTTGGTGTCCACGGGGGGATAGACCACCGTGGACTCGCGGCCGAAGTAGGCGCGGATCCGGGACTGGGTGACCACCGAGTTGGCGATGTAGCGGTTGGTGCGCTGGGCGGCGATCCAGTCCCATTGACGCCAGCGGCGGAAGGCTCCCCGCAGGAACGCCCGGGTGACCGGATTGCGGCGTCGGGCGAGCGTCTGGTCGCGGTCGTTCCAGGCGTAGCGGAACGGGTTGTGGCAGTAGCTGACGTGCACCGAGTGCTCATCGCACAGGACGGCGTGCGCCCAGGCCGAGGAGCTCGAAACGACGAGGTCGTAGCCAGAGAGGTCAAATGACTCGATCGCGGCCGGGTAGAACGGCAGCAGGGCCCGGAAGGTGCTCGCCGAGGGTCGCAGCCGCTGCAGGAACGACGAATGGACATTGCGTCCGGCGAAGCGGCCCTCGGTCCCCTGCTCGTCGTAGACGGCGGTGAAGATGTCGGCCTCGGGCCACATCGCGCACAGTTCCAGAAACACCCGCTCGGCGCCGCGCACATCGAGCAGGAAGTCGTGGACCAGTGCGACCCGCGATGCCGAGGAACTCTGGATCTGGTTCCCCACAGATCCCAGTCTACGCAGGAAGGTCTCACCCGGCGGCATAATCCAAGCGGCCGCAGCAGGCGCTCGCTACCCGGTCTAGCGTGCCTCGCTGGGACTTCCAAGTGACCAGAATCCTGTTCGCCAGCTATTCCGGCCTCTTGGGTGGCGCCGAGCGCGTCCTGCTCGACTGCGCGGCCGCAGTCGCGGGATCTCACACGCTGATCTGTCCGGCCGGGCCGCTGGCCCAGGTAGCCCGCACGGCGGGTCTCACCGTCCTCGTGGGACCCGAACGGGGGTTGCGCCTGCGGAGCAACCTACGGACCCGAGCCAGAGCGGCGCGGGCGCTGGGCGCCCACGCCGTCGAGCTGCGGCGGCTGGCACGCGACCTCGACCCGGACCTGACCGTCGCCTGGGGCATGCGTAGCGCGCTCGCCACGTTGGCGCTCCCGGGTCGCCACGCGGTCGCCTTCGACCATCACGACTTCCTCCCGGGCCCCCTGATCGCCGGCGGCGTTCGTGTCGCCGCCCATCGGGCGGCCGTCGTCACGGTTCCGTCGGGGGCCGTGGGCGCCCAACTCGACCCCTCGGGCCGGCTGTCGGCGCGGCTGCGGGTAGTCGCGCCGGGCGTCGACCCGGTGCCCTTCGCCGCCCTCGGGCCGCCCGGTCCGGCGCCCGCCGTCCTCGTGCTGGGCGCCCTCGCTCCCTGGAAGCGGCCCGATCTCGCCCTGGAGATCTGCGCCCTGGCCCGAGAACGGCTGCCGGGCCTGACCGTGCGCCTGGTCGGGGAGCCGTTGACCAGCGATGAGTCGCTGCCGACCAAGCTCGAGCGCCGGATCGCAGCCCGTGATCTCGCCGGAGTGGCGGAGCTCTCGGGACGGCAGGGCGAAACCATCGAGGAGCTCGCTCGCGCCGCCTGCCTGCTGCACTGCGCCCCCCGGGAGCCGTTTGGCATCGTCCTGCTCGAAGCGATGGCCGCAGGGCGACCGGTGGTAGCTCCCGATGCCGGTGGCCCTCGGGAGATCGTGGACAGCTCGTGCGGGATCCTTTATCGCCCTGGCGATGCGCGAGCGGGCGCCGATGCCCTGGTGACGCTGCTGTCCGACCGCGCGCGGGTCCAGACCTTGGGCGAGGCTGGACGCAGACGAGTGCGCGCTTGCTTTGACCGGCAACGAACGCGGTCGGGCTTCCGAGCCGCGCTCGAGCCCGTGATCGCCGCGCGACCGCGGCCGGCCGCGGGCCCGGAGGCCGCCGATGGCGCGGACGTCGCCGTAGTGACCGTCACCCACAACTCGGCCGACGAGCTCCCGTCTCTGCTGGCCTCGGTGCGCCGCCACCTCCCCGGGACCGCGATCACCGTCGTGGACTGTGCCAGCGGTGACCGCAGCGTGGCCGTGGCCCGGGGCACGCCGGGCGTGGAGACGATCGCGCTGGACGAGAACATCGGCTTCGGCCGAGCCTGCAACCGCGGGTTGCGCTCGGTGACCGCGCCGGTCACCGCCCTGCTCAATCCCGACGTAGAGCTGATCGACGCCTCGCTGGCAGGACTCGCCGCTGAGGCGCTACGCGCTGATCGTCCCCCGCGCCTGCTCGCCCCCCTCGTCCTGAGCGCCGACGGTAGCCGCCAGCAGACCGCTCACCCGCCCCCCCTGTCGGGCCCAGACCTCGTGCGGACCCTGATCCCGCCGGGGGTGATCCCAGGAGCGGCCGGAGCCTGGCTGGCACCGTGGCGAGCCAGGTCACCACGGTCGGTTGGCTGGGCGGTGGGGGCGGCACTCGTCGCCCCCACCGCTACCCTGCGGCTGCTCGGACCGTTCGACGCGTCGATCTTCATGTACGGCGAGGACCTCGAACTCGGGCTGCGCGCCGCCGCCCGGGGCATCGAGACCTGGTTCTGGCCCGGGGTCCGGATCCTGCACGGCGGCGCCCATGCAACCGGGCCGGCCTTTGGCGGCGAGCCCTTCGAGCAGCTGGCCCGGGCCCGGCACGACGTAGTCACCCGGAGACTGGGCAAGCGTCGGGGGCACCTCGATGATGGCGTGCAGGCGCTCACCTTCGCCTCCCGATGGGTATACAAGCGCGCGCTGGGACGAACCGCCGACCGGGAGCAGCGCCAGCTCGCGGCGCTGCACGAGGTCAGGCGCAAGCCATGAGATGGCCGCGCCGGCGCCAGGCGGTGATCGCCACCGCCGCGCTCGTCGTCGTGATCTTGGTGGTCGTCGCGCTGACGCGGCTGGCCGGCTCGGGCGGCCACCAGCGCACGGTCCGCGTGAGCACGTCGATGAGCACCTCCATGCCGACGACCGCCGCCACGCCGACTAGCTCGGCCACCACGGCTACCTCGGCGGTCCCCGCACCGGCTCTGGCCGCACCGACGACGCAGGAGCTCGGAGCCAACGTCAACCTGCTCTTCTACACGCCACACCTCGCCACCAGCGTGATGACGGCCCAGCTAAGCGCCCTCCGGGCGACTGGAGCAACCGTCGCCCGCGCCGACGCGCTCTGGGAGGCGAGCGAGCCGAGCTCCCCCGTGGCGGGTGTGCATCACTACGACTGGAGCTATGACGACCAGATCGCCTCCTTGCTTGCGGCGGCCGGGCTGCGGTGGCTGCCGGTCCTCGACTACACGGTGTCGTGGGCTCAGTCAATTCCCGGACAGGACCACTCCCCGCCCCGCTCAGCCTCCGACTATGCGGCCTACGCGGGCGCCTTCGCCGCTCGCTATGGCCCCGGCGGCGCGTTCTGGGCTGTCCACCACGAGCTCACCGCCCAGCCCGTCTCGACGATCGAGATCTGGAACGAACCCGATAACGGCCAGTTCTGGACGCGGACCCCGGATGCCGCCGCCTACGCGGACCTGTACGCCGCCGCCCGCCTGGCCATCGACGCCGCGGATCCCGCCGCGCGGGTGATCGTGGGGGGCCTCACTCGGCCGACCGAGTTTCTGCCCGCAATGCTCGCCGCCCGCCCGGGTCTGGCCGGACATATTGACGGAGTCGCGGTTCATCCCTACGGCTCGCCCCGCGTCGTGGCGGGCAAGGTCGCGGCCGACCGGGCCATGCTGACCGGTGCCGGGCTCGCAGCGGTGCCGCTCTACGCCACCGAATTCGGCTGGACGACAAGCCCTCCCGGTGCCCTTGACTACGTGGCCCCCGCGACTCGCCCCGGCTACATCCGCAGGACGCTTCACCAGTTGCGCGGGCGCTGGTGCGGCGTCACGGCCGCCGTTCTCTACACCTGGTACTCACCTGAGCAAAACCCGGCCGACAGTCAGCAGTGGTACGGGATCAACGGACCCACGGGAGCGCCGACGGCGGACTCGGCGGCGTTCGCGGCTGGCGTGCGCGGCGCCGAGCCAGCTCACGCCGGCCCCCGGGCCTGCGGTTGACCCACCGCCAGAGGCCGGCTCCGCTGCGAGGCGGCGGGGAGTACTAATGCAGGCAGTCGGTGGCATTGGCGCCCTTGGTCCGGCACCCCTCGAGGGCAAGGGCGCCCTTGGTGAACGCCCTGAGCGCCGGCTTGGGGGCCACCTGGTCGCCGCTGAGCTTGTTCAGGCCCGCGAAGCTGAACGCGCCCGCATTGCGCTTTTCCAGGCCGATCCAGGTGTAGTAGTAGAAGCCGATCAGATGTAGGGCGACCCGGTTGGCCCCGATCAGCGGCAGGACGGCGGCAACGTCACGCGCCTGACCGGCGGGGGTGGTGTTGAAATCAAAGCGCTGGTTGGTTTGGCCCTGGGCCGAAGGCCAGCTCAGCTCGGTGGCCAGTAGCGGCTTGCGACCGTCGTGCTCGTGGCTCATCGCGCGCCGCATGTACTGCATGTAGAGGATCACGTTGGCCGGCTGCTTGGTGAAACCGTTGAGAGACACGACCTCGAAGTTGTTGCGGGCTCCCGGGATCCCGTAGACCCGCCCGAGCGCGCGCCAGGCGAAGTTGGTCAGGGCTCCGAGCACCACCTGGGCTCCCGGGTCCGCGCGTTTGATCGCCTTATGAGCAAGGTGCAGGAGCGGCACATAGGTGCGGGCAAACGGCTGTGGCCAGTAATAGGAAATGTTGGGCTCGTTCCATATCTGCCACATCCGGATCGGCATGCGCGGAATCTGGGGGTGCGCTTGCCAAAAGCTGCCGCGCGGGCCGTAGCGACCCACCAGGGCAGCGGCGTAGGCGGCGTAGGGCGCCCCACGCTTGGGCACGTCGACGCCACTGCGGTTGGGACGAGCGTCCCACGAAGGTGTGTACATGATCGTGGGCAGGACGCTGATCCTGCGCACTGCGGCCTCGCCGACGATCTCGTCGGTGAGGCCAAAGTTGGTTGGCACGCCGCCGACGTTGCTGAATTCACTGGCCTGGGCGGCGGGGATCTCGTCGGCCGACCGATACGGCTGGGCAATCGCCCAGTTGAAGGCCGCCCGGATGCTCTGCACTCCGGAGCCGACCATGGCCTGGAGCTGCGCCTGGTAGTCGATGGTTGTGCCTGGCGCGAACATGGGACCGTCGATGTCGACCCCGACAAAGCCCTGTGGGACGGCCGACAGCGCCCGGCCTGAGGAGCTGGCCCTAGTCCGCTGGGCGCTGGCAGTCGTGCTCAGCAGGCTCGTGAGCGCGAGCGCGCCGAGCAGGACCGAGAGCAGCGAGAGCCGGCGCCGTCGTCTCTGGGGGGCGCTGTTACGACGACACTCCGAGCTTGTCATCCGATGCGGAAACCCCGCCGGCGTTCCCGAGTTGCGCGCCGCAGCCCGACGCCACTGAGCACCAGAGCCACACCGAGGCCGACGATCAGCCGAGCGTCCAAGCCGGTGTAGGGCAGAGCCTTGGTTGCTTTGGTCGCCTTGGTCGTGGCCCCCGGAGTCGCCGTGGTCGCCGTCGGCGGCGTAGTGGTGGCCGGCGTGGTGGCAGTTGAGGCCGCGGCCGTGACCGGAGCGCTGGGGGTGCTCGCCGGCGGGGCGGCCGCGCTGGACGAACTCGACGACGATCCGCCATGGCGGCAGTGGGCGAGCGGATCGACGTATTGCTGGTCTCCGGCTGAGCCTCCACCGCCGCAGGCCGCGCGCGAGGTCGCGGGCGCGCCGAGCGCGAGCAGTCCGAGGACGATCAGGCAGGCCAACAGATGTCTTGGACGAGACACCGGCCGAGTATTGCAAAGGCTTCCCCGGGCCGGCGCAGGGCCCCTAGGACCCACTGTGCACGGCGGCACGCTCCGAGGGGCGGACGGGCACGCCCGCCGTGGGCACCGCTCCGACACTCACGGTCCGGATGTCGCCACGGCTGTGCGCCGGCTGGGGCCCTGGCGGGGGACCATTGCGCAGGATCCTGGTGGCGAGCAGGCCCAGCGCCGGGATCACCACAAGGGCGACCATGGCCAGGAACCAGAGCTGACTGGCGTCGGTGCCCTCACCGAGGGAGTGCCCGAGCCCGGCCAGCCAGAGCACCGCCGTGAACCGGTGGACCTTGCGCCACCGGGCCGCGCCGAACCAGCGGCGCGCGTAGTAACTCAGACCAAGCAGGGCCAGGCCCCAGCCGCTGATGATGCCCAGAGAGGTCCAAAGCGTCTGGTATGCGAACGCGAACGGCACCGTGATGTCGATCACGGAGGCGTTGAGGTACTGGTCGCCCAGCAACGTCACGCCGTGCACGAGAATGGCCACGATCGCCGACAGGGACAGGATCTCGTGAGCGGCCAGGAGGTCGGGTCCGCGGCGGCGCAGCAGCTTGGTGCTCATCAGCAGGCCCAGCGAAACGGCAAGGCTGGAGAGGACGAGCGCAAGGACTCCCACCGCGCGGCTCGTGATCCAGAACAGGTGGGGGGTAACGCTCGTAGTCATCGCAGACACGATCGTCGCCCCGCGCTAGACGGGCGTAGGACCGACTTAGGAGCTTCCTAAGAGCGTCCCGGGCGGACGAGCATGCTCGCCGTCCGGAGCGATCCGTGGGCGGCCTGCAACGCAGAGCTCGAAGAGCCCGCGTACGTCACCGTGAAGGCCGAGCCGCGCGCGGTCAGCGTCGAGGGCGAGGCGGTGGCCGCCCCGGCCTGGTCGGCGACGAAGCGCCGCCCGTTGGCAGCCAGGGTGATCTTCGTTGTGCTCCAGCTACGGTCGGTGATGCTCCCGCGGTAGCCACCGGTTCTGATCACGGTGGCGCGGCTGAACTGCGCCGATCCGAAGTTGGCGAGCGTCAATGCCTGGCACGAGGCGTTGGCGCTGCACTCCATGGGGGCCTCGACGATCCACTCGGCCGATGACACGTCCAACAGATTCGCGTGCACCCTGCGCCGAAACGAAGTCCGGCGCGTTACGTCGTTGATCTGGAGGCGAACGTCGCGGCCGTTGACGGTCACGGACGCCGTCAGGTAGTCGCCGGGGGCGACCATCATGCGGATGGTCCGCGATGGGGCCGGGAGGAGCTCGTACCAGACGCTGGAGACCACGTGCCCGGATGCTCGGCAATCGACCTCGCTGCCGATCTGCTCTAGCGCCGGTGAGCCGTGGCTGTAGCCGCCCAGACCGACCCACACCGACGAGTAGGTTGGCGTCCCGGCCGTGCACGTGGCCGCCGGTTGTCGCCAGGCCCCGAACACGCGATGAAAGCTCACCCGGGGTCCGTGCGCCGCGTATCCTGCCCAGTTCGAACTCCGCGTGCTGTCGGCAAGCGCGCTGGGCGCTCCGAGCAGAGCCAGCGCCAGTGCGCCAAGCAGCACAGCGGGCCGGGACTGCCTGTGCCTTCCTCGCCGCGGGCGGTGGTCCGCCCTGCACCCATGGCTGCTCGCGCGCCCCATGGTCACTATTTTGCCCGGGCAAGGATTGCGGCGGCGCGCCCCTGACAGTCATACATCTTCACGTAGGTGCCCGAGCTGCCGCCGGTGGCCGACTTCGCGGCCGTGGCCGAGCTGCCGCCGGTGGCCGACTTCGCGGCCGTGGCCGGGTTGCCACTCGTGCTCGAGCCACTGCCCGTGGCCGGCTTGGCGATCCTCGTCGAGTCACCCGTGGCTGCGGTGGTCACGGTCACCGACGGGCACGCCTTGGTCACGACGGCCATCGCGGACTGACTGCCAGTGCGGGTGTCACCCCGCGCCTGAAAGTCCTGACTGCTGTTGTCGATCACCCAGCGCAAGCGGCCGTGGGCGACCTCCATCGCGATCCAGGCCGCGCTGACCGAGCTCTCACGACCCGAGAACCCGCCCAGGCCAGCCACGTCGGCATTTGAGGTCAGGATGGCGGCCGCGGCTGAGCTCTGGCTCGAGACTCCAATCGCCCCGCCGCCGTGGGCCTTGGCGTAGCTGACGGCAGCCTTGAGCGTCGGACCGTCGGCCCCGAAGGGGCCGCCAGGACCGCCAGGACCGCCAGGACCGCCAGGACCGCCAGGACCGCCAGGACCGCCAGGGCCGCCAGGGCCACCAGGGGCGCCGGGGGCGCCGGGGGCGTCCGCGCCGCGCCGGAGCGCGAATAGGCTGCGCAACGCGCTGCTGGCGGTGTTCGACGACGAGCTCCCCGCCGCGCCTGCCCCACCCAGGAGTCCCGCGCCGCTTCGGCCGGGGAACCCAGGGGGACCACCGAAGCCAAGGCCACCCGGCCGGCCTGCGCCGCCACGCCCACCAAAGCCCCCGGGGCCAACGCCCGGACCGCCAAAGCCTCCGGCGCTGGCTGAGCCACCGGTCGGGAAAGTGCCGCTGGTCGCGTGCCCGAGCGTTTCGGTGGCCCACGCGGCGGGGGCGGCGAAGAGACCCGCCAGCGCGGCTGCCACCATCGCCATGCGGACCCGGGGCGAGAGCCTGATGACGGCGGTCTCGACGCCAAGAGCCGCGGCGGCGATGGCCAGAGGCCTGGTCCAGGCCAGGGCACCGTTCAGCGCGCCGAGCACCACCAGCTCAGTGGCCGCGCCGGCCGCGATGGCCAGTGCCGCCGTGATCTGGCCGGTGCGGGTCCCCGCCAGAGCCAGCCCAACCCCGGCGCCGATCAGCGCGGCGGTGAATGGGGCCAGGAACGAGACGTAATACGGATGGAAGATTCCCGAGGCAAAGCTGAACACGATCGCGGTGGTGGCAAAGGCGCCCCCGACTGCGATCAGCCAGCCTGTGCGTGGGTCGCGCCGGCGCAGGCGGGTGCTAACCAGTAGGCCGATCGCGGCCACGACGGCGAAGCCGAGCAGCCAACCGGCCTGATCACCGAGGCCGGCCTGAAGCAGGCGAGAGATGCCGGTACTGCCGCCGAATAGGCCCCCCCGTACACCGCCGCCCCCCGCCGCGCCTCCCGGTCCACCCGTCTGACCGGCGATCCGGCCGATGCCGTTATAGGAGAAGATCAGCGACCAGATGCTGTTGTCCGAGGTTCCCGAGATCCAGGGCCGGTCGGCCGCGGGTGTGAGCATCACCAGTACCGGCCACGCCAGGCCGACCACGGCGAGTGCGGCCCCGCCCGCCAGCAGCTGCCGGACGGCGGTCAGGTAACCGCCGGATGACTCGCGCGCCGGCCGATCCGGCGCGGCCGGATCCCGAGCGGGCGGCTGGCGCGAAGGAGCCACGTAGAGATATGCCGCAGCGATGCCTGGGGCGACCATCAGGGCGACCCCCATCTTGGTCTCGAACCCGAGTCCGACGCAGACACCGGCCCATACCAGCCACCTGGTGCGGGCGGTCTCGAGCGCGCGGACCGTGAACCACAATGCCGCCACGCAGCACAGGACGAGGAGCTCATCGGGATTGTTGTGCCGCGAGACGGCCACGACCACCGGGGTGGTGGCCAGCGCCAGCCCAGCCGCAAAGCCGGCCGCGCGCCCGAAGCGCCGGCGGGTGAGGTCGTAGATCAAGCCCGCGGCGGCGACCCCCATCAGGGCCTGGGGGATAAGGAGGCTCAGTGAGCCCAAGCCAAACACGCGGGCGGAGAGCGCCTGTACCCACAGCGCCAGCGGCGGCTTGTCGACTGTCATCAGGCCGGTCTTGTCCAGCGAGATGAAGAGGAAGTCATGCCAGCTGGTGGTCATCGAGCGAACGGCAGCCGAGTAGTAGATGTTGGCCCAGCCGTTGATGCTCAGGCCCCACAGGTTCAGAGCGCCCGCGATCACGACTAGGCCGGCGAGCTCGGGCCGAGCACGCAGCTGGGTGAGCCCACGAGGGACTGAGCGCAGAGCTCGAGGCCGCCGCAGGGATGCGCGTAAGGCGGCGGAGTTAGAGCTCATCCGGTGGAGGATCCGCAGGCCAGGTGAGAGAAGGCTAAGAGCAGCCTGAGCATTCGCTATGGCTGGCCAGGCACGCGCCTGGCTTCGGTGTAGACACCGGCGGCAGCCACAGCCCCGACGGCGCCGAGGGCGAGACCAGCAAGCGTGCGGGTGAGGATCGTCATGGCTGCTCCTGAGGGTTGAAGGCGAGAGCAAGCATCCGTCCGCCGGTGAAGGTCGGGCGAAGACGTCGCTAAGAGACGCGTAGGAGGGGAACCAGCTCAGCCGTGCGGCCGTCCCTAGAGTACGAGTCACCACCTTGAACTAAGGGAGTTCTGAGAGTCATGTCCACCAACAGCTTTGATGCCCGCTCCGAACTGAAGGTCGGTGACCAGAGCTACACGATCTTTCGCCTTGACGCCCTGCAGTCGCGCTTTGACGTCGCCCGGCTGCCCTTCTCGCTGAAGATCCTGCTCGAGAACCTGCTCCGCAACGAGGACGGCGACTCGATCCGCGCCCAGGACATCGAGGCGCTGGCGACCTGGGACGCCAAGGACACGCCGAGCCAGGAAATCGCCTTCACGCCCGCGCGCGTGGTGATGCAGGACTTCACCGGCGTGCCCGCGGTGGTGGATCTGGCGGCGATGCGCGACGCGATGCGCGACCTGGGCGGCGAGGAGAGCAAGATCAATCCGCTCGTGCCCGCCGAGCTTGTAATCGATCACTCGGTCCAGGTGGACGTCTTTGGCTCTGCCAACGCCTTCATGCGCAACGCCGAGCTGGAGTTCGAACGCAACCAGGAGCGCTACGCCTTTCTGCGCTGGGGGCAGGGCGCGTTTGACAACTTCAGCGTCGTCCCGCCCGATACCGGCATCGTCCACCAGGTCAACCTCGAGTACCTGGCCCGGGTCGTGTTCGTGAACGACGAACAGAACCTGGCCTATCCCGACACCCTGGTCGGCACCGATTCGCACACCACGATGATCAACGGCCTTGGCGTGCTTGGCTGGGGCGTGGGCGGGATCGAGGCCGAAGCGGCGATGCTCGGGCAGCCGATGTCGATGCTGATCCCCCAGGTGCTCGGTTTCGAGCTCACCGGTGAACTCCCGGAGGGGACGACCGCCACCGACCTCGTCCTGACCGTGACCGAGAAGCTCCGCGAGCGCGGCGTGGTGGGCAAGTTCGTAGAGTTCTACGGCGTCGGCCTGGCCAACCTGCCGCTCGCTGACCGCGCCACGATCGGCAACATGTCACCCGAGTTCGGCTCCACTTGCGCGATCTTCCCGATCGACGCCGAGACGCTGCGCTATCTCGAGTTCACCGGACGTCCGCCCGAGTTGATTGAGCTGGTCGAGGTGTACGCCAGGGAGCAGGGCCTGTGGCACGACGAGAACTCCGAGGAACCAACATTCTCGGACAAGATCGAACTCGACCTGAGCACCGTGGTGCCCAGTATCGCCGGCCCCAAGCGTCCCCAGGACAGGGTTTCGCTGACCGAGTCCAAAGCTGCCTTCCGCATGGCACTGGAGAGCCTGGTGCCCGACGATGAGGGAGAGCGCGACGCCGAGGACGACTCCCTTTCTGACTCCTTTCCGGCCTCAGACCCTGTCTCGACCCACCTCCCCAACGGCGATGGCCACCGCCCGTCAGGTGGGACCGGTGGGACTCAGGTGGCTGACCGGCCGAGCACGCGCACGCCGGTCACGCTCGCGGACGGAACCGAGACCGAACTCGATCACGGCCACGTCGTGATCGCCGCCATCACGAGCTGCACCAACACGTCGAACCCATCGGTGATGCTGGGAGCCGGACTGCTGGCCCGTAACGCGGTCCAGAAGGGACTGAAAGTCAGGCCTTGGGTCAAGACGTCCCTGGCCCCGGGGTCCAAGGTGGTGACCGAGTACCTTGAGCGTGCTGGGCTGGACGAGTACCTCGACGAGCTCGGCTTCAACCTGGTGGGCTACGGGTGCACAACGTGCATCGGCAACAGCGGACCGCTGCCCGACGAGATCTCCGAGGTTGTCAGTGCCGAGGACCTGGCTGTCGTCTCGGTCCTGTCGGGTAACCGCAACTTCGAGGGCCGCATCAATCCCGATGTGAAGATGAACTACCTTGCCTCACCACCCCTGTGCGTCGCCTACGCCCTGGCCGGGACGATGGACATCGACCTCTACGACGAGCCTCTGGGCGAAGACAAGGGCGGCGAGCCCGTGTACCTGAAGGACATATGGCCTGATACGCACGAGGTCGCCGAGACGGTGCAGGAGGCTGTCCAGTCCGACATGTTCCGCAAGAGCTACAGCGAGGTGTTCGACGGTGACGAGCGGTGGAACTCGCTGAAGGTGCCCGAAGGTGAGAGCTTCGCCTGGGACGAGGACTCGGCCTATGTCCGCCAGCCGCCCTACTTCATCGACCTGCCGATCGAGCCCGAGCCGACACGAGACGTTGAATCCGCCCGGGTGCTCGCCGTCCTCGGGGACAGCGTCACCACCGATCACATCTCCCCGGCCGGCTCGATCAAGCGCGACAGCCCCGCCGGGAAGTACCTGATAGAGCGCGGAGTCGAGCCCCGGGACTTCAACTCCTACGGTTCGCGGCGCGGGAACCACGAGGTGATGGTGCGCGGGACGTTCGCCAACATCCGTCTGCGCAATCAACTCGAGGGTGGGCGGGGACCGCTTCCGGAGGGCGGCGTCACGCTCCACCTCGGCGACGGCGACGAAGACGAGATGACGATCTACGACGCGGCGATGAAGTACGCCGAAGCCGGGACGCCGCTGGTCGTCTTGGCCGGCAAGGAGTATGGCTCGGGTTCCTCGCGCGACTGGGCGGCCAAGGGCACGCGGCTGCTCGGTGTGCGAGCGGTGATCGCGGAGAGCTTTGAGCGCATTCACCGCTCCAACCTGGTCGGCATGGGAGTGCTGCCGCTGCAATTCTGTGACGGAGATTCGGTCTCGTCACTCGGCCTGAGCGGACACGAGAAGTTCACGGTCCTCGGGCTCGCCGATGCTGAGGAGGTGCCACGGACGCTGACCGTCAAGGCTGACGACAAGGAGTTCGAGGTGACCGTGCGGATCGACACCCCCCAGGAGCAGCGCTACTACCGCCACGGCGGCATCCTGCAGTTCGTCCTGCGCGGGCTGCTCGCCTAGTCTGGACGCGAACGGCTCCGCGAGGACCGGCTCTCAGCTGTGAGTGCCGACCGCTAGCCTTCCCCGCCATGCCCGCCCCCGAGCTCCTGCACCAGCTGCTCACGGCCGCCGGTCCCTCCGGCCACGAGACCGACCCCGCCAAGGTGTGGCGAGACGGGTGCGCTGGGTTTGCCGCCGAGGTCCGCGGCGATCGCGTGGGCTCCTCGATGGCCCGGGTTCCGGGTACCGACGGTGGCCCCACGCTGGCCGTGATCGGGCATATCGACGAGATCGGCGTGCACATCTCGCACATCGATGACGACGGCTTTCTTCGCTTCGGGGAGGTCGGCGGCTGGGACCAGATCGTGCTGGTCGGTCAGCGGGTCCGGATCGCCACCCGAAAGGGGAATGTCGCCGGGGTGATCGGTCGCAAGCCGATCCACCTCATGAAAGGTCCCGACCGGGAGAAGAGCCCGGTCATCAAGGATCTGCACATCGACATCGGCGCTAAGGACGGAGATCAGGCGCGGGAGATGGTGCGGATCGGCGACGTGGCGGTGATCGATTCCGATCCCGTGGCGATGCCCAACGACCGGCTGGTCGCGAGGGCGCTGGACAACCGGATTGGCTGCTTCGTCGCCGCCGAGGCGGCGCGCTTGGTGGCCGAGGGCGGCGGCGCCCCGGGCGATGTCATCGCGCTCGCCGTGGCCCAGGAGGAGACGACCTTCGCCGGCTCGCGGACCAGCGCCTTCGCGCTCGAGCCCGACCTGGCGATCGTTGTCGACGTGACTTTCGCAACTGATCAGCCCGGGATCGACCTCGGCCCGATCACCAAGCATGCGCTCGACTCGGGGCCGGTGATCGCGCGCGGGACCGTGCTGCACCCGGCGGTGACCGACTTGCTCTATGAGACCGCCGAGGCGGAGGGCTTCCCGTTCACGGTTGAATCATTGGGGCGCGGCACCGGCACCGACGCCGACGCTGTCCACATCTCTCGCGGCGGTGTCCCGACGGGGCTCGTGTCGGTGCCGATCCGCTACATGCACTCCCCCGTCGAGCTCGTCTCGCTGGCTGACATCGAGCAGGCGGCCAAGCTGATCGCCGCCTTCGCCCGACGCCTGCCGGCGGACATGTCTTTCGAGCGCTGAGATGACCCCCTTCCCTCAGTGAGCTCGGGTCGCGCCGCGCCGACGGGCCTGCTCCTGCTCTTTGACGTTGACGGGACGCTCGTGGCTCGCGCCACCCAGGCTCACAGCGCCGCCCTCCACCAGGCACTACTCGAGATCCACGGTGTCGACGCGCGGCAGCTCGAGCATTCGATCGACCCCGCCGGGCGTACCGACGGCGAGATCGCCCGGCTGCTGCTGCTCGTCGCTGGCGTCTCGGCAGCGGCGATCGACGAGCGCATCTCCGAGGTGCGGGAGGCCTGCACCCGGATCTACGCCGAGCTGTGCCCGCCGTCGCTCGCCGACAAGGTTCTCCCCGGAATCGTCGCCCTCCTCGACTGGCTATCCGCGCTCGATCAGGTTCGGCTCTCGCTGGTCACCGGCAACTTCGAAGCGGTCGCAGGGCTCAAGCTAAAGCGCGCGGGGCTCGGGCACTACTTCGGCCCGGGCCAGGGTGGTTTTGGCTCAGATTCCGAGGACCGCGCCGCGCTGCCGTCGCTGGCCCGCCGCCGCGCCGGTCACGACGGCGTCCCGTGGCCGCGCGCGCAGACCTTGATAATCGGCGACACGCCGCGCGACATCGCCTGCGCTCGGGCCGATGGCGTTCGCTGTTTCGCAGTCGCCACCGGCCCGTACGAGCCGGACGCGCTGAGTGACGCCGACGGGCTGGCCGCGGACGCGTCCGAGCTGCGGCCGTTGCTGGCCGAGGCGCTGACAACGCTTTCCTCGTGACGAGGCCCTGAGCGGTCAGCGCTTGGGGGTCGGGAACTGTGCGCGCATCATCAGGTCCCAGACCCGGTCCGGGGTCACCCGGCGCTGACCGATCAGCAGACGCGCGCTGGGCGTGACCGGGTAGCGGGCCTTGGGGTGCTTGGCGGAGAGCGCCCGAGCGATCGCCGCGGCCACCTTCTCGGGACCGCCACCCAGTTTGACCAGCGGGCCGTGGTAGGCCTCGGCGGTGGTCTTGGCAACGCGGCGGTTGAAGTCCGAATACGCGCCCCCCGCGCCCGTGTCCTCCCCGTCCCCGGCCGTGGTGTCGACCGAGCCCGCCGCGACGTCGCCAAAGCCGGTGACGATCAGTCCGGGCTCGATCAGGATCACATCGACCCCGAAGCCGCGCACCTCGAAGCGAAGCGCATCGCTGAGCGCCTCGACCGCGTACTTGGTGGCATGGTAGGCGCCACCGCCCGGGAAGGTGAGGCGGCCGCCCATCGAGCTGAGGTTGACAATCTTGCCCCACCCCCGCTCACGCATGCCCGGGAGGGCGAGCTGGCACAGGCGGAGGAGCCCGAATACGTTGGTCTCGAACTGGGCGCGGACGTCGTCAAGACGGATCGACTCGACGGCTCCTGATTGGCTGTAGCCGGCGTTGTTGATAAGCACCCCCACCGCCCCCTCGGCCTCGGTGACGCTTCGCACGGCGGCCACCATCGATGCCTCGCTGGTCACGTCCAGGCTCAGCGTCTCGCAGCCCAGCTCGTTAAGATCAGCGATCGCCTCGGCGCGGCGCGCGGTGGCATATACCTTCCACCCGTCGGCGTGAAGACGCTCGGCGGTGGCGTGGCCGATGCCCGAGGAGCAGCCGGTGATGAGGACGGCCTTGGATGCCACGAAGGGCGCGAGTCTACCCGCGGACGAGCTTCTTGTAGGTGATGCGCTTGGGTCGATCGGCCTCGGCCCCGAGGAGCTCGTGGCGGAAGCTCTCGTAGGCCTCGAAGTTGCCCTCGAACCACCGGACCTGGGAGTCGCCCTCGAAGGCGAGCACGTGTGTGGCGATCCGATCCAGGAACCAGCGATCGTGGGAGACCACCACGGCACAGCCGGCGAAGGCGAGCAGGGCCTCCTCGAGCGCGCGCAGGGTATCGGTGTCGAGATCGTTGGTGGGCTCGTCGAGCAGCAGCAGGTTGCCGCCGCTGCGCAGCAGCTTGGCCAGGTGCAGCCGGTTGCGCTCGCCCCCCGAGAGCTTGGCCACCTTCGTCTGCTGGTCGGTGCCCTTGAAGTTGAAGCCGGCCACGTAGGCCCGGCTGTTGATCGTGCGGTCGCCGAGCGTGATCTCGTCGAGGCCCCCCGAGATCTCCTCCCAGACGCTCTTGTCGGGGTCCAGCGCCTCGCGCGACTGATCGACGTAGGCGAGCTTTACGGTCTCGCCGATCTTCAGCGTGCCGGCGTCGGGCTGCTCCTGCCCGGTGATCATTCGCAGCAGCGTGGTCTTGCCGGCCCCGTTGGGCCCGATCACGCCGACGATCCCACCACGCGGCAGGTTGAAACTGAGGTCGTCGATCAACACACGGTCGCCGTAGGCCTTGCGCAGTCCTTCGGCTTGGATCACGAGATCACCCAGGCGAGGGCCGGCCGGGATGTGAATCTGCACCTGATCGAGCTTGACGTTCCGGTCCTCGGCTAGTAGCGCCTCATAGGCGTTGAGGCGCGCTTTGGGCTTGCCGCGTCGAGCCGACGCGTTCATGCGCACCCATTCGAGCTCCTGCTGGATCGTGCGCTGACGGCTGGACTCCTGACGTTCCTCCTGCTTGAGGCGGGCCTGCTTCTGCTCCAGCCACCCCGAGTAGTTGCCTTGGTAGGGGATTCCGCGGCCGCGGTCGAGCTCGAGAATCCAGCCGGCAACGTTGTCCAGGAAGTAGCGATCGTGAGTGATGGCCACGACCGTTCCCTTGTAGTCCTGCAGATGCTGCTCCAGCCACGCCACGGACTCCGCGTCCAGGTGGTTGGTGGGCTCGTCGAGCAACAACAGATCGGGCTGTCGCAGCAGCAGTCGGCACATCGCCACCCGCCGGCGCTCGCCCCCCGAGAGCTTGGTTACGTCCGCATCCGCCGGTGGACAGCGCAAAGCGTCCATTGCGTACTCCAGCGTCGTGTCCAGGTTCCAGCCGTCGACGGCGTCAATCTGCTCCTGCACGCGCGAGAACTCGTCCGCAGTCTCCTCGGAGTAGTTCATCGACAGCTCGTTGAAGCGATCCAGGAGCGCACGCGTCTCGGCCACGCCCTCCTCAACGTTGCCGCGGACATCCTTGGCTGGATCGAGCTCGGGCTCCTGCTCGAGCATCCCGACGGTCGCTTTGGTGCCCAGCTGAGCCTCTCCGTCGAACTCGGTGTCGGCGCCCGCCATGATCCGCAGCAGCGTCGACTTGCCGGCGCCGTTGTAGCCGAGCACGCCGATCTTGGCGCCGGGCAGGAACGACAGCGAGATGTCGGTCAGGACCTCCCGGTCAGGCGGATAGCGACGCGAAAGGCGGTGGGTGGTGAAGATGTACTGAGAGGACACAGCCTCTGAGCATAGGAAGCAGCGGCCGCCGCGCGCTCCCGGCCGCCGCGAAGCCGGTGGTCTACAGGCCGGCGGCCGCCTTCAGAGCCTCCGCCCGATCGGTCTGCTCCCAGGTGAAGTCCGCGTGCTCGCGGCCGAAATGGCCGTAGGCGGCGGTCTTCTGGTAGATGGGACGGTGCAGGCGCAGGTAGTGGCGAAACGCCCCCGGGCGCAGGTCGAAGTGCTCGGAGATGAGCTCGAGGATCCTGGCCCGTCCGATCTTCTCGGTTCCGAACGTCTCAACCATCACCGAAACGGGATGGGCGACGCCGATGGCGTAGGCAACCTGGACCTCGGCCCGGTCGGCGAGACCGGCCGCGACCACGTTCTTGGCCACGTAGCGAGCCGCGTAGGCGGCCGAGCGGTCGACCTTGGAAGGGTCCTTGCCCGAGAAGGCACCGCCGCCGTGCCGGGCCATGCCGCCGTAGGTGTCGACGATGATCTTGCGCCCGGTCAGCCCACAGTCGCCCATCGGGCCACCGATCACGAACCGCCCGGTGGGGTTGACCAGGAAGCTGCGCTGCAGCTCACGGGCGTCGTACATGTCCGCCGGCAGGACCGGCGTGACCACGTGCTCCCACAGGTCGTCCTTGATCTGAGCCTCGACACCCTCGGCGTGCTGGGTCGAGATGAGCAGCTTCTCGACCGCGATCGGGCGGCCGTCGACATAGCGGACGCTGACCTGGGTCTTGCCGTCGGGGCGCAGGTACCCGAGGGTGCCGTCCTTGCGGACGGCGGCCAGCCGCTCGGCCAGCCGGTGCGCCAACGAGATCGGCACCGGCATCAGCTCGGGCGTCTCGTTGGAGGCGTAGCCGAACATCATCCCCTGGTCACCGGCCCCGGCGGCGTCGAGCTCGTCGTCGTGGGCGCCGCCGCCCCGCATCTCGAACGCCTCGTCGACGCCCTGGGCGATGTCGGGAGACTGCTTGTCGATCGCGTTGAGCACCGCGCACGTCTTGCTGTCGAAGCCGAAGGCAGCGTCGGTGTAGCCGATCCTCTCGATCGTGGAGCGCGCGATGTCCTGGATGTCGACATAAGTCTCGGTGGTGATCTCACCCGAAACGACGACCAGGCCGGTGTTGACCAAGGTCTCGCACGCCACTCGGCCATTGGGGTCGTCGCGCATGACAGCGTCGAGCACGCCGTCAGAGATCTGGTCGGCGATCTTGTCGGGGTGTCCCTCGGTCACCGATTCGGAGGTGAACAGGAACTCATTCTCGGTAACGCTCATGCGGTGTCTTCCTTGCGCTTACGGATGATCTCGATTAGGTAGGCGATCATCATAAGGAGATGCTCCGAACCGTCTCGGTCCTGTTCGCGCTCGTCGCGACCCTGTGCATGGTCTTCGCCATCGCCGGCATGGTGACCGGGCGACAGGGGGCAGTGACCGGCTGGACGGTGCGCGCGGCCGCGGTGCTCTGCTTCGCGATCGCCGTCGCTCTCAACGTGGCAGCGCACTAGGGGCTTGCCTCGGGGCTGCGGCGGCGGGTCCAGGGGCGTTCGGGCTCGGGGCCGCGGCGGCGGGGTCCAGGGGCGTTCGGGCTCGGGGCCGCGGCGGCCGGTCCAGGGGCGTTCGGGCTCGGGGCCGCGGCGGCGGGTCCAGGGGCGTTCGGGCTCGGGGCCGCGGCGGCCGGTGCACGAGATCTCGCGGCTCGGGCCAAGGCGGCGGCTGAGGCGGGCTGGCTGGCGCGAGGCGAGAAACCGGCCTATATGGCTGGTAACGGCACGCACCCCCCGGCAGGGCCCGCCCCAGTTAGTTCTGTGGCTGCCAATTGCTGACCAACCAGCCGCCGGCGGCTGCCGGGGTGACCGTGGCCAGCGCGACGTGCCAGGCCGGGCGCAGGCCTCGGTAGGCATCGGTGCGTGACGCAGTAGTCAGCTCGCGGGTCACGACCGCGTACTGGTCTCGACGCCCCCGCACGAGCGCAATCGCCTCCACCGTTCCCGAGTTGGCGATCCCGCCCCGCCTTAGCTCGTAGTCCTGGGCAGTCTGGGCCGCGGCGAGGATCATCGCGGCGCGCGCCTGGCCGACGCTGAGCGCCGCCAGGCCGCGCATCTTTTCGGTCACGGTGGCAGCGGTCCAGTTGATGTAGCGGTTGGTGAACGCCTCCACGGCCAGCACGGGACTCACCAGACCGCCCAGGGCGCGCGGCCGCACCGGCGGGCTCGGGTACTCATGGGTGCGCTGGGCCGCGGCCACGGCGGCGTTGGTCGGGCTGCTGGCGGTAGGCACCGAAGACCGGGCGGCCAGCGAGCCGCCGCCGCGCACGAGCACCGCCAGTACGGCGAGCACCGCCAGTACGGCGAGCACCGCCAGTACTGCGAGCACGGCGCGGACGAAGGGCTGACCCCACGGCGCGGGCGTCACAAGTCCAACCTCACGAGTCCAACCTCACGGGGCCAACCTCACAAGCCCACCGGATGGCGGGCCAGGAAGCCCGTGGAGTCGCGCACCAGCGGGTGCCAGCCGATGCCCGCAGTGCCGTCCTGAGGACCACCCGCGTTCCACGTATCCCAGCGCAGCCCGGCGACGTACATGAAGACGTGCTCGGCATTGGCGTAGATCGTCACCCAGCGCCCCGGCCCGGCGTCGCCAAAGGACTCGAGCGTGCTCGAGGCGGCGGCGTAGCCGATCGGCAAGCGGCCACCCCCGTAGAGCAGGTGCTCGACGCTGCTCGAGCAGTCATACGCCGGGGCGATCCGATCCAGCGGGAGTCCGTGTCCCCCGCCGTAGAGATACGGCTTGCCCGCGATCTGGTTCCCTGCGGCGATCATCCCTTGTACGGCCATGGGGGCTCCGGCCGGAGCAGCCGCCCGGCCATCGCCAAGCAGGCGAGCCCGGGATCCGCTGGTCAGCGCCAGCGGCCCGGAGATGCCCGCCCCGGCGCATGACTGCGCAGCCGGGGGCGACGCGGCGGCTCCGGAGACCGTCTGGTTCAACACTCCCCCTGCCCCCGCGGGCGGGGGGCGCGTGATCTGGACCCGACCTGACCAGAGACCGCGTTGGTAGGGGATTCGCAGCGCACCGGCGAACTGCCACCAGAGATCGATGACCCGGGGCACCCCGTCGACGGGGCCGCCCCCGAGCCCGAAGTCGCGCTTGTAGGCCATCGCCGACTGGCCGCCCCACGTGATCCGCAGGGGCGTCAGGTAGGCCAGCCCGCCCAGCGCGGTCGCGGTCTGGACGGTGGTCCCACCGAGCTCGGCGTAGCTGTCGGGATGAGCAAGCAGGCTTGCCCCGGAGGCGCCGACCGTGCCACTGCTGGGATCGCCGGGACCCCCGTACTCGGTAGCTCCCACGGTCGCACCCGAGCCGGGAGGGCCGAGGACGATCTGATCAACACCGGCGAGGGCGGACGCGCAGCCCGAGGCGGGCGGCGAGATGGCGAGTAGGGCGGCGATGCCCGTGACCATCAGGCTAGCGGCGAGCCAGGCGCCGGTGAGTCCGGCGAGGAGGATCAGCTGGCGGAGACCCATCGCCGCGAACGTAGGTCAGGATCGGCCGGTCGCGCTGCGATTGGCACGGATTTGTTGCAACCCGTCCCGGGGGCCCGACCGACGTGCGAGCGGGCCGAGAACCTTGGCTCGCTCGCTAACGTTGAGTGGTCATGGCTCGCATTCTCGATGTTGAAGGCGCCCTGCTCCTGCTCGAGCTCGAGCCGCCGTTCGATCAGCGCACGGTCCAGCTCGCCCGCCGCCGGATGGCCAAGCGCTGGCACCCCGACATCGCTCCGCCCGGGCGCAGCCACGAGCACCAGCGTCACCTCCAGGCGATCAACCAGGCCGCCGACGAGCTCGAGCGCCTGGCCGAAGCCTCCCGCGGCGGCCGGGTCAGCCGCAACGCGGTCAAGGCATCAGCGGCGGCGACCAAGAGAGCGCGAGCCGAGGCGGGACGCCGCGCCTACGAGGAAGAACAGCGAGCCCGCGAGTCGGCGGCCGATCGGGCCAAGCACGACCCGTTCGGCTCCCGCGTCCCCGACCACTCAGTGGTGCACCGCTACGCGCGCTGCCTCTCCTATCCCGAATGGGGGGTGGGAACCGTCACGGGGATCTACTTCTCAGGCGACGAAGAGGACTCCCAGCAGTGGGCGCGGGTGATGTTCTCGGTCGGCGTGCGCACGATTCCCGCTGGTTCGCTGCAATTCGTGGACTTTTCCAAGCCCGATCCGGCTGCCGACCGGGTCCAGCGCTTCATGACCGCCGCCCAGCACGCCCTGGCCGAAGGCGACGCCGCGCTGGCCGCCCGGCGCCTCGTCTACGCCCGGGATGCCGATGCCGAGAACCCGATGGTCCTGCGGCTGCTGACGGTCGCCTTCTGGCAGGCCCGCAACCTGCCCGCGGCGGCACGAACGGTCCGAGACTGGGCCCGCGTCGACACTGATCGGCCGACGCCCGAGCGCTTCGCCTCGCGCATCTATGAGGACATGGGCGCCTATGATTTGGCCGCCGAGGCCGCGGAGCGCTGCGCTCAGCGCGCTCCCGCTGACGGGTCGGCGTGGGAGCGCCTCGGCCGTCTGCGACTGCGCCTGATGGACCGAGAGGCGGCGATCGCCGCCCTGGAGCGAGCGCGCTTGGTCGGCCCGTCGGTCGAGGGCATGCTCGACCTAGCCCTCGCCTATCACCTGGCCGGCGACGTCGGCGCCGAGGTGTCAGCGGCCGAGGCCGCGACCATGATCGAGCCGAAATCGCCAGCCGCCTGGTCGAGCTACGCCCACGCCCTGGCCCGTACCGATCGGCTAGCGGAATGCGAACGTGCCTGTCGCCGGGCGCTGAAACTCGGCGCCAACACCGAGGTCGTCGAGCTGCTGGCACGGGTCCGGGCAGCGACGCCGCGAGGACTCGCCGCGCGCAGCGCTGCCGCCTGATCCTGGAGACTGACGGTCCGCCGGGAGCCGGCTGACCCTGGAGACGGACGGTCCGCCGGTCGCCGCCTGATACCGCGGCTCAGGACGACGCGACCGAGCCCTCGCGCCCGCATACCGGGCAGGATTCGTGAGCGGCCAGCGGCCGGCCGCCGCACGCCGGGCACTCCGACGCCTGCTCGAGCACGCCGAGCAGCTCGCCGACCCGGCAGACCAGCAGGCGCTCCTCCTCGACTTCCACCCAGGCGCCGGCCGCTGCCGGGAAGACCACGTGGTCGCCGGGCTTGACCGGCATGCGGACGCCGACGTGGTCCCACCAGTCCAGGCCGGGGCCCACAGCGAGCACAATCCCCTGCTGCGGAGGCGGCTCGTCGGAGCCTGGCGGGACGAGAAGACCAGAGCGCCGTATCCGATCCGGATCAAGCTCCTTGATCACGACACGGTCGAAGAGGGGACGGAGCTGGCTGCGCATGACCCCCCTAACTATATTTCGCAAAATCGGCCGGGACGGCCACTAGGCTCTTCTCCCCCATGCGACTCATGGTTGCCCGTTGCTCAATCGCCTACTCCGGCCGGCTCAGCACCCATCTGGCCGAGGCCACCCGGCTGCTGATGATCAAGGCCGATGGCACCTTCTTGGTCTTCTCCGACCACGGCAGCCAGAGCGTCAAGCCGCTGAATTGGATGACGCCACCGACCGTGGTCGAGGAGGCGCCGGGGCGGCTTGTGGTCCGCAAGCACGTCGGCGCCCAGGAGGAAAGGCTCGAGATCGAAATCGCCGAGGTGCTGTCCGACGTCAGCCACGAGATGGGCTCGCCTGACGCCGACGTCGCGCTGGCCAAGGATGGTGTCGAGGCGCACCTCCAGGAGCTGCTGGCCGCGGCCCCCGGGTGGTGCGGAGAGGGGCTGCGCCTGGTGCGCCGGGAATGGCCGACCGACATCGGCCCGGTCGACCTCATGTGCCGCGACGAAGGCGACGCCTGGGTGGCGGTGGAGATCAAGCGCGTAGCCGGGATCGAGGCCGTCGAGCAGCTCACCCGCTACCTGGAGCGGATCCGCTTGGACCCCGCCTTTGCGAGCTGCCGGGGCGTGCTGGCCGCGCAGCTGATCAAACCCCAGGCCCGCGTCCTCGCCGGAGCCCGCGAGATCGCCTGCGTGGAAGTCGACCTGGCCGTGCTACGGGGCGAGCGCGAGCCTGAGCTCAAGCTGTTCGCGGCATGAGCGAGGCCGCCGTGCTGACCGAGCGCCGCGAGCGCGTGCTCGTGGTAACGATCAACCGACCCGAGCAGCGCAACGCGGTCAATGCCGCCGTGGCCCAGGGCATCGCCGCCGCGCTGGACGAGTTGGACGGTGCCTCCGAACTGTCGCTGGGTGTCATCACCGGCGCCGGCAAGGGCTTCTGCGCGGGCATGGACCTGAAGGCATTCGTGGCCGGTGAATCACCCCACGTCGATGACCGGGGCTTTGCCGGGATAACGAGACGCGCGACGGTCAAGCCGCTGATCGCCGCGATCGAGGGCTTCGCAGTCGCGGGCGGCCTCGAGGTGGCGCTGGCCTGCGACCTGATCGTCGCCGCCCGGGGCGCCAAGCTCGGCATCCCCGAGGTCAAGCGCTCGCTGGTTGCCGCCGCGGGTGGCCTGCTGCGGTTGCCGCGGGTGCTGCCCCGGGGCATCGCCATGGAGCTGGCCCTGACCGGTGATCCGATGCTGGCCGAGCGGGGCTTTGAGCTCGGGCTCGTCAACCGCCTGGCCGAACCCGGCGCGGCGCTCGACACCGCGCTCGAGCTCGCCGCGCAGGTCGCGGCCAACGGCCCGCTGGCGCTCGCCGCGAGCAAGCGGATTCTCAACGAGTCAGTCGATTGGCCCGAGGCCGAATTCTTTGAGCGCCAAGCGGAAATTGCCGGGCCGGTGATGGGGTCAGAGGACGCCCGCGAGGGGGCGACCGCGTTCGCCGAGAAGCGAGCCCCGATCTGGCGGGGACGCTAGCGCCTCACCCTCGGGCTGGGTCGTCGGGCTCACCCCAGGCCGTCGCGACCAGCGAACGCGGGCTGCCGTGATCGCGGTGCTCGCCCAGATAGATCCCCTGCCAGGTCCCGAGCGCGAGGCGGCCCTGGGCGATTGGCAGGGTCAGTGCCGCCCCCAGCAGCGCGGCCTTGATGTGCGCCGGCATGTCGTCGTCGCCCTCGAGCGTGTGGGTCCAGTAGGGCGCACGCTCGGGCACGACCTGGTTGAACCAGCTCTCGAAGTCGCGACGGACGTCGGGGGAGGCGTTCTCGTTCAGCGTCAGAGAGGCCGAGGTGTGCTGGATCAGGAGATGGAGCACCCCCACCGCCATCCCGCGCAGCTCGGGCAAGCCCTCGAGCACCTCGCCCGTGACGAGGTGAAAGCCACGCGGGCGGGCGGCCAGCCGGAGCTTGCGCTGGATCCAGATCACGAACTCGCTCCCACGGGATCACAGGCCCTCGGGCAGCCTGGCGACCGAGAGCTGCACGCGCTCGCCACGGAAGGGAACGCCTTCGTGCTCGAGCAGCCGGCGCTGGCGCAGCCCCTGGGTCAGAGTCCCGTCGGCCCGCACGATCCGATGCCATGGGACGCTGGCATCCTCGCAGGCGCTGAGCACAGCGCCGGCGAGTCGCGGCGCGCCGGGCGAGACGTCGCCGTAGGTGCGCACGAAGCCGGGCGGGGTGGCGCGGATCGAGGCCAGGATCCGCTCGGCTCGGTAAGACGCAGCCCGGTTCACCCCGGCAGCATAGGCCGGTGCCCGGGGCCCATCGACGCGCCGGTTCCTGATAACGTCTCGCCACCGCCGAATTGCCCGCTATTTGCGGGTAAGCGGGGGATCCAAGAGTCCCTCCGGGGCGAATGGCGACCTGCTGGTCGCCTAGCGCAGACCACCCTTGCGCGAGCCCGACAGCTAACCCCGTAGGCGGATCGCCGCCCACGCAGCGCCCCAGAGACTCCGATGAGCTTTCAACACCGCGCCCCCGTCGTCCGGGCCGCCGCCACCGCTGCGGTGCTGGCTGGCTTGCTCTTCGCCATCTTCGCGGTGCTTCCTCATTCCTCCGCCCGCGCGGCGAACTCGGACCTCAACCAGCTCCAGAGTCAGCTCAGCCAGCAGCAGGCCCGACAGCACCAGCTGAGCTCGAGCGTGGGCAGCCTGTCGGGCCTTATCGCCGCGCTCGACGGCCAGATCCAGCTCGTCCAGAACCGGGAGGCGGCCGTCCGCGCCGAGCTGGTTCAGGACCGGGCTCGCCTCGCCCAGATCCGCACCTCGCTGCTTCGCGAACAGGCGCGCGTCGCCCTGCTGCGCCGCCGCCTGGCCCGAGCGCGGCTGATCCTTTCTCGCCAGCTGATCTCGAGTTACGAGGGTGACCATCCCGATCTGGTCTCGGTGGTGCTCAACGCCCGCGGATTCCCCGCTCTACTCGAGCAGATCAACTTCCTCGGCCGGGCCGAGAGCCAACAGCGGGCGATCATCACTTTCACGCGCCAGGCCAAGGCGCAGGCCGACCAGGCCGCGACGCGGCTGGCCAAGCTGCAGGCCAGCGTCCGCCAGATCACCGCGGGCGCCGCGCTGCGCGCCAGCGCTCTGGCGGGCATGAACGCGCTCCTCTCCGCCAAGCAGGCAGCGGTCCAGCGGGCGCGGGCTGCCCAGCAGCTTGCGCTCCAGGCCACGCAGGCGCGGGCCGACACGCTGCGCTCCCGGATCTCCCGGATCCAGGCCCAGCAGCGGGCTGCGGCCGCGGCTGCAGCGCGGGCGGCTGCCCTGGCCGCCGCTCAGGCCACCCCAGCGCCCACCGCCTCGGCCGGTCCCACGGCGCCAGCCGCGCTCGGGCCGTCAGGCGGCTGGGCGATTCCCTACGCGATCGTGCTCTGCGAATCGGGCGGCCAGAACCTGCCACCCAACAGTGCCGGCGCCTCGGGCTACTACCAGATCATGCCCGCGACCTGGAAACTCTTCGGCGGCTCCGGGCCGGCCGCCTATCTGGCCAGCAAGGCCGAACAGGACGCGATCGCGACCAGGATCTGGAACGGCGGCGCCGGCGCCTCAAACTGGGTCTGCGCCGGCATCGTCGGCATTCATTGACCGCGCGCGACTAATCTCGCGCCCCGTGACCTCCTCGCGCTGGTTCCGGGCCTCGCTCGTAGCCGTCATCCTGATCACGGCGCTGGCACTTCGCATCGGCTACATCGAGAGCACGCCCTACCGCGCAATCAACGACGCGGGGACCTACAACCGGTTGGCCAGTATGGTCGCCCGGACAGGCGATTACGAGACAGGCAGTGCCCCTGGCTCGGGAGCCGGGGGATCACGTGGCCCAACGGCCTACTTCCCTCCAGGCTTTCCCTACTTCCTGGCTGCCGTCGACGTGCTTGACGGGCACCGGTCCGGACATCGCGCCGCCGTCTTCGGAGAGCGAATCGCGATGGCCGTGCTGGGCACCGCCACCGTGGGACTGGTCGGCCTGGTCGGACTTGAGGCACTCGGGGCCTTGGTCGCCGTCATCGCCATGCTCCTGGCAGCGGTCTACCCGGTGCTGATCGAGGAGTCCGGCCCCCTGGTGGCGGAGAACCTAGTCGTGGTGCTGATCCTGGCAGCGCTGTGGGCCATGCTGCGGGCGCGCCGGGCGGGGCAGGCGGGGCAGGCGGGGCAGGCGGGGCAGGCTGATGGGTATTACGGGTGGATCGCCGGCGCCGGCGTCCTGACCGGGCTGGCGACCCTGACCCATCAGAACGCGGCGCTGATCCTGATCCCGTTGGCCTTCGCCGCCTGGGGGGGCGCCGGCGCACGGGGCTCCGGAGGCGCCTGGGGCACCACCAGCCAGCCGGGGGCCACCCGGGGCGTCGTCCGACGCTCGTCGCGGCGGGCGTCGATCGGGGCGGTTGCCCTGCTGATTGCGTGCGCCGCGGCCCCGATCCTCCCGTGGACGATCCGCAATGCGGTTGAGCTGCACGCCTTCGTTCCGATCTCGACCGAGACCGGTATCACTCTCGTGGGCACCTATAACCGCGAGGCCGCCGCCTATGCGCCCGTGCCCTACAAGTGGATTTTCTACATCCGGCTCCCCGAGGACCAGGGGCTCTTTCACCATGCCGGCCGCTACACCGAGGTGGCGCTCTCCAACCGCCTGGTCTCCCAGACGCTGAGCTACATCGGCGCCCACCCGCTCGCACCGATCGACGTGGGCTGGCACAACCTCCAGCGGATGCTCGAGCTCGAAGGGACCGCGGCCTGGCACGACTCGGGCCTGGCCATCGGCCTGTCGGTGTCCACTGCCCAGACCGGCGTGATCGCATTCTGGATCATGAGCGGCGTGGCTCTGCTCGGTGCCTTCACGCGTGTCGCACGGCGCCCCCCCCGCTGGCTGTGGACGGTACCGGTGCTGATGGCCCTGAGCGTGCTGCTGGTCAACGTTGAGACGCCGCGCTTCCGGGAGCCGGTCGAGCCCTTCCTGGTCCTGCTCGGCGCCTGCGCCGTGGCCACGGCGATCAGCCGGCTCCGACGCTCTTCACATCTGACACCCTCGCCTCACACAACGCCGGCCCAGCGCCGGACTTGATTTCGTTGAGGTTCGCATAGCGCAACGCAGAGGCAGCACGTCCCCGCCGGGCCCGAGGGCGGGCCTTGAACGGAGCGGGGCGGCGTGCGGCCAGCCGGCTAGGACTGGGCGGTACGCCAGTCGGGCGTGGTCGGCAGGCGGCGCGGGTGGCGACCGACGGCCAGGGCGTCGAGGTGGTCCAGCGCCTGCCCTGACCCCACCGCCACGCAGGTGAGCGGTGACTCGGCTCGATAGACCGGCATGCCGGTCTCGTTGGCCACCAGCTCGTCGAAGCCGCGGATCAGCGTGCCGCCGCCGGCCAGCAGGATGCCGTCCCGGGCAATGTCTGATGACAGCTCGGGGGGCGTCTGCTCGAGCGTGTCGCGGATCGCCTGGAGGATCTCGCGCAGGGGCCCCGCGATGGCGGAGCGGATTTCCTCGCTGCGCAGCTGTATGGCGGTGGGCAGACCCGTGACCAGGTGTCGTCCGCGGACCTCCACGGTCTCCTCGAATTGCATGGGCACGGCCGAGCCGAGCGTGATCTTGATGCTCTCCGCGGTTCGTGAGCCGATGGCCAGCTGGTAGACGGCCCGGATGTAGTGGGCGATGGCGTCGTCCATCTCATAACCGCCGACCCGAACCGAGCGCGAGATGACGATCCCCCCCAGCGAGATCACGGCCATCTCGCTGGTGCCGCCACCGACGTCGACGACCAGGCGGCCAATCGGCTCCTCGATCGACAGCCCCGCCCCGATCGCGGCGGCGATCGGCTCCTCGATCAGGTGTACGCGGCGGGCCCCGGCGGCAAGCGAAGCCTCCTCGACGGCGCGCTTCTCGACTTCGGTGACCCCGGACGGCGCGCACACGATCAGGCGCGGATGGGCCGTTCGCCGGTCCAGGACCTTGCGGATGAAATATCGCAGCATCTGCTCGGTGACTTCGAAGTCGGCGATGACGCCGTGGCGCAGGGGGCGGGTGGCCGATATCGTGGCCGGAGTACGGCCGATCATCCGCTCGGCCTCAGAGCCGACGGCATGGACCTCACCGGTGCCGACATCGGAAGCGACCACCGACGGCTCGGAGACGACAATGCCGCGGCCGCCCACGTACACGAGCGTATTGGCGGTGCCCAGATCGATGGCGACGTCGTGGACGCCGAGAGTGGGCGTGAAATGCCTTCGGGAGTTGTCGCGACGGGAGCCGTCTCTACGCAGCCGGATAACGACAAGACTGTCAGAAGCGGCCGATCGGCGTGAGATCCCAAACCTGGCCGCTGTGCGGCGGGATCAGCGCTCGCCGGGAAGCTTGCGCGGGTACTGCGAGACCGGCTGGCTGACATCGAGCGCGGTGCTGATGATCCGGCTCTGCTCGGTGGCGTGGGCGATCGGGTAGCCCTCGCCGGAGGCCGCACGCTCGGGGCGCCCGATATAGCCGAATTGCAGTTCCTCGGGCAGGATCTGGAGCAACCGGGGTGACATGAAGGCGCGCGCGCCCATGTTGCGCGGCTCCTCCTGCACCCAGACGACCTCCTGGAGCTTGGGATAGCTGGCCACCAAGTCCATCAGCTCGGCCTGCGGGAAGGGATAGAGGAGCTCGACTCGACCCACTGCCACGTTCGGGTTCTGCTCGCGGGCGGAGTGAGCGAGGAGGTCGTAGTAGACCTTGCCGGTGCACAGGACGAGACGGGTGACCTGGTCAGCCTCGACGGCCGGATCGGTGAGCACCGGCTGGAAGCGCCCGGAGGTCAGCTCATCGACCCGGCTGGTGGCCAGCGGCAGGCGCAGCAGGCTCTTGGGCGTCATCACGACCAGCGGGCGCTGCTTGGCAATCCGGGCCTGGCGGCGCAGAAGATGGAAGTACTGAGCGGGAGTAGTCGGGTTGGCGACCCGGATGTTGCCCTCGGCGGCGAGCTGGAGGAAACGCTCGAGTCGGGCCGAGGAGTGCTCCGGGCCCGAGCCCTCGTAGGCGTGCGGCAAGAGCAGGGTCAGGCGTGAGGTCTGGCCCCATTTGGCCAGACCGGAGACGATGAACTGGTCGATGATGACCTGAGCGCTGTTCACGAAGTCCCCGAACTGAGCCTCCCAGAGGACGAGCGTCTCCGGGCCCTCCTGTGAGTAGCCGTACTCAAAGCCGACGCACGCCATCTCTGACAGGGGACTGTTGTGCAGCTCCATCGGCGCCAGGGACCCGGGGAGGTGCTGCATCGCGCAGTGCTCCTGGCCGGTCTTCGGGTCGTGCAGGACGAGGTGTCGCTGGCTGAAAGTGCCGCGCTCGGTGTCCTGGCCGGTGAGACGAATCGGAATGCCTTCGGTCAACAGCGAGGCGAAGGCCAGCGACTCGGCGTGGGCCCAGACGATGCCCTCACCCTTCTCCAGCGCCTCCCGGCGCTGATCGAGCTGTTTGGCCAGCTTGGGGTGCACGTTGAAACTGTCGGGAACCGACAGCAGCTCCTCGCCCAGGACCCGGAGGCGGTCCTCGGCCACGGCGGTCTTGACTTCCGGCGACGGGGTGCGGTCAAGCTGGTACTCGCCGGTCGCATGCTCGACGTCCTTGGCGGCCGCAATCCGCTCCTTGAGCAGCTGATGCTGGTCAGACAGGACCGTCCACACCTCGTCGGTCATCTCGGTCGAGTCCTGCTCGGAAACGACGCCGGCGTCGATCAGCTGGCGGGCGAAGAGCTCGCGGACTGAGGGGTGCTTCTTGATCACCTGATACATCTCGGGCTGCGTGTAGGCGGGCTCGTCAGCTTCGTTGTGACCGAAGCGCCGGTAGCCGATGAGGTCGATCAGGACGTCGTGGCCGAACTCCTGCCGGAAGGCGAAGGCGAGCCGCACGGCGGTAACGCATGCGGCCACGTCATCGGAGTTGACGTGGATGATCGGCACGTCGAAGCCCTTGGCCAGGTCCGAGGCCCACGTGGTCGAGCGGGCATCATCGGGATCGGTGGTGAAGCCGACCTGGTTGTTCTGGATCAGATGGATCGTGCCGCCGACCGTGTAGCCGTCCAGCGCCTGGAGGTTGAGCGTCTCGGCCACCACCCCCTGCCCGGGGAAGGCCGCGTCGCCGTGCAGGATGATCGGAATCGCGGCGTTGGTGTCCTGATGGGCGTGTGGACCCTGGCGGGTGGTCTGCGCCGCGCGGGTCGCGCCGGCCGCCACTGGGGCGACGAACTCCAGGTGCGACGGATTGGACTCAAGGCGCACGATGATCGACTCACCGGCTGGAAGCTGGTAGGAGCCCTGAGCACCGTGGTGATACTTGACGTCGCCGGTGCCGCCTTGAGGCAGCGTCGTGATCGGCTCGAGTGTCGAGGAGCCCTCGAACTCGGCGAAGATCGTCTCATAGGGCCGGCCGAGGTTGTGAGCTAGCACGTTCAGACGCCCGCGGTGGGCCATACCGATGACCACTTCCCGAGCCCCGCGGGTGGCGGCGAGCTGAGTCAGCTCGTCGATCATCGGCACGGTCATGTCCAGGCCCTCGACCGAGAACTGCTTCTGGCCCAGGTACGCCTTGTGCATGAAGCGTTCGAAGGCGTCGACCTCAGTCAGCCGCTTGAGCAGCGCCTTCTGCTCGTCGGTGGTCAGCGGCTGGCGGAACTGCCCGGACTCGATCGCCTCGCGCAGCCACAGCCGCTGACGGTGCGAGGATATGTGCTCGATCTCGTAGGCGATCGTCCCGCAGTACGTCTCGCTGAGATGGGGCAGGGCGTCGGCAAGGGTGCCCCCGGGGCAGTACATGCGCAGGATTCGAGCCGGGATCCGGGCCATCAGCTCGGGCGTCAGGCCGAGCGGCTCGGGATCGAGAGACGGGTCGCCCTCGGGCTGGCGGCCCAGCGGATCCAAATGGGCGGCGAGGTGACCGTGGGTACGGTGGGCCTTGAGCAGCGAGGTCGCGGCTTGCACCGCTTGGAGCAGCTCCTCGTTGAGCTCGGCCGGGCTGGCCGCGGTCGGGACGGCGGGCGACGGGGGCGCGCTGAGGGCGGCCGCAGCTGCGTCCGCGGACGGCGACGGCAGCTCGGGTAGGGCCAAGCCGAGGTCGGCGAAGACGCCCTCGTAGAAGCTCTCCTCGCCCTGGAGCAGGGCTTCGATTCGTTGCAGGAAGCGCCCGGACTCGGCGCCCTGGATGATTCGATGGTCATAGGTGGAGGTCATCGTCATGACCTTCTCAGCGCCGATCTCAGCTCCGATCCTCCCCAGCCCGACCGGGTAGGCGATCGAGCCGGTGGCCACGATCGTGCCCTGGCCGACCATCAGACGCGGCACCGAGGCAATCGTGCCGATCCCGCCCGGGTTGGTCAGGGTCAGGTTGGCGCCGCTCAGGTCGTCGGCGGTCAGAGAGCTGGTCCGCGCCTTATCGACCAGCGCGTTATAGGCATCCAAGAAGCCGTTGAAGCCCAGACGGCCGGCGTCGCGGATGACCGGAACCATCAACGTGCGCGAGCCGTCCTTCTTCTCGACGTCGACGGCCAGGCCGAGGTTGACGGCCCCGTCGTTTACGCGGTGGGGCTTTCCATCGATCTCCTCGAAGTGATGGGCCATGACCGCCATCTCCTCAGTGGCCACGCGCGCGATCGCGTAAGCGATGAGGTGGGTGAAGGAGACCCGCTGGCCACCGCTCTTGAGCTGCTTGCGGCGCTCGTCGAGGACCGTGACGGTGAGGGTGCGGAACGAGGTGGCGGTCGGGATCGACCGGCTCTGGTCCATGTAACGAGCCAGGGCCGCGCCGCCGCCCTTGATGAGCTGAGCCCCGGCCGACCGAGCGGCTGGCGCGGCGAGAGCTGGGCCCGCCGGGGCGGCCGATCGGGCGCCATTCCCGGCCGCGAGCACGTCGGCCTTGGTGATCCGGCCACCCCGGGCGCTGCCCTTGACCGAGCCGAGGTCGATGCCTTCGGCGGCGGCAACCCGCCGGGCGACCGGCGAGGCATCAACGTCACCTGGCGCGGCCGAGGACACAGCCCCACCCGCGCCCACGGCCCCGTTGGGGGCATTGGTACCGCCGGCACCGCGGGCACCGTCAGCCTCGGACGCGGGAGCGACAGGACCGGCCGGCGTGGCGCCCGCAGCGCTGGCCGCGTTCATGCGCGCGATCACCTGGCCAACGCTCACCGTCTCGCCATCGGCAGCCAGGATCTCGGTGATCGTGCCCGCGGCGGGCGCCGGGAGCTCCATGTCGACCTTGTCGGTCGAAATCTCGACCACCGTGTCGCCGTCCTTGACCGTGTCACCGACCTTGACCGACCACTCGAGGATCGTTCCCTCGGTCACGGATTCGCCGCCCGTGGGGGTCACGATGTCGATCGTGCGGCCCTCGCTCGCGTCGGCGGCCGCCAGCCCCTCGGCCTCGGTGACGCCGCCGGCCGCGGCCTCGGCAGCGCTTGTAGGGGGCGATTCGCCGGACACCGGAGTGGCCTCGGGGACACTGCCGTTGCCGTTGACCGGCGTATCGGCACCACCGTCGACGGTGATCTCGGCCAGCAGAGTGCCGACCGTCACGGTGTCGCCCTCGGCGGCGTGGATCTTGAGAACGGTTCCGGAAACGGGCGCCGGGACCTCCGCGTCAACCTTGTCGGTGGAGATCTCGACCAGCGTCTCGTCGACGGTGATGGCGTCGCCCTCCTGCTTGTGCCATTCGAGCACGGTGCCCTCCGCCACGGAATCTCCCATGGCGGGCATAACCACCTGGACGGTGCGGGTATCTACGGCCATCGTCTACGCCTCACTCTAACGCGTGCCGGCGGCCTTTCTGCGCTCAGCCAAGACGAAACCGATCGAGCCCGCGAACGGTCCCAGCCCGCCCAGTACGGCGACGGTGACGGCCAGCCAGAACGGAATCACACGCGCGCGCGCTGCGGCGATGCAGACCAGGGACATCCCAATCCACAACAAGCCGTGACCGAGCCCGAGGATGAATGTCTCCGGCTCGGGATTGCTGAGCACGAACGCACACAGCAGCAGGCCGAGGTAGACCGCCGAGTGCCCGAACGACACCGCTTCCAGGCGCCGAAAGGTGATGTATCGCATCCGCCGGCGGGTCAGATCAGGACGGGGAGCGGTTCAATCGGCGGAGGGGTGGGAAGCTTCCTTCGCCCAGGGGTCGGCCGCCGCATCCGCCCACGGGTCGGCCGGCTCATTCGCCCGCGCTCAGCATCCCGGCCAACAGGCGCAGCGGCGCATCCCCCTCGTCGGGCCACTGCTCGATGCGCGCCGGCCACCAGGCAAAGGCGTCGTGCTCGGGGTCGGGGGTCACGTCCTCGCTGCCCTCGGCGAGCCAGGCCATTCCGACCAGCATCACTACGTCGCTGGGCAGACGGACCAGCGCCTCGACCGTCATGCGCTCAGGCGCCACCGACCACTCTTCCTCGAGCTCGCGGGTCATCGTCTGCGCCGGATTCTCGTCCACCTCCACCGAACCACCTGCCCCCAACGCCCAGCGCCCCGCCCACGAGGCCAGCCAGCCGGCGCGCCGGCCCGCCAGCCAGCGGCCGTCGGCAGCGCGCACGACGCATAGGGCGGACAGGCTCTGAGCAGCATTCTCGGGCACGAGCCGCAGCGCCCAGCGAGCCGGTTCGAGCTCGAGGGTGAGCCGATCATGCGCGGCTTCGAAGCTGCGCAGCCGCGCCGCCAGACCGTCATGGCTAGGAGAGCCGCGGCGCCGGAGAGCGCCTAGTGCCTCATCGGCGGCCGCGGTGACAGACGGGGCGGGTTGAAACGGATCCGAGCGCCAGCTCGCCTGCACCCGCGCAGGATCCCAAGGTCCACGCGCCATCAAGCCGTTCCTGGCCGCCACGTCTACACCGTACCGGGGTAGGCTCGGCCCGTGGCTCGCCGACTCAAGCACTGGGGCTGGGGCTATGAGGACGAGCAGCCCTCTCCCCAGCAGCTCGACGAGGCAGCCGCGCGCCTGGCGCAGCGACTCGGTTTCGGGTCCGCCGAGCCACAGCAGCCGGTGGCGCTGGCGACGGTGGCGCTGCCGCCGGCGCGGATCGCGGCGCCCGACTCACTGGCGGCGATCTGCGCGGCGGATACCTACGACCGCGCCCTGCACACCTACGGTCGCTCATATCGCGACACCGTCCGCGCCTTCTCGGGCCGCTTTGACCATCCCCCCGACGTGGTGGCCCATCCTCGTGACGAGGCGGAGCTGGCGGCAGTGCTCGACTGGGCCCTTGACGCCGGCGCGGCGATCATTCCGTTCGGCGGCGGGACGAGCGTGGTCGGCGGTGTGGAACCCGACGTCGACCCCGAGCGCTTCGCCGGCGTGGTCACGATCGACCTCAAGGCGCTGGACAGAGTGCTGGAGGTCGACCCGGCCTCCCAGGCGGCTCGAATCCAGGCCGGTGCGACCGGCCCGCGGCTCGAGGAACAGCTGCACGCAGAAGGGCTGACCCTGCGCCACTTCCCCCAGTCCTTTCAGTTCTCGACCCTCGGCGGCTGGATCGCGACTCGCGCCGGGGGCCACTTCTCGACGCTGTACACGCACATCGACGACCTCGTCGAGTCGGTCCGGG
Organism: uncultured Solirubrobacterales bacterium; assembly: GCA_963847055.1. Taxonomy (GTDB): domain Bacteria; phylum Actinomycetota; class Thermoleophilia; order Solirubrobacterales; family Solirubrobacteraceae; genus Palsa-465. Next base: position 767,895 of record CAWJYE010000005.1, on the reverse strand, counting down.
CGCTCACCCCGGCCGGAGTATGGGAGTCACGCCGGCTCCCAGGCTCGGGTGCCGGTGTCTCGCCCGACCGGATGCTGATTGGCTCAGAGGGAACGCTGGGCGTGATCAGCGAAGCCTGGGTCCGGGTCCGCGAGCGGCCCCGCTTTCGTGCCTCAGCGGGGGTCCGGTTCGCCAGCTTCGACGCCGGAGCAGCCGCAGTGCGCGAGCTCTCCCAGTCGGGCCTGTATCCGGCTGCGTGTCGGTTGATTGACCCGTCCGAGGCTGCCCTGACCGGCGCCGGGGACGGTTCCCAGGCGCTGCTCGTGCTCGGGTTCGAGTCTGCCCACCACGAGGTGCATGCGGCGCTGGCCATTGCGCTTGAGTGCTGCGCTGATCACGGGGGCGACGGCCGCGCCGCCGGTGACGATGGTGGGCGCGAATCCGGGGTGGGGAGCTGGCGCGAGGCGTTCCTGCGCGCTCCCTATTTCCGGGACACGTTCGTCGCTATGGGGGTGATCTCTGAGACCTTCGAATCCGCGATCACCTGGGATCGCTTCCCTGAGTTCCACCGCGCGGTCCTGGGTGCCACCAGTACCGCCGTGCGCGAGGTCTGCGGCACCGGGTCGGTGACATGCCGCTTCACGCATGTCTATCCCGACGGTCCGGCGCCCTACTACACGGTGCTCGCCCCGACGCAACCCGGAGCCGAGCTCGAGCAGTGGGCGCAGATCAAGACCGCCGCCGCCGAAGCGATCCTGGCCGGCGGCGGCACGATCACCCATCACCACGCCGTCGGGCGTGATCACCGACCGTGGTATGACATCCAGCGCCCGGAGCCGTTCGCGCTCGCGCTCAGGGGCGCCAAAGCGGCGGTGGATCCAACGGGTGTTCTCAACCCGGGAGTCCTGATCGACCCCTGACCGCTCGGGTCAGATGCCGGCCACGTGGCTACGGAGCGCTCCCGCCATCCGCAGCGGCGCTCTCCCCCCGGGCCCGGCGACCAGCGCCGCGCTCATGTGAGGGTCATGCCAGAGCCCGGCGAGCTCCTCGTGCGTGACGATCACCCCGGCCGCTCGCGCGTCCGCGACCAGGCGCTCGCCATCCGCGCGGAGAAGGTCATCGCCGCTGGTGTGGACGACGAGCGGCGGCAGTCCGGCGAGGTCCCCGTGCAGTGGCGAGACGGCCGGGTTCTCGGCCGGTGACCCGTTGAGGTAGGCGGCGGCCCACGCGTTTATCAGCCCGCGTGTGAGGACCACGTCGCGGGGAGCCGGAGGACGCCGCCCGTCAGCGTCGAGGGTCAGATCCAGCCAAGGCGAGATCAGGCCCAGCGCGCCCGGCATCGGTTCGCCGGCATCGCGTAGCTCCAGCGCCAGGGCGAGCGTGAGACCGGCGCCCGCGGAATCTCCGGTCACCGCGATCCTGGCCGGGTCAAGCTCCCGCTCGTCGATCAGGGCGCGCCAGACCGCCCGCGCATCGTCCAGCGCCGCGGGATGAGGGTGCTCCGGGGCGAGGCGATAGGCAACCGACAGGGCCGGACCACCGAAGGCGCCCGCCATTCGACCGACGAGCGAGCGCGACGCGTGAGGGGACCCGACCACGTAGCCACCGCCGTGAAAGTAGACCAGCAGCGTCTCTTTCCGGCCCGCAGGCCGGATGGTCTCGCCGCCGCCCGGAGCGCGGAGCTCCTCTGCGGCCACCCCGCCCAGGGTGAGAGGGCGGATCCGGGTTCCCCGGGGTGCTCCGGGGACGCTCTGCACGGCCTCAAGGCGGCGGCGGGCGGTAGGCCAGTCGACCCGAGGGGACAGACTCCAGCGGGCGGCCAGGTGGATACCCGGGCGCAGAGCGGCGGGCGGGAGGCGCAGCGAGAGCACGGCCATCAGCCTCTCATACGGGCGCAGCGAGGGCTGGGAAACCGACGGCTAGTCCAACCCCAGGTGTCCTTGGCGCACCCTAAGCCGAACGCCCTAGGCGCTCGAGGAGGGGCGCGGCGGCGGGCGCAACCCCGGGCGGGAGACGGGACAGGAGCTCGCGCCACCCGGGGTGAATCTCCATCGCGGCCCGTACATGGGCCACTCCCGCATCGAGGTCACCAATGGTGGCGGCACCCACGCCGGCCCAGAATCGCAGCTCATCGGAGCCGGGGGCGAGCTGACTGGCGCGGAGGTAGAGCTCGGCCGCCTCCTGGTGACGGCCCTCCGCGACGCGCTCGTCGCCGAGGCCAGCGCAGCTGTAGGCGTCATGCAGCCTGACCAGGCGGGCCAGCTCCTGGAGCGGCTCGCGATGATCCTCGACCCGTAGCGAGACCACCGTATCCCACGGATTGCCGCTCGCCGGGACGACGACGATCGCCGCCGATTGGCGCCCCCGGAGATCACCGCCGGCAAGCTCCGCGGCGTCTAGGGCAGCCAGCAGCCGGCCGGCGAGGGGACCGTCGTGAGCCTCAAACGCGTCGAGCATCACCGGCCAAACTCGATCGCTGGCCATGATGTTGGCCTGGCACGAGACCCCGGCGCCTTGGCAGTCGCCGGCCTCGGGCATGCAGCTGTCGCCGGTGTGCGCCGCCACGCGACCCTGGGCATCGATCACTGCCACCTGACGCGAGGCGCAGAGGGGGTCCTGGGCCAGCAATTCGGCCAGCGCGCTCGGCGCGTCGGCCCCGGCGGCCAGCAGCTCCAGCGCCCGCGGTCCGTAGGAGATTTCGACATTGGCCTGAGTGGCCACGGCCCCGACGCCGGGGAGCGCCCACGGAACGATCGGCCCAACCGAGAACCAGTGGGACTGGACGGCCACGCCGAGGTCACCGGTGGCCGGGTCACGGGCAACGATCGAATATGTGCCTGGGCGGCCACGCGTCGACGTGAGGGGTACCTTGGCGATGGCGCGAGGATACCCGCGACGCCAATCGCGGCCCTGCCGTCCGCGGCCGGACCGGCTCGGCGGCTCGGCGGCTCGGCGCCCAGCTAGAGCGGGGGCCGGATGGGGGGTGGGCTGTCGGCGTAAACCGGCTCGGCGATCTCCTCGGAGGCGACCGCGTCGATGCCTTCGGCCTCCTCCTGCTCGCCCTCACGGTCATGGTCTCCGTCGCAGAGGACGCGGAAGTTGCCCGTCACACCTCCGTCGGCCTGGAGCACGATCCCGGGCAGGATCTCCTCGCCCTCCTCGAAGCCGAGGCGCTCGATGTCGAACGCGGCCATGCCGATCCCCCAGCTGTGGTGGCCGGGGTTCTCGCGATCGTGCGCGGCCACCCCTTGCGCGAAGCGCTCGAGCAGCTTGCCCATGGTGGCGGTATCGACCATCTCGCCAGAGGATAGGCATTTCGGCTCCCGGCGTTCGGGCCCGACTGCCGATCTTGGACGCGCGCGATGCGGAGCGCCACGGGCCGGAGGGCTGCTCGCCCAGGCCGCTGTGCTCGAGCGTTGGCCTGGCGTTGATCCTGCTGGCCGTCGTCCTGATCATGTTCACGCCGCCCGGGAAGGGGCAGCGCGTCCGGGTGCTCGGCGCTCCGGGCGTCGAGCCCTGCGGGTGATCAGGCCGGACGCTCGATGACCTCGACGCGGTATCCGTCGGGGTCCCGCACGAAGCACAGCCGGCTGCCGCCTTCGCGGACCGTGTACGGTGGCTTCTCGGGCTCGATCCCCTGGCCGGCGAGCCGCGCGAGGGTCGAATCCAGGTCCTCCGTGGTGATCGCGATGTGGCCGTACCCGGTGCCGATCTCGTACGGCTCGGACTGATCGAAGTTGTGGGTCAGCTCCAAGCGCGGCTCGGGCCCGTCGTCGGGCAGCCCCATGAAGATGTTGATCGCCTCGTCGCGGATCGGCACGCGGCCGATCTCGTTGAAGCCGAGCGCGGTGTAGAACTGCACCGAGCGGTCGACCTCGAAAATCCGGTAACAGGTGTGGATCAGGCTCATCGGCCCCACACAGGCTATCGGTCTGGCATCGGCCCCGCTCCTCCGCGGCCGTTACGCTCTGAGCATGATCGTCGAGCGTTCGATGAGCGACCCCTGGCTCTCCAACACGTACGTGGTCGCCGACGAACTCGGGGGCCATGCGGTCATGATCGATGCCGGCGGCCCCGTGGCGCCGCTGCTGGAATACCTCCAGCGCGGTCAGCTGACCCTCACCCACGTCCTCCTCACCCACCATCATCACGACCACGTGGCCGAGCTGGACCCGGTGCGCCAGCAATTTCCCGACGTCCCGGTGCTGATCCACCCGCTCGAGCGCGAGCTGGTGCCCGGAGCCACCGGAACCATGGCGGCGGGCGAGACGATCGAGACCGGCGCCCTGGCGATCGAACCGCTCCACACCCCCGGACACACCGCCGGGATGCTCTCGCTGCTGATCGACGGCACCGATGTGTTCACCGGCGACACGCTCTTCAAGGGTTCGGTCGGCGGCGTCCGGGCTCCCGGAAGTACGACCTACGCCGACCTCAAGAGCTCGATCATGGAAACTCTCCTCAAGCTCGATCCGGCCACCCGGATTCACCCTGGCCACACCGACCCGAGCACGGTCGGCGACGAGCTCGAGCGCAACAAGTTCGTTCGGATCTGGCGCGGTCTCGATCCCGAGGGCGAAGAATCCTGCACGGCGCTGGGCGAGCCGGCCACGCTGGTGCTGCTCGGCGACGACTACGACGGTGGCCACAAGGCGTGGGTCCGCTGGCCTGACGGGTCCGATGACATCGTGCCCGGATCCAAGATCCACCGGGGCAGCTGAGCCCCCGCTGATGGCCAAGGACAAGATCCCGACCTCCCGGGTAGGGCGGACGGCCAAGATCGGCGGCCTGGCGGCCGGCCAGGCGATCCGTCAGGCCGGCACCCGGGCCGCCAACGTAACCCGCTCCAAGGACGGCCGCGACGCCGCCCTGGAGCGACGCCACCTCGAGGCCGCTGAACAGATCGTCACCGCGCTCGGGACGATGAAGGGCGCGGCGATGAAAGTCGGGCAGGTGATGTCGTTCCTCGACGTCGGGCTCGTCCCCGAGGAGTACCGCGAGGAGTTTCAGCGCAAGCTCGGCGAGCTGCGTGACGCCGCCCCGACCGTCACCTTCAAAGACATGCGCAAGGTGATCGAGGAGGAGCTGGGCGAGAGGCTCTCCAGCGTGTTCCAGGAGTTCGACGAGGAACCGATCGCGGCCGCGTCGATCGGCCAGGTCTACCGGGCGACCCTGTCCGATGGCCGGGACGTCGCGGTCAAGGTCCAGTACCCGGGGGTCGCCGCCGCGGTTCGGGCTGACATGCAGAACCTGGGGCTGATCCTGAGGCTTGCCAAGCGGATCGCCCCGGGCATGGATCCGAAGGCGATCGGCGACGAGATCCGCTCGCGGATCCACGAGGAGCTCGACTACGAGCTCGAGGCGCAGAACCAGCGGACGCTGGCGCGCATCTTCCGTGGCCACCCGTTCATCGTCATCCCCGATGTCGTCACCTCGCTCTCTCACGATCGGCTGATGGTCTCGGAATTTGTCCAGGGAACCGGCTTTGAGGAGCTCAAGTCCTATCCCCAGGAGGATCGCGACCGGATCGGCGAGATGCTGTTTCGCTTCTACTTCGGCTGCCTGTATCGCCACGGTCAGTTCTCGGGCGATCCCCATCCCGGCAACTCGATGCTGCTCGAGGACGGCCGCATGGCCTTCTTTGACTTCGGGCTGTTCAAACGAATGCCGCCGGGCTCGGTCCAACTCGAGATCGATGTGGCCCGCGCCGTGATCGACGGCGACAGCGAGACGATCATGCGCCTCGGCACCGAGGTCGGCTTCTTCCCCCAGCCCGAGAAGTTCAACCCCGACCGAGTGCTCGCCCACTTCCGGGCCGGGACATCGTGGTACACCGCGGACCGGGAGATCGAGCTCACGCCCGAGTACGCGACCCAGGTGATGATCGACATGAGCGATCCGCGCTCGGAGTACTTCGGTTACCTGCGCCACGAATCGGCGCCCCCCGACCACATCTTCGGTCGCCGGATGGAGGTGCTGACGCTCGCCGTCCTGTCTCAGCTTCACGCGCGCGGCAACTTCCACCGCATCGCCCGCGAGTGGTTTTGCGGTGACCCGCCCGCCACCGAGCTCGGTGAACAGGAGGCCGAGTTCTACGGGCGGGCCGCCGCCTGACTCCTACTTCCTGCCGAAGTGCCGTTCCATGGCCGCCGTGTCGGCCGCACTCTGGAACTTGACCAGCTTGCCCTCCCGAAAGGTCATCACGTCGGCGGTGTCAGCGTCGTCTCCGCCGATCGACGTGTGACAGAGGACCACCACGTGCTGCTCGTCTGAGAACCAGTGTTGCGGCTCAGTCGTGAAGCCCTTCTCGGCGAGCTGAGCCCAGAAACGGCCGACTTCCTCCTTGCCGTGGAGGGTCCCGCTGACGGCGCTGTTGCCGGGCGTCACCCACTCGATGTCGTCGGCCATGGCGGCCATCGCACCGCCCGCATCGCCAGCGCTGAAGGCGGCATACGCCTGCTTCGCGGTCTCGACGTTCTGCTCACCAGCCATCCTGCCCCCTTGTGTTGGTTTGCAATTGGGCCGACCCTACACCCGGCGCGCGACCGGCGCCAGGCCCTCGCCGCGGTGACGCCCCACGAGGCGCCGCCCGGATGCGGTCAGACTTCTTGCACCTGGAACAGGCTGGTCGTCCCGGGCCTGCCGCTGGGCAATCCCGCCGTGATCCCGACCCGGTCACCGCGCTTGACCCAGCCGAGCTCGACCACGCGGCGGGCGCTGTCAGCGATCAGCTCCTCCGTCACCTCGTGACGACGGATCGAGGCCGCCTGCACGCCCCACATGAAGTTGCAGCGGCGCACCGTCTCGCGGCCAGGCGAAAGGCAGAAGATCGGTACGTGGGGGCGATGGGCCGAGATCAGCCGGGCCGAGCGCCCGGACAGGGTGGGCACGACGAGCGCCGCCAGTCCGAGGTCGCGGGCCGCCGCGCACGCGCTGTAGGCGATCGTGTACGCGGGATCCCGCGAGTCGCGGCGCACCCGGTCCTCGTTCCATGTCTTGTAGGGGAGCTCCTGCTCGGTACGCTCGGCCACCGCGGCCATCATCTCCACCGCCTCCACCGGATACGAGCCGATCGCCGTCTCCTGAGAGAGCATCACAGCGTCGGTGCCGTCCAGGATGGCGTTGGCGACATCGGCGACCTCGGCCCGGGTGGGCCGGGAAGAGGCGACCATCGAGTCCAGCATCTGGGTGGCTGTGATCGAGGGGCGGGCGAGGCGCCCGGCGATCCGGAGGAGCTTCTTCTGGACCATCGGCACGTCCTCGATCGGCAGCTCGATCCCGAGGTCGCCGCGAGCGACCATGACCGTGTCAGCAGCGCGGATGATCTCCTCGGCCTTGTCAACGGCCTGGGGCTTCTCGATCTTCGCCACCAGCGGGAGGCGGGTGTGGCCGCGGACGGTCTCGACGTCCTCGGCGGTGCGAACGAAGGACAGCGCCACGACATCGACACCGATCGACTCGCCGAAGCGAAGCATGTCGAGATCCTCTTCGGGCACCGCGGCGAGGCCGCGGGTGGAGCCGGGGATGTTCAGGCCCTGGCGCGAGGCGACCGCCCCGCCGATCTCGACCACCGTCTCGACCTCCGCCGAGTGGACACGCTTGACGCGCAGGCGGATCGCCCCGTCAGCCAGGTAGATGACGTCGTCGGGATCGACGGCGTCGGCCAGCCCGGGCCAGCTGACCGACATGCGCTCGCCGTCTCCGGCTTCGGTCGAGCCGCAGATCAGGACGAGCCGCTCCCCCGGCTTGACCTCGGCGAGATCGTCTCTCATGGGGCCGACCCGGAGCTTGGGGCCGGGCAGGTCCTGGAGGATCGCCACCGGGCGTCCGACCGTGTCCGCTGCCGCGCGCACCCGTTCGGCGTTCTCGGCGTGCAGCTCACGATCACCGTGGGAGAAGTTCAGGCGGGCGACGTCGAGTCCCGCCTGAATCATTCGCACAAGCGTTTCGGGATCGCGCGAGGCTGGCCCGATTGTGGCGACGATCTTTGTGCGGCGCATCTCAATGCAAGCTACTGAAAGCCGCGGCGGGCCTGGTTAACGCTTTGTCTCAGTTCCGTGGTCCTCACGACAAGAGGACGCCGTCCTCCACCACCGGCGCGCCGTCGGCGCTCAAACGGCCACCGGCCCGCAGGTCGCAGACCAGATCCCAGTGCAGCGCCGATTGATTGGTCCCGCCGGTCTCCGGATACGAGCGCCCCAGCGCCAGGTGTACGGTGCCGGCGATCTTCTCGTCCAGGAGAATATGGCCGGTGGCTCGATCGATGCCCGGGTTGGTGCCGATCCCTAGTTCGCCGATCAAGCGCGCGCCGCCGTCGGTGGCCAGCGCCGCCGTCAGGTACTCCTCCCCCTGCTCGGCGTGGGCGTCCACCACCTCGCCATCGCGGAATTCGAGTGCCACTCCAGAGACCGACACGCCCCGCGGACCCGTGGGAACCGAGAACCGGATGCGACCGGTGGCCGAGGTCTCCAGCGGTCCGGTGAAGACCTCGCCACTGGGCATATTGCGGCGTCCGTCAGAGTTGATCCAGCTGCGTCCGGTGACCTCGAGCGTGAGATCGGTCCCCTCGGCCTCGATACGTATCGTCCGCGCGGGGGTCAGCCGCGCCACCAGTCTGGCCTGCCTCGCGCTCAGCTCCCGCCAGGCCGCGATCGGATCCGGACGATCCAGGAACAGAGCGCGCTGCACAAAGTCGGCGTAGTCGTGCTCGCTCATCCCGGCCAGCTGCGCCAGGGCGGGCGTGGGGACCAGGGTGCCGCACCAGCGCTTGGCGCGCAGCCGCTTCATCACCTCACTGCGCCCGATGGCGTGCCGGGTGATGACGCTGGGATCAACCCCGGACAGCTCGTTGGTGTTGGCGGGCGCGTCGATCCGGACGAAGGCATCGATTGCCTCCACCAGCGCCAGCTCGGATGGGGGCGACGTCTCGAGGTGACGCCCCTGGGCGTGGCGGTAGAACTGAGCGCCCAGCGCGGGTGGCGTCAGCCATAGAAACGGCCACGCGTCCCGGTCGAGGATCGCCGCGTGCAGGGCCAAGGCGTAGCGCTCCCCGAGCGTGGAGCTGACCACCAGTACGCGGCCGCCCGGCGCCAGCTTCAGGCACCAGTCGCAGAGCAGCGCGGCGAAGCGATCGGGATCGACGCTCACGGCGCCTGCAGGTCGGGAAAATTCTCCTCGACGTGGCGGCGCAGGGCTTCGCGGACGAAGTCGCGCTCGGCCCCTGACGCCATCCGGTAACGCCCGAGCAGCTCGCGCGAAGCACTCGTTTTCACACCCGCCACCGTCCAACTGACCGCGAGGCGCTCGAACAGCAGCTCGGTGGCCCGCTGGCGCGCGTCCTCGCGGTTGAGGCCTCCGGCCAGCGTTTCTGCGTAGTCGCGGCGCGACCCGGGGGTGAGCGAGCCGCGCAGGACCAGCGTTCCGGCCTCGGGATCGCTGTACTCACTCGCGGCAAGGCCGCCCGCTCGCCGTCGGGCCTCGCCCGGTCGGGCGGCCGCCGCGTCCTCCGGCTGAGCCGCGAGCTTGACCCGCCGGCGGTTGCGGCGGCCCACTAGTTGGCCTGGCGGTGCACTAGACAGATGCCGACGCCGCTCGGCGCAGCTGCGCCTTGACATCACCCGACACGGGATCGGCGTGTCCCGCCCAAGCGACCCGAGGCTCCAGGTCCGCGACCTTGCGGATCGAGGCCCGTGCCTGCTCGACGTCGGCGTCGAAGGCCGGGTGGGGCACGCGCGGCCCACCCTTCCTGCCGGTCTGGGGATCGAGCGTGTAAAAGCAATCCGACACCAGCGCCAGCCCATCGGACTCGCGGTAGAGGCCGATCAGGCCGGGGGCGTGCCCGGGAAGATCGAGGACCCGGAACCCGGCTACCTCATCGCCCTCGGTGACGGTGCCCGCTACGGAGACGGCGCCGCCGTCCCAGATCGGGAGCAAGCGTCCGAGTAGCGCCCGGCCGTGGACGTCGAGCTTGGCCAGGTTCCAGTAGTCCCGGAACGGCGTCTGCGCGACCGCCGCGGCGTATTCGGCCGGATGGCACAGGGTCGGCACGCCGAGGAAGGGGGCGGCACCTCGGTGGTCGCAGTCCGCGTGCCCGAGGACGACGCGGCTGGCCCCGCCGAAACGCGCGCAGGCGGCACGCAGCGCAATTCCCATTGCCTTGATCCCGGCGTCGAACACGGTCACGCCGTCACCGTCGTCGATCAGGTACACGTTCGACCTGACCGCAAAGCCGCTTTGCACGACCCAGACCCCGTCGGCGATCGGCTCCGGTTCGGCGCCGTGGATCATCTCCAGAGCCCGAGTGCGCAGGTTGGCCAGCCGCGTCAGCCGCGCCTCGGCGGTCGAGCCGGCCGGCGGCAGCAAGCCGAGCTGCCGAGCGATGTCACCGCTGTCGATGTAGGCGTCGTTGTGACGGATCAGGTCGCCTTCGACGCTGACCACGTCGCAGCCCTCGAGATCTAGCCGGGCGCCGTTGGGCATGAAACCCATAAAGCGCCCGGGGCCGGCGAAAGTGCCACGGGCTCGCCAACGCACTGCGGTGCGGCTGCGATAGGTGGTGAGCTCGACCAGCTCGAGCCTGAAGTCCGGGAAGGCCTGAAACAGGGAGCTGAAGTAGTCGCGGATGCCATCGGGCGCGACCAGATCACGGGCCCCCACGAGCCGGTCAATCGCACCCGGGGCCCAGCAGGCTACGGCGGCGTCGAGATCGTGCGCCGAGAGGGCGGCGAAGTAGCGCCGGGCGATGTCCGCCGTGCTGGCCATGAACCGGGCAGCAGTCTACGCGTCACCGCTTCCTGGACGAGCGCGGCCCGAAGCTCGCCACCGCCAGTCGAGCAATATCGTCTCAGGCGATGGTGACTCCCCGAGAGCTCGGACGCGGCGAGCGCGTGCTGCCCGGTCTCTGGCGGCTGCGCCTGCCGTTGCCCTGGCCTGGCGTCCCGCACTGCAACGCTTGGGCGATCGCTGCCGGCGCGGGTGTGGTCCTGATCGACACCGGCATGCACGAGCCCGGATCGCTGGCCCAGCTCGAGCGGGCCATGGACCAGGTCCACCTCCGGCTCGAGCACGTTGCGCTGCTCGCCTGCACGCACGCCCACAGCGACCACTGGGGCCAGGCGGCGCCGATCCGCGATCGGGCCGGATGCGAGTTCTGGATGCACCCCCGTCACCAGCCCGCCGGCGAGGCCGACTCCGACCGTGCCCGCGCTCTTGCCCGCCGGCTGGAAGTGGGCCGCCAGTGTGGCGTCCCGCAGGGCGCCCTCGACGCTTACGCAGAACGGATCAAGGACCTGCCGTCCGGCATCGCCGAGGCGATCGACCCCGACCGCGAGCTGGTTCCGGGTGTCGAGATCGAGACCGATCTCGGTGTCTGGACCGTGCACGAAACCCCCGGCCACGCCCCGAACCACGTCTGCCTCTATCAGGCCGAGCACCGCCTGCTGATCTCGGGCGATCACCTCCTGGGACGCATCTCACTGTTCTTCGAGCGCAGCGACAGCCCCGATCCGGTGGCCGAGTTCCTGAACTCGCTGGACCGGGTACAGGAGCTGGGCGCGCGGCTGGCGCTTTCGGGGCACGGCAAGCCGTTTCTCGACGTGCCAGGCCACATCGAGGCCAATCGCAAACTGCTCGCCGAGCGCGTGGCCGCGACCGAGGCGGCGCTGGGCGCCGGCCCGCGGACGGCGGTCGAGATCGCCCCGGCGGTGTTCGGTGAGCAGCTGGGCTTTCACAATGGCAACTGGCTGCTCAGCCAGACCCTGTGCTACCTGGAGCACCTCGAGCGCTCCGAGCGTGCACGCCGTGAGCAGGACGGCGACGCGGAGCGTTGGACAGTGACCCGATCGCGGACGGGCCCGGCTCGACATCGCGGATATCGTGGTTCGCCTCCGCCGGAACCTTGACACAGGTCTGTCAAGGTTGTGATACGGTTCTTCGCATGCGGATCGACGAGATCATCGCGGCGGCCGAGGAGCCGATCTTCTCGTTTGAGTTCTTCCCCCCCAAGACTGACGCCGGCGAGCGCGTGCTCGGCCTCGCCCTCGAGTCCCTGCGCCAGCTCGGCCCGGACTTCGTCTCGGTCACCTACGGCGCCGGCGGCAGCTCACGAGGCCGCACGCTCGAGCTCACCAAGTGGATCAAGCAGGAGCTCGGGATCGAGGCCATGGCCCACCTGAGTTGCGTTGGCGCCACGCGCGAGGAGCTTGAGACGATCCTCGATGACATGCGCGACGGCGGAATCGAGAACATCCTCGCGCTCCGCGGTGACCCCCCGCGCGGCGAGACCGACTGGAAGCCCCATCCCGGTGGCCTCAGTTACTCGACCGAGCTGGCGGGCCTGATCCACGACGGCTATGACGCATGCATCGGAGGAGCCTGCTTCCCCGAGGTACATCCCGAAGCGGCTGATATCGCGCACGACCTGCGCTTTCTCAAGGAAAAGATCGACAGTGGCGTGTCGTTTTTGATCACACAGCTGTTCTTCGACAACGAGCTGTACTTCCGCTTCGTAGACGAAGCCCGCGCTGCCGGGATCGAGGTGCCGATCCTCCCCGGCATCATGCCGATCACCGATCTGAACCAGATCAAGACGATCACCGGCATGTGCGGAGCGACGATTCCGACCGCGCTGCGCGAGGCGCTTGACTGGCGCTCGCATGACCCCGAGGCCGTGCACCAGCTCGGCGTCTCCTACGCCACCCTGCAGTGCGCCGAGCTGCTCGCCCGCGGCGCCCCGGGCGTCCACTTCTACACTCTCAACCGCTCGCCCGCCACCCGGGCCATCCTCTCAGCGCTGAAGCTCCTGCGGCCCTGGGTGCGCCGCGAAGTGGTCAATCAGGAGGCGTGATCGCGAGAGGTCATCGCTCCGCGGGGGCGTGATCTCGGGAGGTCATCACTCTGGGGGCGTGATCTCGAGCGCGGAGGCGACCATCGGCCGGCCGTCCACCTCGTAGCGGACGTCAACGTCGTCGTTTCGCTTGTAGGTCCCGATCCCCCAGAAACCAAGCAGCCAAGCGCGCACGCCGAGCTTCTGGCGCACCAGCTCGCGTTGGAAGAGCAGCGTACCGTCGACGATCCGGTAATCGCGGCCGAGCTCCTGCGCCACCCCGTTGACGTACACCTCGAAGGGCGCCCGCACTCCCGGGGGCAGCGTTACGCGCCAGACCCGGCTCACCCGTGGGGCCTCCTTGCCGAACGGTGCACTAGTCCTCCAGGTCGGCCGGCAGCAGAGACAGCACGGTCACGTCGAGGCGCTGGCCGCGCTCACGCACATAGGCGCGAAGGACACCTTCATTGGTCAGCCCCGCGCGGCGAGCGGCCGAGATCATGGCGTGATTATCGGGCTCGGTGAGGAGCTCGAGCCGAGACAGGCCACAGGCCTTGAACAGCCACCTGCCGGCTAGGGGCAGCGCCGCCGACGCCAGACCGCGACCTCGGTACTCGGGCGCGATCCAGATACCAGCCTCGGCCCGCAGGTGGTCCCAGTCGACCCGGTGCACATCGAGCTGCCCGCGACAGACGTCCGACCCGGGCTCGAGGATCGTGAAGCGAACCGCGCTTCCCGACGCCCGCTCCTCGGCTTCATGCTCGCTGCGACGCCCGAGCTCGGCCCCGCTGGGGGGGCGGTCCAGGCCCAGGCGAAGGCAGAGCCGGGGGTCGTCCTGATGGGCGATCAGGGTCTCTGGGATATCGCGCTCGGCGGCAAAGCGGAGCTCGACATGGGGTGAGCACAGCGGCGAGACCAGGTCCGGGAACGACGGCATGTCGGGACCTGACCGTACCCTGTCGCGACGTGGAAGAGATCGCTTATCGGATCCGGCGCTCGGAGCGCGCCCGCCGCGTGCGCGTCACCGTGGACGCCGGGCGGGGAGTCGAGGTGGTGCTGCCCCGCCGCGCCGCCGAGCGCGAAGCGGCGGCCGCGGTCCGGGAGCTACGGCCCTGGATCGAGCGGCGCGTCGGCGAGCTGCTGCGCGCCCAGGAGACCGTCGCCGCTCGGGGCGACTGCGTGCCCTATCTGGGGTCGCTCCTACAAGTCCGTACCGAGCGCGGCCGGACGCGGGTGCACCGGCGCGGGGCCGAGCTGCTGGCTCCGGCAGGGGCACAGCGCACTCCGGCGCTCGAGCGCTGGTATCGCCGCGCGGCCCGCGACGAGATCGTCCCCCGGCTGGATGACGCCTGCGCGCAGGCCGGGAGCCGCTACACGCAGCTCAGCATCCGAGGACAGCGCACCCGCTGGGCCAGCTGCTCGCGGGAGGGAACGATGAGCTTCAATTGGAGGCTGCTGCTCGCTCCCGAGCCGGTGCTCGACTACGTGGTCTGGCACGAGGTCTGCCACCTCGAGGTGCTAGACCATTCTCCTCGCTTCTGGGCACTGCTGGCCCGGCATTGTCCCGATTACCGCGAGCACTCGATGTGGCTGCGCCGCCACGGGAACACGTTGGTCCTCGACTGATCAGGCCTCGAGCACCCGGCGCAGAGCCGCGTACGGTGACTCACCCGCGCGCATCTCGATGGCCTGGCGGTGAAGCCGGCCGCGGTAGGCCTCAGACGATCCGTCGCCCCGGATGTCGACTCCCGCCCGCACGCTGGCGACCAGACGCTGGGGGCCGGAGAGCTCGAGCCGCGCGAAGACCTGGTCGGCCGGGCCAAAGCGCCTGATGCCCGCGTTCAGCGGTGGCCGGGGGGCGGACCTTGCAAGCTCACGCGCATCGGCCTCGAGCGCGGTCAGCGCGGCTCCGAGATCCTGGTGAATGCTCTTCTCTACCCGCGGGCCGGAGCGAACGGTCAGCTTCCACGGCACGCCGAGATCATGTCAGGCTGCAGCGTCCAAGCTCTCGCCCAACGCCCCCCGCGCGGTCAGGCCGATCTCCATTTCGGTCTCCGCGCCGCGTACATGAGTCTGCACATCGCCCACGGCGACACGCTTGAGCAGGCGTGGGATGGCGACGTTGTCAGACAGCATCACCGCGCGGAAGCGCTCGATCCCGCGCGCCACAGCCGCCGCAGCGAGACGGTCCATCAGCCCGGAAGCGAGCCCCTGGCGCTGGTAGGCATCTCCGACCACGATCGCGAATTCGGCCGTGCGCGGTGTCTCGGGGAGAGCGACGAAGCGGGCTACGGCGACGATCTCGCCCTGATGGCCGTCCACGGAGGTGGTGGCCACGAGGGCATAGTGCCCGAAGCCGTCAATCTCCACGAGGTAACGCGCGTCGGCTTCGCTCAGGGTCGGCTTGGCACCCAGAAAGCGCCGGTAGCGCGACTCGGGCGATAGCCGGGCATGCGAGGCCTGGAGGCGCTCACCATCGTCAGCGCCGATTTCCCGGATCTCGACAGGGGTTCCGTCGTGCAAGAGATAAAACTCCACGCACAGCACGATAGAGACGAACCTATGTTCGTACTGTGGCAGTGGTCACTCGGCACGCCCACCTGCGACTGGCCTTCGAAGGGGCGTCGAAAGTCAGCGGCGCTGGTCGATCGGCACGTAGTCGAGTCCGCGCTCGCCGGTATAGATCTGGCGCGGTCGAGCGATCTTCTGCTCGGGGTCCTCGATCATCTCCAGCCACTGGGCGATCCAGCCGCTAGTGCGGCCGATCGCGAACAGGACGGGGAACATCTCCACCGGCATTCCCAGGGCCTCGTAGATCAGGCCCGAGTAGAAATCGACGTTGGGATAGAGCTTGCGCGAGATGAAGTAGTCGTCCTCGAGCGCGATCTTCTCGAGCTCGGTGGCGATCTCCAGCAGCGGGTTCTTACCCGTGACCTCGAAGACGTCGTCGACGGCCTTCTTGATGATCTTGGCGCGAGGGTCGAAGTTCTTGTACACGCGGTGCCCGAAGCCCATCAGCCTCTCGTCGCCGTTCTTGACCCCCTCGATGAAGCCGGGGACGTTGTCCTTGGTCTCGATCCGCTTGAGCATCTTCAGCACGGCCTCGTTGGCCCCGCCGTGCAGAGGGCCGTAGAGCGCGGCCACGCCAGCGGCCATCGCTGAATAGGGATCGACCTGGGACGAGCCGACGCTGCGCACCGCGCTGGTGGAGCAGTTCTGCTCGTGGTCGGCGTGGAGAATGAAGAGGACGTCGAGGGCGTGCTCGAGCCGCGGGTCGGGCTCGTACTTGAGCTCGGCGATCCTGTAGATCATCGAGAGGAAGTTGCCCGGGTAGCTGAGATCGTTGTCCGGATAGACGTAGGGCATGCCGCGGTTGTGGCGGTAGGCGAAGGCCGCCAGGGTCGGCATCTTGGCCAGCAGGCGGATGATCTGGATGTAGCGCGCTTCGGGATCCTTGATCGCCGCCGCCTCGGGATAGAAGGTCGATAGCGCGCTGACCGAGGCCAGCAGCATTCCCATCGGGTGCGCGTCGTAGCGGAAGCCCTGCATGAACTCCTTGACGTTCTCGTGCACGAAGGTGTGGATCGTGATCTCGTGATCCCAATCCGCCAGCTGCGGGGAGGTCGGCAACTCGCCGTGGAGGAGCAGGTAGGCGACCTCCAAATAGCTCGATTTCTCAGCCAACTGCTCGATCGGGTAACCGCGGTACTCGAGGATGCCCTTCTCGCCGTCGATGAAGGTGATCGCCGACCGGCACGACGCCGTGGCCATGAACGCCGGGTCATAGGTCATGAGCCCGAAGTCGTCCTCGTCGGTCTTGATCTTGCGCAGCTCGGTGGCGCGGATCGTCCCGTCCTCGATGGGGATCTCGTACTGCTTGCCGGTGCGGTTGTCGGTCACCGACAGGGAACCGCCGGACGTCGCTACGCCCCCGTCGTCCGCTGGTTGCCGAGTCTCCGTAGTCATGGCGCTCCTGTCACGGGGTGTTCCGGGCGCTGCGCCCGGCATAACGAGCGAGTTGGCCGATTAAGTCTCGTTTCTGGACTCTAGTCGTTCTCCTGGCAACGTTGTGCCTGAACGGGCGAGGCTCATCCGTGCCCTACGGATCGGTGAGGATGGCGCTGGCGATCGCGATCACGATCAGCACGAGGCTGAATGCAATCACGCCGCGCTGACCGCGCTCTCCGAAGGGAAACTCCGGTTGCGTGAGGCCCACACCGGCCAGGACTACGGCCCACACGGCGAGGAGTCCGCCAGCGATGTAAAACGCGGTCTTGGAAGGCTCGGCGGCGGCAATCAGCGTAGCCAGCACGGGCGCGAGCCTATCCGATCCGCTCGGACTCTGACCCCGCCCGACCAGTCTCTGACCCCGCCCGACCAGTTTCTGACCCCGCCCGACCAGTTTCTGACCCCGCCCCACCGGTTTCTGATCCCGCCCCCGCGGACCGGTAGCGGCTCGCGGTGGCCGCGCGCTGGCCCTGATAGTGGCTGCCCAGCTCGGGGCTTCCGTACGGCCGCAGTGCCGGACGGTCGAGGGTCATGAACGAGAGCTGGGCGATCTCCAGCCCGGGATAGAGCTTGATCGGGATCCGGGTCAGGTTGTTGAGCTCGAGGGTGAGGGTGCCCTTCCAGCCGGGATCGCAGAAGCCGGCGGTGGCGTGGACGATCAGGCCCAGCCGGCCCAGGCTGGACTTGCCCTCGATGCGAGCAACGATGTCGTCGGGCAGTTCGACCCATTCCAGCGTTCGCCCCAGGCAGAACTCGCCGGGGTGAATCACGAACGACTCGCCTTCGGGGACGATCACCTCCTCGGTCAGATTGTCAGGAGGCTTACGCAGGTCGATCGCCGACGCGCGGTGGTTGTGAAAGACCCGGAACGAGTCACCCAGGCGCAGATCGACGCTGGCCGGCTGGACCAGGCCCGCGTCCCAGGGCTCGAGCTTGATCCGGCCCTCGCTCACCATCTGAACGATCGTCCGGTCCGAGAGCACCGATGCGCCTGCGCTGTTCATGGTCCGCAAGTCTGCCAGCGAGCGCGGAGGTGACGCGGCGGGGCGGTCAGGCGGCCTGGCTAATGGCCGAGCGTGCGGGCGCGAGCTCGGGTGGTGCGGACGCGAGCCGGTGGCTGGGGCGCGGGGTCACCATGGGGCCCGCGGCGCGGGTGGCGCGGGAACGGCCGGCGGGGATGCGGGGGGCGGCGCTTGATGCCGCCGTCGTCATCAGACGGCGAAGCCTCGTCGGGCGTCTGCTTGATCGCCCACCAGACAATGTAGATCAGCGCCGCAAGCGGCAGCTTGAGCGCCAACATCAGCCACAGAAATCCCCACGTCACGTGCGGGCGATCCTACCTGGATCGCCGCCGCTTGTCACTCCGCGGCCCCCGCCGCCGACCGGGTGGCCCGCCCGTGCCGCCTGGGTCTATCGCAATCGCTCGCCGGAGGGATCAAGCAGCGGCTCACGGGCCACCTCGCCGGGGACCCAGCGACCAAAGATGTCAACCTCGACCTCGTCCCCGATGTCCACAGCGCGGGGAAGGTAGGCGTAGGCGATCGAGCGTTGCACCGAGTAGCCATAGCCGCCGCTCGTCACCCGGCCCTGAATCTCGCCTTTGACCCGCACGGGCTCGTTTCCGAGCACGACCGAACGCGGATCCTCGAGCACCAGACAGCGCAGCCGGCGCTCAGGCTCCGCCAGGGCATCCGAACCGATGAATGTCTTGTCGTTGCGCACGCAGAACCCCAGGCCGGCCTCGAGCGGCGACTCGTCGGGGGTGATGTCGGCCGCCCACACCCGGTAGCCCTTCTCCAAGCGCAGCGCGTCGATCGCCCGGTACCCCGCCGAGGTCAGGCCGTGCGGGCGACCGGCGTCCCACAGCGTGCGCCAGAGCCCGCCACCGTACTCCGCCGGACAATAGAGCTCCCACCCGCTCTCGCCCACGAAGGTGACCCGCAGCGCCCGCACCGGGACATCACCCACGGCGAGGTCGCGCATGAACAGAAACGGGAAGTCCAGCCGATCGGGGGTCAACGGCGCCAGGATGTCGCGCGCCCGCGGGCCCCAGAGCGCGAAGCACGCCCAGCGCGAGGTCACGTCGGCCACGGCCACCGAGCCATCGTCGGGGAGGTGGCGGCGGATCCAGGCCGCGTCGTGCTGGCCGAAGGCCGTCCCGGTGACGATCGAGAACAACTCCTCACCCAGGCGCGTGACGGTGAAGTCGCACTCGATCCCACCCCGGCGGTTGAGCATCTGGGTGTAGGTGATGCGGCCGACCTCACCGGCGACGCGGTTGTCACACAGTCGCTCGAGCAGGGCTGCCGCGCCGGGCCCGGAGACCTCGAGCTTGGCGAACGAGGACTCGTCGAACAGCCCGGCACGCTCACGGGTCCCCAGCGCCTCGGCGCCGATCGCCGGTGACCAGTGCATGCCGGCCCAGCCGCGCGGCCGGAGGCCCTCGTCGCCCGCCGCCTCGTTGCTCTCGTACCAGTTCACGCGCTCCCACCCGGACTTCTCACCGAACACGGCTCCGTGCTCACGATGCCACGGGTAGGCACTGGAGGTGCGCAACGGTCGGCCCGCCTGACGCTCGTGCCCGGGGTAGCGGATGTCGTAGTAGGTCTCATACACCTCCCTGGCCCGCGCGAGCGAGTAGCGGTGAGAGCGGTACTGGGGGCCGAAGCGGCGGATGTCCATCTCCCAGACATCCAGGGGCGGCTCACCGGCCAGAATCCAGTCCGCCATCACCTTGCCGATCCCGCCGGCGCCGGCCAGGCCGTGAGCGCAGAAGCCGGCGGCGACGAACAATCCGCGCACCTCGGTCTCCCCGAGGCAGAACTCGTTGTCGGGGGTGAAGGCCTCGGGACCGTTGATCAAGCGGGTGACCTTGACGTCCTCCATGGCCGGCACCCTCCGCGCGGAGTTGGTGGCAATCTCCTCAAAGCGTGGCCAGTCCTCCTCGAGCAGCCGGCCGTTGAAGTCGGGGGGAATGCGGTCGACCTGGTGCTCGTCAAGCGCCCAGGGCGCACTGCTCCGTTCGTAGCCGCCCATGATTAGGCCGGCGCCCTCCTCGCGAAAATAGATGAGCAGATCGGGGTCACGGAGAGTCGGCAGATGGACTGTGTCCCCGCCCTCCCCGCGATCGCGGAACGGCTGGGTGACGAGGTACTCGTGCGCGAACGGGATGACCGGGACCCGCACGCCGGCCATGCGCCCCAGCTCGGCGGCGAACATGCCGCCGGCGTTGACGACCACTTCGGCCTCGATATCCCCCCACTGCGTCCGCACCCCCGCAACGCGCCCATCCTCGACGGCGATCTCGTTCACCCGGGTATGGGTGAAGACTTGGTGGCCGCCTTCGCGGGCGCCTTCGATCAGCGCGTAGGTGAGTAGCGATGGGTCGAGGTAACCGTCGGTCGCCAGGTAGGAAGCGCAGCGCACACCATCGGTGACCATGAGCGGAAACAGCGCCTGGGCCTCGCGGGGCGAGAGCAGCTCGAGCGGCAGCCCGAACGTCTTGGCCCAGGCGACCTGGCGCATGACCTCCTGCTCGCGTTCGGGTGTGCACGCCAACCGCAGGCCGCCGCACTCCACCCAGCCGCAGTCGAGCCGGCGGTAGAGCTCAACCGAGTCCATCATCATCCGCGTCAGCGACACGCTGCCCCGCAGCTGGCCAACCAGCCCGGCGGAGTGAAATGTCGAGCCGCTGGTGAGTTCGTTGCGATCCAGCACGACGACATCCCGCTCGCCGCGCTGGGCGAGGTGGTAGGCGATTGCGGCGCCCCCGACGCCCCCGCCGATGACCACCACGCGGGCGCGGGCGGGGAGCTCGCGGGGCCGGACCATCAGCGCGTAACCGGGCGGCCCGGGAGCGGCGGCTCGGCGGACGCGACCCGCAGCCAGTTCTCGAGTCCCGAGCCGGAGGCGGCGCGCTCGAGCCGGGCGAAGTGCCGGCGGGCGTACCCGGCGAAGTCAAAGTCAAGCTCGGAGATGACGCTCTGCACCACGCCCCAGGCGGCCTCGCGGGCGTCGGACATTATCCGCATCAGGGCCAGGGCCGCCCGGCCTGCCGAGCTCGGCGCCTCGCCATAGTAAGCCTCGAGCAGCCGGTCGTCAGCGGCAGCGTCGAACTCGTTGTTGACGGCCAGGTTCCCGAGGTCGAACATCCGATGCCCGGTTCCGGCGTATTCCCAGTCGACCAGGATCACATCGACCCCGCCGGCCCCGCTGCGGCGGGCGAGGAGATTGGCCGGGAGCAGATCGTTGTGGCAGGGGACGGGATCGGTGAGCGGCAGGGCGTCGGCGATGCGATCGGTCAGTTCGCGCGTCGGCCCATAGCTCTCGGGTAGCGAGCCGCCGGCCTCGGTGACGATCCGTTGGTAGTCGGCCAGCAGCTCCGGGACCCAGAAGCGCGTCGGCAACCGCAGCTGAGAGTCGTGAAAGGCCCGCAGCCCGCGTGCCGCCGAGGAGGGGCTGGCCCGCAGCTGATCGGACGCGATCGGCTCACCCTCGATGAACTCGGTGACCAAGTACCCGTCCCCAGCCGCCACGAGAGCGGGAGCGATGCCCAGGCGGGCTGCCTCCGCGGTGGCCAAGCGTTCAGCCTTGCGATCGATCCCCAGCAGCTCCGTGCTGGCACCGGGCAGGCGCAGGACACATTCGCGGTCCCCGAATCGCACGCGGAAGTTGCGGTTGGTGATCCCTCCGTGCAGCGGCTCGGGGGGAGCGACGACGCGGCCGAGCTCAGCCTCGAGCTCGTCCACGATGTCCCGCGGTTCGGTCATCGCCGGGAAACCTAGCGGTTAAGGCTCACTTCCTATACCTTCCGCCCGTGCGGCCACTACGGAGCGCCCGGCGGTGAACCTCGACGAGCTGCGGGCCAAGGTCGACGGGAACGAGATTGACACCGTGCTGCTCGCCCTGACCGACATGCAGGGCCGCCTCCAGGGCAAGCGACTCACCGCCCGGCATTTCGTCAACGAAGTCGCCGAGCACGGTGCCGAGGGCTGTAATTACCTGCTTGCCGTAGACGTCGATATGAATCCCGTCGAGGGCTATGAGATGGCCTCGTGGGAGCGCGGGTACGGTGACTTCTCACTCCAGCCCGACCTGGGCACGTTACGCCCGGTGCCCTGGCAGGAGGGCACGGCGATCGTGCTGTGCGATCTCGCCTGGTTAGACGGTGCGCCCGTCGCGGCGTCGCCGAGGCAGATCCTGCGCCGCCAGCTCGAGCGTCTGGCCCAGCGCGGCTGGGGGACGAACGCCGCCACCGAGCTCGAGCTGCTCGTGTTCCGCGACAGCTATGAGTCGGCGTGGCGCAAGCAGTACCGCGACCTCGAGCCGACCAATCTCTACAACATCGATTACTCGCTGCTCGGTACGGCCCGGATTGAGCCCCTGATCCGGCGGATTCGCAACGCGATGGAGCACGCAGGGCTGGAGGTCGAGAACTCCAAGGGCGAGTGCAACCTCGGGCAGCACGAGATCAACTTTCGCTACGCCGATGCCCTGCGCACCGCCGACGACCACTCGATCTACAAGAACGGCGCCAAGGAGATCGCCGCGCAGGAGGAGATGGCGATCAGCTTCATGGCCAAGTTCAACGAGCGCGAGGGCAGTTCGTGCCACATCCACTTCTCGCTCTGCGATGACGACGGCATGGTTTTTGCACGCGACCGTAAGGTGTTCGAATCCTTCTTGGCCGGTCAGCTCGCTTGCCTGCGGGAGCTGACCCTGTTCTCGGCCCCCAACGTCAACTCCTACAAGCGCTATGTGGCGGGCTCGTTCGCGCCCACGGCGGTCGCCTGGGCGACCGATAACCGCAGCTGCGCGCTGCGCGTCGTGGGCCACGGCGGCGGGCTGCGCTTCGAGAACCGGGCCGGGGGCGCCGACCTCAACCCCTACCTCGCCCTGAGCGCGATCATCGCCGCTGGCCTGCACGGCGTCGACGAGGGTCTCGAGCTCGAGCCCGCCTACGCGGGCAACGCCTACCTGGCCGACGACAAGCCGCGCCTGCCGACCACGCTGCGCGATGCTCGGGATCTGTTCGCCACCAGCGGCGTGGCCCGCGCCGCCTTCGGCGATGAGGTCGTCGCTCACTACCTGCATGCCGCCGACGTCGAGCTGGCCGCGTTTGAGTCCGCGGTCACCGACTGGGAGCGCGTGCGAGGCTTCGAGCGACTGTAATCGAGGGGAGCGTCAGCAAACCATGACGATGACCACCGAGGTCCGCGCGTCACTCGCCGCAGCCAGCGCGTTGGACACCATCTTTGCGCCCGTCCGGTCCCAAACCGCGTTCGAGGAGGCCGTTGACCGCCTGGGCACCGCGATCCGACTCGGTCTGCTCCCCCCGGGCACGAGACTGCCGGCCGAGCGCGAGCTCTGCAGCCGGCTCGGCATCGCCCGCTCGACGCTGCGCCAGGCGCTGGTTGCCCTGGGCCAGAGCGGTCACCTGCACGCCCTGCGCGGTCGGGGTGGCGGGACCTTCGTCGCTGACCCGCTGCCGCCCGCGCCGCCCCCGTCAGCGGAACTGATCGCCCACTGGCGCGGACTGTGCGACGAGCGACTCGCAGTCGAGACGGGGATCGCAGCGCTGGCCGCCGAGCGGGCTGCTCCCGAGCGGCTCGATGTCCTCGATCAGCTCGCGGTGGCGATCGATGGAATGTTTGAGGATTTCGTCGCCTACCGTCAGGCCGACATCCGCCTCCACGTCGGGCTCGCCGAAGTCACCGACTGTCCGCGCCTGGTGACGGCCATGACCGAGGTCCAGGGCGCGATGAGCGGGCTGATCTCGCTGATCGCCCACCCGCCTCAGGTCCTTCATTCCTCCAACCTCCAGCACCGCCGGCTCCTGGCGGCCGTGCGGCACAGGGACATCGCCCGAGCCGCGCGCGAGATGGCTGAGCACGTCCGGGGAACCGAGCACGTCCTGGCCGGCCTGCTGCCGCCGCTCGACACCGTCCAGACGACCTGAGGGCTCGACTTCGCGCCGGGCATTTCGGCCCGCGACTTGACTTCATGGCCGCCGCAACATACCTTGCCGCGATTGAAGGACGGATCTGCAGACCTTTTAGTAAGGGGACCGAATGAGCACTGCCAGTGAGTCGCTGTCCGCCGACGAGCAACGCTTAGCCGAGCTCGGCTACAAGCAGGAGCTCAAGCGGGGGTGGAGCAGCTTCTCCAACTTCGCGATCTCGTTCTCGATCATCTCCGTACTGGCCGGCTGCTTCACCAGCTTCGGACAGGCGTTCAACAACGGCGGTCCGGTGGCGATCTCGATCGGTTGGCCGGTGATCAGCGTCCTGATCCTATGTGTGGCGGTCTCGATGTCCGAGCTCGCCTCGGCCTTTCCCACCGCAGGCGGCATCTACTACTGGGCCTCTCGGCTGGGCGGCGCCGGATGGGGATGGTTCACGGGGTGGTTCAACCTGATCGGCCTGATCGCCGTGGTCGCCTCGGTCGACTATGCGGCAGCGAGCTTCCTGCAGTTCCTGCTCAGCCTTTACAACGTCGACTTCATCTTCAACTTCGCCTCCGCCAACGTCCACTACGACGCCCACGTCGTGTTCGCGCTGTTCGCGCTGATCCTGCTCCTCCACGGGCTGATCAACGTCTTCTCGGGCCACCTGGTCTCGATCTTCAACGGCGTCTCGGTCTGGTGGCACGTGCTCGGGGTGGCCGTGATCGTGATCCTGCTGGTGGCCGTGCCCAGCCATCACTCGAGCATCTCCTACGTGTTCACGCATCGCAGCTTCGGCGCCTTCGGACACGGGATGTACTGGTTCTACGTGCTGCCCCTTGGCTTCCTGCTCACCATGTACACGATCACCGGCTACGACGCCTCGGCCCACGTCTCCGAAGAGACCCATGGAGCGTCGATGTCGGCAGCCCGCGGCGTCTGGCGCTCGGTGTTCTACTCGGCGGTGATCGGCTGGATCGTGCTGCTCGCGCTCACCTTCGCCGTGCAGCAGCACGACATCGGCAAAATCAGCGTGGCGGGCTTCCCGGCGTTGGCGATTATCACCACCGCGCTGGGCTCAGCCGCGGCCAAGGCCGTAATCCTGATCTCCACGGTCGGCCAGCTGTTCTGCGGCATGGCCTGCGTCACCAGCGCCTCGCGCATGACCTTCGCCTTCTCGCGCGACGGCGCGATCCCCGGTCACCGCCTGTGGCGGCGCCTGGGCTCCAACGGCACGCCGACCTACGCGGTGCTGTTCGTGTGCCTGTTCGCGCTGATCATCACCA
Source organism: uncultured Solirubrobacterales bacterium (assembly GCA_963847055.1). Lineage (GTDB taxonomy): Bacteria > Actinomycetota > Thermoleophilia > Solirubrobacterales > Solirubrobacteraceae > Palsa-465. Next base: position 742,856 of record CAWJYE010000005.1, on the reverse strand, counting down.
TTCCGGCGTACTTCCCCAACGCGGCCGGCTTCCCGGTGGCCTTCTTCGCCGTCACCTCGATCGCGGTGATCGGGCTCTACATCGCCTACACGATCCCGGTCTACCTGCGCTGGCGCCTACGCGACGACTTCCAGCCCGGCCCGTGGACGCTCGGGCGTCACTATCGCTGGCTGAATCCGATCGCGTTCGTTTGGGTGGCTCTGTGCGTGATCATCTTCTGCCTGCCGACCTCGCCGGCCGGCGTGTACTTCAAGTCCGGCTTCAGCTGGGGCTCGGTCAACTACGCGCCGATCGTGACCATCGCGGTGATGCTGACGGTGACGATCTGGTACCTGGTCTCGGCTCGGCTCACGTTCAGGGGCCCCGTGCGGACGATCGAATTCGCCGATGACGGCCTCACGGTGGCCGGCACGGCGCCGGCGGGCCCGTCGGCTCTCTAGGCCGCCAGTGGACAGCACGCTGACCGTGATCGAGCCCGCCACCGAGGCGGTGCTCGAAGAACTCCCGCGCGCGGGCGCCGAGGACGTCGACCGAGCCGTGGCCCGTGCCAAGGCGGCGTTCCCGGCCTGGCGCGCGGTGGCGCCTGGCGATCGGGCGGTGCTCCTGCGCCGGCTGGCCGAGACGATCGCAGGCCATCGCGAGGAGCTGGCCCAGCTCGAAGCCCGCAACGCCGGCAAGCCGATCGGCGACGCGCGTGGCGAAATGGACATGGTGGCCGAGACGATCGGCTATTACGCGGGCGCACCCGAGCGCCTGCTCGGCGACTCGATCCCGGTCAGCGGCGGTCAGGCCTGGACGGTGCGCGAGCCCCTGGGGGTCGTGGGCCTGATCGTGCCCTGGAACTTCCCGCTCGTGATCGCCGGCTGGAAGCTCGGGCCGGCCCTCGCGGCTGGCAACACGGTCGTCCTCAAGCCCGCCGAGCTGACCCCGCTGAGCGCCCTGCGCTTCGCCGAGCTCGCGCTGGAGGCCGGGCTGCCCGAAGGCGTCGTCAACGTCGTGGCCGGCCCGGGCAGCGAGTGTGGCCGGCGCCTGGTGCAGCACCCTGATGTGGTCAAGATCGCCTTCACGGGCTCGACCGAGGTCGGGCGCTCGATCGCGGCCGGCGCCGCCAGCACGATAAAGCGCGTCACGCTCGAGCTGGGCGGCAAGTCCCCCAACATCGTGTTCGCCGACGCCGATCTCGAGGCGGCTGCGGCAAGCGCCCCGGGGGCCGTGTTCGCCAACGCGGGCCAGGACTGCTGCGCGCGGTCTCGCATTCTCGTGCAGGCCTCGGTACTTGACGAGTTCATGGGTTTGCTCCAGGGTGCGGTCACGGCCCTGCGAGTCGGCGACCCACTGAACGAGAGCACCGAGATGGGGCCGCTGATCTCGGCCGGCCAGCGCGAAACCGTGTCTTCGTTTGTGCCCCAAGGTGCGCCGGTGGCGATCCGGGGAACGGCGCCCGATGGCCCCGGGTACTGGTTCCCACCCACCGTGCTGTGCCCGGTGGCCCCCGACGCCCGCGCCGCCCGCGAGGAGATCTTCGGGCCCGTGGCGGTGGTTATCCCGTTCACAGACGACGAGGAGGCGCTCCAGTTGGCCAATGACACGATCTACGGTCTCTCGGGGTCGATCTGGACCCGGGACGGAGCCCGCGCCCTGCGGACGGCCCGGGCCCTCGATGCCGGCGTGCTATCGATCAACTCCAACACCTCGGTCCGAGTGGCCACGCCGTTCGGCGGCTTCAAGCAATCCGGTTACGGCCGCGAGCTCGGCCCTCACGCACTCGACGCGTACACCGAGGTCAAGTCGATCTTCTTCGCCACCTCATGAGACTCCAGGACAAAGTCTGCGTGATCACCGGGGCAGCGGGTGGGATCGGTGGCGCCGCCGCCGGCGTGTTCGCGCGCGAGGGAGCGCGGGTCGTCGGCGTCGATGTACTCGAGCACGAAATCGGCGAGCTGGCGCTGACCGCCGACCTGACCGACGAGCCGTCGGTCTCCAATCTCTACACGCGCGTGCGCCAGGAGCTTGGTCGGATCGATGTCCTGTTCAACAACGCGGGCATCTCCCCGACCGAGGACGCCTCGGTGCTCGACACCGACTTCGAGGTCTGGGAGCACGTCCAGGCCACCAACCTGCGCAGCGTGTTCCTGTGCTGCAAGCACGGTATCCCGAATCTGCTCAAAAATGGCCCACCCACCCGGGGCTCGGTGATCAATACCGCCTCGTTTGTGGCCGTCCTCGGTTCAGCGACCTCTCAGATCGCCTACACGGCCTCCAAGGGCGGCGTGCTGGCTCTCTCCCGCGAGCTCGGAGTCGAGTTCGCGGCCCGGGGGGTGCGCGTCAACGCGCTGTGCCCGGGACCGATCGATACCCCGCTGCTGCGCGAGCTGTATGCCACCGACCCGGTGCAGGCCGCGCGGCGGATGGTCCACGTGCCGATGGGCCGCTTTGGACGCGCCGATGAGATCGCCAACGCGGCCCTGTTCCTGGCCAGCGAGGAGTCCAGCTACGTCAACGCGACGAGCTTCCTGGTCGACGGCGGGATCAGCGGCGCGTACACGACCCCGGCCTGACGCCCTGGCAGTGGTGGGCATGCCACGGCAAGCCTCCGTGGCCGAGCTGGGGGTTGCCGTAGCGGGCCCGCCTGTCGGGCATGTCGTGACAAGCTTCCGCGACTGGGGCGCGGCTTGTCGCCCTGTGCCCGCAGCAGGCTCGCGGTCGGGTTGGGCCCCGGCGCCCCAGCGCGTGGCGGCTCCCGGCGCCGAGTGCCTACGCTTGAGCGGATGAAGCGCGAAGCGCTGTGTCTGGGCAGGGCGATCCGCGCCGTGCGACTGCTCGCGCGTGACCCGAGCGTGCCCAAGCCGCTGCGGTGGCTACTTGCCATCTCGCTGCTGCCGATTCCCGGGCCGTTCGACGAGGCGGTCCTGTTGCTCCTTACGCCGGTGCTGTTCGTCTTCTACCGCGTCGCGTTGCGTGAGGCTTGGAGCTTGAGCGCCGAAGCCGGCGGCGACTAGCCCGCGGCTTCGGGCACGGCCGGACGGGGAGGCAGCGACGGCTCGACGCGCAGCAACCGGGCCGGGCGTTCGGGCAACCACCAGTTCCAGCGCCCGAACAGCGACACCACCGCCGGAACGAGGAGAGCCCGGATCACGGTCGCGTCGAGGAGGATGCCGGCGGCCAGCCCGGTGGCGAACACCTTGACGTCGGTCTGCGGTCCCGAGGCCATCGCGACGAAGGCCAGGAACAGGATCAGCGCCGCACTGGTCACCAGCCGGCCGGTGCGGCCAATGCCGCGCACCACCGCGCCGTTGGTGGAGCCGCTCTTGTCGTACTCCTCGCGCATCCGAGCCAGGATGAACACCTCGTAGTCCATCGAGAGCCCGAACAGGAAGGCGAACACCATGAGCGGGATCCAGGCGCTCACCGAATGTGTGGCGGCGATTCCCCACAGGACATTCGAACCGTGGCCGTCCTGCCACACCAGGGTGATCACTCCCCACGCCGCGGCGACGCTGATTACGTTGAGGATGACCGCCTTGAGGGGAAGCAGCAGTGACCGGAACGCCCGCGCCAAGAGCACGAAGGTCAGCACCGCAATCAGGGCGATCATCACCGGAAAGCTGCTGTAGATGGCCGAGACGAAGTCCTGATTCTCGGCACCGATGCCGCCGACCCCCACGGCCGGCCCCGCCGCGTGGGCCACGTTGCGCAGCCGGTCGAGCGTGTTCAGACCCGCCGTGGTCGACGCGTCGGCGGTGGTGAAGGCGTCGACGATCGCGGTCCCATTGCGCTGCCAGGCGCTCCCGGGCGGGGAGACGGCCCCATGGACGCCGCTCACGGCCGCCACTGAGCTCGCAACACGACCGGCGGCGCCCTGCGGGGCGAGGATCTCAATCGGCGTCAGGGCACCGACGCCGACGCCCGAGTGCTCGAGGGCAACCAGGCCGGTGTGGGCCTGGCCCTGCTTGGAGAGTGTGTTGAGGTTGGCTTGTCCGGGCTGCAAACCGGTAGCGGCAATGGCCAGGGCGGCGAGGATCACCACCGCGCCCAGGGCGGCGATCCAGCGCCGGTTGACGACGAGTTGCGCCCAGCGCGTCCACGAGCGGCTGGCCTGATCGTCAGAGCGAAGGTGGGGCCAGTCAAGGCGCGGGCCGGCTTTGACAAGCACGATCGGCAACAGCGTAGTTGCCACGATCACGCTGACCAGCGGAATCAGCATCCCGGCGTAACCGATCGAGCGCAGGAAGGGCAGCGGCAAGACGATCATCGCCAGCAGACCGATCGCCACCGTGGTCCCGCTGAACACGACCGCGCGGCCGGCGGTTTGCATAGCGCGTACGACAGCCTCGTCGCCCTCGTACCCGTGCGCTCGCTCCTCGCGCCAGCGCACGACGATCAGCAGCGCGTAGTCGATCGCGACGCCGAGCCCGATCAGGGCGACCAGGAACTCGACGATCATCGAAACGCTGGTCACCGTCGTCACCCCCCAGAGGACGAGGAAGGTGGTCATGATCGAGACGATGGCCATCAGCAGGGGGACGAAGGCCAGCAACGAGGCGAAGACAAAACCGAGCACGACCATCGCGCCGAGGCCGCCGAGCACCGACTCGAGCAGCACCCCCGGACCGCCGCCCCCGCCGGTCTGATTCTCAAGCGCATCGATCCCACTGACGCGGACCGGCGCCCCGGCCACAGTCACGCCGGCCAGGGCGGCCGTGGCGCGCTTGGCCGCGCGCGTGTTGTTACCAAAGGCCTCGTTGGAGGGCGGCGGATAGGCGAGCAGGAACGTCGTGTGCCCGTCACGGGAGACGAAGGCTCGGCTACCCGTGGAGGCATAGGAGGCGATCCGCGACCCCGGCAGCACGGCCTGAAGGCGAGCGGCCACGTTGGACAGCCCGGCGCGCACGAGCGGAGAGTCGACGGTCGTCTGAGCGGGCAGCGTTACGACCGGCACGATCGGGGCCTTGCCGCCACCCTGGTGGTAGACCTGCTGGATGGCGAGGTTGGTCTGAAAGCCCTCGCGACCCGGGACGCTGAACTCGTTGCTGAACGCCTTGGTCGCCTGGCTGACGGTGGCAAAGCCGACCACGGTGACCAGGATCCAGAACGTCGCAACAATGCGTTTGTGGGCCAGAACCCACCGGGTGATGCTCGTCATCATGGCTTGCCCTTCCCTATTCGATTCGATCAGCGGATGATTTGTATCACAAACAATTGGCGGTTGTGACTGTGAGTCGATAACATCTTGTGAATGGCTGACTCCGGTCCCGCTCCTGGTGCCCCCGGGCTGCACGGCGCGCTGGTGCGCCACACTGGTTACCTGGTCAGCCGCTGCGGCGTCTTCGCGGCCCGTCGGTTCGCCGAGCGGCTGGAGTCAATTGGTCTCACGCCGCGCATGTGGGGGGCGCTCAACGTGCTCGACGCCGAAGGCCCGGTCACCCAGCATCAGCTCGGTAAGGCAATCGGCATGGACCCCAGCTCGATGGTGGGCACGATCGACGAGCTTGAATCCCGGGGCCTGGTGGAGCGCCAGCGCCACCCGAGCGATCGGCGCGCCCATGCGCTGCACGTCACCGCGGCCGGGCGGCGAACGCTGACCCGGGGGCGCAAGCTCGCCGCGCAGGCCCAGAACGAGCTGCTCGCCCCGCTCAGCCCGGAGGACCGAAGCCAGCTGCATGACCTGTTGCTGCGGATCGCGCAGGCCGCAAGTGCGGCCCAGCCGCCCGCGGCACCACCCGCCGGCGCCGCCGACCGGCGTTAGATGCCGCGCTCCGGCCGCGCGTGGGCGAGCCGGGAAGGCTGTGAGCGATCTGGAGGTCGCTGCACGGCGAGCGTCATGCCGAGTGCGAGCAGGGCCCACGTAACGGGGTCCTCCAGGAAGTCGGCGTAGAGCATGGTGTGGAACACCAGGGCGACGAACGCGGCGGCGATCGCGCTCCGGACCGGGTCACCGCGGCTGCGCCGGACGACACAGATGAGCGCGGTGATGACAAGCGCGAGGTAGACGACCTCGCCAATCAGGCCCTGCTCGGCCGCGACCGTGACCGGGATCGTGTGCGAAGCCGAGAGCGCGGTGGCGGTACGGCGATTATGGCGCCGGTACTCCGTCACGAACGAGGCCGAACCCCATCCCCACAGGGGACGATCGGCGAACAGCGAGACGCCGCCGCTGACCAGCCCCCCGCGGCCGCTCGACGCGTTGTTGATTCCCTGGTTGAGACCAAAGGTTCGCGGGGTGACGGCCACCGCCGCGGCGCCCAAGAGGATCACCACGATGGCGATGACTAGCGCGCGGGATGGCTTCCAGCGCAGCGCCGCGAGTACGGCGAGGCCGACCAGGAGGGCGCCCAGGCTCGAACGCGACAAGGTCAGCACCAGCCCCGCCCACAGCACGGCGAGCACGACCACCACCGCCAGCTGCTCGCGCTGAGAGCCGTCGTAGATCAGCAGTACAGCGATCAGAATCATCGCCAGGGCGAGGAAGCGCCCGAAGATGTCGGGATCGAAGAAGACCGAGTTGACCGTGAAGTACGTGTGCAGATCGTTGGCGACCACCAGCTTGGGATTGAGGATGATCGTCTTGGTCGCGTATTCGATGAAGCCGATGACCGCGAAGGCGAGAGCCAGGACGACGACCACGCGCAGGCAGTTGCGGAGTATCTCCGGCGTCCAGCGCAGCTCTCGAAGCAGCCGCAGGAGGAGGGCGAAGGGAACGTAGAAGAACACCGTCTGCTGCAAGGCCTTCTCGAAGTCGGGCGAGTAAATGGCCTGAATCGCGTACAGGACGACCGAGAAGGCGAGCAGCCGCTCGACCCACCGCGCCCACCCCCCAGAGCCATCGGGCACGCCACCGGGCGGCGAGCCGTCGCGAAGCGCGGTCACGATCCACGCCAGCGACGCCACCGCAACGACCAGATAGAGAGGCACAAGGAGGTTGGCAGTGTTGCCGCCTGCCTGGATCGGGATCCGGAACGGCAGGGCGAGTACAGCGAGCGGGGCGAGCAGGGCCGGGCGGGGCGCGATCCACGAGGCCAGCACGACCAGCGCCAGCAGCACGAGCACCGCGCCGACAAGCGCGTACACGGGATGGCGGTGGACGATTCGCAGCTGGGGCGAGTCCCAGATCGCACTCAGCAACAGCACCGGCGAGAGGATCAGCGCGCCGAGCATGCCCAACGCACGGTTGCGGCGCTCGGAGGCCAGCAGGACGACCGCGACCAGCACGGCGACCACCACGACACCGGCCTTGGGCAGCGGCCCGGTCAGGGCGGCGAACGCGATCACCCCCGGCATCATCCTCTACCCTCTCCCGGCATGTCCTCAGCCAAGCTCGTGCTGGCCGCCGGGCTGACCGTCATATCACTGGCAGCGTGCGGCAGCACCGCCAAGCCCGAGGCGGGCACGCTCAAGGCGGCCACCAAGGGCCACCAGGGGATCGACGATCCCCGCGCCGCTCATGTCGCCTGCCTGCGCCAGAATCACATTCCGGTGCTCGAGTTCAGCCGCACCTGGCTGCAGGTCGGAACCAAGCCCAATGGTCCGACCATCCACTTCACCCCAACCCCGGGCGCGGCTCAGCAGCTTCAGATCAGCGGGCAGGTCGAGAGCGCCGAGGTCATCGGCGCCGCCATGGTGTACCCCAACCAGGCGCCGGGCGGTCTGCTCTCGCAGGTCGAGGCGTGCGTCGCCATGGGGGTGACGGGGTAGCGCGAATCGTGCTCTCCGGGCTGCTCGCTGCCGCCGGGCTCTTGGGCTTCGCCGCCTCAGGCCCGCACGCCCCCACGCGCCGTTCAATTGCGGCGAGGGTCCAGCCAACATCTCACACCGCGAGCCGGGCAGCAGCGCGCGCGGCTCGCATCCCGCCCGACAAGCTGCTCGGTCAGCGGATCATGGTCGGGGTTTCCAGCCCTAGTCCCTCGCGCCAGCTGCTCAGCGCAGTCCGCGCGGGACACGTCGGATCGATCATCCTCTTCGCCTCCAACCTCGTCTCGCGTCGGCAGTCGCTGGCCCTGACCGGTGCCCTACAGAGGGCGGCCCACGCGGGTGGCAACCCGCAGCTGCTGATCTCGGTCGATCAGGAGGGCGGCCAGGTCAAGCGACTGCCAGGCGGGCCGCCAAGCCTCGCGCCACCCGAGATGGCGGCCACCGGCAACCCGGGCGTCGCTCGCCGGCAGGGAGCCGCCACGGCTCACTATCTGCAGCAGTGGGGGATCAACATGGATCTGGCACCGGTGGCCGACGTGCCGACCTTTGCCGGCGCTTTCATCTGGCGGCAGGGACGCGCCTTCTCGTTCAATGCCGGCCGGGTGGCCGAATACGCCACCGCGTTTGCGCTCGGCCTCCAGTCGGGCGGCGTGGCGGCGACCGCCAAGCACTTCCCCGGGCTGGGCACGGCCGCCACCGACACCGACTTCAAGCGCCAGGAGCTCGCACCCAGCGCCGCCCAGCGCAATGCTGCTCTGATCCCCTACCAGAGCATGATCGCCCGCGGTCTTGACGCGGTTATGCTCGCCACCGCAGGGTTCCCCGCCTATGACCCGACCGGCTCGCCGGCTGCCCTTTCGGCTCCGATCGCTCAGCAGCTGCTGCGCGGGCGGCTTGGCTTCCGGGGGGTGACGATCACCGATGCCCTCGTCACGCCGACCGGCCACGACGAGCGGACCGCAGGCCTGCTCGCGGCCGAGGCCGGGGCTGACATCCTCCTCTACACCGATTCGGCTCCAGGCGAACTCGCGACCCTGCAGACGGCCCTGCGGAGGAAGCGGATCGGTATTGGGCCGGCTACCGCTTCCTATCGGCGGATCCTAGCCCTGAAGCGCACTCTGGGGCTGACCTGATCCCGGCGCGGGACGGACCCGGGCAGGCCTTCTACAATTCGCGCGCGACTACCTGCTCCCGAGCGCGCTCGACGCTCGTCGGCGCCCGTCGCGCCTCGCCCACCGAGCGCCAACGATTTCTGAACTTCGCCGAGCCCTAGGCTCGACACCCTGAAAACCGTGTCCCGACGACCGCTCGCCAACCTGCTCTCCGCCTCGACGACGGACATCCCGGCGCCGAGCGCCCCACCCGCCCCGGCCGCTACGCGCCGGGTCACGCTCGGGGGCTGGGACATCACGCCCGGCCGCTTCTACGTCGGCTTGATCGTGGTCGGGCTGATCGTAGGTGCGCTCTCGCTCCTGATCCCCTCGACGCCGAGCTATGACCCGTGGGCATGGATCATCTGGGGCAGGGAAATCGTTCATTTCAACTTGCAGACGACCGGCGGCCCCTCGTGGAAGCCGCTGCCGATGATCTTCACGACACTGTTCGCCCCCTTCGGGCAAGCCGAGCCGGACCTGTGGCTGGTGGTGGCCCGGGCTGGTGCGTTTGCGTCGGTGGTCATGGTCGGCCGCCTGGCCATGCGGTTGACCAGCCAGATCGGCACGCACTTCTTCACCGCCGCCAGGCAGGTAGAGGGCGGCGTTGCGGCCCGAGGTCCGGGCCTGCTGGCGGCCGCGGTCGCCATGGTCGGCCTCACCTTCACCGGCGGCTTCATCTCAGACAACGCCCTCGGCTACTCCGAGGGACTGGCCGCGGCCGCGATCCTGATCGCCCTCGAACGTCACCTCGACGGGCATCGGCGCCAGGCCTTTGCAATCGGCTTTCTCGCCGCGCTTGACCGACCGGAGATCTGGCTCTTCTGGGGCCCCTACGGTCTCTATCTGTGGTGGAAGGACCCCGGGGCGCGCCGGCTGGTCGTGGCGCTCTTCCTACTCATCCCGATCCTGTGGTTCCTGCCCGAGTACTGGGGCTCGGGTCACTTCCTGCGCGGCGCCTCGCGCGCCCAGCACCCGCGCGCCAACAGTCCGGCCTTCTCCAAGTGCCCGTTCTGCACCGAACTCGTGTCCCATGCCTGGCCGACCGTGCTGGTGCGCATCAAGGCCGCGGGAGTGGTCATGGCCGGGGTCGTCGCCTTTATGGTCTGGAAGCACTGGCGGCGCGACGGCGTCGCCGGGATCCGGACGCCACAGGCCCAGGCCCGGATCGCGGCCGCCGGCGCAGGGGTGCTCGGCCTGACCTGGTTTGTCGTGATCGCGATCATGACCCAGGCGGGGTTCTCGGGCAACAACCGCTATCTGGAAATCGGCTCGGCGCTGGTGGACATCTGCGGAGCGGTGGGCTGGGGGTGGGCAACGGCCGAGATCATGAATCTGGTGGTCGAGCGCGCGCGGCGCCGGCGAGCGGGAGGCGACGGCGCGGCCGGCAGCGATGGGGCGGGCGGCAGCCGCATCGCGGCGGCCGTGGTTGCAGTCATGACGCTCGCCTTCGTGATGCTTCCGAACTTTGTCGGCCCCAACCTGATCGACATCCCCAAGACCCACGGCTCCCTGAACTATCAGGCCCGACTCCGGGCCGGAGCCAGCCGCGTGGTCGCGAACTACGGCGGGACGGCGAAGCTGCTGCGCTGCGGAACCGTGATGACCGAGGGCTTTCAGGTGCCGCTGGTCGCGTGGACGCTCGGCGTGCACACGGATTCGGTCGAGGCACCGCCGCCCGGCAACAATCCCGGGCCGTTCCCCAACGTGATCCTGCAGACGCGCTCGCAGCGCCACCATGCCCTACTGCCGGTCGTTCACACCTGGTCCTCGGTCCCGTACGTGTACGCGGGTCAGAGCGGTCCGTTCCGGCTCTTCACCCACTGCCGCGCGTGATGCTCGCGCCGGGCGTCGAGAGCATCTAGATGGCCGCTGTCACCGCCCCCCCGCGGACCCCCTCCGACCCGGTGGCTCGCGACGATGAGACCAGCTGGCACCCGCGGATACCCGATCATGTAGGCCGGATCCCGCTGTGGGTGCTGGCCGGTGCCGCGCTGGTGCTGGCCGTTGTCGCCTCGGCCTTCGTGCGCTCGCGTTACCTCGGCGGTATCCACGGTCAGTTCTGGATGGACGAGGGCCTCTCGGTGGGTATCTCCAGTCACTCCCTGGCCTCAATACCGACCGTCCTGCGCCACGACGGCTCGCCGCCGCTCTACTACATGCTGCTCCACACCTGGATGAGCGTGTTCGGAAACAGCGAGGCCTCGACCCACGCGATGTCCCTGCTCTTCGGGCTGCTCGCGATCCCGGTGGGCGCCTGGGTGGCCGGGAGCCTGTTCGGACGCTGGCCGGCCTTTATCGCCCTGGTCCTGTTCGCGCTCAACCCATTTCTCACCGCGTACAGCCAGGAGACCCGGATGTACTCGCTGATGGCGCTGCTCGGCCTGCTCGCCACGGCCGGCTTCATCCAGGGCTTCATCTACCGGCGGCGGCGCTATCTGATCCTGTTCGCGGTCGCCCAGACGCTGATGCTGTACACGCACGCGTGGGGAATCTTCTACGGCATCGGCGCCGCCGTCTCGCTCGTGCTGGTGGTGAGGGCCAGCGACGAACCCGGCGCGATCCTGCGCGACGGCTTGCTTGCCTTTGGCGTCGCCGCCGTGCTCTACCTCCCATGGCTGCCCACGCTGCTCTATCAAGCCTCGCACACCGGATCCCCGTGGGACAGCCCCCCGGGCCTGGGGGCGCCTGTCCAGATCTCCCGTAACTTGATGGGCGGCGACCGAGCCACGATCGCCCTGGTGCTGGCCACGGTGCTCGGATTGGGGATGCTGTTTGTCCGCGGTCGCTGGCGCAGCCGCGAGTCGCTGACGATGTGGACGCTGATCCTGATGCCGGTCGGGACGCTGGCCTTCGGGTGGATCGTTTCGCACTTCTCGCCCGCTTGGGCGTACCGCTACTTCGCCCCCATCCTCGGCTGCCTGCTGCTGTTGGCGGCGCTGGGAATGTCACGGGCCAAGGGCGTGGGCCTGATCGCGCTGGCCCTGGTGGTCGTGTTCTGGGCCAACCCGTCCAAGTTCACGCCCCAGTACAAGAGTGACATGCGCGATGTTGCCGGTGAGATGGGCCCCCGGCTGCACCGCGGCGACATCGTGCTGCTCGGTCAGCCCGAGCAGGTGCCGCTCGCGTGGTACTACCTGCCCGCCGGGGTGCGCTTCGCCAGCACGTCGGGAGTGGCACCGGACCCACAATCGATGAACTGGGTCAACGCGCTATCACGCCTGCAAAACGCCGACCCGCGCGCGACGCTTGACCAACTCATTGCTACGCTCAAGCCCAACCAGCAGGTTCTCTTCGTGCGACCTCTCACTGAGGGAGCACAGAACTGGCAGGCCCCGTGGACTGAGCTCGTGCGGCGCCGCTCGGCGCAGTGGGGAGCGCTTCTCGCCTCCGATCCGCGTCTCAAACCAGTCGCCTGGGCTCCGCACAACTACCGAGACGCCTGCTGCGTAGCCGACAGCGCGCTTCTCTACCGAAAATCCTAAGGACGCCACGTGACCCCTGAGCCCCAATCAGTCCCCGCCGAGATCACGCCCCAGCACCCGGTTGTCGTGCTGGGCGCCGGCCCGGCGGGCCTGACGGCCGGCTACCAGCTCGCCAAGCAGGGCAAGCCGGTGATCGTGCTCGAGGCCTCTGACCAGGTGGGCGGCATCGCCCGTACGCAGGTCCGCGACGGCTACCGCTTTGACCTCGGCGGCCACCGCTTCTTCACCAAGGTCAAGGAGGTCGACGACCTCTGGCACGAGATCATGAAGGAGGAGTTCCTCAAACGGCCGCGCCAGAGCCGGATCTACTGGAACGACAAGTTTCTCGAGTATCCGCTTCAGGGCGTGGACGTGATCAAGAAGCTCGGCCCGATCGAGCTCGCCCGGTGCCTGATTTCGTACTTCGCAGCCGCGGTCAAGCCCAAGGGTCGCGAGGACACCTTCGAGCAGTGGGTCTCCAACCGCTTCGGTAAGCGGCTCTACCAGCATTTCTTCAAGACCTACACCGAGAAGCTGTGGGGGGTGTCCGCGGATGAGATCCGCGCCGAGTGGGCCGCCCAGCGGATCAAGGGACTGTCCTTCTTCAGCGCGGCCAAGGCCGCCTTCTTCGGCAACGAGGGCAACAAGATCAAGTCCCTGATCTCGGAGTTCAACTACCCCCGTTACGGGCCCGGTCAGATGTGGGAGCAGATGACGGCGGACATTCGCGAGCAGGGTGGGGAGGTGCGTCTTAACGCGCCGGTTACTCGCCTGCGGAGCGAGGGGGGCCGGATCGTCGAGGTCGTGGCCGGCGGTGAGACGCTCACCCCGTCCCACGTCATCTCCTCGCTGCCATTGCGCACGACGGTCGGGATCACCGAGCCGGAGGCGCCTCTTGAGGTCCGTGATGCGGCCCGGGGCCTGCGCTACCGCGAGTTCCTCACCGTGCTACTGGTAATTGACGGCGAGGATCCCTTCCCCGACAACTGGATCTACATCCACCAGCCCGGGGTGCAGGTGCTACGGATCCAGAACTTCAAGTCGTGGAGCCCGTGGATGGTGCCCGAAGGCGTCGACGCGTCCTCGATCGGGATGGAGTACTTCTGCTTCGAGGGGGATGCGCTATGGAACATGGAGGACGACGATCTCGTCGCAATGGCAAGCCAGGAGATCGAGAAACTCCACCTCGGCCAGGCCAGCCGTGTCAAGTTCGGGTTCGTCGAGCGGGTGCACAAGGCGTATCCGATCTATGACGAGCTCTACGGCGAGCGCGTGCAGGCGATCCGCGGCTGGCTCGAGGGCATCTCCAACCTGACACAGGTCGGCCGAAACGGTCTGCACCGCTACAACAACTCCGACCACTCGATGCTGACCGCGATGCGCGCGGTCGACAACATCCTGCTCGGCAGCAACCACGACATCTGGGCGGTCAACGTGGAGAGCGTCTACCACGAGGAGCACCAGGAGAACGAGGAGCCCTACCGCAACCCGCCGAACACGCCCGCGATGGAGCAGCCGCTCGCCTCGGAGCGGTGAGGGCGGCGCTCTTGCCGGGCCCGGTCCGTTCCCGGGTGGCGCGGGCGGCGGTAGCGGCCCTGAGCGCGTGGATCCTGGCCGTCCCCGGGGCGGCACTCGGCGCGGCGGGATCAAAGAGATCCGGGTCGGCGACGGCGACCGCGGCTTCGAGTTCGGCGACCGCGCGTTCGAGTTCGGCGACCGCGGCTTCGAGTTCGGGGGCGGTGCCCGCGAGCCCGAGCAGCAATCCCCTGTCGGCCTTCCCGGCTCCGACCGTCGCGACCACGAGCAGCACCACCCCGACGATCGTCACCAACGGCGGGACGAATGCCTCGGGCAGCAGTAGCCTGAGCAGCGGGAGCGCAATCGCCATCGCGATCGGGGCGGTGGTCGTGCTGGCCGGGATCTCGTTCTACATCTGGCACGACGCCCGACGGCGCGCGCCGGTCAAGGTCGGTGCCGGCGCGGGTGGTGCCGAGGGGCGAGCGCGCGCCGGCTCCAAGCCGCCTCCCAAGCCCCGCAAGCCAAGCCCGGCCGAACGCAGGCGGCGTAAGCGCGGGCGCGCCCGACGCTGAGCAACCCCTGGATAGGATCCCTGCGGGCGATGGCGGACGCGGACTACATAGTCGTCGGGGCCGGCTCGGCGGGCTGTGTGCTCGCCGCCCGGCTCAGCGAGGACCCCGACGTCCGCGTGACCCTGATCGAGGCCGGGGGGCGCGATCGCAGCCCCAACATCAAGGTCCCGCTCGCCTTTCCCAAGCAGTTTCATACCAGGCTCGATTGGGACTACGAGACCGCACCCGAGCCGGGCGCCAATGGTCGCCGTCTCTATGTCCCGCGGGGCAAGTCGCTGGGCGGCTCGAGTTCGATGAACGCCATGCTTTACGTTCGCGGGCGGCCGTTGGACTTCGATCTCTGGGAGCGCGCGGGCGCTGACGGTTGGGGCTGGAAGGACGTCCGGCCATACTTCCTTCGCTCAGAAGACAACGTCCGCGGCCCGTCGGAGTTCCATGCCGTCGGCGGTCCACTTCATGTCTCCGAGCTGCGCTCGCCGCGACGCTACGTGACGACCCTGCTGTCGGCCTCGCAGGCGGCCGGAATTCCGTACGTCTCGGACTACAACGGGCCCGAGCAGGATGGCGTGTCGGTGTTCCAAGTCACCCAGGAGGGCGGCCGGCGCTGGAGCACCGCCGACGCCTTCCTGCGCCCGGCTTTGGACCGGCCCAACCTCGAGGTGGTGACCCGCGCCCACGTGCTCGGCCTCAAGCTCAAAGGCGTGCGCGTAACCGGGGTCCAGATCGCCGGCGGTTTCGGGCGGCGCCCGCGCACGGTGCGCGCCCGCCGGGAGGTCATCCTGAGCGCCGGCGCGATCAATTCTCCCCAGCTGCTGATGCTCTCGGGGATCGGGCCGGCAAACGAGCTGCACCGTCACGGCATCGAGGTCCGGCACGACCTGCCCGGCGTGGGGCGCAACCTCCAAGACCATCCCTTCATCACCATGCTGTGGGAGGTCAGCAGCGAGGACACCCTGTTCGGGGCCGAAAAGCCCGTCCATCTACTCGAGTGGGCGCTGCGGCACTCCGGCAAGCTGACGTCACCCGCCGCCGAGGTGTGCGCCTTCGTGCGCACCCGCTCCGGACTCCCCGCGGCTGACATTCAGTTCCATATGGGCGCGCTCTACTTCGAGGATCACGGCGCCGAGGAGTTCGATGCGCCGGCCGCGGTGATCGGCCCCGTGCTGATAACGCCCGCCTCCCGCGGCGAGGTCACCCTCCGCTCCGGGGACCCGACCGCCAAACCCGAGATCCTCACCAACTCCCTGACCGAGCCCGAGGATGTGGCCTCGATGGTGGCGGGAATGGAGATCGCGCGCGAGATCGCCGCCCAGGAGCCGATGCGCTCGACGATCGTGCGCGAGCTCAAGCCCGGGCCCGCGGTGAGCACACGCGGCGACCTCGAGGCGGCCCTGCGCGAGCGCGTCGAGCTGATCTATCACCCGGTCGGGACCTGCCGGATGGGAACCGACCGAGACGCGGTAGTGGATCCGGCGCTGCGCGTACGCGGTCTTGAGGGGCTGCGCGTGGTCGACGCGTCCGTGATGCCGGTCATCACCGGCGGCAACACCAACGCTCCGACGATCATGATCGCCGAGCGCGCCGCGGATCTGATCCGCGATCGCGTCGCCGCCCCAGCCGCGTGACCGAGGCCCGCCGCCTGACCGAGGCCCGCCGCGCGACCGAGGCCCGCCGCCTGACCGAGGCCCGCCGCCTGACCGAGGCCTGCCGCGCGACCGAGGCCCGCCGCCTGACCGAGGCTCGCGGCCTGACCGAAGCGTGACAGGGGGCCTTCAGGGCACGACCAGCGGTCAAGCAGCCTGGGCTTCAAGCCGATCGCAGCGTTTGCTTGGCGCGCAATAGCTGGCGCTCGACCGCGCGCAGGCTCGAGCCCGTGTATCCAGACATCTCGGCGTAGCTGAGCCCGAGCCCCTGCAGCCACACCAGGCGCTGCTGGCGCACGGGCAACGTGCCGATAGCGTCCAGCCGCGCGCGAAGCTCGACCACGTCATCCGGCGCGCAGACAGCGCGGGAATCCGCACTCCCCTGCGCCAGGGTCTCCAACGGCAGCTCACGATCGGTACGGCGCAGCAGCCGCAACGCCTCGCGGGTGGCGGTGGTGACCAGCCAGGCGAGCGTCTTCTCGCGATCGACACTGCCGGCGCGGCGCAGAAGACGACTCCACGCTACCTGGCACGCGTCCTCGAGCAGCGCCTCCGGCGCGTGGACGTTGAAGCGCACGATCCGTCGCAGAGACGCGTTGAGCTCGCGGTAAAGCGCTGACATCTCGTGCGAGGAGACCTCGCGAGCACAGGTCGAGGGTTCCATCGACGATCACTCCTTGAATCTAACTGAGACTAACTATTTACAAAATAGACTATCACATCATGAGCTATATCAGTAGCCTTCGTTTGGCTCAGTTGGCTCAATTAGAATTAGGAGATGATGAATGGTCTCGGCTTTCCCGTCCGCGGTCCTCACCGCTGCCGCCGTAACTGCGCACCCAGACCTGACCGGCCTGCCGGGCAGCAATGTCCTCCAGCAGCTGGTCAACGGCGCCGAAGCCTGGGCGCTCGCGATCACCTTGCTGGGAGCATTCATCGGCGCTGCCCTGTGGGCCGTCGCGTCCCACGGCCATAACCCTCATTACGCAGCGCGCGGCCGAATGGCGGCTCTCGTCTCCGGCGCCTCGGCGTTGGTCATCGGCGCCGCTCCCGGGCTGGTGAACTTCTTTCAGCACCTCGGGACCCAAGCACGATGAGGCGCATCGCGATCTCGCTGGCCGCCGAGCTGACGGCCTTCACGCTGGCGGCGGCGGCCGCGCCGTCCCCAGCCCACGCCGTCGACGTGACCAAGCCGATCTGCACGCTGGCCGGCTTGGTCAGCAAGGTGGCCGGCACGGTGTGCACGGTTGCGCGCAAACCCGGCAACGTGCTCCAGGCCGGCAAGAAGCTCCTCGGTGGGCATCTGGGCGGCGCTGTTGAGACGCTCGCGGGCGCGAGTACCGCCGTCAAGGCGGTGACGGCCACCGCGGTCCTGGGGGCGATGGTCGCCTGGGTCGTGCGAGGGGCCCGGGTGGCCCTCGGCGCCACCGCGAAAGTGATCTCCGCAACCACGCAGCCGCAGCTTCACAACACCTGGTTCTCAGCCTCGTACTGGCGGATGGCCGGAATCAGCGCGCTACTGACGCTGCCGTTTTTGTTCGCGGCCGCGATCCAGGCCCTGATGCGGTCTGACCTGACCCTGCTGCTCCGCTCGGGGTTCGGCTACCTGCCGCTCGGTGTGCTCGCCGTCAACATCGCCGCGCCGGTGACGATGCTCCTGCTCTCTGCCTCGGACGAGCTCTCGTCGCTGATCGCCAGCGCGACCGGCAGTGCTCCCGGCGCGGCGCTGGACAAATTCGGCTTGGCGACGGGCGGCCTCAGCCTGGCGAGCAAATCCACTTTCTTCGTCTTCTTCGTCGGGCTGCTCACGGTGGCGGTCACCATCATCCTCTGGGTCGAATTGCTGATCCGCGCGGCGGCGGTCTATGTGGTGGTATTAATGCTGCCCCTGTTCTTCGCGGCGCTGGTGTGGCCAGCCCGGCGCGTCTGGGCAGTCCGGGCGGTCGAGCTCTTGGTCGCGCTGATCCTGTCCAAGTTCACGATCGTGGCCGTGCTCTCATTAGGGGCCGCCGCCCTGGGCCATGGTCTGCTGCTTGGTGTCACCGGAGGCCTAGCGGGAGTGACGCTGGTGCTCCTGGCGGCGTGCTCGCCTTGGGCGCTCATGCGCCTGCTCCCGATGCATGAGCTGGCCGGAGGCCTCGACGGCCTGCGAGCTCAGGGACGATCGCTTCCGGTGGGAGGCGCGGGACCGGCGACCGACCGAGTGACCGAGGCCGGCCAGGCGATGGCCGACCGACTGGGTGCCGGCTCGATCAGCGGCGCCGACGCCCAGCCCAGCGCCGCTCGCGCGGCCATCCAGGGACTCGATCGAGTCGCTCACGGGGAGCCCCGGTCAGATGACCCTTCGCCCGCCGCCCCCGGAGGCGCGGCCACCGCCGAGGGTGACGCCGACCACGGGGCCGAGGCTGGCACGCCAACGCCCGCCGGCCGAAGCGACGGGGCCACCAACGGCGCCCCTGTCCCGAGCGCCCACGGTTCCCCGGCTTCACTGTCACCCGAGCCCGACGGGGATGACCGGCCTCCCATGGAGCGGTTCTGGTCACAGCGCAACTGGCCGACCATCGTCTTCGGCCCGGACTCGATGCCCGACGCTCCGCCGCCTGATCACTCGGGGCCAAGCCCCGCCGGGGCCGAACTCCCGCCATCTCACCACAACCCTCGCCCGCCCGTCCAAGAGTCAGAGGGCGGACCGCTGTGAGCGAGCGTCGCGTCACCTATTCCTTCGGGCCGCTGGAGCGCCGTGGCCTGCTGGGGGCGCTGCGCCCCGGGCAGGCGGCGTGGCTGGTCACGAGCAGCCTGTTCGCAGTCGCCGTTCTTGATCGAGCGCCCTCGCCGGGCGGTGTTCTCGCCGCCCTGGCCGCCCTCTCGGTGGGGGTGGGTGCGTGCTTTGCGCCGCTTGGGGGGCGCTCGTTTTCCGAGTGGGCCCCAGTGGCGTGCGGCTTCGCGGCCCGACGGCTACGAGGCCGTACGCGCTTTCGCTCGCCGGCGGCCACGGCGGGAACCCTCACGCGAGGATTGCGCCGAGCCGGGCCGCCCGGGCTCATCGCCCCTGAGCCGAGGACGCCGCGGGAACTGGCGGGGGTACGAATCATCGCCGCCGATTACCGCCAGCGCACGATCGGCGCAGTGTCCGAGCAAGCCGGCCGCCGGCTGACCGCCGTTCTGGCCTGCCGGGTCCTGGCCTTCTCACTCCTCGACGCCGACGCGCAGGAGCGGCGTCTCGCCCGCTGGGGTCACGTCCTGTCCGGTCTTGGTGGATCGACGGTGCGACGGATCCAGTGGATCGAGCGGACCGCCCCGGCGCCGGGGGACGAGCTGGCGCGCTGGGTCCATGCCGAGCGCGACCCGGCGGTGCCGCTGCGAGGCACGCCGATGATCGACTCCTACCTGGAGCTGATCGGGAGCACCACCCAGGCGACCCAGGCCCACGAGATCCTGATCGCCGTGCAGGTCGACGGTCGTCGCGTCCGCGATCGGGGTGCCTCCTCGCTCGTCCAGACGCTGTTCGAGGCGGCCGAACGGGTGGCCAGGGGTTTACAGGCCGCCGAGGTCACGGTGCTGGGCGCGCTCGGCCCGGCGCAGCTCGCCCGCACGCTTCGCACCGCCTTCGATCCCTTTGCCGGGGCCGAGCTGGGCCTCCTGGAAGCCACCGATCCCGAACGCGACGGGCTCGCCGAACAGGGCGCGTGGCCGCTCGGTGCTCGCGAGGGGTGGGACCACTACCGCAGCGACGGAGCCGTGCACGCGACCTACTGGATCGGTGCCTGGCCACGGGTCGAGGTCTCACCGCTGTTCATGGACGCGCTGCTGGGGACGTCCAGCGCCGTGCGCTCGGTGGCGGTCACCTTCGAGCCGCTGGCCGCCCAGCGCTCGACGCGGGAGATCGAGGCCGCGGTGACCCGCGATCGGGCCGATCACGAGCTGCGCGCGCGCTTCGGTCAGGCCGAGACGGCGCGCCAGCGCCAGGTCCGCGAGGCCACCGCTCGGCGCGAGGCTGAGCTCGCCGCGGGACACGGCGAGGTCCGGCTCAGCGGCTTTGTGACCGTCTCGGGCCGGGATCTCGGCGAATTGCGGCGCTCGTGCAGCGAGGTGCTCGATCTCGCCGCCCGCGCCCACCTTGAGCTGCACCGCCTCTACGGTCAGCAGGCCGATGCCTTCACGTTCACGCTCCCGCTCGGGCGAGGCTTGCGATGAGCCTGCGGGCCAGTGAGCGTCCCGGGCACCGCTGCACCACCCGGCATGCCCAGGCCATTTACCCCTTCGTGACTCCCGGCGGCCTGAGCGGTCGCGGGGTGTTCGTGGGGCGCGAGTCGAGCGGCGGCGCCTTCTGCTTTGACCCCTGGCTGCTGTACGGCGAAGGGGTTCTCGATGACCCCAATGTGATCGTGCTCGGCAAGCTCGGCCAGGGCAAGAGCGCCCTGGTCAAGACGCTGCTATGGAGGATGCTCCTGTTCGGGCGCCGGGCCTTCGTGCTCGACGTCAAGCGGGAGTACGGACCGCTATGCGCTGCGGTCGGAGTGCGCCCGATCTCGCTCGTCCCCGGTGGCGGCGTCCGGCTCAACCCGCTCGCCTCGCGCCCGGAGGAGCACGCCCAGCTCGGGCTGCTGCGAGCGGTGACGGTGACTGCGCTCGGCGGTCCGCTCTCCCAGCTCGAGGCCGGGGCCCTGCGCGAGGCGCTGCGCACGGTCCGGGCGCGCGGCGCCGTCGAGCCGACCCTGCCTGCGATCGCAGCCGTCCTGTTTTCGCCTTCGGCCGAGATGGCACAGCGGTTGCAGACCAGTCCCGAGCGGCTGGCCGCCGACGCCCGCCGGGCCGCGCTCGCTCTCCAGGACCTATGCGAGGGTCCCCTGCGGGGCATGTTCGACGGCCCCACCACCCCCGGCCTCGATCTCGACGCCAAACTCCTCGTGCTCGACCTGCACGCCGTCCGCGACTCGCCCGCGGTCGGGATCCTGATGGCCTGTGCGACGGCTTGGATCAGCGCTCTGCTGGCCCAGACCGCCGAGTCCCCGGGACGAGATCGGCTCATCAACGTGGCCGACGAGTCCTGGAAGATCGTGCAGCACACGGGGCTGGGCGAGTGGTTTCAGTCCAACTTCAAGCTCGCGCGTCAGTTCGGGGTCATGAACCTCGTGGTGCTCCACAAGCTCGCTGATCTCCATGCTGCCGGTGACGCCGGCTCGCGGGCTGCTCGAATCGCCGAGGGCCTGGTGGCCGATGCGTCGACGCGTGTCGTCTACCACCAGGACGAAAGCCAGGTCCCCCTCACCCGCTCGCTCCTCGGACTCTCGCGCAGCGAGGGCGAGTTGATCTCGATGCTCTCCGCCGGCCAGGCGCTGTGGCGCGTCGGGTCGCGCTCGTTCGTGGTCCAGCACCTGCGCTCGACCGTCGAGGCACCGCTTACCGACACCGACACCGGCATGCAAGCCTCCGTCACGGCCGGACGCCGACACCGGTGAACTGCAGAGCCCCGCGCAGTGGCCCCTCGGATGCCGCCCTGCTGGCCGCGCTCGCCGCCGTGACCGTCCTGGCGGTGGCGGTGTGGGCGTGGGGCGGCCTGGCCGGCGCGCTGTTCGGCGGCGGTTGGCCCGGGGTGCCCGCCGACCAGCTGCTCGGGGTGTTGGTCAGGCTGCCTGGCCGGCTGTCGGATCCGGCTCGCGCATGGCCGCGCCCGGCCCGCGCGATGCTGCCGGCAACCGCCGGCTTCTACGCCGCGCTGGCCATGCTCCTCGCCGGCGGCCTCGTGGGGGCGCTCGTGGCCAGGCGCGTCGGGTTGACGGGGCGGCGTGGTGGCGCGGGCGCCCGCTGGGCGGGCGGGACCGATCTCGCTTCGCTGCGTCACGACGGCACGGAGGGGGGCCGGCTCACCTTGGGCCGCCACCGCGGCCGCCTGCTGCACGCCGAGGCCCGGCATGCGCTGGTCGCCTTCGGTCCGCCGCAGTCGGGCAAGTCAGCCGGTCTGGCGGTGCCCGCCCTGCTCGAGTGGGATGGTCCCGCCGTCGCGTCCTCGATCAAGACCGATCTGCTCGCCTGCACCGCGGATCGGCGCCGGGCGCTCGGTGCCGTGCAGATCTTCGATCCCTTCTCGCTCTCGGGGGTGCCGTCGCACGCCTGGTCACCCCTGCGCGCTTCGGGGACCTGGGATGGCGCGCTCGAGACAGCGTGGCGGCTGGCGGCGGCCGGGGAGCTCGATCAGCGTGGCGTCGAAGGGGGCGATTTCTGGGCGGTGGCGGCCGAACAGCGCCTGGCACCGCTCCTCTATGTCGCGGCGGCCTCGGGGCTGGAGATGGACGCCGTGGTGCGCTGGACCTACGGCCAGGGTGCCCGCGAGCTTGACGCCGCGCTGGCCGCGCTGACCGGCTCGGCCACCGATGAGGCGCACGCCGAGGCTGCCCACGCCGCCTACGACGCGCTCCGCGCCTTCGAGGCCCAGGCCGACCGGACCCGGACCTCGATCGAGGCCACGGCGCAGGGTCTCTTGCGCGCCTACCGGTTCCGGCGCGTGCTTGAGACGGCACGCGGCGCGGACATAGACCCCGACGCCCTGCTCGATGGACCGGGGACGCTGTACCTGATCGGGGACGCCAAGGCGTCCAAGCTGCTGCGCCCGATCTTCCTCGCCCTGCTGTCGGAGATCGTTGACCGCGCCTACGAGCGGGCCACGCTGGCGGGCGGCCGCCTCGCGCTCCCGCTCCTGCTCTGCCTCGACGAGGCCGGGAACGTGGCGCCGCTCCCCAACCTGGCCGAGATCGCCTCGACCGCTCCCAGCCACAACATCCAGCTGGTCTCGATCTTCCACGATCTCGCCCAGGCCCGCAGCCGTTACGGCCGGCAGGCCGAGACGGTGGTTAACAGCCATCGCGCGCGGATGCTGCTGCCGGGCGTCGCCGACCTCGACACGCTGCGGTACTTCGCTGACCTGGTTGGCGAGGAGGAGGTGCGTGAGACCTCCCGGACAACCGGCGCCGGATCGGGGGGCGGTACCCGGACGAGCTCGCGTCGGCGCCGGCCGCTGCTGGCCGCGGAAGCCCTGCGCCAGATGCCCGAGCGCCACGCGCTGCTTCTCTACGGGCGGCTGCCACCGGCCGAGATCGCGCTGCGCATGTGGTTCAGCGACCGCCGTCTGCGGCGGCTGGCGGCGCCATGAGCTGGCACGATCCGGACGATCCAGACCGTCCGCCTGGGGAATCCGACGCCTGGGAGGAGGAGACCGCGCCGCGTTGGCCACTGAGTTGGCGCGGTCTGTATCCGCGTGAGCGGTGGCTGTGGTTCGAGCGCCTGTGGGCCGACGTCTGCGCGCTGCGCGAT
Source organism: uncultured Solirubrobacterales bacterium (assembly GCA_963847055.1). Taxonomy (GTDB): domain Bacteria; phylum Actinomycetota; class Thermoleophilia; order Solirubrobacterales; family Solirubrobacteraceae; genus Palsa-465. Next base: position 719,511 of record CAWJYE010000005.1, on the reverse strand, counting down.
CGCTACCGGCTGGCGATCCGCGCGGGCTGGTGGGAGGACGACGTCCAGCTCGAGACGCTGGCCGCACTGTCCGCGTGGGTCGATCGCTACGACTCGGGGGCGTGGGACGATCCGCCCGGCAAGCTCGCCCTGCTCCTCGACCTCGAGCGGGTGGCCACGCTGCTCCGAGACGGACTCGATCCGTTTGACCCCGGCCGCGACCGCTCGGCCTTCCTGCGCTATCTGATCGAGCGCGGCTGCCAACCACCCCAGTCAGAATGAGGGCGCATGGACAACTTCGCCCTCGGCGCGGAGGTCACACTCGAGCAGCTCGACCGCGCGCCCCACCCACTACTCGCACGTCTGCGCGAGCACGAGCCGGTCTCGTGGCTGCCGAGCCTCAACGGATGGCTGGTCACCCGCCACGACCTCGTGCTCGCCGCGCTACGCGATCCCGCCACCTTCACAGTCGACGATCCGGGCTTCACGACCGCGCGGGTGATCGGCCCGAGCATGCTCAGCCTCGATGGGCCCGCTCACGCCGAGCACCGGGCGCCGTTCCTGGCCCCATTTCGCCCCGGCGCCGTGCGCGAGCGCTTCGCCGCCGTGGCGGCCGACGCGGCGCGGTGGCTGGTCGATGAGCTCGAGCCAGCGAGCGGCGGCGAGCTGCGCCGTGGCTTCGCGGGGCCGCTCTCGACGGCCGTGGTGGCCCGAGCGATCGGGCTGGAGCGCGACGAGATCCCGGCCCTGCTGGGCTGGTATGACGCGATCGTCACGTCGGTGAACGAGATGAGCGTGGAGGGCGGACACCCTACGCAGGCGGGTGCCGACGCCTACGCGCAGCTTGCCCGGCGGCTGGAGGACTCGATCAAGGAGGGCGGCCCGGACTCGCTGCTCGCCGACGCCGCCGCCAACTCGGCGCTCACGCCGGCCCAGATCGCGTCGGGCGCCGCCGTTCTCCTGTTCGGCGGAATCGAGACGAGCGAGGCCATGATCGCCAATGCACTGCTGATGCTGCTCGAGCGGCCTGCCGAGCTGGCTCGCGCACGCCGCGAGCCCGAAGCTCTCGAGGCGGCAATCGAAGAGTCGCTGCGGCTCGAGCCCGCCGCCGCGGTGCTGGACCGCTACGCCACGGCCGAGGTCAACGTGGGTGGTGCGCGCATCGGCCGTGGTCAGCTCGTGCGCCTGTCCCTGGCTGCCGCCAATCGGGATCCGGCGCTGTTCGCGTCCCCGGACGAGTTTCGCCTCGATCGCCCGCCCCGCCGTCATCTCGCCTTCGCCCAGGGCCCGCACGTTTGCATCGGGGTCCACCTGGCCCGGCTCGAAACTCGCGTCGGGCTGGCCACCCTGCTGGCGCGGCTGCCCCGCCTGCGTCTCGCGCCGGGAAGCCAGCCGGAGATCCGTGGGTTGGTCTTCCGCAAGCCGCCGCAGTTGGATTGCGTGTGGTCCTGAGGTCTCCCTATGCGCGTGCCGGCGAAGCACCTGGACCCGAGCGCATCAGAGGCTGACCAGCCGCGTGGCGGTCGCCTTCCAGCTCGCGACGACCTCCGTACCGACCGCGAGGCCGAGGTCGCTGGCCGCCTTGCCCGTCACTTCGGCGACCAGGGGCTGACCCCCGGAGAGCCCGACGCGGACGCGATTGCCGACCGCGGTCACCGAGACAACGCGAGCCGCCACCGCGTTCTGAGCCGAGTCCTCGGCTTCGGCCTCTCGCGGGCGCAGGGTGATCTCCCAGGGAAATACGCTGAGCGCGACACGGCCCTCGCCGCAGTCGGTACTCAGCGCGCGGCCGCCGCCGTCGAGGTCGACCAGGGTCAGCTCGCCGCTGATCGGCGCCACGCGGCCGGTGAGGACCACAGCGCCGGTGAAGTCGGCCACGAAAGCCGAAGCCGGGGCGGCCGCCAGTTCGCTGGCGGTGCCCTGCTGGATGATCTTGCCGGCGTCGATCACTCCCACCTCGTCACCGAGGAGGGCGGCCTCGTTGAAGTCATGCGTGACGAGCACGGACGGGATCTCCAGCGCGCGCAGGATCTCACCCAGCTCGCGGCTGGCCCCGGCGCGCGCACGCGGGTCCAGCGCCGCGAGCGGCTCGTCGAGCAGGAGCGTGGCCGGCTCAGGCGCCAGGGCGCGCGCGAGCGCGACCCGTTGACGCTCACCACCCGACAGGGTCGCGGGGCGGGCATGGGCAAGATCGGCAAGACCGAAGCGGTCAAGCAGTTCAAGGGCGATCTCGCGCCGCTTCGCTCGGGGGCGGCGGTGCAGCCCGTAGGCCACGTTGCGCCAGGCGCTGAGATGGGGAAAGAGCGCGTAGTCCTGAAACACGTAACCGCAGCCGCGTTCCTCGGGGCCCGTCCAGAGCGACCGCTGCGTGTCGACCCACACCCGCCCGTCGCGCTCGATTCGCCCCCGGTCCAGGCGCAGGGTTCCCGCGATCAGCCGCAGGACGGTGGTCTTTCCCGCACCCGAGGGGCCGGCCAGGGCCAGGCAGCGACCGGCGGGGACGATGAAGGCGACTTCGAGCGCAAGGGACCCGACGCGATGGCCCAGCTCAGCGCGGAGCACGGCCGAGGGAGTCCGCGCCGGGAATCAGCTTGACGGCGAGCAGCAGCCCAGCGGAGATGGCCACCAGCACGGCGCCCAGGGCCAGCGCGCCCGTGAAGTTGCTCGAGAATTGGTCGTAGATGGCCAGGGGCGCGGTCTGGGTGATCCCGGTAAGGGACCCCGCGAACATCAAGGTGGCGCCGAACTCGCCCAGCGCCCGCCCCCAGGCGAGTGCCAGACCCGCCACCAATCCGGGGAGGGCGACCGGCGCCGCGACTCGCACGAAGGTGGCCGCCGCGCCCGAGCCGAGGGTTCGCGCGGCATCGAACAACTTCGGATCCACGGCCTGGAACGAGGCCTGGGCCTGGCGGATGTAGAACGGCGCCGACACGAACACGAGCGCGACCACGACTCCGGCGGTCGCGAACACGAGATGGACGCCGGCGCCGCCGAGCACGCCTCCCAGTATCCCCTCCGGCCCCAGCGCCGCGAGCAGCGCTAGGCCGGCCACGGCCGGCGGCATGACCAGCGGCAGCTCGATCAGGGTGATGATCACCGCTTTGCCGCGGAAGGAGCGGGTGCCAAGCAGATAAGCCGCCGGGGTGCCAACCACGACGATCACCACCAGCGCGATCAGCGTCGTCTCCAGGCTCAGCTTGAGGGCCGCCGTCGAGGAGGGGTCGCCCAGGCTTGAGAGCAGCTGGCCGGGCGCCACGTTGGTGAACACGGCGAGCACCGGCAGGACCAGGAAGCCCAGCGTGATGGCCAGCGCAGCCCCCAGGAGGACGGGGAACCAGCCCCCACGGAACCATCCGCCGCCGATCATTTGCGCGGGGGCGCCAGGAAGCCGGCCTTCGCCAGATCCGCCTGCCCGGTGCCGCTCAGCAGGCCGGCGATGAACTTCTCGGCCTGCGCCCGGTGCGCTGAGCCCTTGACAACCGCCACCCCGTAGGCGACCACGGGCTGCAGTGAGGCCGGCAGGGGGATTGCTTTGAGCATTCCGGCCGTGGCCTTGACATCGGTCACGTAGGTGAAGCCCGCGTCGGCGGCGCCCTGGGTGAGCTTGCCGACGATGCCGCTCACGTCGGGCTCGTTGGAGCGGACATTGGCCAGGACCTTGGCGCTCTGAGCCGGACCCAGCTTGGCCAGGATCTTGCGGGTGTAGACGCCGATCGGCACGGTGGCTGAGCCGATGACCAACGTTACCCCTGACTTCTCGGCGCCAGCCAGACTGGTGATCTTCGAGTTCGCGGGCACGGCGAGCACGAGCTTGTTGGCGGCGAAGATGACCGGCTTGCCCACCAGCCCCTTGGCGTAGAGCGCAGCCGGGAGCTTTGTGTTGGCCGACGCGAACACGTCGGGCCGGGCGCCCTGCTCGATCTGTGCCGCCAGCATGTCCGAGCCGGCGAACGAGAACCGGCTCTTGGCGAGGGAAAATTGACTGCCGTACTTCGTGAAGGCGGCCTTGAGCGAGGCCGCGGCCGACACGACCAGCGTGGGCTTGGCCGCCGTCTGTCCGGACCCCGAGCCGGAGGCGCTGCTGGAGTTGCTGCTGCTGGAGCTGCTGCTGCTGGAGCCGCTGCTGCTGGAGTTGCTGCTGCTGGAGTTGCTGCTGCTGGACCCACAGCCGGCGGCCAGCAACGCCACCACGACGGGCAGGATCACGATACGACGTCCTCGCGGCATTGTTTCTTTCTCCTCCCCGAGTTGGCTGAATATGCCTAGGCAGACTTCTCGCCTAAGCCATTCAGCATAAGCATCGCATAGGCTAAGGCCCGAGCGAGGGCTCCCCGTGGTCGCTGCGCTTTACTCCGCCGCAGCCAAGACAAGAGGGAGAGGCCGGTCATGAAACTCAGCGCCCGCAACCAGCTCGTCGCAACGGTGACAGAGATCCGTCGCGGTGAGGCAATCGCCAACGTCGTCCTCGACGTGGCCGGCCAGCGCCTGGTCGCCTCAATCACGGTCGAGGCCGTTGAGGAACTCGGGCTGTCACAGGGAAGGTCGGTCACCGCGATCGTCAAGGCCTCCGACGTGATGATCGGCGCGGACTGACCTCGCATGCCCCTCAGTGCCCGCCACCACAATCGCCGCCACAACCGGCCGCTCGCTGGTCCGGGTCAGGGCGCGCAAGAGCGTGAGCTATCGATCGACCGCCTGGCGGCCAAGGGGATCGGTGCGGAGGCCGCCTACGAGGGGATCACCAGTCAACTCCTGCTCGATGGGCAAGCACGCCTGAACCTGGCCACGTTCGTGACCACCTGGATGCCGTCGACCGGCGCCCGGCTGATTGCCGAGACGGTAGACAAGAACATCATCGACAAGGACGAGTACCCGATGACCGCGGAGATCGAGGCTCGGTGCGTCAACATCCTCGCCGATCTGTGGGGATCACCGGAGCAGGACCGCGCGACCGGCTGCTCGACCACCGGCTCCAGCGAGGCGGCGATGCTGGCCGGAATGGCGCTGAAGTGGCGCTGGCGGGAGCGCAGGCAGAAGGCGGGGCAGCCGGCTGACCGGCCCAACCTGGTCATGGGGGCCAACGTGCAGGTCTGCTGGGAGAAGTTCTGCCGCTACTGGGAGGTCGAACCCCGGTTGGTTCCGATGGAGGGCGACACCTTTCACCTGACCGCCGAACGGGCCGTCGCACACTGCGACGAGAACACGATCGGCGTGGTCGCGATCCTCGGGTCAACCTTTGACGGCAGTTACGAGCCGGTGGCGAAGATCGCCGCTGCGCTCGATCAGCTCGAGGCCGATCGCGGTCTGCACGTGCCCGTGCACGTCGACGCCGCCGGGGGTGGGTTCGTAGCCCCGTTCCTCGTACCCGAGCTCGAGTGGGACTTTCGCGTCCCACGGGTGCAGTCGATCAATGCCTCCGGCCACAAATACGGTCTGGTCTACCCGGGAGTGGGCTGGGCGATCTGGCGCGACGCGGCGGCGCTCCCGCGCGATCTGGTGTTCGACGTCAACTACCTCGGCGGCCACATGCCGACCTTCTCGCTGAACTTCTCGCGCCCGGGGAGCGAGGTTGTCGCCCAGTACTTCATGTTCATGAGCCTGGGCCGGGAGGGTTACACGAGCACGATGGCCAATCTTCAGCACATCGCCGTGCGCATCTCCAGCGGGGTCGCTGACCTCGGTCCTTACCGGCTCATCTCCCACGGCGGCGAGCTGCCCGTGTTCGCCTTCGCGCTCTCTCCCGAGGTCCGCAACTACACGGTCTTCGACGTCTCCGAGCGCTTGCGTGAGCACGGGTGGCTGGTGCCCGCCTACACCTTCCCCGAGAATCGCCAGGACCTCAGCGTCCTGCGAATCGTTGTGCGCGCCGGCATGAGCCTGGAGATGGCCGACATGCTCCTGCGCCACCTCGGTGAGGTGACCGCAGAACTCGAGTCGCTGACCGCTCCGCTTCCCAGCCTTCGTCCCACAGCGCGGCGCTCGGCGTTCGCACACTGAGCGGGCTCGCGGGCGCCGCGGCATGGCGCCAGGTGGTTCATGGAGATGTTCGTCCCCCACGGCATGAGATCACCCTCAGGTCAGAGCTCACCCGCGAGGCTCCGGCCGGCGGCGCGCAGGGCAGCGGGGGTCCCGGCTTCGCGAATCGTCTGCAGGTCGAGGATCCGCGCTCCGAAGGTGTCAAGCTCGCGGGTGCCGACGATCGCATGACAGGGCACGCCAGCCTGGCGGGCGCGGGTGGCGACCTCGGAGACAACCTTGCCGGTAAGGCTCTGAGCGTCGAGTTTGCCCTCGCCGGTGACCACCGCCCGGGCAGCGCGCATCCGGGCATCGAAACCGATCGCGTCCAGCACGAACGCCGCCCCGGCCACCAGCTCGGCCCCAAACGCCGCCCACAGACCACCCGAAAGGCCGCCCGCGGCCCCGGTCATAGGCAGCCCGCGGGGGTCGCGCGGCCAGCGGCGCGCTAGTCCGTGCAGGCGGGCGCTGAGCTTTCGCACCGCCTCGACGTCCGCGCCCTTCTGCGGCGCGAACACGCGCGCGGCATCCTCAAACGGAGTGCGGACATCGCACAGGACGACGAGCTTGGCCGAACCTAAGCCACCGCCGCGCTCGATCGCCCGGATCGCCCCGGCTCCGCCGTCGGTGGTGGCGCTCCCGCCCACGCCGAGGAACACGGTCCTGGCTCCGGCGGCAACCGCGGCCATGATCAGCTCGCCGGTGCCCGCCGAAGAGGCCGCGATCGCGTCGCGCTCGTCTTTGCTGACCAGATGCAGGCCGCTGGCCGCCGCCGTCTCGACGATCGCGTGCTCAGGGCCGAGCGCAACCGAGGCTTCAATCGGACGGCCGAGTGGATCAGTGACCCGGACCCGATGCTCCGAAGCGCCGAGCGGATCGCGCAAGACAGCCATGGTGCCCTCGCCGCCGTCGGCCACCGGGCACAGGTCGGTCGGTCGGCCAGCCGCCTCCAAGCCGCGGCCAATCGCTCGCGCGACCTCGGGAGCGGTGAGGGTGCCCTTGAACGAGTCCGGGGCGACGAGCACCGTGGTCGGGACGCCGGGGATCGGGCTCACGGCGCCAGTATCCGTCATCCTTCGCCCGATGACCGACTACGAGCTGATCGAGGCCGGGGGCACGGAGGTCAGGATCTCCAACCCCGAGAAGGTCTTCTTTCCCGAGCTCGGGATCACCAAGCGCGACCTCGTCAACTACTACGTCGAGCTCGCCGGGCCGGTCGTCAACCAGCTGCGCGATCGCCCGACGGTGCTCAAGCGCTTCGTGGACGGCGCCGGCGCCAAGCCCTTCTTTCAGAAGCGCATTCCCGAATCTGCTCCCGAGTGGCTGCAGACGACCACGGTGCAGTTTCCCAGCGGCCGCTCGGCCCGCGAGCTGCTGCCCAACGACGCCGCTCACCTCGTCTGGGGCGTCAACCTGGGCGTGATCGACTGGAATCCCTGGCAAGTCAGGATCCCGGATCTCGATCATCCCGACGAGCTGCGCGTCGACCTCGACCCGACCCCCGAGGCGAGCTGGGACGACGTCCGCCAGGTCGCGATCCTAGCCGGCGAGGTGCTGAGCGAGCATGGTCTCACCGGCTTTCCCAAGACCAGCGGCTCGCGTGGCATCCACATCTACGCGCGCCTGATTGCAGAGCACGACTTCGTCACCGTCCGTCGCGCCGCGGTGGCGCTGGCCCGGGAGATCGAGCGCCGGGCACCCGAGATCGCGTCCAGCAAGTGGTGGAAGGAGGAGCGCCACGGCGTGTTTGTCGACTTCAATCAGAACCTGCGCGACCGCACGATCGCCTCGGCCTACAGCGTGCGACCCACCCCGGACGCTCGTGTCTCCACGCCACTGAGCTGGGACGAGGTCGCGGACGTGGAACCGGGCGAGTTGCGGATCGACACCGTACCGGCCCTGGTGGCCCGCCGCGGCGACCCCGCCGCCGAGATTGACGCCCACGCCGGCTCGCTGGCGGGGCTGCTCGAGCTGGCCCAGCGCGACGAGGATGCGGGCCTTGGCGATGCTCCGTGGCCCCCGCACTTCAAAAAGCAGCAGGGCGAGCCTCCGCGAGTGCAGCCAAGCCGGGCCCGCCGGCCAGCGCACTAGCGCCCACGGCGCGAGTGCCGCAGGCGGCGGCGCTGAGTCAACTCTGCATCTGCTCGAGCCGGCATTCGCGCGGAGGCTTGTCCTCGCGCCAGCGCAGGATCTTGGTCCCGTGGCGGATGCGTCCGTCGCTGGCGTGGTCGAAGGTGACCTCGACCACGAGCTCGGGGCGTAGCGAGATCCACTCGAGGTCCTTCTCGCTCTTCCAGCGGCTGGCGTCACCGTGGCCGCGCTCGCCGGTCTCGTAGGGCTCGAGCGTCGCCACCAGCGCCCGCTTCTCGGCCGCCCGCAGGCCCGAGGAGTGACCGACCACGTGCAGCTTGCCCTCCGGGTCATAGAGGCCGAGGATCAGCGACCCGACGGTGTCGACCTCCTTGCCGGGCCGGTAGCCGACCACGACGGCGTCGATCGTGCGTACCCGCTTGACCTTGACCATCCCCGCCCGCTTGCCGGGACGGTAGGGCGCGGCCAGGTCCTTGGCCACCACGCCCTCGCCGTGGGCAAACCAGGGCTCGGTCTCGGCGGGCTCGCGGGTCAGAGGCGTGAGCCCGATCCCGTTGGCGGTCAGCTGCGCCAAGAGCGTGCGGCGCTCGGCGAAGGGACGCTCGAGCACCACGTCATCGTCGATCAAAAGGACGTCGAAGGCCAGGTAATGGGCGGGAGTCTGCGCTGCCAGGAGCGCGATTCGCGAGGCCGCGGGATGGATCCGCTGCTGCAGCGCCCCAAAATCCTGTTGGCCGTTGGCGGCGTCGATCACGATCTCGCCGTCGATCACGTAACGGCCGGGCGGGAAGACGAGCTCAGGAAAGTAGCGCCCGAGCGACTTGGCGCCGCGCGACTGGATTTCGAACTGGTCACCGTCGACGAAGACCAGCGCCCGGAAGCCATCGAACTTGGGCTCGTAGCTCCACTGGTCACCGAGCGGCAGCTCCTTGCCCGAGCGGGCGAGCTGAGGTTCAACCGGGGGCTTGAGGGCCAGGGTCACGCACCGGCGATCCTATCCATCGGGCGCGAGGCCCCTCGCTAGGATCGATCGCATGGCCGCCGAGCACGCCACCGTCGCCGAGGAGGAGTATCTCGAGTCGCTGTTCTGGCTGTTCGAAGCCGGGTTGCCGATGACCGGCGCCAACCTGGCGCGCGCGATGCAGTTCTCGGCCCCCACCGTCCACGAGATGGTCGTTCGGCTGGAGCGCGACGGCTACATCACCCGCACCGCCGACCGCGCGATCGAGTTCACCCCCAACGGTCGCGAGCACGCCGAGCGGATCGTCAGCCGCCACCGGATGATCGAGCGCTTCTTGACCGATGTCGTCGGCGTGCCCTGGGACGACGTCCACGAGGAAGCCGAGAAGCTCGAACACGCGATGACACCTCGCTTTGAGGCCTACGTCCGGGCCTCGGTCGGAGACGCCAAGACCTGTCCCCATGGCCATCCGATCCGGGTCGGGGAGCGGATCGACGGGGTGCCGCTGGCCGACTGCGAGGTCGGGGCCCAGGTAACGATCCTGCGGTTCGAGAACGAGGCTGAGGACCTACTGCACTACCTCAAGAACGCCGGCGTCGAGCCCGGCATGACCGGCACGGTGGCCGTCCGCGACAGCGATCACGTGCAGGTGCACACCGACACGGTCAGCCCCACGCTCACGGTCAGTGTGGCCGAGACGGTCTCGGTCCTGGCCGACCCGTCCCCGCCGCCACGCACCGCGCTGCCCGAGCAGCTCGTGCTGGGCCGCGAGCGCTACGGGCGCTAGCCCAACCACGGCAACCGGACGCTGCGGCTCACGCCGGAGCCGGCAGCGCCGGCCGGCCGCTGGTCAGCCAGCCCTCGATCAGCTCATAGACAGCGGGGTGATTGAGAAGATCGAGGTGCGTCGCCCCGCCCAAATGGCGGTAGCGGTCCAGCGGAAAGCGCAGCCGCTCGCCGTGGCCCCCGTGCGACCAGGCACTCGAACGCAGGACGAGCAGGTCTCCGAACACGCGCCCCAGCGGCGCCTCGGGATCCCGCGTCACGGTCGCGCTGACAAAGCAGTGATCGGCGCTCTCGAGGAAGGGAATATCGGTGCCAGTGTTGGTCCAGAAGCGGTCCGGGTCATGTCCATCCCAATCCTCGTCGACGACGTAGCCGTAGCCGAGGTCCTTGATCCCGGCGCTGCGGGCGCGCAGCGGGCCGGCGAACGGGCGCGTTTCGGGCAGCAGCGAGATCGCCGCCGTGGCGGCGTTGGCGGCGAGCTCCAGTGGCGCCCCGCGATGTGGCGTGCCGAGCATGATGACGTCGCGGACCTTCGGGATCCAATCCTGGCCGGCGCCGTAGTGACATGCGGCGCGAGCGACGAGTCCGCCCATGGAGTGACCGATGAGGGCAACCTCGGTGACCGGGACCGGCCAGGCCGTGGTCAGCTCGTCCAGGCACTCGGCGAGACGGCGGCCGTTGTGGGAGATGTGACGGCCGCTGTTGTAGCGAACGTAGAGCGAGGTGGAGCCGAGCTCGGCTTCGAGACGGTCACCGTATGGCTGGTGGCGCCCGGCACCGAACCGCCAGGCGTCCTCGGTCTCGCACAGCCCGTGCAGGAAGATCGCGATCCGGGAGCGGGGCTCCGCAACGGCTGCGGGGAGCGGGTCGTGGCTCCAATCCAGGGCCTGGCCGCGGTGCCGAACGGTCATCGGCATGGCCAGGGGGTTGCCGGACCGCTCGAGCATGTCCCCGAAAGCGCCGTTCAGCGCCCCGAGCGCAAGCCGCGCCCCCAGGTCGGCCTCAAGCGCCGGGGCGTCGTCTCGCAGGGTCCGGCCGTAGGCGTACGCGGGACCTGAGACCAAAGCCCCGGTCAGGGCGCGGGCGCCGCGGTAGGCATGGTCGGTGACCTGGTCATGGACCACCCGGGTCGCGGTGGCGGCCGGTCCGAGCAGACCGAACACCCGTCCGGCGACGCTGGTGTGGACGTCGCGAGCCTGGCTGGCGATGCTGGCGGCAGCGCCCCCGGCCAGAGCCCCCAGAGCGCGGACCTCCTCAGACCGCATGGGCTGGGGAGCCGACCTCGGCATAGGCTTCGGCGAGCCGGCCGATCCCGTCCTTGATCTGGGTCGGCGTGACTCCCGAGTAGGCCAGGCGCAGCGACGATTCACCGCCCTCGAGCAGGAACTCGCTGCCCTTGACGAATTGCACGCCCCGCTGGGCGGCGGCCTGCTGCAGCGCCGCCACGTCGGTTCCCCGGGGCAGGTCGACCCAGAGGAAGTAGCCTCCCTCGGGCGCCACGAACTTGGCCTCTGGGAGTTTCTCGGCGAGGGCATCGCAGAGCGCCTGGGAGCGCTCGCGCAGCGCTGCGCGGACCGTCTCGACCGAGCGCTCGACCGCCCCCGAGCGGCAGAACTCGTTGACGATCCCCTGCGCGACCATGTTCGGCGAGATGTAGGTGTTCGTGGCCAGCTTGGCGATGCGGGCAATCAGCTCCTCGGAGCCGACCAGGTAACCGACCCGGATTCCCGGGCACACGGTCTTGGAGAAGGAAGAGGCGTAGACGATCCGCTCGGGATCCATCGACAGCATGGTCGGCAGCGATCGACCCTCGAAGCGCAGGGAGACATAGGGATCGTCCTCGAAGATCGTGAAGCTGTGCTCGCGGGCGAGCTCGAGCAGTCGCTCGCGCTTGGGGGCTGAGAGCGTGTAGCCGGCCGGGTTCTGAAAGTTGGGAATGATGTGGGCAAGCTTGGGTCGAGTCCCGGCGGCGAGTAGGCGGGCCAGGGCCGCGGTGTCGATCCCGTCGGGCTCGAGCTCCACCATCCGCACATCGGCGCCGCGGGTGCGCAGCGAGAGCAACGTGCGGTCGTAGGTGGGGCGCTCGACCACGACCGCATCCCCCGGCTCGACCAGCGCGTCGAACAGGAAGGCGTCGGCCTGCATCGAGCCGTTGGTGACCAGCACCTGGCTGGGCTCCACCCCATGGCGGTCCGCGATCCAGGCTCGCAGCGGCAGGTATCCGACCGAGGTGCCATAGGCAGTCATGCCACCGGGATCAGAGCCGAAGGCGCTGGCAGCGGCGGCCTTCAGGCCGTCGACGTCGACGATGTCGACTGAGGGCGCGCCGCGAGCGAAGGAGATCGTGTCGGCCACGACAAAAAGACTACGACGTTGGGAGCGACAGGTGCACGTCGACGATCGCGCGGTTGCCGCCCTCGTAACCGCGCAGCTCCACGCCGCTCACTCCAGGCAGCCCCGCCAACGCGTGCTCGAACCCGCGGACGGCCTCCGTGCCGGCAAACGGGCCCGCGGTCACGCTGAGCGAGCGCACCTCCTCGCCGACGGCAACGCCCGGCGAGGCGCCCCGGGCCTCGGCCAGGGCCCGCCCGTAGTCCGAGAGGAGCAAGCGCATCGAGCCCAGCAGATTCTCGTGGGCGACGAGCAGCTCTCGCAGCTCGACCACGGCCTCGACGAGCGCCTGATCGGCCGCGGGGGCGGGCACCGCTGGCAGGCCGGGGGCCGACGAGCCCGGCTCGGGCACCTCGACGCGAGGAGGGATCTCGCTCGCCGTGTCGGTCACGGGTGGCCCCGGCGCGGCGTGGGCGGGGCCCGGCGCCACATCGGTCACCAGCCCGGTCTGGATGCTGCGTAGGCGCTTGTCGATCTCGGCCAAGCGGGCATCGAGAATCGAGATCTGCGGTGAGTCGTCGGACATCGGGTTCGCCGAGCCTACTGCGCCCTGCGGCGGCGACGCGCTGGAAGCTACCGCCACCGGTCGCCGGTCAGCTGCCGCACGTCGGGGTCCGGGCCTGCGGGAGAGTTGGCGCCCCCAGGCCGGACCGCGTAGGAGAGGCGCTCAGGCGGCGGAGCCGAGCAGCGAGACGGCGAGCTCGGCCACCTGCGTCGGGGTGCGCCCGACGCGGACGCCCTTGCTCTCGAGCGCCTCGGCCTTGGCGGCCGCGGTCCCGTGCGAGCCCGATACGATCGCGCCGGCGTGGCCCATCGTCTTGCCGGTCGGAGCGGTGAAACCGGCGATGTAGGCGACGGTCGGCTTGGTCACATGGGTGGCGATGAATTCCGCGGCCTGCTCCTCGGCGTCGCCACCGATCTCGCCACACATCACGATCAGATCGGTCCCGGGGTCATCCTCGAACATGCGGATGACGTCGATGAAGTCAGTTCCCGGGACCGGGTCACCACCGATGCCGACGATCGTCGAATTGCCAAAGCCGCTCTTGGCCAGTACGTCGCCGATCTGGTAGGTCAGGGTGCCCGAGCGCGAGACCAGGCCGACGTTGCCCTCGCGGAAGAACTGGGCCGGGATGATCCCGACGCTGGCCTTTCCGGGCGAGAGGATCCCGGGGCAGTTGGGGCCGACCAGGCGAGCGCGACCGTTCTTCTTGAGGGTGTTGTAGACGCGCAGCTCGTCGTGGGCGGGTATGCCCTCGGTGATGCAGATGATCAGTTCGATCCCCGCGTCCTCGGCCTCGAGGATGGAATCGGCGGCAAAGCGCGGCGGGACGAAGATCATGGCCGTATTGGCGCCCGCGTGTGCGACCGCGTCGTGGAAGGTGTTCAGGACGGGCACACCGTCGACGTCCTGGCCGCCCTTGCCGGGGGTGACGCCGGCCACCACCTGGGTGCCGTAGTCGCGGTTGCGCAGTGTATGGAAGGTGCCCTCGCGACCAGTGATGCCGGAGGTGCACAGGCGCGTCTCGGTGCCGACCAGGATGCTCATCAGCCGTCGCCCCGACCGTTGGCCGCTGCGGCGCCGGCAGCCGCGAGCGCGACGACCTTGGCCGCCGCGCCGTCCATGGTCGCCTCGGTGTCCACGCCGGGCAGGTTGGCCTCAGTCAACAGGGCCCGGCCCTCCTCGCCGTTGGTGCCGTCCAGGCGCACGACGAAGGGCACCTGGGGGTCGATCTGCCTGAACGCCTCGATCAGGCCCTTGGCGACCTCGTCGCAGCGGGTGATGCCGCCGAAGATGTTGAACAGGACGGCCTTGACCTTGGAGTCGGAGAGGATCACCTCGACCGCGCTGGTGATCGCGTCAGCGCGGGAGCCGCCGCCGGCATCGAGGAAGTTGGCGGGGCTCCCGCCGGCCTCGGCAACGACGTCCAGGGTGGACATCGAGAGCCCGGCCCCGTTGGCGAGGATGCCGATGTCGCCATCGAGCTTGACGTAGGTGAGCCCGCGCTCCTTGGCCATCCGCTCCTGCGGGTCTTCCTGAGACGGATCGCGCAACTCGGCGTTATCGGGGTGGCGGTAGAGAGCGTTGCCGTCGAGCGTCACCTTGGCATCCAGTGCCTTGACATCCCGGGCACCGCCATCGGCGCCGGCGCCGATGGCGGCGGTGACGATCAGCGGATTTACCTCGACCAGCGTCGCCTCCTCCTGGGTGAATACTTCATAGAGCTTGGCCAGCATCGTCCCCACGGGACGGACCACGTCGGCGTCGACCCCGGCCTCGAAGGCGAGACGGCGCCCGTGGAAGTCCTGGAACCCGAGCAGCGGGTCGACGTGGAGGTGGGCGATGGCATCCGGATCCTCGTCGGCGACCTGCTCGATGTCCATTCCCCCCTTGGTCGAGAGCATGACCAGGGGCGCCTTGGCCGAACGGTCGAAGACGACCGAGGCGTAGTACTCGGACTCGATCTCCGAGGCGGTCTCGATCCAGACCTCGTGCACGGTGAGGCCGCGGATATCCATCCCGAGGATCGCCCGGGCGTGCTCCTCGGCTTCGGCTCGATCCGTGGCCACCTTGATTCCCCCGAGCTTGCCGCGGCCGCCGATCTGGACCTGGGCTTTGATCACGCAGGGGTAGCCGATCTCGTCCGCGGCGGCCACCGCCTCGTCCGCGCTGCGGGCGAGCCGTCCCTCGGGCACCGCCACGCCGTGGCGGGCAAACAACTGCTTTCCCTGATATTCGAGCAGATCCATGGCCTTCAGTTCACTGTATTGAATCCGGGATCGGCGGCGGCTTGTGGCCGACCACGACGCAGTTGCCGCGCCAGCCATGGCATTATCAGCCGGCCATGGCGATCCCCAAGAATGTCTCGTTCGTCACCTTCGACGTCTACGGCACCCTCATCGATTGGGAAACTGGCGCCTACGAGGCATTCCAAAAGGAGGCTGAGCGAGATGGCTTCACGCTCGAGCGCGACGAACTGATTCCGCTCTTTCACGAGGTCCAACAGCAGATCCAAGCTGGTTCCTATGAGCTCTACGCCGAAGTCCTGCGCCGGACGGCGATTCAGATCGCCAAGCAACTCGGCTGGCCACTGGAGCCTTCGCGCTCGGGCTTCCTGCCGGACTCGGTGCAGCGCTGGAAGCCCTTCAAGGAGACCAATTCGGTCCTGACCAAGGTGGCCAAGAAGCACAAGATCGGGCTGGTCTCCAACATCGACGACAAGCTCCTGGGTCAGACGCGGCGACACATCCCGCTCGACTTCGATCTCGTCGTCACTGCCCAGCAGGTGCGCTCCTACAAGCCTGACCCCGCCCATTTCACCGAAGCCGAGCGGCGGATCGGCACCAAAAAGGGCTGGGTACACATCGCCGCCAGCTACTACCACGACGTGGAGCCGTGCTTGAAGAAGAAGGTTCCCGTGATCTGGGTCAACCGCACCAAGCAGCAGCTCGAGCCGGGCCAGAAAAAGCCCGATGCCGAGGTCACGAGCCTCCGCGAAGCCGCGAAGCTGATCGGCGTCGCCTGACCGTGCGCGGCCACCGGCCGCGAGGGCGCGAGCGAGGCGGGCAGGGAGAGTGATGCGGGCCACGGCGCTGCACTCCGACGTGCTGGTGTTCGTATCTGACGTCTGGCAGACCACGTGCACCGCAGTACGGGGCGGCGACGAGGGCTTCGTGATCGACTCGCCCGTCTACCCCGAGGAACTCCGGGCCCTGCCCGAGGTGCTCAGGCAGGCCGCCTTTCCCCCCTCGGGCCTCCTGGCCACCCACGGGGACTGGGACCACCTGCTGGGTCGCCTGGCCTTCCCCGACGCCTCTCTGGGGTGCGGCGAGTCCACCGCGCAACGGCTCGCCGGTGAGCCGGGGGCCGCCCAGCGCAAACTGCGCGAGTTCGACCGCAGACACTACGTGCAGCGGGCCGCTCCTCTGGCCCTGGGCAACCTCCAGGCGCTGCCGCTGCCGGGCAAGCTCGAGCTCGGCCCGGCCCACGAGGTCGAGCTCCACCCGGCCGACGGTCACACCGCCGACGGCACCGCCTACTGGCTGCCCTGGCTGCGCATCCTCGTCTGCGGTGACTACCTGTCACCGGTCGAGATCCCGATGCTCAGCCCGGGCGGGAGCCCGAGCGCGTACCGGGCCACGCTCGAGCGCTTGGCGCCGCTGGTCGAGCAGGTGGAATGGGTGGTGCCCGGACACGGCGCCCCGCAGTCGCGGGAGCGGGCCCTGGCCGTGCTCGAGGAGGACGCTGAGTACGTGGGCCAGCTGCTCGCCGACCCAGCCCACGCCGCGCCCCCGCAGTCACGGGCAGACTCCGTGCAACGGGGAATCCATAAGTCCAATCTCGAGCTAGTGGCCGGCTCGCGATGAACGCCCGGCGACCATTGCAGCTGCTGGTGCGAGACGCCACTGGGGTGGCCGGAACCGATGTCATCGAGAGGCTGCCCTCGGGTTCGGAGGTAACCTTCGTCGGTCCGGAAGACCCCGACTCAAGCCTGCGGGCGATCGCGGCGGGAACGCTGTCACCCGACCTCGCCGTGATCATCGTCGACGCCTGCTCAGGTCCGGTTACGGCGACGCGCCGGGAGGCGTATGTGATGAGCCTGCTCGGGGTGGCAGCGGCGGCCTTTGCGATCGTTGAGCCGCCGGTGGCGCAGGCCGACGAGATGCGCTATCACGCGGTGGCACGCGAATGCGCCCAACTCGCGCGCAAGGTCGGCCTCGAGCCGGTCACCTGTTTCCCGGTCCCGGACCGCGTGGGCTGGCCGGGGGGTCCGCCCCTCGGCAAGCTCCTGGATGCGCTCGCCGCCGTGCCCCGACCCCAACCCGTCGACCGGGGCTTAGAGCTGCCCGAGACCGATCAGATCCGCGCCACCATCATCTGGACCCACCCCAGCCCCCTGCTGCGCGGGCGAACCTACACGATCCGCAGTGGCACCGCGGAGCTGACCGCCACCGTAGCCCCGATCAAGCACCGGCTCGACCTGGACACGTTCGAGCCGGCCCCGGCAACCAAGCTCGAGAGCGGGCAGATCGGCGACTGTGACCTCGAACTCAGCGGGCCGATCCCCGCGGCACCCTACCGCGCCGAGGACGGGCGCGGCGCCTTCGTCCTCGCCGACCCAGGCAGCGGCGAACCGGCCGGCCTGGGCCTGGTTCGGTTCGCCCTCCGCCGAGCCCAGAACCTGCGCTGGCAGCCGCTCTCGGTCGACAGCGCCAGCCGCGCCGCCCGGCTCGGGCAGAACCCGTGCGTGCTGTGGTTGACCGGGCTCTCGGGGGCGGGTAAGTCCACCATCGCCGACCGGGTAGAAACCGATCTGCAGACTCGCGGGCTCCACACCTACCTCCTCGACGGCGACAATGTCCGCCAGGGGCTCAACCGGGATCTGGGCTTCACCGACGCCGACCGGGTGGAGAACATCCGGCGCGTCGCCGAAGTGGCGAAGCTGATGGTCGACGCTGGGCTGATCGTGATCGTCTCGTTCATCTCGCCGTTTCGCAGCGAGCGTGAGATGGCCCGGAGCCTGTTCGAGCCCGGTCGCTTTTTCGAGCTCTACGTCGACACGCCGCTGGAGGTCGCTGAGGAGCGCGACCCCAAGGGTCTGTACCGCAAGGCCCGCCGGGGCGAACTGCGCAACTTCACGGGTATCGACTCCGCCTACGAGCCGCCCGAGGAGCCCGACCTGCGCCTTCCCACCACAGAGCTCGAGGTGCCCGAGGCGTCGCGCAAGGTGCTTGACCTCCTGGAGGCGCGGGGCGTCATCCCGGTGCCCGACGGCTAGGGCGAGGGGCCGCTCAGCGCGGAAGGTGGGCCACGGCATCGATCTCGACCCGGGCCCTGGGATGGGCGAGGGCTGAGACCTCGACCAGCGTGCTGGCTGGGCGGGCATCGCCAAACCAGCGCTGACGCACCGGATTGATCCGGGCGCGGTCATCGACATCGGCCAAGAACACGGTCACCTTGACGACGTCGGCGAACCCAGCGCCGACGTGCTCGAGGACCTGAGCGAGGTTGCGAAACACCTGCTCGGCCTGGGCCACCACGTCGTCGCCGCCGACCAGCGCCCCGCTTGCGTCGAGGCCGATCATGCCCGAGACCCAGAGTGTGTCTCCGGCCCAGACGGCGTCCACGTAGTGGCTGATCGGCTCGGGCAGCGCACCAGCCAGGCGGACGCGGCGCAGTGATTGATCGCTCATCCGGCCAGGGGGGCGGTCAGATGGACGCGGGCCATAATCGGCGACGGATTGAAGCCGTTGCACGGGTTGAGGTCCTGCGGGCAGGACGAGATCCCCACGATCGAGTCCATCAGCACCTCGAGCAGGATCCCGTCGCCGGCCTTGCCGGGCGGGACCTCGTTGCCGAACCGGCGATCGGGATGAATGGGCGCGTTCTGAAACAGGTTGAACGGGTCGGGGATCTCCCATTCGCTGATCCCCCACGGAGCGTAGGCCTCGGTCAGGTTGGTGCGGCAGCTGCGGTGACCTTCCACCTGGTAATCGATCCGGTAGCGGCGCTCGTCGCACATCGAGGTGATCACGTCGTGGCTGCCGACGTCGTCGCGCACGATCTCGAACATGGGCCGGCGCCAGTTGCTCTCCAGGCGATCGCCGACCTCGAGGCTGAGCCGCAGCGTCGCCGATCGGGTGTGGCTGGTCGACAGCCACTCCCGCCGGTCCTGGGCGAAGGCGACGACATCGGCCACCTGCTGGCCCTCGACGTCGATGATCTCCAGAAACTGTCCGCGGCACACGGGAAGGGCGGCCCCGTGCCCGCCCGGGATCAAAACCTCGGTGGCGTCCGCGTGGGCTGGGGTCATGAAGGCTCCTCGAGGTTCACATTGATAAAAAACCGGCCGCTGCCGCCGGCTGTGAGATGGTGTATGAAATATCACAGTGCACACCCTGAGGGAAGGACGAGGCATGAGGCGACTGGCACAGCTGGTTTGCGCGGTCCTGCTGCTCGGCGTAGCTGGGTGCGGGTCAAGCGGCGGGAGCGGCGGCGGCGGGAGCGCCGGCGGCGGCGCGCTCACGGTCGCGGCGTTCAACCCCTTCAGCGGTGGCGACGCAGCCTTCGGACCGGAGCAGATCGGCGGCTGCGAGCCCGCGGTCCGTGCGATCAACCAGGCAGGCGGGGTGCTCGGACATCAGGTCAACTGCCTCGCCGTCGATACGCGGGGCGATCCGGCCGACGCGGTCCCGGCGGCGAGCAAGATGCTGGCTACGACGTCCAATCTCGTCGGGGTGCTCGGGCCGAGCGCCGATGAGGCCCAGGCCACGGTGCCGGTCATCAACGCGGCCAAGATCCCGATGTTCGCCGACACCGGCGAGGCGGCCTTCGACCACTCCAAGTACAGCTACTTCTACCGGCTCACCCCGGCCGACGACGTCAAGGGCTACGCCATGGCGCAGTGGGCCTACGCGAAGGGCTACAAGCGGGCGGCGGCCGTGTTTGGCAACGACACCGGCGCGCAGTCGGTCGTCCCGACCCTGGTCAGTGCCTTCCAGAAGCTCGGCGGGACGATGGTCAGCAACCAGAAACTGGCTCTGGACCAGAGCTCCTACCGGACCGAGGTCACGCAGATGCTGGCCACCCATCCGCAGGTGATCTTCACCGAGGCCGATCCGCAGACCGACGCCACCTTCCTCAACGAGCTCAAGCAGCTGTCCGGCCCGATCCCGGTGATCGGAACCGAGACCACCCTGCAGGCGCCGTGGCTGAAGGCCGTGACCGGAGCCATCGGCACGCAGGGCCTGGCCTCCTACGTGACCGGGATGCAGCCGCTCGCGCCGACCCGCGGGCCCGCCTGGTCGGCGTTCAACAAGTCGCTGCTGGCCTCGACCTCGGTACCCAAGCGGGCCCAGTGGGCGAGCGACCCGTACTCGATGACCTACTACGACGCGGTCAACCTGATGGCCCTGGCCATGCTGGCGGCCAAGTCAACCCAGCCCAGCACCTACGCCAAGCAGATCGTCGGCCTGACCACGGCCTCTCCCGGCGCTGTCACCGTGTACTCCTTCGCCGAGGGCAAGAAGGCGCTGGCCGCCGGTAAGAAGATCCGTTACGTCGGCGCCGGCGGTGAGATCGCCTTCGATCAGTGGCGCAACTCCTCGGGTGCGTTCGAGGCCGCCGTGACGCTTGGCAGCCAGACCAAGATCGTCGGCACCGTGACCGCGGCCCAGATCGCCAAGCTGAAGGGCGGCGCGTGAGCCTGTTCGTCTCCTCGGTGGGCTTCGGCCTGGTCACGGCGTCGATCCTCGCCGTGGCCGCCGTCGGCTTCACGCTTCAGTTCGGCGTCACCAACATCCTCAACCTGGCGTTCGGAGATGTGATGACGGCCAGTGCCTTCATGGGCTATCTGGCCACCTCGCACGGGGTCAACATCTGGGTGACGATGGCCCTGTGCGCGGCCTTCGGAGCTGCCTTCTCGCTGCTGCTCAACCGCTTTCTGTACACACCGTTCGTCCGCCACGGCACGAAGCTGTTCGGGATGATCGTGGTCACGATCGCCGTCAGCCTGATCATTCAGAACGCGCTGCTGGCCATCTGGGGAGCGAACTTCTTCAGCCTGAGCTTCTCGTCCGGGAGCTCGGTCCATCTCGGCTCGATGGTGTTCACGACCTCGCAGCTCGGGATCATGGCCATCGCCGTGGTGGCGATGTTGGGTGTCTACGGGTTGCTGCGCTACACCAAGCTGGGCAAGGCGATGCGGGCGACCGCGGCTGACCCCACCCTGGCCCGAAGCTGCGGCATCGCCACCGACCGCGTGATCGACGTGGCGTGGCTGGTGTCCGGCGCGCTGTGCGGGTGCGCCGGGCTCGCACTGGCCATGAACGTGACCAGCTTCACCGCCACCACGGGCGGGAACTTCCTGATTGCGATCGTCGCGGCGGCGGTGCTCGGCGGGGTGGGTCAGGCTTACGGGGCTATGCTCGGGGCGTTGACGATCGGCGTCTGCAGCGAGGTGGCCGCGGGCCTGATCGCGCCGTCCTACAAGCAGGTGGTCGCCTTCGCAGTGCTCGTCCTGGTGCTCCTGGTTCGTCCCCAGGGGATCCTCTCCGAGGTCGCCGACCAGAAGGAGGTGGTGGCGTGAGCGTCGCCTGGCAGTTCTACTTCTCGACGCTCCTCATCTATCTCGCGGTCGACATCATGGCCGTTTGGGGGCTCAACCTCCAGTACGGGCTGGCCGGAATCAGCAGCTTCGCCTTCATCGTCTTTCAGGCCGCGGGGGCCTACACCGCCTCCGTCCTCACCCTGGGCCCGCACCAGAGCACGAGCTTTCAGCAGTACATCGGCGGCGCCTCCCTGCCCTTCCCGCTGCCCGTGCTCGCCGCGGGCGCGGTGGGCGGCCTGGTCGCGTTTTTGGTCGGCCTGGTCGGGATCCGCCGGCTGCGCTCGGATTACCAGGCCATGGTGATGCTGGTCATCTCCCTAACCGCCACCTACATCGCCAGCAACGAGACCGGACTGGTCAACGGACCGGCGGGGCTCTCGCTGGTCCCCAAGCCACTGGCCGGCGGCCTCGGGCTTTCGCTGATCGACTACCAGTGGTTCTACGTGGGGCTCTCGGCGGTCATGTGCGTGCTCGTGTACCTGTTCGTGCGGCGCTTCACCGGCTCGCCGCTGGGGCGGGCGATGCGAGCCGCGCGCGACAACGAGCAGGCGGCGGCGGCCCTGGGCAAGAACGTGTTCGGGCTGCGGATGACCGCCTTCGTGGCCGGCGGGGTCATCGCCGGGGTCAGCGGCGCGGTGTTCGTGGAGTTCATCGGCGCCTGGTCGCCGGGCTCATGGCTGTATCCCGAGACGTTCGTGTTCTTCACCGCGATCCTGGTCGGTGGTAGTGGCAACAACCTCGGAGTCGCGGTGGGTGCGCTCCTGGTTCCGATCGGCTTCCTCGAGTCGTCGCGGTTTCTGCCCAACATCGGGCACCCGGGCTTCGTGGACGCCCTGCAGTGGATCGCAGTCGGTGTGCTGGCCCTGGTGTTTCTGTGGTTCTGGCCCCGGGGCGTGATCCCCGAGCGCAAGCGCCGCTTCCCGGGGGCAGCGCCGTCGGCGCCCCCAGCCGGCCGACGTTGGCTTCGGGCTTGGCGATGAGCACCAGCGCATTGCTCACCGTGACCGAGATCAGGCGTAGCTTTGGCGGGGTCCACGCGGTCGACGGCGCCTCGTGGCGCGTGGATGCGGGATCGATCACCGGCCTGATCGGGCCCAACGGCGCCGGCAAGTCGACGGCGCTGAACGTGATCGCCGGAGCGCTGCGCCCCGACTCGGGCACGATCGAGTTCGACGGTGCCGACATCACCGGCCTGTCGGCGATGAATCGCGCCCGCCATGGGCTGATCCGCACCTTCCAGAACTCGAGCGAGTTTGATCGCCTGACCGTGCTCGAGAACCTGCTCGTCGGCGCCCAGGACCATCCGGGCGAGGGACTGCGAAGCGCCCTGATGCTGGGACCGCGGTCGTGGCGGGCCCGCGAGCGCGAGCTGGTCGACGTGGCCCGGAAACTGCTGGAGGAGTTTCAGATGTCCGACAAGGAGGAGGAGTGGGCCGGCACGCTCAGCGGTGGCCAGAAGCGCCTGCTCGAGATCATGCGCGCGTTGATGGCCCAGCCCAAGCTCCTGCTCCTGGACGAGCCAATGGCGGGCGTCAACCCAACGCTGGCCCGCGGGATCGAGGGGCACCTGCAACGGCTCAACCGGGCCGGCCTGACCATGTTGATGGTCGAGCACGAGCTCGGCGTGGTCGAGCGGCTGTGCGATCGCGTGGTGGTCATGGCCCAGGGCAAGGTCATCTCGGAGGGAACCATGGAGGCGCTGCGCCTCGAGCAGGAGGTGCGCGATGCCTACCTCGTCGGGTGACCGGCCCGAGCCGGTACTCGCGGTACGCGGTCTCGTCGCGGGGTACGGCGGCGCTCCGGTCGTCCACGGCGTTGACTTCGAGGTCGGGGGCGGCGAGGTGGCCACGATCATCGGCCCCAACGGCGCGGGTAAGAGCACGCTGCTGAAGGCGATCACGGGCCAGATCGAGGTCCTCGACGGCTCGATCCAGCTGCGCGGCGAGGAGATCTCGGGACTGCGCGGAGATCGGCTGGCCCGCATGGGGATCGGGTTCGTGCCCCAGGTCAAAGACGTGTTCGGCCCTTTGACGGTGCTCGAGAATCTCGAGATGGGCGGCTACCTGCTGGCGCGACGCGAGATCGAACCTCGTGTTGAGGAGGTGCTGACGTCCTTCCCCGCGCTGGCGGCGATGCGCCGCCGGACGGCGAGCAAGCTGAGCGGCGGAGAGCGCAAGATGCTGGCCATCGGCCGGGTGCTGATGCTGCGCCCGAGCGTGATCGTGCTTGACGAGCCGACGGCCAACCTGGCTCCAGCGCTGGCCCGAGACGTGCTGGAAGAGCAGGTGCCCACGCTGGCCAACGGCGGCACGGCCGTGGTCCTGGTCGAGCAGCGTGCCAGCGAGGCCCTGAGGGTCGGACACTGGGGCTATGTGATGGTGGCCGGACTGGTCAGCGTGGCCGGGGCCGCCGCTGATCTCCTGGCCCGGGAGGACATCGGGGAGCTCTTTTTGGGACGAGGCGTGACCTCGCCGGCCCCGGAGGGCAGGGTCTGACCGTGGGCTCGGACGTCTACCGAGGCAAGAGCGATGTCGTCCTTGAGTCGCTGCGCGAGCTGATCACGCGGGGCGAGATGGCGCCCGGGGAGCCGCTGCGTCAGCGGGACCTAGCCGCGCGCTTCAACGTCAGCCCGACCCCTGTGCGGGAGGCCCTGCGGCGACTGGAGGCTGAGGGGCTGGTGAGCTCGGACCTGCACCGGGGCTCGCGGGTCGCCGACACCGAGGACGAGGATGAGGAGGAGAGCAACCGGATCCTGGCCACGCTGGAGCCGCTGGCCACCACGCTGGCCCTGGAGCGGATGACAGACGACGATCTCGCGGAGATCCGGCTCCTGCAGGAGCGCTTTGATGAATGCCCCGAGGACGACCCCACGGTCACGGCCCTGAACCGGGCATTTCACTTTCGCATCTACGAGTGCGCTCGCTCACCGCTGTTGCTGTCGCTGATGCGCGTGCTCTGGCAGTCCTTTGCCCACCGCCCCCGGCTGTGGCGACCCCACGCCGACTCGGTGCGCGAGCACGAGGCGCTGGTGACGGCGCTCCAGGAGCGCGACAGCGAGCGGGCGGCATCGGTGATCCGCGACCACGTCCTGGGCAGCATCGATTGGATGCGCGCCGCCCTGGCCCAGGCGGAGGGCGACGAACTCAGCTCGTGATGACTGCGATCGTGTCGCCGGTGGCGACCGAGCCGCCGACGGTGATCGGGAGCTCGGAGACCTTGCCCGCCTTGTGGGCGGTGATCTCGTTCTCCATCTTCATGGCTTCGATCACGGCCACCAGGGCGCCCTCCGCGACCTCGGCGCCGGCCTCGACGGCAACTTTGAGGACCGTGCCCTGGATCGGCGAGGCCAGCGTATCCCCGCCGCCAGCGCCTCCGCCGGCGGCGCGCTCGGAACGACGCGGCGGCTTGCGGGCTCCGTTGACGCCCGCGCTCGCCGCGGGCGGGGGACCGATCACGGTGACCTCGAAACGCTTGCCCGAGACCTCGACGGTATAGCTCTGCTGCACGTTGGCTTCCTCGCCGGCCTCGGACTCGTCCGGCGCCGCGCTCGGGAAGGCGAGCTCCTTGAGCCAGTCACGGTCCTCGATCAGGTCGCGACACGTCTCGGCGTCGGCCCACTGCTTGGTCTGGAGGATCGCCTGGTGGAAGGGGATCAGGGTCTTGAGATGCTCGATCTCGTATTCGTTGAGCGCCCGTAACATCCGCGCGGTGGCCTGCTCGCGGTCGACGTCCCAGACGATCAGCTTGGCCACCATCGGGTCGTACATGGGGCTTATCTCCGACCCCGGGCCAACGCCGGAATCCACGCGGACACCGGGGCCGGTCGGCTCCCGATAGGCGCCGATCGGGCCCGGTGCGGGGGCGAAGTTCTTGCTCGCGTCCTCGGCGTTGATCCGGCACTCGATCGCGTGACCACGCAGCTGCACGTCGTCCTGGGCGATCGATAGCGGCTCGCCGGCAGCGACCCGGATGCCGGCCCTGACGATGTCGATCCCGGTCACCATCTCGGTCACGCAGTGCTCGACCTGGACGCGGGTGTTCATCTCCAAGAAGAAGTACTCGCCGTCCTGGAGCAGTCCCTCGATCGTGCCCGCGCCGGTGTAGTTGACGGCCGCGGCGGCCTCGGTGGCGATCTTGCCGATTCGGGCGCGCAGCTCGGCGTCGACGGCCGGGGCGGGAGACTCCTCGATCAGCTTCTGATGACGGCGCTGCAGCGAGCAGTCGCGCTCACCGAGGTGGATGACGTTGCCGTGGGAGTCGGCGAGCACCTGCACCTCGACGTGACGAGGGTCGGGCAGGTAGCGCTCGAGGTAGACGGTCGCGTCCCCGAAGAACTTCTCGCCCTCGCGGGCCGCGCCCTCGAACGCGTCCTGGAGCTTGTCCTCGCTCTCCGCGACCCGAAAGCCCTTGCCTCCCCCTCCACCGGCGGCCTTGACCGCCACCGGGTAGCCGATCGTGTCGGAGATCACCTTGCGGGCGTCATCGATCGTCTCCACCGGCTTGGTCGTCCCGGGCACGATCGGCACGCCCGCCTTGGCCATCAGCTCCCGGGCGCGGGTTTTGGAGCCCATCGCTTCGATCGCGGACGCGGGCGGACCGATGAACACGGTGCCGCTGTCCTCCAGCGCCTTGGCAAAGGCAGCGTTCTCGGCCAGAAAGCCGTAACCGGGGTGAACCGCCTCGGCACCTGACTTCTCGATCACTTCGAGCAACTTCTCGATCACCAGGTAGCTCTCGCTGGCCGGCCCGGGACCGAGCAGGTAAGCCTCGTCGGCGCGCTGGACGTGCAGCGCGTCGCGATCTAGCTCGGAGTAGACGGCGACTGTCGCGATCCCGAGCTCTTCGCACGCCCGTGCGATTCTGACCGCGATCTCGCCACGGTTGGCGATCAAAACCTTCGAGAACATGCGGCCGGGCACTCTACCGGTGTGGCGGGCCTCGGGCCGGACCGGGGCAGGGCGTCAGGACCTGGCGCTTACGACCATCCCCGCCCCGACGGTGTCGTTGGTCGACTCGTCGATGAGGATGAAGCTACCGGTGGTGCGATTGCGCGAGTAGGGATCGACGACCAGCGGCGAGCTGCAGCGAAGCTTCACCCGACCGATCTCGTTGAGAGCGAGTTGCTGGGCGGGCACGTGCTCGAGGCTGTTGACGTCTACCCGGTACTCGAGCTGCTCGACGATCGCGCGCGCCGAGCGGGTGGTGTGCTTGATCGCGTAGCGACCCTGGGGCTTGAGGGGCTGCTCGCTCATCCAGCACACGATCGCCTCGAGCTCACGGGCACTGACCGGCTGGTCCTCGAGCTCGACGATCATGTCGCCGCGCGAAACGTCCAGGTGGTCGGTCAGGCGCAGCGCTACTGACATGGTCGGGAAGGCGGACTCGAGCTCGCCCGAGTACGAGTCGATCGCGGCGACCTTGCTTCGCTGGCCCCCGGGCAGAACCATAACTTCGTGACCGGGGCGAAGGACGCCGCCCGCAACCTGACCGGCATAGCCTCGGTAGTCATGGTGCTCGTCGCTCATCGGGCGGATCACCCATTGAACCGGGAAGCGCACGTCGTTGAGATTCCGATCCTGGGCGATGACCACGTGCTCGAGGTGGTAGAGCAGTGTCGCCGCGCCGTACCACTGCATCGCGTGGGAGCGATCGACGACGTTGTCCCCGTGCAGAGCGGAGATCGGGATGAACGTCATGTCGGGGATCTGAAGCCGCGCCGCCCAGTCGGTCATCTCCTCGAGAATGCCGTAGAAGACGTCCTCGTCGTAGCCGACCAGGTCCATCTTGTTGACGCATACGACCACGTGGGGGATGCGCAGCAGGGATGCGATGAAGGCGTGGCGGCGGGTCTGCTCTGAAACCCCCTGTCGGGCATCGACGAGGACGAGCGAGAGATCGGCCGTCGAGGCGCCCGTGACCATGTTGCGCGTGTACTGCTCGTGGCCTGGGGTGTCGGCGATGATGAACTTGCGCCGCGGAGTCTGGAAGTAACGGTAGGCGACGTCGATCGTGATGCCCTGCTCGCGCTCGGCGCGCAGGCCGTCCGTGAGCAGGGCGAGGTTCAGATAACCGTCGCCCCGGCGCTCCGAGCTCTGCTGGACATGCTCGAGCTGGTCCTCGAGGATCGACTTGGAGTCGTGCAGGAGGCGGCCGATCAGAGTCGACTTTCCGTCGTCGACCGAACCCGCGGTCGCGATCCGCAGGAGCTCGCTCGTGCGGCGATTGATCGCATAGCGGTTGCCGTTGGAGGCGGCGGTGGTGCTCATCGGCGGGACCCCGATCCGACGCCGCGCATCAGAAGTAGCCCTCGCGCTTGCGGTCTTCCATGGCGGCCTCGGTGACGCGGTCGTCAGCACGGGTCTCGCCGCGCTCGGTGACCCGAGTGGCGGCGATCTCGGCCACCACCTCCTCGAGCGTGTTGGCGCGCGAGCGCACAGCGCCGGTGCAGGTCATGTCGCCGACCGTGCGGTAGCGGACTGACTCCTCGAAGGGCTCTTCGCCGTCGATCAGCTCGACGAACTGGTTATGGGCGTAGAGCATGCCGTCGCGCCGAAACACCCGACGGGGATGTGAGAAGTAGATCGATGGGACCTCGAGCCCTTCGGTGGCTATGTACTGCCACACGTCGAGCTCGGTCCAGTTGGAGATCGGGAATACGCGCACGTGCTCGCCCTTGCGGATGCGAGCGTTGTACAACGACCAGAGCTCGGGCCGCTGGCGCTTGGGATCCCACTGTCCGAAGTCATCGCGGAAGGAGAACATGCGCTCCTTGGCCCGGGCGCGCTCCTCGTCGCGGCGGGCGCCGCCGAAGGCGGCGTCGAAGCCGTGCTCCGCGATCGCGTCGAGCAGGGTGGTGGTCTGCAGGCGGTTGCGCGACGCCCGGGGGCCGGTCTCCTCGGCGACGCGGCCCTGGTCGATCGAATCCTGCACGTTGGCCACGATCAGGCGTTCGCCGATCGAGGAAATGAGGCGGTCGCGGAACGCGATCACCTCGGGGAAATTGTGCCCGGTGTCGACGTGCATGACCGGGAAGGGAAACTTCCCGGGTGCAAACGCTTTCTCGGCCAGGCGCAGGAGGATGATCGAGTCCTTGCCGCCACTGAACAAGAGCACCGGCTTTTCAAATTCCGCCGCTACCTCGCGGAAGATGTGAATCGACTCGGCCTCAAGCGTCTCGAGGTGGGAAAGCTCGTAGTGGAAGGGGTTCATCATGGTTGGGAGCCCGGGGTCGAGGCAGCGGCCTGCACGACGTGGATCCCGCACTCGGTCTTGTCCTGGCCGGTCCAGCGGCCTTCGCGGCCGGCACCCGGCTGGGTGCAGGGAGCGCAGCCGATCGAGGCGTAGCCCTGATCGTGCAGGGGATGGTAAGGGAGATCGTGTTCGACGATGTAGCGCCAGAGATCCTTCTCGCTCCAGTCGGCCAGCGGGCTGACCTTCCAGATCCCCCGCCGCTCGTCGTGCTCGAGCTTGGCGGTCGCAGCCCGGGTCGGCCCCTGCTCGCGACGCAGGCCGGTGACCCAGGCATCCACGTCACTGAGACCGAGCTCGAGGGCGGCGACCTTGGCCTCGCCGCAGCAGTTCTCGGCCGTCCACCCCACATCGGGGCTACGGGCATCGAGCACCTCGAGCTGGACCCCGAAGCGATCCTCGAACTGCTTCCAGGTGGCGAGCGTCTCGGGGAAGAGGACTCCGGTGTCGATCGTGAAGGCCCGGAAATCCGGGGTCACCCCGCTCATCATGTGAAACAGGACGGACTCCTCCTTCTGAAACGAGCAGGCCATCGTCAGCCGCGGCGCGAAACGCTCCACGGCGTAGGCCAGGACCTCGGGCGCGGTGGCCGCCTCCAGATCGGGAGCGCGCACGCTCATCGCGCTTCCAGGCTCGCCTGAACGGGCCCGGCGTGCGTCATCCGGCTGCTCATACCGCGCATTCACCCTCGCCGCGCTGGACCTCGAACGGAACCTCGCGATTCCAGTCGATGAATTGGTTCATGTTCTCAAGACTAAATTCGACCGGGAGAGTCAGATCCTTCACCTGGGCGGTGAAGGCTTCCGCTCCTACCCGATCGACAAAGGAACGGAAGGACTCGCCGTCCTCACGTTCGGACTCATAGAAGCGTACCCACCGCTCGACGGCCTCAGGCACCCGCTTGGCGGGCAGCCGTGCCTTGAGCCGCTGGCCGTAGCGCACCTCGCCGCCCTCGTAAGCCCCACCAATGTGAGGGATATAGGCGGGAACGGTCCGCTCTCCGACCTTGAGCGAAGCTCCGTAGAACCCGATGTCGGCGATGTGATGCTGACCGCAGCCATTGGGGCAGCCGCTGTTCTTGATGTGGATGCGCCGGGTCAGCGGGTCGTCGATCTGCATCTCGGCGATCCGCTCCTGGATGGCTGCGTTCAGGCCCATCGAGCTCGTGATGCCGAGCTTGCACGAGTCCGTACCGGGGCAGCTGACTCCGTCGGAGATCTCGTCCGCGCCGGCTTCTGCGAGCTCCAGCTCGGCCAACGCCCGCCACACCTCATACACCGCCTCATCGCGAACCCAACGAAGCACGAGGTTCTGATGAACGGTCGTGCGCGCCGATCCGCCCGTGTAGGTGCGCACGATGTCCCCGAGGCCCCGAAGCTGATCCGGAGTGAGGTCCCCGCGGATGACCTTGACCTCCACGGTGCTGAAGCCGGACTGGCGCTGGCGCGCCACGTTGGAGTCCAGGAAGCGGCCGAACTCACGCTGGTCGCCGTTGGCGCTGGCGTAGGCGAGGTGGGGCCCGGGAGCGTTGGCCTCCTCGTCGGTCTCGTACATGATCGCGTCCAGCGAGAAGTCCCGTTCGGCGACCCAGTCGCCCTCGAGCTCCTCCTCGACGAGCTCGCGGAAAGCGTCGATCCCGATCTTGTCGATCAGAACCTTGATCCGGGCCCGGGCCCGGTTGACGCGCAAGAAGTCCTGGCGGTCGAAGATCCGCATGCAGGCCTCGGTGACCTTGAGGTAGTCGCCGTTGTCGAGCTCCACGAACTCGTACAGCGTGGGCGCCAGGCGAGGCATGATCGAGGTGCCACCGCCGACCCGGACCTCGACGCCGCGCACGCCGTCGCGCTCGCGGGGAATGAAGGCCATATCGTGGATCTGGGTGATCGCGTTGTCGGCGTCGGTGGCCGTGAAGGCGGTCTTGACCTTGCGGGGCATTGCCTGCGTGGTCGGGTGCCGGACGAAGTAGCGGACGTAGGCCCCGGCGTAAGGGGTGATGTCGAAGAGCTCATCCGCGAGCGTCCCCGCGCGCGGATCACCGGTCACGTTGCGCATCGTGTTGCCGCAACCCTCGCGTGAGGACAGACCGGCGTCGCCCAGTTCGCGGATCAGCTGGGCGGCGTCGGGAAGCGGCACGTGATGCATCTGGATGTTCTGGCGTGTGGTGATGTGCCCCTTGCGCAGGGGAACGTACTTCTCGATCACGTCGGCGAAGGCGTCGAGCTGATCCGGGGTGACGCCGCCCATCGGAAGCTTGACCCGAACCATCTGCACATCGGGCTGGCGCTGGCCGTAGACGCCCTGCTTGAGGCGGAATTTGATGAACTCGTTCTCCTCGAAGCGGCCGTCGAGGAAGCGCTTGGACTCGGTGTCGAAGTCGTCAAACTCGCGCTCGAGGATCGGGATCACGTGCCCGGGTACGTTTTCGAGCACCTCGGGGTTCTCGAGCGTTCCCGTGCGGGGGGCTTTCTGGGTGTCCAGCGATGTGGGCTCCATCGAGGTCCTTCCGGTAGGCAGACGGGCGCGCTTGTACGTCGCGCGTCGAATTTACCAAAAGACGATCCGGATATGTCTATTTTGTCTCCGCGCAGCGTCTTTCTGGTGCCGGGGCCGCACATCGACTGGGTTAACAGGGCCAGGGGCGGGGGCCAGGGGCGGGGGCCAGGGACGCCGCCGGCGACACGCCGCCCCCGCCGTGGGACTAGCCGTGGACCTCGAAGCTGACCGTCCGGCTCGAGCTCGATCCCACCTTGGGCTTGAACTTGAAGCTCACCTTGATCTGCAGCGAGCCGTGATGACTCAGGCGAGCCTGCTGCGCCGGGCTCAGTGGCAGGACGATGACGAGCTTGCCCGCGTGCTTGAAGTTGAACTTGATTTTGCCGGCGCTCAGCGTGCCGGGACCGCTGATCGCCAGCGTGATCCGCTCGACCACCTTGCCCGTCTTGACCGCAGCACCACTGATGGTCGCCTTGCTGACCGAGATCGGCTGGCTGGTGGTAGCGGTCGCGCCCGAGGCGTCGGTCACCGCCAGCGAGACGGTGAAGTGGCCGAGTCGCCTGAACGTGTGGCTCGGTTTCACCCCCGTGGCGGTGCTCCCGTCGCCGAAGTTCCACCTGTAGGAGGCGATCGACGAGCCGATGTCGGTGGACCCGGAGCCGCTGAACACGTGAGCGGTTCCGGCAACCGGGGCCGAGCGCCCGGGCGAGATCACGGCCGCTGGGACGCCCATCACCGTGAGCGCGTGCGAGGTCGTCGCGGTCGCCCCGAAGCCGTCGGTGACCGTAAGTGTGACGCTGTAGCTGCGGGCCGACGCAAACGCATGCGCGGTAGTCGGCCCGCTGCCCGGCGCCGAACCGTCCCCGAAGTTCCAGCTGTAGGACGCGATTGACCCGCCGGGCTCGCCGGAGCCCAAACCGCTGAAACCGACCGGCGATGCCGCCGTGAGGTCAGTCGTGGTCACTGTGAAGGCCGCCGACGGCGGGTTGTGGACCATGACCGTGTGCGAGACGGTGCTGAGATTCCCGACCGAGTCGACCTCGGTCAGAGTCACCGTGTAGGTGCCGTTCGCCGCGTAAGCGTGGGTCGCTGCGGTAGGTGCCGAGCGCGCGAAGGCCGTCGTCCCATCCCCGAAGTCCCAGCTGGTGCTCGTGTAGCCCGCCGACGACGAGCTGCCCGACGGGTCGAGCGAGATCGGCGTCCCGGGGGTGGTCGCGGACGGCCCGGCGAGTGCCGCGCTCAGGGTCGCTGGATTCGCCCTCATCTCGCAGTTGGCGCTCCCGTTTGACCACTCGCTCTGGGTGTAGTACGGATGGGCGTTCATCACCTGGTTGAACAACGATCCGGCTGCTGCCGACCCACCCAGGGCAGGACTGAACGCGAGCGGGTTCGCGCCGCCGTTCGGATCGACCGCAGCGCCGTAGGAGTTGCAGTTATCGCCATTCTCGTTTCCCGGCGCGGAGCTGGAGTTCCACCAGGCCGAGCCGAGCGGATCGGTGATTGTCTCGTTGTACTCGTGGCTGATCGCCTTGATGTTCACGTCGGCGATCTGCTGATGGTTGGGGTTCTGGACCACCGAGTTACCGTCGGCCTGACAGCGCTTGGGCTGGTTGGCCGCCAGCACCGTGGGCAAGTCGGCATACAGTACGTTGCTGGCGCCGCGGGCGAAGCTCGAGTGGTACGCGCAGAAGACGTTGTCCGCACACGTCGTGTTGTCGGCAAAGCAGCTGTTGACCTTCGGCGGCGTGACCACAAAGTAGATCGGGGCGTTGCCGGTGACTCCGGTCGGCAGCCCGTTCGCCGCCACCAACCGGGTTACCTCAGCCTGAATCTGGCTGTCGTAGAGGCAGGCCGTTTCCGCGTAGCCGGCGTTCTCGGCGCACTGACCGATGCCCGGATACGCCTGGGTGTCGGTGATCGCATGGCTCGATGACCAGGCCTGGTTGTAGTCCGCAAAACCTGTGGAATCGGTGAACTGTCGAGCCACCGAATATACGTTGGTGGTCATGCCGCTGTCGGTTGCGCCATCGGCAAAGAACCCCTCGTACAGCGCCTTGTCCGCGGCCGGGATCTGACCGCCGGGGTCCCAGAAGATCACGTACGGCGCCTCCGCGTGCAGCACCGGACCACCGTGGTAGTCCAGGTTTCCGTCGGCCGTAAATACGCTGGCCGCACCACGCTTGGCGTAGCTGCCTGGGATCCCTCCCGGGTTGACGCCCCGCGCGGGCGTCACGCCTGCGCGCTGGTTAGGGCCGACCTGCACGACGACCGCTCCCGCGCCCGGGGTCAGCACCCCGGGCAGGATGACAACACCCAAAATCGCGGCCAGCAGGCCCCAGCGGCGTATGGCGGCTGCACCCCGGTACATCGTCCGCGCCTTTCCTTGCCCATGCCGCGGCCTCAGGCGGCCCCGGGCCCGCGACAATCATATCGCCTGGGGCCCGTCATGGCACCGTCGAACGCGTCGCGATGGGCCGGCGAGCGGCGGTGTCGGCGGCCCGCCTGACCACCGCCGGGCGCTTGCGCTCAGGGCGAGACCTTGAACCGCACCGTCCGGCTCGAGGCAGAGCCGACGGTGGGCGAGAACCGCAATCTGAGCGAGACAGTCACCGCATGATGTGAGCTGAGCCGGTGGCGCTGCGCTGCGGTGAGCCAAAGGGTGACGACCCGGCTGCCGGCTTGCTGGACCTTCAACTTGAGCTTGCCCGAGGTAAGGGTGCCTTGGCCGCTCACCGAGAGCGTGAGCCGCTCGACGGTCTTGCCCTTCTTGATCTTCACGCCGGTGATGCCAGCCGATCTGACCGTCACCTGGCGACTGGTGGCCGCGGTGCTTCCGGTAGCGTCACGCACGGTCAACGTCACCGAATATGTGCCGGGACGGGCGTAGCGGTGGCCGGGCGTCACGCCCATGGCCGACCTGCCGTCGCCAAACGACCAGCTGTAAGCCACCAGCGTGGAGCCCTGATCCGACGACCCTGATCCGCTGAAGGCGACGGTCGCACCGGCGACCGGATGACTGGTGGTGACGGAGATCACCGCGGATGGGGAGCCCACGGTCGCGGGCGGCGGTGGTGCGGACGCGACGGCCACCGTCAGGTTCTGAGCTGCGCTCGCCGTGCGGCCCTTTGCGTCGGTCACGGTCAGGGTGACCGTGTAGGTTCCCGGCGAGGCGTAGGTGTGCGACGTCGTCGCGCCGCTCCCTACTGCCGAGCCGTCTCCGTAGTTCCAGCGATGGGAGGTGATCGAACCGCCGGGCTCGTTTGAGGCCGAGCCGTCGAAGCTCACCGGCGCCCCGGCCCTCGGTCCGGCGGAGACCGAGAAGGCAGGGGTGGGCGCCGAATCGACGACGACCGAATGGGCGGCCTGGGCGGTGTACCCGTCCTGATCGGTCACCGTGAGGGTCACCGTGTAGGAGCCCGGCGTCGCGTAGGTGTGGGAGAGCGTCGCCCCGTTGCCGGGAGACGAGGCGTCGCCGAAGTCCCAGCTGTAGGAGACGATCGAGCCGTTGGTCTCGCTTGAGCCGGTACCGTCGAAGCTGACCGAACCTCCCGCCGCTGGGTTGGCTGTGCTCACAGCAAAGGCGGCCGACGGCGGCGCATCGACCGTCACCTGCCGGGTCGTGTTGGCGCTGTGGGTCCCGTCGCTCACGGTGAGCTGAACGCTGTGGGGGCCGGACGCGACGAAGGTATGTGTGGTCACGGGGCTGCCGGACACGGTGGGGGGGCTTCCGTCGTTCCATGTCCAGGTGTAGCTGTTCAGGGTCCCAACCGTGTCGATCGAGGCCGACCCGTCATAGGTTGCGGAGGCCCCCGCTTGGGGGCTCGCCGGCGAGACCGTGAACGCGGCGGCGGTCTGCGCCACGGTGATCTGATGGGAAATCGTGGCAAGGTTGCCGTACGCGTCGACGACCGTAAGCTTGACTATGTAGGTACCCGCTGAGGCAAAGGTGTGGTGCAAGGAGCCGGGCGCCGACCTCGAGAACGAGGTGTTGGTGTCGCCGAAATCCCAGCTTGTGCTGGTGACACCGACCGCGCTCGAGCTGCCGGAGGGATCGAGGGAGACCGACGTGCCCGGCGCCGCTACTTGCGGCAATGAGAAGGCCGCGGTGAGCGCGGCGGACACCGGCTGGTCTTGGCAGGTCGAGTTGCCGTTGCTCCACTCCGTCTGGGTGTAGTAATGGTGGCCGCTGATGAGCTGGTCATAGAGCGAACCGTAAGGCGTTCCGGTGGCTGACCCACCGAGGGTGGGCCCAAAGGCGTTGGGGTTGTAGCCGCTGGCCGGATCGAAGGGACCCGTAAAGGCGCAGTTGTCGCCGTCCTCGTTGCCGGAGTTGGGGTCGTACCAGCCGCCGCTGCCCAGCGTTGGGTCGGTGATGGGGTCGGTGATCGTTTCGCTGAACTCGTGACTCATGCTGCTCGTCACAACATCCGTAACCTGGTCGCCGTTGGGGGCCTGGACCTGCGTGTTGCCGTCGGATTGACAGCCCTTCGGATTCGTCGCATCCAGGTAGGTCGGAAGGTCCGAGTACAGGATGTTGTGCCCGTTAGCTTGGAAGATGCCGTGGTAAGCGCAGTAGTAGTTGTCGGCACAGACCGTCGAGCCACCCGTATTGCAGGTGTCGACGCTGGGTGGCGTAACCAAGAAGTAGATCGGCGCCGATCCGCTC
Organism: uncultured Solirubrobacterales bacterium; assembly: GCA_963847055.1. Classification (GTDB taxonomy): domain Bacteria; phylum Actinomycetota; class Thermoleophilia; order Solirubrobacterales; family Solirubrobacteraceae; genus Palsa-465. Next base: position 683,771 of record CAWJYE010000005.1, on the reverse strand, counting down.
GTCCCGGTCGGCAGGCCCTGGGCGTTGACGAGCCTGGCGACCTCGGCCTGGATCTGACTGTCGAACAGGCACGTCGGCATCGCCACCCGCGCGGATACGTTGCACTGCCCGCTGCTCGGATAGGGCTGGGTGTCGGTAATCGCCTGACCTGAAGCCCAGATCTGCTTGTAGTCGGCGAACCCGGCCGCGTCGGTGAACTGGCGGTCGACGCTGTAGATGTTGGTCTGGCTCCCGCTGGCGGCGGCCGCGTCGGCGAAGTACCGCGCAAGACTTGCCTTCTGCTGGGCGGTGATCTGGTTGCTCGGATCCCAGAAGATCAGGTAGGGGCTCTCGGCGTGCAGGACCGGCCCACCGTGGTAGGTCAGGTTGCCGGTCGTGGCGACGGTGCTGGTCGATGTGTTGTGACGGGCGAAGCTCCCCGGGATCGAAGCCGGGTTTACGCCGCGGCGGGGAAGCACTCCGGCGGCCTGCTTGGAGCCCTTGGGCCCCCAGTGAACGAGCACCGCACCCGCCTTGGGCGCGAGCACACCGGTCAAGACGAGGGCGCACGAGAAGTGCCGCCCACCGCTTCTTTTTGGACACCGCTGTTCGGAGCGCAGTCACGCTTGACATGAACCTCTTGGGATCGTTGCCCGAGGACGATGATCAATACCGGCTACGCCCCAAAGCGAGCCGCCGTGACCCGGGATAGTTGTGCATACCTCGTCTCTGGGCAGGCCCGGTCAAGTATCGGCACGACGACCTCAACACCTTAAACGTCCCGCGCTCTAGCGGACGAACGTCAATGCCAGGGCAGCGGGAGATCAGGCGAGCGCAAGACACCCTCAAGGAGGGCGGTGTCCTGCCAGGGGTTGCGGCGCGGCCCCGTTGGCGCCGGCGGTGGCGCGGTGTCGCGCATGAAGCGCTCGAGTGCCGCCACGACCGCGGCCGCCTCTTCGGGGGCAGCGTCGGGAGCGACGATCTCGAGCTTGGGGCGGCGATTCACGGTGGTTCGAGGGTATCGTGGCGCCCCGTGACGCCGCTGCCCGTCCTTGATCACGCTGCCGTTCTGCGCGCAGTCTCACCCGAGCAGGCGATCGTCCGGGTACGCGACGCCTTCCTGCGCTTCCACGCCGGGGACTGGGTGATGCCGGCCAAGGTCTATCTGGAGAGCCCTCCCTACGGAGACTTCCGGGCCATGCCGGCGCGCGGCGGTGATCTCGCCCTGCTCAAGTGGATCACGTCGTTCCCGGGCAATCCGCAGCGAGGACTGCCCACCGTCAGCGGGGTGATCTGCCTTTCGGACGCCGTTACCGGTCAGCCGCTGATGCTCCTTGACGCCCGTTCGGTGACCGCGCTGCGCACGGGAGCGGTAGCCGCCGTGGCCAGCCAGGCGCTGGCCGCTCCCGAGGCGCGCGCGGTGGGGATCGTCGGTTGCGGCCTTCACGGTCAATGGGCCGGGCGGTGCCTAGCGGCCGCGGGATACGGGCCCGGGGTGTGTTTTGACCCGGCGGCCGAGGCCGCGAGCGCCTTGGCCGGCGAGCTGGGCTGGCAAATCGGTGGGCTCGGCGACGCCCTCGCTCAGGACATCGTGTGCTGCGTGACGCCTGGAGCCACGCCGGTAATCACCGCCGCCGATCTACATCCCGGGCTGCACCTCAACATGCTCGGCGCCGACGGGCCCGGCAAGGCCGAGGCCACCATCGAGGCGGTTGTCGCGTGCGCGCTGTTCTGCGACGAATGGGCGCAGGCCTCCCATGGCGGCGAGCTCACGGGCGCCATCGAGGCCGGCCTGATCGGGCGCGAACAGGTCACCGAGCTGGGCGCCGTGCTGGCGGCAGAGCGCCCGGGTCGTGCCGACAGCGCAGCGATGACGCTGTTTGATTCCACCGGGCTGGCGATCCAGGACCTGGCCGTGGCCGCGGGTGCGTTTCAGGCCTGGCGCGACGGATCCATTGAGGCGCAGACGGTCAGCCTTTGAGGCTGTTTCGACTCAGCGCCGCTGACCACTGGCTTGGGCGGGCCCCGTGGAGGGGCTCGGTCGACTGAGATCACGCCGTCATCGGGGAGGTGCGGCCGGTCAGGCGCGGGCCCCGGCGGATGACGTCACGCGGGCCGGATCGTCCAACGGAAGGAAACGGTGGTGGCGTGGCCGCGAGGGTCACTGACGCGCACTCGGACGGTCCGCGACCCCGGCTCCCTTGGCCGGCCCGAGATGACTCCGGTCTGGCGATCGATTCCTAGCCCGGCGGGTAATCCGGTGGCCGTGTAGGAGAGTCTCGTCGCCCGCACGGGGCGAGCCCTGACTCGCAGGCGCAGCGGGATTCCGACCCGGGCCCATCGGTCGCGCACACGATGTACGCCGAGCGCCCGCGAGACCTCGCGAGCCTGCCAAGCGCTTGCGTCCGAGCGGTTGCGAACGGTCCAGGTGAACGCAGCCCGGGCCGCACCTCCCCTGTCGTTGGTTGCGGTGACCACCACCGTCCAGCGTCCAGCGCGGCGTGGCGTGCCCGAGATCCGGCCGCTGATGCCCTGCACCGTCAGCCCCGCCGGCAGGCCGCTGGCCGAGTAGCTGACCGATGCGCCCGGAGCGGCTGACGAGAAGAGCTGCAGGCTCGCAAACCGCCCCGCGATCGAGGTCTGCGCGCCCGGTACGGTCAGGGTGATCAAAGCGCTACAGAGCGTGTTTCCGAGCCCGGACGCTGGGGTGCCGAGTCCGGACGCCATGTCATAGCCAGGGCCGGCGGCGTATCCCGCGGCGGACCCGAACCCGTTGGTGCCCGAGGTGACGTCCGTGAAGTTGGCGGCGTAGCTGCCCGCGGCGGCGGCGCGATACAGCGCTGGGTTGAGGAAGCCGAGGGATTGGCCGCCGCAGGCCGGCGATGCGTCGGCCAGGGCCGTCAGCGCCGCGATCGTCGGAGCGGCGATGCTCGTCCCGCCGACAATCCGCCACGCCCCGGAGTAGTAGGCGACATAGCCGTTGGCGGGGTCGCCGTGGACCGAGAGGTCGGGCAACTGGCGGCATGTCGTCCCCGACGACCGACAGGTGACGCTCGACTGTGCCACCGTGCTGCCGTCCTGATAGGCGGGGCGGCCCCAGAGGCGCGAGACGCCGCCGCCGGTCGCCCCGAACGAGTCGTTCCAGACCACGTCCTGGGAAGCCTGCCGCGAGGTAGCGCCGACGGCCGTCACCCACGGCTGACTGGCAGGATCATCGACCGCCGGGCGGTGATCACCGCAGTCGTTGGAGCCCAGGTCTCCGGCGGCGGCCAGCACCGACTGACCTTGCACCGCAGCCTCCTGGAACAGAGTGCTCTCCGCGGCGGCCGGAGCGGCGCCGGCGAGCGCCTCACACAGACCCCAAGCGGTCGAAATGACCTGGGCGGAGTTGTCGTTGATGATCCGGCTGTAGGTGTCGTATGCACCGGCGCCGGTAGCCGGGCCTTCGTAGACCTTGATCGACGCCTGGGGCGCGAGGCCGATCAGGTCCTGGACGTCCATCGCCGCCTCACCGCTGCCATAGCCGCGGCCGGCGCCCCCGTCGACGGGGATCGTGGTCACGCTGGTGCTTGTCCCGTAGCACGCCTGGTAGGCGGCGACGTCAGCGGCGCTGAAGGGCTCGAGCTCGTACAGGGCGACGGTGACGCCGCGCCCCTGGTTGCCCGCGGCGTAGTAGTTGGAGAGGCCGTAGGCGGAGGCGATCTGGTCGGCGGTGTAGCCGGCGCCACCGGCGGCCGCGTTGCGCGCGTCCGCACACGGCCGAGGACCGGCAGCGACCGGGAGGGCGTCATGCTTGGTCACCGCCGTGCCCGGCCGCTGACCGCTGGCCGATCCCGACCGACGGGCCCGGTGCACAATCACCGCCGCGCCCGGCGACACCGTCTGCAGCCCGACGACGCCCTGGACCAGGCCGGCGATCGCGCCGCTCATGGTCGGCGTTGCGGCATGGGTGTAGCCGGTGGCGCCACCGGCCATGGCAAAGCGCCTAAACGAGGTGGAGAAGGCGCGCGAGGCGACCGCTGCTGTGGCCGTCACCGGCAGGGTAAGCCGATTGGGGGAGATCACCCCGACGGTCACGCCCGCAACCAGAAGTGCCCGGCGCACGCTGGCAAGCTGCGCCGGCGTGGGGCCGAACCGGGCGGCGAACTGCCTGACGCTGAGGTACCGGTGGTAGAGCGCAGAGCCGGGCGTGACCACCGCCCGGGCGTAGGCCGCAAGCTCCGCGCCATGGCGAGGGGCGAGCGCGACGGAGGCGTGGACCACGCTGGCCGGGGGCAGGGCGCCGCGGTCGTGGGCGCCCGCCGGCAGGGCGGGGAGGCTCAGCGGCGACCAGTGGACTGCGCCGGCGCGGGCGCCCGGGGATGCCGCGAGCAGGGCCATGGGCACCAGGGCGAGGAGAAGCAGACGCTGGCAGCGGGCGACAACCATGCCGTCTCATCGACCGCGACGGTGTCCAGGGCGCGCGAGCGCACCTGTATTTCGACAATCGTTGAGGCGGCGCCCGGGAGGCCTGGCTGGCTAGAGCGGGATGTTCCCGTGCTTGCGCTTGGGGCCCGGCTCACGCTTGGTCTGCAGCGTCTCGAGCGCGGTGATGATCTTGGGACGCGTCTCGTGGGGGATGATCACGTCGTCGATGTAGCCTCGCTCCGCCGCCACGTAGGGGTTGGCGAAGTGCGCCTTGTAGTCGTCGATGAGCTTCTGGCGGCGGGCGTCGGGGGTCGGCGAGGAGGCGATGTCCCGGCGGTAGATGATGTTGACCGCGCCTTCGGGCCCCATGACCGCAACCTCGGCCCCCGGCCAGGCAAAGTTGAAGTCGGCCAGCATGTGCTTGGACGCCATGACGTCGTAGGCGCCGCCGTAGGCCTTGCGGGTGATGATGGTGATCTTGGGGACGGTCGCCTCGGTGTAGGCGTAGAGCAGCTTGGCTCCGTGGCGGATGATCCCGCCCCACTCCTGGGCGGTGCCGGGCAGGAAGCCGGGCACGTCGCAGAAGGTGACGATCGGGATGTTGAACGCGTCACAGGTGCGCACAAAACGCGCGGCCTTACACGAGGAGTCGATATCGAGCACGCCGGCCAGCTGGGCCGGCTGGTTGCCCACCACGCCGACTGCGTAACCGTCCAGGCGCGCGAAGCCACAGACGATGTTGCGGGCGTAATGCTCGTGAACCTCGAAGAACTCGCCGTCGTCGACGATGCGGCGCACGACCTCGCGCATGTCATAGGGCTTGTTGGGACTGTCGGGGACGGTGGTGTCGAGCTCAGGGTCCATGCGCATAGGGTCATCGGTGGGCATCACCCGAGGCGGAATCTCGAGGTTGTTCTGGGGTAGGAACGAGAACAGGTAACGCGTGTCCTCGATGCACGCGTCCTCGTCGTCGGCGGCGAAGTGCGCCACTCCCGACTTGGTCGAGTGGCTCATCGCCCCGCCCAGCTCCTCGAAGGTCGGCTCCTCGCCGGTCACCGTCTTGACCACGTCGGGCCCGGTGATGAACATGTGCGAGGTCTCCTTGACCATGAAGATGAAATCGGTCATGGCGGGCGAATAGACCGCGCCACCCGCGCATGGGCCCATGATCAGGCTGATCTGGGGAATCACCCCGCTGCACCTGACGTTGCGCACGAACACATCGCCGTAGGCGCCAAGCGAGACGACCCCCTCCTGGATCCGCGCGCCGCCGGAATCGTTGATCCCGATCACCGGGCAGCCGATCTTGGCCGCCAGGTCCATGACCTTGCACATCTTCTCGGCCATTACCTCGCCCAGCGAGCCGCCGAAGACAGTGAAATCCTGGCTGAACACGCAGACCCGTCGGCCATCGATGGTGCCGTGGCCGGTGACCACCGCGTCGCCCCAGGGCCGGTTCTTCTGCATGTCGAAATCCGAGGTGCGGTGACGGACGAAGGTGTCGAGCTCCTGGAAGGAACCGGGGTCGAGCAGCTTCTCGACCCGCTCGCGGGCGGTGTACTTGCCCTTGGCGTGCTGCTTCTCGACAGCCGCGGCCGAGCCGGCGTGGATCGCCTCCTCGCGCAGGTCGTGCAGTTGCGCGAGCTTCTCTTCGCGGGTTTCGGGGGCCGTTTCACGCATGGCGACCGGGCGAGTTTATGCGCATTCGTGTCCGGACCAGCACCGCGGACGGGCCCTGGCGCGCCCACCCGCCGCCTTGACCTGCAAAACGCGAAAACCTTGGCCGACCGTCCCAAGGTTGTCGCAATCTCAGGGCTGAGCCTGCGCGAGAGGAAAAGCTTGGCGCCGACCATCGAGTTTTTCACGTTTTGCATGCTCCCCGACCGGCCCCGCGGAAAGCCGCGGTTGCGCGACTCCCCGTGCCTGACCGGCGGCTCAGCCGCGCGAGTAGGGGCGGTGGTGGGCCCGACCGAGGCTGTCCAGCGCCTCCAGCAACGCCGCGGCGGCGGGCTCGCTGGGAGGCGGCTCGGGCGCGGGGCGCGTCGGTTGCGCGAGGGGCTCCCTTGCCATCGACGCCTCGGCCTCGTCACCAGCCCCGCGCCGATCGGCCGCTTCGAGCCTCGCCACCGGCTCTGGCTCCTCGAGGACGGCCGGGATGGCTCGCGGCCAGCCGCCGAACAGACGCCGCCAGAAGCCGAGACGGGGCGCCCCCGCGGACTTCTTTGCGGCTGGGGCTTCGGGCTCCACCTCCGGCTGCGACGCCTCGGGCAGCACTGACCTGGGCCTCACCGGCCCGGGCACCTCGGGAATCGACTCGGCGGCCGGGGCGCCGGCGATCGGGTCCCCGCCGGGCTCCGGGATCGCGGTGAGGATCACCCGCGTCCCCCATCCCGACGGCTCAAGGGTCACCGTGCCGCGTACGTCTTCGCCCTCCCAGGCAACGGCGGTTTCGGGCTCGAGCTTGGTGATGCGGATCTCGCCAAACGCCCCCAGATGCCTGGCCAGAGAGGCCGCATCGCTGCACTCTGCCCACAGCTCAGGGGTTGACTTGACCAGGGTTCGGCTAGCTTCATGTTCGGTCATCGGCAGTTGGTTTCGCGCGGCTCGGCACGAGTCCTTCCCCCGTTCGCGGGCTTGCATCAACAACCTGCACCACGACCCGAGAGGAGCCCGATCATGAACGCTGCTGAGACCTCACACCGGGCGGCCGGGCTGGGCTGTATGGGGATGTCGGGGGTCTACGGACCGGCCGACGAGGACGAGAGCGTCGCCACCATTCATGCCGCGCTGGACGCCGGCGTCACGCTGCTCGACACGGGCGATTTCTACGGGATGGGTCACAACGAGATGCTGATCGCAGGAGCCCTGAACGGGCGCCCGCGCGATGAGTACCGCCTGAGCGTGAAGTTCGGGGCCCAGCGTGGGCCGGACGGGAGTTGGCTCGGCTACGACGCCAGCCCGGCGGCAGTCAAGACCTCCGTCGCGTACTCGCTGCGGCGCCTCGGTGTCGATCACATCGACGTGTACCGGCCCGCCCGGCTGGACCCCCGGGTGCCGATCGAGGAGACCGTGGGAGCGATCGGCGAACTCGTCTCGGCGGGCTACGTGACCGCGGTCGGCCTCTCCGAGGTCGGGGCGCACACGATCCGCAAGGCCGCCGCAACCCATCCGATCGCCGACCTCCAGATCGAGTACGCGCTGATCTCGCGGGCGATCGAGGCAGAGATCCTGCCCACCTGTCGCGAGCTCGGCATCACGGTCACCGCCTACGGGATCCTCTCCCGGGGCCTGCTCAGTGACAGCTTCGATCCCGACCGTCGTGCGGCGGCCGGGGATATCCGCTCGCGCTTTCCCCGTTTCAGCGCCGAGAACGGGCGCCAGAACCTGGCCCTGGTGACCCGGCTGCGCCGGCTGGCCGAGGCCAAAGGGGCGTCCACGGCCCAGCTTGCCATCGCCTGGGTGGCCGCCCAGGGCAAGGACGTGATCCCCCTGATCGGAGCCCGGCGGCGCGATCAGCTGGCCGAGGCGATCGGCGGCCTGGAGCTGACCCTGACCCCAGACGACCTGGCCGCTCTCGAAGATGCCGCGCCGGCCGACGCCGTGGCCGGCGGCCGCTACGTCGCCGCGCAGATGGCCGACCTCGACAGTGAACGCTGACCCAGCGCGGCCAGACCGGCCGAGCCTCCAGCTGCCCTTTTTTTTCCAGGAAGAACGGCCCTCCGGCCAACCGGGCGCCGAGCCTTGACTTTGCTCTCTAGGCGGGAATACGGTTGAACTGGGACCCGGGACTCGGGGATCGATAACGGATCGGGGATCAAACCGCAGCGAGCGCTGCGGCGACGGCTAGCGAAGCCAGGATGACGAGTCGGCCTTCCGATAAGGCCCGGGGCACACAATCAATAGGAGGAGTTTCATGGTTTCATTTCGGCCGCACCGGCCAAGCGCCGCGCTTGTCGTCTCGGTTATCGCCTTGATTGCGGCGCTCGGCGGCACTGCGTACGCGGGCGCCGTGCTGGGCAAGAACAGCGTCGGTAGCAAGCAGCTCAAGAACAACTCCGTGACGTCATCAAAGATCAAAAACGGTGCCGTGACCGCCAGCAAGCTCAATACGGCGGGCCTCACTGTGCCCAACACCCTGCACGCGAAGGCTGCCGACTCCGCCACCAACGCCACCAACGCCACCAACGCCACCAACGCCACCAACGCCACCAACGCCGCCAGCGCCACCAACGCCACTCATGCGGATAGCGCCACGAGCGCGACCAGCGCAGGGACGGCGGGGTCGGCCGCGGCTCTGACCGGCGTGAGGATCGTCAGCACGGCCGACATCGATAATCCGACCGGCGGCCAGACCAGAGTGACTGAGCCCTGCCCGGCTGGCCAGTACGTGATCGGCGGGGGGGCACTCAGCCACTCCGGCAGTACCTCCGTTAATATCAACTCCTCGTATCCGACCAGGGTCGCCGCCACTGACCCCGCGCCCGATGCCTGGCACGTGGACATGAACAATGCGTCCGGCAGCCTGACCACATTCAAGGTGTATGCAATCTGCGCCTCCGGAAGCTCGACAGCCGACTTCGCGGGCTTTTTCGCCAGCAAGCACTAACACCAACGTAACCCGTATGACTTGCGAGCGCGCGGCGGGATCCCCGTCGCGCGCTCGTTTTCTGGGCAGCAGTTCTTGCTTCTGGGCGGCCTACTCCTCCTCGGCCACGACCACGATCCCGGTCGAGTGATCCAGGAGCTCCACGGTCGCGCGAGCCGCCGTCTCGACATGAATGCGGGGATGGTCGGGTTGGCGGTCACCGCCGTAGGTACCCGGTCCGTAGAAGGTGCCATAGCGGATCACCACCCCGCCGGCGGCGAGCACCTGACGCTCGTGCTCGCGCACCCCCTCGCCCCCGGTGGGAGGCGTCCAGGCAATGCTCTGAGCCAGAATCCGCGACGCGCTCGCGGCGGCTGCCGCGGCCATCAGGTTGGCGGTGCCCTCGGTCCGGATCCGGTTGTTGCGCAGGGCGTAGAAGGGAATCTGATCGACCTGGTCGGGCAGATCGGTGAGCTGGTGGATGACGGCCTCGGGCGCGAAGTCGACCACGGCCCGCTCGAGAGCTGGGGCATCAAAGACGTCACAGACCACCGGCTCGGCGTCTAGCTCCCGCAGTCCGTCGGCCGTATCGGCCGAGCGGGTCATGCCCGCCACCGTGTGTCCGGCGTCCACCAGCAGCGGCACGAGCAACCGCCCGATCACGCCGCTGGCACCGGCCAGGAAGATCCGCACCCGCTCAGGCGCCGGCGTGCGTGGCCATCAGGAAGACCGTGATGACGATGAGCAGATCGAGCAGCGCGCCGCCGATCGAGACCTGCCTGAAGAGCTTCTCGTACTCCGCGCTCCACGGCGACGCCCCGCCCGCCGGCCCCGTCCCGGGCCGCCGCCAGCCAGCCCCGCCGGCCGCGGCGGCGGCCAGATCGCGCTCGGCGACCTTGGCCAGCTTGCCCTCGCGCGGAATCATGTACGAGCCGACCGCGGCGCCGATCAGGACCACGGCGCCGATTCCCCACTGAACGAAGAACGAGCTCCAGTGGTGCTCTGAGCTGGCCAGGTAGATCCCGGCCACGAGCACGACGGCCAGGCCGGGGCTGACGATGTAGCGATCGATCCGCTGAATGACCGAGAACAACCAGGGCATAACGCTCGGATTCCGCCGCGCGGCGGCGAAGATCAGCGGGTAGGCGAAGGTGGCGCCGAAGGCGACCACCACGGCCAGGATGTGGACGGCGAGCACGAAGTTCGCGAATGCGACGGCAGGAGTAGCGAGCACCGTCACAGACTAGGGGGACAGCAGGCTAGAAGGACGGCTGGTAGTCCCCGAACACGTCGCGCATGGCCCGGCAGACCTCGCCCAGCGAGCAACGATCCTTGAGGGCCTCGCGCAGCACGGGGAGCAGGTTGCCGGTGCCACGCGCGCACTCGCGCACCTCCTCCAGGCGGCGTTCGACCATCGTGGCGTCGCGGTCGGCCTTGAACGCCTCCAGGCGCTCGAGCTGCTCGCGCTCGGACTCAGGATCGACGCGCAGAATGTCGGTGACCTCGGCGCTGTCCTCGACGAACTTGTTGACTCCGACGACCACGTCCTGCTCGATCCGGTAGCGCTCGTGGTAGCCGAAGGCTGACTCCTCCACCTCGTGCATCATGAACTCGATCGCCTGCACCGAGCCGCCCAGCTCGTCGACCTTGGCGATCAGCTCGGTCGCCCGCGTCTCGATCTCGTCGGTCAGCGCCTCGACGAAATACGAGCCCGCGAACGGATCGACAGTGTCGGCGGCGCCGGACTCGTAACCGATGATCTGCTGGGTGCGCAGGGCGATCTTGGCCGCGCGCTCGGTGGGCAGGGCGAGCGCCTCATCAAAGCCGTTGGTGTGCAGCGACTGGGTGCCGCCACAGACGGCGGCGAAACCCTGGAGGGCGACGCGGACGATGTTGTTCTGGGGCTGCTGAGCGGTCAGCGTGACGCCGCCGGTCTGGGTGTGGAAGCGTAGGCGCCAGGAGCGCTCATCCTGGGCACCGAAGCGCTCGCGCATGATGTGCGCCCACATCCGGCGGGCGGCGCGGAACTTGGCCACCTCCTGAAAGACATTGTTGTGGCCGTTGAAGAAGAAGGCCAGGCGGGGGGCGAACTTGTCGATCTCGAGCCCGGCGTCAAGCGCCGCCCGCACGTAGGCGATCCCGTTGGCGAGCGTGAACGCGACCTCCTGGACGGCCGAGCAGCCCTTCTCGCGAAAGTGATAACCGCTGATCGAGACCGTGTTCCACTTCGGGACCCGCTCGTTGCAATAGGCGAACAGGTCGGTGGTCAGCCTGATCGCCCCCTCTGGGGGATAGATGTAGTTACCGCGGGCGATGTACTCCTTGAGAATGTCGTTCTGGGTCGTCCCCCGCAGCTGCTCGGAGGGCACGCCCTGCTCCTCGCCGACCAGCTCGTAGAGGAGCAGCAGCACGCTCGCCGGCGCATTGATGGTCATCGAGGTCGAGACCTGATCGAGCGGGATCTGATCAAAGGCGGTCCGCATGTCATCGATGGTGTCGATCGCCACGCCGGTGCGGCCCACCTCGCCCAGGCAGCGCGGGTCATCCGAGTCCAGCCCGAGCTGAGTGGGCAGGTCAAAGGCCATCGAGAGCCCGGTCGAGCCCTTGGAGAGCAGGTAGCGATAGCGCTGGTTGGATTCCTTGGCGCTGGCGTAGCCCGCGTACTGGCGCATCGTCCACAGCTGGCGGCGGTACATGTCAGGGTGAATCCCGCGCGTGTAGGGGTAGGCACCAGGCTCGCCGAGGCGCTCAGCCAGGTCAGCGGGAAGATCAGACTCGTCGTAGGCGGCTTGGATCTCGATCCCCGAGTCGGTGAACCGACGGGGATCGTCGGGGCCGACGATGGGGGCGATCGTGCGGTGCTCGTCAGCAGTGGCCATGGCCCGGAGACTACCGAGGACGCCGCAACTAAAGCCCCCGCATCTGACCGCTAGAGCACTTTCCAGAGAAACGCCTTGGTGCGCTCGTGCTGAGGGTTGCCGAGCACCTCGGCGGGCGGGCCGGACTCGACGACCATGCCGTCGTCCATGAACACGACGGTGTCCGCGACCTCGCGGGCAAAGCCGATCTCGTGGGTGACGACGATCATCGTCATCCCGTCGTGGGCGAGCTGCCGCATGGCGTCGAGCACATCACCCACCAGCTCGGGGTCAAGCGCCGAGGTCGGCTCATCGAACAGCATTAGCTTCGGCTCCATGGCCAGAGCGCGAGCGATCGCCACCCGCTGCTGCTGGCCACCCGACAGGGCGACGGGGTAGACGTCGAGCTTGTCCGACAGCCCCACGCGGGCCATCAGCTCGGTGGCTCGCTCGCGAGCCTGATGGCGGCCCATCTTCTTGACCCGGAGCGGCGCCAGGGTCACGTTCTCGAGCGCGGTCATGTGCGGGAAGAGGTTGAAGGACTGAAAGACCATCCCGATCTGGGCCCGCTTGCGCGACACCTCCTCGTCGCGAAGCTCGTGCAGCTTTCCGCCCGCTTCGCGGTAGCCGACCAGCTCGCCGTCGACCCACAGGCGGCCCGCGTTGATCTGCTCGAGGTGGTTGATGCAGCGCAGAAAGGTCGACTTGCCCGAGCCCGACGGGCCGAGCAGGCACATCACCTCGCCCTTGCCCACCTCAAGGTCAATCCCCTTGAGCACCTCCAGGTTCCCAAAGCGCTTGTGGACACCTTCGGAGCGGATCATCGGCTCGGGCATCAGTGGCGGCTCATCCCCAGGCTGGCCAGCCGGCCACCCCCACCCCCGCCCCCGCCCCCGGTGGCCCGCGAGAAGCCACGCCCATAGCGGCGCTCGATGAAGAACTGGCCGACGTAGAGGACGCTGGTCATGATCAGGTACCAGATGCTGGCCACGATCAGCAGCGGAATCGTCTGATAAGTGGCGCCGTAGATCTGCGAGACCTCGTAGAACAGCTCGGCGTACCCGATCGTGTAGACGAGCGAGGAGTTCTTGAGCATCGAGATGGTCTCGTTACCGGTCGGCGGGATGATCACCCGCATTGCCTGGGGCAGGATCACGTGGCGCATGATCTGCAGGCGGCTCATTCCCAATGAGGCCGCGGCCTCGCTCTGACCTTCCCCAACTGAGAGGAAGCCGGCGCGCACGATCTCGGCCATATAGGCCGCCTCGTTGAGCCCCAGGGCGAGAATTGCCGCGTTGAAGGTCGTGATCAGGGTGTTGGCGTTGCCATGCACGAGCGCCGGGCCGAACGGGACCCCGATCGCGATCACCGGATACAGCGCGCCGATGAATCCCCAGAACACCACCTGGACGAGCAGCGGCGTGCCCCGGAAGAACCAGATGAACAGCCAGCTCGTGCCCGAGATGAGGTAGTTCGGAGACCGGCGCATGACGGCCAGAAGGACACCAAGCACGAGCCCGATGACCATCGAGATGACGGTCAGCAGGATCGTTCCCAGCACCCCGTGCAGAACGCGAGAGTCGAACATGTAGTGCCCGACCACGCTCCACTGAAAGCGGCTGTTGGTCGCGGCCGACCGAACCAGCGAGGCGACAACGACGAGCACGATGACCGAGGCGACCCAGCGCCCCGGGCGGCGCACCGGGACGGCCTTGATGTCGTCAGGCCGTCCCGTCGCGTCCGATGAAAGCCCGGAGGTGCTCACCTCAGAGCCGTAGTCTGACTAGCTCGCCGCTAACTCGTGGCGCCGTTGAGCTTGGGTGCTGCGATGGCGCCGGCCTGAATGCCCCACTTGTCGAGGATCTTGGTGTAGGTCCCGTTCTTGATGAGCACGTTCACCGCGGCCAGGACGGCCTTTTCGAGGCCACTCGCCTTGGGAATCGCGAGGCCGTACGGCGCCGCGGCAAAGGTCGGGCCGACGAGCTTGAACTGCCCGCCTGACTTCTTGACCTGGTAGGCGGCGATGGGTGAATCAACGAAGCCGAGCTGCGCCTTGCCACTGGTCAGCGCAAGGTTGGCCGAGTTCTGGTTAGGGAACACGATCACGTTGACCGCCGGCTTGCCGGCTGTCTTGCACTTCTTGCTCTGCGCCGTGGCGTCGGTCTGCTCGGTGGTGGTGCTCTCGACCGCGACGCTCTTTCCGCACAGGTCGGCCAGAGTTGAGACGGAAGTCCCACCCGAGGCCTTGGTGAAGAACGACTCGCCGGCCGAGAAGTAGTCGACGAAGTTGACGACCTTCTCACGGGCCTTGGTGTCGGTGAACGAGGAGGCGCCGAGGTCGTACTTGCCCGAGGCGAGACCGGGGATGATCGCGTCGAAGGTGACGTTGGAGACGTCGGCCTTGAGCCCCATCACGGCGGCCAGGGCCTTGACCAGATCGGCGTCCATCCCGACCACGGTGTGGCCGTCGGGGCCGATGAACTCGTTCGGCGCATAGCTGGCGTCGGCCGCGACCGCGATCGTGCCCTTGGACTTGATCGCGCTCGGGACCAGCGCGGCAACGGCCGAGTCGGCGCCGGCGCTACTCGAGCTCGAGGTCGCGCTCGACGACGCCGAGCTGCTGGTCGAAGAGCTCGAGCTGGACGACGACGAACTGCTGCTGCCACAACCCACGATTGCCCCCACGCTCACGAGGGCCACCGCGAAGGAGATCAGGCTCCTCCGTGTCTTCATAGTTCCTCCTCAGGAAAGGTCGAGGCAGGATAGGCGCTAATGCGACCGGGCGGGGATCGGTTTAACTGGCCGCCAACACGGGCTAGCCTTGGCAATCGATGCACGTAACGGTGCGATTGTTCGCCGGTCTCCGCGAGCGCGCGGGCACCGACCAGGTTCAGCTCGAGCTCCCCGAGGGGGCGCGCGTGGGCGACGCGCTGGGCGAGATGGCGGCGCTGACAACCGGGCTCCCTGTGGTGATGGCGGTCAACCGTGAGTACGCCGATTCCGACCAGCCGCTGCGCCCCGGTGATGAGCTGGCGCTGATCCCGCCCGTCTCAGGCGGCTCGGTGGGGACGGCGCACGTGCGGGTGACCGACCAGCCACTGCGCCTGGACCCCCTCCTGGAGCTCGTGCGCGATCCGCGCGCGGGCGCGGTCACCACCTTCCTCGGGGTCACCCGCGACGTGGCGGCACTGGAGTACGAGGCCTACGTCGAGATGGCCGAGCGTCAACTGGCCGAGATCGTGCAGGCGGCGATCGACGCCCACGGGCTGTGCGCGGCCGCGGCTGAGCACCGCACCGGGGTCGTGCCCCTGTCCGAGGCCTCGGTGGCGATCGCGGTCTCGGCTCCTCACCGCGAGGCGGCGTTCGCCGGCTGCCGCGAGATCATCGATCAGATCAAGGCCCTGGCTCCGATCTGGAAGAAGGAAGAGGGCGCGTGGGTGGACGGCGTGAAACCGAGCTGAGGGCGCTGCCCTCGGTCCACGAGCTGGCCGAGAGCCTGGACGCGCCGCACGCGCTCGCCGTGGCTGCCGCCCGGCGGGCGATCCAGGAACAGCGTTCTTTGTTGATTGCCGAGGCCGACGCCACGGTGAGCATCTGGCAACGCGCCCGCGGTCACTTGGACGCCCTCGCGTCCCCGTCACTGCGCAAGGTGATCAACGCCACCGGCGTGATCATTCACACCAACCTCGGCCGCGCGCCGCTGTCGGCGGATGCCCAAGCCGCGGTGGCCCGTGCGGCGGCCGGGTACTCAAACCTCGAGCTGGACCTGGCATCGGGCGAGCGGAGCTCGCGCCACGACCACGTCTCCGACCTGCTGTGCGAGCTGACCGGGGCCCAGGCGGCGATGGTGGTCAACAACGGCGCCGGCGCCGTGCTCCTGGCCGTGGCGTCCCTGGCCGGCCCGGGGCGTTCGGTCATCGTCTCCCGGGGCCAGCTGGTCGAGATCGGCGGGGGCTTCCGGATTCCGGACGTGATCGCGCAGGCGGGCTCGGCGATGGTCGAGGTCGGGACGACCAACCGCACCCATCCCGAGGACTACGAGCGTGCGCTGACCACCAGCCGGTTGCCGGTGGGGGCGATCCTGCGCGTGCATCAGTCCAACTTCCGCACCCAGGGCTTCGTCGCCGACGTGAGCCTGGAGACGCTGACCGGCTTTGGCGTCCCGGTCATCGACGACATCGGCTCTGGGGTACTGGCCGACCCGACCCGACTCACCGCGCTCGGCGACGAGCCCGATCTGAAGGGGTCGATCGTCGCCGGGGCGGCCCTGGTCTGCTGCTCGGGCGACAAGCTGCTGGGCGGCCCTCAGGCGGGGCTGATACTCGGTGCCAGTGAGGCGATCGCCGCAGCGCGTGAGCACCCGTTGGCACGCGCTCTGCGAATCGACAAGCTCTCGTTGGCGGCCCTGGAAGCGACGCTGATGCAGTACCGCGACCCAGATGCTGTGCGGCGTGAGATTCCGGTTCTGGCCATGCTCGAGGCCGGCGAGTCCGAGTTGGGAGCCCGCACGCAGCGTCTGGCCGCCGCGATCGGCTCCGACGCCGAGCTGATCCGGATCGCCTCCCGGGTCGGCGGCGGCGCCCTCCCCCTGGCCGAGCTCGAAGGCCCGGCGGTCGCCCTGACTCACCAGATCGAGCCGGCCCAGATCGCCGCTCGCCTGCGCGCCGGCCAGCCGCCCGTGATCGCTCGCATCCACGACGGCCGCCTGGTGCTCGATCCGCGCACGCTGACCGAGGACGAGATCGACGTCGTGGCGGCGGCGGTGCGGGGAGCGCTGCCGCCCGGATGAGCCGGGCGCCGCTGACGCTCGGGACCGCCGGCCACATCGACCACGGCAAGTCGGCCCTGATCCGGGCACTCACCGGGGTCGACACCGACCGCCTGCCCGAGGAGCGCGATCGGGGCATCTCGATCGAGCTGGGCTACGCCAGCCTCGAGCTGGACTCGGGAGCGCGGCTCTCGATCGTCGACGTGCCGGGCCATGAGCGCTACGTGCGCACCATGGTCGCCGGGGCCACCGGGATCGACCTCTACCTGATGGCGATCGCCGCCGACGACGGCGTGATGCCCCAGACGCGCGAGCATGCCGCCGTGCTGCGGGCGCTCGACGTCAGCCGGGGAGTGGTTGCGATCACCAAGTCAGACCTGGCCGACCCCGAACTGGCGGTGCTCGAGGCCGGCGAGCTGCTGCCCGGCGCCAAGATCGTTCCGGTGTCGTCCCGCACCGGGGCGGGGCTGGCGGCGCTGCGGGCAGCGCTGGACCGCGTGGTCTCAGGCGCGACCAGTCGGGCGCAGTCGGCGCCCGCCCATCCAGCGCGATTGCATGTCGATCGCGTGTTCACGATCCGAGGCGCCGGCACCGTCGTGACCGGGACCCTGTGGGCGGGCACGATCACCCGGGGCGATTCGGTGGCGCTGCTCCCGGGCGCGCGCCGGGCCCGGGCCCGGGAGGTCCAGATCCACAACGCGGTCGTGGAAGCGGCGCGGGCCGGCCAGCGCGTCGCCGTCAACCTCGGTGGGGTCTCGGTGGATCAGGTTCAGCGCGGAGATGTCCTGACCACCGCTGGCAGCGGGCTGCGGGAGACGTTCCTGCTCGACGCCGAGCTCGAGTTCGAGGACGCAGACCCGGCGCACGGCGCTCGCGTGCAGATCCACCACGGCACCCGGGAGTCACCGGCCCGCCTGAGCTGGCTCGGGGGTCGCTTCTGGCAGGTGCGCCTCGAGCAGCCGCTGATCGCCGACGCCGGCGACCGTGTGGTCGTGCGTCAGATCGCGCCTCCCGACACGCTCGGGGGTGGCCGCGTGCTCGATGCCCACCCCCGCAAGCACGGCCCGGGGCGCGACCTGCTGGCGCGGCTCGAGCGCCTCGCTCGGGGCGAGCCCCCGGCCGCGCCCGCTGAGCCTGGGCAGCCGGCCGGCGCGCCCCACGCCCCCCCGGCGCCCCCTCCGGAGCCGGTGGCGCTGAGTCCCTCCGCGCTCGAGCTCGAAGCGCGCCTGCGCGCGGCCGGCTTTGCCCCGCCGCTGGATGCCGAACTCGATGACGAGGATCTCGCCGCCCTGCGCGCGGCCGGTCGCGCCGTCCGCGTCACGCGCGCGCTGCATTTCCATCCCGACCGCGTGGCCGAGATCCGCGCGATCGTGATCGCCACCGCCCGCCGCCACGAGGGCGCCATCACGATCGCCCAGTTGCGTGACGAGCTTGGAACCTCGCGCAAGTTCGCCCAGGCGCTGCTCGAGCACTTCGACGCCGAGCGGGTCACGATCCGTCGGGGCGACGCGCACCACCTGCGCCGCCGGGCGGCCGGCGGTTGACGCCGATGGCGCGGTAGGCTCACAGGCCATGCCCACATGCCTGGTCACCGGCGGCGCCGGCTTTCTCGGGTCCCATCTCTGCCAAGAGCTGCTGCGCCGCGGCAACCGGGTGATCTGCGTAGACAACCTCGAGACCGGCTCGCTGGCCAACATCGAGCACATTCGTTCCCCGGACTTCGTCCACCGCAGCATCGACATCATCGAGCCATATTTCGTCGACGAGCCGATCGACTCGGTCTTTCACCTGGCCTCGCCGGCTTCGCCGATCGACTACCTGCGGCTGCCGCTGCACACCCTCAAGGTGGGCTCCTACGGCACCCACCACACGCTCGGCGTGGCCAAGCGCCACCGGGCTCGCTTCCTGACCGCGTCCACGAGCGAGGTCTACGGCGATCCCAAGGTTCACCCGCAGCCCGAGAGCTACTGGGGGCACGTCAACCCGATCGGGCCCCGCGGGGTCTATGACGAGGCCAAGCGCTACGCCGAGGCCCTGACCATGGCCTATCACCGCCAGCAGGGCGTTGACACCGCGATCGTGCGCATCTTCAACACCTATGGCCCGCGCATGCGCCCCCACGACGGTCGCGCAATACCCACCTTCCTGCGTCAGGCCCTGCAGAACCGGCCGATCACGGTATTCGGCGACGGCTCGCAGACCCGTTCCTTCTGTTACGTCGACGACCTGATCCGGGGCATCATCGGGCTCTCGGAGTCCGGATACCACGACCCGGTCAACATCGGCAATCCGGACGAGTTCACCCTGCTGGAGCTGGCCAGGGCAGTGATCGAGGCCACCGGTTCGAGCTCGGAGATCGTCTTCGAGGCGCTCCCCACCGACGATCCCCAGGTGCGTCAGCCCGATATCAGTCTCGCGCGCGAGGTGCTCGGCTGGGAACCGCAGGTCAAGCTCGCCGAAGGTCTGCGCCTAACGCTGGAGCACTCCGGGATACCGGCGCTGGTCGGCGCGACGCGCTGAGCTCGTGCCCTGCTGGCCTGCACCGTAACTTTGGCTTCACGCTACCGTTACATGTGGGAGGGGGATGTCCATAAGGGCCCCTGGACAGCAAATGCTCGACCAAGACGAGGTCATCCGACAGCGGACCGGCGGCTCCTATAACGGCGCCCCACGACCCACGCTGCCCCAACGCGACGTCCGGCGCAAGCGTCCGCCCCTGATCATGTTCCTGCTCCGGCTCGAGACGCTGCGGCGTCTGGTCCGGGTGGCGTCTTTGCTCGTGCTCGATCTCGGCGGAGTGCTCGCTGCCCTGTTCACGGCGATGGCGCTCAAGCTCGCGCTGCTTGGCACCTTCACCTTCCACGACGCCTGGGGTGACATACACCAGTCGATCGCGTTTGCCTATCTGGTCACCGTGCTCATGTTCGCGCGCGTCGACCTCTACGCGGATCGGCCCCGGCGGCCCGGCCTGGCTCGCATCGCCTCGGCGCTCTTCCAGGCCACCGTAATCGCGCTGGTGTTCGCACTGGCCAACGGCAGGCACTTCTCGAGCTACTACATCTTCTACGCCTCGCTGTTCTTCGGGGTCGTCTACCTGGCCGGGCTGCGCTCGCTGTACACACGGATCACCGGCTACCTGCTCGAGCGGGCCGGCTATCGTCGCCGGGCCGTCGTCGTCGGCTCCGGAGACCACATCGAGGCGGTGGCTTACGCGCTCGCCGGCCCAACCCGCTCCCATGTCGACGTGGTCGGTTTTGTCTCGCTCGTGCCGCGGCGCGCGAACGGGCTGCGTTCCCTGGGTGAGCTCAGCGATCTCAGCGAGATCCTGAGCCGCGAGCGCGTGCAGGAGGTGGTGATCGCCGACCCCGACTTCCCCCAGGAGCGGGCGGTCGATCTCGTCGACCGATGTCACCAGCGGGGCGTGACCGTCCACGTCGTTCCCTCGACGATGGAGATCCTCCTGGACCGCGCCGATTTTGTACCCGGCGAGTCGGTTCCCCTGTTCACGCTGCGTCCCCCGGTCTTCGACGGGTTCCAGTATGCGATCAAGCGCACCTTTGACCTTGTCCTGGCCACCTTCCTGCTCATCTTGCTCTCCCCCATCCTGCTCGCCGTCGCCGCCGCCGTCAGGCTCACCTCCCGCGGCCCGGTCATCTACCGCTCGATGCGGCCCGGCATGGCCGGGCGGCCGTTTCGTTGCTTCAAGTTCCGCACCATGCTCGATGATGCCGATAAGGCACAGGACGACCTCGAGGGTCTCAACGAGCTCACCGGAGCGCTGTTCAAGATCCGCGACGATCCCCGCCTGACCCCGATCGGCCGAACACTTCGCCGCTTCTCGCTCGACGAGTTGCCCCAGCTGCTCAATGTGGTGCGCGGCGAGATGTCACTGGTCGGCCCGCGGCCCCTGCCGATGCGCGACTTCGAGCGCCTCGAGGAATGGCACAAGAAGCGCTACCTGGTGCTGCCGGGGATCACCGGTTTGTGGCAGGTGTCCGGCCGGGCCGAGCTCGAGTTCGATGACCTCGTCCGACTCGACTTCCTGTATCTCGAGCGCTGGTCGATCTTCCTGGATCTCTCGATCCTGCTCAAGACGATCCCCGCCGTGCTCACCCGTCGCGGCGCCTTTTAGGACGACGGCGAAGGCCGCCGTTGCGGCGCGGCCCTGTAGGCTCCCGCCGGCCATGCCGCCGACCGACCGCTTCGTCATCTCCTTCGCCGCCGAGCCGCCCCAGGAGGCCCTGCCCTATGGTCGCTGGGCCGACACCCTGCGCGAGTACTTTCTGGCCGCCTGCCGGGAGATCGATTCCGATGGGGAGGATTTGGGCGAAACCGGCGAGGTGTCCTGGTTCCCGGATCGGACCTACGCCGGGCGCACCTTCGTACCCGCCGTGGCACGGACGACGGCCGGCTATGAGCTGTTCGGATTCGTCTCCTTCAGCGAGGCTTCGGGCGGCGGCCCGACCGACTTCGAGGCCCGCGCGGATTTCACCACCGAGCTCGCGGAGACCAACCCCGACTGGAAGCTCGACCTCAACGATGACGTCGTGGCCAGCTGGCGCGGCGAGGACGGCAAGCGCGCCGAGATGACGCTCGTGTGGGGCGTGCCGATGGTCCCGGGCGGGGCGGTGGTGACCGCCGAACTGGCCAACCTGGCCGTCGACCAGTGCGACGTGATCGACGAGCGCTTCACGCTATTGGCCGCCGACAACTACCGCGGGGACTATCTAGAGGTCAAGCTGTGGGACACGCGCGGCCAGGAGCTGGCCGCCGAGTCGCTCTATGTCGAGGACGAGGAAGATCCCGAGGGCGATGCCGGCTCGCCCGAAGGCGCCAGACCGGCCGAGGAAGCCTGAAGGGCGGGGTCGCGGGTCAGGGCAGCCGGCAGCCGCGTCCTGATCTCCTCGTCGGTTAGGGGGAAGTGGCAGGCGGCGATCCCGGTGGCGCCCTTGGTCTCCAGCCGCGGCTCATCCTGCGAGCAGAGCGGCTGCGCCTTGGGGCAGCGGGTATGAAACCGGCACGCTGAAGGCGGGTTGGCGGGGCTGGGGACATCGCCGGTCAGCAACTGGCGCTCGCGCTTTGCCCCCGTGGGATCGGGCACCGGCACGGCCGAGAGCAGCGCCCCGGTGTAGGGATGGCGAGGCGCGCGATAGAGCTCGTCACTGGGGGCCAGCTCGACCACCTTGCCCAGGTACATGACCGCCACCCGGTCGCACATGTGGCGCACCACGGACAGGTCGTGGGCGATGAAGATCAGCGTCAGGCCGAGGTCGCGCTGCAGGCCGCGCAGCAGGTTGAGCACCTGGGCCTGGATGGAGACGTCAAGGGCCGAGACGGGCTCATCGGCGATCAGCAGCTTGGGCTCGAGCGCGATCGCCCGGGCGACCCCGATCCGCTGACGCTGGCCACCCGAGAACTCGTGGGGATAGCGGTTGTAGTGCTCGGGGTTCAGGCCGACGCGATCCATGAGATCCTGGACCTTGCGCTTGCGCTCCCCGTCACCTTTGTGCAGGCCGTGGATGATGAACGGATCGGCGATGATCGAGCCAACCGTCTTGCGCGGGTTCAGCGACGAGTACGGGTCCTGGAAGACCATCTGCATCTCGCGATGCATCGCCTTGAGGTCATTGCCCCTCTGGGTGGCCACGTCGCGACCGGCGAAGTTGATCGATCCCGAGGTCGGATCCATCAGGCGGCAGAGCAAACGCGCCGTGGTGCTCTTGCCGCAGCCGGTCTCACCGACGATCCCCAGCGTCTCGCCCTGCACGACGTCGAACGACACGCCGTCCACTGCCTTGACCGCGCCCACCTGTCGCTGCAGGATGACCCCGCGCTTGATCGGGAAGTGCTTGACGAGGTCGCGGACCTCGATCAGGTTGCTCATGGCGCTGCCTCGTCCGGGGCGGCCGGGGCTCTCGCAGCTTGGCCGGGGGGCGCAATCGCCGGCGCGCCGTTGGAGCTCGCCGCGAGCCGTTTGAGCGCTTCGGGATCGCGACCCTCGCGCAGCCCGTCCCAGATCCGCTGACGGATCGGCGGATCGAGCAGGCAGGCAACCGCGTGGCCAGCCGGGGTGTCGATCGGCTGCAGGTGGGGATCGACGCGCCGGTGCGATTCCTGGACGTAGGGGCAGCGGGGATGAAAGTGGCACCCGCTGGGACGGTTGATGAGGCTCGGCGGCCGTCCCGAGATCGGGACCAACTCCTCGCCGCGGGGACTGTCCAGGCGCGGGATCGACCTCAGCAACCCCCACGTGTAGGGATGCTGGGGGCGCTGGAAGATCTCGACGGTGCTACCGCGCTCGACGATCCGGCCCGCGTACATGACGGCGATGTCGTCGGCGATCTCCGCCACCACACCGAGGTCGTGAGTGATGATGATGATCGCCGTTCCGAGGCGGCGCTGAAGGTCATCGAGCAGGGCGAGGATCTGCGCCTGGACGGTCACGTCGAGCGCGGTGGTGGGCTCATCGGCGATCAGCAGCTTGGGTTCGTTGGCCAGCGCCATCGCGATCATCGCCCGCTGGCGCATGCCGCCCGAGAACTCGTGGGGATACTGGTCGACCCGGCGCTTGGGGTCCGGGATCCCCACCAGCTCGAGCAGCTCGGCCGCCCGGGCGCGGGCGGCCGAGCGCGAGATGTCGCGGTGGGCCCTCATCGCCTCGGTCAGCTGCGCGCCGACCTTGTAGAACGGGTGCAGCGAGGACAACGGGTCCTGGAAGATCATCGCGATGTCGTTGCCGCGCAGACGCCGAAGCTGGTCGTCGGCCATCGTCACGAGGTCCTCGCCGCCGAACACGATCCGGCCTTCGATGGTCGAGCCCCGGGTTCGGGTCAGCCCGAGCGTGGTCAGCGACGATACGGTCTTGCCCGACCCGGACTCGCCGACGATGCCAAGCGTCTTACCCGCCTGCACGGTGTAGGAGACGCCGTCGACGGCGTGGACGATGCCGTCGTCGGTGCGGAAGGAGACGCGCAGGTCCTCGACGTTGAGGAGCGGCTGGCTCATTGCTGCCCGCCCTGGCTGGCGCCGATCACGAGTACCGCACCCGGGGATCGAGGTAGGCGTAGGAGATGTCAACGAGGATGTTGGCGACGACGATGAACAGGGCGGCCAGGAGCACCGTACCCTGCACGATCGGGAAGTCCGAATGGATGATGGCGTCGTAGTTGAGCCGTCCGATCCCGGGGATGTCGAACACGGTCTCGGTGATCACGGCACCACCCAGCAGCACCCCGACGTCAAGGCCGAAGATCGTCATCACCGGCGTGATCGCCGAGCGCACACCGTGGCGCCAGATCACCCGCCGCTCGGGCAGCCCCTTGGCGCGCGCGGTGCGGATGTAGTCCTCGCCCATCGCCTCGACCAGACTCCCGCGCAGCAGCCGCGAGTAGATCGCCGCCTGGGTCCCGGCGAGCACGATCCAGGGCATGATCAGCGACGTGAACCACGACCCCGGGCTCACCGTCAAGCCGACGTAGGTCGCGGCGCCCGGCAGGAGATGAAAGCGCCCGATGTCGTTGGAGAACAGGAACAACATGACCAGCCCGAACCAGAACACCGGCATCGAGACGAACACGAGCGCGATGCTCATCGCGCTGCGGTCGAGCAGCGTGCCGCGCTTGATCGCCGAGATGATGCCGATCAGGATTCCGGCCACCAGCCACAGAATCGCCGCCCCGACCGTGAGCGAGATGGTCGCCGGCAGGCGGTCCTTGAGCAGGCTCAGCACCGAGGCACCCGTGTAGTAGCTCGTCCCCAGGTTGAAGTGCAGGAAGATGCCCTTCATGTACACCCAGAACTGCGTGTACAGCGGCTTGTCCAGGCCGAGCTCGTGGCGGATGTGGGTGATCGTGGCCGGGCTGCCGTTGCGCCCGGCGCGCAGCACGGCCGGATCTACCGACGGGAAAATGTTGAAGAACAGGAAGGTGATCGCGCTGACGGCGATCAGCAGCACGATGCCCCACAGGACGCGGCGGACGATGTAGGCGGTCATGGCTCTCGGTTGTGCTTACGAAAAAGGCCGGCCCGCGAGCCCCGCCGCGAATGCGACGGGGCTCACGGTGCGGAGGACGGCTACTTCAGGGATGTGTAGGAGAGATCCCAAGTCCCCTCATTCCACAGGGCATCGACGCCAGCGACGTTCTTGGCTTCGACGTTGGCCTGGTTGTCGAAATCCTCGGGGATCGCGACTGCCTTGTCGACCAGTTGCTTGTCGATGTTGGCCCACGCCTGCGCGCGCGCCGTGGGGTCGGTCACCAGCGCCGCAGCCTTGATCGCGGCGTTGATCTGGGGGTCGTTGACCTGGCCGAAGTTGGAGTTGTTGGTCGGCACGATCGACGGCCCGTAGAACGTGGCGTAGAGCACCGTCAGCGGGTCGGCGAAGTCACGCAGCCACCCCAACGCCGGGCAGGCATCGATGTTCTGCTTGGGAACCTCGCAGTACTTGGTGTACATGGCCGACTGATCGACCAGGCTCACGTGGGTCTTGAAACCCAGCTGGGTGAGGTCGGTGTTGAGCAGCTGCGTGATCGCCGGCGAGTTGCCGTTGGTGGAGCTGACGATCTGGACGGTCTGGTTACCCGTGTACTTGCCGCTCGGGTAGCCGGCCGCCTTCATGTACTTCTTGGCTACCGTCAGATCCCCGTTGACGTTCTTGTTGAAGTCCGTCTGGGGACCGGGGTAGCCGCCCGCCTGCTCAAAGCCGCCGACGCCGGGGTAGATGAAGTGGGTGGCCGGCTCGGCCACCAGCGAGCCACCCCGCGCCTTGATGATCGCGGCACGGTTGAGGTTGGCCCAGGCCGCCCGGCGCAGGTTGACGTTGGTGAACACGCCGTGGGCGTTGTCAAGCGCCACGTAGTGGTCACCCGAGCCGGGCGTGAAGGTGATCTGCGCGGGGTACTGCTGGTAGGCGAGCTTGATCACCGACTGTGCGGGGGTGTCGAGCTGGACTGCGCTCGTGCCCTTCAGGACCTGCGGGCCGATCACGGTGGCACTGCCGCCGATGTTGATGTTGATCCCGTCCAGGTAGGCCGGCCGGGGGTCGGTCTTGGGGTTCCACTTCGGGTTGCGGATCAGGGTCGCCGACTTGCCGGTCTGGTACCCGATGCCCTGGAAGACCCCGGTCTTGAGGTCTGACTTGAGCATGTAGGGGCCGGTGGCGACCAGGTACTTGGTGCCGTAGGTGGTCGGGGACTGCTTGTCCAGCGGCCCGGCGAAGCTCTGCGGCACGGGAGCCGAGAGCGGAAGGCTGAGTGCCTGGACCAGGAACGCGCCGCTCGGCTTGCTGGTGTGGAACACGATCGTGAACTTGTCCGGCGTCTTGATGCCGGGGATCGGGGCGCCCTTGTAGCTCGAGGACTCCGTGCCCACCAGCGGGGCCGGCGAGGCCGACCCGAAGTAGGACGGGAAGTACGGGTTGGCGACGTTGGGGTTCGCGCCCCGCTCGATCGCGTAGGCCACGTCCGCCGAGGTCACCTCGCGGTTGACCGGCGGGCTGAAGAACACGCCCTTGCGGATGTGCACGGTGACCGTCTTGCCGCCGTCGGTGATGCCGCCGTTGGCTGGCGTCGGGATCTCGGTGGCGAGGTCCGGGGCCACCACCTGGGTGGTGTTGGGCGGGTAGGAGAACAGCGGGCGCTGGGTCGCGTAGTCGATGACGTAGTCGTTGGCGAAGTAGGACTGGCCGGGATCGAGGTGGGCGAAGTCCTCGCTGGTGTAGGCGGTCAGGGTTCCGCCCTTCTTCTTTCCGGTCAGGACCTGACCGGTCGGACTCTCGCCCGCCTTGAGCGGGATCGCGGGCGTGCCGGACTTGGAGCTCGATCCTCCCCCGGACGAACTGGAGCTGCTGGAGCCGCCGCATGCGGCGACGCCAAGGGCAAGCAGACCGGTGACCGCAAGCGCGGCCAGGCTGCGCAGACTACCCCTCATAGGTTGCCTCCTGTGGTGATTGGTGAGACACGAGGGGCGGACGAGCGCGACGTGCTCACCGGGACTCCCCGCGTGGGTTGAGCGCGTCCAGGAGGCCGTCACCGACCAGGTTGAACGCAAGGACGGTGAGCAGCAGCGCCACCCCGGGAAAGACCATGTACCACCAGGCGGTTTGGTAGATCGGGGCGGCATCGGAGATCATCTGACCCCAGCTCGCGGTCGGAGGCCGGATCCCCACGCCCAAAAACGAGAGCGCGGCCTCGAAGAGGACGTTGGTCGGGATCAGCAGGCTCGAGTAGACGATCAGCGGCGCGAGCAGGTTGGGCAGAATCTCGCGGAAGATGATCCGGCGGTTGGAGGCCCCGAGCGAGCGGGAGGCCTCGATGAACTCCTTCTCGCGCAGTGAGAGGACCTGACCGCGGGCGATGCGGGCGATGTAGGTGAAGGAGCTCAGGGCAATGATGAAGATGACGGTCCCCAGTCCCGGCTGGATGAGACCGCCCGCGCACCCCCGTACGCCGCACGCGGCGCCGATGCCGAGACCGAGCACGAGCACTGGAAAGGCCAGGAAGACGTCGACGATGCGGGAGATCACGGTGTCGACCCAGCCGCGGTAGAAACCGGCCAGCAGGCCCAGGACGGTGCCGATGACGGCGGCAATCGCCGTCCCGATGATCCCCACCTCGAGTGACACCCGCGAGCCGTAGATGACGCGCGAGAAGACATCGCGGCCGAGCTGATCGACCCCGAACAAATGGGCGGCGCTCGGACCGCTGGGACTTCCGAAGGCATCGAGTGCGTTGGAGTTGTTCTGATACGGGCTCTGGAGCCCGAGGACGCTGACCACCAGGGGGGCCGCGATCGCGAGCAGGATCAGGAGGAGGATGAAGATCGCCGACGCCATCGCCACCCGGTCAGAGCGAAAGCGCCGCCAGAGCAGCTGGCGCGGCGAGCGAGCGGTTACCTCCCCGGAAACGAGCTCGACGCTGTCGACGCTCGGTTCCGACTCGACGATGAGCGGGCCTCGGGAAGCGCCGACGCTCATCGCCGCTCGCCATCCAGGCTCGCCTGGATGGCGATGGCGTCGTTCATCGGGCTGCTCATGGGGTCAGCGACGCCTCCCGACGCGCCTCGGCATCCTCCATCGCAGGATCGAACCACATGCGGTTCCTGGTGTCATCCACGATTAACGCTTCCTCAACGAAGGCCGTTACCCTGCCTGGCCGGCCCTCGTAGCTCAATGGATAGAGCACGCGCCTCCTAAGCGCGGGATGCAGGTTCGATTCCTGCCGGGGGCAAGTATTCCGGGCACGTACCGGCCCTGGCGAAGGCGGGCACCGGCCGAGCATCTTTGGCCGGCGTTTGGGGAGAGGTGCTACTTTCGGCGCCTCCTCGTGTCCCAGCGCACGCTAGAAGCACAACCCAGCGCCAACGCGCCCTCCGCACCCGGCTCGTCGACCACACCGCGCACGCCGGGAACCCTGCGCCTGTTCGTCCGCCGCTATCCGGGCTGGCTGACGACAATCGGAGTGCTCGTGCTGTCGGCCGTAACAGTGTTCTGGGCCGACACCCGGCCGGGCTTTGACCCCTACGGCTGGCTGGTCTGGGGCCACCAGACGACCACCTTTTCGCTCGACACCAACGCGGCCCCGTCGTGGAAGCCATTGCCCTGGGTGTTCACGGTCCCGTTCGCGCTCGCCGGTCACTACCAGCTGCGCCTGTGGATGATCACCTCGGTGGCGATCTCGCTGAGCGGGGTCGTGTTCGCCGCCCGGATCGCCTACCGGCTGACCGACGCTCCCGCGGAGCGCCGCTGGGCCGGCCTGGCGGCGGGCGCGTTCGCCGGGATCGCTCTGCTGGGCATCCAGAACTACGCCCACTACGTGCTCAGTGCCCAGTCGGACCCGATGATCGTCTCTCTGTGCCTGGGCGCGATCGATTGCCATCAGTCAGACCGTCCCCGGACCGCCTTCCTGCTCGGGACGCTCGGCGCGCTCGGCCGGCCCGAGGTCTGGCCGTTCCTGGGCCTGTATTCGATCTGGGCGTGGCGCACGGTGCCGCGGTCTCGCGTCCTGCTGGTGGCCGGGTGGGCGGCGATTGTCGCGTTCTGGTTCGGCGTGCCTGCCATAACCTCGCGCAGCCCGTTCGTGGCCGCCAACAACGCGATGGGCTCGGGGCGGCGGCTGACCAGTGGCCAGATCGTGGGGACGATCAAGCGCTTCTTGGTCATCAACGAGCTTCCCGTGGAGCTCGCCGCGCTGCTCGCGGTCGCCCTCGCCGTGTGGCGTCGCCACCGAGTCGTGCTCGTGCTCACGGCCGCGACCCTGACCTGGGTGGTCATCGAAGTCGCCTTCGCGCTCCACGGCTGGCCCGGCCTGGTCCGGTACATGTTCGAAGCCGGGGGGCTGGTGGTGGTGCTGGCCGGCGTGGCCGTCGGCTGGCTGCTCAGCGGACCCTCGAAATGGCCGCCGCTGCCGGTGTCGGCCCGGTGGGCAGCGTTGGCCGGCCCTGCCCTCGTCGTGATCCTCGTGGCCAGCCTCGTGCCCGCCGGTGTTTCGCATGCCTCAGACGAGCACAAAGACCTGCGCCAGCAGCGTGCCCGCACCGCTGAGATCAGCGCGCTCAGCCCGGTCATCAAGCGGCTCGGTGGGGTGGCCCGGATCAACGCCTGCGGCGAGCCCCTGACCCGGCTTGCGTACCAGACAATGCTCGCCTACACACTGCGCATCAACGTCAACAAAGTCGGCTTCAAGTACGGCCCGTCGATCGCCCACGGCAACCCGATCATCCTCTTCACGCCCTACCCGACCAAGACCGGCTGGGTGGTCAAGGCCGTGCACCAGACCAGCCCGCGCTGCCGGTCACTGCCCCACTGAGCCGAGCGGCCGCCTTCTCCGGTCCCGCCCGCCCCTCCGCACTCTCCCGCCCGCCCCTCCGCACTCTCCCACCCGCCCCTCCGCACTCTCCCACCCGCCCCTCCGCACTCTCCCACCCGCCCCTCCGCACTCTCCCGCCGTCGCCCGCGCGCCACCTGCAGAATGCGACAAACCTGAGGTCGGCCGCCGAGGTTTTCATCAGGCGCAGGCGTAGGGCGCAAGACGCGTCAAACTCGGAGCGGGAGCTCAAGTTTTTCACCTTTTGCAGGTGCCGCCCCCTGCTAGTCGGGCCGGTCGGGCCGGTCGGGCCGGTCGGGCCGGTCGGGGTAGACCTCGTCGATCGTGGTCAGAGCCAGGTAGGGAACCCCCGAGGCCCGCTCGATCGCCTCGCGGCCGCCGGCCAGCCGGTCGCAGACGGCGAGCACCCCGCACACCCCATGGCCCTCGGCCTGGATCGCTTCCAGCGCGCGGATCGTTGAGCCCCCGGTGGTGACAACATCCTCGACGAGCAGGCAGCGATCGCCGGGCTCGAGCTCGGGGCCCTCGATCCGGCGGGCGAGTCCGTGGGCCTTGGTTTCCTTGCGCACGAAGAACGCCTTGACGTCGGCGCCACCGGCCAGCGCGGCGCACGCGATCGGGTCCGCTCCCATCGTCATCCCTCCGACAGCCGTCGCCGACCAGGCCCGAGCCTGGGCAGCCACCAGCTCGGCCAGGGCCTCAAAGCCCGGACGCAGGAGGATCGCTCGCTTGGCATCGACGAGATACTGCGCCGTCGCGCCACTCGTGAGCACGAAATTCCCCAAAACCAGGGCGTGACGCCGCAGCTCGTTGAGCAGGCGCTCGCGAGCGTCGGCGCTTCCTACCTCGTCCACACCCTCGGGCTTCCCGGTGGGGAGCACCTAGAGGTAGACGTCGACCACGACGCCGTAGGTCAGCCAGTTGAAGACCGAGATGGCGTCGATGATTGGCAAGCGCATGCAGCCGTGGCTGGCCGGGTAATCGGGGGCGGGGTCATAGCCGTGGATCGCGTACCCGCCATAGAAGAAGCTCGAGTAGTACATGCCGTCCGGCAGGTAGCCGGGGTCCCGTTGGTAGACCCGGAAGTGTCCGAGCACGGTGGGGGTCGAAGGTTTGCCCGAGCTTACGGGGTAGATGCGGTAGACCTTGGATCCGTAGATCTCGGCCAACAGCTGCTGAGACAGGTTGCCCTCGATGTGGGTGCCGTCCTTGGGGTGGCGGACCCGAAAGGCGCCCTTCCCGTTGAGCAGAGCGCTGATCGTGGCGCCGTCGAGCTGTTGGGAGGTACCTCGACCGAGCAGTCGGTGGTAGGCATCGATCGCGAGACCCATCTGCGTGTCATACACGCCGCTGGCGGGGAGATAGACGTGCCGGGCCAGCAGCCGCTGCTGCATCAGGTCAACGAACAGGCCGCGAGCACCGAAGCCTGCCTGAGGAGCAAGAGAGGCGACCGTGCGCCGGGCCTGGAAGCCGAGCATCTGGCGCGTACGGGCGTGGGTCACCGAGACGCGCACGACCCCGGCCGTCGGGCTGCGCACGGTCTCGGTGAACAGGCCGACGCGGCCGTTCTTGGAGGGCTTGACCCGCAACTGGTCGGACTTGATGCGCCGATGACCGACCATGCTCTTGACGGTCACGACCTGGCCGGCGACATACGGCCGCACGACCCCGGCCACCAGGAAGGCCCGGCCGGGAACGGTGACAGCTGCGCCGTGGACGAAGAACGCCTTGGACACCAGCAGGCGGACGGCCCCCTGGACGGCCGGCGGGGGCGCCGGGGTGGTGGGGGGCGTGGGCGGGCTGGGTGTCGTGGGCGTGCTGGCGGTGGTCTGGGTGGGAGCGCTGGATGGGGCGGTTGCAGAACCATCGGCGCCAGCCACGCTCGGGATCAGGCCCGAGCTCGCGATCGCGGCGGCGAGAGACGTGATTGAGAGTGCCAGGCGGCGACGCATGAAGCGAAAGTAAATCAGTCAACCATCGCGAAGCGGTTCATGTTCGCCTCAAGGGTGGCGTTCGCGTCCCCAGCGGACCCGTGATCGCCGCCACCACGAGCCAGGAGGCGAGGATCAGTGCGACGATCTCGAGGGCGTTCCAGCCCAGCTGATTGACCCCCAGGGCGAGGGCATTGTTCGCGCTGTGCAGGGCCATGCCCGGATACAGCGAGCCGGTGCGCCAGCGCATGATGCAGAGCACGAAACCCAGGAACCCGAGTGGGACCAGATACTGCAGACCAGCCGAGCCAAGGTGTGCCAGCCCGAACAGGATCCCGGTCAAAAGCGCGGCGATCCAGGGACCGAGGTCACGGCCGGCCACTGACACCGGCAGTCGACGCAGCGCCCCGAAGATGAAACCGCGAAAGAAGAACTCCTCGGCCACGGGGGCGATCACGCATACGAACACCGAGGCGGCGATGAGCGCGGCGGTGCTGTGGTTGACGCCGAGGTCGCTGGGCAGCTTGTCGGTGCCGTGGAGCTTGAACAGCGAGGCGTAGACAGCGGTTAGTCCGTAGTAGGCGATCGCCCCCAGCGCGCCGGCCCCTAGGCCCCGGGCGAGGCTGACCCGGCGGAAGCCGAAGTCGCGGGCCGCGGGGCGCGACGAGCGAGAGGTGAAGTACAGGGCGGCGGCGACGAAAGCGAGATCAAAGACAATGTTCCCGACGATGCTCACCGCCGGGGAGGGGTGGGCGACGCTCGAGCCGCCGGCGGTCGCGGCCACATCGATGAGGATCGTCACCACCGATGCCACGCCGAAGCCCGACAGCACCGCGGCGGGCACGGTCCAGGCCGGCCACGGGGGGACGTCGTCGGTGCGCGGCGTGTCGGGGCCGCCGGTCCCAGGCGCCGGAGCGGATGGCATTGGTCCACTTTCCATGGTCGCTCGCAGGTTAGGCTCAGTCGAGCTCCGCCAGCGAGCCGATTGCACTTACCCCGGGCGGTACGGGGCCCCCGGCGCGGTTGAGCCAGAACACCGGGATGCCGGCCGCCCGGGCGCCGGCGACGTCCTCCTCGAGGCTGTCACCGACGTGCCGAGCCTGCGTGGGTGTCACCCCCGCCAGCGCCAGGGCACGGGCGAAGATGGCTGGATCGGGCTTGCGAGCGCCGGCGTCGGCCGAACTGACCACGCCGTCGATGAGCTCGGCCAGCCCGACTCGAGCCAGCACCTCGGGGAGCGTGACGTCCCAGTTGCTGAGCACGATCACCTGCTCGCCACGTGATCGGGCCCGTTGCAGGGCGGGAAGCGCATCGGGAAGCGCCTCGAACTGGAGCGAGGCCAGCAGGACCTCGGTCAGGATGTCGAGGTCGAGCTCGGCCGCGGCGGCGGGCAGAGCGCGGCGCAGCGTCTCGGCGCACCGGTGCCGCAGGGCCGCCACGCCGGCCAGGTCGCGCCCGTCCTGCATATGGGCTCGGTAGTAGGCGATCTCGGCTGCCAGGGCCAGCTCGGCGTCGGAACTGGAAACGGACACGCCACAGCGGCGCTCGAGCTCGCGACACAGGCGCGGAGCCGGTGGACTCAGGGCGACCAAGGTCCCCATAGCGTCGATCAGAAGCGCCCGTCTCTCGCCGGCGGCAGCGTGCATTTCGAGTTGCGATCCTGTCAAGCCCGGCAGGAGGGCGAGGCGGCGGGACGAAACAGCCCTACGGCTACACTGGCTCATCCCCCGTCCGGCGAGGATCCTCCCCGCCGGACGTAACGTAGGCCAGCCAGGCCAGCGACCCATGAGCCGACGCGAACGACAGCGGCGCCGCCGGCGTAACCGCGGATCCACCCTCAAACGAGCGGTCGCCCTCACCGGCGTGCTCACCGCGTCGGCGCTCGCCGTCGGGGGACTGGCGGTTGCCGGCTGGGTGGTCAACGTCGCCCAATCCGCGCCGAACCTGAGCGAGCTGCGCCCGGTGCTCCCCGGCCGACCTCGCAGATCTTCGCTGCCGACGGAACCTCGCTGGGCTACATCTTCTCCGACAACGTCCGCACGCCGGTGGCTGGGAACGCGATCCCGAACATCCTCAAGCAGGCGACGATCGCGGTCGAGGACCGCCGCTTCTACCAGCACGGCGCGCTCGATTACCAAGGCATCCTCCGCGCCGCGATCAAGGACGCGTTCAGCGGCGGCGGCCTCCAGGGAGCCTCGACGCTGACCATGCAGCTGGTCGACAACGTCTACATGACCCCGCGCATGAAAGCTCAGCGCGACCTCAAGTACAAGATCGTGCAGGCCAAGCTCGCCCAGCAGCTCGAAGCCAACCATCACAAGGGCTGGATCCTGACCAGCTACCTCAATGACGTCCCCTACGGCACCGTCGGAGGTCAGACCGCCTACGGCGTCGCCGCGGCTTCGAGAATGTTCTTCAACAAGCCGGTGGCCAAGCTCAGCCTGGCCCAGGCCGCCCTGCTGGCCGGGCTGCCCCAGTCACCCTCGCAGTACAACCCGTTCCTTGACAAAACGGCCGCCCTGCGTCGCCGCCACGACGTGCTGCAGGCGATGGTCCAGGCCAACTACATAACCCAGGCCCAGGCCCGCTCCGCCGAGCGGGCGCGCCTCCAAGTCCACCACAACTACAGCTACACGGTGCGCAGCCAACCCTACGTGTTCGACTACATCGCCCAGGCCGCCGCTCGTGACCTGTGCCCCAAGACTCCGAACAACTGCCCGATGCTGTACGGCGGGGGTCTGAAGATCCTCTCGACGATCGACCTGCGCAAGCAGGCCTTGGCGCGCCAGGCGATCCTCGGCCACGAGGGCGGACCGGGCCAGCCCGGCCGCCGGATTGGCCTCGGTTGACCCGAGCAACGGACACATCCTCGCCATTGCCTCCTCGGGCAACTACGACCAGACCAAGTTCGATTACGCCACCCAGGCCCACCGTCAGCCGGGCTCCTCGTTCAAGGTCTTCGTGCTCATGACCCTGATCCACGATTTCCACGGCGACCCCAGCCAGACCTTCTACAACTCTCACCTCCTTGCCCCGGGCTGGCTGCCCGGTTATCCGACCTTCGCGGTCCATACCGCCGAGCTCAGCTATCTCGGCAACATCAGCGTGAAGGAGGCCACCGCCGTCTCTGACAACACCGTGTTCGCCCAGCTCGACGCCGACCTGGGGCCCGACAAGGTCACCCAGACGGCGTACGCAATGGGCATCACAAGCCACCTGGACTCGCTCCCGGCCGAGGCGATTGGTGGCCTGCGCATCGGCGTCACCCCGCTCGAGATGGCCGACGCCTACTCGACGCTGGCCAACGGTGGTTCCCACGTACCGCTCACGATCATCAACCGGATCAAGTTCCCCGACGGCAGCGTGCGCAACTTCGGCAACCCGACCCCTTCGCGGGTGTTCACCGATGGCGAGGCCTACGCCGCCACCAACGTCCTCAAGGGCGTGATCACCGGCGGCACCGGCACGGCGGCCAACTACGGCTGTCCGGCGGCCGGCAAGACCGGCACCTCGGAGCAACTCGCCAACGCCTGGTTCGTCGGCTACACGCCGCGGATGACGACCGCGGTCTGGGTCGGCTATCCGCAGGGCAACATCCCGATGGCCAACGGCTTCGGCGGCTCGTTGGCGGCGCCGATCTGGCACGACTATATGCAGCAGGCCTCGGGCGGCTACTGCGGGGACTTCCCGACGCCCACCACGCCCTTCTCGGGCACGTCCTACTTCGGCCATTACGCAGTCACCGGTGGCTCGAACACCCTCCCCGGCCGAAACGGCGCCACCACGGGGAATACCGGCGGCGCAAGCGCGACGTCCACCAGCCCGTACAACAACCCGACTCTGTTCGCCCATCCGCCCCAGGGCGCAGGTCAGAACCCCAACGGGAACGGGAATGGAAACGGCAACGGGAGCCCGAACGGCAACGGCAACGGTGGCGTCTCCTCGACCGGCGGCGCCGGGGTCAAGAAGCACTGAAACCGTCGGCGCGCCCGGTGGCTGGTAGCTTGTCCAGAGCCCGGGCGTGATGCCCGCGCGGTTCAGGAGAAGGTTCAAGCACCCATGCCCAAGGAAGAAAAGGTAGAGCTCGAAGGCGAGGTCGTGGAGGCCTTGCCCAACGCGATGTTCCGCGTCAAGCTCGACAACATGGACCGAGTGGTCCTCGGCCACGTCGCCGGCAAGATGCGCCGCTTTCGGATCCGGATCCTCCCCGGTGACCGCGTTCGGGTCGAGCTGTCTCCCTACGATCTGGACCGTGCCCGGATCGTCTACCGACACCGCTGATCTCGGAGAGATCGCTCCGCCGGACCCTCGGTGCGCGAACTCGAACTGATCGCCGGACTGGAGCGCGTCCTGGCCCCCGGCGGCCCGCGGATCGTGCGCTGGCTCGGAGACGATGCCGCCGTGGTCCGTAGCCGTGGCTATGCCGTCACGTCACTGGACACCATGACCGACGGGGTGCACTTCCGCCGCGGCCAGCTGACACCAACCGAGATCGGTGCCCGCGCCTGTGGTGCCGCGCTGTCAGACCTGGCGGCGATGGCCGCCCAGCCCGGTGAGGCATACTTGTCGCTCGGCCTTCCGCCCGGTACCGAGCCGGCCGAAGCCACCTCCCTGGCGGCCGGCGTCCAGCGCGTGGCCGAGCGCTTCGGCGTCGTGGTGGCGGGCGGCGACGTCACCGCGTCAGGTGCCTTGACTGTCTCGCTCACCGTGGTCGGCTGGGCTGCTGACCCCGGAGAGCTGGTCGGGCGCGACGGCGCCCGACCGGGCGATCGAGTGGTCGTGACGGGCACGCTGGGCGCGGCGGCAGCCGGGCTTGCGTGTCTGGAAGGCCGCGCCGGGGGCTGCGCGCTGAGCGACGCCGTGGCCACTGAGCTTCACCGGCGTTACGCGACGCCCGAACCGCGGATCGCCGACGGCCTCGCGTTGAGCGCGCTCGGGGCGACGGCGATGATCGACATCTCCGACGGGCTGGCCACCGATGCCCGACATCTCGCCCTGGCCTCCGGCGTCCAGATCGAGCTCGAGCGCGCGCGCCTGCCGCTCGCCCCCGGGGTGTCGGAGGTCGCGGCTGCCCTGGGCGAGGACGAAGCCCGATTCGTGCTCAGCGCCGGCGAGGACTTCGAGCTATGTGCATGCCTGCCGGCCGCGGTCTTTGACCCCGCCGGCGCGCGCGATCGGGTTCTGACGGGCGGCACGAACACCTCCCAGGTCACGCTGACGATCGTCGGGCGCGTCCTCGCTGGAGCGCCCGGTCTCGCCATCGACGGCGAGCGGACAGAGCTAGCGGGCTACGAGCACTCGCTCTGAGCAGGCTTGGTGTCAGCCGGTCTGGCCCGCTGACCGTCGAGCAGCCGCCGGACGATCGCAAGCGCCACCGCCTGGGGGTCGACGCGATACTCGCGGCGCCCGATCTGGTCTTGCAGTTGGGTTAGGCGCATGGCGCGGGTCGGTTTCGCTCTCAGCATATCTGCGGGTTCAGTCGTGGTCTTTGTTTCGGCAGATGTGATCCGCGCCTGCACGGGGACTCGGCCAGGATGGACGTTCGTTCCTCGCGACCGACACCTTGGTGGCCGCCCAGACCGAAGGTTCGTGTCCGGGCCGGCGGCTCTGAACCAGGCTCAGCCAAACGGTCGGCCTCAGGCCGGCCCCAGCGGCTTGACCGAGCTCAGGCGAGCGAACACGATGATCCTCTGTGCAGCACTGTAGAGCGGGTTGCAGGCCGAGAGCACGAGCCGGTCATAGCCGACATTATGAGTCACCCAGAGCGCCGTGGGCAGAACGATCTTGAGGCGCTCGACGCGGTAGGTGAAGCGCCCGTAGGGCATCGTCACCACGATACGGTTGCCGGCCGCGAGGTCGTTGATGCGCCGAAACGGGGCCAGGTAGGTGGTGCGGTGCCCGGCCACCGCGACGGTCAGACCCATCCCGGGCAGGGCCGTGCCGGGGTAGTGGCCGGGACCCTTCTCCAGGCTGAGCTCGTCGGTCCCCTGCACAACCGTATAGCCGGCACCGATCTTCGGGATGGAGATCCGCCCCGTCGCGTCCCCGGTCTTGATCTGGCGCAGCTCACGACGAGCGAGATACGCGATCCGCCGTGTCCGCGAGCGCAGCCCGGTCAAAGCGGCGCGGTCGACTGGAGTCAGCGGCGCGGTGGTGTAGCTCAGGTAGCGGTCGTTGACCTGACCCCGCAGCACCACGCCGATCGCTGCCGTCACCGGCTCCTGCCAGACCAGCGTGACGCCAGCGTCCAGCACGAGCAGCAGCCCCGAGAGGATCAGCACCGACGAGATGTCGCGGATCAGGCGCCGCATGGTCGCCGTGCATGGTGGCAGGCGCTCAGGCTTGGGGTCTTGCCAGCAGCCCCTTACCGGCGCAGAGCCGATTCGGTCCCGCCCAGCGAGCCTGGACCGGCATAGCCCACCGGGCCCCGCACGGTGACCGGGGCTTGCTCGGGGCGAGGCTGCCGGGCCAGCGCGACGAGGACCGCAGCGGCGGTCAGGACGCAGCCCATGAAGATGCTCCATTCCGCGATCGCCGCCAGGCTGATCCCGTGACCGGCGAGCAAGAGGGTGAGCATCCAGAGCTCACCCGCGGGGCTGTAGCCGAGCGTGGCCGCGTAGTAGATCGGTACCAGCGCGAGCGGGACCAGGCCGACCAAGAACAGCCCCAGCCGGGCGGGGAAGCGCAGGCGCAGGTCGGGACTGAGCGCCACCAGCCAGAGGTGCAGCCCGGGGACCACCAGCGCGGCGGCAAACGGATTGGTCGCCCACACCGCGAAGGTGACCAGGCAGCCGGCCGCGAGCAGGCCCGCCACGGCGCCCTCGATCGCGGTGTCGCGTCCCGGCCCCCGCGACCGGGCGCGCGGGCGAGCAAAGCCGACCGCCACCGGGCGCAGGAGCAGACCCGAGCCCAGGGCGACGAGCGCGGCCACCATCAGCACCGCGATGCCTCCCGAGGCGATCGGCACCGTCCCGGCCGGAGTCGGCGCGGCCGGGGCGGTGGGCAGGGCGCCGAGCAAGCGCGCGACGAGCACCACCAGCACGGCGAGAGCGAACGGCACCGCGGCCAGGAGGGTGAGCACGAGCCAGCGCCACACCGCGTGACCGCGCCGCTGGGCGCGCGCGAGCCCGTCGATCGTGATCAGCAGCACCGGCACGAGCAGCGCCAGCACGAACACCGAGATCGCCCACCCGGGAACGACCTTGTTGTCCAGCAGCACGTAGGCCGATGACGCCGGGGCGGTGGGACCGGTGTCCAGGGCCGAGATCGTAGCCAGCACCGAACGCCCGACCGCGTTGAGCTGGTCCACTCCCCCGAGCGGCTCGTTGGGCGCGGGACCCCACTCCCCGGACAGCGAGATCGTGACCGCGGGGATGTCGCGACTGCCGAACGGAGCCTGCGCTGAGACGGTGAGGGGAAACGCCAGATGCAGGAATTGGCCGAATAGGCTCGTTCCGCCGACGGAGAGCGCCGCCTGCTGATTGAGCTCCGAGGCCACCGTGTTGCGCAGCAGCGGCGGCGCCACCTTCGGGCTCGTCGACCAGGGAACGACGATCGGCTGGCGCTGGTGGCCGCTGGCCAGGTCACCGAGCACGACGACGGCATCGACGGGAGCGCTCACGGTGGAGGCCAGCCGCAGCGCCCCCGCCATCCCCTGCGAGCCGGTGGTCGAGGCCAGGACGACGGTGCGCTGCAGGGTCTCGCCCGCGAGGTCGCGGGCCAGCTCGATCAGCGTTGCGGTGGCCGAAAGATTGGCCGTCGCAGGCGAGGCACGGGCGTCGCGGGGGGCGACGATTACGATGCTGCCGCTCTGGCTCGCCGTAGTCCCGGGGCGCACCGCGACCACGTTCTCGAGCATTCGTGTGCCGTCGGCCGTGCGACCCGAGAACACGTCGGTGGTCACCCCGAAGCCGTAGCGCCTGAAGCTGATCGCGACCGAGCTGGCCAGCGACTTGTCCCCCTCTGACCCAGGGCGGCGATCCTGCACGCCATTGGGCCCTGCTAGTGCGACCATGCTGTTAAAGACGTTCTGGCCGCTGAAGGCATCGGGAGCCAGCGTCGAGGACACCGGGCCCTGCTGGTTCTCAAGCGAGAAGGCGAGGACCAGGACGGCCATCGCCACCAGCACCAAGCCGGTCCGGTAGATGCGCGGATCGAGCATCCCAGCGACTTTATAGCGGCCCGCCGCGCCTGAGCGCATTCGCTGGACAAGCTCGCCAAGCCTTACGCTTTGGCCTTGCCCGATCACCCAGCGCGCATCCTGCTCGTGGATGACGAGCAGTCGATTCAGACGCTCCTCTCCTATCCGCTGCGCAAGGAGGGCTACGAGGTCGTGCAGGCGACCGATGGTCGCCAGGCGCTCGATCGCTTCGAGGAGCAGCCGTTTGATCTCGTCGTGCTCGATCTGATGCTCCCCCACCTCGACGGGCTCGAAGTGTGCCGGCGGTTGCGCAGCCGCAGCTCGGTGCCGATCATCATGCTCACCGCCAAGTCCGAGGAGATCGACAAGGTGGTCGGACTCGAGCTCGGGGCCGACGACTACATCACCAAGCCCTTCTCGCTGAGAGAATTTTCGAGCCGCATCAAGGCGGTCCTGCGGCGCGCCGAGATGAGCCGGCCCGCCGAGACGGCCCCCGACGAGGCCCCGCTGGAGATCCGAGCGCTGCGCATCGACTTCCCCAAGCGGAGCGTGCGGGTCCGCGGCGCGGACGCCCAGCTGACCTACGTCGAGTTTGAGATCCTCTCGGCGCTGGCGCGGGCTCCGGGCAGGGTATTCACGCGCGACATGCTCCTGGCCCGAATCTGGGGCGACTCGGCCTATCGCGATCCCCGCACGATCGACGTTCACATACGCCACCTCCGCGAGAAGGTTGAGGGCGACCCCAAGGACCCCGAGTACCTGTTCACCGTGCGCGGAGTCGGCTACCGCTTCCGCGACACCGAGCCCTAGGCGATGAGCCTGTGGGTTGCCTCCGGACGCTGGTGAAGCGCTAGAGACGTGCGGCTCTCGCTGCGCAACAAGCTCGCTCTGGTCTTCTTCGCCATCACCCTGGTGGCAATCGGGGCGCCATACGTGTACATCGCCCCCGGGCTTCAGTCGCGCCTGATGGGCGCCAAGCTCCACGAGCTCACCACCGCTGCCCAGGTCCATTCCCAGGCCATCCGCCGGACGGTGGGCAGCTCGACCGCCCTGCCGCGCGTACGCCAGCTGGTGGTGAGAACCGGCGGGGTCTCGGGTGACCGAGTCACGTTGCTCTCGATCAACCAAGCCCAAGGCACGCTCCAGCTCTCTCCCGAGGCCGATTCGAGCAACCCGGGCGCGCGCGCCGGCCTACGTTTTCCCGTCGCCTACCGTGCGATCGCCACGCGCAAGTGGGTCAGCGGGACCGAGACCGGGCGCGACGGCATCACGGCCGAGGTCGCCGTGCCGATCATCTACCAGGGCCGCGTGGCAGCGGTGATCATCTACTCGGCCCCGGTCTCGGACATCGTCCGCACCGTGACCACGGTCCGGCACGAGATTCTGGTGGCAGGGGGGATTGCGCTCGTCGTGGCCCTGATCGCCAGCTTTCTGGTCGCCCGGGCGCTGGCCCAGCGCGTCCGCCGTCTCGAGCTGGCGGCCAAGCAGGTCGCGGGGGGTGAGTTCGGCCATCCGATCCCGGTCGACTCGACAGACGAGCTCGGCCAGCTCGCCCTGGCCTTTAACGAGATGCAGCATCAGCTCGAGCAGCTGGAGCTCACCCGCAAGAAGTTCATCGCCACTGCCTCGCACGAACTCCGCACCCCGGTCTTCTCACTGGGTGGCTTCGTCGAGCTGCTCGAGGACGACGACCTCGACGCCGAGACGCGGCGGCGCTTTCTGGGCCAGGTCCGCGATCAGGTCGATCGCCTCGGCAAGCTCTCGGTCGACCTTCTTGACTTGTCACGATTGGAGTCGGGTTCGCTCGAGCTTCGTCCCGAGGAGGTCGATCTCAGCGAGCTGACCCGCTCGGTGTCGGGTGAGTTCGAGCCCACCCTGGCCCAGCACGACGCGCGGCTGGAGTTGCGCCTTCCCGCTCGGCGGGTCGAGGCCCAGTGCGATCCCGTCCGAGTGGCTCAGATCATGCGCATCCTGATCGACAATGCCCTCACCCACACGCCCCGCGGGACCCAGATC
The DNA here is from genome assembly GCA_963847055.1 of uncultured Solirubrobacterales bacterium. Classification (GTDB taxonomy): domain Bacteria; phylum Actinomycetota; class Thermoleophilia; order Solirubrobacterales; family Solirubrobacteraceae; genus Palsa-465. Next base: position 642,266 of record CAWJYE010000005.1, on the reverse strand, counting down.
GTGGTCACCGCCGGCCGCGACAACGGACACGTCCGCCTCGCCGTGCGCGACGACGGCGAGGGCATCGATGCCCGCGTCCTGCAGCGGATCTTCGAGCCCTTCTACACCGCCGACGACGCGCCGGGCTCGGGACTCGGCCTGGCGATCGCCTCCGAGCTCGCCGAGCGCATGGCCGGATCGCTATCGGTCAGCTCGGCGGCCGGGCACACCGAGTTCACGCTCGAGCTCCCGGTCTGAAATGGGAGCGCCGTCCCAGCTGCGAGTCGGGGTGCCCGAGAATCCTCGTCCAGGCCCTAGAAATCCCAGTCGGCGAGGAGGGTGAGCCAGAACTCGCTGCGGGTCGGAAAGGGAGGGATGGCATGAATCAGGCGTTCGAGGTGCACCTCGCCGACGATCGCGATCGTGGCCGCGTGCAGCGAGTCCGCCATATCGGGGCCGGTGAAGGTCGCGCCGATGACCACGCGGCGAGACTCATCGATGACCAGGCGCGCCGAAGCCGGCGCACCCTTACCGATGAAGCTCGCGCCAGCGGTATGGCCGATCTCGGCGTCGACGGCGCGGGCGGGAATACCCTGGGCTAGCGCTGCCTGGAGCGTGCGACCGACCGCGGCCACCTGCGGCTCGGTGAAGACGACCCTCGGTGTGAGCGGCCCGTCCCAGACCGCGTGCGCCTCCCGGTTCATGATCGCGGCCGCCGCGACGCGAGCCTGGTACTTGCCGGCGTGGGTCAGCAGGGCTCGCCCGTTGACGTCCCCGATCGCGTACAGCCAGTCGTGGCCCGCCACCCGCATCTGATCATCCACGGTGATCGTGGCGCCAGGCTTGAGATCGACCGTCTCGAGCCCCAATTCGGTGGTGTGCGGTTTACGGCCCACGGCCACCAGCAGCTCGTTGCCGCGGAGCTTCTCGCCGCCGTCGAGCTCGAGCGTGAAGGTGCCGCGATCGTCGCGGCTGGCACCCACCGCCTTGACCCCCGTGCGGACATCGACCCCCTGCTCACGCAGGGAGTCGGCGAGCTGCTCACTGGCGAACGACTCCTCGGTGGCCAGCAGCCGGGGCATGGCCTCGACGAGCACGACCTCGGAGCCCAGCGACGCCCAGGCCTGCGACAGCTCGCAGCCCACGGCACCGCCGCCGAGCACGAGCAGGCGTTTGGGCACCTCCTTGGCGGTGGTAGCGGCACGGTTGGTCCAGGGCGAGATCTCGGCCAGGCCGGGCACCGGCGGGATGGCGGCGCCACTGCCGACCGCAATCACCACCGCGCGGCGGGCCTCGAGCACCTGACCGTCAACCACCACCCGCCGCTCACCGTCCAGACGGGCCGGCCCGCGGACCAGTTTGATGCTCCGGTCCTCGATCCAGGGCAGCTGCGCGGCGTCGTCGAGGTCATGGATGACCTGGTCGCGGCGTCTCAGCGCCGCGGCGACCTCCAGCTCGCCCGTCACCGCCTCGCGAGCCCCGGGAACCCGCTTGAGCTCGGCGAGCAGCTCGGCGGGGCGTAGCAGGGCCTTGGATGGCATGCAGGCCCAGTACGAGCATTCGCCGCCGACCAGCTCGCGCTCGACCAGCGCCACATCTAGGCGCTCATCGCCCAGCTGCCCGGCGCACACCTCGCCGGCCGGCCCGGCGCCGATCACGATGACGTCGTGTTGGCTCATCGACGGCGCACCGTAATCGACGCGAGCGGTCGGCCGGTTGCTTGTTGGTGGTCAGTGGCCAGGTGGGGCACGTGGGCGTCAGCTCACTTCCCGCAGCCGCCCGGACTCGACTTCGTAGACGAAGCCGCGGATCGAATCCCTGCGCGGTATGAAAGGTGACGCCTTGATTCGGGCGATCGACTGGCGGACGTCACCCTCAAGGTCAGAGAACGCCTCGGCTGCCCACGCCGGCCGGATTCCCGTGTCCTGCTCGATCGCGTCCGCAAACTCGTCGTCGCGGAAGGTCAGCATCCCACAGTCAGTGTGGTGGATGAGCACGATCTCCTCGGTCCCGAGCAGGCGCTGGGAAATCGCCAATGAGCGGATCTCATCGTCGGTGATGACGCCGCCCGCGTTGCGGATCACGTGCGCGTCGCCGTCTTGGAGTCCGAGCGCGGCGTAGACGTTCAGGCGGGCATCCATACAGGCCACGATGGCCAGCTTGCGAGCCGGCGGAGCCGGTAGAGCGGCCTTGTCAAAGGCCTCGGCATAACGGGCGTTGTTGGCGATGAGGTCGTCGGTGGTGCTCATCGGGGCTCCCTCGGGGACGCGGTCGGCGGGCCCCGTATCTTACGATTTTGCGCTGCCGCGGAGGTGGGCACGCGGGCGCAACGGGATTGGCGCCTCCCTCGGCGTTATCGTCTCCTGCGCCGAGACGCCTCTTCGCATGCTCCAGCCCATCCCCGTCGCCCACAAGCACCTCGTCGATTACGCGAGCATCGTCGGGCGCGAACTCGTGGAGGAGATCCGCGAGCGAGCCGACCGCCTGCGGGGCAAGCGGATCCTGCACGTGTCCGCGACCGCGTTCGGGGGCGGCGTGGCGGAGATCCTCTACACCCTGGTACCGCTCATGATCGACGTGGGGCTCGAGTGCGAATGGCACGTGATGTACGGCCGCGAGGAGTTCTTCAACGCCACCAAGGTCATGCACAACTCACTCCAGGGCAGCCCGCAGGACCTCGGTGCTGACCAATGGGAGACCTGGCGCAACTTCAACGAGATGAACGCGCGCGAGCTCTCAGATGGCTGGGATGTCTGCATCATCCATGACCCGCAGCCGGCTGCGCTCGCCTCGCTCGTCCCCGAGAAGGCACGCCGCTGGGTCTGGCGTTGCCACATCGATCTCTCCAATCCCAATCCGTCCACCCTCCAGGGCCTCATTCCCTATCTCGAGCCCTACACGGCAGCGGTTTTCCACATGCCCGCCTATGTCCCGCCGTCAATGGACGGACGGGCGCGGATCGTGCCGCCTGCCATTGACCCCCTGGCGCCTAAGAACATGGCCTTCTCCCCCGATGACGCGGCCTACATATGCGAGCAGTTCGGGATCGATCCCGACCGGCCGCTGGTGTGCCAGGTATCGCGCTTTGACCCGTGGAAGGACCCCCTTGGGGTGATCGATGCCTACCGGATCATCAAGGCGCAGATCCCGGACGTGCAGCTCGCCCTGGTCGGCTCGATGGCCACCGACGACCCCGAGGGCTGGGATTACTTCAACGCCACCGTGGCCCACGCCGACGGGGACCCCGATATCCACATTCTCAATAACCTCAACAATGTCGGCGCGATCGAGGTCAACGCCTTCCAATCGCACTGCGACGTCGTCATCCAGAAGTCGACCCGCGAGGGCTTCGGCCTCACCGTCACTGAGGCAATCTGGAAGGCGCGGCCGTTCATCGGGGGCAACGTAGGAGGGATTCCGCTCCAGATCGCCGACGGCGAGACGGGCTTTCTCGTCTCCAGCGTCGAGGAGTGTGCACAGCGGGCGGTGGAAATCCTCGCCGACCCCGAGCTCGGCCGGCGCCTCGGAAAGGCCGGAAAGGAGAGCGCGCGCCGGCGCTTTCTCACTCCGCGCCTGCTGCGCGACTGGCTCGAGCTGTTTGAGTCCATCGACGCCTGAGATAGCGCGCATGAGATAGTGCCGGGAGATGTCCACCGACACTCCCCTCGTCCTCGTCTCCAATCGCGGGCCGGTCACTTTCCAGCCCGGAGGAGAAATAAAGCGCGGCACCGGCGGCCTGGTCACGGCGCTGATCGGGCTGGCGTCCCACCGCCCGGTGACCTGGGTGGCGTCGGCGATGACCGACGAGGACGTGGAAGCGGCCGAAGGCCACGGCGGTCGCCCGTTCCCGGTCAAGAGCTCCGACGGGGACGAGTATCTGGTCAAGCTGGTCGCCTCCAACGCCGACGCCTACGAAGGCTTCTACAACATCATCGCCAACCCGCTGTTGTGGTTCATCCAGCACTACCTGTGGGATCTGAGTAACGCCCCCGATATCCGCCGCAACGAGACCGAGGCGTTCGAGTTCGGCTACAACGCCGTCAACGAGGACCTGGCCTGGGCGGTGCTCGACGAGATCGCCGAGATCGAGGCTCCCGTGGTGATGGTTCACGACTATCACCTCTACACCCTGCCGGGCCTGATCCGCCGCGAGCGTCCGGACGCCTTCCTCCATCACTTCGTTCACATCCCGTGGAGCCAATCGGACTCGTGGCGCGTGCTTCCGTCGGTGATCCGGCGTGAGATCTACGACGGGATCCTCGCCAACGACATCGTCGGCTTTCACACCCGCTCCTACCGTCACAACTTCCTGCAGTGCTGCCAGGATCTGACCGACTACGAGGTCGACTTCGACCGTGGCGTGGTCAAAGTCGGCGACCGCGACGTGTGGGTGCGTGCCTACCCGCTGCCGATCGACTCCAAGGCCATCCAGGCCGTGGCCGGGCGCCCGCGCGTGCGCGAGTTCGAGGGCGAGCTTCTGCGGCGGCGGCGCGACCACCTGATCCTGCGCGTCGACCGCGCCGATCTGAGCAAGAACGTGCTGCGGGGCTTCAGCGCCTTTGACACCTTCCTCGAGCAGCACCCCGACTTCCGCGAGAACATCACCTTCATCGCCCAGCTCATGCCGTCCCGGACGGACGTGCCCGAGTACGCCGAGTACCTGGAGCGGATCGAGGCCGTGGTTGCGGTGGTCAACCACCGTCACGGATCGCCCGACTGGATGCCGATCCAGCTCAAGCTCCGCGACGACCTCGAGGAGGCGGTGGCCGCCTACAAGCACTACGACGTGCTGATGGTCAACGCGATGTTCGACGGCATGAACCTGGTCGCCAAGGAGGGTCCGATGGTCAACGAGCGGGCCGGGGTGTCACTGCTGTCAGAGAACACGGGGGCCCACGAGGAGCTTGGCGAGTACGCCCTCTCGGTCAACCCGTTCGACATCCAGGAGCTCGCCGACTCCATCCACGCCGCCCTGACGATGCCGATCGAGGAGCGCAAGCGCCGCCACGCCGGACTCAAGTCGATCGTCACCGCCCGCAACCCGGGCGACTGGATCGACGATCAGCTCGCCGACATCAAGGCCAAGGCAGCGGCTAGTTGAGGGTCTTGCCTTCGCTGAGCAGCTCGATGTAGCCGGCGATCCGCTTGGCCCGGCGCTCAGGCGAGCTGACGTTGTGCAGCCGGTAGAGAAAGGCGTAGCGCCGGCTGCCGGTCAGGGTGGCGAAGAACTCTCGCGCCTTCGGGTTCCGGTCCAGCGCGTGCTGGAAGTCGTCCGGAATCGTGGCCCGGCTCTGGGGCTCATAAGCCGCGTCCCAGCGGCCGTCGTCCTGGGCGGCCGTCACCTGAGCCAGGCCGGCGTCGTGCATCCGCTCGGCGGCGATCAACGCCGTCGCCTTGTCGCGGTTGACCTGGGACCACTTACTGCGCGGGCCGCGGGGCGTGAAGCGCTGGAGAAAGTAGGTTTCGTCGAGGGGCTTTCGCTGCCCATCGATCCAGCCGTGGCAGATAGCCGAGTCGAGCACCTCGGGGTAGGCCACCGTGGTCACCGAGGTTGCCTTCTTGGCGATCCTCAGCCACACCCCCGGGGAGTCGGACTGGTGCTCTGCCAACCATTCCTCCCAGGCCCGCTGGTCAGCGAACTCGAAAATCTCAAGTTCGGGAGGCGGATCAGGGCCAGTTGACCTCCGGGTGGCCATCCCATCATCTTGCCAGCCGCTATAGTCGGCCGCCGCCCGGCGACGGCCTTTACCATGCCTGTTCAGACTCCGCTCTACGACCTCATGCTCGTCATCTCGGCCAAGACCGAGGATGACCGGCGCGCCAAGATCCTCTCCGAGGTCGAGGCTCAGATCTCGAGCGGCGGCGGCACCGTCGAGCGCAACGATGACTGGCGCATGCGGACCCTCGCCTACGAGATCCAGCACCAGACCGAGGGCGAGTATCACCTGTTGCAGTTCACCGGGCCGCCGACGCTCCTCGACTCCTTGTCGCACAGTCTGCGCATCGACGACGGCGTGCTGCGCTTCCGGATCATCAAGGTCGTGCCCGGCACCCCTCCGCCTCCAGACGCCGCACCGCCGGCGGCCGCAGCAGCCCCCGTACCCGTCGAGTCCTAGCCGCGACCGCCCGGCACTCGGCCCGGCCGAGCCGTGCCGTGCGTCGGCTACCGCGGAGCCTTGACCGCGATCGCTTGGTGGCGGAAACGTGACGTCGCGTCACGCCTCCGTGCCCACGCAGCAACGTTTCTGTCCATTTTCCGGCCAGGGTACGAGCAGCCGCCTGACCCGGCCATAGACTCGACTTCGAGCTTCAACGTCCCCTGGAAAGGAGCCTCAGCAATGGCAGGCACCAATATCAACCGCGTGACCATCACCGGCAATCTGACCCGCGATCCCGAGCTGAGCTCGCTGTCGTCGAGCGGCACCTCGGTGTGCTCGCTGCGCGTGGCCTGCAACGGTCGGCGCAAGAACAACGAGACCGGTCAATGGGAGGATCAGCCCAACTACTTCGACGTCACCGTCTGGGGCGCCCAGGGGGAGAACTGCGCAAAGTTTCTCTCCAAGGGCCGCCCGGTCGCGGTCGACGGACGGCTGCGCTGGCGCGAGTGGACAAGCCCCGAGGGGCAGAAGCGCCAAGCCGTCGATATCATCGCTGAGACGGTTCAGTTCCTCGGTGGACGCGAAGACTCCGGTGGCGGGAACGGGTTCTCGAGTAGCGCGCGCGCTGCCGAGAGTGACGTTCCGATCGACACCGGTGATTTTGAGCGCACTCCTGTAAGTGCCGCCGCCGACGAGGACATCCCGTTCTAACCATGTAATCCGCGCAGGGCGCGGCGACCAGCTAGGCTCAGAAAACAGTGGCAAAGCAACGCAGACGTCCGGTGCGCCGGCGCGACAGGAAGGGCGGGCCTACTTCGACCCGTCGGAAGTCGTGCCCGTACTGCCGCGACAAGATCGAACAGGTCGACTATAAGGACATCTCGACCCTGCGCCGGTTCATCTCCGAACGCGGCAAGATTCGCTCGCGGCGGATCACCGGGGCATGCCGTCGGCATCAGAGCCAGGTCGCCAGGGCGGTGAAGCGCGCCCGCGAGCTCGCGCTGCTGCCCTACGTGGCCGAGGGCACTGAGCACCGCGGCGGGCGCGGCGATCGTGACCGCGGCGAACGCGGCGACCGCGACCGCTGATTCACAGGCAGCTCACGATGCCTCAAGCGATTTTGCTCCAAGATGTCGAAGCACTCGGCGAGCGCGGCAAGGTTGTCGACGTGTCGGCCGGCTATCTGCGCAACTACCTGCTGCCCCGCAAGCTGGCCGAGCCCGCCACCAATGCCTCCATCAAAGTCGCCCAGACGCGCCAGGAGAACGCTGAGCGGGCGCAGCGCGAAGCCCAGGAACGCTCTCAGGAGAGTGCTGCCGTGCTCGGCCGCACCGTGCTCACCATCGCTCAGCAGGCCGGCGAGGACGGCCGCCTGTTCGGCTCGGTGACCACTCAGGACATCGCCGACGCGATACGCGACGCCCGCGGAATCCGCGTCGACCGCCGCAAGGTCCACCTCGACGAGCCGATCCGCAACGTCGGAACGTACATGGTGGTGGTCGAGATCGCCGACGAAGTGACGGCGGCGGTCAAGACCATGGTCGTGGCCTCCTAACTCTTCGCGGGCGCATCAGCCCCGGATGGGCGGGCGACGTCCCGCTCTCGGCCCGGTCGCGATCGCTGGCACCTGCTCGGCCTTACCGCATCCAAGCCGAGCATTCCCGGGCCGAGGAGCGGCGGCGTCGCGTGTCCGTCCCGCAGGCGTACGGCGGGAGGAGCGCGGCGACTAGGGGTCGGGGAAGCGTCGGAAGGCAAACGCCGCAGTAAGCGGGATCGGATTATGCGCAGACGCCTGTCCCGAACCTAGACTCGGCTCGGTCACATGAGCGCCGTCCAGAACATCGCCGTCCCGCCCCACAACCTCGAGGCCGAGAAGTCGGTCCTGGGTGCGGTGCTGCTCGACGAGCGCCACCTGCATGCGCTGCTCGTGGAGGAGCAGGTGCGGCCCGAGCACTTCTACCGCGAGCAGTACGGGGCGGTGTTCGAGGCGATGGTGACGCTGTACGAGAACGACCGCAAGATCGACCACCTGACGGTGGCCGAGACCCTGCGCCAGCATGGCAAGCTCGACGAGATGGGAGGCGCGGAGGCGATCGACGAGCTCGCCGGCTGGGTCCCGGCCGCCGGGCACGCCCGGGAGTACGGGCGGATCGTGCGCGACAACGCTCAGATGCGGGCGCTGCTCACCACCACGTATGAGATCCAGGCCAGCGTCTTGGCCCGCGAGGCGCCGGCCCGCGAGCTGGTCGAGCTGGCCGAGCGCTCGGTGCTGGAGGTCGCCCACGATGACCGCCAGAAGAAGATCCGCTCGATCGGGGACATCCTCCACGCTGAGACCGAGAAGCTGCACCGGCTGTCGGTCTCCAAGACGGCGCTGACCGGCACGCCGTCGGGTTTCAAGGACTTGGACGAGAAGACCGGGGGCTTTCAGCCCGGCAACCTGGTAGTGCTGGCAGCCCGCCCCTCCATGGGCAAGTCGGCCCTGGTGGCCAACATCGCCGAGAACGCGGTGCTGGCCGGACACGCCGTGGCGCTGTTCTCACTGGAGATGTCTGAGTCGGAACTCGCCCAGCGGTTCGTCGCCTCTCAGGCGCGCATCAAGGGGGAGGACCTGCGCCGCGGCAAGGTGGCCGAGAGTCGCTGGCCCAAGATCCTCGAGGCCTGTCAGCGCCTGTCAGACGCGCCGCTGTACGTGGATGACTCGAGCGACACGGGCGTGCTCGAGGTCAGGGCCAAGGCGCGGCGTTTGCATGGCAAGGTCCCCGGGGGGCTGGGCCTGGTCATCATCGACTACCTGCAGCTGATGCGTCACGAAGGCCGGGTGGAGAGCCGGGTCGAGCAGGTGGGGCAGATCAGCCGGGGGCTCAAGGGGCTGGCTCGGGAGCTCAACGTCCCGGTGATCGCGCTGTCCCAGCTCAGCCGCGCCGTCGAGCAGCGAGGCGGCGAGAAGAAGCCGATCCTGTCTGACCTGCGGGAGTCGGGGCAGATCGAGCAGGACTCCGACCTGGTCATGTTCATCTACCGCGAGGAGTACTACGAAAAGGACTCCGAGCGGCCGGGCGAGGCGGACATCATCATCGCCAAGCACCGCAACGGGCCGGTCGGCGAGGTTGTCCTGACCTTCCAGAAGGAATACCCGAAGTTCATGAACTACGCCGGTGACAGGTTCGAGTCGTGAGCGACGACTGCCCGTTCGGCCTCTGCGACGGAACCGGATTTCGCTACGACGAGGCGACCAACACCGCCTATGACTGCCGCTGCCGGCCCCAGCGCCTCGCCCGCTCCAAGGCCCGCAGCCTGTCGGCGGTGATCCCGCGCCGCTACCGTGATGTGTCGTTCGAGCGCCCGCCGGTGACCGACATCGAGCCCGCGATCGTGGGCGCCACCCGCCGCTTCGCGGGCTCGATCGAGGAACACCTCGAGGCCGGGCGGGGCTTGTGGTTTATGGGGCCGCCGGGGACCGGCAAGACGACCCTGGCCATGCTGGTCTCCCAGGCCGCGCTCAAAGCCGGGCGTTCGGTGGCGATCTACTCCTTGCCGCGGCTGCTCAACGAGATCCGCGACACCCACCGGGCCGAGCGCTCGCACGTCGATCTGCTCGACCGCCTGACGGAGGTGGATCTGCTTCACATCGACGACATCGGCGCTCAGCGCAGCACCGACTGGGTGCTCGAGGAGCTCTACTCGATCGTCAACGGGCGCTACGAGGACGAGCGCTCGATGGTCGTCACCACCAACATCCTGGACCGTGACGAGCTGTGCGAGCAGATCACCGCCCGCACCGTCTCACGCCTTACCGAGATGTGCGACGAGCTGCCGCTGCTCGGGCACGACCACCGGATGGACCTGCGCACGGCGTAACTTGCCCGAGAACGAGGAAGCGCGGCCGGGGCAGGAAACCGGGGTCAGCCCACCAGCTGCACGGCGCCGACATGGAGGTTGCAGAACTGCATGGGGTGCGAGAGGAGCAGCGCGGCCCGCTGATTGGGCGGATACACCTGCACGGTGGTCCCCGAGTAGGCGTGCTGGCAGCCCGGACTGGGAATCACGTCGCTGCTGGTCACGGTGAATCGAGCTCGCTGCCCGGGGTTTAGGTTCACCAGTTTCACCGGTGCCGGCATCGGTATCCCGCGACGGGCTGGGTGCTGCACGATTCCCCCCTGGGCGTCGAGCACCGCTACCCCGGGATAGCCGACCATCGTGCATGTCCTGGCACCGGCGTTGGCGAGCTGAAAGAGCAGGAAGGCGGTTCCGGCGGCGCCCTGCCCGGAAACAAAGGACAGCCGCAGGTCGGATGAGCGGCAGCTGGACGCTCCGGCCGCGCTCGTCGTTGCGGCAGGAGAGCTCGAGGACGCGGTTGACGTCGTGCTCGTGGTCCCGGAGCTGGTGTTCCCGGAGCTCGTAGTCCCGGCCCTGGTCGTGCTCGAGCCTGGCTGGGATGTGGACGAGGCGGAGCTGAGGGACCGACTCGTGCCGGAGCTGCCGCAGGCGGTGGCCCCCACTAGCGCCAGCAGCGAGGCACACACGGCAAACGAGGCTCGCAACAGTCGCGGGGCTCCAACGGTCACGCCGGTCACGGTAGCGAGGTTCCGGTCCGGGGTGCGATCAGCGGGTCCGATGCCGGCCTGGGCGCGCGCCGGCCGGGCGAGCCGGAGTCAGCCGGCGACCGCGGGGCGCCACAAGCCCAGGTAGCGACCGAGGGTCGCGAAGCCCGACAGGCAGACCAGTGCGTCGGCCAGGCCGCGGGCGGCGCCGTCATAGAGATCGTCCGCGCCCCCGCCGGCGGCGGTGATCGCGAGCGCCACTCCCGTTGCGATGAGGACAGCCAGGCGCCACGGGTGACCGCGCAGCCGCGCCGGCACCCAGCCGCCGAGATCCACAAACATGTCGCCTTGGTCTCCGCCCGCCACCGGCCGCAGCCGGCGCGCGGCCAGCAGCGAAGGCAACACGGCGAGTAGGGCCGCGACGCCGATGCCGGCCGCGATCAGCGCGTAGGTGTACCAAGCCGACGGGACCTGGCGGTGGAACTCGAGAGCGAGCACGCCCAAGCTGACCATCGTCGTGATCCCGAAGGCGAAGCCTACCCACGCGCGCCGGACGATCACGCTCGCCTCGGCACGCGGGATAACCGTCGTCCGCCGGCGGCGCACAGTCCTCAGCGCCGCCAGCAGCCCGGCCACGAAGGCGACCTGGGGAGCGAGAATCGCCACCACGCGAGCCATCGCGCCCAACAGCGGCGTGCCCGAGGGAGCGGCCCCGAAGGCGGCCGGTGGCGACCCCACAAAGGCCCCGCCAAACAGCAGGCCGGCTAAAGCCAGCGCCGCGAAGCTCCACCGGGCGGCCCGGAGCGCCCGGTTGGTGCCGAGCTCATCGGCGAACTGGGCGGCGAGCGCGGCCGGTGCCCCCAGCTCGGCGGCGGGGTCGCAATCGAGATGATCGTCGATCTCGGCCGCGATCCGCCGCCGTAGTGCGCCTGAGATACCGACCGCGGTCAGGGCGCGCCACAGCTCGTCCCGGTAGCTCGAGCCGCCCCGGCCAGTCTCCGGCTTTGCGTCATCGGGTAGCGCTCGCGTCATGTCGCTGCCATCACCGCGTCAACCGTGGACACGAACTGGCGCCACTCGGTGCGCCGCACACCGAGCTCGCGCCGGCCACGGCGCGTGAGCTCGTAGACGCGGCGGCGGCGGCCGCTCTCAGAGGACCACGCACTGGCCAGCAGGCCGCTCTCTTCGAGCCGGTGCAGGGCCGGATAGACCGTGCCCTCCGGTAGCGCCAGGGCTCCCCCGCTGCGGCGCTCGAGCTCCTCGATGATTGCGTAACCGTGCCGGGGACCGCCGACCAGGACGGCGAGGATGAGGGAATCCAGGTGTCCCTTCAGGGATTCGGATCTCATGCCTTGCGATCCTATGCCTAGGAACACTAGGTGTCAAGGCCGCGCTCAAAAGACCGGTGATCGTCCCGGGCGGCGTAGCGCTGAGGAGACCGGTGATCGACCCGGGCGGCGTAGCGCTCGGGCGGATCGGGATCGACCAGGCCGGCCTCGGTGAGCCACACGCGCAGCTGGCCGGGGGACTGAAAGCGCACGGTCTGCAGACCGAGGGCACGGGCCGTCTCGAGATTGCGCGGCGCGTCATCGATCATGACCGTCGTCTCGGGGACCAGGCCAAAGCGCCCCAGCAGGAGCGTGAAGATCTCCGGGTCGGGCTTGGCGACCCGCTCGTAACCTGAGACCACGGTGCCGTCAAACCAGCCCAGGAAGTCGAAACGGGCGCGGCGCAGGGGGTAGGTCTCTGCCTCCATGTTGGTGAGCGCGTAGCAGCGCACGCCACGCCCCCGCAGCTCGTCAAGCAGCCGCACCGTCCCGTGGATCGGGCCGGCGATCATCTCCTCGCTGCGCTGGGCCCAGGCCATGATCTCGGCCTGATACTCGGGGTGAGCAAGGCTGAGCGTGGCGCAACCGTCCTGCGGTGGCAGCCCGCGGTCATGGGCGTCGTGCCAGGCCATCGTGCAGACTTCGGCCAGGAAGCGCTCCATCTCCGTCTCGTCGGCAAACAGCTTGCGGTAGAGGTGCCGCGGGTTCCAGTCGAGCAGCACACCACCGAGGTCGAAGACCACCGCTTGGATCCTGGGCCTGGTCGGTGCACGAGCCATCGCCCCCGAGGTTGTCATGGACCGGCGGCCGCCGAGCTGTCATTACCGACGCCCGAAGCCCACGTACACTGGCCACCGATGCCCGGAATCGTGATCGTGGGCGCCCAGTGGGGCGACGAAGGCAAAGGCAAGGTGACCGACATGCTCGCCGAGCGTGCCGATGCCGTGGTGCGCTTCCAGGGCGGCAACAACGCCGGCCACACCATCGTCCGCCACGGGGAGACCTGGAAGCTGCACCTGATGCCGTCGGGAATCCTGCATCCGGGCAAGCTGTGCGTGATCGGCAACGGTGTTGTGATCGACCCCAAAGTGCTCACCGACGAGATCGATGAGCTACGACGGCGGCGGGTCGACACCCGGGCGCTGCGGATCTCGGCCAACGCGCACCTGATCATGCCCTACCACCTGATGCTTGACCACGCCGGCGAGGCCAAACTCGGCAAGCTCGAGATCGGCACCACCCGGCGCGGGATCGGCCCTTGCTATGCCGACAAGGCCGCGCGGCTCGGGATCCGCATGCAGGACCTCCTCGACGAGAAGATCCTCAAGAAGAAGATCGTCGCCGCGCTGGAGCCCAAGCGTCTCACCCTTCGTCCCTTCGCCAAGGACCCGGCGCTCGACCTGCAGTCGATGACCGACGAGTACCTGACCTTCGGCCACGTGCTCGAGCCCTACATCGCCGACACCTCGCGGCTCGTCCTGCAGCGGCTCGACGATGACGAGATGGTCGTGTTCGAGGGCGCCCAGGGCGCCTTGCTTGACATCGACCACGGCACATATCCGTTCGTGACCTCGTCCAACCCGGTGGCGGGTGCCGCCTGCATCGGCGCCGGCGTCGGGCCCAAGGACATTGACGAGGTCTGGGGGGTGGCCAAGGCCTACGTGACGCGGGTCGGAGCCGGACCTTTCCCCACCGAGCTCGACGGTGAGCTCGCGGACGAGATCCGCGAGCGGGGCGGCGAGTACGGAACCACCACTGGCCGGCCACGCCGGGTCGGCTGGCTGGACCTGGTGGCGCTGCGCTACGCGGCACGGCTGAACTCGCTGACCGCGCTGGCCATCACGAAGCTCGATGTCCTGACCGGGTTTGACCGCCTCCTGGTGTGCACCAAGTACCGCGGGCCCGAGGGGGCTGAATTCGATTACTTCCCCTACCACCAGACCATCCTGCATCACGCGGTCGGTGACTACGTCGAGCTGGCCGGCTTCACGGAGGACCTCAGCGAGTGCACCACGGAGTCCGAACTGCCCGAGGCAGCCCGCGACTACCTGCGCTTCGTGTCGGACTTCGTCGGTGTCCCGATCGCGCTGGTCGGCGTCGGACCCGGGCGCGAGCAGGTGATCTGGACCGAGGCCAGCCGCGGCATGGTCGGGAGCGCGAGCGAGCCCGGGCGCGAGCTAGGTCAGCCCGCCGGCTAGCTCAAACCGCGAGCTAGGGCCAGCGCTCGCGCAGATCCTCGTCGCCCACCCGCCGCACAACGCGGGCCGGCACCCCCATCACCACCTCGCGATCGCCGACGTCGCGGGTGACGACCGCGCCGGCGGCCACGAACGCCTCCTCGCCGATCACCACGCCCGGCGTCACGACCACACCCCCCCCGACCCGGCAGGCCCTCCGAAAGGTGACGCCGACGAGCCGCTGGCCGCGGGGGTGGCGGCCCATGGCGTGATCGTTGGTAGTGATGACACCGGGGCCGAGAAAGACAAAGTCCTCGACCAGCGAGCCGGCAGTCACGTAGACGTCGGTCTGGATCGAAACCTCACCACCGACGCAGGCGTCGAAATCAACCGTGGAGCCGCGCCCCACGACCGTCCGCGCGCCCACCTGGGCGCGCTCGCGGACCTGAGCCTGATCGCCGATGATCGCCCGGGCTCCGATCCGCGCGCCGGCGTAGACGACGGCGCCGGCGCAGACCGTCGCTCCGTCGGCCACCGTGAGGATCCCGGTCTCGCCGGCCGCGCTCGAGCCGGGGCGCAGCCGGGGGCGCTTGCCGAGCACAGCCCCATCCTCAATCAGACAGTCGTCCCCGACGTTGGTTCCGGCGTGAACGACCGCCGCCGCTCCGACCGTCGTGCCGGTCCCGAGGACAACGCCTGCGTAAACCACCGCGCCGGGCGCGAGGGTAACGCCCGCGGCCAGACTCGCATCCGGGTGCACCCAGGCACCGTCGTCACGCAGCCGCGGCCGGTCAGCTGCCATGACGCTGACCGTGAGAGCGCCGGGATGACTCGAGCGAGTGCTGCAGCGCCTCGAGCACTCGCACGACCCGCAGTCCGCTCTGCCCGTCAGACCGGGGCTGCTCCCCAGTCAGTGCGCAGCGCACGAAGTGCTCACACTCGACCCGCAAGGGCTCGACGTTGGCGACCCGGGGCGAGAACACGTCCCCACTGCGGGTGATGTATTCGCCGTAGGTGCGAGCGTCCTCGTCAAAGCCCTTGTCGTAGATGGTGAGCTTACGCTCGAGCTCCATGTCGTCAAAGGTCGCCATCCGCCGCGAGCCGACGACCGTGAACCGGCGCTCTTTGTGAGGGTCTAGCCAGGATAGGTGCAGGTGGGCGGCGAGACCGGAGGGAAAACGCAGGAAGCAGAAGACGACGTCCTCGACGCCCCCACGCACGTACCCCTCCCCGTGGGCTACCACCTCGATCGGCTCCTCGCCGGCCAGGCTAAGGACAACCGAGACGTCGTGAGCACCCAAGCTCCAGAGGGCGTTCTCGTCGGCGCGCAGCTTGCCAAGGTTCAGACGGTTGCCATAGATGTAGTAGATCTCATCGCCGAGCTCACCGGTGTCGGCCAGGCTCTTGAGCTTCTCGACGCCCGGGTGGTATTCGAGCAGGTGCCCAACCATCAGGGTCCGTCCGGCGCGCTCGGCCGCCGTCACCGCTCGCTGCGCATCGGCGACCGACTGGGCGAGGGGCTTCTCGACGAAGCAGTGCTTGCCCGCCTCGAGCACGCGTACGGCCAGCTCGGCGTGAGTCGGCACCGGAGTGGCGAGCACGACTGCGTCGAGCTCCTCGTCGGCGAGCAGATCGCTCAGGTCAGCGGACGTGCGGGTGCCGGGGAACGTTCCCGCCATCTGGGCCCGCGCAGCCTCGGACTGATCACAGCACCAGACCAGCTCGCAGTCCGGCAGGGCGGCGAAGTTGCGGGCCAGGTTGGGACCCCAGTAGCCGAGGCCGGCGACCCCGACGCGCAGCGGCGGCTCAGTCATGCGGCAGAAGTGTAAGGGCGGCCACGACCCGCTCGCCGGCCCGGCCGTCGCCATAGAGCTGGGGATGGGTCGGCGGCGGCTCGCGGACGAGGGCGGCCGAGGCGGCGTCCGCATCGAGATCGACGAGGACGTTCCAGCCTGACTGCACGGTCTCGGTCCACTCGGTACTGGGACGCATCGTCACACACGGCACCTCGGCCAGGTAGGCCTCCTTCTGCAGGCCCCCGGAGTCAGTCAGAACGGTCCGGGCGTGGCACAGCAGGGTGGTGAGCTCGAAGTAGCCCAGTGGCGGCTCGAGCATCACACCCGGGGCCGCCCGCAGCGGCTCGAGCAGTCCCGCCGCACGCAGCCGCGACTCGGTCCGCGGGTGCAGAGGCAACACCACCGGGAGCGCCACCGAGCTCAGCAGCGCCACCAGGCACTCCAAACGTCGCGGATCGTCGACATTGCCTGCCCGATGGGCGGTGGCCAGCACGTACCCGCCCGGCTCAAGCCCACGCCGGCGCACGAGATCGTCATGTGCGCGCGCCCGCGGCTGAGCCGCCAGGGCGATGTCGACCATCACGTCGCCGACCAATTCGCTGGTCCCGGTCACAGCCTCGGCGCGCAGGTTGGCGATCGCAACTTCGGTCGAGCAGAGCAGCAGCGAGCTGGCGTGATCGACGAGGACGCGGTTGAGCTCCTCGGGCATCGTGCGATCAAAAGAGCGCATACCGGCCTCGACGTGGACGACCGGAACGCGCCCCTGGGCGCCCGCCAAGGCGCCGGCCAGCGTGGAGTTCGTGTCTCCGTAAACGAGCACGGCATCCGGGGCCAAGCGATCGAGCACGGGCTCCAGCGCGCCCAGCATCCGGCTGGTCTGCGAGGTGCTGCTGCCGCCCCCGATGCCGAGCTGTTGGTCGGGCGCCGGCAGCCCCAGCTCGGCGAAGAACACGGCTGAGAGCCGATCGTCGTAGTGCTGGCCGGTATGGACGAGGTACTCCTCGTGGACCCCGCGCAGGGTCGGTGAGACCGCCGCCGCCTTGATGAACTGCGGGCGGTTGCCGATTACCGTGAGGACCTTCACCCGGCGAGCTCGGTCCCGATCCGCTCCTGCACGGCCTGCGCGACCCGCGCGGTGACCGGTCCCGAAGCGGTGAACGAGCGTCCGTCGACCGCCACCACGGGCTGAACCTCGCGAACGGTCGAGGCCGCGAATGCCTCGTCGGCCTCCAGCAGCCGTTCCAGCGGACAGGACTCCTCCTGGGCGTCGGTCACGCTTATCACCAGCGCGCGCGTGATCGAGGCGAGGATGTGATCATCCAGCGGAGGCGTGAACAGCCGCTCGCCCTCGACCCAGAAGATCGAGCTGGTAGGCGCCTCCAGGATCCGACCGTGGGGGGTGACGAGCAGCGCCTCGTCGAAGCCGTCCTCGCGGGCCAGGCGGCTGGCAAGCATGTTGCCGGCGTAGGACAACGATTTGATCCCGTCCAGGATCCGGGTCGGAGCGTAGGTGATCGACTTCAGACGCAAGTGCTCGGGAATCTCGGGTAGCCGCTCGGTGAAGAGCAGACGGCGTCCCCCACGCGTGATGACCACCCTCACCAGATCATGGTCGGGCCCGGTCCCGGCCTGCGCGAGCAGCCGGTAGGTGTCGGCGCGGACCGCCTCCAGATCGATCGGGAGGCGCAGGTTGCGTCCAGAGCGCTCAAGTCGAGCTAGGTGGTCATCCATGGCAAAGGGGCGACCGTGGTAGACGCGGATCACTTCGAACGCCCCGTCGCCTCGGATCAGGCCCTCGTCGGAAGCCGGAATCGTCGCCTCGGCGGCCGGCATGATGGCGCCGTCAAGTGAGGCCAGGGAGGTGACGCCGGGGCCGCTCACGGGAGCGGAGACTACCCCGCGCCGACCGGCCGCGCCCAGACCTCGGCGAGCCGGATGATCGTCGCCGCGGCCGCGGCCATCTCGGGCAGGGAGGCCCACTCGCGGAGCGAGTGGTACTCGTGGCCGCCGGTGAACAGGTTTGGGGTCGGAAGCCCCATCTCGCTGAGCAGAGAGCCGTCAGTCCCGCCGCGAATCGCGGTCCGAATGGGCTCGATCCCCTCGGCACGGACCGCCTCCTCGGCTGCCCTGACGATGTGGGGGACGGGAGCCAGGTACGCGCGCATGTTGCGATACTGGGGACGGACCTCGAACGCGGCCCGGGAGCCCGGGTGTTCGGCGGTCACCCGCTGCACCATGGCGGAGACCAGCGAGACGAGCTCGCGCAGGCGAGCGTCGTCGAAGTCTCGGACTATCGCTCGCAGCTCGGCGTGGCCGGCATCGCCGGTCACTAGGGTGGGATGGATGAACCCCTCCCGGCCCGAAGTCGTTTCCGGGCTCAAACGATCGGCTGGCAGCGCCGCCAGGATCCCACCCGCCACCCGTAGCGCGTTGACCAGCTTGCCGTAGGCCTGGCCGGGATGGACGTCGACGCCGCGGATGTCGACCCGGACCTCGACGGCGGAGAAGCTCTCGTCCTGGATCTCACCCAGATCAGAGCCGTCCAACGTGTAGGCACAGGCCGCCCCGAAAGCCTCGATATCGAATAGGGAAGCTCCCATCCCGATCTCCTCGTCGGGCGTGAAGGCCACCCGAAGGGTCGGGCGGGAGAGCTCGGGGTGGGCCACCAGGTGGGTCACGGCGGTGACGATCTCGGCCACTCCCGCCTTGTCGTCGGCGCCGAGCAGTGTGTCCCCGCTGGCGGTGACGATGTCGTGGCCGCGTTGATCGGCGAGCGCGGGCATCGCCGCTGGATCGAGCCGAGTTCCGCTGCACGGGAGCTCGATCACGCCGCCGTCGTAGTCGCGGTGCACGATCGGCTCAACGCCCGCGCCGGGTGCGTCGGGCGAAGTGTCCATATGGGCGATCAGGCCGACCGCAGGGCCGCCGGCGCCGTTGCTGGCCGGGACGGTGGCCATCACGTAGCCGTTGTCATCGAGCGCCGCGTCCGACAGGCCGGCATCACGCAACTCCTCCACGAGCAGTCGCCCGAGTTCGAGTTGGCCGCTCGTGCTCGGCGAGCGCGTGCGATCGCGTGCAGACTGGGTGTCGATCCGCACATAGCGCTGGAAGCGCTCCAGCAGGCCGGGAGCCAGTGCGCGTGCCAGGTCAGAGGTGTAGGGGCTGGGGGTCATTGTCCTTTCAGTATTCCAATCCGCCCGCCGCGGGCGTCGACGCGAAAGCTCGGGCGTGATCGCTGGGGAGAGCGGGTAGCCCCCTAGCGCCTTATGAGCCCCGAGACCGCAACACCCACCCCCCCTCGACGGGCCCGGCTGCGACGCTCGGACTGCTCAGGGACGGGACTGACCAGGATCAAGCGCGGCCGCGGCTTCTCCTACGCGGATGCCGAAGGCAAGCCGATCAAGGATCCCGAGGAGATCCTGCGAATCAGGGCGCTGGCGATCCCCCCCGGCTGGCAGGAGGTCTGGATCTGCTCTGATCCACTCGGCCACCTCCAGGCAACGGGGATCGATGCCGCGGGACGCAAGCAATACCTGTACCACCCCCGCTGGCGCGAATTGCGCGACCGCGAGAAGTTCGATCGCATGGTGGTCTTCGCCCGGCTCCTGCCGCGACTGCGCAAGCGAGTCCTGACCGACCTCGACGGCGACACGCTCGATGAGCAACGCGTCCTGGCGTGCGCGGTGCGGTTGCTCGACGTCGGAATGTTCCGGATCGGAAGCGAGGAGTACGCCGACGACGGGGGTGGCATCGGCCTGGCCACGGTCGAGAAGTCCAACGTCGCCCTGCGCGATGGCGAAGTCGTGTTCGATTACCTGGCCAAGGGCGGGGTGCGCCGGGTCCAGTCAGTCCAAGACGCGCCGACGGTCGCCATCGTCCAGGCGCTCAAGCGGCGCCGGGCGGGTGGTCCCCAGCTGCTCGCCTACCGCGAGCGCGGCCGCTGGCACCGAGTCCGCTCCGAGCAGATCACCGGATACCTCAAGGCGCAGATCGGCGAGGACTACAGCGCCAAGGACTTCCGGACCTGGAACGCAACCGTGCTGGCAGCGGTCTCGGTCGCCGCCGACGGTCGCGAAGCCCGCAGCGTCACCGCCCGCAAGCGCGCGATCAATGGCGCCGTCAGGGGCGTGGCCACCGTGCTGGGCAACACCCCAGCCGTCGCGCGGCGCGCCTACATCGATCCCCGGGTGTTTGATCGCTACCTCTCGGGCTGGACGATCGGCGCAGCTCTGGACAGCATCGGCGGCCTCACGGGACCCGATGACCGCCGCCGCGCGCGGCTCGAGGAGGCAGTGCTCGATCTGCTCGACGACCCGCGTGAGTCGGCAGCCGTCGAGCGCATCGTCACCAAGAAGGCCGCGTAACCCGGCACACCGCTAACACCCTTTTTCTTCCGATCGAAGACTTGGCTGTGATTAGATGGCCAGGTCTGCGAAAGGAGTTCAGCGATGGTGCTGACAGGCGGTTGTGAGCCAATGGCTGGACCCACTGGTTCGGCTGAGTTGTTCCTGCGCTGGCGCGAGCAGCGCGATCGCCGCGCGCGCGACGAACTGATCGAAGGTTTTCTGCCCCTGGCCCGAAAGCTGGCGCGGCGCTATGCGTCCGCCAACGAACCGTTTGATGATCTCGTCCAGGTGGCGTGCTTGGGCCTGGTCAAGGCCGTGGAGCGCTTTGACCCCGAACGCGGCTTCGCCTTCACCTCGTTCGCGGTGCCGACGATCGTCGGCGAGCTCAAGCGCTACTTCCGCGATACCGGCTGGGCGCTGCACGTCGACCGCTCAGCCCAGGAGCGGGCGCGGCGGATCGCGGACGCCCGCCGTGAGATCGCCGTCGAGCGCGGACGCTCGCCGACCGTCGGCGAGCTCGCTGAGTATCTCGAGTGCAGTGGCGAAGAGGTGCTCGACGGCCTCCAGATCAACGAGGCTTACGAGACCATCTCGCTCGATGCGCCCCGTATCGGCGAGGATCACGGCCCGGTCAGCCGGCTGGAGGCGATCGGTGACGAGGACGGCCGCCTGACGCGGATCGACGAGCAGGCGACGATTTTCGCCGCCGCCCAGTGCCTACCCGAACGCGAGCGCCAGATTCTCTTCCTGCGATTTACTCAAGACCTCACCCAGACCGAGATCGCCTCCCGGGTCGGCGTCTCGCAGATGCAGGTCTCGCGGCTACTGCGGCGCTCACTGCAGCGGCTGCGCGATATCTGCAGCTGAGCGGGCCGGAGCCTCAGCCTTCGGGGGTTGCGCGTGGGTGGGGACCCAGGGAATAGATCGCCGCGAGATCCTCGTCGCCGTGTCCTGCTGCCTCGACGTCGCGCAGGCGCTGCACCACTGCCTGCAGGACCGGGATCTCGACCCCGGTACCGGCGACCGCCTCAAGCAGCAGATCCCCGTCCTTGCGCGACAGCGCGAGGCGGAAAGAGGCATCATCAAAGGACTCAGCGACCATTGCCGCCCCCTTGATGCGGGCGTAGGGAAGCTCGAGCGGACCGCCCTCGACCGCAGAGAAGAACCGCTCAGGGTCAACGCCGAGCGCCCGGGCGACAGTGATCGTCTCGGCCAGTACCCCCACCACTCCGACCAGCCAGCCGTTGATGACCACCTTGAGACGGGTGCCCGCGCCCGCCTCACCAAGCCATTCCGTCCGGGCTCCCAGGGCGTCGAAGATCGGCTCGCAGCCGCTGCGAGCAGCTTCGGGCCCTGAGGCCAGGACGATCAACTTGCCCTGCTCGGCCGGCGCCCGGGTGCCCACGACGGGCGCGTCGACAACGGTCACGCCGCGCTCGCGCGCCAGGCCGAGGCAGCGCTCGGTCCCCTTGACTCCGATCGTGCTCATCTGGATCCACGTCGTTTCCCCGTCGGCGGCCCCGAGCGCCTGAGAGGCGGTCTCGAGGACCGACTCGGCATCCGCGAGCATCGTCACGACGTGGGGGCAGCCCCGGGTGGCAGCGCCCGGTTCGTCGAACACCTGGGCACCATCTCGCTCCAGCGGCCGTGCTCGATCGGGTGACCGATTCCAGGCGTGAACCGAGTAGCCCGCCGCGATCAGATTGCGGACCATCGGCAAACCCATCGTGCCCGTGCCCAGAAACGCTACATCGCTCATCGCATCGAAATACCCGGCCCGGTGTGCCGCAAACCCTCGTCGGGGCGCTGTCCAGCATTTGCGAGCGCCTCGCGGCCGCGGCCTCACACCCGGCCAGCCATGACAATCCGTGGCGCTTATCAGTACGCTCGGCGTCAGCGTGCAGAGTGTTTTCCGCGTAGAGGTACGGAACCAAGGCCGAGCGGCGATCATCGCCGTCTCCGGGGAGCTCGATCTGGCCTCCAGCCCTTCCCTGGAGACGGAGTTCGAGCGCGTCTCGCGTACCGATTCAGAGGTGCTGGTGCTTGATCTGCGCCGGCTGGAATTCATGGACTCCACCGGACTCAGCGTGATCGTCAAGGCCCATCAGCGCCTGGCCGACGAGGGCCGGGCGCTGTACCTCGTTCGCGGTCCCCAGCAGGTTCAACGCCTGCTCGACCTGACCGGCGTCGCGGAGCGAATTCAGCTCGCGGATTCGCCAGAGGAGATCCTCAACTGAGCCTGCCCGCCTGCCCGGTGCTCAGGCTCGCCGATCGACGATCACAACCCGCAAGCATTCGGCATCGCCCTGGGTCTGGACTGAGATTTCGTCGCTCAGGAGGGTCAGCGGCGGCCGTCCGGCCTCGCTGCTCCGGGCATCCAAGTGGCCGCTCGCGCCGGGACGAAACGGCCCCACCGCGAGGTCGACGCGGCGCTCGGCCGCGGCCAAACGCGCATCGACGCGCTGGTCGGCCGCCGCGGTCGCGGCGTGAGCCGCCAGCGTGTCGGTGATCAGATAGACATCGGAGAAGCGGTCCAGCGAGAAGTGAGCCATCGCAGCCAGAGTGCGGGCCAGCCGGCCCAGCACCGGCGCCAGCAGGGTCACCGGCGAGAGCGATACGACGACGACGTCGTCCTCGGCGGCCCCGCACCCGTGGACCGGCGCGGCAGCGGCCGGCGGCACGAACAGGGGCCGGCCGCCGCGCTGCGCGGCAAAGGTCATCTCCAACCGCGTGCCCCCGTCGGGGCCGACCTCGAGCGTCATCGTGTCGGTCAGGGCGCGGATGACCGACAGCCCGATCCCCCCCGCAGACTCGGCGTTGGGGGGCGCGCCGATTCCTCGATCCTCGACCACGACCCGGATATGGCGCTCGGAAACGAACAGCGCCACGTCCATCGGCCCGGCCTCGTCTCCGTAAGCGTGGAGGACCACGTTGTTGCACGCCTCGCTGATCGCCGTCTTGAGGTCATCGAGCAGTTCGGCGTCAAAGCCCAGCGGCTCAGCCACCCCAGCCAGCATCCCCCGGACGATGGTCAGCGTCTGGGGGCGGCTCCTCAGCCCGAGGTGAACGGTCGGAGACTCGCTGTTCACACCAACCTCACGAGCAGATGCCCTGCGTGCCAAGGGGCCAAAGCTACCCCACCGACCGCGTCAGCGCGGCTCGGCGACGCGGCTGCTGGTCAACTCACCCAGGCGGGCAATCGACCGGCGCAAGATCCGGGAGATCTGCATCTGCGACACGCCCACGTGCTCCGCGATCTGTGTCTGCGTCATGTCATGGACGTAGCGCAGGGCGAGAACCTCGCGCTCGCGGTCGCTGAGCTGGCTCGCGGCGCTCCCCACCGAAACACGGGCGTCGGCACTGCGCAGTCGCGGATCCTCGGCTCCGAGCGTATCCACGATCGATCCGCCGTCTGACTCTCCGTCGTCGGTGGGCGCATCCAGAGAGCTCGCGTGGTGGGCTCGGCTAGTCTCGAGTGCGTCCAAGACGTCCTCGATGCTGAGCTCGAGGTATTCGGCGACCTCGGGCACAGTGGGTGCGCGACCGGCGCGGGCACTGAGCCGCTGCTTGGCATCCTCTACCTTGACTGCCAGCTCCTGGGCGCCGCGGGGGACGTGAACCGCCCAGCCCTGATCGCGGAAGTAGCGCTTGAGCTCGCCCATGATGGTGGGCACCGCGAAGGATGAGAAGGCGGTTCCCCGCGTGGTGTCGAAGCGGTCGACGGCCTTCACCAGCCCGAGGCTGGCGACCTGGAGCAGATCCTCGAACGGCTCACGGGCGCCTCCGTAGCGCCGCGCAAGCTTGCGTGCCAGTGGGAGGTAGCGTTCCACCAGCTCGTCCCGCGCACTCGAATCACGTTGCTGCTGCCAGCGGGCGAACAACGCCTCGGTCTCGCCACGTGTGAGAACCCCGATACCCCGGATTCGAACAGGAGATGGACGGTGCGTGGAAATCGCCATCAGGACCAGATGTACCCGCCAACCGGCGCTTGCAACCAAACCCGGGCGGCTGTTTTGATCCGGCCCGACTCCACGCGCACAAGGTAGGACAGGATGTAGAGCTAAGCTGAACAGCGCGTATGGCAAGCTCGCGGATCACCAACGCTCCCGGGTCCGAGCCGGGGGACGGGTACTTCAACCCGGATTCGGTGATCCGGCGCGTTCAGGGCGAGCGCGCGGTAGCGCTGGCCGGGCCCCGCGCGCTGCTCATGCAAGCTGCGCATCCCCTGGCAGTGGCGGGTCTCCTCGCGCACTCCGGCGCGCTCGACGATCCCTATGTGCGACTGGCCCGGACCGCCGAGGTGATGAGACTGATCACGTTCGGTCCGCGCCGTGAGGCTGACCGCGTGACCCAGCGCGTACGCCTCATGCACCGGACCGTCAGGGGACGACTGCCCGAGGCGGTGGGCAGATTTCCGGCCGGGACTCCCTATCGGGCCGACGACCCCAAGTTACTGATGTGGATCCTCTACACACTCGTCGACTCCTCGATCCTCCTGTACCGAACCTATGTCGGCCGCTTTGAGCGGGCCCAGCGCGAGGCTCTGTGGGACGACTACAAGGTCATTGGACGGCTGTTCGGTTTGCGCCCTCGCGAGATGCCGGAGACACTTACCGAGCTCGAGGCCTACGGTCGCGACATGCTGGCCGGCGACGAGCTCGCCGTTGGTGACTGGGCGCGACGCCGAGCGCGCGAGATCGTTCTCAAACCGCCCGTGCCCGGACTGGCCCGGCCACTGCTCGAGACGGTGAACTTCATCACCATCGCCCTGCTTCCCGCGCGCATCCGCGATGAGTACCGATTCGCTGCCCTGCCACCGGCGGGGCTCCGGCAGGCCCTGGTCCAGGCCGGCGCCCTGTACGTGCGCCGGGGCTTGGTGCCCCTGCTGCCGGCCCAGATCCGCCTGGTCCCGGCCGCCCGGCGAGCTGCCTGAGCGAGTCTCGGCCCCGGGTGGGCTGCCCGGCTCTGGACTCGGACCGACTACCCTCCCGGCGGTGACCAGGGTGGCGGTGGTCGGACACGTCGAGTGGGTGCATTTCGTCCAGGTGGAGCAGTTTCCCGAGCGTGGCGCGGTGACTCCGGCCGCCGCTGGCTTCACGCATGCCGGGGGCGGAGCAGTGGTGGCGGCCGCTGTCCTGGCCGAACTCGGGGCCGAGGTGGACTTCTTCTGTGCCCTGGGCCGGGATGCCGACGGCGACGCGGCGGCCGGGGAACTCCGCGCGCGCGGCGTGAACGTGCAGGCGGCCTGGCGCGATACGCCAACTCGCGGCGTGGTCTCGTTGCTCGAGGCGGGGGGCGAGCGGACGATCATCACGCTCGGGGAGCGGCTGGAACCGTCCGGCAGCGATCCTCTCCCGTGGTCGCGCCTCGAGCAGTCGGCCGGCGTGTACTTCACCGCGGGCGATGCGACGGCCGCGCGGGCCGCGTCTCAAGCGGCTGTGCTCGTGGCCACATCTCGGGCGCGCGAAGGACTTGAGGAGAGCGGCGCCGCGATTGACGCGCTCGTGTTCAGCGCCCACGACGCCGACGAGCGCCGCTGGGCGAAGCGGCTCGAGCCCCGTACCCGACTCATGGTGCAGACCGAGGGGGTGCGGGGGGGGCGCTGGTGGGGCGAATCCGAGGGACGGTGGCCGGCGGTTCCCGCCCCGGCACCGGTGCAGGATGACTACGGCTGCGGCGACGCCTTCGCGGCCGGCCTGACCCTCGGGCTGGCCCGACAGCTGAGCGTGCTCAACGCCGCCGCGATTGGTGCCGCGATCGGCGCTCAGGTCAGCACGCGGGCCGGCGCGCCGTGACCCCCGCGTCTAGGCGAAGGTGACCCCAGCCTCCTCTGCGTCTCTGTCGTCCGGACCGGATGCGAACATATGTTCGTGCCCGGTCCGTCCATCATACATGCAGATCTGGACTCGTTCTACGCCTCAGTCGAGCAACGCGACGACCCTCGGCTGCGCGGCCGTCCGGTCATCGTGGGCGGCGGGGTCGTGCTGGCGGCGAGCTATGAGGCCAAGGTGTACGGCATCCGCACCGCCATGGGGGGCCGGCGCGCGCGTGAGCTATGCCCCGAGGTGGTCGTGGTCACACCGCGCATGTCGGCCTACACCGAGGCGAGCCGAGCCGTGTTCGCGATCTTTGAGCAGACCTCGCCGGTCGTCGAGGCACTGTCGATCGACGAGGCCTTCCTCGACGTGCGCGGCCTGGGGCACATCCGGGGCACCCCGCGCGAGATCGCCGTCCGCCTGCGCCTCGACGTCCGCGAGCAGGTAGGACTGGCGATCACGGTCGGTCTGGCCGGGACGAAGTTCCTGGCCAAGGTGGCCAGCGCAGTCGCCAAGCCGGACGGCTTGCTCGTGATTCCGACCGGGTCGGAGCTGGCCTTCTTGCATCCGCTCCCCGTGCAACGGCTGTGGGGCGTGGGGCGGGTGACGGCGACGCGGCTGGCCGAGAGCGGAGTCACGACCGTGCGACAGGTGGCTGCGCTGGACGAGCGGGCGCTGATGGACATCGTCGGCCGGGCAGCTGGGCGACAGCTGCACGCGCTCGCTCACAATCGCGATCCGCGTCCCGTCCGGCCGCGGCGACGGCGACACTCGATCGGTGCCCAGCGCGCGCTGGGTCGGCGGGCGCGGGCGCCGGCCGAGATCCAGGCGGCGTTGATGACGCTCGTGGACCGCGTCGCGCGGAGGCTGCGTGGCGCCCACCGTGCCTGCCGCACGATCGTTTTGCGACTGCGCTTTGACGATTACAGCCGCGCCACCCGGTCGCGCACATTGGCCGAGGCGACAACTCGCACTGCCACGATCCTCGGCGTCGCGCGGGGACTGCTGCACGCCGCCGGGGCGCTGATCGCCAGGCGCGGCTTGACCCTGATCGGCGTGGCGCTGACCGGCCTTTGTGACGACGGCGCGATCCAACTCGCTCTCGCCTTCGACCGTGCCTCTGGCCTGGATCGCGCGGTGGACACCGTCCGCGAGCGGTTCGGAGCGGCTGCGATCGCTCGCGGTGCGCTGGTGGGGAGAGATGAGGAGCCGTGGGTGCCGCTACTCCCCGAGTGACGGTGCCGATGGAGGTCAGTCCTGGTGACCCTTGAGCTCGGCCACTCGGTGCTCGAGAAAGCGCTTCTCGGGAGGGTGGCTGGTCAGCTCGAGGGCGCGGCGAAAGGCCGCTACGGCCTCGTCGCGCCGGCCCAGGCGGGCGAGCAGCTCAGCCCGGGTCGAGTACAGGTAGCGGTAGTCCTCGAGCTCGAGACTGTCGACGATCGCCAGCGCGGTCTCGGGCTCGCCCGCCTGCGCCACGGCGACCGCGCGATTGAGCTCTACCACGGGCGAGCCCGTCAACGCCGCCAGCTCGGTGTAGAGCGCGGCGACCCGCGACCAGTCGGGGTCAGGCTCGGTCTGGAGCGCGGCGATCGCCGCCTGGAGAAGGTAGGGGCCGCGGCAGCCCGGCCGACCCCCTTCGGGTCCGCACAGAGCCAAGCCCCGGGCCAGGGCCGCGCGGCCGGCCGCCAGCTGATCGTGGTTCCAGAGCGAGCGGTCCTGATCAGCGAGGCGGACGAACTCGGAGCCTGTATAACGGGCGTCGCGCCGCGAGTCGTGCAGCAGCATCAGCCCCAAGAGTCCGGCGACCTCGGCCTCGTCGGGCATCAGCTCGGCGAGCACGCGGCCGAGCCGGATCGCTTCGGCAGCCAGGTCCACCCGGCCGCCATAGCCCTCATTGAAGATCAGATAGACGACCGCGAGCACGGCGGCCAGGCGGTCTGGAAGCGCGTGCTCGGGCGGCACGCTGAACGGGATGCCGGCCACGCGGATCTTGTTCTTGGCCCGCGAGAGCCGCCGCTTCATCGTCTCGGGGGCGACGAGGAAGGCCCGGGCGATCTCTTCGGTGCGCAGACCCCCGAGGGTCCGCAAGGTGAGGGCGACCTGGGCTTCGGTGGCCAGCGCCGGATGGCAGCACGCGAACAGCAATTCGAGGCGCTCGTCGGCAATCACGGGCGGGGTGAGGTGATCTGGCACCGGTTCGGGCCTGTCGAGCAGGGCGAGCTTGTCCGACAAGGAGCGCTGGCGGCGCAGGCGGTCGATGGCCCGATGGCGGGCGGTGACTACCAGCCACGCCCGCGGGTTTGCCGGCTCGCCATCACGCGGCCAGCGTTCAGCGGCGATCGCGAACGCCTCCTGAGCGGCCTCCTCGGCGAGGTCGAAGTCGCCGAAGAAGCCGATCAGGGAAGCCAGGACGCGACCCCATTCCTCGCGGAAGACGCGCTCGATCAGGGCCCTACTCCACCACCGGGCGAACCTCGACCGAGTCACCGAGCCGGACGGCCGGGATCCGGCCGGCGATCGAGAGAGCGGCATCGAGATCGCTGACATCGAACACGTAATACCCGCCGAACACCTCCTTGGTGTCGGCGAACGGCCCGTCCGTGGTCAGCGTTTCGCCACCCCGGGCGCGGAGCGTGGTGGCCGTCTCAGGCGGCTGAAGCTGGGCGCTGGCAATGTAACCCGGCTCGCTGCGCAGTGCCTCGTACTCAGACATGACCTGGGCGAACTCGGCCTCGGGGAGATCGTGTGAGCCCGGCGTGGCGTAGACCAACATCGCGTACTTCATGTGTCCTCCTGTGGAGAGAGCTGACTTTCCTGTGAGACGAACGCGACCCCGCCGAGGGGACAGGTGCTCGGCGAATTATCCGTCCGTCGGCTACGGGGCCGGGTCGGAACCCGAGCGGTCCGAGCGCGAGGCCGAGGCCGAGGAGTTCTGGAAGAGAATGCCCACCACCGTCGCGGTCAGCGCACCGTCACCGCCGGTGGTCTCGAGCCGGAGCCGGCTCTCGCGCTCGATCGCTTCGATGCGCTTGTCGCTCGCGGCGAGCTCCTGCGCCATCTCCTGCCAACCCTGCTCGTCCACGCTCACTCGAACCCGGCTGATGCGTGATTCCGGGGTGTCGAATCCGCCGGCGGCGGCGGCGTCTGTGACCAGTGTCCCCACTTGGTCCAGCGAAGCTCCGAGCATTGCCTGCTTGACAACCGACGGCGTGGCCCCCCAGGCCTGTTTGGTGACCGGGGGACGGACCGCGGCAGTGTAGAAATGCTCTACCGCTCCGCGGCGAGGAACTCGCCTGACGAGGCGCAAGAAGCCGAGCGCCGCGAGTCGGCGAACGTGGTAGCTGAGCACGCCAAGGGGAACATCGAGCTCCGCCGCCAGCTGGCTGGGGCTTGCGGTGCGATCCTCGAGCGCGGCGAGCACCCGCGTCCGAAGCGGGTGCGCGAGCGCTTTCGCGACGCTGGGGTCGGTGATGTCTTGGAACGGCTTCATGACGACACAACGGCCACGCGAGGGCCGCGGGAGCAGACCGCGATAGCGAACACACCGAAAGTTCGAACGGCGCTTCGGTATCGTGGCGCCAATCATCGCAGCCTCGCCGCAGAATTGGCGCGCGCGCCCTACAGCGGTTGGTCGAGCGCCGCGGCACTTGGGCGAACACCCGGCGTGACCACAGCGGCCGGACGCAAGCCGAGGAGCAGGAGTCCGGCCAGCGCTGACGCGAACGAGACGGAGGGGATGAGGATCCAGCCCCACCTGCCGCAGCATGTTGATCACCGCCGACCCGGTCGCGAACGACGGGGGAGTACCCCAGCAACTGGCTTAGATAGGCCATAGTCAGCTAGACTGCAGGGCGTGGCGACCGCCCTGGCACTCCACGGCCGGCTCGATCCACGCTCGGCGTGGGAGGCGAGCGAATGCTCGATCGCCCGCGCGCTCGATGTGGTCCGCACGCGCTCGGGCTTTCTGCTCCTGCGCGAGGCGTTCTACGGCGCTACGCGCTTTGAGGAGTTCGCTGCCCGGGCCAGGATCAGCGAGCCGGTGGCCGCCGCCCGGCTGCGGGAACTCGTCGGCCATGGCCTACTCGAGCGCGAGCCCTACCGCGAGCCCGGGCAGCGTACGCGTGATGGCTACCGGCTGACTGATATGGGCCAGGATCTCCTCCCCGCGCTGGTGGCACTGATGCAGTGGGGGGATCGCTGGCTGCACGATCAAGGCGGTCCGATCGAGCTGCGCCATCGCAGCTGCGGGGCGCGGGTGCAGGCGGAACTTCGCTGCCGCGAGGGTCATCACACCGAGCTCGCCGAGCTCGAGGCCGCGGTCACCCCGCGCGGCAGGCCGAGGGCAGCAGCACGACGGCGCCGGAACCCGTCCTGAGCGCCGCCGTCCCGCGCACGACGACTCTCGAGCTGGTCATCTTCGACTGCGACGGGGTGCTCGTGGACAGCGAGCCGATCTCCAACGCGGTGCTCGCCCAAGCGCTGACCCGGGTCGGGCTGCCGACCAGTGCCGAGTCCGCCTTGAACGAATTCCGCGGCCTGCACATGCGCGACGTCGTCGCTCGGACTGAGGCACGGCTGGGACATGCGCTGCCCGGAGGCTGGGTCGAGAGCTACGAACAAGCGCGCGCGGACGCCTTTCGACGCCTGCTCGGCGCGACGCCCGGCGCCGCCGAGGCGGTGCGGGCGGTGAGCGCGGCCGGCCTCGCCGTCTGCGTCGCGTCCCAGGGGCGACGCGAGAAGACCGAACTCACCCTCAGGCTCACCGGTCTGCGGGAGCTGTTCGGAGCCAACGCCGTCTTCTCGGCCTACTCGGTGGCCCGTGGCAAGCCCTATCCCGACCTCTTCCTGCACGCCGCCGCCGCGATGGGTGTTCGCCCCGAGCGCTGCGCGGTGATCGAGGACACGACCGTGGGCGTCACGGCCGCGGTCGCGGCCGGGATGCGAGTGCTCGGCTACGCGGCTGCCGGTGGTGCGGACCGGCTCGTGGCCGCCGGGGCGGAAGCGATCACGTCATTGTCCGAGGTCGCCGTCCGGCTCGGGCTGGAGACCGGGTAGCTTTACCGTCGCCATGCACCCGACAGCGGTGAAACTCAGCGAGCGGTTGTCTGACCAGGGGCTGCAGGTCACGGTGACGATCGCGCCCGCCTCGACGCGCACCGCTGCGCAAGCAGCCCAAGCGCTCGGCTGTGAAGTGGGACAGATCGTCAAATCGCTCGTCTTCCTGCGTGACGACGAGCCGGTCATGGTGCTGTGCGCGGGTGACCGGCGGGTCGCCACCACCCGGCTCGGGCTGCAACCCGCCAGTGCCGATCAGGCCCGCGCCGCAACCGGCTTCGCGATCGGGGGGATCCCGCCACTCGGACACGACCGTCCCCTCGTGACGGTGGTGGACGAGTCTCTACGCCGCTTCTCCACCGTGTGGTGCGCGGCGGGGACTCCCCAAGCCGTGTTTCAGGTCAGCGTCGAGGCGCTGCTGGAGGCGATTGCGGAGGTGTCGGTACAGGACGTGAGCGCGTAGTGGAATCGGACTGCTTCACCCGCAAGAGGACGGCTACCTCCCGGTCTTCCCTAATGGGCAGGGAAGCGGTCCTATTTCGTGGAGCGGTGAGCCACGTATCGCTACGCGGCGTCCTTGGCCTCGGCGGCCATGATCAGCGCCCTGAGCTCGGCAACGTCGATCTCGATCGTGTGACCCTCGCCCTCGATCACGTCGCCATGATCGAGTTCGGCCAAGGTGGGGATGCGCACGGCGGGAACCTGGGCGGGAGGCGGGGCGGGCGCGAGCCCCGAGAGCCCGCGCTGGGGCGGCGCCAGTGGCGCTTTGAGCTGGGCGCGAAACTCCACCTGGGTGCCCGACTGACCCCACTCGATGGCAAAGCGGCCATCCAATCGGGCTCCGATCCAGGCGATCAGGACCATCAAAGCCCCGCCGATGACCAGCGGCAGCGTCCACATGGAGCTGGCCACACCCAGGAGGGCGAGCAGCAGCAGGATCACACCGATCACGGCCAGGCGGGTTCGTGGGCGGCGCAATTGCGCGGTCAGCCAGCCACTCGCGCTCGCGGCGCGGCGTTGCCAGGCTTCGGTGTCGGGGCGCAGACGTCCGATCGGAGTGGCGCCAGAGGGCGGCGACGAGTTCTCGTTCTCGGGCGGTTCACCGGGCGTACTCATCCTTTGGGCCGGTATACCCATTGCCCTTTAGGTTCAAGCCGGCGGGGAGGTTTCCTGCCGCAGCCCTGACGGGCGCAGACCGCGCGCGTCAGAGCCCAAACCGGGCGCGCCAGCGCTCGGGAACGAGCTCGAGGTACTCCCGGTGGCCAGCGATGTAGTCACGCACGAACCGGCAATAGGGCAACACAGCCAGGTCGCGCCGGCGTGCATCTTGCAGGGCATGGGCGATCAACTGCGATGCCAGGCCGCGGCCCTGCTGCGCGGGATCGGTCTCGGTGTGCACGAAAGTGACCTGGCCGGGCTGCTCCCGGTATTGCGCGAAGCCGGCCTGCGAACCGTCGACCGTGATCGTGAAGCGATCGCGTTCGGGCTCATGGGTGATCTCAACCACTCCGGTCACTCGGGCCTTGAGTCTGGCAGTTGCGCGCCGTCGCCCAGTCTCGGCCCACTCTCGAGCGCTCGTGACAGCCTGTGGGTGTGTCACGGACGCGCGTCGCTGGGCAAATCGTCGCCCGACAGGGCGATCTGATCGTCGAGCGCGATCCGCTTCGTCCGTCGGGACGGCTGCTGCGCCAGGGCGACATGGACGCCTCCTACGTCGATCTGGCCGACCGCTCGCACCTCGAGTTCGACTACCTGCGGTGGATGCGGATCGTGTTACAGGTCGCGCACGCGCGGAGGGTGCTGCACATAGGGGGCGGAGCCTGTGCGCTCGCGGTCGCGCTGGCGGCCGAGGACCCGGGTGGGCGCCAGGACGTCTGCGAGGTGGACGCGCAGGTGCTTGCGCTCGCTCGGGACCACTTGGGCCTGCGCCGCGCCCGGGGGTTACGGGTCCGCCAAGTCGAGGGTCGCGCGTTCCTCGCCGGCCAGCCGCAGCGAGGCTGGGATGCGATCGTCATCGACGCCTTCGTCGGGGCCAGCGTCCCGAGACGGCTGATCACCGTCCAGGCCACCGCCGAGGTGGCACGAGTCGCGCCGCTATGCCTTGTGAACGTCGTCGACGACCGCTCGGCCAATCAAATGCGCCCCGTCGCGGCCGCCCTGGCATACGCCTATCCGCGGGTCTGGGCGCTGGGCGGTCGCGCCGGGAACACGGTGGTGGTCGCGAGCGTCGGCAAGCTGGCCCTGGACCGGATCGCCGCCCGGGCCGCCGCCGATCCGTCTCCCGCCCGGGTGACCGCGCCACCCGCGCTGACCCGGCTGGCCGCTGGCACCCTTCCCTGGCGCGACGAGGAAGTCTGAGGGGTTCGCACTACGAACATCGTGATCCCCACGCCCGCCCGCTCCACCCAAGGGCATACGAGCGTCCCGACCATCCCTAGAATCGTGAGGTCGCTCTCGGGGGACGAAAGCAGGGTCGGCGGCGCGGACGTGGTTGGCAGAAATCTGCTCGGAGGGGTTGCTTGACCTCCTCGCGCCGGAGATGCTTGCCGGTGCACAGATGGCGGCCGATCGGTGGATCGAAAGGGAGGAACTCATGGCGCGAAAAGTGTTGATCAATCTTGCGACCGGGCTAGAGGACCCTGAGCGCGTAACGGTCGCGTTCTTGGTCGGCGGCGCGGCTGCTGAGCGCGGCGAGACCGTGGCGATGTGGCTGACCAAGGAGGCGGTCAGACTCGCGCTCCCTGGCCACGCCGAGGCTGTCGCATGCGAGGGGTGCCCTCCGCTGTCGCGGTTGTTCGAGCAGTACGCGGAAGCGGGTGGAGCGCTGCTCGTCTGCCCGATCTGCTTCAACGCCCGCAAGCTCGACGAGAACGCGATGGTCGCCAACGCCAGCCTCGCCGGTGCGACTCCAATGTTTGAGTGGATCGGGGATGACCAGGCAGCGATCTTCAGTTATTGACGCCACGGCCGAACCGGAACGGCAACCGGCGCCAGCGCCGGCCTGTTGACCGAGCAGCCTCCCGAGCGCCGAGCAGTGCTCGGACGTGGTCTTGAAACCCGGCGGGGAGTGGGTTACGGTCGGCTGCGACCGGCGGGTACAACATAGGAGGTTCATCGTGTCGAGCACTCACGTCCAGACCCTGCGCGACGCCTACGCCGCATTCGCACGCCAGGACGTTCCCAGCGTGATGGCCGCCTTCCATCAGGACATCGATTGGGAGTCACCCGATTCGACTCCGCTTGGGGGCAGCTACCACGGACATGAGGGTGTCGGACAGTTCTTCAGCCAGCTTCCTGAGCATTGGGAAGAGTTGCGGGTCGAGCCGGAGGAGTTCATCGACGCCGGCGAGACGATCGTCGTCGTGATTCGCCTCAGCGGCAAGGGAGCCGGTGGTTCGATCGACTCCAAGAGCCTGCACCTGTGGCGCATGCGTGATGGGAAGGCAGCCGCGTTTCGCGAATATCCGGACACTGCGCGGGTCCTCCAAGCCCTGGGCAAGCAGGTGCCAGCAACCGTGTAACGGAGTAGGCCTGTTTCCGGCGTTGGGAGCGACGCGGAGGTACCTCGCCGAACGCATCGATCGCACACCGGGCGTTCACGACGAAAGTGACGACCGCTCTCGGACCGGGGAATACACTAGGGACGGACCGATACCTCCATTCCGAGGGACGTCCGATCCTCCCGGACTCAGGCGCCAAGCGCGCTGCGAAGCGAATCCCCGCCCCTGTGAAGGAGCCGTGCCGATCGCGCACGATCCCATGGTAGGTTGCGCTGGAATTGTCCGACCCAGGAGGTCGCCGGTGCCAGATGCCCCCGAGATCACCCGCCGTGGCTTTCTGAGGACCGGTGCTGCACTAGGCGCAGCGGGACTCGCCCTGGATCCCCTGGGCGGCTCTTTGATGGCCTCGGCGAACGCACGGGCCAACCGCCGTGGCGGCCGGCTGGAGGACATCGAGCACATCGTCGTCCTGATGCAGGAGAACCGGTCGTTTGATGAGTTCTTCGGCACGTTTCCGGGTGTGCGGGGCTTCGACGATCGAAGCCACCGTCAGGCATTCGCCCAGTCCGGCTATCGAGGTCCCGGGGCGCGTAACGCGCGGCTGCTGCCGTTCCATGTCAACGGACGTCAGCCGATCGGCCAGTGCCTCGGCGACCTGGACCGCCCCAACCACGACTGGACACCGCAGCACCAGAGCTGGAACGGCGGACGCAACGACCGTTTCTATGCGGTCCATTCGCGCGCACAATGGGACGGGAAGTTCGGCGCCAACGTGATGGGCTATTTCCGGCAGCCCGATATCCCGTACTTCTGGGCGCTCGCGCGCGCCTACACGCTCTGCGACATGTACTTCTGCTCGGTGATCGGACCGACCGAGCCCAACCGCGTGTATTCGATCTCGGGCACGCTTGATCCCGAGGGCAGGCGCGGCGGGCCGTGCTTGGAGACGGTGTTCAACGCGCAGGGCCTGGTCGGCGACTTCCGGTGGACGACAATGCCCGAGCAGCTGCAGGCACGGGGGGTGTCGTGGAAGAGCTACACCGCAGCCGGCGGCCAGTTCGACAGTCCGTTTCCCGCCTTTCGCCAATTCCGCAACAAGTCGGAGCTCAACCGACTCGGAATCCAGCCCACCTATCCGGCCGACTTTCAGGCCGACCTGGATCGCGACCAGCTGCCGTCCGTGTCCTGGATACAGGTGGCGTTCACCGACTCCGAGCACCCCGGCTTCCCCCCTGCCAAGGGCGAGTACGCCGTCGACCAGGTGCTAAGAGCGATTTGGCGCCGCCCCCACGTCTGGCGCAAAACGGTGGTGATCATCAGCCACGATGAAAACGGCGGGTTCTTCGATCACGTCCCGCCGCCCACTCCCCCCAAGGGCACTAAGGGGGAGTTCCTGACGGTTGACCGCCTACCGGCCGCTGCGGGCGGGATCCGCGGGCCGGTCGGCCTGGGCTTCCGCGTTCCCTGCATCATCGTCTCGCCATGGTCGCGGGGCGGGCTCGTGTGCTCGGACACCTTTGATCACACGTCTGTGTTGCGACTGATCGAGCGTCGCTTCGGCGCGGAGGTGCCCAATCTCAGTCGTTGGCGGCGCTCGGTCACCGGCGATCTGACCACGGCATTCAACTTCGCAGCCGCCCCGAACTACTCCGTCCCGCGCCTCCCGCCGACGAGCGCGACCTCATCGCTGGTGACCACAGGCCAATGCGCCGCCAGCACGGTCTCGCCCTATCCGGTACCAGCCCACATATCGATGCCGCGTCAGCAGCCAGGGCGGCCGCGTCGACCCAGTGGCCTCTCCTAGCGTCCGACTAAGCGAACGGGACGATTTCCGATCATGAACGCCGAGGCCAGCGCGGACGTTGCGGCGCGCATCCCGCTGGGCCCCGAGGACCGGGCGATCCTCGCGCTGGAATGCGCGACGGTGGCCGGTCACACCTGCAAGGTGCTGCGATTGGGTCCGAACGGCCCGAGCCTGGCGACGCTGCGCGCGCGGATCGCCGAACGCATCCATCTCACCCCGGCCCTGCTGCGGAGACTGAGTGACAACCTGACCGCGCCCGTTTGGGAAGCGGATCCCCACTTCGACGTCGCGCGCCACGTTGTCGAGCATCGTCATCAGCGGCCGGTCACCCCCGAGGGGTTGCTGAGGTGCGTTGCCCGGCTGTTTGAACAGCGCCTGGATCGCAGCCGGCCGCTGTGGCAGATGGACGTGATCGAGCTGGAAGAGGATGAGCGCGCTCTGGTGTGGCGGATCCACCACTCCCTCGCCGACGGCACGACCTCGGTCCGCTACGCCCGGGCGCTGCTCTGGGACGATTCTCCCGAGCAGACGCTGACCCCGGCACAGACTGTGGCCCAACACGTCTCCGACGAGGCTCGCCGGCGCCGTCATCTGGCGGGTTACCTGCGCCGCGAGTTCAAGCGCTCTCGCGCTCGCTCCCCGTTCGATGGCTCGATCGGGTCCCGCCGTGGCGTGGGATTTGCCACCGCACCGCTGTCTGCCCTACACGACGCCGCCCAGGCGATAGACGGTGCGTCACTCAACGACGCCGTGCTCTCGATCGTCGCGGGCGCACTCGGCCATTGGGTGAGCCATAACCACGGTGGCGTTGACTCGATCCGAGTCAAGGTACCGGTGAGCATGCATCACGAGACCGACGCGGTGGCAAACCGCGATTCGTCGTTCTCGCTCGGGCTGCCGCTGAGCGAGCATGATCCAGTCAATCGGCTGCGGATCGTCCACGCCAGGACGAAGGCTCGCAAAGCCGCGCGCGACGCCGAGCAGCGCGAGGTGCTGCTGCACAAGCTGTCGGGCGTCTCGCCCCGGCTCGAGCGCTTCGCCGTCCAGCTCGAGCGAAGTCCGCGCCGCTTTGCCCTCAACGTCTCAAACGTTCCGGGTCCGCGAAGACCGGTCGCGGTGATGTCCGCGCCGGTTCGCCAGCTGCACTCGCTGGCCGAGATCAGCGAGCGCCACGCGCTCAGGGTGTCGGTCATCTCGCTGGCCGACCAGCTCTGCTTCGGCTTCTGTGCGGACTTGGACCTGATTCCCGGAGTGCAGACGATGGCCGACCGCGTGCAGCCCGAGGCGCTGGCGCTGATCGACCGGGTCAGCTACGCCTGACGGGACTCCTCCACGTGCCCGATTCCTCGCTGCCCACGAGTCGGCCGCTATCTCGACGTTGACGACCCCGAATCGCGACCGCGAGGTCAGTCCTCCCAGTCCAGGGAGCGCTCCACCGCCTTCTGCCACTTGGCGTAGCCGGCCTCACGATCCTGCTCGGACATCTCAGGCTCCCAGCGCTTGTCCTCCGCCCAGCGCTCGCGCAGGTCGTCCTGGTCAGACCAGAAGTCAACCGCCAGCCCAGCGGCATACGCGGCGCCGAGGGCTGTCGTCTCGGTGATCGCGGGCCGGATGACGGGAACGCCCAGCACGTCGGCCTGAAACTGCATGAGCAGCTCGTTGCCGGTCATGCCACCGTCAACGCGCAAATCGGTGAACGGCACATCAGCCACGTCGTTGGCGGCGTCGACCACCTCCTTGGTCTGCCAGGCGGTGGCCTCGAGAGCCGCGCGCGCGACGTGGCCCTGGTTGGCGTAGGCCGTCAGCCCCACGATCACTCCTCGAGCGTCGTCGCGCCACCGCGGCGCGAAGAGCCCGGAGAATGCCGGCACGAAGTACACACCGCCGTTATCGTCGACGGTGCGCGCCAGATCCTCAACGGCCGGGGCGTCAGAGATGATCTTCAGGCGGTCGCGCAGCCACTGGATGAGGGCACCGGTGACGGCGATCGAACCCTCTAGGACGTAGACCGCGGGCGCATCGCCGAGCTTGTAGCCCGGACTCGTCAGCAGCTTGCCGGTATGAACGATCTCCTCGCCGGTATTGACAAGCAGGAACGACCCGGTTCCATAGGTGTTCTTGGCATCCCCGGGGTCAAAGCACGTCTGGCCGAACAGCGCCGCCTGCTGATCGCCGAGGATTCCGGCGATGCGCACTCCGCCGATGGCTGTGCCGCGCGCCTCGCCGTAGACTTCCGACGAGGATCGGATCTCGGGCAGCATCGAGCGTGGAATCCCCATCAGGTCCAGGCTCGGCTCGTGCCAGTCGAGCGTCTCGAGGTTCATGAGCATGGTCCGGCTGGCGTTGGTGACGTCCGTCGCGTGCACGCCACCGTCGCCGCCGCCAGTCAGATTCCACAGCACCCAGGTGTCCATATTGCCGAAGGCCAGCTCGCCGTTCTCGGCGCGCTGTTGCGCACCATCGACGTTGTCGAGCAGCCAGCGGATCTTCGGGCCCGAGAAGTAGGTTGATAACGGCAGGCCGACGTCCTTGCGCAGTCGGTCGACTCCCTCGTCGCCGGCGAGCTCACGGACAAGGCCGCCGGTCCGCGTGTCCTGCCAGACGATCGCGTTGTGGATCGGCTCGCCGGTCTCCCGGTCCCAGATCAGGGTCGTCTCTCGCTGGTTGGTGATCCCCACCGCCTCGACGTCGCCGGCTTCCGCCGGTGAGGACGCCAAGGCCCCGTTGATCACCTCGCGGGTGCGCGTCCAGATCTGTTTGGCATCGTGCTCGACCCACCCCGCCTGAGGGTTGATCTGCTCGTGCTCACGCTGGTCGATATGGACGATCTTGCCGTCGCGGTCAAACAGAATGAAGCGACTGCTCGTCGTTCCTTGGTCGATTGCTCCGATGTATTTGGCCATCAGGCTGCTCCTCCGGGTCGATCAAGCGAATCGGCACCCTGCTCGACCATCTCCGGGTCAGGGGTTGCCCCCCGGGCGATCAGGACGTTGCGAATGCCGAAGTCATATATCAGGGCACCTACCGCCGCGCCGACCAGTGGCCCCAGGATGGGTATCCAGAAGAACGCGTTGACGTTGCCGTAGTCCCCCGGCATGGCAATCGACTTCCACCCCGCGACCCACGCCCACAGCCGAGGTCCGAAGTCGCGCGCCGGGTTGATCGCGTAGCCGGCATTGGCACCGTAGGACAGGCCGACAGCGACGACGATGAAGCCGACAATCAGGGGCGCCAGGTTGTTCTTGACCGGCGCGTTGAACTCGTCGGTGACGGCGAATATGAACCCGACGAGGAACCCGGTGCCGATCACCTGGTCAGCGAAAGGCCCGATCCAGGAGTGGAAGTACTTGGCTGGGAAGGTGGCGAAGATCGAGAAGGTCGGTATCGAGGCCGCGGTGCCGCGAACGATGTGCTGGGCGTGTTCGACGCTGTTGATGGCCGGGTGGTAGTTGAAGAAGACCAGCGCGGCGCCGGCAAAGGCACCGAGGACCTGCGCTGCCCAGAAGCTCGGCACCTTGCGCCACGAGAAGCCGCGCCGCATCGCCTGGGCGAGCGTGACCGCCGGATTGAGATGAGCGCCGCTGACGCCGCCGGCTACCCACACGGCGAAGGCGACGGCAAAGCCCCAGCCCCAAGCTATGAGTAGCCAGTCCGCCTGGGCGGCGAACGCCACCTTGCCGCGGCCGGACTGGTTGAGCGCCGCCACCACGGCTGCCACCACCCCGTCGCCAAAGGCGATCACGATGAGTGTTCCGAGAAACTCGGCGAAGAGCTCGCCCAGACGGCTCTGCTGCCAGCGCCACCGTTGGGTACGTGCCGCGCCCACTGTCGTTTCAGCCATGTCCTCTCTCCTCTCTCAAACCTTTCTGCGCTGTTAGTAGCCTGCTCGCGATGGCTCCAAACCAACCCCGTGCCACCCCGACGTACGATCCGGCCCGTCTCGGTCCCGCTGAGCGGGCCGCAGCAATCCGCCGCATGGCAAGCGAGACCTTCGATGTCGTGGTTGTCGGGGGGGGTGCCACCGGGACGGGGGCCGCACTGGACGCCGCCACCCGGGGGCTGTCGGTCGCTCTGGTCGAGGCGCGTGACTTCGCCGCAGGAACGTCAAGCCGGTCCTCCAAGCTCATCCATGGCGGCTTGCGCTACTTGGAGCAGATGGAGTTCCACCTCGTCCGTGAGGCGCTCAGAGAGCGCAGTCTCCTGCTCAACGTCATCTGCCCCCACCTGGTTCGGCCGGTCTCGTTTCTCTACCCCCTGACCCACCGGGGGTGGGAGCGGCTGTACGTCGGGGCCGGGATGCTGCTCTACGACGAGCTCGGCGGTCACAAGGGCATGCGCCGCCACCGCCACCTGACCAAGCGGGGCGCGTTGAGGCTCGCCCCGGGGTTGAGGTCCGACGGGCTCATCGGGGCGTTGCAGTACGACGACTGCCAGGTCGACGACGCCCGCCACACGCTGGCGGTGGCTCGGACGGCTGCTCGTCTTGGCGCCGCGGTCGCAAACTCGGCCTCGGTGATCGGCTTCCTACAAGAGGCCGGTCGCGTCACCGGCGTCCGCGTTCGAGATCACGTGTCTGGCGAGGACTTCGAACTCCAGTCTCGGGTCGTCATCAATGCCACCGGCGTCTGGACCGACGATCTGCAGCACCTCGCCGGCGAGCGCGGGAAATTCCACGTCACCGCCTCCAAGGGCGTGCACCTCGTCGTCCCGCGCGACCGCCTCCAGCTCGACACCGGACTCATCCTTCGCACCGAGAAGAGCGTTCTGTTCGTCATCCCGTGGGGCCGCCATTGGCTGATCGGCACGACCGACACCGAATGGAAGCTCGACAAGGCCCACCCGGCAGCCAGCCGGCCCGATATCGACTACCTGTTGGAGCATCTCAACCGGGTGCTTGAGCTGCCGCTCAGCTACGACGACGTCCAGGGTGTCTACGCAGGCCTGAGGCCGCTGCTCACCGGCGAGTCGGAGAACACAAGCCGCCTGAGCCGGGAACACGCGGTCGCTGTACCCATCCCGGGCCTCGTCGCGGTGGCCGGGGGCAAGTACACGACCTACCGCGTAATGGCCAAGGACGCGGTTGACGCCGCCGCACGCGGAATGGATCAAACCGTCGCGCAGTCGGCCACTCATGTCACGTCCCTCGTCGGCGCCGACGGCTACCAGGCGATGTGGAACACCCGACACACGCTGGCGGCGCAGTCAGGGCTGCACGTCGCCCGCATCGAGCATCTGCTGCACCGGCACGGCACCCGCACTCCGGAACTGCTCGCGATGGTCGCCGATCGGCCGGAGCTGGCGAAACCGCTGCCCGGCGCGGACGACTACCTTGCCGTCGAGGCGCTGTACGCCACGGCTCATGAGGGAGCTCTCCACGTTGACGATGTGCTCGCGCGGCGGACCCGGATCTCGATCGAGAGCTGGGACCGTGGTAACGCGGCCGCCGAGCCGGTTGCCCGATTGATGGCCGAGGTGCTGCATTGGTCAGACGAGACGGTCCAGCGAGAGGTCGAGATCTACCACGCGCGCGTCGCCGCCGAACGTGAATCCCAGCGCCAGGGGGACGACCTCGCCGCTGATTCACAGCGCCTCATGGCACCTGATGCCCTGGCCGGCGTCCAGGGCGACGGCGCTGCCAGCCCGGACTGATTGCTCGCCCAGCAAGCGCCCCCAGCCCAGAACCGGAGTCGCTGACCACGGCGCCAAAGCGGTTGGCGTTGCGCGCGAACGCTTGGGCGTAGTAGCGTCCGCCGAGAGACGGGCGCCACCAATGAAGGAGGAACCCATGCCGGGAGTGCAAGCGCTGAACTTCGATTCGCCGCAGGAGACACGTACCCCGGAGACGACACGGGTGGACGTGGTCAGGGCTGGTGCCCACATCGTCGGCGACCAGCAATTCATCGCATATGAGTTCGAACCGCGTGCTGCTGAGGAGTACGCACGGGCGTAGCTTCGGTCGAGCTCGTCGACCGACCACCTGCGCGGGCGTAATGGGCGACCACCTGATCGTGCTTCACTCTGCTGTGCGAGCTTGTGCGGCCTACAGCCGCCACGACGCTCCCTCGATTCTGTTAGATGGCTCATCGATGGCCCGCGACACGGAGCACGGTCGCGCGATTACCGCGCAGCTGACGCGCCGCCACGGAACGCTCGAGGAGGCGATCGCTGCCGCGGTCTTTGCGCTCGGCGCCGCGGGGTTGTCCAAGAGCATCCGCCGTCAGGCGCGCGTGGCGTGCGAGGACTACTTCTACAGCCGGCTTGACCTGACGCCGAGCCAGGAGTTGGCCGGTCGGGGGGAGATCGCGGAAACGCTCGAGCTGATGCCCGAGCCGATGTACCGGGCACTGGAGGACGTTGTTGCCCTCGTCGTCGACGGCGACTACGAGGAGCTCCGCGTCGCGTCGGGCGATCGGCTCAGAGTCGAGGACCTGCGCCGTCGCGTCGAGGACGACTGCCCCGAGTCGCTGGTGCTGCCGCCGCGCGAGATCTACCGGGTCGAGGCAATTACCAAGTCCGACGACCCAGACCTGCCGGGCTGGGCCTATTTCCTCGACCTGTGGACCGAGACCGGCCCGGCGCGCCTGCACATCGAGGGCGAGCTCAAGGAGTCGGGCGAGCGGTTCACGGCCACGCTGAACGACATCGTTCCGTAGCCGCCACCGCCCGGCGCCCCTTCGCGCTCGGCGAGTCAGTGATGGACGGGCCGACGGACTGACGCTCCGCAGGGCGC
Organism: uncultured Solirubrobacterales bacterium; assembly: GCA_963847055.1. Lineage (GTDB taxonomy): Bacteria > Actinomycetota > Thermoleophilia > Solirubrobacterales > Solirubrobacteraceae > Palsa-465. The sequence goes on along the minus strand of CAWJYE010000005.1, from coordinate 599,093 downwards.
GGGCCATCCTTCAGAGGTCAACTGCGGGCCCCTTAAACGCGGAAAGCCCACCCGTAGGTGGACTCTCGGCCATCAGAAGATCAGGCGGCTTTCGCGGGAAGGGGACGTTTCAGATGAAGGTCTCGCCCTCTGGTTGCCATCGCTATCTGACCCTGCCAGGGTAGCGCACCCGCCTCCCAGGGCTTTCTCAGCGTGGCCGGGCAGGAGCAGTCGTCTGGCGCGCTGGCAAGTCACTCGGCGCAAATCGACGATCTGTCGCCACCCGGCTCCCCTCATTGGGCTCCCCTCATTGGCTCCCCGATTGGGGGAATAGCTCGTGCGCCGCGCGACGCCTCGTGTGTCGGTCCTGCGACGCGAAGCTCCGGCACAGAGCGTTATTCGCGTGAGCGCTGTGTTGGGCGGTTACGGGCCGCGTCGCCGCGCTTGCCCCAGCGCCGGCGTGAGGCTGTCGGCGGCGGTCGCGGGCCCGGAGCAAGACGGGGATTCAAGCGATGTCGGCAACGACCGAGTCCACGAGTACGGCGTATACGTTGACCGTCTCGGTCTTCCCCTTGAGCAGAAGCTCGCCCTGCGGCTCGACCGGGATCCGGTCACCGAGGCCGCGGCGTGTGTCCTCGTTGATGAGGATCGGCCACTTGACGACCTTGGTGTGCGACTCGAGCCGGGCCGCCACGTTGACGGTGTCGCCCACGCACGTGTAGGTCGCTCTGCGCTGGGTCCCGGTGTACCCCGCGACGACACGTCCCGAGGCAATCCCGATGCCGATCTGGATCTGCACCTTGCCGCGGACAGCCTGGTCCTCGTTGAACAAACGGATCAGAGCGATCATCTGCCGGGCCGCGAGCACCGCCGCCCGGCGATGGTCCTCGCGTGGCGCAGGCGCCCCGAAGATAGCCATCAGCCCGTCGCCGGCCATGTGATTGACTACGCCTCCCTCGCCGCTGATCGCGTCCATCATCAGCGTGTAGTAGTCGTTGAGTAGCTCGATCGTCTCCGCCGGATCCTGGGCTTCGGAGATCGTCGTGAACGAGCGAATATCGCAGAACATCGCCGAGGCGTCGACGTCGCTGCCGCCGAGCGAGAACCCCGAGGTGAGCAGGTCCTCAGCCACCTCCTCGGTGGCGAACTTGCTGATCAACTCGCGCTGCTGGTCGCGCAGACGCTTCTTCTCGAGGCTCGAGTTGATTCGTGCGTTGAGCAGCACGGGGTTGATCGGCTTGGTCAAGTAGTCCTCCGCTCCCATCTCGAGGCACCTCACGACACTGTCCAGCTCGTCGAGCGCCGAGGTCACGATCACCGGAATGTCGCGGAGGTGCGGATCCTGCCGTAGCTCCTCGAGGACCCCGTAGCCATCGAGCACGGGCATCAGGACATCTAGCAGCATCAGGTCGAAGCTACGGCGTCGCAGCAGCTCGAGCGCCTGGCGGCCATGTTCGGCGAAGACAACGGCGTGTCCGTCGTGCTCGAGCCCCCGCCCGAGCAGAAGCCGGTTCACCCGGTTGTCGTCAGCGATCAGGATCGTGCCGGCGGCGGAGGTGGGATCTCTCACAAAGCCTCCCGCGAGCGAAGGGCGACGAGCGCTTCCTCGAGCCTCCGGTAGTCCCTCTCGACTTCATCCAGGAGCGGCGGGATGCCCTCGAGGCGGCCCTCCTTCGCTTGCTGTTCGATCGCACGACAGTCCTCCGCGAAGACCGTGGCACCGAGCGTCGCGCCGTTTGACTTGAGCGTGTGCGCCGCTCGACGGAACTCCTCGGCCTCGGCTCGCTCGAGTGCGCGGTGGAGACTCGCGATCAGCTCCGGCGCCTCGGCGAGAAAGACGTCCACCACTTCGACCAGGAACTCGACACCGCCCAGGTCTCGCAGGTTCGCGAGCGCGGAGGCCTCGAGGGTCATCTCGTTCGCTGCGGAGCCGCGGTCTTCGCCGCGGAGAGGATTCGCGCGGTGCAGCGCGGCGGCCAGCGCCTGCGCCGGGATCGGCTTCGCGACGTAGTCATTCATGCCGGCCGCGAAGCATGCCTCGCGATCCTCGGGCATGGCATTCGCAGTCATTGCGATGATGTGGGGGCGGCGCTCCGGTGGCCACTGCTCGCAGATCCGGCGCGTGGTCTCGAGACCGTCAAGCTCGGGCATCTGCACGTCCATCAGGACGACGTCGTAGCGGGCTTGCTCCAGCGCAGCCAGCGCCTGCAGCCCGTTCGGCACGACGTCCGCCCCGTAGCCGAGCCGATCGAGCAGGTGCAGCGCGACCTTCTGATTCATCGGGTTGTCCTCGGCGAGCAGGATCCGCAGGGACGAGACCGCCTCCCCACCGTCGGTCGCGGTCCCGGGCACGTCGTCTCGCGTCTCGCTTGCGCTCAGCATGCGCAGGAGCGCGTTGTAGAGCTGGGACGCCTTGAGGGGCTTCGCGAGCTGAGCCGAGAAGATCCCCCCCAACTGCGCCTCCGGCAGACGGCCGAGCGAGGTCAGAAGCAGGAGCGGGAGGTACTCGCCGTTTGGGCGGCTCCGCATCTCTCTGGCCAGTGCGAGCCCATCCATGTCGGGCATCATCATGTCGAGCACTGCCGTGTCGAAGGGCTCGGCGGCCTCGATCAGCTTGAGCGCCTCCGCCGGGCGTTCGACCGCGACCGGCACCATTCCCCACGAGCGGGCGTGGCGGTTGACGATCTCACGGTTGGTGGCGTTGTCATCGACGACAAGGATTCGCTTTCCGGCGAGCTGCGGTAGCCCATTCTCGAGGTGGATCTGGCTCGGCACTTCGGCGGCCAGCGCCGGGAGCGTGATGCGGAAGGTCGAACCGCCTCCCTGCTCACTCTCCACCGAGATCGCGCCCCCCATCTGCTCGACGAGGCGCTTTGAGATCGCCAGGCCTAGACCCGTCCCGCCGAAGCGACGCGTCGTCGAAGCGTCCACCTGGCTGAACGAACTGAACAGTCTGTCCATTCGGTCCGGGGGGATCCCGATCCCCGTATCGCGCACGATCAGCTCGAGTCGGTAGGAGTCCCGGCCTGTCGCCTGGGCGTGAACGACGACGATGACTTCCCCCGCCTCGGTGAACTTCACGCCGTTCGAGAGCAGGTTGAGGAGCACTTGGCGCAAGCGAGCCTCGTCGCCGATGATCCCGGCGGGCGCCGCTTCGTCGATCAGACACCCGAGCTCGATCCGCTTCTCCCACGCTCGCGGCGCGACGATGTCGAGCGCTCCCTCCACGCACTCCCGCAGGCCGAACGGCGCCTGTTCGAGCTCCAGCTTGCCGGCTTCGATTTTCGAGTAATCGAGGATGTCGTCGATCACGTGCAAGAGCGCGTCGCCACTCGTGCGGACGACCTCAGCGAACTCGCGCTGCTCGCCCGTCAGTTCGGTGCCGAGGAGGAGATCGCTCATCCCGATCACCGCATTCATCGGGGTCCTGATCTCGTGGCTCATTGTGGCCAGGAAGGCGCTCTTGGCCTGTGTCGCGGCCTCGGCCTCCTGGCGCGCCCGCTGGAGCTCGGAAACGTCGTGGTAGACGCCGAGGAAGCCGACGTGCGTGTCATCGCTCGTGAGTGGGACGAGCATCAGCTCGACGTCGACCAAGGTGCCGTCTCGGCGCCGGCGCTGGGCGATCCGCTGGGCGCGGCCGTCGCGCATCGCCTCCCGTGTGATCTCGCGTCCCTCCTCGCGGTCGGAGTCATCGAACACGAGGTCGTCAATCGGCCGGCCGATCGCATCCTCGGCGGAGTAGCCGAACAGCTCGGTCGCGGCCGGGTTCCAGTCCGTCACCCGCTCGTCGGGGTCCATGACCACGACTGCGGCTGGACTGATGGACAGCAGCGACTCGAGATATCCGCGCTGGCGCTCGACCTCGGCGAAGAGCCTGGCGTTCTGGATCGCGATCCCCACGTTGGCCGCGATCGTCGCCAGCAGCCGGGCGTCGGATTCGCCGAATCGGCCCTCCTCCTGGATGCTCTGAACGCTGATCACGCCGATCGAGGACTCGCCGACCAGGATCGGTACCCCGAGAAACGATCGGACGGGCGTGCCGACCTGCAAATCCTCGTGCTCCTCGAACTGCGGTGAGCGGTTGAGCAGGAGCGGCTCGCGCGACTCGAGGATCCGGGAGGTCAGGCCCTCGCCGTAGCTCATCGGAGCCTGTTCGGTGCGCTCACCGCTTTCGTGGTAGTAGGCGAAGTCGATCCGTCCAGACGACTGGTCGTGGAGGGCGACATAGGCGATGTCGGCCTCGAACGTCTCGCGCACCCGCTCGCCGACGAGCTCGATCAGGGCACCGAGGTCGAGTTGCGCGGATAGCGCTTGGCCGACGCTGTTAACTGTCCCGAGCTCGACCACGCGCTGGCGCGTCTCGTGGAGCAGGCGCGCGTTCTCGAGTGCGACGCTGAGGCTGCCGGCCAGTGTGGTCAGAAGCCGCTGCTCATCCTCGCCGAACGCGTGCGTGCGGTCGACGTTCTGGAGGGAGACGACGCCGGTCGCGCGCCCTCCCACGACGAGGGGCACGAACAGCAGCGACTTGCTTACCTCCCCGCTCACCGGGTCGTAGGGGTTGCCGTAGCGCGCGGCCAGCTCGGGCGTCATGTCCTCGATCAGGAGCGGCTTGCGCGTATCCATCACGTGCTTGCGAAACCCGAGCAGCTCGATCGGTTCGTCGTCGAAGCGGACGCCGCGCTCGATCGCGTACGGGAACTGGACGCGTCCGGTGCTCTCGTCGAACATGCCGATGTCGACCACCTGCGCGTCGAACACCTGGCGGATTCGCTCGCCGACAAGATCGTAGATCGCCTGCGGATCCAGCTCGCCGGCAATTGCCGCCTGGACGCTGTTGATCAGCGCGAGCTCGGCGTTGCGCTGCCGTGTCTCGTGGACGAGCCGCGCGTTCTCGAGCGCGACGCTGAGGCTGCCGGCCAGCGTTTCCAGAAGCTGCTGGTCGGACGCGCTGAACGCATGTTCGCGGTCGAGGTTCTGAAGCGAGACGACACCGGTCGCGCGCCCACTCACCACGAGCGGCACGAACAGGAACGACTTCGGCGGCTCTCCGCTCAGCACGTAGGGGTTGCCGAAGCGCTCGGCCACCTCCGGCGTGCTCTGCTCGATCAGGAGCGGCTCGCGTGTGTCCATTACTTGCTTGCGGAAGCCGATCAGCTCGATCGGCTCGTCCGGGAAGCGCACACCACGCTCGATCGCGTACGGGAAATGCAAGCGACCGGAGGTCACATCGAGCATGCCGATGTCGACGACCTGGGCGTCGAAAACATCGCGAATCCGGTCGCCGACGGAGTCGTAGATCGCCTGCGGGTCGAGTTGGCCGGCAATCGCCGCCTGGACGCTGTTGATCAGCGCCAGCTCGGCGTTGCGCTGGCGGGTCTCCTCGATCGCCCGTGCGCGCGAGAGGGCGGTACCGACGTGCCGACCGACGAAGGCCAGCAGCTCCTCGTCCCGCTCCGTATAGCGGGCGTTCTGCGTGTACGACTGCACAGCAAGCACGCCGACCGTCTGCCCGTCCTCGGACTTGAGCGGCACCCCCAGCCAGTCCTCGGCGTATTCGCCGATCGGGTTAAACTCGCCGAGTTCGGTGAGCTGCTTGATCCGCTTTCCCGAAAGGTGCTGGGGCTTGCCCGTCCGGAGCACGTAGGCGGTCACGCCCCCCTCGTCTGCGTCACCGAACTGCTCCCACCTGTTCGGATCGGGGACGTCGGTGTCGACCTCGTCGGCAAAGTATGGCCAGCTGATCAGCCGCCGCTCCCCGTCGTAGAGCGCGATGTAGAAGTTCTTCGCGTACAGGAGCTCGGCGATGACGGCGTGGATCGCTCGGTAGAACTCCTGCAGGTCGTTGGCGGTGCTCGCAAGCTCGGCGATCCGGTACAGGGCCTGCTGCACCTTCGCGGCGTGCGCGCGCTCGGTTTCGATCGCCTCGAGCTCCGCCAGCCGGCGGTTTGCCTCGGCGAGCGCGGGCGAGACGTCGGCGGAGGAACTCATCGCCTGTGAATCGCGATGCTGGGCATGACGGGAAGTATCTCGCTGGCCGAGGAAGTCGTCCAACCCGACGCAACTGGTATCGGACAAGAGCAGCCACGCGACCCCTAGCCGCGATGCCCGCCCGACGATGAACCCAGGTCTCGACGGGGAGGGCGTGACCCCCCTCGCAAATCGCCAAACTGGCGCAAAGTTCCGGGGCTAGCTGAGGCGCGGAACCTGACCGCGCTCATCTCCGCGCGACGCGGATGCTTGGCCGGATCCAGCCGGGTGTCAGGGCCGTTCGCAAAACGCACCCTTTGCGCCGGTTGAAATTGCACCCTTGGGGTTGGGGGGTGGTCGCGTGATCCTGTCCTAGGCGAGGTCCTAGGCGGAGCCGGCGGAGACACGGGTACGGGACGCGTCCACTGGTCCAACCGTGACTGCAACCGCAATCCGGCCTTCCCGCCACATGATCATCAAGGCTGACGTGCTGAAAAGACCGTTTTTCTAGCTTCGGGACATGGCTCGCCATACAGTGGTCTCTGTGACCCAGATCTCCGTTGAAACCACGCCTGACGGTCGCGCGTATCTCAAGCTCGGGGATGGCGAGGTGCGCGACTCGGTGGCGCTCGGCGAGCACGATGAAGCCGACCGGATCCCGAGCCTGGACTCGCTGGTGCTCCATTTTGACTTCTACGGCCGGCTGACGGCGATCGAGGTCACGGGGGCGGTGCAGTCGGTGCTGCCGCCGACACTCATCGACGAATGAGGCCTCCTTGAACAAGCCGGAATGCCGCCTTGAGGCTATCGATCGGCGAACGGGGTCGTTCCGGATCGCGATGGCTCATCGCACGCGGCGGCTGAATGGGAGCGCGAGTGTCCGCTGCGCCCAATGCGATCAGCCGCATTCGGTGGGGTCCAGCAGCTGGGCTGGTGGGAGCCGGGGTCCAGAACCTGCGGGCATGGCGCTGCTCCGTCGCCGACCGGGAACTGAGCCGGCGGACTGCTGCTTCGGTGTGCCCCGGAACCAGCACAGCAGTCAGACATCAGCAGATGCCGGACATCTCGGTCAGCCGAGATCGTGCTCGATGATGAGGTCCGCGATTTCGACGAGGTCGGCGCCGATGATGTCGGGTACGGCGCCTAGCGGGGAGAGGACCATTCCGGGTCGCGCCACGAAAGCGGCTCGGGCGCCGGCAGCCAGCGCGCCCGACACGTCCCAGGCGTGGGCGGCGACGAGCCGCACCTCACTGAGCGCGACACCGCATTGTTCGGCCACGTGCCGGTAGGCGGACGGCGCCGGCTTGAGCGCCCGCACCGTGTCGCCCGAGAGCGCGACCTCAAACAGCTCGCGCAGGCCGGCATAGGTGAGCTGGGCGTGGGCGACCTCGGCGGTTGAATTGGTGAGCGCAACGAGCCGCAGCGAGGTGCCGGCAAGTCTGCGCAGCGTCGCCGTCACCTCCGGATGCGGCGGCAGGGTCCGCATGCGGTCGACCGTCTCGGCAATGGTCGCGTCATCAAGCTCGATCCCTTCGCGCTCGCCGAGCATCCGCAGCGCCGCCCGCTGAGCAGTCGTGAAGTCGACGTACTGGCCGGTGAGCCCGCCGACCAACGACAGCTGCAGCATCTGCGAGAACCACTGGGCCCTCATCCCGGTTGTGCCGAACAGCGCCTCGAAATGAGGGTCGAGGGCGCGCAGGTCAAGCAGCGTCTCGTTGACGTCAAAGGCGATTACGGTCGTCACGGGCACCTCCGGTGTAGTCGATGAGAGCAGGCGGGTCGTCAAGTCCAAAGTTCCCGTGCCACGCGGCTTGCGGCGCGAAGCACGATCGGCAAGGCTCGACGCCTGGATTGTCGCCCCAGCAGCCACCAGTGCGAGGCTGCCGCTTTCGCTCGCGGCCGGCTTGAAGCGGAAGTCAGAGTGTTCGCCGAGGGAGAGCCCCCTCGCCCTACGGGTTCAGGGGGCCGTCGGTCCGATGACGGGCGGCGTCTCTTGGCCGCCGGGGTCGGGTGATGGAGATGGTCGTGATGGTGGCGGCTCATCAGTCTGCAGCGTTAGGCGTTTCGGTGGTCGTGAAACGATCTGCGTGTACGCCGTCGCGGACGGGCGACGGTTTCGCTGCCCAGCCGCGGTTCTCTGAGGCGGGGCAGCCCGCAGGCTCGCTGCGGCGCTCGCCGGCGACGGAGCATCGTCGTGATCGACCCAAAACGAATTCCGGCCTGGGCGTCTGCCTCTCCTCGGCACGAACCATTCAGACCGGGGCCGGGCGCATCAACTCGGTGCCGTCCCAACCGTCTGCGGCCTGGCGCACGAGGGCAAAGAAACCGCGCAGCCCGTCGTTGTCGGTGTGCAGTTCCAAGTCATACCCAAATGTCGCGCCCGCATCGTGCAAGGTCGTGTCGACCTCGCCGAGGCGGGATCTGAGGTATTCCGGCAAGCCGCGTGCCTCGAGTTCGGCGCGGACCGCGTCGATCCCGGCTCCCGGCAATACATAGGCGACGTGCTGGATGCGTGGCACAAGGTTCCGGGTGAAGCGTCGCTCTGCGCGTTCGGGCGTGATCCGGGCGATCTGCATCAGCTCGATGGGGACCTGGTTGCACATCCCGAACGCTGCGCCGTGGATGTACTCGGCTGGCTCGCCGCGTGAGATGACGTCGGTGACCGGGACCTGCTCGATGTAGTAAAACGGCCCAGCGCCGAACTGGGCGTGCAAGCGCCGGGCGGCAGCGTCGAGTTCGTCGACGACGTATGCATGGTGGTGGATCCGAGGAAGGTTCAAGGGCTCCGACATTTCGTTGACTCCTTGTTCAGTTTGCGAGAGATATGCCGCGGCCTTCGGCCTCCGGCTCAGCGGGCGACACCCGAGTCGGACCGCGCAACGGGGTCGACGCTGGCCGTCAGCGGGGCGTGCCGTCGCGTCGCTCGGCGAGCTCGACGATCAGGCCCTCGGGTCCGCGGGCGTAGCAGAGTAGGTAGACGTTCTGGTAGTCGACGATCTCGCCGATCGTCTCCCAGCCGGCCTCTCGGACGCGGTCGACGACGCCCCGGACGTCATCGACGGTGAAGGCGATGTGCCGGAGCCCAGGACGGTTAGCGGCCGGCGCCCGCTCTTGAGCGCCGGCGGAAGGGGCGACGAAGCGCACCACCTCGAACACATCGGTGCCGTCTGGGGCGCGAGCCATCACGACCTCGACCGTCACGTTCAAGACCGACGATCCGATCGATCCATTCGCCGCTGTATCCCGCGGGCTCGTCGCAGTCAAAGCCGAGCAGCGCAAGAAACCGGGCCGTCTCGTCGAGGTCCTTGATGACAAGACCGACGTGGACGAAGCTGGTGACGCCGCGGGTGCTGGAGACCTTGCTCATGTCCCATCCTCTCTGGAGTTCCTTTAGGGGACGCAGGCACCATATCACGGTAAGTTCCCTAAGGAAACCCCAATTGCTACACTCATCGGATGCAGCGCACGAACTTCGGTGAGATGGCGTGCTCGATCGCACGGACCCTCGACGTCATCGGCGAACCCTGGTCGCCGCTGATCCTGCGCGATGTGTGGGCGCGTTTCACACGGTTCGATCAGATCCAGGCCGACCTCGGCATCTCACGCAAGGTCCTGACCGAGCGGCTCAACCACCTCGTCGAGCACGGAGTCCTCGAGCGCCGGCCCTACGACCGGCGACCGCGGTACGAGTACGTCCTGACCGACAAGGGCGCTGAGCTCATTGACCTGCTCATGGTCATGGTCGCCTGGGGTGACAAGTGGCTCGCCCGAAAGCCCGGCCCACCCGTCCTCTATCGCCACCACGCGTGCGGCGAGATCAGCCACGTTGACCTGCGCTGCGCACACTGCGGAGAACCAATGCACGCCAGCGACGTCGAGCTACTTCCCGGCCCCGGCGCGGCGGAGTCAGCCGGCAGCACAGTCGGATAAGGACCGCGCGAGCAGCTCGCCGGGCGATGACGGCGGCTGTGTAGCCGATCCTCTTGCGGAACACGGCGCCGCGCGGGTGTCGACCTCGGACGACGGCAAAGCGGTGCCTGGGTCAGGGTGCGGCTCTCGCAACTCGTCAATTCCGAGGCTCTTGGCCAACTCGAAGCGGCAGGGGAGCCAACCCATCAGTTGTCGCCGTTGCGCTCGCCCGGTCGAGCGCCGTTCGTGAGAGGCAGCCCTTTGCCAGCTCGACCGCCGAATCGAGGCTTCTGTCCCGCTCCTTGCCAATCCCGAAACCCTTGCCCCCCAGAGGCCGGAGCCGCGCGCAGCGGGAGCCCGCCACCAAATGCCGTCTCCTCGCATCCAGTTGTCGCCAACCCATCGTCGGCTCTACCGGCGCCTGAGTGGGGAAGCGATCGTCCGCGCCGGCTTGCGTCGATCCGCGGGAGCGTAGGATCGGGTTGGCATGGCTGACGTCACTCACAAGCAGATCGACGAGCTCGACGCGATCGAGGGCTTCTTGGAGGGGTTCACGTTTCGCCGCGCTGGAATCGAGCTGGGCGTGACGCCGTTCGGGATGTCGATCGTGGACATGCCGCCGGAAACGACCGCATACCCGGCGCACGACCACTCTTCGGAGGGACCCGGTAATCCGCCTGCCCACCAGCTCGGGCAGGAAGAGGTCATCGCGCTGCGTGGTTCGGCCGCCGTAGAAGCCGATGGCCACCGGTACCCCGTGGACGCCGGTCACATCATCAGGGTCGGGCCGACGGCTCGGCGCAAGATCCTGCCGGGGCCTGATGGGGTGCGGCTCCTGGCGATCAGCGGAGTTCCCGGTCGAGCGTACGCCCCCTCCACGTCTGAGGCGCGGGAGTGGAGTCGCCATAACTGACCACCACGGCGATGGACCCGTGTTCGAAGGACCGGCGGCGAGCTCGGCAGGCAACCGACCAGTTGTCGCCGAAGCGCTGACGCGATGCGCGCCAAGCAGAGGACGAATGGCCCCCGGCCAACGGCCTCATGCGTCGCGCCGGCATCCCTGCACGCAACGTGATGGGAGGGCGGGCCGAAACCGGGTAGATAGCCGGTATGGGCCTCATCGCCTACCTAATCATCCTTTTCGTGTTGGGCCTGTTCGTGGGGGCGCTGGCGCGGCTTCTGCTCCCTGGTCGCGATCCGATGGGCGTGGGCATGACCGTACTGATTGGTCTATGTGGCTCTTTTGCTGCCGGCCTCTTCTCGTGGTATGTGCTGCATCGCCACGGCGGGGGCCTGGTCCTATCGGTCGTGTTCTCGATGCTGCTGGTCTGGCTGTACCGTCGCTCGCGCGGTGGCGCCTACGGACGCCGCCGCTGACCGCAGCTGTCACACCGCGTACGGACGATCCCTTTGACGGTCTGAGCGCCGCTCACTGCGCGAGCGCTTCGCCGACAACGCGCTCAGCCGCCGAGGTGGGGGAAACGGTATGGCGCCCGTCGGGGAGCCGGTGCTTGGTGTACCACGCCGGGCCCCGCGCTCGCTCCACGCGGAACACGTGACCCGTAGGAATCCGAGGCGCAACGACAGCCATGTGGCAAATCGGACGCCCGCCTGGGGACATATCTACATCCGGCCCCGTCCCCGAAACACGAAAGCCCCGGGCAGGCCGGGGCTTTGAAGTGGGCCGTGGAGGAATCGAACCTCCAACCTTGGGATTAAGAGTCCCCTGCTCTGCCAATTGAGCTAACGGCCCTGGGGTCCGACGCGATGTTACTTACCCCGGCTGGCTACCGGTCAGCAGGACTTGGCGACGCTCGGGTTGGTCTTGGCCGCGGTGATCGAGCTCTTGAGCGTGATGCGGCTGAGCTTGGGCACGAGGGTCAGCGCCTTGGTCAACGCCAGGTCGCCCTTGCGGGTCTGCTTGGCGGCGTAGGCGGAGGCCGCGAGACACTCGTAGCCCCGGGCCGAGTTGGGATTGGCGGCGGCCTGGATCTCCCAGGCGCTGGCCGCGCCCGCGTAGTCGGCCAGTTGGCCGAAGGCCTGGGCGGCGATGACCGCCAGGTTGGGGTCGGGCGATTTGGTCAGGGACACGTAATGCCTCCAGGCCACCGTGGTGTTCGTCAGTTCCTTGTTGCCGGAGGCGGTGAAGGTGCCGGCGGCGCTGTTGTAGTTGTTGCCCGAGGTCGCATTCGACCAGCGGGCGCTGACCAGAGAGGCCCAGGCGCTGGCGCTGGTGGGATTAGCCTTGGTGGCCTTGATCGCTGCCTTCTCCTGAGCACTCACGACGGCGCTCCCGGAGTTGCCGGAGCCGTTGCCGGTGAACGCGTTCAGCAGACCCCCGTTGCCGTTGCCGGCCCCGACGCCGAACAGGACCAGACCGCCGCCCATCAGGATGGCGAGGCCGAGATAGACGAATTGGACGGTGCGGCGGCGGCCGCGGCTGCGGAGGTCAAAGAGCATGTAAGGGCGGGGCTAGGGGTTGTCTTTCTCGACCGTGGTCAGCTCCCTCAGCGCCCGTTTGGCGTCACGACGATCGACGATCTTGAGCATCACGATACTGGCCAGGAAGAGGATGACGAGGGGTGTGGTCTCCAGCAAGGTCGTCACTGGATCGGCCCCGGGCATGGCTGCCGCGATCAGCGCGATGCCGACGGTAGCGTAGCGCCAGTGGCGGGTCAGGGTGCTGCCGTTGATCACCCCGGCGCGCTGGAGCGCGAGCAGCCCGATCGGCATCTGAAAGGCGAGGCCGATCGCCGCCATCGTCAGGACCTCGAACGAGTACAGCGGCTTGGCCTGGACGAGCGAGTTGAACTCCTGGCTGTTGTAGCCCTGGAGGAAATGGACGGCCGGGGGCATGACTATCGCGTATGCGAACGCCACGCCGATCAAGAACAGCACCGGGGCGGCGAGCATGATCGGCAGGGCCATTCGGCGCTCCTGCGGGCTTAGAGCCGGAATCACGAACGCGTACGCCTCGTAAAGCAGCACCGGCAGGGTCAGCAGGAGCGAGAAGTAGAAGCAGACCGTCAGCGTGGTGGTGAAGTTCTCGCCCACCCCAATCGTGATCGGCACGTTGGGTGGCGTGGACTGGGGAAGGGACTTGGCTGCGGCGCCGAGCTTGTCCGCGGTGGCGGCCAGGAGGGCCGCATCGGGTAGCGAGATGTCGGCCGAGCGCGAGAGCTGTTTGATCAGCCCGGCCGCGGCCGACAGGTTCTTGGCCGCCTTGACCGAATCGTTGGTCAGGCCCCCGATGTGGTTGGCCGCGGTCTTGGCTGAGCTGGGCAGGGGCCGGTTGAGGGCGTTGAGGAGGAGGTGGTTCTGCCAGTAGCAGAAGCCGAAGGCGACGACGAGCGCCACTCCACACACCATCAGACGCGAGCGCAGCTCGTCGAGATGATCGACAATGCTCAGCCGGTCTTCGTGCCCGACAGGCCGGATGACTCTGGGCATGAGTTACCTACGACCGGGCGCTACGGCCCGGCCGACTGCCGGCGTCCCCAACTGGTCACTACGCCTTGGGCTCGGAACCGATCTCGGCCGACTCGCGCTTGGGAGTCGGGGCTTGCTCGCCCGACGCCGCGGGCTGCGAGGGCGCAGGTGGTGCCGAAGAAAGTGCTGGACGCTCCTCGGTCTCGTCCTTGGAGTCACCCGTGATCCCCTCTTTGAACTCCCGCATTCCACGTCCCAGTCCCTTGCCCAGCTCAGGGAGGCGCTTGGGACCGAGAATCAGGAGCGCGATGACAAGGATCACGATCGCGTCGACTATGGGATTGCGGAACATGGCATAGGCCTCCGGACGGGTGTACGAAGGGTAGCGGGCGATGCGTCCACCGGGGCTGGACGCCCGCTCAAGCTCAAATGCATGATCGCCGATATCTGCCGCGAGGAAGCAGTGAGTCAGCCGCCCGACAGCCAACCCGTCCGCCGCATCGTCCTTCCGAGCGGCCGCTCGATCGAAGTCATCCGCTTCGGACCCGAGACCACCCCGGACCAGGGCCTTCACGTCTGTCCTGGATGCACCTCGGATTTGGTGCAACCGATCCAGTGGGGCGAGACGGCCAATGGGTTCTGGGAGCTCACGCTGCACTGCCCCAACTGCGACTGGGTGACGAAGGGCGTGTTCGACCAGGATCAGGTCGATGCCTTCGAGGAGCGGCTCGACGCTGGGCTGGTCGACATGCTGGCCGATCTGCGCCGACTGACCCAGGCCAACATGGCAGAGGAGATCGACCGCTTCGCAGCCGCGCTGCGGTGCGATCTGGTCCTCCCCGAAGACTTCTAGTCGCCGTACCCCCGCCGCTAGGCGTAGCGCTCGACGACCCCGTCGGCGACCAACTCCAGTGCTTGGCGCTGGCGCTCGGGCAACCTCGGCAGCGCGGCCTTAGCGTCTGTGATCAAGGTCAGCGCCTGCTGTTTGGCATCGGCCAGCGCTCCGGTGGCAGCAATCTGATCGCACACCTCGCCGGCCTGGTAGGGAGTCTGGACGGCGCGCAGGTCGACGCCAGCCAGCGCGCAGTCACGTTCGCGCGCCAGCAGCAGCGGCAGGGTCACCGTGCCGTCGAGCAGGTCGGTGCCGCGGAGCTTGCCGGTGCGTTCGGGGGGCCCGGAGACGTCAAGGATGTCATCGAGAAGCTGGAAGGCAATCCCGATCTGCTCACCGAAGGCGCCCAGCGAGGCCGTCGGGCCGCCGCTTTCAATCGTGCCCAGTTCACAGGCGGCGCGGAACAGGACCGCGGTCTTGAGGCGGCAGCGCTCCAGGTAGCGGTCCACGGCGACCGGCTTCCAGGCGTCGGCGCGCTGCATCAGCTCGCCCGCCGCCAGTCCCGAGCTTGCCCGCGAGAGTGCTCGCACCGCGGCCAGCGACCCGGTCCCGGCTAACTCGCTGAAGGCCCGTGAAAAGAGCAGGTCACCGGTGGCGGTGGCCAGCCGGCGGCCCGCGACGGCGACCACCGTGGGACGCCCGCGACGCAGGGGAGAACCATCGAGGACGTCGTCGTGGACGAGCGTGGCGCTGTGGACCAACTCGATGGCAACGGCCCCGCTGACAAGCCCGTCGGTTTCGGGCGGAGGCGCGCCGGCGGCCAGGAACACCAGCAATGGCCGCAACCGCTTTCCGCCCGCGGCGAGCGTTTCGCCGGCGTAGTGGCCCAGCAGGACGCCGTGGCTGTCGGCGAGTTCGGCCATCCGCTCCTCGAGACGACCAAGCAGCCGCGTGGCGGCTGCGCCGCCTGCCTCGAGGACGGCCGGGACCGCGCCGGTGACGGATGCGGGAGCCACTAGCAAACTTCTCCGACGTGCAGGGCGATGATCCCGCCAGCGGTCAGGCGATAGCTGATCTGGCGCAGGCCACAGTCCCACATGATCCCCGCGAGCGCCTCGGGGACCGGGAAGCGACGGACCGAGCTGGGCAGGTAACGGTAAGCGTCGGAGTCTCCGGCCAAGCGCCCGATCGCCGGGACGAGGTGGTCAAACCAGAGTTCCAGGAAGGTGGAGAGCGGCGGCCGGGTCGGGGTGGTGATCTCGAGCACGACGACTCGGCCCCCGGGACGCACGACGCGGGTCATCTCGGCCAGCCCGCGCTCGAGGTCAGAGAAGTTGCGAGCCCCGAAACCGACCGTGGCAGCGTCAAAGCGGTCATCGGAATACGGCAGCGCCAGGGCATTGGCCGCCTCAAAGCGTGGGGTGACAGATCCGGCGTCCAGGGCCCGATCGGCCTTCGCGCGTGCCAGGTCAAGCATCCCCTCGGAGAAGTCCGATCCGATCACGGACCCGCCGGGCGCGACCCGGCGGGCGAGCTCGAAGGCCAGGTCGCCGGTGCCCGTGGCCACGTCGAGGGCGCAGCTGCCCGGGCCCACCGCGGCCAGATCGGCTGCCCGCCGGCGCCACTGGTGGTGCAGTCCCGCGGTCATGACCGCGTTCATGCGGTCATAGACGCCTGCGATGCGGTCAAACATGGCCCGGACCTGGGGCTCGGCCAGAGTCCCCGGGCCGAGCTCGGTGGTCGCCTCAGGCGAAGACTGGGGGCCCGTCGCCGGCCGTTGCGGCGGCGGAGTTGCGCTCGCCGTCATGGCCGGGGCCTTACTGCAGTTCGGACAAGAAGGTGACCAGGTCTGAGAACTTCTGCGGTGACGACTTGGCCAGGCCCGAGAAGGAGGGCATCGGCGCGGTCGGGTTGCGCAGCGTCGACGCGATTGCGGCGGGACGCAGGATCGAGCCGACATGAGTCAGGACCGGTCCCGGGCCGTTGTTGCCGTTCTTGCCGATCACGTGGCAGGCCAGGCATCCGGACGATCCCGCCACCTGCTCGCCAGCCCTGAAGGTGGCTTTCTGCGCCGCGGTTAGGTTTGTTGGAGGGGCCAGGTCGACGGAGTTGGGCGAGCCGGTCTCGGCGCCCGAGTAGGTCAAAAACGCCATCGCGAAGATGGTCGTCAACCCCGCCGCCAGGGCGACCGGCCGGCGTTCGATCCGGCGCTCGGGGCTGCGGTCATAGAAGGGCAACAGGAAAAGCAGAATCATGCAGATTGTCGGCACGCCGATCGTCGCCATGTCGGTGAACTTGGGGACGTTCTTCATCACGCGCAGGACTTCGAAGAGGAAGTAGAAGTACCAATCGGGGCGCGGCACGTAGGTGGTGGTGGTCGGGTCCGCCTTGGGCCCGAGCTCAGCCCCGAACATCGCGGCCAGGAAGATGATCACCAACAACACGATCGCCGCCATGACCGAGTCCTTGGCCACGGCGTAGGGGAAGAACGGCTTGCCGGCGTTCTTCAGGGTCGAATACTCGCGGAGATACTGCTCCTTCTCAGCCTGGTTCATCGGCTAGCTCGTCCGCTCGTGGCCTGCGCCCGCCCGCTCATACCTGGGCCTCGTGGAGCACGGGGTCGTCGTCCTCGGCCTTGATCCACGGCGGAGCCGAGATGCCGAGCTTGGTGATCAGGTACAGGTGGGCGCCGATCAGGGCGGCAATCAGCCCCGGGATCAGCATCATGTGGATCGCGTAGAAGCGCGACAGCGTGGTGGCGCCGAACTCTGGCCCCGCCCGCAGGAAGTCCGACAGGTAGGGACCGATAAACGGACCGGTGCCGTTGATGTTCACGCCGACGATCGTGGCCCAGTAAGAGCGCTGATCGAAGGGCAGCAGGTAACCCGTGAAGCCCATGGCGAGGGTGAGGATCAGCAGGACGACGCCGATGATCCAGGTCAGCTCGCGCGGATACTTATAGGCGCCGAAGAAGAACACCCGCGCCATGTGCAGGAAGATGAGGATGATCATCACCGAGGCGCCCCACTTGTGCATGCTGCGCACGAGCTGGCCGAGGAAGGCTTGATCGGTGATGTAACGCACCGATTCGTAAGCGCCGCCAGTGGCGTCGGGCTTATAGAACATGGCCAGGAAGACCCCGGTCACGGCCTGGCTGAGGAACGCGAACATGGTCGCCGAGCCCAGCGTGTAGAACCAGTTGATTCCCCTGGGGACCTTGCGGAACAGCAGCCAGCGGATTCCGCCCGAGAGTGAGGTCCGCTCGTCGATCCAGTCAACGACGGTGATCCCGGCTTCGGCCGCCCCTTGCGCCGGGGACACCTTGCCGTTGCCGTTGCCGTTCTCGCCCGGCCGCTTGGGCTTGGGCTGAAGGACTTTGGGGAGGGGTGGGGCGGGGAGCTTGGGCACTTAGTTCTTGGGAACGATGGAGGTGTCGAACCGCTTGGGGTACAGATATTGCCCGATGCCGTCCACGGGCTGGCCGGGGTCGCGCGGAGAGAAGCGCCTGAGCTCGGAATTGACCGAGTAGCGGGGGCCGATCTCGACCAGTCCGCTGGTCGAGTTCAGACGGGTGTAGAAGCGGTCAAGCGGGCGCACCGGCGGACCGCCGGCGACCAGGCCGCGGAAGTCATAGACGCCGCCATGGCAGGGACAGATGAAGCGCTGGGCGGCGGATACGAAGCGGACCGGGCAGCCGAGGTGCATACAGCGCGAGGAGAGCGCCACCCAGCGGTTGTACTTGTCAGCGGGCTCGGTGTCGATGGCCGGGTTGCGGGTGCGCACGTAGGCGATCGACTTGCCCGTCTCGCCGACCCCTGGAACGATCGTGATCACGCGCGTGGCGTAGGTCGAGCTGGGGAAATCCTGGGGGGTACCGATCGGTTGCCAGTCAAACGGGACTCGGCTGAAGATCGGGCCCAGCGCGAAGCCGAGCGCCGGCAGCGTGAAGGCCGCGGCGGCCACGCCGCCGGCGCCGTGCGTGACAGCGGTCATGAACCGCCGCCGCGTGACGGTCTCGCCCTCAAACGCCCCCGGCATCTGCCGGTCAGCGGTGTATTTCGATTTTCCAGCCTTGTGTCTGTCTTCCACGGGCGCCTTAGGGATGAAGGGCGGCTAAACGGTATTCAACGCGCAGATAATCGTACCGTCAACAAAGAGGCGACAGTCACTTGCCTGCCCGCTCAGCGGCGCACATCAGGGCCGCCACAGCCGTGCTCTCGCCCGCCCGGGCCAGATCCTTGGCCGCCGCGTGCTCGGGGCTGGATCCCCAACCGATCGCCGCGGCGCCGGCGCGCCAGACCGCGGCCGTGAGCTCGTGATGGTCGTCTGCCTGGGCCTGGGCAACGAGCGAGATCAGGTCGGCGAGCTCGGCCACCGCCTCCAGATCACCCAGCTCGGCCAGGCGCGCGAGACCCATGGCATAAAGCTGATCGCCGAGCAGCAACGCGAGGTCCGGGTCGTCGACGCACAGCACCCGGGGCTCGCCGTAGTGCAATCGAGAGCCCTCGAGGATCATTTCGAGCAACAGCTCGTATTCGCGCTCGTGGCCCCGTGCCCGAGGGCCCGCCGCGCCGAGCTGGGCGGGACCTGGCCCGTCATCCCCCTTGGTGTCGGCGCCGGCGGCTTCGCGGGCGCGCAGCGAGGCGGCCAGGGTACCGCCCCTCGCTCGCAGTTCGTCGGCGAGGGCGGCGGCCCCGCCCCGCACGGCGCTCACCGCGCCGCGACCTCGGCGAACGCCTCAGCCGCCACCGCGACGGTCCGCTCCACGTGCTCGGGTCCGTGGGACAGAGACGGAAACCAGGCCTCGAACTGCGATGCGGGCGGATAGACCCCGCGGTGCAGCAGCGAACGGCACCAGAGCGCGTAGGCATCCAGATCGCAGGCCGCCGCCCCGGCGTAGTCGGCCACCGCAGCGCGCGAGAAGAACACCGTGAGCAGGCCCGGCAAGGTCCGGACGGAGACCACACAGCCGGCCTGCGCCGCCGCGTCTCGCAGGCCCGTGGCGAGTGCCTCGGTGGTGTCGGTCAGGCGTGCGTAGGCGGCGCAATCGAGCCGCTGCAGGGTGGCCAGGGCGCCAGCCACCGCCAGGGGATTGCCCGAGAGCGTCCCCGCCTGGTAGACGTCACCGGCCGGCGCGATCCGCTCCAGCAACTCACGCGACCCTCCATAGGCGGCCGCGGGCAGTCCACCGCCGACGATCTTGCCCAAGATCGTCAGGTCGGGGGTGACGCCAAACAGATCCTGCCCTCCGCCCGGCGCGACTCGAAAGCCGCTGATGACTTCGTCAAAGACCAGCAGTGCCCCGGTCGCGTCCGCGCGTTCGCGCAGAAGCTCAAGGAAGCCGGGGGCGGCCGGGACGAGGCCCATGTTGGCCGGGGCGGGCTCAGCGAGAATCGCGGCCAGCTCGTGGCGTTCGGTGGCCTCGCTCAGTGCCTCCGGGTCGTTCCAGGGGACGATCACGGTCGCCGCGGCGGCGGCCTCGGGCACCCCGGGACTGGCGGGAATCCCCTGCGTGGCCAAGCCCGAGCCCGCTTGTGCGAGCAACCCGTCGACATGACCGTGGTAGGCGCCTGCGAACTTGAGAACCTTCTCGCGGCCGGTGGCGGCCCGGGCGAGACGGAGCGCGCTCATCGTCGCCTCCGTGCCCGACGAGGTCATGCGCAGCATCTCAACCGACGGGACCCGTTGGGTAACGAGCTCCGCGAGCTCCACCTCGCCCGCCGTGGGCGCACCGAACGAGGTTCCCCGCGCCGCGGCTGCCTGGACGGCAGCTACCACCTCAGGATGGGCGTGGCCCAGGATCAGCGGGCCCCACGAGCAGACCCAGTCGATGTACTCGTTGCCGTCCACGTCACGGATCAGCGGCCCGCGGCCTGACGCGATGAAGATCGGATCGCGACCGATCGACCGCATTGCGCGCACGGGCGAGTTGACCCCGCCGGGAAGGACGTTCACCGCGCGCTCGTAGAGACGCGCTGAGCCCAGCTGGTTGAGGCGAACGGCCTCGCTCACACGCCGGCGTGCTCGCGTTCCCAGGCTCGGTACTCCTCGGTGAAGTAGAGCAGCCGGATCTTCTTGAACTCAGTGGAGGAGTAGAGCGTCGCGCGCTCCTCGATCCCGGTGTCGGCGGCGATCGAGTCGAGGATCGCGTCGCACTCCTCCTTGGACCGCCCGTGGGCCATCGTGAACACCGAGTAAGGCCAGTCGGCGTAGGTGGGACGCTCGTAGCAGTGCGAGACCCCGCGGAAGGAGGCCATCCGCATCCCGAGCTCCATGATCCGCTCCTCGGGCACCTTCCAGACGCCCATGCCGTTGGCGCTGAAGCCGGCCCGGCGGTGGAACAGGATCGCCGCGACGCGCCGCAAGAGCCGTCGCTCCTGCATCTCGCGCAGATGCTCGAGCAGCTGCTCGACGCCGATTCCGAGCCGCGCCGCGGCCGGGACGTAGGGCTCGGGGATGACCGGCATGTCACCTTGGGTGGCGCGAATCACCGCGCGGTCGAAGTCATCGTAGGGCTGAGCCTCGGTCTCGGCGGGGGCGG
Source organism: uncultured Solirubrobacterales bacterium (assembly GCA_963847055.1). Lineage (GTDB taxonomy): Bacteria > Actinomycetota > Thermoleophilia > Solirubrobacterales > Solirubrobacteraceae > Palsa-465. The sequence continues at coordinate 578,436 of CAWJYE010000005.1, read as the reverse complement.
CCGCCTCGGCCACCTTGGCCAGCGCCTCCGTGCCAGCCTCCATCTCGAGATCCATCCGTATCTTGAATAGCTTCAGGGTCGGTAGCTGGCGGACCGACTCGGCCCCGGCCAGCCGGGCCAGGACCTCGAGGGTCCCCTCCAACCCGAGGGGCGAGTCGGGCTCGGTGGCGATCGTGAACCAGATGTTGAATTCGTGGTTGCGCAGGTAGTTGTGCGAGACACCGGGGTGGGCATTGATGATGTTCGCCGCCCGCCACGGGTTCGCGGCGTCGACCTTGGCCGCCACCAGCATCGAGGCATAGCCGAGCGCCCGGGTGTCGAAGATCGGCGTGATCTGCCGGATGATGCGCTCGTCGAGCAGTCGCTGGACGCGCGTCAGGACCGCGGCCTCCTGCAGCCCAGCCGCGGCGGCGACGTGCTGGTAGGGCCGGGCAGCGATCGGGAACTGGCCCTGCATCAAGTTGAGCAGGCGCTTGTCGAGATCGTCCAGCGCAATCGCGGCACCCTCCTTGCGACTGCGCAACTTGGGGCCGTGCTGGCTGCCCGCTCGCCGTCCGGCCTTGCTTGTAGGGGCGGCGCCCGTGTCGTCCTGCTGGCTGCCCCGCGGCGCCGGCGGGGCAGATCCGGATCCGGTCCCGGGAGCGTTTATTGCAGCCATTGGGCCGCCTCCTTGGCGTGGTAAGTGATGACGATGTCCGCACCTGCCCGGCGGATCGAGGTCAGTGTCTCGAGTACCGCGGTCCGCGCGTCAAGGTAACCGGCGGCGATCGCCGCCTTCAGCATCGCGTACTCGCCGCTGACGTTATACGCCGCGACTGGCATCGCGGTGCTGTCCTTGATGCGCCAGATCACGTCGAGGTAGGGGAGCGCCGGCTTGACCATCACGATGTCGGCGCCCTCCTCGACGTCCAGCCGCGCCTCGCGGACAGCCTCCTGACCGTTGGCGGGATTCATCTGGTAGCCGCGGCGATCACCAAAGGCGGGGGTGGAATCGGCGGCTTCGCGGAATGGACCATAGAAGGCGGAGGCGAACTTGGCCGAGTAGGCCATGATCGGCGTTTCGTGCAGGCCTTCGTCGTCCAGCGCCGCTCGGATCACGCCCACGCGCCCATCCATCATGTCGCTGGGCGCAATGAGATCGGCGCCGGCACGGGCCTGGGAGACGGCCGTTCGGGACAGCAGCTCGAGGGTGGCGTCATTGTCGACCGTGCCCGCCCGGATGACCCCGCAGTGCCCGTGGCTGGTGTACTCACACAGGCAGAGATCGGTGATGACGAGCAGTTCGGGGTGCGCCTCCTTGATCGCTCGCGTGGCGAGCTGGACGACGCCCTCGTCATCCCACGCCCCTGAACCCTCTTCGTCCTTGGCCGCGGGCAGCCCGAACAGAAGCACGGCGGGTATCCCAAGGGCTGCCGCCTCGCCGGCCTCGGCGACGGCGTGGGCGATCGAGAGACGGTCGACCCCGGGCATGGCGACGATCGGCTCGCGACGGTCCAGGCCGTGAGCGACGAACATCGGGAGGACGAAGTCCGCCGGTGCGAGGCGTGTCTCTGCGACCAGGCCGCGGAGCGCGCGATTGGCCCTGAGCCTGCGCAGGCGGGTCTGCGGAAACGGCATAGCTCTAGCGAGGATACCGGCGGACCACGCCCGGGCGGGACGGAGCTAGAGCAGCTTCCAACGCTCGATGCGCCACGAGGCGATCAAGCCCGCCTGGTGGTAGGGATCGGCGGCGACGAAGGCCTCGACGTGATCGCGCTCGACACCGGCAAACACGATCGCGGCCCCGACCGGCGGATCAAAGGCGCCCGCTTGGGTGATCCGGCCCGCCTCGCGCTCGGTTGCGACATGACCGAGGTGAGCCTCGCGATGGGCTGTGCGGCGCTCGACCATGTCCTCCACGTATTCGTAGAGCAGGAGATGATGGGCCATCGCGGACCACCGTAGCGCGGGAGCGCTAGGCTTGCCCGGATGAGCAATCTCGACCGACGCGGCGGCTATACCCCTCGCCGCACCCGCGAGCAGCGTGCCTACCGGCTGATTCAGGTCGGAGGCGCGGCGGGAGTGGTAGGCGTGGTCAGCCTCGTGTTTGCGATCGTCGGGGTGATCGGCCTGACCCTGCCGGTGATCGCGCTGATCGTTGCGGCCGTCTGCTTCTTCAGCTTTCAGCGCGCCACCGGACAGCGCTAAGTCGCCGCGGGACCCAGAGTTTGCTACGGCGGCGAGCACTTGAGCCTCGTCGTCTTGCGCTTGGCGCCGCCACAGTGCTGATCTCGCTGGGCGCGCTCGCACTCACCCCGGTCGCCACCGCCTCCGCCGCCACCACGCTCGGACAGCGAGCCAACCCGGGCCCGCGGGTCCGGGTCACGCTCACCAGCGCTGATCTGCACCAGGCGCTCAGCACCCCCGGCACGGTCTCGTTTTCGGCCGGTAAGGCACCGGCCATGCCGATCGTCGAGATCAGCGATTTCGCCCGCTACCAGAAGATGCGCGGTGTCGGCGGAGCGATGACTGACAGCTCGGCCTGGCTGATCCAGAAGGGTCTGTCCCCGGGCACGCGGGCCGGGCTGATGCGCCGGCTGTTCGGAGCCGGCGGTCTGCACCTCGGCTTTCTGCGCATCCCGATGGGCGCCTCTGACTTCACCGCCGCGCAGTCCCCTTACACCTATGACGACCTGGCGGCTGGCCAGACCGACCCGACCCTGAGCCGGTTCTCGATTGCGCACGACGTGGCCTACATCATTCCCGCCATCCGCCAGGCGCTGGCCGAGAACCCCAGGCTGTTCATGATGGCCGCGCCCTGGAGCCCGCCGGCCTGGATGAAGACCACTGGCACGCTCGCCAACCCACTCGACGTGATCGGAAGCCTGCTCCCTGCCGACTACGGACCCCTGGCGCAGTATTTCGTGCGCTTTCTGTACGCCTATCGAGCGGCAGGCATCCCGGTCGGCGCGATCACTCCGCAGAACGAGCCTGGCCAGAACTCCACCTATCCGGGACTCAACATGGACGAGCCCAGCGAGGCCGCATTCGTGACCGGCAACCTGGTGCCGGCGCTGCGGGGGGCCCGACTGCACCCGCTGATCTACGGCTACGACAACAACTGGTACGGCGGAGGTATGACGTTCGCCTACGACCTCGGGCTCAGCCCCGCCGGCCACGCTCTGACCGGGATCGCCTCGCATTGCTACTTCGGCGCACCGACCGCTATATCGGGCCTGCACCGCGTGATCCCGCGCCTGGAGGAGCTGGTCAGCGAGTGCGCGATGCCCCTAGCCTTCACGACCTCCGAGCTCGAGATCGCAAGCATGCGCAACTGGGCCACAGCCGTCAACCTGTGGAATTTGGCCCTGGACCCGCAGGGCGGTCCCGTGCAGCCACCCAACTATGGCTGTCTGCACTGCACCGGGATCGTGACCATCGATCCGGTTCAACACACCGTCCGCCTCACCCGCGACTACTACCAGCTGGGGCAGTTCTCTCGCTTCGTCGCACCCGGCGCCGTGCGGCTGGGCTCCAACAACTTCGTCACCTACAGGTACACCTATCCGGCAGGCACGATCAACACCCCCGGCCTCGACGACGTCGCGTTCCAGAACCCCGACGGCAGCCGCGTGCTCCTGGCCTTCAACAGCGACCGGCACTCGGTCAACTTCGCGGTCAAGGATGCCGGCGAGTACTTCCGGTATCGCCTGGCCCCGGGCGCCACGGCGACGTTCGTCTGGACTCCCAGGCGTTAGGAACGCGACGCAGTCCCGGCCCCTCAACGAGCGAAGCGGACCAGGGTCACTCGCGCCAAACCGGCAAAGACGATGGCAAGCAGGGCCAGATGGGCGAGTGGCAAGGCGATGCCCGGGGCCGTGGCACTGAAGGCGTTCGAGATGGCCTGCAGGGAAGCCTTGAACGGGAACACGAAGGCGACCACGTCCAGGACGGTGCCTAGCCCTCCGGAGGCCGCATTGGCCGGAATCAGGGCGACAAAGGCCACTGGCAGCGAAACCAGAAAGGCGAGCAGCGACGCCGCACTCACCTCCCGCGCGGCACCACCGATCGTCACACCCAGCGCCCCGAAGGCGACGCCGCCGAGCGCCAGCGCGACCACCCAGAACTCAAAGCGTGACCACTCCAGCGGCACGAATGCCGATACGAAAGCTGCCATCACCAACGTCATCAGGGTGGCGCACCCCCCGGCGAGGAGGATCTTCTCGACCAGCAGGCGCCCAGGCGAGACGAGCCCCCGGACGAGCCGGGGGTAAGTGTTCTCGCTGCGCTCGAGAGCCAGCAGGCCGGCGGCGAGCAGGACGGTCACGAACATCAGCGAGATGATCACCGCGATCGCCACCGCGTAGGAGTCGCTTGGGGTGGTGCGGCCGGCCAGCTGAGTTTGGGTGACGGTCAGCGGGCTACCGATCGAGCCGAGCACCGGACTGGCGAAGCCGAGCCCTTCGATCGCCAGGTCAGCGAAGCCGACCACCTGGTTGAGAGCGGGGCGCAGTGGCGAGCGGGCAGGCAGGGCGGCGACCGCGCCTTGCACGATGGTCCGCGCGTTGCGCAACCCGAGCAGAGACACGGTGCGGCCGAGGATCTGCACGTTGCCGCCGCTGAGGACCTGCTGCAGGTCTGAGACCGCCACGCGGAGGACCTGCTTTGAGACCGACTGCTCGACCTCGTTGACCCGGGTCGTGATCGCCTGATCTACGAGTTGGCGCTCGATCGGGTCCTTGGTGTTGAGGATCAGCTCCACAGCCGGGCTCCCCACCCCCGTGGTAACCAGCCCCTGAATCTGCTGGGGAAGATCCGACGGGATGACCACGGCGGCCAGTGCCTGGCCGCTGCGAACCTTGGCCACCGCCGCGGCCCGCGAGTGGACGCGGATCGGATCGACTGAGGCCAGCAGCTGACCGGCGTAGTGCGCCACGTCGATGTGCTGACTGCCGAGTGAGATCTTGCCCTGGCCCGGCGCCACCTGGTTGTAGAAGGCAACCTTCGGCTTGCCGGGCGGACTGGAGAGGGCAAACCCAATCATCAGCGCGATCACCACCGGATAGACGATCAGCAGGCCGACGAGCAGCGGCGAGCGGCGCAGGATCTGGAGGTCCTTGACCAACAACCAGCGCACTAATGACCCTTCATGTGCAGGAAATGCACGAGCGCGCTCTCCAGGTCCCGAGGGTCTCCGCCGACGGCGGCTTCGAGCTCGCCCGCGGTACCGGTGAAGAGCAGCTCCCCGTCGGCCAGCAGGAGCACCCGGGTCGCGTAGAGCTCGACCTCGGCCACGTTGTGGGTGGAGAACACGACCGTGGTCCCACGATCGGCCAGGATCGAGATGAAGTCCCACAGCCTTTCGCGCTGGCGGGGGTCAAGCGAGGCCGACGGTTCGTCCAGCAGCAGCACGGTCGGCTCCGAGAGCAGTCCGATGGCGATATTGACCCGCTGTTGGTTGCCGCCCGAGAGGCGCCCGACCTCCTCACCGGCGCGATCTTCCAGGCCAGTCTGCTCGAGCATCCGAGCCACGGCGGCGTTGGGATCGGCCACCTTCTCCAGGCGCGCGAACAGGCGCAGGTTCTCGGCCACCGAGAGCTTGGCGTAGAGCGCCGGCTCCTGGGGAACCCAGCCGATCTCGCGCGCGGGACGGCTGAGCTCGCCCTCGTCCGGTTCGAGCACCCCGGCGAGAATCGAAAGCAGAGTCGTCTTGCCCGCGCCATTGGGACCGATGATCCCGATTCGTTCGCCGGAGCCAAGCTCGAAGCTGACCGCGTTGAGAGCCGCGCGCGCGCCGAAGCGCTTGGTCAGCGAGCGCGCACGCAGGGTCGTGCGCGACTCGCTTAGGTCCACTGGTGACACGCGCGGGCAGGCTAGACGGTCTCGCGCCCCCTGCGCTTCATCCCGGGCTATGCACGCGAGGCTCGAGCGAGGCCCCGCACGAGCGGCAATAGGTGTCCTGCGGTCCGGGCCGCTCGCCGCAGTCCGGACATCGGTCCGGGCCCGGGCGGGTAACCAAGCCGACGCCGCCGCCGAGCACCCCCCACGGCTCGAGCACCAGGTGGCGACGAAGGTAGACGACGGTCTGCCGGATCACCGCGATCACCGGCAGCGCCACCAGGGATCCGGCGATGCCGTAGAGCTGATACCCGATCAGCAGCGCCAGAATGATCAAGATCGGATTGATCCGCAGCGAGATCCGGAACACCTGCGGGGCGACGACATGACCCTCGAGCTGCTGCAGGGCGACGAACAGCAGAACCAGCCAGACGGCGCTGATCGGGTCCTGAAACAGCGCCAGAAGCACCGCCGGCACCGGTCCGATAATCGGTCCGATGTAGGGGATGAACTCCATCACGCCGTAGAACGCCCCGAGGAAAGTCGCGTAGCGCTCGCCGTCGGGGAAGATGCCGAGCAGACCGAAGATCGTCAGCGCCAGGGCGGCGCTGGCTCCCATGACCAAGCTGAACAGGAACTGCCCCCGAACGTAGCCCGAGACCGCCTTCTGGATCAGCAGCGGATAGTCGTCCTCGGGGGTCCCGTCCCCGGGGGGCATGATTGTGCGCACCAGCTCGCCGATCTGGCGCCCGTAGACCAGCAGGTAGATGGAGAGCACCAGCACGAGCACCAAGTCAAAGCCGATCGTCACGATCCCCGCCAGCAGGTCGCGCGAAAAGGTCACGATCGCGCCCGAGCGCTTGAGCAGGTTCTTCTGCAGCGTTTGCAGGGCGGTTTGGCCCTGTTGCTGGATGTGAACGTTGACGCCGTGCTGATCGAGCCAGGTCTGGACGTTGGCCAGGTCACGATTGGCTCCCTTGATGATCCCCGGAAGGTTGTGTTCGAAATTTGTGACCTGCGAACTGATCGGGTTGGCCAGCAGAAAGCCGATCCCACCCAGGATCGCCAGGCCACCCAGGTACACGAGGAGGATGGCCAGGCCGCGCGGGACCCTCCGCGAGAGGATCCGCACCACTGGGGCCAGGATCAGAGCCACCAAGCTGGCCACGATCAGGATCAGCAGCACCGTCCCGGCCGCGCGGGCCAACGCCCACAAGCCGAGAAGCCCGATCGGGAGCATGACCATCTGCACCCAGCGCGGCACGACGACCGGGGCAACCGGAGTGGCGACTGGGGTCAGCTCGAACTCGGACTGCTCAGGCGAGGCTTCGGACCTCTCGGGCGGGGCGTCAGACCTCTCGGGCGGGGCGTCAGACCTCTCGGGCGGGGCGTCAGACCTCTCGGGCGGGGCGTCGGAACTGGACCCGCGCGCCTCTCCCTCCCCGTCCGGGGCCGGCGGCTCGCTGGCCGGCGGTCCGGTTTCGCGTCTGCGGACCCTGAAACGCATGAGCCTGAAAGTATGGGCCTCGTCCGGATATGAGCAACTCAGTCAAGATTCTGTTCGTCGGCGACATCGTCGGCGGCCTCGGTAAGCGCACCCTGTTCGGCCTGCTACCGGGTCTGCGCGAGCGCCTGGCCTTTGACTTCCTGGTCGTAAACGGGGAGAACGCCGCCGGCGGCGTCGGCATAACCCCCAAGATCGCCGACCAGATGTTCGAAGCGGGCGTCGACGTGATCACGCTCGGCAACCACACCTATCGCCAGCGCGAGATCTACAGCTACCTCGACAGCCACGACCAGATCCTGCGCCCATCCAACTTCCTGCGCACCCAGCCCGGCCACGGCTGGTGCGTGGTCAAGCGCGGTGACGTGCGCCTCGGCGTGCTCTCATTGTCGGGCAGCTTGTTCATGGACGCCGCCCGCCCGGCGTTCGTCGAGGCCGACGCGGTGCTCGAGGGCCTGACGGCGAAAGTCGATCACCTGCTCGTCGACATCCACGCCGAAGCGACGAGCGAAAAGGTCGGAATGGGCTGGCACCTGGACGGTCGGGTCACCGCGGTGGTCGGGACCCACACCCACGTTCCGACCGCCGACGCCCGTGTGCTCCCGGGCGGCACCGCCTTTATCTCAGACGTCGGCATGACCGGGCCCCGCGGCGGGGTGATCGGCGTCAAGCGTGAGTTGGCGATTGAGGCGATGCGAACCAAGATGCCGGTCCGCTTCGAGGTCTCAACGGAAGATCCGTGGTTGCAGGGGGTGCTGATCACCACCGCCGAGCAGCCACTGCGCGCAACGGCGATCGAGACCGTGCACGTGCCCGGCCTGGAGATCACCTGACCGGCAGGGCGGGCGGCGCGTCGGGCGTGGTCGCAGAAGCAGACGGGCCCGCTTCGTGAGCAATGCTCCAGCGGTCCTCAGGATGCGAGGCGAAGAGCGCCACGGCGACGAGTGGGAAGAACCAGACGATGTACGGATATAACCAGTAGTTGACGGTCAGCTGCAGTGCGATCAAGACCGCCGCGCCCAGCGCCGCCACCTCGACTGGGCCGCGCGCCGCGGGGACGAAAGCGACGACGACGGCCAGCGCCACCGCGGCCCCCTGGAGGAGGTGCTGAACGCCAGCCAGCCCGCCCCACAGGCCCCAGATTGAAAACGGAGTGACGCGGCTTGATTGGTAGGTGACCGAGTCGTGCCAGAAGAAGCTGAGGTCCCCGTTGAGGAAGACGGGCAGCATGGCGACGAATACCGTGATGCCAAAGGCGATGACCGAGACGGCCACTGACCGCTCGCCAGGACGCCGCCCGGCCCCACGCAGGAGCAGCGGCGCCAGGGCAAAGGGCGCGAATTTGGTGAGCCCGGCCACTGCGCCGAGCGCTCCGCGGCCGGGTGGCGAGTCGATGGCCAGCAGCGCGAACACGACCAGCGCCGAAACGAGCGCATCATTGGTGTTGGAGTTCAGGGCAAAGAGGGTGAACGGATAGGCGACCCATGCGTACATGAGCACAACGCCGAGCGCATGGCCGCGCAGACGGCGGCCCAGCAGGTAGAGACCGAGGGTGGTGAGCAGATCGAAGGTGATGGAGGCGGCGTGCGCCGCCGGCAGCGCGTCCCATGCGCCGCTCCACCCGAAGATCAGGCGGAAGGGGAGATAGGCGAAATAGGAGACGGGACCGTAGGTGTCGCCGTAGGCGTTGTCGTGGGGCCAGAGCCCGTAGAGGAGGTGGCCGTGGACCAGCTTGTCAGCACCTATGACCCCGGCGTAGCCGACATCGATGACGTTGGAGTTGAGGACATTCAGTCCTAGGCGCAGGCCGATCAGGAACACCGCCCCGGCGAGCAGCCAGTGCGTGGGCAGCACGAGCTCGAGCGGCCGGCGCGGGACCCCCTTGCCGGCGGCCAGGAGGAGCATGCGAACCAGCAGGTAGATCAGGAAGGGGTAGACGAGCGGGACGGAAAGCCCGATGTCGGCGTGATTGAACAACGCCAGTGAGATCGAGAAGCCGAGCAGCATCAGCAGGTCGAGGTGCAGAAGGCCCGGTTTTCTCCGCTGGCCGGATGACTGGCGCCCGGCGCGACCAGGCGAGGCAGGCCGGCGACGCGGCGGCCGTCCGGTCAGGCGAGCCGCGATGGCGAGGGGGCGGCCATGCCGCGGCCAAGCGCGCGGCCAGGGCCAGATGAACGGCGCTACGAACAGCAGGCACAGCGGCAGCCACACGAACAGCGCGTTGACGCGCCGCCCGAACGCCCCCGGATACCCGCGCGCCATCCCCCAGGCAACCTGATAGCCGGTCCATACCTGCGTGACGGCGGCGGAACGGTCGTCGACATAGACCTGCATGAGCTCGCGCGGCGGCTTGCCCCCACTGAACCAGCTCACCTGCCAGGTGCCCGAGCCATGGGTGTACTCATAGGCCAGCCACCGCGGGTGTTTGCGCACCTCGGGGCCAACCCGCGGGTCGGCCCGAGCCAGGGTCAGGACCCGAGCCGCGGTCAGGGTGTAGCCCGTGGGCCGCTGGTGCAGTGAGGTGACAAGCACCGGCGAGCCGGCCGGGGCGGCGGTAACCAGCCCGGCTGCGCGCGCCGATGGGGCAAGACTGAGGGTCAGCGCCAGCGCGACTGGCAGGGCTACGGCCGCGACGAGGGCGCGAGCAGGACGCAAGGCGAAGGGCGAGGCGCGCGTCCGGCCGACGGCCTCTACGCGCGGAAGCTCCACAACTTCTGGCCCACGAACGAGAGTGGGGTACCGGCGGCGATTGAGAGCGCCTGGGCGATGAGCTTGGGCAAGCCGGGGCCGTCGACCAGGGAGACGAGCACGACGTAGGTGAAGCCGAAGGTGACCAGCGAGACGGTGAAGAACCTCGCGCCCTGCAATGCCGGGTGGGCGGCCTTGGCGCCAAACGTCCAGTGGCGGTTCCACCAGAAGTTGTTCACAACTGAAACCACGAAGGCAAGCACGGCGGCCAGCTTGTAGTTCATGGCCAGCACGTGCACGCAGGTGGCGAACACGGCCAAGTTGACCACGTAGCCGCTCGCGCCGACGGCGACAAAGCGCCCGAGTTGAAACCAATTGTGGGGCTTGCGCACGCCGTGGCGCACGCGGTGACGAAAGGGGAGGGCGACCGCGGTCGTCAGTTCGTCGGCGGGCATCGGGTCAATGTATCGGCCGTTGGCGGGAATCTCGTAAGAGATGCCCGGCATTAATTCGGCTCTAACCGGTGGATCCGCCGATCCTTAAGGGGTCGGGTTCGGAGTCGGGGTGAGACCGAAGTGCTCGCGCACCAGCGGGGCGACGTCTTGCAAGGACCACTGGTCACGGACCGAACGGGTGTCGGGCCCGGTGCCGCACCACAGCAGCGCACCCAGCGAATCGGAGCGGTGCAGCGAGCCATGCGAACCCCCGCCGACGTGATCAGAGCCGCCCCAGTCAACGAACTCATAGCCGGGTCCCGCCGAGAGGAGCACTTCACCGGCATTGGGGCAATGCAGGGCCGACCAGACCCGGGCCAGGGCATCAGGGTACTCGGTGGAGAGAAAGCGGCCGTCCTGCAGCTCGGCTCGGAGCACGCCGAGATTCCCCTCGACGCTCCAGCGCTCGCCGCGCCGATCGAGCACATCACCGCCGGCGGAGAAGCGCAGCTCGCCGCGGCGGCTGCGAACGATCGCCTCGTCGCCGCAACCGGGGGCGAGCCGCATGATCAGGTCGACGCCCTCGAGTTCCTTGACCGCGTCCACGGAACGCTCGATCAGCTCCTCGCGACGCTCATCGTCGAGGGCGTAGATCATCGCCGAGCGCTGGGCGGGGCTTAGCGCGATCTCGGCGCCGATCGAGCGCGACGGGCTCGGAGTGGCGACGTCGAAGTCGGCAAAGGCGAAGTCGAGCCGAATCCGGGTCTCGACCGGTGCCTGGGAGTGGTCGGAGACGACCACCACCGCGTGGTCGGCGAGGAATTCGTCCGGACCCCCCGCGGCGTGCATGAGGCGCTCGATCTGGCGGTCGGCGGCGGCCAGCGAGGTGACCTGGGCGTGCGGGCCGTTGCGATGCGAGTAGGCATCGTTATCGGGAAGTGAGAAGAGCATGAAATCGAACAGGTCGCGCTCGGCGAGATAGGCGCCGACACAGCCGGTGTGCTGGTCTCGGGCGCCGGGGAGGCCGAGCTGACCCCGACAGCCCGTCTTGCGCGACGCGTAGAGGTCGGCGTAGAAGAGCTCGCGCGGGCCGTCGATGGTGCGCCGGAACAGCGTCGAGGTGACGATCCGGGCCAGCGCCGACTCGTTGGCCACCTCGTGGGGATAGCGGCCGCGATAGATCAGGTACGTGGTCCCGGCGGTCCGTACCTCGGCGTCATCGAGAGACTCGAACACCGTCTCGACCTCTCGCGACAGATGCTCGTCGTTCATTCGGTAGACGGTGTCGGTCATCGAGCGCACGACCCCGAACTGGCGCGAGGCGGAGAAGCTCGATCCGTACTCAACGTAGCGCGCCTCCTCGCGGTGGTACCAGTTCATGCTCGGGATCTCGTGGCGGTCGGGGCCGACCCCGGTCGTGATCGTCGCCGCGCAGACGGGGGTGACCGACGGAAACGCGGCCACGCAATCATCGACGTACACGCCAGCGTCGCGGATCCGCGCCATCGCCGGCGCCCGTCCCCCGGCCATCGCGCGTTCGAGCATGGCGGGCTTCATCGCGTCGACCACGACCAGTACGAGCTTGGGGGGAGCGCTCACGCCGTCACTAGCGGAGGATGCGCAGGCCGGCGTACTTCTGATCATCGCGGCCGCGACCAGCAATCAGCAGCCACAGCAGGAGCGCGAGCACGACAATCCCGACCGGCGGCAGCAGCACCGAGAGCGCGGCGGCCGCGGCCGCGACCGTCTCCGCGAACAGGGGCAGAGCGGTGGCGGCCTCCGCGTCCAGCCGCGCCCTGACCCGGGCGACCAGCGGGCGCGTGGCCAGGACTCCGATGCCGGCGCAGATCACGCCGCCGACAATCCCCGGCCAGATCGCATAGCCACCCCGGCATAGGGAGCCCGCGAACAGCAGGGCGCCGACCACTACGGCGGCGGTGGCCACCGCCAGCGCGACCGGCCCCCGCTCCAGCGGTTCTGGCCCAAGACGAAGCTCGGCGGCGACAAGCAACGCCGCGCCCACGACCATGATGAGCAGGAAAGGCACGCCCTGCAGGAAAGAGAGGTCAGTGTGCGCGAAGTGGATCTGGATGCTGGCGGCAGCCAGGACGCCGACCACGAGCCCCGGCAGGAAGGGCCGGATGCCCACCGCGCCGGCGACTCCGATCCCCGTGCAGATGTCAAAGACGAGATTCACCGTGCTGTACCGTGACGAGGCGTGACGATAGACGAGAGGGCAGCGTGAGCCCGGACGGGTGGCGTCCGAGCAGCCGCCCCGACATCGCCGGCGGCGGCGCCACGCGGCGGCCGCGGTCAACGGCACGAGACATCGAGCGCTACGCCGGCCTGTTCGCCGAGCGCACGAAGGTGATGCGCTCGTCGGCGATGCGGGACCTGATGGCGCTGACCGAGCGCGACGACGTGATCTCGCTGGCCGGTGGGCTGCCCGACACCACCACGTTCCCCTCGGATTCCTACGCGGCGCTGATGGGCACCGTAGCCAGCCACTCGTGTGCGCGCGCTCTCCAGTACGGACCGACCGAGGGCCTGAGCCTGATCAAGGGCTGCGTGGCCAGTGTCATGGCCGCGGAGGGGATGGAGATCGACCCCGACGAGGTGCTGATCACCACCGGTGGTCAGCAGGTCATCGATCTCGTCTGCAAGACGCTGCTTGATCCCGGTGATGTCGTGGTCGCCGAGGCACCGACGTATCCGGGCGCGATCCCGACCTTCTGCGCCTATCAGGCCGAGGTGGTGCAGGTCCGGATGGATCGCGACGGGATGCGAGTTGACGAGCTCGAGCCCCTGCTCGACGAGCTCGAGCGCACCGGGCGACGGCCAAAGTTCATCTACACGGTGCCCAACTTCCACAATCCGGCCGGGGTCACCCTCTCGCTGGAGCGCCGACGGGCCCTAGTCCGGCTCGCCGCCGAGCGCGAGCTGCTGGTGCTCGAGGACAATCCCTACGGGCTCCTGCGCTACGAGGGCGAGCCGCTGCCCACGCTGTACTCGCTCGACGGCGAATTCGTGATCTACGCGGGCACATTCTCAAAGATCCTCGCCCCGGGCGTCCGGCTCGGCTGGGCGATGGCACCCGGCCCGATCGCGGCCAAGATGCAGATCGGCAAGCAGGGCTCGGACCTCTGCTCGTCGTCGATTTCGCAGTACTTCGTGAGTGCGTACTTCGACTCGGGCGCGTGGGATGACTACCTTCGCTCGCTGCTGGAGATCTATCGGCGACGGCGCGACGTGATGCTCGATGCCCTGGCCGAGCACTTCCCGCGCGAGGGAGAGTGGACGCGCCCGGAGGGCGGCCTGTTCTTGTGGGCGACGATGCCTGACTACATCGATACCACCGACCTGCTCGCGCGAGCGCTGCAGGAGCAGGTCGCCTTCGTGCCCGGCCGCGCCGCATACGTCGACGGGCGCGGTGGCGACTCGATGCGGCTCAACTTCTCCGGGGTCGGGGAGGACCAGATCCGGGAGGGCATCCGCCGGATCGGCGAAGTTGTCCGCGAGCAGGTGGCCATGTACGGCACCCTGACCGGCGCCCGGCCGCATGCTCGCGCACAGGGCCCGCCCCCGCGCCCGCGCGAGGGCGACGATGCGGGGCAGGTTGTGGCCGACGACCTCGCCAAGGTCCTGAGGCTTCCGGCCCCGCGCAAGCGCGCCGGCTAGAGCGGGCGGTATGCGCGTGGCCGTCCTCAAGGGGGGGCGCTCGTTGGAGCGCCAGGTCTCGTTGCGCTCAGGCGCTCGGGTTCAGGACGCACTCGAGCGGCTCGGCCACGAGGTGCTGCCGATCGACGTCGGCCCGGACCTCGTCACCACGCTCACTGCCGAGCGCCCCGACATCGCCTTTGTCGCTCTTCATGGCCACGACGGCGAGGGCGGAACCGTGCAGGAGCTGCTCGAGGTGATGGGGATCGCGTACACCGGCTCAGGGGTGTCGGCGTGCATCCGGGCCGCCGACAAGGTGCTGGCCAAACACGCGATGCGCGACCGCGGTCTGCCCACGCCCGATTTCTACGCCTTCAACGAGACCGCATTTGAGTCCCTCGGCGCCGCACAGGCGCTTCCCGCCATCGAAGAGCGCCTGGCTTTCCCGATCGTCGTCAAGCCAGCACGACAGGGCTCGGCCCTGGGCATCAAATTCGCTCGCACGGCCGCCGACGTCCCGGCCGCGCTGGTTGCCGCCTTCTCGTATGACCGCAAGGTCCTGCTCGAGCGCTACGTCCGCGGCCGCGAGCTCGCGATCTCAATCTTGGACGAGCCCGAGGGGCCCGTCGCACTGCCGATCGTCGAGGCGTTGCCCGACCAGGAGAACTTCTACGACTTCGAGTCTCGCTACGAGATCGGGCGCACCCGGTTTGTCTGTCCCGCCGAGCTCGAGGACGCGGTCGCGGCGCGGGCCCGGGAGATCGCGCTGGACACATACAAGCTGCTCGGCTGCCGCGGCTTCGCGCGCGCCGATTTGATGCTCGACGCAGACTCGAGCGAACTCTATGTGCTCGAGGTCAATCCGATCCCCGGGCTGACCGAGACCAGCCTGCTGCCCCAGGCCGCCGAGGCGGCAGGGATCTCGTTCGACGCCCTGGTGGCGAAGGTCTTGGCAGCCGTGGGCGCCTGAACGTCTGGACTGACTCGCGCTGCGCGTCTCGGGACGCGCGCCTCGGGATGCGCAGCCGAAGGACCGGTGATGAGCGTTTGGGGCCGGCAAGGGGGCCGGAGGCTCGAGCAAGGGGGCCGGAGGCTCGAGCGGGGCCAGGACGACAAACCTCCGGCTTTGAGCCGAGGGTCGTCTTGCCGTGCCCGCCAGGTGGGGCCAGGACGACAAGCCCCCGCCCAGTCGGGGCCGCTTGCCGTGCTGTGACCGCGACATATCCTGCTCACGCCTGCGAAAGCCTCTCAGGCGCAGCGGAAGTAGTGACGAACCGCCGCCCAGTCGGTCGGCGCGTGGAGCAAACCGGGCTCAGTTCTCCCTTCGGTTCCCGACGCCGGCGCCAAGGGCGAGCGCCACGCCCGGCGCCAAAGTCCGATCGCCAACGCCCGGCGCCACAGCCGGGCCGGGCCGGGCTACTCGTCGGAGGCGAAGTCCTCGGGAGTGACCTGATCGAGGAAGTCTTTGAACTTCTCGACCACCTCTTCGGTGTCCTCGACTTCGTGCTCGAACTCGATCGCGGACTCGGAGATGACCTCGTCGGCGGCGAAGATCGGGGCCCCCGAGCGGACGGCTAGGGCCAGGGCGTCGCTGGGTCGTGAGTCGATCTCGAGCTCGCGGCCGTTGGCGCGCAGGCTGATGGAGGCGTAGAAGGTATTCTCGCGCAGCTCGGTGACAGCGACCCGGGTGCACTCGACCTCGAGCTCGCCGAGCATCTCGGAGAGCAGATCATGGGTCATGGGCCGAGGCGTCGAGGCGCCCTGAAGCTTCATCAGGATCGCGGCCGCCTCGGGATGACCGATCCAGATGGGCAGGAACTTGTTGCTCTCCACGGTCTTGAGCAACACGATCGGCTGCTTGCCGACCATGTCGAAGCTAACGCCGTAGATGACCATTTCCTGCACGCGTGGCTCCTCGTCGGGGACGGTCCAGTATACGGGCCACCGGCCTGCCGTCCCGGCCGCTGGCTCGGCGGGGTGACAGCCCTAGCGCCCGCTCACGAGGCTGCTCGGACGGACTGGACGAGCTCACCGGGCTAACCGTATCCTCACCGGTCATCAGCTAATGACCGGTGAGAGACTGTCTACGTGGACGGACCAAGCGCCACAACCCGGCCACCGGCGCCCGGCCCCCGGCGCGCTCGCGGTCGTACAGGGCTTCGCCAACACGCACTTCGACCTCGAGGGTGATTTCGGAGCCGAGGTGCTGCGCTCGCCCGAAGCTTTGGCGCAGTGGCTGCGGGCTGCCGGACTGCTCGGTGGCGAAGCCCCGCTTGTGCAGGCCGACCTCGAGCGTGCGCTCGAGCTGCGCGCCGCCCTGCGCGCACTGGCGGCCGCCCCTGACAGCGAAACCGCCCGGCGGGGGCGCGAACGCCTGGATGCCCTGGCGGCGCAGGCACCGATCCAGCTGCATTTCAAGGGGCCAACACCGACGCTGAGCGGTGCCAGCGACGCCGGCTTCCCCGGTGCCGTCGGAGCGCTGCTGGCGATCTCCGTGCAGGCCATGCTCGACGGTCGCTGGTCACGACTCAAGATCTGTCCCGGGCACGACTGCGGTTGGCTGTTCTATGACGGTTCCCGCAACCGCTCGGGGCGCTGGTGCTCGATGGCGGTGTGCGGGGGGCGCGAGAAGGCGCGGGCCCATTACCGACGCGGGCGGGGGCGGTGAGTGCGCGGGTTGGCTGCCCCGGTCACGCTCGTGCTCGCCCGGGGCCGGAGGCGACCGGCCCGCTGGCTGGCGGCCGTGCTCGGCCTGGCGCTGGCCACGGCCTTCGCGTGCGGGGTGGCGGGCGAGGCGGCGATCAGCGGCGATCGCGCCGCCCAGGCGGTGCTGCGTGACGCGCCTGCGCTCAGCCGGACGGTCAGCCTGACCGCCCAGGGACCCGGCTCGGGCGCCCGAGAGCGGGCGGCCCAGGCGCTGCTGGGCCGGCTTGGGATCGCGCCCGCGAGCCGGGTCGTCCTGCTCAACCCGGTGCGCCTGGGCGGAGTGGTGGTACGGCCGGCGGCGATCAGCCCGCTGACCGCCTGGGTGGGCCGCCGTCTCGCCGGGGGACTCGGCGCCTGCACTCGCAGCACCTGCCCGGTGTTGCGCACCACCTCGCTCCCCCGGGCCGACCTGAGCGCTTATGGCGTCCACCTGCGCGTGGTCGGCGCTGCGAACCTCGTCTCCGCGGTGCCCTTGGGCTTCGCGCCCGGCGCCGGTGGCGGTCCCCCAGTCGTACTGTCCGGCGACCCGGGGGGCCTGGATCGCATCCCGGGTCTCAGAGGCGTGTACCGAACCGAGAGCTGGCTGTCGGTGCGTGCTCTGGCCGGTCTGGACAGCTGGCAGCTCGGGGCGGAGGAGGCCCGGCTGCAACGCGTCCAGGTTGGCCTCCCGGCCAACGGGACGTTTACCCTGAGCGCTCCCTTCGACCTCCTCGATCGTGCCCGGGCGCAGGCGGCGGCCGCCCCGCGCCGGCTGCTCCTCGCCGGGGGCGGGGGGCTCGCGGCGCTGGCCGTATTCGTTGTCCTGGCAGCATCCGCGCTGCGTCATGAGCGCGAGCCCGACGTGCGCCGGTTGGCCATGGCCGGAGCTCGTACTGGCCAGCGGGCGGTCTTCGCGCTCGTAGAGGCCGCAATGTTGGCGGCGCTGGGGCTGCTCCTCGGAGCTGCGCTGGGGTTGGCAGCGACCGCTGTCCTGGCGGCCGGGGCCCATCTGCCGGTCGGCGCTGTGCTCGCCCGCTCACTGCTGACCGGCGCCGGGGTGGCCATCCTGGCCGGCGGCTGGGTGGTGACCACCGCGCTCGTAGCGCTCGTCCTGCTGCTGCCCTCGGCCCGGGTCGCCGACGTACTCGCCGTTGCGGCAGCGGCCGCCCTCGCCCTGACCCTGACTCGTACAGGAGGAAATGCCGGGCCGCTGCCCATCCTGCTCGCTCCTCTCGCCTGCGTCAGTGCCGGCGGCCTGGTCTACCGGATCGCCGTCGCGGGCCTGCGCGGTTTGGAGCGCCTCAGCCGAAACGGGCCACCGACCCTGCGCTTGGCCCTGATCGGACTTGCCCGCGCCCCGGCCGCACCCGCACTGGCGATCGCTTTCATCGCCGTGAGCACGGGCTTGGGCGGTTTCGCCCTGGGCTACCGCGCGACCCTGGCGCGCGGCCAGGCCGACGCAGCCGCCAACCGGGTCCCCCTCGACGCGATTGTCGCCCCGGGAGCCGGCTACGCCACCCCGCTGCAGCGCGCGCCGCTGGCGCGATGGCAGGCACTGGCCGATGGCCGCGTACTGCCGGTACGGCGCACCGACGCGAGCGTCGCAGTCAACGGGGCACTCGTCACGGTCCCGGCGCTCGGCGTCCCGGCGAGCGGTCTGGGGCTGATCCGCGGTTGGCGGACCAGCGACGGGTCTGCGCCCCTGGCCGCGCTCGCTCACCGGCTGCGTCCGTCCGGGCCCGTCCGCGCTCCGGGGCCCAAGCTGGCCGTGACAGGGGGAGCGCTGAGCATCGGCCTGCGCGCGCGCGCAGGCCCAGCCGTGGTCACGGCCGATCTGCGCGCCCCGGATGGCGCGCTACTCCAGCGCCCGGTGGGCACAGCGAGGGCGCGGGGCGAGACGGTCTCGGTCCGGTTTCCCCCTGGCGGCTACGAACTCGCGGCCCTAAGTCTCACGGCACCAACCGGCCTGGAGATCACCAGCGGACATCAGAACGGCGAGAGCCTGACCGCCGCCACTCAGTCGGCGACCGAGGTGACGGTCGGGCCGCTGCGGACATACGCTAGCACCGGGGAGCGCGTGTCGCTGGGCGCCTGGCGAGCGGTCGGTGCTGCGTCGGTGATCGGCGGCAGGGATGGCAGTCTGCGCCTGCACTTTGATCCGGCGGGCAATTCCGGAGTGGTCCGCCCGGTCCAGCCGAGCGACACGGCACCCGTTCGCGTCCTGGCTGACCCTGCCACGGCCGCGGCGGCCTCCCAGGGGCGGCTGGCGATGACCGTGGACGGCCTGCCGGTCACCGCCCAGGTGGTCGGTACCGTGCTCCGCTTTCCGACCGTGCCAGTTGACAGTGCCGGGTTCGTGATCGCCGACCAGTCGACCCTCGCCGCGGCGCTCGACGCCTCGCTGCCCGGCGCCGGCCGAGCGGACGAGCTCTGGATCGACTCACGGCGGACGGCGAGCCTACGCGCCGCTCTCTCACGCCCCCCGCTCAGCGGGCTCAATGCAAGCTTTCGCGGTCAGTTTCAGCGCCGGCTCGAGATCGACCCGATCGCCCAGGGGGTTCTCGGGACGTTGCTCGCCGCGGCGGTCGTGGGGCTCGCGCTGGCCGTGCTAGGACTGCTCGTGGTCCTACTCGGGGCGATGCGCGACCCGCAGGCCGAGCGCGCACTCGTCGTACTGGGGCTAGGTCCGGCCGCGCTTCGTCGCGAGCTCGCACTGCGCATCGTGACCGCGGCCGGGCTCGGGTTGGCAGCCGGCCTCGTCGTGGCGGTTGGCCTGGCCCGGCTCGCGGTGGCGGCCGTGCGAGCGGCGAGCACGCTGGCGCCCCCCTCGCCACCGTTGATCACTGTCACGCCTTGGAGCAGCCTCGCGCTGGGGGCGCTGTGTGCCCTGGTCGTATTTGCGGCCACGGCCTGGCTGGCGGCCATGATCACGGCTCCGGGCGGGCGCCGGTGAGCGATCCTGCCGTCCGCCTGCGCGACGTATTCTGTCTGCACCGGACCGGCCAGGGTGACGCCGCCGCTCTGCAGGGGCTGAGCCTCGAGCTGCGGCGGGGCGAACGCGTTTGCGTGATCGGGGCCAGCGGTGCGGGCAAGACCACGTTGCTACGGGTCATCGCGGGGCTCCAGGCGCCCACGGCGGGCTCGATGCTTGTCTTCGGCGAGGATCCTGGGAGGCTGTCGGGCGCCGGCCGGGCCCGCCTGCGCCAGCGCTGGATCGGGTTCATGGACCAGCACGCTGAGAGCACGCTCTCCCCTGACCTCACTGTCGCCCAGTCAATCGCCCTGCCGCTTGCTCTGCGCGGCACGCCACGCAAACGTTCGCGGGCCCGAGTGGCCGAGCTGCTTGACGCCTCCGGGCTGAGCGAGCGGGCGGGCGCGCGGGCCGGCGACCTCTCCGGCGGCGAGCGTCAGCGGGTCGCCCTGTGCGCGGCCCTCGCCCATCGTCCCGGGCTGCTGCTCGCCGACGAGCCGACCGCGGAGCTGGACACGCGCACGGCGGCGGCGACCGCGGGCGTGATCGCGACACTCGCCGAAGCCGAGGGAACGACGGTGCTGGTCGTGTCTCACGATCCAGAGCTCGCCACCTCCGCCCAGCGGACGCTGCGGATTCGCGACGGGCGCATCATCGAGGAGCGCGCTGACGGAGCGTCGGCGCTGGTCGTGGGCGAGGGCGGGTGGGTGCGCCTTCCTGAAGCCCTGCGCGAAGCGGCCAACATCGGGGGCACTGTCGGTGCCCGATCCGAGCCGGGCGCGATCGTGCTCAGCTCCACCGCGCAGACCGTCGGCGCGTCATCGCCGGCAAGGGCAGCGCCCTTTGCCCCGTCGGTGTCCGAATCGCCGGCGCTGGTGACGGTTGCCGGAGTGACGCGGGCTCGGGGGCGCGGTGGTGCGCGCCGTCTCATCCTGGACCAGTTCACGGCTCGTTTCGCAGCCGGACGGGTGACCGTGATCACGGGACCGTCGGGGAGCGGGAAGACCACGCTGCTGGAGCTCGTGGCGGGACTGGACCGCGCCGACGCGGGCGAGGTACGGCTCGACGGGGTCGAGCTCGGCGGTCTCGATCCCGAACGGCTGGCGGCGCTGCGCCGGGAACGGATGGGCTACCTGACGCAGGAGCCTGCGCCGGTGGGATTCCTCAGCGCGGTCGAGAACGTGGTCCTGGCCCTGCGTATTCGCGGGCTTGATGCTCGGCCCGCAATCTGCCGGGCCGAGGCGATGCTGGCGGGTCTCGGCCTCGGTGAGCGCGTCCGGCAGCGGGTCTCACGCCTTTCCGCCGGTGAGGCTCAGCGCGTGGCGCTGGGGGTTGCTCTGGCCGGCGCGCGGGGACTGCTGCTGGTTGACGAGCCGACCTCGCGGCTGGATCGTCCTGGCGCCGTGCTCGTCGCCCGGACCCTGACGACCGCCGCCGCCACGGGCCAGACCGTGATCTGCGCCACCCACGACGAGGAACTGATCCGCGCTGCGGACGCCCGGGTTACGCTCGCCGGGATGGCTTAAAGTGAGAGCGCCCCGGAACCGGCGGGATATGAGGCCGATTCTGCGGGGCGCGCTCGAGGGAGGAGAGGTACTGCGAGAGCAATGATGGCGCCCCTCGCCCTAGAAGTCCAAGACGAGAATTCGCATGCATTCATAATTGGCGCTTATGGACCTTCGGCAGCTTCGTTACCTCGTCGCGCTGGCTGAGGAGCGCAACTTCACCCGCGCTGCAGCCAGCCTCCACATCGCCCAGCCCGCCATGTCGCAACAGATCCGCCGGCTCGAGGACGAGCTCGGGCTGGCGGTGGTCGAGCGAACCACGCGGCGGGTCAAGCTGACGGACGCCGGCGAGTTACTCGTCGTCCGCGCGCGGCGGATCCTGGTCGAGCTCGAGGCAGCCGAGACCGAGCTCCAGGCGATACGCGGGATGTACATCGGCCACCTGACGATCGGTGCCATGCACACCATGGGCCCGGTCGACCTGTCGTTGGCGCTGGCGCTGTTTCGCGAGCGCCATCCCGACGTGCAGTTCACCGTCCGTGAGCAGTCGAGCGAGGAGACGGCCGAGATGCTCCGCGTCGACGAGCTCGACCTGGCCTTCCTGTCGGTAACCGAGCGCATCGAGAGTCACGGACTGGGTCTGCATCAACTCCTGTCCGAGGAGCTGGTCGTCCTCCTGCCGCCCTCACATCGCCTTAGCAGGCGCCGACAGATCCGGATGGTCGAGCTCGCCGATGAGACCTTCATCAGCTTCCGGACTGGAGCTCGCCTGCGCGAATTGCTGATGTCCGCTGGACAGGAGGCGGGCTTCGAGCCCCGCGTGACCGTCGAATCCAACGAGAGCCGGCGCGTGCGCCGCCTCGTCTCCCGCGGCCTCGGCGTCGCCATCCTGCCCCGATCGGACGCCGAGGGTCCCGGGGCCGAGGTCGAGGTGGTGACGCTGGTCGAGCCACGCCTGGAGCGCGACATCACGCTGGCCTGGCGGGAGGGTCGGCGGCATACCCCCGCCGCCGCCGAGTTCCTCGAGCTGGCCCGGGAAACGTTCGGCACCACCTAGGGCAACCCACTGCCGGCCTCGGGGCGCGTTTTCGCCCAGGCCAGAGCAGGCCGCAAGGTTGTTTAGACCTCGCCTCCAGCGCACAGTTAACGTCGCAGGGGGAAGGCTGGCCGGCCATGGTTAACAGGCCGTTAGCGCCGTCGAGGCATAGTTCGACGATCATCGAACTTTTGCTATTATTAGGGGCGGATCAAACCCATGAGAAATACGGAGACAGAACTGAACAGCTTTGAAACCCAGGCTCGCGAAGCCCCCACGCCGGGGCGCGAGCACAACGAGACCAACCCGCGTTCGCGCAAGCGTGGCGAGCACGGTGATACCAGTACCGCAGCCCCCCGCCGGCAGGCCCGGCGTCGAAGCCCGCGCGCCGACGAGCGCCGTCCCGCCGTAAAGCGGCGGGCAACAGCGGACACCGGCGCTCTGACCGAGAACTCGCTTGATCTCTTCCTGCGTGCTGCTCGTGCCCACTCGCTGCTTACCGCCGAGGAGGAGATCGAGCTGGCCCAGGCAATCGAGCGCGGCGACCTGGCCGCCAAGGAGCGGATGATCAACGCCAATCTGAGACTCGTCGTCTCGCAGGCCCGCCGCTATCAGGGTCACGGCCTGCCGATGGAGGATCTCGTCCAGGAAGGGATGCTGGGGCTGATTCGCGCAGTCGAGAAGTTCGACTGGCGGCGTGGCTTCAAGTTCTCGACCTATGGAACCCTGTGGATCCGGCAGGCGCTTCAGCGCGGTCTTCAGAACCACGGCCGGACAATTCGGCTGCCCGTTCACGTCGCGCAGCGTCAGACCAAGGTGCGCAAGGTGGAGAGCGAGCTCAGCACCAAGCTCGGCCGAGAGCCGACTGACGAGGAGATTGCCACCGAGGCGAAGATCCCTGCCGAAGAGGTAGCGGAGCTGCGTGAGCTGACCCGGGGCTTGACGAGCCTTGATCAGCCGGTCGGCGAGGACGGCGAGACCGCCTTCGGAGACCTGCTGGCCAGCGAGCGTCCCCAGCCTGCCGAGGAGGTCGAGAGCGCCGAGCGCCAGGAGATGATCAATGGCGCCGTCGCCCAGCTGCCCGAGCCCGAGCGCAACGTAATCCGGCTGCGCTTCGGCCTGGCCGGCGCCGAGCCGCTGAACCTTCGGCAGACGGGCGTTGAGCTCGGGATCACGCTCGGTAAGGCGCGTGAGCTCGAACAGCAGGGTCTCAGCCGGTTGGCGCAGAGCTCGGGGCTCGAGGAGCTCCGGCGCGCCGCCTAGCGCGAACTACCACTAAGCAGTATTCGTCACCGGGCCGGGTCTTCGCGAGGAGGCCCGGCCCGGTGCTTTCAGGTCTCCAGGCTCGTATGGCAATCCTCCGCTCGCCTGCGAACCGCATTTCCGAGCGGGCGCTAATCGGGCGGCTTGCGCGGTAACACCGTGTCCACGGTATCGAGGAGCCCGATCACCTCCGCGCTGCCGCTCTCCGCGGCCCCGCCGGGCAGACGGGCCGAGTAGATCGATGGTGCGCCCAGCCGGCGGGCGACGATCGAGGCCTCGGTGACCGCCAGCAGCGTCGGCACCATCAGGGCATCGAGGTGGCCGGTGAGCTCCAGGACGATGACCACGCCGGAGAGTGGCCCCTGCATGGCGGCGGCGAGGAATGCCCCGCCCCCGATCAGCGCATAGCTGGCCGGGACGACATGTGGCCAGACGTGAGACCAAAGGCCGGCCAGGACTCCGGTCACCAGGACCCCGATGGTCAGGGTGGGGGTAAACAGGCCCCCGGGCGCTCCGGCTCCCAGACAGGCCGCGGTGGCCAGCGGCTTGAGAACCACCAGCACGGCGGAGAGGCCGAGCGAGAGGCCGCCGATCAACGCAAGCTGGACGATACCCTGGCCGTTGCCGAGCAGCTGGGGATAGGGGATCGCCAACACTCCGAGGGCGCCAAGGACGGCCAGTGGCGCCGCGAAGCGCACCCGGCCCCGCCGCGGGAGCGCCGTCGCTCGGGCAACGAGCCGCACCCATCCGACGGCCAGAACGCCGATCACGGGGCCGAACAGCGCCGCCCACACGAGTTGGGCGGGATGTAGGGCATAGGCTGGCATGGCGTAGGTATGCGCCGTGCCCAGCGTGGTCCAGGCGACCGCGGTCGCGATCGCCGAGACGGCGAGGGCCGGGAGCACGAGGGGTAGGGCGAGCGTCCCCAGCAGCACCTCGAGCGCGAACAGGGCTCCTCCCAAGGGCACGTTGTAGACGGCCGCAAACCCTGCGCCAGCGCCCGAGGCGACCAGCAGGCGCCGCTGCCAGACCGGCAGCTGCGCCCATTCCGCCAGGCGGCTGGCCACCGCGGCGCCAGCGAGCTGGGGGGCGGCCTCGCGCCCGAGCGAAACCCCCATACCCACCGTGACGATCGAGAGAACACCCCGGGCGAAGCTCGGGACCAGGCGCAAACGCCCAGCGTGCAGCCACAGCGCGTCAGCTACCTCGGTGCCACCGGCGCTCGGCAGACGGTGCAGGACGGCGGCGCCGACCCCGACCAGACCGGCAGCCAGGAGCAGCGCGACGACCCGGCGCACATCCGATGCTGCTCGCACGCCGGCCAAGAACGGGCCATGGTGATAACCGAAGGCGAGATGCTCGGCCAAACCCAGGACGGCCATCAGAGCCGAGGCGCCGGCGCCGGTGGCGACGCCCAAGATCACCACCAGGGCCCAGAAGCGCAGGCTGTATCCGGCCACGATGCCGCGGCCCGGGACGTTGGGCTGATGCGAGGACCAGCGCCGCATGCGCTGCGAGGGCACGGCCGATGAGCATATGGTGCGCCCCGCTAGGGCGCTGCCCCACGAGATGTCCCCACGGACGTTCGTGCTCTTCGTGCGCCAATCATCCCGCCGCCGACGAGGGACCTGGGGACGCGGACTGGGTCGCGGTGGCAGCGGCCGGCCGCCGCAGTGACGACGCGGACTGGGTCGCGGTGGCAGCGGCCGGCCGCCGCAGTGACGACGCGGACCCGGGCGACCCGTGAGGCCTGTCACGCCGATCAGTATCAGACCAAGCTGATGCGGTCGCCCTTGCGGATGGTGCCCGTCGCTTCAGCGACGGCATAGACGCCGGCGCATGGGTAGCGCGTGCCCGCGACGTCGATCCGGTTGTGCCTGGCGAGCGCCTTGAGGATCCGGGGGTCCCTAGGCAGCTCCTCTTGCGCAAGGCTCGGCATTACACACCGAGGATCTGGCAACGCCACGCCGAGCCTGACGTCGTCACCGATCGCGAGCGCGCGACCGACCCACTCGTTCTCGACGAAACCGCGCTCGCCGGTGTCCACGATCACGTTCATGCGGAACCGCCGAGCGTCGAATCGGCAGTGGGGTTCGAGTTCCTCCAGCCGTTCCAGGGTTGAAGTTGTCAGCACGCTGAACGGGAAGAGATCAAAGAACGAGCCTTCCGGGACAGCCGACGGGAGACCCCGCTGGCTGAAGAACGCTGCACCGAGGCCCACTTCGACGACCTCGTCGCGGTGTCCCTCGGGGTCGTAGTTCTCCTCGTCAGGGTGATACAGATCGATCGTGTAGCCATTCTCTGCGGCGCGCGCCAGCTCCACGTCGCGCCCGAAATAGCGCGACAGAACCGCGTCGACATCCGCCGCGTCACTGGTCACCGACGTGCCGTCGGCGAGCTCGACCCGCGCCGCTGGGAGCGCCTCGGCGGCGCCCGGCGATTCAATCAACGCCGCCCGGCAAGCGAACAGGTTGGGCCACAACTTCGGATGCTTCGCGCTTGCAACCTTCCCCGTTTCCCTATCCCGAACAGCGTAAGCCCGGTCGCCGACGATCCCGCCCTCACGTAGCTCGACCGCGTCCAGCTCCTCGCCCAGCATCGACTTGACCGGAAACCGCCACAGCGACCGGACCGTGCCCACAGGTTCACGCGAGTTCATTGCTGCCCTCCGAAATTCGCCCTCGGACCGCCAAGGCTACTGCCTCGCTCAGGGGGGCGACCGGCCCCGCGCCCGGCCGCGGTGATCGGTCCGGCCCAGGTGCACACCACAGCGCAGCGGGCGCCCGCCCTACTCCTGCGCACGCTCGGCGGCTGTCGGCCACAGCTCGGCGGCGGGTCGCTCGATGAACATGTGGATCTCCGGGCGGGCCGCAGACTTGAACCCGTGCCCCTGATAGAGGCCGTGAGCGTCGGCCGTCGCGAGCGCCCAGCGTCGGAGGGCTTGGAGCTCGGGATGGGCCAAAACGCAGGAGACCAGGAACTTGCCGAGTCCGCGACCCCGGTGAGGTGCCTCGACGTAGACGTCGGCGATGTAGGCGTACGTTGCGCGGTCGGTGATCGTGCGCGCGAACCCCGCCTGGACGCCGGAGGGTGCGTAAAGCCCGAACGGCAGTGAGTTGGCGATCGCCCGTTGCACGACATCGCGCGGTATGCCTGGCGACCAGTAGGCGCGCGCGAGAAAGCGGTGGATGCCGTCAATGTCGAGGCGATCCGGATCTGTGGACACGAGATATCCGTCGGGCGCAGTCCATTCGCGGGGCGGGTGCATGCGCGGATTCTCCCAACCTCAGGGCGGCAGCTTGTGCCACTCGTCCGGCAGCTTGTGCGGCCACTCGTCCGCCCGGTCAATCTTCGGTCCTTAGAAGCCCCATTGCCGCGACTCTCGCGATGGGCGATCCAGGACTCGAACCTGGGACCTCTTCCTTATCAGAGAAGCGCTCTAACCGACTGAGCTAATCGCCCGACGGGACGATTCTAACTGCCAGTTCGAGAGCGGCATCGGCCGACTCAAAGCTCAGGTGGACCCGGTAGCCGCCCCCGCTGGTAGGGGTGACCTCGACCTCCTGCCCGAGAGCGGAGCCGAAGCGATCTTGGATCTCCGCCATCGCCACCTCCTGATCGGGGTGCAGAGCCGGCCGGCGACGCGACGGGCGCGGGTGACCCGCGCCCGCGTTGGCCTGTCGTGCGCGCGCCTCGAGCTGGCGGACCGACCAGCCATACTCGACCGCCGAGCGGGCGAGGCGGCGGCGATCATCATGGTCGCTTGCCAGCAGCAGCGCCCGCCCGTGCCCCTCGCTCAGGGCTCGGTGCTCGATCGCCGTCAAGGCGATGTCTGGCAGGTCGAGCAGCCTGATCAGGTTGGACACCGCCACCCGGCTGCGGCCGACGCGGGCACCGACCTCGTCCCGCGTCAGACCGAGCTCCTCAGTCAGCGCCGCACAGGCACGAGCCTCCTCAACCGGGTTGAGGTCCTCGCGGGCCATGTTCTCGACCAGGGCCACCTCGAGTGATGCCGCATCGTCGTGGTGGCGGACGATCGCCGGAATCGTGTCAAGCTCGGCGAGGCGGGCCGCCCGCCAACGGCGCTCACCGGCAATCAGCTGGTAGGTCCCGCCTGCCACCGGACGAACCAGTACCGGCTGCAGCACCCCGCGCAGGCGGATCGACTCGGCGAGGCCGGCCAGGGCAGTCTCATCAAAGAGCCGGCGAGGCTGGCTGGGATTGGGAACGATCAGCTCGGTAGCGACCTGGCGCAGCTCCTCGGGTTCGTCGCGCGGGGCTACGGACAGGATCGCCTTCAGGCCGCGGCCGATCGCCGGCTGGCGCTCAGCCACGGGCAGCCACCTCCTTGGCAAGCTCGAAGTACGCGTCGGAGCCGGCGCAGTGGGGGTCGTAATGAATCACGGGCTTGCCGAAACTCGGTGACTCCCCGATGCGGACGTTGCGGGGGATGACGGTTTCAAAGACGAGGGTCGGGAAGTGCTCGCGCACCTCGCGCTCGACATCCTGCGCCAGGCGGGTTCGCCCGTCGTGCATCGTCAGCAGCATCCCGGCGACGGCGAGGCGCGGATTGAGCTCGCGTTGCACCAGGGATAGGGTGTCAAGGAGACCGGCCAGACCCTCGAGCGCGAAATACTCCGCCTGCACGGGCACGATCACCCGGTCGGCGGCAACAAGAGCGTTGACTGTCAGCGGGCCCAGCGACGGTGGACAGTCCAGGAACACGAAAGCATAGCGATCGCGAAGCGGGGCCAAGGCGTCCCGAAGCCGGTTCTCGGAACCCGCCATCCGCGGCAGCTCGACCGCCGCTCCGGCTAGGTCTGGGCCTGCCGGGACCACGGCCAAGTGCTCGATCCCACTTTCCACGACGGCCTCGGCGAGAGCCAGATCACCCACCAGAGCGTGGTACACGGTGGGCTTGACATGCTTGTCGATTCCGAGTCCTAGCGTGGCGTTGGACTGGGGGTCGATATCAACGAGCAAGGTCTCGTATCCGGCCTCGGCTACGCACGCCGCCAAGTTGACGGCCGTGGTCGTCTTACCGACGCCGCCCTTCTGGTTGGCGATTGCGTAGATCGTCCCCACGGTCATTCAAGCTAGCGCCGTGGGCGGTCAGATGCAGGCTGGGAAGCCCCGCCGAGCGGGCGCTTGCGGGCCATTCCGGGACGTCGCGGAAAACGCGGTGGCGTGGGCTCGGCCTTGACGAGTACCTGAAGATGCCGGTGGGCGGCCGTTCGGTAGGGCGTGACGCGCTGGGGAGCCCCGTAGCGCAGCCCGAGTTCGCCAGCCGCCGCGCGGGCCGCGGCCTCCTCCGCGGGATCGAGACGGCCGCGCCAAGCCACCAGGGCACCCCCCAGACACAAGAGGGGGGCCGCGTACTCCGCCACCACGGGCAGTGAGGCCAGCGCGCGCGCGGTGACAAGCTCAAATCGTTCTCGGCCAGCCGTCCAGGCCTCGGCTCGCATCGGCACCACCGTTGTGTTCGTAAGGCCGCACGTCGCCGCTGCGCGGGCAATGAACTCACACTTGCGTCGGTTGCTCTCGACCAGGCTTACCTCGGCGTCGGGCCGAGCGATCGCGAGCGCCAGCCCGGGCAGGCCGGCGCCGGCGCCGAGGTCAGCGATCGAGGCGGCCCGGCGGACAGCCTCGAGCTCCAACCCGACCAGCGAGTCAGCGAGGTGATCATCGATCGCGCGAGCGGGGTCGCGCACGCTCGAGGGAGCCAGCGGGTCCTCGGTCAGGAGCCCCAAGAGCGCGGCCAGCTGTTCGATCGCGCCCGCCACGAGGCCGAACCGCTGGGCCAGCTCGGAGACGGCGACCCGGGAGTGTTTCACGTGAAACACACCCGGAGTGTTTCACGTGAAACGCCAGTCAGTCGACGAGGGGGGCAACCACGAGACGCCGTGAGGGCTCCTGGCCTTCGCTGTATGTCTCGACATCGTGGCGGCCCTTCAGGTGTTCGTGGATCACCTTGCGCTCCAGTGCGCTCATCGCCTCCAACGGCACGGCACGCCTGTGGCTAACGGCCGTCTCGGCGGCCTGGTCGGCCGCGGCGCGCAGCGTCGTGGCCCGGCGTTCGCGGTATCCCGCGGCATCGACGACCACCGGCAGGCGCTCCTCCGAACCGTGCCGAGCGAAACGGTAGGCGATGTGCTGAATGGCATCGATGGTCTGACCGTGGCGGCCGATCAGGAGCGCGACATCGTCGCCCACGTACTGGGCGACCAACCCTTCGGGTCCCTCGTTGATCTCCACCGACACCTCAACCCCCGCCGCCTCGGCGACCCGCACCAACAGCTCCTGTACCCGATCGGCCACGTCGCCGGCCCCGGTGGTCATCGCTATCTCCGGCGCCCGGAGCGCTTCTTCTTCTTCCGCGGCGGCCGGGGCGGCGGACCCGCTGGTTTGGCCGCGACCGCGGACTTCTCTGGCTCGGGCTTGCCCCGGCCGCGCAGCAGCGACCCGAGACCACCGGCAGCACTCCCAGAGCCGTTCCCGGGGGTATCTGAATCCGCCCCGGACCCCGATTTGGGCGATGCCTTGGGCGATGCTCGACCGGTCGCGACCACGCTCGTGGTCGCGCCGGCGGTCGCCACCACCGGCGCTCGCACCGGTCCGATCCGACGCTTGACCACAAACTGCTGCGCGATCGTCCACAGGTTGGTGGTGATCCAGTAGACGAGCAGGCCTGCCGGATACTGGAGGAAGATGAACACGAAGAAAAGCGGCATGACGAGCATGATCATGCGCTGGTTACGGTCCATCGTCGGGCTCGACATCATCAGGCTCGAGGCCAGCTGGCTGCCGACGTAGAGCGCAAGCAGGACGATCAGGGTCGCCCCTGTGGCCTTGTTGGTCAGGTCACCAATGAACAGGAAGCCGGCGCCATGGCCGGCGCCGCAGGGCCGTAGGTGCGCGGTGTCGATCAAGCCACTGATCAACCGTGGCTGGTGGGCGGGGCAGATGTCCAGGCGCAGGGTGGTACGGAGCATGTAGAAGAGCGAGATGAACACCGGAAGCTGCGCTACCAGGGGCAGGCACGACCCCAAGGGGTTGACCTTGTTCTCCTTGTAGAAGCGCATCATTTCCTGCTGCTGGCGCTCCTTGTCGTCCTTGTACTTGGCCTGGATCGCCTTCAGCTCGGGCTGTAGCTGCTGCATACGCTGCATGGAGCCGAACTGCTTAACCGTCAGCGGGATCAGCACCGCCCGGACGACGACCGTGAGCAGCACGATCGACCAACCCCAAGGCACCCCGAGGCTGTCGTGGAAGAACTTGAGCACCGACTCGAAGACGTCCATGAGCGGCTGGAAGATGTTGGCGCTGAGAAGCATGATCAGACGCTCCCGGCCGGGGCTTGCGACTTGAAGAGCCGTTGATCCGCTACCGGGTCAACGCCTCCATGACTCCACGGGTTGCAGCGCAGCAGGCGCCAGCCGGCCAGGACGAGGCCGCGGAGTATGCCGTAGTTCTCTATCGCCTGCACGGCATAGCGCGAACACGACGGGTAGTACTTGCATCGCTCGCCCAGGACCGGGGAGAAGAGACGCTGGTAGGCACGAATCGGTGCCACGACGAGGGACGACAGACGCATCAGTCCTCGGGCCCGGCGGACGCATGTCGAGCCGGGGGCTGCGCGCCCGGCCGGGCACCCGGAACCTTGTCGATCAACTCACTCAGCGCACTGAGGATGCCGCTCAAACCATCCCTCTCAGCCAACTCATGGGCGCCGCGGCGCGCGACCACGACCGCGTCGGTGCCGGCCGGCAGCCGTCCGCTCGCCTGGGCGAACGCCTCGCGCAGGAGCCGCTTGACCCGATTTCTCTCCACGGCACCACCAACCTTGCGCGACACCGAGAGCCCAAGCCGCGACGGTTCGTCGCCGCCCCCGCGCGGAAACACATAGAGCACGAGATCGCGACCGGCATGCGATCGTCCCTGACGAAACACGCGGTCGAACTCAGCGCTGCGCGAGAGCCGGCCCCTTCCCGGTCGCAGTCCGGACACGGCTCCCGGCCGCCCGACCAACATCAGACCGTCAGGCGCTTGCGTCCCTTTGCGCGCCGACGCTTGAGGGTCAAGCGTCCCGCGCGGGTGCGCATGCGGGTACGAAATCCATGGGCGCGTGCGCGCTTGCGCTTCTTTGGCTGGTAAGTGCGTTTCATAGTCACAGCCTGTCCAGGCAGAGTCGGAGTATACGCACGGCGGTGAGACGCTCCGCGTGCGGTCGGCACCCCTTCGGCGGGTACGACCAAAACCCTCTCGGAAGCGGGCCGGGAGCTTTTTTCTCGCGCATTGCGTCAAGGCAGCGCCAGCGGGGCTCGGGCGCTGATCGCCGTTGCTATATTCGCCGCCCCGGCGATGGTGGTTTCCGCAGGGGCCCTCACCCCCAGTAGTCCAAAGCCTCCCGGGAGGAGTTGCTTGTCGCTGCGCACGCATCATAAAGCTACACCTGCGTGGCAGAGCATCCGGGCGCGACTCCGTCGCACAATCGATCAGTCGACGTTCGACATCTGGATCGCGCCGATCGAGGTGCGCGGATGGGATGGCGAGACGCTCCTGCTCCAGGCCCCGCAGGGGACCAAACGGTGGATCTCGGCACGCTACGGCCGGGCGCTTGAGCGCTGCGCCCGCGAGGTCCTCGGCGAAGGCACCCGCGTCACCTTCGCCGACGGCGAGACCCCCCACCCGTCGGCCGGGGCCCCACGTCCTGCGATCCGGCCGGCCGGTCCGCAGGCCAGCTTCAACCCTCGCTACAGCTTCGAGCAGTTCATCATCGGCGAGGGCAACCGTCTCGCTCACGCCGCGGCGCTCGCGGTGGCCGAACTCCCGGGTCAGGCCTACAACCCCCTGTTCCTGCACGCGCCGCCGGGCCTGGGCAAGACCCACCTCCTGCACGCGATCGGAAACTACGTGCTCGCCTTCGGTGGCGGGACCACGGTTCGGTACACGACGGCCGAGGACTTCACCAATCACTTCCTCGGGGCGCTGAGCACCCGAGCGATCGAGCCCTTCAAGCGTGCCTATCGCGACGCCGATGTGCTCCTCATCGACGACGTGCAGTTCCTGGCCAGCAAGGCGCGCACCGAGGAAGAGTTCTTCCACACCTTCAACGCCGTGTACGACAGCGGACGCCAGCTGGTGCTCACCTGCGATCGCCTACCGCGCTCTCTGGTGGGGATCGAGGTCCGACTGCGTGAACGCTTCGAGGCCGGTTTGGTCGCCGAGATGGCCCCCCCGGATCTGCCCACCCGGATCGCGATCCTGCGCAAACGAGCGTTGCTCGACGGCATCGTGGTCTCCGATCCCCAGGTTCTCGAGCTGATCGCAGATCGGGTGGCGACCAACATCAGGTCGCTCGAGGGCGCCCTGATCCGAATCGTCGCCCACCACTCTCTCACCCAGCAGCCGATCAGTCTTGAGCTGGCCAATGACGTGCTCGACATCCTGTACCCGGTGGCGGGCGGCGACACCCCCACCATCGCCCGCATCCAAGCCATGGTCGCCGCTCACTATTCCGTCACCCCGGCCGAGCTCCTCTCGCCGGTTCGCACGGCACGGGTCAACTGGCCCCGCCAGGTGGCCATCCATCTCGCCCGGGAGATCACCGGCGCTCCACTCCAAGCGATCGGAGATGCCTTTGGCGGGCGCAACCACGGCACCGTCCTGCATGCCTGTAAACGTGTCGCCGAGCGGGTGGGGGCTGACAACAACGTCGCCGAAGAACTCCGCGTCCTCACCGCAAGGCTCCGGAGCCGACACGACGACCGCCACTATTGACAGACTGGCCCGTCCCGCAAACGCAACAACTTGCCCGCTAGATGCGGGCGAACGCATACTTCTTCACACGATCCATTCTCCCTATGACTTCTACAACTTTCCTTAGGTATTCATCGTGAGGATCTCTTTGCAAAGAGATCATCTGTTCGCCCAGCTGCAGACGGTCAGCCGCGTGGCGTCGACACGGAGCGCGATTCAGGCTCTGTCGGGCGTCCAGGTCTCAGTTGCCGGCGGCGCGGGCGAGTTGCGCGCCACAGACATGGATGTCGGCCTGCGCGTACCGCTCGAGCTCGAGATCGAGCGCGAGGGGACCGTCGTGCTCCCCGCCCGGCTCCTGCTCGACGTCGTGCGCTCCCTTCCGGCCGCCGGTATCAGCCTGGAGCTGCGGGCCGCCGAGCAGGACGTGGAGCTCGTTGCCGGCAACGCCACCTTCCACATCCGCACGCTGCGCAACGATGACTTCCCGCCCTTCCCAGAGCCCGACCAGGACTCTGCGGTCGAGCTCCCGGCGCAGGCATTTGTGACCACGGCCTTGAAGGTCGCGGGCTCGGCCTCGCGGGATGAGACCCGGCCGGTCCTGACCGGGATCCTCGTCTCCGCTTCCGAGCGCGAGCTGCGCATGGTGGCAACCGACTCGTATCGCCTTAGCGTCAAGGAAACGGTGCTCGAGACTCCCCTCTCGTCTGGCTTCGAGGTCAATGTGCCCGCCCGGGCGCTTCAGGAGCTGGCGCGCCTGGTCGCCCATGCCGAGGGCGAGCAGCTGCGGGTCAGCGTCGGCCAGAACCAGGTTCTCTTCACGTTGGGACGGGTTGTGCTCTCCTCGCGCTTGATCGACGGCCAGTTCCCCAACTATCGCCAGCTCCTGCCCGAGAGCTTCGAGCACGAACTCCGGCTCGCAGGCGTCGAATTCGCCGACGTTGTGCGGCGCATCAGCCTCCTAGCCCAGAAGAACGCGCCTCTGAGGCTCGCGTTCGTCCCCGGTGAGCTGACCGTGTCAGCGCAGACCCCCGACGTCGGCGAGGCGCGGGAGTCGATGCCGACCGCGTTTCAAGGTGAGCCGTTTGAAATCGGCTTCAACCCCGAGTTCCTGCGTGCCGGCCTCGAGGCGATCGAGGATGGTGACGTACTGCTGAAGCTGATCAGCCCGCTGCGACCGGGCCTGATCGAGGCGGGCGATGAGAGTCGCTTCCGCTACCTGATCATGCCGATCAGGCTGAACGTCTAGCGACTTTGTCGTGCGCGTCCTGCGCGTCAGCGTGCGTGACTTTCGCGGCTACGCAGCCGCACAGGTGGAGTTCGGGGCGGCCCTGACGGTGATCACCGGTCCAAACGGGGCCGGCAAGACGAATCTGATCGAGGCGCTGTACTTCGGCTGTACCGGCCGCTCGTGCCGCACCAACAACGAGCGGGAGGTCGTGCGCTTCGGGCAGCCGACCGCGCGGGTGGAGGTCGACGCACAGGGAGAGGACGGTCAACACGAGCTGACGGTCGGCTTCACTCCTGGCGAGCCCAAGCGGATGCGGGTCGATGGTGCGGCGGTGGAGCGCCTCCAGGACGTGGAGGACCGCCCCCTGGTGAGCGTCTTTCTGCCCGACCGACTCGAGCTGATCAAGGGCGCACCCTCGCTGCGTCGCGCCCACCTGGATCAGTTCGTCGGTGCCATGTGGCCGGCGCGCGTGCTGACCCGTCGTGCCTATGCCCAGACGCTCGCTCAGCGCAATGCTCTGATCGCTCGGATCCGTGCCGGGGCGGGCTCACGGGACGCGCTCGCCACCTGGGACGTGCAGCTAGCCCAGCACGGAATCGAGTTGATGCAGGATCGCCGCCGGGCCGTTGACGCGATCGCCGAGGGCTTCGCTCGCTGCTGTACGCAGCTCGGCCTGGACGGCGAGCCCGGTCTCGCCTACCGGCCGCGCTCGCGGGCCACGACCACGGAAGGACTCCTGGCCGAGCTGCGGGAGCGCATGGCCTCGGACCTCGAGCGCGGGTTCTCGGGCCACGGGCCCCACCGCGACGAGCTCGTGACCGTCCGCGAAGGCCGTGAGCTGCGGTCCTACGGATCACAGGGCCAGCAGCGACTCGCCCTCCTCGCCCTGCTGGTGGCCGAGCGCGAGGCGATCGGCGAGCGCCGCCGGACCCCCCCGGTCATGCTCCTGGACGATGTGATGAGCGAACTCGACGTCACCCGCCGCCGTGCGCTCATCGATCTCCTCCGGGCCACCGGTGGCCAATCGGTGATCACCGCCACCGACCTCGAGCAGATCCCGGGCGGGGACGACGCGGACGTCACCCGGCTCGCGGTCGTGGCCGGCGAGGTCCACAGCGAGGCGGCGGCGGGGGCAGCGAGTTGATGGCGCGCAGCTACCGCCGCTCGCCGCGGACGCTGGAAGGGGCCTTCGAACGCCTCGCCGACGATCTCGCCCCGCAGACCCTCCTGGCCGAGGTGCAACGGGTGTGGCCCGCCACCGTCGGCGCGGCGATTGCGGCCGAGGCGGAGCCGACCTCGGAGCGAGCTGGCGTGGTCACGATCTCATGCTCGGCGTCGGTCTGGGCGCAGGAGCTTGACCTGATGGCACCGCAGATCCTCCCCCGTCTCAACGCGGCCCTCGAGCGTGGTCAGCTTCAGCGCCTTCGCTGCGTGGCCGTGGGCTATATCGGCTAGCTTCGTGGCCCGGTATTTCCGGGGTTTTGCAGGTAAAATAGCCGAGTCCAGGGCCGCGATTCGACCGGTTGCTGTGCTATTGTTCTGTACACCATTTCTTTGACGCCCCGGCGCGCCCGCATGGCGCGAAACCGGGGCGTCTCAACGTCAATCGGAGGATCGTTGGCGAACGACGACGGCGGCTCAGCGAGCGCCCGCAACACATCCAGTTACGATGCCCAGGACATCACCGTCCTCGAAGGACTCGAGGCGGTTCGCAAGCGTCCGGGCATGTACATCGGCTCGACCGGGGCCCGCGGCCTGCACCACCTCATCTACGAGGTCGTCGACAACTCGGTCGACGAGGCCCTGGCCGGGTGCTGCAGCGCCGTGACGGTCACGATCCACCCCGACAATCGGGTCACCGTGGCCGACGACGGGCGCGGCATCCCGGTGGGGATCATGGCCAAGGAGGGTCGACCCGCTGTCGAGGTCGTGCTCACCGTCCTGCACGCCGGCGGCAAGTTCGGCGACGGCGGCGGCTACAAGGTCTCCGGCGGCCTGCACGGTGTCGGTGTGTCAGTGGTCAATGCCCTGTCCGAGCGCCTCGACGTCGAGATCCGGTGCGATGGCCACGTCTTCACGCAGAGCTACGCCCGGGGTAAGCCGCAAGGCGATCTTCTCAAGGGCGCGCCGACCAGCGAGACCGGCACCACGATCACCTTCCTGCCCGACGCCGACATCTTCGAGTCGCTCGAGGTCGACTTCAAGACGATCGAGGAGCGGATGCGCGACACCGCCTTCCTCACCCGCGGGCTGCACATCACGATCGTCGA
Source organism: uncultured Solirubrobacterales bacterium (assembly GCA_963847055.1). Taxonomy (GTDB): domain Bacteria; phylum Actinomycetota; class Thermoleophilia; order Solirubrobacterales; family Solirubrobacteraceae; genus Palsa-465. The sequence goes on along the minus strand of CAWJYE010000005.1, from coordinate 541,619 downwards.
CGAGCGCGGCGAAGGCCACCGCGTCGAGTTTCAGTACGAGGGCGGCATCGTCGACTTCGTCGCCTACCTCAACCAGAACAAGGACCCGATCCACAACAAGATCATCTCCTTCGAGGGTGAGAGCGGCGAGGGCGCGGTCGAGGTCGCCATGCAGTGGAACTCGTCCTACCAGGAGTCGGTCTTCTCCTTTGCCAACAACATCAACACGATCGAGGGTGGCTCGCACCTGAGCGGCTTTCGTTCCGCCCTGACCAGCGCACTGAACAGATACGCGCGCGAGAAGGGTGAGCTCAAGGAGAAGGACGACAACCTCACCGGCGAGGACGTCCGCGAGGGGCTCACTGCGGTCATCTCGGCCAAGCTCACCGACCCCCAGTTCGAAGGTCAGACCAAGACCAAGCTCGGCAACCCCGGCATGCAGGGTTTTGTCCATTCGATCGTCAACGCCCGCCTTGGAGAATTCTTGGAGGAGAACCCCGCCGACGCGCGGGCGGTGATTCGCAAGGCCGTCTCGGCCGCCCAGGCCCGCTCGGCAGCGCGCAAGGCCCGAGACCTCACCCGCCGCAAGTCGGCGCTCGAGAACTCGACCCTCCCCGGCAAGCTCGCCGACTGCTCGGTCAAGGATCCCTCCCTGGCCGAACTGTTCGTGGTCGAGGGGGACTCCGCCGGCGGCTCGGCGGTCAGCGCCCGGGACCGCAACACGCAGGCCATCCTCCCGCTGCGCGGGAAGATACTCAACGTCGAGAAGAGTCGAATCGACAAGGTGCTCGCCAACACCGAGATCCAGGCCCTGATCACCGCGATCGGCACCGGCGTCCGCGACGAGTTCGACATCACCAAGGCGCGCTACCACAAGGTGGTGCTGCTGACCGACGCCGACGTTGACGGCGCCCACATCCGTACCCTGGCCCTGACCCTGCTGTTTCGCGAGATGCAGCCGCTGATCGAAGCTGGCTACGTCTACATCGCCAAACCGCCGCTGTACCGGCTCACGCGCGGCCAGAAGCATCGCTACATCGAGCGCGAGTCCGAGCTCGAGGACATTCTGCTCGGCGACAAGTTCGAGAAGCTCGAGATCTATGACCGCTTCAACAAGCCGTTCAAGCTGACCGAGGCGCGGTGGACGCGTTTCACCCGCCTGGTCAAGAACTACGAGGCCTGGGCGGCAGCGCTGACGGCCGCTCACGGTCATGGTGTCGTCACCTTCATGCAGCAGGCGCGAATGCTCGAGGAGCAGATCACCGACGTCGGTGCGCTGCTCAAGCACGTATCCGCCCAGGACGGGAATGGCAATGGCGACGGTGAGGCCTACGGCCTGTCCCTGATCGAGGAGCGCCCCGAGGAGCTGGTCCTGCGAACGATCGAGACCAAGACCGGCCTCGCTACCACCCACCATCTGCGTCGCGCCGCGCTCGACGCCCACGAGTACCAGCGCCTGGCCGACGTGCACCGCGACCTGGCCGAGCTCGCCGGGACGCCGCCGTTCACGGTCCGGCTGGGTGAGACCACACGCGACGCCGGCTCCTTCGAGGAGCTGCGCGACGAGGTGCTGAGCGTGGCCCAGAAGGGCATCGACTACTACCGCTTCAAGGGTCTGGGCGAGATGGATGCTGAAGAGCTGCGCGAGACGACGATGGATCCCGCTACGCGCACCCTGGTCCGGGTGACGATGGACGACGCCGCCTCGGCCGACCTCGTGTTCTCGATGTTGATGGGCGATCAGGTCGAGCCTCGCCGGGTCTTCATCGAGGAGAACGCCAGCCTCGTCGCGAACCTCGACGTCTAGGAAGGGAGGCTGACGATGTCCATCGACACTCTCGACGGCGGCAACATCGAGCCCCGCGGGCTCGAGGAGGAGATGCGTTCGGCGTATCTCGACTACGCCATGTCCGTGATCGTTGGGCGCGCGCTGCCCGACGTCCGCGACGGGCTCAAGCCCGTGCACCGCCGCGTCCTGCACGTGATGAACGAGCTGGGTCTGCAGCCCAACCGCCGGCACGTCAAATGCGCCCAGATCGTCGGCGAGGTGATGGGCAAGTTTCATCCCCACGGCGACAGCGCCATCTACGACGCACTGGTGCGCCTCGCCCAGGACTTCTCGATGCGCTATCCGCTCGTCGACGGGCACGGGAACTTCGGCAACATCGACGGCTACTCGGCCGCGGCCATGCGCTACACCGAGGCGCGCCTGGCCTCGCTGGCCACCGAGATGCTGCGTGACATCGACCAAGAGACGGTCGACTTCGCGCCCACCTACGACGGCACGCGCCAAGAGCCGGTCGTCCTTCCCGCCCGCTTCCCCAACCTGCTCGTCAACGGCGGCTCCGGGATCGCGGTCGGTATGGCGACCAACATCCCGCCTCACAACCTGCGGGAGGTGGTGGCCGCCACGATCGCTTACATCGACGATCGGAATATCGACGTCGAAGGCCTGATGAGGTACATCAAGGGCCCTGACTTCCCCACCGCGGGAACGATCCTCGGCCGCGAGGGCATTCGCGACGCGTACGCGACCGGCCGCGGCCGGGTCCGAGTCCAGGCCAAGGCTCATGTCGAGCCGATCGGCCAGGGCAAGGAAGCGATCATCGTCACCGAGTTGCCGTTCCAGGTGCGCAAGGGCGGCGATGGCGGCCTGATCCTGAAGATCCGCGACCTGGTGATCGACAAGAAGATCACCGAGATCTCGGATCTGCGCGATGAATCCGACCGCCACGGGATGCGGATCGTGATCGAGCTCAAGCGTGACGCCATCCCCAAGGTCGTGCTCAACAAGCTCCACAAGCACACGCCGATGCAGACGACGTTCGGCGTCAACATGGTCGCGCTGGTTGACAACGTGCCGCGCACCCTGTCGCTGCGCGAGGTCCTCGGCCACTACATCGACCATCAGGTCGAGGTCGTCGTTCGCCGTACCAAGTACGAGCTGCGCCGGGCCGAGGAGCGCGCCCACGTCCTCGAGGGCATGCTGATCGCGCTCGCCAACCTCGACGAAGTGATCGCGCTGATCCGCGGTTCGCGCGATCCCGAGGCCGCCCGCACCGGTTTGATCGAGCGCTTCGAGCTCACCCTCGTGCAAGCCCAGGCGATCCTCCAGCTGACCCTCAGCCGGCTCACCGCCTTGGAGGCCGACAAGATCAAGCAGGAGCACGCCGACCTCGTCGAGCGGATCAAGGAGTTGCGTGAGATCCTGGGTAGCGAGGAGCGGGTCAACACGCTGATCAAGGACGAGCTCAAGGAAATAGCCGACGCCTACGGTGACGAACGCCGGACCGAGATCACCCACGCCGAGGGCGAGATCGACATCGAGGACCTGATCGCCGATCAGCAGATGGTGATCTCGATCACCCACTCGGGCTATATCAAGTCACTGCCGCTTTCCACCTACCGCCAGCAACGTCGCGGCGGCATCGGGGTGACGGGCATGGACATGAAGGACGAGGACTACATCGAGCACCTGTTTGTCTGCTCGACCCACGACTACCTGCTCTTCTTCACCAATCGCGGCAAGGTCTACCGCCTCAAGGTGTACGAGCTTCCCGAGGCGTCGCGAACCGCCAAGGGGCGGGCGCTGGTCAACCTCCTGCCGCTGCGCGAGGGCGAGCGGGTCCAGTCAGTCCTCTCCACGCGCGACTTCGCCGAGGGCAAGTACCTCGTCTTCGCAACCCGCAAGGGCATGATCAAGAAGACGGAGTTCGGCGCTTACAACACGCCGATCAAGGCCGACGGGATCATCGCCATCAACATCCGCGACGACGACGAACTGATCGCCGTGCGCCGCACCAGCGGTCACGACGACATCATCATGGTCTCGCGCTCGGGCCAGGCGGCGCGTTTCAGCGAGAGCCAGACCCGTCCGATGGGTCGCGACACCAGTGGTGTGCGGGGGATGAACGTCTCCCAGGTGAACAACTCCGTGCTGGCCATGGATGTGGCCCGGGACGACCAGGAGCTCCTCGTCGTGACCGAGAACGGCTACGGCAAGCGCAGCGAGATCTCTGACTACCCCGTCAAGGGACGTGGGACGATGGGGGTCAAGACGATCACGCTGACCGAGAACAAGGGTGCTCTGGCCGGGGCGCTGGTCGTCCGCGAGCATCAGGAGCTGGTCTTCATCTCCCAGAACGGAATGGTGCAGCGCACCTCCGTGCGGGGCATCAACCTCTACGGGCGCGCTTCCCAGGGCGTCCGGGTGATGAATATCCGCGACGACGATCAGGTGTCGGCGGTGGCACTGATCGTGGAGTCCGAGGCGGCCACGGCGGCCCCGGTCGCCGGCGACGAACCCGTGGACCTGCTCGACTCCGATGCGCCCGTGATCGATGCCGACGCTGTCGACATCGACGATGAACCGGCCGTCGAGGAGTCCGAGCCCGAGGAGGAGTAGCTCGCCGGGCCCGCGGGGCGCATGTCCGCAGCCCTGCACGCAAACTGCCGGAGCGTCGGAGGGACCTGGGAGGGCGCGGCTGCCGGCCGCGGCCGGCAGCGGTCGGCGGCTGAACACGTCACGACACTTCGCTATTCTGCGCGTACCAGAGAAAGGAGGTGGTCCTAACTTGTCTGACAGTTTTTGCGGGACCCTGGAGGTGTCCGGCCGCTAGGTCGGAGGCTGACCCCGCGTAGCGGAGTCCCCCCGCGACACCGCCGCACTGGGCGCCGGGAGTAGTCCCTCCGGCAGGGAAGTAGCCACAGGCGGAAATCGCAGCCAACGTTGTCCTGAAGGGCGCCGGTGTCGACCGGCGCCCTTCGGTCTTTCTGGGCCGTCACGCTCGCCTCGCCTTCGGTCACGCTCCGTCCGAAGGCGCCCGGAGAACGCTAAGCATTAAGCTCGAGGGCATGTGTCGAAACATCCGCACCCTCCACAACTTCGAGCCGCCGGCCTCCGACGAGGAGATCCGCGCCTCCGCCCTGCAATACGTCCGCAAGATCAGTGGCTTCAGCAAGCCGTCCAAGGCGAACGAGGCCGCGTTTGCGGCCGCCGTCGAAGCGGTCACGGCCGCCTCGGTCAAGCTGCTCGGTGAGCTGACGAGCGCCGCTCCGCCCAAGGACCGTGAGGTCGAGGCGGCAAAGGCTCGCGCTCGCTCCGCCCAGCGCTACGCGGCCTAGCCGAACGCGGTCAGGCGGCCAGGTAGGCGCGCCAGGCAGCGGGGATCGTGGGGCTGGCCACCTGGATGAAGACGTGCGGACTCGGGGTGCGCGGCACCTTGTTGAGCCGCATGCCCGAGTGGCGCAGCAAGGCGTTGCCCTTGCGGCGGTTGCACGGCGCGCACGACGCGACGATGTTCTCCCAGCTCGACCGGCCGCCCTTGGATCGGGGGATGACGTGGTCCACGGTCAGGTTGGAGCGCGAGCCGCAGTACTGACAAGTCCAGTCATCGCGGGCGAACACGGCCCGGCGGGTGATCTTGCGCCGGTGGGTGTCCCGCGGGATGCGGACATAGCTGACCAGGCGGATCACCATCGGGCGCGACATCGTCGCGCGCTCGGAATGAAGTTTCCAGTTCGAGCGCTCGATCACTTCGGCCTTCTCCTTGAGCAGGAGGACGACTGCCCGCCGAACCGTGCAGACGTTGATCGGCTCGAAGGTCGCATTCAACACCAGCACCCGGCCACCCTCACGCCCGCGCCGCTGGTGCTGTGAAAGCGGCGCGGACCCCGATGGCGCTGGTGGTACGAGGGAGCCCATGGTCGTGCGGGCAAAAGTGTACCGACGGCTCCGGCTTGCGCTTGTCAATTGCTTGCAACCGTTTTCGCCCCGCCCCGTGCGCTGTCCCGGTCACGCAAACGCTCGCCGGTTGGGGTGTCCGCGGCCGTCCGGCCAGCAGCAAAGCGCTGGCGCTGAAGAGGCTCGCGAGGTCCCGCGGGTGCGCCGCGACCGCTGCTGGCGGACAGGCCCCGGCCACCCCACCGTTGATGTGGTCGCACTGGAGGGCGGACGGGGCGGTCGCTGCCGGCGCCCGCACCGGTCGCGTCGTCGGCGCAACGTCTAACGCACCACAGCAAGCGTCAGCGTTCCCGGTGCGGGCGACGGCGAGCGATCCGTGCCGGCGCCGCCCATACGCGCGCACCAAGACAAGTCAGGGGGCGGCAGGGAACGTCCCCAGCACGCGCAGAACTTCTACGTGCTCGCGCATCTGTTCGAGGCTGGCCGCGACGTGGGGCTCGATGTCGCGCCCCTCGAGGTCGATGAAGAACATGTAGCGCCCGAGCCCCTGCTTACGGGGGCGTGACTCGATCCGGGTCAGGTTGACGCCGCGCCTGGCGAACTCCGACAGGCAGGCGACCAGCCAGCCGGGCGCCTCGGACCCGACACCCCAGAAGACGATCGCCGTCTTCCAGGACCCGGCCGCAATGGTCGCGTCCGACGCCGGGCCGCCGGGCGGGGCGCCCGCGGGACCCAGCCAGACGAAGCGGGTCTCGTTGTCGGGCACGTCCTCCACCCCGGCCATGAGCACCCGACAGCCGTAGCGCTCGGCGGCCGCGCGCGTCCCCAGGGCCGCCCAGGGTCCCTCGTGGTCGGCGACCAGGCGCACGGCTTCGGCGGTCGAGCTGCCGGCCCTCACCTGGGCACCGGGAAGGCGGGCGCGCATGAAGCGGGCGCACTGGCCACTGGCTTGGGGATGGGAGATGACCACCTCGATCTCGGACAACGCGAGCTCAGTGCGGGCGATCAGACAGTGGCGAATCGGATGCACGACCTCGCCGAGGATCGCCACATCCTCGGCCTCGATCGCCAACGCGTCGAGGGTGGCGTTGACCGAACCCTCAAGCGAATTCTCGATCGGCACCAGCGCCCGCGCCACCTCCCTGCTGTGCACGGCCATGACGGTGTCATAGACGGTCGGATAGCCGACCAACTCGAGCCCGCTGCCGTGGCTAGCCGTGAGCAGCGCCTCGTGCGTCCAGGTGCCCTCGGGTCCGAGGTAGCCGGCCCGCACGGTGCTCGCCTCGTCCCTTTCGTCCCTGGGCTCAGCCGGTGCTCGCCGGCTGGCCGCCTTCGAGGGCGACGCGGATCGCCTCGTTCTCCTCCGGCGACAGCTCGAGCTCGCCGCGGCCCTCGTGGACCTGCTTGGCGTACAGCCGGGCCTGGTCGCGGTGATGAATCGAGGACAAGACGATGCCCGAGCGGGAGGCATCGAGTAGGGCGATCGAGGTCGACTGGCGACCGGACATCTCACCGTAGGCGTCGTAGCGCACCAGCGAGTGGTAGGCGATCGCGCCGTCCAGCCTGCCCTCGGCGACGCTCATGCGCTCATCGAGCCGAGCCGCCACGTCCTGGAGGTAGATGTTGAGGGCCTCGAAGTCGCTCTGGAGCGCAGCGGCGTGGCTGACGAGATCCTGGCGCTGGTCACCGAGCACGAGGCGCTGGTCGCTGCGTACGCGCCGCAGGCGAATCGCGAGGGCCGTCGCCACCATCAACGCGACCACGGCCACCGCAGCGGCGGCCATGGCGATGATCCCCACAGTGCCGGTCAGCGGCTGGGGCCCGGCGGCGAGCGCGGTGCCGATCAGGTCTTGCACCGCGCCAAGGATAGGCATAGCCCCGAGTCCGCGGACGCCGGGCCTGCCCAACGGCGCTCACCCGCTCACCCGCGCTACTTGAAGGTGACCGGGAAGGAGAGCGAGTTGTTGGAAGTGTTCTTCTCGCCCGGAACCTTCTGGATTGACGCCACCACCGTCTGAGTCCCGGCCGGTGGGCTGGACTTCAGGGTCACCTGACAGCTGCCGTGCTGCCCGGCGAACGTCTCGGGCAAGGTCTTCTGGCCGCCGACGCTGGTCCCGCTGACTGTCACCGAGCAGAGAACGTTGGTCTCGTTGTTGTTTCCGCCGTTGGTGTAGTTGAGGGTGAACGTCGGCGGCGGACTGGCGGCGATCGAGTTCGCTGAGCCGGTCTGAAGGGTGGTGCCGGCGACGCTCACCGAGTCCAGGGAGTGGCCGTGCAGCCCCGGGGTGACCTTGCCCGACCCGCGCGCTGCCGGCAGCGAAACGTGAAGCTCAGACGCGATGAAGCTCGGCAGCACCCACTGCACGTCGGGAACGAACTGGCCAGCCGAGATCGACTCACCGTTGGGAGTGCCGACGGCGATCCCGGCGCCGTGCAGCGCTCCGGCGATCGCGGGCGCGATGTAGTCCTTGTAGAGCACATCGGAGGCGTAGAATTGCGCCATCGCCCCGGCGATCGCGTTGATCGCGTCCTTGCTCGTCGAGGTGCCGAGGGCGGGCTGGATCTGGGAGGCGATGGTGCTGATCCCGTTGGCCCGCATACGCGTCACCAGCACCAGGTTCTGCTGGGCGGACTTGAGCTGGTCGGGCGCGCTGAGCCCCTGGGCGCGACTGAGATCTCTCTGTGCGCTGGCCAGGACCTGATTGATGTTGTTCTGCAGGCCAGTGGCCGTGCTCGAACTGGCACCGCTTGAGAGCTGCTGGAACAGCCTGGCCCCCGTCGCGTCGGACTGCTGGATCAGTGACGAGACATTGTTGGTGAGGTCCTTGAGGGCGCTGTTGGCCGCGCTCACTTGGCAGCTGTGCACCCCCAGGGCGATCAGGATGACCACGATCAGCAGCGCCACTGCCGCCACGCCCCGGCGAGCCTGGATCGATTGCTGGCCGCCTGGCGGCCTGCGCCCGGCTCCCGAAGGCCGACGCCGGCGCGGTTGTGTGCGAGGTGGGGTACGAGGCTCGTCCACCTCGTCGAAGAACGACACGCGAGCTCGCTCCTTTAAGAACTTGTGAAGTCCGCAGTATGACTCCCGGGACGGCTGGATAAGCAACCGAGCAACGCGCCGTGCACGCAGCGAAAGGCTGCGCCCACCTCGCCCCGCGCGCAGGGACCCGGCCCGCGGCGTTGAAAAGCGCTCTCATGCGCGCCAGCCAGGCACGGACTGCCCGGCCGCCCGACGGCGCTCCGTCCCGGGCGAATGGGTCCGCGCCCAACGCCCCCAACGCGCCCACCCGTTCTCGGCGAACATCGCCGCCCCCGGCCCCGGTCGTGCTCGACCGCTACCGGCTCCAGCGCCGGCTTGGCGCCGGCGCCTTCGGGACCGTCTGGCTGGCTCGTGACGAGCGCCTGGACCGGGATGTGGCGGTCAAGATCCTGCCCCGGGAGCGGATCGTCGGGGGCCGCTTCGAACGCGAGGCCCGAGCGGCGGCTCGCCTCTCACACCCCGGCATCGTCACCCTCTATGAGGCGACGGTCGACGATGACGGCGCCTACCTGGTGTCCGAGCTGGTGCGCGGCCGGACCCTCGATGCGCTGCTCGAGGAGGGCCGCATGTCCGATCGCGACATCACCGGGATCGGGATCGCGCTCTGTGACGCGCTCGCCCATGCCCATGACCAGGGTGTCGTGCACCGGGACGTGAAGCCGTCCAACGTGTTGGTCCCCACCCGCCCCGTCACGCCGGCCCAGGTGGCCAAGCTGACCGACTTTGGCGTCGCCCGCGTGGTCGGTGGCGACAGCCTGACGATGACCGGTGACGTGATCGGGACGCTGGCCTACATGGCCCCCGAGCAGGCGGAGGGCCGCGAGGCCGGAGCCTCGGCCGACCTCTACTCCCTGGCGCTGGTCCTCTACGAGGGGCTCACGGGGGTGAACCCCGTGCGCATGACATCCCGCGGCCATCGTCCCCGGCGTCTTGGTGCCCACCTGCCGCCGCTGCGCCGCCAGCGCCATGACCTGCCGCGTACGCTCGGCTCTGGGATCGACTTCGCGCTGCGCCCCCATCCGCGTGAGCGGGGGCGAATCTCCGACCTGCGCCAGGCTCTGGTGGCTGCGCACGAGCAGGTCAGCGATGAGCCGGGGATGGTCGCCGGCCCCTGGGCGGGCGGTGAGCATCGGTCCGACAGGGGGTGGAGTCAGCCGCAAGCACCACCGGCCGGCGATCACCCCGAGGCCGCCGATCTCGCCGCGGATGCGCCGCGGCGCCGAGCCTGGCCGGCCCGAGGCCTGGCGAGCGCCGGAGCGGCGGCCACGGCCGCCTGGCTGGCGGCGCACATGCTGACTCCCGCGGGGGTGGGTGGGGCCATCTCGCCGGCTGCCGCGGCGCTCCTGGCCGCTGCTCTGGTCCTGGTCCTGCCTCGCCTGGGGTGGTTGGCGCTGCTCGTCGCCACGGGGGCGGCCATGGCGGCTCAGGGTCACGCCGGCTTTGCGCTCCTGGCGACGGTCACTTTGCTGGTGCCGGTGGTTCTGGCGCCGCTGCGCGCCACAGTCTGGCCGCTGGCCGCGGGGGCGCCCGCGCTCGGTCTGGTCGGCCTCGCCGGTGTGTGGCCCGCCCTGGCCGCCCTGGCGCCCAGCGCCTGGCGGCGAGCGGCGATTGGCGCCGGTGGCTGGCTGTGGCTACAGCTCGTCACCCCGGTCGCGGGACGTGTGCTCCTCCTGGCTCCCCCATCCAGCATTCCTCCGGCTTCGCAATGGGCAGGCTCGGTCTCGGCGACCGCCAGCCATGTGCTGAGCCCGCTCCTGCGCTCCGGGGTCCTGGCCCCGGCTGTCATCTGGGCGGTGGCCGCGGTCGTGCTGCCGTGGCTGGTTCGCGGCCGGTCGCTGGCACTCGATCTCGTGCGCTCGGTGGTCTGGGGGGCGGCCCTGGTCTCGGCGACCCCGGCGGCGATCGCCGCCGTCCGCGGTTCCGCTGCGGTCCCAACCATGCACGGAGCCGTCCTCGGCGGTGTTCTCGCCGTGGTCGTGGCCCTTACTCCGCGCTGGCTGAGCCTCGGGGCCCTGCCTTGGCCGCCGAGCAGACGGCCGGCTGGCTCCGGGCCGCATATTCCGTAGCATGAATCGGCCCCCCGGGGCTTACCCATGAGCTTTCTCAGGAGCATCGAGAGCAAGATCGCCGGCCTCGTCGAAGGCTCGTTCAACCGTGCCTTCAGATCGGAGGTGCGCCCGGTCGAGATCGCGCGCAAGCTGGCGCGCGAGATGGAGGAACACAAGTCGCTCTCGCTTTCCCGGTCCTACGTCCCCAACGAATACCGGGTGTTCCTGTCCTCCCGGGACCGCGAGCGCTTCGCCGACTACGAGGAGGCGCTGACCGGCGAGCTGTCCGGATACCTGCTCGAGCACGCCCGTCGCGAGCAACTCGCCTTGGTCTCGCGTCCTGTGGTCGTGTTCGAGACCGACGATCGCCTCGGCCTGGGGGAGTTCGGCATCCAGACCCGTGCCGTCAGCCCCAAGGCCGACGATTACCCCGAGGACGTCGAATCACCGCCCGCACAGGAGACGGGGGGGCGGACGATGGTTTACAGCACCGCCGGCCGGGTGTCGGAGCCGCTCGAGGAGCGAGCCCGCGTCCGCCAGCAGACGGCACTGCTGATCACGGGCGGCAAGCGCCTTGTGGTCGGTTCCGGCGGCGCCACGATCGGCCGCAGCCGGCAGTGCGACGTCACGCTCGATGACGCCAACATCTCTCGCACGCACGCCGAGATCCGTCCCCGCGGGGGCTCCTGGGTGGTGACCGATCTCGGTTCGACCAACGGATCGCGACTCAACGGCCGACGCCTCGAGGGCTCCGAGGTGCTCAAGCCTGGGGACGAGATCGAGCTGGGGACGTCACGGATCACCTTCGAGCTCGAATAGGAGGGTTCCCCTGCTCGCGCCCGTCTCAGTCGGCCTGAAATTCGGCTTCCTCGCCGTCCTCTACCTGTTCTTGATGTGGGTGGCTTGGAGTGCGCTGCGCGATCTGCGCCGCGGCCGCGGCGGTGTCATCCAGTCCGATCAGCCGCTGCCGGCGGACGCCACCGGCATGTACACGGCCGCCTCGGGGTTTGGGGACCCCAACGACTTCGAGCCTCGCCTGCTCGTCGAGCGTGCCGCCGGCCATGAAACCGGCGTGGCCTACGACCTCTCCGAGGGCGCTACCCTCGGGCGCGGTGACGTCGAGATCCGCCTCGATGATCCGTTTGCTTCGTCGCGCCACGCCCGGATCTCGCGCGAGGGTCACGTGGTGGTGATCGAGGACCTCGGCTCGACCAACGGGACCTACCTGAACGAGAACCCCCTCAACGGTCCTCAACCCCTGCACGACGGGGATCTGATCCGGATCGGCGACTGCGAGTTCACGTACCTGCAATGACTGACCTCACCGATCCCAGGGCCTGATCGCGATGCTGCGCGCGGCCCACACGACCTGGAAGACCGACACCGGTCGCCAGCGGCGAGACAACGAGGACAATGCCTTCGCGCGCGCTCCCCTGTTCGTGATCGCCGACGGCATGGGGGGCGCCCAGGCGGGCGAGGTCGCCTCCAAGATCGCCGTGGAGGCCTTTCAGGGCGAATTCCCAGAAACGGGGAGCCCGGAGGAGCGCCTGGCCGATCGCGCTCAGGACGCCAACCGCAAGATCTATGAGATTTCGCGCTCCGAGCATGAGCGCGCCGGCATGGGGACCACTCTGACCGCCGTCTACGTCGACGACGCCGACCTCGCGGTTGCCCATGTGGGCGACAGCCGGGCCTACCTCTTCCGCCACGGTGAACTGGGTCGCCTCACCCAAGATCACACCCTGGTCGAGGAGCTCGTGCGGCGGGGCAAGCTCACCGAGGAGCAGGCCGCCGAGCATCCGCAGCGGTCGATCATCACCCGCGCGCTGGGGGTCGACCCAGAGGTCGAGGTCGACACGCGAACCTATGCGGGACGGGCCGGCGATGTCGTGCTGTTGTGCAGCGACGGCTTGACCTCGATGATCTCCGAGGACGAGATCGTCTCCATTCTGGATGGTGAGGACGATCTCGACCGGGCCGCGGAGCGCCTGATCGCCGCCGCCAACGAGGCCGGGGGCCGCGACAACATCACCGTCATCCTGTTCAGGCTCGAGGAGGTGGGTGGTCCGGCAGCCACCGACGAGCCGACCGAGGTGGGGCTCACGCCGACGGCTTCCGAGACCCCCGCCGGCGAGTCAGCGCCCGAGGGCGCTCGGGCTTCGAGCGCGATCCTCACCGCCCCGCGCACACAGCCGCCCGCCGGGCTCGGGCCTAGGGCATCGGCCCGGCTGGCGCGCACGCAGGGCCGCAAGGCGTCACGCGCGGCCAGAAGCGGGCGCGGACCCCGCCGGTTCGCCCGGACCGCCGCCGCCCTGCTGACGGTGCTGATCGTGCTGGGCCTGATCGGTGCCGGAGGCTACTTGGCCAGCCGCCAGCTGTTCTTTGTCGGCACCAACACCCAGGGGCTGGTCGCGATCTACCGCGGCCTTCCCTACGACCTCCCGTTCGGGGTGCCTCTCTATGAGTCGTTCTACGTCTCCGGCGTGCCGATCTCGGTCGTGCCCGCCGCGCGCCGGGCCAAGCTGTTAGACCACCACGTCCGTTCTCAGGCGGACGCGATCAGCCTGGTGCACGCCGCCGAGCTCGGCCAGCTGGCCAAATGAGCGCTCGCAACCGAGAGCTGTTCGGGTTGATCCCCGCCTCGCTGCTCGTGACCGCCGGGTTCGCCGGCGTCTTCATCCAGCGCTCGAATGCGCTCTCGAACATCTCGCTCACCTACGGCGCGATCTTCCTCGGCCTGTGTCTGGCCGGTCACATCTTCATCCGCGTGACACTTCCCAACGCCGACCCGTACCTGTTCCCGCTCGTCGCCGTGCTGGCCAGCTTCGGTCTGGTGATGATCTACCGCCTGGACTCCACCCTGGCGCGCCAGCAGGCACAGTGGTTCGTGCTTGGCCTGATCCTGTTCGCGGTCACGATCGTCGTCTTTCGCGACTATCGCAAACTCGAGCGCTACCGCTACATCATCGTCGCCGTCTCGCTGGGGCTGATGATCCTGCCCCGCTTCCCGGTCGTCGGCTACCAGGCCAACGGTGCCTATCTCGGGGTTCGCATCCCGGGCCTGTTCGTCTTCCAACCGCCCGAGTTCACGAAGATTGGCCTGGTCATCTTCCTCGCCAGCTACCTGCGCGACACCCGGCAGTTGCTGGTGGTCGGGGCCCGCCGGTTCTTGGGGATCACGATCCCGCCGCTCAAGCACTTCGGCCCCGTCATCGTCATCTGGGGCATGGCGATGGCCATCCTCGTCCTGCTCTCGGACGTCGGCACCTCGGTGATGTTCTACGGCGCGCTTCTCGCCATGCTCTACGTGGCCACCAACCGGATCTCGTTCGTGGTCGTCGGGCTGGTCGCCGCCGGGATCGGCTTCTGGTATCTCGGCACCCACATCCCGCACATCCACGCCCGGGTCGAGACGTGGCTGAATCCCCTTAGCCCCAGGCTCTACAACGCCCCCCTGGGCAGCTATCAAATCGCCAACGCGCTGTTTGCCCAGGCGGCGGGCGGACTCTTCGGACAGGGCTTCGGTCAGGCGGTCATCAACTTTCCCGGCGGCGGAACGCTGCTGCCGTTCGCCAATACAGACATGATCTACGCGGTGATCACCGACGAGCTGGGCCTGTTCGGTGCCGCCGCGGTCATCCTCACCTACCTGATCTTCGTCTGGCGAGGCTTCAAGATCGCCATGCTGGCCCGTGACTCGTTCTCAAAGCTGCTGGCCGCGGGTCTGACCGCGATGTTCGCACTCCAGGTCTTCGTGATCGTGGGCGGGGTCACGCGGGTGATTCCCCTGACCGGCGTGACGCTCCCCTTCATTGCCTATGGAGGCTCGTCGATCCTGGCCAATTTTGTGCTCCTCGCGTTGCTCCTGCTCGTCTCCGACCGGGCGCGGAGGGTAACCCCGTGAACGCTTCGATCGCCAAGCTGTTCATGGTCGTGGTCGTGCTCTTCACCCTGCTGATCATCTGGACCTCGCGCTGGACGGTGTTTGACGCCTCCTCGTTGGCGGCCAACCAGCTCAACCGGCGCACGCTGGTCGACGAGCTGCGCATCAAGCGCGGGCGGATCCTCGCCGACAACGGCGCGGTGCTGGCCAAGTCTGTCACCGGCCCCCAACACACCTGGACGCGCACCTACCCGACCACGTCGCTGTTCGCCCAGCCGGTCGGCTACTTCAACGCGCTGCAAGGACAGGCGGCCGGACTCGAGCGCTCGCGGACGCCCGAGCTCCAGGGGCTTCAGACCGGCCTTAGCTCGGTCTTCGGGCAGCTCGGAGGCTCCCAGCGGGTCGGTGACGACGTCTACACGACCCTCAACCCCAAGGCGCAGCGCCTAGCGCAACAGCTGCTCGCCGGGCGGGCGGGAGCGGTAGTCGCGCTCGACCCCCAGACCGGGGCGGTGAAGGTCCTGTACGCCAACCCGAGCTACAACGACAACCATCCCACCTCCACCGCCGGCGGCGCATCAACCTTCAACCGTGCGACGCAGTCCAGCTACCCGCCGGGCTCGACCTTCAAGGTCGTCACCGCCACGGCGGCGATCGACAGCGGCCGCTACACGCCCAATTCGATCGTCAACGGCAAGTCGCCGGTAACGATTTCCGGGGTTCCACTCAACAACGACAACAACCAGAGCTTTGGCCCGATCGACCTGACCACCGCGCTCACCTACTCGGTCAACACGGTCTGGGCCCAAGTTGGCGAGTCGCTGGGCCGAGGCACGATGACGCGATACATGAAGCGCTTTGGCTTCTACGCCAAACCGCCCATCGATCTGCCGGCCGCGGAGCTGAACTCGAGCCAGCCCCAGGCGCCCAACGGCACCTTCTACCGGCCGGGCAGCCCGGGTGAGGACATTGGCCGGATCGCGATCGGGCAGGGCGGTCTCCTGGTCACGCCGCTGCAGATGGCGATGGTCGCCTCGGCGGTCGCCAACGGCGGCAAGCTGATGGCACCCCGGCTGACGGACCGCGCGGTCGATCAGACCGGGCGCACGGTGGCGACGATTCACCCCGGCGAATACCGACAGGTGATGAAGCCCTCGACCTCACAGGCGATCGCGCAGATGATGAAGAAGGTGGTCGACGAGGGCACCGGGACACCGGCCCAGCTGGGCTCGGGGATCACCTTCGCCGGCAAGACGGGTACCGCCTCGGTCGGAACGACGGGCTCCAACCTGACACAACCGTGGTTCATCGGCTTCGCCCCGATCCAGAACCCCAAGGTCGCGATCGCGGTAACAATCGAGCGCTCGCAGGGTGGTTTCGGGGGCACGGTGGCGGCGCCGATTGCCAAGGCGGTCGTCCAGCAGCTGCTCGCGGGGGGGTGACCAACATGTCCGTTCCGCCACCCAACACGTTGATCGACGGGCGCTACAAGGTGCTCGCGCGGCTGGGATCGGGCGGGATGGCCGACGTGTTCCTGGCCGAGGACCAGCAGCTCGGCCGCAAGGTGGCGCTCAAGCTGCTGCACGGGCGCTTCGCCGCCGATCCGGACTTCGTCGAGCGGTTCCGCCGTGAGGCCCAAGCGGCCGCGGGCCTTCAGCATCCCCATGTGGTCAGCGTCTATGACCGCGGCAGCTGGGATGACACCTACTACATCGCCATGGAGTACCTGCCCGGTCGCTCGCTCAAGCAGCTGATCCGGGACGAGGCGCCGATCGACCCGGTCCGCGCCATCGACATCACGCTCCAGATCCTCAAGGCGGCGCGGTTCGCGCACCGGCGGGGCATCATCCACCGCGACCTCAAACCACACAACGTCATCATCGACGACTCCGACCAGGCCAAGGTCACCGACTTCGGGATCGCGCGTGCCGGGGCCTCGGACATGACCGAGACCGGCTCGATCATGGGCACCGCGCAGTATCTGTCCCCCGAGCAGGCCCAGGGCCGCTCGGTCGCGGGGGGTTCTGACCTGTACTCGATCGGGGTTGTCCTCTACGAGCTGCTCACCGGACGCGTACCGTTCGATGCCGACGCTGCGGTCACCATCGCCCTCAAGCACGTCTCGGAAGCCCCGACCCCCCCGAGGCAGATCAATCCGGCCGTCCCGGCCGAGCTCGAGCAGGTCGTGCTCTGGGTCCTCAATAAGGACCCTCTCGACCGTCCCGCCGACGCCGATCAGTTCATCGCCGCGCTCGAGAGCGTGCGGACCACACTGCTCGGCGGTCAGGGTCACCACACGGCCAGCATGGCCGCGGTGATGCCGCTGGCGATTCCCGAGCCGCTCCCGTATCCCGAGCCGAGTATGAACGGAGATTTCAGCCAGGAGCCGGGGGCGCCAAGCCGGCGCTGGCTGCCGTGGTTGATCGCCGCGCTGGTTCTGCTGCTGGTCGCCGGTGCCGCTGCGGGCGCGTATCTACTCTCGCGACCCAAGCAGCAGGTGGTGCCGGTGGTGACCGGCGACCAACTCAACACGGCGCGCACGATCGTCCAGGACGCGGGCTTCCAGGCCCAGGTCCTCAACGTCCCCAGCAACCACACACAGGGCACGGTGATCGGTGAGTCCCCCACCGGGGGCGCGAAGGCCAACCGGGGCTCGGTGGTGACGCTGACCGTCTCCCAGGGGCCAGGGACGAAGACGATCCCGTCCGTCCTGGGCAAGAGCAGGGGCATGGCCACCCGGCTGCTGCAGCGCACCGGCTTTACCGTCGCCACCGTGCCGCGCGCGTCGCAGCAGTACGCCGCTGGTCAGGCCACGGGCACCGATCCGCCGGCGGGCACCGCCGTGGCACCCGGGACGAACGTGACACTGTTCATCTCCAGCGGGCCGCCTGCCAAGCAGATCCCTGATGTCACCGGCGAGACTCGCGCCCGCGCCACGGCTGACCTCGCCAACGCCGGGTTCAAGGTCGCTGTCACTACCCAGCCGTCGTCGACGGCCACCGCCGGCGACGTGATCAGCCAGAACCCGTCCGGCGGGACCAGCGCCACGCCCGGGTCGACGGTCACGATCGACGTGGCCTCCGCGCCCACCACGGCCAGCGTGCCGTCGGTGACCGGGAACACGGAGGCAGCCGCCACCTCGACGCTGACCGGGGCCGGCTTCACCGTCACCCGCCAGACCAAAACGGTCAAAGCCCAGGCACAGGACGGGATCGTCCTCACGCAGACACCGCGCGCCGGCACCCAGGCCAAGAAGGGCAGTGCGGTGGTGATCGTGATCGGCAAGTTCACTCCGACCAACTCGACCACGACCCCCACCACAAGTACCACCACACCGAGCTCATCCACCACCAGCGCCAGCACGACGCCTGGGATCGGAGCCCCGTAGTGGCGTCGTCCGTGGTCGCCGTCGCCGTCCTGGGCGGCGGCCGTTCGTCTGAGCACGATGTCTCGCTGGCTTCGGCGGCGTCGGTGGCCCAGGGCCTGCGCGCCGCCGGCTACAAGGTGGCCATGATCGACGTCGGGCGTGACGGGGTGTGGCGCCAGGACGGCGCCGCGATGGCGCTGGCGCCCGGTGCCGGGCTCCCCGGCCACGATGTCGTCTTTCCCGTCCTGCATGGCCCGTTCGGCGAGGATGGGACCGTCCAGGGGCTGCTCGAATGCCTCGATGTTCCCTACGTCGGGGCCGGCGTGCTGGCTTCGGCGGCGTGCATGCACAAGGTCGTGTTCAAGGAGTTGATGGCCCGGGCGGGGCTGCCTCAGGTCGAGTACCGGTCGGTGCGCGAGACCGCTCACCGCTCCGACCCCGACGCGGTCGCGCGAGCGCTCGCCCCGCTCGGTCTCCCTGTGTTCGTCAAGCCGGCCCGGCTCGGCTCCTCGGTGGGGATCGTCCGCGCCGCGGTCGCCGAGGAACTCCCCGCAGCGCTCGACACCGCGTTTGAGCATGATTCTCTGGCCATCGTCGAAGCTGCGGCCGGCGGCCGTGAGGTCGAGTGCTCGGTGATCGGCAACGATGCCCCGATCGCCTCTCAGCCAGGGGAGATCCTGCTCGCCGCGGGCGAGCACGGCTGGTATGACTACGAGGCCAAGTACTCGCCCGGGGGCATGCAGCTCGTGGTTCCCGCCCGGCTCCCCCCCGCCGTCTTGGAGCGGCTACGCGAGCTCGCCGTCGAAGCGTTCGTGCGCAGCGGCTGCGCCGGGCTGGCTCGGGTCGATTTCTTCGTGGTCGGTGAGACAGTGCTCATCAACGAGCTCAACACGATGCCCGGCTTCACCGAGACCAGTGTCTTCGGTTCCCTGTTCGCGGCCAGTGGCGTCCCCTACCCCGAGCTTCTGGACCGGCTGGTCAAGCTGGCCTTCGAGCGCCACGCCGCCGAGCGCGCCCACCGGTTCTAGCCGTGGTGACGCGTCCTCTGCCCCGCAGCCGTGCGGTGAGGCGGCAGTGATCAGGGACGGAGGTCTGATTCCGATCTCGGGCCGGCACGGCTTGACCTCCCGAGCCTCGGCCAGGCCGATCAGTAGTAGAGCGCGACCTCATTGATGGCCGCCTGCTGGCGTGAGCCCAAGCTGGTGATCCAAACCAGGTAGTAGCGGTACTTGACCCCAGCGGTGTGCAGGGGGAGGTTCTGGGTGGCGTGGACGTTTGCCGAGCCGCCGACCCGGACCCACCCGGAGGGGCCGGGATCGAAGACGTCGGGATTGGGGCTGGTGCGGCGGCCGTAGATCTGGACCGCGTAGCCCGGGGTCGAGGTATCGATCGCCATCGAGCGGGCGGCGACGCCGGGCGCGGCGTCGACGTAGAGACCCACTCCCGGCTTGCTCTGGAGGCCGTAGTAGTAGATCTGGGTCGTCCACGCGGTGTTGCGGTTGTTATCAATGGCAAGACCCACCTCACCCGGATTCTGGGTCTTGGGCCCGCTGGTGGCGTCCGGGTTGTAGTCGTGGGCGCAGGTGGCGCACGGGTGTACCTGTCCATGGCTGGCCGGGGGTGCTGCCTGAGGCAGGTTGCCGTTGCCGTGGTGGGCACGTCCGGCCAGGAAGATCATTCCGGCCGCGACTCCGACCACCAGCACCATGGCCGCGATCACCATGGTGGCAGGGTGCCGCAGCCGGTAGGGGACTCGGCGCGATGAGCGGAAGGGCAGCGTGCGCAGGACGGTTGTCGCCTCACCGGTCGCCGAGCCGGTCCGTGCGGTTTCGATCGCCAGCGCGTCCTCGAGGTCGGCGATCATCTCCGCGTCGTCGGCGTAGCGGTCGTCCTCGTGCTTGGCCGTCGCCCTCTCAACCACGGCGGCCAGCGCTGCCGACACTTCCGGGCGCTTGAACTGGAGGTCGGGGAGATCCTCGCGGACGTGCTTCATCGCTACCGCGACCTGATTTTCGCCCTTGAACGGAACCTCGCCAGTCAGCATCTCGTAGAGCACGACGCCGAGCGAGTAGAGGTCGGACTGCCCAGTGACGTGCTGACCGAGGGCCTGCTCAGGAGAGACGTAGTCGGTCGTGCCCAGCACCCGCCCGTCTGCGGTGAGCCCGTCCTCTTCGAGCGTCCGGGCGATCCCGAAGTCGGTCACCTTGGCCGAGCCCTCCTCGTCGATGAGGACGTTCTGGGGCTTGACGTCCCGGTGGACGATGTGGCGCGAGTGCGCGGCGCCGAGCGCGCGCGCGATCTCGATTGCGTACGCCACCGCTTCGGCCACCGGCAGCCTGCCCAGCCGCCGAATCCGGTCTTTGAGCGTCTCGCCTTCGACGTACTCGAGCACGATGTAGGGCCGGCCGTCGTCCTCGCCGGCGTCGATCACGCCGACGACGTGGGGATGCGAGAGCTGGGCGACCGCCCGAGCCTCGCGGCGGAAGCGCTCGAGCTGATCGGAGTCGCTGGCCACTTCGCGGTTCATGAGCTTGACCGCGACCGGGCGCTGGAGCGTCTCGTCAAAGGCTCGGTAGACCGTCGACATTCCGCCCGCGCCAACCCGGGCCTCCAGCCGATAGCGCCCGTTGAGGCTGGTGCCGAGCATCGTGGTCATCAGGTGCGGGGTCGCGAGCTCACTTCTCAGTCCCTATTTTTGCGTCAAACCGTCCGGACCGCCTTCGATACCGATTCCGGGCACTTCCACGAGCCCGGTGCGATCGGTCACGCTGCCGATTACCGCCGTTCCGGGGTGATGGCCCGCAAGCAGCGCTACCGCTTGCTCCGCCTGTTCGGCGGGCGCGATCACGCAGAACCCGCAACCCATATTGAAGACTTCCCACAGCTCGGCCGTCGGCACCGCGCCGAGCTCGGCGATCAGGGCGAAGACGTCGGGGACCGGAAGTGGGGCGGTGACCTGAAAGCCGATTCCGGACCCCAGGCGCAGCAGGTTGGTCAGCCCACCGCCGGTGATGTGCGCCAGCCCGTGGACTTCGACCTCACTGCGCAACAGGGCCAGGATCGCGCGGACGTAGATGACGGTCGGCTCCAGCAGCGCGTCGGCCACGCTGGCTCCGCGCAGCTGGGCCGGGGTCGCGTCAAGGCTCAGCCCGCCCTGCTCGAGCAGGGCGCGGCGGGCCAGCGTGAGGCCGTTGGAGTGCACGCCCGAGGCAGGCAGTCCGATCAGTGCGTCCCCGGCGGCACAGGCGCTGCCGTCAATGATCGCGTCCAGCGCCACCGTGCCAAACGCCGAACCGACCAGATCGAAGCCGTAAGGGGACGGATGGCCCCGGATCACCTCGGGCAGCTGGCAGACCTCGCCGCCGGGGATCTCGACCCCAGCCGCCTCGGCGCCGACCCGCAGCCCGAGCGCGATTTCCCGTAGCAGCTGGGGGTCGGCGGACTCGACGGCCAGGTAATCCAGCACCGCCAGCGGTTGGGCCCCCACGCAGATCAGGTCATTGACGTTCATGGCCACGCAGTCGATCCCGATCGTGTTGAAGCGCTGTGCCTGCTCGGCGACGATCACCTTGGAGCCGACGCTGTCGGTGGCGAGCGCGATCCCGAGTCCGGGCGCGATTCGCAGCACGCTCGCGTAGTGCCCGGGTAGCGGTACCGACAGGGATGGCCGTCCCGGCTCGATCGCCCGCAGCACGTCGACGAGCGCCGCGACGCCCCGGTCTGCTTCGCGGGTGTCGACACCAGCGGCTGCGTAGGCGTCGGTCACGGGGCCATTGTCGTACATCACCCGGACCGGCGGGCCTGCCGCGCCAGCCTCATGATCACCGCCGCTGCCAGGCCGATGCGGTATGCCGCGTAGGGGAGCAGCGAGCGGTCGCGCTCGACCTGCTGGATCAGCCAGGTCGAGCCCAGCGTGGAGGCAAATGAGGCCGCCGCGCCGGCCGCGAACGGGACCGCGGTTCCGGCCGGAAGGCCCCGGCGGGTTAGGCGGACCCCCTTGAGCAGGGTCGCGCCGGCGATCACGGGGAGCGCGACGTGGCGCGAGAGGCGGTTGGCGTCTGCACGGGTGAAGCCGCGCCTCCGGGCGGCCGCCAGGGTGGCGCCGTTGCGAGACACGCCGGGGATCAGCGCACAAGCTTGCGCGACACCGAGCCACAGCGCGTCGCACCAGCCGGCCTCCTGGGAGCGACGGGTTTGAGGCGTACGGTCGGCGGCGGCCATCATCAGCGACCCGCAGATCAAGCCGGCAGCGATCGTCGGTGGCGTCCCCAGGCGCTCCTCGATCGGACGCTCGAGCCGATACCCGATCAGCGCCGGCGGGATGAACGAGAGCGCGGTCAGGGTGACGATCCGGAAACTCAGGTCGTGCATGGCGTCGTTGACCTCGTCGCGCAAGGTGATCAACAGGGCGGCCGCGGTGCCGGCGTGCAGGGCGACCTCGAAGGACTTGCGCAGTTCGCTATCGAGGCGGTCGTGGTCCCAATGCAGAAGCCAGGGAATCAGCGCCACATGTCCCGAGGAGGAGATCGGCAACAGCTCGGCGGGTCCGTGCAGCGCGCCGAGCGTCAGCGCCTGAGAGAGCGAAAGCCGGTCAGCTGCCGGCATCGACGGCCGCTTCGGGCTCGCCGCCGCCCCGATCGCGCCGCCGACGGATCACGAGGTAGAGGATTCCGATCACCACGGCTGCCACGACCGCATAGTCGACGTAGCTGAGGGCGTCCTTGACGTCGTGCCAATTGCTCTTGGTCAAGAACCCGACCCACCCGAGCAGGAACACCCAGGGGACGCAGCCGACCGCGGTGAGGGCGGAAAATCGCCAGAACGGCATTCGCGCCGCCCCCGCAGGAAGGGAGATGAAGGTCCGGATCAGAGGCATCATCCGTGTCACGAGCACGGTGGCGGCCCCGTATCGCGCAAACCATCGATCGGCGCGCTGCAGCTGACTGGCGGAGATGTGCAGCGCCCGGCCGTGGCGCTCGAGCAGCTCCTGGCGCCCGTAGTACCCGACGCCATAAGCCAGCCACGAGCCAAGCAGGTTGCCCAGCACCCCGGCCACGGTGATCGCGAACAGGCTGTAGTGATGGTTGGCCACGTTGAAGCCCGCGAACAGCATGGTCGCCTCGGACGGGATCGGGATACACGCGCTCTCGAGCAACATGAGCAGAAAGATCCCGCCCAGGCCGAGCGAGCCCACGACGCTGGTTGCGGCGTCGGCGAGCGAGGCGGTGATGGAGGCGACGTGAAGGAGCACCCGTCCAAGGCTATCGTCCGTGCGGCCTCCGTCGATTTCCGGGTTGTGGTTGCCGGCCGTCTATGAAGATCTGGATCGATCTAACCAACTCTCCCCACGTGCTGGTGATGCGTCCCGTGATCGCCGAGCTGCAGGCGCGGGGTCACGACGTCCAGGTCACCGCGCGCGACTTCGCGCAGACCCTCGAGCTCTGCTCGCGTTTTCGTCTGGCGCACACGGCGATCGGCCGCCACCGCGGGGCGGGCCGGGTCGACAAGGCCCGCGGGCTGGCTGCACGCTCGTTGGCACTCGCCCGCTGGGCGCGCCCGCGGTGCTTTGACCTTGCGCTCGGGCACGGCTCCAACGACGTGACGGTTGCCGCCGCCCTGCTGCGGATCCCCAGTAGCACCACCTTTGACTATGAGTGGGCCCGCGTCCAGCACACCGTCAACTGCCGGCTGGCAGCCGCCGTGGTCGTTCCTGACGTGATCCCGCCCGAGCGCCTGACGCCATACGGCGCGGGGGGCAAGTTGCACCCCTACGCCGGCCTCAAGGAGGAGTATTACCTGGCCGACTTCGAGCCCGACCCGGCGGTGCTGGCGGGGCTCGGACTGGACGCCGGACAGCCGATCGCCGTCATCCGCACGCCGCCGGCCGTGTCCCTTTATCACCGCTTCGAGAACGACCTCTTCGGGCAGGTCCTCAACCGTCTCCGCGGGGCTCAGGTCGTGGTTCTCCCCCGCACTGCCGAGCAGCGGTCTGAGCTCGTGAGCAGTGGCGACTTCATCGTCCCCGAGCACGCCATTGACGCCCAGTCCCTGATCGCCTACGCCGATCTGGTCGTCTCCGCGGGCGGGACCATGAACCGCGAGGCGGTGGCCCTGGGTGCCCCAGTGTTCACGGTCTTCGAGGGCCGCCTGGGGGCCGTCGACGAGCGGCTGATCGCCGAAGGGCGCCTGCGCCGTCTGGCCCGTCCCGAGGACGCGATCCTGGTCAAGCGCCCGCACAGCGAAAGCGGCCCGCCCCGGGTAAGACGCGACCCCGCCGTGCTGACCGATTTGCTGCTCAGTCCGGTGGCCGATCTCAGTGTCCAGCGCCCGGTTTGTTGACACTCGGTTAGCGTCGGGCTAGATCTCCGTCCGCGTCGGGCTCGGCGGCACGAATGGCGCCCTGCCAGGCTGGTACCTTCAGAGGCGCCTCGTGTCTGACACCACGCTAGAGACGCCGCAAGTCCTCACCGGCGAGGACCGCAAATCAGCGCGGCAATCACGCCCCGGGACCGCCCGCTCGTGGCTTCACCGCTACGTCTGGTGGCTGGTCGCGCTGGGCGTGGTCGGGTTGTCGGGTCTGTTGATCCTGGTCGCCGCTACGCGGCCTGGTTATGACCCCTACGGCTGGCTGGACTGGGGCTACCAGACGCTGCGCCTGCACCTCGACCTCGGCGGCGCTCCCTCATGGAAGCCCTTCACTTACGTCTTCACGCTTCCGTACTCGCTGTTCGGCCACTACGCACTGTGGCTGTGGATGCTGACCGCCGTCTCGATGTCGCTCGGCGGGGCGGTGTTCGGCGCCCGGATCGCGTACCGGCTGACGGCGTCAGAGAGCGACAGTCGCTGGCCCGCGATCGCGGCCGCGATTGTCGGCGGTGCCGCCGTACTCGGGATCCAGCAGTACTTTCACTACCTCCTCTCCGATCAGTCCGATCCGATGCTCGTCACCGTGTGCCTGGCGGCGATCGACTGCTATCTGGGTCGCCGCTACCGCTGGGCGTATTGCCTGGGCATCCTCGCTTCGCTGGGCCGACCCGAGGTCTGGCCGTTCGTGTTCTTGTTCACGCTGTGGGCGTGGCGCAAGGTCCCGGCGATGCGCTGGATGCTGAGCACGGGCCCGCTGATCGTTGCCTTCCTGTGGTTCGGAGTGCCGACCATCACCAACCACCGGCCCAACATCGCCGGTCAGCTCGCCCTGCGATCTCCACGCGAGCTGCACCAAAACAAGATCGTCGGCATTTGGGACCGGTTCACGGCGCTGAATATCCTGCCGGTTGAGATCGCGGCCGTGATCGCCACCGGCCTGGCCCTCGTGCGCCGCAACCGCACCGTGCTGGCCCTGGCCGGCTGCGTGGCGTTGTGGGTCGTGATCGAGATCGCCTTCGCCCTGCATGGTTTCCCGGGTGTCCCGCGCTACCTGTTTGAGGCCGCCGGGCTGACCGGGGTGCTGGCCGGAGTCGGGGTCGGCTGGCTCCTGCTCAACGCCTCGCGCTTTCACCATGTGCTCCCGCGCTGGCTCGGGGCTCCGGTGGCGCTGGTGCTCGTGGCGGCGATGCTCCCGAGTGCCGTTTCCCAGGCCCGTCTCGAGCACAAGGACATACGACACGAGCAGGCGCGCACCAAGGAGATCAACCGCCTCTCGGCGTTCATCACCTCGCTCGGCGGCCCCCAGCACATCGCCACCTGCGGGCGCCCGGTGCTCAATGTCGAATACGTGAGCATCATGGCCTGGTACATGCACCGCAACACCGGCACGATCGGCTACCGGCCCAAGATCGAGCTCCACAACCGCAGGTATCCGATCGTCGTCTTCTCCACCTTTCCCAACGGCTGGTCGGTCAAGCCCTACCGCATTCCCGCGCGGCTGAAGAGGTACTGCTCGAACATGACCGCCCTCTACGTGCCGACCGCACGCCATCCCAATGGCGTGTTGGTCCCCAAGTAGAATCCGCCCGGCATGCGCCGGCGGCTTCGATCCGCGGCCTTCCCCGTCCATCGGCATGCCCTGCCCCAGTTGCTCTTGGACGGCGTGTTGGTCGCGCTCGCGTACTTTCTTGCCTTCTGGCTTCGCCTCGAGGGCATCTTTGGCGGCGCCACCGACCGTTATTGGCAGCTGTTCGACGCCACGGTGCTGTGGGTCGTCGCCGTCACGCTGATCTCGCTGGCCGCTCTCGGGCAGTACCAGCGGCTCTGGCGCTTCGTCGGTCAGCGGGACTACGAAG
Source organism: uncultured Solirubrobacterales bacterium (assembly GCA_963847055.1). Taxonomy (GTDB): domain Bacteria; phylum Actinomycetota; class Thermoleophilia; order Solirubrobacterales; family Solirubrobacteraceae; genus Palsa-465. Next base: position 515,397 of record CAWJYE010000005.1, on the reverse strand, counting down.
CCGTCCTGAAGGCGGTGGCGATGGCGACGGTGATCGTTGTCGGGGTGATCGCCCTCGCGCACCCAGTTGAGGCTCCCAGCACGCACACGGTGCTCGTCAAGGCCCACAAGGAAATCGCGGCGCACCTGAAGACCGTAAACGGCCCGGCGGCGGGGGTGACCCTACCGGTCAGCGTCATCTCGCTCTTCTTCCTGCTCTCGCTGGCCCTGCTGGTCGGGGCGCGCTTCGCCGTCCAGCTCATCACCGACGGTCGCGTGCGCAGCTTCCGGGTTGGCAAGGGCTTTCGCGAAGTCCTGATCATCGGTGGCGGCGACGGCGGCCGCCTCGTGGTCCGCGAGCTGATCCGCAACCCTGAGCTGCAGCTGCGACCGATCGGCTTCCTCGATGACGATCCGCGCAAGCTCGGGATCAAAGACGAGCACGGGCTCAAGGTCCTGGGCGACACCACCGGTGATCTGAACCGCGTGCTCGACGAGGTCGAGCCCGACGAGGTGGTGCTGGCGATCCCGTCTGCCCCGGGGACCCTGCGCGCGCGGGTCGTCGCCGCCTGTCGCGCGCGCGGGATCCCGGTCCGCACGATGCCGACCGTGTTTGAGCTCCTGCGGGACGGCTCGGGGCAGCTCCGGGTGACCCGCCAGCTGCGCGAGGTGCGCGTCGAGGACATGCTCGGTCGCGAGCCCGTCCACGAGGAGCTGGCCCGGGTCGGCGCCTACCTCCAGAACGAAGTGGTGCTCGTGACCGGGGCGGGCGGCTCGATTGGCGCCGAGCTGTGCCGTCAGATCGCGCGCGTCGGGCCGCGGCGCCTGATCCTGGTCGACCACGCCGAGGACAACCTGTTCGAGATCTTCCGCGAGCTCGAGGAGGACCGCCACGTGCGCACCGCGGTCCCGGTGCTGGCCGACTGCAAGGAGGCGGAGCGCATGCGGGAGGTGCTCGTCGAGTACAACCCCGCCGTCATCTTCCACGCCGCCGCCTACAAGCACGTGGCGATGATGGAGCAGAACCCGGTGGAGGCGATCCGCAACAACGCTCTGGCCACACGGCTGGTGGCGCGGATCGCCGGCGAGACCGGGGTGGCCAACTTCGTGCTCGTCTCAACCGACAAGGCGGTCATGCCGGCGACCGTGATGGGTGCCTCCAAAGCGCTCGCCGAGTGGGCCGTGGAGGCCGCGGCGGCTCGCTACCCCAGCACCCGCTTTGCCACCGTCCGGTTCGGCAACGTGCTCGCCTCTTCGGGCTCGGTGGTGCCGATCTTCCGCCGCCAGATCGCCGCCGGTGGCCCGGTCACAGTCACCGACGCTCGGATGACCCGCTACTTCATGACCATCCCGGAGGCCGTCCAGCTGATCATTCGCGCCGGCTCGCTGGGGCAGTCCAGTGGCGACATCTTCGTCCTGGAGATGGGCGAGCCGGTCAAGATCATCGAGTTGGCCGAGACGATGATCCGGCTCTCCGGGCTCGAGCCCGAGCGCGACATCGCGATCGAGATCGTCGGCGCCCGTCCGGGCGAGAAGTTCCACGAGGAGCTCTTTAACCCCTCCGAGCACCCCCAGCCCACGCCTGCCGAGCGGATCCTGCGGGCCGGGCACGAGTGGCTGGATCCCGATTGGGTCGAGCGTACCTTTACCGACCTGAACCTGCTGGTCCTTGAAGGGGACGCGGCCGCGCTCGCGAAACACGTCTCTGACCTGTCTCAGACTCGCGTAACGCGGTCCGCGACCGACGGCACCCGAGTCGGTAATTAGACTGCCGCGAACCGATGACTATCCCCTTCGCCCTCTCGGTCAGCCATTTCATCTCCACGGTGGGAGCAGACGCTGGTTTTGCCGCCATCATCGGGTTGGCCATTCTCGTGCTCCTCTATTTCGCACAGGCACGCGAGACGGCGACCCTGCGCGAGGAGGCCAGCCAGGCGGCTGAGCAGGTCCGGCAGCTCGAGCACCGCGTCGCCCAGCTCGCCCGCACCGGTGCGCCGGGAGTCGCCGGTGCTCCGGCTCGGGCACCGGGCCAGCGCGCCGCCGCTGCGCCGGCTCCGGCCCCGGGCCAGCGCGCCGCCGCTGCGCCGGCTCAGGCTGTCGCTGCGTTCGCGCCCTCCCGGACCGTGCCGCCGGCGCCGGTGGTCGCTCCCGCCGCTTCGGCCGGCGTCGCCGCGCCCGCCCTGGCCTCGGCCACCCGGCTGATCCCCGGGCTTGACGACGCTGAGATCTCGATCCGCGCCACGGGCGCACCGTCCGCGGCGGCCCAGGCCGCGGCCGCGGGCGCCGGGGGGGAACATGCCAATGCCCTCGGACGCGGTGGCGGCGCCGCGGTCATAAGCCCTCCCGGCCCGCCGCCCGCCACGACGGCCGGCGGCGCCAACGGCCGCTCGACGGGACGCACTACTCCACCCCCGGTCGCGGCCAGCCCCGCCCCGCCCCGTCCCGCCGGCCAGGCCCCTCCGCGCCAGCCGATCCGCAACGGCACCCCCCGCCCCCCGGCGCCCGCGCCGCGCCGCCCGGCCGGCCCACCCCCACGCTCTGGCGCGCGCCGTCTTGTCCTCGCTCTGGCCGGGCTCGCCGTGGTGGCCGCGATCGTCGCGGCTGTGCTCGTTCTCACCTCGGGCAGCGCCACCAATTCCCACAGCTCGAGCAGCACGGCGCCGATCGCCAACCCCCTTACCGGCAAGTCGCGCCATCGCGGGCGGACGGCGGTTAAACCGTCGTCGGTCACGGTCGCCGTCCTCAACGGGACCTCGACCACCAACCTGGCCCACGACATCTCGGTCAAACTCGGGAGCGCGGGTTACAAGCTGGGCAATATCGCCACCGCCACCGATCAGACTCAGACCGCGACGGTGGTCGGCTATCTCCCCGGCCATCGCGCCGCCGCTGCGATCGTCGCCAAATCGCTCGGCCTCGGTCCCGCCTCGGTGCAAGCGGTCGGCTCGTCCAACCAAGCCGTGGCCTGCCCCCAGGCCGCCTCGTGCGCGGCTCAGGTGGTGGTCACCGTCGGGTCAGACCTCGCGTCGGCCGCGAACTCGTCGTCCACCCCCGGCGCCACGGCGGCGCCAGGTGGGACCACGACCGCCTCCGCCACGACGTAGCCTTCGGCTTCGCCATGCCGATGAAGGACCTGCTTAGCCTCCCCGAAAGGGCCACCAAGCCTCGCCGGGAGGGGATCACCCACGTGCTCGACCGGGGGCTCTCGGTCACCGAGGTCGACGGTCTGGCCGAGGTGGCCGGCGAGTACATCGACATGGTCAAGCTCGGCTGGGGCACGGCGGTGGCCACCGGCAACCTCGACGCCAAGCTGGCCCGCTACCGGGAACACGGGATCGACGTCATGTTCGGCGGCACGCTGACCGAGCTGGCCATCGCCCAAAACCGGCTCGACCGCCTGGTGGCGTGGCTGCACGAGCTCGGCCTCGAGCACATCGAGGTCTCTGACGGAACCATCACGCTCGAGCACGAGCGCAAGCTCGAGCTGATCCGCAAGTTGTCCGAAGACTTCACCGTCATCTCCGAGGTTGGCTCCAAGGACAACACCCGGATCATGGCTCCCTTCCGCTGGGTCGAGCAGATCGAGTCAGAGCTCGAGGCCGGCGCCGAGAAGGTCATCGCCGAGGCCCGGGAGGGTGGCAACGTGGGCATCTTCCGCCACGACGGCGAAGTTCAGATGGGCCTGATCGACGAGATCGTCCACGCCGTCTCGCCCGACAAGATCCTCTTCGAGGCCCCTCGCATGGATCAACAGGTCTGGTTCATCCGGCGCTTCGGCCGCGACGTCAACCTGGGCAACATCATCCCCGAGGAGGTCCTCTCGCTGGAGACGATGCGAGTCGGGCTGCGCTCGGACACGGCGGTCGTCGACTTCGATGGCTAGCTCGCTCGAGGGGGTCTTCCTGGCCCGCCACGGCGAGACGAACGACAACCTGGAGCCCTTCCGCTTCCAGGGCTTCACCGACACTCCGCTCAACCCGACCGGCCGCGCCCAGGCCCACGAGCTGGCCGAACGCGTGGCCGGGAGCGGGTTTGTCTCCCTGTGGGCGTCAGATCTCAGCCGGGCCCGCGAGACGGCGGAGATTGTCGGCGCCCGGCTCTCCCTCGAGCCGAGTCTCGACGCGCGCCTTCGCGAGGGCTTTCGCGGCCGCTGGGAAGGGCGCTACATGAAGGACGTCGAGCGCGAGGAGCCCGAGCTCTACGCCGCCTGGCGGCGGCCCGACCCCGACTTCCGCTTCCCGGACGGCGAGTCGTTGCCCGAGCAGCAGGAGCGCGTGATGGCGGCGCTGACCGAAATCCACGCCACTGCCCCGCTTCCTGCCCTGGTCGTCTGTCACGGCGGGTCGATCCGCGTCGCGCTCTGTGCTGCTGACCCGCGCGGCCTGGCTGCCTTTCACGAGTTTGATGTCCCCAACGTCGCCGTAGTGGCGCTGTGAGGCGCCTGCCGGTCGCCGCCTTTGTGACCCTGGCGGTGGCGACCATTGCCGCTTTCTTCGTCACCCAGCACCTCAAGGTTTCCACGCCCCTGCTCGCCGGCTTCCCCGCCCCGCATCCGGCCGCCATCAATCCGGTCGACGGGCAGATCTGCCAGGGAGTCAGCCATCGCGCGATGACGGTGTCCTTCTACCTCCTCAACCGCTCCGACAGCGTCGACGTCTACATCGTCGATCAGAACGGAACCGTCGTTGACACGCTCGCCTCGGGAGTCTCCATGCGCGCCTCGCCACCGACGCGCCGGATCTTTCGCTGGAACGGACGCACCTCCAGCGGCACCGTTGCCTCCGACGGCACCTACTACATCCGCGTCTCGCTCATCCACCAGGGTCGTTCGGTACTGATCTCCGACAGCACCGGCGCGCTCCCGGTGACGGTCGAGACCGTGCCGCCGCACCCCAAGGTCACTGGCGTCACCCCTCACCTGATCCCCCGAGCTGGCGTCTCGGGCGCGACCATCCGCTACACCGGCAGCCACCGAGTGCCAGGCCGGATCCTCGTTTTCCGCACCGATCGCCCCGGGCCCCCGCGCCTGGTCAAGAGCTTCCCCGCCCGGCGCGGGGATACCACGCCCTGGGACGGCACCCTCGCCCACGGCGTGCCGGCTCCCCAGGGCACCTACCTGATCGGGCTCAAGGTCACCGACAAGGCGTGCAACACGGGCGTCTTTCCGGCTCAGTACCCGCCGGTGGCGGGCACCACCGCCCACGCCGGGGTGACGGTCCGCTACCTCGCCGCCCTGCCGCCGCCCGCGCCGGTCGCCGCTGGCGCCACGGCCACGGTCTACGTGGATGCTCGCCAGCACAGCTACGCCTGGGCCCTGCGCGCCGCCGGTGGCCAGAAGGTGCTCGGCTCGGGGCGGTCCCGGGCCTTCGCGCTCCGCGTGCCGGTTCCCAGCGGCGCTGGCACGCCGGGTCTGTACGAGCTTGCCCTCCGCTATGGCTCGCATCGGACCCAGGTACCGATCGTCGGTAGCCCGGCCGGTGCGACCCGCGCCCGCGTGCTGGTCGTCCTCCCGGCCCTGACCTGGCAGGGTCTCAACCCCGTCGACGACGACGGCGACGGCATCCCCAACACGCTGGGCGCCGGCTACCCGATCCTGCTCGCCCGCCCCCTGGCCGACGGGCTTCCGGCGGGCTGGGACTCCCTGGCGGGCATGCTGTCCCGACTGCGAAAGGAACACCTCAGTTACGCCTTGACCACCGATCTGGCGCTGCTCTCCGGGACCGGGCCAGCGCTGGCCGGGCACGCCGGTGTCGTCCTGGCCGGCGACGAGCGCTGGGTGCCGCCAGCCCTGGCCGCCGCGCTGCGCCGCTACGTCACCTCCGGCGGCCATGTCCTCTCGCTCGGAATCGACTCGCTGCGGCGCACGGTGATCGTCGCCGCCGGGCGTGCCCGTAACCCGGGTGTCCCCAGCGCCGCTGACATCTTCGCCGCCCACGCGGGGCCCGTGGTGGCGACCCGCGGCGCCCTGATTCTGGCCGGTACGGACGAGCTCAAGCTGTTTACGGGAACCTCGGGTGCCTTCCGCGGCTTTTCCACCTACCAGCCCTTCACCTCCGTCACCCCGCCGCTGACCATCGCCTCGGCGGCCGGGCCCACCACCAGCTCGTCGGCCATCATCGGCTTCCGGCTCGGCCGCGGAATCGTGATCGAAATCGGGATCCCGGGCTTTGGTGCCGCGCTGGCCCGGAAGTTCGACGCCCAGCAGATCCTCAGCCGGATCTGGACCGTGCTCTCGCGCTGACCTGCCGTGGGCTCGATGGAAAAAACCGTCCGCCCGGGACGAGGATCTCAACCAGCCCGAGGGTCACGCGGCGTAGCGGCACCGCGCACCTGATAGCTGGCGCGCTGCTCGCCGTCGCCCAGGTTGTGCTCGGGCGACGCTCCGGTCACCGCGATCCCCAACGTGCCTCTGTGGCACCGCCGCGATGCGTAGCGTATCGACTGGCATGACCGCCTATCTGAAGCGCCTGGCCTCCGCCCTGGCCGCCTACCAGGCCGCCGACGTCGTCTCCAAGCTGCTCGCCGTCCTGTTGCTGCCGGTCTACACCCGGTACATCCACCCGGGCGGCTACGGGGTGGTCGAGCTGCTCGCCAACGGTGTGATCCTGATCAGCATCCTGGTCCGCTTCGGGATGATCGAGGCCTTCCTGCGCTTCTACTTCACCGACGAGGATCCCGCCCGGCGCGACGGGCTTGTCCGCCGCACGGCCGCCTTTCTGTTCGTTGCCACCACGCTCGTGGCGGGTGTGCTCGCCGTCTTTGCCGGCCCGCTCAGCCAGCTCACCCTCAGCCACCGCGACGCGACCACCTTCCTGGTCGCCGTGCTCGGGTTGTGGTCGTTCACCAACCTCGAGCTCGCCTACGGGCTGCTCCGCGTCGACGAGCGCCTGCGCACCTACGCGGTCGCCACGCTCACCAACGTCGTTCTCACCGTTGCGGCCTCGGTCGTGCTCGTGGTCGGTCTCGGCGACGGCGCCCGCGGACTGCTGCTGGCCAACTACGGCGCCTCGACGCTTGTCCTGCTCGGGCTGTGGTTGACCCTGCGCGACCGTCTCGCTCCTCGCGGCCGAGCCGCCGAGAGAATGGGGGCGCTGCTGCGCTTCGGCCTCCCGACCGTCCCCGCCGAAGCCTCGGTCTACGCGCTGAGCATCGTCGACCGCTACTACGTCTACCACCACCGCAGCCCAGCCGTGGCTGGGCTCTACTCAATCGCCGTCAAGCTGGCCGGGGCCGTGGCCTTCATCGTCAGAGCCTTCCAGTATGCGTGGCCCCCGCTGGCGTATTCGATCGGGGACGATTCGCAGGCCTCAAGGCTCTACGGCCTGGTCACGACGTACTACTTGTGCGTCACCGGTTGGGCAGTGGCTGGCCTGGCCCTGCTCGGGCGCTGGGTCCTGCGGCTACTCGCCGCACCCGCCTACGCCGGGGCCTACCGCGCGCTGCCGTGGGTCGCCCTGGGCTGGGCGCTCTACGGTCTCTGGGTGGTGTTCCTGGTCATCGCCGGACGCGCCAAGGTGACGACCCGCAACTTCCCCGCCGCTCTGGCCGGGCTGGCCGTCAATGTCATCCTGCTGGTCCTCCTCGTGGGCCCGCTGGGGATTGCTGGCGCCGGGATCGCCCTGTGCGGGGCCTATGCGGTCATGCTTACGGTCATGTACCTGCTGACCCGCAACGTCTTCGCGGTGGACTTCGAATGGGGGCGGCTGGCCCGCTTGGTGGTGATCATGGGCGGCCTGACGGCCGCCGGTGATTTGCTTGCGCCCACCCACGGCGCCCTGGGGCTGCTGACGCGGCTGGCCGTGTTCGCCGCCATCCCGCTCGTCCTGCTGGTGACCGGCTTCGCCCACCGGGCCGAGCTCCGCCAGGCTCGGGCGCTCGTGTCCCGGCTGCGGGCCGGACGCTTCTCGGCGCCGGCCGGAAATGAGCCGTGAGCCGTCCGGCGGTCAGTGTGGTGATGCCTTTCGCCGGTCCTCGCGCCGAGGGCGAGGCGGCACAGGCGGCACTGCTGGCGCTCAAACGCGACCCCGGCGACGAGCTGATCCTGGCTGACAACTCGGGAGTGGTCAGTCCCCGCGACGGTCTCTCCGTGGTCGCGGCAACCGGCGAGCACTCGCCCTCGCACGCCCGCAACGTTGGCGCCGAGCACGCGACCCGCGACTGGATCCTGTTCCTGGACGCCGACTGTGTCGCCGAACCCGATCTCCTCGACCTCTACTTCTCCGCCCCTGTGGCCGACGACGTCGGCGCCCTGGCCGGAGAGGTGGCGTCGGTCTCGGCCGAGGGTGGCACGCTGGCCGCTCGTTACGGGGTCGCGCGGGGCTTTCTCGGCTTGGGGGTGCATCTGGCCCATCCCTACCTACCGCGCGTGGCGGCCGCCAACCTGCTCGTGCGACGCCATGCCTTTGAGCTGGTCGGTGGGTTCTTCGAAGGTGTTCGCGCCGGCGAGGACACCGACTTCAGCTGGCGCCTGCAGCGCGCTGGGTGGCGCCTGGAGGCTCGTCCCCAGGCCCGCGTCCGCCATCGCTACCGGACCAGCCTCGAGGCGCTGCGCCGGCAGTGGCGAGGGTACGCGGCTGGCCGGGCCTGGCTGTCTCGCCGCTACGAGGACTTCGAACCGGAGCCGGCGGTGCGCCGTGCCGCCGCCCGCGTAATTCGCCGCCGCGCCAGATCGCCCAGCACGCGACGCCGCTCGCTGCCGCCGGCTAATTCGCTTAGCCGCCGCGATCGTGGTGCCTTCCTCGCCCTCGACGCCGTCCTGGGCCTTGAGGAGCTGGCCGGCTTCGCCCTCTCCAACCGTCCGCGCCGGCCGGTCCCCCCCGTCAGGGCCGCCGGCGTGGTGCTGGTCGCCGATCGCTTTCCGACCCGAGGCGATCCGTTGGCCGATTACGCCCGCACGGTGTCGGGAGCCCGCGTCGAGGCGGCCGCGCGCCCGGAGGCGTTTGACCCCCGGGCCGGAAGGGAGCTGACGGTCGCCTACCGCGAGGACGACGGGTCCGCGGCGCGCCTGGGTGCGCTGATCCGGGTCATCGCTCGTCACCCCGTACGGGGGCTGCGGGACCGGCTCGGGCGCTCGCCCGGCGAGCCCTCGCTGGCCGCCCTGGCTCCGGCGGTTCTGCGCCTGACCGCCGATCGGCACGCCCGCGTGCATGCTCTCGGGGGAACCGACGCGCCGGCCGTCGCCCGCCGGCTGGCCGCGTTGAGCGGGCGCCCGCTGCTCCAGGATCGCGTGTGAGCGCCGACGTGTGATGCGGGTTTCGGTCGTGGACCCCCCGGCCTATACGCCACCCTATGACCGAGCCCTGTGCGCGGCGCTGGCCCGGGCCGGTGCCGACGTCGAGTTGGTCACCAGCCGCTTTGTCTACGGCGATGTCTGGCCCTCCCAGGGTTACCGGGTCTCCGAGTGCTTCTACACGCGGGCGATCGGCGGCCCGGCGTCACGCTTGCGCCGCGCGACCAAGCTGGCCGGCCACGTGCCTGACATGCTCGCCTACCGGCGGGCCGCCGCCCACAGCGCCGATGTCACTCACTTCCAGTGGCTGACGGTGCCCTGGCTGGACGGCTGGCTGCTTCCAGACCGCCCGCGGGTGCTCACCGCCCACGATCTGCTCCCGCGCGAGCCTCGCCCCGGCCAGGCTCGCGCCCAGCGCCGCGTGTTCGATCACATGGACGCGCTCATCGTGCACTCCGAGTACGGCCGCCGCGCGCTCAGCGACGGCCTCGGGGTCGCCGCCGAAAAGATCAGCGTGATCCCCCACGGCGCCTTCGACGAACTCGCCACCCGGACGCCGGACGCTGCGCTGCCCGCTGAGCTGGCTGCCGTGGAAGGACCCGTGGTCCTGTTCTTTGGCCTTCTGCGGCCCTACAAGGGAGTGGAGACCCTGCTCGACGCCTGGCGTGGCGTAACCGGTGCGGAGCTATGGATCGTCGGGCGTGCCCGGATGGACCTCGCCCCCCTGCGCGCCTGCGCCGGACCCGGCGTCCGGTTCGTGCCCCGCTTCGTCGCAGACGCCGAGCTGGCAGCCTTCTTTCGCCGCGCGGCCGTGGTCGTGCTGCCCTACTCACCGACCGAGCGCCTTGACTTCTCGGGTGTGTTGGCCACCGCCCTGGCGTTCGGGCGTGCCACGGTGGTCAGCGACGTCGGCGGATTGTCCGAGGTCGCGGCCCATGGTGCCGCGCGGCTCGTCGCACCCGGCGATGTTGAGGCCCTGCGGGGCGCCCTGACGGAGCTGATCGACTCGCCGTCCGCCCGCGAGGCGCTCGGCGCGGCGGCTCTGGCCGCGGCGCGCGGCCCATATTCGTGGGACGCGGCGGCGCGGGCCACGCTCGAGCTATACCGGCGTCTGGTTTGAGGGGCTCAGAGGACGGCTGGGGCCGCGGTCCGTCGCGCGACCTCGGCGCGCACGACCGGCGCCACCTCGGTCCCGAACAGCTCCATCGAGCGCAGGACATCGGCGTGCTTGACGGCCCCGACGCTCATCTGCGCCACGTAGCGGCTGTTGTGAAACAGCTCATGCTCGAAGAGGATCTTCTCGGCCACCTGCTCGGGTGAGCCGGCGGCGACCGCTCCCCGTGGCGAGCGCAGCGCCTCGTACTCGGCTCGGCCCGAGGGCGGCCAGCCCCGCTCGCGACCGATTCTGTTCATCATCGCCAGGTAGGGCGAAGCGAAGGCGGCGTCGGCCGCGGCCGAGGTCTCACCGACGAAGGCGTGGGTGTTGATGGCCAGCGGCAGCGCGGCGTCGTGACCGGCCTCCGCGGCGGCCCGGCGATAGAGCGCGACCAGGGGCGCGAAGCGCTCAGGCTGGCCGCCGATGATGGCCAGCGTCAGCGGCAGGCCGAGCGTCCCGGCGCGCACGACCGACTGAGGCGAGCCGCCCACCGCCACCCACACGGGCAGCGGATCCTGGATCGGCCGTGGCCAGACGCCGGCCCCGTGCAGCGGCGCCCGCAGCCGTCCCGACCAGTCGAGACTCGTCGACCCGCGGATCTGGAGTAGCAGGTCGAGCTTCTCAGCGTACAGCTCGTCGTAGTCGTCGAGGTCGTAACCGAAGAGCGGGAAGGACTCGACGAACGAGCCCCGGCCGGCCATGATCTCGGCCCGGCCGCCGGACAGCAGGTCGAGCTCGGCGAACTGCTGGAACACCCTTACCGGGTCGTCAGAGCTGAGCACGGTAACCGCGCTTGAGAGGCGGATCCGCTCGGTCTTTACGGCCACCGCGGCGAGCGCGATCGCCGGTGAGGAGATCAGGAAGTCGGGTCGGTGATGCTCGCCAATCGCGAACACGTCGAGGCCCAGCTGGTCGGCCAGCACGGCCTCCTCGATCAGGTCGCGCATCCGCTGCTCGGGCGTAATCCCCGAGCTCAGATCCGCGAAGGTGGCGAGTCCAAGTTGCATCGTGGTGCTCAGTCTAACAGATAGTTGTGCAGACAACTATCTTCTCTGTCTGGCTGTGGTTGCCGTGCCGGCGAGGAGTGGGGGACGTGGTTGCCGCGCGGGGAGGGTTGGGGGACGTGGTTGCCGCGGCGGGGAGGGTCGGGGGACGCGGTTGCCGCGGCGGGGAGGGTTGAGGGACGTGGTTGCCGCGGCGGGGAGGGTTGAGGGCGGAGAGAGTGGCGTCCAAGGGGCTGGGTGGGTGCCCCGTGCCCAGCGTTCTCCGAGCATGCAAAACGTGCAAATCTTGAACTTGCGCTCCGAGTTTTACCCCTGATGCAGGTAAACGCGGCGATTTTGGAAAACCTCGACCATCGCGGCCAGGTTTTGCGCGTTTTGCAGGTCGCCGACGGTCCCGGGAGGGAGGCTTTTCCCCGCGGGAACGCCCGTGCACGCCGCGCGCCCCAGGCTGCGCGAGAATCCGCCCCAAGCGATGCTTGCGCTCGTCATTCTCTTCTGGCTGTCGGCCGGCCTGCTGATCTACACCCACCTCGGCTACGGGGTGTTGCTGGCTGGCCTGGCTCGTGGCCGCCGGCCGGGTTTGGGCGCCGACGCGTCTGGCGCCCGGAGCACCGGGCTGCCCTCGGCCTCGGTGATCGTCGCCGCGTACGCCGAACAGGACGTGATCGCCGCCCGGGTGGCCAACTTGCGGGCGCTTGACTATCCCGCGGGGCAACTCGAGATCCTCATCGCCTGTGACGGATCGCCTGACGAGACCGCCGTCCGCGCGCGCGCGGCCGGCGCCGACGAAGTCCTCGAGTTGCCGCGCGGCGGCAAGGTCCGGGCCCAGGACGCGGCGGTGGCGCGGGCCCGGGGGGAGATCGTCGCCTTCTCGGATGCCAACGCGAGCTGGGACGCGGACGCGCTGCGTGAGCTTGTAGCTCCCTTCGCCGACCGCGACGTCGGCTACGTCTGCGGCCAGGTCGCGTTCGTCAATGAAGCCGGGCGAAATCAGGAGGGTCTCTACTGGCGCTACGAGATGGCCCTGCGCGGACTCGAGTCGCGGGTGCGCTCGGTGACGGGCGGCAACGGCGCGATCTACGCCACGCGGCGCCAGTCCTATCTCGAGGTTGACCCGATCATGGGCCATGACCTGTCCTTCCCCTTCAACATGGTCAAGCAGGGCTGGCGCGCCGTCTACGCGCCCGCTGCCCGCGCGAGTGAGAAGATGGTCCCCTCGATCGAAGGCGAGTTCGCCCGCAAGCGGCGGATGATGAGCCACGGCTGGCCGATCATGCTCCGCGGCGGCATGCTGTCTCCGCGCGGCTATGACCCGGTGTACGCGCTGATGATCGTCTCTCACCGGCTGCTGCGCTACGCCTCGCCCTTCCTGCACGTGATCGCCCTGATCACGAGCCTGGCGCTGCTCGGCCACGGCTGGGTCTACGCGCTGGCCGTCGCGCTCCAGCTCGCCCTCCTCCTCGCTGCGCTGCTGGCAGGAGCCGTCCCGGCACGCCCGCTGCTCGTCGCCCGCTACTACGTGCTGACCACCGCCTCGCTGGCTGCCGGGCTGTGGGACTGGCTGGCCCACGGCACGCGCGCCGGCTGGGAGCCGGCCGAGGGGACGCGGTGATCAGCCGGGCCCTGGATCTCCTCATTGCCGGGATCGGTACCGCGCTCAGCGCTCCCCTGGTTGCGGCCCTCGCGCTCGCCGTGCGGCTCGAGTCTCCCGGGAACCCGATCTACCGCCAGGCTCGCGTCGGCAAGGACGGGCAGCGGTTTGAGATCTTCAAGCTACGCACGATGGTGTCGGGGGCCGAGTTTCAGGGGCCCGGGATCGCGCTCGCGCAAGGCGACCCCCGCATCACTCGGGTCGGCGCCTTCCTGCGCCGCTCCTCACTCGACGAGCTGCCCAACCTTTGGAACGTGCTCCGGGGCGAGATGGCGATCGTCGGCCCGCGTCCCACCGTTGACAGCCAGGTCCGCCAGTACACGCCGCGCCAGCGGGGTCGGCTCGCCGTGCGCCCTGGGCTGACCGGCTGGGCTCAGGTCAACGGCCGCACTTCGCTGCCCTGGCCGCAGCGGATCGAGCTCGACCTCTGGTACGTCGAGCATCGCTCGCTCGCTCTGGATCTGCGAATCCTCGCCCGCACCGTGGGCATGGTGCTGACCGGGGCCGGCCTCTACAAGGGGGCAACGGGAGGCTGGCAGGAGCCCCCCGGATCTCCGGACGCGCCGGACCGTGACGGCTGAGGACCTCGCCGAGATCCCCGCCGGCGAGTGGGATGCACGCCTGGATGGACTCGGCCTGACCGACGCCTATCTGCGCCGCGGTTACCTGCGCTCGGGCGCCGCGCTGGCCCCCGCCGAGCCCGTGCTCATGCACCTGGCCGGTGGCGACGGGGATGTCGTGTTTGCAGGCCTGCTGCGCCGCGATCCCGCCGATGTGGTCACCCCGTACGGGTACGGCGGCCCGGTGGCGGTCGGCGCCGCGCCCCCCGTGGCGGAGTTCGCGTCGGCCTATGAACGGTGGTGTGCGCGCCGCGGTGTCGTCTCCTCGTTCGTGCTCTATCACCCCCTGTTTGCCAACCAGGAACTCGCGCTGCCCGGCTTTCATCAGCAGCCACTGACCGGCACGATCAGCTGGAACCTGGAGACGGGCGATCTGCTCGCGGGCATGCACCGTCACCACCGGCGCATGATCCGGCGCGCTCAGGCGGAGGATCTCGACGTCCGCATCGACGAGGCGCCCGCCGATCTCGACGCCTTCCGCGCCCTCTACACCGAGACGATGGTGCGAGCCGGCGCGGATCCGTTCTATCTGTTCGGTGACCAGTACTGGGCGGTACTCGCCTCCGAGGTGCCCCTGGTCGCCGTCGACGTCTGGCGCGGCGAGGAGCATCTGGCGGCGCTGCTTGGCCTGACCGGTGCCCCCTGGCTGCACTACCACCTGGGGGGAAGCTCGGAGGCCGGCCGGCGCCTCGGCGCGAACCACCTGGCAATGCACGCGCTGGCAAGCTGGGGTCGGGAGCACGGCTACACCCGGCTTCACCTGGGCGGCGGGGTGGGGGGGCGACGCGATTCGCTGTTCCTCTACAAAGAGCGCTTCGCGCCCGGGGGCGAGCTGCCGGCGGCGATCGGCAAGGCGGTCCACGACCCCAGGCGCTACCGCGAGCTGGCCGGCCAGGACGAGATCACCTACGACGGCTTCTTCCCGGCCTACCGAGCGCCGCACTAGGGCGCGGGTGCCCGGGCGGGGGGGCGACAACCCGCGCCGGGCGGGGCTCAGTCGCGCTCAGCGAGCCGCCGCCCGCGCTCGGTCTCGGGCCGCAGCCGGCGCTCGAGCGCAAAGCGCAGCTCCCGGCCGCGCTCCTGAACGACGCGCAGGCGGACGAAGTTGACCTGGCGCATGGTCTCGTTGTGCCAATGCAGGAGGCGCTCCTGCCACGCGGCCAGCGGCCGGCGACGGGGACGCCCCGGGTCATAGCCGCACGCGGCCAGCTCGGGACCGGCCAGGGTGGCGAAGATCTCCTGGTCGCGGGCCGGCATCTCAGCCCGCCAGCGGCCACTGGCCGAGGTGTGGATGCCGTCAAACAGGGTCGGGAACCACCCCTTCTGGTCGGCGACGATCTTGCCCCGGTCGGCACGATCGATGGCGAGCATCTCGGGGCGGAATTCGAGGCTGACGAAGGCGCAGATCTCGGGCACTACCGTCTCCGGGGAGGCGACCAGATCCTCGTAGCGGACGGTCATCACATGGTTGGGATGCTCGCTCTGGGCGCGCTGTCCGATGCGGATGCCGCGCGCCCACCACTGCGCGGCCGCCCAGGCGTTGTTGGGGCCGAAGGGCAGGGGGCGGACCGAGAGCGCGACGTCGCGGCCGTCGCGGACGAGGATCACGAAGCGGGCCTGGGGCCAGACCGTGAGCAGGGCGTCGACGTGATGGACGTAGTGGGGGGTCTTGTCCGCCCAGCGCGACTTGCCCGCCTGAGCGGCGTAGGCGGCGAACGGCGCCTCCATGGCAAACCGATAGGCGTGCGCGTGACTGAGGCCGGGGGGGAGGGCGGGCGGCGGCCCGGTCAGCTCCCACAGGGCGATTTTGGGATGCCACCAGACCTCCTCCAAGAACTCCGCCGCCCGGTTGGGATCGCCGAGCTCGCCGGCCTCCCAGACGGCGCCGTAGTCGGTGAGGATCATCGACTCGGGCGGGATCGCCACCTCGGGACCGGCGTCAAGGATCAGCCGCAGCATCGTCGTGCCCGAGCGGTCGTTGCCGACGATGAAGAAGGGCTCAGCCAAGCCCCGCGAATCCTCCGGCCGCATCTTTCAGGCCAGATGTGGGGCCAGCAGCGACAGATCGGCCGCACCGAGGCGGTCTGAGGCCGAGTTGGCCTGGTGCCAGAACGGGTAGAGCAGCGGCGGCCGACTGACCTCCTCGAGCTGGACCAGCTCCTCCTCGGTCAGCTCGAGCTCAGCCGCCTCGAGGTTGTCGGCCAGCTGTTCGTCGGTCCGGGCCCCGATCACCACCGAGCTGACACTGGGCCGCGTGAGCAGCCAGGCCAGCGCGACCTGTGCGGCCGAGACGCCGCGTTCCTCGGCCACGTCAGCCAGGACGTCGATGGTGTCGTAAAGCGCATCCTCATCGTAGACCGGCGGCTCATCCCATTCACCCACGTGACGGGTGCCCTCTGGCGCGGCCTGGCCGCGGCGATACTTGCCCGACAGCAGACCCCCGGCCAGCGGGCTCCAGACCAACGTCCCAAGGCCCTGGTCGAGCGCCATCGGGACCAGCTCGTACTCGATCGAGCGCTCCTGCAGCGAGTAGTAGACCTGCTGGCTGACGAAGCGCGGCAGGTGCTTGCGCTCGGCGATCCCGAGCGCCTTCATGACCTGCCAGGCCGCGTAGTTGCTGACCCCCACGTAGCGGACCTTGCCCGCGTCGACGAGGTACTGAAGCGCCTCGAGGGTCTCCTCCAGCGGCGTCAGGCCGTCCCACTCGTGCACCTGGTAGAGGTCGATGTGGTCGGTGCGCAGCCGCCGCAGGCTAGCTTCGCACCCGGAGATCACGTGGTGACGGGAGAGCCCGGTCATGTTCGGGTCCTCGCCCATCCGGAAGCGGACCTTGGTGGCGACCAGGAAGTCGTCGCGCCGTCCCTGGAGCACCTCGCCGACGATCTCCTCGGCGCGACCGATCGAGTAGATGTCGGCGGTGTCGATCAGGTTGACCCCGGCGTCGCGACACATGTCGATCTGGCGTCGTGCGCCCTCGACGTCGGTCGTACCGACTTTCTCAAAACCGCCCGAGCCCCCGAAGGTCATCGTTCCCAGGGTCAAGGCGGAGACCTGCAGTCCTGACGTTCCGAGCGCGCGGTAGTCCATGAGGGGGAGTCCTTTCGGTGCTTTCGGTGGCTGTCTGTGAGCCTAGCCGCGCTCTGGAGCTCGGCCTGCGCGGCGGTGGGCAGCCAAGCGCCGGGATATGCCGCTGCCAACCGGAATCCTGCGCGGACCGGCGGGCGTCAGCCGCCGGCGGCGGTCCTGGGGCGCCGGCGCCGAGACGACCGCGTCGCCGACGGTTTCCCGGTCGCCGAAGGGTTCCCGGTCGCCGAAGGGTTCCCGGTCGCCCAGCACTCCTCGATGAAGCCGGCGATCTCTCCCGTGAGGCGATCGGGACGCAGGCGCAGCTCGAGGATCGAGCTGGCGTGGACCAGGCGCCCGTGCGGGAGTTCGTCGGCGAGCATGCCGGCGTCTGAGAACGGGTGCACCGGGTCGCGGGGATGACCGATGACGAGCGCCGGCGCCGTGAAGCCGATGCGCTCATTGTGATCAGGGGCGACCCGACCGTAGAGGATGCCGCCCAGCACCGAGGCGCTCGGCGCGGGGTCCTGCGAAAGTGCATCCAGGCCCACTCCGAGCAGGAACGGCAGCGGCCCGCGTGGCAGCGCGCGGGCGGCGCGGGCCAGCGCGGCCATCGCCGGACCGCCGAACTTGAGCGCCATCAGCAGCGGTGTGAAGGCGACCCCGCAGGCCGGGATCGCGTTCTCGAGCACCGGCATCTCGACCACCATGCCCTGGAGCCGCTCAGGAGCCTGCGAGGCGACTTCGAGGGTGATGTTGGCCCCCAGCGAGGTGCCGCCGATCACCGCCCGCTCGAGTCCGAGATGATCGAGCAGGGCCACCGTCTGGTGCGCGAAGGAGGTCATCGAGTACCGCCAGCTCTCCAGCGGCCGGTCTGAGTCACCGTGGCCGAGGGGGTCAAGCGTGATCACCCGGTTGCCACGGCGGCCAAGCCGGTGGGCGAGCGGAGCCTGCATTCTCTGGGGGAGGAGCAGGCCCGGCAGCAGGATCGTCGCCCGCTCGCCCGCGCCGTACTCGGTGTAGGCGAGACGGTGGCCTTGGTACTCGAAATCCGGCATCGCGCTGGCGACAGCCTAGCGATCATGTTTGCTTGGCCAGCCAGCCAGCGGCCCCCGCATTCCGGCGATCGGTAGATTCCGCGGGCATCCCGCATTCCGGCGCCCGGTAGATTCCGCGGGCACGCCACCGCATTGGACCCGAGGAGAAGAGTTTTATGGCCAAAGCCCCCCGTTCGCTCGCCGGCAAGGTCGTCGCCATCACCGGCGGTGCCCGCGGGATCGGCCGCGCGACCGCCGCGGCCCTGATCACGCAGGGCGCCCGCGTCTCGATCGGCGACATCGAGGCCGAACTAGCTGTCCAGACGGCCTCTGAGCTGGGGGGCGGGACGATCGGCCTCCCGCTCGACGTGACCGATCGCGCCAGCTTCGATCGCTTCCTGACCGAGACCGAGTCACGTCTCGGTCCGCTCGACGTGGTCATCAACAACGCCGGGATCATGCCCATCGGTCCGTTCATCGAGGAGACCGATCGCACCGCCGCCCGCATGATCGACATCAACCTCAACGGTGTCATCTATGGCTCCAAGCTCGCGCTCGAGCGCTTCCTGCCCCGCGACCGGGGTCACCTGGTCAACATCGCGTCGGTGGCAGGGAAGGCCGGCTTCCCCGGCGGCGCCACCTACTGCGCCACCAAGCACGCCGTGGTGGGCCTCAGCGAGGCGATCCGGGCGGAGGTCCGGCCCACGAACATCGACGTCAGCATCGTCATGCCCGTGGTCGTCAACACCGAGCTGGGCTCGGGCCTGCGGCGCAGCCGCGGGGTCAAGGTCGTGGAGCCCGAGGACGTGGCCAACGCGATCGTCGAGGCGCTCCAGACGGGCCGGGTCGACGTGTTCGTACCCAAGTCGGTGGCTGGGCTGTTCCGGACCATGAACCTCGTTCCCCGCTCGGTGGCCGACTTCATCAGCAAGGTCCTCAAGGGCGACCAGGTGCTGGTCAACCCCGATCGCATGTTGCGCGGCGCCTACGAGCAGCGCACCGGCGATCAGCCCCTCCCGGCCGGGGACCGCGAGCCGGCCACGACGAGCTCCGAGCCGGCGCCCGAGAAGCAGGCCGTCTAGGCCTGCAGCCACTCGGCAATCAGCTCGCCGATCTGGGGACCGGCGTCCTCCTGTAGGAAGTGGCTGGCGTTCTTGATCACGTGGGCGACCTCGGTCCCCAACGCGGCCGCAAACCGTCGCCCGGTCTCGAGCGGCAGGATCGGATCAGAATCGGCCCACAGGACCAGCTTGCGCCGCTGATCGTTGCGCAGCGCCTCCAGGACCCGCTGACCGGTCGCGGCTCCGGGAGCGTCGGGGGAGGTGGGAATGATCAGCGGGAAGGCGCGCGCTCCGGCCTTTGAATCCGCGCTGGGGAACGGGGCCTCGTAGGCGCCGATGACCTCCTCTCCAGGATCCGTCTGACAGGCGCCTCGGATCAGGAAGCCGACCGGGAGATCCTCGGTGCGCTGCACGAAATCCCGAAACGAGATCCAGGCCTCAGTCATCTTCTGATAGCCGGTGAACAGCCCGGTGTCGAGGATCACCATGCGCGCGATCCGGTCCGGGTGCTCGGTTGCGAGGCGCAGGCCGATCGGACCGCCCCAGTCATGGACGACCACAGTGGCGTCGCGCAGGTCGAGCGCCAGCAGCAGCGCCGCGATCGCATCGGTGTGACGGTCGTAGGTGTACCAGTCGATGTCGGTCGGCTTGTCGGAGCGCCCGAAGCCCGGCAAGTCGGGCGCCAGGCAGCGAAAACCGGCATCCCTGACCGGCGGGATCACGTGGCGCCAGAGAAACGACCACGTCGGCTCGCCGTGCACGAAGAGCACCGGCTGGCCGTCGCCCTCGTCCAGGTGAGCGAGGCGCAGGCCCTGGTGCTCGCGCCAGTGAGGCGCGAAGGGGAAGTCGGGCAGGCCCTGGGTCAGCTCATCGGGGGTGCGGATCGCGTTCGTCACGCGGCCAACCTACCGCAGCCAGCTCGCCGCGCCTGAGGAGGCGGTGACATCGATCAGTGATCCCGCCCGCGCCCAGGCGATCAGGTTGAGGGATTGGAGGCGGTCGAGTACCGCCTGGAAAGCCTGCGCCTGGACGGGGCTGACATAGCGGCGGCTGATCTGAAAAGACCAGCCGGCGGCGGCGGCGGGGACCATGCTCCCGGTCGCCCGCTGGTACTCGCGGTCCGCGACCGTGCCGGCGATCTGGAGCGGCTGAGCGCCCCCGGCCGATGAGCGGACCCGAGCGGCGAGCGCGATGAGGAGTTTCAGGGCTCCGGGCCGCAATCCTCGGTACAGCCCTCGCGGCACGCCAAGCCGCCCGGCTGCTGAACCCATCGACGGGTCGGCGGCGAGGCCCAGCCCGGCCAGGTTGGCCGGCAACGGCACCACGGTCCGGGACTGGTAGGCGGCCGAAAGGTCTGCCGGGTTGGCGAACGTCGGGGTCCGGTCGGGGGGATGCAGGACGTAGGCCCCGGCGGCATCGGCGGCCTGCAGCGACGCCAGCCTGGTCAGGGCGCTGCGGGCGCTGCGATAAAGCCGCATGATCGAGACCGCACCGAGGACTCGCCAGAGGTACAGCCGCGAGTCGTCGCCGAAGCCGGCCAGCAGCCGATAGGCGCTGGCGTGACGATCGGGCGCCGAATCGAAGTACAGCTGAACGTAGGGGACCGGCTTGCCACCGTTGTAGTTCGACAGCACCTGGTGGAGGTTGCCAACCCCCATGTGGTAGGACTCGGCGGCCAGATCCAGGCGCCCGAACTGGCGCTGGGCGAACTCGAGGTAGCGCACCGTCCCGGCCAGCTCCTTGGCGGGGTTGAAGCGGTCATCGATCGCCGCGCGCTGCGCCAGCAGCGGCGCCAGGCTTCCCCGCCGGGTACCGCCGAGGACACCGTCGATGGTCTTGGTCAGCCGCCGGCTGCGGGCCAGGTCGATATGCATTCCCAGCAACGACTGGCCCGTCTGGGCAAGAATCTGGGTCAGGCCGGCGGCCGAGGCGGGGTCGTTGCCCGCGATCACCTGGGGGCGTCCGGCGCTCTCCACGAACACGATCCCCTCCAGCAGCGCCGGATCGATCCCTGTCCCGGCGACAGCGCGATCGATCAGCGGCCGGTAGGCGGTGACGCGCGCGGCGGTGGCCACCGCGCCGCCGGGACTCATGGCGAACAGGACATGGGCGTTGCCGGCGGTGGCCCGCGCGATGTAGTCCGCCTCGCGGGCCGGTGCATAAGCAAAGAGATCTCCGGCCGCAGGGGAGGCCAAGCCAGCCCGGGGCGGTCCGGGCACGGGCCCGGCGCCCAGCGCTGAGATCAGCGCGGCCACGGCGATCCCAACCACCACGACCAGCACGACCAGGCGGCGGCGGCGCTGACGAAGGACACTCGGTCGCCTGCGCGTGGACAGGGTGGGGCGCTCGGGGGGGCCGAGCTCATGTCCGGTAGGTGAGGCCCGAGCAGCGGGCGGCTTGGGCATCAGTGCGTGTGTGGCTGGGGAAGAACGACCACCCGTACCAGTGCGGGTACATGTTCACTACCGGTCGGGGATGGGCGAGCTGGGAGTTTGGGTTGTAAAAGAGCATTCCGACATTCGTACCGAGGTCCCAGGCCAGCACGCTCTGCCAGCCGATGCCGATGTTGGGGTGCCCGCAGGCCAGGATACGAGCCGCGCCGAGATGATCCACGGCGCGGTTGAGCAGCTTGATCTCGGTAGCCCGCGTGCGCTGTCCAGAGAGGTCGTGCTGCTCGTAGACGACCCGCGAGCGCGCGGTTGAGGCAAGCGAGAAAGCGAATCCGGCCCCGACGATCAGTGCTGCCAAGGCTGCCGACGGCGGCGAAACCCGCACACGCATTCGTTCCAGCGCCTGGGGCACGTCGAGCATCGCCCGGCCCACGAATACCCCGGCCAGCACGCCGAGCCCGGCCCCCGCCTCGTAGATGTAACGGGACACGGCTGACCACCCGTGCAGCGCGAACGCGATCTCGACCGCCACCCAGACCATCACGCCGGCAGCGAGTGCCAGCACGCGTCGGTCACGCCGGAACACGGCCAGGATCACCGCGACCAGGGCAGCGATCTTGATCGGGGGGGCGTTGAGGGCGAGGAAGCGCCCGAAGGTGCCGGTGACCTTGTTGCCGTGCAGCGCCCGGGGGGAGTTTTCGGCCAGGTTGGCGGCCGAGAACACGCTCTTGGAAGTCAGCGCCGGGATCCCGAACCAGAGCGCAGGCACAAGCGCCACCCCGGCGACCATCTGCCAGCGCATGGCCGGGACCTTTCGCCACGCCCACAGGAGATACAAGCCCAGCAGCGCCCAGGCTTCCGGCCGTCCCAGCGCCGCCAGCCACCACAGCCAAAAGGCCCACCGGTAGCGTCGGCAGAGGATGCAGTCCACCGCGGCGAGGCACACAGCGACGATCATCGTGTCGGATTCCGCACTCAGGATCGAGTGCGGATACCGGCTGATGCCGGCCACGGCGAGAGCGGCCGTGAGGCCGGCGGCATAGGCTGCGTAGCGGCGCCGCACCGGTGCGCCGACCAGCCAGAAGGCGACTCGCCATGCAAACACCATGCCGCTCAGCGAGACGGCGAAGGCGGTCGTCATCCACAGGTACACGGCCTGCCGGCCGGCCAGCGCGTAGGGGAGCGTGAACAGGTACGGGAGCGGCTTCCAAGACGGCGCTCCGTTGGTATCGAGCTTGCCATGGATGGTGAGATGCCCCCACACCAGCCAGCCGTAGGGGTCATACCCGGGCCGGACCTGCGCCACCTTCACGAGCAGAGCCGAGACGGCCAGCAGCAGCACCGCTCCGAGCGACCAGCGCAGGCACGAGGCCCGGCGACTCCCAGCGCGACTGCGGGCAGGGAATGGGCGGTCCGTGCTGCGCAGCACCGGCTGTGCCCGCGCGGAAGACATTGGCTCCGACACCGGTGGCCCGACGGTATCAGCGATTGCGGGTGCTTCCCGCTTCCGATCGCGTATCCTCAACCGGGTCCGAGCGAGCGCTGCTCACTGGCCGCCGTCGGATATTCTCGCGCGCTCGAGTCGGTCGGGTTCGCTTTTCCGGCTGACCCTCCCATCCTGGGGAGGGAAGGGAGCGCTGTTGCCGTGACGTCGATCGAGGTATTTGGAGTGTCTGTATGAACAAGCACGGTTGCGCGACGTGAGCGCCCCCGCCCCCGCTACCCGGTCGCTGGCCGGGCGCCGCGTCCTGGTGACGGGCGGCTCGGGCTTCATCGGCCGTCACGTGGTCTCCGAGCTCACCGCCGGCGGCGCGCAGGTTCGCGTGGTGGATCTGCAACCGCACGCCGACCCCTCCGTCGACGTGGTGATCGGCGACATCGCCGATCCGGCCGCCCTCGAGGCCGCCTTCGCGGGCGGCTTTGATTCCATCGTCCACCTGGCCGCTGTCACCTCGGTCCTGCGCTCGCTCGAGCACCCCGAGCTCACCTTTCAGACCAACGTGGCCGGGACTGCGGCGCTGCTCGAGGCGGGACGCAAGGCCGGGGCGACCTCGCTGTCCTTCGCCTCGACCAACGCCGTGACCGGTCCGATGGAGGCCCCCAGGATTTCCGAGGCGGCGAAGCTGCGCCCGCTCACCCCCTACGGCGCGACCAAGGCCGCCGGCGAGATGCTGATGTCGGCCTACACGGCGTCCTACGGCCTGCGCTGCGCCTGTATTCGCCTCACCAACGTCTACGGGCCCGGGATGCAGGCCAAGGACAGCATCGTCGCCCGGCTGATGCGGGCCATCCGGCTCGGCACGACGTTCGAGATCTACGGTGACGGAACCCAGGTGCGCGACTACGTGCATGTCTCCGACGTGGTCCAGGCGATGTGCCTCGGCCTGACCAGCGAGGCGTGGACGGGCCCGATGGTCATCGGCTCGGGCACCTCGCTTTCCGTCCTCGAGGTGGTGGCCGCAGTCCGCGCGGTCACCGGGGCGCAACTGCCCGTGCGGCACGGCCCCGCCAAGGCGGGCGAGATGCCCGCTGTCATCGTCGACCCCAGTCGGGCCCGCGCGGCTGGCTGGTCACCGCGCTTCTCTGCTCTCGCCGACGGTCTCATCGCCGTCTGGGACGAGTGGTCCACGGCGGATGTCAAGGCCCCCCCGGCGTGACCCTGACCAACCCCGATCGATCCGTCACCGCGGCAGAGGACGAGCGCCTCGAGCCCGCTGAGCGACCCGCCGCCGAGGCGTTTCTGGCTGCCTATCCGCCCGGCGCGGGCGCCCCGCTGGCCGTGGTCATCCCGGCTTACAACGAGGAGCCGACCGTCGCCGAGGTGATCGCCGGGATCCCCAGTGAGGCCGCGGGACTGCGCAGCGAGACGATCGTCGTGGTCGACGGGGCCAAGGACGCCACCGCCGCTCGCGCGCGGGAGGCGGGGGCGCTGGTCTGCGACGTCCCCTTTAACCGCGGTCAGGGCGCCGCGCTGCGGTTGGGCTACTGGCTGGCCCGGGCCCGCGGGGCTCAGGTGATCGTGACCATCGACGCCGACGGCCAATATGAGGCCAAGGAGATCGCGGGCGTGATCGAGCCGATCCTCGACGGCCGCGCCGACTTCGTGTCGGGTTCGCGCCGGCTGGGCAACGAGCTGACCACCGACACCACCCGCCACGCCGGCGTGATCGTGTTCGGAGCGCTGATCAGCCTGCTCGTTCGCCATCGAATCACCGATCCGGCGTGCGGTCTGCGCGCGATGCGCTCCGAGCTGACGGCTGCGGTCGTCCTCGAACAGCCCCAGTACCAAGCGTCCGAGCTGATGATCTCAGCCGCCCTGCACGGCTATCGGCTGGCGGAGGTCCCGACCACCATGCGTGACCGCGACCACCACGCCACCAAAACCAAGAAGGGCGGGAACTTCGGTTACGGCGTGCGGTTCGCGCGCGCCGCCGTCCACACCTGGTGGCGCGATCGTAAAGCCGCTCGGACCCGAGAGCGGCCCGAGAACACCCAGTGCTCGTAGACCAAGAACTTGGCGGCGAAGAAGAAAGCCTGCACGGCGACATAGGAGGCGGTCACCAGGAGCACGCGGATTCCGTGGCCGGAGGGGATTCCCAGCACCTGTTCCGAGGTCCAGCCGGTGGCCGCCGAGGAGGCGACCAAGACCAGCACTGAGATCACGACGTAGGCGACGACCTCGCGCCAGAAGTTGACTTTTCCGCGGATCTTCCAGGCCCAGCGGCGGTTGAGAATCCAGTTCGGAACCGCGCCCGCGACGAAGGCTGCGATCGAGCAGACCGTCGTGCCCACATGCAGCACGTAGAGCAGCGCAAACACGACCACGCTGGTGAGCAAGGCGAGTACCGAGCCGATCGCGTAGCGCGTGATCTTCCGCGCTAGGCCTGACAGCCGCAGCCGGTTGTAGAGGTCAGAGACCACGAAGTGAGATCCTAGCGGTTATCAGAACCTTCTCATGGTTGGCACCTGTGGGCCCTTACGCCCAGTTGACGCCGCCGATGACAGTACGTTGCGCCCATGCGATCCCAGTCGGTCGAGGAACCCGTGGTGCTCGACGATGACCTGATTCTGGCGGGAGACAACGCGATCGCGCTCGGCCGGCTGCCCGAGGCTCAGTTCGACCTCGTGTACCTCGATCCTCCGTTCAACACCGGTCGCGCGCAGGTCCGGCGCACCTTGGCCGCTAGCGAGGATCCGCAGTCCCCTCGGCTTGGGTTCGGGGGCCGGCGCTACCGCACGCAGCTGCTGCAGTCACTCAGCTACGACGACGCTTTTGGCGACTACCTGGGTTTCCTCGCGCCTCGGCTGAGCCGAGCGCGCGAACTTCTCGCTCCGCACGGAACGCTCTACTTCCACATCGACTACCGCGAGGCCCACTACTGCAAGCTCCTCCTGGACGAGATCTTCGGCCGCGATGCCTTTCTCAATGAGCTGATCTGGACCTATGACTATGGCGCCAAGCCACGCCGTCGCTGGCCGGCCAAGCACGACACGATCCTCGCCTACGTCCGCACCCCCGGGGCCCATCACTTCGACGCCGAAGCGGTCGAGCGCGAGCCCTACATGGCCCCGGGTCTGGTCAGCGCCGAGAAAGCGGCACGGGGCAAGCGGCCCACCGACGTGTGGTTTCACACCATCGTGCCCACCAACGGGGGCGAGAAGACCGGCTATCCAACCCAGAAGCCCGAGGGCGTGCTCCGCCGCCTGGTCGCCGCCTCCGCGCGCCCGGGGAGCTGGTGCCTTGACCCGTTCGCCGGCTCGGGCACGCTGGGGGCGGTTTGCCAGGAGCTGGGGCGGCGCTTCGTGCTCATCGATGAGAGTCCGGTCGCGGTGGCCGTCATGCAGGAGCGACTCGCCGTCATGGCTCCGGGCCGGGCACGAGCGGCACGAACCTGACCGGGTCCAGCCGTTCGCGGTGTACGCCGTCGCCGGAACGGCGGACTAGCGTCAGGTGCTGATCGGGCCAGCCGACCGGCGCCACCAGGCGGCCTCCGGGGGCGAGCTGGGCCTCGAGCGCGGGCGGCACCACGGCGCCCGCGGCGGCGGCGACGTTGATGGCGTCAAACGGCGCCTCGGCGGGCACCCCGGCCCCGCCGTCACCACACAGGCAGGTCACGTTGTCCAGGCCGAGCTCGGCGAGTATGTTCGCGGCCGCCCGGGCGAGCTCGGCGTGACGCTCGACCGTCCAGACATGCCGGCAAAGTCGGGCCAGCACCGCGGCGTGATAACCCGAGCCGGTGCCCACGTCGAGCACACGTTCCTCCCCTGTGAGCTCGAGCAGGTCGAGCATCCGCGCTACCACCACGGGCTGGGAGATGGTCTGCCCGCAGCCGATCGGCAGGGCGATGTTCTCGTAGGCGCGATCGCGGTCCGGGGCGAGCACGAAGCGCTCGCGGGGCGTTCGGGCCAGGGCCCGCAAAACCCGCTCGTCATGGACGACTGAGCTCAGGCTCGACGCCAGCTGCTCGGCGTCATTCATGCGAAAATCTGAAGACATGGCGAAGAGCCCGAAGCTGCAGCGGGTGCTGATGGCGTCGCTGGTCGTGCTCGTGGGCGCGATCGTGTTCGTGCTGGCCGGCAACCGGGGTTCGGCCGAGAGCCCGAACGCCAAGCCACCCAGCAGCAGCTCGCCGTTCGCGGGGCCGACCATGCCTCCCGGGCTGAAGGCCCACGACTTCGCCCTGCGCGATGTCAGCGGCCGTCGCGTGACCCTGTCTGCCCTTCGCGGGCACGTCGTCGTGCTCACCTTCATCCACTCGCTCTGTCACGACGCCTGCCCGTTGATGGTCGAGCAGATCAAGGGTGCGATGGACCTGCTCCCGCAGGGGGGTAGCGGCGTCGCCGCGATCGGCGTCAGCGCCGCTCCCGCCGAGGACACCGCCGCCCGCCGGCAGGCGTTCCTGGCCAAGCACGGGATGACGGGACGGCTGGCCTTCCTCAGCGGGCCCGAGCGGGTCATGCGGCCGATCTGGCACGCCTACGCTGTCCTCCCGGTAACCCCCAAGGTCGATCATTCGACGTTCGTGATCCTAATCGACAAGCGCGGCCTCGAACGAGTCGGCTTTGCCGCTGACCAGCTGACCCCAGAAGGTCTGGCTCACGATATCCGCGTGCTCGAGCACCAACCCGCCTAGGGCTGGTCAACGCACTACGGCGTCGGCGGCGACGGCCACGAACAGCAAGGCGAGATAGAGCAGCGAGTAGTGAAAGAGCACAGCGGCCCGCTTGGCGCTCACCCGCTGCCACACCCGCCAGGCGAGCCCGCAGAAGGTCGCGTTCAGAACCACTGCCGCAAGCAGGTAGAGGATCCCGAAGGTGCCGGTCAGCACCGGCACAACCGTGGCCGCGCTGAGCAGCGCGGTGTAGACGAGAACCTGGCGCGCCGTGGCGGAGGCGCCTCGCACGACCGGCATCATCGGCACCGCCGCCGCCTCGTAATGGGGGGCGAGGAGGAGCGCCAAAGCCCAGAAGTGGGGAGGTGTCCAGAGCAGCACGGTGACGAACAGAAACAGGGCACCGAGACCGAGGTCTCCGTGAGCTGCTGCCCATCCGGCGAGCGGGGGAATCGCCCCCGCGGCGCCGCCGATGACGATGTTCTGGGTTGTCCGGCGCTTGAGCCACAGCGTGTAGACGAGCACGTAGAAGGCGCCACCCGACACTGCCAGGCAAGCGGCCAGCAGATTGGTCGCCGTGGCCAGGAGCAGGAAGGACATCACGCTCAGAGTGAGTCCGAAGACGACCGCCCGCGCCGGCGAAATACGTCCGGCGGCCACCGGCCGCGACGCGGTCCGCGGCCCCATCAGCCGATCGATGTCGCGATCGAACACGTGGTTGAGGGCGCTCGCGCCACCGCAGGCGAGGCCGCCACCGATGACGAGCGCGAGCATCTGTCCCAAGCCGGGATCCCCGCCCGCCGCGGCGATCATCGCGCACACCGCCGTGAGGACCAGCAGCGACATGATCCGCGGCTTGGTCAGGGTCACGTAGTCGCGCAGCGTTGCTCGGGCCGCGGACCCGATCAGGGCGGGTGGGGCAGCTACCGGCAGTCCGGCGCCGGCCTCCATCAGGCCTGGGGGGGGCGCGCGTCGCTGGGAGTGATCTCGTCGACGGCGTCGCCGGCGGCCTCGACCACCTCTCGGGACGGCAGCACCGCCGAGGACTCGGGTGTGTCCTGGGGTATGCGACGGACGGCGACCAGGTACCAGACCGCGATCGCGATCAGCAGCCCGATCGGCATCACCAGCGAGAGCACCGCGCCGGCCAGGAAGTTGTCTGCGAACGGGATCATCAGTCCTCCTCAGGTGGTGAGCGCCTGCCGGCGCGGGCTAGACGCGCTCTCCGGTTCGAGCCACCGGTAGAACCCGAAGATCATCGCGATCCCGTAGGCGAGCGAGCCGGGCACCCACATCATCCCGGCTGCCATCTGCTGGTCGGTCATGGCTGAGATCCCGCCCGGGCGGTGCGTGAGCAGCGCGTAGTGGGAATAGATCGGTTCAGGCAGGAGGACGAGCGTGATCGCGATCACCCAGCCGACGATCATCGCCCCGACCACGTAGCTGACCCGTCCCAGCCACGGCAGGCGCGGCCGCAGAGGTCCCGGATCGATGACGCGAGCCCAGAACAGCAGGCCGGTGAAGAAGAACATGGCGTGCTCGAGATCGTGGACGACACCCGAGCTCAGGGTGGCGTCATAGGCGCCGGGAATGTGCCAGGCGATGATCGTCGCGTTGAAGAGCACGAAGGCCGGGATCGGGCGCGCCAGCGCGCGCACCGGCCCGGTCCACCGGCTGCGGGCCAGCGTCCGGCCGATCTGGGTCCGGGAGCGCGGCGGCAGGGCCCGCCACATTCGCGGCCACGGGCGTCCGAACAAGATCATGGGCGGCGCCACCGTGAGGAGGAGGATGTGCTGGCTCATGTGCGCCCAGAACAGCGTGTCGGCGTAGCCGTCCAACGGCGAGTCCAGGGCGAGCACGATGGTAAGCAGCCCCCCCGCGAAGGCGGCGGTGCGCAGGGCGCCCTGGCGTTCGCGGCGGAGGGTGCGTCCCCCGGCCCAATAGAGCAACGCCGCGACCGCCACGTAGGCGAACGCGGGCCCGACCGACCAGCCGTGCCAGCTCACGTCGGCCACCTCCAGTTTGACGCGAGCGCGGGCACTGGGGCACTAGAGCAGGTAGAGCAGCACGAACGCAAGCACACCGTTTAAGACGTAGAACGTCCACACGAACGAGCACGCCTTGATTCCGGCACTGATCGTCGCCGAGTCAGTCAGCACCTGGGCCGGGGTCGGCTCGACGCCCAGCTTGCGGCGGCGCCACACGGTGGCGACCTGAGTCTCCATCCAGTAGACCATGAACAGCATGAAGACCGTGTAGCAACCCGTCCATCCGACGTAGACGCTGGCGTAACCTCCGCTGGCCGGGCCGAAGCCGAGGGTCGTCCATTCGACCACCTGAAGCACGATCGCCAGCAGCGCCAGTGCCACTGCCGCGCCACCCGCCCGAACCGTGAGCTCAGGATTCAGCGAGGCGGAGCGCATGGCAACCGCGCTGATCAGCAGAGCGACGACGATCACCACACCCAGTCCCCCCGACGGGCTGACGTGTCCGATCTTCCAGTCGTTGTTGGTGTCCAGCGAGCGTAGGTAGAAGTACGCGAACACGAAGGCGATGAAGAAGAACGCCGCGGCGCCGCACAGCTGACGGGCACTGACCCACATCGCGCGCGGCTGCCACTCGGGTGGCTCGAGCTCGATCGAGGGATGAGTGGGGGCTGAGGCTGAGCCTTCCATCGCTAGGCCCCGCTTCCGGCCGGGTGGAGCGCGGGTGTCCCGGGCGTCTCCACTCCGTAAGGATAGGGATCCTCGTCAAAGACCGGGAAGCGATCGAAATCGTGGACCGGGACCGGGGTGGGCAGTTGCCACTCGGCCGACTTTGAGTGCCACGGGTTGTCCTCGAACGGCGCACGTTTGATCAGCATCGAGTAGCACAGGTTGACCAGGAAGATGAGCATCGAGAGCCCGATCACGAACGCCGACACCGAGACCCAGATGTTGAGGGCTTGGAGGTTGGCCGGATAGGTGACCACCCGCCGGGGCTGTCCGAGCATGCCCAGGGCGAAGAGCGGCATGAAGGTCGAGTTGAAGGCGATGAACAGGGACCAGAAATGCAGCTTGGCGAGCGTCTCGTTGAACTTGAAGCCGAGCATTTTCGGGCCCCAGTAGTAGATGGCGGCGAACAGGGTGAAGACCAGGCCGCCCATGATCGTGTAATGAAAGTGGGCCATCGAGAAGAAGCTGCCGTGGGTGGTCACGTCGCTCGGGACATCGGACAGGAACACACCGGAGATGCCGCCGATGAGGAAGTTGAACACCCAGGCGAGGCAGAACAGCATCGGCACCGTGAACCGTATTCGCCCGCGCCAGATCGTCCCCATCGCACACAGGAACACGAACCCGGTGGGCAGCGAGATCAGTTCGGTGGAGAACATGTAGAAGGGCCGCAGATCGGCGTTGATGCCGCTCACGAACAGGTGGTGCTGCCAGACGAAGAAACTGAGCACCGCCACGCCCAGCATGCCGGCGACCGCGAGGCGGTAGCCCCACAGCGGCTTGCGCGAGAACACCGGAAGTAGCTCGAGCACTATCCCGAAGCCGGGCAACGCGACGATGTAGACCTCGGGGTGACCGAACACCCAGAACAGGTTCTGCCAAAGGTAGGCGCTGCCCCCGTTACCGGGCACGAAGAAAGCGGTCTGGACGGTGCGGTCGAGCGCGCCCATGAGCAGCGCGGCGAGGAGCATCGGGGCCGCCAGCATCATCAGGATCGCGGTTGCGAGGACGCTCCAGACGAAAATCGGCAGCCGCGCCCAGGTCATCCCGGGCGCCCGCATGCTGATGATCGTGGCCAGCAGGTTGAAGCCCAGCAGGCACATCGAGATGCCAACCAGGGCGAAGAAACCGATGTAGGCGTCGTAGCCGGCAGTGCCCTGATCCCCGAGCGGCTGATAACCGGTCCAGCCGGTCTGGAAGCCGCCGAAGAAGATCGTCGTGACCAGCACCACCCCCGCCGCCATCAGCAACCAGAAGGTGAAGGACTCGATCCGGGGGAAGGCCATCCTCCGCGTGCCGATCATCAGCGGTACCAGCCAGTTGGCAAATGGGCCCAGCACGCCCGAGGTCATGATCCCCATCATCATCGCGCCGTGCATGCCGACCAGGGTCAGGTACTGGTTGGCGCCAAACGCGTGCACGTTGGGCTGAAGCAGCTCGGTGCGGATCAGCATCGCGTTGACCCCGCCGACGAAGAAGAACACGCCGATTCCGACGATGTACTGGATCGCGACCACCTTGTGATCGGTACAGAGCCGGAAGTAGCGACCGACTCCCTCGCCCTCGGACTCGTGCTCGGCGAGCGTCGGCGGATGGCCGAGCATGCGCCGTACGGGATAGTTGGCGAACCCCAGGCCGACCAGGAACCCGATCACGCCGAACAGATAGCCGAGCAACACGGAGATGTCGTCCTGGCCGGTCCCGAGCGTGAAGTAGGCGAGGCTGGGGGCGTGAATGGCGTTGCCGATGACATCGCCGATCAGCCAGCCGACGATCGAGCCGATGACTCCGGTCAGCAGGTTGAAGCCGAGCAGACGGCGCCACATGGGCTGCCGTCCTGCGGGGATCGCGATCGCGGTCATCAAGCTCTCCTCTGGGGGGCCGGGTAGTACTTCTTCTGATACGGGTCCAGGTTCTTGGTGGTCGGCGCGAACTGCTTCTGCTGCTCGGCGATCCAGGTCTGGAACTGGCTGGGAGCGACCACGTGCCCGGTCTCGTACATGTACCCGTGCCACACGCCGCACAGCTCGGCGCAGTGGATCTTGAAGGTCAACGGCTGTTTGGTCGTCACGAAGGCGATGTTGTCGACGCCGGGGTTGGCGTCCGCCTTGACCGCCAGCTGATAGGCCCAGAAGGAGTGGATCACGTCCAGCGAGGTGACGTGGAACTCGACCAGCGTGTGGGCGGGAAGCTCGAGGACCGGCGTCTCAATCCCGCCGTAGCCCGGCCAGCGGTAGGTGAACTTCCACTGCTGGGCGATCACCTGGATCTGCAGAGCCTGGGCGGCGCCGTCTGGCTTGGCGATCGGATTGGGGCCCTGACCGCCGCCCGAGCCGTCGGCGAGCATCCGCGCCGTGCCGTACCCGGCCAGGAAGAGGACGGTGACCGTGGTCACGACCAGCCACGTGGTCTGGATCCCGGAGTGGCCGCGGATCGGCGGTCCGTCGAGGACGGTGCCGGCCGGCTCGCGCTCCCGGAAGGCGATCACGGCGTAGATGAAATACACCAGGACGACCAGCGCGAGCGGAGTCGAGATGCCGAGCAGGACGGCGTTGTCGACCACCTGCCCCGAGGCCTGCACCGATCCGTTCCCCGGCGGCAGACCGGGGGCGAGGACGAGGACCACGATCGGCGTGAGGACGATTGAGGCGACCAGCCAGATCACGGAGACGCGGCGGAAATGATTGACGTTGTCCATCCCGGGTCTCCCTCACACGACCTTGATGTATCCGTCCATGTAGCCTACGGTGGCCATCGGGCCACCGACGCCGTTGATGAAGCCCAGCGCGCAGGGCACAAAGCACTGCCATCGGTAGAGCCCCTTCCCCGGCGTGCGGAAGGTGAAGGAAATCGTCACGTGGGCGTTGCTCAGTGAGCAGGGAGCGTTGGCGCACAGGTTCTTGGCGGTGCTCAAGGGCCCGGGCAGCGGCACCGAGAGCCCGATCTCTGGGATCGCGAACACGTGCGAGGCGGTCGCAGGGTCAACCGCCACGGTTGGCTTGCCGTTCATGAGGAAATTGCCGCCCACCGTCCCGGTCGCCTGGGCGAGAAACGGGTTGCGCAATCCGGTCTGGGTGTCGTACTCGTAGATCGTCACGTGCACCAGGGTGTGCGCGGGCAGCGTGTAGGTGGTCACATGGCGCCAGTCGCCGCTGTTGGCGTTGACGGCGTAGTAGGAGACCCAGGTGGGATGCGGATCGTCGAGCGCCGCGGCCGCGACCGTGCCCAGGTACAGCTGGTTGCCCGAGGAGGTGCTGACAGCCGCCGCCGAGCCGGGGACGTTGGTCAGGTACAGCGCGACGTAGAGGCCGAGCAGCGCCACAATCACCAGCGTGCCCAGCCCGAGCCCGAGGACTCGCTTTCCCGCTCCGCTCATCTGCATCCTCAGTCTCGAATGGCGGCGCAAACCTACAACTCACGCGCGGAAAGGCGAAGAAGATGACCGCGATGTCATCTGGGCGTCATTTGCAAGTCACGCCAATAAACGTAAGATGTAGGTAAGAGGAGATGCGGATACTTGTCGTTGAAGACGAGGCCCGGATCCGCGCGTTCCTCGCCCGTGCGTTCGAGGCCGAGGGTTTTCAGGTCGACGTCGTCGAGGACGGGGAGCGCGGGCTTGAGCGTGCCGTAGCCGGCAGCTACGAGTTCATGATCCTGGACCTCCTGTTGCCCGGACGCAACGGGCTCGAGGTGCTGTCCGAGCTACAGCGCCTGCGCCCCGGGCTGCCCGTGCTCATCCTCTCGGCCCGTACGGACATCGCCACCAAGCTGCGCGGCTTCGAGTTGGGTGCGGTCGACTACCTGGACAAGCCCTTCTCACTCGATGAGCTGCTCGCGCGGGCGCGCGTCCAGCTTCGCCGGACCCGCGGCGCCGACGGCACCGTGCTGCGCACGGGCCGCTTGGCGCTGGACCTGACCCGTCGTCAGGCCCGGCTCGGTGAGGTCATCGCTGACCTTTCAGACCGTGAGTTCCGGCTTCTGCATTTCCTGATGCTCCACGTGGGTCAGGTGGTCAGCCGCCAGCGGCTTCTTTCGGAGGTGTGGGGCTACGACTTCGATCCGCGCTCCAATGTCGTTGACGTGTGCGTCCGGCGGTTGCGGCGACAGCTTGGGCCGGACGCGCCGATCGAGACCGTTCGCAACGCCGGCTACCGCGCCGCCGCGTGAGCGACAGGGTCTCGAACCGCCGCCCTCGCGCGGCGCTCCGCCGTCCGGCGCTCGCGTCACCGGCTCGCCATGGACTACGTCCTCGTCTGCGCCCCTACCGGGTGGAGTTGCTGTGGCTGCTGTTCGCCGCCATCAACTACGGGGCCATGATCGCCTGGCCTGATTGGGAGACGATTCCGTTTCACTTCGTCTGGATCAGCCTCACCCTCCTCTACGGCTTCCGGGTCTGGGCGCTGCGCCCCACTCTGATCGTGCTCACCGCGGTGATGGCGATGACCGGATTCGCGATCGGCCTCGACGCCTTCCGCGGTATCCAGCTGTGGGGTGAGCTCTACGAGGTTCCGCTGATGGCGGCCATGTTCCTGGCCATGGTGTGGCATGCCCGGCGCCGGGTTGAGGCGCTCGCGATCGTCGAGCACCGGGCCGAGGAGCGGCGTTCGCTGCTGGAGCGCCAGGAGCGTTTTGTCCACGATGCGTCGCACGAGCTGCGCACGCCGATGACGATCGCGCGCGGCCACCTCGAGCTCCTGCGCTCGCACGGCTTTGAGTCCTCCGAGGTCGACGTAGCCCTCGACGAGCTGGGCCGCATCGACGCCATTCTCGCCCGCCTACTGCTGTTGGCCAACGCTGACCAGCCCGACTTCATCCAGACGGCGGCCGTCGAGCTCGAGCCGCTGCTCGAGGACGTGTTCATGCGCTGGGCCGAAGTGGCGCCCCGTACCTGGCAGCTGGGCGAGCTTGCCGCCGGGCAGCTGATCGTCGACGTGGAGCGCCTGCGCTCGGCGCTCGACGCGCTGCTCGAGAACGCGGTCAAATACTCGCTGCCCTCGGCCGGCATCGAGTTGCGAGCCCGCCGCCTCGGGCCCGGACGGGTGTCGATCGAGGTCGAGGACGAAGGCTGCGGTGTCCCCGCCGAAGCCCTGAACCGCATCTTCGACCGCTTTGCCCGCGCCGACTCGGCTCGCACCCGTTCAGCGGGCGGGGTCGGCCTCGGGCTGGCCATTGTCGACGCGATCGCCAAGGCCCATGGGGGCATCTGCACTGTGCAAAGCACCCCCCGGGGAACGATTTTCGCCCTCTCGTTGCCTCACTTCACTCCGGCCGGTCCGCCCTCCCCTTCCCCTCCCCCGGTCGCGGCAGCCGCCCCGCCCCTCAGCGCGTAACGGCGAGCCGCTCGCAGACGTTGGCCAGGAAACGGGCCGCGTGGAACCCGACGAGGATGCGGCTGTCGCAGACCAGCGTGAGGCTGAGTACCTGGCCCGGGACCACCGCGCCCTCGCGAACCACCGGCACGGTGCGGACCGCGCCGGCGGCGAGGGCCGCCGCCTGGGGCGGCGAGACGAGGGTGCCGGGCCGGGCGACCCCCCACGGGCCGAGGTCGGTGAGCGTGAAGGTCGCGCCGGCCAGCTGCGGCGGCGTCAGCTCGCCGCTGCGGGCGCGATCGGTCAGCGTCGTCAGCTCCGCGTCGAGGGTTGTCAGCGGCTTGGTGTCGGCGTCAAGTAGGGTCGGGCTGGCGTAGCCGTCCTCGGTGGACACGGTCACCGCGACGTTGACGCGCGAATAGAGCTCATAGCGCCCGTCGCGGTAGGCGGCGTTGGCCCGAGGGGAGGCGCGCAGGGCGTGCGCACAGGCCCGGACGAGCACCGCAGTCAGCGAGCACCCGTGGTCGGCTGCGGTCGCCAGGGCCGGCTCGATGTCGACTTCGGCTCCGAGCTCGAGGTCGGGGACCGTCGCCCGGCTCTCGGCCGTGCGGCGCGCGATCGCGCGCT
This sequence comes from uncultured Solirubrobacterales bacterium, assembly GCA_963847055.1. Taxonomy (GTDB): domain Bacteria; phylum Actinomycetota; class Thermoleophilia; order Solirubrobacterales; family Solirubrobacteraceae; genus Palsa-465. Next base: position 479,445 of record CAWJYE010000005.1, on the reverse strand, counting down.
CGGCGCGCGTCGGCTCGAGCACGGTCGTATCGCCTTTGAGGGTCTCGGCCACCCAGACCGCCTACAGGGGCCAGTCGGCGGTGACGTCGGCGCCGTCCCACCGGCCCAGGAACGCGTCGGCGTCGAGACCCACCAGGTCTTCGCGCAGCTCCTTGAGCAGCCTGGCGGCCTGCTTGGCGGGGAGTTCCCAATAGAGAACGATCTCGCCCTCCGCCACTGACACCACCTCGATTCGGTCCAGGCGTCCCCGGCCGGCCAAAAACGCGGGCTCGCGGCCCTCGCGTGTGACGATCAGGCGGAAGACGCGATTGGCCTTCATCGTGACGCCCCGGTCAGGCCGGCCTCGGCCGCCTCCAGGCACCCGGGTCCCGTGTACACCTCTCCGGCCACCTCGATGGCGGGCAGAGCCGTGACGCCGGCGGCCCGAGCTCGCTCGCCGGCCGCGGCGAGGGCGTTGGTAACCGAGCGCAAGCCGATCCCCTTGAGGATTGCCGTCGGGTGCATCTCGCAGGCAGCGGCGGCGATCAGGACGGTCCCCTCGTCGGCCAGGTCGCGACCGCCGGCGAACGCCTGCCGGAAGGCCGCGAGCGAAAACGCGACCGCTCGCCCCACGCGCTTGGCGTAGGTGGCGGTGAGCATCGCCAGCTCCGTGTCAGGAGGCCACGCGGCGGGCCAGCGCAGCGGCTGCAGTCCGGCCGCCTGTGCCGCGCGGGTGATCGCCTCGCGATCGGGGAGGGCGTTGTCCACGGCCAGGGTGCGACCGAGCACCGGTTCCCATTCGGGCATCACCGAGAGCTCGGACACGACTCGCTCGGCGATCAGATAGCACTCGGCCGAGCCGAGGTCGTAGTAGAAGACGGGCTGCTCGGGCGTCACGAGCGGAGGTTCGGCGTCGTCAGCCGTGGATCAGCCAGCCGTCCGCGGCCCGGGCGGCCTCCATGACCGCCTCGGAGAGGGTGGGGTGTCCGTGGACCAGGTGCGCCACCTCGGGGTAACCGCCTTCCAAGGCCCGGGCGTTGACCAGTTCCTGGATCAGCTCAGTGGCCTTGGCGCCGATGATATGCCCGCCCAGCAGCTCCCCATAGCGCTTCTCGCCGACGATCTTCACCAGTCCGGTCCGGTCCCCGTAGACGGTACCCGCGCCGACGGCCCCGTACTGGACCTTGCCCACCACCACGTCGTGGCCGGCGTCGCGAGCCTGGGCCTCGGTGAGGCCGAAGCTGGCCACATTGGGCGTGCAGAACGTCGCGCGGGGCACGTCCACGTACTCGATCGGGTGGGTGCTCATCCCGGCGGCGTCCTCGATCGCGATCACTCCCTCATCGGAAGCCTTGTGGGCCAGAGCGGGACCGTGTACGAGGTCGCCGATCGCATACACCCCCGCGACGCTGGTTCGCATTGCGCCGTCCACGGCGATCAGCCCGTGCTCGTCGAGCTTGACGCCGGCGGCGTCGAGTCCGAGCGCCGAGACGTCGGGGCCGCGCCCGGCGGCGATGACCAGCCAATCGGCCTCGCCCGTCTCCTCGCCGTAGCTGAACTTCACGCTCTGCTTGGTCGAGGCCACGTCCTTGACCAGCGTGCTGGTGTGAATCGTCATCCCCTGGCGCTTGAGGCCCCGTTCGGCGAGCTTGGAGATATCGGCGTCCTCGGTGGGCAGAACGCGCTCGAGCGCTTCGAAGAGGAGGACCTCGACCCCCAGGCGAGCGTAGGCCGACGCGATCTCCGCGCCCGAGGCGCCCGCACCGACTACCGCTAACGAGGCGGGCAGCTCGTCCAGGGCCCACGCCTCCTCGGTGCCGATCACGCAGCCCCCGAACTCCGCTCCGGGGATCGGCCGCTTGACCGATCCCGCCGCCAGCACGATCGTCTTGGCGCTGATCATCTGCTCACCCACCTTGACCTGACCCGGCCCGACCAGGCTCGCCTCGCCCTCGACCAGCTCGATCTTGTTCTTCTTGAGCAGGCCCGCGACGCCGTTGGTCAGAGTCGTGATCACCTTGGTCCGCCGCGCGGTCACCCCGGCGTAGTCGATCTCAGGTTCGGAGACCTTGATCCCAAACTCATCTGCCTCGCGGATCTCGGTGAGTATGTCGGCGACGCGGAGCACGGCCTTGGCCGGGATGCAGGCGTAGTTCAGGCAACGTCCCCCCACCCTGTCCTTCTCGATCACGGCCGTCTTCATGCCGAGCTGGGCGGCGCGGATCGCAGCCACGTAGCCGCCCGGGCCGGAGCCGATGACCACGCAATCGAAGACCGATTCAGACATGGCTCTCAGCCTATCCAACGTCGCTGTAACGCCGCCCGACGTCCTTTTGACGGGCTCGGCAGCTACTGGTAAAGGACCGCGCCGCCAAGCCGATAAGACCGGTGATGGACAACGCCATCTCCTCCCCCCGGCTTTCGTCGCGCACGGATGACCAAGCAGCCGTGCGGCTCGCTGAGCTGGCCGGTGCGCCCACCGTCGAGCGCGCCGTCGACGCCGTCCGCGAGTTCCTCGGGATGGAGGTCGCCTTCATCGGGCAGATCACGCCCGAGAGCGAAATCCTCCGCGTCGTGCGCGGTGACGGCGACTCGTTCGGCTTTGCCGAGGGCAAGCGGATCGCGCTGGAGGAGACCTACTGCCAGCGGGTTCTGCGGGGCCGGCTTCCGAATCTGATCACCGACGCGCGTGCCGACGATCGCGCTCGCTCGCTGCGCGTCACCTCCGAGTCCGACGTGGGAGCGTTCGTGTCGATCCCGCTCAATTTTTCCTCCGGCGCGCTCTACGGGATGTTGTGCGCCGCCAGTCACGACCCGAAGCCGGGGCTGGGCTACCGCGAGCTCCAATTTCTCAACGTCTTTGCGCGGATGGTGTGCGACGTATTGGAGCGCGAGGAGCTCCAGCGCCGCGTGCACGAGAGCGAGCGCCGCGCGCATGAGAGCGAGCTGCACAGCGCGGCCGTCGGAGTCCTGCTCGCCGCGGTAGACAGTCGCGATTCCTATACCGGCTCGCACTCCAAGGCCGTCGTCGACCACGCTGTCGCGGTGGCGAAGCGACTCGGCCTGGCGCCCGGGGAGACCACCGACGTGCGCGACGTGGCAATTCTGCACGACATCGGAAAGCTGGCGATCCCGGACGCGATCCTGCACAAGCCAGGGCCGCTGAGCGAGGGCGAGTGGAAGGTGATGCGCACCCACCCGATCGCCAGCGAGCGGCTGCTGGCCCAGGTCCCGAGCCTTCGTCACCTCTGCCGCGCGGTCCGGGCCGAGCACGAGCGCTGGGACGGAAGTGGCTATCCCGATGGGCTCGCCGGTCGCGAGATTCCAATCGCCAGCCGCATAACCCTGGTCTGCGACGCCTTTCACGCCATGACCAGCGAACGTCCGTATCGCCACGCCGTGAGCGTCGCCGACGCGTGCGCTGAGATCGAGGCCGGCAGCGGGACTCAGTTCTGTCCCACGTCCGCCAGCGCCTTGGTCTCGATCGTGCGCAGCGCGAGTGAGCGACCGGCGCCGGCCTTTCACCAGGCCCGCTGTCAATGCCTGAGCTGCGGCGCCCACATGACGACCAACGTGGGATACAAGGTCGCGGGTCAGTGTCCCAATTGCCAGTCGTTCGACTTGGCTGAGCTTCCCGCTGAGCTTGGCTGAGCCTCCCACTGGGCTGGGCTGAGCGGGGCTGAGTTGGGCTGGGCTGAGCGGGGCTGAGTTGGGCTGGGCTGAGCGGCCCCTAGCTGTGCTGAGCGGCCCCTAGCTGTGCTGAGCGGCCCCCAGCCGTCGGCGGCGCTTGGGCAGGGGGAGGGGCCCTGACTCCGACCTGCAGAATGCGCAAATCTTGACGGGCGCCGCCAAGTTTTTCGCAAAGCGAGGGCTCAGCCTGCGCCGGTGGAAAACTTTGCGCCCGGGGGCCGAGTTTTGCACAGAATGCATGCTCAGAAACACTGGTGTCCGCAGCAGTTAGGCCGGGAGGCCGGGTGGCCGGGTGGCCGGCAGGCCGGCAGGCCGGGCGGCGGGGCGGCCGCGGCGGGAGCCGGCCTCAGCGCCCCGGGTAGCGGGGCATCTGAATGCGGCTGAGGACCCGGACGAGTTTGAAGAACAGGTAACCCGAGCCGCCCACGACGAGCACCGCCACCACCAGCCCGAGCAGGTTTGAGGCCTCGATCAGCAGGAGCGAAAACAGCGTCGCCACGATCGCCAGCAGGGCCATGAAGCCCAGGACGGCGCCGTACCAGAGGCGCCACATTCCGGCGGCGCACACGATCAGCAGCACGCTGAGCAGGATCGTCCCGCCCGCGGCCGGCGACTTGCCGTGGATCTTGAGGCCGGCGAAGTAGGCGATCAGCTGGCCGAGGCCGATCAGCCCCGAAATCAGCGCTCCGGCCACGATCGCCCCCGGCCGCTCACCCGCCTTGATCGGGGTCAGCCCGGCGCGGACCTCCGCGTCGCGGCGTTGTGACCGGGTCATTCGAGGCTCGACGCGCCAACCGCCAATCGAACCGGGCTCGGCGCTTCCGGGAGGCCCGGCACTTCCGGGAGGCTCGGCACTTCCGGGAGGCTCGGCGCTTCCGGGAGGCTCGGCGCTTCCGGGAGGCTCGGCGCCTCCCTGGGGCTGGGCGCTTTCGACGGCCTGTGCGGGACGGGCGGCGCGTTGCCCGGGCGGCCGGGACGGATGCGCCTTGCGGCGCCGGCGCTTGCGACTACGCTGCGCCAACCCCAGCCTCCGCTCGGTCGGGCCCGCCGGCGATGGCCCCCCGGAGCGCTGCCGCCGTGCTCTCGGGGTCATCGGCTTGCGTCAGCGCCCGCACCACCGCGATCCGTCGTGCCCCCGCGCCGCGAACCGCGGCCACATTGGTGATGTTGATGCCGCCGATGGCAAAGAAGGGCAGCGGGCTGTGCCCGGCGGCGTAGCGCACCAGCTCGAGGCCCACGGGGGCGCGGCCCGGCTTGGTCGGGGTGGCGTGCACCGGGCCGACGCCGAGGTAGTCGGCCCCTGTGCCCACAGCGGCTTCGATCTGCTCGGGCGAGTGGGTGGAAAGGCCGACCAGCCGCTCGGCGCCGACGATCTCGTGGGCCAGGGCCACGGCCGTATCGTCCTGGCCGACGTGGACTCCGTCAGCGTCCAGGGCGGCTGCGAGGTCGGGACGATCATTGATGATCAGAAGCGCGCCGGCCGCGCGAACGGCAGTGCGCATTCGCTGGCCGGCGGCGAGGACCTCCTCGTCGCTCCCGTCCTTGATACGCAGCTGAACGAGGTCGACGCCCCCGCGTAGGGCACCGGTCAGAAAGGCGTCCGAAACGGCATCACAGACCAAATAGAGGGCGGCTCGCTCGAGCCGCTGGCGCCGATCGTTCACCATTTCAGTCTGCCAGGTGGGTGGGAGCGGGGCGAGACGGATCGATCGCGCCGGAGGGGAGCGCGGTTACCCACTAGGATTGACACCACGGGAGCCCCACGCAGTCGGGCTGAGAGGGCGGAGCCAGATCCGCCGACCGTCACGACCTGACCGGGTAATGCCGGCGCAGGGAGGTTCTTTGTCCGAGCACAATGCATCAGCAGTCGACGTTGCCGTTGTCGGCGGAGGGGCGATAGGCCTCTCGATCGCCTGGCGGGCGAGCACGCGCGGGCTGCGAGTGTTGGTGCTCGAGCGCGATCGCGTCGGCGGTGGTACCTCGCACGTGGCGGCGGGAATGCTGGCGCCGATTGCCGAGGCGCGGCCCGCGGAGGAGCCGCTGCTCGAGCTCGGCCTGCGCAGTGCCGGTGCCTACCCGGAGTTCGTGCGCGAGTTGACGCGGGCCGCCAATCAGGACGTCGGCTACTCACGGTGCGGCACCCTGCTGGTCGCCCGCGACGAGGATGAGGCCAGGGTGCTCGAGCGCGAGCTTGAACTGCGCCGGCGCTATGGGCTGGCCGTGGTGCGCTTGCGTCCCAGCGCTGCGCGGCGACTCGAGCCCGCGCTGACCCCGGCCCTGCGCCTGGCCCTCGACGTACCCGACGACCATGCCGTTGACCCCCGCCGGCTTACCGCCGGCCTGGCGGCGGCCATCCGCGGCGCCGGCGGCGAGATTCGCGAGGGTACCGCGGTCAGTGCCGTCGAACACACGGCCGGCCGGGTGAGAGGCGTGACCCTGGCCGACGGATCCTCGGTCGTCGCCCAGGCGGTGGTGATCGCCGCCGGCGCATGGGCTGGCGAGCTGATCACTCCCAGCGAGATTCCGGCGCGGCCCGTCAAGGGCCAGATTATGCGCCTGCACGACCCAAGCGGGCCCGGCCTGCTGCGCCGGGTGGTGCGCATGGGCTCCACCTACGTCGTCCCTCGCGGCGACGGGCGATACGTGATCGGCGCCACCTCTGAGGAACGCGGCTTTGACACCACGGTCACCGCCGGAGCGGCGTTTGAGCTCTTGCGCGATGCGGGCGAGCTGGTGCCCGGCGTCTCAGAGCTGGTGCTCGACGAGTTCTCGGCCGGGCTGCGGCCCGGGACCCCGGACAACCTGCCGGTGATCGGCCCCGACGCTCTGCCCGGGCTGCACTGGGCCGTCGGCCACGGACGGGGTGGGATCCTGCTCGCGCCCGCTACCGCGGAGCTGGTCTGTGCGCAGCTCCTGGGGAAGAGCGCCGACCGGGCGGCGACCGCCTTCGCCCCCGGGCGCTTCGCGGCCGCCCCGGCGGGGAGCCCGGCGTGATCGTGACCGTCAACGGCGAGGCCCGGGAGCTCTCCGGGGGCGCTACTGTCGCGAGCATGCTGGAGTTGCTCGATGTCTCGCCGGGCGCGCGTGGCGTGGCAGTCGCTCTCGACGGCGAGGTCATAATCCGATCGCGGTGGAGCGAGACGCGGCTCGAGGACGGTGCCCAAATCGAAGTCGTGGCCGCGATCCAGGGAGGGTGATCCGGTGCCGGGTCCCGATCGGCTGCGCATCCACGACCGCGAGTTCGGCTCGCGGTTGATCCTCGGCACGGGCGGCTTTGCCAATCATGAGTTGCTGGCCGCGGCCTGCACCGCCTCCGGGGCTGAGCTGTGCACGGTCGCCTTGCGGCGGCTGGATCCCACCGCGCGCGGCTCCATCCTCGACGTGCTCGAGGCGGCCGCCGTGCAGGTATTGCCCAACACCGCCGGTTGCTTCACCGCCCGCGACGCGGTCATGACCGCGCACCTGGCCCGCGAGGCGTTTGCGACCGACTGGATCAAGCTCGAGGTGATCGGCGACGACCGCACCCTGCTACCCGATGCGGTCGAGTTGCTGGCCGCCGCCGAGGAGCTTGTCGACGACGGGTTCGTGGTTCTTCCCTACACCACCGACGACCCGATTCTCGCCCGGCGCCTCGAGGACGTCGGCTGCGCCGCGGTGATGCCGCTGGGCTCGCCGATCGGCTCCGGAATGGGCATCCGCAACCCGTACAACATCGCAATCATGGTGCAACGGGCCGGCGTGCCCGTGATCCTCGACGCCGGGGTCGGGACCGCATCCGACGCCGCCCTGGCCATGGAGCTCGGCTGTGACGCCGTGCTGTGCGCGAGCGCCATCTCGCGCGCCCATGATCCGGTGGCGATGGCGACCGCAATCCGGCTCGCCGTCGACGGCGGACGCCTGGCCCGGGGCGCCGGGCGTATCCCGCGCCGCTCCTACGCGCACGCCTCCAGCCCCGAGGAGGGACTGCCCGATCTCGATGCCCAGCTGGGCGCAGCCGGACGCGGCGAATGAACGTCGATGAGCTCATCGACGGCTGGCAGGCGGCGTGGTCCAGCCACGAGCCCGGTGCCTTCGCCGATGTCTGCTCGCCCGGCGTTCAGTACGAAGACCCCCTCACCGACGAGCCGCTGGCAGGGCTGGGCGCGCTCGAAGGTCACGCCACGCGCCTCTGGACCGGCTTCCCCGACGCCCGCTTGGAGCGCACGGGCACCCGCCTTCACGACGGTCACTTCGCCGCCGCTCCCTGCAAGCTGCTCGGTACCCACCGCGAGCCGCTGGAGGGCTTGCCGGCCACCAACCGGTTCGTGATGGTGCACTGCGTCTTCTACTGCGAGCTTCAGAACGAGCTGCTCTACCGGGTTCGCGGCTTCTACGACGTCTACGACGCCGCTACCCAGCTCGGAGTGCTGCCCGCGCGCGGCACGCTCAGCGAGAAGGCCCTCCTGATGCTGCGTGGCTTCGGCCTGCGCGCCGCGCGCGGCTGACCACGATCGATGTCGCCACTGCGCATCGCCATCCCGATCTTCGACCAGTTGACGGCGCTCGATGCGGTCGGGCCTTACGAGGTGCTCAGTCGCCTGCCCGACGCCGCGGTCTCGTTCGTGGCCTCCGAGCCGGGTTCGAAGCGGACCGAGAACGGGATGCTCGCGTTGACCGCCGACGTGTCGTTTGCTCAACTGCCCGATCCCGACGTGCTCGTGGTGCCCGGCGGTTTCGGCACTCGGGCCCTGATGCACGACGAGCCGACCCTGGCCTGGCTGCGCGGCGCCCATCACAGCTCGCAGTGGACGACGTCGGTATGCACAGGCTCGCTGCTGCTCGCCGCTGCCGGGCTCCTGCACGGCCTCGAGGCGACCACCCACTGGCTCTCCCTGGGGACGTTGGCCGAGCTTGGGGCGATCCCGGTTTCGCGCCGGGTCGTCGAGCACGGCAAGATCATCACCGCCGCCGGCGTCTCGGCGGGGATCGACATGGCACTCACGCTCGCCGCCCGGATCGCCGGTGTGGAGGAAGCGCAAGCCATCCAGCTCGGCATCGAGTACGACCCTGAGCCTCCGTTTCGGGCCGGCTCGCCGGCGCTCGCCCCGCCGGAGATCGTCGCCCGGGTCCGCGCGGCGCGCGGGCGCCTGGCCTGACCGCCGACGTACACTGCTGCGCTTGCCGCGCCATTTCCTCACCGGAGCTGAGCTGACCGCGGACGAGCTTGACGCGCTGCTGGCCCGTGCCGCCGAGCTCAAACGCTCCCCGCACGTCTCGCAGGCACTGGCCGGCCAAACGGTCGCCCTGGTCTTCCAGGCCCCTTCGACGCGAACCCGGGTTTCCTTCGAGGCCGGAGTGTTCGAACTCGGCGGTCACCCGATGGTGCTTCGCCCCGACGAGCTCCAGCTCAGTCGCGGCGAGTCAGTGCGAGACACCGCCTACGTCCTCTCCCGTCACGCCGCGGCGGTGGGGATCCGCACCGGATCCGACGAACTGGTGGGCGAACTGGCCAAGCACGCCAGTGTCCCGGTCTTCAACATGCTCACCGCGGATCACCATCCATGCCAAGCTCTCGCCGACCTGCTCACCATGCGTGAGGCCTTCGGTCGCCTGGAGGGTCTCACCCTGGCCTACGTTGGCGACGGCAACAACGTCGCCCGCTCGCTGGCCATCGTCGGCGCGTTGACCGGGGTGCAGGTGCGGATCGCGGCTCCCGAGGGTTTCCAGCTCGAGCCCGTGGCCGGCGCCACCCTGACTCCGGACCCGGAGGCTGCCGTGGCTGGTGCCGACATTGTCTACACCGACGTGTGGGTCAGCATGAGCGATGACCCAGCCAGCGCGGAAGCGCGCCGCGCTGCGCTCGCTCCGTATCGGCTAGACGACGCGCTGTTAGACGCCGCCGCCCCGCACGCCATCGCCCTGCACTGCCTGCCCGCCCATCCCGGCGAGGAGATCACGGCCGAGGTTCTCTACGGCGAGCGCCAGCGGATCTGGGACCAAGCCGAGAACCGCCGGCACGTCCAGAAGGCGCTCCTGGAACTGCTCGTCCGCAGCGACAGCTAAGTCTCGCCGCCGGTGTGGCGCAACCTCGGTTGACACTCACTTATTCAGTTCGTATACGCTCGCGCGAGCGTCAAGACGATTAGGAGCCCAGAACGCACCATGCCAGCCCCGAAGCGCTCAACCTCGAGCTCAAAGACCGCCTCGGCCGCCAAGCCGGCCGCCAAGCGCACCCGCGCCGCCGCCAGCCGTGGTGCCAAGGCCACCGCCACAAGTTCCCGGAAGACCGCGGGCCGGACCGCCACTCAGGCTAAGTCCGGCGCCACCAAGACGGCCAGCACCGCCAAGGCGGGCGCGGCTAAGACCAAGCGTTCGGCGAGCAGCCGGGGTAGCACCGCTGCCACCGCCAAGACCGCGGGACGGGCCGCCGCCAGCACCGCCAGGAGCGCGCGTTCGGGCGCCAAGGGCACCGCCACCGCGGCCCGACGGGGTGCCAAGCAGACGGCGTCAACCGCCAAGCGTGGCGCCACTGGCACGCGGCGCGCGAGCGGCGGCTCGGAGAGCCTGGTTTCGATTGCCGAGCAGCTCACCCGCGGTGCGATCAAACCGCGCGACGTGATCATGCTGACCCGGGAACGCATCCAGGAGATTCTCGACGACGCCGCCTCCCGCGGTCGCGTCACCCGCAAGGACGCCAACGACCTCGTCGCCGAGCTTGTGCGCCGCGGCCGCCACCAGTCCGATGAGCTGGTTGGCTCGGCTGAGGGCCTCGTGGGACAGATCGGGGCGGCGACCCGGCGCGCCCGCAAGGCCGATCCTGTGGACCGCATTGTCCGCGGGGCCGATCGCGCCCGTCGGGCCGCCCGCGTCGGGCCCGCGTTCCCGATCCTCGGGTACGACGATCTCAGCGCCGCCCAGATCCAGAGCCGCCTTGGTGACCTCAAAAAGGCCGAGCTGCGCAAGGTCCTCACCTACGAGCGCAACAACGCCAACCGCAAGTCGGTGACCGGCGCGCTCGAGAAGGCGATCGGCTAGCGGCGCTCCCGCGGCGGGGCCGGGGGCGCTTCGCGGCGCCGCTGGCCGTCGCCGTCTCGGTGATCGCGATCGCGGTGAGCTGCCGCCGGTTGGCGGCTGTTTGCCGGGCATATCCCGCTGACGGCTGCCCGGGGAGAACCACTAGCCTGAGGACGACGATGAACGTCACCGATTCCACTCCGTCCCCGGCGGCCGATACGCGTGCCGCTCGTCCCCAACGCGGCGATGAGCTCGAGTTGACCATCGACTCGCTCGCCTATGGCGGCGCCGGCGTGGCCCGGACTGACGGGTACGTCGTCTTCGTCTCCGGCGCCGTGCCCGGAGACCGTGTTCGCGCGGTGATCGGCAAGCGCAAACGGGCCTGGGCCGAGGCCCGGGCGGTCGAGATCGTGGTGCCCAGCCCAGACAGGATCGCGCCGGTAGCCGATCACCCCGGAGCGCCCTGGCAGATCCTGCCCTACGAGCGCCAGCTCGAGGTGAAAGAGGCCCAGGTCGACGACGCGCTGCGCCGGATCGGCAAGCTCGACGGCTTCGCGCTCGAGCCGATCGTCCCCGCGCTGCAGCAGTGGCGCTACCGGAACAAGCTCGAGTACTCGTTCGGCAGCGACGCCGAGGGCAGGCTCGTGTGCGGCTTCCACGCCCCGGGTCGGTGGGATGCGATCGTGGCCCTGAGCGATTGCCGGCTGGCCTCCGAGCCTGCCAACCAGGCGCGGGAGCGGGTGGTCGCCTGGTGCCGCGCGCAGGGGCTCGCGGCTTATGACCGCCGTACCAACGAGGGCATGCTCCGTAACCTCGTCGTCCGCGAGGGCCGGCGCACCGGCGCCATCCAGGTACGCCTGGTCACCAGCGAGGGCAAGCTGGACCGCGAATCGCTGACCGAGACCGCGGCCGGCTTGGACGGCCTGCTCTGGACCCGTCAAGCGCGCCTGGGCGAGTCCACCCAAGGCGGGAATACCGAGCTCCTGGCCGGCTCCGAGCGCTTTGCCGAGGAGCTCGGCGGCCTGCAGCTCAGCATCTCCTCCGAGGCGTTCTTTCAGACCAACACCGAGATGGCCGAGCTGCTCTACGAGCTGGCGATCGACTACGCCCAGCCCGGGAGCTTTGACCGCGTCTATGACCTGTACTGCGGGATCGGCACGATCGCGCTGTCGATCGCGCCGCGCGTGGCGGAGGTGTGGGGCCTGGAGCTGGTGCCCGAGGCGATTGCCGACGCGATCGGGAACGCTCGTGCCAACGAGATCGACAACGTCCGCTTCTTCGCCGGTGACGTGCGACTCGCGCTGCGCGAGTTGGCCGAGCAGGCCGGTCGCCCCGACGTGCTGATCGTCGACCCGCCTCGCGCCGGGCTGTCACAGAAGGTTGTGCGACGCATCATCGAGACGTCCCCGTCGCGGATCGTCTACGTGTCCTGCAACCCAACCACCCTGGCTCCCAACGCCGCCCAGCTGGTCGAGGCCGGCTACCGGCTGGCTAGGGTGCGCCCGGTGGACATGTTTCCGCAGACCCCGCACATCGAGTGTGTGGCCGAGCTGGTCAGGAGATAGGGTCAGCGCATGCGCGCCGTCACGATCCGCGATCAGCAGCTGACCGTCGAGGAGCACCCCGACCCCGAGCCCGGGCATGGCGAGGTCCTCGTCCGCGTCAAGGCGGCCGGCCTCAACGGTGCCGACATGATCCAGCTGCGTGGTCACTACCCGGCGCCCCCCGGCTCACCGCAGGACATCCCTGGCCTCGAGCTGGCCGGTGAGGTGCAGGCCTGTGGTCCCGGCGCCAAGCGCTTCAGCGTCGGCGATCGGGTGATGGGCATCGTCGGTGGTGGCGGCCAGGCCGAGCTGGCCGTGGTCCACGAGCGCGTGCTCGTCCCCGTGCCCGAGTCGCTCTCCTGGCCTGAGGCCGGCGGCACCCCCGAGGTCTTCACCACCGCTCACGATGCCGTCTTCACGCAGGCTGGCCTGGTCGCCGGCGAGCGCTTGCTCGTCCATGGGGCTGCCGGGGGTGTGGGTACCGCCGCGGTTCAGCTTGGCCGCGCGGCCGGCGCCCGGGTGACCGCGACGGTCCGCAACGACGCCGTCCGCGATCAGGTCGCCGAGCTCGGCTCCGAAGTCATCGCGCCTGAGGGCTTTGCCGATCACGGTCCCTTCGACGTGATCCTCGAGCTGGTCGGGGCTGTCAACCTCAAGGACAATCTCAAGGCCCTGAACACCGGCGGCCGCATCACCGTGATCGGGACCGGCGCTGGGGCCACCGGTGAACTCAACCTCGGCATGCTGATGATGAAGCGCGCCCGCATCCACGGCTCGACGCTGCGCGCGCGTCCGCTCGAGGGCAAGGCGTTGACCGCTCGGGCAGTTGAGCGATCGGTCCTCCCCGCGCTGGCCAACGGCACCGTCAAGGTGCCGGTGGCCGAGACGTTCGCGCTTGGCGACGCCCAGGCCGCCTACGAGCGCTTCCAGGCCGGCGGCAAGCTGGGCAAGATCGTTCTCTTGATGGACTGAGCGCCCGACGCGCTACGCCGCGGCTCGGGGGACCAAGCGCAGTCCCCGCTTGGGTCCCGGGGTGGGCGCGACCGCCACCTGGAGGCGCTCGCCGGCCGCGAGCTCGAAGGTCAGCCGCCGCAACAGCACGCAGGCCAGTGCCCGCAGCTCGTATTGCCCAAAGCGCTTGCCGATGCAGATCCGCGTCCCCCCGCCGAACGGTATGTAGGCACCCTTGGGCAGCTTCGAAGCAGAGCCTCCAGGCACGAACCGATTGGGATCAAAGGTGTCGGGCGAGGGGAAGAGCTCCTCGAGGCGGTGGGTCGCCCAGCTGCTGTAGTGGACGCCCACACCGGCGGGCAGCGGCACACCGTCGATGACCACCGGGCGAGTGGTCCGTCGTGGTCCCACCCAGGCCGGCGGGTACATACGCAGCGTCTCGTCGAGCGTGCGCTCGAGCACGGGCATCGCACGGCCGTCGAGTTCGGAGGCGTGCGGGTCACGATCGCCGAGGACCGAGGCCAGCTCGGCCCGCACGGCCGCCGCAGCGGCGGGGATGCGCGTCAGCTCGTAGACGAGGAAGGTCAGCGTCGCCGTCGTCGTGTCATGACCGGCGAAGAGCAGCGTCGTAGTCTGGTCACGGACGATCGCCTCATTCAATGGCGACCCACCACCATCGGTGCACGCGAGCAGCAGGCCAAGCACCCCGGCCCCGGGATCGCGCCGGCGCCGCCGCGCGCGGATCTCGTCGTAGAGGCGCCGGGTCGAGCTCGGCCCGGGCCCGCAGGACGCGCGCGTGCGGGGTGCCCGGCCCGCGCATCATCTGCAGCGGGACGGCGAGGCCGTGAAAGCGCAGCGCGCGCTCGAACGCCTCGGCGAGGGCATGCTCGTCGTCGCCCTCCCGCTCAATCCCCAGCAAGGCCCGCAGGGCGATCCGCAGCGCCAGCCGTCGCGCCCAGGCGTAGAAGTCAAACTCCTCTCCGGGCACCAGCCGCTCGACGGCCGCCACCCCCTCGGCCACCATCGTGTCGGCCACGGCGGCGACCCGATCGTGGTGAAAGGCGGGGACCAGGAGCCGGCGCACCCCGTCGTGAAAGGCCCCATCGATGTTGAGCAGGCCGTCGCCGAGGAGCGGCCAGAGGTCCACGAAGCGCCCCTCTCGCCAGGAGAAGGCGCCGGCCTCGGTGACCAGCATCTGGTGGTTGGCGGTGACGCTGATCGCCCACACCACGGCCTGGGGCCCGTGGCGGATCGTGAACACGGGGCCGTAGCGCCGACGGTGCTCGAGCAACAGGCCGAGCGGATCGCTGAACGTCCGGCGCATCACGCTGAGGCTCGGGCGCAGCGTGCCGGCGGGCAAGCCCTCGTGCCGTCCGGCGCGCCGCTCGGCCGCCCAGTCGGCGTAGAGCGCTCGGATCACCCCAGGCTCCACGGGCGGAGGTGGTGCCGCATCGAGCGCGCCGCCGGGTCTCTGCGCGGCCGCCATCGTCGCAATGCTCGCACACGCGCGGGAGGCCTGGCCGATCACGCTGACCCCGGGACCGGGGCGGCCTCGAGCACCGCAGCCTGGCCTCGGCCTCGAGCACCGCAGCCTGGCCTCGAGCACCGCAGCCTGGCGCGACGATTCAGTACGGCGGCAGGTCAGCCCACCACTGTCCGAGGACGCGAAATGCGCCCCAGAACTCGCGCTTGGCGGCCTCTTCGTCGAGCGCGTCATCGATGTTAGGCACGAACAGGGCATCGACTGCAGGCGTGAACTGCTGCACCTCGCCCGGTGCCGCGATCAGTGCCCGGCCGAGCGGGATGTCCAGCTCGTTGATCACCGCCAACGCGTCGGCTCCCATCACGACCACGATCTTGGGTTGCACGATGGCCAGTTCCTCGGTCAGCCGCAACACGCAGGCCGGGTCAGCCAACGCCGGGTCGGCCACCGGGCACTTCACGCACAGCGTGCCGTAGACGGCGAGCGGATCGATCGCGAGGCGCTTGAGCGACTTCATGAGCGCATTGCCCGTCCGCCCGTAGAAGGCGACGCCCTCCTCGACCTCCGCAGGCCGGGCCGAGTACTTGACCATGAAGATGTCGGCCTGCGGGTGTCCGGAGCCGAGGACCGGCATTAGCTGGCCCCGGGGGCAGTGGTCACAGTCCCCGAGCCGGCGCGCGAAAGCATTCAGCTCCCGGATCGCGCGCTCGAGGTATTTCTCGCGAATCTCGTCGTCAGTAGCCGGCACGCTTGTCCGATTGGACGGCTGGCGTGCATGTCCTTGCGGCTGCATCAGGACTTGCGCCCAGTGGCGCGCCGGACGCGGCGCTCCCGGGAGGCCCGTCGGGCCGGTGCCGGCATGGCTTTGGTCTGCAGGAACTTCAGCGCTTGGACGTAGAGCAGGCTGGCCGGATTGCGGATGATGTCGGCGTCACGCAGCGACTCCAGGAACTCCTCCGGCCCCGTGAAGTCGCGCATTCGGATCCGCACCGACCCGAGGCCCTGGGGCACGTGGGCATCCGAGCCGGCCCCGGCCGGGATCCGGTACTTGGCGGCGAAACGCACCGCCTCCTCGTTGAATTCGGAGATCGCGATCCGGGGGTTGAAGATCTCGATCGCGTCGACCTCGTCGACGACGTCAAGCAGGTGCTCGTAGTCGGGGACCGAGTGCATGCGGTCAAACGGGTGCGGCACGTAGACCAGGCCGCCCTGGCGCTTGATCTCGGCGATCGTCTCTTGAAGAGTCAGGCCACGAGGGATCTTCTCCTCCAGAAACAGGCCGATCACCTCGCCCTGCTCAGCCGTCTTGACCTCTTCGGCGACGATTACCTTGACCCCGTCAGCTTTGGCCCGAGCCTCGAGTGCGCCCGAGATCTCGTTGTGATCGGTGATCGCAATCGCGCCCAGGCCTCGGGTCCGCGCCTCGGCCAAAAGGACCTCGACCGGGGTAGCGCAGTCATACGAGTGATCGGTGTGCATGTGCAGGTCGACGTCGATCAGCGGTCGCGACCGAAGCCGGGTGCGCAGGCGCAGGTTGGCGCCCTCGTCGTGTCGGCGAGCGGCCAACGCGTGGTAGAGCGCCTCGAGCTCGTCGGTTACCCGGCTCCAGCTGAAGGTCCGCCCGAGCTTGCCAGCCTGCGCCGCCCCGCGCGCGAGCTGGGCCGGATCGGTGACCAGGCCGGTGAGATGACTGGCCAACGTCTCGGCCTCACCGGGCTCGAACATGAAGCCCCGCTCGCCGTCGCCCAGGACCTCGGCATAGACGGGCAGTCGCGAGGCGACCACCACCGCACCGGCCCCGAGCGCGCGCACCACCGTGCCCGGTGTCGCCCGATCTCCTTCCGAAGCGAACACCGCGATGTCGGCGTTGGCCAGCACCTCGGCGTCACTGCCCTGCGCCCCGTCGACGAACATGACCCGCTCGCGCAGAACACGGCCGAGCGTGGCCGGGGGGGCGGTAGGCCGCCGGGAGACCACGGTCGCGCTCCATGGCACGTCGGTGGGGAGCAGGCGCAGGGCGCGCAGGAAAGCCCGCACCGCCGCACGCTCCTCGCCCGCGATCATGACCAGCCGGGGTATGTCAGACCCCACGCGCTGGGGCGGCACGTCGGCGCCGGGAGTGACCACCCGGTACTCGGCCGGGAAGTAGCGTTGCAGCAGGGTGCGGGTGGCCACGTAGCTCACCGTGCGGGCGTCGAGGCGCGCAAATAGCAGCCGGGAGAGCGGGGCCGTGAGCTGGGTGGAGAGGATCCGCTCGGTCGGGGCGTGAAAGCTGCCCACGTTAAGGGCCCGCGAATGGCGCAGCGCGGAACTGGACGCGCTGGGCGCGAACGGCTCGTGGACATTGACCACGTCGAGCGGCAGCGTCCCCAGGGCGACTTCGATCGTGCGGGCGACGTCGACCGGGAGCGAAGCGGCCCGCCGTCGCGTGGGCGAGAAGGGCAGGACCTCGCCGACCCCGAGCACCCGCGGCTCGTCGCCCTCGAGCAGCTTCTCGGGGTCCGAGCGCAGCGCGCGTCGCGTGTCGCGAACCAGGGTGCCTGACTGCGAGGGAGCGACGATCAGGACCCGATGACCCCGGGCCGCGAGCTGATCAGAGACCCGCGCGACGTACTGGTTGACCTCGCCGGCGACCTCCCAGGCGAACGGCGTCACCTGGGCGATCGTAAGTCCGCTGGACGACGCGGCGCCCGCCCGATTCGGCGAGCCCGGACGGCGAGCGGGCGGTTGGGCCGCGGAGGGCACGACGAGAGATTTTATGGGGAGGGCTCGAGCGTCGGTCCGCTCGGCAACTCGCCTCGCCCTACCGACGACGCCCGGCGCCAGCCCTCCCGGCTATTTGGTTGCGGTCTTGGCCTTGGCGGGGATCGCCTTGCGGGCGTACTTCTTGATGAACGCCTCGGTCATGGTGTGTGCCTCGTCGTCGGGGCGCTGGTGCATCGGTGACTTCATCAGGTACGAGCTTGGGCCGTCCAGCTGGCCGGAGAGGCCATGGTTGAGGGCCAGTTTGCAGCAGCGCACGGCGTCGGTAACGATGCCCGCAGAGTTGGGAGAGTCCCAGACCTCGAGCTTGAGTTCCGCGGTCAGCGGCACGTCACCGAACGCCTGACCCTCGAGCCGGATGTGGGCCCACTTGCGGTCGGTCAGCCACGGCACGTAGTCAGAAGGGCCGACGTGTACGTCGTCGGGCGGCAGCTCGTGACCCATGATCGAGGTCACGGCGTTGGTCTTGGAGATCTTCTTGGACTCCAGCCGCTCACGCTCGAGCATGTTGTAGAAGTCCATGTTGCCGCCGACGTTGAGCTGCGAGGTGCGCAGCAGCTTGACGCCCCGGTCGTGAAACAGGCGGGCCAGCTGGCGGTGCACGATCGTGGCTCCAACCTGGGACTTGATGTCGTCGCCGATGATCGGCAGCCCGGCCTTCTTGAAGCGCTTGTTCCAGTAGTCCTCGCGGGCGATGAACACGGGGATGCAGTTCACGAAACCGCAGCCGGCCTCGAGGATCTGCTCCACGTACCACTTGGTGGCCTGCTCGGAGCCGACAGGCAGATACGAGACCACGACATCGGTCTGCGTCGCCTTGAGCACCTCGACGATGTCGGCGGTCTCCCCGGGGGCCTTGGTGATCTTCTGGCTGAGGTACTTGCCCAACCCATCGTGGGTCATGCCCCGCATCACCTCGATGCCGAGCTTGGGGATGTCATCGCCCAGCTTAAGCGTGTTGTTCTGACCGGAGAAGATCGCTTGCGACAGATCTTTGCCGACCTTGTCGACATCGATATCGAAGGCAGCCGAGAATTCGATGTCGCGGACGTGGTAGCCGCCCAGATCGACGTGCATGAGACCGGGCACCTGCGCGCCGGGATCTGCGTCGCGGTAGTACTGCACGCCCTGCACGAACGAGCTCGCGCAGTTACCGACGCCGATGATCGCGACTCGAACTTTGTCGTGCTGATGGCGCGCGCCGCCGTTCATGGAACCGTTGTTGCTCACTGGAGGAAATCCCTTCTTGGAAAAGAGGTTGCCGGCGCGGCGGTGCTGCGGCGCGGCTCGCCCTAGATATCCCAGCGTGCGGGGTTTGTTACACCGCGGCGGAGCTGGCGATGAGCTGCTTTCGCACGTACAGGATGCGCTGGATCATGGTCACCGCCGTCAGGACGGCGAGCACATAGACGGCGGGGGCGAGCAGCTCGAAGTGACCGAGCGACGCCCCGCGGGCGAAGACGAGCCCGATCGACAGGATGACCACCCGGACCGGCCGGGTCGCCAGGCCTACCTTGCAGGCCACCCCGAGGGCCTCGGCGCGCGCCCGGGTGTAGGAGACCATCAGCGAGCCGAGTACTGCCACGACGACGGCGGCCACTGCCACCTGATCGTGGCGAGAGGCGAAGTAGGCGGCGACTGCGGTCAGCACGATCCCCTCCTCGAGGCGGTCCAGGGTCGAGTCCAGGAAGGCTCCGAACTGCGTTCCCTTGCCCGACATCCGGGAGTAGCGACCGTCGAGCGTGTCCATGATCGAGCCGACGATGAAGGCGACCCCGGCCAGGAAGAACAACCGCCCGACCAGCAGTCCCGCGGCGGCGAGGTTGAGCACGAAGCCGGTCAGCGAGATCGTGTTGGGGGTCAGGCGCGACTCGATCAGCCGCTCGCGCATCAGCACCTGGGTGCTGGGCCCCTGGCCTCGCGCGCGCGAGCCACGGGGCCGGCCGGGCCGCGGCGGAAGTGGTGTCGTCGGCTTGGGCATCAGGCGGTGAAGTAGCGGGTTGCAGTGACGATAGAACTGAGAAGATCAGCGGGGGACACAGGCACCATGTCACGCGGGCCCCGATCGTGTCACCAGCCGGGTGTCACCAGCCGGGCCATCGGGACCGCGACCTCATGCCGGCGCCAGCACGAAGGCGCTGATCCGTTCGAGCACGGCCGGTTGATCGAGCCATGGCCAGTGGCCGGCTTCAGGCACCCGTTCGAGCTCCGCGTGGGGGAGGCGTTGGGCGTAGACGCCGGCGAAGGCCGGGTTCACCCACGGGTCGAGCTCCCCTGCGACCACCAGCGTCGGGGCCGCCGCACGCTCCAGCTCCGACCCAGCGGCGGCGAGGCCGGCGGCGTCGATCGACCGGTGCAGGCGCAGGAAGGCGCGCTGAGTGCCCTGGTCAAACTGGCCCCAGATCGCCGCCACGCGCTCGTCGCTCCAGGTGCCGGCGCTCGCGGCGCCCGAGCGCAGCAGCTTGGCCAGTCGCCGCTGGTTGATCGCTCCCATCCACAGCTCGCCCAGGACGGGGCGCAGGATCCGGCGGACCGGTGTCGGCCAGGTGACCCCGTCGAGCAACGGCACGGCGTTGACGATCACCAGCCGCCGCACCCGCTCGGGGTGGCGCTGGGCGAAGGCGAGCGCGATCGCCCCGCCCCAGCCGTGGCCGACCAGAGCCGGGCAACTGACCTGCACCGCGTCCAGGAAGCCGGTCAGAAACTCGACGTAGGCGGCCAGTGAGTACTCGAGATGGCCCCCTTTGGCCGAGCGCCCGAACCCGAGCAGGTCCGGCGCCAGGCCGCCAAATCGCTCCAGGGCGCCGATCCAGTCATCGGAGCTGGTGGGGACGCTGTGCAGGTAGACGACCGGCGTGCCGTCAGCGTCGGCGCGGCGGAAGAAGACGGGCGCGCCGGCGATCTCGATCGTGTGCTCGTCGACGTGCATAAGGCCTGGGCCGCCCGGCGAGGATAACGTCTGTGCGGTGAGCGCGAACCCGGCCAGCACCGCGGGCGAAGCGGCCTGGCGCCGGCCCAACGCGCGCCGCGTCCGCGCGATCCGTGACCGCCTGCGCCTGGTCTACGGAGCCGTGCCGGCGTCGCCCGACGGCCATAACCACCCGATCGCCGAGCTCGTCCTGACCGTCCTCTCGCAGTCCACCAACGACCGCAACCGCGACGTGGCCTACACGCGCCTGCGCGACCGCTTCTCGGGCCAGCCGCGCGCTCGGCATCCAGCCTCGCCCCAGCACGCGGCGCCCGAGTCATCCAGCTGCTGGGAGGACATCCGCGATGCGCCCGTTGATGGGCTCGAGGAGGCGATCCGGCCTGGGGGGATCTCCAAGGTCAAGTCGGCGCGGATCAAGGAGATCCTGGTCGCGATCACCGAGACGGCGCCCGAACATGAATTGGGGCTGGACTGGCTGCGCGAGCTGAGTGTTCCCGAGGCCCAGGAGTACCTCTGCTCGCTGCCTGGCGTGGGGCGCAAGACGGCGGCCTGCGTGCTCCTGTTCGCCCTCGGAAAGCGCGACGTGCCCGTGGACACTCACGTCTCACGGGTCGGAGTGCGCCTGCGCCTATTCGCCCCCGGCGCCCCGTTCATCGAGATGCACGACACGATGCTCGCCTTGTGTCCTCCCGGCGACGAGCTCGAGTTTCACATCAACCTGCTCCGCCACGGGCGGCGGACCTGCCACGCTCGGCGCCCGGAGTGTTCGGCCTGTGCGCTGGCGCGGATGTGCCCGAGCGCGGGGAAGTTCTAAGTACCCTCGCTCGTTGGGCTGCGTGGGCCTCAGTTGGGCCATTGGGCCTGGGGAAGGGGAGCTGGGCGGGCCATTGGGCCTGGGGAAGGGGAGCTGGGTGGGCCATTGGGCCTGGGGAAGGGGAGCTGGGCGGGCCATTCGTCCCGAGCCACAACCCCCACCTCCCACCTCCCGAAGCTCATGATCATCCCGCATAGATCTGCTACGCTGGCACTAAGATTTTTCGACTCGAACAGGAGCAAGGAACACTATGGGTAAAACGATTGGAATCGACCTCGGGACGACCAACTCGTGCATGGCCGTGCTCGAGGGCGGCGAGCCGGCGGTGATCGAGAACGCCGAGGGCGGCCGGACAACCCCCTCGGTGGTGGCCTTTACGAGCGGCGGTGAGCGGCTCGTCGGCACCGTGGCCAAGCGTCAGGCGGTGACCAACCCCCAGAACACGGTCTTCTCGATCAAGCGCTTCATGGGCCGCAAGGAGGCCGAGGTGCGCGAGGAGGAATCGATCGTGCCCTACAAGGTCGTTTCGGGCCCGGGCGGCGATGCCCGCGTGCAGATCGCCGACAAGCAGTACTCCCCGCCCGAGATCAGCGCCATGATCCTCGGCAAGCTCAAGGCCGACGCGGAGGCGTATCTGGGCGAAACCGTCGACGGCGCCGTGATCACCGTTCCGGCCTACTTCAACGACGACCAGCGCCAGGCAACCAAGGACGCCGGCCGGGTCGCCGGCCTGGACGTCAAGCGGATCATCAACGAGCCCACTGCGGCGTCGCTGGCCTACGGCCTGGACAAGGAGTCTGACCAGACGATCCTGATCTTCGACCTCGGCGGTGGCACCTTTGATGTGTCAGTGCTCGAGATCGGCGATGGCGTCTTCGAGGTCAAGGCGACCGCGGGTGACAACCACCTCGGCGGCGACAACTTCGACAAAGCACTGGTCGACTGGCTGGTCGCAGAATTCAAGAAGTCCCAGGGCATAGACCTCAGTGCCGACCCGATGGCGCTGCAGCGTCTCTACGAGGCGGCCGAGAAGGCCAAGATCGAGCTCTCCACCACCCAGGAGACGCAGATCAACTTGCCCTTCATCACCGCCGACACGAGCGGGCCCAAGCACCTCGACACCCGCCTCACGCGGGCCAAGCTCAACGAGCTCACCAGCACTCTGCTCGATCGCACGATCGCGCCGGTCCGCCAGGCCCTCGATGATGCCAAGGAGAAGGGCGCGGCCACGATCGACCACGTCGTCCTGGTCGGCGGCATGACCCGCATGCCCTCCGTGCAGGAGAAGGTCAAGGAGCTGACCGGCAAGGAGCCCCACCGGGGTGTCAACCCCGATGAGGTCGTCGCCGTCGGCGCCGCGATCCAGGCCGGCGTGCTGGCCGGCGACGTCAAGGACGTGCTGCTGCTCGACGTCACCCCGCTCACCCTCGGCATCGAGACCAAGGGCGGTGTGATGACCAAGCTGATCGAGCGCAACACGACGATCCCGACCCGTAAGTCAGAGGTCTTCTCGACCGCTGAGGACAACCAGCCCAGCGTGGAGATCCACGTACTCCAGGGCGAGCGCGAGATGGCCACCTACAACAAGTCGCTGGGCAAGTTCCAGCTCACCGGCATCCCGCCGGCGCCGCGTGGCATCCCGCAGATCGAGGTCGCCTTCGACATCGACGCCAACGGGATCCTCAACGTGTCCGCCAAGGACCTGGGCACCAACAAGGAGCAGAAGATCGAGATCAAGGCGGGCTCCGGGCTCTCCGACGAGGAGATCAAGCGGATGGTCACAGACGCCGAGTCCCACGCCGAGGACGACAAACGCCAGCGCGAGCTCGCCGAGGCGCGCAACAACGCCGAGAACGCGGCCTACCAGGCCGAGCGCCAGCTGACCGAGCTGGGCGAGACGGTCGATGCTTCGTCCAAGGAGGAGATCGAGGCGGCGATCAAGGCGGTGCGCGAGGTCCTGACCTCCGAGGACGCGGCCGATATCAATGCCAAGACCGAGGCCCTGCAGTCGGCTTTCCACAAGGTCTCTGAGGCCATGTATCAGCGCGCCCAGGAGCAGCATGCCGGCAGTGGCGACGGTGCCACCGCCGGTGCCACGTCCGGAAACGGCGCGAGCCACGAAGAGGATGTGGTCGACGCTGAAGTGGTTGACGAGGGCAAGAAGTCGTGACCGCCGCTGATAAGAGTCACACCCCGGAGCCCTTGGTGGGCTCCGGGGAGGCATCCGCGCCGGGAGCCGGGAATGCTTCGCGACCGGCTCCGGCGGCGGACACCTCCCCTGAGCCGACTCCGGATGAGGCCGCTCCCGGCGAACCCGTTGCCCCCGCCGACGCTTCGGCTGATGTGGAGCAGGAGCCCCAAGCCGCGCCGGAGCTCGATGCCGCGCCGGAGTCCGAAACCGAGGCGGCTTCTCAGGCTGAGGGCGCGAAGGTCGTCGAGATCGACATCGAGGCGCTGACCGCCAAGGCCGAGAAGGCCGATGAGTACCTCGACCTGGCTCAACGGACGCGGGCGGAGTTTGAGAACTACCGCAAGCGGGCGGCCCGGGAGGCGGCGGCGGCGCAGGAGCGCGGGGCGGTCAAGCTCGCCCTCGAGCTGTTGCCCGCGATCGACAACCTCGACCGCGCGCTCGCCCACGCCGCGGCCACCGACGCAAACGGTGATTCGCTGCTCTCGGGGATCAAGCACGTCCACTCGGATCTGATCGCGGCGCTGAAGCGGTCCGACATCGAGCCGTACTCGCCTGAGGGCGAGCCGTTTGACCCCCAGTACCACGAGGCGGTCGCCCAGCAGCCCGTCGAAGGCGCCGCCCCCGGCACTGTGGTCGAGGTCTACCAGCGCGGTTACCGTCGGGGCGACAGCGTGCTACGTCCGGCCCGCGTGATCGTGGCAGGGTGAAGTGAGCGACTGTGGCTGACCGACCCGACTATTACAAGGTCCTCGGGGTGGGCAAGAACGCCAGCGAGGCGGAGATCAAGAAGTCCTATCGCAAGCTGGCGCGCCGCTACCACCCGGACCGCAATCCGGGCGACAAGGCAGCCGAGGAGCGCTTCAAGGAGATCTCCCAGGCCCACGATGTCCTCTCGGATGCTGAGAAGCGCAAGGCTTATGACCGGGGCGGGGCGTTGGGCGGTTTTGGCATGCCCGGCGGCTTTGACCCGAGCGGGTTCGGCGGCGTCGGCGACATCCTTTCCGACCTGTTCGGCCGGGCTGGGGCGGGTGGCGGGCGCGGCCCCGGCCAGGGCGGCGTCCGCAGTGGGCCCCAGCGGCAGGCTCGCGGTCGCGATCTCGAAACCGAGGTCTCGCTGAGCTTCGATCAGGCCGTCAACGGCGCGCAGGTGCCGCTCGCGGTTCCGACCTCGCAACCGTGCCCCACCTGCAACGGCTCGGGCGCCAAGCCCGGAACGGTGCCCAAGGTCTGTCCGGTGTGCAACGGCCGAGGCCTGGAGTCCCAGAGCCAGGGCATCTTCTCGATGTCGCAGCCGTGCTCCAACTGCCACGGATCGGGGACCGTGATTGAGGATCCCTGCCCGGCCTGCAACGGCACCGGCGCCCAACGATCGGTACGGCGCATGCGCGTCAACGTTCCCGCCGGAGTGCGGGATGGCAGTCGCATCCGGCTGGCCGGCAAAGGCGAGCCCGGGCTGCGCGGCGCCGAGCCCGGAGACCTCTACGTGATCACCCGCGTGACCGAGTCCCCGGTCTTCAAGCGCGCCGGGGACAACCTCGAGGTCGAGGTCCCGCTCACCATCCCAGAGGCAATCCAGGGCGCCGTGATCGAAGTCCCAACCCTCAATGGCTCCAAGCGCCTGCGGGTTCCCGCCGGCACCAAGCACGGGACCATCCAGCGGCTGCGGGGCGAGGGGCCCCAGCGCCTGGGCGGCAAGGGACACGGGGACCTGCATTACCGCTTCGTGATCGACGTTCCCGCCTCCCTGTCCAAGGAGCAGTCCGACGCGGTCGACAAGCTCTCTGAGGTCATGAACGGCAACCCACGCGCGCGGCTATTCGCCGCCGTCGGCCAGGAGGCCAGCTGATGGTCGCCGCTGCCGCCGGCCAGGAGGCCAGCTGATGGTCGCCCGGCGCATTCGCACCACTCGCGTCGAGGTCTCGTCTGACCGCGGCGTGTTCATGATCTCGGTCGCCGCGCAGCTGGCTGAGATGCATCCCCAGACCCTGCGCATGTACGAGTCGCGAGGGCTGATCGAGCCCAAGCGATCGCCCAAGGGGACACGGCTGTACTCCCGAGAAGACGTCGATCGGCTGCGGCGCATCCAGGAGATGACAGCCGAGCTGGGCATGAACCTGGCCGGCGTCGAGCGCGTCTTCGAGCTCGAGGAGCAGCTGGCGTCAATGTCCCGGAAGGTCGCCGGTCTGGAAAGGCGAGCCCGCGAGCTGGGCGCCGAGGTGGAGCGCCTGGAGAGCTTGCGCCGCGAGCTCCGCGCCGAGATCGTGCCCTATGTCCGTGGGGGCGAGCTCGTCCGTCACGGCGATCTCCGGCGTCTCGATCTGCGCCGACCCTCCGGCCACGGGGCCGGAGAGGCCTAGCCATCCGTCCTCACCGGCGGGCAGCTTCACTCCGGTGTGCAACCATCCTCACCGGGCGGTGAGGATCCTGGCGTCGGCAAGAGGAGCAGCACGAAGCGTGGTCAAGCACTGCTGGGCTAAAGAGCGGGCCGGTCGGGTCGCAAACCTGGTGGGGGCCCTGGTCGTGCTACTCGCCGCGCAGGCCGCGCCGGCCGCGCCAGCTGCGCAGGCCGCGCAGGGGGGGCGCGCCCATCTGGGCCGTCTGGGTCCGGCGCCCGCCCGCCAGCAGCTGTCGCTCGTGCTCCCGCTGCGGGCAAACCTGGCGGCCCTCGAGCGCTTCGCGGCCGCCGTGGCAACCGTCGGCTCGCCGCTCTACGGCCACTACGAGTCGATCCCCGCGCTTGCCCGCCGCTTCGGTGCCTCAGGTGCGGATCGCGCGCGCGTGACCAGCTTTCTGCATCGTTTCGGCGCGCGCTCGGTGCGGATCGACCGCACGGGACTGTTTGCCGACGCGACCATGCCGGTTGCGGCCGCCCAGCGCGTGTTCGGCACCGCGCTAGGCCGTTATGCGTCCGCACGAGTCAGTCGCTTCGTCGCCCCCACTGGCGCGGTCCGCATGCCCTCGGCGCTGAGCGGAGCGGTCACCGGCGTCGTCGGCCTCGACACGCGTCCCCTCTTCGGGGGCCGGTCGGCGCCGGTGGCCACCGCCAGTCAGTTTGCCCACGCCCCGGCGAAGTTCGGTCGCGACAACACCTTCTCGGGCTACCAGCAGCGTTCCGGGACGGGGGCCGGATGTGCTGCGGCGCTCGCACAACGTGGCTTCACCCCCAACCAGTATCTGACCGCCTATGACTACGCCCCGTTGCAGAGCGCCGGGTTGACCGGGCAGGGCGAACGGGTGGCACTGATCGAGATCGATGGCTACCGCTACAGCGATCTGACCTCGTTTGCGAGTTGCTTCGGGCTGCCGATCCCGGCCGTGAGTGGCTTTGGGGTCAACCTCCGCCATCCGTTGGCTCCCGGCGGCGAGAGCACGCTCGACCTTGAGATCCTCACCGCCACCGCCCCGGGTCTCAAGGCGGTGGACGTCTACGAATCCCGCGCCCGGGCAGCTGACGTGCTGCGCTCGCTGACCGCTCCGCTGCAAAACGGAAGCCGGGTGCCCCAGGTGATCTCGGCCTCGCTCGGAACCTGCGAACCGGCCCTGCAGATCTCAATTGGCGCCAGCGGGATCCGCTCCGCCGAAGGCGCGCTCGCCCTCGCTGCGGCGAGCGGCATCTCCGTCCTGTCCTCCAGCGGTGACGCGGGCTCGACCTCATGTATCGGCCGGTCGGGCCCGATCGACGCGCTCGCCGTCAGCTACCCGGCGTCCTCGCCCTGGGTGACAGCGGTCGGCGGGACGAACGTCAATCTCAACGCCGCCAACCAGCTCAGTGGGCAGATCGTCTGGAACGACGCACCCTTCAACCTGTCAGCCGGCGGCGGCGGGGTCAGCCGCCTGTTCGGGCGCCCGAGCTATCAGAGGGACTTCGTGGCCCCGAGCCGTCGCGGCGTGCCGGACGTCTCGCTGCTCGCCGACGTGCTTCCCGGCTATGACATCTACTGCACGGCGGCGGACTGCGCCCGGGCCAGCGGCGGCAACCCCTGGATAGCCGTCGGCGGCACCAGCGCAGCCTCGCCCCTGCTGGCCGGGGGCTTTGCCCTCATCGACCAGGCCCTGCGCGCCCACCAGAAGCAAGACCTGGGAGCCGCCAACTCGCTGCTCTACCAGATCGCCCGCACGAACTCGGTGCCCGGCGTGTTCTCGGACATCACGGGCAGCGACAACGACCTCGGGCCCTACCTGCCGGGCGGCAACCATCGCCCGCTGGGCTGTTGCTCGGCCACGCCCGGCTATGACCTCGCCACCGGCCTGGGTAGCGTCGATATGGCCAAGCTCGCGCTGGTCGCGACGGCCACCCAGCCGGCCATCGCCCAGGTTGGTCTCTCGCTACCGGGCCAGCGTCCGGTGGCCCGCCACCACCTGGTCGCCCGGCTCACGTGCTCGCGGCGATGCATCGTGCGTGCGGCGGCTCAGATCTCGATCTCGGGGGGCGCCGGGCTTGCCGTCAACTCGAGCCGGCAACTGCTGCGCACGAAGGGCACGCGCAACGCAAAGCTGAACTTCTCCCCCGGTCAGCTACGCCGGCTGCGCTCGGCCCTGAGGCGGCACTGGGCCGTGACCGCGCACGTGTTCGGCGAGCTGCTTGATCCCGGCGGCAACGTCGAGGCGACCAGCGCCGTGCGGACCCTGCCGATTCGCCACTGACGGCCGCTGGCGCTCGGGCCGAATCTGGCGCGCGCGGCTCCTCGCGGCGAGGACGCGGCCAGGAAAACCCGCGTAATGAGGCGTAGATCGTGTGATAATCTTAGTCGGGCTGACTAAGATCTTTGGTAACGCAAACACGGGAACGCCATATGCAACCGGACCGCTTCACGATCAAATCCCAGGAGGCGCTGGCAGCCGCTCAGCGGCTGGCTGATGAGCATCGCAACCCGCAGACCACCCCTGAGCATGTGCTCGCGGTCCTGCTTGAGCAGGGTGTCGGTGTCGTCGTTCCCGTGCTGCGCAAGCTCGGCGTCGAACCGGCGATCGTCCGCGGGGCCGTCAACCAAGCCCTCGACAAGCTGCCCAAGCTGACTGGTGCCGGCGAGGAATCCGCGGGCGGCTCGGGCGAGCTCGTCCAGATCATGCGCGCTGCCGACTCCGAAATGCGAGAGCTCAAGGACGAGTACGTGTCCACCGAGCATCTGATGCTCGCTCTGGCCGCCCATCCGGGCGCGGCCGGCGACGCGTTGCGGTCCGCCGGCGCGTCCCGCGACGAGCTTCTCACTGCCCTGCGCGAGGTCCGAGGCTCACACCGCGTGACCGACCAGAGCCCTGAGGACAAGTTCCAGGCCCTGGAGAAGTACGGCCGTGACCTGACCGAAGCCGCCGCTCAGGGCAAGCTCGATCCGGTGATCGGCCGCGACGACGAGATCCGCCGGGTGATCCAGGTCCTCTCGCGCCGCACCAAGAACAATCCCGTGCTGATCGGCGAGCCGGGGGTGGGCAAGACGGCGATTGCCGAGGGCCTGGCCCAGCGCATCGTCTCCGGCGACGTGCCGGAGGGCCTTCAGGACCGGCGCGTGATCTCGCTGGACGTCGGCGCGCTGATCGCCGGCTCCAAGTACCGTGGCGAATTCGAGGATCGCCTCAAGGCCGTCCTCAAGGAGATCGCCGACGCCGAGGGGACGATCATCCTCTTCATCGACGAGTTGCACACCATCGTCGGCGCCGGCGCGGCCGAGGGAGCCGTCGACGCCGCCAACCTGCTCAAGCCGATGCTCGCCCGCGGCGAGCTGCGAGCGGTCGGCGCCACCACGCTGGACGAGTACCGCAAGCACATCGAGAAGGACGCCGCACTGGAACGCCGCTTCCAGCCGGTGTACGTCGGCGAACCCAGCGTCGAGGACACAATCGCGATTCTGCGGGGCCTCAAGGAGCGCTACCAGGTCCATCACAAGGTCCGGATCCAGGATTCGGCCCTGGTCGCCGCGGCGACCCTCAGTCAGCGCTACATCGCCGACCGCTTCTTGCCCGATAAGGCGATCGACCTCGTGGACGAGGCAGCATCCAGGATCCGGATGGAGATCGACTCCAAGCCCACCGAGATCGACGAGGTCGACCGGCACATCATGCAGCTCGAGATCGAACTTCAGTCGCTGGGCGAGGACGACGATCTGGGCACGACCGCGCGCCGCGAGCAACTCGAGCGCTTGCTGGCCGAGGAACAGGAGATTTCGGCCGCGATGCACGCCGAGTGGCAGCGCGAGAAGGCCAGCCTGACGGCGGTTGCCGACGTCCAAGAGCAGCTCGAGCAGGCCCGTATCGAGCTCGAGCGCGCCCAGCGCGAGGCCGATCTGGGCCGCGCAGCCGAGCTGCAGTACGGCACCATTCCTGAGCTTGAGAAGCAGCTAGCCGCGGCTGAGTCGGCCGAGCAGGAGGCCGGTGCGGCCTCGAGCGCCCCGCGGTTCCTCAAGGACGTGGTCGACGCCGAGGACGTGGCCGAGATCGTTGCCAAGTGGACCGGTGTACCGGTGACGCGGCTGATGGAGGGTGAGATCGAAAAGCTTGTCCACATGGAGGAGCGCCTGCATCAACGCGTAATCGGCCAGGACGAGGCCGTGGCCGCGGTGGCCAGCGCCCTGCGCCGCTCACGGGCCGGCCTCCAGGATCCCGACCGCCCGATCGGCACCTTCCTGTTCCTCGGCCCGACCGGGGTCGGCAAGACCGAGCTGGCCCGCGCCCTGGCCGAGTTCATGTTCGACACCCAGGAGGCGATGATCCGCATCGACATGTCGGAGTACATGGAGAAGCACGCGGTTTCGCGGCTGGTCGGCGCACCCCCCGGCTACGTCGGCTACGAGGAGGGCGGTCAGCTGACTGAAGCGGTCCGCCGCCGCCCCTACTCGGTGGTCCTCCTCGATGAGGTCGAGAAGGCCCATCCCGACGTGTTCAACGCGCTGCTCCAGGTGATGGACGACGGTCGTCTCACCGACGGACAGGGCCGCACGGTGTCGTTCAAGAACACGGTGCTGGTCATGACCTCGAATATTGGGCGGATCGGGACCGATTATCGGGCCGGTGTCGAGGCTCATTTCCGGCCTGAGTTCATCAACCGGCTCGACGACATCGTCGAGTTCGAGCCCCTCAGCCGGGAGCAGATCGGCGCGATCGTCGATCTTCAGGTGGCCCTGGTGCTCAAGCGCGTCCACGAACGCGAGATCGAGCTCGAACTGACCGACGAGGCGCGCACCCTGATCGGCAACCTTGGCTACGACCCCACCTACGGCGCGCGGCCGCTCAAGCGCGTGATCCAGAAGCGCCTCGTCGACCCACTGGCGCTGGCCATCCTCGAGGGCCGGTTTACGGCCGGCGACACCGTCCTGGTCGGCGCGTTGAGCGGTGAGCTGACCCTGGAGCGTGCGCAGGCGCAGACGACGCCCGCCGCATCCGCCACCTCCTAGCGGCGATATCCGATACAAGTCGGCCTACCGCCGTCAACGGGAAGGAGAGGGACGTGCCGACGTACATCATGCTCACGACTTTGAATCCCGACGGGGTTCAGACGATCAAGAACAACCCAGCCCGAATCAAGGAGGTCAACAAGGAGGTTGAGCAGCTCGGCGCCACCGTCAAGGCGCAGTGGGCGACGCTCGGTCAGTTTGACTTCATCAACGTCATCGAAGCACCCGACGAACAGACCATCGCCCGCGTCTCGCTCGAGCTCGGCTCCCGCGGGACCGGTAAGTACGAGACGTTGACGGCGATCCCGATCGACGACTTCATCAGCGCGATCTGAAGTTGGCCTCCCGGGTTCTCGTCCTCGGCGCGGGCGCGCGCGAGCATGCCCTCGTCCAGGCGCTCGCCCGGTCGCCGCGTGCCCCCGAGGTGCTCTGCGCCCCGGGCAACGCCGGGATCGCCTCCGAGGTCGCGGTCCCGGCCCCCGACCTCGATCCGGATGATGCCGAGGCGGTCGTGGCCCTGGCCTGCCAGACCGCGGCCGATCTGGTCGTCGTGGGCCCCGAGGCGCCGCTCGTGGCGGGCGTCGCCGACGCGCTGGCCGCCGCCGGGGTGCGCTGCTTCGGACCCTCCGCCGCCGCCGCCCGGCTCGAGGGCTCCAAGGCGTTCTGCAAGGAGGTCATGGCCGCCGCCCGCGTCCCGACCGCCGCACACACGGTGGTCACTGATCCAGACGCGGGGATGGCTGCGATCACCGGTTACCCAATGGTCATCAAAGCCGACGGTCTGGCGGCCGGCAAGGGGGTGATCATCGCCGCCGATGAGGCGCAGGCGCGCGCCGCCCTCGACGACCTCCTGGTCGCGCACCGATTCGGCACCGAGCGAGTGGTTGTGGAGGAGTTTCTGGCTGGGCAGGAGTGCTCACTGCTGGCCGTCTGCGATGGCGAGACGGCGTTGCCCCTTGCCTCCGCTCAAGACTACAAGCGGATCTTCGACGGCGACCGGGGTCCCAACACGGGCGGCATGGGCTCCTACTCGCCCGTACCCGAGGTTGACGAGACCCGGGCGCGCGAGATCTGCGCCGCGGTGCACCAGCCGGTGCTCGACGAACTGGCCCGGCGCGGGACCCCCTTTCACGGGATCCTCTACGCGGGGCTGATGCTGACCGGCGGCGAGGTGGGCGGCGTCCGCGTCCTCGAGTTCAACGTGCGCTTTGGGGACCCCGAGACACAGGCCATCCTGCCCCGGCTGCGCTCTGACCTGCTCGCGCTGCTCGAGGCAGCCTGCGCGCCCGGCGGCCTGCGCGACGCGACCGTCGAGTGGGCGCCCGAGGCTGCGGTCACCGTCGTGCTGGCCAGCGCGGGATACCCCGAGTCATCCTCAAGCGGCGACCCCATCACCGGGCTCGACTCGGTGGCCGGGGGGATTCACGTCACCCACGCGGCGACGGCCCGGGACGCCGCGGGGCGGATCGTGACCGCGGGCGGCCGGGTTCTCAGCGTCACCGCACTCGGGACCCAGGTCGCCTCCAGCCGCCAGGCTGCCTATGCTGCAGCCGACATGATCGAGTTCCCCGGCCGCCAGCTGCGACGCGACATCGCCTCAGGAGCGGTGCGATGAGTGAGGACGAGCCCGAGCTCGTACCCGCGGGCGAGCGTGGTCATGGCGATGCGCCCCTGAGTCCCGCCCCCACGGGCGCCGAGCCGATGGCCGAGACGGCGGCCGACATCGAGGAGCTCGAGACCGACGCCCCGCGTGTTGGCATCGTGATGGGCTCCAAGAGCGACCTGCCGGCGATGGAGAAGGCCGAGGCCGAGCTCAGCAAACGGGGCATCAGCTCCGAGACGCGCGTCATGTCGGCTCACCGTGACCCCGATGTCGTCGCCGATTACGCCAAGAACGCGCGTTTGCGCGGGCTGCGCGTGATCATTGCCGGGGCAGGCCTCTCGGCTGCGCTACCGGGAGTCGTGGCCGCCCACACCGATCTGCCGGTGATCGGCGTACCGCTGACCAGCCGGACCTCGGTGGCCGGCGGCCTGGACGCCCTCCTGGCCATCGCGCAGATGCCGCCCGGGGTTCCCGTGGCCTGCGTAGGCATCGATAATGCGCGCAATGCGGCCGTGCTCGCGGCCCGCATCCTGAACGCATAAGCGCTCGTCCCCGAGCGGGACGGCGCTACCCTGTCCTGGTCCTCGTGGCCGACGCGATCGTTCATCTGTCCTCGGTAGCCGGCAGTCCCCTCCTGGACTCGGCCGGGGACCGGCTCGGGCGCATCGAGGATGTCGTCGCGCGCCTTGACCTCGCCGACCAGCTCCCGGCTATCGTGGGGCTCGTGGCCCGGATCGGCGGCCGCGAGATGTTCGTGCCCATGAGCCGGGTGGACCGGCTCGAGCGGGCGGCGGCGCGCACCGCCACCACGAAGCTCAACCTGGCCCAGTTCGAACGCCGGCCCGGCGAGGTTCTGCTGCGGGCCGACGTGCTCGATCGGAGCCTGATAAACGTCCAGACGGCTCATCTGGTCAGCGCGCGCGACGTCGAGCTGATCTGCCAGGACGGAACCTGGTGGGTGGCCGGGATCGATCCGAGCTTCCGCGCCCGCTTCTACCGCTGGCTACCCCGAAGCTTCCGTGGTCACGACACCGAGCACACCGAGTTCGTTCCCTGGCGTGACATGGAGGCCTTCGTCGGCCATGTCCCGACCTCGCGCCTGAAGCTGGGCGCCCGACGTCTCGGGCGGCTGCATCCGGCGCAGATCGCCGATCTCGTGGAGGCCGCCAGCCACGAAGAAGGCGAGGAAATCCTCCAGGCCGTGGCCTCGGACAAGGAGCTCGAGGCTGATGTTTTCGAGGAGCTCGATGACGAGCACCAGGTCGAGTTCCTGCGCGAGCGCTCCGACGCCCAGGTGGCCGAGGTACTGGGGCGCATGGCGCCCGATGACGTAGCCGATCTGCTCCTCGAGATCGAGCAGGACCGGCGGCTCGCGATCCTCGGCCTGATGCCGGCGGCCAACCAGCGCAAAGTCCGCAACCTCCTGGGACACAACCCCCAGACCGCCGGGGGCCTGATGAATCCCGACTTCGTGATCGTGGCGGCCAGCGGGACCGCCGGCGACGCGCTGGATCGAGTCCGCGCCAGCGTCCTGGGTCCCCAGCAGGTCGCGGTCGTGTGCGTGGTGGATGAGAACGGCGCGCTCCTGGACGCGGTCACGCTGGCCGAGCTCGTCCGGGCCGATGTCCGCCGGCCGCTGGCCGATTTGACCGACGAGCAGCTGCCGACGGTCCCACCCGAGACCGAGCTTGCGGAGGTCGCCCGCCTGATGGCCGATTACAACCTCATCGCGCTGCCGGTGCTCGGCGAGCATCGGGTGCCGGTGGGGATCATCGCCGTGGACGACGTACTCGAGCTGCTGGTCCCCGAGGAGTGGCGGCGACGGGCGGGCGCCGGGCGGAGCTGACAAAAGCGGCGACCGGGCAGGGTCCGACGCTAGTACCCTGGAGAGCGCGATGCCGCACAGCGACCCGTGTCCCGAGTACGAAGACTTGCCGCGAAGTACGTGCCCTGCGGCCCGTGCGGTGAGCGTCTTCCCGGACTGAGTCTGGGCTGACCGACCCCCGTCGGGCCGCGGCACGTAGCTGCGCCCGACGAAAGGAGGTCGAGAGATGACGACTGACGAGCGCGACAGCCCGATGTCGGCTGACGCCGCGCGCCAGCGCGCCGTCCTCGACTCGGCGCACGTTGGTGACATCGAGGGCGCCTTCGGCACCCTGGGCCAGCATCAGGAAGCGCATCGTTCGCTGCGGTCGCGGGGGCTAGCGCTGCTGGCCATCCTGGGGCCCGGCCTGATCGTGATGGTCGGCGACAACGACGCGGGCGGAGTTGCCACCTACTCGCAGGCCGGTCAGAACTACGGCACCAGCCTGCTGTGGGTGCTGTTGCTCCTCATCCCGGTGCTGATCGTCAACCAGGAGATGGTGGTCCGGCTCGGTGCGGTGACCGGCGTGGGCCACGCCAAACTCATCAACGAGCGCTTTGGGCGCTTCTGGGGCTGGTTCTCGGTGGGCGACCTGTTCCTGCTCAACTTCCTCACCATCGTGACCGAGTTCATCGGCGTCAGCCTCGCCCTGGCCTACTTCGGCGTCTCAAAATATGTCGCGGTTCCAACCGCCGCGGTCGGGCTGATCGCGATCACCGCCAGCGGCAGCTTCCGGATCTGGGAGCGCGCGATGTTCCTGTTCGTGTTCGCCAACTTCCTCGTCGTGCCACTGTTCTTCCTGGCCCACCCCCACGTTGGCAACGTCGCTGAGCATTTCGTGATGCCCAGGGTCCGGGGCGGCGCCAACTCGACCTCGATTCTGCTCATCATCGGGATGGTCGGTACGACGGTGGCGCCGTGGCAGCTGTTCTTCCAGCAGTCCAACATCATCGACAAGCGGATCACGCCGCGTTGGATCAACTACGAGCGCCTCGATACGTGGATCGGCGCCTTCGTGGTCGTGGTGGGGGCCGCCGCCCTGATCTCGGTGTCGGCCTTTGCTTTTGGCGGCAGCCACTTCTTCGGCCACTTCAGCGACGCCGGGGGGACGGCAACCGGGCTTGACCATGTGCTCGGCTCGACCGCCGGGGCCCTCTTCGCCGTTGTCCTGCTCAATGCTTCACTGATCGGCGCCGGCGCCCTCACGCTCTCCACCAGCTACGCCTTCGGCGACGTGTTCGGGACCAAGAGCTCTCTGCACCGCAGCTTCTCGGAGTCAAAAGGCTTCTACGGCACGTTCACCGCCCTCGTGGTCGGGGCGGCGGCGATCGTCCTCATTCCCGGCGCGCCGCTCGGGGTGATCACGCTCGCCGTCCAGGCGCTGGCGGGGGTCCTGCTCCCGAGTGCCAGCGTCTTTCTGCTTCTGCTCTGCAACGACCGCGAGGTGTTGGGTCCGTGGGTCAACCCCGGCTGGCTGAACATGCTTGCCTCGGTGATCGTCGCCGTCCTGATCCTGCTTTCGCTGATCCTGATAGCGACGACGCTGTTCCCAGGGATCGACGTCACCACGGTGTCCGTGATCGGGGCAGTCGCCCTCGCCGCCGGGCTGGTCGCCGTCGGCTTGGTAACGCTGCGCGCGCGGCGCACCGGCTCCGGAGTGACCGTGGTCCAGACAGCC
Organism: uncultured Solirubrobacterales bacterium; assembly: GCA_963847055.1. Classification (GTDB taxonomy): domain Bacteria; phylum Actinomycetota; class Thermoleophilia; order Solirubrobacterales; family Solirubrobacteraceae; genus Palsa-465. The sequence goes on along the minus strand of CAWJYE010000005.1, from coordinate 443,578 downwards.
CCGGTCGTGCCGCGCAAGCAGTGGACGATGCCGCCGGTGACGCTTTTGTCCCGCCCCCGCTGGTCAGCGGGCCGCAAGGCGGCCATGCTGGCCATGCGCATCTACCTGCTGATCTCGATCGTCCTGCTCGTGATCAAGGCGGTCCAGCTCGGCGGCGGGTAAGGTGCCCGTTATGGGCACGTCGCGCAGGGAACAGGGTCGGACGGCCGGCTCAGATCCTCGATGTACTGGGCGAACACGCCCGCAATCGTGTGCTTAACGCGCGCCGGCATCCGGGGCTCGGGGGGACTCTGGACTGGGGTCTGGTTGTTCATGGTGGCTTCCTCACTGCGCGCCGTTGTACGATGAGTACCGTACGATAGCAATGTACGACGACCGTCGTACAATAAGTCCTAACAAGGAACCATGACCGCCCATACCACCGAACACATCGCCCATCCGCTCCGGTTCGAGCTGGAGCTCAGCGGCGTACTGCACGCCCTCAGCGATCCCGTGCGCTTGATGATCGTCGCCGAGCTGGCCAAGGGCGAGGGCGAGTACACGTGTGGCAGCTTTGCCCTCCCGGTAACCAAGTCAACCTGTACGCATCACTTCAAGGTGCTGCGCGAGGCGGGCCTCATCCAGCAGCGCCAGCAGGGCACCACCCGGTTGAACACACTGCGCCGTGAGGATCTCGAGGCGCGCTTCCCGGGGTTGCTGGATTCGATCCTGCAGGCCGCCGGCGACCCGGCGGCAGCCGTCGCCCAAGCGCTCTAGCGCCGCGCTCTCCGTCGTCGTGGCTGCTCCCCACCATGAGTGAGACCGTAGTGACGGCGGGAAGCACTAGGTGATCGCGCGCTACACCCGTCCCGAGCTCGCCTCGATCTGGTCTGAGGAGGCTCGCTTCGAGGCGCTGCGCGAGGTTGAGGTCGCGGCCTGCGAGGAGATGGACCGGGAGGGCGGGCCATCTTGGGAGGAACTCGAGGCGATCCGAGGCGCGAGCTTCACCGTGGCGGCGATCGCCGAACGGGAGAAGGTGACCGACCACGACGTCGCCGCGTTCGTAGATGTCCTCTCGACGTCCGCCGGGCCGGCCGGCCGCTGGATCCATTACGGGCTGACCTCCAGCGACGTACTCGATACGGGCCTCGCCCTCCAGCTCCGCCGTGTGGGCGATCACGTCCTGCCCGACGCCCGCCGGCTGGTGTCAGTGCTGGCCGGCCGGGCCCGCGAGCACGTGGCGACGCTGTGCGCGGGGCGTACGCACGGGATCCACGCCGAGCCGACCACCTTCGGCGTCAAGCTGGCCGGCTTCGCCTTCGAGGCCGACCGAAACGCTACCCGGCTCGAGCGCGCCTTCGCCCAGGCCTCGGTGGGGGCGATCTCGGGTGCCGTGGGGACCTACTCAGCCACCTCCCCGGACTTCGAGGCGCGGGTCCTGGATCGCCTCGGCCTGACTCGCGAGCCCGTCTCGACCCAGGTCGTGGCCCGAGACCGCCACGCCGAGTTGCTGGGCGCGATCGCCCTGGCCGGGGCTGGCCTCGAGCGCTTCGCCACCGAACTGCGCCACCTGGCGCGGACCGAAGTGGCCGAGGTTCGCGAGCCGTTCGGATCTGGCCAGAAGGGCTCCAGCGCGATGCCGCACAAGCGCAACCCGATCAAGTCCGAGCAGGTCTCAGGGCTGGCCCGAGTGCTGCGCGGCAACGCCTTGGCGGCGCTTGAGAACGTCGCCCTATGGCACGAGCGCGACATCTCCCACTCCTCGGTCGAACGAATTATCCTTCCCGACTCGACCAGTCTCCTCGACCATCTACAGCGGCGCGTCATCGCCCTCGCGGAGGGGATGGTGGTCGACTCGGCGCGCATGCGCGAGAACCTCGAGCTGACTCATGGCGCCCTCTTCTCTCAGCGTGTTCTGCTCGCCCTGGTCGCCAACGGTGAGACGCGCGACGACGCCTACCGGATCGTCCAGCGACTAGCCCAGCGAGCGCTCGACGAGCGCGCCCAGCTGCGCGGGTTGCTGGCCGCCGATCCCGCCGGTGGGGGGCTCGACCTCGACGTCATCTTCGACCTCGACTCGTTCGTCGTGCATGCCGAGGAGATCGTTGCGCGCCTGGACGCGATCGCCTAGCGCTCGCCGCGCGGGATACGCTCCCAACCGCCGACTCGGTCGTCATAACCAGCCGCTAGCATCGCCCTCGTGACCGCTGCCCTCTCCGACCTGACCTTGCTGGCTTCGGGCAAGGTGCGCGAGATCTACGATCTGGGCGACTCGCTGCTGATCGTCGCCTCTGACCGGATCTCGACCTACGACGTCGTCCATCCGACGCCGATCCCGGACAAGGGCAGCGTGCTCACGGGTCTCTCGACGTTCTGGTTTGAGCGCACCGCTGACATCCTCCCCAATCACCTGGTCTCGGTCACCGACGACATTCCCGATGAGGCACGGGGTCGCGGCATGGTGGTCAAGAAGCTCGAGATGCTGAGCGTGGAGTGTGTCGTGCGCGGCTACATCACCGGCTCGGGATGGAAGGACTATCAGGCCACCGGCGCGGTCTCGGGGATCGAGTTGCCTGAGGGCCTGCGCGAGTCCGATCGGCTGCCCGAGCCCCTCTTCACCCCTTCGACCAAGGCCGACATCGGACACGACGAGGCGGTCGACTTCGAGGGCGCCGTCGAGTTGATCGGTGACCGCGGCGTGGCCGAGCGGGTCCGCGACATCTCGCTGGCGCTCTACCAGCACGCCGCCGAGCACGCCCGCCAGCGCGGGATTATCCTCGCCGACACAAAGTTCGAGCTCGGCCTCGACGGCGATGGGACGCTGACCATCGGCGACGAGATGTGCACGCCGGACTCGTCGCGCTTCTGGCCCGCCGACGGATACGAGCCGGGCCACGGCCAGCCCAGTTTCGACAAGCAGTTCGTCCGCGACTGGGCGTCCTCAACCGGCTGGGACCACAACCCGCCCGCCCCGGCGATCCCCGACGAGGTCGTCGAGCGCACGCGCGAGAAGTATGTGGAGGCATACGAGCGGATCACGGGCGGGCGGTTCGCCGACTGGCTCGCGCGCACCGGCGCGACCGACGCCTGATGCGCGCGCGCGTGCTGGTCAAGCCCAAGGCCGGGATCCTCGATCCCCAGGGCCAGGCGGTCGAGCGGGCGCTGCCCGCCCTCGGCTTCACCGGCGTACGTAACGTCCACGTCGGGCGAATGATCGAGCTCGATGTCGAGGACCCCAGGCGGCTGCCCGAGATGTGCGAGCGCCTGCTCACCAACCCGCTGATCGAGGACTACGAGATCGTCGAGACCGACGAGGCGGAGACACGCGCCGCGTGAAGTTCGGCATCGTCCGCTTCCCGGGGTCCTGCGACGAGGTCGACGCCCAGCTGGCAGCTGCGCGGGCCGGCGAGGCGGTCATCCTCTGGCACCGCGACCGCGACCTGCACGGCGTCGACGTGGTGATCGTCCCGGGCGGCTTCTCCTACGGGGACTACCTCCGCGTAGGCGCGATCGCCCGCTTTGCCCCGGTAATGGAAGCGGTGGCCGAGTTCGCGCGCGCCGGCGGTCTCGTGCTCGGCATCTGCAACGGCTTTCAGGTTCTCTGCGAGGCCGGGCTGTTGCCCGGCGCGCTGCTGCCCAACACATCGCTGCGGTTCATCTTTCGCCAGGTCGAGCTCGAGGTCGTCGAGCCGGACACCCCGTTCACGCGCGCCTGCCCGCGCGGCCACCGGCTCTCGATCCCGGTCAAGCACACGACCGGCCGCTTCTACGCGCCCGTGGCCGAGCTGCGCCGGCTGGAGTCCTCTGGACAGGTGCTGCTGCGCTACGCGCCCGGGCACAACCCCAACGGCTCGCTGCGCGACATCGCTGGGGTCTGTAACGACGAGCGCAACGTGTTCGGCCTCATGCCCCACCCCGAGCACGCAGTAGACCCGCTGACCGGTTCGATCGACGGGATGACGATCTTCGAGTCGCTGCGCGCCCATGTCTCTGACCCGGTCGCCGCGTAGTGGGCCCCACCGCCGCGACCCGCTCAGCGCCGTGAGCGCCCTGACCGGGGCCTCCGACATGACCATGGAGCCCCAGTCGCGCCACCGTGAGCTCGGCCTCACCGACTCCGAGTACGAGCTCATCCTCGAGCGCCTCGGCCGCGAGCCCGCCGACACCGAGCTGGCCATGCTCTCGTTGATGTGGTCAGAGCACTGCGCCTACAAGCACTCCAAGAAGCTGTTGCGCCGGCTTCCCACCGAAGGCCCGCATGTGCTCATGGGGCCGGGGGAGAACGCCGGGGTGGTCGATGTCGGCCACGGGCTCGGCCTCGCCTTCAAGGTCGAGTCCCACAACCACCCGAGCGCGGTCGAGCCCTTTCAGGGCGCCGCCACCGGGATCGGCGGGATCCTGCGAGACGTGTTCGCGGTCGGCGCCCGCCCGATCGCGGTGCTCGACTCGCTGCGGTTCGGGGAGCCGGCCAGCTCCGAGCGCTCGCGCTACCTGCTCGAGCGCGCGGTAGCCGGGATCGGCCACTACGGCAACTCGATCGGGGTGCCAACAGTAGGCGGCGAGATCTACTTCGAATCCGTCTACGAGCAGAACTGCCTGGTGAATGCGATGTGCCTCGGGATCGCTCCCCACGAGCGGCTGATCCGCTCTGCCGCCGCCGGCCCGGGCAACGTGCTGGTGCTGCTCGGTGCGTTGACCGGCCGGGACGGAATCGGTGGCGCGTCGGTGCTGGCCAGCGCCGAGCTCGGCGAGGAGGACGCGGCCAAGCGCCCCTCGGTCCAGATCGGGGATCCGTTCGCTGAGAAGAAGCTGCTGGAGTGCTGTCTGGAGCTGCTCGACTCAGAGCTTCTCGTCGCGCTCCAGGATCTCGGGGCCGCTGGGCTCACCTCGTCGGCCTCCGAGATGGCCGCCAAGGGCTACCTTGGGCTGGACATCGACATCGCCAAGGTGCCGGTGCGCGAGGCGGGGATGGAGCCGTTCGAGGTCATGGTCTCCGAATCCCAGGAACGGATGCTGTGTGTGGTGGCGCCCACGCGCGTGGACGAGGTGCTCGCCGTGTGCCGCCACTGGGAGACGCTGGCCACGCCGATCGGGGTGGTAACCGACTCCGGCCGCCTGCGGGTGCTGAGCGGTGACGCGCTGGCTGCCGACCTCCCGGTCGCGATCCTGGTTGACGACTGCCCGCTCTACGACCTCGCCCCCACGGTGCCCGCCACTCCGATCTACCCGGCGCCGACGCCGCTTCTCGACTCCGAGGCGACGCCGGCCGAGACGCTTCTGGCGCTGCTGGGCGGAGCCAACCTGGCCTCTCGCCAACCGGTCTTTGAGCAGTACGACCCGGTGGTCCAGTCGCGGACCGTGCGTCGCCCCGAGCAATCTGACGCGGCCGTCCTCGCCCTCCCCGACGGCAGCGCGATCGCGGTGTCGATCGACGGCAACGGCCGCCGCGTGGCCTGTGATCCGCGCCGCGGGGCGGCCGAGGCGGTTTACGAGTGTGCGGCCAACCTCGCCTGCGCCGGCGCCGAGCCGCTTGGGCTGACCAACTGCCTGAACTTCGGCAACCCCGAGAAGCCACACGTCGCCTGGCAGCTCACTGAATCGGTGGAGGGCATCGCCGAGGCCTGCGAGGCCCTCGGGGTCCCGGTTATCGGCGGCAACGTCTCGCTCTACAACGAGGCGCCGGCCGGTCCGATCTTCCCCACTCCCGTGATCGGGATGGTCGGCCGTCTGCCAGACGCGGCCCGTGCCGGGCAGCTCGGGTTCGCGGCCGCCGGGGACGCGATTGCGGTGGTCGGGGAGTTTGTCCCCAGTGAGGCCGGCTCGGAGCTGGCCAAGCTCCGGGGCGACGAGATCGCCGGGCCGCTGCCGCCCATCGACGCGCAGGCGATCCGGGATGCCCACGAGGTGGTTCGCAAGCTGGTCAGCGTGGGCGCGGTGCACAGCGCCCATGACGTGGCCGAGGGCGGGCTCGCCGTCGCGCTGGCCGAGTGCTGCGTGGCGGGCAGGCTCGGCGCTCGGGTCCGACTGCTCGAAGGGGTCGGGCCCTTCGCCGAGGCCCCCGGTCGGGCGTTCGTGGTCTCCGGGTCCGAAGCGGAGCTAACCGCCGCCCGCCTGACCGTGATCGGTCGCGTAGGCGGCGAGCACCTCGACATCGAGGGCCATTTGAACGTCGCAGTTTCCGAGCTGCACGAGGCGCGCGCGCGTGGCCTGATGGGCTTCCTGTGAACCCGTTGCTAGCCTTGACCTGAGGCCTTCCTTGATGCCCGCGCACCTCGACGATCGCGACGGCCCTCGTGATGAGTGCGGCGTCTTCGGGATCTACGGACCCGGTCACGACGTCGCGCGACTCACATACTTCGCGCTGTTCGCACTCCAACACCGAGGGCAGGAGTCGGCGGGGATCGCCACCGCCTCACGCGGCGGCAACATCATGGCGATCCGCGATCAGGGGCTGGTATCGCAGGTCTTTGATGAGCACACGCTGCGCTCTTTCGTCGGTGACATGGCCATCGGCCACGTTCGCTATTCGACCACCGGCTCGTCGGACTGGGAGAACGCGCAGCCGATCGTGCGCGACGATCGCCGCACACTCGCGCTCGCCCACAACGGCAATCTGATCAACGCCGTCGAGCTCCACAAGGAACTCCGCGGGCGCCATGTGCCCTTCCGCTCCACCTCAGACTCGGAGATCATCGCCGCCCTGCTGGCCACGCATCCCGCGGAGCGCATCGAGGACGCCGTCGCCGACATCCTGCCCCGATTGAAGGGGGCCTTCTCCACCGTCGTGGTGACCGACGAGGCCGTGGTCGCCTTCCGCGATCCCCACGGGCTGCGTCCGCTGGCCCTGGGCATGATCGATGACCCGGCCACGGGCCCCCCCGCGTATTGTGTCGCCAGTGAGTCGTGCGCTTTTGACCTGATCGGCGCAACCTTCCTGCGCGATGTCCAGCCTGGTGAGGTCGTCACCCTGACCGAGCGGGGGCTGAAGACCAAGCTCGTGGCGGGCACCGAGCGCCACGCTTTCTGCGTCTTTGAATACATCTACTTCGCCCGCCCCGACTCCAAGATGGGCGGTACGGTCCTGCAGGTCTCGCGCGCCAAGATGGGCGAGATCCTGTGGCGCGAGGCGCCGGTCGAGGCCGACGTGGTCATCCCGGTCCCTGACTCGGGCAACGCCGCCGCCCGCGGGCTCGCCCGCGCCGCCGGGCTGCCCCAGGACGACGGCTTCATCAAGAACCGCTACGTGGCCCGCACTTTCATCCAGCCCGGTCAGGAGCTCCGGCGCCAGGGTCTGCGCCTCAAGTTCAACCCTCTGCGCGAGGTGGTCGAGGGCCAGCGGCTGGTCGTGGTGGACGACTCGATCGTGCGAGGGAATACCACCCGTCAAATCGTTCAGATGCTGCGCGACGCCGGCGCGGCCGAGGTCCACCTGCGGATTTCCGCCCCTCCGATCAAGCACCCCTGTCACTACGGGATCGACATGTCCACGCGCGAGGAGATGATCGCCCACGGCCGCACCGTCGCCGAGGTCAGTGACGAGGTCGGTGCCGACTCGCTGCATTACCTGTCCCTCGCGGGCGTCTACGAGGCGGTCGGCCAGAGCCGTGAAACCCACTGCGACGCCTGCTTCAGCGGTGAATACCCGCTGACCGGGACCGAGCAGTCGGGCGGCAAGTTCGCGCTCGAGCCCACGCTCCCGCTCGTCCGCGCCTAGTCAGCCGCGCCGCCGATCTCGGCGCTATCGTCGGCGCCCCATGGACGCCCGTCAGGCACTGCAGCGGCGCTTCGGCTTCACCGCCTTCCGTCGCGGGCAGGCCGAGGCTGTGGCAGCCGCCCTCGCCGACCGCGACGCGCTCGTCGTGATGCCAACCGGCTCGGGCAAATCGCTCTGCTATCAGCTGCCGGCGCTCATGCGCGATGACCTCACGCTGGTGGTCTCGCCCCTGGTCTCGCTGATGCAGGACCAGGTCTCGGCGCTCGAGCGCGTCGCCCCCGGGCAGGTGGCGGTGGTCAATGCCCAGCGCGGGGCGGGCGCCAACGCTGCGGTCATGGAGCGCGCGTGCGGTGGTGAGTTGCGGCTGCTCTACGTGGCCCCCGAGCGGTTCGCGTCGCCAGCCTTCTCGGCCGCTGTCGCGGGAGCCAACGTGGGGCTGTTCGTGGTCGACGAGGCCCACTGCGTCTCGCAATGGGGCCACGATTTTCGCCCCGACTACTTCACCCTCGCCGACGCCGCCGTAGCCGTGGGGGCCCGCGCCACGCTGGCGCTCACCGCGACCGCCACGCCCACGGTGGCCACTGACATCGTTCGCCGCCTGCGCCTGCGCGAGCCGGCTCGCGTCATAACCGGCTTTGATCGTCCCAACCTGAGCTTCGTCGTCGTACCCTGCCGGGGGGCCCACAACAAGGAGCGGCGCCTGGCTGCCGCGCTCTCCGAGGCCAACGCCCTGCCGGCGGTCGTCTACGCCGGCACCCGCGGGGCGAGCGAGAAGATCGCGAACATGTTGACCGGCGCGCTTGGCGAGCCCGCGCTCGCCTACCACGCCGGCATGGACCGTGGCTCGCGCGCCGCAACCCAGGAACGCTTCATGACCGGTGACGCGCGGGTGATCGTGGCCACCAACGCGTTTGGAATGGGCATCGACAAGGCCGACGTGCGCACGGTCTGCCACGCCTCGGTCCCCGGCTCGTTGGAGGCCTACTACCAGGAGGCGGGACGAGCCGGTCGCGACGGCGCCCCCGCCCGTTGTCTGCTCTTCGCCGAGCAACGCGACAAGGGCCTGCACGTGTTCTTCATCCAGCGTGCCAGGGTGTCGCGTGAGGCGCTCCAGCGGGTGGGGGAGAAGCTCAACTGGGCTGGGATCGACGGCCGCTACGACGTGGCCTTGACCGAGCTCGCCGGCCTGATCGCCGAGCCCGGGCAGCGGCGGGGACCGGATCCTGACGGGGTGCGGGCGGTGATCGGCCATCTCGCGCGGGCCGGCGTGCTCACCCCGGCACCTGCACCCCCGGATCGCGCGGCCGGCCGTATCACGGGCGGTTTCGACAACCGCAGGGCGGCGATCTGCCTGACCTCGGCTCGGGAGGCCGAGGGGGTGCGCTGGGCGCAGTACCGGTCGGTGTGGGAGTACGTGGAAGGGCAGCGCTGTCGGCGCGAGGCGCTGCTCTCGCACTTCGGCGATCGGCTCTCGGCCGGACATCCCGTCGACGGTCGACGAGACGATTCGGCCGCGCCCGAGGTGCCGTGCTGTGATGTCTGCGCGCCCGCGCTCGCCCCGGCGGCGACGGCCGGCGCCCCGAGCGCCCAGCGCAGCCAGGGTCCGGTCAACCGGGCGCGGGGCACGGCCGTCGGTGGCCAGGGACTCGCGCTTGATCGCGCGATCGTCGACGTGGTGCTCTCGGCGCAACCTCCGGTCGGGCGAACCCGGGCGGTGGAGATCCTGCGCGGCGGGCGCTCCAAGGTCGTCGCCCAGTACGCCTACGACGGTCTCGCCGGCTACGGCTCCTTCTCGCACCTGCGCTCTGACGAGGTCCTCGGCCGCGTGGACGAGCTGCTCTCGGAGGGACGGCTGCACTCGACGGGCGGCCGCTTTCCGAAGTTACGCGCGGCATGAATGTCGCTGTCCTGGCCTCGGGCGCCGGCACCAACCTGCAGGCCCTGATCGATCACGCCCACGGCCGCGACGGCGTGGAGTTGGTCGCGGTCGCTTCAGACAAGCCAAAAGCGCGGGCGCTGCAGCGGGCGCGCGCCGCCGGGATTGCGACCGGCGTCTTCGCGCTGCAAGAGTTCTCGGATCGGCGCCGCCGCGATCTCGCGATCGCCGACTGGTTGCGGGAGCGAGGCGCCGATCTGGTGGTTCTGGCCGGCTACATGCAGCTGCTCAGCGACGAGTTCCTTGCCGCATTCCCGGACCGCGTGATCAACGTCCATCCTTCGTTGCTGCCCGCCTTCCCCGGCCTGGATGCCATTCAGCAGGCGATCGACTACGGGGTCAAGGTCTTCGGGGTCACGGTCTTCTTTGTCGACGGCGGCGTTGATACCGGGCCGGTGCTCCTGCAGCGCGCGCTCGAACTGCCGACGGCCCGAGAGCCCGGTGACATCCTCGAGGATCTGCACGGGGTCGAGCACGTGCTGCTCGCCGAGGCAGTGCGACTAATCGCCGCCGGACAGGTCAGCTTTGATCCCGCCAATCCTCGTCGCGTGGTCATCGAGCGGTAGAGTCGGGGCCTGTGGAGAGCGGCACGGATTCGGTGAGCACCTTCGAGGCCGGGGCGCCGGACGTGCTGGTGGGTCGCGCCCTGCTATCAGTCTCTGACAAGACCGGAATCGTGGATTTTGCTCGGGGGCTGGTCGAGCTCGGCGTGGAGATCATCTCGACCGGCGGCACCGCCGAGGAGCTGATCGGTTACGGAGTTCCAGTGCGCTCGATCAGCGACCTCACCGGGTTTCCGGAGATCATGGATGGTCGCGTGAAGACCCTTCACCCCAAGCTCTACGCCGGTTTGCTTGCCGTCCGTGACAACCCAGAGCACGCCCGGGCGGCCGCCGAGCACGACGTCGAGCCCGTCGATCTGGTCTGCGTCAACCTATATCCCTTCGAGCAGACCGCCGGCAGCCGTGGCGTCTCCGAGGCTGAGGTGCTGGAGAACATCGACATCGGCGGCCCGACCATGATCCGGGCCGCCGCCAAGAATCACGCCTACACGGCGCCGGTGGTAAGCCCCGAGAGTTACGACGCCGTCCTCGACGAACTGCGCGAGTCCGACCGTCGGCTGTCAATGGTCACCCGCGAGAGCCTGGCCGCCGAGGCCTTTGCCTACACCGCCCGCTACGACACCGCGATTGCCCGCTGGTTTCAGGAGAAGCGCGAGGACTTTCCGCCCCTCTTCGTGCGTGCCTTCGAGAAGGTGCTCGAACTGCCCTACGGCGAGAACCCCCACCAGCGCGCCGCCTACTACGCCCAGGTCGGTGCCCGCACGCATGTGCTCTCGATGGTCTCGCAGCTGGGCGGCAAGCCGATTTCGTTCAACAATCTGCTCGACCTTGACGCCGGCCGCCTGCTGCTCAACGAATTCCAGATCCCCGCCTGCGTGATCATCAAGCACACCAATCCGTGCGGTGTGGCAGCGGGCGCCAACGCGATCGACGCCTACCAACGGGCGCTGGCCTGCGATCCCATGTCCGCCTTCGGCGGTGTCGTCTGCCTCAACCGGGCCGTAGACGCTGAGCTTGCGGCGGCGCTCTCGGACCAGTTCATCGAGGTCCTGTTCGCGCGCGGCTACGACGACGATGCCGTCGCCGTGCTGGCTGAGAAGCCAAACACGCGCATCCTCGATGACCGCGAGAACCGGACCCCGAACATGATCGAGCCCCACCTGCGCCAGGTACTGGGCGGCCTGCTCGTCGAGGACCGCGACGCCGACATCGAGGAGCGCGGAGAGATGCAGGTGGTCACCGAGCGGCGGCCAACCGAGACCGAGTGGCAAGAGCTCGCCTTCGCCTGGAAGGTCTGCAAGCACGTCAAATCAAACGCGATCGTGCTGTCCCGGGGCCTGGCCACGGTCGGCATCGGCGCTGGCCAGATGAGCCGGATCGACTCGGTCCGGCTGGCGATCGAGAAGGCGCGGGACGGAGTCACCGGTGCAGTCATGGCCTCAGACGCCTACTTCCCCTTCTCTGACGGTCCCGAGCTCGCCTTGGAAGCCGGCGTGACCGCAATCATCCAGCCCGGCGGATCGGTGCGCGACCATCTCACGGTGGAGGCGGTCGACAAAGCGGGCGCGACGATGGTGTTCACCAGCCGTCGCCATTTCCGCCATTGACCGAGCACCTGCCAGGCGACCCGCCCTCTCCCTGGGAGGGCCAGTTCGGTTTCAGCCGCGTGGTCACCGCCGGTCCGTTCATCTTCGTGGGCGGGACGACCTCGGTCAGCGAGGACGGCGCCGTGCTCGGCGAAACCCCATACGAGCAGACCGTCGCGATCCTGGGCAAGCTCGAGCACGAGCTCAGCCGCGCCGGCGTGGGCCTGGCCGAGGTCATCTCCAACCGCGTCTACGTGACCGACATCTCCCGCGCCGACGAGGTCGGCCGCGCCCACGGCGACGTCTTTGCAGACATGCGGCCGCTGATGACGATGGTTGAGGTCAGCGCGCTGATCGACCCGCGGATGATGGTCGAGATCGAAACCGTCGCCTACCGCGACTGACCGCTCGCCTCTGTCAGGCCGGGACCCGGCCGCTGGCCAGGAACCTGCCGCCCACGGGACGCCCGTGCGGCCGGTGCGCGATCATGTCACCCCCGCCGCTGTAGCTCAGTTGGTAGAGCAGCGGACTTTTAATCCGACGGTCGTGGGTTCGAGTCCCACCGGCGGCATCACGAAGTGGCTGGTAATGGGAATGTTTCTATCTGGTCGTAGGCGGACGAAATGTAAATATGTCTCCGATATGTCCCCGGCTTCGGCGTACGAATCGCGTGAGCGCTGTGTTGCTTGGCCGACGTTCGCCGCAGACGGGGGCGGGCACGGTGGTCGCGGCCGCGGTTATGGGGCTTGCTCGAATACCCCGGTGGTGAGTTCGCGGCGGCTGTGAGTCCTGAGCTTGGCGAACACTGATTTGAGGTGGTCGTTGACCGGGCGAACGTGCCTGCGGCAAGCACTTTGCGCGACGAGCAGCAGCCGCTCAGCTCCCCCCGCTCGCTGCCCTTCTTAAGGCTTTAGGCCGGCACGGTCGAGAAGCTCTCGCATGCGCGCGCTCGGGCAGCCTCTACTCGGCGCCGGGGCTCGCGCCGTACTGGCTCACAGCGTTGCAGTTCCCTTGACGGTGCAGTGGAAGGTCTTACCGGCGTCGGTCGTCGTGCAGGTCACCGAGCCCTTCCCCTTGATGTGCTTGTAGGCGCCTGTCCCCCCGGTGGTGGTTACGGAGCCTTTCACCGTGATCGCTCCCGTGCTGAACGGGCCCCTCAGCTTCACCGTCCCGGCGATCGTGCCGTCGGCAAAGAAGTTCTTGAACGAGCCGAGTACGTTCACCGTAGAGCCCACGATCGATGTCGTGTTTTGCGCCCGCTGCACCCCGGCGCCCAACGGCTTCGTGCAGTTCAGCTGTGCGAAGGCCAGGCCCGAGAGCTTCGGGAAGTCCACGTTGTACGCCGTGGCCGTGCAGCTCAGCGCCAGCTTCTTGGCCGACGGTTTCGCGACGACAGCCACGGCGCCGAGCGCGGCCACCAGGACGCACGAGCACCCGATCAGCAACACCCCGACCCGCACCCTCGTTCTCATCGCTCCTCCATCCCTCGACCCCACCGTAACGCGCAGCACCCGCGACACTAACCGCAACACTCTCGTCAGGCAAGGAATCCCGGCCTCCACCAGGACCACGCCGCCGCGTCAACCGGCACATCTGGCCGAAGCCATGCGCCGATGCGAGGGTGTCTCGTTTTCTGTGTAGGCGGGTTGGGTTAGTCGGGTAGGCGGTCTCCGAAGTGAATTTTGAATGCCAGTAGCGCTGTCGTCCAGTTGCGGGTGTGGGTCCATGCCGGCCCGACATTTTGGATCGCGAGGTAGAGCAGCTTTCGCGCGGCGTCCTCTGACGGGAAATGCCCCTTGGTCTTGACTGCCTTGCGTAGCTGGCGGTTGAGCGCCTCGATCGCATTCGTGGTGTAAATCACCCGGCGGACCTGCGGCGGGAACGCCAGAAACGGCGTCACGTATTCCAGCTGTCTAGCCACGCCTGGGTGATCACCGGGAACCGGGCGCCCCGTTTCTCGTCAAAGCGCTCGAGCTCCTGGTGGGCATGATCGGCGTCGATCGCGGTGTAGATCGGCTTCAATCGGCGGCGACCGCAGCGAACTCTCGCCGCGGCACGTATTTGAGGCTGTTGCGGATTAGATGCACGATGCACGTCTGCACCGTCGTGGCGGGGAACACCGCCTCGATCGCCTCCGGGAAGCCTTTCAGGCCGTCCACGCAGCAGATCAGGATGTCTCTAACGCCGCGCTGCTTAAGCTCTGAGAGGACCTGCATCCAGAACTTCGCGCCCTCGGTTTCCTCAAACTACAGGCCCAGCACGTCACGCGCGCCATCCATCCCGACCCCCAGAGCCAGATAACACGCCCGCCGTTGCACGCCGCCGCCGTCGCGGATCTTGAGCACCAGCGCGTCAAGGAAAACGACCGGATACACGTCATCCAGCGGGCGTTGCTGCCAGGCTCTCGCGTCGTCCATGACCGCGTCGGTGACCCGGCTGATGAGATCGCGCCCGACGTGCACGCCGTAGATCTCGGCGATGTGCGTCTCGATATCCCGCGTCGACAGCCCCCGGCTATAGAGCGCGAGGATCTTGTCGTCAAAGCCCTCAAAGCGCCGCTGGCGCTTCTTGACGATCTTGGGTGCGAAGCTCCCGTCGCGATCCCGAGGCGTGTCGATCGGAACCTAACCGTGCTCGGTCACCAACGTCTTGGGTGTACTGCCATTGCGGGTGTTACCAGTCCCGCCCGGCGGCTCCTGGTGGCGGTCACAGCCGACGTGATCGGTCAGCTCGACCTCCATCGCCCTTTCCACCAGCCGTTTCGTCAGCTGCGAGAGCAAGCCACCCGGCCCGACGATCTCCTCCTCGCTCCTGGCCCCAGCCAGCAGCTCGTCCACCACCTCATCCGGGAGCTTGCGGCGGATGTCATCCGGCATCTCATCCAGGATCCCAGACGGGGTCGCCGGCGTCTCGCCGCCGGCTTTCTCAGAGTTAGAAACCCTCGCTCGATTGAGACTTCTCTTGGCTGTTGAAGGCATGACGCTTCCTTTCGATCATGCCTACACAGTTCCTAGGACACTCCCCGTCGCCGAGACTGGGAGCGGCTCGGTCAGGTGAGCTCTGTCATCCCAGCGTGAAGGGATCCCGCGTGCCGCCGGTGAGTTCCACCCACACCGACTTGTTCTCGAGGTACTCGTTGATCGCGTCGAGCCCGTTCTCGCGCCCGAGGCCGGACAGCCCGAAGCCGCCGAATGGCACGCTGGGCGCGACCACGCGGTAGGCGTTGATCCAGACCGTGCCCGCGCGGATCCGGGCAGCGACGCGATGCGCGCGGTGCACATCCTTGGTCCACACCGCACCGGCCAGCCCGAACGGGGTGGCGTTGGCTAGGCGGATGGCCTCATCCTCGTTGGTGAACGTCAGCGCGGCGAGTACTGGCCCGAACACCTCCTCGCGGACGATGGTCGACTCGCTCGTGACGCCGGTGAAGACGGTCGGCTTGACGAAGAGACCGCCGAGCGCGCCGTCGGCTTCACCGCCGGCGACCGCCGTCGCGCCCTCCTCCTGCGCGGTGCGCAGGTAGCCGAGCACCTTCTCGTACTGGGGGCGGTTGGCCACCGGTCCCATCTCCGTCGCGGGGTCGTTGGGATCTCCGAGACGGATCGCCCGCGCCCGTTCCGCCACCAGCCGGACGAGCTCGTCGTGGACGCTCTCGTGCACGATCAGGCGTGACCCGGCCATGCAAGTCTGTCCGGTCGCAGCGAACACCCCCGCGACCACGCCATTGGCGGCCGCGGCGAGATCGGCATCGGCGAACACCACCTGGGGAGACTTGCCGCCAAGCTCGAGCGTCACCTTGTTGAGATTCTCGGCGGCGGCATGCGCAACCGCGCGCCCGGTCGCGGTCGAACCGGTGAACGCCACCTTGTCGACGCCGCGGTGCGAGGCCAGCGCGGCACCAACCTCTCGCTTGAGCGAGGTCACGACGTTGACCACGCCGGGCGGGAAGCCCGCTTCGCCGACGAGCCGCACGAGCTCGAGCGTGGCTGCCGGGGAGTGCTCGGAGGGTTTGAGCACGACCGTGCAGGCCGCCGTCAGCGCCGGGGCGAGCTTCCACGAGCCCAGCAACAACGGCGAGTTCCACGGCGTGATCGCCGCCACCACTCCCGCGGGCTCGCGCCGGGTGTAGACGAGATAGTCGGGGTTCGGGACAGGAATCTGGCGTCCCTCGATCTTGTCCGCCAGACCCGCGAAGTACGCGTACCACGTGCCGAGTCCGCGGGTCTGACCGACCATCTCGCGGTAGAGCTTGCCCGAGTCGCTGACCTCGAGCTCCGCAAGACGTTCTGCGTTCTCGGCGATGAGCTCGGCGAGCCGGCGCATGAGCGCCGCACGATCGAAGCCGGTCATCGCGCCCCATGGACCCTCGAGCGCCGTACGCGCGGCGGCGACGGCCCGGTTGACATCCTCGATGCCGGCATCGGGGACCACCGCCCACGCCTGGCCGAGGTAGGGATTCTCGCTCTCGTAGGTCTCCCCCGATGCAGCTCCGACAGCCTGGCCGTCGATGATCATGTCGAACTGCTCGAGTTGGGAGGCGCTGGTTGCGATCGCAGTCACAGCGATGGGCTCCTTTTGACGATGAGCGCCTCGACGTCGACGACGCCCGGATCGGGCTCGCCGAGCACGCTCGAGCCTGACCACACGTAGCCGGTTAGGAAGTACAGGCCGAGCGCTGCATATGCGCCATACGCCAGCTCGCTGCACCAGCAGATCCTGGCCGGCGGCTCGATCGCGTTCCCCAGTTGGCGTGCCGGAGAGCGACTTGGCACGGCGGGCGGCGGCGCATCGGGGGTGGGCGGGCGGCGCCCGGCGGCGGCCGCCGCGAAGAACGCCTCGCGGGCTCCGGCGTTATCCATGCGAACAGTCTCCCACCATTCGCCGTGCTGGTGGAGGTGGTCGTCTGGAGTTAGGCCCGGAAGATTTAGGGTGTGGGCTGAGCGCGATTCCATGTCAAGAACCGCCGGTCGGCGCCGCTCGCCAAGGACGACCGGTGCCACTTACGACACCAAGAGATCCAATGGAGGTACCTCATGTCGCCCATACGACGTTTTGACCATGTCGGGATCACCGTCGCGGACCTTGACACGGCGACGGCATTTTTTGTCGGGCTGGGCCTCGAGGTCGAGGGCAAGATGCTGATGGAGGGTGGGTTCATGGACACCGTCATTGGCATCCCCGACTCTCGCAGTCACATCGTCATGCTGCGGCCACCCGAGGGAGGCCCTGGGCTGGAGCTGTCGAGCTTCATCTGGCCAGAGCACGCACCAGGGTCGCCCACCGCCATGGCCAACGAACTGGGGCTGCGTAACGTGTCATTCGAAGTCGACGACTTGCAGGTGACGGTCGACCGGCTGGCTTGCGGACGGCTACGGCCTAGTCGGAGGCATCGGTCAGTACGAGAACATCTGGCGAATGGCCTACGTGCGCGGGCCAGAGGGGATCATCGTTTCCCTGGCTGAGCGGATCGGCTGATGCGCCCGTCGTCGCGGCGTCGCGAAGGACCCTAGCTCGCACGGCAAGCAAGCACAGCGCCCTGCCCGGGCCGCTTCCGTCGGACACGCTGCAAGAGCGAGCAGTGCACGTCAGTAAACGCCGTTCACCACTGGGCGGACGCAAGAACCGCTTTGGATCGTGACCGCCGAGCGCCTGCTTTTGACCGCGCCGGCCTTTGAGAGTCGCCAGAGTTCGGAGCAGCCGGTCGGCGGCGGTTAGTCGCTGCCGGGTGAGACGAGCCCGGTTTCGTAGGCGAGGACGACGGCTTGGACGCGGTCGCGGAGGTGAAGTTTGGTCAGTATCCGGGTGACGTGGGTTTTGACGGTGGCGTTGGTCACGAACGAGTTCGGCGGCGATTTCGTGGTTGGCGAGGCCGCGGGCGATGAGCGTGAGGACTTCGAGTTCGCGGGGTGTGAGCTCGGAGAGGTTGGCGCTCGGTGTCAGCGCGGGCGCGCTGCGCGCGAACTGTTCGATCAGGCGTTTGGTGATCGCGGGGGCGATCAGCGCGTCACCGGCGGCGACGATCCTGACCGCGGCGATGAGCTGCTCGGGGATGACGTCTTTGAGGAGAAAGCCGCTGGCGCCGGCGCGCAGAGCGGCGTAGACGTATTCGTTGAGGTCAAAGGTCGTGAGCATCAGTACGGCGATCGGATGCTCGCCGGCATCGCCGAGAATCCTGCGGGTCGCTTCCAGGCCGTCGAGTCCGGGCATGCGGACGTCCATGAGGACGACATCAGGTCGGCGTCGGCGGGCGAGATCGACGGCGTCGTAGCCGTCGCGTGCCTCACCGGTGACGGTGATGTCGGGTTGCGCGTCGAGGATCGCGCGAAACCCCGCGCGTACGAGCGCCTGGTCGTCGGCGATCAGGACCGAAATCGCGGGCTCGGACGGGTGCGGGCGGGTGGAAGCATCGTGGCTGTCGATGAGCGGACCGTAGCTCCCGGACCAGCCGGGTGCATCCCTCTGGGGTCGCAGCCCAATGTCAACCTCGAGGCTGATGTCGGAGTCACGGTTCATCCATAGATTTCGCCGTGTCCGCCTGCGTTCTCGGGCGGTTGGGTTGGCGTCAACCAAAGAGAGTTACGATCATGAGCGTGCACAGGTTCTGGCGGCGGTTCCGGGCACCCCGCGAAAGGCTGGGCGAGATCTCCGCGCTGCGACCTGTCCGGCGCGATCGTGCTTACGGGATTCGCGATCGCGATGGTGATCGGCAGCGGACATAGTCCGGCGCTCGCGCCCGCGGTCGCTCTGGCGACGATGCCGGTCGGCTGGCGCCGGCGCGCCCCGGTGGCATGCACGGTGGCCTTTCTGGCGGGTGTCGCGCTCAGCGCGCTAGCGACGTCGAATGCGGTTCGCTGTGGCGCGGTTCTTCCCGCCGGGTTGCTGATCGCTTACTCGGTCGGGTTGCGCCGTGGGCGTGCGGTGGCACTGCTGGGTCTGGCTGTGGTGCTTGCCGGGCTGCTGCTGGAGTCGGTCACCGACTCCCGGATCGACATCACCGCGTTCCCGTTTTTCGGGGCTCTGACGGTTGCCGTGTGGGGCGGCAGCCGTGCGGTCCGCTCGCGCACGCGTCTCGCTGGTGCCCTGGTTGAGCGCACGCGGACACTCGAGCGCCAGCGCGAGGAGACCGCGCGGATGGCGGTGGATGTCGAGAAGCTGCGGGTTGCGGCCGATCTGGACCTGGCGGCGCGTGAGCGTGTGGCGGGAATCGTCGACCTCGCCGATGCCGGCGAGCGGGCCGCTGGCTCGGATCCGGTGGCGGCACGGGAGGCGTTTGCGGGGATCGAGCGCTCCGGGCGCGAGTCTTTGAATGAGATGCGCGGATTGCTTGGCGTTCTGCGAACTGACGAGACGGGGAGGCTTGCGCCGCGCCCGACGCTGGCGCAGATCGACGGCCTCCTGGCCCAAGCCCGGGCGGGAGGACGCGCCGTGGAGTTGGACCTCGAGGGTGAGCCACGTCCGCTGCCGCAGGAGATCGACGTGTCCGGCTACCGGATCCTGCAGCACCTGCTCACGACGTGTCTGACCGGCGGAAACAACGGACCGGTCACCGTTCAGCTGCGCTACGCGCCCGACGGTCTGTCGCTGGCTGTGACCGGCGACGCCCCGGTGGCAGGCCGCGATGAGGCGCTGGTCGCAGCCCGAGAGCGGACCGCGGTGCACGGTGGCGCGTTCACGATCGACTTTCCCAGCCCCGGTCGGCGGCTGCTGCGGGCGCACCTGCCCGCCGCCGCCGCTCATGCCTGAGCGACTCGCGAGTCCGGCGCGGGCCGTGGTCGGCTCGCGCTGGTGGTATCCCGCTCTGGGGGCGCTCCTGGCCGGCGCGTCGCTGATCGACGCTGCGCTCTTGAACCACCCGCCGTCCGCACTGTCGATCACGCTGGCGGTGGTCGTCTGCGGCGCGGTGGGGTTCTGCGGACGCGCACCGGTTGCTGCACCGCTCACGATCGCTGTGTTGTACGCGGGGCTCGCGCTGCCCGGGGTGGGCGACGCCGCCCCGGATGTGTCGGTGGTCTCGCCCGCGGTCGCCGCGTACGTCGTCGCCGTTTACGCCGAGCAGCCGATCGCCCTGGCGGGCCTGGTGTTCATCACCAGTTCGCTCGAGATCGCCGCCGCTCCGGTCTGGCACCTGGGTCCCAGCGCTGTTCGTAGCCGTGGCCCCCTGGATGGTTGGAGCAACCGTGCGCTCCCGGCGCCGCGTCCTGGCGCAGCTAGAGCAGCGCACGGACGAGCTCGAGAGCGAGCGGGAGGCGTTCGCTCGGCTAGCAGCGCAGCGCGAGCGCGCCCGGATCGCGCGGGAGCTGCACGACATCATCAGCCACAACATGGCCGTGATGGTCGTGCAAGCCGGCGCGGGACGCATAGCCCCCCCGGAAGATCCGCAGCGCGTCGCTGACATCTTTCGCGGCATCCGCGCCGCCGGTGGAGCGGCGCTTGCCGAGATGGACCAGCTCGTCGATGTGCTCGGCCGGCACAGCCACACATCGGCCGCAGCCAACGCGCTGACAGGCGTCCCCGATCTGATCGCGCGCGCCCGCTCAGCCGGCCTGGACATCACCGCAGCGCTGTCGGTCAAGGACAGCGACGTTCCGATCGAGGTTGAGCAGGCTGCCTACCGCGCGATCCAGGAAGGTCTGACCAACGTGCTCAAACACGCCCCGGCCTCGCACGTGCAACTGCGACTCCAAGCCCGCGAGCGGCAGCTCGAGATCGAAGTTCACAACACCGGCAGCCCTGGCGACGGCGCCGGCACTCGCCGCGACCGGCTCGCGCCTCGGACTAGCCGGTATGCAGGAGCGGATTCGGGGTCACGGAGGCGACCTCTCCGCCGGCCCGCTGCCCGACGGAGGCTGGCACTTTCACGTGCGACTGCCCGCTCATCCTGGCGCCTGACCGTGTCCGGGCGCGCATACATCGCAGGGATGACGCGAACATCATCTCCACGGGCGACGACCCGTCCCTCGCCGAGCGAGTTGACTTGACCTCGAGCCCGGCAAGCCCGAGCTCGAGACGCCCAGGCCAACGCCGGCGGCGCGATCAACCATACGATGGAGGTGCTGCAGATGAGACGCCTAGCAGCAGCATGCGGCTGCGTGATCATGATCGGCCTGGGGACACTAGCCATAGGCGCAGTCACGAGCGCGGGGGCGGGCGCCGGCAGCTTGATCACCGCACGGATCGACGACCGGACGGTCCACTTCTCACCCGCGCTGCACGCCGGGTTCGTGCAGTTGCACATCGTCAGCACCGGCAACACACCCCACCACCTGCTCTTCTGGCAACTACACCGCCGAGTCAGCTTCAAGCAATTTGACCGGGTGGACGCATCCCAGAACGGAAACCCGTTCCCGCTCGCGACCCTGGTCGGGGGCAACGGACAGCTCGCGCCCGGCCACACCATGGACATCTGGATCCACGTAGCCCAGGGCCGAATCGCCATCGACGACATTCCGGGCGGCCCAGGCCCGGGCTTTCACCTCGACGTGCCGACTCACAGCTCAGGGCAGAACGCCAAGCAGCCCAAGACGCTCGGCACGGTTGCTGCCGTGCATGGTGATCACTACCGGCTTCCGCCAGGCTTCGGCCGCCCCGGGGTCTGGAAGTTCGCCAACCGCGACAACACGCCCCAGGAAGCCATGATCATCGGGCTTGCGGCGGGCAAGACGGCCGCGGACGTCGTCTCCTGGGTCCAGCACGGCAAGAAGGGACCTCCTCCGATCAGTGGCGCAGACGGCGGCTTCGGCGCTCTCGGTGGCCACTCGCACGCCTGGTTCACGATCGGCCGCCTGCCCCCCGGTCACTACGCAGTCGTCTCCTTCATCCCGGGACCCAGCGGCGTCCCCCAGGTCGCGATGGGCATGGCGGCCGGATTCACCGTGCCGTGACTTGCCCAGCCTCGGAGACCGAAAGGACAACGCCCGCCCTGCAGGCTCAAGACCACAGCAGGAGCGACGGCGACGTAGGACCCGGACGCCGGATCCACCCACACCAACGTCAAAGAGGAGAAGCAGACGGATGCAACGACACGGAATGATTGCGGCAGTTGCAGTGGCTGCTGCTCCGGCCATCGGAGCGGGGGTCGCCCCTACGGTCGCTGCGCACGTGGGCAGGCCGGTGGCCGGCGCAGCCCAGCACAAGCACAACCACAACGGCAGGATCGTGTTCCAGGCTTATGTGGGACGTTCCCCACAGGTCTTTACGATCGAACCTGACGGGAAGGGGCTAGGCAGATCACCCACGTCTCAGCGAAGGATCCGGCGAACGATCCCGGCGCGGAGAACCCCGAGTGGTCGCCGGACGGAGCAGCGATCGCCTTCGACACTGGGAACGCCAAGGGCGTGACACTGTTCACGGTCAGGCCCAACGGAAGCGCATTGACCAAACTTCCAATCAGTGTCGGCGCTTTCAACGGGGATCCGGCCTACTCGCCTGACGGCAAGCAGATCTCCTTCGATCAGGACATCGGCCCGAGTCAGCCGAATGTTCACGGCATCTTCATCGCGCACACGGACGGCAGCCAGGCTCGCCGGCTGACTACGGGAATTCGGAGCCGAAACGCGTCTGATACCGAGTCCCAGTGGTCGCCCGACGGCAAGCGGCTCGCGTTCACGCGCGTGAAAAACCACCTGGAGGCCGCCGTCTTCGTAGTCAACCTAGACGGAAGCGGGCTGAGCCGGCTCACCCCCTGGAAGCTTGACGCCGCCAGTCCTGACTGGTCGCGCGACGGGACCAAGATCCTATTCAACAGCTACTTCGACGGTCGCCCCGGAAAGTCGTCGACTATCTACTCGATCCGTCCTGACGGTAGCCACCGCACCGCCCTCACCGACCCTCGCGCGGCCGCGCAGTCCTTCAGACCGTCCTGGTCGCCTGACGGAACCAGGATTCTCTTCACGCGCTTTACCCCCATCGGAAGAGCCGGCCGAGTGGACCTGTACACGATGAGCCCGAAGGGAACGGCACTCAGGCGCGTAACCAACATGCCGCAGGCCGGCCCAACCAACGCGGATTGGGGTACCGCTCGATGATCGCGAAGGCCGATATCCGCTTCACGATGTCGTGAGCTTCAGCGCATACAGGGTGGCGGCAACCGCCGTGGCCAAGTTGAGCGAGGAGACGCCGGGAGCCATTGGTAGCGCGACGCGACGTTGTGCCTGTGCGAGTAGTTCATCACTGAGCCCGTCGCGTTCGGCGCCAAACGCCAGTACCGCCGCGGCGGGGAACGACTCGGGCGCGAGCGGCTCTCCCGCTGGGTCGAGAGCGACCAGCTCGCGGCCGCAGGTCCTCGGGGCGCGGATGTGATGGACGGGCAGGCTGAAGTGCAGGCCGGCGCTACCGCGCAGAGCATCCGGGTGCCAGGGGTTCTGGCGTCCGGTGGTCATCACGCCCGCGGCGCCGGCTGCGGCGGCCACCCGAACGACTGCGCCCAGGTTGCCCAGGTGTCTTGGGTCCTCGAGCAGCACGACGTGCCCGGGACCGGCGAGAACCGTGTCTGGTTTCGGCTGAACCGGGCGCCGAGCCACGGCGACGAGTTGGCCGCGCGGCACCACCTGCTTGAGTGCCTCAATGTCCACGACCTCGACAGGGATATGCACGTCGGGGGCGAGCCGCTGGAGCAGGTCCTGCACTTCCTCCGGGTGTGCTGTCCAGGCTCCGAGAATCTCGCCCCCGAACCGGATCGCGTGCTTGATCGCGTGAAAGCCCTCCAGCACCACCAGTCCCTGCGTCCGTCGGGCACGCCTGACGTCTGCGAGGTCCATCCGGGAGATGATCGCTCACGTGGCCCTACTAGAGAACGGTCGCCGCCTCAACACACACGGTCACGTTCGTCCTGCTTCCGGTTGGCGACCGGTGGCCGCGCGCACACACCACTGTCGCGACCCTTGGGGAATCGGTCCCGCCATGCTCCCCGAAATCCCACTGCCGACCAAGCTTCGAACCGCGTTCCTCGACCCGATCGAGCTGGATTCAAACCCTGATTGGGCCAACGACGACGAGTATGTGCAAGCCAAGTACGAGGAGGTTCGTGCGAGCATCCAGACCGGAATGGATGCGCTCGCTCGCAGACGCCGGTTTCCGCTATTCGGCTGAAAGGCATTGTTTCATCGAGCCATGCAGGACACCACAAAGACGGCCTTTCGGAAGGCGCGCGAGGCGTCAAGGAGGTCAAGGGTCAGGCGCAGAACCACCGCCGTAGTCGCGTGGGACAATCGTTGCGGTGCTGGAGCGGATGCTGTGTCCGAGACTTGTGGGCCGAGAGGAGCAGCTGTTCGCCCTGGAGGACGCCCTGCTCGCCGCCCACCGCGGCGAAACGAGGCTCGTCGCCCTTGGGGGGGAGGCGGGCATGGGCAAGACGAGGCTCGCGAGCGAGCTTGCGAAGCGTGCACAACGCCTAGGCTGGACGGTTCTGTGGGGAGCGTGCAGCGAGGCCGAGTTCCCGGTCCCGTATCTCCCTGTGGTCGAGGCGCTCGGCAACTACCTCGCAAGCCAGGACACCGCTCGAGTAAGCGAGTCGCTCGGCGCGGCTAGACGCGAGCTCGCGCAGCTTTTCCCACAGCTCGGCACGAATGAGCCAGTTACTCCTGTCGGCGATCCGATGCAGGCGAAGTTACGCCTCTTCGAAGCGGTTGTGGGGTTGCTGGGCATGGCCGCTCGCGACCAGGGCCTTTTGCTGATCCTGGAAGACGTGCACTGGGCTGACACCGCTACGCGTGAGCTGCTCGATCACCTCAGCCGCCGCCTCACCGCCATGCGTGCGCTGATGCTGCTCACGTATCGCAGCGACGAACTCGACCGCCGTCACCCGTTGGCACCGCTGTTGCAGAGCTGGCGTCGCTCCGGCACCGGCGAGTTGGTCACGCTCGCGCCACTCGACCGAGGCCAGATCGCTGAGGTCATCTCGGCCATCCTCGATGGTGAGCAGGTCCAAGAGGAGTTCCACGAGCTGATGCACGCGCGCACCGAGGGCAACCCGTTTGTACTCGAGGAAATGCTCAAGGAAGTGATCGACCGTGCGGACGTGCAGCGCTCCGGCGACGACTGGCAGCGGCGCTCGTCTGAGCAGCTGCGGATCCCCGACACCGTCCGCGACACGATCCTCCTGCGCTTTGCCCGCCTCCATCCTGCCGAAGCGGAGGTGCTGCAGGCCGGCGCCGTGCTGGGCAGAACCTTCGATTACCCCACGCTCCTCTCGACCTCGGGCGCCCCCGAGGCCACGGTGCAACGCGCCCTTGAGGTCGGGGTAGCGCAGCAGCTGCTAGATGAGCTCGCCGACGGCAGCGTCAGCTACCGCTGGCGGCATGCGCTGACACAGGAGGCGATCAGCACGGAGATCGTGCTGCCGCGGCGTCAAGCGCTGCATGGTCGTGCGGCGGACGCGCTCATCGCCACGGGGGCGGGCGCTCTCGTGGTCGCAGGGCATCTGCTCGGCGCGAGCCGGTTCGAGGAAGCCGTGCCGGCTTGCCTAGAGGCCGCCGAGGAAGCGGAAGCGTCGCTGGCGTTTGCCGATGCGCTCGAGCTGCTCGAGCGGGCGCTACCTCATGTGCAGGAGGCGCTGGACCGGTTTCGTGTGCTGTGCCGCATGGGCGGCCTGCTGTGGATGGATGAAAGGAGCGTGCCCGCGGTTGAGGTGCTTGCCGAGGGCATCCCCGGGCTCGAGGGATACGGCGACGAGCTCGAGGCCGCGCGCTACCGGCTGGTGCTGGGCCGCTGCCACTGGGAGGAGAGCAGCCCAGATCTGGCACGCGAGGAGTTCGAGCGAGCGCGCCGCACCCTGGAGGAGCACGCTCCATCGGCGGAGCTTGCGATGGCGTACATGCGGCTCGCCGGGCTCTACCAGTTCGACAAAGACCCCCAAGCGCTCGAGACCGCGAGCAAAGCGGTCGAGGTTGCGCGCATGGCAGGTGCCGACTTCGAGCGCGTGTGGGCGCAGTCATTCCTCGCGCTCGCCATCTTCGACGCGGGCGAGACCGCCAAGGCGAGGTCGATGTTGGATGACTGCTTCTCAGAGGCCCAGCGCCGCGGCTTCTCGATGATCGCCCACAACATCGCCTACAACGACACCTGGACCCGACTGCACACGATGAGCGCCGGCGTGGCAGAGCGCCTCGACGTCCTCGCCTCGGTGCCCGGGCCCGCCATCATGACCAACATGAATGGGACGGCGAGGAGCTGGACCCTGCGTGCCCAAGGAGAGCTCGCTCCCGCCCTTGCCGCAATTGAACGGCAGACCGCGCTGCGCCGCACGAGTGACAAGGTCCGCTGGCGAGCCCAAGTCGAACGCGCCGAGGTTCTGCTCGAACTCGGGCGGTTGAAGGAGGCCCAAGCAATCCTTCCCGCCACATCGGAGCGCGCGGAGCTCCAGGACCTCGTCTACGACGCAAGTCCTCAAATACGGCTCCGACTGGAGATCGGCCGCGTCGATGAAGCAGTCGAACTCGCCCGCGAGATCGTCTCGCACGCCGCCCGGCTTGCGCCATACGATGACGCGCTCGCAGTCGCTGTTGAGGCGCTGGTCAAAGTCGGCGCACTTGATGAGGCCCAGGCTGGTGTGGATGCCGCCCGAGCGGTTCGGCTCGACATCGGGGAAGTGTTTCTCGATGAAGCGCAGGGCCGCATCCTGGTTGCCCGCGGCGAGGCTGCCAGGGCCAAGCCGATCCTTGAGAAGGTCGCGCGCACTGCCATGACGCGCGGCTTTCGCCTCGTCGAGTGGCGGGTGCGTTCGCTGGTCGCGGACGCGCTCGCACAGCTCGGCCGACGCCAGGACGCAGAGGACGAGCTGAAAATCGTCGTCGCAGCGGCGGATGCCGCGAGCGCGGTCCTGATCGCCAACTCCGCGCGGACGATCGCCGAGAGGCACGGCCTTACCCTTCCGCAAAGCGTCACCGCCATCTCCGCAGAGCCGGAAATCGTGTTGGCCGGAGAGCGTTTGATCACCTCGCTGTTCGCCGACGTCCGCGGTTACACGGCGCTGACGGTCGCGACTCCACCCGCCGAATTGGCCGAGCGCATCACCACGCTTTACCGCTGGGCCGCCGCGGAGGTCAGCCGCCACCACGGCGTCGTCAACAAGTTTGCGGGCGACGCCGTTATGGCCACCTTCAACGTAACTGGGACACGAATCAATCACGCTCGCGAGGCGCTTGAAGCCGCGCTCGCGCTGAGCGGCAAGGCCGCGCTGCTCGAGCTGGGAGTGGGCATCGGCATATCGGTCGGTCCCGCGGTCGTCGGACCGAAGACCGCCGATGCGGACATCCTGGTGCTAGGCGAGGCCACCAACCTCGCCGCGCGGCTGCAAACTGCGGCTCACGCGGGCGAGATCGTGTTGAGCGACGAGGCCCATCGGCGGGTGGCCGCTTGGCTAACGGAGCACGGTCTCGAGACAGTGCGTGAACCGCTCGAACTCAAAGGGTTGGACGGCCCTCAGCCCGCGTGGCGCCTACGTGCAGGCGCGAAAACCCCCGCACGCCCCTAGAGGCCGGGAAAGGCGCGCTTACGCTCCAATCAGAGATCCTGTTCAAGGCGCCCCCCACACCGGATGTAGGGACTCCGCTCTCAGCCCGTATTGCGCAGCCCGCTCGCGATCCCGTTGATCGCCAGCAGGCTCGCGCGGCTCAAGCCCTCGTCGTCGGCGAGTTCCGGCGCGCGGCGTCGGCGCAGGAGCTCGATCTGGACGAACGAGAGTGGGTCGACGTGTGGGTTGCGGCGATCGATCGACGCTCGGAGGACGGGCTCCGAATCGAGCAGGTGGTCGCTGCCGCCAATCGCCATCAACTCCGTCCGGGTGAGCTCGAGCTCAGCCTGGAGCTTGCCCCAGATCCGTTTCCGAGCGTCGTCGTCGCTCAACAGCTCTGTGTAGCGCTCCGCGATCCTGATATCGGCCTTACAGCAAGCCATCTCGGCGTTGGAGATCAAACTGGCGAAGAAGGGCCATTCGGCCAGCATTTCCCGCAGGACGTCTCGGCCATGTCGGTCGCGAGCGTCCGCGAGAGCCGTCCCGAGACCCAGCCACGCCGGCAGCACGATCCGCGATTGAGTCCACGAGAACACCCAGGGAATCGCCCGCAAGTCATCGATTCCGCCTTCCGCCCGTCGCTTCGCCGGGCGGGACCCGAGCCGCAACCGTGAGATCTCCTGTACCGGCGTCACGGCGGTGAAGAACCGCTCGAAGTCGGGGTCGTCGTGCACAAGCGACCGGTAGCACCCGGTGGAGATCGCCGCCATCTGCTCCACGACCAGCTCGAAGGACGCACGCCGCTCGGGATCCTGGCCGAAGGTTCGGTGGGCGAGCGCCGCGCTCGTGGCGAGCTCGAGCTCGCGGTGCGCGATCTCTGGCACGGCATACTTCGCCGCCAGGACCTCACCCTGCTCGGTCATCTTCAGGCGTCCATCCACCGTCCCTGGTGGGAGCGCGGCGACGGCTTCGTTGGTGGGACCGCCGCCGCGGCCCAGCGTGCCACCGCGGCCGTGGAAGAACACCCAGCTGAGGTTGTGGCGGCGGAACACCTCTGCGAGCTCCGTTTGAGCGCGGTACGCGCCCCAGGCGGACGCGACGTACCCAACGTCCTTGTTGGAGTCCGAGTAGCCGATCATCACCTCCTGCTCATCGCCGACACCCCGCAGCGCAGCCCTGTAGACGGGGAGGGAGAGCAATGCGTCCATGGTCCTAGCGGCCCCGGCGAGCGTCGCGCCGGCCTCGAACAGGGGTACGACCCGCAGGCAGGCGTCTTCCCCACCAGCACGCGCAAGGCTCGCCTCCTTCATGAGCAACAGCACCTCGAGCAGATCGGCCGGACCCTCCGTACCCGACACGATGTAAGTCCGGATCGCATCGCGGTGGCGTCCCGACAGTGCGTCGCGGATCATCCTGAAGGTTTCGATCGTCTCCCGCGTCCCGGCCGAGAACCCGGCGATGTTCGTCGGGATCAGTGGGCGGCGATCGGCGATGTCCCGGCACAGGATGGCGATCCGCTCGTCGTCCGGCAGCGACTCGTAGTCGTCTCGGATGCCCAGCGTCGCGTAGATCTCGCCCACCGAGCTGCGGTGAATCCTGGCGTGCTCGCGGATGTCGAGCTGGGCGAAGTGAAATCCGAACACCTCGACCTGCCTGATCACGTCGCGCAGGTCGGACGCGGCGGTGAGCGCCCCAGCCGCGTTGGTCAGGGACCGCTCGACGCGCCGTAGGTCGGCGAGCAGTTCGGCTGCCGCGGCGTAGCCCCCAGACGTTTCATGCGCTGTCGCGCGGACCCGCTCCCGCACGAACGTCAGCGCCCGGCGATAGGGCTCCTCCGGGTTCAGCGCTGCGAGCTGCTCCGCGAGCTCGGGGAAGTAGCCCGCGCTCGCCTCGAGGATCGGTTCCAGGCCCTGTGCCGGGCCGTTGACGCGGTCCGACAGCGACAGCCGCCCGGCGATCAGCTCCACCCGGCTCTCGAGGAACCGCAGGCACCGCTCGCGCATCAGATCGAGTGCCTCGATCGTGGCGGCAGGCGTGACGAACGGGTTGCCGTCGCGGTCGCCGCCGATCCACGATCCAAAGCCGAGCAGCGGTGGGACCGTGATCGTGGCGGCCGGATACAGCTCGGCGATCGCCTCCTCCAGTTCTCTGTAGACCCGCGGCACCTCGCTGGCAAGCGTCGTCGTGAAGTAGACAAGACCGCCGCGCACCTCGTCCATCACCGTCAGCGAGATCGCCCGCAGCTCGTCGGACCCCCAGAGCTCCTGGACGGTGGCCTCCACTCGCCGGCGAGCGTCGTCAGCGTCCTCGTCGGGACACTCGCCGAGGTCGCGGAGCACTCGAAACACGCGGGCGAGCTTCTCGATCGTCGTCCGCCGCCGCGACTCCGTCGGGTGCGCGGTGAGGACCAGGCGAAGCTCGCCACGGTCCAGCAATGCCTGAAGCTCATCGCCCGTGGTCCCGCTCCTAGCCAGCCTATGCACCGCATCGCGCAAGGATCCCCTCCGCGGCGCCGGCGCCTCACGGACGGCCCGCCGGCGAATGCGGCGCACGCGCTCGTTGTCCTCGGCGAGATTGACGAGCTGGAACCATCGCGACAGCGAGCGCACCAGGAGCTCGATCTGGGCGAGGTCAAGCTGCGAGACCAGACTCGCCAGCGTGTCGGGGGCGGTCGGGTCACCGCTGCGCATCGCTCGAGCAAGCGACACCGTCCGATCGCGCAGCTCGATCACGTCTTGGCCGCCGCTGCGACAGATCACGTCGTCGAGAACGTCCGTCAGGAGCGCCGCATCGCCGTCGAAATCCCGCAAACCACCCCCGCGGAGTCGGTCGGATGACACCCGTGCAGCACCAGGCTCGATCCGATCATCGTACGCGGTTCTCGCGCCTCGGGGTCGACTGCCAAAGGGCTGAGGGCCTCGATCCCGGCAGGTGATCGCGCTCCAGCGAGAATGCGCAGGTGCTGCAAACGCGAACTCATCTATCGCGAATGGGCGCGCCAAGCCTCGTCTCGCCCCGCAGCATCAGTGGAACGCGCCTGGCCGGACGTGTAGCGTCGGTGCGTCGGTGACTCCGATCCCTCCCGATGGACGCTCACGCTCAGATCGTCGCCACACCGGATGGTAGGCAGCTTTGCTTTGGTGAGTCGGTGCCCACAAGCGCGCTCGGTCACGGCTCCGGCAACGATCAAGGGGGTTGCGGCTAGGTCAGTTGGGGCCCGATGACGTCGAAGCCGTACTTCTCGGCGAGCGCCCTCGCTGCCTCTGGATCGTAGTGCTGGTTGGGGGGCTGGGTCGTGTCGCCGGCTGGCGTACCGCCGTCGGCGAACATCTGCTCGAACCCACCCGGGGTGACGATCACGAGCGCACGTGCGCTCGTGGATTGCACCTTGAAGGCGTGCGGTACTTCGCGTGGTCCCCAGACGAGCGTGCCCGGGCCGGCGACGAACTCCTCGTCGGCTTGGCGGAAACGGATTTCGCCCTCGAGCACAAGCATGCCCTCGTCCTCGCGATGGTGGACGTGCAGCGGCGGCCCGAACCCCTCGTAGAAGCTGCCT
Source organism: uncultured Solirubrobacterales bacterium (assembly GCA_963847055.1). Lineage (GTDB taxonomy): Bacteria > Actinomycetota > Thermoleophilia > Solirubrobacterales > Solirubrobacteraceae > Palsa-465. Next base: position 412,796 of record CAWJYE010000005.1, on the reverse strand, counting down.
TCGATCAGGCCGATCGCGCCCCCGGTCTCCTCGCCCCGGGCCTTGATCCTCATCAGGCTTCCTTGCCACCAGAATGCCTCGGCCATGGCAGCCGGGCTTGAAGTGATGCTGCTCACGAGATCGTCCTTTAGCTCATGCGTGCCGGCCTCTTGGCCGCCCGCACCATTTATGGGACTCCAGTGCCCATGATAGTAAGGTACCATTATGGTTATGTCAATCCCATATGAGTTGACCGGGAGGACGAACCAGAAGGCGCGCACTCGCGCCGCGCTCGTTGGCGCGACCCGCGAGCTGCTTGCCGAGGGCGTCAGCCCGACGGTCGAGCAGGCCGCCGACCGCGGCGGGATCTCGCGTACCACCGCCTACCGCTACTTCCCCAACCAGCGCGGGCTGCTGAGCGCGGTCTATCCAGATATGGATGCGTCCTCATTGCTACAGGCGGACGCGCCCACTGACCCCGCCGAGCGGCTCGAGATAGCGATCGAGCGCCTCACTCGCACTGTCCTCGAGCACGAGCCGGAGCTCCGCGCCCATCTCCGCCTGTCTCTTGACCCCCGTCCGGCCGACCCCGACCAGCTGCCATTTCGCAAAGGGCGGGCAATCGGGTGGATAGAGGACGCGCTCGCACCGCTACTCGAGCGCATGTCATCTGGCGAGGTTCACCGCCTCGGGCTCGCAATCCGTGCCACCACGGGAATCGAAGCGCTCGTCTGGCTCACCGATGTGGCCGGCCTAGCGCGAGAGGACGCCGCCGAGCTGATGCGCGCCTCTGCCCGTGCGCTTCTCCGCGACGCGTGCCGAAACGGACACTTCGCCCACTCACCGCCTGGCCACCGCTAAATCGACGTTGGGATCCCCACCACCGCTGAGCGTTGACGAATGTGACGCTAGTGCGGACCTGTGGGTTGCTGTGGGGCACGAGCTCCTGACCGGGATGGCGGCAGGGAGGCTATCGGCCAGCGGACGGGCCTGGGACGGTCAGGCGGCGACGATCTCTCCCGCCACCCGCACCTCCACGATCGATTCCTCGCGGGCCAGGGTGAACAGGGCACCGAGTGTCGCCTCGAGCGACGGGCTCCGCCCGAGCACGGCCTCCAGCGTTCCTCCCTGAGGCGGCCGCACGAGCACGAAATCCGCGCTCTTGCCCGCCCGTTTCCTCGGTGTGCTCGGCCAGCGCCCCGCACCGCTCGAGCACCGTCTCGGCATATTCCAGGAAACTCTTCACACAGAGCTAGTTCCATGATACGGAATTGCGATTCTGTATAAACCTAACGCGTCTCTGACGGGCGCGCAACCCCGCCGGCCGCTCAGCGCGGGCTCAGCCCTGCGAGCCGTCGGTGGCGGGAAAACCGTCAAAACCGAGCTCGCGCGAGAGCTCGAGCGCGTGACGGCGGAGCAACTCGCCGAGCTCTTCGGTCCCGATTCGATGCAGACGCGAAGTAGGGGCCGAAATGCTGATCCCGGCAACGGCGAGCCCCGAGTAGTCAAAGACCGGGGCACCGACGCAGGCGACGCCCTCCTCGTACTCCTCGTTATCGACCGCGTACCCCCGGGCTCTGATCCGGTCGAGCTCCGAGCGGAGCATGTTCATCGTGGTCAGCGTGTGCGGGGTGGCAGAAGGGAAAAGCTCGAGCACCGACAGCTCGGCCAGCGACTCCTCGGGCAGGAAAGCGAGCATCGCCTTCCCCGCCCCGGCGGCGTACGCCGGAACACGACGGCCGATCTCGGTGAACAGGCGGACGGCTCGAGAGCTCGCGGCCTGGTCGACGTAGACGGCCGTCACGCCCTCGAGGATCACCAGGTTGATGGTCTCGTCGAGCTGATCCCGGATCGCCTCGAGGTGCGGACGGGCCGTCGCCCGCAGGCGGGCGGTTCTGGCCTGGGGGCCGCCGGCCAGCGCCACCACCTTGTGGCTGAGCCGGTAGCGGCTCGAGCGGGGATCCTGGACGACGTAGCCGGCGCCGACCAGGGTGGCGAGCAGGCGGTGGGTCGTGCTGCGCTGAAGGCCGGTGCGCTCGGCCACCTCCACGAGGCCGGCACCGTCGTCGGTGGCCACCGCCTCGAGCACCGAAAGCCCGCGCGCAAGCGACTGAACGGTGCCGTTGGTGCTGTCGGGATTGCGCCGCATCAACCCTTCCGTCATCCGGAATCAGAAGTACATATGGATCATACCGAGGCCTAAACCGGCCACCCAGCTTGACAACCCGTCCTCAGCTCGTTAGGTTGCGGACAAGAATGAACTTGCAATTCCATCATACGGAACTGACTCGATGAAGTTCTGCGCCAACGTCTCCATGCTCTTCAAAGAGGTGCCGTTCCTCGAGCGCTTTGAACGTGCCGCGCGCGCCGGATTCGCGGCGGTGGAGTTCTGGTGGCCGACCGAGCCGCTCGACGAGGTCGAGGCCGCGATCGGCGAAGCGGGCGTGTCGGTCGCGCTGATCAACTTCTACGCCGGCGACATGACCGCCGGGGATCGCGGGCTGCTCAGTGACCCCGATCGCGAGCACGAGTTCAAGGACAACGTTCCCGTCGCGCTCGAGCTGGGTGCCCGGCTCGGCTGCCGCCGGCTCAACGCGCTCGTGGGGCTGCAGCGGTCGCCCTCCGAGCGTGACCGCCAGCTCGAGCGTGCCCGGGCGAACGTGCGGTGGGCGGCCGATCGGGCCGCTGAGGTTGATGTCGAAGTGCTGATCGAACCCGCCAACACGTTGGAGAACGGCCCTGTCCTGCTCCACACGACGCGCCAGGGGGTTGACTTCATCGCGCGGGTCGAGCGCGCGAACGTCCGGCTTCAGTACGACGCGTACCACATGCAGCGAATGGAGGGGAACCTGGTCGCGACGTTCAGAGAGCACGCGCCGCTCATCGCCCACGTTCAGGTCGCCGACTGCCCGGGCCGCGGCGAGCCCGGAACGGGCGAGATCAACTATCCCTTCGTACTGCAGGTCATCGAGGAGGCCGGCTACGACGGCTGGATCGGCCTGGAGTACAACCCCACGACGGCCACGACCGAGATGAGCCTCGCCTGGCTCCCAGAGGGCTTGCACGCCGCCGTGCCCGTCGACCGCGAGCTCTAGGAGGCACCATGACCACGGGAGAACGCATCGGTTTCATCGGGCTCGGCGTGATGGGCAAGCCGATGGCGCGCAACCTGCTCGCCGCCGGCTTTGACGTGGTCGTGTTCAGCCGGACGCGCGACGACGTCGACGAGCTGGTTGCCGACGGGGCCGGCGCGGCACCCACTCCGCGTGAGGTCGGCGAGGTGGCGGCGGTGACGGTGACGATGCTGCCTGACTCTCCAGAGGTCCGGGAGGTGCTCGCCGGGGAGGCCGGAGTCCTCCGCGGCGCGGGCGCCGGTGACCTGGTGGTCGACATGAGCACGATCTCGCCGATCGTCACCCGGGAGCTCGCCCAGCAAGCGGCCGAGCGCGACATCGGGTACGTCGACGCGCCGGTGAGTGGTGGCGACGTCGGCGCGCGCGAGGCCAAGCTGTCGATCATGGCCGGCGGCGGGCAGAAGGACTTCGAGCGGGCGCGCCCGCTGTTGCAGGCCATGGGCAAGACGATCGTGCACGTCGGACCGGTCGGCTCGGGCCAGGTCGTCAAAGCGTGCAATCAGGTCGTGGTTGCGCTGACGATCGAGGCGGTCTGCGAGGCGCTCGTGCTCGGCTCGAAGGCGGAGGTTGATCCCGCGGTGATCATCCAGGTGCTGTCCGGTGGCCTGGCCGCGAATCGCGTGATGGAGATGCGCGGGCGCAACTTCCTCGAGCACGATTTCGAGCCGGGCTTTCGCATCGACCTCCATCACAAGGACCTTGGAATCGCGCTTGCGACCGCGCGGGAGTACGGCGTGGCCCTGCCGGCCACCGCGGCGGTGACCGAGATGCTGCAGGCGCTGCGAGCGCGCGGCCAGGGAAGCCAGGACCACTCGGCACTGCTCACGCTGCTGGAGGACCTGTCCCAGCACACGATCACGGCGCCGGCAAGCCGGCCCTCACACTGACCGTCCGATCAATCGAGACAAGGAACAGCCAGGTATGCCCAAGATGAACGTGATGGACGCGGTCGTCCACGTGATCGAGAGCGAAGGCGTCGAGGTGGCCTTCGGCGTGCCGGGTGCGGCGATCCTGCCCCTCTACAAGGCGCTTGCCAAGTCGAGCAAGATCCGTCACGTGTCGGTTCGGCATGAGGAGGGAGGAACGCACGCGGCCGACGGATACGCGCGTGTCACCGGAAAGGTCGGGATCAACATTGGAACTTCGGGGCCCGCGGGCACGAACATGATCACCGGCCTCTACACGGCGATGGCCGACTCAATCCCGATGATCTGCATCACCGGACAGGCGCCGACCCACGTCCTGCACAAGGAGGCGTTCCAGGCCGTTGACATCGTCGAGATCGCGCGGCCGGTGACCAAGTGGGCGATCCAGGTCAAGGAAACGGCCCAACTGCCGTGGGTATTCCGCCAGGCCTTCCGGATTGCCCAGGAGGGCCGCCCCGGCCCGGTGCTGATCGACCTGCCGCTCAACATCCAAAAGGGACCCGAGGTCGATTGGGATCCCGACTGGGACCGCACGCTTGCGTTTGAGAAGCCGGTGCCGAACCCGGCGGCGGTGCGCGAGGCGATCGCGATGCTGCTCCAAGCCGAGCGCCCGATGCTGATGCCGGGTGGTGGCGTGATCATCGCGGAGGCATCCGAGGCGCTGATGGAGTTGGCCGAGTACCTCCAGGTGCCGGTCACGCCAACCTACATGGGCAAGGGCGCGATCCCCGAGGACCATCCGCTGTACGCGGGCATCGTCGGCATCCAGACCAGCCAGCGGTACGCCAACCAACTGTTCCTGGAGAGCGACTTCATCCTCGCCACGGGGGCGCGGTTCGCCGACCGCCACACCGGCGAGCTGGATGTCTACCGGGGTGAGCGCAAGTTCGTCCAGGTCGACATCGAGCCCTACCAGATCGGCCGCGTGTTCCCGCCCGACCTCGGGATCGTGGGCGATGCCAAGCTGACACTTCAGGCGATGCTCGACGTTGCCCGTGACATGACTCCGGCTCGCCGGCCCGGCCCTTGGGCGCAGCGCGTGGACGAGCTGCGCTCGACGCTGCTGCGCAAGATGGACTTCGACCAGACGCCGATCAAGCCCCAGCGTGTGTTCAAGGAGGTCAACGAGGTGTTCGATGAGGACACCGTCTTTCTCACCGCGATCGGCCTGTACCAGATCTTCAGCGGTCAGTTCCAGACGACGTACAAGCCGCGGCACTACATCTGCTGCGGGCAGGCCGGGCCGCTCGGGTGGGAGGTGCCGGCTTGCATCGGCGCCAAGCTGGGTGCCCCGGACAAGCTGGTGGTGGGGATCGTCGGCGACTACTCGTTCCAGTTCCTGATGGAGGAAGTCGCGGTTGCGGTTCAGTATCGCGTGCCGTTCGTGCTCGTGATGCTCAACAACGCCTACATGGGGCTGATCCGCCAGAGCGAGAAGTACGGCTACGACGAGAACTTCGCCGTCGACTTGGCCTACGAGGGCCCGAACGGCGCGATTGGCATCGACCACGTCGGGGTGATGGAGGCGATGGGGGCGCTCGGGCGCCGCGTGACCGCGCCCGACGACATCGCCGGTGCTCTCGACTGGGCGATCGATCAAGCGGAGGCGCGCCAGGTGCCGGTGCTAGTCGAGATCATTACCGAACGCGACACCGACGCTGCCATGGGTGTGTCAATCGACCGGATCAACGAGTATGAACCGCTCCTCGACGGTAAGCTTGAGCACGGCGGTGATGTCGTGGGGGCGCTTCCCGAGCGAGACTAAGACGGGAGCACGATGGAGGTCCTACGAGTCAGCAGCTGGGGCGTTTCAGCGGGGCAACGGCGGCAACCGCGTGACCACGGTGGCCGGCACCGGCCGTGAGGCGCGGATCGAGGCCGGGATCGAGGACCTGCTGGTGCTCAAGACGACGGGGTCGGGCTGGGAGGGATATCTGCACGAGCGCTACACGTCGTTGCCGGAGACCTCGGATCGGATCCTGGCCACGATGGTGTCCGCGCGCTGGTCATACGCTCGGCGCGAGCTCGACTTCGGAGCCGTGTGGCACGACGTGCGCCGGGTGATCTTCGAATCGTTCTGCGATCACTACAGCCCGTCGGTGCAGTTCACGCTCTACCGGATGGGCAAGGCGGTGCTCGAGGCGCGGCCGGAGATCGAGCGGATTCACTTCTCACCGCCCAACAAGCATCACCTGCTCTACGACCTCGGCCGCTTCGGGCTCGAGAACCAGAACCAGGTCTTCCACGCCACCAACGAGCCCTACGGGCTGATCGAAGGGACGGTGGAGCGCACGCACGAGCCGGTGGCCACCGCCGCCAACGGCGGCGGTGCCGCGGCCGCCGCTCAGACTTGAGCCACGAGCGTGCGAGCGAGCTGCTCGCCTGCACGCTCGAGCTCGATCAAGCTGCTCGCCTCGGTGACCGACTGCAAGCCGATGCTCGCTGTCGATTCGGGATCGATCTGCGCCTGGCCGACGATCGCATGCAGCGGGACGCCGGCGCCCCCGGCGCGCGCGGCGATCTCTCCGACTATCTTGCCCATCACGCTCTGAGCGTCCAGCCGGCCCTCGCCGACCACGACGGCGTCGCTCGCGCGCAGGCGACGATCGAAGTCGAGCACATCGAGCACGTACGGCGCACCCGGGCGCAGCTCCGCGCCGGCGGCCGCCCACAGGCCGCCCGACAAGCCGCCCGCGGCGCCGGTCATCGGCACGCCGCGTGGGTCGCGCGGCAGTGTGGCGGCGTACCGGTCAAGGCGCTTCGCCAAGCGGTGCACCATTTCTGGATCGGCCCCTTTCTGGGGCCCGTAGACCTCGGCGCAGCGTTCCCAGGTCGTCTGGACATCTGAGAGCACGACGATGCGCGCGGAGCCGATGGCGGCGTGCTCGCCGATCGCCTGGAGCGCGCCGCGCCCGCCGTCGACGGTGGCCGAGCCGCCGACCGCGACCATCACCTCGTCGGCGCCGGCGGCCATCGCGGCCGCAATCAGCTCGCCGGTACCGTAGGTGCTGGCGCGCCAGGGGTCGAGCTCGTCGGTGGCGAGCAGCGCCAAGCCGCTTGCGGCGGCCGTCTCCACCAGCGCGCGGCGGCCGTCCTCTCCGAGCTGAGCGAACGCCGCCGGCAGCTGGCGCTCCAGCGGGTCGTGGGCGGGCGCAGGCACCATGCGGCCGCCGAGCGAGGCCAGCACCACCTCGGCCGTTCCCTCGCCGCCGTCGGCCACCGGACAGAGGTCCGCCTGAAGGCCGGCGCGTTCAACGCCGCGGGCGATTGCCGCCGCCACCTCGACCGCGGTGAAGGTGCCCTTGAACGAGTCGGGGGCGATGACAATCTTGGGAGCTGCCACGCGCCGCCACGCTACCGCACCTCACGGCCGTACGGTGACTCTCGGCGCGGTATCGTTTACTTGGCGTTACAACGAGCTGGGCGGCACCGCTCATGGCCTTCACGAGAAACATCCTGGTCATCGCCAACGTGACTGCCACGTCGGATGAACTTTGCCGCAACTTGGTCGAGCGCGCCGAGCACGAGCCGACCGCGTTCACGATTCTCGTGCCGGCCACGAGTGCGGTGGGAGGTCATGCGGCCGCCCAGGACAAGCTCGAGGCGGCGCTCGCTCGCCTGCGCGAGGCCGGACTGGAAGTTGAGGGCTCGGTGGGCCACCGCGATCCGATCGTCGCTGTCAGCGAAGCCTGGGACCCGCGGCGCTACGACGAAATCGTCATGTCGACTCTCCCGATAGGCGCTTCAAAGTGGCTGCACGCTGGTCTCCCGCAGCGTATCTCCAAGCTCACGGGCACATTGGTAACCCACATCGTCTCTGAGCCATCGAGGCCCCCGGTTGAGACAGGACCGGCGCCCCGGCGCGCCGAGAGAGGGTTAGGAGCCCTTACCGTGCTGGGATGGGGCGGCCGCCACGAGGCCGAACGCCGGCCACGCGCCCACACCTGAGCGGCGAGCGGAGATATCACCGCTGGTAGGTGAGTGTGTCTTGGTCGATGGTTGAGGATGTTGCTAAGCCTTGGGCGGGTCGGTGCCGATGCAACCGGTTATGGACCCTTTGGTCGGCGCACGCGAGCACGGCTGATGCGCGGTCTGGTTCACGACCCGCGGGTACGGGGCGGCTCGCGAAAAGGAACGGATGTTGTCGGGGGAACGTTCGCGGATAGCGGAGCCGCCGACGGTGCTCGTACGCTGGACGTTTCCGTCTTGCGGGCGGTGATCGCGATGCAGTACGAGCTCGCGGCCGCCGGCCTTGACCTCAAGACCGTGATGCAACGGATCGCAGACCGTACGCGGGAGTTGACGGTGGGTACCTCGGCCGCGGTGCGCCTGCTGGATGGTGACGCCTTGGTCTGCGGAGCCACGAGCGGTGCGCCGGAGATCGCCCAACCGCACAGACTCGCGATCGGCGACAACCTGGCCGGCCACGCGATGCGCAGCGGCCGTTCTCTGCTGTGCCTCGACACCGAGACTGACGAGCGGGTCGACTCTGCGCTGTCGCGTAGTCGTGGCGTTCGCTCGATCATCGCGGTTCCGCTTCTGCACGCTGGGGACGCGGTGGGCCTGCTGCTCTTGTACGGCAACCAGCCCGGGGCGTTCGGCGAGCGCGATGTCACGATGATGGAGCTGCTATCGGTCGTTCTCTCGGCCGCGATGGCGCACGCTGCGGAGTTTGAGGCCAAGCGCGATCAGGTCGAGGCGCTTGCCCGCTTTGAGGCCACTTTTGCGGGTGCGCTCACCGGGATGATGTTGCTGGACCTGGAGGGCAGGATCATCGACTCCAACCGGGCCCTGCAAGAGCTACTCGGTCAAGGCCCGAATGAGCTGGCGGGACGCCGGGCCTCTGACTTCGTGCATCCTGACGATCGACGCGAGGCTCGTGCGGCGTACCAGCGGATGGTCGCCGGCGGCGAGAGCTCGCTGCGTATGCAGAACCGCTTCGTGAGTCGCGATGGTGGTGTTGTCTGGGTCGACGCTTCCGCGTCGATCGTGCGGGACTCGGACGGTCACGAGAGTTTCGCGGTCGGAATGATCCAGGACATCACCCAGCGCAAGGAAACCGAGGCGGCGCTGCTTGCCCAGGCCGAACTCAACGAGCACCAGGCGCTGCACGATTCACTGACCGGGCTCGCCAACCGGACGTTGTTCCGTAGCCGCATCGCTCAGGCGGTCAAGGTCGAGCGGAGTCCTGGACTCGGTGCAGCTGTGCTCGTGATCGACCTTGACGGCTTCAAGGAGGTCAATGACTCGCTGGGTCACGCTGCGGGCGATGACCTGCTCATGGAGCTTGGCCGGCGCCTGTGCGCATCGGTGCGCGTGTCAGACACCGTGGCCCGGCTGGGCGGTGACGAGTTCGGAGTCCTCCTGCCCTATGCGAGCGTTTCCCATGACGTGAGGCGCGCGGTCGAGCGGATGCACAGCGCGATCGAGGAGCCGATCGCGCTGCAGGGCCTGTCGCTGTCTTTGCAAGCGTCGATCGGCGTGGCCCTGTATCCCGATGACGGCAAAGACGTCGAGACGCTGCTCAGGTGCGCCGACGCCGCGATGTACCACGCCAAGGCCGACAGGTCTGGCTGGGCGTTCTATGACAGCCGTCTCGTCCGTTATGACACCGCGCGGCTCACCCTGATGGGCGAGCTTCGCCGCGCACTAGACCAGCATGAGCTCGTCCTCGACTACCAGCCCAAGGCCACCCTCGCCGACGGCAAGGTTCACTCCGTGGAGGCACTGGTCCGCTGGAAGCACCAGGTTCGCGGCATCATCCCCCCTGACGATTTCATCCCCATGGCCGAGCAGACCGGTCTGATCAAGCCACTCACGCTCTACGTGATCGAGGAGGCGCTGCGCCAGTGCTGGTCATGGCAGGACGGCGGGTTACGGCTGGCGATTGCGGTGAATCTCTCCGCGCGCACGCTCGTTGACGTCGACTTTCCTACCCAGGTTGCCGAACTGCTCGAGCGCTGCCGCGTCGAGCCCAGTCTCCTTGAATTCGAGATCACCGAGTCGGCAATGCTCGTCGACCCCAGGCGGACCAAGCAAATCCTCGAGCGTCTCTCCGGGATGGGCATCCGCCTCTCGATTGACGATTTCGGCACCGGATATTCCTCCCTGGCCTACCTTAAGCGACTTCCGGTCAGCGAGATCAAGGTGGACCGGTCGTTCGTGATGAACATGGATGACGACGAGGACGACGCCACGATCGTGCGTTCCACGATCGAGCTCGGACGCAACCTCGGCCTCGACGTCGTCGCCGAAGGCGTGGAGAACCAGGAGGTATGGGACCGCCTCAAGGCGCTCGGCTGCACCGCCGCGCAGGGCTACTACCTAAGCCGCCCGGTCCCCCCGTCCGAGCTGCAGGACTGGCTGCTCAAGCGCTCGTAGGCCGCGGGACGCTCGCGCCGTGCCCGGTGGCACCGAGCCCCGGCCCCGGAGCATCAAGTTGATCGCCTCTCGCACTGGACGCGAGGAATAGGATCGTGCCGTGGACCGAGACGAGCTTCGCGCAGTCCAGCAACCGCTGAAGGAGCGCTACGGCCGGCAGCCGGAGGCGGCGCTGGTGACTCTGTCTGCCGAAGGGACGATCGGCGACGGCGTGGCATGCTCGGTGCGCTCCGGACGGGCGCTGGCCACGGCGGGGCTGCATCCGGCCAGCGGTGGGGACGGAACGCTGCTGTGCTCGGGTGACATGCTGCTCGAGGCCCTGGTCGCGTGCGCCGGGGTGACAATGCGAGCGGTCGCCACCTCTCTGGGGATTCCGACGGTGAGCGGCACCGTACGGGCCGAAGGTGAACTGGACTTCCGCGGAACCCTGGGAGTCGATCGCCAGGCGCCGGTCGGCTTCTCCACCATCCGGCTCACGTTCGAGCTCAATCCGGAGCTCGACGATGACCAACGCGAGCTCTTGCAGCGGCTGACCGAGAAATATTGCGTCGTCTATCAGACACTCGTTTCCCATCCCGCCGTCTCGACCACGATCGTGACCACCGCCAGCTAGGCAGCGTGGTGTTGCGAGACCTGGGGTTAGGTTCTGCGCAGCGCCGGTCAGCGGTGGTGATGGGTGATCCGAGCCACCGCCTGCGCAAACGGGCCGTCGTTGAGCCCCCATGACGCACTGGACCATTCATACGGAAGGAGCTCGGCAATCGTCTTCGTCGGCCCCGGGTTCGCTACCGGCCTGCGACCTCGGAGCGGCTTTCGTCGATCTCGGCCAGCAGTGATGCGACCCTGCGCTGGATCTCATCGCGAATCTTGCGTACCTCGCCGACGGGCTTACCTTTGGGGTCGGGCAATTCCCAGTCGAGGTAACGCTTGCCGGGGATAAAGGGACATTCGTCGCCGCAGCCCATTGTCACCACGATGTCGGCCCACTCCCCCAGCTCCCTTGTCAGCGGCTGTGGCTTGCGGTCAGACAGGTCGATGCCCAGCTCGGCCATGACCGTTAGCACTTCGGGATGCACCTGGTCGGCGGGGGTCGTGCCGGCTGACCGCGCCTGGTGCGCGCCGTTGGCGGCCCGTTCGAATACGGCTTGGCTGATCTGTGAGCGGCCGGCGTTATGAAGGCAGACGAACAGGACTCGCATCGTCGCGGCCTCTCGCGATCGAGTTGGTTGCGTGAGGCAGCACGGCGTCGGCGGCATCGGCGGGGGTCCCCCCGGGGTAGATGACGCGGAGCACTCCGATCGCGACCGCACCACCCAGGAGCTGCGCGATGATGTACCCCGGGGCCGATGCCGGAGCGATGCCGGCAAAGCTGTTGGAGAACATGCGGCCGACGCTGATTGCCGGGTTCGCGAAGCTGGTTGAGCTGGTGAAGAAGTACGCGGCTCCGATGTAGGCGCCGACCGCAGCCGGCGCCGAGGCGCTTCGTCGGGTGCGCGCGAGCGAAAAGATCACCAGCAGCAGGCCGAGGGTCGCGATGATCTCGGCCAGCAGATGCGCAGGACTGGCACGGTGCTTGGTCGAGATGCTGACCGCCGCCTCGGCGAACATGCCGTTGGCGGCCATGGCACCGAGGATGCAACCCGTGATCTGAGCGGGCAGGTAGGCCAGCGCGTGGCGCCAGTTCAGGCCGCCAAAGCTGGCGTCGACGAGCGAGACGACCGGGTTGAAGTGGGCGCCCGATATCGGCCCAAAGATGAGGATGATCGCGAACAGCCCTGCCGCCGTCGCCGCCGCGTTCTGCAACAGCTCGAGCCCGACGTCCCCCGGTGAGAGACGTTGCGCAGCGATCCCCGAGCCAATCACGACCGCGGCCAAGAATGCCGACCCGAGCAGCTCAGCCAGTAGACGCCGAGCGAGAGCCGGACTCATGACCTCGAACTGTCCCCAGGTGGGATGGCGAGCGCTGTCGATGGCTGGGCGCCTGGACACGGCCCCGAACTCTATCCATTGACAAATGTGACTTCAATCGATATTTGTGTATCGATGTCGATCGATATGGAGCTTTCTCCGAAGACAAAGCGTCCCCCCGGCGAGCCCTGTTGTCAGCCGGTGGTCTATCCCAACATCGAGCGCGAACAGGCTCAGCGTATGGCGCGCATCGCTAAGGCGCTCGGCGATCCAGTGCGTCTGCAGCTCATCGACGTCTTGAGAAAACACGCTGGGAAGGTGTGCGTGTGCGAGCTGGTGCCTCTGTTCGACCTCACCCAACCGACCGTTTCTCACCACCTCAAGGTGTTGCGTGACGTCGGGGTGGTTGGCTCAGAGCGCCAGGGCTTGTGGGCCTACTACTACGTGATCCCAAACGCGCTGAAGGAGCTGTCCGCATGGCTGAGCTGACCGACGACATCCGCGAGACCGTCCGCGAGCGATACGCCAACGCCGCCAAAGCCGCGGCGGCGGGCGCCCACGACCAGGCGCGAGCGCTGGAATCCGAATCACGTTGCTGCGGATCGGGCACTGCGAGCTGTAGCCCGGCAGACGAGACCGGCGTCTTCGGCGCCGCCCTGTATGACGACGCCAGTCGGAAGGAGGTGCCCGAGTCGGCCGTCAATGCTTCCCTGGGCTGCGGAGTCCCGACCGCGGTCGCGGAATTACGTGACGGCGAAATCGTGCTTGATCTCGGCTCAGGGGCTGGCGCGGACGTGCTCATCTCCGCCCGCCGCGTCGCGCCCACCGGCCGTGCCATCGGGCTGGACATGACCGATGAGATGCTCGAACTCGCGCGCGCCAACGCCGCTGAGGCGGGCGTCGAGAACGTCGAGTTCATCAAGGGCTACTTGGAAGACGTGCCGCTCGAGGATTCAAGTGTTGATGTGGTCATCTCCAACTGTGTGATCAACCTCTCCGGCGACAAGCCCAAAACCATCGCTGAGGCGGCACGCGTGCTGCGACCGGGAGGCAGGTTCGCGATCTCTGACGTGATCGCCGACCCAGACATGGACGAGGCCACCAAGGCCGACGTGGCCAGCTGGACGGGCTGCGTGGCGGGAGCCCTGACCGAAGCCGAATTCCGCGCGGCACTTGACTCAGCCGGGTTTGAAGGGGTCGAGATCAACCCGACCCACCAGGTGCACCAGCACGCATCGTCGGCGATCATCCGAGCTCGCAAGCCATCCGCGTGCTGCGCACCGTCGGCCGAGGCGACGTGCTGCGAACCGGCCGCCAAGGCCGAGTGCTGCGGGAGTGGACAGCACCGTGCCGGGACCTGCGGCTGTCGGCCAGCGGCAAGCTAAGTCCGCCAGGCCTCGAACGATGGGTCCCGAGCAGGCCCCAAAGCCACGGCTAGGGTGGGCAGCGCTAGGTTGCCAATGATCAGGCAGGACGAGTCCAGACACGACGGCATCGCTGAGGAGCTCATCAGCTTCCTGGAGTCCGAGGGTGCCGCGCGGCGCGGTCACGGGGACGACCGCACCCTGCTGGACCACCTCGTCGCGACCTCCGAGACGGTCCGCCGGTGGAGCCAGCCTGCTCGCCTGCAACACGGTGCGCTGATCCACAGCGTGTACGGCACCGATGTCTATCACCAGCAATTGCTGCCCCTGTCGAGGCGGCACGAAGTGGCAAAGATCGCCGGGGACGAGGCAGAGCGCCTCGCTTATCTCTTCTGCGTCATCCCTCGCGATCGTCTGTTCGCCGGTACCCATCTGTGGGCACGGGATCTGCCGATGCCGCTGCCTCGCGGTGAGAATCAACCCCCCCCGGCCCGAGCCGAGCTTGATCAGCTCGTGCTCCTCCACATGGCGAACCTGGCCGACCAGGCGCGCGCCAGGGACGGATCGCCTGGACGCTGGCTGGTTAGGCTTCGCGAACTCGCCGAGCTACTGATCGCCAGCGATGCTGTCACCCTGCCGGTCTTCATCGCGAAACTGGCGGCGTTGTCTGCGACAGACGAGTTGCTTGCCCGCCAAGCGTATTGCGCCGGGATCGCCCAAGTCGACGATCCTGAGACGAGGGCGGACCAACTGGCACTCGCGGCCGCCGCCTGCCCAGTGGTGCCAGAACCATGCCTTTGGCAAGCTGTCGGATCGCGCTTGCGCGGCGACCTATCGGCCGCGCGCGCGTGGGCCCGGCTAGCTCGCACGCGACTCCTTGACCTCGGCACCGCGTGGGATAAGCGCCTCACCTTCGACGGTTGGCTCGGGCTCGCCGGGCTGCTCGAACAAGAGACGGATTGGGAGCTCCCGGCTGCGGCCGGCACAAGCGCAGATCCGCGGACACTGTTTGAGGCCGTGGCGGGTCGACGCCTCGATCCGGGCTCCCCGGCTGGCGTGCCGGTGCCCGCCGAGCAGCCGGTCGCGTCGCCGGACCCGGCCGCGGGCGTGAGACGGTTCCACCGCTACATCGAAACCTTTGCCCACACGGACGGTCTCGCCCTGCGGGCCATGTACCCCGACTTAGCGAGCCGGCCCTGGTATGACCCGTCGAAATTTCCCCTGGCCCGCTACCTGGAGTCGAACTACGAAGCGATCCGGGCGGAGATCTTGGCGTTGGAGGCTTCGAGATTTCACCGCGAGAGCGAGCGGATCAAGCGGTCTGGCGACTGGGACGTAGCCTTCCTGTATGAACGGGGGCGCCGACGCGACGAGGTTTGCGACGCGTGTCCGGTAACGACCCGCGGGATCGAGTCCTACCCGGCCATGCGGACTCACGCCGGCTTGGCCTACGCGTCTCGCATGCGCCCCGGCACGCACATTCGGGCCCACAGCGGACCGACCAACCTCAGGGTCCGGTGTCATCTAGGAATCACGGTGCCAGACGGTGATTGCGCGATCCGCGTGGGAGAACAAACCGAGCACTGGCAGGACGGCCGGTGCCTTGTCTTCGACGATCACTTTGAGCACGAGGCTTGGAATCACACCGATCAGGAGCGCATCGTCCTCATCGTTGACATGTGGCATCCGGGACTGTCAGCCGTCGAAGTGCGTTTGCTCGAGGGGCTGCACACGTATGTGTATGCAAACGCCCGCCAGCTCAATCGGTACTGGTCCTCGAACGCTCAGGCGGCGGGCAACGCGACCGGCGGGTGATGCGAGGCCGGCGCATGAGTGCGCCGGGTCGTGCTAGCCGAAGTCCCCTCCGTCGCCTCCGTCTCCGCCGCCGCCCCAGTCTCCTCCGTCGCCGCCGTCTCCTCCGTCTCCCCAGCCACCGTCACCGCCATCTCCTCCGTCTCCCCAGCCACCGTCACCGCCATCACCGCCGTCACCGTCTCCTCCGTCGCCACCGAACAATCCCGCGGCGCCGAAACCGAGCCCTGCGCCAAGCGCAGAGCCCATCAGCAGCCCTGGCAACATGCCGCCGCCACCGAAGCCGTTGAAGTAGCCGCCTGCCCATGGTCCGTAATGGCGCGGCGCGTTCCAGTAGTCCGTGGGTCGACCGTTGACCGACACCTGCCGCCCGTGGGGTTCGAAACCCTCCTTGATCCGCAGAGCGTCAGCCGCACAGGCCGGCACCGGCCGTACCGCGCCCCCGGGAGGCGCCCACTCGACCTCTTCGGTCGATGGTCCGTGACGGGGATCAAAGAAGCACGGCGGCGTTCGCTCGGGCGGTGGTCGGCCCTCGATCAACGCCTTCGCATACGCCATCGCGTAGCGGCCCTCCTCAAGCGTTTCGCTCACGGGGGCAAGGTCCTCCGGACGCTTGGCGCCGTCGAAGATCTCGCTCGCCCGTTGGTAGGCCTGAAGCGCCTGGTCGTAGCGCTGCTTGGCATCATCGGACACCCCCGGCATCTGGATGTCGACGTCGAGAGAGCGAATGTCATCGCCGAGCGATACGAGGTCATCTTGCGCTGAAGAGCGAACCTCTTCCCATTCGCGCTCATGACGTGTCTTATGTCCGAAGAACGGCATTTGGCAACGATAGCCTGCTCGCCTAAAGCGAGCCCCTACCGCCTCTCCGCCGGGTCCGCGTCAGTCAGGTCACTCAATGCCGCACCGTGTAAGTTTAGGCTCATGTCTATGACTGTGACACAGCTGAAGACATTGCTGGCGGTGATCCGGAGCGGATCGGTGACCGGTGCCGCGGAGGAGCTCGTGGTTACCCAGCCCTCGGTTTCCTCGGCGCTGGCCGCCCTCGCCCGGGAGCTCGGATGTGAGCTGTTTGAGCGCTCCGGTCGTGGGATCCGCCTGACGGCTTCCGGGGCTGCCTTTGCGCCCTACGCGGCGGATGTCATCGGGCTGCTTGAACAGGGCCGACAGGCTGCCCAGGAGGTGGCCAACGTCGCGGCCCACAAGCTCCAGATCATCGCGGTGACCACGGCCGCCGAGTCTTTCGTCCCCCCGCTGATGCGCCTGTTCGCCGACGAGCACCCCGAGATCGAGCTCACCCTCGCCGTCGGCAACCGGCAGGACGTCCTTGAGCGCTTGCTCAGTCACTCGGTCGACGTCGCCATCTCGGGCAAGCCTCCCAACGACGATCGCCTGATCGCTGAGCGCTTGACCGATAACGAGATCGTCTGTATTACCGCGCCTGATGATCCGGGGGCGGGGCAGAGCCGGCTGGAGGCCGTTGAGCTGGCCGACCGCCGATGGCTTCTACGCGAGCCGGGATCGGGGACGCGCACGCTCAATGAGCAGTTTTTGAGCAATCGCGGGCTGGATCCCACCACTCTTACCCTTGGCTCGAACGGCGCGATCAAGCAGGCGGCGCGCGCTGGCCTGGGCATCTCGTTGCTGTCGCGAGCCGCGGTCGAAGGCGAGCTCGAATCTGGATGGCTTGGCGAGCTCCGCCTAAAGAACGGGCCCGCGAAGAGATCGTGGTTCGTGCTGCGCTCGGCCGTGGGACCGGTGCGGGAGCCGGTCCAGATGTTCATCACCTTCGCGCGGAGCCTGGCTCGGTCTCAAGCTCGAAGCTGACTGGGACTGCCGGGACCACGGTCGCGACGCCTCCGGCCGCCTCCAACACCCGGGGCACGACTTCGAGCCTCGAGGTACGCGCGCACAGGGTGATGTCATCGGCCAGGCCAGCGGCCCTCAATACCTGGGCATCGGCGCTGGCGGCGAGCGCGTCAAACGGGGTTGGGTAGCTGCGTGACACCGCCGCGGCGATCAGGGCAGCATCCGTGCGGGGGCCGGGCAGGGCGCTGCCCAGCAAGCCGGCGAGATAAGCGTCCTCGAGCGCGGGCGCCCCGTCCGTCCCCGAACAGACGATGAGCAGGTCGAGCTCGGTTCCCCCGAGCGCCGCCCGTAGATCCTCTAGCACCGCCTCGAGATTGAGCAGGCAGGCCAGCAGCACCCTGGAGGAGCCGCGGGCCGCCGCCACGATCGCGGGAGCCCCGTTAGTGGTGGCCAGAACGAGCTCGCTGCCGTGACAGCGCATTGCGTCGAGCGGCGAGTTCCCCTGGTCGAACCCGGTCGGCATCACGCACCGCTGCTCGCCGGCGAGGACACGGCCGTCGGCGCGCAACCGCAGGGCGCGCTCGACGCTGTCTGCGCACAGGACCCTCCGGTAGCCCGAGGCGAGCGCCTGGGTAATGGTGGACGTTGCTCGGAGGACGTCGATGACCACCACCAAGTCTGCCGACCGCAGCCCGGCAGGGGTGAGGGCGACATCGATCACGCGACGGCGAGCTCGTGCTCCACGGCGGTGCTATAGCGCCCCGCTCGGGCTTCGGCCGTGCAGCGGGCTCGGTGCGCAAAGGCGGACTGCGCGATCGAGACGTTGTCCTCTTCGCCCGCCCAGATCCTCAGCGGCACGGCCTGCAGCGCACGGCCGTAGGAGAAGGTCAGCTGCCAGGGTGCGTCGCCGGCGTTGAGCGCGTTCAAATGAGCGCTGGCCAGCTCGTCGCTCTGGCCACCGGAGAGGAACGCTATCCCTGGGACGGCGGCCGGGACCACCTCGCGCAGAACCGCCAGCGTCCGCGCCGCGACCGCTTGTACGCCGGCCTGCCGCTCACAGCCGTAGCCGGCCATGATCATGTTCGGCTTGAGCACGATTCCCTCGAGCAGGACCCGCTGGTCAAGCAGCTCGGCGAACACCGCTCTCAGTACCTCGCGCGTGACCGCCTCTGAGCTCTCGATCGAGTGATTGCCGTCCATGAGAACCTCGGGCTCGACGATCGGCACCATGTCTGCCTCTTGGCAGAGCGCCGCATAGCGGCCCAGCGCATGTGCGTTAGCGGCAATGCAGTAACGGCTAGGAAGGCCGTCTCCGATGTTGATCACTGCCCGCCACTTGGCAAAGCGGGCTCCGCGCTGGTGATATTCGTGCAGACGCTCGCGCAGTCCGTCGAGGCCCTCGGTGATCGTCTCCCCGTCCGCTTCGGCGAGCGCTTTCGCCCCTGTGTCAACCTTGATCCCGGTGAGCATCCCGCGTGAATCGAGTAGCTGCGGGAACGTGGAGCCGTCGGATGCCAGCTGACGAATCGTCTCGTCGTAGAGGATCACCCCGCTGATGCGAGCTCCTGCGTGCGGAGTCGTGATCAGCAACTCACGGAACCGTCGCCGCGACTCAGGCGTCGACTCCGCTCCCACCGCAAGCAGCCGCTTGGTCATCGTCTTGTTGCTCTCGTCAGCCGCGAGGATGCCCTTGCCTTCAGCCACCAGTTCGCCGGCGGTCGCTGCGAGCACGTGTCGTTGGGGTTTCGTCATCGTCCTCCGGTCTGGGTTGCGGCGGGGCTGCCATGCGCACGCCATCCCGGCGCGCGTTACCCCTGCGTCCCGCTGACGGTACGGGGCTAGAGATAACCAAACCAGCAAAGATCCGCTTTGACACATAAGGCACAACCTCATGATTAAGGGCGGCGACCAAAGCCCGAACCCGAGGCTCCCGGAGTCGGCAGCTATTAGGGAAATCCTATATGTAAACTTCTAAAAGATATTTGGCTTCTATAAAGGTGCGGTCTAATCTCATATCATGGATTCGATTGAGAGGCCTGCGAGATGGCGCTAACTGAAGACCCGCACACCATCCCGAAGAAGGACCGGTGGGCCGCGGGGGTCACCCCGTACGCGGAGATGGGCTACTGGGACGCCGACTACGAGCCGAAGGACACCGACATCCTGTGCGCGTTCCGGATCACGCCGCAGCCAGGGGTCGACCCGATCGAGGCTGCGGCTGCGGTCGCTGGGGAGTCCTCGACGGCGACCTGGACCGTCGTCTGGACCGACCGTCTGACGCCCCATGAGCACTACCAGGCCAAGGCGTACCAGCTCGACCCCGTCGCGGGCGTCGAGGGGCAGTACATCGCCCGGATCGCCTACGACATCGACCTCTTCGAGGAGGGATCGATCGCGAACCTGACCTCCTCGATCATCGGCAACGTCTTCGGCTTCAAGGCCCTGAAGGCATTGCGGCTCGAGGATATGCGGATTCCGCCGCACTACCTGAAGACGTTCCAGGGCCCGCCGCACGGGATCGTGATGGAGCGCGAGTACCTGGACAAGTTCGGACGTCCGCTGCTCGGGGCGACGACCAAGCCGAAGCTCGGCCTGTCGGCAAAGAACTACGGGCGCGTCGTCTATGAGGCCCTGCGCGGAGGCCTCGACTTCACCAAGGACGATGAGAACATCAACTCACAGCCGTTCATGCGCTGGCGTGACCGCTATCTCCACGCGATCGAGGCTGTCAACCGGGCCTCGGCTGCTACCGGCGAGATCAAGGGTCACTACATGAACGTCACGGCCGGGACGATGGAGGACATGTACGAGCGCGCCGAGTTCGCGAAGGAGATCGGCAGCGTGATCATCATGATGGACCTGACCATCGGCTACACCGCGATGCAGTCGATGTCCAAGTGGGCCCGGCGCAACGGGATGCTCTTGCATCTGCATCGTGCCGGCCACGGGACCTACACCAGGCAGAAGATGCACGGCGTCAGCTTCCGCGTGATCGCCAAGTGGTGCCGGATGATCGGTGTCGACCACATCCACGCCGGGACCGTCGTCGGCAAACTCGAGGGCGATCCGCACATGATCAAGGGCTACTACGACGTGTGCCGTCTGCGCTTCAATCAGGCCAATCCGCAAACGGGCATCTACTTCGATCAGGACTGGGCCTCGCTTGCCCCGGTGATGCCCGTCGCCTCCGGTGGGATCCACGCCGGTCAGATGCACCAACTGCTGCACTACCTCGGCGAGGACGTGGTGCTCCAATTCGGTGGCGGCACGATCGGGCACCCGATGGGCATCGCCGCCGGCGCCACCGCCAACCGCGTCGCGGTCGAGGCGATGATCAAGGCTCGCAACGAGGGCAAGGACTACTACTCCGAGGGGCCCGACATCCTGCGGGATGCGGCCAGGGGTTGCCCGGAGCTCGACGCCGCGCTTGAGGTCTGGAAGGACATCACGTTCGACTTCGAGTCGACTGACACCCCCGACGCCGTGGCGACGCCCACGGTCAGCCGCTAATCCGCCAGAGGAGCTAGTCATGAGGATCACACAGGGAGCGTTCTCGTTCCTGGACGACCTGACCGACGACGAGATCGAGGCGCAGATCCACTATGGCCTGGAGAACGGGTGGGCGATCATGGTCGAATACACCGACGACCCACATCCGCGCAACAGTTACTGGGACATGTGGAAGCAGCCGGAGTTCGATCTCACGCCCGACGAAGCCGATGTCGCAATGCGCGATGTCCGCGCCTGCCGTGAGGCTTTTCCCAACCACTACGTGAAGGTGGTCTGCTACGACAGCTCGCTCGGACGCCAGACGTCGGCGCTGAGCTTCATCGTCAACCGTCCGGCGCAGGAGCCTGGGTTCCGCCTCGAGCGCCAGGACAAGGCGGATCGCCAGATGCGCTACACGATTCATCCCTATTCGCAGCAGGAGCCGGTCGGCCGGCGCTACGGCGACCGGGCCGACCTCGGGAGCCGGCGCGACGGCTCCTCGGCCGCCTACGGGATCGCAGCGGCTAGCGACGACGGGATCGGCGAATCGTAGTGGCACCCCGCGGTCTCGACACCACGGGCAGGCCGCTTGATCCCGACGCGCAAGGCGGGCCGGCCCTGCGGCCGAGAGGCTTCGGTAGCGGCGAGCGAGGATCCCCGTCGTTCGCTGACGAGTTCGGAGGACGCGTCGTGCGTCCCGCTGACGGCGCGCGCCGGGGCTCGGCCGTGGAGTCGGTCGACTTCTCGGAAGCGATCTCTGGCGGCGAGGCGGACGTGCAATCGGTGGTGCGCGGTTCACGCGTGCACGAGGTGCTGGAGGAGATCGACCGCGAGTTGGTCGCGCTGGCGCCGGTGAAGCGGCGGATCCGCGAGATCGCTGCGCTGCTCGTGATCGACCGGTTGCGCGAACAGATGGGCGTGCTGTCCCAGCGCCCCACTCTGCACATGAGCTTCACCGGCAACCCAGGCACCGGAAAGACGACGGTCGCCCTGCGGATGGCCAGCATCCTGCACCGTCTCGGCTACATCGACAAAGGTCACCTGGTCTCAGTGACGCGCGACGACCTGGTCGGCCAGTACGTCGGTCATACGGCACCGAAGACCAAGGACGTCGTGAAGCGGGCCTTGGGCGGTGTCCTGTTCATCGACGAGGCCTATTACCTGCACCGCCAGGAGAACGAGCGCGACTACGGCCAGGAGGCGGTCGAGGTCCTCCTGCAGGTGATGGAGTCAGAGCGCCAAGACCTGGTGGTCGTGATGGCCGGGTACGCAGACCGGATGGAGGAGTTCTTTCAGGCCAACCCCGGCATGGGCTCGCGAGTCGCGCACCACATCCAATTCCCCGACTACGACATCGACCAGTTGCTCGACATAGCCCGCCTGATGGTCGATCGCCAGGGCTACGCGATGAGCGAGGACGCCGTAGCCGCCCTGCGCGAATACATCGAACGGCGGATCGAGCGGCCTCGTTTCGCCCACGGACGCAGCATCCGCAACGCGGTCGAGCGTGCCAGGATGCGTCAGGCCACACGCCTGTTTGACTCACCTCGGAAGCTGACCAAGCAGGACCTCGTCACGATCGAGCCTGAAGACATATTGCGAAGCTCGGTGTTCAGCGACCCCGCGCAGGATCCCAAAGCCGATGGATCCGCGAGCCGGGAAGTTGGCGCCAGTGCCTAGGCCCATCATCCTCGGCGTCGTCGGTGACTCGGCGGCCGGGAAGACAACCATGACGCGGGGGCTCGTGCGCATCCTCGGCGAAGAGCAGGTGACAGCCGTCTCCACTGACGACTACCACCGCTATGACCGCCGGCAGCGCGCCGAGCACGGCATCACGCCCCTGCATCCCGACTGCAACTACGTCGACATCATGTGCCAGCATCTGTCGCTGCTGCGCGCGGGCGAGCCCATTCTGAAGCCCGTTTACGTGCACTCCGATGGCACCTTTGGTCCTCCGGTCTACGTGGATCCCAAGCCGTTCACGATCGTGGAGGGGCTGCTGGGCTACTACTCCGAGGCGCTGCTCGACGTCTACGACGTCCGGGTCTACCTCGCCCCGCCTGAGGACCTCCGCCGCCGCTGGAAGGTCAAACGCGACACCTCGCGCCGCGGCTACACCACCGATCAGGTGCTGGCCGAGCTGGATAAACGCGAACCCGACTCGGCCCAGTTCATCCGTCCCCAGGAGCGCTACGCGGACGTGGTGGTCTCGTTCCGCGAGGGGATGGGCAGCGATCCCCATGCGCTTGATGCCGAGTTGCTGTTACGAGATACCCTGCCGCATCCTGACCTGTCTCCCGTCAGCGGCGATGGCGGACGTGGGGTGAGCGTCGAGGAGCGCGAGTCCGAGCTGGTGGTCAGGATCGCCGGCGGCATCGAACCCGAGCAGGCGAGCGAGATCGAGGAGGCGATCTGGGAGAAGCTCCACTTCGCCTCGCACCTGCGCTCCGAGCGGCTCGGTCAGTTCGTGGTCGGCACTGACCTCCAACGTTCGGCGTCACTGGCGCTGGTTCAACTCCTGATCCTCTACCACCTGGTGACCGCCAAGGCCGCGATTGCCCTGGGTGGCGTGGGCCCACGCGTCGAGGCCGAGGAGGCCACCGAGAAGGAGATCGCGGGAGTCGATTCGTGACCGCCGCGGCGACCGTGAGGCGCACGGTGAGGCATTCATGAGCCCCCGCCCGGTCATCCTCGGCGTCGTCGGCGACTCCGCCGCCGGCAAGACGACGATCACGCGCGGCTTGGTGCGGGCCCTGGGCGAGGATCACGTCGCGCACATCTGCACCGATGACTATCACCGCTATGACCGGCAGCGGCGGGCCGAGCTCGGAATCACGCCGCTTCACCCGGACTGCAACCACCTCGACATCCTGGCCCAGCATCTCGCGCACCTCCGCCGCGGTGAGCCGGTGCTGAAACCCGTCTATCGACACATCGACGGTACCTTCGCGCCCGCGGTGTACGTCAGACCGGGACGGTTCACCGTGATCGAAGGCCTGCTGGGCTACTACCTGCCCGAGATGCTCGACATCTACGACGTGCGCGTGTACCTGAACCCGCCCGAGGACCTGCGGCGCCGATGGAAGGTCCAGCGCGACTGCTCTAGGCGCGGATATACGACCGATCAGGTGCTGACTGAGCTGGATCGACGAGAGCCTGATTCAGAAGCCTTCATCAGGCCCCAGCGGCGCAACGCCGACATGCTGATCAGCTTCAAGCCCGATGCGGCCGAAAAGGATCCGACCCACCTCGACGCCGAGCTCACCCTGCGTGACGATCTTCCGCACCCGGACCTGACGCCGTTTGTCCAGGATCGTGAGGATGGGCTGACGCTGCGCGAGGTGGACGGCGAGCGCCTGTTGTGCATTCCGGGCCGAATGAACCCCGACCACGCGGCGGCGATCGAGGAAGCGATCTGGGAGCGGATGCACTTCGCAACGCACCTCCGCGCGCGGCGCCTCGGCGAGTTCACCGTGGGGACCGACCTGTATCGCTCCGAGTCACTGGCGCTGGTGCAGCTCCTCATCCTTTACCACCTGGTCACCGCCACAGCAGCGATCGCATTGGGCGGAGACGGCGTGCGCAGTGGCGATCGGGGCGTCCAGCCCGCTTCGCGAGTCGCTCCGATCACCTCGATCACCTCCGTGCAAGAGCCGGTCTAGCCTCAGGTGGTGGACGTCGCCGGTCAGGCGGCGCGCTCGCCCGCTGCGGAGATCGACGGCATCATGCCGCTCTTCACCCAACAGCGCACGATGTCGCGCATCGAGAGAAAACCCGTCACGTCGGCTCCGTCGATGACGATCGGTGAGATGGTCGCGCACCAGCTCGGCGTCGAGATCGCCGTCCTCGCCGGCGACCATCAGGATGTCGCGCTCGCAATCGTAACCTCGCTCTGCGGTGCCTGATGGCTACCCGCCGCCGGCGGCGCGCGCGCCGATCATCGGCTTGACAGGCTTCGCGCTGCCCCTTGGCGAGGAGTCAGGTGCCCGTGGGCGACCTTCCAGCCGATCGTGTCGATATAGCCCCCGGCACCATCGCGCGTCCGGGCGGCGGCCTGCTCCGGCGTGACGCCAAGCTGGGTCAGCGCCCGCGCCGCCTGAGCATCGAAGCACCGCGCGGACAGCCATCGCGCGGTCATCTCATCGGCAAACCCGGCGTCCGTCCAGGCCTGGGCGATGACCTCAGCTGCCTCACCCCGAGTAGCCGGCAGCCCATGGCGCTGGATCGTGACCACGCTCGTCTCGGCAGTTGGCTCATACACCCGCATGTTTCGCGCTCCGATCCTGCCGTTGTTGTCAATTGTGGCGATTGCCACGAGCATGCTGGCAGGCTGGGCCGCAGGAAGCGATCGGTCTTTCCCGCACCTGCATAAGCGGCCATCGATGGCCGAACGAGAGAGGGGGGCGCCCCGAGGATCGACGTCCGGTCGCCCGAGACCGTCGGGGTTCAAGTGGCGGTCCTGCGGGTAGCGCCGGACCATGAGCCGCGATCGGCGGGTGGTCGTGATCGGAGCCGGGTCCACCGGCCTGGTGTGCGCGATCAACCTCGCACGGGCCGGGTTGGAGGTGACGGTATGTGAGCATTCGACTCGACCCGGAGGGGCCTGCTCGAGCGTCGAGGCGACCCTCCCCGGGTTTGTCCACGACCACTGCGCTGGGTTCAACCCGATGACGGTGGCGTCGCCGGCGATGCGCGAGCTGAGCCTCGAGGCCAGGGGCTTCGCTGGATCGACCCGGACACGGTCATGGCGCATCCGTTCGAGGATGGCTCGGCCATCGCGCTGCACCGTGACCTCGGGACGACGGTGTCTTCCCTGGAAGCCGTGCATCCGGGCGCCGGTGCCGCGCCTGGGGCGAGCTCATGGCGCAGTACCGCCCGCTCGCCCAGGCGCTCGTGGAGGCGATCCTGGGCCGACTGCCACCGCTCAGGCCACCGCTTGCGCTGGCCGCGTCGCTGCGTCGGGATGGCCTGTTGCTGGCTCGGCGGATGACGGGATCGATCGAGGCTTTCGGTCTGGATGTGTTCGGTAATGCCCGGCGGCCGACGGCCTGGTTGGCCGGCTCGGCGCAGCATTCGGGGCTTCCGCCGTCCACCGCGGGCAGTGGCGCCTTCGGTTTTCTGCTGCAGCTCTTGGGACATACCCATGGCTGGCCATTTCCCGGCCGGCGGCCAGGGGCAGATCACGAACGCGCTGCTGAAGATTGCGGCTCGTGATGGGGTGGAGGTTCGTTGCCAGGCTCCGGTCAAACGAGTGCTGGTCCGGGCAAGGGCAGGACGGCCGGCGTCGAACTGGCCAGTGGCGAGCAGCTGCCCGCACGCGACGTTGTCTCGACGATCAGCGCCCGGCCCTTGGCCGCGATTCTGCCCGAACAGGCACTTCCTGATCGGTTGCTGCGCCGACTGCGCATCTGGCGCTACGGCACCGCCGCCTTCAAGCTTGATTACGCGCTGCGTGCACCCGTCCCCTGGACGGCCGCCGAGGCTCGAGTGGCAAGTGTCGTGCACGTGGGGGGCGAGCTTCGGGACCTGTCAGCAGCGGCGCAGGCGGCAAGCCGGGGCGATGTGCCTGAGCGGCCGGCCGTCGTCATCGGTCAGCACACGCTCTATGACCCCTCGCGCGCGCCCGAGGGCAGCCACACCCTCTATTGCTACGCCCATGTCCCGGCCGAATACGCCTGCACTGACGGCGAGATCGTGGCGCGGATCGAGGCCCAGCTCGAACGCTTCGCTCCCGGCTTTTCCGCCACCGTCTTGCGGCGCGCGGTTCGCAATCCGCAGCAGACCGAGGCTGAGAATCCGAGCCTGGTCGGCGGCGACCTGGGGGGCGGCTCGATGGAGCTCGACCAGCAGCTCTCTTCCGGCCCGCCCCGGAGTTGTGCCGCTACCGCACGCCGCTCCGCGGGCCTCTACGTGGCGGCGCCTCGGTCCATCCCGGGGGCTCCGTGCAGGGCATGGGAGGCCGGCTCGGCAGCGCGATCGCCGCCTGGCCCTGCGCGCCTGACGGCGCGCGCGCACTACGACCCTGGCGAGCCTCATCCCGAGCTCCAGGGCTTGACGACGCCGGTCTCGGCGATCCGCTTAAGCGCCGCAAAGACTCCACGTTGCGGAGGTGTACCAACCGGTCGGTCAACCGGTTGATGGCCAGCCGCGAAAGGCGTCTCCCGCGGTCTCATGCATTGTCACTGGGTACCGTCGCCCTCCGGTTGGAGCAGCAGCGTGACCAGGGCGGTGCCCAGCGGCCGCGCGCGAGCGTGGAGCGCCAGTTTGTGTGGCGGCCGCACCTCGACCACCTCGGTGTGATCTTTGACCTTGAACGGTCCGACGCCCACGCGATGGTAGAAGCGCGACCCGGTGGCGGGCCAGTTGGGATCGGCATCCCGGATTGTGTCTGAGCCCACGACCCAGTCCGCGTAGGCTTCCGGGCGCGCGAGCGTGGCGAACACTCGCTCGGGCGGCGCGGCGATCGTCATCTGGGTGGTGGCCACGGTCCGGGTCTACCCAAAGGCAGAGCGGCTAAAAAGGTGCCTGCGATTCGAGTTTCGCCGCGGCACTCCGTAGGCGCTTTCGGGCGCGCCGGCGGAGAAGGTGCAGCGAGAACAGCAGCCAGGCCGTCCCGGCACCGAACAGGACGATTTGCAACCACGTGTCGGCGCCCGCCAAGGCGCGACCGAACCAGTAGTACTCCAGCGCGTTGACGGTTGCCCACGCCACCGCGGCGGCCGCGCTGAAAGCAAGGAACCGGCTATACGACATTCCGCTGGAGCCGGCGAGGAGACCGGTCACGTTGCGCAGCCCGCTAATAAAGCGGCCCACAAACAGCCACGCGCCACCGTGGGCGGCAAACTCGGCCCGCAACTGGGCGACCAGGGCCGGACTCTGCCGCATGCGCCGACCGAGCCACAGCAGCAGGTCGGCGCCTCGCCAGCGGCCCAGCGCGAAGCTGGCGCTGGTTCCGACCACGGCTCCCGCCGCGCCCGCGGCGATCACCCCGACGATCGGCAGTCCATGATTTGTGCCTGCGTAGACAGCCGCGGCGATCAGCACTGTTGTCCCGGGCAGGGGAGCGCCAAGCGCCTGCAGCGCCACCACCACGAACACGACCCCCAACCCGTACTGCCCGAGCAGATGGTGTATCTCATGTGCGCCCACGATCACAGTGTCACGCAAGGGAGGAGTGCGCCCACAATCACAGTGTCACGCAAGGGAGGAGTTGCTGCGACCCGGCCTCACCGTTCTAGGATCATGAGCGTGGACAGCCGCGTCAGCCTGATCACGCTCGGCGTCGCCGACCTGGACGCGGCACGCACGTTTTACGAGCGGCTCGGCTGGCGGGGTCAGGAAGTCCAGGAAACGGTGTTCTTCCAGGCGGGCGGGCTCGCGCTGGTCCTGTGGGGCGCAGACAAGGTCGCACTCGACGCCGGGCTCGAGCATCACTCTGACGGCGGCGGGTTTGGCGGCATCGTCCTGGCCCACAACGTTCGCTCCCAGAGCGAGGTCGACGAGGTCCTGGCCGCGGCTGAGCAGGCGGGCGCTACGGTGACCCAGGCCGCGAGGGATACCTTCTACGGCGGATACGCAGGATTCTTCACCGACCTCGACGGTCACGCCTGGGAAGTCGCATACAACCCCGGCTTCCCGATCGCCGCCGATGGCTCGATCACGATCCCGGATCTCGGGGCCTGATCGCCACCGGGGCGTGCCCGGCGGGGCCGGTGATCACGCGCCAGGGCCAGCGGTGATACTGCCGGTCATGGAACGCAACGTGCTGGGCGCCCCGCTCGAAACGTGTAGCGCCGACCCCCTGACGGGCTTCTACCGGGACGGATGCTGTCGCAGCGGCCCCGACGATCTCGGCCACCACACGATCTGCGCGGTCGTCAGCGCCGAGTTTCTCGAGTTCCAACAGAGCATTGGCAATGACCTGAGCACCCCGGCCCCCGACTACGGCTTTGCGGGGCTGGCGCCGGGGGACCGGTGGTGCGTGACGGCACGCAACTGGTTGCGAGCCCACGAGGCCGACCTGGGCGCGTTCGTCGTTCTCGCCGCGACCCATGAGCGGGCCCTCGAAGTCGTCCCGCTCGATGTGCTCAAGCGCTACGCCGTCGATGTCCCGAGTGACCCAGGCTCGATCGAGGCCTGACCCGAGCCCTCCGCTCGTACTGAAGCCCGACAAGCGTCCAAGCTGGCGGTGATGGCTCCATCGGTCGGGGCGGCGTGGCCGATGACGGGAAACGGGTATGAAACGCCTCGCCGGTTACATCTCCCTGCTCCTGTGCGCCGCCGCCCCGTCCACGGCGCCGGCGGCACAGCCACGGGCTGTCCAGGGCGAGGTCACGGGAACGATCTCCTACGTCGGCGACTCGGTGCTGACGGTCCAGAGCGGCGGCCGGCCCATGGGTGTCATCAACGCGCTGAGCCGGACGGCGAGCACCCTCACGGCACACAATTACCCCTACGTCTACGGCGGCGGCCATGCCGAGGCCGGGCTCGCGAGCATCGGCATCAGAGGGCCGGGGTACAACGGTCGGCGGATCGGTTATGACTGCTCAGGTTCGGTCGCGGCCGTTCTGGCAGGGGCAGGTCTGTGGGCGGCGGGGAGCGGCGTGCCCAACGATGCCGGCGTCATCCAGCAACTTCTCCAGGAGAAGCTGATCGCCCGCGGACCGGGCACCGCGCCCCATGAGGTGACGTTCTACGACCATCCGGGGGTGCATATCTTCATGAATATCAACGGCCGCTTCTTCGGTACCTCGGACGGCGGGGGCGGCAACTCCAAGGGCGGTCCGGCCTGGCTCTACGATGGCGCCCCGGATTCCCACAGTCCAGCCTTCAGGCGCTATCACCTCCTGCCGTCGGTGCTACGCACCCGGACGACCTACGGCGAGAGCTTCACCTTCCAGACCGACTCGAATCCGAGCCTGACCGAGGGCGCCGCGGCCGGCGAGAAGGTCCGGATCGCCTATGCGGAGACCAGGACGGGCAGCATGACCGCGACCGCGATCCAGTACCTGGACGCGGTCACGGCGCGCGGTACAGTGACCTCGCTTGCGTCAGACGGTTCCTCTTTGTCCATCCTGACCGGCTCCGGTCAGCCCCTCACCTTCTCGACCTCGACGGTCCCCGACCTGATCGGCGGCCTTCAGGTCGGAGACGGCGTGCAGGTGACCTACAGCAAGGGCTCCGCCGGCCTGCGGATCCCGCACACGATCCAGACCCTGAGTACACCGGCTCCGACGGCACCGAGCACCCCTCAGCCGGTGCCGCCCGTTCCCCCGACGTCGGCGCCCTGACTCAGCACACCGGTTGACCGATGCGGGGCGGGGGGCGGCGTGCCGCGGCACTCAGCGTCAAGGTGACCCGCTAGGCGCGGCTCGCGAAGGCCAGGAAGCGCTCGAACAGGCCGCGCCCGAGACGCATCGACGCGGCGATCCGCGCCCCGGTGTCCCGGCGCAGCGACTGTGCCTGGACACCGGCGGCCCGCGCCTCGGGGCCGCTGCCGTCGGCATCGATCCAACCGCTGACGATGGCGGCCGTTACCTCGGGGTGAAACTGAACACCCCACGCCTGGCCGAAGCGAAACGCCTGCGGACCGACGTCGTTGTCAGCCAATAGCTCCGAGCCGGGCGGCACCGCGAACGTGCACCGATGCCACTGGAAGACCACGGCGGGGTTCCCCAGCTCCGCAAACAGAGGATCGCGTTTGGCGCTGGGCTGGGTGCCGATCGGCTTCCAGCCGATCTCGGAGACTTCGAGGCGCCGCACGCTCGCCCCCGCTGCCTCAGCGAGAAGCTGGCTGCCCAGGCACACTCCGAGGAGCGGAAGCCGGCGGCCCAGCGCAGCGCGGATCAGCATCTTCTCGGACGTCAGCCAGGGGTGGTGGTCCTCCTGATCGACGTCGGCGCTGGCTCCGAGCACGACCAATCCGGCTAGGCCGTCCAGCGTCGGCAGAGGTTCATCGGGTACGCACCACGGCACCAGCTCGACCCCGCTGCGGACGGCCGTCTCCGCGAACACGCCGGGTCCTGCGTCAGCCTGGTGCACGCAACACAGCACCCGCGGGCGACCAGCTCCCACCGGTCAGGCCGAGGGTTCGCCCTGCGACGCGGCAACGCCGAGTGTGTTGGCGGCATCCGGCCCCAACCGCCGGCCAGACAGACCGGGTGCCAGCCACGCGCCGACACCGATCGCGCTGCGCGCATTGACCAAGCGTGCGATCACCTGCTTGCCCTCCATGGACGCGAGCCTAGCCCAACGATCTCACCCCGTCGACTCGACCGGTCGTGCTCAGGCAGCGAGCGGTGTTATGGATCGCGCCGCGCGGCGCCAACGTGTAGGTTCGGCTTATGAACGCGGACCTTTCTCTGGGCCAGGCGGCCGCGGCGCTGGGAGTGAGCGTCGACACGCTGCGACGCTGGGATCGCAAGGGTCAGCTCAAGACCAAGCGCGATCCCCGTAATCGTCGCTTGGTCCCGGCCTCGGAGGTGCGGCGCCTGAGCGACCGCCCCACGCGTCACCGCACCGGTACCCCTCGCTCAGCTCGCAACCGTTTTTCGGGCGTGGTGCGTTCGGTCGAGGCCGACGGCGTGATGGCCCTGGTCGAGGTCGAAGCCGGTCCCTTTCTCCTCACCGCTGCGATCACCCGGGATGCCATCGAGGAGCTCGGTCTCGCTCCCGGCGTCGCGGCCACCGCGGTCGTTAAGGCGACGTCGGTCATGATCGAGCGCTCGCGACCTTCCCGTCGTGCGTGAGCGCTCCACTTACAATGGCTCAGGCCCCGCCCCCATGGTCTAGCGGTTAGGACGCCTGCCTTTCACGCAGGAGATCGCCGGTTCGAGTCCGGCTGGGGGTACTAGTACTACTACCTGCGAACATCCGTTGGCAGCGTGGCCCGCGAGGTCCGGCCAGTTAAGGCCGGTGCCGCCGCGAACCCCTCAGGCGTGTGCCACGACTTCGCGAACCTCGAGGCTCTCTAGCGTCACGCCGTCCGGAAGCATCCCCGGGACGCGCTCCTTCGCGCCGTTGGCAGCATCCTCGGAATCGAACACGACCATCGACAGCCCGGTGTTTTCCTTCCGCGTCCAGTACCCCGTCACGAACCCCGGCGCCTGGGACATCGCAGGTGCGACCTTCTCGCGCAGCTGCCGCACACTACCCTCGGGGTCGCTCACCTTGACGTTGACCACAACCACGTGCATGTCGTCCCCCAGTCCTCGCTCAATTGCCAAGCAGACTCTAACCGGCCAGACGATCTAGCGGGAAGAGTTCAGCTCTACGACTTCTCGTAGTGACAAACCGCCGGGCGTTCCGTCAATGCACGGCGCCGGGGTACCTACCGGGTTCGATTCTCGCTGAGTTCGCGTTGCCGTGACCGGTATGGGTTGGGAGAATAGCGCGTGGATGCGCAGGCGATTGACGTTCGCAACCTGACGTATGGGATGTTCGTGGAGCTCGGCCGCGCTCCCACGACCGACGAGGTGGCAGACGCCGCGGCCCTATCCACCGCCGATGTCGATGCTGTTTGGCGCGAGCTTCATCGCGCCCACGCGCTCGTGCTCAACCCGGTCACGACCGAGATCCGAATGGCTAACCCGTTCTCCGCCGTGCCGACTCCGTATCGCGTTGAGGCCGCTGGGCGCTGGTGGTACGGCAACTGCGCGTGGGACGCACTCGGCATTTGTGCCGCTTTACACGTGGATGGGCGCATCGAGTCATCCTGCCCGGACTGCGGCACGACGATCACGCTTGAGGTGCGCGACCAGCGGCCCGATGACGGGCGCCTGCTGTTCCACTGTCTCGTTCCGGCCGCACACTGGTGGGACGACATCGTCTTTACCTGAAACACGATGAATCTCTTCCGGTCGGAAGAGCACATCGAGCGATGGCTCGGTGGACGTGCTGGGGGATCAACGATCACAGTGGCGAAGCTCAGCGAGCTTGCACACTCCTGGTGGAGCGACCGGCTCGCGGCCGACTGGCAACCGCACACCCGCGAGCAAAACCAAGTGATTCTCGACAAGCTAGAACTAACGGGCGACTTCTGGCGTCTTCCATAAGACACGATGGGTGCCCTCCACCGCGGCGACGGACGCTCTCCCTGCTCAGCCGTCGATTGAACGGGCGGTGTTGATGAGCAGGTCAATCGCGGGGGTAATCGCCGGCGAGAGCGGGCCGGTTGCTGAGTGGACTGCGAGCACATGCCGCATGGGCGCCTGAGGAAGTTCGCGGATGACGACATCGGCGTGCAGTGGATGCAGCGCGAGATGTGGGAGCACCGAGATGCCCAAGCCCGCGGCGACGAATCCCTGTGCGGTCTGGCAGTCGTTGATCTCGAAGAGGATGTTCGGTTCAAAGTTCGCCGCCGCGCATGCGGCGCGCATCAGCCGGTCGTAGGTTGAGGAGAGGGCTCCGAGGCCGCGCGGAAACAGCCAGCGTTCGCTACTGAGGTCGGCGATATCGACGTGCCGTTTGGTCGCCAGGCGATGGTCGGCAGGGACGATCAGTCGGAAGTGGTCGTCGAGCAGGTGCGTGGATGCACCGTGCTCCTCGAGTGGTGATGACAGGGTTGGGTATTCGTAGATAACCGCAAGGTCGAGCTCGCCGGCCCGCAGCCGCGAGAGAGATTCGCGAGGGTCTGCCTCGATCAGCGAGAGCTTGATGTTCGGGTAGTGGGCGTGGAAGGCCACGAGCGCCGGGACGATCACGGTCGCGCCTGCGGTGGCGAAGGCAGCCACGCGCAGGCTCCCAGCGCGAAGCCCCGCAATCGCCGCGAGCTCGTCCCGGGCCGCGGCGAGGTGACCGACGATCGCCTCGGCGTGCGCCAGGAGCGCCTCGCCCGCGGCGGTGAGCCGCACCGGCCGGACCGCTCGCTCGATCAATGCTACGCCCGCGTCGCGCTCGAGCGTGGCGAGCTGCTTGGAGACGGCCGACTGGGTGTAGTTCAGCGCCTCCGCCGCCGCGGAGAACGAGCCTCGAGCCGCGATCTCGCGCAGCACTAGTGCATGGCGCACCTCGAGAGATTCCACAGAGGAATTCTAGACATCTCAAATAAGACTTGCCGGAATGCAGGGCCAGTGCGACATTCAGCCTCGACCCAACGATCGGAGGCCAGGATGTCGACGACAGCCACACCACCACAGCGGCTCGAACAGCCACTGTGTTTCCTGCACAACCTCGCGACCGTGCTCGTGGATGACTCGCAGACCGATGGTCGCTTCAGCCTCGTGGAGCTAAACGGCGCTCCCGGCGACATGCCGCCACTCCACGTCCATGACGATGAGGATGAGACCTTCTACGTCCTTGAGGGCGAGCTCGAGCTGCACATCGCCGAACGCGCACCCGTCACGCTTGCCCCCGGCCAGGCCGCCTACGCGCCACGCGGCCTGGCGCACGTCTACAGAGTTACCTCCCCCAACCAGGCGCGATGGCTCGTCACATGCACCGGCACCGGCTTCGCACGGCTAATACGCGAGATCGGAGTGCCGGTCTCAGCGGCCACGCTGCCCGTGAATCCCAAGTTCGATCCACAGCACGTCGCCGAGACAGCGGTCCGCCATGGGATCACGATTCTCGCGCCACCCGGCACGCTGCCATGAGCTTTTGCCGCTCGTCGGGTAACGGTTGCCGGCACCCTTCCGCCTCAGGCGCTACCGCGCGTTGCCAACTGACTCTGGCACGGTGAGCACGCCGCCCGAGCTCACGAGCCCCCGTGCAGCGAGCGACTCGCGCAGGCGAAGGAGGGCGAGGTCCTTCCCCTTCGCCTCGAGCATGATGTCGAAGTTGCGCCCCGCCGCCTCGTAGCGCAGGAACGCCTCGAAGCCGATCGGATCGATGAGATCGGCATGGGCGCGGATCTGCGGCAGAACAAGCCGCTCGACGACGCGACGGCCCTCACGCCGCTTGGCGACCTCGATGTCGAGTCGCGGCGACGAGTAGTGAATCTTCGGCGTCACGTGCTCGGGCCAGGTCGCAAAGGCTAGCCGGAGCGCCTCTGCGTCGGGGATGCCCTCGGGGTCGCGCGCCCGGTGGTGGAGGATGTCCCAGACCACGGGAACTCCGATAGACCGGCTCAGCGGCACAATGTCGCTCAGCGAGAACGAGCGGTCGTCGTTCTCTATCACGAGATGCGCCCGCGCCCGCTCTGAGAGCATCTCGAAGCCGCGGGCGAACCGCGCAAGGCCCGCTGTCACCCCGCCCTCGGCGCCGCCGACGTGAATCACTGTGACCCACTCGGGCGGGGCGCCGAGCGCCGCGAACAGCTCGCCCTGTACCTCGAGCTCGGCGACCGCCGCGGCGACGACGGTGGGGTTGGTCGAGTTGAGCACGGTGTACTGGCCGGGGTGCGTCGAGAGGCGGACTCCTCGCTCGCGGGCGAACGCTCCGACCTCCGCGAGCTCCGCCGCGCACTCCTGTACCTGGCCGTGGAACTGGGGCAGTTCGGGGTGGCTCGCATAGGGAGCGAGCGCGGTCGCCATCCGATACATACGAATGTCGAGCTCAGCGAGACGGTCGAGGATCGCCCGCACGCGCTCGAGCGAGACGCTGAGGTGCGGCCCGGACTGCCAGCGGCGCGTGTCATGGGAGGGCAGGCCACCTCCGCCGATGACCTTTACGGCGAACCCGAGGCGGTGGCGGCTCATCCGGCCTCCGCACTGGCGGGTGCGACGAGCACGGCCGCGGCGAAGCGCTCGAGCCCGGCGGCATCGTCGTGGGGGACGAGGACGGCATCGCCACCGTGAACATCGAGCTGCGAGCGCGCGGCCGACGCCGCCGATCGCGCTACCAGAGCTCCCCGCTGGTCAGCACGTAGATGAACGGGACCACCGGAACGATCGAGACCAGCGCCCACACCAGCTTGGACACCAGCCCGATGTCGTCTCGCCGGACCAGGTTCAGCCAGACCAGAACGACGGCTAGGGGATGCAGGATGCACACCAAAAGCTGCGCGAGTTTCTTCATGTCCGCCCTCAAGCTCCCTGTGAGTGTTCGTTGATGTACGCCTGCGGGTCCTGATCCTCGGCGTCAATCCCAGAGATGTGCGCGGCGCCGAACGCCGCGAACGCGACCGCCAGCTCATGCCGCGTCTGCAGCGATGCGTGCATCCGGAAGTCCTTAAGCCCCTCGCGCTCCTCCTCGGCCATGTGATCGCTGTCAGAACAGACGCTCCTCCGCTGCCGCATGCACATCGAGCAACGCCCCCAGCCGCGTCCAGACCGCCGCCAGCGCGTCCGCATCTTCCCGACCGATGTCCTGCAACATCGCGAACAGCCTGCGCTGCTCATGATGATCATCAAGAATCAACTGAGTGATATCCACGCCCGAACCTTTCAACTCTGTCCAACCGATGGTCATTGTCACAGTGTGTGGTCGCCCCACGCCCACGTTCAGCCCAGCAAGCACTGCCAATTTTTCACCCCGGAGTCGGAACTGATGCTTCAAGTTCGCAACGCCAGGACTGCACGGTGATGCGGTCGGGAGGGTGGCCACCGGCGAGCCTGGCGGCGTTTTGCAGGATCTCGGCCCAGGTGTATGACTGCATGCGTTGTATGAGGCCTGTCCGCTGGAGCAGGTAAAAGCCGGGGCCAGCGGCTCGCTCGCGCGTCTGGATCTCGATCTCGATGTCGTTGGGATTGTCTCGGAGACGAGCGCGCAGTTCGATTTGTCCCTGCTGCGCGTGCCCGGGTGTCGCTCCCAGCCGCAGGCGATCATCTCCTTGTTCGGTCACCCGCATCGGTCCGTTCCACGGGCCGGCCATGCGGATCAGCAGCTCATCGCCCTGCCGCAGGCTGCCGGACGTTCCGGAGCGGCGTTCAAAGCGCAGCACTTCTGTTGGCGCGACCACGTTTGGGTTGGCAGCGATGACGGCCATGAGTTGCTCGGGCGCGAGTTTCGGGCTGCGGATCGTCGCCGCGTATAGGTGGTGCGTGACTGGTCCGAGCCCAGGTTCCACGGGGTCTGTCGAAGTGCTGGGATCGGTGGCTGGTAGCGGTGCGACGGCGTGAGGGGCGTCGATCTTCTCGATGATGATCTCGCGGCGCAGGAAGCGGAAGATTGCCAGCGGTGCTCCGAGCAGCCAGCCGAGCCGGCGCATCAGGCGGCGCCTCAGCATCTCGCCTGAGCGCAGCGGCCACCGAGGTCCCGAAACGGAGTCTGTGGGCGAGGCGGCTTCCCGATCATCCGAAGGGGTATACCCCGGTTGTGACCGGACGAGCGCTAAATCCTGTGGAGCGGATCGTCGGCTGGACCGTTGGCCTGCCGTTTGCGTCGTGGCGCTATCTCTCGCGCGAGACCGACATCCATCGCGAAGAGATCAACGTCTGCTGGCCGCCGGACGGCTTTCCAGCGGATGACGGCTCGCCAACGGATGCCCAGCAGTCAATCCAGCGCGCCTCCGCGGGATGCGGGCCAGCGTTTCACCGCTGCTACCGCGTCCATGTCAAACGGCCAGTCCTCAGCGCTGCAGAGCTGATGGCGGTGATTCAGAACGATCCCAATGTCGCCTGTCCACTCGAGGTCGCCCGCTTTGAACGAGCCCAGGACGCCGGTTCGCTGAGCATCGGTGAGAAGATTAGGGTGCGACTCCCAGGTCCCTGGAACGGGCCAGTCAGCGTGATCGGCCTATCCGATCGCTCGTTTCGCCTAGCCACTCACCGCGGCCACATGGAAGCGGGTGAGATCGAATTTCGCGCCCGCGACGTCAGTGACGGGCTCATTTTCGAGATTGAGTCGTGGGCGCGAAGCAGCAATCGGGTGTTCGACTTCCTCTATGACCGGCTGGCCATCGGGCGCGAGCTGCAACTCGACATGTGGTCGCACTTTCTCGAACGCGCCACACAAGTAAGCGGAGGGGTCGCCTCCGGCAACATCGACGTCCTCACCGAGCGCTGCAACGAGCATCCCCTATAGAGGTCCCGGGCGAGCCATCGGCGATCCGATCCGGGTCTCCGTGCCCACAGCCTCCCAGTCCATGCCTCGCCCCCGGCGCACACCTAGTGTGCCAACCGGCGGCCGAG
The DNA here is from genome assembly GCA_963847055.1 of uncultured Solirubrobacterales bacterium. Taxonomy (GTDB): domain Bacteria; phylum Actinomycetota; class Thermoleophilia; order Solirubrobacterales; family Solirubrobacteraceae; genus Palsa-465. Next base: position 374,985 of record CAWJYE010000005.1, on the reverse strand, counting down.
CTCCCGGGCGTTGGCGGGAGCGTAGCCGCACCAGTCATTGTTGAAGTACGCGAACACCTCGGTCCTCCGCCGCCACTGCGCGATCCGCCGCGACCAGGTCTCGATCTCGCTCGCGGAGTAGTTCCCACCGCGACCACGGTGACCAAAGTGAAAGCGAATGAAGCGCCAGTCGGTGGTCGCCTCGTAGACCTGAAACGGCCGCTGAGGGTGGTCCCCAATCGTCAGCGCGACCCCATGTGCCCGCAGGCTGCTCATGACCGGGCCCGCAAACCAGCTCGGGTGGCGAAACTCAATTGTGTGACGACCCGATGGCAGAGCCCGCAGCCAAGCGGCGAGGCGATCGTCGTCGCGATGGAAATTGGCCGGGAGCTGCCAGAGAACAGGGCCCAAGCGTTGCGCCTCGATCAGTGGTTCGATCCGCTCGTAGAAGCGCTGCACGCCCTGGCCGAGGTCGGTCAGGCGCTTGATGTGGGTGAGATAACGGCTGGCCTTGACGGCGAAGGTGAATGACTCCGGCGTGTCCCGGACCCACGCGGCGACGCTGTTGCGGTTGGGCAGTCGGTAGAAGGTCGTGTTCACTTCCACGGTGTCAAAGCGCTCCGCGTACAGGGCTAGCCACCGGCGTCGCGGCTCAGAACGCGGATAGAATCCGCCGCGCCAGTCGTCGTAGTTCCAGCCGGAGCAGCCGATGCGTACCGGCTTCATCGTCTGGGTAGCTGCCGGCCAGAGAGGTGGTCCTGACCGCAGACCGACCACCACCGCCCATTCCCAACCGGCTTTCGCTGCGGGCCTTGCGCGAGAGCGCGCAGACGTGCCGCGCCTGCGAGCTGTGGCAGGGAACGACACAGGCGGTGGCGGGCGCCGGGCGGCGAGACGCCCGCCTGATGTTGGTGGGAGAGCAACCGGGGGACCGCGAGGACATCGAAGGGCGCCCGTTCGTGGGACCCGCACGGAGGTCGCGGCCTGGCTGCGCGATCGAGACTGAACTCCATGCCCAATCGCTACCCGGGTTCTCGGGCCCGTATCTGCGTAGGCACCGAATCGAATGATTTGCGGTGCGCCGCTCGGGTAGGACAGGCGTCATGCCCAAGCAACTCGTACCCGGCCTTTACCACTGGACGGCTTTTCATCCTGGGATCGGTTCGCGGGTCAGCTCGTATTACGTCGAGCCGGCCGCTGTCACCATCGATCCCAAGTGCCCTGAGGATGGGTGGGATGCCCTCCCCGGAGATGTGAACCGAGTCCTGCTCACCAGCGGCCATCACACCCGCGACGCCGCGGATCTGGCCGATCGCCTCTCGGTCCCGGTGTGCGCGTCGCGCCACGCGGCCGATCACATCGGCGGTGCGCTTGACGTCGAAGCGTTCGACGACGGCGAGGTCGCGCCGGGGATCACCGCGGTCCACATCGGCGTGCTGTCCGAAGACGAGGGGGCGTTTCACATTGCCGTGGGCGATGGCGCGATTGCGTTCGCCGACGGACTCATCAGCCACGGGAATGAGATCGGATTCGTCCCCGATGAGTTGATGGGCGACGATCCCGAGAGCGTCAAGCATGGACTCACCGAGGCCTTCCGGGGTCTGCTCGGTCTGGACTTCGACCATCTGCTGTTCGCCCATGGCGATCCCGTCATCGGCGGGGGCAAGGCTAGATTGCGCGCGTTCGTGACCGACCGCGCCGGCGTCAGTCGATGAGGCGGGCCTCGAGGCGCCAGACCGCCAGGCGCCACATGATCAGGGAAAACACGAGCAGGACCGCGATGTGGAGAAAGTCAGCGCTCGCGAACGTGTTCAGCGAGACGTCGCGCACCAGCGCCACGCAGTGGTAAAGGGGATTGAACTCGGCAATCGTACGCAGCCCCGGAGGCAGTTGCGAGATCGGAAAGAACGTCCCCGCGACCAGGAACATGGGCGTCAGGACGGCGCTGGTCACGTAATTGAAATTGTCGATCGTCTTGGCCACGGCGGCGATCAGAACGCCGAAGGCGGCAAAGCCGAAGCCGGTCACGAACCCGATCAGCGGCACCAGCAGCATCCCTGGTTGCGGCGAGAGTCCGAACGCCATCGCGACCACGAGCGGAGCCAGCCCGTACGCCCCGGCCCGGACCGAGATCCACAGGATCTCGGCCGTGACCAGCTCCTCCACGTCTACCGGTGCGGCCAGCAGGGCATCGTAGGTGCGCTGGAACTGCCAGCGGATGAAGGTGTTAAACATGCCCGGGAACGCCGAGGCGAAGAGCACGGCCGTGGCCACGACGCCGGTGCCGACGTACTCGACATAGCGCACGTGACCGACCGAGTGAACCAGCGAGCCAAATCCGAGGCCGAAGGCCAGCAGGTAGATCGTCGGTTGTACGACGGAGGAAAATGTGGTCGCCTTCCAGTAGCGGCGAAAGAGGACGATGTCACGGGTCATGACTCCGGCCAGGGCGGCTGGGTCAAGGCGGCGGATCCGGTGGCTTGCACGGGCTGAGCTCATTCGATGTTCTTCCCGGTCAAGGCCACGAAGGCGTCCTCGAGGTTGGCGGGACGCCGAACACCCTCGGGACCCTCGCCGTTGAGTTCCTCCGCCCTCAGCACCGCGACGGCCGGCCCACTACGGCGGTGACGCCACCCGTTGGCCTCGGCCTGCTGCTCGAGCGCCGCGAGGTCTGCCGGCGGCCCGTAGACCTCGATCACCTCACGCCCGGCATGGGTGTGAATCAGTTCGGTCGGGGTGCCCTGGGCGATGATCCGGCCAGCGGACATGACCGCGACCGTGTCGGCGAGACGTTCGGCCTCCTCGATGTAATGCGTCGACATCAGGGCGGTGACACCCTCGGCGCGCAAGCCGTCGATCAGGGACCACAGCTCCTGGCGGACCTGAGGGTCCAGGCCGACCGTGGGCTCGTCGAGCAGCACCAGCTGGGGACGGTGGATCAGGCCCCGGGCGACTAGCAATCTCCGTCGCATGCCGCCCGAAAGGTCGCGCACGACCGTGTCGGCGCGCGGCTTCAGGTTGGCGATGTCCAGGGCGCGTTCAACGGCCTGCGACCGCTCGCCGCGGGGCACCCGATAGAGCTGGGCGAACACACCGAGGATCTGCCGGCAGGTCAACTCGACGTCAAGATTGTCCAACTGCGGCACCACGCCCATCGCCATCCGCGCCAACTTGGATTCCTTGGGAAGAACGAAGCCGAGCACCTCGATCGTGCCCTCGTCGGCGAGGCTCTGCGCAGTGAGCATCCGCATCGTGGTCGACTTCCCCGCCCCGTTGGGTCCTAGCAACCCGAAGCAGATCCCCGGCGCCACGCTCAGGTCAAGCTCGTTGACGGCGGTGATCTCGCCGTAGCGCTTGGTCACGCCCTTGATCGCGATCGCGGCTGATTCGCTCATCGGCCCAGCATAGGCAGCGTGGGTCTTGCAGTGCCGGACGCGACGCCGCGCGTCGGCGGCAGCGCCGGTGTTCAGTGCTGGCCGTTGGTCGGGCCGCCGGCGCCACCCGCCGGGCCGCCCGGCATTCGGAACAGAGAGGCGAGCTTGGCGGCCACCATGATGTCGCCGGCGAGCTTGATCTCGCCCCTGAAGTAAGCCTGCATTGGGTCGAGGTTCCCGCTCACCAGGCGCAGAAAGTCCACGCCGTCCAACGTGATGGTCAGCCGCGGGTCGGGGCCATCGGCACCGCGGATGATCCGTGCTCGACCGGCCTCGAGCTCGAGCTGGTAGATATCCATGCCGCCGTCGGGGCGGCCGGACAGACACCAGCGGATCGCGGAGTTGACGTCCTTGGCCTGCGGGTAATCAAGCTGCTTGGGTATCTGCCAGAAGATCCCATCCAACAGCGGCTTGCGGGCAGGCGAGCGCATGAGCTGCTCGAGGCGCTCGGGCGGCGCCTCACGGACCAGGCGCCCGAAGCCGTCGGCAAGCTGCGCGGGGACATCAGCGGCCAGGCGCTTGACCGCCTCGAGTGCTCGCTGAGGGTCGAATCCGAACTCCTTCATGGTATGAGACGGTACAACGTGGGCCTGAGTGACCCCGACGAGTGTCTGTGCCCGGGCACCTGGCCTAAGCCTTGGTGGGTCAGGCGCCGATAGCGGTGACGTGCAGCAACGCGGGGTAAAAGGATCATCGGCTCTGTGGCTGGTCGGCTTACCGGCTGGCATCGCCATCATCTCGGTTCTGATCAGCCGGACGGGGTTGCTCTCCATACAGGCCTGCTGGGACACGGCCTGGACGATGGCCGCCGCATGTGCCCTGGCCGGCACCCTGCTCGCGCGGCGAGCCGCGGCACCGGCCAACCGGACGCGCTGGACGCTTTGGGCGGCGGCGTCGGGATGTTGGCTGACTGGCCAGCTGGCGTGGGACGCCTTCGGCGTCATCGGATTTCCGAACTCTCCCAACCTGGCTGACATCTCCTGGTGGGGCTTCGCGGTGCTGGTGCTGGTCAGCATGGTCCGCTACCGGGCACCCTCGCGGTCGGTGCGCTTGGTAGCCGCGGTCGAGACCTTGCCTGTGATGGGCGCGGCCGTGTCTCTGGTGTTCGCTGCCCTCTGGCACGACGCCTCGGTCTCCACGGTGGCTCTGGCCCCGAAGGTTTCGGCGCTCGTGTACCCGGCGCTTTACATCTCGGCCGCGGTCCTCATGCTGCAAGCGATGATTGGCGGTTCACTGGCGGGATCGCGTTCTCGTGCGCTGCCCGTGACCCTTGGTGGCATGGTTGCCCAAGCGGTGGCCTTCTGCCTGTGGACCGTGCAACTGCTCGACGGCTCCTATACCCCGGGCGCGACGCTGCTGGATCCGCTCTGGGTGGTGGGGCTGCTGGCAATCGGCGCCGGCGGCCTGTTGGCCGCCCGGGCGCCGGAGGAGATCGCCGAGCTCGATGAGCCGGCCAAGCGCGGCGGCGTGCTGCCTGCTTTCATGTTCGCGGCGCTGCTTGCCGACCTCGTCTCGGCCGTCTTGGGCAACGCCCCTGCAGGAGTCAAGATCACCCTCGCCGCGGGTCTCTTTCTCTCCGGTGCCGCGCTGATCCTGCGCAGCACGCTCCTCGAGCGCCGGCTGCGCGAGATGCTCGAAAGAGAGCGGGCCACGCTGGCCAGCCTGGCTGACCGCGAGGAGCAGTTGGCGCGGATGAACGAGCAGCTGCTGGAGGACTCGCGGCGAGACTCCCTGACCGGGATGCGCAACCGCCGCGCCCTGTCTGACGACCTCCCGCAGATTGAGGCCGACCGCCGGCGCGGCGACGGTATCGCTGTGGCCGTCTGTGATGTCGACCATTTCAAGGCCTACAACGACCGGCTCGGGCACCTGGCGGGCGACCAAGCCCTGCGGGCGATCGCGGCCACTGTGCGGGGAGCCCTGCGGGCCGGCGACGTCGCCTACCGGTTCGGAGGTGAGGAGCTGCTGCTGGTCTTCCGCGACACCGGTATCAGCCAAGCAGTCACGGCGGTCGAGCGCGTGCGCGAGGCCGTGGAGCGGGTGGCGATTCCCCACCCGGGGGCCATCGGCGGGGTGCTGACGGTTTCGGTCGGCCTGGCCGCCGGCGACGCCGAGGCGTCTGTGCTCCTGGCCCGCGCCGACGCTGCGCTCTACCAGGCCAAGCATGCCGGGCGCAACCAGGTCGCGGTCGCGACCGACGAGAGCGCGGTGCCCGGGCTGGAGCAGAGCCGGAGCGCAACAACGCAACCGGTGCCCCGGCACCTGCGCAGCATGCTCGCGGTGTCTCGCGCGGCCGCGTCCGGTCAGGGCGTCGAGCCCGTCCTCGACGCGCTTGTGCAGACGATTCGGGCTGAGCTCTCGTTCCAGGTGGTGGCGGTGAGATTGTTGGACCGCGGCTCGGGCCGCCTGACGTGCGTCGCCGTTCTCGGTGACGACGAGGCCCGCGAGGCCCTGCTCGGAACTGTCAGTCCCTGGCAGGAGTGGGAGGAACTGCTGGAATCCGAGCACGTGCGCGAGGGAGCTGTCTGGCTGCCCACGGGGTCGCACGACTGGGACGACGACAGCGTCGTCTGGATGCCGCCAGCGGCGGCCGGGCTCGATCAGGACGCGTGGCACCCAGACGACATGCTGCTTGTGGCCCTCCGCAACGGACACGGAGACGCGATCGGCATCGTCTCGGTCGACCAGCCGCTCGGTGGCCGTCGTCCGCGCCCCGAGGAGCTCGCCTGCCTGGTGGCCGTCATCGATCACGCCGGGCTCGCTGTCGCGCAGGTCCAGCGCGAGACGGTCGATGCGACCGCCGCCGGCCTGCAGTCATCGGAGTTGCTGCTCGCCTCGGTGATGCTGCTCGCCGAGACCCTCGACCTGCGCGATGTGGGCACCGCCCGCCACTCGCTGACCGTCGGCGACTACGCGCGTCGCACCGCGCTCGCGCTCGGGCTCGCGCCCGGTCGCGTCCAGCGGATCCACGCCGCCGGCGTCGTGCACGACCTGGGCAAGCTCGGGATCGCCGACGCCATCCTCTTCAAGTCTGGGCCGCTGGATGACTCCGAGTGGCGTGAGATGAAGCGCCACCCTGAGATCGGTGCGCGCATCCTCGAGCACGCCGGCCTGAGTGACATCGCCAGCTGGGTTCGCGGCCATCACGAGCGACCCGACGGACGCGGGTATCCCTTTGGCCTGGAGGGCGAGGAGGTCGGGCTGGAAGCACGAGTCCTGGCCGTGGCAGACGCGTACGAGGCGATGGTCACCAGCCGGCCCTACCGGCTCGGGATGTCCGCCGCCGAGGCGCGCGAGGAGCTGCGCCGTTGTGCCGGCAGCCAGTTCGATCCCGCAGTCGTGGAGGCGTTCCTGGGCACGCTCGAGGAGATCGCTGGGGGCGGCCCAGCATCGCCCGCCGACGATGTAGGCGTCGAGCTCGTCTCCTGAGGCACAGCTACCATCCCCTCGCGCGGGCGGTTAGCTCAGCTGGTAGAGCGCCTGCCTTACAAGCAGGAAGTCGGCGGTTCGAGCCCGTCACCGCCCATCACATCAACTGCCTGCAAAACTGGGCAGCGATCCATCCCGACCTCGCGACGCCGGCCGCCCTTGCCGCGGCGAACAGGAACCGCGCCGCGCGATGCGTCGGCGGGATCGCGTCGACCTAACGACGATGACCGGCAGCGTCATACAGAACGGCATGCATCTTGCCCTCCTGACGGGCGACGAGCGGACCGCCCAATCCTGCACCCACCGAAGAAGCCATCCTCGCGGTAAGCAGGGCTCGCGAGGGGCGGCACGCAGAATCTCGGTAATGCACAGGTAGACCTCTGGGTAGCCCGTCCTTTCGCCGCATGGAGAGCCGTCTTGCTCATACGGCGACTAGGGAGAACACTGGCGGCAGCCGCAATGCGATCGTTGACCAGGTCGAGCCGGCATCGCCCGAGCCGAACACCTCGCCGGAGGTAGAACCGAAGTAGAGCTCCAGCTGCCCGCCCTCCCCAGCCCGGGTGAACGCCTGGCGTAAAACCGTCAGGTAGGCGTGCTCGGCTGGCAATCCGTCACCTCGTGCGGCCCAGCTGGAGCCTCCGTCGCGTGTCTCATAGACGCGAACGCGCCCGCCGGGGGTGACGCGATCCATGTCAGCGACGAGCGGGATCACATACGCGCTGTCTGGATCGGCGGGATCGACCATCAGCGGAAACCCGAAGTCCGACGGGAGTCCACCGCCACCGATGTCGCGCCAGCTCATCCCCGCGTCGTCGGAGCGATAGACGCCGCCGTGGAACTGCATGAACATCCGCGAAGGCTCCCTAAGGGCGCGCTCGATGTGATGTACGCAGCGCCCTGCGTTCTCATCCTTCAACGCTTCGGCGGGCAGGTACCGCGGATTGAGGCCCTCGTTGCCCCGCCGCCAGATGCGCCCACCATCGTCGGTCAGCCAGATGCCGGCAGCCGAAATGGCGACCGCCAGCTTGTCGGGATCGCCCGGCCAGGTGCAGATGGAGTGCAAGCAGAGCCCACCCCCGCCAGGCTGCCAGTTTGAGCGCGACGGCTGCTCCCACAGTCCCGCGTTGAGCTCCCAGTTCGCTCCGCCGTCATGGCTCTCGAACAGGACTCCGGGATCTCCCCCGGCGTACAGGGTCCCGTCCCTCTCCCCGCGAGCGATGACCCAGATCCGCTCGAGCGCCTGCTCGCCGCCTTCCGGCAGGGCGAGGCCGCCGGCCTGCTCCCACTCTGCATCGGGATCACCGTCCGTGTAGAAGAGCTTCGGCCCGTAGAACGGTGAGGTCACCGCCACAATCAGCCGCCCACTGCCTGGATCGCGGGTCGCAAAATCAACAGGCTGTCCCGCGAACGCGCGCGCCGTGATCTCAAAGCCGGTACCTGGCTCACCTTCGAGGAGAAACAGCCCCTTCTTCGTCCCAACCAGCAGCTCGGTCAATGTCTCAGCCTCCTGTTATCGCCGGTACAACCTCGACACGGTCCCCGGCCCGCACGGCCGTTGAGTCGCCGCCACGCTCTCCGTTCACGAACACGTTGATATGACGGCGGATCACGCCACGCTCGTCAAGAATCCATCCGCCCACGTCCGGGTGATCGCACTCCAACGCACGCAGCAGCTCAACGACCGTCGTTCCCTCCAGCTCGTGCTCGGCGCGACCGCCGACGAGCGTGCGCAGCGGGCCCCGGACAAAGACAACGGGCATCGGCGGAATCCTACGCACCCTCATGAACCGATAGACCTCGGCGCTATCACGTTCTAATCGGCGCGCCCGGATCCGCCGGAGCGTGGAGCCACGATGGTCTGCCGGCTCGCGAGCGGCGGCCTGTGGCCGTCGTGCACGATGTCCCCGCTGCACGGCTTCGTGATCGGCGGCTACACTCGCGACGGCGATGCAGAGCCGGGAAGTCGGTGCAAGTCCGACACGGTCCTCGTCACTGTGGCCAGGGAGCTCGCACCCACGTCGCCACTGGGCCCGCGGGCCTGGGAAGGCGGGTGAGAGCGCTCGACCTGGGAGTCAGGAGACCGCCGGCATCGTCGTGCAGTGCCGATCTACGAGAGATGGAGGGCCTGTGTCGACCGGTCATGCCTACGCTCACCGCCAGGAATGCCGCCGCCACCCGCGGTCGCGGCCGGGCGTCGCGTACTGCTGTCGACGTGCGATTGCCGGCTCTCCGGTGGGACGACCCGTCCCTTCACCACCGAGGAGCAATACATGACCGAGTCCACCTCTGAGCTTCCGAGCGGGAGTCTGACCGCGCGCCTGGACGCCGGGCCGGTGATCTGTGCCGAGGGCTTCCTGTTCGAGCTGGAGCGCCGCGGCTACCTGAGCGCCGGTGAGTTCGTCCCTGAGGTCGCCCTGGAATACCCGGACGCCCTGCGGACCCTGCACGTCGACTTCCAGCGCGCCGGCTCTGACATCGTCGAGGCGTTCACTTACAACGGTCACCGCGAGAAGATGCGGGTAATCGGCAAGGAGGACCTGCTCGAGCCGCTGAACCGCGCCGCACTCCAGATCGCCCGGGAGGTCGCCGACCAGCGGCCCGGCGACCTCGTGGCCGGCAACATCTCGAACACCAACATCTGGGACCCGGAGGACACCGCCCGCCAGGCTGATGTGCGCGGTATGTTCGAGGAGATGGTGGGCTGGGCGGTCGAGGGCGGCGCCGACATGATCATCGGCGAGACGTTCTACTACGCCGGCGAGGCGCTGGTGGCGCTCGAGGTCGCAAAGGCCACCGGCCTGCCCGTCGTCCTCACCATCGCGCCGATGGCGCTGGAGGAGATGGCTGACGGGGTCGGCATCGTCGAGACCTGCCAGCGGCTGGAGCAGGCCGGCGCGGACGTGGTGGGCATGAACTGCTTCCGCGGACCCGAGACGATGCTGCCCTGGCTGAAGCAGATCCGCGCGGCCGTGTCGTGTCACGTCGGCGCACTGCCGATCCCCTACCGGACCACCGCCGAAGAACCGACGTTCTTCAACCTCAGCGACGACCGTGCGAGGGTGCCCTCACCGCACGGCCGCACCTTCCCGACCGCGCTCGACCCGCTGTACGCCAACCGGTACGAGATCGGCGCCTTCGCCAAGGCGGTCCACGACCTCGGCATCAACTACATCGGCGTCTGCTGCGGTGCCTCGCCCATGCTGGTCCGCGAGGTCGCGGAGGCGGTCGGGAAGTCCACCGAGGCCAGCCGGTTCTCCGAGAACATGGGCAACCATTTCATGTACGGCGACAACGAGCGGCTACCCGAGCACATCGTCGCACTCGGCGACCAGGCCTAGTTGCTGAACACCCGACCCGCGCACCGGCACGGCAAGGCCCGAGTTCGTCGCAAGCAGGGCGCGCGCGACGGCGTCCTGACGCGGGGCGACACCTATGCATGCGTGGCGTCTCCTGCCTCGAGTGCCGGCCGCAGCGTTCGGATCGGAGGCGATTGGGATCGTCAGCGTGGCCGCCGGTCATACACACCCGGGCGAGCGCCTCGGGTGGTCGCCTGTTCGCGCACACGGCGGCGGTCGCCTCGCCAGCGCGGGCCCGAGGAAGCTTCAACTTGGGGACGTTCCGGGCACCGAGGTCATGAAGATGTTCGCGATTCCATCTTGTTCGGCTAACACGCCGAAGCCTTGACACGCCAGCAGCGAGCCCCTACGGTCGCGTGGATCTTCCTGGGGGTAGACGGGATGTCACGGTTTAGGGTTTGGACGAAGCGCGGTGGCTCGGTTCGGCTGGGCGTGTTCGTCGCGCTGGCCCTGATGGCCGGGACTTCGACAGCTGTCGTGTCGAGCGCGGCCTTCGCCTCGAGCCAGTCAACCTCGGGTGGGCAGGCGAAGCTCGCCAGCGCCTACGGCGGTTGCAACTGGCTCGGTCAGGTGATTCTGATCGGTTTCAACTTCGCACCGCTTGGCACGATGCCCGCCCAGGGACAGTTGCTGTCGGGCGCTAACCACCCCCGGCTTTTCTCCCTCCTGGGGAACAGCTTCGGCGGCAATCCGTACACTACCTTCGGCCTGCCTGACCTGCGCGGAAAGTCCCCAATCGCCGGGCTCCACTACGTGATCTGCACAACAGGTCCATTCCCGCCTCTGGCGTCGGGCGGATCTGGCAACTCGTGCAACTATCAGGGCCAGATCGTGCTCGTCGCGTTCAACTTCAGTCTGGGGGGAACGCTCGCCGCCAACGGTGAGCTTGTGCCCAGCGCGCAGTACCCGCTGCTGTTCACGCGGTTGCTGTACTCGTTTGGCGGCAGCCCGAGCAGCCACATGTTCGGGGTTCCAGATCTAAGCGACAGCGCGCCCGCGGGGCTTAGCTACCGCATATGCACCTCGGGCCGGTACCCCAGCAGCCAGAGCCCCTCAAGCAGTCATTGGTGTAACTGGCTGGGTCAGATCCTTCTCAACAGCTTTGATGTCTCCCTAAACGGGACCCTCCCGGCCCGGGGCCAGCTGATCTCCCCGGGGTCCAATGCCGGCCTGTTCACGCTGCTTGGCAACACCTTTGGCGGTAACGAGAGCATGAACACCTTCGGCATGCCGAATTTGCGCGGCAAGCCGGCAGCGGGCCTTCACTACCGGGTTTGCAGCGCCGGCCCGTATCCCGTTCGGCAGTAGGCGCCCGCCGAGCGGCTCAGCCCCCCAGCACGACGTGCGTGTTCAGATCGCCGACCGCGATGGCGCGCGGGCCCGACGGGACCAAGGCCCGGAGACTGTGACGAGCGGACACCTTGAGCGCTCGCCAGTTGAGGCCGGTGGAGGACACAATCTCTACGCCTTCGCCGACCGCGAGGAAGCGTCTGCCGGTCCAGACCACGGCGTTGAGGTTCTGAGTCACACCGCTGAGGGTTGGCGTCCACGAGCGCCCGCGGTCGATTGATACAAGCGACTCGCCGTTGTGGCCGACAACGACGAAGCGGCCGTCGCCGGACGCGACGCTGGTCTGGAAGCGACCAAATCCGGTCGACTCGAGCTGCCAGTGGCCCCCGGGGGACGCGCGGCGCGCGATCGTCCCGGCTCCCACCGTGACCACCGAAGTGCCGTCGGTGGCGAAGGACCGGATGGAGTGAAAGCCAGGGAACCGCACGCGCGCCCAGCGAGCGCCGTCCGCAGAGCTGAGCAGCTCACCGCGGTCCCCGCCCGCCAGATATTGAGACCCGGTCCAGGCGACGGCATGGAGGTTGAGCCGAACTGGAACGGCGCGAACGGTCCAGCGAACACCAGCGGTCGACGTGAGCACGGTGGCGTCAGCGCCCACTGCGACGAACCCGCGCGGGCCGCGAGCGATCGCGTAGAGGTCCTGACGCGCCGCTCGGCCGACCGTCCGCCAGTGCCGGCCGTCCCGCGAGACCTGAACGTTTCCGCTCCCTCCGACCGCGACAAAGCGCCCGGCTCCGTGGGACACGCCCAGCAGGGCGCAGGGCATCGCTGACTGATCGAAGCGCCAGTGCCGCCCATCCGCCGAGGAGATCACCGTGCTCTGGTCGCCCACCGCGACGAAGCGGCGCCCCGTCCAGGCCACCCCTCGTAGGTCAACGGTAGCCGGGGAACGCTCGCTTGACCAGTGCCGACCGTCGCGGGAGAACAGTGTCGTGCCACCTGAGCCGACCGCCACCCAACGACCGCGGGCTACGGTTATACCCCGGAGAATCTCGTCGGTAGGGCTGCGGATGCCGTGCAGGCCGCTGGCCAGCGTGCCGTCCAAGATCGCCCCGAAGTCCCCGACGGCGACGATCTCCCGGTCGGACGCGGCCAGCTGCCACAGTAGCGGACGCGGCGCGATTGGGTTTTCGGTCGGCAGCGGGGACGTGCTGACGGGCTTCCAGGTGATGCCGTCTTGACTGCGGATAATGGTCGAGTTCTGGCCGCTGAACAGCAGCGACGGGCCCACCCTGACCCCGCCCCACAGCAGCCGGGTTGTCCCGCTGTTGGCGCTCCTCCAGTTCAGCCCACCGTCGGTGGAGGTGAGGAGCACCCCGTCGCTGCCCGCCGCGGCGACGAGGCCCGGGCGGGCAGTGATGCCGCGCAGGCCACTGTTCGGCAAGTTCGGCACCGCGCTCCAGCGTCCAGCTCGTTGATACAGAATCGACCCCACGTCACCCACAGCCACCCAGCGCCTACCGGTCCAGGCGATCCCACGGAGGTTGTGGACGATCGGCGTGCGTTCAACGCGCCAGCTGGTCAGGAGGCGAGCACTGGCGATCAGCCCGTCGGAGCCGACGACCTGTACCACGCCATTGGCCGCTGCCACGTTGGCCAGTGTCAGGCCGCCGCCCGGCGCGCTCGCGCAGCGGGCCGCCTCAGCCGCCCCCGGGACCATGAGCAACGCCAGCCAAGCGCACAGCACCGGCGCCATACGCGACGATCCAAAGAGCCGACTCAGATTAGCTTCCGAAATCCGAGCAGGTGGCAGACGTAACGAAAAGCGACTAGCGCTGGCGGCGGCACAACCTCAGACTCATAGGCCGACGAGCGGATGACGAATCCCCCGCTGGTCACCACCGAGGCCCGAAGCTGGGCCAAGCTGGGCTTTCGCAGTACCTGTACCGCAGCCATCATTCCGTGGTCCTCGTGGAACACGACATGACAGTGAAAGACAAACTTGCCCGTGAAATCAATCGGGTTCATGCGGATGACGATCGTGGATTTAGGCGGCATGGCCACGTTGTCCTGATAGTCCACGTAGTTGAGTCGCCGGTCGTTGATCGACACGATCTGAAACGGGTTCACGTGAATATGGAACGTGTGCCACTCGGTATTGGTGTTCTGGAGCGTCCACTCCTCGATCGAGTTCAGCTTCATGGTCACGTCGACACGGTTGGGATCGAACACCTTCCCGTTGACCACGTAGTTGGTCATGTTCATCGCCGCCGGCATCTCCGCGAAGACCATTGTCCGGTGCCGATCGACGTGCCGGCGACGCAGATCGACGGGGTTGCTCAGCGGGCCTCGGGGCAGCCGGTCGTTGGTCCGCCGGCCGGAAGACACGAGGGTGAGCACGGTCTGGTTCGGCGTCGGCCCGGCGGGCTTGAGCTGGCAGCGAGCGGGCGTTCCGGTGCACACCGGGAGGTAGGGGTGGTCGCCGTGGGGGAACTGGGCGAAGGGGAGGGCTTTCAGGGGATAGCGGCCGGGCATCCCGCCGCGGACTAGCACCTCGGCTCGTGAGCCGGGGCCCAACTTCAGGTTGCGGGTCGGGCGTACCCAGCGCAGAGTGTTGCCGTCTTCGGCGAGGACCTGCAGGTTCTGACCGCGCAGGTTCAGGACCACGATGCGGTTGTCGTTGGCGTTGAAGATCCGCCAGCGCTGGATCTGCCCGGGACGAATCTTGACCGTCGGATTGATCACTCCGTTTACGAATACGGGCGTTAGGGGCTGAATGCTCTGGGCGACGGGAACGGTGCGGCCGTCCGTGCCCAGCTCTGTGCTAGTGATGACCATGAGCCGCTGGGGAATACTGGCCAGGAGGTTGTCGAGGCCGCCCTGGATGACGATCGCGCCCGCCAGTCCGGCAAAGATCTGCGGCGTCACGAACATATGGCGGTGCGGGTGGTACCAGAACGCTCCCGCCGGTTGGTCCAGGGGAAGCCGATACGTGTAATCGAAGCGCTGCCCTGGGCGGATGTTCAGAAATACGTTGTCACTGCTTCCGCGGGGGGAGACGTGGAATCCGTGGAGGTGAAGGTTGCTGTCCAGCGGCAGGTCGTTCTGAAGATGCACGACGAATCGGTCCCCCGGACACAGGACAAGCGTCGGGCCCGGGTAGCTGCCCTCGTAGTTCATGGTGGTGTAACGATGGTGATTGATCGTCACCGGGCTGACCGACGCACGCAGGCGAGTGTCTAGCAGCCCACCGTGGCTGAAGCGGATCGGCGGTTCAGGGAACCCGTCACGGATGATGTGCGGAAACACAGCCGCGCAGTGCGGGCGGGTCGCCACCGATGATGCAGGGCCGGCCGCCGGGGTTGCGCTCACGGCAACCCCGGCCCCCCCGAGGACAAGGCCGCCCAGGCAGAGTCCGCCCGCCAAGCGAAGGCGCCGAACCACGCGCTAGCGGCCACTCGCTGCTAGGCGAGGTTGTGGGTACGGCGTTAAGTCGAGGTCGCCCGACCGATCCATGATCACGATGGCGGCGAGCCTAACCGAAATTCGCAGTGTGAACCGGAATCGTCCAATCGGACGTTGACGATCGTCCAATTACGAGGGTAGGTGAGCGCGAAGGATTGAATGATTGCTAGCTCATCGAGGCCTCACGGCACCGGGCTCCGGCGGATTAGGTCATTCCAGTAGATCGCTTCACCGACCCGGTTTCATTGGGCAGGGAAGTCGGCGGTTCGAGCCCGTCACGGCCCACTGCACAGTCCCTCGAGCGTCGCTGCGGCCAGATCGCTTGCCGGTGCATCCGGCGACTCGAGCATGCGCTTCAGGTGTCCGGCGCCGAGCATGGAGACTTTGGCGGCCAGCTGCTCGTCCGTCATCGGCCGACTCGGCGAGCCCGTGGCAGTCTCCACTGTTGCCACCGTCTCTCCTCCGAGCTCGCGCTGGGCGCCAGTCTCGGGCAGCGCATCATCAACGCGCACGCCGACGTGCTCGCGGGCGAGCGCCCGAGCCGGTTCGTCCACCGCGCGGAAGCAGGACGGACTACTCGGCACGCAGTAGAGAAGCGTGTAAGCGACGGTATACGGAATCGCGAATTTGGCCTGGAGCCCGTCCTCCACATCGTCATAGGGGGCGGCTTGGCGCGCGCGCGGATGAACCACCACGGTCACGGGGGCCGCTTGCGCCCCGGCCGTGGCGCGCGCGGTCTGCGCCGCCTCGATGCCGCACCTTGGCCGCAGGGGGTCATCCTCGAATGCTCGTGTTCGGCAGGTGTCTCTCCGAGCTCGTGCCGGCGACTGCCATCCCACACACGGGGTCGGTGGGGTCGCCACGGGCACTAAGCCAGAACAGCGTGATGAAAAGGACCAGGCCGGCGACGTTGAGCACGAGCTTGTAGTTGACGCTGATGGAGCCGAAGATGTCGGTTCGAGTGGGACGCGCGCCCCCGGGGATGAGCCCGAGACCGCTGAACAGGGCATCGATGACGAGCGCGGCCGAGACCATGGTTACGAACATCAGCGCGGTGATGCGCAGCGCGAACTGGGTGCCGTAGTACTTGCGGTAGATGGCGACGATGGGCAAGACGATGAGGTCCGCGAAGATGAACGCCATCACGCCGGCGAAGCTGATGCCGCCACTCCACAGAACCGCGGCCAACGGCACGTTGCCGACCGAGCACACGAAGCTCAGGACAGCGATGATCGGGCCGATGACCGCGCCCCATGCCATGTGGACCAGGTGTGGCGAGCCTTTGAGGAACAAGCCGCTGAAGAAGCCGTTGCCGAGCTGGGCGACGAACCCGGCCAGCAGGAAGCCGACGGTGATCTCTTTCCACAGCATCCGCCAGTCGCCGCGAAAGTTTTGCGCAACCCCCGACCACGCGGACGTGCTGGTCAGCCGCTCCCGCCAGGTCATGGCCTCGCCGACGGCGTGATGCTGGTGGCCGACATCGTCCCGCTGCGCGTGTTTGCGGGCATGCTCCTCAAGTGGGCGAGCGACGAAGGCTCGCAGTAGGAGCGCCATCAGAACGATCATCACGATGCCGCCGACGTACTCGGCGAGCGTGAACTGCCAGCCGATGAGCACCCACAGGACCAGCCCGAGCTCCCACACAAGGTTGGTGGAGGCGAACTGGAAGGACAGCGCGGAGGCGGCGGACGCACCCTTCTCAAACAGGCTCTTGGCGATGGCGACGGCTGCGTAGGAGCATGAGGAGGAGGCCGCGCCCAAACCCGCCGCCGTGGCAATCGGCTTGAAGCCGTTGCCCGACAGGGCGTTCTCGATGCGCGCGCGCGGCACCCAGGCCTGCACGACCGCGGAGATGAAGAAGCCGAACGCCAGCGCCCACCACACCTCCCAGGCCATCAGCAACGAGTCGCGCAGGCCGTGCCACACGATGTCGAGCACGGAGTTCATGTCGGCCGCGCCGTTACGCCCATGCCCTTGACGATAACATATACCGGGTAGGGGTATCCGATAGTCTTGGGGACATGAGTTCTCAAAACACCCCCACTCGTGGTTACTCGGCCTCCCAGGAGCAGCTTCTGGGACGCCTACGTCGCATCGAAGGCCAGGTAGGCGGCATCCAGCGCATGGTCACTGAGGAGCGCTACTGCATTGACGTGCTCACCCAGATATCCGCCGTACAGGCAGCTCTGGACAAGGTCGCCCTCGGCCTCCTCGACGACCATGCTCAGCACTGCGTGATGGGTGCCGCGGACGATGAACGCGGGGCCAGGACCGAAGAGCTCATGGCCGCCGTCGGGCGACTGATGCGCCGCGGGTGAGCCTAGGCGCCGGCGTTGGGGCTAGGGCGCAGGCGCGTGGGTCTCCTGATGCCGGCGCGCGCTAGCGACCGAGCACGCGGGCTGACGCGGCGAGATGCGCCGGAGTAGAGCCGCAGCATCCCCCGACGATCTGAGCGCCCTGGGCGGCGAACTCTTGCACTCGGGCCGCGAACGAGTCGGGACCCTCGGGATACACGACCCCGCTGGCGACCACTTTGGGAACACCCGCGTTCGGCTTGATCCACAGGGGGCTGGACAAGCCGGCCTCGAGAAACTCCGTGACCAGTTGCGCGGTGTCATCCAGCGAGCGCCCGCAGTTGGCACCGAGCGCGGCAAGACCCAGGGAGTCGGTTGCCGTGGTCACCTCAGCTGGGCTCAGGCCCATCATCGTTCTCGTCCCCTGGTCAAAGCTGAACGACATCACCAGCGGAAGGTCTGTCACCGTGCCGATCGCCTCGGCCGCCCACAGCGCCTCGTCCAACGCAAAGAACGTCTCGAGCACGAGCAGATCGACCCCGCCGTCAACCAGGGCACTCGCCTGTTCAGAGAACGCAGACAGACACGTATCCCGCGTGAGCATCCCGAACGGCTCCACCAGCTGCCCGGTCGGCCCCATCGATCCGGCCACCAGTATCTCGTCGCCAACCGCATCGCGAGCGATTTCGGCCGCGCGGGCGTTCAGCTCACGGGCTCGGCCGGCCAGCGGGGTGTCCTCCAATCGCACCGGGGACCCCCCGAATGTGCACGTCAGCACCAAGTCAGCCCCCGCTTGGACAAAGCGGCGGTGCAGCTCTCCGACTTGGTCTGGGACATCGAACACCCACTCCTCCGGCGCCACGCCCGGTTCGATGCCCATGTCCTGAAAGTTGGTGCCGAGGGCGCCGTCAGCCAGGAGCACGCCGCGGGCTGCGAGGATCTCGGTGAAGGAGGGCACCCGACCGAGGGTATCCAGGGACCTGGCAGCGACCCCGCCTCTAGAGTTTCCCGGATGCGGATTGCGACCCACGACGGTTCCTTTCACGCCGACGAGGTGTTCGCCATCGCCGCCCTCAGGCTGCTGGGTGACCCCATCGAGGTGGTGCGGACGCGCGACCCCGACGCCCTCGCCAAGGCCGACCTGCGCGTCGACATTGGCTTTCGCGAGGACGCCGCACGCGGCAACTTCGACCACCATCAGCGAGACTTTGAGGCCGAGCGAGACAATGGTGTGCGCTACGCCTCCTTCGGTTTGGTCTGGCGTGAGTTCGGAGCGCGCGTCTGCCACGGCGACCAGGAGGTTGCCGACGCGGTCGACGGAGGCCTGGTCCAGTCCGTCGACGCCAACGACACCGGTCAGCAGCTGACGCAGTCGCTGATCGACGGCGTACGACCGCTGACGGTCAACGGCATCATCGGCGGCTTCAACGCGCGCTGGGATGAAACCGCCACCCCGGAACAGGAGGATGAGCGCTTCCACGCGGCCGTCGCATTGGCAGAGGGCATCATTGCCCGCGAGGTGGCTTCGGCGGCTTCGAACCGCCGCGCAGAGCGCATCGTGCGCGAGGCGATCGTCGCGGCGGCCGACCCGCGGGTCGTTGAATTGCCGGCCAACGCCCCCTGGAAGCAAGTGCTCGTGCCCGAGGCTCCCGATGCCCTGTTCGTGATCTACCCCAAGCGTCAGGGCTTCGGCCTTGAAGCAGTGCCGCGGGAGCTGGGCTCGTTCGATAACCGGCGCGATCTGCCGGCGGCGTGGGGCGGGCTCGAAGGCGCCGATCTCGTCGCGGTCACGGGCGTCGAGGAAGCGCTGTTCTGTCATGCCAAGCGATTCCTCGCCGTCGCTCGTTCCCGCTCGGCGATCAAGCGTCTCGCCGAGCTCGCACTCGGTTAGCGGGCCTCCCTCGCGCGCTGCCGGCCGCCACGCCAGGTCACCGCGGAGCACTGTCCGCACGACTCCGCCGTCAGCGCTCGCCGCGAGGAGACGTTGATCAGGAGCAGACGAACGGTTCCGTCCAGGCTGCGGGTCGCCCAGACCCGAAGCTCTGGCCGCGTCGCCGTGGCTGTTGATCACCGTGGCGGCGACGATCGCGGTGGCGGCACTGACCGCCGCCACCACCCGCTGAGGACGAGCCATTCGCGTTAGCGGTGCGACCGAACGGTGCCCGATCTCTGCGCGTAAACCGAGATCCGCACCGGCAGGCCCGTATTGACCTGGTGCGGGCCGACGCTCCGCAGCAGCCGGAGGCGCGGATCATGCTGCAGATACTGCTCCCAGGAGATGGAGTCGCGGCGGATCAGGTTCATCCACTTGGGGGCTTTGGTCAGGCGGACGGGCACCACCAAAACCACCCGCTCACCCGGGACGAGCGAATTCAGGGTCGGGATCAGAACCGACCGGATCGAGCCGTGGCCAAAGCGACTGAGGGCGTTGCGCCAGTCCACGACCCGAGGGTCAGGGACGGGCCCGAGCGGGGTCACGAAGTGGGTGACCTTGCGCAGATAGAAGGCGAGTACGGGGACTTGCTCGGGCTGGGTGGAAAGCAAGACAGCGTTCGAGTTCGTCACGGCACCGGCCCGCCGCGCGGCCGAGGCGACGTTGCTCTTGGCATCCAGCTGGGAGGGCACCGGGTCCAAAACCCAGAAGCAGCAGACCAGCGCCAGCGCTGCCAGCCCCAGGCGCGACGCACGCGAGAGCCCAAGTCCGACCACCAGCAGCAGCGGCCCGACGATCACCGCCAGGTATCGAAATGCCCAGGCCGGCGTGCTCTTGGCATACAGCCAGGCGACCAGCAGCGTGCCCAGACCCAACAGAGCCAAGGCGATGGCCGAGATCTGGTCCCCGCGATCGAGCTTGGAGCTCAGCCGCGGGGCGAGCAGACCCGACCCGGCCCCCAGCAGGAGGGCCACGGCGGCGCCTCGACCGCCGGTAATGAAGTAGAAGCCCTGCGAAAACGACCACGCTATCGGCGGCAACGCCCACGGCGCACCGGTGTGTTGAGCCTGGTAGAGCAGCGTGGGCAGCCAGGGCAAAAACAGAATCGCAGTCGCGCCGAAGGCGATGGCACCATCGCGCCAGAGCGGGCGCCGGTCCTCCGCCAGCCGCACGCAGACCAGCCAGGTGACGAACGTCATCAGGCCAAGGAACAGAGCCCAGTTGTGCGTGTAGAGGGCGGTCACGAGCGAGACCACGAACAGCGGGAGATAGCGGCGGTCGCGGCGTACAAAGATGTGCACGAACGATGTCGCTATCAGCAGCGAGAGAACCACGAGCAGCGAGTACATCCGCGTCTCCTGCGCGTAGGACGTCAAGTACGGCAGACCGGCCGCCAGCACCGCGCAATAGGCACCGGTACGACGGCCGAACAGACCTGCGCCGCCCCAGTAGGCCGTAGGCACGGCTATCAGGGAGAAGACGAGGGAGAGTGAGTGGGTGGCTAGTTCAGAATTGCCAAATACCTGCACCCACACGTGCAGCAGCACGTAGTAGAGCGGCGGCGAGCCGTCCGCTCGCAGCAGTGTCGGCAGCTGACTGAGCGGGTGCGAGGCGATCCCCACCGAGATGCCTTCATCAACCCAGTAGTAGAGATGCAATCTGCCCGTCCGCAGCGCGAGCGAGATCAGCGTGAGCAGGATCAGGCCGCCGGCGATTGCGGTCCGCGAGGGACGCCAGTGGCGCAAGCGCTGCCAGCGAGGAGGACCTGCGGCCGGCCGCGACTCAGGTGAAGTCGCGAGCGGGGCAGGAGCGCGCGGCGAAGCTACCGACATGAGGGCCACGGTACCCGAGCGAGGCCGAGCTGGACCGTCTCGTCGATGAAGAAACGGTTAGCGATTGCGCTGCTAACGGGCAGCATTGTCAGAACGGAGTGCTGCGGGCGAGAGCGAGCGCGCGCTGCAAGTCAAACGGATCGGCCTGGTTGTCGAGCCATGGTCGGCCGAGCCACAGATAACCATCGACCAGGCGCGAAGCCAGCTGGCCGGCGCTTCGGGACAGACCCCAGCGCGGGTCGGCCACCTGCCAGGTGGGCGGGATCCCGAGCGTTGCGCAGCGTCGTGCCGCGGTGCTGGCGCAGACCGCCGCGTTGTCGAAGTTCGAGCCGTGGTACTGGTGGTAGGTGAAGGGTCGGCCGTTGCTGGCCGTGTTAATTACGAAGTGACGGTCGGGGATGTGGTCCGCCGCCAGGGCCCGGACGACCTTGGCCCCGAACATGATCTCCCGGCTGGTGCTGTCGTAGTGGGTGGCGTTCAGGGCAAAGCCGCGCGCGGAGGCGACTCCGCTCGCCTGGAGCAGCAAGGTGGCCTGGGCGACTGTGGGCCAGTCGGCGGCCCCAGCGTCGATGTACACGGTGGTGTGTGGGAGGCCAGCGAACACGCGGGCGGCATAGGCCACCAGCGCGAGCGGGAGTCGCGAGTGGGCCGGGACGCAGCGAGCAAAGGGGAGGTCGGGCTGGAGGATCAGGGCCACGCGCGAGGACCCGATCCCGCTTGCGAAGGCCTGGATCCAGCGCTTGTAGCTCGCCTGCTCATCCGGGCTGGGAAGACGGCGGCATGCCGCCTGTTCCCACGGCACGAGCCTGAACACCGCCACCTGGGCCAGGGCCGCCGGGTCTCCGCCAGTCGCGTTGGCGATGTACTGGCGGATCACCGATCGCACCTCGGCGTCGCTGTACCAGGCGCCGAACCAGCGAGCTCGCGGTCGTCGAGCGATCAGCCCGAGCAGCCGGCGCCGCTCGCCGCGGGCAGCCCGATAGGCGGGGAAGACCTCGTCCAGATTGCCCGAGTAGTTTCCCCAGCGCATCCCGGCCAGCGGATCGGCAGCCGGCGCGCCCGGTAGGCCGGCATTGGCCACCCCACGGGGAGCCGGCGCGGCCCGGGCTGCGAGCCACCCCGGGCCACCGCCGGCGAAGCCGGTCGTCAGCACGGCGACGATGAGCAGGAGCACGAAACATCGCCACCGTTCCAGCAAGCTCCCGAGACTACCGGCGGGCCGAGGCCGTGGTTGTCCGGCGCGTCTTGCGGCTCGTGGTGGCTGCGCTGCGGCGCGCCGGCGCGCGCCGGCCCCTAGTCGTAGTGGCACGCTGATCCCGGGGCACCTCCGCGCGTACGACATCGCGCACCAGGCGCGCCAGCTCAGCCGTCAGGTACTTCGCCATCCGCTCTTCCTCGCGCCGGATCCGCTTGGCCAGCTGAGCAGTTTCCTTGTCACCCACCGCCTCGGCAAAGGCCTCGATCCGGGTGTAAATGGCGATCTCGACCTGCTCCTCGCGCAGCTCCTCCTGGGCATTGCGGACGTGGGTCTCGGCCTGCTCGGTGACCAACGCCCGGGCGACGCCCACCTGGCCCTTGACGGCCGCGATCGTCTTGCCCGTCATCTCGCTGACGGCAGTCGGTACGCCGGGGATCTCTGGCGCGTCGGTGGGTCGGGCGCCAAGCGCCTTGATTCGCCTGGCGACCGCCCGCTTGTGCTCGCGGGTCTGCTTGAGGTGCGCCTGCAGGCGCTTCTTGTACGCGGCCTTCTGAGTCAGCGAAATGTGGGCCGCCAGGTCGGCCTCGAGCTCGGCCTCCTTGGCGTGGGCTTCGCCCAGCCACTGGGCCAGTTTGGCGTCGCGTGCGTTGAGTGTCTTGTCAGGCATGCTGTGTTGTCCTCTCGGTGGATGAAACGGGATCTGGGGCAGGGGGTGTGCCGCGCCGGTCGGGCAAGCGGCCGGCGTTACTGTCGAGCGCCGAGCCCGGTCAAGAACTCGCGGACGCGAGCTGGCCCGCTGGTGCTGCGGGCCAGGGTAGGCGTCGAGCCATCAGCATTCTCGCGCAGGCCCTCAAACAGCTCGATCAGCGTGCCCGGTGCGTCTCGTTGCGGCGTCCAGCCCAGGTCTCGCCGGGCTCGAGTGGTGCTCATGAGCGGAACCGCCAGGGCCATGTCCAGCCAGCCCGGCTCTGTCGGCGCCAGCCGCAGCGCAAAGGCGGCGCTGGCCGTCGCTCGCAGCAGGACGGCGGGTACCGGTACCGGCCGGGCGTTGAGCAGCGCTGCGATCTCGGCGGACCCGATCGGAGGATCGGCGGCGATGTTGAAGGCGCCGACTGCATCACCGACCACCGCTCGCCGGTAGGCGTCAGCAACATCGTCGGCGTGTACGGCTTGAAAGCGCAGGCCAGGCACGGCGGGCGAGAACGGAAACCAGCTCGATCGCAGAAGGGCTCGAGGCAACAGCGGGCCCACGAACAGCCGCCGGATCTCGGTGGCCGCCTCACGCTTGAAGATCAGGGCGGGGCGGAGCCTCACGACGCGCAGATCGCCTGTCTTGCGCTCGAGCCGGTCGAGGTCTCGCTCAACGGCCGCCTTATGGCGCGAGTAAAAGGAGGACGGGATTCCGTCTCTTGGCCACGACTCGTCGACCAGCCGATCCTTGGGGCCAGGGGAGTACGCACCGACCGAGGAGGCGTACACGAGCGCGGGGACTCCTGCGCTTACGGCGGCCTCGAATACGCGGCGGCTGCCGTCCACGTTCACACGGCGGGTTGCCGTCTCGTCGCGTCCGGGCTGAATCAGCCACGCCAAGTGCACGACGGCGTCGGCCCCGCGAAAGATCGAGACCAGATCAGCGTCGCAGATGTCGGCGGACACGAATCGAGCAGCAGGGAACGGCCGCTGAGGTGTCCGTCGGGCGATCGCGACGATTTCGTCGACCGCGGGGTCCCCTGCCAGGGCGTCGATCACCGACGTGCCAACGTTGCCGGTCGCGCCGGTGACGACTACGCGCATCGTTCGTGACTACCCACCGAGGACCAGCTCAAACGAGCCTACGAATGACGCGCGAAAACGACGCCTTGGTCACTCAGAAGGCGCCCGACCGGTGTACCGTCCGGAGATGCAGTCGCCGGGCCCTGAGTCAAACTGTGCCGCTGCGCCTCTGAGCCATGACCCCGCCTCCCCCACGATCGAGCGCCCCCGGCGGTCCGCCCGTTCTCGAGCCAGAGACTCGGCCCGACCGGGATGGGGACGGGGCTTCCTCGGGTGTACGCAAGAGTTTCAACGAGGCCGCTCACAAACTCGGATACTGGCCGGTGCGCCCCGCCCCGGTGGCGCCCGAGGCCGAGGGCCTGTCGCCGGCTCTGCGCGCCGCCGCTTCGGAGGACCGCGACGTGGTTGCGCACGCGACCCGCGCGGTGCTCGCCCTGGGTGCACTCGGGATCGTGTACGGCGACATCGGGACCAGCCCGCTCTATACGGTCCAGGTCATCTTCACCCAACACGCCGACGCCGCTCGCGCTACCGCCGCGGGTATCTACGGGGTCGTCTCGCTGATCTTCTGGGCGCTCGTAATCGTGGTCTCGGTGAAGTACGCGGGCTTCATCATGCGAGCCCACAACCGCGGGGACGGCGGGATCATGGCACTGACGGCGATCGTGGGCCGTCGCAAGATCCCCCGTGGCGTGCTCCTGGTCACGCTCGGGATCTTCGGCGCGGGCCTGTTCTTCGGGGACGGGATGATCACTCCGGCGATTTCGGTCATGTCAGCTGTCGAGGGTCTCAAGGTCGCGACCCCTGGGCTTGCCCACCTCGTGGTGCCGATTTCGCTGGCCATTCTCATCGGCTTGTTTCTGGTCCAGCGCTTTGGCACCAGCGCGGTCGGCTGGCTGTTCGGCCCGGTGATGATGATCTGGTTTCTCGTCATCGGCGTCCTCGGTGCCAAGGAGGTGATCCCGCATCCTGAGGTGCTCCAGGGGCTCTCGCCGACTTGGGGCATCCGTTTCATGATCGATCACGGCGTCGCCGCCTTCCTGACGCTGGGCGGCGTCGTCCTCGCGGTCACCGGGGCCGAGGCTCTGTACGCCGACCGCGGCCATTTCGGCGCGGGACCGATCCGCTTCACCTGGTTCGCGTTCGTGTTCCCGGCCGTGGTCCTGTGCTACCTGGGACAGGCGGCGCTGATCCGGGCTCATCCGGGCACGATCATCAATCCGTTTTACCTCTTGACCCCGCACAGTCTGCGCCTTGCCATGGTGCTGCTGGCCACGGCGGCGACGATCATTGCGTCCCAGGCGGCGATCTCGGGATCGTTCTCGGTCGCCAAGCAAGCCATCCAGCTCGGTTTTCTGCCTCGGTTGAGGGTCGTTCACACCTCTCGTCTCGAGGGCCAGATCTACGTTCCGCTCATCAACTGGGGCCTCGGGCTCGGCGTCGCCGTCCTGGTCCTTGTGTTCCAGAGCTCCAACCAGCTGGCTGACATCTACGGCGTCGCGGTGACCGGCACCTTCATCCTCGACACGATCCTGTTCGTGGCCGTTGCCCGCGCGCAGTGGCGGACCGCGATCTGGAAGCTGGTCCTGCTCGGGACCACGTTCCTGACCGTCGAAGTCGCCTTCTTCAGCTCCAACTTGTCAAAGATCACCCACGGCGCCTGGTTCTCACTCAGCATCGGACTGCTCGTGGCCTTCGTGATGCTCAGCTGGCGCCGGGGGCGCCTGATCCTGACTCGCAATCGGACCGAGGAAGAGGGCTCGCTGGCTGACTTTCTCAGGAGTCTGCGCACCCTCGATCCGCCCGTGCGCCGGACCACCGGCACCGCCATCTTCCTCAACCCCGGCAAGGAGACGACACCGCTCGCCCTGCGCGCCGAGGTCAAGCACAACCACGCCTTCCCGGAGAAGACCCTGATCGTCTCGGTCGACCCGGTCAGCATCTCCCAGGTCGACAAGGACGACCGCTTTAAGGTCGAATGGTGCGGTGAGGGGCTGTTCAAGATCCCGTACGTGGCGATCCGTGTCGGCTATCAGGACAAGGTCGACATTCCCGCCCTCCTGGCCCTGGCCCGCAAGCGCGGGCTCCTGGAGCGCAACCTCGATCTCGAGCACGCCTCCTATGTCGTCTCGCGGATGCTGATCGTGCCCACCGACGCGCCCGGCATGCACCGGTGGCGCAAGTCCCTGTTCATCTTCATGGCCCGCAACGCCACCAGCCCGATCACCCATTTCGGCCTGCCCGGCGATCGCACCGTGATCATGGGCTCGCAGGTCAGCGTCTAACGGTTCTCAGTTTTCGCAGCCCGCTGCCGATAAACCCCTATGCCTCGGTGGGTTCGTGTCGCACTCGTCATCCTCGGCGGGTGGATAGCTGCCGCTGAGTTGCACGGCCTGGGTTTGAGCTGGGTTCCGGTGGGCCCGGAGAAGTGGCTCCATCTGGTCGTGATGGGCGCTGGCGCCGGCCTCTGCCTGCTGCGCGGCGTGCTGCGCCGCGAGGAACGGTCGGCGTGGCTGCTGCTCGGCCTGGGTGTGAGCGCCTGGGTGTTGGGCGAGCTCTACTTCACGCTCGTGCTCTGGACGGACAAGTCGCCGCCCATACCGTCACCGGCCGACGCCGGCTACCTTTCGCTGCCGCCCCTTGTCTTCGCTGGCGTGGTGGTGCTCGCCCGTGCGCGGATCCGGGGTCTGCCCAAGACGCTTTGGGCCGACGGACTCACCGCCGGCCTCACCGCTGGTGCGATCGGCGCCGCCCTCGTCTTCGAGCCGGTCATACATGCCCTGGGGGGAAGCCAGCTCGCGATCGCCACCAACCTCAGCTATCCGGTTGCCGACCTCCTGCTCATGGGTCTGGTCTGCGGGCTGCTCGCCGCGGGCGGACGTCAGCTCGACCCTCGCTTCGCGATCCTCGCTCTCGGGATCCTGTGCTTCTGGGGCTCGGACACGATTTACCTGATCAAGGCCGCCCAGGGGACTTGGGTGTCAGGCGGGCCCTATGACCCGGGCTGGTGGACGATCTCAGTCTGCTTCGCAGCTGCGGCCTGGATGCCCCGCCGGGGCGGCTTCGCGGCCGTCCGCGAACGCTCGCTGATCAGCGTGCCGATCGTCTTTGCCGTGATCAGCCTCGCGATCCTGGTCCTCGGGACCGCGACCAACGTCACGCTGCCCGCTGTCGCGCTTGCCGCCGGCGCCCTGCTCTCGGTGCTCGGCCGGCTGGTTCTCACCTTCCGCGCCCACCAGGCGATGCTCGAGCAAACACGCACCGAGGCCTCGACCGATCCACTGACCGGACTGGGGAATCGGCGTGCCCTGGCCGCTACCCTCGCGCATCGCCTCGATCAAGCTCAGCCCCCACCGATGATCCTGGCCCTGTTCGATCTCGACGGCTTCAAGAGCTACAACGACAGCTTCGGTCACGCTGCCGGTGACGCTCTGCTCCAGCGCTTGGCGACCGGGCTCTCGACGGTCCTGAGCGCCCCCGCCGGCGCCTACCGCATGGGCGGCGACGAGTTCTGCGCGCTGCTGCCCGGCGGTGACGACGGTGAGGCCCTGCTCACTGCCGCGGCGGCGGTGCTCGCCGCCCGTGGCGACGGCTTCGCGATCTCATGTTCGATGGGCAGTGTCCGCCTCCCCGAGGAGACCGATGACGTCGAAGAGGCCTTGCGTCTTGCCGACCACCGCATGTATGCCCACAAGAACGGTGTCCGGCGCGCGGGCGCCGCCGAGGAGGTGAAGCGTGCCCTGCTCTCGGCCCTGGCCCAGCGCGACCCGGGCCTCTCCGATCATGTCAGTGACGTCGCCGACCTAGCCGAGCACACCGCGCGGGCGATGGGCTGCTCCTCGGCCCTGATCGAGCGGGTGCGAATCGCCGCGGAGCTGCACGACATCGGGAAGATGGCGATCCCCGAGGCGATTCTCGCCAAGACGGGCGCGCTGACCGATCAGGAATGGGCGCTCATGCACCAGCACACGGTGGCCGGCGAGCGGATCATCGCCGCCTCGCCAGCTCTGGCCGATGTCGCCCCGCTGGTCCGCTCGTCGCACGAACGCTGGGACGGCCGCGGCTATCCCGACGGCCTCGCCGGCGCGGACATTCCCCCCGGCGCGTGCATCGTCAGCGTCTGTGATTCCTACCACGCGATGACCAGCGACCGCAGTTACCGCCGGGCGATGAGCGAAGATGTCGCGCTGGCTGAGCTGCGCGCCGGTGCGGGTACCCAGTTTGCGCCTGACGTGGTCAGAGCCTTCCTGCACGTGCACGCCGAGATCGCGCTGAAGGGTCTGGCTGAGCACTCAAGCCGCTGAGGCACCGCCGAGCGCCTCAACCGGGCGCCGCGACTCGCACTCTGCCACCGCCTGGGGGACCCCGGCGAGCTGGCCGCCGGCGCAGTCTCCGGCCGCCACCGCCGTGCGCCGCTCGCTGCGCAGCGCGCAGCCGCCAAGGCCGGCGGTGAGCAGAAGTCCGGCGCCGATTTCAACCGCGAGATGGAAGGCGTCCCGGGAGGCGGTGGCGGCCGCGTGGGCGGCAAAGGTGCGCTCGCCGGCCGGGATCGCGCTGACCTTGACCACGCCGAAGGTACGCCGCTTGGCCTCCTGCACGGCGGCTTGACTCGAGGCGGGCAGCCGGTGTCCGAGGCTCTGGTCGAGCATCGCCGTGTAATGCGCGGACACCACGGCTCCCACCGCGGCGACCGCGACCAGGCCCGCGGTGCGCGCGATCGCGTTATTGACCGCCGAGGCGATCCCGGCCTCACGGTCGCGCGCATCGGCGAGCACGGTGGCGGTCAGGGGCGAGACCGTCAGGGCGAGGCCGAGCGAGAAGACAAGCATGGCGGGCAGGACATCCCCCAACAGCGAGACCGACGTCCCGTAGCGCAGCATGAGAACAAAGCCGCACGCCACCAGCATCGGCCCGACGGTCAGGAAGAAGCGCGGGCCGTAGCGATCCGCGAGTCGTCCCATCCGCGCTGAGAGCAGGAACATCGTCACGGTGGGGACGAGGCCGGTGACGCCTGACTTCAGGGCGCTGTAGCCGGCCACCTGCTGCAGGTAGATGGTGACGAAGAAGCCGAGAATGCCAATGCCCCCGTACATGGCCAGGGTCTGGGCGTTGGTGACCGCGAAGTTGCGCCGCGCGAACAGGTCCAGCGGGAGCATTGGATGCGGGGCTTGCGACTCGTAGATGATGAACCCCACCAGCAGCATGAGACCCAGGGCCAAAGCGCCGGCGATCGCCGGGTCAGACCACCCGAGCACCGGCTGCTCGATGAGACCAAAGGAGATGCCCGCCAAGCCGGTGGCGGCGAGCGCGGCGCCGATCCAGTCGATCCCGGCGTCATCGTCACCAGCTCCCGCGCGACCCGGTACGGCAATTCGGCCCAGGGCCAGCGCTGCCAGGACCAGCGGCAGGTTGATGAGGAAGATCCACCGCCACGAAGCCGAGTCAACGATCTGGCCGCCGATGAGAGGACCGGCGAGGATTCCGATGCCGCCCCACGCCGTCCAGCGGCCGATCGCGCCCCCGCGCTCGTCCGGCCCGAAGACGGCGACGATGATGGCCAGCGCCGATGGGGTGAGCAGCGCGCCCGAGATGCCCTGGAGGCCGCGGGCGGCGATCAGCACCCCGACCGTGGGGGCCGCCGCGCACAGTGCCGACCCGATCCCGAAGCCGGCCACGCCGGCCATGAACACACGGCGCTCGCCGAGCCGGTCTGTCAGCGACCCAGCGAGCAGGATCAGAGCGCTCAGGGTGAGCAGATAGGAGTTGGATATCCACTGCTGGGCGGCGAAGCCTCCCCCCAGGTCACGGCTGATGGCCGGTAGCGCGACGTTGACCGCCGTCGAGTCGACGGCGGCGATGGTCGAGGCGAGGATCGCGCTGACCAGGGCAAGGTTCTTGGTCCGGTCGCGGGCCGCAGCGGCGGTCATCTCAACCGGCCGCGCCCGCCGGCAACTCGGTGGCCTCGATCGTGTCCAGATCGGTGCAGGCGGAGGGCGGGGCCAGCCATACCGCCAGCATCGCAAAGTCGTCAAGTGCTCTACTGGCGCGCGTCGGCGGTGGCGAGGCGCAGCAGCATCGCTTCGCTCACCCCACGACCGGCGATCACGCAGGTGCGGCCCGAGCGCAGCCAGGTCACCAGCGTTGCCGAACCCTGGTGCAGGAAGCGGTAGGGGACGCCGCCAACGGTCACCGTGCGGCCCTGGCCCACCGGCACCGCGGGCCCTGCGACGATCGCGTAGCCGACCCGGCGTCCGTGCC
The DNA here is from genome assembly GCA_963847055.1 of uncultured Solirubrobacterales bacterium. Lineage (GTDB taxonomy): Bacteria > Actinomycetota > Thermoleophilia > Solirubrobacterales > Solirubrobacteraceae > Palsa-465. Next base: position 344,744 of record CAWJYE010000005.1, on the reverse strand, counting down.
GGCTGCCGTAGAACACGGTCTGGATCTCGCGTCCGCCGACCCGGTCGGTGCGGTACCCGAGGGCTCGCCAGCCGACCGTCTGCTGCCAGTAGGGAAAGGCGATCCCGGCCGCGGTGGCGTCGAGGGTTGAGGCGTCGCGCTCGCTCGGCGCGGGGTAGGTGGCGGCCGCGAGGGTGAGGCGGACCGTTTGCTGGAGGCTGGGCCCACTGCTCCCGCCGCCGGTCATGAGCACGGTGGCCAGGGCGGCGGCGACCGCCACCGTCGCCGGCAGTGCGTATGCGAGCCCGAACCGCAGCCGGCGGCGGGGCTTACGGTCAGCGCGCCGCCGTTGCTCATCGAGCAGGGCGTGCAGCGACTCGGGTGCCTTGACGTCGATCGAGCGCAGTATCGTCATCGCACGCTCCTGCTCGCCGAGGGCGGCGGAAAGATCGGGCGACCCTTCGAGGTGTCGCCGAACCTCCGCATCGCGCGCGGCCGCGAGCGACCCGTCGGCCACTCGGGCGAGCTCGGCCTCGGCAAACTGCCGTTCGTCACTCATGTGCTTATCCATCAGGCAAGACTCCGATCTGGTCCTGATCCTTCCCGCACCGAGGGAGGTTGGTCACTGAGAGCGCGTGCCACCCGCTGGCGCGCACGGTAGATGCGGGTGGTGATCGTCGCCTCGCTGGTGCCTAGCGCGTCGGCAGCCTCGCCATAGCTGAGGCCGAGGATGTCCACCGCGGCGAGTGCGAGCCGGAAGTCATCGGGCAGCTGGGCGACGGTGGCGAAGATCTCTCGCACTTCGACGGCTCGGTCCGGCTGCATCGAGGTCCTCGTTTCCACCGCCGAGATATCTTCGAGCAGGGGGCTGGTCTGCGGCCTGCGGGCTTGATGGCGCAGCCGCGAATAGAAGGTGTTGCGCAGGGCGCTCATCAGGTAGGCGCGATCGCCGCCGTCTTTCACGGTCCGCGGCCGGGCGAGGACCCGGGTCACGGTGTCCTGGACGAGGTCCTCGGCATCCTCTCGCGATCCGCACAGAGCCCACGCGGCGCGGTAGAGCGCATCAAGGTGCTGACCAAGCGACGTCGGGTCAAGGCGCGGCACTACGCCTATCAATGCTACGGGCTCCGCTGCGGGCCGTAGCTGATCGGGAAGGAGTCGGCTGGGTCGGCGTCTCAGGCGGTGAACGCCACCGTGCTCGCGCCCACTCGGGGTCGGGCCCGACCCCAGGAGGTAACGATGTTCGCGATGCCCAGTGCCCCGCCGGCGATCTCTGCCGCGTCCGGGGTCCGGATCGAGGTGCGAGCCACCAACCGCGGCAAGCTGCTCACCGACGGCGCCGGCCTCGTCCTATTCGCCTTCTCCAAGGACAGTCGCAACGTCGATCGCTGTGCCCCGGTGCGCAGCTGTGCCAACGTGTGGCCGATCGTGAGCACGCGCGGCACCCCGACCGCCGGTCCCGGCGTCAAGCGCTCACTGCTGGGCACGATCCACGTCCAGGGAAAGAGTCAGGTCACCTATGCCGGGCACCCGCTCTATCGCTACTCCGCCGAGCCGACGCCCGGGGCTACCGACTACATCGGCGCAAACCTCTCGGGTGGCGTCTGGCGAGGGGTCCGCGCCACCGGCGCGCTGGTCGGCTGACCCTATAGATTGACTCGGCATGCCGGGTCCAAGGGAGCGAGCCGATGGAGCTTGAAGGCGCCGTCGGGCTCGTGTCCGGGGGTGCCTCGGGCCTGGGTCGGGCGACTGCCGAGGCGCTGCGCGAGCGGGGCGCCTCGGTGATCGTTGTCGACCTGGAATCCGCGCGCGAGCACGTGGACACCGGCCGTTTCACCTTTGCCCCGGCCGACGTCCGTGACTCCGAGCGGGTGGCCGCCGCCGTCGCGCTCGCCACCGACCAGGGCCCGCTGCGCGTGGCGGTCAACTGCGCCGGCATCGGGCCGCCGGGCCGGGTGCTGCGCAAGGGCGAACCGATCGCGCTCGAGCAGTTCACGACCACGATCGAGATCAACCTGATCGGCACCTTCAACGTGATCCGCTTGGCGGCCGCGGCGATGGCGGCCAACGAGCCCGCGCAGGAGGGTCGCGGCGTGATCGTCAACACGGCCTCGATCGCCGCCTTCGAGGGCCAGATCGGCCAGGCTGCCTACTCGGCGTCCAAGGGCGGCATCGTCGGCATGACGCTGCCGATCGCCCGTGACCTGGCCGCGGCCCAGATTCGCTGCGTGACGATCGCTCCGGGGATCTTCGACACTCCACTGCTGGGATCGCTGCCCGCGGAAGCGCGCGACTCGCTCGGAGCCGCCGTGCCCCATCCGGCCCGCCTCGGCGATCCGGCCGAATACGCCGCGCTCGTGGTTCACGTGGTCGAGAACGAGATGCTCAATGGCGAGGTCATTCGCCTCGACGGCGCGCTGCGGATGGGGCCGCGCTAGATGCGCCGCTCCCTCTTTGAGTCCGAGCACATCGACTACCGCGAATCGGTGGGCCGCTTCGTGGCCGAGGAAATAGCGCCCCACCACGCCGACTGGGAGCGGGCGGGGATCGTCCCCCGCGAGCTGTTCGCCGAGGCCGCCGCCAAGGGGATGCTGGCCATGCAGGTCCCCGAGGAGTACGGCGGCGCAGGCGTGAATGACTTCCGCTTCAACCAGATCGTCGGTGAGGAGATCGGCCTGGCCGGCCACGCCGGCAGCGGGTTGGGACTCACGCTGCACAACGACATCTGCCTGCCCTACTTCACCGGTTTGGCCAACGACGAGCAGAAGCAGCGCTGGCTACCCGGGATCGCCGATGGCTCGTTGATCACCGCGGTGGCCATGACCGAGCCTGAGATGGGGTCCGACCTCGCGGGGCTGCGCACCACCGCGATCCGCGACGGCGACGCGTACGTGGTCAACGGCTCCAAGACGTTCATCACCAACGGCATCAATTCCGATCTGATCATCACGGCGGTGAAGACCGATCCCGCCGAGCGACACAAGGGCATCTCCCTGCTCATCCTCGAGCGCGGAATGGCCGGGCTGGTCCGCGGACGCAACCTCGAGAAGGTGGGCATGCACGCCCAGGACACTGCCGAGCTGTCCTTCCAAGACGTCCGGGTGCCGGTCTGCAACCGGCTTGGTGAGGAGGGTCAAGGCTTTCGCTACATGACCGCCAACCTTGCTCAGGAGCGCCTCAGCATCGCCATCGCGGGCCTCGCCGCGGCCCGCGGGGCATTGCGCGCGACGGTGCAATACGTTCAGGAGCGCCGGGCCTTCGGGCAGGCCGTCGGGTCGTTTCAGAACTCGCGCTTCGCCTTGGCCGAGATCGCCACCGAGGTCGAGCTGGCCAGTGTCTTCTGCGATCAGGCCGTCCTGGCTCTCAACGACGACGAGCTGTCGGCCGAGGATGCGGCGATGGCGAAATGGTGGACCACCGAGCTGCAGGGCCGCGCCATCGACCGCTGCGTTCAGTTGCACGGGGGCTACGGCTACATGCTCGAGTATCCGATCGCGCGCGCCTTCGTCGACGCCCGCGTGACCCGGATCTACGGCGGCACAACCGAGATCATGAAGGAGATCATCGGCCGCTCCCTCGGGCTTTAGCGAACACGCTGTACGCTAAGACGTCAGGCAATGCCCGAACCGCGTGCCAACCGACCCGCGCCCCGCAAGCGCGGCCGCCGTCCCAAGACCCACGACGCAGTCCTGCGGGCCACCACCGAGCTGCTCGAGCGGGTGCCGCTGGCCGAGCTCAGCGTCGCTCAGATCCTGACCGCCGCGCAGGTGGGACGAACGAGCTTCTACGAGCACTTCAGCTCCAAGGAGGATGTCGTGGTCAAGCTCGTGCGCAGCATCGCCGCGGAGGTCGCCGAAGGCATGGAGCCGATCCTGCACCGGGGCGGCCGCCCGGTCGAGGAGGCGTTTCGCGAGGGACTGGGCAACTGGATGCGGATCGGCGCTCGCTACCGGCCGCTGCTCGTGGCCACGATCGAGGAGTGGCCGGCGGTACCGGCCCTGCGCCGGGTCTGGTTCCGGATCCTCGATGCCATGACCGAGCAGCTGGCGTCGATCATCGACGATGATCGGGCCGCCGGCCTGGCGCCGCCGGGAGCCCCGAGCCGGGCACTGGCCGCCTCTCTGGCCTGGGGAGCCGAGCGCTCCTTCCACATCGCCATGACCGGTCATCACCCGACTCTGGTCGACGCCGACGCCCTGATCGAGCCGCTGGTGCAGCTCTACGTCGGGACGATCTACGGCCAGCCGATCGTCGGTCCGGGGCGCGCTAACGTCGTCGCCTGATCCTGCCGATAACCCCTGGTAAGACTGCAGAGTTTTGACTCGCGCGTCTGCTGGCCCGGCGCTCCCGTCGAGGCTCCGCCCAAGGTGAGGAGCATGATGACGATAAGGATCAGTTTGGCCGACACCCAGGGCACCGCCGCCGAGGCCGACCGTGTGGCAGCCGCGCCGGCGGGCGCCGAGGCCGACCGTGTGGCAGCCGCGCCCGCGGGCGCCGAGGCCGACCGTGTGGCAGCCGCGCCCGCGGGCGCCGAGGGCGACCAGAAGACGCGTGACCGCCTGGTGGCAGCGAAGCGAGTTGCGACCATCGCTCGTAACAAGGAAGCCGACCGCCTCGAGCGGATGGCTGAAATCGAGCGGCAGGTGTCCGACGGCAGCCTGGTCATCCGTCAGATGACGGCCGCCGAGCGCGCTGGCGCCGTATCCAGGCGTCACTAGCCGGGCCCGGTATGAGCGCCCGTCGGCCCGCGACCGACATTCGTTTGAGTTTGCTCGGGGATTCTCCGTCCTTGAGCTCCGGGCGCCGATCACGCGCATATGGTGGTCCCGCCCCGCTCGGTCATCGCGACCGCGACCCCGCTCGAGTCACTGCTCGAGCTCACCCGCTCGGCCGGCGAGGACTCGCTGCCGGACATCCTGTCGACGGTCGCCGAGACGATTCGAAGCGTGGCCGGGTTCGAGGCCGTGGTCATCAACCTCTACCGTCCTGCCTGGGACGATTACGAGGTCGCCCTGGTGGTCGGTTCGGAGGCGAGCCGGGTGGCTCTGGAGGGCACGACGGCGCCCAGCGAGACGTGGGACCGCCTCTTCTCGTGTGAGCAGCAGGCGCTGCCCGGCGTCTTCTTCCTCGATGAGACCTCGACCTTCTGGGACAACGTGGAGGACGTCTTCGTCCCTGACATTCCGCCCAGCGACGAGGCCGGTACGTGGCAGGCCGACGACGGGCTGATCGTCTTCCTGCGCGAGCCGAGCGGAACCCCGTTGGGCTTTGTCTCCATGGACGAGCCGGCCAGCGGCCGGCGTCCCAGCGACGATGATCTCCGGCTCGTCCGCACGATCTGCTCCCACGCCGAGCAGGCCCTGTGTGCCGCCAAGCGCAACGCGCGCGCGATCGAAAACGGCCGTATGCTCTCCCAACTGCTCGGCGCCTCACCGGCACTGTCGGCATGCGCCACCACGCTGGTTCTGCTCGAGACCGCTTGCGACATGGTCGTTCCGCACCTCGGGTTCGAGCGCATCGCCGCCTACGGGCGCGACGCCGACACCTTGGAACTGGCGGCCACCCGGGGATGGCCAGCCCCGGCAGCGTTGCCTCTGACGCTCGAGGTTGGCCGGATCGAGCAACTGCTTACCCCGCCGCGCGAGCACGCCGGCTGCTGGCTGCTGGCTGCGGCGGAGCTGTTCGGTGCCCCCGCGGATCCCCACCCGCCCCGCTCGCGGAAGAACGGGCGCGGCCTGGCCGCCTGGAGCGAGCACTGCCTCGTCATTCCCTGCCGCGGCGACAGCGGCTGGCTGCGCGCTCTAGTGGTGATCGAGGACCCCACCGATCGCCTACTGCCGACCGACGAGCGCCGCCGGGCCGTCCGGCTCCTGATCGATCAGCTCTCCGCGGCTCAGGGCGGAATCGAGCATCGCGAGCAGCTCAGCCACCTGGCCAGCCACGATCCGCTGACCGGCGTTCGCAATCGCCGCGGCCTGACCGACCTGCTCAGCCAGCACCGCGACGCCGCCCTGCTTGTCTGCGACCTCGATCACTTCAAGCGCGTCAACGATCGCTATGGCCACGAGGTCGGGGATCGGGTCCTGGCCCGCTTTGGCGCCCTCCTGCGTGACATCGCGCGCGAGCATGACGTGCCCATGCGGCTTGGTGGGGAGGAGTTCTGTCTCCTGCTGCCCGCGACCGACCGGGCGGGCGCACTGGCGGCCGCCGAGCGTCTTCGTGCCGAGACCGCCCGGTGGATGCAGGACCTCGTTCCAGAGGCGATCACGGTCTCGGTCGGCGTGGCCACCAACACCCACGGCATCATCGACGGCCAGCGGCTGCTCTCTCATGCCGACCACGGCCTCTACGCGGCCAAGCAGGCCGGCCGCAATCGCACGGTTGAGGTCGCGGGCAGCGGCCCAGCTGGTCCCGAACTCGTCGATCAGGTCGAGACCAGCGCCTCGTCGTCAGAGTAGGTCTCGCCCCGCTCGGCCATCTGCACCAAAGATGCCGGCGGCTCGAAGCGATCGCCGTAGCGCTCGGCGAGCTCCCGGGCCCGGGCCACGAAGCCGCTCACGCCGCCGACGCTTGCCGTCCGGGCTCGCTCACGGCCGTCGGCGACCTGAGTCATCCGGCTCCCGCCGTCGTAACCGTTGATGTACTGCAGCACGCCGCCGCTCCACCCCGGGAAGCCGATCCCGAAGATCGAGCCGATGTTGGCGTCGGCCACCGTCTCGATCACGCCCTCGTCGAGGCACTTGACGCTCTCGATCGCCTCGATCATGAGCATCCGCTCCTCGAGGTCGGCGAGCGACAGGGACGAGGGATCGTCGACGGGCGGGAAGGCCTCGCGCAGGCCCGGCCACAGGCGGGTGCGCTTACCGTCCTCGTACTCGTAGAAGCCCTTGCCCTCCAGGCGGCCGGGGCGGCCCTCGTCGAGCATCCTGTCGATGACCGCCTCGGACGGGTGGCCGTCCCAGGCGCCACCGTCGCCCTGGGCTGCGGTTTTCGCCGCATCCCGGATCTTCTTCATCAGCTTCAGGTTCAGCTCGTCAGAGAGCTGGAGCACCGGGGCCGGGTAGCCGGCCTGCGATGAGGCTTGCTCGATCGTCGGCGCTGGGACGCCCTCGAGCAGCATCGCGATGCCCTCGTTGATGAACGTCCCGATCACGCGGCTGGTGAAGAAGCCGCGGCTGTCGTTGACGACGATCGGGGTCTTCTTGATCAGCTTGGCCAAGTCGAGCGCGCGGTGGAGCGTCTCCTCGCTGGTCTGCTCGCCCGTGATGATCTCCAGCAGCGGCATCTTGTCGACGGGGCTGAAGAAGTGCAGGCCGATGAAGTCGGCTGGACGTGAGACGCCCTCGGCCAGGCTGGTGATCGGCAGCGTCGAGGTGTTTGACCCCAGCAGAGCGTCGGGGGCGAGGTGGGGTTCGATCTCGGCGAACACCTGGGCCTTGACCGAGGGATCCTCGAATACCGCCTCGATGACCAGCTCGGCGCCGGCCGCGGCAGCGGGGTCGCTGGTGGGGGTGATCCGTCTCAGCAGCTCATCGCCCTGCTCCTGCGTCGAGCGTCCGCGCTGCACCGCTTTGGCGATTAGCTTCTCGGAGTAGCCCTTGCCCGCGTCGGCCGCGGTGCGATCGACGTCCTTGAGCACCACCTCCAGGCCGGACTTGGCGCACACGTAGGCGATCGCGGCGCCCATCATGCCGGCGCCGAGCACGACCACCTTGGTTGGCTTGAAGGTCTCGATGCCTTCCGGCCGGCCGCGGTCTCCGGTGGCACGCTGAAGATCGAAGAAGAAGGCCTGGATCATGTTCTTGGCCACCTGGCCCGTTACGAGGTCCACGAAGTAGCGCCCCTCGATCTCCGACGCGTTGTCGAAGTCGACCTGGGCGCCCTCGACGGCGGCGGCCATGATGTGGTGCGGCGCCGGGTAGTTGGCGCCCTTGATCTGCTTGCGCAGGTTGGCCGGGAAGGCGGGCAGGTTCTGCGCCAGCGCAGGCGTGCTCGGCGTGCCCCCGGGAAGCTTGTAGCCCTTGACGTCCCACCGCTGCTGAGCCTCCGGATTGGCCTCGATCCACGTCTTGGCCGCCGGGATCAGCTCCTCCTTCGAGCTCGCTAGTTCGTCGACGATCCCGATCTCCTGGCCCTTTCCGGGCCCAACCCGCTGGCCCTGGAGCAGCAGCGACATGAGCGCGTTGACGATTCCCAGCATCCGCACCGTGCGAGTCACGCCGCCGGCACCCGGCAGCAGCCCGAGCTGGACCTCTGGGAAGCCGAGCTGGATCTTGGGGTCGTCGACCACGATCCGGTGATGACAGGCGAGGCAGATCTCCAGACCGCCACCCAGGGCTGAGCCGTTGACCGCAGCCACGACCGGCTTGCCGAGCGTCTCCAGACGGCGCAGGACGGCCTTGCCGTCACGCACGAAGGTGGCGATCTCCTCCGCGTTCTCCTTGGTGGCCGACTTGAGATCGTTGAGGTCGCCGCCGGCGAAGAAGGTCTTCTTGGCCGAGGTGATGATCACGCCCTTGATCTCGTCGCGCTCGGCCTCGAGACGATCAACGGTGGCCAGCATCGAGGCCGCGTAGGCCGCGTTCATGGTGTTGGCGGACTGGTTGGGGTCGTCGAGGGTCAGGATCACGACGCCGTCGTCGCCCCGCTCCCAGCGGATCGTGCTCTCGCTCATAGCGTGTCTCTCGTTTCTTCCGTGGGTTTCGGCGATTCCGGTCTAGACGCGCTCGACAACGGTCGCGATGCCCATGCCGCCGCCGACGCACAGCGTGGCCAGGCCGTAGCGCTTGTCCTGGCGCTCGAGCTCGTCGACCAGCGTGCCGAGGATCATCGCCCCGGTCGCGCCCAGCGGGTGACCCATGGCGATCGCGCCGCCGTTGACATTGACCTTGTCGATGTCCAGGCCCATATCGCGCACGAAGCGCAGCACGACGGCCGCGAACGCTTCGTTGATCTCCACCAGGTCCAGGTCATCGACGGTGAGCCCGGCCTTGGCCAACGCCTTGCGGCTGGCCGGCGCGGGCCCGGTCAGCATGATCGTGGGGTCTGAACCCGAGACGGCAGTGGCGAGGATCTTGGCCCGCGCGCGGAGACCGAGCTCGGCCCCGGTCTGCTCGTTGCCGATCGCGACGAGCGAAGCGCCGTCGACGATCCCCGACGAGTTGCCTGGCGTATGGACGTGGTTGATCTTCTCCACCCAGTGGTACTTCTGCAGCGCGACAGCGTCAAAGCCGCCCATCTCGCCCATCATCTGGAATGAGGGCTTCAAGCCCCCCAGCGTCTCCACCGTGGTGCCGGGACGGATGAACTCGTCGTGGTCGAGGACGACATGGTCGTTGAGGTCGAGCACCGGAATGACCGACTTGGAGAACCGACCCTCCTGCTGAGCGGTGGCCGCCCGGTCCTGCGAGCGCGCCGCGTAGGCGTCGACGTCCTCCCGGCTGAACTCCTCGACCGTGGCGATCAGGTCGGCGCCGATCCCCTGGGGAACGAACGAGGTGTCGTAGTTGGTCTCCGGGTCCATCGCCCAGGCGCCACCGTCGGAGCCCATCGGCACCCGCGACATCGACTCGACGCCACCGGCCAGGACGAGGTCCTCCCAGCCCGAGGCGACCTTCTGAGCGGCGATGTTGACCGCCTCCAGGCCCGAGGCGCAGAAGCGGTTGAGCTGCACTCCCGAGACGGTGTCGGGCAGGCCGGCCTTGATCGCAGCGGTCTTGGCGATGTCGGCGCCCTGATCGCCGATCGGGGACACGCAACCGAGGACGACATCGTCGACCCGGTTGGGATCGAAGCCCGGGTTACGGCTGAGCATCTCGTGCATCAGCCCGACCACCAGGTCGACGGGTTTGGTCGTGTGGAGCGATCCGTTTACCTTGCCCTTCCCTCGCGGCGTGCGGATCGCGTCGAAGACAAGGGGTTCGGTGGCTGGCATGGAATGCTCCTCGCGTATTGACGCACACAATGTTCGGAAATCCTGCCGTAGATACTAGCGTCGTGCGTGGGCGCGCGTGGTAACGGCCCCGGATTCTCGGCGTCCTAAGCTTGGGCAGCGGTGACTGCGGCAGACCCCCCGAGTGACGCCTTCCGGGCGGCCGGTAGCGCGTCCGAGCCGTCCGATGACGCCTGCGCCTCGTCCGAGATCGTGACCGCGGCCGGACCCCAGGCGGGGCGCACGGCGTGGGCGCGCAACCTCGAAGCGCCGCTGCGCGACTTCCTGCGCACCGAGTCCGGCAGTGCCGTCATCCTCCTGGCCGGCGCCTTGCTCGCCGTGGCCTGGATCAACATCGATGCCGGCTCATATCGAGACGTCTGGGGCACGCCGCTCGCGGTCCGGGTCGGCGGCTCGGGTATCAGCCAGGACCTGCGCCAGTGGGTCAACGACGGGCTGATGACCTTCTTCTTCTTCGTCGTCGGGCTCGAGGCGCGGCGTGAGTTCGACCTCGGCGAGCTCCGGGACCGGCGCCGCCTCGCCTTGCCAATGCTGGCTGGGCTGGGAGGCATGGTCATTCCGGTCGTGATGTACATGCTGATCAGCGGCGCGGACGCTTCGCAGGGCGGCTGGGGGGCAGCGATGTCAACCGACACCGCCTTCGCGCTCGGCATGCTCGCCTTCGTCGGCCGGCGCTTCCCCGAGAACCTGCGCGCATTCATCCTCACCGTGGCCGTGGTCGACGACCTCGTCGCACTGGTGGTGATCGCGATCGTGTTCACCACCTCGCTGAACGTGGCGGCGCTGGCCATGGCGCTGGCGTTGTTCGCCGTCATCCTGGTCGTACGCGCGAGCCGGATCACCAACGGCGGCATCTACGCGGTCCTGGGGGTGGCCGCCTGGGTTGCGACCCAACGCTCGGGGATCGACCCGATCGTCGTCGGCCTGGCCCTGGGCCTGCTCACGATCGCCTACCCGGCCCCGCGCGCGGACCTCGAACGCGCCACCGACCTCTTTCGGGTCTTCCGCGAGCAGCCAACCTCACAATTCGCGCAGTCGGCACGCGCGGGGCTGCGCTCTGCGATCTCGCCCAACGAGCGCTTGCAGCAGCTCTACCACCCGTTCACGAGCTATTTCATCGTGCCGTTGTTCGCACTCGCCAACGCGGGCGTCGTGATCAGCGCCGGCTTTCTCGCCCACGCGTACACGTCGCCGATCACCCTGGGCATCCTGGTCGCCTACCTGATCGGCAAGCCACTCGGGGTCTCTGGCGCCTCCGCGCTGGTCACCCGGCTCACGCGCGGACGCATCCGTCCCCCGGTCGGGTGGGGCTCGGTGCTCGGCGGAGCCGCCATCTCCGGCATCGGCTTCACGGTGTCACTGCTGATCGCCGCTCTCGCCTTCCACGGCCAGGCGCTGGACGAAGCCAAGGTGGGCATCCTCAGCACGCTGGTAGGCGCACCCGTTCTGAGTGCGGTCGTGCTGCGCGTGACCCGCAAGCTCCCGCGCGCCATGCGGCTGCGGGCGATCGTCGGCAGCTCAGAGCTGATCGTCGATCTCGCCGTGCCCGTCGAGCCCGAACGCGACCACATTCGCGGTCCCGAGGACGCTGCCGTCACGCTGCTCGAGTACGGGGACCTCGAATGTCCGTACTGCGGTCAGGCCGAGACCGTTATCCGCGAGTTGCTGCGCGACTTCGGCGATCTGCGCTACGTCTGGCGTCACCTGCCCCTCAACGATGTCCATCCCCAGGCCCAGATCGCCGCCGAGGCGGCCGAGGCCGCCGCTGCCCAGGGCCGCTTCTGGGAAATGCATGACGCGCTCCTGTCTCATCAGGACCGCCTCAAGGTCCGCGATCTGGTGGCCGAGGCCGAGAACCTCGGGCTCGACGTGGAGCAGTTCCGCGAGCACCTTCGCAAGCGCAAAGGGCTGGCGCACATCGCCGAGGACGTCGAGTCGGCCGATGTCAGCGGCGTGTCGGGTACCCCGAGTTTCTTCATCAACGGGCACCGGCACCAGGGCGCCTACGACATCGACACGCTGTCCAAGGCCGTGCGGCTGGCCCGCGCGCGCTCCGTGGTCAGCGCGTAGGAGCATCCCGCACGGGCTCGGTGAGACGAAGCCGACCCGGGCACTGATAGATCTCTTCGCCAGTTCGTAAGGGGCTCTTCGACGCCGGCTGCACAGTTACCGGTATGAACCCCAGGCGTCTGATTCCTTTCTTGGTGACCGCCACCTGTGCGCTCGCCGTGGCCCCAGCCGCCGCGGCCACCAGCGCGGTTCAGCAGGCCTCCAGCCAGAATTGGTCCGGGTACGTGGTCGGCGGCTCCACGAGCAACAAGAACTTCTCGAGCGTGTCGGGAAGCTGGGTGCAGCCGACCGCCAACTGCGCCTCCTCACGCGGGCACTCCGCCTTCTGGGTCGGTCTCGGCGGTTCTGGGGGCCAGGCTGGGGGCCAGGCCCTCGAGCAGGCGGGGACCGAGGCCGACTGCGCAAGTGGTGGGCAGGCGAGCTACTTCGCGTGGTACGAGCTCGTGCCCGCCGCGCCAGTCAAGGTGGCGCTCACCGTGCACCCCGGGGACCACATGTCGAGCACGGTCAGTGTCAGCGGCAGCTCGGTGCGGGTTGCGCTCGCCGACGCGACAACCGGCCAGTCGGTGGACAAGACCCTGTCCATGGCCAACCCCGATACCTCCAGCGCCGAGTGGATCGCCGAGGCGCCGTCGGCGTGTGATCAGACCGCGTCTAGCTGCACGCCGCTGCCCCTGACAAATTTCGCCACCGTCAAGTTCACCCATGCGCGGGCCACCGCCACCGACGGCCACACCGGCACGATCTCAGACACAGACTGGAGCGCCGCCGCCGTCACCCTCAGCGGCTCGGCCTCCGGCTATGGCCCCGCGGGCATCTCCTACAACCCGTCCGGCAGCTCGGCAGGGGCAACGCCGAGCGGCCTGTCCAGCGACGGCTCGTCGTTCTCGGTCGCCTACACCGCCAACTCGGCGGCTGCCACCTCGGGCGCGGGCCCCAGCTCGGGGTCCAGCGGCTCAGGCGACGGCTACGGCGGCGGGTACCCGGGCCCCGCCGCCCCCTCCGGCGGCTACGGCTCTGGCTATGGCTATGGCGGCTATGGCTACGGCGGCTACGGCGGCTACGGCTACGGCGGTTCACCGTATGGCGGCGGGTATCCCGGCGGCTACGGCGGGGGGAGCTACGCTACACCGTGCCCGGCTACGCCTACTGATTGCCGGCTTGGGTCCGCTCCAGCTCCCGGGCAACGGCGTTGAGGACGGTCTGACGCCGGCGGCTTGACAGCTCGTAGAGCTCGACAGCCGCCAGCGCGGCCGAATCGGCCCCGGTGATCCGGTCGACCACGTCGGCGGCCCGTAGCTGCCGGTAGCCCTCCCAGGGTTCGGCCACGTGCACCTCGGCCCCGGCTCCGTCCTCGGCCCCGGGGTCGGCATTCTCTGCCACCAGGTCCGCCTCGGTGGAGATGTGGGGCGGAGCCGGTTCGGGGGGCGGCGGCGGTGGCGTGGGCGGGGGCGCCGGCGGTGGTGTGGGCGGTGGCGCCGGCGGTGGCGCCGGGGCCGGTGGACCGGGCGGGGCGGACGGCGGCTCAGGAGCCGGAGGGGGTGAAGGCGGGGACGGATCGGGCCCCGGCGGCGTCGGGACGGGGGTGTGCGCTTCGTCAACGACCTCGCCGTCGATGTCGACGTAGGGGGAATCGGACCGGCCCACGCCGCCGCGGGTGGGTCCGGTCACTGTGTCGGCGAGGACTTCGGCGAGCCCGAGGGCGCGCTCGGTCACCGCCTGGGTGGCGCGCAGGGCGAGCTCGACGCTACGAGCCCCGAGGCGTACGGGGAGAGTTATGAGTGACGTGAACACGGCCCGGGTATTACCCCGAACCTGGCCCAACCAAGCCGACGCTATGGTCGCGGATGCCATAGGCTGCGACCGGCCGTGAGGAGGAGAGAATCGTAGAAGTCGACGTGAGAGGACTGCTCGGCGGAGGACTCAAGCTCGCCGAGCGCGTCGGTGACGAGGCGTATTTCGTCGCTGTCTGCATTCGTAGCGGACTCGTCCGGCCCGAGCTGCCCCACCGGGTGGCGCAGATGCTGCTCGCCTTCGAGCGCCACCGGATGCTCGCCAGCGCGGTTACGATCGGCGCCATTCGCCACGGCGATCGGGTGGCGATACGCGACGAGCGCGGCGACGTCAGCTATCAGGAGCTCGACCAGCGCTCCAACGCGCTGGCCAATGCGTGGCGCGAGCACGGCCTCGAGCCAGGCGACGGCGTGGCGATCCTGGTGCGCAACCACCGCGGCTTTCTCGAAGCCGTGTTCGCGGCGGCGAAGTGTGGGGCCAAGATCATCCTGCTCAACACCTCGTTCGCCGGCCCCCAGATCCGAGAAGTCGCCGATCGTGAGGGGACCGACCTGCTCGTCTACGACGACGAGTATTCGTCCACGCTGAAGGGGGTCGATCCGCCCCACGGTCGCTGGCGGGCCTGGGTCGATGACGAGGAGCCCGAAAAGTGCAAGGACACGCTGGGCGCGCTGATCGCGGGCGCATCCACCGACGCGCCGCCCAAAGCCGGCGTCGCCCCGAAGATCGTGATCCTGACCAGCGGCACCACCGGGACCCCGAAGGGCGCCCCCCGAGACGAGCCCCGTTCGCTGTCGATGATCGGCGGCCTACTCAGCAAGGTTCCCTTTCGCGCGCGGGAGGTGACCGAGCTGGCGGTCCCGCTGTTCCACGCGCTCGGCTTCGCATCCATGGCGCTGGGGCTGGCGCTCGGCTCGACGCTCGTGGTGCGGCGCAAATTCGACCCCGAGGCGTTGCTCGACAGCATCCAGGACAACCAAGCGTCGGCGTTGGTCGTCGTGCCCGTGATGCTGCAGCGGGTCCTCGATCTGGGCGAGGAGAAGATAGCGGCTCGCAACTTGTCTTCGCTCAAGGTGATCTTCGTCTCGGGCTCCGCAGTCGGCCCCGAGCTGGTAAAGCGCTCGTTGCAAGCATTCGGGCCGGTGCTCTACAACATGTACGGCTCCACCGAGATCGCTTACGCGACGATCGCCACCCCGGACGATCTTCGCGAGGAGCCCGGAACGGTGGGCACCGTCGTGCGCGGGACGATCGTCAAGATTTTCGACGACGACGGCGAGGAGGTGCCGGCCGGGACCACCGGTCGCATCTTCGTCGGCAACGCCGGCCAGTTCGAGGGGTATACCGGCGGGGAGACAAAGGAGCAGATCAAGGGGCTGATGTCCTCCGGGGACGTCGGCCACTTCGACGAGCAGGGCCGGCTGTTCATCGACGGGCGCGACGACGAGATGATCGTCTCCGGGGGCGAGAACGTCTTCCCGGCTGAAGTCGAGGAGTTGCTAGCAGGCCACGAGGCGGTGGAGGAGGTGGCGGCAATCGGGGTCGAGGACGAGAAGTTCGGCCAGCGCCTCAAGGCTTTCGTCGTTCTGCGCGCCGGCAAGGAGCTGAGCGAGGACGATGTCAAGGGGTACGTCAAAGACAACCTGGCCAATTACAAGGTTCCGCGCGAGGTTGCGTTCATCGACGAGCTGCCGCGCAACCAAACCGGCAAGGTGCTCAAGCGCGAGCTCGCGGAGCAGGGTCAGGACGACGCCGACAGCGCCGACGACTCCGTCGCCGCGGCCGCGGCGGAGGACGAGTAGCTGACGCCGCCCGCGATCGGGCCGCCCTTCGCCTCCTACCAGGCGGAGATCTTCCTGCGCGGGATGACCGGGGAGACCCCGGCGCACCCGGTGTCGATCGCGGCGCTGGCGGGTGAGGTCCAGCGCCTCGCCGACCCCAAAGCGGCCGACTACGTTTTTGGCGCCGCCGGGAGCGAGGACACGATGCGGGCCAACGAGTCTGCCTTCCGGCGCTGGCGGATCGTGCCGCGGATGCTGCGCGACGTGTCGGACCGCGATCTCTCGGTCACCGTGCTAGGGACCGAGCTGCCCGCTCCGGTGGGGCTGGCGCCGATCGGGGTACAGACCATCGTTCATCCCGAGGGTGAGCTGGCGGTTGCGCGGGCTGCGGCGGTGGTGGGGCTGCCGATGGCCGTCAGCACCGTCTCGGGGAGCACGCTCGAGGAGATCGCCGCCGCCGGGGACGGCCCCAAGTGGTTTCAGCTCTACTGGCCGGGAAACCGCGAGTTCGCCGCCAGTCTCCTGGCTCGGTCCGAGGCGGCCGGCTACCAGGCCGTGTTGGTCACCCTGGACACCTTCCTGCCCGGGTGGAGACCCCGCGATCTGCAGCGGGGGTGGCAGCCCTTCCTGGAGGGAAACGGAATCGCCAACTACATCGCCGATCCCGTCTTCCGCGGGCTGCTCGAGCGGTCTCCCGAGCAGGACAGGCAGGCCGCGATCGGCCAGTTCGTCGCGCAGTTTTCCAACCCGCGCCTGACCTGGGCCGACCTCGAGTTCCTCCGCTCGCGGACCACGCTGCCACTTGCCCTGAAGGGCATCCTGCACCCCGACGATGCCCGCGCCGCGCGTGAACACGGTTTCGACGGCGTGGTGGTTTCCAACCACGGGGGGCGGCAGGTGGATGGGGCGATCGCCTCCCTGCACGCGCTGCCCGCGATCGTGGATGCCGTCGGCGGCGAGATGGAGATCTTGCTCGACAGCGGCGTGCGCTCGGGTGCCGACGTCGTCAAGGCCCTCGCCCTCGGGGCCGATGCCGTGCTCCTCGGTCGTCCCTATCTGTGGGGATTGGCAGCCGGGGGCGAGAAAGGTGTCTTGGCGGTCCTGCGCGCGGTTCTCGCCGAGCTCGACCTCACGATCGGATTGACCGGCCACACCCGCCCAGCCGAGCTTGGACCAGGACTGCTCGTCGCCGAGCCCTAGGCCAGTCCGGGACAGTTCCCTAGACTCGGTGCGATGCTGATCCTGCCGCCTGGGCACGCGCAGGCCATGCGTCAACCGCCGACCGTCCGGCCCCGCGAGAAGCTGATGATCGGCGGCGTGCTCGCCGTCGTCGCCGCGCTCGCGGTGGTCCTGATCATCTCCCTGACCAGTGCCGAGCGACAGTCCGGTCACGGCTGTATCTCGGTCGGGCTGGCCTACTCCACCGGCGGCGACAAGCTCTACCGCTGTGGCGCGACCGCGCGCTCCATGTGCGCGGGTGCCAACACGCCCGGCGGGATCCGGGGCGCCAGCGCGCGGGCGCTAGCCACTGAATGCCGCAAGGCCGGCCTTCCCGTCGGCTGAGGAAATGCTCCCCGTCCGTGACATTGTCCTGTCCGAGCAGTGCCGGTGACCGACGCAGCCCGGTTCCGCGCCCAGTTCCCGGTCTTCGAGCGGGTCTCCTATCTCAACGCGGGCACCGAGGGACCCGTCTCGCGGCACGCCGGGGATGTAGCGCGCGAACGGGTTGAGGCAGAGGTCACCGCCGGGCGCTCGGGCAAGGCGTACATCGAGACGATCCGCGGGCTGGCAAACGAGCTCAGGGCCGGCTACGCCCGTGTGCTCGGGTGTTCTGCGACCGAGGTGGCGTTGACCGGCTCGACCACCGATGGCGTCAACACGGTGCTCTCCGGCCTCGGACTGCGGGCCGGCGAGGAGATCCTGACCAGCGACGAGGAGCATCCGGGCCTGCTAGCGCCCCTCGCCCGGGCTCGGCAGCTCCATGGCATTTCGGTCAAGGTGGCGCCGTTCGCTGACCTGACTTCCGCCGTCAACGACGCCACGCGCCTGATCGCCACCTCGCACGTCTCCTGGGTCAGCGGGCAGGTAGTCGATCACGCCGGACTCGTCGCCACCGGCGTGCCCGTCCTGCTCGACGCCGCGCAGGGGATCGGCGCCGTCCCGGCCGACATGGCGACAGTCGGCTGCGCCTTCTACGCCGCTTCGGGCCAGAAGTGGCTGTCGGGACCCGAGGGCAGCGGCTGTCTCTACATCCATCCCGATCACCTCGAGACGCTGACCGTGCCATGGCCGGGCTACGCCTCGCTGGCCGACGCCCAACACCCCCTGACCTCGCCCCCGGCCGAGCACGCCGCCCGTCTCGATCACGGCTTCCCGTCCGGGTTGCGAAGCGCCTGGGCCCTGGCCTCGCTGGGTGTACTCGAAGACGCGGGGCTGGACTGGGTCTACGCTCGCGCCGCTGACCTGGCTGCCGACTTCGCCGATCAGCTGACAGCGCGTGGGCTGGAGGTCGGGCCGCGAGGACGCTCGACGCTTGTCTCCTGGCGCACCCGAGACGCTGACGCCGAGGTAGCCCGGCTCGCCGCCGCCGGGTTCGTGGTGCGGAGCATTCCCTCGCACAGCTTCGTACGGGCCTCCGTGGGCGCCTGGTCCTCCGAGCGGGAGCTGGCCGAGCTGGTGGCGCTGGCGGCCCCCTAAGCCCAGCAGGACCGCCGCTCCGGCCGCGGTCGAGTCCTCAGACGCTCAGGCGAGAATCCGCTCGGGCCGCGTATATACGTTGACATTGCCGCGTCGGGCAAAGCCGCACAGCGTCAGACCGCGATCGTCGGCCAGTTCGATGGCCAGCGAGCTCGGGGCGCCGACTCCGACCAGGATGGGAGCGCCAGCCACCGCCGCCTTCTGGACCAGCTCGAAGGACAGCCGGCCGCTCACGCACAGCACCCGTTCGCCGAGCGGCACGAGCCCATCGAGCAGCGCGCGTCCCACCACCTTGTCCATCGCGTTGTGGCGCCCCACGTCCTCGCGCGAGAACAGGAGCTCACCGCTGGCGGTGAACAACCCGGTCGCGTGGACGCCGCCGGTGCGCGCGAAGGCTGGCTGCTCCAGCCGCGACGGCAGCTGCGCCGTCAGGTCCCGCGCCAGCACCGGACCGCTGGGCAGCGGCGCGCTGGCCACCGCCACCTCCTCCAGCGCGCCCTTCCCGCACACCCCGCACGAGGACGTCGTGTAGAAGCGGCGGGCGCCCGGATTGCGGGTCAGCGGGCCGCTGACTTCGATCACGTTGGAGGCCAGATCATCGGTCAGCCCGGCGTCCCGCGGTCCGTCGATCAGCCCCTCGCCGTAGAGGAAGCCGATCGCGAGCTCCTCGTCGTGACCCGGGGTGCGCATGGTCACGGCAAGCGCTTCGCCGTCGACGCGGATCTCCAGGGGCTCCTCGATCGCGACCTGGTCGGTCAGTCCGTCGTGGTGCACGGTCTTGTACATGGCCACCCAACCGTACGCTCACCGCGGGGCGCAGACGCGGATCAACCCTCAGGCCGGGAGGCCGAGGCCCTTGGTGATGGTGTCGTCGGCGGCCTTGACCTTGGCGGCATCGCCGAGCAGCGCTGTGGTGGCCTGCTTGGCCGTGGTGGCGTCATGCTTGACCGCCGCGGCTGAGATCGAGCGCAGGTCGGCGGCCACGGCATTGAACCCGGCCGACAGCTTGTGGGTCTCGGTCTTGTACTTGTCCGGCGGGTTGAGCTTGGCGATCGACGAGGCCTCCGCCGACGCCCGGGCGGCGAGCGAGCTGATCTGGATCGCCAGCTGCGCGTCGGTCTTGGCCTGGGCACCCGTGATTGCCCGCTGCAGGTCGAGCCCGAGTTGGCGAAACGATGCCTTATCGGACTTGAAGTCAGTCTTGAATTTGCTCAGGCTCGGCTGGCTGCTCCCACCGCACCCCGAAAGGGCCAGCGCAAGCGCCACCGTCCCAGCGGCCACCGTTGTCATCTTCACGGCAACATCCTCCTTGGGCTCTCGGCCGACCCGGCTCACCGAACGCGGCCACTGTACCGGCGATCCGGGCTGACGACGCGTCCGCGGCTTAGAAACCGTTAGCCAACCGGGCGTATCGTCTCCACGATGGACGAACCAACCCCCGCTGCCGAAGTCCTCAAGCGACAGCAGCGCGAGCAGGAGCTCGCCGAGCGCGAGGCACTGATCAGGGCTGAACCCGAGGCCGAGGCTAAAAAGCACGAGCGCCGGGCCGACAAAGCGCGTTACCTGCGCGAGAAGCTCGAGCAGCAGACCGAGGCTGACCGCACCGCCGACGACTGACGGCCGCCGAGCAAGCGGGCTTGCCCCGTATCAGCCAGTGGGCATTCTGACCATGCGCGGTCAGAGTGGCTCGCCAGGGTCGAGTTGCGGTTTAGACTGGACACCGTGAGGCGCAGAGTTCACTCGGGCTGCCCCACCGGGAGTGCGGCGTGGCCGGCCGCGCTCGCAGCACTGGTTTTTTTACTGGTGGTGGCTCCCGGTGCGATCGCGCGTACCGATACCCACACCCTGCGCTACCGCGGCTACACGCTGCGGGTTCCGGCCTCCTGGCCGGTCTTCCACCTAGACAGGGCGTCGACGTGCGTGCGCTTTGACCGCCATGCGGTCTATCTCGGCACTCCGAGCACCAACCAGAGCTGCCCGGCCCACGCCGCCGGGCGCACCGAGGCGCTGCTGGTCCGGCCGCTCACGGCGACCGGTTCGGCCGGCGCCCACGGCGAGCTTCTGCCCGCGGGCGGCAAGCAGACGACCTTCGCTGTCCCGGGCGCGGGCGTCGTCGTGACCGCGACCTGGGCGCGACGCCCCCAGCTCCTGGCCCGGACCGTCGGTCGCCAGCTCAGGGCAACCGCCAACGGCCGAGCTTCGGTTCCCTCCCTGCGTGTCCATCCGGCGGCCGTGGCTCACGCCCAGGCTCACGCCGTGACCTACGCCGGGCTTGGCTTTGATGCCTGCACGGCTCCCTCCACCAGCGCCATGAGCGCCTGGTCGGCTTCCCCCTACCGGGCGATCGGGGTCTACATCGGCGGGGTCAACGAGGCCTGCTCGCAGCCCAACCTCAGCTCGAGCTGGGTGGCCGGCCAGACCGCGGCCGGTTGGCATCTGATCCTCACCTACGTCGGGCTTCAGGGCCCCGGCGCATGCGGAGGCTCATGCGCCACGATCTCCTCGAGCAGCGCTTCCTCCCAAGGCGCCGCCGCCGCCAACGATGCCGTCGCTCACGCCCAGGCGCTCGGGATTCCGGCTGGCAACCCGATCTATGACGACATGGAGCAGTACAGCCGCTCGAGCTCGGCGACGCAAACCGTGCTGGCGTACCTCAGCGGCTGGACAACCCAGCTGCACGCCGACGGCTACTTGTCAGGCGTCTACAGCAGCGCCTCGTCAGGGATCACCGACCTCGTCCAGGCCTACGGCACCGGCTACGCCGAGCCCGATGACATCTGGATCGCGCACTGGAACAACCAGCAGACCACCAGCGATCCCTACGTTCCCAGCGGCGATTGGCCCGGGGCCAAGCGCATCCACCAGTACAACGGGGCCCACAACGAGACCTACGCCCGCGTGACGATCAACATCGACGGGGACTACGTCAACGGCGACACCGCCTCGGGGGGCAACGCCAGCCCGTTCCCGGATGGCACCTTCATCGAGGTCAGCGGCGACTCCAACATCTACCGGGTTGCGGGCGGAGCGCCGATGCTGGTCGCCAGCTGGTCGGGCTTTGGCGGTGCCCAGCCCGTGCAGATGATCACTGCGCAGCAGTTCAGCCAGCTGGCCCCCTATCCGCGCAACGGCACCTTCCTGAACGACACCAACAACATCAGCTATCGCGTCGCGGGCGGCACCGTCTTTCCGATCAGCACATGGTCGATTTACGGTGGCCCGAAGCCCATGGTGACTATTGACGCCTTTGACCTTCAAATCGTCGGCAACCCGCTTGTGCACCTCGCCCCCGCGCCGGTCAACGGCACCATCGTCGAGGGCCTGCCCTCGCAGACCTACTGGACCTTCACCAACGGTGGCCGCAGCCAGGTCGCACCCACCTCGGCGGCGGTGGGCGTGGATGACTGGGCCCTGAAAGCTTTCCCCGTCACCGGGGGACGCGGGGTCACGCCCCACAAGACAGGGTCGAGCTGTGTGGCCCCCCGGCTCAAGCACCTGAGCCTCGTCCAGACGCGGGCTGTCCTGGGCCGTGCCCACTGCCGTCTGGGCACCGTGCGGCGCCCGCGGCATTGGAGCCGATACCACGTGCTGCGGGTCTTCGGCCAGTCAACGCGCCCGTACAGCAAGCACCCGAGCGGCTTTCGCATCAACATCCGCCTGCTCTAGGGAGCCGGAGGCCGCGGGGCATCCCGGCCGCTTGACCTTGGTGCGAACATACGTTCGTGACCAGCGATGGCAGTCCCTACGCCCGCTTCCGCCGTGCCCTGGAGACCGGAAACGAGCTGCTCGTGCTCGGGGCCGCCCGCGAGCTGCCTCAGATCGCGCTCGATGACGCCTTGCGCATCTGCCTGGTGCTCCGCGACGGCGACCGCGGACGCTACGAGCGGGCCGCCGTTCGTTGGCTGGGGCGCTTTGCCCTCGAGGCCCGCGCGGTCACGATCGGAGATCTGCGGGCGGCCGCCGCGGCCTTGGACTCGCTGCCAATTCGCTCGGCTGAGGCGATGGAGCAGCTGCAGCGTCTGTGCGTCTCGCGCGGGGTGTTCTAGGCGCCCACGTAGCCCGGGTGACCGAGAGAAGTCCACCGTTTATCCCCGAGTCCACGGTTTTTTCCAGTCTTCTTAGGCGCCGCAGCTCCTCGATCAACGAAGACCACTTAGACTGCGGGCCGTCATGCCCCCATCGCGTACCGCGGTTCCCGATGACGTCGAGCCTGCGCAGAGCGAGACCCGCGACCGGATCATCACGGGGATCGTCACCGGGCTTCCGGTGCTGAGCCTGTTCCTGGTTGGCTGGCAGCTTTGGAACAGCCTGCTGGGCTGGAATGACATCTTCGTCTTGGTGGTCATGTACGTGCTCACCGGCGTCGGTGTCACGGTTGGCTTTCATCGCCTGCTCACCCATCGCTCGTTCCGGACCACCCCGGCGGTGCGGGGTCTGCTCGCGATCCTCGGCTCGGCCGCGATCGAAGGGCCGGTCATTTCCTGGGTAGCGGACCATCGCAAGCACCACGCCTACTCCGATCAGGAGGGCGACCCCCACAGCCCCCATGTCGGCCACGGGCAGGGCTGGAGCGGAGCACTCCGCGGACTGGTGCACGCCCATATGGGGTGGCTCTTCATCCACACCCACCGCGGCCGCCGTACCCGCTACGCCCCCGACCTGCTCAAAGACCCGGTCGTGAGCTGGGTACATCGCACGTTCCTGATCTGGGCGATCGGCGGCCTAGCCTTGGCCTTCGCGCTCGGCTGGCTCTTCGGCGGGCGGCTGCGGGACGGCCTCACCGGCCTGCTCTGGGGTGGCGCGGTGCGGATGCTCCTCCTGCACCACGTCACCTACAGCATCAACTCGCTGTGTCACTTCTTCGGCCGTCGGCGCTATCGCACCGGCGACGAGTCACGCAACCTGGCCTGGCTGGCCCCGCTGTCACTCGGTGAGGCATGGCACAACAACCACCACGCGTTCCCCACCTCGGCCGGACACGGGCTGGGGCGGTGGGAGCTCGATCCCTCGGCGCTGGTCATCCGGCTGCTGGAGCGGATGGGGCTCGCCTGGGATGTGGTCCGGGTCAGCCCCGAGCAGCAGGCGGCCAAGCTGGCCGTCCCGGCAGCGTGACCGCAACCCTGGCCACGGCCCCGCTGCGCGAGGCGCTGGCCGAGACCATGCCTGAGCGGCCGTTCGTCGTCGAGCTGTGGGACGGCAGCGCATTGCCACCCACCAACGGGGACCACGGACCCACCTTCCGGATCCGGTCCCCGCGGGCCTTCGGACACGTCCTGCGGGCCCCCGGTCAGCTCGGGCTGGGGCGCGCCTATGTGAGCGGAGAAATCGAGGTCGACGACATGGACGCGGTCCTCGATCTGCTTGACGGCTACCAGGTTCCGCCGCTCGATACCCGCAGCAAGCTGCGGCTGGCAGCCGCCGCTGTGCGCGCAGGGGCACTGCGCTCGATTCCGCGCGCGCCGTACGCCGAGCTTCGGCCACGAGGCCGCCGTCACAGCCGGGAGCGCGACAAGCGAGCGGTCACGCATCACTACGACATCTCCAACGAGTTCTTCCGTCTTTTCCTCGGCGACTCGATGACCTACTCGTGCGCGATCTTCTCGCGCGGGGCCGAGACGCTCGAGGAGGCCCAGCGTGCCAAGCTCGAGCTTGTCTGCACCAAGCTCGGGCTTGCGCCCGGCGAGCGGGTACTCGACGTCGGCTGCGGATGGGGCAGCTTCGCGCTGCACGCGGCCCGTGAGCACGGCGCTCGGGTAACCGGCATAACGCTGTCCGACGAGCAGGCTGACCTGGCGCGTGGGCGTGTGTCGGCGGCCGGACTGGAAGATCAGGTCAAGATCCGGCTTGGCGACTATCGTGATCTGGCCGGAGAGCAGTACGACGCGATCTCGTCAATCGGCATGGTCGAACACGTCGGGAACGCCAACGTCGACGCCTATGCCGCCACCCTCGCCTCGGTCCTGCGCCCGGGGGGGCGGCTGCTCAACCACGGGATCGCCCGCCTGCGGATCGGCGATCCCGAAGCCGGTCCGTTCTCGGAGCGGTTCGTGTTTCCCGACGCGGCGCCCCTGCACGTTTCGCGCGTACTGGCGGCAATCGAGCGGGCCGGGCTCGAGCCCACCCACGTCGAGGGCTTCCGCTCGGACTACGCCCGGACGCTGAGCGAGTGGACCCGGAACCTCGAGGCCAACTCTCCCCGCGCCGAGGCGCTGATCGGCGCCGAGCGGATGCGGATCTGGCGGCTCTATCTGCGAGCGGCCCGCCGCGGTTTCGAGACCGGGTTCACATCGATCTTCCAGGTCGTGGCCCACAAGCCGTAGCTCGGACGTGAAGGAACTGAGGCCCGGGATCCGCAACCCAGATGCGCACGTCAGCGTCGGGGTGGGCGATCCCGGTTACGGGCTTGGCCCCTCGTCACCGGTCGTAGGTGGCAATCACGCGCAGGGACATGCCGGTGAGGATGAGCCCGAGGCCGACGATGACCGCGGCGCAGGCGGCGATCGAGCCCAGGTCCCAGCCGTCGATGATCAGCGACCGGAGGCCGACGATCACATAGCTGACCGGGTTGATCCGAGCGAGCGTCTCCATCAGCGGCGAGAGCCGATCGAAGGGGACGAAGTTGGGGGTCAGAAAGAGCAGTGGGAAGAAGAGCAAGAAGCTCGACTGCGTGGCCTGCACGTTGCGCGTTCGCAGCGCGACCAGGATCCCGAAGCCGGCGTAGGCAACCCCGAACAGCGCGGCCAGCAGCACGATCACGATCGCCCCCGCCACTCCGGTGCGGATGCTGGCGCCGAGCGCGATCCCCACCAGGAGCACCAGCGCCGAGGCCAAAATCCCGCGCACGAGGTCCGCAGCCAGGCGCCCGAGGATGATCGAGGACCGGCGGATCGGGGCTACCAGGAGCTTGTCGAAGTAGCCCAGATCGATCTCGGTTACCAGCGCCAGGCCACTTGAGGCGGTGGCTACGGCGAACATCAGCGACACCGGCAGCTGGAAGGCGACGTAGCCTTCGCCGCGCAGGAACGGGGTCGAGCTGGGAAACGTCTTGGAGACCTGTCCGATGTTGACGACCAGGAAGAAGAGGGGGATGAACAGGGTCGGGATCGTCGCCTCGGGGAGGCGGGTTATCTCACGGACGGCGCGGCGGCCGAGCAGCACGACCTCGGTCATCCCTTGCTCCTCTGAGGTTGGGTTTGGGCGTCTTCGCCCTCCAGCCGCCGCCCGGTGGCCTGCAGGAAGACGTCGTCGAGGGAGGGGCGCGCCACTGAGATCGCGCCCACGGTGACTCCCAGACGATCGATCCGGCGCACGATCTCCGCGATCTGCGCAGCGCCGTTCTCGACGTAGAGGGCAAGCGCATCGGGCTCGACCACCACCCGCTCGAGCCCGGCAAGACCCTGCATGGACGCCTCGATCGCCCCCGCCTCGGTCCCGGCCAGGGCCACCGAGACGACGTCGTGCCCCATCGCCGCCTTGAGTTGCTCGGGCGTGCCCTCAGCGACGATCTGACCACCGTCGATGATCGCCAGGCGATCGCACAGCTGGTCAGCCTCCTCCATGTACTGGGTGGTCAGAAAGATCGTCGCGCCGCCATTGTTGATGCGGCGGACCTCGTCCCAGATGGTCATTCGCGAGGCCGGGTCGAGCCCGGTGGTGGGCTCGTCGAGGAACAGTACGTCTGGTGCGTGCACAAGGGCGCTCGCCAGGTCCAGCCGGCGCTTCATCCCGCCCGAGTACGTCTTTGTGCGGCGGTCCGCCGCCTCGGTGAGGCCGACCAGGGCGAGGAGTTCCTCGGTCCTGACCCGCCCCCGCTGACCCGTGATTCCGTACAGGCCGCACTGCAGCTCGAGCAGCTCGCGGCCGCTCTGGACCGGATCGAGACCGATCTCCTGCAGGGCAACGCCGATCCGGCGTCGAACCTCGGCGGCGTCGCTGACGACGTCGAGGGTGGCTACGTTGGCGCTCCCCGCGGTCGGCGGAAGCAACGTACATAGCATCCGTACCGTCGTGGTCTTGCCCGCACCGTTGGGACCCAGGAAGCCGAACACCTCACCCTTGGCCACCTCGAGATCAATGCCCCGGACCGCTTCGATGTCGCCCTTGAAGGTACGTCGCAGCTGTCGCGCCACGATCGCCACGCTGCCGGGCGGCGCGTCCTTATCAAGCTGTTTCGCAACCTGTACGTCCACCGTCCAACCTCCACTGGTTTCAGTTCGCTCGAGCCCCCCATGGTCGGTATGTCGTTAGACCGCCCGGAGCCCGGGAACTCATCGCCGGTCCACAAGCATCGGCTCCCCCGCTCACCCCGACCCGGACGCGCCCTCGTGATGTTTGGATGCCGCCCCGGGTGATCGCGCCGTCCGACCCGTCGGACAGACGCTTGATCTTGGCTCCGGACAGCGGCTCGAGGTGCTCCTGCTCGCTCAGGTAAGCGAAGACATCTTCGACGGCCTGGGGAAGATCCTGAATGACGTGGACACGCTGCACGGCGGCCAGGATGGCAGATCAGTACGGAATGGGATTGGGAGGTATCGGCGGCTCGGGCGTGCTGTCTGCGACCATCTTCAGGCGCGAGCTTGGGCCAGCGTTATCCGATTCAGGTCACAGCATTCCCGAGGAGAGTGGATGGACGCAACCGCACTTGACACGACCGGATCGATCACGATCGCCGATCTGTTGTCGCGGTCGGTCGAACTGTTCGGCGACCGGGTCGCGCAGAAGCACAAGGTCCACGGCGAATGGCACGACGTCACGTTCGCCGAGGTCGGCGAGATCGTTTCGGAGGTCGGTCGCGGGCTGATCGACCTGGGTGTCGAGCCCGGCCAGCGCGTCAGCATCATGTGTCAGACCCGCGTGGAGTGGGCCTGGTGCAGCTTCGCAATCAGTGCTGCCGGAGCCGTCGTCGTGCCGATCTACCCGACCAACTCCCCGGAGGAGTGCGCGTGGGTGGCCGGCAACTCCGAGTCAGTGGCGATCGTATGCGAGGACGTTTCCCAGGTGGCCAAGGTGCAGGCCGTCCGCGACGAGCTGCCCAATCTCCGTCATGTCGTGGTCATCGACGGCGCGCGAGCCGGTGACGGGACGATTGGTCTCGATCAGCTCCGTGCCCGCGGGCGGGCGCGAGACGCACGCGAGCTCGAGGCGCGAACCAGCGCGGTCACGTCGGCCGACGCCTACACGTTCATCTACACCTCCGGTACGACCGGTCCGCCCAAGGGCTGTGTCCTGTCCCACGGCAACTACCGGGCGGTACTGGACATGGTCGCCCAGCGCGGCATCGTGGGGTCCGGCCCCGAAGACCTCATCTATCTCTTCCTCCCCCTGGCCCACGCCTTCGGGCTGCTGCTGATGCTGGTCGGCGCCGACCGCGGAGTTGCGATCGCCTACTGGGGCGGCGACCCGGCGCAGATCATTGCCGAGCTGTCTCAGGTCCATCCCACCTACCTGCCCTCGGTACCGCGCATCTTCGAGAAGCTCTATACGTTGGTCACCGCCCGCGTCGGCCCCGAGCTGCTGGTGGAGGCGACCCAGATCGGGTTGCAGGTCCGCGAGCTCCAAGCCGCCGGGCGGGAGATCCCTGCCGAGCTGCAGGCCGCCTACCAGCAGGCCGACGAGCGCCTGTTTAGTGGCGTGCGCGCCGCCTTCGGCGGCAGGCTGCGCGAGGCGGTCACCGGAGCCGCGCCGATCGCCAAGGAGATTCTCGAGTTCTTCTACGCGGCTGGCGTACCGGTGATGGAGGGCTATGGGATGACCGAGACCTCGACGACGGCGACCGGGATGCGGCCCGGGGAGCACCGCTTCGGCTCGGTGGGACGAGCACACCCCGGGGTCGAGATCCGGATCGCCGACGACGGAGAGATCCTGCTCAAGGGGGCCAACATCTTCCAGGGCTACTACAAGAACGACGACGGTTCCTTCGGGGCTCTGATCGACGGCTGGCTGCACACCGGCGACGTCGGCCGGCTCGATGAGGACGGTTTCTTGTTCATTACCGGGCGCAAGAAGGACATCATCATCACCGCGGGCGGCAAGAACATCACGCCTGCCAACCTCGAAAACGACCTCAAGCAGACGCGCTACATCTCGCAGGCGGTGATGCACGGGGATCGGCGTCCCTTCCCGGCCATGCTGGTCGCGCTCGATGAGGAGGAGATCGTGCCCTGGGCGCAGGCCCGCGGCGTCGGGGACACTTCACTGGCCGGTCTGTCGGAGCATCCCGAAGTCGTCGCGCTGATCCAGGATGAGCTCGACCGGGCCAACGCCAAGTACGCGCCCGTTGAGCAGGTCAAGCGGTTCTTCATCCTCGACCACGACCTGTCCCAGGAGACCGGTGAGTTGACGCCGACCCTGAAGGTCAAGCGCAACGTCATCAATGAGAAGTACGCCGAGCGCTTCGACGCGCTGTACGGCTGACCTCGGGAATGGTGACCGGCGGGCTGCGCTGACCGGCTCAGCCGTTACCCGCGTTTGCCCCCAGGGCGTTCAGCCAGGACCGGATCGATCGCCCAGCCGGGGTTACCTGACCCTCCCCGTAGCCGCTCGTCGCTCTCGCCAGGGTGACCCCGTTGAGCGTCGACCAGCCGTACTCAATCCCCGTCCCCGATGCGGCGAAGCGGGCAATCACCTGCCCCTGAGCAAGGATCGCGCCGCCCGGTGCGATGCCGGTGATCTGCTCGGCGACGTACTGCACCCGGCCCGCGTCGGGCCCGTTGAGCAACTCGAAGTACACCAGCGGCTGGCCGGCATACCAGTTCGGGATGATGGCGAGCACTTTGACGGCGCTGGGGGCGAGGATCGGCGCCCCGACCGACATCTGCGCGTCCACGCCCTGGTCGGTGCGCTCCCAACGCGTGACGTAACGCAGAGGGTCGATGTAGGTGGCATTGGTCACCGGCGCCGCGATCAGCTCCAGACGCAGCTGGCGCTTGACCTCAGCCAGCGACGGCGCGTGGGCGTGTATGTCCCCGACCGGGTCCGCCGCAGTGACCGCCGCCGCTTGCTGGCCGGCGGTCGGCTCGATCACCTGCGGTCGCGCCTGCGGGTTAGCACCGGGAGCCTGGTGGCCGGTGGTACCGAGCGCAGGGCTGGTGGTGTGGCTGGTGGAGTGGCTGGCAGTGCTGGTGGTGTGGTTGGCGGTGCTGGCGGCCCCACAAGCCGCGAGGCTGAGTGCGGCGATCACGGCCACGGCGAGGATGGCCTTTGGGACAAACGCGCAAACGGCGGTCATATCCGGCGCTAGCGAGGCCGGCGCGGCCAGGGACCAGGAGCGTGGTCCAGCATCATGTTCACGAGCCAGACGATGATCGTCGCATCGATCAGGGTCCCAAAGCCGTAGATGTGAAAGCCGCTGACAATGTCGCGCGTGAGCACGAGCATGAGGAGCGAGACCAGGAACCAGGCAACCCCGAGCGTGACGATCGCCAGCGGAAACGTGACCACTCTCAGCAGCGGCTTGAGCACCGTGTTCAGCACTCCGAAGACCGCGGCCGCGAGCAGCAGGGAGCCGGCATTCTGCACCTCGACGCCGGAGAGAATGGCCGCGACGACCGCCAGGACAAACGCGTTCGTGAGCCAGGAGATACCGAGCCGCACCGGAAGTGACAGCGGCTGAGCCGGCCGGCCACGATCCACACGAGCACGTTTCGCCATCGTACGAGGACAAGGTAGGCGATTGGAGCCCCTTAGACTCACCCGCCGTGTCCCCCCGTCTCGAACACAGCCTGTCCGTCCAGTTGCGCTGGCGCGACATGGACATGCTTGGGCACCTCAACCAGTCCGTGTATCACGAGCTGCTAGAGGAGGGCCGCGCGGCGCTGATCACCGAGATCGCCGATCGGGTTGGCGGTGATCCTGCGCACGGAGCCTACGTCCTCGCTCACGTCGATCTCGACTATCGCCACGAAGTGCGCAAGGATCACGGGGAAGTGGATGTGATCGCGCGCCTCGCGCGGGTCGGGAAGTCGAGCTTGCATCTCGAGCACGAGATCAGGCTGCCCGATGGCACTCTCGCCGCCTCCGGTAAGACCGTCCTGGTGGCGTGGGACCCGACGACCCGGGGGAAGCGGATGCTCACGCAAGCTGAGCTCACCGCGCTCTCCTGACGCAGCCGGCGCGCCTAGGACTGCTCTGTTGACGGTGCCCTATCCGCGCTTTAGCGAAGCGGAGATGAACCGTCGCCGGGCGGCGCTCGATGCCGCCATGGCGGCCCGTGACGTGGGACATGTCGTCCTCTACGGTTCGCACCGGATCGGCTCGGCAATTGGCTGGCTGACTCGCTGGCCGGTCACCCGTGAGGCGCTGGTGATCTACACGCCCGGCGAGAGCCCGGTGCTGCTGGTCAACTTCTTCAACCATGTCCCCAACGCCCAGAGACTGGCCACCGAGGCCGACGTGAGGTGGGCTGGCGAGCGCCCGATTGAAGCGGTGACCGGCGAGCTGCGCCGACGCCGTGCCTCAGCGGCCCGCATTGGCACGATCGGGACCCTGGACCACCGAACTCACGCCGCGTTGGCAGCGTTCGGCGAGCCCGTAGACATGAACGCGGACTACACCCGCCTGCGGCTGGTCAAGTCTGGTGAGGAGCTTGATTGGGTGCGGGTCGCCGCCGGGATGACCGACGATGCGGTGCGGGCGCTCCAGCAGCACGCCGCCCCCGACGTGAGCGAGCTCGAACTCAGCAACGTGGTTGAGCGCGCCTACGTGGCGCGCGGTGGCGCCACCCACATCCACTACTTCGGCGCCACGCCGATGGCGGAGCCCGGCCTGTGCGTGCCAGCGCAGTATCCGACCGGGGCAAGGCTGGTGCCCGGGAGCGCCCTCGTGTGCGAGATCAGCGCGTCCTACTGGGAGTACACCGGGCAGTTGTTGCGGACGTTCACGGTGGCCGCCGAGCCGACGCCGCTCTATCGCGAGCTGCACGAGGTGGCCGACGCCGCCTTTGACGCCATCGCCGGCCGGCTGCGCGCGGGGGCCAGCGCCGCTGAGCTCGTAGACGCCTCGGGGTTGATCGAGGACGCCGGCTTCACGATTCGCGACGACCTCGTGCACGGCTTTGTCGGCGGTTATCTCCCCCCCGTGCTCGGGACGCGCAGCCGCGCTCTCGCGCCGGTTCCAGAGTTCACGTTCGCCGCTGGGATGACGGTGGTAGTGCAACCAAATGTGGTCACGCGGGACGAGAGAGCCGGCGTTCAGACCGGAGAGCTGCTGCTCGTCACCGAGAGCGGGGTGGAGAGGTTGCACTCCTACGAGCGCGGACTGCTGCGAGCCCCGAGCGCCTAGCCGAGATCCGGATCGCGGCTTAGGTGAGCGCTCGGACGAGCGCGGTCGCGACGGCTGAGCACAGCATCACGACCACCAGCGGCGCCCGCAGCGCCACGGCTACCGACGCCACCGCCAGCCCCCAGGTTCGGGCGTCGAGCGTGACGGTTCGTCCGTTCGCGCCGAACGTCTCGACGACCACGAGCGCGGCCAGCAGCGCCGGCGCGAGCAACGGGATGGTGCGCGCGACCAGCCTCGGCAGATGACGGCCGCCGAAGATCACGGGCCCGAAGGCCTTGATCAGCGCGGTCGCGAGCGCGAGTCCCGCGATCGTGCTCCAGGTAGCCGAGTTCACCGCCGCAGACCCACCAGGCCCGCGAGCGACGCGGCGATGATCGGAACGCCCGCGGGGGCGACCGGTGTCAGCACGATCGCGAGCGCGGCTCCTAGCGCGGCCGCCAGTTTGGCCTGCGGCTTGGGAAGCTCGGCCATCAACAGGCCGAGGAAGAAGGCCGGGAAGATGGCGTCGAGGCCGAGCGCCTTGGGATCTCCGAGGCCGGATCCGAGGAGCACGCCCAAGACTGTTCCGGCGACCCAGGCCGGGTACTGGACGAGCGTCGCGCCGACCAAAAACTGGGTGTCGAACCGCCCCTCACCGCGGTGCGCCATCGCCCACGAGGCATCCACGATCGCCTGGCCTCGGGCCGCGCGTCCCAAGGCCCGCTGTGTCAGCGACGGCGCGATCGCGATCCCCATCGGCACAAATCGCAGGTTGAGCAGGACGCCCGCCAGGATCGCTGCCAGCGCCCCTCCCCCGGATGCCAGTACTGCCAGCGCCGCGAACTGAGCCGATCCGGCGAACACCACCACCGACATCACAATCGCCGCCTCCGGGCCCATCACCGGTCGCGCCAGAACGCCGAACGAAAACGCCAGCACCGAGCCGGCGAGGGCATAAGGCAATCCCGCGCGAGCACCCGCAGCGAGCGAGCTCTCGGCATCCCCGCCTGGGGACGCTTGGCCTCCCGGCGGGTCGTTCTCGCTTTCCGAGCGGCTCACAGGGCAAGCCTAAGCGGTGGCCGCAGTCCGGGCCGGCCCGGAGAACATCACCTTCAACCAGCTGGCAACGCGGCTGCAACAACCCCGCAATCAGCCGGCGGCGATCCGTCACATTCCGCTGAGGCTTCTGCGCGCACTGGCCCCCTTCAACCGCCAGGCGCGTGCCGCCGTCACGATGGACACCATCGACATGACTTTCGACGCCGTCCCAGCTCGACGCCGGTTCGCCGAGCTGCCGATGATCAACCTCGAAACGGCGCTTCGCGCTCCGTCAACCGACTCACAGATCACTCTGCCCGCACCGTCGGCCAGCGGGTGAGCAGGCCCCAGGCGGGTCGGGTTAGGCCCGTGCTTCGAGCTTGGCCTTGAGCCGCTCCTGGCTAGCGACGATTGACTTCCGTGCCTGCATCCGTGCCAGCGGCGCGATCAGCTTGCCGAAACCGTGTCCCACGAGATCGAAGTCAACCGATACGCGCGCCTTCGAGCCGTCCCCGATGGGCTCGACTGTGACCGTGCCCAGCGGCCTGACCGGACCGACAACGCCGCGGAAGGACGTCTTGCGCGGCGGATCGTGCTCGGTGATCTCGTAGCTGGCGTCCTGTTCACGGCCGCCGATCTTCCGGAACTCCTGTACTCGAGTGCCGACCGCA
Source organism: uncultured Solirubrobacterales bacterium (assembly GCA_963847055.1). Classification (GTDB taxonomy): domain Bacteria; phylum Actinomycetota; class Thermoleophilia; order Solirubrobacterales; family Solirubrobacteraceae; genus Palsa-465. The sequence goes on along the minus strand of CAWJYE010000005.1, from coordinate 311,505 downwards.
ACCGGTCCTTCGGTGTCGACCTTTGTGCTCACGATCTCGGCCTGCCACTCGCCATGGCGCTCGAGCTGGTCGAGGTAAGCGAACACGTCCTCAGGTCGACGATCAATCTCGATGCTGTGTGTGATCACGATGCCTCCCGGTTTGACGCCCATGAAATCCTCGCCACCTGACCTCGGAGTGTCAAGCGGTGCGTGACGCTGTGGTCACGAAGGGCTTTGACGCTGACAGCTCCTCGGGCTCAGAGCGCTGTGATGCGGTAGAGCGCGGCGGCGTGGGGTGCGATGCGCGCGCGAATGGCACCGGTGGTTGTGACTGCCGTGTGCGTCCACAGGTCTTCGATCTCGTAATGCGCCGCGCGGGCGAGCCCGACCGCGCGAGGGCTCGTAGTTATCTGGACTGGGCTCGAGCCTCGATTGAGGATTGCCACGGCGCGGGTACCCCCGACCAGGGGCTTGACCCAGATCTGGCCTGAGCCCTGCTGAGCGACCGCGGTGCCCTGGTTCCCTAGTGGGTCCTGGTCAACCGCGATGACGTCCGGGTTGGTCAGCATTCGGATGCTCGCCGGCGAGAGCTTGCGGGGGTCGCTTCCGAGGATCATGGGCGCCGCCACGATCGCCCACATCGTCATCTGGGCGTGCGCTTCTGCGGCGGTCATTCCCAGCTGCGGCGCCAGATAGTCAGGGTCGTTCCAGTGCCCCGTCCCCGCCGCCTTGGGGTGGGAGGCATTGCGATCGAGGTTGCGCAGGACGTTCTGGAACACGACGTTGCGGGGAAAGCCGATATCGGTGTCCGTGCGCCAGCTCTGCGCGATCTTGGCTGCCCACAGGGCGTTGGAATAGGCCGAGTTGGCAAGCGACGGGCGGTGTCCGTCGATTTGCCCCGGGACCCAGAAGTTGCAAATGTTGAGGAGCATCGGGCGCTGGCTTGAATTGTCTTGCAGCGCACGTGCGAACTGGCGGTAAAGCGGTCTGGGGGCGAGACCCGCCTGGCCGGCGCCGCAGAAGTCGACCTTTACGGCATCGAATCCCCACGACGCGAAGGTGTCGGCGTCGAGCTGGTAGTGCCCGAACGAGCCAACTCCCCGCTGCGAGCAGCCAGTCGTACCGGCGTCGGTATAGATCCCAGCCAGCAAGCCATGGGCGTGCAGCCATCCAGTCAGCCAGCGCAACCCATGCGGCCACTGTGCACGGTCGACGATCAGCTTTCCGTTCCGGGCGCGACGGCCGCTCGCCCATCCGAAGTCCAGCCACACGATCCGGTAGCCGGCGCGCGTCAAACCGCGATCGAGCAGAGCACTGGCGACGGAAACGATCGTCCGCTCGTCAAACACTCCGCCGACGCCGTAATACGTGTTCCACCCCATGTAGGGAGTAGCCGTCAGCAGCCCTCCGCCTCGACGGCTCGCGTCCCCAGCAGCCACCGCGTCCGCCGCCATCCCGACAGCAAAGCACGCCAGCACCAGCACAATCCAGCGCCTCACGTAATCCATAACCGCCTCAACCCGTCCCGTTGCACGGAGTCGCGGCTTCTAGGTGGGGGGTTCTGGCTGTAACCGGCTCCGAGTCGGCCGCCCAGCATGCAGATGTTTGGCTGTCTGGTCGCCGGGGTACTGGTTCCTGAAATCGATTTCTTAAGACGCGCCATTCGGGGAGGAGAGCTCCGACATGACCCGCGATATGGGACGCGACGCAACCGCGAGCGGCCCCATTCTTGAGCTGCAAGAAATTTCTAAGCGGTTTCCTGGCGTCCTCGCCGTCGATGGCGTCAATCTGGCGGTGGCACGCGGCGAGGTGCATGTCGTGGCTGGCGAGAACGGGGCCGGGAAGTCCACGCTCATGAAGCTGCTCTCGCAGGTCGAGCGTCCCGATCAGGGCCGTGTGCTGATCAACGGCGAGCCGGTGGCCTTTCACGGTCCGCGCCACGCCCAGTCGCTGGGCGTGGCCATGGTCTATCAGGAGTTTGCGCTCGCGCCGGACCTCTCCGTGGCCGAGAACCTCTTCCTGGGTCGTGAGCCGGGCCGCGGCGGGTTCGTGCGGCGCGGCGAGCAATCGCGCCAGGCCCGGCTACTGCTTGAGCGCGTCGGTCTCGACCTCAGCGCCGACAGCCTGGCCGCGAGCCTCTCGGTCGCCCAGCAGCAGCTGGTCGAGATCGCCAAGGCGCTGGCGATCGAGGCGTCGCTGGTGATCATGGACGAGCCCACGGCGACGCTCGCCGGGCACGAGATCGATGAGCTCTTCGAGGTCATCCGCGGCCTCACCGCTGAGGGCATCGCGGTCCTCTACATCTCCCATCGGCTCGATGAGATCTTTCGAATCGCCGACCGTGTGACGGTCATGCGCGACGGCCGCGTCGTGGCGACCTCGCAAGTCTCCGAGTTAGACGAGCGAAAGCTCGTCGCGCAGATGGTCGGGCGCGAGATCGCCGACCTCTATCCCAAGCCGGACCTGACGCCCGGCGAGGTGCTCCTGCGTGCAGACGGGATAAGTCGCCGCGGGGTCCTGAGTGACTGCTCGTTTGAGCTTCGTGAGCGAGAGATCCTCGGCTTCGCTGGCCTGGTTGGGGCGGGGCGCACGGAGCTGGCCCGGGCAGTCTTCGGCGCTGATCCGATCGACTCCGGCAAGGTCGAGCTCGCGGGTCGGGACGTGACCGCGTCCTCGCCTGCGCAGGCGATCGGTGCGGGGATCGGCTACCTCAGCGAGGACCGAAAGCGTGACGGCCTTGCGCTACAGCTCGGGATCGATCAGAACATCACACTCGCCCACCTGCCGATGCGCACGGGGCGACTCGACCTCAAAGCGGAGCGAAGGATTGCCGAGCGCCGGTGCGATCAGCTCCAGATCCGCACGCCCTCGGTGCATCGCCAGGTGAACGTACTCTCCGGCGGTAACCAGCAGAAGGTCGTGGCGGCCAAGTGGCTCGAGACCGAAGCTCGGGTGCTGCTCTTCGACGAGCCGGCTCGCGGAATCGACGTGGGCGCCAAGGCGGACCTGTTTGAGCTCATCGGTGAGCTGGCCGCGGAAGGACACGGCATAGTCCTGATCAGCTCCTACCTGCCGGAGCTGCTGAACCTGTGCGACCGGATCCTGGTGATGCGCGACGGGCGCGTGGCCGGCGTGCTCGCGCGCGAGGACTTCAGCGAGGAGCGAGTAATCGGACTGGCCACCGGCGCCGGCGAAGCGAGGGCGGCATGAGCACAGTACCGAGCAACGACGACCAAGGGACCGTTAGCCGGCTCCCTGACGGCATTCGCGATCGCCTCGCCAACACCGTCTCGCAACTGGCGGCGGGCGGCGCGCTGATCGTGATCTTCCTCTACCTGTCGTTCGCCTCGTCGGACTTTCTGACCTCCAACAACTTGTTCAACGTCGGGGCGCAGACGGCTGTCACCGCGATCATCGCGATGGGGATGACGCTGGTGATCATCACTGCGGGCATCGATCTGTCAGTCGGTTCCGTGGCCGCCCTGGCGGGGGTGATGGGGGCGAAGCTGATGTCCGACCTGGGGCTGCCGGTGATTCCCGCCGTGGTCGGAGCGGTGCTGGTCGGTGCGCTGGCCGGATTGATCAACGGAACCCTTATCGCGTGGGCCGGAATGGCGCCGTTCATTGCCACGCTGGGGATGATGAGCGTCGCTCGCGGGTCGCTTGATATCTCGACCAACGCAGTGGCCGTGTTCGGCCTGCCCAACAACTTTCAGCTCCTCGGTCAAGGCCAGATCGGGCCCGTGCCGATCCCGGTAATCGCGATCCTCGTGGTCGCGCTGATCGGGCATTTCATCCTGACGCGAACCAAGCTCGGCCGGTACTCGTACGCGATCGGCTCCAATCCCGAGGCCGCGCGCCTGTCCGGGATTCCCGTACGGCTCTATCTGACGATCGTCTACATGATCTGCGGCGCCCTGGCCGGCTTCGGCGGGATGATCGCTGCGTCGCGCGTGGACTCGGGACAGCCCAACTTCGGGATCGGGCTCGAACTCGACGTGATTGCCGCCGCCGTGATCGGCGGCGCCAGCCTGTTTGGCGGGCAGGGAACGATCGTCGGAACATTGATCGGCGCTTTTCTGATTGCCCTGATCCGAAACGGGTCGGTCCTGCTCAACATCAACACCTTTATTCAGAGCGTGGTGATCGGCGTCGTGATCTGGCTTGCGGTGATGTGGGACACGTTCCGGCGCCGCAAGCTGCGGGGGGGTGCTACGTGACACGAATCTCCGGGAAAGGAGAGGTACCAATGCAAAGACGGGCATTGCGCTGTGGGGTCGCGCTCGTGACTCTGGCAATGGCGATCACGGGGTGCGGAAGCGTCCACAAGTCCGGGGGGAGTCCCGGCGCGAACAAGACGGGGACGCTCCGAATTGCGGTCGTGCCTAAGGCGATCGGGTTCTCCTTCTGGGAGGACGCTCACAAAGGCGCCGTCTGCGCGGCGTCGAAGCTCAAGGGCGTCAACATCACGTGGGATGGTGTTACCGCTGAGACGAACGTCAGCGGCCAGGTGGACCTGCTGCAGAATCTCCTCACCTCAGGAGTCGCGGGCTTGGTCTACGCGGCCACCGATGCTAAGACGCTCGCGCACGTGACGCAGCTGGCGCTGAGCAAGAACACGCCGGTGGTGAACATCGACTCGGGAACAAACCCGCAGCCAAAGCAGGTGCCGGTGTTCGCAACCAGCAACGTGCAGGCGGCGAGCCAGGTTCCGGGTCTGCTGGCCAAAAAGCTTGGCCCCAAGGGCGGGAAGGTTGCGTTCATCCCGTTCCAAGCCGGCACGGTGACCAACGACCAGCGCACTCAGGGCTTTATGCAGGGCCTGAAGAAGCACCCGGAGCTCAAGCTCGTGGCAACCCAGTCGAGCCAGAGCGACGTGAGCACGGCGCTACGGGTGACGCAGGACATCCTCACGGCCCACCCGGACCTGAACGCGATCTTCGCGGCCAACGAGCCGGGGGTGATCGGCGCAGCCCAGGCGGTCAAGCAGGCGGGCAAGGCCGGCAAGATCGTGATTGTGGGCTGGGATGCCGCGCCGGACGAGGTCACTGGGGTCTCGAACGGTGAGATCACTGCGCTCGTCGTACAGAATCCCTTCCGGATGGGCTACGACGCCGTCAACGCGGTCGTCAAGCGCATCCGCCAGGGCACTCAGCTGCAGAGTGAGAACACGGGTGTGACGATCGTGACCAAGGCGAACATTAACCAGCCGCAGGTTCAGGCACTGCTTCACACCAGCTGCCAGAAGCCGCCTGCAGTCGGCGGGGCCTGAGTCCAGCCGCGAGGCATGACGTTCAGATCGAGTGCGATCAGCATGAGACAGGTGGCCGAGCGAGCTGGCGTCTCGCCGGCCACCGTCTCGCGCGTGCTGACGGGCGCTCCGACGGTGCGCGACAGCTACCGGGCGCGCGTGCTCGAAGCGGTGGCAGAGCTCGACTACCACCCCAACCGGCTGGCCCGCAATCTGCGCCGCCAGAAGGTGGACATGATCGGGGTGGTGGTCTCAGATATCGAGAACCCCCATTTCAGTGAAGCGGTCCGCGCCGTGGAGGATGCGGCATACCGGCGCGGGTATCGCCTGCTCTTGTGCAACACGGACGAGACGCCCGCCAAGCAGCGCATCTATCTCGAGATGCTCGCAGAGGAAAGGGTCCTCGGTGTAATCGTGTCGCCCTCGGATCCAGGCGGCGCGGAGATCTCGGAGCTGCTGGATTTGGGCATCCCCGTCGTGGCGTTCGACCGCACGGTCGCCGATGAGCGCGCCGACGCGGTGGTGGCCGACAATGTCGGCGGTGCTCGCACCGCGACGGAGCACCTGCTCGCCGCCGGGCACCGCCAGGTCGGGTTCATCGCGGGGCTCAGCGAGGTCGAGACGGGCGCGGAGCGGCTCGAGGGTTACACGGCGGCGATGAAAGCGGCGGGGCTGGAGCCGATCATCGCGCCGGGTCGATTCCGGATCGAGGCCGGGCGCGAGGCCACGGCTGCGATCCTGGCTCGCCACGTGCCGCCGACGGCGCTGGTCGCTTGCAACAACCTGTGTGCCATCGGCGCGTTGAAGGCTCTGCGTGAGGCTGGCCTCGGCGTGCCCGAGGAGGTCGCGCTAGTAGCGATCGACGACCCGTTCTGGGCCGAGCTCGTGGATCCCCCGCTAACCACCGTCGCCCAGCCCGTGCGCGCGATGGCCGACGAGGCAATGTCGCTGCTGCTGGGGCGGATCGAAGGTCATCGGCGGGAGCCACGGCGCGTCGTGTTCCCGCTCGAGCTGCGCCGGCGCCGCTCGTGTGGCACGGGTGCGAGGGGGTGAAGGCTGAGCGATGGCGCGGATCGGGATCCTGACGATGTCCGACGGCAGGTCGACCGTGTACAGCGAGCTCGAGGGCTTCACACAATCAACCCAACAGCGCCTCGCAGCGGCATTGCGCGACCGCGGTCACGAGGTGCGAGAAGCGCAGCGCATCGTCGGCTCCAGCGAGGTAGCCGTCGCCGAGGCGCGCCTCCTCGCCGACTGGCGGCCCGACCTTGCGCTGATAAACATTCCCGTCTGGGCCTTCCCGCACTTCACCATGCTCGCCGCGCGCGAGCTGGCGGGTCCGCTCTTGCTGTTCTCAAGCCTCGATCCGCAGTACCCGGGTATGGTCGGGATGCTGGCCGCGGGCGGGGGTCTGGACCAGATCGGTCGCGTGCACTCGCGTGCTTGGGGCGGGGCGCAGGACGCCGAGGCGATCGACCGCGTGGACATCCAGGCGCGCGCCGGGGCAGCTGTGGTCGGCCTCGCCGGGACTACCTTTGGGCGCATCGGCGGACGGCCGATGGGCATGTACACCGCCGTCGCCAACAGCGACCAGTGGCTGAAGAAGTTCGGTGTCGACGTGGAGGAGATAGACCAGTGGGAGCTGGTGAGGGGAGCCGAGCGCGCGGACGCTCGACGCGTGCGCGCCGCTCGCGAGTGGCTCGAGCGACACGCCGCGGGCGTGCACTACGACGGGCGCCAGCTCACCCCGGAGCTGCTTGAACGCCAGATCCGGTCCTACTACGCAATGCGGGAGCTGATTGCCGAAAAGAAGCTCGACTTCTCGGGTATCAAAGCCCAGCCCGAGCTCACGGACAACTTTGCCACGATGGACGTGACGGAAGCGTTCCTGAACGACCCCTACGACTGGGACGGAGAGAAGTCGGTACACGTGTGCGCGACCGAGGCGGACATGGACGGCGCGTTGACGATGCAACTGCTGCACACGATCACGAACACGCCGGTGCTGTTCGCCGACGTTCGCCACTATCACGCCGAGCTGGGCATCTGGGACCTGTGCAATTCGGGTCAGCACGCCACCTGGTTTGCCGAGCGCGCCGACGATCCGCTCGAGAACCTGAGCCGGGTGCACCTGTACCCGGAGGGCTTTTACTTCCCGGCCGGGGGCGCCTCGATTCATCACCTGGCCGCTGAGGGCGAGCTGACCTTCGCCCGGCTGACGCGCTCCGGCGGTCGCTACCGGATGCAGGTTCTCGTCGGAGCGTTCGAGCGCTACGAGCACAACGTCAACGAACGGCTGATGCGGGCGTCCACCTACGAGTGGCCGCATGCCTTCGCCCGCCTGGCGGCTCCGGCCGAGGAGATTCTCTCGCGCTATGGCTCAAATCACATCCACGCAGTGCCGGGCGATTGCGTGGACGGTCTTCGCGCGGTCTGCCGCTATCTCGACATCGACTACGACGGGCTCGGCGACGCGGCGTGAGGCCGTTGCGGTGAGCGAGCTCTCGCTGCGCACGTGAGCGAGTACCTGCTTGGCATCGACACCGGGGCACAACCGTGAGTGCCTTTCCCCCTGCCCAGATCACGACCTTCGACACCGTCGACGTTCGGTTCCCCACCTCGCGGAGCCTCGATGGCTCAGATGCAATGAACCCTGACCCTGACTACTCAGCGGCCTACGTGGTCATCGGCACCAGCGCCGACGACGGGTACGAGGGACACGGGTTTGCCTTCACTATCGGTCGCGGCAATGACGTTCAGGTGGCGGCGATCGGCCTGCTCAAGCCCTACCTGCTGGGGCGGAACGTCGACCATGTGCTCGATGACCTTGGCGGCATCTGGCGCGAGCTGGTGCACGATTCACAGCTGCGCTGGCTCGGGCCCGAGAAGGGCATCATGCACATGGCCATCGCCGCCGTCGTCAACGCGCTCTGGGATCTGCGGGCCAAGCGCGAAGGCCTGCCCCTGTGGCGGCTGCTGGGCGAGTTGACGGCGGAAGAAATCGTGGAACTGGTCGACTTCAGATACCTCACCGACGCCCTGACCCCGGACGAGGCACTAACCATCTTGCGCGCCGCCGAGCCCGGCCGGGCGCAACGCACCGGCTCCCTGCTCAAGCAGGGCTATCCCGCCTATGCCACATCTCCTGGCTGGCTCGGCTACGGCGATGACAAGCTGCGATCCCTCGCGTCGACCGCGGTCGCCGACGGCTTTACACAGATCAAGCTGAAGGTCGGCGCCGATCTCGCGGACGACGTGCGCCGACTACGAGTCGCCAGAGACACGGTCGGCCCCGACATCCGGATCGCGGTCGACGCCAACCAGCGATGGGACCTCGCCGATGCGATTGCATGGATAGCCGAGCTGGCGGCGTTTGACCCTTACTGGGTCGAGGAGCCCACCAGCCCCGACGACATCGTCGCGCACGCCGCCATCCGTAAGGCGATCAGGCCGATCAAGGTGGCGACGGGCGAGCACGCCCAGAACCGAGTCACCTTCAAGCAACTCCTGCAGCTGGATGCCATTGACATCGTCCAGATCGACGCGGCCCGCGTCGGAGGGGTCAACGAGAACATCGCGATCCTCCTTCTGGCCGCCAAGTTCGGGCGACCTGTCTGTCCGCACGCGGGCGGGGTCGGGCTGTGCGAAATCGTGCAACACCTGTCGATGTTCGACTACGTCGCGGTGAGCGGGAGGACCGACGACCGCATCATCGAGTACGTCGACCATCTCCATGACCATTTCGTCAGCCCCGTGGTCATCAGATCCGGCCGCTACTGGCCGCCGACCGTGCCCGGTTCTGGTGCCCAGATGCACGCCGCGTCGCTGGCACAGTTCAGCTACCCCGGCGGCTCAGGCTGGCGTGTCCACCGCCAAGAAGTGGTTCCCCCCGACTGAGGAGCAGATGCCCGTGCGCATCGACGCCCACCACCACGTCTGGGACCTCGCCGTCCGCGACCAGCCGTGGACAGTGTCGCTGCCGCAGCTGCGCCGGTCCTTTGGCATGGACGAGCTACGGCCCAGTCTGGCCGAACACGGCATCGACGCGACCATTGTGGTGCAGACGGTGCCGGTGGCCGACGAAACCCCGGAGCTGCTGCAGCTGGCCCATGTGGACCCCAACGTCGCAGGGGTAGTCGGTTGGATCGAGCTGAGCGCACCCAGCGCCGCTGATCGATTAACGGAACTACGTGCGCTGCCTGGGAACCTCGTCGGGATCCGGCACGGGGTGCAGGACGAGTGCGATCCACGGTGGCTGTGCCGGTCGCAGGTGCGGCGCAGCCTGGCCGCGGTCGGCGCGGCCGGACTCAGCTTCGATCTGCTGATCAGGCCAGCCCAGCTCGGCGCGGCGATCGAGACGGCGCGCGCCCTACCTGAGGTGCGGTTCGTACTCGATCACGCGGCGAAACCTCCGATCGCTCAGGGCATTCTTGAGCCGTGGCGCGATCAAATCCGCCAGCTCGCCGCGTTGCCCAATGTCGCCGTCAAGCTTTCCGGACTGGTCACCGAGGCGGCCCCGAACTGGACCGTCGGCATGCTGGGCCCTTACGCCGACGTTCTGCTCGACTCGTTCGGTCCCGAGCGGATCATGTTCGGCTCGGACTGGCCCGTCTGCCTGCTCGCCGCGACCTATGGCGAGGTGGTCGAGCTTGGCGTCGAGCTGACGGCAAAGCTGCTGCCCGACGAAAGGGCGCACGTGTTCGGCGGCACCGCCACGCGCTGGTACGGGCTCACGTGAACATCAGTCAGCTGGCGAGCACCCGGGCCACCGTCACCCCTCTGGGTTTCGGCGCCGCCTCCATCGCCAATCTCTATTCGGCCGTCGATGACGTCACCGCGCGCGCGGCTGTCGACGCCGCGTGGGACGGCGGGGTTCGCTACTTCGACACCGCGCCGCATTACGGTCTCGGGCTGTCTGAACGACGGCTCGGTGCCGCGTTGGCCGAGCGCCCACGGGAGGAGTTCACGATCTCGACCAAGGTCGGGCGGTTGCTCTTGCCCAACCCGGCGCCTAGCGGCTCCGATCTTGGCGCCGGTGGGTTCGCCGTGCCTGATGACCTGATCCGCGAGCGCGACTATTCACGCGCCGGTGTCCACCGCAGCCTTGACGCAAGCCTTCAACGGCTCGGCCTCGGCTACGTCGACATCGTCTACATCCACGATGCCGAAGCCCACATGGAGGTCGCGCTGAGCGAGGCGGTGCCGGCCCTGGTCGAGCTACGCGAGCAAGGCGTGGTTCGCGCGATCGGCGTCGGGATGAACTTCACCGAGCCGCTACAACGGTTCGTGACCGAGGCCCCGATCGACGTGGCCATGGTCGCCGGACGGTGGACCCTCATCGACCGCTCAGCTCAGACCGTCTTGGACGCCTGCCTGCAACGGGGGGTGTCGGTCGTCGCCGCGGCGCCGTTTAACTCCGGTCTCCTCGCCAGACCGTGGCCGGCTGACCAGTCGCGGTTTGACTACCAGCCGGCGTCCCCGGCCCTGATTGCCCATGCCCGAGAGCTGGCGTCCGCGTGCCGGCGCGCCGGCACCGTGTTGCCTCACGCCGCGATCAGGTTTCCCTTACGCCACCAGGCGGTGCGGAGCGTCGTGGTGGGACTACGCACTCCCGGGCAGAGCCGCTCAGCTTGTAGGTGGGCGCAGACGCCTATTTCCCAAGACCTGTGGCGAGACCTTGACCGTCAGGCGAACCGTGCGGCTTCGCGCAGATGTTGACCCTATCTGTCGACCCCTGGCGGTCGTGTCACGCGGTTGTGACCTTGGCTATGGATCCCGCGGCTGGTCCTACCCCGATGACCGGTCCGCTTAGGTGGTGGTGCCCGTCGAGGTGCCGCTCGGATTTGTGCCGGAGTTGCTCGGTGGCGCCACAACGTCGATTGACGCCGAGCCGGAGGCGGCCGTGGCGGGATTGGTGACGGTGACGTTGTACGTCCCTAGTGGGGCATTTCCAGCCGCATTGGAAAACGTGTAGCTCGCCGAGCCGTCACCGCCGGCAGTGACCGGGTAGTGCTCGACGACACCGTCGGGCCGGTTGACCGTGATCTGGAGCGATGCTCCGGGCGCGAAGCCGGATGCGCTGAGCGTGACCGTGGCGCCTTGCACCGCAGGGTTGGGGGAAAGTGATACGGACGGATTTTCGGCCGGCTGGGTGCTTGTTTGTGGCGGGGCTGAGGTCGCGCCTCCGGTCGACGTCTGCGATGACGGCCCTGGGGCCGGGCCCGGAGTCGGATTCGGGCTCGGGCCGATGTTGATGTAAGGGCCGTCGTGACCATGAAGCCCCGAAGTGCGCCTGAACTCGGTCCCGGTGTTCGGGTCATACAGCGTGTAGGTGTTGATGATCGTCGTTGACTGCTCGATGATGGTGATGTTGATGGTGGTGAAGGTGGCCCACAGCGGCCCGGTGTAGACCGGCGCAGAAAGCAGCTCTGGTGGCGTCAGCGGGTTGCCGCAGTAGCACTTCACGACCGGTTCGCCGTACTGGTTCACGAACACTGCCGTTCCAGCTTCGAGCACGGACTGAATCGGGTCCGCCACCCCGCTCACGTAGCCGTGGTTCGTGACACGAGTATCGGTGCGCAGCAGCACCGGCGTGAGCCGGGACACGTAATCGGGAATGTCTGGGATCGAGATCCCGAGCGTGGAAGCCCAAGCGGTGGCCTTGGCCGGATTCTGCTGGAGGAAGGAAACCAGCTTGGGGGCGTCGCAGGTTTTGTAGTTACGAGTTCCCCCGTAAAGTCCGGGTAGCGAGGCGACATACGCGGCAGGGCCGCCGCTCGCGCTCGCGGCGCGTGCCGGAGGCTTCATCCCGCCCTTGTCGGTCCCCACGGTGGGAGTGAACGGGTTCTGTCCGGCGGTCGAAATCGGAGACGCTACGACCTCGCTCGATCCCTTGACGCCCGCGACCGTCTTCGAGTTGCTCGAGCCGCCGCAGGCGGCGATGGCGACGGCCGCGAGCACAGCCGCCGCGAGGCTCGCCGGCCGCGGGTCACGTCCGGTGCGCCGCCCCCGAGCGGCGCCGCGGACGCGCGTCCCACGCCGCGGACCGGACGTCTGCCGTAGGTCATCAAGAAGCCCCTGCAGCCGTTGCTGGGTCGCGTCGGCCGCGCCCCCGATCGCGGTGGCGAAGAATGACAGCCACAAATCCCAGTCTCCCGTGCGACTGAGTTCGAGCAGGCCGTCCTGGTAAGCGGCCTTGCCCCCCTCGAGCCACGGCGAGACGGGCAGGATCGGATACAGAAGAACTCCGCGCCGCACGAGCGCCAGCACGATCGCCAACCTGCCCACCCTGCCGTTTCCGTCTGAGTAGGGGTGAAGAGTCTCGAACTGGTAGTGAGCGAGGCCGGCCTGAACGACGGGCGAAAGGTACGAGTCCGTGCGGTTCAGCCACTGTAACCACTGCTCGAACGCCCCAGCCAGGCGGGGACCGTGCGGGGCCGGTACGAATCGCGAGCGCTCAATCGCGCCGGCTTGATTGCCAAGAAAAACGTCCCCTCGGCGCAGGCCGCCGGCATCGCCCCAGTCGCCCCGCGTGCCGTGCACGAGCGCCGCCTGCAGTCCGTGGACGAGTCCGGCCGTCAACGGCTGGCCGCGGGCCCAGGCGAGCGCCGGCGCGGTCGCCGCACCGTGCTCGAAGAGCGACGCCACGGTATCGCGCGTAATTGCTGCATGGCCGAGTTTGCGCGCCGTCAGGTTGAGCCGTTCCAGCTTGTCGCCAGCGGTGCCGACCGCTGTCCAAGTGGTGTTGGCAAGCGTGACCGCGTCCCGCAACGGGTCGGGAAGGTAGGCAAAATGTTGGTATGAGGTCCCGGTCCGCCAGTCGGTCCCGGAGATCGGTACCAACTGCCCAATCGGCGATGCCCTCAAGGCGCCGACGTCCACATGCCAAGGCTATTCAATCCTCACGAGCCGCACAACCGTTTTGTTAGGGCCCGGTGTTGCTCCTGCATCGTGGATGCCGATCGTGGCGTGGCGGTAGGGTGCGTGGGATGAAAGCGCTCGTTACGGGCGGCGGTCGCGGGATTGGAGCGGGCATCGCGCGAGTGCTCGCGGGCGAGGGCTGGGATGTTGTGGTGGGCGCGCGCAGCCGCGCGCAGGTCGAGGCGGTCGCGGGTGAGATCGGCGGCGAGTGGGTGGAGGTCGACGTCGCGGATCGCGGCTCGGTCGAGCGGATGGTCGCCGAGGCAGGAGAGCTTGACCTGCTGGTCGCGAACGCGGGCATCAGCGAGCGTCATGAGCAGCGGGCGTCGTGGGAGATCGAGCCCGAGGACTGGTGGCAGGTCTACGAGGTCAACGTTCTCGGCGTGCACCTGTGCTGCCGCGCAGTGATCCCGGGGATGCTCGAGCGCGGCCGCGGCCGGATCATGATCACCGGGAGCGGTGCGGCCTACCTTCCGGGCGGGGAGAGCACCGCGTATGCACCGAGCAAGGCCGCCGTCTGTCGCTACGGCGAGATGCTGGCCAACGAGCTCGCTGGACGGATCCCAGTCTTCTTCTTCAGCCCCGGCCTGGTGCAGACGGAGCTGACTGCGAGCGCGTTTTCGGACGACGCGCCATGGACCCCGCCGGAGCTCGCTCCGGAGCTCGTGCGCATGCTCGCTACCGGCCGCTATGACGCGCTCGCTGGCCGCTACCTGCACGCCGAGCACGACAACGTCGACGAGCTGCTTGACCGGATCGATGAGGTACGCGAGCGCGACCTCAACGCGATCAGGCTCAGAAGGTAACCAGAACGGCGCGACCTTACGGCGCAAACCCGCGGGTCGCCCCTCCGCCTGTGTTGCTGCCTCCCGTGATCAGGTAGGCGAAACGACGATGACCGGAATCGCGCGCGCCGTCTGCCTCTGATAAGCGCTGTAGCGATCGCGGTTGTAGTCGTTGACGGTCTTCCACAAGTGGTTGTAGTCAGGATCAGAGGGCTCGATGACCCTGGCAGTGGCCTTCCGGCGCTCGCGGGCGATTTGGATCTCGACGTCTGGATTGGCTCGGAGGTTGAGGACCCACGCTGGCGGGCGATCGGCGCCACCATTGGTGGCGACTACGAGGTAGTCGTCGCCGTCGCGGGCATACACGAGACCGTTCGTCCTCGTCGCGCCCGGGCGACGACCGGTGGTGCGGAGCAGGAGGGTTGGGACTCCGATCATGCCATGCCCCCAGCCGCCCGAGCCCGAAGGCCGCAGTCTTAGTCGTCACGACCGGGTCCTGAAGCCGGGCGACTCCTGGTGGCATTGCTTTGACATAACGTGACGTCGTCGTTACGGTTTGCGGGGATGGTGCGGACACTGGACCCGGGTGTCGATGACGCGATCGCGTCTGCAGCACTTTTGCTCTTGGTCGAGCGCGGCTTCGCACGAATGACGATTGAGGCCGTCGCCGAAGCTGCCGGCGTGGGCAAGCCAGCGATCTATCGCCGCTTCAGCGATAAGGCGGCCCTGGTCGCTGGTGTCATCTCCCGTCAGCTGCCGGTGCTTGAACCGCCAGATCTCGGTGACTCCCGCGCTGAGCTGTGGCGTGCGGTGGAACAGGGGCTTCCCGCGGATGGCCCAGCTTATGTGGGGTTGATCGGAGGGCTGATCGCCGAACAGGACCGTCACCCGGAGCTGATCGATGCGTTCCGCCAATACGTCCTGCTGCCACGGCGCGCGATCGTGCGATCGATCATCGAGCGCGGGCAGGCACGCGGCGATGTCCGCGATGACATCGATCCCGACTCGGCGCTGGAGCTGATGGCCGGTCCATTCCTGGCGCGCGTGTTCGCCGGGCTGGACACCGGCCTGCGGTGGCGCAAGGACGCGTTTGAGACCTGGTGGAAGATCCTCCAAGAAAGGCAAGCCAAATGATCAAGTTCACAGTCGAGACCGAGATCGCGCGACCGCCGACGGATGTGTTCGCCTACGTCACAGACCCCGGCAAGCTCGCGAGCTGGCAGACGAACACGATCTCAGCGGTCGCAGAGGACGGCAAGCCAATTTGCCCCGGCACGCGCCTGCGCGAGGTGCATCGCGCCCCAGGCGGCAAGCAGCTCGCGTCGCTCGTCGAGGTCTTCGAATACGAGCCCGATCTCGTGTTCGCGCTGCGGATGCTCGAAGGGCCTCTGCCAATCCATGCCCGGATCACCGTCGATAAGACCGAGGTCGGGACACAACTTCAGCTCGATGCGCACGGGCAGCCACGGGGCTGATGCGCCTCGCCCAACCCGCCCTACGGCTCACCCTCAAGCGTCAGTTCGCCGGCTACTGCTCCACGCTCAAACAGCTACTCGAGAACACCCCGCCGATGACATGATCACACGCGATCACACCCGCAACACGGCCCTGGCGGTGGCGCCGGTGAGGCTCTGACCATCGAGGATCTCGACCTTGCGCATCAGGACGGCATCGGACGGGCAGGTGGGCGACCGGCCACGCCGACCAACTCCCACGCGTCGAGGGCGCGCTGGTCCTCAGCCAGCGGCTTGCTGGTCGCGGGTGGAGTCTCTCAAGTTCGGGGCTGGAAACTGACCCTAGCCCTGGTTCTTCTTGCGCATCTGGCGCGCCATGAGGCGCTGCACACCCATGCCGATCTTCTCGCCCTTGCTGCCTTCCGGCGGAGCCGCGCCGAGCTGACGCGCGAGGCCGAGGTTGTCCCATTCGGTCCAGGACTCGACGACTTTGCCGTCCTTCCATCGGTCGATGCTGATACCGGTTACTGACACGCGGGCCCCGGTTGGAGCTAGGCCCTCGAGCTCGCCGCGGTGCGTCCCCTCGCTGTGCCACCTCAGCACGACCTTGTCGTCGGCCGCGATTACGTCATCGACGATCATCCGCACGTCGGGGAAGGCGGATCGGTAAGTCGAGACAGTGCTCTTGAACACCTCGGGTCCGCGCAGCCCACGTATGCGAGCCGGCTCGGCGGGATCGTGGTTCACCGCCGCGGGCGCCACAAACTGGTCGGCCAGCTCGAGCTTGCCCTCATTGAAGCTCTCCTCGAGCATCCGGCGTGAGTCTTCGGCATGGTCGCTAGGGCTCGTGGTGGTCACCGAAGCCACGCCGTCCGCTCGGGTCGTTGCATCGCTAGACATTGCCGTTCTCCTTGTTGGTTGCCGGCGAGCCTACGCCCGTCTTCTCTGTCTGGTCAAGGCGGCTTAACCATCTCAGCCCGACCAGGGACAGCCCGCCGCATAGTTTGGCCGCAGGCCATCAACTCCTGGGCGGTGCGGCATCCCGACCGTTGACCGCAATCAGTGACCGGGAGGGAGTCCGACACGCCTGGCGGCGGACAATCAAGGCCGTTTGCAGGGACTTCGGAACGGGAGCGACGGGACTCGAACCCGCGACCTCCGGCGTGACAGGCCGGCGCTCTAACCAACTGAGCTACGCCCCCCAGAACGGGGCTCTCAGTATGCCAAGCCCGATGGACGGGCGCCGTTTGGCTGCGGGCAGGGTTCAGGCGTCGCCGAGAAGGTGGCTGTGAAGCCAGTGGTTGATGAACACGCCGCGGGGATCGAGGCGCGCGCGCAGCTCGAGGAAGTCGGCCCAACGCGGGTAAAGCGGCGCAATCTCCCCCGCGCCCGCGGTGAACAGCTTTCCCCAGTGCGGCCGGGCGCCCAGCGGGGCAAGGGCGCGCTCCAGGGCTCCCACCACGCGCTCCACCTCATCGGGCTTCCGGCGCCAGGTGAAGTGCAGCCCCACCGTGTTCTGGCCGTACTGCGGACTCAGCCATAGCTCGTCGCCGGCCACCGTCCGCAGCTCGCCGACGAGCAGCAGGGGCCGGATCTGCTCGCCCAAACCGAGCATTGCCTCGATCGCCGCCGGGGCGTTTTGCCGCGCCACGAGCAGCTCGGACTGGATCTCCTCGCCCGCACTCGGGGTGAAGCCGCTGCGGAAATGGGGCAGCCGCTCTGACCAGGGTCCCGGCACTCCGAGCTGATCGGTCGAGTTGGCCGGCTCCGCGCCAAGCACCGGGTTTCGAGGCGCGGTGGCCGCACGGGCGCCGAACAGTTCGTCCGGCGCCGCGTCGCCGTCGCTGCGCTTCACCCATAGCTGCTCGGTCTGCTTGCCGGCGCGGTGAAACACGCTCACGCTCTTGCCGGCCGCTGTGATCTCGTCGAACCGGGTCAGCGTTGTCTCCCAGCTCAGGCCCTCATAGACGCGCTGGCTGACCTCGTAGTAGGGCTCGACTGCCAGGGTCAGCTCAGTCACCACGCCGAGCGCTCCCAGACTGACCACCAGCCCCGCGAAATCGGGCTCGCCGCGCCTGACGCGTACCAGCGCGCCCTCACCGGTCACGAGCTCCAACTCCGCGACCGCCGTGGCCAGATTGCCGATCGCGTCGCCCGAGCCGTGAGTCGCCGTCGCGACTGCCCCCGCAACCGAGATGTGAGGCAGCGAGGCCAGATTGGCAAGAGCCAGTCCATTCCGGTTCAGGGTGTCGGCGAGCTCGGCGTAGGTGACTCCTCCGGGCACGGCGACGAGCTGGGCCTGGCGATCGACGGTGATCTCGGCGTCGAGGTCTGCCAGCGAGATCAGCATCGCCGAGTCGCCAATCCCGGTGAACGAGTGCCGCGTGCCCAGCGCGCGAGCGCGCGGGTGGTTGGCGACAAGCTCCTGGACCTGCTCAACGCGGTGCGGACGATTGATGACAGCGGCGCGGTAGCGGTAATTTCCCGCCCAGTTTCGGCCCGCGCCCGAGTCGCCCATGCTCTTATCTAAGCCGATGCCCCCCGGCGGCGAAACTTTGACCGATCGCCCGGGTTTCAGCGATCGACCTACCCCTGGCCGGCGCTCAACCCGGCCGTGAGTCTGGCGGGGGAGGGTCAAACGACGGGGACCCGAGCGGTCCCCGTCGTGGTTAACGATCGGCTTACGCGTTGACGGTCTTGAAGGAGCCGTGGCCCTGCGCCCGCCCGGCGGCGCGGGCCTTGGCGGTCTCGACGTGGACCTTGGGCTGGGCGGGGGTGCGCGAGACGATGATGCTGTAGGCCAGCAGGCCGACGACGCCGACGAAGACGATGACTGCGAAGAGGATGTTCAGGGCGATGGTCATTTCTGTGGCTCCTTGATTGGCTCTGACGAGAAGCATCGAGCAGCCGCCGAAGACGAATGTGACATGGATGTAGGAGCGATCTAAGAGTGCGGCGCAAAGTCTTACGAGCCCTACCCATCAGTGACCAGCGCGCGGCTGGAGCACGGCTGTGTGAGCGTGCACGACCTCGGCGGCGCTGAGCTCGCGCGTGCGAATCGCCGCGGCCAGGACAGCGCCGAGCGTTCCGCGGTTGCGGTCATCAGCTTGACCAGATGAGCTTCATCACGGCTAGCGCGAACCGCTCGTAGCGCTCGGGCGAGTAGGTCTCGCGGTCGGTCAGCACCGACCGGCCGGCCTCCTCGCTGAGGCTGCGGATGGCGCGGGCGCTCAGCTCGACGTCGAGGTCGTCGGGGACGCCTGAGCGCTCGATCGCCCAGCGCACGAGCGCCTCGATTCGAACTTGGGTGGCCGCCCGGTTGCGCTCGACGTGATCGCGCACGACGGCCGGCGTTCCCTCGAGCGGGAGCAGGATGATCCGCCAGGTGTCGGGGCGGCTGGCGACGATGTCCAGAAAGCTCCGCACGCCGGCGGCGAACAGTTCGGCGGGCTCCCGATCGGTCCGGGGCGTCGCGGGCACGACCCGCTCGAGCTGCTCCAGAGCGAAGCGCTCTTCGCGCTCGATCACGGCCTCCAGGAGCTGACCGAGGTTGGGAAAGTGGTCGTAGATGACCGGCCGGGTTACGCCCGCTGTGCGAGCGATGGCCTCGATTGAGACACCCTCATAGCCGTGGCGCACGATCACGCTGAGCGCCGCATCGATCAGCTGCTCGCGGCGTTTCTCGGGGGCCATCCGCGGCGCGTAGCGGCGACGCTGATGTGGCGCGGCTTCCGATGGCGGTCGAGGCGGCATCGCGAGCAGGGCAACCCTATCACGCGACCTACACCGCTGTAGGTTCGCGTGGACCGACACGCCGGGTACCTTCGTTTCCGTGCTCGCAGTCTTCGATGGCCACAATGACGCCCTCACGCGGGATGACCACGCTGGGATCGCGACCGGGCGTCCCGACGGCCACCTCGATCTCCCCCGGATGCGCGAGGGTGGCGTACGCGGAGCGATCTTTGCCGTGTTCGCACCGTCGGCTGACGATGACTGGGGTCCGGTTCCCCGCGACGGCGGAGTGATCGAGTTCGAGCTCGCCCAACCGGTGCCGCACGCCGATGCTGCCGCGTATGCCACCGCGGCGGCGGGACGTCTGGCCGCGCTGGAGCGTGCCGGCGAGGTGAGGATCGCGCGCGCGGTCGCGGATCTCGACCTGGCCGAAACCGGAGCCGGGCCACCGGCCGCGGTCCTGCACCTCGAGGGAGCCGAAGCGATTGATCCCGAACTTGAAGCGCTCGAGCACTGGTACGCGGCCGGCCTGCGCTCGCTCGGTCCGGTGTGGAGCCGCCCCAACCAGTTCGGCCACGGCGTCCCGTTCCTGTCACCCTCCTCGCCCGACACCGGTCCCGGCCTGACGCCTTACGGTCACGCGCTGGTCCGCCGCTGCGCCGAGCTGGGGATCATGGTCGACCTCAGTCACCTCAACGAAGCCGGCTTCTGGGATCTCGCACGAGCCGAGCTGGGGCCGCTCGTCGCGTCTCATTCCGCGGCTCACGAGCTCTGCCCGACCTCGCGCAACCTCACCGATCGCCAACTCGATGCGATCGCTGCCGCCGACGGCCTGGCCGGGATCGTCTTCGCGTGCCCGTTCCTGCGCCCGGACTTTGCCGACGAGCCAAGCACGCCGATGGAGCTAATCGTCCGTCATGCCGCCTACGTCGCCGAGCGAATCGGGGTCCGACACGTCGCCCTCGGCTCGGATTACGATGGGGCCACGATCCCGGCCGAGCTGGGTGATGTCAGCGGAACGCCGCGCCTGCTCGAGGCGCTCGGCCAGGCGGGGTTCGAGGATGACGATCTGGCCGCAATCGCCTGGGGGAATTGGCGTCGCGTGCTCGACGCCTGGTGGCGCTGACGGGTCTGTCCGCCGCGGCCGGACCGGCGCGAGCCGCGAGCGAGCGGCGACGACGAGCTGCTAACGCCGACGGCGGCTGCGACTGCGAGCGCGCGGCAGATCGTCTTCGAGGATGGCCTTGATGACCTCCTCGTCCCAGCGATGGGTGCGCAGGAGGCGGTAGCGCTGGCCGCTGACCCGCATGTACGCCTCAGTTTCGGTCGAAGCGCCGATCAAGTCAGCCTCCCGGAGCATCTCGACCACCGGTCGGTACTCGTTCTCCAGCCACAGAAATGCGGTTTCCCGGCGGTTGATGGGTTCGCCTCGATCCTGGCTGGTGCGAAATCCCCAGGCCTCGACGTTCTCCGCCAGCTGCGCGTAGTCCCACGAATCCGACAGCCGGATCTCCGAGCGGGCATCGTCGGGGAGGGGCACGCGCTCAAAGAACACCCGCTCGAGGGACTTGAACGGCAGCTCGGCGTAGGTGATCGCATGATCGGCACCGACCCGGGTCACGACCTCGGTGACGAAGGCATCGATGTCGGTCCGGCCCAGCGCACGGGCTACCGAGACCCGGTGATGGCCATCGCGCACGAAATCGATCTCCCCGATCTGAAGCAGATCCACGGGCGGCATCGGTTCGCCGCGCCGCATGGCGGCGGCGATGCTCTCCCAGCGTGAGCGCACCCGGCCGGAGGTAGGCCGAAAGCTGCGGTCAAAGTCCCGGGTGCGGTCGACCGTCCCGACGATCGCGTCCAGCGCCACCACCTTGGGCCCGATCCGGCGCTCGCTGACGAAGCCAAGCGCCTGAATCACCTCTTCGTAAGGGAGGACCTGGCGCACGTCATCGGGCACGCCCCGCAGGCGGGCGGCCACCCGCGCCATTGCCGCGTGGCGCCGCGCGCGCAGAAAGTCGTGCTGCGCGTCGACGCCGGGCATTCCCGTTGAGCGCCGCTCGGGCATGGGTGCCCGAGACTATCTCCTCAGCGCTGCGGCTACGAGCCGGCGGGTGGTGAAGCGCCGCCAGGCGGCGAATCGGCCGGGGGCAACTTGCCGCCCTGATGAGCGCTGGGCGCTTGGGCGCCGGCAGTGGAGCCGGCCGGGCTGGCCTCACGCTGGTCTCCGTCTCCGAGCAAGCTCTGACCTGACTCGGGGTCGAACAGATGCAGGTGCTCGGTGTTGAACCAGAGCTCGGTCTCCTCACCCTGCCGGACCTGGCTGGCCGCTTCCAGCCGTGCCACGACCTGATTGCCTTCCTGGGAGAGCAAGTCGATCCCCCCGGCGTCACTCGCCAGCTCCTCGAGTTCGCGTGACGAAACCTTCTCGGCTTCCAGCACGAAGTAGGCGTAGTACTCCGAGCCCATCGATTCGAGCACGTCGATCTTGGTCTTGAAGGTGATGCCGCGCGACCGCTCTCCGACTAGCCTTGCGTCCTCGAAGTCCTCGGGACGCAGGCCGACGATGACGCCCCGGCGCGCGCCCCCGGGCCCGGACTCGAGCCGTCCGCGGAGGCTCTGGGAGACGTTTACGTCCCCGATCGGGAGCTTGAGGGTGTCACCGTCGATCTCACCAGGCAGAAAGTTCATCGACGGCGAGCCAATGAAGCCCGCGACAAACAGGTTCTTGGGTCGGCCGTAGAGCTCGGACGGCGGCCCCACCTGTTGCAAGATGCCGGCCCGCATGACCGCGATCCGGTCACCCAGCGTCAGCGCCTCGGTCTGGTCGTGGGTGACGTAGATGGTCGTGGTGTCGAGACGGCTCTGGATCCGCGAGATCTCAGTGCGCATCTGCACGCGGAGCTTGGCGTCGAGATTCGAAAGGGGCTCGTCCATCAAAAACGCGCTCGGGTTGCGGACAATCGCGCGCCCCATGGCCACGCGCTGGCGCTGGCCACCGGACAAGTTGGCCGGTTTGCGGTCCAAGTGCGCCTCGAGATCCAGGATCTTGGCCGCGTCGGACACCTTCTTGTCGATCTCTGCCTGGGGCGTCTTGGCAAGCTTGAGCGCAAAGCCCATGTTCTCGCGCACGGTCATGTGCGGGTACAGGGCGTAGTTCTGAAACACCATGGCGATGTCCCGGTCCTTGGGCGCCTTGTCGTTGACGACCTCGTCTCCGATCCTGAGCTCGCCGGACGAGATGTCCTCCAGCCCCGCAACCATCCGCAGCGCAGTGGACTTGCCGCAGCCCGATGGGCCCACCAGGATCATGAATTCGCCGTCGGCGACTTCGAGGTTCATGTCCCTGACGGCCTCATAGCCGTCGCCGTAGCGCTTCGTGATGTGCTCGAGTGCGATCTGGGCCATGGTTTCTCCTTATCCCTTGACTGCGCCCGCGGTCAGGCCGGAGACAATCCGGCGCTGGAACAGGAGCACAAGAATCATCACTGGAACGGTAACCACCACCGCCGCGGCGGCGATGTCGCCGTAGGGCACCGTGAACTGCGAGACACCCGGGAACGCGGAAATCGCCGCGGGCACCGTCTGGGCGCTATTCGTGGAGGTCAGCGAAATCGCGAACACAAAATCGTTCCAGCAGATGATGAACACCAGGATGAACGTGGTCACGATGCCCGGCGCGGCCAGGGGGACGATCACCTTTCGAAACGCCTGGAAGGGCGTCGCCCCGTCGATTTGGGCCGCCTGCTCAAGCTCCCAGGGAATCTCGCGGAAGAACGACGACAGCACGAAGATCGACAGCGGCAGCGCGAAGGTCATGTACGGGATGATCAGTCCCGGCCAGGTGTCATACAGCCCGATCTGACGCCAGAGGTTGTAAAGCGGCCCAACCAGCGAGATCTGCGGGAACATTGCCACGCCCAACGACACCGCGAGGATGATCTGCTTGCCCGGGAAGTCGAGCCGCGCAATCGCATACGCCGCCGCCGATGCCAGCATCACGGCCAGGGCGGTGGAGATCAGCGCGATGCCGATCGAGTTGCGCAGGGCGGCCGTGAACGTGCTGGTGTTGAAGATGTCCGAGTAATTGGACAACGTCCAGGCGTGGGGGATGAAGTTGCCGTCGGTGGCAGTCGCCGGTGTCTTGAGCGACAGCATCACGATCCACACCACCGGCACCAGTGAGACGACGACGACGACCAAGACCGCGATCGACCAGCCGCCGATTTCGCGCGGGCGCTGGCTCAAGCCTCAGCCCCCCCGGGGGTTGCTCCGGCACCGAAGCCCTTCATGAACACCAGCGCGATCAGGGCGACGAGCACGAACAGCAGCACCGACACCGCCGAGCCCAGCCCGAGATTGAGGCGGTTGAGCAGGGTCGAGTAGTTGAGCATCGAGATCGATTCCGTGCCCTGAGCGCCTTGACCAAAGATGTAGATGGTGTCGAAGATCCGAAACGCGTCCAGCGTGCGGAATAGCAGCGCGACCAGGATCGCGGGCTTCATCAGCGGGAGCGTGATCTTGACGAACCGCTGCCACGTGCTTGCGCCGTCCACCTTCGCCGCCTCGAGCAGCTCGTCGGGGACGAGCGCCAGCCCGGCCAGCAGGAGCAGTGCCATAAACGGCGTGTTCTTCCAGATCTCGGCGATGATGATCGCCACATAGAGCCCGAACGAATGGCTCAACGGGTCGCCGGTCAGCCCCAGCAGCTTCGGGATCCATCCGCTGTTGAGCGAGAACGCCAGCTGCCAGGCGTATGCCGACACGACCGCGACGATCCCGTACGGGATCAGCGCGACCCCGCGTACCAGTCCCCGCGCGAAGATCACCCGGTGCATGACCAGCGCCAAGCACATCCCGAGCACGAATTGAATCGAGACGGTGATCACGGTGATGAGCACGGTGTGCAGCACGTCCTGCCACCAAACCGAGGCGGTGAGCACGTGTCCGTAGTTGGACAGGCCGATGAACTTGTTCTGGCTGGGGAAGCGCAGGTCTGAGCGCTGCAGGGAGAGGATGACCGCGTCGATGATCGGATACGCCGTGACGGCGAGCATCACCAGCGCGGCCGGACCCACCAGCATCGCCGCCAGGCGACGCTCGGCACGTGTTCGCTCGGTCAGGTGACGTCGCCGCGGCGGAGCCACTGAGCTGGGCGCGGCGGCAGTGCTGGCGCTCATAGCAGGGCCGCCGATGAGAGCGAGGCCGTGATCTCGCTATGGAGCTTGTTCACGACGCTATTCGGAGCGATGGCGGAGGTCGGCGAGAGCGCTTTTTGGATCGCGAGCGTTACGTCGGCGTAGGCCGGCGTCTGCGGGCGCAGTCCGTACGTCACCAACTGGGACTTGATCAGATCGTGGAACGGGTAGGCCTGGGCGAACGCCGGATCGGCGTAGATGCTCGTGGCGACCGGGGCCAGGCCTCCCTTGATCGCGTCGTTCTTCTGGTTGGCGGACTGGATGAGACACTTGGCGGCCTCGAAGGCAAGCTGCGGATGCAGGGAGTGAGACGAGATTCCCAGGTTGTAGCCGCCGATCGACACATGTGGTGAGAGGTTCGGGTCGACCTTGGGGAACGCCGCGTACCCCATCACCTTGAAGACTTTGGGGCCGGTCTTCTTGGCCGAGTCCCAGACGAACGGGTAGTTGATCTCAAACGCTGCGTTTCCCTGGTCAAACGCGACGTCGGCCTGACCCTCCTGGGTTACGTTGAGCGACGGATCTGCCGCCGGCGAGGTCGCGAGCCGGTGCATGAAAGACGCTGCCACCCTGGCCGGCTGGCCGATGGCGACCTTGTTGTTGCCCGAGATGATCTGCCCGCCGGCCGAGTCGACCATCGAGTTAAACCAGACCGTCAGGCCCTCGTACTGGGCGCCCTGCTCCTCGATGTAATGGGGCTTGCCCTGCTTGGCCAGCTTGATCGCGTCGTCGAGCATCTCGTCCCAGGTCTTGGGCGGCCCGCCGAACTGCGCGACCAAGTCCTTGCGGTACCACAGCAGCTGAGTGTTGGAGTTGATCGGGACCGCCCACAGCTTGCCCTGGTAAGTGGCGGTCTTGATCGGCCCAGGGAGATCCTGGCCGCGAATCTGAGCTGCGAGCGACGCTGGCACGGGCGCAATCCACTTGGCGGCGGCGAACTCTGCCGTCCAGTCGACGTCCATCGCGAGGATGTCGATCGAGGGATCGTTGGCGGCCAGCCGGCGCACCAGCGAAACGCGCTGCTGATCCGAGGAGGTGGAGAGGAAGTTGATGTTGATCTTGTACTTGCCACCCGACGCCTTGGCGCAGCCGGCGGCGGCTGCCGCGAACGATCCCGAGGGCTCGGGGAACACGTACCAATTCAAGCTCGTCTGTTGGCCGGAGCTCCCGCAGGCAGCTAGTGCGAGGGCGGCGACGATCACCGCAAGCCCCGTCAGACCCGCCCGCTTGCACCCGACAATACGAGTCCGGCTCTCTCTCCTCACGACAGGAGCACCCTACCCCTCTGGCCCCAAATTACAAACCGTGAGTTTTAAGACCCACCGCGCTAACCCTCGGATCGTGGTGGGGCCCGCGCTCAGCGGCCACCGTGCAGCGCGCAGTCGTCCCAGTCAAAGGGGGCCGGCAGTGCCCTGAGCGTTCGGTTGTTGTGCCCCCAATTGCGATGGAGATGGCGGCCGATGATCACCGCCGCGACGACGCTCGCGCCGGCTTGCCGCAGGGCCGCCGCGGCGCTGCGGGCGCTGGCGCCCGTGGTCCAGGTGTCATCGATCAGGAGCACGGATCGGTTCTCGAGCCGCTTGAGCGAAGCGAACTTCTCGGCGCTGCTCGTTCGAGGCGGGAGCCTGGCGTCACTCCGAAGCAGCAGGCGCTCGAATCGGGTTCGGGTCGGCTCTACGAGCTCCCCGGCGATGCGGTGCAGCGGGTGACCGGCATCCCGGCCTCGGGTGCTCGAGGGTACCGTGGTCACGAGATCGAAGGCGCTCGTCCCGGCGGCCGCGGCCACGCACGCCTCGTGACCTGCCAGGTAGCGCCACAGCACCGCGGCCAGTTCCAGTGCAAACCGCGCCGCCACCTCGGTTGGAGGCCGCTTGTAACCCGCCAGCGCATGGTGGAGCTGCTCGTGGGCGACGCTGTAGGAGATGGGCGCCACCGCGTCGAGGACGCGGTCGGCGCCGGCGCAGTTGCGACAACGCGGCGCGCCCGCGGTCAGGTCAAAGCACAGCTCGCAAACCCCCGGTCCCCGCCGCGGCGCGAGCAGGAAATTCCCGTACGGCGCGCTCAGCTCGGCGACGGTGGGCATCTGGCGGCCGGGTCAGGCGGTTAGCACGCCCGTCTCAGCGTCGTGTGCCAGCGCGCTTGTGACCTCGTCGGGCACTGTGTATACGTGCACGCCCGGACGCGCTGCAAGGTCCTGCGCCCATGCCTGACGCAGCAGCTCGCGGGTCAGGAACACTGGACGCCCGTGGGCGAGCGCGAGCCGGGCTTGGATTCGAGCGCCGCTCGTCACCGATGCCTCGACGATCGCCGTGCCGAGCGCGAGCCCTGACATGACGCTGTTGCGCATCGGAAAGCGGTGGCGACCGGGCGGAGTATCGGGCCAGAACTGCGACACGACCGCGGTACCTGTGGCCAGGTCGCGCTGCAGCTCAGCATTCTCCGGCGGATAACTGTGCCGCAGGCCGGTCCCGATGACGGCGACCGTCCTTCCCGCCGCGGCCAGCGCCGCCCGGTGAGCGGCGGCATCGACACCAGCGGCAAGCCCCGAGAAAACCGTGTAGCCCTCCTTGGCCAGGTGCCGGCTGAGCGCGCGCGCCCGCTCAAGTCCCTGGACGCTGGCGCGCCGGGATCCGACCACGGCCAGGGAGAGGCGGTCTGTCTTCTGCAGCTCGCCGGCCATGAACAGGATCGGCGGGCGGTCATGCACGAGCCGCAGGTTGATCGGATAGCCGGCATCAAGCACGGTGACGAGCGCGAATCCCTCACGCCGCCAGGTTTCCAGGTCGGCGCCAGCCGCCGTAAGCAGACCTTCCGCGTCGCCCCCGACCAGCCTGGTCTGCCCGGCGTCGGTCTCGGCCAGCTCCCGCTCGAGGATGTCGAGCGGCTTCTCCCCCCGCTCGAGCCGCTCGGAGTAGGCCGCCCACGGACGCCGCGCTTGTCTGAGCAGGGCGATCAGTGCGGTGCGGTCGGGACCGTTCATGGGCCGAGGCTATTACCGCCGCGTGACGCCCCGGTCGGCACTGACCGCCGGGAGCGGGTGGCGAGCCTGGCTCAGCTGGAGGGCTTGGGCGCCGCGGCGGGCGGAGCTGGTTTGAGTTCGCCTTCGGCAGGCGGGGCCTGCGGCTCGGGAACGGGAGCGGGGGGTGCCGGCGTGGTCGCGTGTCCCTCGCCAGCGGGTGCAGCTGGGAAGTACGCGTTGCGCTCGCCCCCGGCCGCCTTGGGCTTGGCCAGCTCGGGCTCGACGACCGAGGCAGCCTCGGGCTCGTGCCCTGAAGCCGGGGCCGCTTCGAGCTCGTGCGCCGGACCCGGCGCCGCGGTGGTGCCGGGCTCGATCTTGGGCTCCTCGGGCGGAAGAACATTGCGTGGTGGTTCGTCCTCGTCGTGGCGCGAATCCCCGCTGAGCGCGGATCGGAAGTCCCGCAGGCCGTTACCAAGCGTCTTGGCCACCTCGGGGAGTCGCTTGGGCCCGAGGACGAGAAGCGCGACCACGAGCACGAACAGCAGGTGCGTTGGTTGGAGGATGTCGCCGACCACTCCTGTAAAGGGTAGCTGCCAGACGGCCCCGCGAGCGTCACGGGATGCGGTCTTGGCTTCAACGCCGCCTACCGGACGCGGGGTGACCGCCCACCAGGACGGGAATCCGTGCGGAGCTGGCGGGCGCATAGGGATAGTCGCCCATGGGCAGCGAAGCGAGCTGGAACCAGAACGAGCGACTCACCGCGGGGTCGCCGGCCCCAAACGTGTAGGAAGTGCTGAAGCGGCCGTTTCCGCCCACGTGCTCGTGGACGCCGTAGGTCGTGCGGGACGAGCCGAGTCCGATCCGCAGGCGAACCAGAGCCCCACCGCGGGGCAGGTATCCGCCGCGGAGCCGACCGGTCAAACGGACCGTTCCGCCCCACGGAATCCAGCCCGGGGTCACGCTCAGCAGCCGCACGTCGGCCGGGACCACCTCGCGCGCCAGTCCGGACGCCGAAGCCTCGGTGAGGGCATTACCGCCGTACTGTGCCTGCACCAAGCGGGACGGTCCGGCCGGAAGCGTGGCGCTCCAGCCGCCGTTCGCCGCGGTGGTGACGGTTGCCGCGGGCGTGAACCGCTCTTGCCCGTCGTCGGGTGCCGTCGATACCTGGACGGTCTGTCCGCCCAGCGCGGTTCCCGTGTAGGTGCCGAGCCAGCCGCTCACGGTGGTAGCTCGTCCGTGACGGACGAGACGGATCGCCCGATGGTCAGTGTGCGGGAGGAGGATCACCCGCACCCTCTTACGCCGCCGAACCTGCACGAGATGACCATGCCGGCGGACCGTGACCAACACGAGCCGCACGCGCTGGGCGGTTCGCGCGTGGCATTTGACGACCTCTAGCACCTTGGCGCGAGGTCGCGTCCGCACCCTGATCTGACGGTGATGCCAGCGCACCGTGACCCACCGGCTCGGGACGGTCACACGCTCGCGCACCCGACGACACCGCAACCGATCGACCAGCTTGTTGAAGCTGATCCCGGTCACGGTCGGTACCCCGATCTTGACCGCGAACGTTCCGGTCGGCGACGTTCCGCGGTTGCCGTTGGCGTCGACTGCGTTGCTCTCCGAGAAGCAGCTCACCACGTGATCACCGACGCCATTGACCGGCACCCGCGTCGTGCTCCCGGCTGTCCACTGGTCAGGACCGCGGTCCAACGAGCAGTGGATCCCGTGTACGCCCGACGGGCCGGCCGTCGCCGTGGCCGAGACATACTGCGTGCCGGCTGTCGACGGGGAGTCGGAGGGTCCGCTGAGGGCCACCGTCGGTCTCGCGTTGTCGACATACACGTCCTTTGACATCGACGCTGGAAGCCCCGCGGAGTCGGACGCGGTCACGGTCAGCGGAAGCCGTCCCTGCCCAAACCGATTGGTGTCAACCGGCTGAGAGACCGGCGGCGAAGCACACTCGTGCCACTGCGATGGGTCCTGCGGTGAGGTCGTCTGGCCGATCAGTAGCCCGTTCAGGCTCGCCGAAAGCGAACACAGGCCCGACGGCGAGTTGCCCCACACGAACATCGGCCAGCTGCCACGGATCCACCCCGACGTCTGCCAGAGACCGGTCGGCGTCAATGCCGGCCCGCTCGTCTCGTGGACGATCAGGGTGATTTGGTAGACGTCGGATTCTCCCCTCCGGCGACCCCTGGGCAGCTGGACTTGCCGCACACCAAGAGGAACCCGAAGTAGCTGGAGTTGAACGGGCCCAGCGACGCGCTGTACTCGCCCGGGTAGATGTTGGAGCTCCCGCCCGCCCAGTAGAAGTCCCCGCCGTAGGCGCCATTGCTGCCGGCGTTGACCTGGGAGGAGGCCATGCTGTTGCTCGGGACCACCGCGGCGACGATCG
The DNA here is from genome assembly GCA_963847055.1 of uncultured Solirubrobacterales bacterium. GTDB lineage: Bacteria > Actinomycetota > Thermoleophilia > Solirubrobacterales > Solirubrobacteraceae > Palsa-465. The sequence continues at coordinate 281,827 of CAWJYE010000005.1, read as the reverse complement.
TCAGACCCGCCGGGGCGATGGCCTGCCAGACCGCCCCCTGCCCCCGCGTGATGTTGAAGCCGTTGCCGACCAGCGAGAGCTTGCCGCCCGGACACGTGTCCTGGGTCGAGATCGCCGAGCTGGTGGACGCGCCAAAGACATGGTTTGGATAGTTGCCGCAGGTCACGACGAACTCATCGCCGCGCGCGGCCGATGTAACGGCAAGGCACAGCACCACGCCGAGCACCCCGCCCAGGCCAGCCAGACGGCGGTGGCGTGTTAAGCGCTGTGACCGATCAGCCATGCCGTCACCTCAGGGCTGTGGGCAGATCACCACGACGTTCACGGCCGGGGCCGGCGCTGAGAGGTAAACGTAAGTCCGCCCGTCGTGCTTAGAGCCCCCGCTGGCGACCTCAGCGGTCGCGTAGGAGAGCGGAGGTCCCACCTGTTCTCGGCGTTGGCGAACGCGACGCACTTGGCCGAGATCGGCTGGCTCCACTGGATGAGGCCGCCGACATCGGGCCCTGATGGCCTCCACCCAATCATGTGGGCCTTGGGCCTCGAGCCCAGAATCCGCCCCTGCGAGTCGATCGTGATCCAGTCACGCACGTAGCCCGCGATCGAGCCCCGGTCGAACTTGACCGGCCCGATCGAGTGGTTCTTGAGCTGCCGAGCGCCGACGCTCCCGGCGGGCAGGCCGAACGCGGCGTAGCTGCTGCCACCGAGCGCAACGAACAGGGCCAGGTAGGCGACCAGGTTGGCCCGAAGATGGTGCAGGAATTTCGTCATGTTGACTCTCCTCACGAGTCCGGCGAGCTGCCCGGAGCGAGAGTTCCCGCGGCTCCGAGCGCTGGTTGGTTTGTGGATCCCGAGGATCGGGCGGCGGTCTGGGCGCTAGCGCTCGTTGCGGCCGGGGGCGCCGGCGGCGCGCTGCTCGCGTTTGCTGCCGCGGCGCTCGAGCTCGCGGCCGGCGGGGTGTAACGGACACGTTGGGCCGTCGCCGCCCCTGTGACCTTTCGGCTGCGCCTTTGAACGGTGTGGAGCTTGTCCGCTGTCTTCACTCGCCGGGGCGTGGCATGCGAGGAGCGACGGTTGGCTGTGTGGCGGCCCCGCGACCCCAGCGAGGGCAGCGGCCGATCCGCAGTAAGGCCTGCCGGCGCGATCTGGGCCGGGGCGGAGCGGCTCGCCACGGCCGACAGCTGGTGATGACTGCTCCCCCCGCTACCCAGAGCGAAGACCAAGGCCAGCACACCCGCCGAGATGAGAGACGCCGCTGCAGCCGCTCGTCGATGCTCGGTCACGGCCGCGCGCGCGCGAGAGAAGATCGCCGACCCACGCCGGCCGGGCAGAGCGCGCCACGGCATCGGCTCGGCACCAGCTGAGTCTGGCTCCCAGCCACCCATGGCAGGTTCGCCCCAGAAGTCGTGCGTCGAGGGCGGCGTCGCCAAGCCATCATCCTCGGCCTCTGCCGACGGCCCGAACGGAACTAGCTCCTCTCGCGGGCCGAGCCAGTCGCGCGGCAGCCGCACGACGTTGTCCTCAGATTCCATCTCGCTGCCACCCGGTTTGGCATGCCGACCGTCAGTTTCCACGCGGTTTGCAGACCTTTCTCGTGACCAGACGCGAGTACGTCTCCCGTGAGCGCTAGTATAACTCTGAATTGGTCCCAGTTTGTCTCAATTGGCAAACAAACCGAAGATCGCCGGCCCAATGAGTCCAGCTACCCCTGACCCCGAAGAGATCTATCTGACCGTCGCCGAGGTCGCGCGGACGCTCAAGCTCAACCAGCAGACGGTGCGCAACTGGATCGACCAGGGATCGCTGCCCGCGCTGCGCGTGGGGCGTCGGGTTCGGATCAAGCGCTCGGACTTTCAGCGCATCCTCGACCAGAGCTACAGCGGCAGCGGCGATGCCACGAGATCCGATTCTGGCCCGAGCGCGGACGACTTCTGGGGCGGAGAGCCGGTCGGCCGCGCCGAGTCCGGCCAGCCAGGCGCATTCGACGGCGACGAGCGTGAGCAACAGACGTGAGCTTCTCCGACGAACTTGACCGCGAGCGTGCCCAGATCATGCGCGCCGTCCGTCACGCCAGCGACGGGTGGGCGGGGGCCATGCGCGCCCATAAGCTCGCCCCCCCCGACGCCGGATTCGCTGCTCGCCTCCGAGCGCTGTCCGAGGCGGCCTCGGCCGAGCAGGTGGCATGGGAGCATGCCCACGCCGCCGGGTTGCGCTGGCGTCCGGTGCCCGGATCCGAGAGCGCCGCGCCGCCCTACGAGCTGCGACCGGGCACCGGCCGGCGCGGCCCGGGCGACCTGTGGGGGCGCTTTGACGCCGCGGTCGCGGGACTGAACCGGGCGATCACCAGCTCGGACGCCGCCGCCGTGGCCGATGCCTTCGGGGATATGGCCGACGCCGCCGGTGCGCTTGCCGAGGCCGTGGCGCGTGAAGATCAGAGCGGCGAGCCCGCCCGCGCGCGCGGGGCCGCGTAGTGCCATCGCACGGCGACGAGTAGAGCGACAAGATGCCGCCGCTTCCCCGACCATCCATTCATCTGCCTGCCCCGGGCACCAAGCGGGCGGTGGTGATCGGGGCCGGCTCGTTCGGGACCGCAGTGGCAGTGTTGCTCGCCCGTGGGGGCCTGCGCACCACGCTTCAGGCCCGCACCGAGGAGCAGGCTCACCGTCTCCAGGAAGATCGCGAGAACCGCAGCTACCTTGGCGGCGTTGAATTCCCCCGGGAGCTGCGGATCGAGCACGCCGGAGCCGACATCGCGCGTGCTGACTATGTGTTCCTCGGCGTGCCCTCAGTCGGACTCGAGGACGTGATCCGCGAACTCGAGCACCGCGGTCTGCCTGACAAGGCCGCGGTCGTGTCGCTCGCCAAGGGCCTGGTGCCGCCGGCCGGGAGTCCGCCCACCACGCTGTTGCGCAGCCGCTTTGGTGAGCACCGCACAGCCTGCATCGGCGGTCCCGCGCACGCGCGCGAGATGGTCAGGGAGGGGGCCGGCCTGGTCGCGGCGTCCACCGAGGAGTCATTGGCCAAAGCGCTCGCTGGGGTCTTCATTCGCGCTGGCGTGGTCTGCGAGGAATCCAACGATCCGGTCGGAGTCGAGCTCGCGGGTGCGGCCAAGAACGCCGCTGCGCTCGCCTCGGGGGCCACCGTGGCTCAGGGTCTGAATGCCGCGGGGGCGGCCGCCGGCCACATCTTTGCCGAGGTGTGGCGCTGGGCGGAAGCAGAAGGGGCACGGCCTGAGTCGCTGATCGGTCTGGCTGGGACCGGGGATCTGGTCGCCACCGCGCTCGCCCCCCAGAGCCGCAACCGCCGGGCCGGCGAGCTGCTCGCCGAGGGCGTAGCGGCGGCCGACATTCCCGCCCGGATCGGACAGGCTGTCGAGGCGCTCGAGTCCGTCCCGCTGCTCGCTCTGGCGCTCAGCCGAGCCGGGGTCGAGGCGCCGGTGACGCGTGCGCTGGGACGGCTCATCTCCGGCGAGCTCCCGCTCGAGGACTGGGTGGCGGTGGTCCGGACAACGGTGCCCCCGTCTGCGCGCTGGCGCCCAGCCGTCCGGGCCGGGTTCTGGCGGCGCTTACGCGAGCGTTTGCGAGCCTTGATTACGAAAGCGCGGCTGAATTGACACGGGATGTTTACTCGGGGTGAAGCCGTTTTTGAGAGGCTGGGAAACGTTCAGCAATCCGGAGGAGAGGCCAGATGCCACAGATCATCGTGACAGCCAGCGGACACCCTGACGCAGATGGCCACGCGGTCACCTTGACCGAGCGGGTTACCGCTCAGGACTTCGAATCCCGGCATTTCCAGGCCCAGCTCGTTGAGCGAATCAGCTGGGCGGTGGGCGATGCCCAAGCGCTCGAAGCGCGAGCCGCGGTCTCCGAGCGCGACCCCGAAACTGCTCGGCCCGCCCCCGAGGAAGCTGACCGTCAGCGCAGCTCGGCCAGAGTGCTGACCACCGCCTCGTAGACCCCCGCCCCGTAGCCCTCGGAGGCCACGCGGATGCCGGCACGACCGGCCACCTCGGCCTCTAACGACCTGTCTCGCTGCAGCGCGTTGGCGACCAGCCAGAAGGTGTCCACCACGCTGGCTGCCTCGACGTCCTCGCGTGAGTCACCCACGGCGATGCAGTCCTCGCGCGCGTAGCCACGAGCCTGCATGTGCCGGGCGACCGCCCGCGCCTTGGAGGCTCCTGCCGGGATCAGGTGATAGGCATGCAGCGCGGCCAATCCCGGGAGCTGCTCAGAGACTGCTCGGATAACCCCGTTGTCGGTCAGGCGCAGCCAGCCGAACCCCGCCGCCTGGAGTGTGGCGTGGACCTCCTCCGCGTCAACATGGCCACGAAAGAGATGCGACACGTCGCGCTGTGCTGCCCAGGGCGTGTGGTACTCGAGGCGGCCGGCAAACCGCTCGAGCAGCAGGGCCGGCGCTCCCGAAGCTTCGATCTGTTCGAAGATCGTGCCCTTGTCCGGGGAGGGCGCCAGGCCGTCGGTCAGCCATTCCAGCTCGCCGTCAAGCACGACTCCGCAGCCGAGCTCGAAGATGAACGCGGACGAGCCGATCAGTCGCGCCGCGTCGAACACGCTGGACTGCCGGCGGCCCGAGTAGATGACCACCTCGGCGCCGGCGCGTGCGCACGCCTCGAGCGCCCGCACGCCGAGCAGGCTAAAGCTGCCGTCGGCCCCGGTCAGCAGCGAGGCGTCGGGACCGAGCAGGGTGCCGTCGAGATCCACGTACAGGCAGCGCATTAGCCGGCGCGACCGTAGCAGCGCGGTTCTTCCCGGCCGGCCGCCGGACTGGTCTGAGAGAGCCCGCCATACTGAACGGAAGGTGGCCGCCGTCCGAGAAACCGAGCCCTGGGAAGCGCTCCTCGCCACCGGTCGCGAGGACGAGCGGCTGGTGCATGACGATGTCTATCCGTCGCGGCCGGCGCGTACGGTCGCGCTTCCGCCCGACCTCGATTGGCGCGTCACCGGCGCGCTCGAGGCGGCCGGGGTCGAGCGCCTCTACGAACACCAGCTCGAAGCCCTCGAGGCCGCGTTCGCCGGACCGACGATCGTCACCACAGGCACGGCGTCTGGGAAGTCGTTGTGCTTTCAGCTTCCCACCCTGGAGGTCCTCACCACCGACCCGACCGCCCGTGCGCTGTACCTGTACCCCACCAAGGCGCTGGGCCAGGATCAGGCTCGCTCGTTGCACCGCTTTGGCCTCCACAAGGCGATACGCCCCGCAATTTATGACGGAGACACGCCGCGAGCCGAGCGCGCGGCGATTCGCAAGCGCAGCAATCTGATCCTCACCAACCCCGACATGCTGCACGTCGGGATCCTGCCCCATCACGCCGCGTGGGGCGATTTGTTCTCCAACCTTGCCTTCGTCGTCATCGACGAGGCCCACGTCTACCGGGGCGTGTTCGGCTCCCACGTCGGCAATGTGCTGCGGCGGCTGCGCCGCGCGGCTGCGATCCACGGCACCGAGCCGCGCTTCCTCCTGGCGAGCGCCACGATCGCCAACCCGGTGGAGCTCGCGGAACGCCTCACCGGGCTCAGCGACTTTCGCCTCGTCTCCCGTGACGCCGCCCCGCAGGCCTCGCGCCGAGTAGCAATGTGGAACCCCCCGCTGCTCGATGCGCAGCTCGGGGTCCGGGGCTCGGCGCTCTACGAGGCCGCCGAGGTCTTCGCCAAGTTGGTGGCCGGCGGCGCTCGGACGATCTGCTTCATGAAGTCGCGCAAGGGCGTGGAGCTCATCCTCCGGCATGCCGTCGATCGCCTCGAGCCTGAGCTAGCCGAGCGGATTGCCCCCTATCGTGCCGGCTACACCGCGGCCCAGCGCCACGAGATCGAGCGCCGGCTGACAACCGGTGAGCTGCTCGGCGTGGTCGCCACCGACGCGCTCGAACTCGGGATCGACATCGGCGAGCTCGACGCCGCCATCTGCGTGACGTTCCCAGGGACGGTCGCCAGCTTGCGGCAGATGTGGGGGCGGGCCGGTCGCCGGGGGCGCGGGCTGGCTGTTTACATCGCCGGGGAGGACGCGCTCGACCAGTTCTTCTGCCGCCACCCCGAGGAGTTCCTCGGCCGGCCGGTCGAAGCGGCGATCCTTGACCCCGGCAGCAGCGAGATCTACGCCGAACATCTTCTCTGCGCCGCTCACGAAGCCCCTCTCAACGGCGCCGATGAGCTGATCCTCGGCGCCCAGTGGCATGAGCACGCCCAGGCGCTGGCCGCCGCCGGGCTGCTGCGCGAGCGTGCCACCGGTTTTGTGCCCCGACGCGCTGACGAGTACCCGGCGGCGCACGTTGCGCTGCGCTCCGCCTCGCCGGACAGCTTCGTCCTGATCGATGCGTCCTCAGGTGAAGTGCTTGGATCGATCGAAGCGGGCCGCGCCTACTCCACCGTCCATGCGGGCGCAATCTACTTGCACATGGGGCGCTCCTACGCCGTCCTGGAACTCGACCTCGGCGGGCGGCGAGCACTGCTCGAGCCCTTCGACGGCAATTTCTTCACCCAGGCCAAGCGCGAGACCATGACCTACATCGAGCGTCTCGTCGAACGGCGCGAGACATCGGGGGTGACGCTGTCCTTCGGCTATGTCGTGTACTCCGAGGTCGTCCTCGGCTATCAGCGCAAGGCCCTCTCGGACCACCAGGTGATCGACTTCCAGACCTTGGACCTGCCGACGGTCGAGTTCTCCACCCAGGCCCTGTGGTACGAGCTGGACGAGCTCATCGACTCAGAGCCCTTCCCGGTTGCCCAGTTGCTTGGGTCCCTGCACGCCCTCGAGCACGGCCAGATCGCCGTCCTGCCCCTGATCGCGATGTGCGACCGCTGGGACATCGGGGGCCTTTCGACCAACGCCCACCCCCAGACTGGTGGCCCGACGATCTTCATCCACGAGGGTCATCCGGGCGGGGTCGGAATCACGCGACGGGGCTACCACGAGTTCGAGCGGCTGGTCGGCGACGCGCAGCGGCTGATCGGCGAATGCCCCTGTCAGGACGGGTGCCCATCGTGTGTTCAGTCACCGAAATGCGGGAACCTCAACGAGCCGCTCTCCAAGCGTGGAGCGCTCGAGCTGTTGCTCCGAATGACCTAGCCGGGTCGGCGGTCACAACTTCTAAACGAGACTGGCCGCCAGGGGCCTGAGAATGAGGCATCTCTGCGAGTTCGCCCTCCCCTTCTCAGCCGCTGCGCATCGACGATCGTGTGCTCGATCCGGCTCCGCGTCGCCCGGCCGGGCCCAGCGCCCACGAGCAACTCGTCCGCCGGTACCCGCTGCCCGCGACCCCAGCACTGATCCCGCCTCCTCCCGGGCGACCGCCCTACCGGCTGACCCTGGCGGACATCCTTCCTACCCAGACGCTCGCCCGGATCGCGCGAGCTGGCCAGTTTCGCTTTCACTGCGTCGGCGATACCGGCGGCTTTGAGAATCCGATCCCGCAGCGGGCGGTGGCGGCGGCGATGTCAACTGAGCTGGCCGGAGCAGGGGCGGCGAGCTTCTTCTACCACCTGGGTGACGTCGTCTATCCCCACGGCGAGGCGGCCGGCTACCAGTCCCAGTTCTTTGATGCCTACGCGGACTATCCGATCCCCATCCTCGGGGTTCCGGGCAACCACGACGGGGAGGTTGGCCCCGGTTGCACCGCCGGGCCGCTTGACGCGTTCTCGGCTCAGTTCTGCGCGGCGCGCGGCGCCCCGGAGCCAGGGCGGGCCAGGCCGGCACAGCACCAGCCGAACGTCTACTGGACGCTCGAACATCCGTGGCTGACGATCATCGGCCTGTATACGGGCGTCGCCGACGGAGGGCATCTCGACTCGCCCCAGCAAGACTGGTTGATCGGTGAGCTCCGTGAAGCCCGGCAGGGCGTGACGCTGCTGCTCGCCATGCATCACCCCGTCTTCTCCGCCGACGTCATGCACGGCTCCAACCTCGAGCTCCGCGATCAGCTGGACAGCTGCTTTGCCCGAGCCGGTCGTGTCCCGGACGCCGTGGTCAGTGCCCATGTGCACAGCTACCAGCGCTACCACCGTCGGCTCGACGGACGCGAGATTCCGTACCTGGTGACCGGGAGTGGGGGTTATCCCGAGGTGCACCGGCTCGGATACGGGGTGCCAGATCCGCCAGCATCCTTCGCCGGCCTGCCCGGGTTGACCCTGGAGGCCTACCAGCACGCCGCCTTCGGCTTTCTGACCCTGACCGTCACCGAGCGCGGCACGCGCTTGGACTACAACACGGTGGTCCGGCGCCGGCCGGTGCGCCACGACTCAGTCTGCGTGGCGCCGGGCGCCGTGGTTCCGCTTACCTGAGGGCCCGTGCGCTCAGCCGTCGTTGAAGCTGCGCATTAGCCGGCGTTGTGCCGTTCGTTTCCGGGCCAGGGACTTAGCGGCGATTCCCACCTCCTGGACGTGTCCATGGCGGACCTTCAAAATGCCGACGGCGAAGCGGCCTGGGACGATGTACCAGAGGTTGAGCCCGACGTGGAAGGGGCGTCCTCGCAGCCTCAGTTTGCGCTTGGCCGAGGCGATGCGGGCGCCCGGCCGAACTCCGTCGAGCGCGTAGAAGCGGTTGGCGGTCAGCGCGATCGCCATCCGGCCTGTGTGCGGCTGACGCGCGCGCCGCGGCAATGATCGCAGCAGCTGCGCCGAGGGATAGCCGGCGCGAATTCCCCAGCCTCCCCGGAGGCAGAAGTTGTCGAAGTTGTTTCGCGTCCGGGTGAAGCGGGGGAGCAGGCGGCGGGCGCGGCTGCGCGCCACGCCTAGCGTGAGCGGTCCGAGCCTTTGGCCCGAGATCCGACCCGTGGGGCGTGGGCATCGTTGGGTGCCGCCCTGTGACTTCGAGGCCCCTGATCCGGGTCTGCTTGTTCCGGATCCGATCCCTCCGGCGGGGGTCGGGAAGCAGTCGCTGGTCTGCCGCGTGACGTAGTTGAACGTGTTGGCCGAGTTGTTGTGGCCGGCCGAGCCGGTCGGATTACCCGCGAAGGTGAAGATCGGGCAGCCCTGGGCGTCGGTCGCGACTGAGGTGAAGTCAAGCAGCGAACGGTCACTCGGCCCGTTGGGGGTTGAGCCGCACAATATCCCCTGGTTACACACTTCTCCGTTGTGGTACACGACGCCCGGTGCCACGTCACTGTGCGAGAAGTCCGGCGCGCCTGAATTGGCGTCCGTCGACTGAGCTGTGGCGTACGTCCACTTGGCCGTGGTGCTGTTCGGGTCCGTGACGCCGTTGACCGTGCGGAAGTAGCCGATCGACAGTTGTCCCGCGATCGGCCCACCGGTCGCCGCGGGCAGCATGTGGGCCGCGTTCGGGGCGCCCACCACGGCGGGAGCTGACCAGTGCTGCCCGCTGTCAGGCGAATGGAACATGTAGACGTTGGACGTCTTTGCGAACGGCGTTTGACCGATGTAGCCCGCCCCAACCACGTACAGGTTGTCGGCCCCGTCGATGGCGAGGTCGTTGAAGATGTTGCCGAACTGGACGGTGTTCTCGCCGTTCTGCTTCTCGCCGTCGTACACGGTGTAGTCGGTAAAGCTCTTGCACTTGTCGTGCGACACGGCGAGGTAGAGCTGGCTGAAGGTGCCGCTCGGCGCCCCCTGGGCCGCCGCCAGCGCGTTCTCGTGCTGGGTAGTGGTCGAGAACAGCACGTAGAGGTTTCCCTTGCTGTCGGTGACTGGCTTCGCGACCAGCGTGCCGCCGGTGACGTCGGTCGGCACGTTCGCCTGGATGGTCGGGTCGGTCACCAGGGACCCGCAGGCATTGGAGAAGGTGTCGCCGCCGGCGTTGTCGCTGCGGAACGCCACCGGCTGGGCGCTGACGAACTCGTGATAGGTGAGATAGAGCGTGCCGTCCGGCGCGGCGGTAAGCCACTCGCGATCGTCCGAGGGGCCCGCCTGGCCGCCGTTGGTGGTCGTGCAGTGGTTCGGGTCCGGTGTCGGACCGATCCCGCTGAACGTGTTGCCGCGATCGGTGCTCTTGCAGATCTGGGCCGCGCTGCCCTCGAGATCGGCGACATAGAGCGCGCCCTTGGAGAACACGAGGTCGCTGTCGCCCCCTCCGGTGCCGGAGCCGATCAGCTTGGCCGGGCCGAAGCTGGTGCCGTCGTTGTGCGACGCCCAGAATCCGACGCCGACGGTCCCGTTGGCACCGCTGGGGATCCCCTGGGGCCCCGAGACGAACACGTCCCCCAGCGGGTCGGTGACGATGCTCGGCTCGCCTCCCGCTGCCCCCGTGAGCTTGACCGGGCTGGCAAAGGTTGTGGCGCTGGCCGCCGGGACGAGGGCGCTCATCACTGCCAGCACTACGACGGTCATGCCTAGACGCACGAGATCCTCCTGTAGTTGCTCCCGCCCGGCCAGCGGCTGATTCACCTGAATTAGGGATTTTGGCGCATCGAGGTACCTCCGCGCAAGCGGGAACCGGCGAGCTGGTCGCCAGCCGTCAAATCCTGGTCGAGCCAGGCCCACTCACTCGCTAGGATCGCGCGCCCACGGCGAGATAGCTCAGTTGGTAGAGCACACGACTGAAAATCGTGGTGTCCCGGGTTCGAGTCCCGGTCTCGCCATCGCCGAAAATCCTGCAAAATGGCGTTTTGCTATGGGTGGGGGTGCGGTGCCACGCCCCGCCCCGATGAGCCGAGGGGGTGGACGATTCCCCCCTTTCTCGCATGCGCTCGCATGCAACCGTTACCGACGAGCTGGCAACCGCCGGGGCGCTGCTGGTCCGCCGCGACGTGTACGCGTTGACGCCCGGACCGTTCGGAGATCAGCGGTACCCAACGAGGGCAGGGACCACTCTGGAGACGGACGCCCCTGGACTCGGGGTGCCGCCCGTTTCACTTGTGCCCGCGTTTGCACGTAGTCTTCACTGTCCCGTTCGCTATTCGAGGAGAGCAGATGAACAAGACACAACTGATCGACGCAATCGCGAAGGACAGCGGACTGACCCGCGCGGACTCCGCGCGAGCAGTCGAGTCGCTGGTCAATACGGTCACGAAGACGCTGAAGAAGGGCGACGAGGTTGGTTTGACGGGGTTCGGAAAGTTTTCCGTGGTAAAGCGCGGGGCTCGTACCGGGCGTAACCCGCAGACCGGCCAGTCACTGAAGATCAGGGCGTCCAAGGCGCCGAAGTTCACGCCGGGTGCGACCTTCAAGACCGCGGTGAGCGGAAGGAAGAAGTAGAGCGGCCGCGCTGCTGCGAGCGACCGGGCGGACCGCCACCGCTAGGTTCGCTGACCGGTGGTCAAGAGCGCGGCCAGATCGTCGGTGATGGCGTGAGCGTCGCGTAGCTCGTCGTCGCTGTGGGTGGTGCGTAAGGCGATGACGGTTGCGCCGGCGGCGCGCCCGGCCTGAACGCCGGCCGGGGCGTCCTCGATGACCACGCATCCTGCGGGACGGACACCGAGGCGCCGGGCGCCGATGAAAAAGCACTCCGGGTCGGGCTTGCCTCGCCGGAGGCCGTCGGAACTCACGAGCACGTCCGGGATGGCGAGGCCGGCCGCACGCAGACGCGCTTCGGCGAGCGCGGTGGAGCACGAGGTGACGATCGCGAGGGGGTGGTCGCGGGCCAGCAGCGCAGCCGCGCCCGGGAGTGCGGCCACGCCGCGAGTGTCGTGGATTTCTGCTTGCTCGACGGCGGCCGCCTCCTCGTCGTGGTCGGCTTGAGGCGCGAGCAGCCGGATCGTCTCTCGCGACGGGCGACCCTGCGCGAAGCGGTTCACCGTTTCGCCGTCGAGGCCGTAGCGACTGGCGAATGCGCCCCATATGCGGCGGACTGGGGCGCTCGAATCAACCAGCGTGCCATCGAGGTCAACGAGCACCGCGTCGGCGCGCGCGAGCATCGCGGCCGGCGTCATGTCGAGAGCGAAGGTTGGATCGCCGGACCGGTGCCTTCGTGCCGCCGCTCGGCGTGTGGCGCGAGCAGCACGACGATCAGACCGGCGAGCACCAGCATGACGCAGGCCAACCGCAACGACGTGAGCTGGGCGACGGCGCCGATCAGGGGAGGCCCAGCGAGGAAGCCGAGATAGCCAAGCGAGCTGACCACCGCGAGCGCCGGTCCGGTCGAGACCCCCGGCTGGTCGGCGCCGGCGCGAAACAGGGTGGGAACGACGCCCGCGAGCCCCAAGCCGAGGGTTGCGAAGCCAGCGATCGCGCCGGGCACCGTGCCCACCGCCAGTCCGGCGCCAAACCCGAGTGCCGCGAGCGCACCGGATCGGCGCAGCAGGCCGGTCGCGCCCCAGTGCGCCCACAGCAGGTCGGCCACAAGCCGGCCTGTACCCATCGCCATGCTGAACACGGCGTAGGCGATCGCTCCGAGTGCGGCTGAACCGGCGAGGTCATCGCGGACCAACTTGGCGCTCCAGTCCGATGCGCCGCCCTCGGCCATCAGGCAGAAGAAGCAGGCCGCGCCGAGCAGTGCCAGCCGGGAGGGAACCCTGCTCCAACGCAATTTGGAAGCGTGCGCGTCAACGTCCTCGTCTCGGGCCTGCATCGGACCGATCGCGATCAGCCCCGGGATCCCGAACACGAGCGCCGCGATAGCCAGGTGCGGGAGGGGCGCGACGCCTAGCGCGGCGGCGAGCGCGCCGAGGCCCGCCCCCGCAAAGCCGCCGAACGAGAAGGCAGCGTGCAGCGAAGAGAGGATCGGCCGCCCCAGGTGGCGCTCGATCGATACGCCCTGGGTGTTCATGGCCAGGTCGAGCGTCGAGTTGGCTATGCCCACTGACAGCAATGCACACGCCAACGTCGGGACGCTGTGGGCGCCGGCCGGGAGGAGAATCGCCGCCATCAGTCCGGCTAACGCGAACCGGCAGAAGCTCCGGCTCGAGCGCTGGGGTAGCAAGCGGCCGACCAGCGACATCGCCACGACGGCCCCGAGAGCAGGAGCCAGCAAGGCGAGACCGAGTAGGCCGGACGTCGCGCCGACGCGATCAGACAGCGCTGGGATCCGAGACGCCCACGAAGCAAACAGGGCTCCGTTGACGAAGAACACGGCTGGATTCCCACCCGGGGCGTCACGCCAGCAGCACTTCGATACCGAGCGAGCGGTGCGGGGCCAAAACGACGCCCAGAAGAACAACGTCGCTGCGGATCATGTTGCAGCGCGCGAGCTCGAGCGTGGTCGTGTCGCGATCGAGCACGACGACCTGGCCGTCACGTGCGCATGCGGCGGCGCGGCGGGCGATCGATGCCTTGGCCTCGGGCGCCCGGCGCGTACGCGGGGCAAACGACGAGGCGTCGCCATGGCCGGGAAGCGCCCGACCGTGAACCCGCCGCAAAAGCCCGACGGCGTCGAGTTCGCGCAAGTCGCGCCGGCCTGTCACGTCTCCTCGTCCAGCCGCGCGAGCAGCTCTCGCGTCCATGGGCGAAAGCCGAGCCTCTCGTAGAGCTGCGCGGCACCTCGGTTGGCGTCAACGACCCCGATCGACCAGAAGGAAACGCCGCGCCGCTGCAGTTCGGTACGGCATCCGCCGAGTAGCGCGGTGCCAATGCCTAAGCCGCGGGCGGTGTCGGCGACGACCAGTGAGTCGATCTCGCCTCGAACTGAACCGAGGTCGAAGGTCGGGCCTGACGGGATGAGGCGGCAGAAGGCGTACCCGACCGGCTCGTCGCGGTCGCCGAGTCGAGCGATGAAGAGCAGTCCGCTCGCCTCGTCCAGCCACGTGTGGTACTGCTGTCGGCGCAACTCCCAGGCCTGCTCGGGACTCCGGACCGGCCATTGCTCGCCCACGACCTCGCGATGATGCTCAACCATCAGCATCCACAGCGGCGCCAGCGAGTCAACGTCGCTTACGTCTCCCGCCGAGATCTCGATGTCCATGACGCCGACTGTAGATGTCTCGTCGACACCGTTGGCGCCCGATCAGGCCGGTGCTGCGCAACACGGCACCTCACGCGGCTACGCCAGACGACTAGCGGCGCCGGGGTCGGTGTTCGCGCTCTGTGGGTCGATGAGGATCTTCGCGTGGGCCTCTGGCTTGCCGAGGGCGTCGAACGCAGCGGCCACCCCACTTAGGCCGACTGTCCCGGTTACCAGTGGTGTGGCGTTGAGTCTCCCGTCGGCGAGCATATGCAGGGTGTCGCGGAACTCGAGCGGCGTGTAGGCGAGCACGAATCTCAGGTCGATCTCCTTGTTGATGGCCATCGAAGGCCGGATCCTGTCCTCGCCCATGCAGACGCCGACGACGACCACCCGGGAGAAGTACGGGGCGCCAGCGACGATCTCATCGAGGATGCCGGGCAGCCCGACGCACTCGAAGATGACAGGCCGTTTCGGCTTGATCCCGAGCGAATCGATAGTCCGCCACACGTGCTGCCAGGGAACGGGAAGCCGACTCAGTTTCTCCATCGTGGACACAGCGAGTTCGACGGCCGCCGGCATGGTCTTGAGGTGGCCGCGGTCGCCGGCGGCGTACGGCGAGTCGTGCGCCGGGTCCACGACGATGTCAGCGCCGCATTCCGTAGCCAGCTGTCGGCGCGCCACCGAGAGGTCGCTCGCGACGATGGTGCGGACGCCGCGGGCCCTGAGAGAACAGATCACCGCCAGGCCGATCGGTCCGCACCCGATCACGACGGCCACGTCGCGCTTGCCGATCTCGCTGCGGTTGACGGCGTGCCCCGCCACCGCCAGCGGCTCGGTGAGGGCGCTCAGGTCCGGGGCCAGCCCGTTCGGGACGGTCATCATCAGCGCCTCTTCCACGATCACCTGTTCCGCGTAGGCACCGGGCGCGGCCGCCGACAGGCCCGCGGCGTGGACAGCTCCGCCTCTTCGCACCAGCGGAAGGGCCACCACGTGCGTTCCCAGGGGGGTCTTCGCGCGGCACCCGGGGCCGTACTCGGCGATCTCCCCGCAGAATTCGTGGCCGAACACGACGCGTTGGCGGGACCGCATGAAGTCCTCGTAACCGACTTCCGCCATGACCTCCGCCAGCTCGTCACAGTGATGCCTGGCGTGCAGGTCGGACCCACAGATTCCGCACCGCAGGACCTCGAGCAGAACCTGCCCCTTTTCGAGCGGCTGCGCCGGCAGGTCTTCGACCTGCAATTCCGCCGCCTGGCAGGTCACCGCCTTCATTGCCGACACTGTCTCATGAAATGCGCACCCGTTCGCCAACCTCACCGGGTAGCGTTCGGGAATGGCCAATTGGGATGACGTGCGCGAGATCGCCCTCGCTCTCCCTGGGACCGACGAGCGCCCTTCGCGCGGGCACCCCTTTTGGCGGGTGCGGGACAAGGGCTTCGTGTGGGAGCGTCCGTTGCGCGAGAGTGACCGCAAGGCCCTCGGCGACGCCGCCCCCGAGGGTCCGATTCTCGCCGTGCGGGTCGAGCACCTCGGTGCCAAGGAGGCCCTGCTCCAGGACGACCCCGAGCTGTACTTCACGATCCCGCACTTCGACGGCTATGCCGCTGTGCTCGTGCGGCTGGAGCGGATCGGCATCGAGGAGCTGCGCGAGGTCATCGTCGAGGCGTGGCTGTGCCGGGCTCCCGCCAAACTCGCTGACGGATACCTCGAGTCGGGCCTGGATCCTTGAACGCGGCAGCTCAACCTCATCGCGTGGTCGTGGTCGGCGGCGGCTTCGGTGGCCTGCGCGTGGTCAAGGCACTGCGCGACGCCCCGGTAGCGGTGACGCTGGTCGACCGACGAAACTTTCACCTCTTTCAGCCCCTCACCTATCAGGTAGCCACCGGCGCGCTCTCACCCAGCGACGTGACCTACCCGCTGCGGGTCCTGTTCGGTGCGGCGGAGAACGTGAGCGTCCTCCTCGAGACCGTCACCGGCTTTGATCTTGATCGCCGCCGGGTCTTGCTCGCCGGCGATCCCGAGCGCGGTGCCCGGGAGTCGCTCGAGTACGACACCCTGGTCGTAGCCACCGGCTCGAGCTATACGTACTTCGGCCACGACGAGTGGCGCGGGGTGGCCGGCGAGGTCAAGTCGCTCGAGAGCGCTATCGCGGTGCGCTCACGCGTGCTCGGTGCCTTCGAGCGTGCCGAGGCGACCTTGAGTCAGGCCGAGCGCGAGGCCGAGCTGACCTTCGTGGTGGTTGGGGGCGGACCGACCGGCGTCGAAATCGCAGGCCAGATAGGGGAGCTCGCGCGTGACGGTCTGGAGCACGACTTCAGGCACGTGAAGCCCGGCGCTACGCGCATCATGCTGATCGAGACCGCCGAGCGGATCCTTTCGAGCTTCCCTGCCTCGCTGTCAGCAAAGGCCATGACGGCCCTGCACAAGATCGGTGTTACCCCGACCGTCGGGCGCACGGTGGTGAACATCGACCGCGAGGGCGTCACCCTGCGCACCTCCGACGGAGCGACCGAGCGGGTGACCGCGCGGACCGTGATCTGGGCCGCCGGCGTCCGGGCGTCTGCCCTGGCCGGGCGGCTGGGCGAGCTAGCCGGGGCTGAGATCGACAAGGCCGGCCGGGTCACCGTCGAGCCCGACCTCACGCTGCCCGGCCATCCCGAGGTGATCGCGCTTGGAGACATGGCTCGTGTCAGTGACGGCCACGGTGGCGTCCGTGACCTGCCGGGCCTTGCGCCGGTGGCAATTCAGCAGGGCGCCTATGCCGCGAAGCTGATCAAACGCCGGTTGCGTAACCAACCCGTGCGGCCGTTTCGGTACGTCAGCAAGGGAAACCTGGCCACGATCGGGCGAGGGCGGGCGGTGGCCGATCTAGGCGTGGTTCGCCTGAGCGGACTGCCCGCGTGGTTGATCTGGCTCGGAGTCCACATCTGGTACCTGATTGGGCACCAGAATCGACTGGTCGTGATGCTGCGCTGGTCGATGAGCTTCCTGACCCGGGGCCGGACCCAGGGCTCGCGGATCATCTCCGATCCGGCGGTCGAAGACGACGCGGGCTAGGCGGTCAATGACGGCGCGGGCTAGGCGGTCGGTGGTGAGCCGTCAGGCTCAGTCGCCCGGGCAGTCGGCGGCCGCCGCCAGCCGCGCCGGTTGTCCCCGGTAACGCATGGCGATCGCCGTGATCACCCAGACGGCCAAGGTGAGCGCGGCCGTGGCCGCGCCGAGCACACACACTCCGCTCCAGCCGTCGCTGGCGTAGAGGCTCGAGGTCACCGCCGAGAGCACGGCGGCGCCGATGAAGTAGCTCACCATGTAGGCGGCGGCGGCTCCGGCCACGCCGGCGAGACCGAACAGGCCGATGACCGCGTTGCCGTAGTGAAAGGGAGGCCCGGCGAGGAGGAAAGCCAGCGAGGTCCACAGCACGCTGAAGCATCCGAAGCTGAGCGCGCCGAGGACCATCCGCTGGCGTAGCACGGGCTGGGAGGCGACGAGCGCGAAGACCGAGCGCAGCAGTTCCCGGTAGGCGAGATCGGTGGTTGGCGGCACGCGCGGGGGCGCCCGGCGGAGGGTTAGGGCGAGGAGGACCATCACAACCGCCGCAAACGCGAACACCGAGCGCCAGCCCAGCGCGGCAGCGAGCAGCACGCTCACGGTTCGGGCTAGCAGCACGCCGATCAGCAGTCCGCTCATCACGGTTCCGACGACCGTGCCCCGGTCGCTCTCGGCCGCCAGAGAGGAGGACATCGGCACGATCAACTGAGCCACCACCGAGGTCAGCCCGACCACCGCCAGCCCGGCGACGCACACTCCGTACCCGGGCGCCACGGTGGCGAGCAGCAGCGCGGCTGCAGTGATCAGGAGCATGGTGCTGAGCAGGCCGCGGCTGACGCCGCGCTCGGGGTTGAGCGGATCGGACATTCCCGCAACATAGCCAGCCCGGTTCGCGGCGCGGTCGCCGAGGCGTCGAGCACGGAACTAGTAGGGTGGGGGAGCCGGCTGGGGGAGCCGTCCATCCTTGCGGAGAGAGAGGAACAAATGCGTGTCTCACCCGGAGCGGCTTCGCGCGTCCGTGTTGGCCGCGCTGGGACTGTTGGCTGCGATCCTGGTTGGCGCCCCGCGGGCGTCGGCGGCGCGGCCCGCCGCCCATTGCCAGCCCTATCTGCAGCGCGCCTGCCTGTTTCCGTTCCCTGACAATCGTCTGACCAGGGCCGACCGCTCGAGCCGGACCGGCGTCCGGCTGCGGCTCCCCGCCAGTGCGATGCCGGTGAACACCCACGGGCAGCGCATCGCCGTCGGGCCCTATGACCGCAACGACGGTTTCAGCCCCGGCAGCGACCTCGTCCTACATGTCCCCGGCCTCGACAACCAGGCGGCCATGACCCGGACCAAAGCCGTCCCGCTTGTCAACATGGCCCGGGCGTTCGCACGCCGCCAGCCGATCGTGGTGATCGACGAGGCGACCGGCCGCCGGCAACTGATCTGGTCAGAGCTCGACGCCAACGCCAGCCGCGCCGCCACCACCGATCTGATCATCCACCCCGGCAAAAACTTCCTCGAGGGCCACACCTATATCGTCGCCCTCCGTACCCTGCGCACGGCCTCGGGGCGCCTGATCGCCGCCCCCGCCTGGTTTCGGCCGCTGCGCGCGGGTGGCCGCCTGCCGGGACGCGAGCGCGTCCAGCGCACCCGCTACGCCCGGATCTTCGCGGCGCTGGCACGGGCCGGGATTGCCCGGTCAAGCCTGTACGCGGCCTGGGATTTCACCGTCGCCTCGACGCCGAACTTGACCGGACGGATGCTCGCCATCCGCAACGCGGCCTTTGCGCAGCTCGGGGACACCAACCTCGCCGACGGCCACGTTGCGGGCCGCGCTCCGGCCTTTCAGATCTCGAGCGTCACCACGCTCAACCCGGTCGCCGGCGTCAACGGGGCGATGCGCAGCGTTCAGGGCACCTTCTCGATCCCGTGCTACCTGGTGACCTGCGGGGCCAGCGCCGCGACCGGCTTTCACCTTCGCTCAGCCAAGCCCGACGCCGTGCCCACGCAGATCCCGGGCAACGTCGCCACGGCGCCGTTTGAGTGCATCGTTCCCGCCAGCGCCAGCGCCGCCCAGCCGGCGCGGATCTCACTCTACGGCCACGGTCTGCTGGGCTCTTATCGCGAGATCGAGGCTTCCAACGTCCAGGACATGGCCAGCGAGCACAACATGGTCTTCTGTGCCACCGACTGGTGGGGTCTGGCCAAGGCCGACACGCTCAACGATGCCGCGGCCCTGACCAACGTGAGCCTCTTCCCGAACGCCGTCGACCGTCTCCAGCAGGGCGTCCTCAACACGCTCTTCCTCGGCCGCCTGATGCTCAACCCGCAGGGCCTGGCGGCCAGCCCGAGCTTCCAGACGGGCGGTCGACCGCTGATCGACACCGGCAACCTCTACTACGACGGCAACAGCCAGGGCGGGATCATGGGCGGGATGACGACCGCGGTGGCACCGGACTTCACGCGCGCCACCCTCGGGGTGACGGGCATGAATTACGCCAACCTGCTCGTGCAGCGCAGCGTGGACTTTGCGCCCTTCGGGGGGATCATCTATCCGAGCTATCCCGATCCGACGCTGCATCCATTGATCCTTGACCTCATGCAGCAGGTCTGGGATCGGGGGGACCCCGACGGCTACGCACAGCAGATGACCAGTCATCCGCTGCCCGGCACCCCCGCCCATCAGGTCCTGATGCAGATCGCCTACGGCGACCATCAGGTCAGCGATTACGCCGCCGCCACTGAAGCACGCACGGTCGGTGCCTCGGTCTACCAACCCGCGCTCGACCTGGGCACCAACCGCAGTCGTGACCGCAACCTGTTCTTCGGCCTGCCGGCGATCCCGGCCTTCCCTTTCCATGGCTCGGCGCTGGAGATCTGGGACAGCGGGCCCGGCCGGGTGCAAGTCCCGCCCCTGGCCAACATCGCTCCCGTGCCGACGCCCGCGAACATCGATCCCCACGGGGACGTGCGCAGCACCCCCTTGGCACGCCAGCAGAAGTCTGACTTCCTGATGCCTAACGGAGCCGTGACTAACGTCTGCGGCGGCCGGCCGTGCCGGACCTCGGTCTACGCGCCGTGAGGTGAGAACACGGACTCAGGCCAGGCCAGGCCAGGCCTGGCTAGGGCGTAGGCGGCCCTTGTGGACAACAGAGGCGAGATGTTCAAGCTGTTCGTCCGGGGGCTCGCGCGCGCCTGCCAGGGTCGGCTGGCGGTGTGTTGCAACTTGATTACGAGCGCGTGCAACTCGGGGTTCGTGCTCGCATCCGCGCCGACTTGCCAATAGATTGTTGCGCCTGGGGGGAACTCGACCTGTTTAGGAGGAGGATCTGTTGAAGCGATACATCCGGCCGCTCGCAGCGACGCTGCTCACGGTCATCACCGGGTTGGTGCTAGCCGCCTGCGGCTCGAGCTCGAGCTCTTCATCGGCTGGCAAGTCGAGCAGCGCCAGCAGCTCGAGCGGAGCCTCGTCGGGCGGCGCCTCGAGCGGCACCGTTACGTACCTGTTCGGTACCGCGCCCGACTCGCTGGATCCGCAGTTCGGATACACGAGCCAGGCCGCCGAGCCCGATTGGCTCTCATACACGGGCCTGCTGACCTACAGCCATGCGAGCGGCACGGCGGGAACGACCCTGATCCCCGGTCTCGCCACCGCGCTCCCGACGGTCACCAACGGTGGCAAGACCTACACGGTCACCCTGCGCAAAGGCCTGGTCTTCTCCGACGGCAAGCCGGTCAAGGCCAGTGACTTCGCCTACACCATCGAGCGGGCGATCAAGATCCCGTGGGGCGGCTCCGGCCAATTCCTCACTGCCCAGATCGCGGGCGCGACCGCGTTTGCCAAGGGCAAGGCCAAGACGATCTCCGGGATCACCGCAGACGACGCCACCGGCAAGATCGTGATCCACCTGAACTCGGCCTACGGCGCGTTTGACAACGTGCTCGCGTTCCCCGCCGCCGGCCTCGTCCCCAGCGGCTCGCCGTTCAAGAACGAGCCCAACAGTCCGCCCCCCGGGGTCGGCCCGTACATGATCACCAACATCGTCCCTAACGCGTCCTACTCGCTGGTCAAGAACCCGCACTGGGCGGCGATGAACATCCCCGGCATCCCCGCCGGCACCGTCAACGTCAACGTCAAGATCTCGTCCAACGTCGACGCCAACGCGCTGTCGGTGCTCAACAACCAGGCGGACGTGTTCGACTCGTTTGACACCATTCCGGGCAGCCTGTTGCCGCAGATCCAGTCCAAGGCGGCCAGCCGGTACTCCAAGAAGGTCATGAACTCGACCTACTACGTGTTCATGAACACCCAAACCAAGCCGTTCTCGAGCCAGCTCGCACGGGAAGCGGTGATCACGGGTCTCAATCAGCAGGCGATGAGCAGGCTCGGCTCAGGCACCCTGATCCCGGGTTGCTACTTCCTGCCGCCCGGGATGATCGGCCATCCGACAGCCCCGTGCCCGTACGGGGATCCGGCCAGCGGTGGCGACATCACCAAGGCCAAGGCGCTGGTCAAGCAGTCCGGCATGGCCGGGACGCCGGTGACCGTGTGGTCAGAGACCCGCACCCCACGCCAGCAGTGGATGACCTACTACACGCAGTTCCTGAACCAGATCGGGTTCAAGGCCACCCAGAAGGTGATCGCCGACGCGACCTACTTCTCGACCATCGGGAACCTGAAGCTCAACCCCCAGACCGGCTTTGCCGACTGGAACCAGGACTTCCCGAACCCGATCGACTTCTACCTGCTGGTGCAGAAGTCAGCCATCCTGCCCACCAACAACCAGAATTTCGGGCAGGTCAACGATCCCACCATCAACACCGAGTCCAACAAGCTCGGCGCCGTGCCGACCAGCAAGCTGACCTCGATCGCCAGCCAGTGGCAGGCGCTCGATGCGTACGCGGCCAAGAAGGCCTACATCGGCGTGTTCGGGTACCAGACGTTCCCGGGCTTCACGTCTACCAGGATCGACCTCAGCTCCGCCGTCTATCACCCCGTCTACGGGTGGGACTGGAGCTCTTTCAAGGTCAAGTAGTGACGGTGGAGGGCCGGGACGCTAGGCTGTCCCGGCCCTCCTCCTCGCGTGCTGAATGTCGATCTCACCCACAGGTCCAAGCACCGCCGCCGGAACTGAGTTCTCTGACGACCTGTCGGGCGGCTTCGTCGGCGACGGCCAGGAGGTCGCCCCGGGAATCGGCCCGTGGAAGCTGGCCTGGCGCCGGCTGCGGCGCAACCGGGTCTCGCTGGCCTTCGGTGGCCTGTTCCTGGTGATTGTCGCCTTGTGCCTGTTGGCGCCCGTCTACGCCAACCACATCGCCCACACCTCTCCCTCGTTCGGCAGCCCCACGGGCACGGTCAAGGTGGGGGGCAAGCCCCAGTTCATCCTCAGTCCAACCGGGATCCCGATCGGCCCGACGTGGCACAGCCACTACCTCCTCGGCGCCGACGGAAACGGCCGTGACGTCGCTGTCCGGTTGCTCTACGGGGGGCGAAATTCGCTCGAGATCGGCGTTGTGGCCACGCTCATCACCATGGTCATCGCGATGATTCTCGGCGTCGTGGCCGGTTACTTCCGCGGTCTCGCCGACGGGATCATCTCGCGCTTTCTCGATGTCCTCTGGGCCTATCCAGCCGTCCTGCTCGGCGTCGCCCTGGGCGTCTCGCTGGCCGTGGGCGGGATCAACTTCGGCCTCTTTTCGCTCAGTGGCACGACACTGCTGGTGCCAGCATTCGTAATCGGGATCGTCTACATCCCCTATGTCGCCAAGCCCGTGCGCGGGCAGGTTCTGGTCCTGCGTGAGCGCGAGTTCGTTGACGCCGCGCGCCAGCAGGGCCTCGGTCACATGCGGATCATGTTCTCCGAGATCCTGCCCAACTTGTCTTCGACGATCATCGTCTTCATCCCCCTGATCCTGGCCAACGCGATCTTGCTCGAGGCCGGCTTGTCCTACCTGGGCGCCGGCGTGCAGCCCCCCAACCCGTCCTGGGGGACGATGATCTCCGACGGCATCAACACCATCCCGGCCGCCTTCCACAACGTCCTCGTCCCCGGGATCATGCTCGTACTCACCGTGCTGTCGATCAACGTCTTCGGCGACGGCCTGCGCGACGCGCTCGATCCGCGGGCCAAGGTTCGAATCGCCCACTGATGCCGGCCGGGCGTCACCGACACTTATGACGCGGTTCGTTGTCCGCCGCTCGTTCGCGATGGTCGCGGTCCTGTTCGCGATCTCGGTCCTGACCTTTCTTCTCTTCGAAGCGATCCCCAACGGCGACCCGGCGCTGCGGCTCGCGGGACGTTTGGCCACGGCAGTCGAGATCCACCAGATCCGGGTCAAGTTCGGCTTTGACCAGCCGATCTACGTCCAGTACCTGCGGACGATGTCCAACATCTTCACCGGCCAGGCGTACTCGTACACGCAGGGCTTCAACGTGCTCGATGAGATCAGAGCAGGACTTCCCGCGACCCTCTCACTCGCCCTCGGAGCGGGAATCATCTGGCTGCTCACCTCGATCGCGGTGGGGACGCTGGCGGCGATCAGGGCCGGCCGTTACACCGATCGGGTCCTGACCGTTCTGGCCATGACCGGAGTCTCGTTCCCGCCCTTCTTCCTCGGCGCCGTGCTGATCTACTACCTGGGCTACCAGGCCGGCATCTTCCCGCTCGGCGACTACGTGCCGCTGACCAAGAATCCGGTCCAGTGGCTCGTGCACCTGATTCTGCCCTGGTTCACGCTCTCGGTGCTGTTCATCGGGTTCTACTCCCGGGTCCTGCGCTCGACGATTCTGGACACGATCAACGAGGACTACGTTCGCACCGCCCGGGCCAAGGGCATGTCAGAACGCCAGGTACTGATCCGCCACATCCTGCGCAACAGCCTGATTCCCATCATCTCGCTGTGGGGCTTGGACCTGGCTCAGGTGATCGGCGGCGGCGCGATCCTGACCGAGTCGATCTTCAACCTGCATGGGGTCGGTCAGCTCGCGCGAGACTCGATCGGCCGGCTGGACATCATCCCGATCCTCGTCATCGTCATGCTGACCGCGTTCGCCGTGGTGGTCCTCGGGGCGCTGATCGACATCCTCTACGCCTTCCTCGATCCGCGGATCCGGCTCTCGTGAGCACCGCTGCGCCGCTCCTCGAGGTCTCAGACCTCAAGGTCTCCTTCGCAACCGAGGATGGCACCGTGCAGGCCGTGGACGGGGTCAGCTTCTCGGTCGCTCCGGGCGAGATCGTGGCCATCGTGGGTGAGTCGGGATCCGGAAAGTCGGTCACGGCGATGACGTTGATGGGGCTCACCCGAGGGTCCAATGCCCGGTTCGCGGGGACTGCCACCTTCGAGGGCACCGAGCTGGTCAAGGCATCTGACGCCGAGCTGCGCAAGATCCGTGGCGCCGGGATCGCGATGGTCTTTCAGGATCCGATGAGCTCGCTGGACCCCGTGTACCGGATCGGCCCCCAGATCGTCGAGCAGATCCGCGTGCACGACCGCGATGTCTCAAAAGCCCAGGCCCTGGACCGGGCGGCCGAGCTGATGGAGCGGGTCGGCATCCCCAGGGCCGGCGAGCGGCTGCGCTCGTACCCGCACGAGTTCTCCGGGGGCATGCGCCAGCGCGTGATGATTGCCATGGCGCTCTCGTGCTCGCCCCGGCTGCTGATCGCCGACGAGCCAACCACCGCTCTTGACGTGACCATCCAGGCCCAGATCCTCGACGAGCTGCGCCAGCTGCGAGACGATACCGGCGCCGGCGTGATCCTCGTCACCCACGACCTCGGCGTCGTCGCCGACATAGCCGATCGCGTGATCGTCATGTACGCGGGGCGCGTCGTCGAGCAAGGCTCGCTGGATGACATCTTCTATGACCCCCAGCACCCCTACACATGGGGCCTGCTGGGTTCGATCACCCGGATCGACGCCGACCGCAGCCTGCGCCTGCCCGCCATCCCGGGGCTGCCCCCGTCGCTGATGCGCCCGCCGCAGGGCTGTCACTTTCGTCCGCGCTGCCCGCACGCTTTTGCCAAGTGCACCGAGGTGCCCGAGCTCATCAACCGGGTCCCCGAGCATCCCGAGAATCTCGACCGCTGCTTCCTGACCGTCGAGCAAAAGCGCGAGCTCCGTCAGGTCGGTGACCGGATCGGTCTCGCCCCCCCGGAGCCGGTGGCTACGTGAACCATTGGAGGCCGGTGACATCGTGAGCACCTCGGCGCCAGAGGCCCCGGCCACCGGCGACATCCTGCTCGAGGTCGAGCACCTCCGGGTGCTCTTCCCCATCAAGAGCGGGGTTATCATCGATCGCCAGATCGGTCAGGTGCACGCGGTTGACGATGTCTCCTTCGCGCTGCACAAGGGCGAGACACTCGGGATCGTGGGCGAGTCGGGCTGCGGCAAGACGACGCTCATCCGCGTCCTGGTGCGGCTGATCGACGCCACCTCGGGGTCGATCCGCTTCCGCAACCAGGACATCACCTCCAGCGGGCGCAAGCAGCTCGAGCCGATCCGGCGTGAGATGCAGATGGTGTTCCAGGATCCCCAGGCGTCGCTGAACCCGCGCAAGCGCGTTGGACAGATCCTCGCCGTCCCGCTGCGGATGCGCGGGGTGCCCAAGGAGAAGTTCGAATCCGAGGGTCGCGCTCTGCTCGAACGCGTCGGTCTTCAGCCCGAGACGATGAACCGTTTCCCACACGAGTTCTCTGGCGGCCAGCGTCAGCGGATCGGGATCGCCCGGGCCCTCGCCGTAGACCCCAAGCTGATCCTCCTCGACGAGCCCGTCTCGGCGCTCGACGTCTCGATCCAGGCCCAGGTCATCAACCTCCTCGACGAGCTCCAGGATGATCTCGGGCTGAGCTACATCTTCGTCGCTCACGATCTCAGCGTCGTGCGCCATGTCTCAGACCGGATCGCCGTCATGTACCTCGGCAAGCTGATGGAGATCTCGCCCGCCGAGGAGCTCTACTCAAAGCCGATCCATCCCTATACGTCCGCTCTGCTAAGCGCGATCCCGATCCCGGACCCTAGGGAGAACCGGCTGCGGGAGCGCACCGTCGTCGGCGGTGAGCCCCCCAACCCGATCCGTCCGCCCTCGGGGTGTCGCTTCCATACCCGTTGCCCGAGGGCCAGTGAGCTCTGCCGAACCGTCGAGCCGCCCCTTACCGAGTACGCGCGCGGTCACCTCGCCGCCTGCCACCACCCGCAAAGCGTGAGCGACGAGGAGATGGCAAAGGCCCGGCGCTCGGGCGCCAGCCCGGTCAGCGCCGGCACCGAGGAGCCGCGGCTGGCCGGCGTCGGCAGCCGTCCGGGTGACGCCGCGGAGATGGGTGGCGGCTCGCCCTCGCCGGGTCGCGACAAGACCGGAAGCGACTCTCCCGCCGCCTCCCCGGCCGAGTAAGGCTTCCGGGTCCGGAGGTCACCTCAGGGTAAGGGGCAGCCCGCTCGGGGTAAGGGGTGGCGGGGGTCAAGTCGCTCCGTTTGCCCGATGCGGAGCGGTCGGTCTCAGTCCATCCTCTCAATTGAGTTGTCAGCGCACGAGAGGACACCACCATGCATCCCCAGTTCACCAGCATCTTGGCCAGGGCCCGGACCGACGAGCTTGTTCGCGCGGCCGCCCACCATCGGCTCGGACGTGACGAGACCGGCCGCCCCACACCGGCCTCCGCCCTGCGGCGATACTTCGCTCGTGCGGACACGACTGACGAGCAGTCACATCGTGGGCCGAGTCGGCGAGTTGGCCGAATTGCGGCTCGCCGCTCGGGAGGCCACGGCCGGGCGTCCCGCCCTCGTCCTGCTCGGCGGTGACTCCGGAGTCGGCAAGACCCGCCTCGTCGCCGAGCTCGAGCAGGAGCTCAACCGGGAGGAGACCGAAACCGTCATCCTGCGCGGCGAGGGCGTCCATCAGGCCGACGGCGAGCTTCCCTACGCGCCGGTTCTGAGCGCGCTGCGACCTCTCGTCCGGGCCGGCCACCCCGCGCTGAATGCCCTCAGCGCCGGCAGCCGGGCCCAGCTGGCCACGATCCTGCCGGGCCTCGACGACAGCCGACCGCGTGAGTCTCGCTCCGATCCCAACGGCCAGGTGCGGCTGTTCGAAGCCGTGCTCGAGCTGCTGGACTTGATCGGGGCACGGGCGCCGGTCGTCCTGATCCTCGAGGACATGCACTGGGCCGATCGCTCGACCCGGGCCTTCACTGCCTTCCTGGCCCGCAGCCTGCGTCACGAGCGGGTTCTGCTCCTACTCTCCTACCGCACCGACGAGCTGCACCGGCGCCATGCCCTGCGACCGCTTATCTCCGAGCTCCAACGTCTCGAGCGCGCGCGCCGAATCGACCTCGAGCCCCTGGACCGCGACGAGCTCTCCGAGGTCCTGACCGACATCCTCGGCGGCGAGCCCGATCCAGCGCTGCTGCAGCGGCTCTACGCCCGTAGCGAGGGCAACCCGCTGTACACCGAGGAGCTGCTGGCGGTCGGGCTCGACGGACGCGCGGCCGCCCCCCAGAGTCTCCGTGACGCCTTCCTGGTCCGGATCGAGCGCCTGTCGCCCACCGCCCAGCGTGCCGCCCGAGCGGTCGCGGTGGGGCGCATGCTGGACGAGGCGGCGATCGCTGCTGTTACCGAGCTCGACCGGGATACGCTTCAGTTCGCGCTCCGCGATGCGCTGGCCGAGCAAATCCTGGTCACCGACGACGAGGGACGGTTCGGATTTCGCCACGCACTGCTGCGCGAAGCCCTCATTGATGACCTCCTGCCCGGGGAGCGCAGCGAGCTTCATCTCGTCCTGGCCCGCCACCTCGAGGAGCAGCTCGGCGGGGCGCCCGAGCATGAGCTCGAGCTCACCTCGGCAATCGCCGGTCACTACGCCTCCGCCGGAGACCAGCCCGCCGCGCTGCGCAGCACCATGCGGGCCGCGCTTGCTGCGGCCCGTGGACTGGCCTACGGCGAGGCCGCTGACCTGGCCGAGCGCGCGCTCGAGCTGTGGCCGCGGGTGGACGAGGCCGAGACCCTGCTCGGTATCGACCACTGCGAGCTCCTCAGCCGCGCCGCCCGCAACCACGCGCTGGCCACCGATCGGGCCCGGGCCGAAGTCTTGCTGCAGTCGGCGCTGAGCGAGCTCGATCCGGACGCCGAGCCCGCTCGGTACGCCGCGCTGCTCGCCCGCCTATCGAGAGTCGTGTGGGGGCTCAACCGGGGCGCAGAAGCAGTGCAGGTCGGCGAGCGCGCCCTGGCCATGATCCCGCCCGATGACCCGCTGGGCACGCGCCCGCTGTTGCGTGCCTGGTTGGCCCGGATGCGGTTCCTGCGCGGACGCTTCCGCGAGGCGGCAGCCGACGCCGAGGTCGCGTTGGAGGCGGCGGTGAAGGCCGATGACTGCGCCGCCCAGAGCGAGCTGCTCAACACCCTGGGCATGGCCCAGATCGCTCTGGGCGAGGTGGAGGACGGGATCGCCCGGCTGCGGCGAGCGATCGAGCTCGGCGAGCAGACCGATGATTACGACACGGTCATGACCGCATACTGCAACCTGGCCGATCTGCTCAGCGTCGCTGGGCGCACGAACGAGGGGCTCAGCGTCGCCCGCGAGGGCATTGCGGTTGCCCCCCGCCACCTCGCCAGCCGCCACGTCTGGATGTCGCTCACCGTCTCCGAGCTCGCCTTCGAGGCCGGCGATTGGGATACGGCCCGCGAGTACCTGCTGTGGTCAGACCGCTCGCGTCTGATGGGGACGTGGCTCATCTTCCGGCTCACCCGGGAAGCCGACCTCGCCCTCGGCGAGGGCGACGAGGATCTTGCCCAGGCCGCCTTGGCACCGGCCCAGGATCTGGTGGCCGTTAGCGCCGAGCCGCAGTGGATCGGGATGTACGGCGCACTACTCGGGGAGCTGCGCCGGCGTCGCGGGGACCTCGACGGCGCCCGTGAGGCCGTCGGCGACGCGCTGGACCGGCTCGAGCTCTGTACCGATGACGTGATGCGGATCGCCCGCGTGACCGCGGTCGGGCTTCGCGCCGAGGTCGATCGCGCCCAGCGCGCGCGGGATCTGCGGGACCGCAGCGAGCTGCGTGACACGATGGCCCGAATCCGGATCCACCTCTCCCGCCACGAAGCCGCCGCCCACGACGGCGGCCCGGTCGAGCGCGCCTACCTGGCCACCGCCAAGGCCGAGATGACGCGCGCTCAGGGCAAGCCCGGGGCGTCGGCCTGGGCGCGAGCCGTGACGGCCTGGGAGGAGGTGGAGCGTCCCTACCCGGCCGCCATCGCTCGCTGGCGGGAGAGCGAGGCGCACGTCGTGGCCGGGGACCGCGCTGCGGCCGCCGCCAGCGCCGCTGCCGCGCTCGACGTGGCCTCTCGGCTCGGTTCCCGCTGGCTGGCGCGCGAACTCAGGGCGCTGGCCGAGCGCGCCCGCCTCGGCTTGGACGCTGATGCGGCTACCACCGCCGCCCCGCCTCCCGACGGCGCTCTCGGCCCGCAAGATCCGTTTGGACTGACTCCGCGCGAACGCCAGGTTCTCAGTCTGCTCGCCGAGGGGGCGACCAACCGGCAGATCGGCGAGGCCCTGTTCATGGCCGAGAAGACGGCCAGCGTGCACGTGTCCCGGATCCTCGCCAAGCTCGGGGTCCAGGGACGTACTCAGGCGGCCGCCGTCGCGCACCGCCAGCACCTCGCCTAGACCGGATCGGTCGGCTCTGGCGCGCTGGCCACGGGCGAACCGGCCGTGCCGTCTAACGGCGAAGGCGTAGATTTCCCGGCATGCGCACCCCGGCGGAATGGGAGCCCCACGAGCGAACCCTGATGGGCTGGCCGTGCCGGCGTGAGTTGTGGGGGCAGACGATCGATCAGGCCCGCGCCGACTACGCGACGGTGGCCAACGCGGTCGCCGCCTTCGAGCCGGTCACGATGATCGCCAACCCTGGGAAGGACAGCGCCGACGCCCGCGCCGCGTGCGGGGAAGGCGTCGAGATCGTCGGGCTGCCGATCGACGATTCCTGGCTGCGCGACTCAGGTCCGATCTACACCTACGACGACGAGGGCGACCGCGTCGCCGTGCACTTTCGCTTCAACGCCTGGGGCGAGAAGTTCCCGCCCTGGGACCGCGACGCCGAAATCGGGCGCCTGATCGCCGAACACCTCGGCGACGAGGTTCGCAGCTCCCCGATCGTGCTCGAGGGCGGCTCGATCCTCACCGATGGCCGCGGGACGCTCCTCACCACTGAGCAGTGCCTACTCGCTCCCAGCCGCAACCCATCGTTGTCGCAGGAGGAGATAGAGGCCGAGCTTCGCGCGTCGCTCGCCGTCGAGCGGATCGTCTGGCTCGGCCACGGACTGATCGAGGATCGCGACACCGACGGCCATGTGGACCTGATCGCGGCCTTCACCGCTTCTGACCATGTGCTGCTCCAGACGGTGGGGGAGCAGAACCCCAACTACCAGTTCTGCGAGGAGAACCGGTCGCGCCTCCAGCACGCAAACATCGAGGTGACGGTTCTTCCGTACCTGCCCTACGCCGAAGTGGCCGGCGAGGAGGTCGCCGCCAGCTACCTCAACTTCTACATCTGCAATCGTGCTGTGATCGTGCCCGTCGCCGGTGCCGACACCGATGCCCAAGCGCTTGAGATCATCGCCTCCGTTTACCCGGGCCGGGAGATCGTGCCGGTGCCCGGGCTGGTGATCGCCTTCGGCGGAGGTGGCCCGCACTGCATCACGCAGCAGGTCCCGGTCCGCGATGGCTGACGCCCCAAGGCTGCTTGTCGCCGGGCCGCCGCCGCCATCGCCGGCCCGCACGCGGCCGCCCGAACGCCCGCCTCTGCGCGTCGGCCTTGTCCAGGAACGCTGGCACGCCGATCCCGACCAGCACCAGGCGGCGTTGGCCGCGGGAATCCGGATGGCGGCCGCCGAGGGAGCGCGGATCGTGTGCCTGCAGGAGCTCACCCTTTCGCCGTACTTCGCCATCACCCCAGACGGGCCCGTGGCGGCGGGCGCCACTCCCGAGGAGCTCGAGACGGGAGCCACGGTCAGCTTCGCCCGGCGGCTGGCCGCCGAGACGGGGGCCTTCGTCCACGCCTCGCTCTACGAGCGCGCCGACCCTGACTCCACATCGGGCCGGGAACCCGATGGCCTGGGCTTCAACACCGCGGTCGTCGTTGCCCCCGACGGCCGGCTCGTTTCGCGCACCCGCAAGCTCCACATCCCGATCACAGCCGGCTACTACGAGGACCGCTACTTCCGGCCCGGCCCGGCGGTCGGGGACCCTTTCCCGCTCACCACGCTGCCCACTGACGGCGGCGACGTCCAGATTGGCTGCCCGACTTGCTGGGATCAGTGGTTCCCAGAGCTGGCCCGGGCGTACTCACTCGAGGGCGCCGAGGTTCTGATCTACCCGACGGCGATCGGCTCGGAGCCTGATCACCCCGAGTTCGATACCCAACCCCTCTGGCAGCAGGTGATCGTCGGCAACGGGGTCGCCAACGGCACCTTCATGGTGGCGGTGAATCGCATCGGCTTCGAGGATCCCCTCACCTTCTACGGCTCGAGCTTCATTTCCGATCCCTACGGGCGGATCCTCGTCCAAGCGCCGCGGGATGCTCCCGCGGTCCTGGTCGCCGATCTTGACCTCGATCAGCGCCGCGACTGGCTCGAGCTGTTCCCATTCCTGGCCACGCGGCGGCCTGATGCCTACGGGCTGCTCAGCCGCTAGAGAGCCGGCAGTGGGTCGCACTCAGTTGACGGTCAGCTAGCTCGCTTCCTCAGCCGGCGCTCGCCCCAATAAGCTTTCGTCGACAGCCACGAGCGAGGGCGAGATGGAAAAGCAGCAGCGAACCTGCATCATCGGCGCCGGCGTGAGCGGCCTCGCGGCCGCCAAGTCGCTCGCTGACTGGGCGGTCGATTATCAGTGCTTCGAGGCCAGTGACGACATCGGGGGCAACTGGTACTTCCGCAATCCCAACGGCCGCTCCTCCGCCTACCGGTCATTGCATATCGATACCTCCAAGCACGCGATCAGCTTCTCGGACTTCCCGATGGACGGGCGCTACCCCGACTTCCCGCACCACACCGAGATCCATCGGTTCCTGCGCGAGTACGCCGAGCGATTCGGACTTCGCGAGCGCATCCGCTTTCAGACCGCCGTCGAGCAAGCCGATCGCGGGCCCGAAGGCGGCTGGCAGATCCGGACCGCGGACGGCGCTGAGCACCAGTTCGAAACCCTTCTGGTCTGTAACGGCCACCACTGGGATCCCTCCTATCCCGAGTTCCCCGGTAAGTTCGACGGGGACACGATCCATTCCCATCACTACATCGATCCAGCCGAGCCGCTCGACCTCCGGGGACGGCGGGTGGTCGTGGTCGGAATCGGCAACAGCGGCGTTGACATCGTCTCCGAGCTGTCGCGCAAGGGCGTGGCCGAGCGGGTGTTCCTGTCCACCCGGAGCGGCGCCTGGGTCATCCCCAAGTACGTCTTCGGCCGGCCGGCCGACCAGGTCTTAAAGACGATCCCGTGGCTGCCACTGAAGCCCCAGCGCCGTCTCGCTCAGGTATTTCCACGCGTTGTCTCCGGACGGATGGAGAACTTCGGCCTTCCGACTCCCAACCATCGCTTCCTGGAGGCGCATCCGACGGTCTCCAGCGAACTGCTGCTGCGCCTCGGCTCGGGCGACGCCGTGGCCAAGCCCGACGTCGCTGAGCTTCTGGGAGACCGCATTCGCTTTGCCGACGGCAGTATTGAGGCGGCCGACGCGATCGTGTACGCCACCGGCTATCGGATCAACTTCCCGTTCTTTGACCCCGACTTCATCTCCGCTCCCGGCAACGTGCTGCCCCTCTACAAACGCATGTTCAAGCCCGGTCTCGACGACCTCGCCTTCATTGGCCTTGGCCAGGCGGTTCCGACCATCTTCCCGTTCGCCGAGTGCCAGGCCAAGCTCGCCGCGCGTTGGCTGGCCGGTGACTGGGCGCCGCCCGACCGAGCCGAGATGGAGGCCGAGATTCGCCGCGACGAGGAGCGTGACGTGGGCCACTACTCGGCACGCCAGCGGCACACGATGCAGGTCGACTACTACACCTACGAGTACGACCTGCGCAAGCACGTCGTGCCCGCCGGACGCGAGCGCGCGCGGGGCCAAATGGCCTAACGGGGGGGC
The DNA here is from genome assembly GCA_963847055.1 of uncultured Solirubrobacterales bacterium. Classification (GTDB taxonomy): domain Bacteria; phylum Actinomycetota; class Thermoleophilia; order Solirubrobacterales; family Solirubrobacteraceae; genus Palsa-465. The sequence goes on along the minus strand of CAWJYE010000005.1, from coordinate 248,897 downwards.
GCGCCGCCGCTGGCTGCCGGGGTGGCGTAGAAGACGGCCAGGGCGGCACAGACGGCCACCGTCAGGTAGGGCGAGAAAAAGGCCAGGGGGGTCGCCAGCGCGTACGGGATCAGCCCGGTGACCGAGCGGGCCAGCACCCGCCGACGCTCGGCCAGCTCCATCGGGGGCTCGATCAGGTGCGAGCGGCGCAGGAGGATGTGCTGATTGAGGGTCGCGAAGGCAATCGCCATCAGCAGGAAGGCGCCGCTGTAGATAGCTGCGGCCAGCTTCTGGCCGTGCCCCTGGCGCAGGTAGGTGGCGATCAACTGGGTGGCGAAGGGGAGGATCACGACGCTCATCAGCAGCAGCAGGTTGAGGATCAAGATCGAGTGGTCGGTCTCTCGCAGCCGGCCGATCATCACGTGGTGGTTGATCCAGATGATCCCGATGGTGAAAAACGAGGTTGCGTAGGCGGCGTACTCGGGCCAGTTGTGGCCCAGCTCGTGCGCGAGCGAGGCCCCCTTGGTCGGCGGGGGGACATTGATGGAGAGGACGAGCAGCGTGATCGCCACCGCGATCACTCCGTCTGAGAACGCCTCCAGGCGGTTGGTGGCCATGCCCCGGGGTTCGCCGGTGGGCGGGGCGAATCCTGTTCGCTCGGGGTTCGCCGGTGGGCGCGGCGAATCCCGTCCGCACGTCCTTACCTGACTATTTCGATCGAATTGACGCCGTGGGTAGGGTGAAGGTCTAAGAGGAGCTGGTCCCAAGCTGGCGCCGCCAGAGCGACAACGAGGAGACGAACATGAGCAGCGAGCACTCTCACCACGGTCCCGGCTATGCCTCGCCGGAGGTGGCCCGCGAGCAGCCGGCCGAGAAGCTCATCTACGTAGCCGCCCTCTACGAGGGGACCGGGATCGAGAAGCCCGATTTCATCGCCGTCGTCGACGTCGATCCCGAGTCCGCGCAATACGGCCAGGTGGTTGGCCGGACGGACATGCCGGGCATCGGCGACGAGCTTCACCACTTTGGCTGGAACGCGTGCTCTTCGGCCTGCCATTCCCAGCTTCAGCGCGACACCTTGATCGTGCCCGGCTTTCGCTCTTCGCGGATCCACATGCTCGACGTCTCCGATCCCCGTTCGCCGCGGATCAAGAACGTCATCGAGGGTGAGGAGATCAAGGAGAAGCTCGGGCTCAGTGCCCCCCACACCGTCCATTGCATGCCCGGGGACATCGTCACGATCTCGATGCTGGGCGATGCCGATGGCGACAGCCCCGGTGGTTTCGCGATCCTCGACGCGCGGGACTTCTCGATTGCCGGGCGCTGGGAGAACGAGCGCGGCGACCACGAGTTCATGTACGACTTCTGGTATCAGCCACGGCACAACACGCTCGTCTCCAGTGAGTGGGGCGCTCCCAACACGTTCCAGGATGGCTTCAACCCCGCCGATGTCGCCGCCGGCAAGTACGGTCGCAAGCTCCACTTCTGGGACCTCGAGCGCCGCGTTCCGGTGCAGACGCTCGACCTGGGCGACGACGGCTGGATCCCGCTCGAGCTGCGGTGGCAGCACGATCCCGATTCCGCCCAGGGCTTTGTCGGCGTAACCTTGTCGAGCACGGTCAAGCGCTTTTACCGCGACAACGGAGCCTGGGATGCCGAGACTGTGATCGACATCCCCAACGAGGACCTCGAAGGATGGCCATTGCCCGACGGCGTTCCCGGCCTGATCACCGACATCGTGCTTTCACTCGACGACCGTGACCTGTTCTTCTCCAACTGGCTGCACGGCGACTTGCGTCACTACGACGTCTCCGATCCCCGTCATCCGCAGCTGAAGTCCCAGATTTGGCTCGGCGGGCTTCTCGGTCGCAACGGCGGGCATCCCAAGGCGGGCGAGGCGCTCAGCGGCGGTCCCCAGATGCTCCAGAACTCGCTTGATGGTCAGCGGGTCTACGTCTCGAACTCGCTCTACTCGACCTGGGACAACCAGTTCTATCCCGGGCTCAAGGGCTGGATCACCAAGCTCGACCGGCAGGCTGACGGCACCTACGCCGTCGACGAGGACTTCTTCGTGGATTTCCACGAGCAGACCGACGGCGCGCGTCCCCACGAGATCCACCTGCCGGGCGGCGACTGCACAACCGAGATCTTCCAGTAGGCCGGGCACCGCGCCGTCCGCAGTTCGCGTCGGCTTGGCGGCGCCACCGTGGCGCGGCTCAGGCGACGTCGCGGGCAGCGCCCGGCACCGGCGCGCGCAGCAGGGCCGAGCGGTAGCCCGTCGCCAGGCGCTGGAGCGATGACTCCCAGCTGCGCCCCTGGGCGACGGCCAGGGCGGCCGTACGGAGACGCTCGCGCAGCATCGGCCGGTGGGCGAGTTCGAGCACGGCGTCCGCCAGCGCCGCTGGCGTAGCTGCGGTCAGCAGCCCGGTCTCGCCGTCGGTGATCAGTGACGCGGGGCCGCCCTTGTCCACTGCCACCACTGGCAGCCCGCTCGCCTGGGCCTCGAGGATCACCTGGCCGAAGGTGTCGGTCTGGCTGGCGAACATGAATAGGTCGGCACTGGCGTAGGCTCGGGCCAAAGCCGGCCCGCGCAGCCAGCCGAGGAAGGTGGCGTGCTCGCCCAGCCGCTCGCGCAGGGACTCCTCCTCGGGACCACCGCCCGCCAGGACGAGATGCAGGCGGGGGTCGCGCCGGCGCGCGGCGAGGAAGGCATCGGCGAGCATGTCGACCCCCTTTTCCCGGGTCAGGCGGCCCGCGTAGAGGACGGTCAGCTCGCCCGGGAAGGAGTCTGGCTCGCGCAAGGCGGGATCGAAGCGGGCGACGTCGACTCCGCGGTCCCAGCGGCGGATCCGCTCAGCGGCGATACCCAGCTCGCCCAGGCGTGCGTCGCTGGCCGGGCTCGGCGAGAGCACCAGGTCACAGCCGCCGTAGAAGCCCCCCAGCGCCATCGCGGCGAGGGCTTCGAAGTGGGCCTGACCGGTACGCAGCCCAGCGTACGCGGCCAGCTCGGTGTGGTAGCTGCCGATCACCGGTAGCTCGAGGACACGGGCCGTCAGCCAGGCGCCCATCCCGGCCGGGCCCGGAGTGCAGACATGGACGGCGTCGTAGCGTCCTTCAGCGAGAGCTTCGACCAAGGCCGGCACCGTCGGCACGCCGATCTGCAGTCCCGGGTAGAAGGGCATCTCGATTTCCGTCACCGCGCTCAGGCGGCGGTCAACGTCGGCGTCGGTCCCGATCACCTCGACGTCGTAACCCGGCACCCCGCGCTCGCGAATCTGCTGGATCGTGTGGGTGACACCGTGCATCGCGCCCAGTCCCTCTGCGATCAGCGCTACCCGGGGGCGATCCCCGTCGCCGCGCGTGAGCTTGAGCTTCTCGCGGCCCAAAAAGGCGACGGCTGCCGCGTACGGGATGACCGGCAGACAGGCGTCGAAGAGCCCGTTCTGGGCGCTGGCGAAATCGATGGCGTTGCACTCGAGCATCGTCACCACGTCAGCAACCGCGGCGCTCAGGTTGCGCTCGTGCAGGCGCCGAGCGCGGCGGAACAGGTCGTGGTGGCCGAGCCGCCCGTCCTGGAGGCGCTTGAGCAGAGCTTGCTCGTCAAGGCCGAGGTCCATGCCCGACAGCCAGGCACGGAGCAGCGCGCGGGCATCCTCGGGGCCGAGGTCGGCTCGAACCTGTCCGCTGCGCACGTCGCCCTCGCGCATTACGCGCTCGACGATCTGCAGGACCGCGCCCGGACTCGGGCGTTCGGTACCGCCGTCGCTGCCGAGACTCCTGATGGCCAGCGCGATCGCGGCGTGCGTCCACTTGGCCGCACTGCCCTGGGCGCCGTGCGAGTCCGCTCGACCGGCACGAATGTGGGCGAGGAACTCCTGGGGCGAACGAGCAGGCGGCGTCTCGGTGAAGGTGCGGCCGATATCGATTCCGGCGTGGTCATCAGACCCCCCGATCGGGGTGCCCCCGTGGGTCTCGATGTACACAAACGCCGGAAGATTGAGTTCCTTGGCCCGGGATCCATTTCGGGTCTCCCAGATCGGGAACAGCTGCGCCAGCCGCCGCCGGTGCCGGGCGGTCAGGGGCGCCCGCACGGCGTAGAACGGATGGGCCAGCGCGGCCGTGATCTCGTTCCCGTGCAGGTACTCAGCGCAGGCCTCGACGTCATCGTGATGGGCTTGGAGCCACTCGTGGTCGGTGGAAGTGATCCCGTAGCAGAGGACGTGGACTGCCTGGGCCTCGCCCTTGAAGCCCACCGTCAGCTCTTCGGAGATAAAGGTGTCATCCAGGTGGGCGATCGCCTCGGCGCCCGCGATCGTGTCGTGGTCGGTGATGGTCACGAAGTCCATCCCCTGGCTCTTGGCCAGCTCGTAGACCTCCTCGGGCGCAGTGGCGCATTCCGGCAGGTGCAGCGACCGCTGGACGCCGAGTTTGGAGATCTGCGATGCCGTGCTGTGAACGTGCATGTCGGCGCGACAGTGTTGGTTCATGACCACAGGATTGGCCGACGCCGACCCGGGACCGTGAAGAACGCGCTCACGTTCTGTGACCTTTTCGTGAACCCAGCACCACGGCACACCGGGGGGCGAGACCGATCGCGGCCGGGAGAGGGAAGCGCTCGACCGGGGGGATGGCGCGTGCACTCGACCGGCGGGATGGCGTGCACCCGACCGTCGGGATGGCGCGTGCACCCGTCGCGTTGGGGGTGCGTGCACCCGTCGCGTTGGGGGTGCGTGCACCCGTCGCGGTGGGGTGCGTGCACCCGTCGCGTTGGGGGTGCGTGCACTCGCCCGGTTGCCACCGGAAGGGCTGGTTTTAGTGTGACTTGGGGTACAGCTTGACGATCACCGGAAGGGCACGCGCTTGTGGCTGAGACCAGGCAATCTGGTCAGCGTCGGCTGGCCCCCCGTGGCGGTCAGGGACGGCATCTTGGCCGAGCACACGGTGAGGGCGCGGCGGACCGCTCGCGGTAGCGCCTGGAGGTCACCGCTCTTGCCGTAGTCGTGCAGCTTCTTCAGCAAGGCGTTGACGGTCGTCGGCGTCTTGAAGCTACCCCTGGCCGACAGGTGGTTATAGAGGCAGGTGCAGTACGGGACGACGTTCTCACCCTTGACATGTTTGAGACAACCCGCGTCCCAGACCTGCCTGATGCGCTCAACCGTCAGTACCGGTGGGCTGCCGGCCGGCGGCCTTGATCCGCCCGAGCTGGGGGGCGCGGGGGCCGGCGCAGGGGCTGGCTTGGGGGCCGGCGCGGGGGCTGGCTTGGGGGCCGGCGCGGGGGCTGGCTTGGGGGTCGGCTTGGGAGTCGGGGTCGGCGGGGCTGCGTGCGCGGGCGTCGTATGCGCGGGTGCCGGAGCGCGACGTGCGGTGTGCGTGGCGCGCTTGTGCGCGGGCGCGGAGGTACTCGGTCCGCTGGAGGAGGCGCTCTTTGGCAGCGCCAGAGCCGAGTTGAGGGCGTTGCCCGCCGGTGTGTAGCTGGAGCCGGGAGAGTTGGTGGTGCCGGTCAGGGCCGACGACGAAGCAACCAGCTGGGCGGCCAGGTTGGGGCTGTAGCTGACCGTCGTTGCGGCTTGCGCGGCGAGGTAGCCCGGTGCCTGGGCGGTCACGGTGACGACCTGGTGGGGGCTGGCGAGAAGCAGCGACCGCGTGAAGCGACCGCCGGAGACCTGAGCCGGCTGACCGGCGACCAGCACCTGTGCGTTGGCGGGGGTCACGGTTCCGGCCACGACCACATGCTGCACGCCGACAATCGCGCCGCTCGTGGGAGCGGTGATTGACACATTGACCGTGGGCTTGGCTGTCGGGGCGCTGGTCCCGCAACCTGCCACGCCAACGGCGGCGAGAGAGAGAGCGAGTGGCGCCCACCTTCCGTAAAGGCGCATACTCGGTAATACGGCCAGTTCGAGTTGTTTCTGAATGAGACAAACGTCTAGGTGGCCATCGATCTTGGTGCAGGTCGTCCGGCTATCCTCGCCGCCGTGCACCGGTCCGAACTCACCGCCCCCGAGCAACGGGTGCTCGGCTGTCTGATCGAGAAGCGCTGGACCACGCCCGAGCAGTATCCGCTCTCGCTCAACGCCCTGCGCCTGGCCTGCAATCAGTCCACCAACCGCGATCCGGTCACTGACTACGACGAGTCGACCGTCCGCGAGGCCGCTCAGCGCCTGTCCCGCTATGGGCTGGCGCGGCTGGCCAGTGGGCACAACTCGCGCGCGATCAAGTACCGCCACCTGTGTGAGGAGGCACTCTCGCTCGGCCGCCCCCAGCTGGCGCTCCTGGCGATCCTGCTCCTGCGGGGAGCCCAGACGCCGGGCGAGCTGAAGTTGCGCAGCGAACGGCTGGCCCCGATCGCATCGTTGGAGGAGGTCGAGCGGCTACTCGGTGAACTCTGCGAGCGCGGCTACGCCCGCCGTCTGAGCCGCCGCCCGGGTCAGAAGGAGGACCGCTTTGAGCAGCTGCTCGGGGGTGTCGATGACGGGGTGCCACCATCGTCCCCGGCGCCCGCGTCAGCCCCGTCAGCCCCGGCATCCGCGTCGTCCCCGGCGCCCGCGTTAGCCCCGGCATCCGCGTCAGCCCCGGCGCCCGCGTCGTCCCCGGCGCCCCCGGCGCCCGCGTCGTCCCCGGCGGCCGCGTCGGGCCTGGCATCCGCGTCGTCCCTGGCTCCGGCTGACCTCAGCGACCGCGTCACCGCCCTCGAGGCCGAGGTGCAGCGTCTGGAACGTGAGCTCGCCCGGCTGCGCGACGAGCTCGGCATCTCGGCGCAGGCGTGACGAGGGCCCCGAGCGGCCGCCCCTCACCGCCGATCGAGGTCACGACCGAGGCCGATGCTTGGTGCCAAGGCCGAGACCGGCGAGCATGCAAAAAGTGAAAACCCCGAGGCACGCGGCCAAGGTTTCCCCCAGCTGCAGGCTCAGCCCGCATTTTGCGCAAGACTCGACCGCGGCGGACAAGATTGGCACCTTTTGCAGGTCACTAACCTTGCCCGGATCGTGCCAGCGCCAGTCCTGATCGAGTTTTCCTCGGCCCAGGTCGACTCCGGTCCGGGTGCCATGCTCGCCCAGGCTATGCGGGACGAGATCGCGGTCATGTACGACGGGCTCGAGTTGGACGGCGCCGAGATGCCAAAGGCAGGGCCGGCGGAGCTAAGCCCGCCGGGCGGCGCCTTCATCCTCGGCCGCCGCGAGGGGCGCCCGGTGTGCTGCGGCGGGGTCAAGCGTCTGGACGAACGCGCCTGCGAGATCAAGCGGATGTACGTCGTGCCCGAAGCCCGTGCCGGGGGCGTCGGCCGCGCCCTCTTGCACGCGCTCGAGGACCGGGCGCGCGCTCTCGGTTACGTCGTCGCCCGCCTCGACACCGGCCCGCGCCAGGCCGGGGCGCGCGGACTCTACGAGTCCGAGGGCTATGTCGAGATCGAGAACTTCAACGGCAACCCGATCGCCTCGTTCTGGGGCGAGAAACCGCTGATCTAAAGAATCGCGATCTCGGAGTTGTCGCCGACCAGAAAGCGGAAGGCACGCGGCTGGCGCTCGTCGCGTCTGATCTTGACGTTGCGCCCCAGCAGCGATGACTCCATCCGCCCGGCCAGGTTGCGGACCTCGGAGCCGCTGAGCAGAATCGAGTGCTCAACCTCGGAGTTCTCGATCACGCAGTCCTCGCCGACCGCGGTATAGGGGCCCACGTAGCAGTCGATGAGGTGGGCGCGGGCTCCGATGATCGCGGGGCCGCGGACGGCCGAGCGCTCGAGACGGGCTCCGGCCTCGACGATCACCCGGCCATCGATCCGGGAGTCGATCAGCTCGCCCTCCACGCCGCTCTCGACGGTGTCGAGCACCAGCCGGTTGGCGGCCAGCATGTCCTCGAGCCGGCCGGTGTCCTTCCACCACCCCTTGACGACGTGAGGCTCGACCCGCGCCCCCCCGTCGAGCAGGTATTGGATGGCGTCGGTGATCTCGAGCTCGCCCCGCAGCGAGGGCTTGATCGCGCGAGCGGCGTTGTGGATCGCCGGCGTGAACATGTACACGCCGACCAGGGCCAGATCGGTCTTGGGCTCGGCGGGCTTCTCAACCAGGCGGACGACCGCGCCGTTCTCGAGCTCGGCCACGCCGTACTGCTCGGGGTCGAGCACCGCGGTGAGGAGGATCAGGGCGTCGGGCTGGCTGGCCTGGAAGGCGGCCACCAGGTCCTGGATTCCGCCCTGGAGCAGGTTGTCGCCCAGGTACATCACGAACGGGGAGTCGCCCAGGAATGGCTCGGCGGTGAGCACGGCGTGGGCGAGTCCCGCCGGCACGTCCTGCACGATGTAGGTGATCTCGACCCCAAAGCGCTCGCCGTCGCCGGCCGCGGATTGGATCTCGTCTCCCGTCTCGGGGGCGATGATGATCCCGACCTCCTTGATCCCGGCCTGCGCCATCGCCTCAATGCCATAGAAGAGCACGGGCTTGTTGGCCACCGGCACCAGCTGCTTGGCGCTGGTGTGGGTGATGGGCCGCAGTCGGGTTCCCTTGCCGCCGGACAGGATCAGTCCCTTGAGCTCGCGCATGACGCGGCCGAGCCTAGCGGGATGCGCGCCGGGTGGCGCATCGCCCGCAGGCTCTCAGTACGTGCCGCCGAGCTTGCGGTGATCCCAGCTCGTGGTCCGCTCGGGGATGAACCGCAGGGCCACGCATTTGGCGGCCTGGGAGGCCACCACGGCCTCGATCCCCGATGTCACAGCGCCCCCGCGGTAGCGAGCGAGCAGTTCGGCGCCGAGCTCTGATACCACCCCGAGCTCGCGATGAAGCTCGACCCGAGTCTCGATCATGACCCCGCGCAGCTGGTCATAGGTGTCACCGGACTCGATCGTCGCGGTTGCCCGGGGGTCGCGCTCGAGGTTGCGGGCCTTCTGTGACCTGCCGTACGTCCACGCCCAGAGCTCGCCGTCGCGAACGACGTACCAGAGCGGCATCAAGTGCGGCCAGCCACGATGGCCATTGGTCGCGCAGATCACCACCCGCTGCTGGTCGAGAAACTCGGCTTGCTCGGCATCGGTCAGCTTGATCTGCTCACGCCGGTTCATCGGCGGGTCTCTCAGCGCGAGACGAGACCGGCGCCGGCGCCTACCGCCTCGGCCGCCGCCCGAACGGCTGCGCGCGCGTCCTCGGGAGCGAGCACGACGGCGTCACCGGCTTCCTTGAGCGTCTGGCGCACGAGCCAGTCCACGCCGGCGAAGCCAAGCTCGACGATGATCGCTCCATCCTCGAGCTCAGCCACCGCGCCGCGCTCCTCGCGCACCCAGCGGGCCCGCTCGGGTGACACCCAGACCTGGGCTCGGCGCGATGCGGGGACTTCGCCGGTTCGGGGCCAGCCGTCGACATCGGCCGCCGGGTCGACGTCGGGACGGTTCTCGAAGCCCTGATCGGTGACCGTGGCGGACTTGATCCGATCGAGGCGAAAGTGGCGGACGCTGTCCCGGGTGGGGTCGAAGCTGGCCAGATACCATCCCTCGCGGCCGTTGATCAGCGCGTAGGGCTCGACCTGGCGGGTGGAGAACTCGTTTTCGTTCTCCTTGTAGTACTCGAAGGAGAGCAGGCGTCGCTGCGAGATGGCCCGCGATACCTCGGCTGCGATCCCGGCGTCGTCGCCGCCGGGAGGTGCGAACTGCAGGCCCTCGTGAGCGGGGTCCTCGCCGAGGGCGGCCACGACCTTCTTGCGCACTGACGTCAGCGAGCCCTCGGGGATGTGCTCACCGATCAGGTCGATGGCCGCGACCAGCGCCTTGGCTTCCACGGGAAGCAACCGCGCCGGCCGTGCGAACGCATCGCCATAGGGCTCGGGGTCGACCTCGATCGTGCCATCGCTGTGGATCTCGGCGTAGAGGACGTAGGTTCCGGCGCCGAAGTTGACCACGTTGAGGACCGAGATGTCCTCGCGCAGCTCCTGTTCTGACACCTTCAGCGCGGTGCAGATCTCCGCCGAGCTGAGCAGCCGCCCGGCGCGCCCGGCCTCGATCAGGATGCTGGCCAGGGTGACCAGGCGGGCAAAGCGCTCGGGGCGGATGGCGGCATCGGGCCGGCTTCCACCGAGCTCGTTGGGGTCGGGGAGATCGCTGGGGTGGCGACCGTTGGACTCGGGTTGGTCGGTCGCCGGCGCGGGGATCGCGTCGGCGATCTCGGGTCCGCCGCGATGGCGATCGATCAGCACGCCGATTCGCTCGCGCAACTCGCTGACCAGTTCAGAAGGTCCGACGACACGGGCGTTCTCTCCCAGGCCGAGCACCCAGGCGATGAGCTGCCGAGAGTTGGCGTACTGGGTAACGAACAGGCGATCCCCAGGGTCACCGTCGTCGCCGGCGGCCAGAACCTCCCCGTACCGGCCGAAATGGCGGTCGATCTGCCAGGCAATCCGCTGCCCGATCCAGACCTCGGCGGTCCCGACCGGCTCGCCGAACTGCCAGTCGATCCGGTTGGCGTAGACGCGGGGGTCAAAGTTGACCGGACGCTGGAAGTCGTGCTCGGCCTTGGTCGCGTATCCAACCTTGCCGCGGATCCGGGACAGACGGAAGACGCGGATCGCGCTGCGCTCATGGGAGCGGCCGACGACGTAGAACTGGCCGCCCTGGTAGAGCAGCTGGTACGGATCCACGCGCCGCGATCCGACCTCGTCGCGTTCCATCGTGTGGTAGTCGAAGAGGATCGTCTTGCGCCGGAAGATCGCCGTCTCGATCTTGGCCAGGCGCTGGCTGACGTCGTGTCCACCGGCTGAGCCCGTGATTCCGAGCGCGATCGTGCTCTGCTCGGGTGCGGCCAGTGGGCTCGGCCGTCCCCATGAGATCTGCTGGAGCGCGAGGCGCAGCGGCTCGGCGTAGGCGAACTCCCCGTCCAAGAGCGCCAGCGCGGTTTGGAGGGCAGCCAACTCGGTGTCCGAGAACGCGATCGCCGGCAGGTGGAAGTTTTCGGGCGGGAGGGAGTAGTTCTCCTGCTCGACCAGCCCGTCGACAGGCTTTTCAACGGACAGGACGATTCCCAGCGCCTCCAGCTCGGAGCGGTCAGCATAGAAACGGCGGGCGAAAGCGTCCTCGTTCATGACGCTGTAGCCCTCGACGTCACGGCGAATCTCCGGGGCCGTGACGGGTCGCCGCTCGGCCATCAGATAGGAGATCAGCGACAGCTGACGGATCAGCTTTTCGGTGTCCTTGGCCATCCTCGGTCAACTCTAGTCGCGGACCGGGATGAGCGAATCGGACGGCCCGTGCACCTACGCAATTTGCGCACATTTGGAGCGCGGCGTCGCCGAACTGACGCACCTCGTGGCAACAACGCTCCCTTGATCGGGAGCGTGCGGAGCGACCGGCCGACGTGAGGCGAGTTACCGGCCATATAGGCCGGTAGGCACACGCCGCTGTCGGTCAGGCAGCGTTCGGGCCGTGGCCAGGCGGCGTTCGGGCGGTGGTCGGGCGGGGGGTCGGGCGGTGGTCGGGCGGGGGTCGCGCGGCGTTCGGGCGGTGGTCGGGCGGCGGTCGCGCGGGGGTCAGGCGGTGGTCGGGCGGCGGTCGCGCGGGGGTCAGGCGGCGGTCAGGCCGCCCGGCGCTCGCGCTCGGCGGCCGGCCCGAAGTACGCCCCGCCGCCGATGCCCTTGTCATAGACCGACCATTGCTCGCCGGACGGGAGCGCCTTCTCGAGCCGATCAAAGCTGCCCAAACGCCCCCCGAGGTTGTCAATCATGTGCACGAGCGTCGCCTCGCGCGTACACGGAACCACCGGGCTGCCGTGCTCAAGCGTGCCGTGGTGGCTGAGGATGATGTGCAGCAAGGCCTGCGAGGTGTCGGCCGGAAAGCCCTCGAGATCCTCGATCGCACGGCGGACGCGGTAGTAGCCAAGCGGGATCTCGCCGTAGAGACGGCCGAGGTCGGACATCTCGATCGCATCTGCGCACGTCTCATAGGCCTCGAGCTTGCCGAGGTCGTGCAGCAACGCCCCGGTGACGGCGACGTCGCGGTCGATCCCGGGAAATGTGGCCGAGGTCGCGCTCACGGCCTGCGCCACGGTGAGCGAGTGCTCAAGGAGCCCATGGCGGTAGGCCTGGTGGTAGCGCTTGGCCGCGGGCGCGTCGCGAAACAGCGGCCACACGGTTGAGTGAGCCCCGAACAACCGGTCCAGCAGGCGTCGGAGGTAGGGATTGCGAACCGTCGCCACCAGCTGGCGGAGGTCGGTCTCCATCTGCGCGGCTGAGCGGGCCGGACCGTCGGTCAGCTCGCCTGGGTCACGCTCGTCCTCTCGCGCGGCGCGGACGGCCTCGAGCGCGAGCTGGGGTCCGAAGCGCTCGTGTATCGAGAAGCGCCCGCTGACCCACACCGGGGCACCGACCGTGCACAGTTCACGGGCCGGCCCGAGCTCGTCGCGGACGATCGCACTGAGATTGCCGGTGCGGTCCCCCAGCGTCAGCTTGAGGTAGTCGCCACCCTCGCGGCGCTGGCGCATCTCGACGCCGCGCACCAGGAGGACGTGCGCGAAGACATCGCCATCTTGGAGCTCCCGCACCTGCATGGCAGCGAAGATAGAGTGGACCTCGGACGTCAGAAAATGCCGGAAACTGCGCTAGTTACAGGTGGAACGGGGGGCCTAGGGGCCGCGGTAAGTGCCCGTCTGCTCGCCGACGGCTGGCGGGTGGTGGTCCCCTGGGTGACCGAGCGTGAGCTCGAGCGGGTGCGCCCGCGCGAGCGCCTCGAGCTCGTGCAGGCCGACCTTTTCGAGCCCGAGCAGGCCGCTGCGGTCGTCGCCCGTGCCGCCGGCCAGGCCGACGCTCCGCTACGTGGCGTGGTCAACCTCGTCGGCGGCTTCGACGCTCCCGGCCGGGTCCACGAGGTCCCTGTGGAGCGCTTCGAGGAGCAATTTCGGCTCAACCTGCGCCCCACCTATCTCGTCACCCAGGCGGCCCTGGGACCGATGATCAGCGGATCCGGCGGCGCGATCGTATGCGTCGGCACGCGCGCGGCGCTCGAGCCCTTCCCAGGAGCCGCCGGGTACGTGGCCTCCAAGGCGGCCGTGCTCGCCTTTGTCCGGGCGATCGCCGTCGAGTACCGCGACCAGGGTGTGCGCGCCAATGCGATTCTGCCCAGCGTGATCGACACGCCGGCCAACCGGCAGTCGATGCCCAGCGCCGACCACGACCGGTGGGTAAAACCGGACGAGATCGCCAGGGTGATCGCCCATCTGGTCTCGATCGACTCGTCGCCAACCAGCGGCGCGCTGATTCCGGTCTACGGCCGGGCCTGACCGGAAGTCGGGAACTAGAGCCCGACCGGGTGGCGGACCGAGAAGCTGCTCAACGACTCGGTGGCGGAGCGATTGGACCATCGGGAGCCTGTCTCGGCCAGGGCGACGGTGTCAAAGCGCAGCCCGGCCACGTACATGAAGGTGTGCCCGGCGTTGGCGAACACCGTGATCCACTTGCCTGGGCCGGCCGCCCCCCAATTCTCTAGGGCGCCTGAGACGACGGTGTGATCGAGCAGGCGGGCGGCCGCGAACACGTAACTGATCGAGCCCGAGCAGTCATACGCGGTGTCCTCGTACGTCGCGTGGCCGCCGCCATAGCGGTAGGGCAGGCGCGCGATCGAGTTGCCGGCCGCGATCACCTCCTGGACCGCGGCGGGGGCACCGATCGGTGCGATCGCGAGCCCGCCGGCGGTCAGCGCGGCCTGGTTGGTGCTGGCGGTCATGCCGCTTTGGGCGAGCTGCTGGCGGATCTGCGCGTCGGAGTACGGCTGCGGCAGGGAGCGGCTGGGCGGCCCGACGCTGACCCCAGCCTGGGTGCCCGCAGGCGGCGCAGCCGACGCGGCGGCCCCGGCCACGGGCTGGATCGCCTGCGGGTGCGCTTGGGGCAGGTTCGCGCTGGGACGGGCCGCGGTGGAGCTGGCGGGTCCCGGAGTGGGGCTCGAGTCACGGCTCGCGGTCTGTGAACCGCAGCCCGCCGCGGCCACGCCGATCAGCACGATGATCAGGGGCCGGCCTCGTCGCACGCCTCGAGTATGCCCAAACTCGCCCGCCCCGGCGGCGCTTCCCGTGCCGGAGACGGACCCGGCGGTCAGTCCTCGAGTTGCCCGGCGTAGAGCGCGAACACCGCTCCCTGCGGATCCTGGGCGATGGCGATATGGGCGATGCCGATGTCGGTATTGCCAATCAGCACACCGCCGCCGTGCTCGGATACCTGGGTAAGGGTGCCGTCGATGTCTGCGGTGGCGAAGTAGACCAGCCAGACGGGCGGGGCCCCCTCGGGCATCGGGGGACGGATCCCACCGTTGGTGTGGCCATCGGCGGTCTTGACGACGAGGTAGGGCATGTCGCCCTCCATCGGCGAAGCCGTCCAGCCGAGCAGATCGCCGTAGAACTTGGCCGCCGCCTCGATGTCGGGCGTCCCGAGTTCGTTCCAGGACAGTGCGCCGGGCGCGTTGACCAGCTCTGCGCCGATGCTCTCCTTGGGCTCCCACACTTCGAAGTACGCCCCTTGCGGATCTTGGATGATGCCCATCCGGCCGGCGTCCATGACGTCGAAGGCGTCGGCATGCACGTTGGCGCCGAGCTCCTTGGCCCGGGCCAGCGCGTCTTCCGCGCTCTCGACGGTGATGTAGGAGTTCCACGCCGGCGGCACCCCGGCCTCCCGCTGCTGCTTGGGCTGGGGCGAGATTGCAGCCACGCGCTTGCCGCCCAGCGAGGCCATCGAGTAGTAGATCCCGTCGCCGACCGGACTGTCCTCATAGGTCCACCCGAACAGCGCGGCGTAGAACGTCTTGGCCGCCTCCTGATCGGTGGTGGTGATATCGGTCCAGCTGAAAGTGCCCGGTGTGTAGCTAGTTCGTTCGCCCATGGTGGCGACGCTATCACCGCCGGGCGGCTGCGGATAGCCCGGCCATAGACTTTTCACATGACGAACTTCACCCGCATGAACCTATTCGAAGTCGACAACCTGGCCGCCGATCGGGGTGACGGTTTCGAAGCCCGCTTCGCCCGCAGCGCGATCGGGTCACAGCACCTCGGCGTCAGCTACTTCTCGGCTCCGCCCAACTTCCGCAGCCCGGTCGGCCACAGGCACCGCGAGCAGGAGGAGGCCTACGTGATCGTCTCCGGCTCGGCCCGGATGCGCCTCGACGACGAGATCATCGAAGTCAAGCCATGGGATGTCGTCCGGGTCGCCCCGACCGTGGTCCGCGCCTTCGAGAGCGGTCCCGACGGGCTCGTCTACATCGCCGTCGGCAACGATCGTCCCGAGGGCGGTGACGGCGAGATGGTCAAGGACTTCTGGACTGACTGACGCCGATGCCCCCGATCAAGCTCAGCGACGTTCCCGTCCGCGAGGTCGCCCAGGGTGACATCGCCTTCTCGCGCCAGATGCTCGGACCGGCGGCGGGAGCGTCGCGGATCGGTGCCAGTCGCTTCGTGGTGCCACCGATGGCGCGCCAGATGCCGGTGCACGTCCATGGCGACGAGGAGGAGATCTTCTTCGTGCTCAGCGGCGGCGGCCTCAGCTGGCAGGGGAACGGGGCGTGTAGGGTTGGCCCCGGTGATGCGATCGTCCACCCGCCGCGCCGGCAGCCGCACACCTTCCTGGCCGGCCCTGACGGCCTAGAACTACTCGCCTTCGGTAGCGGAACCGAGTCGAGCATCACCTACCTTCCGCGCGCGCGGATGATGTGGTGCGGGCCGCGCTGGGTGCCGGTCGACTCGCCGCATCCGTTCCAGGTCGAAGGCGAGGCGGGGCTGCTCGAGCGCCCGGAACCGGGTGAGCGTCCGACCAACGTCATCGCCGTGGCCGAGGTCGACCCGGGCGCCTTTCCCACTGCCGAGGTTCGGGCGCTTGGGACCGGCGCGGGCTCAGCCAAGGCCGGCCTCAACCACGTCCGCCTGGCGCCAGGGTCAAGCGGGCCACCTCCGCATTGTCATGCGCTTGAGGAGGAGCTGTTCGTGGCGCTCGAGGGCTCCGGCTCGCTGGCGCTCGGAGGCGACGTATATCCGTTCACCGTCGGTGACGTGCTCGCGCGGCCTCCCGGCACCGGGGTAGCTCACGCCATCACGGCCGGCGAGGCGGGCCTCACCTACCTCGCCTACGGGACTCGAGTCCCGGGGGACAGCGTGTACTACCCCCTGGCGGGCCAGGTCCGCCTTCGCGGCCTCGGGGTCACGATCGACGTCGCCCGGTGACGGGGCCTGCCAACGCTTCCCATCGCCATCGCTTCGCGCTTTGGCGCCCGGGACCCCGCGCTCGATCGCGCCCCGGCCGGGGCCGGCCGACTACCCTTGAGCCGCGATGCGAGTCCTGATCACGGGAGCCGACGGCATGCTCGGCCGCGATGTCCGCGCCGCGGCGCACGCGGCCGGCCACGAGGCCGTGGCGGTGCCTCGAGCCGAGCTCGACATCACTGACCTGGCCGCGGTCGACTCGGTGGTGGCGGGGGCTCATCCCGACATCGTCGTCAACTGCGCCGCTTGGACCGACGTGGACGGCGCGGAAGCTGAGTTCCAACGCGCCCTGGCCGTTAACGGGCCGGGCGCGGGTCACGTCGCGGGGGCGGCCGCCAGGGCCGGCGCCTGGACCCTGCAGATCTCCAGCGACTACGTCTTTTCCGGCGCCAAGCGCGAGCCCTATCTTGAATCCGACCCGGTCGGGCCCGTGTCCGCCTACGGCCGGTCCAAGCTCGCCGGTGAGCGCGCCGTCGCCGAGGCGGCGCCCCGGGCGCATACGATCCTGCGCAGCGCTTGGCTGTTCGGGACCACCGGGCAGTGCTTCCCGCGCACGATCCTCAGACTCGCCAGTGAGCGCGATCAGCTCAACGTGGTCGCTGACCAGATCGGCTGCCCGACCTTCACCGCCCATCTCGGCGAGGCCCTGGTCACCCTCGCTGCGAGCAGGCCCCTTGGGGTGCTGCACGTCGCCGCCGCCGGCGAGGGCTCGTGGTTTGATTTCGCTCGTGAGATCGTCGCCGCCCGCAGCCTGGACTGCCAGGTGGTTGCGTGCACGACGGAAGAGTTCCCCCGGCCGGCGACCCGGCCCGCCTACAGCGTCCTGCGCTCCGAGCGCGGCACCGCGGCGCCCACCCTGCCGCACTGGCGCGATGGGCTCTCGGCTTATCTGGCGGCCGCCCAGGAGGCGGTGCCATGAAGCTCCTGGTGTGCGGCGCCGCCGGCTTCATCGGCTCGACCTTCGTCGAGCTGCGCGTCCGTGAGCACGGGGATGAGATCACCGTACTCGACAAGCTCACCTACGCAGGGCGGATCGAGAACCTGCGTGCCGTTCAGTCAGACATCCGTTTCGTCGAGGGAGCGATCGAGGACGCCGAGGCAGTGGCCGACGCGGTCGCCGGGGCCGAGGCGATCGTAAACTTCGCCGCCGAGACCCACGTCGATCGCTCGATCACGGATCCCTTCGCGTTCAGCGTCACCAACGGCCAGGGCACCCATGTCCTGCTCGAGGCGGCCCGCGAGCGAGGTCTGCGCTATGTCCAGGTCTCGACCGACGAGGTCTACGGCTCGATCGAGACCGGCTCGTTCACCGAGTCATCCCCGCTTCGCCCCTCGAGCCCGTACAGCGCCACCAAGACCGGCGCCGACCTGCTCGTGGCCAGCTACTTCTACACCTACGGGCTGGAGACCATGATCTGCCGTGGCTCCAACAACTATGGCCCCCGGCAGTATCCCGAGAAACTGATCCCGCTGACGGTGCTGAACGCCCTGGCCGGCGACCGCCTCCCTGTCTACGGTGATGGCAAGCAGGTGCGCAACTGGCTATTTGTGGAGGACTTCGGGCGCGGTATCGGCCACGTCCTCGCCCACGGCCAGCCGGGCGAGACCTACAACTGCGGTGGCCCGGACGAATGCGAGAACCTCGAGGTCGTTCAGCGGATTCTCGAGTACACCGGGGCCGATGACTCGCTGATCGAGTACGTCACGGATCGCCCGGGTCACGACCGCCGCTATTCGCTGTCCTGCGAGAAGCTCGAGGGGCTCGGCTGGTCGGCCCAAACCCGCTTTGCGGACGGGCTGAAGTTGACCGTCGACTGGTACCGGGACAACAAGTGGTGGTGGGAGCCGATCCGTTCGGGCGCGTACCGCGAGTACTACGAGCGCCAGTACGGCCGCGTCCTGCGATGACCGTCGCGAGGAGGCGATGAGCGCCGCCAGGGGCCGTCACGCGCCGCCGCCGGAAGTCCGCCTGCCCCTTCAGCGCGAACGCCTGCTCGAGGCAGCCGCCAACGAATTCGCGCGCAGCGGCTACGCGGGGGCGAGTTCGGAGTCGATCAGCCGTCGGGCGGGGATGTCCAAAGCTACGTTCTACGAGCACTTCGCCAATAAGGAGGAGTGCATGCTCTCTCTCTTCGATCTCGCCGCCGAAGTCGTGGGCGCCTCGATGACAACCGCGGTTCAGCGTGCGCCCGGTGACGCCCGGGAGCGAATTCGGGCCGGCGTGGGCGCCTTTCTGCACGCCCTTTCGGATCATCCCGAGTACGCTCAGACCCTGCTGGTCGAGATCATCGGTGCCGGTCCCCGGGCCGCTCAGCATCGCGACCAGATCCTCCAGGGCTTTGCGGCCGTGCTCGACGCCGAGAACGCCGAAGCAGCGCGCCGCGGTCTCAGCGGACGATTCGCATCCCCGCACGACTCGTTTGCGATCGTGGGGGCGATAGCTGAGCTCGTCTCGCGTCAGCTGCGGCTCGGGGTCCCGGCGTCGGTGGCCGAGCTCGCCCCGGTGATCGAGCGGCTGATCCTGGGTCTGGTGCCCGACGCTGCCGGGTCTGATGGTTCGCCCTGACGGCCTCGCCGCGCTCGAACGGAAGATTGTCGAGTGCCGTCTGTGCCCGCGCTTGGTGACCTGGCGCGAGGAGGTAGCGCGGGTCAAGCGGGCCGCCTTCGCCGATCAGGAGTACTGGGGCCGCCCGCTTCCGGGCTTCGGTGACCCCGCCGGCTCAGTGGTCGTCCTCGGACTGGCACCGGCCGCCCACGGCGGCAACCGGACCGGCCGCATATTCACCGGGGACCGGTCGGGCGACTGGCTGTTCGCGGCTCTGTGGCGCGCCGGCTACGCCAACCAGCCGGAATCGGTCAGCCGCGATGATGGCCTTCGGCTCAGCGGCTGCTGGGTCGCGGCCGCCGTGCGCTGCGCCCCGCCCGACAACAAGCCCACCCCGGCCGAGCGCGACACCTGCCTGCCCTATTTCATCCGCGAGCTTGAACTGCTCCCGCAGGCTCAGGTGATCGTGTGTCTGGGCGCTTTTGCCTGGGATTGCGCCCTGCGCGCCATGGGCCCCGAGGTCCGGCGCCCGCGCCCGCGCTTTGCCCACGGGGGCGAGGCGGAGATCGGCTGCTTCACCCTTCTCGGTTGCTACCACGTCAGCCAACAGAACACCTTCACCGGCCGGCTCACCGAGCCGATGCTCGACGCCGTGTTCGCCCGGGCCCGCGCGCTCGCCGGCTGACCGGTCGTACCTCTCGCCGCCCCGGCTTGCCCGGCGGGCCCCGCCCGGTATGGTTGAGCACACAATAACTGCCTGGAGGGAAATCATGAGAGCGGCCCAGTTCAGTCAATTTGGAAGCCCGGAGGTGCTCGAGATCGCCGAGCTCCCAGATCCCCACCCGGCTGGCGAGCAGATCCGTGTCGCCGTCCGCGCTGTGGGCATCAACCCAGTGGACTGGAAGGCGCGCAGTGGCATGATGGGCGGAGAATTGCCGCAGACCACGGGCCGCGAGGTTGCGGGGGTCGTGGATGAGGTCGGCGATCAGGTCGGCGACGTCGCGGTCGGCGACCAGGTGTTCGGCTTTGTCGCCGGCGGAGGCGGGGCCGCCGAATTCGCCCTGCTCGAGGATTACGCCCCGATCCCGCCGTCGCTTGACTTCGCGGCCGCCGCCGCGCTGCCGGTTGCGGTCGAGACCGCAACCCGTACCCTCGACGCCCTCGGAGTGACCGAGGGGCAGACGGTGGTGGTCAACGGCGCGGCTGGCGGGGTCGGTCAGGCGGCAGTCCAGATCGCGCATAACCGAGGCGCCCGAGTGATCGGCACCGCCAGCGAGGCCAACCACGAGTTCCTGCGCTCGCTCGGGGCCGACGCGACCACCTACGAGGACGGCCTTGCCGAGCGCGTCGGCGAGCTGGCCCCGGGCGGCGTGGACGCGGCGCTCGACGCCGCCGGCGGCGGTGCCCTGCCCGCGCTCGTACAGCTGACCGGTGACCCCCAGCGGGTGATCACGATTGCCGACTACCAGGGCGCCCAAGAGTCCGGCGTACGCTTCAGCGGCGGTATGGGCACAGGACGTGCCGTCCACGCCCTGCGCGAGATCGCCGACCCGATCGAGGCCGGGAAGTTCACGCTTCCGGTGGCCCAGACGTTCCCGCTCGAGGAGATTGCCGAGGCTCATCGAGTCAGCGAGGCCCGTCACGTGCGTGGCAAGCTCGTTCTGCTCGTGGGCTGAGCTCTGCCCAAACCGGCGCTGGCCGCGCTCGACATCGCCGATCCCCCCGATGGCTGGCGGACGCTCGGGTTCACGGTCGATGACCAGCACCGCATCCATCTCGGGGGCGTCGAGCTGCGGCTCGGTGGCCGCGGGCAGGGCATCACGGCCTGGGCGGTTAGCGATGCGGATGGCCTGGCGGTGGTCCCGGTGACCAGCTTGCCCCAGGCACCCCGGTCAGAGAGTCATCCCAACGGGGCCACCGGGATCGATCACGTGGTCATCACGAGCCCCGATTTCGACGCCACCGCTCGCGCTCTAAGAGGCGCAGGACTGCCGTTTCGCCGTGTCCGTCAGGTCACGCCCGAGCGGCGCCAGGGCTTTCGTCGCCTCGGGCCCGCGATCATGGAGGTGGTGGAGGCTCGGGGCACCCCGGCGCCGGCTTTCTGGGGGCTGACCGTGATCGTCTCCGACTTCGAGCGCCTGCGCGCGCACGCCGGGGCGCCCCTCGGCGAAACCCGGCCGGCCGTCCAGCCCGGTCGCGAGATCGCCACCCTTTCGCCGGCTGCGGGGCTCTCGACCCGGCTCGCCCTCATGACCCCCGAGTAGCCTCACGGGGATGGCCCTCGATGCCTTCAGCCCCGGCACCCGCGCCTGGTTTCAAGGCGCCTTCGCCGCCCCGACCGCCGCTCAAACCCAGGCCTGGCCGGCGATCGCCTCGGGCGAGCATGTGCTCGTCTCGGCTCCCACCGGGTCGGGTAAGACACTGGCCGCGTTTCTGTACGCGATCGACCAGCTCGCCAACGACCCCGGCCGGCCGTCAGACCCCGCGCGGCGCACCACCAGTCTGGTCTACGTCTCTCCCCTGAAGGCGCTTTCCTACGACATCGATCGTAACCTGCGCACGCCACTGCGGGGGATCGGCGCCGACCTCGAGGTGGCGGTGCGGACTGGGGACACCCCCCAGCGCGAGCGCCAGCGCATGCTCCGCGCGGCGCCCGACATCCTCATCACCACCCCCGAGTCGCTGTACCTGATGCTGACCGGCCGCGCCCAGCAGATCTTCGCCGGGGCGCGCTGGGTGATCGTCGACGAGATCCACGCCGTGGCGGCCACCAAGCGCGGGGCCCACCTCGCGCTGACCCTCGAGCGTCTCAGCGCCGCCGCTGGCCGCGACGTGCAGCGCATCGGCCTGTCCGCGACCCAGAACCCGCTCGAGGAGGTAGCTCGCTTCATGGTCGGCCCGCACCGCCGCTGCCGGATTGTGGATGCGGCTGCGGGCGCACCCAAGGAGCTCGATCTCAAGATCCACGTCCCGGTCGAGTCGATGGTCGAGCCCGACGACGCGCCGTCGCCCGACCTCGACCCGCTGGCCGGTGGCGAGGCCACCCGTCGCTCGATCTGGCCCGCCATCTACCCGGAGCTGCTCGACCTGATCCGCGCCCACAAGTCGACCATCGTGTTCGTGAACAACCGCCGCTCGGCCGAGCGGCTCGCCCTGCGTCTGAATGATCTTGCCGCCGCCGGCGACCCCGAAGGGCTCGGTGGGGCGGAGATCGCTCGCAGCCACCACGGCAGCCTGGCCCGCGAGGAGCGCACGGTGGTCGAGGAGCTCTTGAAAGCGGGGGAGCTGCCCTGCCTGGTCGCCACCTCGAGCCTCGAGCTGGGGATCGACATGGGCGCGGTGGACCTCGTGATCCAAGTCGAGTCGCCCAAGTCGGTGGCCCGTGGGCTGCAGCGCATCGGGCGCGCCGGCCACTCGGTCGGGGACGTCAGCCGCGGGCGCATCTTTCCCAAGTTCCGCGGTGACCTGCTCGAATGCGCGGTGGTGGCCCGGCGGATGCGCGAGGCTCAGATCGAGACCACCGTGGTTCCGCGCAATGCGCTTGACGTGCTCGCCCAGCAGATCGTCGCCGTGGCCGCCGCCGCGGCCGAGGACGAGCCGGTCAACGTCGATGATCTGTACGGACTCATCACCCGCACCTACAGCTACGCCGAGCTGCCCCGCACGCAGTTCGAGAACGTGCTCGACATGCTCGACGGCCGCTACCCGTCATCAGAGTTCTCCGAGCTGCGCCCCCGGATCGTCTGGGACCGCGTGGCGGGCACGATCCGCGCCCGGCCGGGCGCCCGCCAGCTCGCGGTCACCAATGCCGGCACGATTCCCGATCGCGGCCTGTACGCGGTCACCCTGCCCGACGGTCGTCGCGTCGGCGAGCTCGACGAAGAGATGGTCTACGAGGCGCGCCCCGGGCAGACCTTCCTCCTCGGGGCGAGCACCTGGCGGATCGAGGAGATCGGTCGTGATCGGGTGATCGTCACAGCGGCGCCCGGACTGCCGGGCGCGGTCCCATTCTGGAAGGGCGACAGCATGGGACGTCCCCGCGAGCTCGGCGAGGCGATCGGCGCGTTCTCGCGCTGGGCAGTGGACCAGACCGCGGAAACGCTCGAGCGCGACTATGACCTCGACCGCCGCGCGGCCAAGAACCTGATCGAGTTCCTGCGCGAGCAACAGGCAGCCACCCGTGTGATCCCGTCTGACCGGACGATCGTCGTCGAACGCTTCCGCGATGAGATCGGCGATTGGCGGGTGTGCGTGCTCAGTCCGTTCGGGGGCCGCGTCCACGCCGCCTGGTCGCTCGCATTGAGCGCCCGGATCCGCGACGAGCTCGCTCTCGAATCGGACGCGATCTACTCCGACGACGGGATCATCGTCCACCTCCCCGATGCCGAGGAGCCCCCGGGCGCGGAGCTGTTCATGCTCGAACCCGATGAGATCGAGGATCTCGTGGTGGCCGAGCTCGGGGCCTCGGCCCTGTTCGGCGCCCGCTTTCGCGAGAACGCGGCCCGTTCGCTGCTCATCCCCCGTGCCCGCCCGGGCCAGCGCACGCCGCTGTGGCAGCAACGGTTGAAGGCCCAGTCCCTGCTCGAGGTGGCCAAGAAGTACGGCGACTTCCCGGTCGTGCTCGAGACCTACCGCGAGTGCCTGCGTGATGTCCTCGATGTTCCCGGCCTGATCGACCTGCTGAGCAAGCTGCACCGCCGCGAGGTGACTTTGGTCGAGGTCGAGACCGGCACCGCGTCGCCGTTTGCGTCCTCGCTGCTCTTTGACTACGTGGCCACCTACATGTACGAGGGTGACACGCCCAATGCCGAGCGCCGCGCCGCCGCTCTCTCGCTGGATCGCGACCTGCTGAGGGAGCTGCTCGGCCAGGATGAGCTGCGCGACCTGATCGACCCGGGCGCACTCGAGTCGGTCGAGGCCGATCTCCAGTGCCGCTCGGAGGCGGCCCGCGCGGTCAACCGTGACGGCCTGCTCGACGTGCTACGCCGGGTCGGGGATTTGTCTTTGACCGAGGCGGCTGAGCGGGTGCTGCCCGGCCTGGATCCAGCGGCGATGCTCGAGGACCTGCGCGGCGAGCGTCGGACGGCGCGCATCCGGGTCAACAGCCAGGAGCGCTGGATCGATGCCGCCGACGCCGCCCTCTACCGTGACGCGCTCGGTGCCGCGCCCCCCGGAGGCCTGCCGGCCGCCTTCCTCGAGGATGTCCCCGACGCGCTGACCCGGCTATTGCGCCGTTACGGCGCCACCCACGGTCCCTTCACGACCGAAGAGGTGCGCGAGCGCTACGGGATCGATGCTGGCGCCGGCCTGCGCGAGCTCGAGCGAGACGGCGTCTTGGTGCGAGGCGAGCTGCGGCCGGGCGGCTCCGAACGCGAGTGGTGTGACCCCGAGGTCCTGCGCCGGCTGCGCCGCTCCTCGCTGGCCATTCTGCGCAAGGAGATCGAGCCATCCGAGCAGCGCGACCTGGCCCGCTTCCTGCCCGCCTGGCAGGGGGTCGACCGCCATCCGCCGTCGGGAGCCGGAGTCGACCGGCTGCGTGAGGTGCTCGTCCCGCTTCAGGCTCTCGCTCTCCCGGCCGAGGTCTGGGAGCGCGACGTCCTGCCCCGCCGGGTGGGCGCCTATTCCCCCAGCTGGATGGATCAGCTGTGCGCCAGCGGCGAGCTGGTGTGGATTGGGGCCGGTGCCCTCGGTCGCGGGTCGGGCAAGGTGGCGCTGTACTTCCGCGACGATCTCACGCTGCTCGGCCCACCCCCGTTCCGAGGAGAAGTGCCGGACACCGAGGCACACCGGGCGGTCACCGAGCGGCTCGCCCACGGGGCCAGCTTCTTCACCGATCTGCTGGTCGATGTCTCGCTCTCGCCCGAGGAGATTCAGGAGGCGCTGTGGGATCTCGCCTGGTCTGGGGCAGCCACCAACGACGCCTTCGCGCCCCTGCGCGCGCCCCGCCTGACTCTGGCCCGGGCTCAGCGTGAGCACACGCGCCGAAGCACCCGGCGTAGCGGACGCTTCGGCGCCGCCCGTCGCCGTGACGCCGCCTCGGCTCAGGTGCAGGGCCGCTGGTCGCTGACCGCGCCGCTGCTCACTGCGGACTTCGATCCGGCCGCGCGTCGCCGCGCACTGGGCGAGCTCTTGCTCGAGCGCTATGGCCTGCTCACCCGCGAGCAGGTGCTGGCCGAGGGCATCACCGGTGGGTTCTCTGCGATCTACTCCGAGCTCTCGCAGCTCGAGACGCTCGGGGTAGCCCGCCGAGGCTACTTCCTCGAGGGGCTGGGGGGCGCCCAGTTCGCCCTTCCGGGCGCGGTCGAGCGCCTGCGGGCACGGGGGGGCGATGCCGCCGAGAAGCCGCTGGTGCTGGCGGCTGTCGATCCCGCCCAGCCCTATGGGGCCGCTCTGCCATGGCCCCGGGAAACCGACCCCGCCCGCCCCGGCCGCCGCCGTCCCGCTCGGGCCGCCGGCGCGTATGTCGTCCTGGCCGGGGGCGACCCGATCGTCTACCTCGAGCGGGGTGGCCGGGGGCTGCAGACCCTGGTGCCGGCGGGAGACTCGCGACTCGAGGCCGCGCTGGCGGCCCTCGTGCAGCAGGTTCGCGGGGGACGCCTCAAGCGCCTCGGGCTGGAGAAGGTCGACGGCGAGTCAGCCATGTCCTCACCCCTGGCCCCCACGCTCACCGCCCTCGGTTTCCAGGAAGGACCTCGGCGCCTGACGCTGAGCGCCTGAGCGCGTCTCGCGGGGATCCGAGCTCTGCATGCCCGAAGGGGACACGATCGCCTACGCGGCCCGGCGGATGCGCCCGGTACTCGAGGGCCACGTGCCCGACGACATCCGCACGCCACATCCGCGCCACCGCCTCGACCGCTGGCCCGAGCGGCTGGCGGGACGCGCGGTGACTGAGATCCGCACCCACGGCAAGCACCTGTTCCTGCGTTTCGACGGCGACCTGACGCTTCACTCGCACCTGCGGATGACCGGCGCCTGGGCGGTGTATGCGCCAGAGACGCGGTGGCGTCGCTCGCCGAAGCGGGCCTGGGTCGTGCTGGCTCGCGCCGGGCACGAGGTCGTCCAGTTCGACGGACCTGTGCTCGAGCTCGTGACCGAGAGCCGGATCCGCTTTGATCAGCGCCTGGCCGGTCTTGGCCCCGACATCCTGGCCGGGGTGTTCGAGGCTGATCGCTTTCTGGCCCGGCTGCGAGCCGACGATTACACCCGGGGCGTCGGCGACGCCCTGCTCGACCAGCGCAATGTCGCCGGAATCGGCAACCTCTGGAAGTCAGAAGGCTGCTGGGACGCGGCCATTGACCCCTGGCGGCCGCTGGCGAAACTCAGCGACTCCGAGGGGCTGGCGATCATCAAGGGTCTGCGCCCGCGGATGTTCGAGTCGGCGCGGACCGGTGTCCAGGATGCGGGGCGGCGGGTGTTCCGGCGCCACGGTCAGCCCTGTTATCGCTGTGGTTCAAAGATCCTGGCCCGGGGGCAGGGCGAAGACAACCGCACTACCTTTTGGTGTCCGGGATGTCAGCGCTGAAGCGGGTGGGACATAAGGGGGCGGACCTGATCGCTCCGGGCAACACACAGGCGAGCTTCGACGCTGCGCTCGAGGCGGGCGTAGACATGATCGAGTTTGACGTGCTGCCCCACCGCGAGACCGGGGAGCTCCGTCTCGCTCATGACTATGAGCACCTCGACCACCGGGCCTCGCTCACACTGCAAGAGGGGCTCGAGCACCTCGCCTCGAGCTCTTTCGCCTCCGTGGAGCTCGACGTCGACCTCAAGCTGCCCGGCTATGAACTCGAGGTGGTCGCGGCGCTGGAGAAGTACGGGTTGCTCTCGCGGGCGCTGATCTCCAGCCAGTACCGGGAGAGCCTGGCCTTGATCCGCTCCGCGCAGACCGAGGTCCGGCTCGGCTGGTCAGTGCCCAGGCTGCGCCGGGACCCGTTTCGCAATCCTCTGATGTGGATCCCCGCTTCGGCGGTCGTGCTCGGCTGGCGCCAGGCCCTGCCGGTGTATGCGTCGCGGACGATCGCCGCCGGTGAGTGTCATGCCCTGATGGCGCATTGGCGCCTGGTCACGCCGCGCCTGGCCAGGGCCGTCCGGCGCGCCGGCGGCGAGCTCTACGTATGGACGGTCGACGACGCTCGGCGGATCCGGGCGCTCGAGGCGATCGGAGTCGCGGGCGTGATCACCAACGACCCGCGCCTGTTCACCACCGGCTAGTTCAACCAGGTCCGTGGCGGGGGGCGGTGGCGGTTTGGAGCGCGGACTAGCGAATCCGGCACTGCGCGGCGGTGAAGTGCGGGGGGCTGCCGAAGTCAGCCCCGCGGTGGCCGCCGGTCGTCGTCTGGGTGGTTGAGCCAAGCAGCTTGCCCGAGCGCCGCCAGTCGAAGCGGACGGTCGCGTTGAGCAGCCCCGCGTGGGGGTTGAAGACGTATACGGCACCCCCCTGGTGCAGGCCCGAACGGGAGCGTCCGAGGCGGATTAGCTTCGTGCTGCCCGGATCAACGACGAACTTCTTCTGCGAGCTCGAGTAGTAGTTGAGTTCGATGTGCATCGATAGCCAGGCCGGGAACCCGAGGGCCGGCATCTGCCCGCGGATGCCGAGCTGGTTGGGGTGGCTGCGGCTGTCGCAGACATTCACCGTGGCCCACAGCGTCTTGGAGCGTTTCGCGCTGCGCACCGCTTTGCTGATCTGAGCTGGGGTGGGGTCTTTGGCTGCCGCCGGGACCGCCATCGCCGGGGCGGTAACGCAGGACAGAACCATCGCAAGTACGGTTGTCACCAACGCGAGGCGCATGCCGTCAAGATATCGAGCGCGTGATGGATTGCGTTCCGGTTCGTAGTGAGGGTGTGATCGAGTCCCAGACGCTTCCCGGACGGTCTGTCTCCCCGAGCGCGTGGGACCGTTTCGAGGCGCTCTACCGCTCGAGCCGAGACGATATCTTCGCCTATGTCGCGACCCTGCTCGGCGACCGCGCGGCGGCCGAGGACGTCACCGCCCTGGCCTTCGAGCGCGCCTACCGTCGCCGGTGGACCTTTGACCGCCGTCGGGGCGAGGAGCGCGCCTGGCTGTTCGGGATTGCCCGCAACGCGGCCCTGGACGAACTGCGGCGCCGCAAACGCATCGCGGCCCTGGTCTGCGACCCCGAGGACATGGGCCAAGGCAGCATCTCGGGCGAGGACGGCGCTGAGGTGGCGCTGCGCCGGACGACTGTCCGGCAGGCGCTGCGCAGACTGCCGGCCCGTGAGCGCGAGGTGATCGCCCTCAAGTTCCACGCCGGACTGGCCAACACCGAGCTCGCCGGCGTGCTGGGGATCAGCGAATCGGCCGCCGGGACCTTGCTGTATCGAACCATGGAGAAACTGCGAAAGGCCTGTGATGCGTCAGTTCGATGAAGAGCCGCAGCGCGCCCTGGCCGTGATCGACGAGACGCTGGCCGGAGAGGCGGTGGCGCCCGAGGACGCGGAACTCGCAGAGCTGACGCTGATCCTCGCCGGACAGCGGCCCGAGCCGAGCGCCGGCTTCACCGCTGCCCTCGACCGGCGGGTCGCGCAGCGCTTCGCCGGCCCGGCAGCCGCCGGAGCCCACGCACCCGTGGGCAAACGTCGGCGGCGCTGGCTCCTCGCGCCTGGCACCGCCTTCGCGGTGGCCTCCGTCGCTGCCGGGGTGATCGTCGTCTCGAGCGGGTCGCCTCCGCGGCAACTGGCGCAGGTCCTCTCGGGGGCGCCCGGCCTCAGGGCCCCGGCGCCCGGCGTCAAGTCCCCGGCGGCCGGCAATGGCGCCCTCGGGGCGTTGCCGGCGCAATCGTCCTCGTCCGCCAGTTCGGCGGCGGCCACGAGCACGTCCTCTAGCGCCGCGACGTCGGCGGGCTCCGCGGCCCCGAGCTCAGGAGGTTCCATCGCTGCGGCGAGCCCGGCCGCTGCGCCCGTGACCCCCGGGCGCCAGGTCATCCGCTCGGCTCAGCTCTCCCTCTCGGCGCGCCCGAGTCAGATCGACAATGTCGCCCAGCAGGTGTTCACGGTGGTCGCCGATCAGAACGGCGTGGTCGAGAGCTCCAACGTCACGGCGACCAACGACGCCAGCGCCTACGCCCAGTTCCAGCTCAGCATGCCCAACGCCAATCTCGGCTCGGCGATGGCCGCCCTGTCCAGGCTGCACGGCGCGGCGGTGGTCTCGCGCAACGATGTCACCCAGGACGTGACCGGCCGCGTCGGCGGCGCCGGGCGCACCCTCGCCGACGCGCGGGCTCGTCGCGCTGCGCTCTTGCGCCAGCTCGCGATTGCCACCACCAACGCCGCCGTCAACAGCCTCGAGATCCAGATCCGCGACGCCAACGCATCGATCGCCAGCGATCTGGCCACCCTGCGCGCGCTCCAGCATCAGGTCGCGTCAAGCGAGATCAGCCTGACGATCAACGCCTCGATGATCGTCGGGCATCACCACGCGAGCACCAGCGGGGGCTTTACCCTCGACCGCGCCGCCCACCAGGCCGGCCGGGTGTTGGTGGTCGCGGCGGGGGTCGCCCTGATCGCCCTCGCCTTGCTCGTACCGGTCGGATTGCTGGCCGGGGTGGGCCTGTGGGTGGGCTACTCGGTGCGTCGGCGCCGGCGCGAGCAGACGCTGGACCTCGTCTAGCCCGGGCGCGAGCAGACGCGCTGGGCCTCGTCTAGCTCGGGCGCCATTTAGGGCGGGCGCCAGGGACACGTGATATCCCTGACATCACATGGCCACGAGTAGCGAGGAGACGATTGCTCTGCTCCACGGCGTTCCCGCCTTCTCGACCCTGGGCGAGGAGGACCTCGCGCGCGTGGCGGAAGTCGTGGTGCCCAGGAGCTTCCAGGGCGGCGAGGTCGTCTTCCACGAGGGAGACCGCAGCGACACCTGCTACGTGGTCCGCACCGGCCACGTTCGCGCCGTGCGCGAGCACAGCGGCGGGCGCCTCCTGACCCTGGCGACGTTCGGGCCGGGGGACATCTTCGGCGAGCTGGCCATCTTTGATGAGGAGGAGCGCTCGGCCACCGTGGAGACGCTCGAGGACAGCGAGGTGGTGGCGATCCTGGCCGGAGACATGCGCCGCCTGCTGCGTGACCACGGCGACATCGCGGTGAAGCTGCTGGCGGCCCTCAGCCGGCGGCTGCGGGAGACCAATGAGCGGCTGGCCCGTCAGTCGTTCCAGACCGTGCAGAGCCGGGTCGCTTCCGTCCTGGCCGAGCTGGTCGCCTCCGCCCGCTCCGAGGGAGCGCAGGACGGCGACATCCTGATCACGGCCACCCAGACCGACCTCGCCCAGCTGGCCGGCTCGTCGCGGGAGTCGGCAAGCCGGTTTTTGGCCGTGCTCGAGCGCGCCGGCATCATCACCCAGGGCCGCGGCAAGCTGACCGTGCACGACCCCGCCGCCCTGGAGCGCTATGTCTTTTGACCGCGGCCGGGACCGCGAGGAGTTCTCAGCCGGCGGCGTCGTCATCGACGGCGACCGGGTGGTGGTCATCGTCCCCGTCAAGCGTTCCGCCGGGGGGCGCCGTGTGCTGGGCCTGCCCAAGGGGCACCTCGACGATGATGAGACCGCCGAGCAGGCAGCCACCCGAGAGGTAACCGAGGAGACGGGCGTGACCGCAGAGCTGATCGGCGAGCTCGGTGAGGTCGACTACCGCTACGAGCGCGCCGGTCGGTCAATCGCCAAGCGGGTGCGCTTCTACCTGTTTCAGTACCGCTCGGGAGACGTGGCCGACCACGATCATGAGATCGAGGAGGCTCGCTGGGTGCCGCTCACCGAGGCGGCACGCACCCTCACCTACGACGGGGAGCGGGAGATGGTGCGCCGCGCGTTGTCGCGAACGGTCCCGGATCGATAGGCTGCCGGAGCCATGCGGGTACTCAATTTCTATTCCTCGGTGTTCGGTGATCAGCTGCGCCGGGGTCGTAAGACGGCGACCATCCGGCTCGGTGACAAGTCCCACAAGTACCGCAAGAACGAGTGCGTGCTGGTCACCATCGGCTACCAGCACTCCCCCCGGGAGAAGATCTTTCACGCCGTCATCGACCAGGTCGAGGTAAAACGCATCCGTGACCTCTCGCCCCGGGAGATCGAGCACGACAACCCGGAGTTCCGGCGCGTCGACGAGATGATCCACTTCCTCGAGCAGATCTACGGCCGCAAGGTCGACCGCGACGACACCGTGACCGTGGTCCGCTTCTCGCAGATCATCGAGCAGCCGCCCGAGCAGCTACGTGACCGCATCCACGGCCTCGGTGGAGCTCGCAACTAGCGGGCTCTAGCCTGCGGGGTCGCGCCCGGGCCACCGCCGCCCGCGCCACCGCCGCCCGGGCCACCGCCGCCCGCGCCACCGCCGCCCGCGCCACCGCCGCCTGCGCCACCGCCGCCCGGGGCACCCAAGCCCACGCGGCCGACGCCCGCGGCCAGGAACGCATCGGCGCGGCCGGCGTTGGTCTCCACCACCGAGCGTGCCCGCAGGCACAGGCGCATGCGCCGGGGCGCCACGTCGCGATCGACGCGGACCGTGTGGCCCTGGCCGTCGAGCCAGATCAGGTCCAGTGCAAAGCGCATCCCGAAGGTGTGCACGCTCGGGGTCTGGGGGATGTGCAAGCTGTGGCTTGTGTCAAGCGCATCCAGGCGCGCGAGGCCGCGCCGACGTGCCCGGTGGGTCTGGGCCACCACCACCACCAGTCCGTCGCCCGGCTCGGTGAAGGGCAGCCCGGCGAAGCGCTCCTCGAGTTTGGCTGGCATCGAGCGCAGCGTACCGGGGCGGATGCGCCCCTCATGGGCTGGGGCTAACGGACTCAAGGGCTGGCGCCGATAACCGTCTGGACCGCCACCGCGCGGCGCTCTCAGCCTCCTCAGCCATGTCGACTCTCCAATTGACTCCCGCCGTCTCTGCCCGTCTGCGCTCGCCGGCCGTGATCGGCGCCACCGCGCTGCTCACGGCGGCCGTCGCCGCGCTACAGGACTCGGTGGTGGCGGCGGTGCTGCGGGGGCTGCTGATCATGATCCTCGTGCCATGCGCGCTGATCGATCTCGAGCAGCGCATCATTCCCAACCGGATCACCGGTCCGGCGGCCCTGACCGCGCTGGTCCTGGGCTCGGCGCTCGACGCCGGCGGTGAGCCACGGCGGCTGCTGTGGGCCGCGATCGCAGGCGGGTTCATCCTCATCTCCGCGTTGGCCTACCCGGCCGGCATGGGTATGGGGGACGTGAAGCTTCTCAGCGTCATGGGGCTTTGCCTAGGGCGTCCGGTGATCCTGGCCCTGGTCCTGGCATTGCTCGGCAACGTGCTCACCGGGGTGCTGATCGCCGGGCGCAAGGGCGTCAAGGAGGCGCGCAAGACGGCGCTACCCTTCGGACCCTACCTGGCCTTGGGTGGCGTGGTGGCGGCGTTCGTCGGCGATCCGCTGATGCACGCCTACGTCGGCCTCATGCACTGACCTCTGCTGGCACTCTTAACATGAGAGTGCCAAGTTGGCCTTGATTAGCGGTCGCGGCGAGCTATAGTCACGCAGGGTTGGCACTCTGGGTATGCGAGTGCCAAGCGACGCTTAGCAACATCCAACCGGAGGTCGGATCACATGAAGCTCAAGCCCCTCGGCGATCGCCTGATCGTACGGGCCATCGAGGAGGAGGAGACCACTGCGAGTGGCATCGTCCTGCCCGATACCGCCAAGGAAAAGCCCCAGAAGGGCAAGGTCCTGGCCGTCGGCGACGGCAAGGTCAACGAGGACACGGGCAAGCGCACGCCGCTTGACGTCGCCGAGGGCGACGAGGTCCTCTACAGCAAGTACGGCGGCACCGAGATCAAGGTGGACGGCGAGGAATTGCTCGTCCTCCGCGAGTCCGACGTGCTCGCCAAGGTCCAGTAAGACCACTTCCTAGGAGAACCAGACACACATGGCACATAAGGAACTTAAGTACGAAGCGGAGGCTCGCAAGGCGCTCGAACAGGGCGTCGACGCGGTAGCCAACGCGGTCAAGGTCACGCTCGGCCCGCGCGGCCGCTACGTGGTGCTCGACAAGAAGTTCGGCGCCCCCACGATCACCAACGACGGCGTCACCATCGCTCGCGAGATCGAGGTCGAGGACGTCTTCCAGAACCAGGGCGCCCAGCTCGTACGCGAGGTCGCCACCGCGACCAACGACGTGGCGGGTGACGGCACCACCACGGCGACCGTGCTCGCCCAGGCGATTGTTCGCCAGGGTCTCAAGAACGTCGCCGCCGGGGCCAACCCGCTGGCGCTCAAGCGCGGCATCGAGCAGGCCGTCGACCAGGTGGTCAAGAACATCGAGCTGCAGTCCAAGGAGATCTCTGGCAAGGACCAGATCGCCCGCGTGGCGACGATCTCGGCTGGCGACGATGAGATCGGCGACGTGATCGCCGACGCCATCGATAAGGTCGGCAAGGACGGCGTAGTCAACGTCGAGGAGGGTCAGACGTTCGGCATGGACCTCGAGTTCACCGAGGGCATGCAGTTCGACAAGGGCTACATCTCGCCCTACATGGTCACCGACCAGGAGCGCATGGAGGCGGTGCTCGAGGATCCCTACGTCCTCATCGCCAACTCCAAGATCGGCTCCGTCCGCGACGTCCTGCCCGTCCTCGAGCAGGTCATCCAGTCGGGCCGTCCGCTGCTGATCATCGCCGAGGATGTCGAGGGTGAGTCCCTCGCTACGCTCGTCGTCAACAAGCTCCGCGGCACCTTCACCGGCGTGGCCGTTAAGGCGCCGGGCTTCGGTGATCGCCGCAAGCGGATGCTCGAAGACATCGCGATCCTCGTCGGTGGCGAGGTCATCACCGAGGAGATGGGCCTCAAGCTCGAGAACACCCAGCTCTCGCAGCTGGGCCGTGCTCGTCGCGTGGTGGTCACCAAGGACACGACCACGATCGTGGACGGTTCCGGCGACAGTGATGCGATCAAGGGCCGGATCAACCAAATCAAGGCCGAGATCGAGAACACCGATTCCGACTTCGATCGCGAGAAGCTCCAGGAGCGCCTCGCCAAGTTGTCGGGCGGGGTTGCCGTCGTCAAGGTCGGCGCGGCCACCGAGACAGAGATGAAGGAGAAGAAGCACCGCGTCGAGGACGCGCTGCAGGCCACCCGCGCCGCCCTCGAGGAGGGCATCGTGCCGGGCGGCGGTGTCGCGCTGTTGGTCGCCCAGAAGGCGCTCAACATCGACGTGATCGAACTCCCCGACGAGCGGACGGGCGCGAGCATCGTTTACCGCGCGCTCGAGGAGCCGCTCCGTCAGATCTCCGAGAACGCGGGGCTCGAGGGTTCGGTCGTCGTCAACGACGTCCGTAAGGCCAAGAAGGGCCAGGGCCTGAACGCGGCCACCGGCGAGATCGTCGACCTCATCGAGGCCGGCATCATCGACCCGGCCATGGTCACCCGTTCGGCGCTGCAGAACGCCGCCTCGATCGCCAAGAACATCCTCACCACCGAGGCCATCGTGGCCGAGGTGCCCGAGAAGGATAACGGCGGCGGTGGCGGCGGTGGCATGCCCGACATGTCGGGGATGATGTAAACCGCGTCAACGACGCCAGCTGTTTCCGAGGGCCCGGCGCAGCGCGCCGGGCCCTCGGTGCTAAGCCCGAGCGAGCTCCCTCGGGCCGCCGCTCCGGGGCCTGCGCTAGGTTGTCGCGGTGAGCAGCCTGCTCGACGAGCTGGCCGCGCTGGGCTCGGCCACCGTGTATGAGGCCGCTGGCCGCGCGGGTTATGTGGAAGCTGATCTGGTGCAGGTCGTGCCGGGGTCTCGGGTGGCGGGGCCGGCCCGCACGGTCCGCTGCGGGCAGGACGACAATCTGACCGTCCACGCGGTCATGGCTGAGGTCCAACCCGGCGAGGTGCTGGTGCTGACCATGCCCGAGCCACGCCCGGTCGCCCTGGTCGGAGACCTGCTCGCCACCCAAGCCCGGGCACACGGAGCCGCCGGCATGCTGATCGATGCCGCCGTCCGGGACCGGGAAGAGCTGGCCGAGCTCGGCCTGCCGATCTGGGCTCGCTGGATCCGGGTCCAGGGCGCTGCCAAGCGCTTGGCGGGCTCGATCGGAGATCCGGTGCAGATTGGCGCAGTCACGATCCGCCAGGGCGACATCGTCGTGCTGGACGCCGATGGAGCCACGGTGGTCGCCCGCGAGCGCAGCGAGGAGGTGCTGGTCGCGGCGCGTGCGCGGGCCGAGCAGGAGCGCGTCACGCGAACCCAGCTCGCCGCCGGTGCTCTCACGTACGACCTCTATGGACTGAGAAGCCCTTAGAGGTCGAAGAAGACGGTCTCGTCCCGGCCTTGAAACGTGGATATCGAAGACGTAACCACCCGGCTGGCCCCTCTCAGGGCCGGGCGCGGACGAGCGGCTGGCTCGAAGCCGAAGCCAGCTCGCGATACAGCACCACGGTCTCCTTCGCCACCTTGCGCCAGTCAAAGCGCAGCACGTGCTCACGGGCCTCGGTGACCAGTTGGGCTCGCTCGGTGTCGTCGGTCAACACCCGTTCGAGAATGACCTCCAGCGCGCCCGAGTCTCGGGAGGGAAAGCGCAGCCCCACGGTGCCGTCGCCCGGGATCACCTCGCGCAGCCCGCCCGTGTCGGCGACTACGCATAGGCACCCTGACGCCATCGCCTCCAGGGCGACGATCCCGAACGGCTCATAGATCGAGGGCACGATGCACAGGTCAGAGATGCGATACAGCGAGTGCAGCATGTCGTCCCCGACCCAGCCCAGGAACATGCCCTTGCGGTGCAACCCCAACCGCCAGGCCTGGCGGCGCAGTTCGGCCTCGGCGGTGCCCGTGCCGGCGACCACGAAGCGCACCCCGCCGAGCTTGGCGATCACGGGGGCGAGCGCGTCGAGGGCGAGGTGAAAGCCCTTCTCGTAGACCAGGCGCCCGACCAGCAGAACCAGCCGCTCGTCGGGCTTGGCGTACCGGCCCCGGAGCTGGTCAAGGTCGGGAGCCACCGGCTCGAGATCGCCCGGATCGATCCCGTTCTGCATGGCCGTGATCTGGCGCCGGGGCACGCCGAACACGCTGGCCACGTGGCTGCGCATATATCGCGAGCAGGTGATCACGTGATCGGCGCGGCGGACCATGTCGAGCTCGGCGGCGTGGATGTGGGACTGGGGATAATTCTGGACCCAGCCCTGGTGGCGGCCGTACTCGGTGGCGTGAACCGTCGTCAGCCAGGGCAGCCCGCCGCGGCGAGCGATCTGCTCGGCGGCGCCGGCGACCAGCCAGTCGTGCGAGTGGATGAGGTCAAACCCGACGGTCTCGGCGATCTGCTGACCCAACTCGCGCATGTCCGCGTTCATCGCCTCCACCCAGCGCACGAAGGCCTTGACGTCCTTCGGGAAGGGAGGCTCGTCGAGCCGGTGCACGATCACCCCGTGGCGGTCCTCGACCGCGGCCAGGCGGCCGCCGCCCCGGGTAAGGACGTGAACTTCCACGCCCGCCTGCACGAGGTGCTCGGAGAGCTTGCGGACGTGGCGGGCGAGACCGCCCTCGATGATGGGCGGGTACTCCCAGGAAATGACCAGCACGCGCATGACGGCCGGGCTGACCCTACCGGTCACGGGCCTGTCGGGGCGGCATGCCACCGGGTCGCCACCTGCCACCAGGGCGATCGTGCCGCTAGGCGCCGGGCAGCTTGACGCCACTGACGCGCTCGGCGACGTCGAGCAGCTCGTCCTGGAGCGCGGCGTCCTCGGCCTGAGCCTGGGGAGCCTTGACCTCGCGGTGGTGCAGCAGGCGCCCGCTGACCAGCGCCGCCGGCTCATCACTGGTGGCCAGCCAGAGCTGAGTGTCGACGCCCTCGGCGAGTGTCCCTGGGGCGCGGCTTCCGCCCATCTTGGTGGCGATCCACCCCGGCTCAACTGCGTTGGATCGCACCTCTGGCCAGCGGTTGGCGACCGCCGCGGCCAAGCGCGACGTCGAGCAGCTTGGAGTCGCAGTAGGCCTGCATCGCATCCCAGGCGCGCTGCTCCCAGGCCAGGTCATCGAGCCGGGGCTCGCCTCGGCGGTGCAGCCCCGAACTGAGATAGATCAACCGGCCGGGCGCGGTCATCAGCGCGGTGAGGACATAAGGGGCGAGGACGTTGACCGCGAATACGTGCTCGAGTCCCTCCTCGGTGACTCGGCGCGCCTCCCGGAAGCCCAGGCCCGCGTTGTGGACGACGGCATCAAAACGCCCGAGCTCGTTGGCCTGCTCGGCCAGTTCTCGGGTCTCCCGCACCGAGGCGAGGTCCCCGGACAGGGCGACTGCAGCCTGCGGCACGGCTGCCTTGGCTTCACCCGCGCGTCGCTCGTCGCGGCCGTGCAGCACGACCTCGTGGCCCGAGGCGGCGAGTCGCCGCCCGAGCTCGCGCCCGAGTCCGTCGGCCGAGCCCGTGATGAACGCCCGCACGGTCAGCTCACGGGCCGCTCGAGGACCGCGATCCCGTACTCACCGAGCAGGTCAGCGAGCGACACCTGCTCACCGAAGCTCCGCAGCTCCCCGGACAGCACGTCCTGCCACTCGCCAGCCGCGCCCTCGAGCACGTCCTCGGCGTCGCGGTCACGGCCACCGCCGGTGCCCGTGCCCGCGGGCGGCCCCAGCGCGACGGCCACGAGCACGGCGTCACCGCGCCGGAAGGCGACGCACCGCTCGCCCGCCGAAAGTCGTATGTAGCCTCCGGCGAACGCCTCGGGGCGACGGGTCCGCAGCGCCAGGAGGCGCCGCGTCAGCCACATCTTGAGCGTCGCCGCATCGGGGGGCGCGCCCCCCGAGAGCCGGGCCAACATCGCCTGGCGCCACTCCCAATCGACCGGGCGGCGGTTGTCGGGGTCAACCAGGGCGCGAAACTCGAGCTCGTCCCCCTGGTAGATGTCGGGCACGCCCGGCGCGGTCAGCTTTAGGGCCAGCATGCCGAGGGCGATCCGGTCGCCCAGCGGCGTCAGCCGCTCGACGAAGGGCTCGAAGTCATCGCGGAACGGCCGACATTCGTAGAGCGCGCGGCAGAACGCCAGCACCGAAGCCTCCCAGCTCTCATTCGGCTCGATCCAGTTGCTGTTGCGCTTGGCCTCGCGCAGCGCCTTCGTCATGTAGCTCTCGATCCGCTCGACCTCGATCGGCCATGCGCCGACCAGGGTCTGAAACAGGAAATAGCGCTCGACATCGTCAGGGGCACCCCCCTCGCACAGGCTGTTGGTCAGCTGCATCCAGTTCCGGACGCGGGCCTCCCACTGGTCGGGGAGCCAGGTCAGGGCGACGATCCGCGCCCGGACGTCGGCGCTGCGCTTGGTGTCGTGGGTGTTGGTGGTCAGCATCCCCTGCGGGAAGCGTCGCGCGCGCTCGGCACAGGCACGGTGAAAGCCGGACACCGAGACGCCGAATCGTCCCGGGTCGCCGCCGACCTCATTGAGGGCGACCAGCCGCGCGTAGCGATAGAAGGCGGTGTCCTCGACCCCCTTGGCCACCACCGGCGGAGTCGTCTGCTGAAAGCGGGTCACGAATTCAGCGGGAGCGGGACGCTCGAGGGTCAGGCGCTGCGCGACCCCGGTGGGCATTCCCGCTTCGTCGATGGCGCGCCGGTCGGCCTCCGTGACCAGGCTCTCGCCGGGCACCACGTAGGTGCGGTAGACGGGCAACGCCGCCACGGCACCGATCAGCGCGCTCACCCCGACGTCGATTCCGTCCTCGGGGCTCACCTCGATCCCGGTCCGGGTGTCGTCGGTCAGCGTCCGGCCCAGACGCTCGATCTCGCGCCGGAACGTCCCCTGGGCCTGCTCGCGCTTGGCCTCGAGCGCCACGGCTTGAAAGCTGTGGCGCTCGTCGGCGATCGACTCCCACAGGGCGGTGAACGCTGGTTCGGCGTCGGCATCCACGAACAGGCCGCAGATCGCGTTGAGGAACTCGTAACCGACCGTGCCGGTGACCGGCCAGTCGCGCAGCGACTCTCCGGCCTCGAGGATCTTCTCGATCCACACCAGGTCGGCGCCGCCCGCTCGCAGCCGGGCAAAGTACTGCGCCGGGTCGGCCATCCCGTCGGGGTGATCGATGCGCAGGGCGTCGATCACGCCCTCCCGGACCAGCTCCAGGACGAGCCGGTGGGTCTCCTCGAACACCGCTGGATCCTCCTGGCGCACGCCGGCGAGATCGTCGATGTCAAAGAAACGGCGGTGCTCGCCGGTCGCGGGGTCGATGTCGAAGTAACGCTCGCGCAGCTCTGGGTCGGTCCAAAAGCGATTGTCCTCGTGGGTGGCCATGTGGTTGGGGACCACGTCGAGCACCAAGCCCAGACGGGCGGCGTGGGCGGCCTCGGCCAGCGCCCGCAGGGCTTCCTCGCCGCCCAGCTCGGCCGAGATCCGGGTTGGGTCGATCACGTCGTAGCCGTGGCTCGAGCCGGGGCGCGCCTGGAGTGAGGGTGACAAGTAGATATGCGAGACACCCAGGTCGCGGAGATAGGGAATGAGCTCGCCCGCTGCGGCGAAGCCGAACTCGGGCGTCAGCTGCAAGCGATAGGTGGCCCGCAGGGGCCGCGCCGCGCCCGGGCTCAAGCCGCCCGCTTCAGGATCGTGATCGAGTGCGCGGTGACGGTGATCAGCCCCTGCGCCTCATAGCTCGCGTCGCCCGGCTCCGCATCGGGATCGGCCGTGCACAGCTCGAGGTCCCAGCGCACGCCCATCCGGCGGCGGGGCAGCTTGAACTGGCGGTCCTCGTCGTGGGCGTTGAAGAGCAGCACGAAGGAGTCGTCCGCGATGGCCTCGCCATGCGGTCCGGGCTTGAGGATCGCTTCGCCGTTGAGGAACATGCCCAGCACCGCTTCGCCGTGCTCCCAGTCCCTGCTGGTCATCTTGCGCCCGTCGGTCCGAAACCACCAGACGTCGGGCAACGGCGAGCCGTTGATGGACTGACCGCGCAGGAAGCTCTCGCGGCGGAATGTACAGTGCTCCCGGCGCAGGCGGATCAGCCGCTGGGTGAAGAGCCGCAGGCGCTCGGCCTCGGCGTCCTCACTCCAGTCATACCAGGAGATCTCGTTGTCCTGGCACCAGCCATTGTTGTTGCCGCCCTGGGTGCGGTTGCGCTCGTCGCCGCCGAGCAGCATCGGCGTCCCCTGGGAGACGAACAGCGTGGTGAGGAAGTTGCGCTGCTGGCGTGCCCGCAGCTCGCGAATCGCGGGGTCGTCGGTCTCGCCCTCGACGCCGCAGTTCCAGGAGCGGTTGTCGTCGGTCCCGTCCTGGTTGTTCTCGAGGTTGGCCTGATTGTGCTTCTCGTTGTAGGACACGAGGTCGCGCAGGGTGAATCCGTCGTGCGCGGTGACGAAGTTGATCGAGGCGAAGGGCTCGCGGCCGTCTGACTCGTACAGGTCGGCCGAGCCGGACAGCCGCTGGGCAAACTCTCCGACGCTGGCCGAGGCTCGCCAGAAGTCACGCATCGAGTCGCGGTAGACGCCGTTCCACTCCGACCACAGGATCGGGAAGTTGCCCACCTGGTAGCCGCCCGGGCCGACATCCCAGGGCTCGGCGATCAACTTGACCTGCGAGAGGACCGGATCCTGGTGGATGGTGTCAAAGAAGGCCGAGAGGCGATCCACGTCGTAGAGCTCACGGGCCAGCGCCGAGGCGAGGTCAAAGCGAAAACCGTCGACGTGGCACTCGGTCACGAAGTAGCGCAGGGAGTCCATGATCAACCGCAGGACGCTCGGATGGACCGGATTCAGCGAGTTACCGGTGCCAGTGAAGTCCATGTAGAAGCGCGGATCGTCGGGCATCAGCCGGTAATACGCGGTGTTGTCGACCCCCTTGAAGGACAGCATCGGCCCCAGATGGTTCCCCTCGGCAGTGTGGTTGTAGACGACGTCGAGGATCACCTCGATCCCGTGCTGATGCAGGGCTTTCACCATTCCCTTGAATTCCCTCACCTGCTCGCCGCGCTGTCCCGTGGCGGCGTATTCGGAGTGCGGGGCCAGATAGCCGATCGTGCTGTAGCCCCAGTAATTGGACAACCCGCGCTCGTAGAGGAACGACTCGTCGCAGATCTGGTGCACAGGGAGGAGCTCGACCGCGGTCACGCCGAGGTCCTTGAGGTACTGGATGGCCCGCTGGGAGGCCAGGCCGGCGTAGGTCCCGCGCAGGTCCTCGCGGACCTCGGGGTGTCGCTGGGTGAAGCCCTTGACGTGGGTCTCGTAGATCACCGTGTCGGCGAAGGGCACGTTCGGGGGGCGGTCTCCCTCCCAGTCAAAGCTGTCGTCGATCACGACACCCTTGGGCACCGCGGCGGAGTCGTCTTCGTCGTCGGGCTCGAAGTCTGCGTCCTCGTCGTCGCTGGGGACATAGGGGAGGATGTTGGCGTCGCGCTCCCAATCCACGGTGCCCGCGATCGCGTTCGCGTACGGGTCGATTAGCAGCTTGGCGGGGTTGAAACGGTGGCCGTCGTCGGGCTCGTAGGGACCGTAGACCCGGTAGCCGTAACACTGGCCGGGACCGACGCCGGGCAGGTAGCAGTGCCAGTTAAATGCGCGGCGGCCGGTGACCTCGATCCGGGTCTCCTCGCCGGCGTCGTCGAACAGGCACAACTCGACAGCCTCGGCGTGCTCGGAGAAGAGCGAGAAGTTGGTCCCCCGCCCGTCCCAGATTGCGCCGAGCGGAAAGGGCCTTCCGGGCCATACTTCGATCATCGGATCAGCGCTCCGGTCATCGCGGGGAGTCTTGCGGTTCGGTTATCGAGGGCGACACCGGCGGCCGTAGCGAGCTCGATTCGGGAACCTTCGCAGGGCAGCGTGACCTCCGTCGGGCTGAAGTTGCACAGCAGCTCGTGCCCGGCGCGACGGACGCTCAGCCAGCGGGCGTCCTCATCGAACTCGATCGCTCGCGTCTCGGCATGGGCCAGCTCCCGGCGAGCCACGATCAGCGCGGCGTAGAGCCGAGCCAGTTCGGGGTCGCGCCGGCGCGTGAGCGAGGAGCGCTCGAAGGTCGCCGGGTCCTCGGGATCGGGAACCTCCTCGCCGAAGGAGGCAAAGCTGGCGAACTCCCGTCGGCGTCCCTCGCGGGTGGCGACGGCGATCTCCTCGTCGATGTGAGCCGAGAAGAACTGAAACGGTGCTTGCTCACCGTACTCCTCGCCCATGAACAGCATCGGCGTGAACGGAGACAGCAGGGTGCAGAAGGCGGCCAGCGGGCGTGCCGCCACGGGCAGGCGATCG
This sequence comes from uncultured Solirubrobacterales bacterium, assembly GCA_963847055.1. Lineage (GTDB taxonomy): Bacteria > Actinomycetota > Thermoleophilia > Solirubrobacterales > Solirubrobacteraceae > Palsa-465. The sequence continues at coordinate 206,998 of CAWJYE010000005.1, read as the reverse complement.
CCAAAGGCGCGGTTGCCGACCTGATCGTGATTCTGGCTGAAGACCACGAAGCGCTCGGGCGCGACATCCTCGGCGGGGGCGCCGAAGCGCCGGCGGCGAAACGGCGAGTAGTTGCCGTCCTCGACGAAGGGGCGGTGAAAGGCCTTGGCCAGCTGGGCGACGCGTCCGAAGTCGGCGTAGTAGCCGTCGCGGTCGTCGGTGATCAGCGTCCGCAGCGCGTGGTGAAAGTCATCGGCCCAAGCGGCGTCGCACTGCCAGCCACCGTGGCCGCGATCGCGCATCACCTTCGGGTCGTTGAGCCCTGCCTCGGCAATCACCAGGGCGCGTGGGTTGACCGCGTGCACGCGCCGCGCCACGGCGGCCACGATGTGCTCGGCGCTGGCGTCGAAGATCGCGTGGATCGCGTCGAGACGCAGGCCGTCGATGCCAAAATCGCGGACCCAGCCCTCGGCGCTTTGGCACACCCACTCGCGCACCGGGTCGCAGTCGGCGTCGTCATAGTTGATCGCCTTGCCCCATGGGGTCTCGTACTTGGTCGTGAAGTAGGGCCCGTAGGCCTCCATCGCCGTCACCCCGGAGGCGCCGACGTGGTTGTAGACGACGTCCAGGATCACCGCCAGCCCCGCCTGGTGGGCGGCCGCGATCAGGCGCGCCAGGGCCTCTGGCCCTCCGTAAGAGGATTGCGCGGCCGAGATGTAGACGCCGTCATAGCCCCAGCCGCGCCCCCCGGGAACTCGCCCACGGGCATGATCTCGATCGCGTTGACGCCGAGCGCAGCCAGCTCGTCGAGGTGGGGGATGGCGCCGTCGAAGGTGCCCTCAGCGCTGAAGGCCCCGATGTGCAGCTCGTAGGTGATCAGATCACGCAGGGCGGGCGTCTCGAAGGAAGGGGCACCGGCAGCCGATGCGCCCGTGGGTTCAGCGAGGATCCGCGACGGTCCCCGCAGACCCTCGGGCTGCCAGCGCGAGCACGGGTCGGGCAGGCGCCGCCCGTCGACCACGAACTCGTAGTCGTCGCCGGCGTGGGCAGCGGCCACCGTCTCGTACACGCCGAAGCCCGCGTCGGCCAACTCGATCACATCGCCTGCAACTGCCAGCGAGACCGTGTCGGCGTGCGGGGCCCAGACCCGGAACGCGGCCTCCTCGGTGTCCACCATCCGCGCCCCCAGCGGTTGCTCCCACGGGTAGGCGGCTGTGGTCGCCGCCGCCCTACTCATCCGGGACTAGCCACACTGCGGCCAGCGGCGGGAGGGTCAATTCGGCCGAGAACGGCTGGCCGTGCCACGGGATCGGTTCCGGTACGACGGCCCCGAGGTTGCCGACGTCACTGCCCCCGTAGTAGGCGGAATCGGTGTTGATGGCCTCCCGCCAGCGGGTCGAGCGGGGCAGGCCAAGCCGGTAGGCGGAGCGCGGCACGGGCGACAGATTCGCCACGAATACGAGTACGCGCTCGCCGGTGCGCGACTGGCGGGCGAAGGCGAGTGTGTTGTGGTCGGCGTCGTTGGGTTCCAGCCACCAGAATCCGGCCGGATCGGAATCGACCTCCCACAGCGCCGGCTCCTCGCGATAGCGGTGGTTGAGATCGCGGATCAGCGACTGGATCCCGGCGTGGGCATGGTCCTCGAGCAGATGCCAGTCCAGCGAGCGCTCGTGGCTCCACTCGGAGGGCTGCGCGAACTCCGAGCCCATAAAGAGCAGCTTCTTGCCCGGGTGAGCCCACATGTAGGCGTAGAGGGCGCGGAGGTTGGCCAGCTTTTGCCAGGGATCCGAACCCGACATCTTCGTGTACAGCGAACCCTTGCCGTGCACGACCTCGTCGTGGGAAAGAGGCAGCACGAAGTTCTCACTAAAGGCGTACATGAGGCTGAAGGTCAGCTCGTGATGGTGATAGCGGCGGTAGATCGGATCCTGCTGGAAGTAGGCCAATGTGTCGTGCATCCAGCCCATGTTCCACTTGAAGCCAAAGCCGAGCCCGCCGAGGTAGGTCGGCCGCGAGACGCCGGGCCAAGCGGTTGACTCCTCCGCCGCCGAGATCACCCCCGGCTCGCGTCCGTACATGACCTCGTTGAGCTCCTTGAGGAAGTCGACCGCCTCCAGGTCCTCGCGGCCGCCGAACTGGTTGGGAACCCATTCGCCCGCGCGTCGCGAGTAGTCGAGGTAGAGCATTGACGCGACGGCGTCGACGCGGATTCCGTCCACGTGGTACTCCCGCAGCCAGAAGAGCGCGTTGGAGATGAGAAAGTTGCGGACCTCATGGCGGCCGTAGTTGAACACCAGCGTGCCCCAGTCGGGATGCTCGCCGCGCCGCGGATCAGCGTGCTCGTAGAGCGCCGTGCCGTCGAAGCGGGCGAGCGCGAAGTCGTCGCGCGGGAAGTGGGCCGGGACCCAATCGAGGATCACGCCGATGTTGCGCTCGTGCATGCGGTCGACGAATTGGCGCAGATCGGCGGGGGTTCCGAACTGGGGCGCCGGGGCGTAGTAGCCGGTCACCTGGTAACCCCATGAGCCGGTGAAGGGATGGGCCATGACCGGCAGCAGCTCGACATGGGTGAAGCCGAGGTCGGTGGCATATGCCGAAAGCTCGTCGGCGAGCTCGAGGTAGCTCAGCGAGCGGTTGTCCTCGAGCGGGTTCAGCCGCCAGGAGCCGAGGTGGACCTCGTAGATCGAGACCGGCTGCTCAAGCGGCTGCGCGGCGCGGCGCTGCGCCAGCCAGCGCGCGTCGGACTTGCTCCAGGTGTGCTGCTCGCGGCCGGCGACGACCGAGGCGGTCTTGGGCGGAACCTCGGTCTCCTGCGCCATCGGGTCGGCCTTGAGGCGCAGCTCCCCGTCCGCGGCCAGGATTTCGAATTTATAGCGGGCGCCCGGCCCGACATCGGGCACGAACAGCTCCCAGATCCCGCCCGAGCCGAGGGTGCGCATGGGGTGCAGGCGCCCGTCCCAGAAGTTGAAGTCGCCGACCACGCCGACCGCGCGGGCGGCCGGCGCCCAGACAGCAAACGCCGTGCCCATCACCCCCTGATGCTTGCGGACATGCGCGCCGAGCTTGTCCCAGAGCTCCTCGTGGCGGCCCTCGCCGATCAGATGCAGGTCCAGCTCGCCGAGCGTGGGCGTGAACGCGTAGGGATCCTCGAGCGTGAACGTGCCCGCCTCCCCGTAGTCGACTTTGAGCTTGTAGCGCAGGGGCAGCTCCGTCCCATCGAGCGTCCCCTCGAAGATCCCCGCCGGGTGGATCGACTCGAGCTGAATCGCCTTGCCCTTGCTGGGCTTGACTGACACCTTCAGGGCGCCCGGACGCAGCACCCGGACGGTCACGCCGCCCGGGCCCGGATGGGCCCCCAGGACCGAGTGGGGCTGCCCGTGTTCACGACGCGCGAGCGCGTCGAGCTCGCCGGCAGCGACCGTCATTCTGACTCCAGCAACCTGTTGATCCCGGCTACCGGAATCGCCAGCCAGTCGGGCCGGTTGTCGAGTTCGTACTGCAATTCGTAGATGGCCTTCTCGAGCTCGAAGATCGAGAGCAGATTGCGGATCGCGGTCTCGCCCGAAGGCAGCAGCGCGGGATCGATGTGGGAAAAGTACTGCTCAAGGAAGTTCTGCCGGGCGCGCTCCTCGAAGTCAGCCGGAGCCGGGACGCCGTCCCGGATCTCGGCGGCTGAGGCGGCATAGGCGAAGGAGCGCAGCATCGACGCCACATCGCGCAGCGGCGAGCGTTTCTGGCGGCGCTCGAACAGCGGCCGGGCCGGCTCGCCCTCGAAGTCGATGATCAGCCAGCCGGGGTGGGCGGGGTCCGATACGTGGAGCGTCTGGCCGAGGTGAAAGTCGCCGTGAGTTCTTATTTCCCTGCCGCCGGCCCCGACTTGGGCGCGGGTGGCGATCTGCTCGCGCACGTCCTGACCACGCCCGACGATGCTGGCCACGCGCTCGTCATCGGGCAGGCGAACGAATATTCGTTCTATGTCCTCGTCGATCGTCGCGGTCAGCAGCGAGAGTGACTCGCTGCTGGGCTCCTCGGGGCAGAAGGCCGGGTCGGTGGCGTCGCCGGCCAATGCATTGTGGAGCTCAGCGGTTACCTGACCGAGCTTGCCGAGCTCGACCAGCAGGCCCTCGGGATCAGTGGCGATCTGCGCCAGGGCCAGCTCCCAGCCGCCGGTGGCGTCTGCAAAGAAGCGCTGAGCGACACCGAGCGTGGCCGCAAACGAGCGTCCGTCGTAGTCGTACCAGCCCAGCAGGGGGGCGATGTTGGGGTACTTATGGGCGGTCAGGTACTGCAGCAGCTCGAGCTCGGGGTTGATCCCCGGCTCCAGCTTGCGAAACACCTTGAGCACTGTCTCGTCCCCGAACACGATCGAGGAGTTGGACTGCTCAACCCCGACGGGCCGCACCGGTGCGTCGGGCGCCAGCGATCCCGAGAGCTCGGTGCGATGGAAGCGAAACCAGCCGTTCTCGGTCTCGATCGACTCCTCGGCGTCGATCGCGCGCAGCAGGATGCTGGCTCGTTCCGGGTCGGCGACGGCGTCAAACACAGCAGCGGCGACCGTGCGCTGGATCGGCGTGTGCCCGGCCGGCTCGGTCACTCCGGGGGGCACGAAGGTGAGGGGGAGCTGGTAGAGCTCGTGGCTGCCGCTGGCAAAGCGCGCCTGTACAAGGGTCAGCAGCATGGGCGGTGACTGGGTCAGCGCCACCGATTCGTCGATCTCGATCCCGGTCACGTGACGCGACTTGGACGCGTACCAGCGCTGCTCCTCGAGCCACTCGGACAGCGCGTCGAGGTCGAGACCGTCGATCAGCGTCTCGCCCACGGTGTCGGCGGGCTTGCTCATCCGATCGCCTCCTCACCCTCTTCGACCAACTGAAACCAGTAGAAACCGCGCGGCGCCAGGGTCAGCAGGTAGGAGAGTTCCCCGATGCGAGGAAAGCGCGAGCGGCCGAACAGCTCCACCGGGTACCGGCCCGCCTGGGCGCTGAGGTCCAGCTCCACCGCCTGAGCCGAGCGGGCCAGGTTGTGTACGCACAGCACGACGTCATCCTCAAAGCGCCGCAGGACGGCGAAGATCCGAAGATTGGAGGTCTGGATCGGCTCATAGGTCCCGAGGCCGAAGACGGGATGCTCCTTACGCAGGGCGATGAAGCGGTGCATCCAGCGCAGCAGCGAGGTCGGCGTGCGCAGCTGAGCTTCCACGTTGACGGCCTGGTAGCCGTACACCGGGTCCATCAGCGGCGGGGCGTAGAGCTGCGCGAAGTCCGCCCGCGAGAAGCCGCCGTTGCGGTCTCCGGTCCACTGCATCGGCGTGCGGACGCCGTCGCGGTCGCCCAGGAAGATGTTGTCGCCCATCGCGATCTCGTCACCGTAGTAGAGAACTGGGGAGCCGGGCAGCGAGAACAGGATCGCCGTCATCAACTCAATCTCGTCGCGGCCATTGTCCAGCAGCGGCGCGAGCCGGCGGCGGATACCCAGGTTTATCTTCATCCGCGGGTCCTTGGCGTACTCGGCGTACATGTAGTCCCTCTCCTCGTCGGTGACCATCTCGAGCGTCAGCTCGTCGTGGTTACGCAGAAACAGACCCCATTGGCAGCTCTTGGGAATGGCCGGCGTCTGTTCGAGGATCTCGTAGATCGGCGCTGCCTGCTCGCGGCGCACGGCCATGAACATCCGGGGCATGACCGGGAAATGGAAGGCCATCTGACACTCGTCGCCATCACCGAAGTACTCCACCACGTCGGCCGGCCACTGGTTGGCCTCGGCGAGCAGGACCCGGTCGGGATACTCCTCCTGCATCACCTTGCGAACGCGCTTGAGGTAGGCGTGGGTCTCAGCGAGGTTCTCGCAGTTGGTCCCCTCGCGCTCGAACAGGTAGGGCACAGCATCGAGGCGGAAGCCGTCCAGGCCGAGGTTCAGCCAGAAGCGCAGGACGTCGAGCATGGCGTCGCCGACGTCGGGATTGTCGTAATTGAGGTCGGGCTGGTGGGAGAAGAAGCGATGCCAGTAGTAGGCGCCGGCGATCGGGTCATAGGTCCAGTTGGAGACCTCGGTATCGGTGAAGATAATCCGCGCCTCGCGGTAGCGGTCGTTGGTGTCTGACCACACGTACCAGTCACGCTTGGGCGAGTCCGGGCTCGAGCGCGACTCCTGAAACCAAGGGTGGTCGGCCGAGGTGTGGTTCATAACCAGGTCGGCGATCACGCGGATGCGCCGGCCGTGGGCGGCTTCGATCAGCTCGGCGATGTCGTCGACGGTTCCGTAGTCGGGATGGACCTTGGTGAAGTCCGAGATGTCGTAGCCACCGTCGCGCAGTGGTGATTCGTAGAAGGGCAGCAGCCAGATGCAGTCGATGCCCAGCCACTGCAGGAAGTCGAGCTTCTCGGTGAGGCCGCGCACATCACCCGAGCCGTCGCCGTTGGAGTCAAAGAACCCCCGGATGTGGATCTCGTAGAAGATCGCGCGCTTGAACCACAGGGGCTCGGCCTCGAACCACTGCCGAGCCTGGGCGTTGGCCTGATTCTGAGCCTCCTGGCTCGTGCTCGCCCGCGGCTCGCGAGCCAGCAGATGAGTCAGGGTGGGAGGGCCCACACTCATCGCCGCTCACCATCCGGGTTCGCCTGAATGGCGATGGCGTGGGTCGTCCGGCTACTCATCGCCGCTCACCATCCGGGTTCGCCTCAATGGCGATGGCGTGGGTCGTCCGGCTGCTCAAAGCGCTAGCCCTGTCAACGCTCGACCTCGAGCACGTGGGCCTGACGCGCGCCCGGGGACAGGGCTACGAAGTTGGCCCCGATCCGCCATTGGAAGTGCTCCTCAGACAGCACGTCGTGAACGGTGAAGCTGGGCGGTAGCCCGAGGCTGGCAGGGATCACGGCGATCCCCTGCTGGGGCTGATGGGGGTCGAGGTTGACCACGCAGATGACGGTATCCGCTCCCGATTGCTTGGCGTAGGCGATCAGCGCATCGTTAGCGGTGTCCAGGAAGGTGATATTGGCGAGCTCCTGGAGCGCCGGGTGGGCGCGGCGGACCGCATTCAGGCGGGCGACCATCGGCAGCAGGGGACCGTCCAGGGTCCGGCTCCTGAGTTGGTACTTCTCGGAGTCCAGATACTCCTCCGAGCCTTCGCGCACGGGCACGTTCTCGAAGTTCTCATAGCCGGAGTAGATGCCGTAGCTGGGGCTCAGGGTCGCCGCCAGGACCAGCCGCCCCTCGAAGGCCGCGCGGCCGCCATGCTGAAGGTACTCATGCAGGATGTCGGGCGTGTTGGCGAAGAAGTTGGGACGGAAGTACTCCTGCTCCCCTGAGTAGGCCAGTTCGGAGACGTACTCGATGAGCTCCCAGCGCGCGTTCTTCCAGGTGAAGTACGTGTAGGACTGCGAGAAGCCCAGCTTGCCGAGGTGGCGCATGACCGCGCGCTTGGTGAACGCCTCGGCGAGAAAGATCACGTCACGGTCGCGGTCGTGCACGTGGTCGATCAGCCACGCCCAAAAGGCGAACGGCTTGGTGTGAGGATTGTCAACGCGGAACACCTTGACACCGGCCTCAACCCACTGCAGGACGACTTCCAGCAGCGCCTCCCACAGCGCGCGCCAGTCTGGGGTGTCCCAGTTGACGTTGTAGATGTCCTGATAGCGCTTGGGCGGGTTCTCGGCGTACTTCAGCGTTCCATCCGGGCGGCGATGAAACCACTCGGGATGCTTGGTCAGCCACGGATGATCGGCCGAGCACTGGATCGCGAAGTCCAACGCGACGTCGATCCCGTGCTTGCTGGCTCTCGCGGTGAGAGCCTTGAGATCCTCGATGGTGCCCAGCTCGGCGTGGATCGCCTCGTGGCCACCGGTGGTATCACCGATCGCCCACGGCGAGCCAGGATCGTCGGGGCCGGCGGTGAGGCTGTTGTTGGCGCCCTTGCGGTTGGTCAGCCCGATGGGATGGATCGGGGGCAGGTATAGGACGTCAAAGCCCAGTTCGGCCAGCCGCGGCAGTTGGTCGCGCACGCCGGCCAGCCCGCCCCAGGAGCGTGGAAACAGCTCATACCAGGCCCCGAAACGGGCCCGGACGCGGTCGACCTCGATCACCTGCGACTGGCCGAGGCGGACGCGATCACGGCGATCCTCATTCCCCTCGACCGCGGCCAAGAGCTCCTCGCCCAGCGCGATGTCGTGCTTGGCGCTGGCCGGAACCTTGGGATCCTCGAGCTCGGCTCGGGCGTGCTCGATCAGCGCCCGGGCGTTGGCCGAGCCCGTCGCGCGGGCGGCGGCTTGGAGGAGCACACCCCCCTCGGAAAGCTCGGACGAAAGATCCTCTTGAGCAGCGGCGACCTTGCGACGCAACTCGTCGCGCCAGGTGCCGAAGACGTCGGTCCAGGCTTCGACGGTGTACTGCCAGCGCCCGGGCCGGTTGACCTCGAAGTGCCCGGCCCAGCGCACGCCGCCGAGATGGGCATCGATCTGGTGAAGCTCGGCCTCCTGCCAGGTCGAGTCGTCTGGACCGCGATAACGCACGACCGCGCGGAGCAACTCGTGGCCATCACGGAATACGTCGGCCTCGACGCGCACCCGGTCGCCTACGCAGCGCTTGACCGGATAACGGCCGTCGTCGACGGTTGGAATCGGATACTGGATCACGATCCGGCGGGGGGGTTGCCGACCGGCGTCGCTCCCCTCAGCCTGGCTGCTCGGAGTCTCGGTGGTGTGCGCGCTCATCCCTGTGAAGGTATCCACCTCGGCGCATGGGGTAAACACCAGCGCGTGAACAACGCGCGCCGTTCAAGCGGGGTCCAACTTCACATCACCTCGCTTCCGGGCGGTCGCCTCGGCCCCCAGGCCTACCGGTTCATCGATTGGCTGGCCGCCGCCGGACAGTCTTGGTGGCAGGTGCTGCCCCTGGGACCGCCCGACCGCTACCGGTCGCCGTACAAGGCCGCCTCGGCTTTCGCGGCTTGGCGTGGTTTGCTAGGCGAGCCTCGCGCGGCCGTCTCGAAGGCCGAGATCAGCGACTTCCGCCAGCGTCAGGACTTCTGGATCGGTGACTGGGAGCGGTACTCGCGTCCGGGGGCGGTGGCCGACCAGGTTCGGTTCGAGCGCGAGTGGACCGCACTGCGCGCCTATGGACTCGAGCGCGGGGTGCGGATCATGGGCGACGTGGCCATCTATGTGTCGCCGGGAAGCGCCGATCATCGCGCCCATCCCGAGCTGTTCCGCGCCGACGCCGTGGCCGGCGCCCCGCCCGACGCCTACGCCACCGAGGGGCAGCTATGGGGCAACCCTCTCTACAACTGGCCCGCCCTCCAGCGTCGGCGCTACCGGTGGTGGGTGGAGCGCCTGCGCCGCAACCTGGGCCTGTTCGATCTCCTTCGAATCGATCACTTCCGGGGTTTCGTGGCCTACTGGGCGGTGCCCGCCGGGGCGCGCAACGCGATCGGCGGCACTTGGCAACGCGGCCCCGGCCGGGCGCTGTTCACGGCCCTGGAGCGCTCGCTGGGGGCCGGTCTTCCCCTCGTCGCCGAAGACCTCGGCGTCATCACCCCGGCGGTGGAACGGCTGCGCGAGGCGATCGGGCTCCCGGGCATGATCGTTCTCCAATTCGGGCTCGATCCCGAGGACCCGACCAGCCCCCACCGCCTCGCCAACCACGAGGCCGACCGGGTCGTGTACACCGGCACCCACGATCACGACACGGCTCGTGGCTGGCTCGAGACCCTGCCTCCCGACCAGCGCGCCTTCGTCGACGCCGAGCTGGCCCGACTCGGTCTCGCCGAGCCGAGGCGACCGTGGTGGGGGCTGGTCCGGATGGCCTTCTCGTCACCGGCCTGGTTGGCCATGATCCAGGCCCAGGACGTGCTCGGGCTGGGTAGCGAGGCGCGGATGAACGATCCCGCCCGGGCCGGCGGCAGCTGGCGCTGGCAGATGAAGCCCCGCGCCCTGACCCCGGCCCTGGCCCGGCGCCTGCGCGAGGTCACCGAGGAGTCCGGCCGGATCGCCCCGTGAGCAGCTGGTGGGGTCGCGAACGCGGGGCCCCACGATCCCCTTGAGCGTGGCGCCACCGCACCGGCAGGGCTCGCGCCCGTTCCTTGGCCGAGCGCAGGACGTAGGTGACATCGCCCCGAAGGCGGCCGAGGGCGGTGGTCTCGTATCGGATCAGGGTGGCGGGTGTCACCCGAATGGGCAGGCCGTGATGCCGTAGCGCGGCCAGCGCCCGTTCGGCGATTGCGATCTGCCCAAACGCGGTCGGGTGTACGCGATCGGCCATAACGTGGTTGCGGGCGCCAAACCCGCTCAGATCGACGATCAGGGCGCCGTGGTCACTTGCCAACCGCTCGATTACGGCGTTGGCCTCACCGACCTTGGCCCCGGCCGACGGAACTCCCAGGTTCGACGGGATCGTGAGCGCGAGCGTGCGCCGACAGCGCGCGGTCAGGAACCGCAGCGCGCTGGCGTACTCACGCTCGAAACCCGCCGGGTCCCAATCGGGCGCGCGCACATCGTTGACGCCGACGTAGAGGCAGCCGACGTCGTAGCGGGCGTCGGGGTTCGCGGACCGTTGCGCGAGGGCCGGGATCTGCTCAGCCACCACGTCCGCCGCACGGGCTCCGTCGACCGCGTAGCCGGTGTAGGGGAAACCGAGCGCGCGGGCCACCCAGAGGGCCCAGGACTGCAGCGCGACGCCCCACTGCAGCTCGCCACCGCCATTGGTGATCGAGTCCCCGAAGGCGAGTACGCCGAGGCGGTGATCCGGATCGTCAACGGGTGTCTGGAGCTCCAAGGCATGCGAGCGTAGCGCCGCCTGAGCGGGGGGCGCCCGCGCTCCGGCGCAGCCGAAAATCCGTCCCGGGGCGATGTGGTCGATAATCGCCAGCCTTGCAACCGACGAGCACTGCCACCCCAAATGGCCGGCGTGACCTCGAGCTCGCCGCCGATGAACTCGCCCAGCGCCTTCCCGACGCGCTGGCGCCGCTGGCAAGATTGGCCTTCAACTACCGCTGGTCGTGGCTGCCCGGTGCCGCCGAGCTGTTCGCCTCGCTGGACGCCCAGCGCTTCGAGCTCTGTCTTCAGAACCCGGTGCGCCTGCTGTCAGAGCTTCCGGCCGCGGTTGCCGCCCGCGCCGCCCAGGACGACGAGCTGACCCGCCGTGCCGCCGAGCTTGAGCGAAGGCTGAGCGAGGACCTCGGCCGTCCTGACCTCGAGAGCCTGGTCGATTCCGGCCCAGTCGCATTCTTGTGTTCGGAGTACGGCGTGCACGTGTCACTTCCCGTCTACTCCGGCGGTCTGGGGGCGCTGGCCGGCGACCTGCTCAAGGAGGCCTCGGACCGTGCCGTGCCGATGGTCGCGGTCGGGCTCCTGTACCGCAAGGGCTACTTTCGCCAGCGGATCGACGCTTCGGGCTGGCAGCACGAGTACTGGATCGACACCGACCCTGAGCGCCTTCCCGCCGCTCTGGTGACATCCGATTCGGGTGTGCCCCTGACCATCACGGTGCCGATCGGCGAGGCCAACGTGACAGCACGGGTGTGGCGCGTAGATGTCGGCCGCGTGCCCCTGTTCCTGCTCGACTCCGACTGCCCCGAGAACGGCCCGCTGGAACGCTGGATCACAGGCCGTCTCTACGACGGCGATCGCCACACCCGCCTGGCCCAGTACGCCCTGCTCGGCGTTGGCGGCATCCGGGCGCTGCGGGCCATGGGCTTCGAGCCGGGCGTGATCCACCTCAACGAGGGCCACGCGGCGCTCGCCCCGCTCGAGCTCGCGCGTGCCGAGGCTCGTCCAGGCGAGGGATTGAGCGCCGCGCTCGCGCGCGCCCGAGCTAGAACCGTGTTCACCACGCACACGCCGGTTCCCGCCGGCAATGACACCTACCCGCCCGATCAAGTCGAGTCGGTGCTCGGGCGCCTGGCGGCCGAACTCGGCGCCTCGACCGACGAGCTCGTCGCGCTCGGTCGCGATCAGGGCGATGATCCCTGGTCGCCGTTCGGCGTCACCCAGGCCACGCTGCGGATGAGCCGGGCCGCCAACGCCGTCAGCCGCCGCCACGGCGAGGTGGCTCGCGAGATGTGGCACTGGCTGTGGCCGGAGCGTCACGGCGAGCAGATTCCCATCGGCCACGTCACCAACGGCGTGCACGTGCCGACCTGGATCGGGGAGCCGATGCGTGACTTGCTCGATCGCCACCTCGGCCCGGACTGGTCGGCGCGCGCCGAGGATCCCGCCACCTGGTTGGCGGTGGACACCATCCCGTCCGCAGAGCTCTGGGCGGCCCGGGGCCGCCAGCGTGCGGGTCTCGTGGGCTTCGTCGGGCGCCGCAGCGTGGCTGACCGGCTCGTGCGCGGCGACCTCCGTGAATATGTCGAGGCGGCCGCGCGGGCCTATGACCCCGAAGTGCTGACGATCGGCTTCGCCCGCCGGGTGGCGACCTACAAGCGGCTGGAGCTCCTCACCCGTGACCCCGAGTGGACGCTGTCACTTCTGGGTGGGGACCGCCCCGTGCAGGTGGTCCTGGCCGGCAAGGCCCATCCCCGCGACGAGGAGGCCAAGCGCTCGTTGCAGAGCCTTTTCGGCCTTAAGGGCGCCCGCATCGTCGCCGAGCGCGTTGTCTTCCTGGACGATTACGACCTCAGTTCAGCCGCCTGGCTCGTGCGGGGCTGCGATGTGTGGATGAACCTTCCCCGCCCCCCCCTGGAGGCCAGCGGTACCAGCGGCATGAAGTCGGCCTTCAACGGAGGCCTTCAGCTCAGCGTGCTCGACGGCTGGTGGGCCGAGGCCTACGACGGCGAAAACGGCTGGGCCATCTCCGGCGACGTGGACTCAAACCATCACGCGCAGGACGAGCGCGACGCCGATGCGTTGCACCACCTCCTCGAGCATGAGGTCGTGCCGGCCTTCTACGAGCGCGACGAGACCGGGATCCCCGAGCGCTGGATCGCCACCGTACGCGCCTCGCTGAAGACCCTCGGGCCGAGGTTCTGCGCCAGCCGGATGCTTCGCGAGTATCTCGCCGGCCCCTACCGGGGCTGAGCCGCCGACTCATCGCGGCCGCTCCGCGCGGCGTGAGATCTACTGCAGGTCTGAGAGCGGCCGGGGGGCGGGGCCGACGTACTTGGCCGTGGGGCGGATCAGCTTGCCCTCGCGTTTCTGCTCCATGATGTGTGCCGACCAGCCGGCCGTGCGGGCGCACGTGAACATCGGGGTGAACAGCGCCGGCGGCACGTCGGCGAAGTCGAGCACGACCGCCGACCAGAACTCGACGTTGGTGGCCAGCACGCGGTCTGGACGGCGGGCCTTGAGTTCGGCCAAGGCCGCCGTCTCGAGCGCCTCGGCGACCTCGACCCGGGGGGCGTCGATCTCGTGGGCGGTCCGGCGCAGAACGCTGGCTCGCGGGTCCTCGGCGCGGTACACGCGGTGGCCGAACCCCATCAGGCGCTCGCCGCGATCCAGCGCGTTCTTGACGTAGCGCTCGGCGTCGCCGGACTCGGCCACCTCGTCAAGCATCTTCAGGACCCGCGAAGGGGCGCCACCGTGTAGGGGGCCCGACAGCGCGCCGACCGCCGCCGAGAGCGCCGCGGCGACGTCAGCCCCCGTCGAGGCAACTACGCGGGCCGTGAAGGTGGAGGCGTTCATTCCGTGCTCGGCAGCTGAATTCCAGTAGGCGTCGATTGCCTTGACATGGCGCGGATCCGCCTCTCCGCGCCAGCGGATCAGGAACCGCTCGGGGATCGACTTGCCCTGGTCGACCTCCCTCTGGGCAACGGGCGGCTTCCCGATCCCGCGCGCCGACTGGGCGACAAAGGAGAGGGCCATCACCGACGCGCGGGCGAGATTGTCGCGGGCCTCCTCGTCGGAGAGGTCGATCAGCTGTCCGAAGCCCCACTGGGGACCGAGCATGGCCAGCGCCGCTTGGACGTCGACGCGCGGGTCGCCGGAGCGGACGCTGAGCGGATGCGGCTCGGCCGGCGGCAACCCCGGCTCGAGCGTGCCGTCGACGAGCAGGCCCCAAACATGCTCGAACGGCACCGTGCCGACCAGCTCCTCGATGTCGACCCCGCGGTAGCGCAGGGCTCCGCCCTCACGATCTGGCTCGGCGATCTCGGTCGCGAAAGCGACTACGCCCTCGAGGCCGGACTGGACTTCGGCGGTCACGCTTGTGCTCATAAGCGTGGGATGCTACTCACCGGCACCGTCTCGCTAGGGTTCGCGGCCGTGCCTGCGTCCGAGCTCCTGCAGCGTTCCGCCGTCGAGCTCGCCAGTCTCATCCGCAGTGCGGAGCTGAGCTCTCGCGAACTGGTCCAGACGTCGCTGGCCCGGATCGACGAGCTCGAACCCCACATCAACGCCTTCACCCATGTTGCGCACGAGTCGGCGCTGGCGGCGGCGGACGAGATCACGGCGGGTGATCCGCGCCCGTTCGCCGGGGTCCCGATCGCGATCAAGGACAACCGGGCGGTGGCCGGGATGCCACTCACCATGTGCTCGGACCTGTTCGGCGATCTCGTGGTTGCCCAGGACACGTTTCCGGTCCGGCGCCTGCGCGAGGCCGGGTTCGTGATCGTGGGCAAGACGGCGCTGCCGGAGATGGGGATCCTGCCCACCACCGAGTCGCGCCGCTTCGGGCCCACCCACAACCCCTGGGAGCTCGATCGCACCCCCGGCGGCTCGAGCGGAGGCTCGGCGGCCGCGGTCGCCGCGGGGATGGTGCCGATCGCCCACGGCAACGACGGCGGTGGCTCGATCCGCATCCCAGCCGCCTGCTGTGGCCTGGTCGGACTCAAGCCCGCCCGGGGTCGAGTCTCGGTTGGACCCGAGTCGGGCGACAGCTTCCTGGTCAGCGACGGTGTCGTGTCCCGTGGGGTCGCCGACACTGAGGCCGTGCTCGACGTGCTGGCCGGTTATGAGCCTGGGGACGCGACCTGGGCACCCCCGCCGCCAGCCCCGTATGCCGCCTTGGCTGACGGTGATGCGGGCCCGCCCACCCAGCTACGAATCGGACTGGCGCTGAACATGCCCCTGGAGGGGTCTGTGCTCGACCCCGTTTGCGAGGCCGCCGCCCGCGATGCGGCGGTGTTGCTTGAGTCCCTCGGCCATGCCGTGGAGGAGGTGGAGCCCCTGTGGTCGGACCTCGATCTCCTCCCCGATTTCACCAATGCCTTCGCCCCCAACATCTCGATGGTGACGATGATCGGCGGCCAGCTGGCCGGGCGCGACCTGGTGCCGGCCGACGTAGAGGCCCTGACCTGGGCGATCTGGGAGCTCTCCCGAGAGCTGAACTCGGTAACCATGCTCAGCTCGCTGATGCGGTTGCAATCGGTGGCACGGAGCGTGGTCGCTTTCCTGGCCGGCTTTGACGCGGTACTGACACCGGCTCTCGCGCAGCGTCCCCTGCACATCGGTGAGGTTCACGGCCACGGGCCCGACCCATGGGACCACTATCAGCGCTCGGGCTACTTCACTCCCTACACGGCGATCTTCAACATCACCGGGCAGCCGGCCGTTTCGGTCCCGCTCTACCAGGGCGAGGACGGCTTGCCAACCGCCGTCCAGCTGATCGGTCGCCCGGCCCGCGAGGACGTCCTGCTCCGGCTCGCCGGCCAGCTCGAGACCGCGCTCCCGTGGGCCGATCGCCGGCCCGCTCTCCCCGTGTAGCCGGTTCGCGTCTCCGACTCCCGCGGGGCTGCAAAATGTCGCCGCGCGCCGGGTTTGCCGCGTAACCGAGGCCTGAGCATGTGCGTCTTAGCCCACCCCGAGCACGGCCCGCATCGGCTTGGGCACCACGCCCAGGCGCTCGGCGTGGGTGGTGCCGTGGCGCGAGATCATTGGCACCTCGAGGAGCTCGGCCTCGTCCCAGGTGGCAAACGCGGTCGGCCCGCCGAACAGCTCGACGAGACCGAGAATCCGCCGGGTGAGCCCGATTGGCACCCCCACGATCCGCCGCCGGCGCCGGAAGGAATCGAGCGCGGTCTGGACGATCTCTCGTTGCGTCATCGTCTCCGGGCCGGCCAGTTCGTAGCGGGCTCCGACCGACCCGCCGGCCGCCGCGCCCCCCGGCAACGCCGCCATCACGCAGTCGGCCACGTCCTCGGCCCAGATGGGCTGAAAGGCGGCCTCGCCGCGACCGGGGATCGGGAGCACCGGTAGCCATGACATCCTCGCCAGCAGCGTCAGGTACGGGTCACCGGGCGAGTAGACGATCGAGGGCGCGAACACCGTGTGTTGCAGGGACGAGTCGAGGACGGCCCGTTCGGCGATCGCCTTTGCGCGCATCAGGCGCGCCCGGCTGCGGGTCGAGGCGCCCAGCCCCGAGAAGAACACGAAGCGCTTGACGCCGGCGCGCTCGGCGGCTCCGACCAGCCGCCAGGTCGCCACGCCGGCCAGCTCCTCGATCGAGCCCCCCGGCTGATCGCGGATCACCGAGGCGAGGTGCACGACGGTATCGATCCCCCGCAGGGCGTGTCGAAACGACAAGTGGTCGCCGAGATCACCCAGTGCGATCTGGACCTGGACGCGCTCGGCGCCCAGGCGGCGGGGGTCGCGCACCAGGCAGCGGACGGGGGTCCCGCGGGCTACCAGGCGCGTGAGCACGGCCCGTCCGACGGTCCCGGTGGCACCCGTGAGTAGCAGCACCGGCGACAGGGTATCGATGCCATTGGGTGACCACGCGGGTAGGGGCGAACGAAATTCGCGGGCGGTTTCCTAGAATGGCTCTCCGCCGGTTCGGCCGGCGCCCGGAAACCAGACCCAGAGGATCCGACACTCATGGCCTACGTAATCGCGGAGCCGTGCATCGGCACCAAGGACAACTCGTGCGTCGAGGTTTGCCCCGTCGACTGCATCCATCCCACGCCGGACGAGCCCGACTACGACAAGGTCGAGATGCTCTACATCGATCCGGAGGAGTGCATCGACTGCGACGCCTGCGTGGAGGCCTGCCCGGTCGATGCCTGCTTCGCCGAGGATCAGCTCCCCGACGAGTGGCAGAAGTACACCCAGCTCAACGCCGAGTACTACTCGAAGTAGGGCGTGCCCCTCAGGCCATCGGTAGCGACATCCCGGCCGGCTTGGGAGCCGCCGCGGGTGCCGGGGCCTGCATGACGGGCAGCTCGATCGGCGACAGCGCGATCAAGCCGCGCGCGCCCTGGCTAAGGGCCTGGGCGGCCGGGTCATCGGGGTCTGAAAAGACCAGCGGCACGCCGGCGTCAGACTGCTCGCGCAGCGGCATGGTCAGCGGGATCTTGGCCAGCAGCGGCACTTCGAGCTGGTCGGCCAGCAGCTGACCGCCGCCCTCGCCGAAGATCTGGAAGCGCTCGCCGCCCGGGGTGACGAACCCCGACATGTTCTCGATCACGCCGGCGATCTCGAGCTTGAGCTTGGTCGCCATCTCGGCCGAGCGGGCGGCCACCTTCTGCGCCACCGGCTGCGGGGTCGTGACGAGCAGGAACTTAGCCTGGGGCAGCAGCTGAGCGAGCGTCATGGAAACGTCACCGGTGCCCGGGGGCAGATCGATCAGCAGATAGTCGAGCTGGCCCCACTCGACGTCCTCGAGGAACTGTTGCAGCGCCTTGTGGAGCATCGGTCCGCGCCACACCACGGCAGCGTCCTGCTCGACGAAGAAGCCGATCGACATCACCTTGATGCCGTCGTGGGCGGTGATCGGGACCAGCTTGCGATCGCCGTTGACCCGGGGGCGCTCGGCGCCGACACCGAGCATCCGCGGCTGTGAGTAACCCCACACGTCAGCATCGAGGACGCCGACCTGCTTGCCGTTGGCGGCCAGGGCGGCGGCCAGGTTGGCGGTCACGCTTGACTTGCCGACCCCGCCCTTGCCCGAGCCGATGCAGATCACATTGCTGACCTGCGCGAGGGCGCCCTCGGGCAGCCCGGCGCGGCCGAGTTTGTGACCCAGGGCCGACTTCTCGTCGGCCGAGAGCACATCGAAGCTGACGTTGACGCCGGTGACGCCGTCTACCGCGCGCACTGCGTTGCCGACGCCGTCCTGGAAGTGGCTGCGAATCGGGCAGCCAGCGGTGGTCAGCGAGACCATCACGTCGACGACGCCGTTGGGATGGATGTCAACCGAGCGCACCATCTGCAGCTCCACGATGTCGCGGCGCAGCTCCGGGTCGATGACAGAACGAAGGGCTTCGGTTACCTGGTCTTTGGTCGGCATACGACCCATTCAAGCAGGTCCGCCCAGGCGGTCAGAGCGCCCGACCGACCCGCCTGCAACCGACGCCCGCGGGAGCGGTCCTACAAGGCAATACGATCAGGCCAGCTGCGGTGCGAGCTCCTCGCCGAGCAGCGCCACGTGCTCGAGATCGTCATGGAGCAACTGCTGACACATGACACGGGCTACGCCGGCGTCCCGGAGCGCCTGCAACTGCTCAACCGCGGCCGGCACCGTGCCTACGATCCAGCCCGAGGGCGGATCATTGACCAGCCCAGCGGGATCGGCGCCAATCTTCTCGCCCAGTCGCGCGGCTCGCTCACGTAGCTCGTCCTCGCTGGGCGCGACCAGGACCCCGGTCATGATCGAGAAGGGCAGCATCTCGCGTCCCGCCGCCTCGCAGGCGCGCTCGATCCGCTCGCGGCGTTCGGCGATGGCGGCGAGGGTCGCGAACGGGGTGTTGTACTCGTCGGCGTACCGTGCGGCCATCGCCGCGCTGCGCGGACCCGCATTCCCGCCCATGATCACCGGCGGACGAGGCCGCTGGACCGGCTTGGGCTGGGCTTGCAGGGCGCGCAACCTGTAGTGCTCGCCCTCGCAGGAGAACGTCTCATCGCTCCAGCAGCCGAGCACGATCTGGAGTTGCTCCTCGAGTGCGTCCATGCGGGTGCGGGTCGCTGGGAACGGGAACCCATAAGCCTCGTGCTCGCGCTCGTGCCAGCCCGCGCCGATCCCGAGCTCGACTCGCCCGTCACTGACGTGGTCGGCGGTCACCACCAGCTTGGCCAGCTCTGAGGGATGGCGGAAGGTGGCCGGCGAAACCAGCGTCCCGAGCCGCAGCTTGCCGGTGACGGCGGCCAGCGCGCACAGCGTGCCCCAGGCGTCCAGCGATCCCCGCTCGGGATGCTGCCCGTCGAGGTTCATGTAGTGGTCAGAGCGAAACAGGGTCGAAATCCCGTGACGCTCGCAGGCCTGGGCCACCGCGAGCCAGTCGGCCCAAGTGACCCCCTCCTGACCTTCGATCATCAAGCACAGCTGCACGGTTGAGACCTCCTGGACGGGAGCGGTGATCTCTGCACGCTATCGGCCCGCATCGTGGTTACCGCCGACCGGCCGTTCATATTGGGGCGATGAGCATCCGCCGCATCGTGCCCGACTTTTACACCTCGGACCCCGCCCGGGCGGCCGAGTTCTACATCGCAGTACTGGGGATGGAGGTGGCGATGGACCAAGGCTGGATCGTGACCGTGGCTGACCCCGGCAATCCCGCCGCGCAGCTCAGCCTGATCAGCGAGGACGCCGGCGCGCAGGTCATGCCCGACGTCTCGATCGAAGTCGACGACGTCGATGCCGCCCACGTCGCCGTCCTGGCCCACGGCTACGAGATAGTCCATCCCCTGACCGACGAGGTGTGGGGCGTGCGGCGCTTCTTCGTGCGTGAGCCCGGAGGACGGGTCCTCAACATCCTCACCCATTGACGGCCCGACGCCCGTTGACGGCCTCCTAAAGACCGCCGGGGCGCCACTTGCGTGACGCCCCGGCGGTTGAGGGAGGAGAGGTACTTCATTCGCCGGCGAGGATATGAGGCCGGCGAACCTGACCCGCCAAGTGCTCTCCCGGGGGCCGGCGGGGCAAACTTGACTAGACCGGCAGGCGGTCAGTCGCGTCGGCGACGAGCTTCTGTGCCCGCGAGGTCAGACCCTCGGACCCCTTCTCGAGGTCCTTGCGCACCGAACGCACTTCGCGCTCGAAACGGCGACGATTCTGCTTGACCGTCTTCTCGACGCGGTTGCGACGCTGACGCAGCTCGCGCTCGAACTTGGTCCGCGTCTTGCGGACCTGACGCTCGAAGCGATTGCGGGCGGTGGCGCCCCTGCGCTCGTAGCGCTTGAGCTCACGCTCGACCGAGGTGCGGGTCCGGTACTTGGTGGCCAGACTATTGACCGTGGAGACGAGGTTATCGCGAGCAACCAGGCCGGCACCAACCGGGACCAGCACGGCGCGCTCGGCGATCGCCTGGACCTGGGTGGCGAACACCCTGGACTCGGCAGCGGTGGCACTCGAGGCCTGCGACGCGGTGGTCTTGGCGCTCGAGACCGTCCGGCGCGCGTTGGCGCGGGTGGTCGTGGCCGAACGGTTCGTCGCGGTGCGCTTGCGCGTGGCGGCGGCCTTCTGTCCGCTCGCGCTGGCCGCGGTGCGCTGGCTCGGCGTCGTGCTCTTGCGGCTGCGCGTGGTCGCAGCCTTGCGGCTGCGGGTGGTCGCAGCCTTGCGGCTGCGGGTGGTCGCGGCCTGGCGGCTGCGGGTGCTGGCGGGCTTGCTGGTGCTCGCGCTGGATGTGGTGGTGGGCTTGTTGGCGCCCGAGTTGCTGGTTGTAGCCATAGCTAGTTACTCACTCCCGTCGTGTACGGAGATTTTCGGTGTCGGTTCGCTTGCGATGTGATCGAACACATGTTTGTAAACCGGCGCGGCGGGGTGGTTACATTCTTGTTGTCGACGATGCGCGCTCCCCCTACCCACTACGCGCACAGCGGCGAGGCCAGCATCGCCTACCAGGTGACGGGAGACGGGCCCTGCGACCTGGTAGTGATCAACGGACCGGCGTCGCACCTCGAAATCATGTGGGACGAGCCGCGCACAGCCGCAAGCTTTCACAAGCTCGCCAAGTTCGCGCGCTTGATCATGTTCGACCGTCGCGGCACCGGGCTCTCTGACCCCGTCTACGAGCCGCCGACGCTCGAGCAGCAGGCCGACGACATGGCTGCCGTGCTGGCCGAGGTCGGCTCCGAGCGGATTTCGCTGATCGGCGGCTCAGACCTCGGGCTGTCGGCGATGTTCGCCGCCACGCACCCCGACAAGGTCACCGGCCTCGTGCTATCTGGGGTCGCCGCCGACGGCCAGCACATGGTCGGTGGGACGGCCCGCGAGCCGCTCCGCGAGGCGATCGAGTCCGGCTGGGGAGACGGCACGCTCGTCTCGCTCTATGCCCCCAGCCAGGTCGGCAACCAGGAGTTTGTGGAGTGGTGGGGGCGGATGCAGCGCTCGGCGCTCAGCCCCGGGATGGCCAAGCGGCTGATGGAGATGACCGCCCAGACCAACCTGCGGGCGATCCTGCCCACGATTCGCGTCCCGACCCTGGTCACCCACGTCACCGGTGACCGGCTGGTCGCGGTGCAGCACGGGCGCGAGGTGGCCGAGCTGATCCCGGGCGCGCGCTTCATCGAGTACCCCGGCGAGGACGCCTACCCGTGGTGTGACCCGCCCGGCCTGTCCGACATCGAGGAGTTCCTGACCGGCCGCCGCACGGTGGCGCCCCCTGACCGGGTTCTGGCCACGGTCCTCTTCACCGACATCGTCGGCTCGACCGAGCAGCTCTCGCGGATCGGCGATCACAAGTGGCGCCGCCAGCTCGAGGAGCACGACCGCCTCGTCCGCGCCGGGCTGCGCAACTGGCGGGGAGCCGAGATCAAGAACAGCGGCGACGGTTTTTTGGCGACCTTCGACGGACCCGCCCGCGCGATCAACTGTGCGGCCGAAATTATCGATCGCGTCGAGTCGCTCGGGCTCGAGGTGCGGGCCGGAGTCCACACCGGCGAGTGTGAGCTGCGCGAGGATGACGTGGCCGGCATCGCCGTCCATATCGCCAGCCGCGTCATGCATCAGGCCGGCCCCGGGGAGGTGCTGGCGTCGAGCACGGTCAAGGAGCTCGTGGTCGGCTCGGGCCTGAAATTCGCCGACCGCGGGCCCCACACCCTCAAGGGCGTTGAGGATGAATGGCGGCTCTACGCGCTCGAGCGTTGAGGTAAGGCGCCGTCAAAGCCCGTCCGGCGCAGCCAGGCCGGCGGGTCGCGCAGTTCATCGAGCGTCGGCAGCGCCTCAGGGGCGCTGAAGACGTAATTCAGCGCCCCCGTTCCGGCGCAATCCACGACGGCATCGCAGAAGTACTTGCCCTGCTCGTACTGGCGCATCTTGAGCTCGAGGCCGAGCAGCTTGCCGAGCAGCCGCGAGAGGCCCGACTGCGTCTGGCGGCGTCGGTTGAGACCTTCCCGGAGTTTGGGCAGCGAGGGGAGCAGGTCCGGGGCCACGGCGTCCATGACGTGCTCAGCGTGCCCTTCGATCACCGCCATCACCGCCTGGACGCGATCCAGCGTCTCGCGCTCGCCCCTGGTGGTGACGATCGAGACCAGATCTCCCCGCCGCAGCGCCGCGAGAATATGCCGGATCTCCTCGCCGGACGGAAGGCGCAGCTTGCGCTTGTGGTCCACGCGCAGCTCCGCCTTGCCGAGCAGCTCGCGCACCAGCCCGGCCACATGCCCTTGTAGCCAGGGAACACCCGCGAACTGCACCGCATGGGTGACCTCGTGCAGCGTCACCCAGGTCATGAACTCATCCTCGTCAGCGCCGAAGTTCTCGACCGCCTGGCCGAGGTTGGGGAGCACGAAGAGCAGCCGTGGCGGACTGGACGCTGGGGTTTCCTCGAGCATGACGAGCTCGTATTGCCCCAGCACCCGTTGGGCGAGATAGCCGAGCACAACGGCGACCTCGGTCGTGACCACGAAGCCGAGCATCAGCTGTGCCGCGGGTTTGAGCGGACCGCTAAGTCCCTCGGCCGCCCGGGCGAGGACCGGATCGAGGAGCTGGCGCATGGCCTTGATGTTGGTCTGGATCCATTCCCGGCGCTCGATCCCCTCCGGCGGGGGCAGCGGGCGGGCCGGATGCAGCCCGGTGTAGGAGGTCACCCGCTGCTCGGACTCGACCGCGAGCGCAGCCAGGTCTGACTTGGGAGTCGCGCCGTTGCCAGAACCGGCGACGTAGCCGGCGATCTTCTCAGCAAGGATCCAGTCGATCACGACGTTATTCGCCTGAGCTCATCCAAGCTCTCCTGGGTTCGAGCGGCGATCAGATGCGAGCGCGGCTCGATGTCCATGGGTGCCGCCAGGGGATCACGATAGGCGGTGAAGGCGACCAGGCCGCCCCCCTCGCGCACGATCAGCTGACCGGCCGCGGCGTCGACGCCGCGGCTGCGGGCGAGCGTCAGCATCCCGTCAAAGCGGGCCGCCGCCACCTGGCACAGGGTGGTGGCGATCGTGCCCATGGCCCGGATGCGGTGGGCGCTGGCCTGCAACCCGTCGATCGCGGCCGCGATCCAGCGCGGATCGGCCGACTCGATCCCGAGCAGCTCGAGCTTGCCGTCCCGCGAGCGCCGCTCGCCTCGTCCGGGATCCAGGCGCTCGCCATTGAGGAAGGCGCCCTCGCCTCGCCTGGCCCACCATTGCTCGCCGGCCCCGAAGTCATGGACGAAGCCGAACACGACCTCAGCGGCTGTCTCTCCGTCGGCGACGGCGATCGAGAGCGCATAGTGCGAGGCGCCGCGCTTGGCGTTCAGCGATCCGTCGATCGGATCGATGATCACGCGGCAGCGCCGGTCCCCATAGTCGATCTCCCCGCGCTCCTCCGACAGGGCGTGGAAGCGATAGCCCTCGGCGCTGAGTGCCTCGAGCTCGGCGAACACCACTGCCTCCGCGTCCCGGTCGAGGATCAGCGTGCGGTCTCCGCCACTGCCGCGGGTGCCCGTTTCCTGCGCGCGTTGCGCGGTCTCGGGGCTAGTGACGAGTAGCTGCTCGAGGCCTGTCACGGCCCGTCGGCAGACTTCCAGCCAGTCGGCCTCCAGGGCCGTGCGAACCGAGGTCATCTCGCACCTATGCTGTCAGACGGTGAGTGCGGAGCACGAAGGTAGCCAGGGCGCCGCAGAGCTTGATCTGCTCTCCGGCGGTGCTCGCGCGGAGCGGCTGCTCGACGGGCTGACCGATACTCAGCGCGCAGCTGTCACCCATGCCGCCCGACGCGTGGTCGTGCGCGGTGGGGCCGGGACCGGCAAGACGCGGGTGATCGAGCGGCGCTTCCGGTGGCTGATCGAGCAGGGCTGTGCGCCTGAGCGGCTTGGCCTGATCGCCCCGACTCAAGGACGTGCCGCCGCGTTGCGCGAGCGCCTGGAGACCGTGCTCGACCTCGCCTACGAGGAGCTCTACGTGCTCACTCCGCCCCAGCTCGCCGGCCTCGTCCTCAGCCGCGCCGGGGCCGGCGCTGATCCGCTGACCACCGCGCTCAGCGCCGGCGACCGGCTGGCCATGCTGGTGGCCCGAATCGACGAGCTCTCCCTCCAGCACCACGACTTCGGCGGGCGCCCCAACACCCTGTTGGCGGGCTTCATCCGCCGCATCGATCGCCTCAAGGCCGAGCTGGTGATGCCCGCCGAATATTCGCGCTGGGCGCACTCTCTATCCGGGGACGCGCCCGAGGCCGCCCTCGAGCAGGAGTTCGCCGAGATCTACGCCGCCCACGAGCAGATGCTCGCCGAGAGCGGTGCCCGCGACGTGGGGGACCTGGTGATCGACGCGATCTCGCTCGCACGCCAGCAGCCCTCCCTCGCCCAGCGCTTCACCCATCTGCTCCTCGACGACGCCCAGGAGCTCGACCTCGCGCCGTTCACGCTCGCGCTCGAGGTCGGGAGGCCGGGGTGGACCGCCGCTGGGGATCCGCTCGCCGCGCTGCGCCGCTTCCGGGCCGCCGGCACGGGGCGGATGGCGAGCTTCGAAGGATCGCAAGCGCAGGTGATCGAGCTCGAGGCCGGCCAGCGCTGTCCCCAGCCGGTCTGGTCAGCCGCCGGGGCGATTCTGTCCGCCGGCGGCGGCGGCCTCGAGCTTGCGGGCTCGCCCGCGTCTCACGGCGGCACGGTCGAGCTCTGGCGCTCGGCCAACGAGCGCTCCCAGGCGCAGGCGGTCGCCGTCGACATCGAGCGCCTGCTGGCGCACGAGGGATTGCACCCGGGACGGGTCGCGGTGTTCGTCCCTGAGATCGTCCATGAGGGCCAGGCAGTCAGCGTCGCGCTCGAGGAGCGGGCGATCCCCCACCGGCTGGTCGGGGAGGCGGCTTTCTTTCAGCGAGCCGAGATCCGCGACGTGCTCGCCTGGCTGCGGCTGCTCGCCGACCCCACCGATGCCGGCGCCGTCGTCCGCGCCCTGGCCCGGCCTCCGATCGAGCTGCGCTCGGTCGACATCGCCCGCTGCACTCAGATCGCCCGCCGGCGCAAACTCGACATGGTCGGGGCGCTAGCCGCCGCCCTGGAGGCACCCCAGGTCCCGCCCGAGGCCCGCGAGCGCATCCGCGTGTTTCTCAAGCTCTACCGCGCCAGCCTGGCAACGATCGACACCAGCCGCCCCGACAGCTACGTCCACCGCCTGATCGACCGGCTCGGGCTGCGCCGCCAGCAGCTGTTCACCGCCCAGCCCGACGTGGTCGAGCGCTTGCGTGCGCTGGCCGGATTCGGCGAGCTGGCCGCCGCCTTCGTGCGCCGTACGCCGCAGTCGACGCCGCGAGAGTTCGCCCGTTCGATCGCCGCGGTGGCCGACTTCGGATTGCGCGAGCAGGAGGACCCCGACCTCGAGCGTCCCTCCGCAGTCCAGGTGCTGACGTTCTGGGCGGCGGGCGGCTTGGACGCCGATCACGTCTACGTGCTCGGCCTGCATGCCGGCGTCGTGGCCCCGACCCCCGAGCCGATCCCCGATGCGCTCCTGCGCGAAGCGCTCCCAGCCTACGACGACGACAGCCACCGTGCCGCCCTGGCCCAGGCCCTCTACGCGACCGTCACCCGCGCCCGCAAGCGCCTGGTCATCTCCTATCCCCAGGCCGATGACCGCGGCAACACCCTGCGGCCGTCGCCGTTCGTTAACGCGGTGGCCTTAGCCCAGGGAATCGGGTGGGAGGACAAGGAAGAGGAGCTGTTCGGGCCCGCCGAGGCGCTTCACTCCACCTACCGGCTGATGCGCGACGAGTTGCTCTCGGGGACGGCGCGAGCAGGCGGCCGGCTCAGCGAGTTGCGCTTTGACACCGATCTCGACGTCTCCCACGCCGTGGTTCGCTACCTCGAGCTGCTCAAGCTCGCGGCGCTGATCGCACGGCCCGAGGGCCAGAGCGTGGCCGAGTCCCTGCGCGACGTCAACTCGCGCATCCTCCAGGCGGTTACCTCCGAGCAGCGCGAGATCTTCACCTCCTCGGCGCTGGACGATTACCTGCTTGACGCCGAGCGCGACGTCCGCCGCCGCGCCTCGGCGATCGTCGCCCGCGACGAGCCATCGCTCGAGCCATTTCTGTCCCGGCGCGGCGAGGGCGTCATGCTCTCGGCCTCAGACATCGACACGTACCGCACCTGCCCGTTGAAGTACAAGTTCGCGCGCGTGTTCCGGATCCCGCAGGAGCCGACCCTGCACCAGCGCTTCGGGATCCTCGTCCACCAGGTGCTCGAGCGCTACCACGCCCAGAATCCGGACCCCACGCACCCCAGCCTGCCGGTGCTGCTCGGCTTGCTCGAGGCCGGCTGGAGGCGCGGCGGCTTTGGCGACTCCGAGGAGGAGCGCCAGCTGCGCGGCAAGGCCTCCTCGGCGCTGACCCGCTATCACGAGCGGTTCCAGACCGAAGAGGGCAGGCCGGTCTGGTTCGAACGCCAGTTCACCTTCAAGCTCGGCCGCCACCTCCTGCGCGGGCGCGTGGACCGCGTCGACCAGCTTCCCAGCGGCGGCTACGAGCTGATCGACTACAAGACCGGCCGCCCCAAGACGCCGGAGCAGCTGAGCGATGACGTCCAACTTTCGCTTTACGCGGTTGGGGCGCGCGAGGCGTGGCACCTGGAGTCCTCCGAGCAGGCCTACTACTACCTGCTCGATGATCAGAAGGTCGCCGTGCCCGCCGGGGAGGGGAGTCGCGCCGATTGGGTGTGCGACGTGGCCACCGAGGTAGCCGAGGGGATCCAGTCCCAGGGCTTTGAGCCGACCCCGTCGTTCGCGGCCTGCTCGATTTGTGACTATCGCCTCGTGTGCCCGGCCGCGGAGCGTTAGCTGGGACCGTCGGGCCCGCGCTGGCGCAGGAACCGCTGGAGGTCGCGAGCGATCGTCTCGCCCGAGGGCAGCGAGGCGGGGCCGTCTTCTGACTCCTCTTCGCTCGCCGTCTGCTCCAGGCGCTCAACGAACGCCTGCACATCGGGGTCACTCTGAACGGCGACGTTGACCTGGCGCTCGTAGTCGGCCGAGGAGGCCTCGAGCTCAGAGCCGTCCACCGCCACGCCGACCAGTCCCTCGAGCTTGCGCACCAGCGCCAGCGCCGCCTTGGGATTGGGGGTAGCGGCGATGTAGTGCGGGACGGCCGCCCACAGGCTGGCCGAGGGCAGCCCGGCCTGCTGACAGGCGGCGTGGAGGATCCCGACGATCCCGGTCGGTCCCTCGTAGGACGAGGGAGCGAGGCCGAGGCGGGCGACCAGCGCCGGGTCAGACGTCAGCCCGGTTACCGAGACCGGGCGCGTGTGGGGCACGTCGGCGAGCAGCGCGCCGAGCGTCACCACCAGTTGGGTGCCGAGCGCCTCGGCCAGCTCAACGACGAGGTTGCTGAACGTCCGCCATCGAAACGACGGCTCGCTGCCCGCGAGCAGAATCAGGTCGCGGGGAGCCCGGGGGATGCGGGCCTCGTAGAGCTCGACGGCGGGCCAGACAATCTCGCGCGCCTGGCCGTCGACCATCTTGACCCGCGGACGGGTGGCCTGAAAGTCGTAGAACTCCTCGGGGTCGATGCTGGCAAAGCGCTGCGCCCCCAGAGCCGAGCCGACGAACTGAATCGCACTCGAAGCGGCGTCGGCGGCGTCGTTCCAGCCCTTGAAGGCACAGACCAGGGCTGGGGCCCGCAGGCCGTCTGGGCGGTACTCCCATTGCAATGGCTGCATCCGACTCACCGTACATGATGGACATGTGGGCTCTTCTGATCTGACGATGGCGGCAGTCACAGCATTGCGCCCTGGACAGGACGTGATCGGCGTCTTTGCGTGCATCCGCAAGGACCGCCTGGTGACGCGCTCGGGGTCGGCCTATCTCGCCCTCGAATTGCGCGATCGCACGGGCGCCGTGCCCGCGCGGGCATTTCAAAACGCCGATGCCCTGGCGGGCCAGTTCGAGCGCGGCGACGTGGTCCGCGTGCGGGCCAAGGTCGAGCGCTTCCGTGACGAGCTCGTTCTCGAGGTGGCAGATATCCGTCGTGCTGATGACGCCGACGGAATCGACCCCGGGCGCTTCCTGCCCACCGCCTACCGCGACCTCGACGAGCTCGACGGGTTCCTCGAGCATCTCGCGAGCGAGGTCTATGACCGCGGCTACCGCTCGCTGCTCGATGAAATGCTCGCCGATGCTGACCTCCGTGCCTCGTGGCGCCGGGCCCCGTGCACGCGAGGCGGCCACCACGCCTACCTGGGCGGCCTGCTCGAGCACACCGTGGCCGTGGCCACACTTGCTCACGAGGTCTGCCAGCTGCACTTGCGGCTGAACTCGGATTTGCTCCTTACCGCCGCGCTGGCGCACGACCTCGGCCGAACCCGTGAGTTCACGTACGGCGCCGAGATCGGCCTCACCGCCGAGGGGCGGCTGCTCGGTCATGTCGTGATCGGTGAGCGAATGCTGACCGAGCGAATGGGCGCTCTGGACGAACCGCGCCGGCTTGCTCTGCTGCACTGCGTGCTCTCGCACCACGGGCCCTCGTCGGCGCCGGGTGGCCGCTTCGCCTCCGCCGAGGCGCTCGCCCTGTTCCGCCTCAACGCCCTCGACGCCACCGTCAAGGGCGCGCTCGAACACGGCCTTCCCGATTGACCGCTCGGTCCTCGTGGCTATCGCGCCAGGCTTAAGATCGTCAGCGGCGCGGCACGGGCCTGGTGGCCCATCCGGTCTTCAAAACCGGCAGGGCCGGGCAACCCCCGGCTTGGAAGGTTCGATTCCTTCGCCGCGTCGTGGCTGTAAATGAGCCATTTCTGTGGCCCGGAGTGAGTCCAGGCCGACCATGCTGGCGCTGATCGGGGGGGCGCGCTGCACTACACCGCGTCGTCGTTGTGGACCGCGGCGCGCCACCAGGTCCCAGTCACCTTCGTGATCGCCGCCAATGCCGAGCGCGGGACTTGTGGGATTTTCCCAGGTGCTCGACGTCCCGCCGGCCTCCTATCTGGACACTCCGGGCCTCGATGCGGTCAAGATCGCCGAGGCCTACGGCATCACGGCCCAGCGGATCGAGGACCTCGCCGAGTTGACCGACGTCGTCGAGGCGGGCATGGCGGCGACCGGACCGCGCCTGGTGGAGGTGCCGCAAGCGGATGACGGCGAACCCGACCCGCCCGGCGCCGCGGCGCTCCTGACGCCGCTGCGTCCGCTCGAAGAGGAGCTGGGCGACCTGGTCGCGGATCGGGGCCGGGCCAGCACCGGCCCCTAGATCCTCGATCTCCACACCACCGACGAGAGCACCTACCCGGGGGGCCCCGCGTAAAGCCTCCTCGCCAGGGTGAAGCCAGGTTGACGGACCTGGCCCGCGCGGCCGAAGGTTACCGTCCGGCGTGCTCGCCGCGTCGCGCCCCCGGGCCGGGCGGGAGCTCGATCTCCCCGCGCGCCGCGTGTTTGCCGCACCGGTCGCAGCGCAGGTCTGGGCCGATGTTGCCTCCGCAGCCGGCGTGGAGGGTGAGTCGGGGTGGACCGCCCGGGGTCGGGTAGTGGCGGTCGCCCCATTTCATGAGCACGATCAGGGCGGGCGCGAGTTCGCGTCCCTTGTCGGTGAGCACGTACTTGGGCCGGCCGGGACGCTCCGGGTCCGCAACGCGTTCGAGCACCTCCTCGTCGCACAGCAGCTTGAGTCGGTTGGTGAGCACGTTCGATGCGACCCCGAGGTTCTCCTGGAACTCCTCGAAGCGCGTTAGGCCGACGACGGCGTCGCGGAGGATCAGCAGCGTCCAGCGTTCCCCGACGACTTCTAGCGAGCGGGCGATCGAGCAGACCTGGTCTGGATAGTCGCGTTGAAGCACTCTCCAATCATAGCTGACTTGCTTGACAAAAGCCAGAGTCCTGCGTAGTCTGACTTGCCTGACGCAAGTTAGCCACCCTGAGGAGGAGTTATGAAGCGCCGGCCCCTGATCCTGATCGCGCTGCTGCTGGCGGCGTTTGTGATCAATCTCGACACGACGATCGTCAACGTCGCGTTGCCGTCGCTAGTGCGCCAGCTGCACGCATCGAACTCGCAGCTGCAGTGGGTCGTCGACGCTTTCAACTTGCTGTTCGCCGGCTCGGTGCTGGCCGCGGGCAGCCTGTCTGATCGCTTCGGGCGCAAGGGGATGCTGCTCGCCGGCCTGTCCGTTTTCGGCGTGGCGAGCCTGGCGGGCGGGCTGATGGACAGTCCCGGCGCGCTGATCGCCGCGCGTGCGGTGATGGGCGTCGGTGCGGCGATGGTGTTCCCCTCGACGCTGTCGCTGCATCACAAACGTGTTCACCGAGCGGGGCGAGCGCGCGCGGGCGATTGGCTTGTGGGGTGCGATCACGGGCGTGGCGATCGCGCTCGGACCGATCGTCGGCGGCTGGCTGCTCGAGCTCTCCGACTGGCGCAGCATCTTCTTCGCGATGGTGCCGATCGCCGCCATCGCCGGTGTCCTGGTCGCCCGCTACGTTCCGACCTCGCGGGACCCGCGCGCGCCCCGCACCGATCGCGCCGGATTCGCGCTGTCGACCTCGATGGTCGGGCTGCTCGTCTACACCATCATCGAGGCGCCGAACTACGGTTGGGGCAGCGCCCGGACGCTCGGCAGCTTCGCGCTGACGGCAGTGCTGGCGGCGGCGTTCGTGGCCTGGGAGCGGCGTGCGGAGCAGCCGATGCTCGACGTGAGCTTGTTCGGTAACCCGCGGTTCACGGCCGCGAGCGCCTCGGTCGCGATCTCGTTCTTTGCGCTGTCCGGGTTCATCTTCCTGGCCACCCAGATGTTCCAGTTCCTCAAGGGCTACGGCCCGCTGTCGACCGGAGTGCGCCTGCTGCCGGTCGCCTCACTCGTCGCGATCTCCTCGATCCTCGGCACCAAGCTGGCCGTCCGGTTCGGCACGAAGCTGGTCGTCGCCTCCGGGCTGTTCTTGATGGCCGCGTTCTACCTGTGGGTTTCGACTTCATCAGTCACGACCGGCTACGGGACGATTGCCGCCCAGATGGTCGTTCTCGGGACAGGGATGGGCCTCACCAGCGCGCCCGCGACCGAGGCGCTCATGGGCGTCGTCCCGAAGGCGAAGGCCGGCATCGGGTCGGCGGTCAACGACGCCACGCGCCTGTTGGGCGGCACCCTCGGCGTCGCCGTGATCGGCAGCGTTTACGCGTCGCTGTACGCCAGTCGGCTCACCGGCGCGCTCCCCGGGGAGTTGCCGGCCACTGTCGTGCGGACCGCGCACGCATCCGTAGGTGCCGCGTTCACAGTCGCAGGCAGGCTGACCCACGCCGGCCATCCGCTGCTCGCGTCAGCCATACACGACGCCGCTAACGCCGCCTTCTTCCAGGGCTTCCACGCGGCCAACTACGTCGCCGCGGGCGTCGCCGCCGCAGGCGCCGTGCTGGCGCTGGCGCTGCTGCCCGCCCATCCGACGACCAGCCGCGACGACACGCCAGAGGTGCCGGCACTAGGCACGCCCGCCACATCCGCAGTGCACAGCTGACCCGACCCCCCAAGCGACAGGAGATTGAACACCATGAGCACCCAGCAACTCATCCCGCGCCTGACCGCCGCCGGCTCCGAGATCGGCCGGGCGGGCGGATTTGAGCTGGATAGCCCGGGCCAGCCGGGCGCCGCCAACGTCGAGGCCGCGCTCGAGCGCAACCGCGCCTTCGCCGCGGCCGGCGGGCACCAGGGCGCCGTCGTCTTCCCCAAGCTGAGCCTGTTCGTGATCACCTGCCTCGACCCACGCGTCGACCCCGCGCACTTCCTCGGCCTCGGCCTCAGCGACGCGATGGTCGTCCGCAACGTCGGCGGGCGGGTCACCCCGGAGGTGATCAACGATGTCGCCTTCATCGGCCAGCTCGCCGAGAACGTCGTGCCCGACGGCCCGCTGTTCGAGGTCGCCGTGATCCACCACACCCAGTGCGGAACCGGCGCGCTCGCCGACGACACCTTCCGCCGCCGCTACGCGCAGCGGATTGGCGCCGAAGAATCGACCCTGCGCGAGCACGCCGTCCTCGACCCGGCGGCGACCGTCATCCGCGACGTCGAGCGCCTGCGCTCCGCACCCGCGATCTCCCCGCGCGTCAAAGCCTCCGGGCACGTCTACGACGTCGTCACCGGCCTGGTGCAGACGGTCATCCCGGCGGCTTGCAGCTCTGCAGATCGAACCGTTGAACAACCCCAATCACCCCCAGGAGGCAAAACACCATGACAACCACCATCGCTCCCGACCTCAAGCCCGACCACTCCGAACTCGAAGAGTGGCCAACCCTTGACCGAGCTCCGACTCACGCGACGAGCAAAGAGTTCGACGCTCATTCCTTCGACCCCACCCAGGGACGCACGTAGGGCGAGCGGTCCGGACGGGCTCGTTCAAACTGCTCCCCCCACGCACGACCGGCCACCGCGTCGACGGGTGGCACGGCCGGCCCCCTGGAACTGGGGGCCCGAAGCGGTATCGAAGTCCGGCTCCGGACTCGCGGCTGAGGTAGTCTTTCCCCGAGCTCAACGGCAATGCGCGTTCGGGAGTGCGTCATGCCCTACGCCGTGGATTTCAACACTGTTTCGACCGTCGGTGTCGAGTCGTCGCCGTTCGCGGCCGCCCTCGCTGGTCTGCGGGCGCACGAGGCTCGCTACTTCAAGAACAAGTACGACCACGTCTTCACGGTGGAGCCTGCCAGCAAGGCCAAGACGACCATCGACTGGGTGCATGGGATCCTCAAGGAAGAACGTGACATCGTCATCTCGTCTCGCCCTCTCGAGGCGACGGCCTTCCAGGTCGAGAACATCCGTATCGCCTACGTCTTCTACGAGAGCGGTCTGTCGATCAACGTGATGTACACCGTCGACGGCCCCAAGAAGCGGGCGGTGGGGTTCAAGCTCTCCGAAGGGATGGAAGTTCCCGTGGAGCTCGCCTCGCGGTTCAAGTTCGCGAGGCAGAAGTCGAAGCTGGCCGGGACGATTCGCGGTTCCTACTTCGCGTTCAAAAACGAGTACTGACCCGCGTGCCGTTGCGGCCCGTTGCCGGCTCGGCGGACCCGTGAGTGCTGCTGGACCCGCTGGGAGGACAGGCCTGCTGCGCGCCAGAGCGTCTCACGCCGTCGACGCGTGGTAGGGCGCGGGAACGGTGCCTACGGCGAGCTGGAGCCTTCGGTGTCGAGGATCTCATGCTCACCCGCCGCCGGGCTGCCCACGACCTCCGCGTCCCAGTCGAGCCCGGCGAGTCTCAGGGTCTCGTTGACGAGTGAGTCGGTGGGAATGACGAGTCGCAGCTGCTGACCGTGGGCGTGCAGGCCGTTGCGTAGGCGATGAATCAGGTGGATCCCGGCGCTATCGAGATAGGCCACCTCTGACAGGTCGAGCACCAGCCCGAGCGCCTCGTTGCGGGTGGCCGCGTTGAGCTCATCTCGCAGATGTCCGGAATTGGACATGTCGACATCTCCACGCAGCGAAGCGACGACGACCGGCCCCCTCGTCTGGATGTCTAGGTTGGCGAGTCTCACGACTGGCTGAGGTCTCGGCACATGATGATCTCTGTTCCCTGATCGGTGGATCTGGCCTCAAAGGAATCCATCGCGGCTTCGATGATCTTCAACCCTCGACCGCGATGCTTGCCCCGGGGCGGCCGCCAGTTTCCGCGGTCGCTCACGCTGATCCGGATCGTCTCGCCGGTCCGCGCGGCGCGCACGTGGATGCTCCCGCCACTCGGACCGTAGGCGTGCTCGATCGCGTTGGCGCAGGCCTCGCTCACCGCGATCATGATCTCGGTCGCCACCGCGCGCTCAATTTCCTGGCTGCGCTGCCATCGGTGGAGCATTCGCCGCAGCCCTGCCAACAGCGAGGGGTCGGCGGCCAGCTCGATGTCCAGGACATCGGCAATCGGGTCCGGGCGAACGGCGATGACGGCCACGTCGTCGCGCGGCCCCCGCTGCGGAACGAGCCGATCCATGGCCAGCAGGCACGCATCCTCGGCGGTGGTCGCGCCGGTGACAGCGTCGAGCAGTTGCTCCAGGCTCTCGTCCAGGGGTACCCGAGGGCGTTCGACCAAACCGTCGGTGTAGAGGAGCATCGTCTCGCCAGCTCTGAACGGGAGCTCCTGCGTGGGACAGCTCCTGTAGGCGAACGCCCCGAGCGGCGGCGCGATCGACACCTCCATCAGCCGCGTCCCCCCATCAGCTGCGATCACCACCGGCGGAAGGTGCCCGGCGCTGGCAAACTGCAGCATCTCCGCATCGGAGTCGACGATGGCAAACGCGGCGGTCGCCATGGCATCCGGTCCGATGCTGACGGCGAACTGGTTGACCAGCTCCAGCGTCCGTCCTGGTGTGTGGCCGATAAGCGCATAGGCATGCAGCGCGGTTCGCAGTTGGCCCATCAGGGCCGCTGCCTGCAACCCGTGCCCCACGACGTCGCCGATGACCACCCCCACCCGGCCTCCGGGTAGCTCGATCATGTCGTACCAGTCGCCGCCGACCTCCTCGCGGGCAGGCAGATACCGGGCCGCGACGCTGATCCCGAGGACCACGTCGAGCTGGCGGGGCAGAAGGCTGCGCTGCAGCACGACTGCGTTGCGGTGTTCACGTTCCAGCTCCCCGAGAAGGCGACCCCGCTCGATCGCCGGTGCCGCGCGAGCCGCGGCGAGTTCGAGCACCGACAGATCACGCGCGTCAAAGACGCGGGGCGCCAGCGAACCGACGTGGAGCACCCCTATCAGGTCACCTTCGACAATCAGCGGGACCCCTAGCAGGGAGGAGATCCCCTTCTCGCGCAGGATCGGGTTCATGATGTCAGCGTGGTCGACGTCGGCGATGTAGATCGCGACACGCTGCCGGGCGATGCGGCCGGCGAAGCCCGCGCCGAGCGGGATCCGCACCCCGCGTTCGACTTCCTCCTCGATACCCTTGGCGGCCCGCGCAACCAATTCGTCGGTGTTGTCATCGAGCAACAGGATCGCCGCCGTGTCGACGTGAAGCAGCTCACGGACCCGCACGAGCAGCTCGTCCAGCAGGCGGTCGAACCCGAGTTCTGAAAGTGCCGGATCGCCGATCCGCGCCAGGTCGCGAACCTGGTCTACCGGCGCCAGCGCGGATGCATCCAGCTCCAGCACCACTTGGCCCTTGCCCAGCTGGTGGCCGATATCCGGGCGCTTCATGGGCGTGCGTCGGTTCCCTTCTCGCTCCGCAAGTGGGTGTCTGGGCCGACCCCGGAGAGGCCGGAACGGGCGGCTGATCGATCCTCTGGCAACGATGTTCCCCCAGTCCCAGCCTCCCGGTGGAGGCCGGGATGAGCCATGTTGTCAGAACTGCAGGACCCTTCCTATCGCTGTTGCCCGCTTCGATTCCGCGGGGAGCCCGTATCCGAGAGAGGCCGTGGCCACTCCCGAATCATTGGCACTCGCGTTTCAGGCAATCCGCGCAGCACCGCGGTCGGATCGACGTTGAGCTCCGCTGGATCAGCCATCCCGAGAACCTAATCGACGCAGCCGCGGCGGAGCGCCTCCGCTTCCGAGGCTCTTTTTCTCTTGCCAACGCTGGGCTTGCTGTCGTCGTGTTCGTTCGACTCCGGGTGACCTTGACCTCAAGCTGTCCTAGCTGGGAGGATCGCGAGACCGGTGGCAAAATCTAAGGAGGGCGGTAGCGATGGGAAACGTTGAGATCGTGAGGGGCGGGTATCAAGCCTTCAGTCGCGGTGATGTTCCGGACGTGCTGGGGATCTTCGATCCCGCGATTGAGTGGCGCGAGGCCGAGGGCAACCCCTACAAGCCTGATGGAGAGCCCTGGATCGGAGGGGACGCCATCGTGCAGAACCTGTTCATGAGGCTCGCCACGGAATGGGACGGCTTCACGGTGACCCCCAACGAGTTGTATGACGCCGGCGACGCGGTCGCCGTTGAATGCCGCTACACCGGGGTGTTCAAAGCGACGGGCAAGAGCATCGACGTCCAGGTCTGCCACGTCTGGAAGCTGAGCAACGGCAAAGTCACCAGCTTCCAGCAATATGCCGACACGGGACAACTGCAGGAGGCAATGGGAACGCGGGACGCGGAAAACATGGCCGAGGCGAGCCGCGCCTAGCGACAAGCGGCGTCGAGCGAGATCTCGGCGCCGCTTGCGTCTGCATTCTCCTACCGCGCCAGCCACCGGATCACCGTTTCCGTCGCGCCACGTCGGGTAAGGTCTGCTCAGTGTTGCCGTGGAGAGGCACTTGCTCAGCCGACGCGCGCTCGGGACGCCGATGACCGGTCCGCTCAGCCTGCTGCCCGGCCGGCACGAGACGCAGGTTGGCTGATGGCTGCCGACCCCGAATCACCGACTCCGGCCGAGCAGGTGGCGCGTCTCTATGAGCAGGCCGAGGTACAGGCGGCGAAGGCGGGGGAGAGCCTCGTGGGCTCGCGGGGGTTCGCGTCGCTGCTGGGCCAGCTGGCCGAGAACGCCGCGGCTCTCACCAAGCTCAGCACTGAGGCCATGGACCTCGTGCTCCGCAACATGCGCGTGGCCGGGCGCCGGGACATCGTTCGCCTGGCGCGGCAGCTGGGCCGCACGGAGGACAAGCTCGAGCGCGTCTTGCAGGAGGTGGAGGAGCTTCGCGACGAGCTGAGCCGGCGGGACGCCAGCGCGCCGACGTCGCGTGGGCAACCGGCGGACGGCGGGAGCGCAGCCGCGGTGAACCGCCGCGGAGCAGCCGCCCGCAGCGGAGGCTCGGGTCGCTCGGGCGGCGCGGGACGGAGCGCCACCAAGCCGCGCCGGAGCAGCAGCCCGGCACCTTCCGGGGGTGGCCGGCGCCGGGCTGGCGGCGCGCAGACCGCAGGCCCCGCCGCCGACGGCAAAGGGGCGGGCAAGGGGGCGGGCAAGGGGGCGGGCAAGGGGCAGTCCTCGTCGTGAGCGCGCTGGACGCGCTGACCCGGCTTCCGCGCGCGGCCGTGGAGTTCACCAACGTGATCTTGACCACCCCAGACGCGCAGATCGGGCAGGCCCCGCGCGACATCGTCTGGACGCACCGCGGCACCACGCTGTATCGCTACCGCTCCAGCCGCCGCGACCATCCGGTGCCGATCCTGCTGGTGTTCGCGCTCATCAACCGGCCCGAGATCTTCGATCTGCGCCGCGGCAACTCGTTCGTCGAGTACCTGTTGGCCGAGGGCTTTGATGTCTTCCTCGTCGACTGGGGTGTGCCCGACGAGGAGGACGCCGACATGGGCCTGGCCGACTTCGTCTGCGACGAGCTGCACTGGGCGGTGCGCGAGACGCTGCGCTGCTCCGGGCAGGAGGAGCTTTCGCTGCTGGGGTGGTGCATCGGCGGGACGCTGTGCGCGATGTACTGCGCGCTGTATCCCGCCGGCGCGGTGCGCAATGCCGTACTGCTGACCACCCCGATCGACCCGAGCGGGTCGCTTTACTCCCGCTGGGTCGGCGGCGAAGAGTTCGATCCGGAGCTCATTGCCGACGGCTTCGGCTCGATCCCGGGCGGTGGGATTGACTGGGCCAACAAGCTGATGAAGCCGGTGACTAACTACGTGACGACCTACCGGCGGCTGTTTCGCGGGATCCTCGAAGGCCAAGATCCCCGGCTCGGCTATCAGGCGATGGCCAAGTGGGTCGCCGACAACCCCCCGTTTCCCGGCCGGGCCTACCGCGAGTGGATCACCTGGATGTACAAGGAGAACCGGCTGGTCGGCGGTCGGCTGCGGCTCCGCGGTCGGAGAGTCGACCTGCGGGCGATCGAGCAGAACCTGCTCGTCGTCACCGCCGGGGCTGATCACATCGCACCGCCCCAGGGCACGATGCCGCTGCTGGACCTCGTCGTCAGCGAGGACGTGACGCATCTGGACCGGCCCGGCGGCCACATCGGCCTGATGGCCGGGTCCAAGGCCAAGAACGAAATCTGGCCCGAGCTCGCCGACTGGCTGAGCGAGCGATCGGGTCGCTGAAGCCAACGCCAGGAGGAGACATGTCAGCAACTGAGACCCCCGCCGAGTCCTCGGTCCACCGGGCACGGCTGCACGGAAAGGTGGCGTTCGTCACCGGCGGCACCCGCGGGATCGGCGCGGCGATTGCCCACAGCCTCGCCGAGCAGGGCGCGGTCGTCGCGGCCGGGTTCGGCTCGGACCGCGAGAAGGCGCAAGGCTTCCTCGACATGCTGAGCAACGAGGGGCTGAAGGGCAGCATCCACCAGGGGAACGTCGGCTCCAGCGATGACTGCCGGCGAACGGTCAACGAGGTCATCGAGGAGCACGGCAGGCTCGACGTCCTCGTCAACAACGCCGGCATCACGATCGACAAGACGGTGCTGAGGATGACCGACGAGGACTGGTACAAGGTTCTCGCCGTCAACCTGTCGGGCGCTTTCTTCCTCAGCCAGGCTGTGCTGCCCCACATGATCGAGCGCGGCTCGGGCCGCATCATCAACATCTCCTCGATCATCGGCGAGCAGGGCAACATCGGGCAGGCCAACTACGCGGCGTCGAAGTCGGGGCTGTTCGGCCTCACCAAGACGCTCGCGCGCGAGGCTTGCCACCAGCTCACCAAGGCCGGCAAGGTCGAAGAGGACGGCCCTTCGATCACGGTCAACACGGTGGCTCCCGGCTTCATCGCGACCGAGATGCTCGAGCACATTCCGGACAAGGTGCTCGATGGCATCAGGGCCAAGATCCCGATGGGGCGGCTGGGGCGCCCCGACGAGATCGCGCGGGTCGTGCACTTCCTCGCCGCCGACCAGTCGTCCTACATCACCGGCGCGGTCTGGGGCGTCAACGGCGGGATGGACATGTGACCGGCCAATCCCCTTTGCGGACTCGCTTTGGAGTCTTGCGGGCGCGCGACCGAGGGGCGGCCGCCCCCGCGCGAGAGGCGGGGGCGGCGGGTCGATGAGCGTCGCGCTGGTCACCGGCGCGGGTGCCGGGATCGGCGCGGCCATCGTGCAACGCCTGCGCAACGACGGCTGGGACGTGCTGGGGGTCGACCTCAGGGGTGACGTCGAGCTTCAAGTCGACCTCACCGAGCGCGAGGCCAACCGGCAGGCGGTCCGCGAGGCCGTCGAGCGTTATGGCGGCCTGGACGTGGTCGTGCCGAACGCCGGTTTTCAGCACGTCTCTCCGGTGGAGGAGTTCCCCGAGGATCGGTGGGACGCGATACTCGCGCTGCTGCTCACCAGCCCGTTCCTGCTGGCCCGCCACGCGTGGCCGTACCTGCGCCGGTCCGAGCGAGGCCGGTTCGTGGTCATCGCCTCCGCCCACGCGCTCGTCGCCTCCCCCTACAAGGCGGCTTACGTCGCCGCCAAGCACGGGGTGCTCGGCCTCGTACGCACGCTGGCGCTTGAGGGAGCCGAGGACGAAATCAGCGTGAGCGCCGTCTGTCCCGGCTACGTGCGCACCGGCCTGGTCGAGGGGCAGCTGGTCGACCAGGCAAGGGCGCACGGCATGTCGGAGGAGCAGGTGCTCAACGAGGTCATTCTCGCCCCCCACGCGATCAAGCGGCTGATCGAGCCCGCCCAGGTCGCCGCGACCGTGGCGTTCCTGCTGAGTCCCGACGGCGCGGTGTTCACCGGCGCGCCGGTGATCATGGACCAGGGCTGGACCGCTCGCTGACCGATTGCTCAGCCGGTCAGCCCGGCGCAGTGCTACCGCGAGCGCTCGAGCACCGACGCCAGCAGCGCCGGCCAATGCTCGCCCAGTGACTCGCGGCCCATGAACAGGCCGAGGTGGCCACCGGTGCTCGTATCGCGCAGGATGTCGGTCTCCTCGGTCGACGCGTAGCCGGCCAGCGCGAACACCTGGTCGGGCGGCGTGATGTGATCGCTGGCGCCCGCCAGAAGGTTGAGCGGGCATTTGATCTGGGCGAGATCGACGTGCTCGCCCCCGACCTCGAGCCGGCCGCGGATGAGCTCGTTGTCGCGGAAGAGGTGCTCGACGATCCACAGGTAGAACGCGCCTGGAATTGGTTGGGTGTGCTTGAACCAGTCCTCGAACTCCCGATAGCGCGCCACGTGCGCGTCGTCGTTGACGTTCGCCAGCAGTTGGAGCTGACGGCCGATCTCGTTGTCGGGTTTGATGAGGATGAAGCCGGCCAGCATGTGCTCGCCGCTGAGTGTGCCGTTGCCGGCGGCGACCAGCGCGCGGTAGAAGGCGAGGTCGCCGTTGGGGGCGAACGCTCTGAGGGCGGCGTGGATGGCGGGCTCGCCGCAGTGAAAGTCGATCGGCGCGCCGGCGATCGTCAGCGTGTTGATCCGCTCGGGATGCAGCGCCGCGTAGATCGTCGCCAGCCACCCTCCCTGACAGTCGCCGACGAGGTTCGCCCGGCCGCCGAGGTGATCGATCGAGCGATCGATCACCTGCAGGTAGTCGTCGATCCCGGCGTCCTTGGTCTCCTCGGTGGCTCCGATCCAGTCCAGTGTGAATGCCCGCGTCAGTCCTGCGTTCAGGATCGTGCGCATCTGGCTCTGGTCAGAGGAATAGTCGACGATGCAGGAGTCATGGCCCGCCTGGGGCGGCAGGACGAGGGTCGGCACGAGCCGGCTACGAGCGGTCGTGGTGGAGAAGTCGCGCAGCCGTGCCACCGGCGCCTCGAAGATGATCTGGTTTGGTGAGCTCCAGCGGGGACGGCCGCGGTCGCTCATCGCCGTCCACCAGCGGGTCTGGTCGACGACCATGTCCAGCGGGGAGGCGCCGCGACGCAAGGCGCCGGCCCACCACGCCGTCATCCCCTTGATCGCCGCCGCCCATGCGGTGACTGAGTCGGTGAGGGCGATCTCCTCGAACGTCGGGGTGCATCCGTTCACAGCGTTCCTTTCGATCGTGGCAACGACGCGCTCCGACGACGTTAGCAACGCGAACGGACCGTCAGCAATGAGCAAGCACTGTGAGCCGGGCACAGCAAGCACCATGAGAGCATTGAATGCGTCCTAGGCGGGATCGTGGGGCGTGCGACCGCTTGCTACATTGCCTACGAGCAGCTAAACAGCAAGCGTGAGGACCAACCATGACGTGCTTGCAAAGTAGCTAGGCTCTTGCTAAGATGCAAGCACTGCAGTTTTCGAACACTACACAGAGGGGTTACCACCATGGCAGCAGCATCAAGCACCAAGAAGAGCAGCACCTTCTATCCGGACATCGAGGCGGCGAGCGAGCGCGTCCGCGAGGCCAACGAGCGCGTCTTTGAGGCGGGCCGCAAGGCCACCACAGCGTATCTCGACACCGTCGAGCGCTACGTCCACGGCCTGGCGGCGTTCGAGCGCAAGCTGGGGACTCAGAGCAACCTCGAGCCGGTCGCAGGGGTCTTCACCGCGCACGCGAAGATGACCGAGGATCTGACCAGCGCCAGCGTGTCGGCTGCGCGCGAGCTGATCGCCTAGCTCGATTGCCGCCTGGGCGCAGCTCCCCTTGAGCGTAGCTGCCGTCTCTCTCCGTGTGCCGGGCCTGGGCGTATGACACGCTCGGGCCCGGGTGCCGGATGCGGTCAGGGGAGTCCCCGTCCGGAGCCGCCGGATGCGGTCAGGGGGAGTCCCCGTCAGGAGCCGCCGGATGCGGTCAGGGGGAGTCCCCGTCAGGAGCCGCCGGATGCGGTCAAGGGGAGTCCCCGTCAGGAGCCGCCGGATGAGCGGCGCGGGCGCGTTCCGACGGTCACGAACGCCTCGTAGACCTGGATGAGCGCC
This sequence comes from uncultured Solirubrobacterales bacterium, assembly GCA_963847055.1. Lineage (GTDB taxonomy): Bacteria > Actinomycetota > Thermoleophilia > Solirubrobacterales > Solirubrobacteraceae > Palsa-465. Next base: position 165,192 of record CAWJYE010000005.1, on the reverse strand, counting down.
TGCCGCTGGCGCCCGGAAAGACGGGGATCCTCACGAATCGCCGTCACCACCTCATTGGGGCTCTCGGGCCCCAATGGAACTCCGGCCTGCTCGTAGAGCGTCTCCGCCGAGACCTTCAGGGTGCTGGCGATCGCGTGCAGAACCTGCTCGGAGGGGGCGCGCAGACCCCGCTCGATCTGGGAGAGATATGGGTTGGAGATCCCGGCCAGCCGGGCGAACTCCCGCATCGAAGTTGCCGAGAGCTCGCGTTGGCGGCGAATGTAGTCACCGAGCGGCGAGGAGGGCTCCGGCATCGTCCCCAGGATAGGCGGGCAGCGTGAGAGCCGATACCTGGGGGGCCGAGGGAGCCGGTCACCAGGTCTTCGTGCGGACGCGGGCGCGCCTCGAGCTGACGCGCACCCGCATGTCGAGCACGGCGCAACCCTGCTGCATCACCCGCACCGGGTTTAAGTCCGCCTCTCCGACGTCGGGGACGTCGCGCAGAAGGTGTGCGAAGCGCAGCACGAGATCGCGCAGGGCCTGGTGGTCCAGCGCCGGTTGGCCGCGGAATCCGTTCATGAGCGCGGTCACCCCGTCTGAGGCGGCGATGAGCTCGTCGGCGTCGACATCGGTGACCGGCAGCAGCCGGAAGGCGGCGTCCGTCGCCAAACCCGCCTGTCGGCCGCCGAGGCCGACGGCGATCAGCGGACCGAACTCCGGGTCGCTGAGGCTGCCGACGAGGACATCGGCGCCCGAGGCGATGAGCGGCTGCACGATGACTCCGCTCCAGGTGCGGCCGACCGCCTGGACCCGGCGGCGAAGCTCGCGCCAGCCGGCGCGGGCGCCGGGTTCGCCCTCCACGCCGAGCAGGACGGCGTCGATGTCGCTGGCGTGGGCCGGCGGCGGGAAGTCGGCCTTGAGCACCAGCGGCCCGCCGATCTCGGCCGCAGCGGCCGCCGCCGCCTCCACGGTCCGACAGGCGCGAGAGAGGACGAACGGCAGCCCATGTGTGGCCAGCAGGCGCTCGCCGTCCGGCGGTGAGAGCCAGCCGCCGTCATCCTCGCTGCCGGACTCCAGGCGCCCCGCGGTCAGGGCGCGCGCCGCATCGGGATCGAGATCGTCGAACTGCGCCGCCTGCCCGAGCGGCCGCGATAACCACTCCCGTCGCTCGGCACCCCGTGCCATGACCGCCGGGCCCGCCTCGGGGAAGAGGAAATTGGGCACTGCGAAGCCCCCAGCCTGGGGGAGCTGTCCGTCGGCGCCGATGACCGAGCAGACGATCGGCTTGCCCTGGCCGGAGGCGGCTTCCTGCACGGCGGCCAGTACCGCCCGCGGATCGCCGTCGGCGAGGTCGACGTAGTAGACCATGACGGCGTCGACGTCGTGGTCGGCGAGCAGGCGACTGACCGCGTCGGCGTAGTCCGCCGCACTGGCGCCGACCCCCAGGACGAGGGGGTTGGCGTGGCTGACGCCGCCTCCACCGAAGCCCTCCACAGCCTGCCCGACGTCCCCCACCAGCAGCCCCCGGGCCGCGGACGCGTCGCGCGCAAGCGTCGCCAGCCCCTGCGAGTTGGAGACGATCGCCGCCCGTCGGCCGGGGGGAAGCGGCTGGGACCCGAAGTACTCCGCGGCGTTGAACAGGTCCTCACCGCTGCGGAAGCGCATCACGCCGGCCTGGCGCAGCATCGCGTCCACAGCCGCATCCCCTCGCAGCGCGGCCGCCGTGTGCGAACGAGCCTCCGGACGGCGCAGGTCGGGCTCCCGGTGGCCCTTCACGACGAGGATCGGCTTGCGCCGCGACACCCGTCGTGCGATCCGACCGAATCGCTCGGGGTTGCCGAACGTCGCGACGTAGAGGATGACGCCGCCCGTGGCCTCGTCCTCCTCCCAAAGCTCGAGCAGATCGTTGGTGGATACGTCGATCCGATCTCCCAGCGACACGAAGGCCGATACCCCGAGGCGCCGCGCCGCGAACTGGCCGAGCAGCCCCACGGCGATCGCCCCCGATTGCGAGCAGATCGCCAGGCATCCGGGGGTGATGCTCGCCTGTACCGCGCTGGCGTGCAGCTTGATAGCCGGGTCCGTGTTGAGCAGGCCGAACGAGTTGGGCCCGATCATCCGGGCACCGGCGCTGCGCACGATGTCCAGCAGATCCTCGGCTTGCTTCGTGCGGACCGTTGGATTGGCCGGCGACTCGGCGCCGAGGACGAGCAGGGCGCGGCACCCCGCCCGCACCGCGTCCCGGGCGGCCTCGATCGTCTCCTCGGCCGGGTTGGCCAGGATCGCCAGGTCCGGGGGCTCGCCTAGCGAAGCGATGCTAGGCGCCGTCTGCAGGGGCCCCCCGACCCCCCCGTCGGCGCCCACCGTCACCGCCGTGCCGTGGAAGCCGCCCTCTGCCAGCCGAGCCAGGACCTGGGCGCCGATGTTCCCGGGCGCAGCGCCGATCACCGCGATCGAGCGCGGCGACAACAGCGGGCGCAGGGAGGCGACAACCCCGCGGTGGTCGCGCTCGTCGATACGCTCGAGCACCTCCGTGGTGGGCGTGATGTCCAGTGCGACCGTCAGCTCGCCGCCGAGGCCGCGGCGGCGCAGGCCGAACCCGGCCTTGCGAAAGACGGTGAGCATTCCCCGGTTATCGGCCAGGACCTCGGCATCGAAGCGCCGGATCCCCCGCTCACCGCCGATCTGCGCCAGCTGCTCGAGTAGTCGGGTGGCGGCGCCGCGGCGGCGGTGATCCTCGGCCACCGCGAACGCGACCTCGGCGGCACCCGGCTCGCGCAGGCGGTCATAGCCGGCGACGGCCACGATCCGGTCACCGTGGCGGGCGATCAGGGCGACACGGTCCTTGCCGTCCGCCATCGCGCTCTGGCGCGCGGCGAGGTCGGTGCGTCCGTAGCCGTGGAAGCGCATGTACAGGCTGTCCGGTGACAGCGCGTCATAGAACGCTCGGATGTCGTCGAGGTCTGCTGGTGTCGGGGCTCGCAGGCGCAGGACGGTTCCATCGCGCAGCAGTACGTCGCGAACCAAACGGCGATCTCCCGCGGGCGGTGATCCGGTCACGACACAGAGGATGACCGCCGGCGCGGTCCCGCGCCCCGGGTCATGGGGTCCCGGCGGCGGCGACCCACGCCCGCGCCGTCAATCCGTCGGCTCAGCTCCTGACCGGGTCTTGCTCTGCGGCCTGCTCCTTACCCTCCAGCTCTCGCACGACGTTGGGGTCCGCCAACGTCGTGACATCGCCGACCTCCCGCCCCTCGGCGATGTCGCGCAGCAGGCGGCGCATGATCTTGCCCGACCTGGTCTTGGGCAGCTCGGCGGTCCAGATGATGCGCTTGGGCCGGGCGAGCTTGCCGATCCCCTTGGCGACCGTCTCCCGGATCTCGGCCTCGAGGTCCGCGTCGCCCGCGCTGCTGTCGCCCTTGAGCGTGACGTACGCGCAGATCGCCTGTCCGGTGGCCTCGTCGGACTGCCCGATGACCGCCGCTTCGGCAACCTTGGGATGCGAGACGATCGCCGACTCGACCTCGGCGGTGGAGAGCCGGTGGCCGGAGACGTTGACCACGTCATCGATGCGACCGATGATCCAGAAGTAGCCGTCCCTGTCGCGGCGGGCGGCGTCACCCACGAGGTAGGTGTCCTTTCCGTAGCGCTCCCAGTAGGTCTCGACGTAGCGCTCGTCGTCCTCGAACAGGGTCCGCAGCATCGCGGGCCACGGACGGCGCAGGACGAGATAACCCTGACCGTCGTCGAGCTCCTTGCCGCTCTCGTCGAGGATGGCGGCATCGATGCCGGGAAACGGCACACCCGCTGAACCGGGCTTGGTCGCGTTGATGCCCGGCAGCGTGGTGATCATGATCTGGCCGGTCTCGGTCTGCCACCAGGTGTCGACGATCGGGCAGCGCTCACCGCCGATGACCATGTGATACCAGAGCCACGCCTTGGGATTGATCGGCTCGCCGACGCTTCCCAGCAGGCGCAGGGATGACAGGTCGTGCTCCTGGGGGTGCTCTGGCCCCCACTTCATGAACGTCCGGATCGCCGTCGGCGCGGTGTAGAAGATGGTCGCCTTGTAGCGCTCCACCATCTCCCACCAGATCCCCTTGTGCGGGTAGTCAGGGGCCCCCTCGTGCATGATGCTCGTGGCTCCGTTGCACAGCGGCCCGTAGACGATGAACGAGTGCCCGGTGATCCAGCCGACGTCGGCGGTGCACCAGTACACGTCGGTCTGGGGCTTGAGGTCAAAGACGTACCTGTGCGTGCACGACACTCCGGTCATGAAGCCGCCGGTCGTGTGCAGGATCCCCTTCGGCTTGGCCGTGGAGCCGGAGGAGTACAGGATGAACAGGGGGTGTTCGGCGTCGAGCTCCTCGCACGGGCACTCGGCCTCGGCAGCCTCGAGCGCCTCGTGATACCAGACGTCGCGTCCCTCCTTCAGCGTGCAGTCTGCGCCCGCGTGCTTGACGACGAAGATCGTCTCGAGCGTCCGGAGGTCATCGAACGCTTCGTCGACCTGCTGCTTGATCGAAGCGGTCTTGCCCTTGCGCCGTGCCCCGTCGACGGTCACCAGGGCCTTGGCGCGAGAGATCTCCATCCGCTCGCGTACTGAGCCGGGCGAGAACCCTCCGAAGACGACGTTGTGCACGGCTCCGATACGGGCGCAGGCGAGCATCGCGACGACGACCTCGGGGATCATGGGCAGGAAGATTCCGACCACGTCGCCCTTCTCAATCCCGCGCTCCTTCAGCGCATTGGCGAGCCGCTGAACGTCACGGTGCAGGTCGTGGTAGGTGACGTCGCGCTCCTCGCCCTCCTCGCCGCGCCAGTGGTAGGCGATCCGGTCTCCGTTTCCCGCCTCCACGTGCCGGTCAACGCAGTTGTAGGACGCGTTGATGCGGCCGCCCTGAAACCACTTGTAGAACGGTGGATCGGACTCGTCGAGCACGCTGTCCCAGCGCTTGAACCAGTGCAGCTCCTCGGCCTGCTTCTCCCACCATCCCTCCGGGTCACGAAAGGCCTCCTCGTAGACCGACTGGTCGGTCACCAGGGCATGGTCGGTGAACTCCTCAGGAGGCTCGATCGTCTCGACCTCCAAGAGACGCTCGAGCTCATGCTCCAAATCCTCGGTCCCACGCGGGCGTGACGAAGCCATGCCAATCTCCCTCTTGTTTCGATCTTCTCCCAATCGCTGCATTTAGCCTTCCCGGCCTGCAAAGATCTGATGCATCGACGTCGGTTCGCAATGCGGAAACCGACAGAGGCCACACGGGAGGTCACAAGATGGAAGACGCTGTCATCGTCGGGGCGCTGCGCACCCCGGTCGGCACCTTCGGAGGACAGTTCAAGGACGTCTCTGCGGTCGAGCTCGGCGTGCGCGCGGTCGAGGCGGTCCTCGAGCGCACCGGCATCGCGTCGGAGCAGATCGACGAGGTCGTGCTCGGGTGCGTGCTGCAGGCCGGGCTGGGTCAGAACGCCGCCCGCCAGGTGGCGATCGGAGCGGGCATCCCCAAGGAGGTCCCCGCGACCACGATCAACATGCTGTGCGGATCGGGCCTGAAGTCGGTCGCCATCGCCGCGCAGATGATCCGGGCGGGCGATGTCGAGGTCGTGCTTGCCGGCGGCATGGAGAACATGACCCGGGCGCCCTATCTCCTGCCCAGCGGCCGTTTCGGGGCGCGCATGGGCGACGCGAAGCTGATCGATTCCATGGTTCACGACGGCCTCACCGACGCCTTCAACGACATCCACATGGGGATCACGGCTGAGAACCTGGCCGACCAGTACGACATCTCGCGGGAGAAGCAGGACGAGTTCGCTGCCGCCAGCCAGCAGAAGGCGGTCAAGGCGATCGAGGACGGCGTCTTTCGCGACGAGATCGTCCCCGTGGAGGTGCCCGACCGCAAGGCCACACGCGTCGTGGACACCGACGAGCATCCCCGCGCGGGTACGACCGCCGACGGTTTGAGCAAGCTGCGGACAGCATTTCGCAGGGAGAGTGGCACGGTGACGGCCGGCAACGCCTCGGGCGTCAACGACGGCGCCGCTGCGATCATCGTCATGTCGCGTAGCCGGGCGCAGTCGCTCGGTCTGGAGCCGATGGGAACGGTGGAGAGCTACGCGTCGGTCGGGGTGGAGCCGAAGATCATGGGGATCGGACCGGTTCCAGCCGTGCGCCAGGCGCTCGAGCGTGCCCACCTCCAGCTCGCCGACATCGACCTGTTCGAACTCAACGAGGCCTTCGCCGCGCAGTCGCTGGCCGTCATCGGCGAGCTCGGAATCGAGCCCGACCGGATCAACCCGCACGGCGGCGCGATCGCCCTGGGGCATCCGATCGGCGCCAGCGGCGGGCGGATACTCGTCTCGCTGCTGCACGAGATGAAGCGGCGGGACCTCACCCGGGGCGTGGCTACGCTGTGCGTGGGAGGCGGCCAGGGGCAGGCCGCGGTCATCCGCAACGGCTCCCGCAACTAGGCTCGTGGTGTCCGATCGCAACGAGGCCGCGCTTCGGGCGGCGGCCGACGCCTTCAACGACCCCATCCGCCGGGAGGGTTACCTGGACCTGTACGCCCCCGACGTCGTCCTGCACGGCTACCCGCGCGGGCTCGAAGGTCGCGAGGGGGCGAGGCGGTTCTACGCGCAGCTGTGGTCGGCCTTCCCGGATGCCCGCCTGACCGTGCAGGACGTCATAGCCGACGGCGATCGTCTCGCGGCGCGCTACAGCCTTTCGGGCGTGCAGGCCCGCGACTTCTACGGCGCCCCTGTCACAGGCGGCCCGACGAACGTCGAGGGGGTCGCGTGGCTGCGCTTTGACGGTGGTCGAGCTGTCGAGGTGTGGCAGGCGTCGGGAACCCTCGACACCCTCACGCGCCTGTCGGCCCGTGCCGCCCAGGCGCCGGATCCCCGCCCCTCGGCCAGCGCCGAGGCGGCGGCGCTGCGCTGGGAGGAGTCGCACCCGGACGCGTGAGGACGGGCCGATCGCGGTCCGCTGGACAATCGGAGCACCTCCCTGGCGCTAACCATCCAGCTGGATGGTGCTAAGCTGGTGGCGAGATGGCGGATGAGCAGTGACACGGCAAAATGGCTGATACCGAACGAAGCGAGAAGATCACCATCAACGTCGGGCTTGTCGACCTGGGTCAGATCGACCTGCTCGTCAGCGAGGGCTTTTTCGCCAACCGCACCGATTTCATTCGTACGGCCATCCGCCGGCAGCTCGAAAGCCGGTCTGACGCCGTGCAGAGAACCGTGGCCCGGCGCGAGCTGGTGCTCGGCATCGAGCACTACAGCCGCGATGCGCTGGAGCACCTCCGGGACTCTGGTCGCATGGTAGAGCTGCGAGTTCTCGGGCTGGCAACGATTTCCGATGACGTTTCACCCGAACTCGCCCTCGCGACGATCGCGCGGGTCGAGGTCCTCGGTGCCTTCCGGGCACCGCAGGCGGTGAAGGCTGCACTCGCCTCGCGCACCACATGATCACCCGCCGAGCCGCGCGACCCCGATCGCGCAGTGGCGAGACACGTCCACCTATGACCGATTCCCGGCGCTAGCCGACGAAGCCCCCGAAAGGAGCATGCGATGAGCCCCGATACGAACCTCACGATGGCCGAGGCGTTGAGCCTCACGCGTGCCGGACGGTTGACCGAGGCCACTGCGGTTCTGCAGCGGGGTCTGGCAGCCGGCGGCACCGCCGGGCCGACCGAGTCGACTGCCACGCAGCCCTCGTCCCGTCTCGGCCGCCTTCGGTTGCCGGTGTCAACCGGTCGCCCAGCGAGGTGGCCACAAGTTCCGCGCGCACATGGCGGGTCCGCGCGCGCGGGCCTGATCGAGGACCTCCAGACCGCGCTGCCCGGCCGGTCAGACACCGTCCGGGTGGCTGGGTTGCCTGGAGATGCACGATGGACTGGTGGTAGCGCAGCGGCGAGCGCCGCCGCCGCGCCGGGCGGTGAGATACGTCACCTCACCCACACCGAGAGCGCCGGGATCCGCAGCTACGACCTCTACATTCCGACCAGCTACTGCGGGCAGCCCGTCCCACTCCTGGTCATGCTGCACGGCGGCAGGCAGAACGGGTTGGACTTTGCCGCCGGCACGCGGATGAACGAGCAGGCCGAGCAGCACACCTTTCTCGTCGCGTACCCAGAGCAGGCCCGGGCAGCTAACAACGGTGGTTATTGGAACTGGTTCTGCGCGTCTGACCAGCAAGCCAACGCGGGCGAGCCGGCGATCATCGCCGGCATCACCCGCGAAGTCGTGCGCGATCTCGTCGTCGATCCGACTCGGGTTTATGTCGCCGGGCTTTCGGCCGGTGGCGCCATGGCCGCGGTCATGGCCGCGACCTACCCAGACCTGTATGCGGCGGTCGGGGTGCATTCCGGGATCGCCTACGGCGCCGCGCACGACGTCGGCTCCGCCTTTGCTGCGATGCGAACCGGTGGGACGGCCGCCGCGGCCAGTGTCGTGCCGCTGATCGTCATCCACGGCGACCGCGACCCGATCGTGGCGCCGGTCAACGCAGACAACGTAATCGCGTCTCGACTCGCGGCTGGCGACATCGGGGGCCAGGAAGCGCCGATCACGACGCGTAGCGACTCCGGGCGCAGCTACACCCGCACCGTGCACCGCGATCTCGACGGGATCGCCGTCGCGGAATCCTTGATTGTCCACGGCGGCGGTCACGCCTGGTACGGCGGTAGCCCGGTTGGCTCCTACACCGACTCGGGCGGCCCTGACTCTTCCGCCGAGATGATCCGGTTCTTCCTTCAGCACCAGCGCCCGCGCACAACCTGAAGCAGTGAGCCCAGGGGGACGCGGATGTCCCGACTTGCCGCTTGCGCGCAGAGGACCGGGTGCTGGAGCGGCCGGTTCGGCGCGGGCTCTGTGCGTGCATTGCGATGCGGCGCGCCGGGCAGTAGGGTCGCCGTAATTGTTGTCCAACCGGGGGAGTAGCGAATGGCCTATGGCGTCGTGCATCAATTCGCGGGTGGGACCGAGGAGCAGTACCAAGCCTCGGTCGCGGCTGTGCATCCGGGCGAGGGGATCCTCCCTCCCGGTCAGGTGCTTCACATCGCCGGACCGTCGGGTGACGGCTGGTTGATCGTGGCGATTCATGACTCGAAGGAAAGCTGGGAGCGCTTCCGCGATGAGACGCTGATGCCCAGGATGCAGGCCGGGATCGACGGCGGGTTTGCCGCGCCGCCGCAGGAGACGTCGTTCGAAGTGCGTAGCGAGCTTCACAGCGAGGTTCCCGCCTGACGAGTGGCGTCGGGGCGCACTCGCGCGGCGCCCCCGGCGTCTTGATCGATCGGTAGATCGCTGGCGGCCCGGCGGGTCGGGCCGGGTCGCCGCGGGGTCGGCCTCGCCCGATGGATCCTCCTGCTCAGGTCGTCGCCATGCCCGACGGAAGGCGCCCTCCGCATCGCCCCCGGTCCGGGTCGGCGGCGGAAACGCGTGTCACGGATAAAGGATCAGCCGGTGCGCGGCGAAGGCGAAGAACAACGCCAGCAAGCTCCAACTCACCGGCCACGTGAGGGTGCGCAGAAAACTGGTCTGCCAGCGACCGAACCGCAGCACGAAGCCGAAGGTGCCCAGCAACAACACGCCGTAGCAGACCATCGCTGCGGGGATTGAGAGCGCCAACCCGAGAAATGGCGCCACGATAAGGCCGAGGAGAACCCAAGCGGTGATCGCCAGGACATCGACTGACAACCTCGTGCGCTCCCGTCCCACGATCGTCATGAAGCCGGCTGCGCCGACCAGTGCGGCCACCAGATAGACGCCCACGGGCCACCGCGAGCCAAAGTCGAAGATCGAGCCCAGCAGTGCCCCACCGCCCCACAGCAAAAACGGATCTATGGCGCTGACGGCTACAAAGCAGGCAAACATGTCGACGGTGGAATCCCAGGGATTCCCGAACACCGGCCGGCGCGGAACCAGCGCCGCCTTAAGCGCTGCGGGCGCGAGGGCCGTGCGGATCGAGCCTGTGTCGTCCGGTGTCATGTGCGATTCCTGAGCACTGAACTCATAGTAGGAGACCCAGCCCGCGCCAGTTCGAGCGGACATCTTGACATGTGACTAAAAGGTCACATATGATCAGGTCGTGGACAAGGTGTTCAAGGCGCTCGCCGATCCCACCCGTCGCGGCCTCCTCGATGAGCTGTTCAGACGCGACGGGCAAACGCTGAGCGGGCTCGAGGCGCGGATCGAGATGTCCCGCTTTGGTGTCATGAAGCATCTCGGCGTGCTTGAAGAGGCCGGGTTGGTGCGGACACGTAGGCGGGGTCGCGAGAAGCTCCACTACCTGAACACCGTCCCGATCCGACTCGTCCACGACCGGTGGGTGAGCAAGTACGCCGAGCCGTGGGCGGCGACGCTCACTGCGCTCAAGACCTATCTGGAGGATCCCGTGAACACTCTCGCCCCGGCCTCGTGGACATCCGGCACCGCCCCCGTGGCGGACGGCACGGCCGTCTTTGAGGTCTTCATCAAGACCACGCCCGAACGGCTATGGGCGGCGATCACCGACCCAGCCGAGCGCGCCAAGTACAGCTTCGGAGTGGAAGTCCGCTCCAGCTGGGAGCAAGGAGGGACCTATACCTCAGCGGTACCCGGCGTCGTGGACATCGCGACCGGGGAGAACGTCACCGTCGAGCCGCCGCGACTGCTTGTCCAGACGTTCAACGCGCTGTGGAGCGAGGATGTGAAAGCACAGCGCACGACCCGGGTCACATGGGAGATCGAGCCGATCGGAACATCATGCCGGCTCACCGTCGTCCACGACCAGCTACCTCCAGACGCCAACGCGGAGCTCTACGGCGGCTGGCCGATGATCCTCTCGGGACTCAAGACGCTGATCGAGACCGGCGAGCTGCTCGACACACCGGGATCCCTGCGCTACGCACGGTAGCGGCCGCTGAACCTCGAGTTCGCGAGCCGATCACCGACAGCAGGGCGAGCCGGTCTGCGTCTCGCAGGGTGGGGCGGCGGGAAGCTGACGAGCGCGTCGGCGCGGCGCTCGGAGGTGAAGACCTGGCAAGAAAGCTCCCGAATACGAAAGTCAGTGCGTGAGTGATTGGCCGTGGGGGTCAGCGGGCATAATGCTCCCAGCAACTGGGGTGCCTTGGGCATTCGCATGAGGCGGATGCTCTATTCCTAGTGACCGGAGGCAACAATGAGAATTGGTACATCACTTGTCCTGATCGCGATCGGAGCCATCCTGCGCTTCGCCGTCAGCGCGACGGCGAAAGGGTTCAGCATCCATACGATCGGGCTGATCTTGCTGATCGTCGGCATCGTCGGCCTCATCCTCTCGCTGTTGTGGATGAGCGTCTGGGCCGATCGGCGCAGAGACGTCGCCACGGTCAGACGACGCGACGACGTGGTCGTACACGACGCCGACGTGAGGTAGGCGGTCGATTAGCTGGCCACGCCAAGCGGCACTCGCGCGGCTCTTGCCGGTGACTTGGACCCAGGCGGTTGCGTGATTCCGCGTCGTGTGAGCGGATGGCTTCCGCTTGGGCTACCCGAGGCAGCTGACAAGGATCTCCGCCAGCCGCTTGCTGGTGCTCCCGTCCTCTGCCCCGTGGTGGGGGTTGAACTCGGTCACGGTGAGCGCGCGCACCCGCGCGTCTGTGAGCAGCTCGCTGAGGATCTTTGCGCACGTCGTTAGCGATGGGGCGAAGCCGCGATCGGTGTTCTCCGCCAGCGGCGCGTCGAGAAAGTCGACGAGGTCGACGTCGAAGTGCACGGCCAGACCGTCGCAGGCCGAGAGGGGGAAGAGCGCCGCTCGTGCACTGCCCAGCGGATCGGAGGCGGCCATTTGCACGTCGACCACGGGCAGTCGGCGATCGGAGATCACCGCAGCCTCGAAGTCTGTGTGCGGCCCGAGCCCGAGGAAGCTGATCTGCCCGGACCTCAGCATTGGTCGGTGACCGGCGAGTGCCGCCAGCCCGCCGATGGCGCCGTCGATGTCGAGCATGTGCGCCACCCCCATCCAGTCCAAGGCGCCGTCGACCGTGTTGTCGGGCACGTTGAGGTCAGCGTGCCGATCGACATACACGACACCCAGCCTTGCGACATGATCAGCAAGCCCGGCCACGGTGCCGACACCGACCGTGCAGTCGCCTCCGAGGACCACGATCGTGTCATCCGGTGCAGCGGATCGGACCAGCGCAGCGACCTGACCGGCACGATCGATGACCGCATCGGCATTCGCTGACCAGGGGTTGTCGGGGTCTGGCCGCCACCGAAAGGGCGCCACGTGCCCGCCGCGGCGCACCGCCACACCGGCCGCCTCCAATCCCTCGACCAGGCCGGCGTCGAGCAGCGCGCGGGGACCATCCTCCTGACCGGGCGCGTAGCCACCCGCGCTCGTCGGGGCCTCTACGAGCGTGACCGTTCGCATCGGCACATCATTCCCCACCTACCGGACCCGTTCGCCGCGGGGCTCAAATGCGCCGCTGTGCGTCCGGCAGGTCGCCCTCTGCGGGTCGGTGGCTTCGCTACCTCAGCCGCTGGCCGCCAACTCTGCTAGGCCCGCGAGCGAGGACGCGATGACTTCTCTCTGGCCGTCGAGACGGTGCGCCTCCCGCTCGGGGATTTGGACGTGGACGCTGATGGTGGTACCCGCTTCGGTTGGTTGTAGGCGCCACTCGAAGATCAGATCGGAAACCAGGCAGGACACGACCACGCGACCATCGTCCTGGGACGTGCGGAGCAACTGTGGCATCGGGAAGTCTGGGTATCCCTCCGGGAACATCGTGTAGCGTCGTTCCTGCGCGCTGTCCGCGGATTCGGTCTTGACGGTTTCAAAGCCGACCCACCATTCGGGGAAGCGCGCGGGGTCGTAGAGGATCTTCCACACCTCTTCGAGTGGGGCCGAGGTGGTGGCGGCGTCGTCAAATGTGGGCATGCGACCTCCCCTCAGGCGGGTGCCTTGTCGAGGGCTGCAAGCTCGCTCAGCACATGATCGAGCTCTTGGTCTGGCTCTACGAGGCCGAGCACCGGCGGCCGCGCGAGGTCGGCAAACGAGTTCGTGTAGCGCTCGCCGTCACGGGAGCGGTCGAGCATCCGTCGCCATCCGGCGGCGGCTTCCTCGAGGCGTCGTGCGGCCAGCCGGTGATCGCCCCTGGCCGCGGCGATGAGTCCCTGGACGCGAGCCATTCGCGGCACCAGCGTTTCGGGTAGGTCGCCGGGCCGCACTGGCTCGAGGGCCCCTGCCCTCAGTTCCTGCTCGGCTTCATCGCAGCGGTCAAGCAGGGCGAGCGCCTCGGCGCGGGCCAGGCGGGCGAGCGGTCGGCTGACCGGTGCGTCGTCGGCGAGGGCGCTGGCCAGCAGCGCCGCCGCCCGGGCGTGATCGCCCACGCGGAGGGCGATCATCCCTCGGTCGTGCTCGGCGGTCGCACGAAGCTCGGGCGTGTCGGCCCGGTCGGCGGCGGCGGCCTCGAGGTCTGCGGCGGCCAGCGCCTCCTCGTGACGGCCAAGGCGCGCGAGGACGTATGCGCGTGCGGCAAGAATGTGAACCTCGAACCACATCATTGGCCGGCGGTGCGTCACCCGCGCTCCTCGCTCGACGAACTCCAGGGCCCGGTCGAACTCGCCTGCGCAGGCGGCGACGCACGCCGCGTTGAGCCAGCAGCTGCACGCCAGGTCTGGTCGCCCGATGCGCTCGGCCGCCTCCCCGGCCGCCGTCTGCGCCGCGTAGCTCTCGCGAAACAGGCCCCGTCGAACGAGCGCGAGCGCACGCGCATGCCCGACATCTTGGGCGAGCTCGGCGCCTGCTCCCGCATGCCCTGTGACGCGCTGGACCTCGTTCAAGAGCTGTTCGGCGGCGTCGGGATCGCCGGCCACCGCCTCCGCCCAGGCAGACAGGGCGAGCGCCTTGACGCGGATCTCCGGCTCCTCGCTACCGCTCTCATCCAGCGCACGGAGCGCGTGACGCGCGGATTCGAGCACCTCGTGCGGACGGCAGAGCGCGCCTCGGTTCCAAAACGCCCTCCTCAGCCAAGCACGAGCGAGCTGGTGGTCCGGCTCGGGAAACGCGGTCACTGCGCGCGCGAACAACGCGTCCGACGCCTCGACTCGGTGACGCCACGCCTCGATCTCGGCCAGCTCGACCAGCAGGTTGGTGTCTTCGCCCACGAGCTCTAGCGCCTGTTGGAGAAAATCCCCCGCCTGTTCGAGCGCTCCGACCGAACGCGCCTGCGCCGCGGCGTGCGCCAGGTGGCTGGCGGCTTGCTGCCCACGTCCGGCCAGGCGCAGGTGTCGGGCAACCTCTGCCGCCCGTCCGGGGACTGCCGACGGTCGCGCGAGCGATCCAGCGAGCTGCTCGTGCAGCCAAGCGCGACGTGGATCGGGCAGGTCCGCGTAAACCGCCTCGCGCATCAGCGCGTGGCGGAAGCCCAGCCCCCCCGAGCGCGCGAACAGCAACCCGGTTTCAAGCGCCGCGGTGGCGGTGTCCGCCTGGGAGGCAACCGGTAGCGCGGAGATCTCCTCTCGCGTCAGCTCGCGGCCCGCGACGGCGACAAACTCCGCCAGCAGGCGAGGCTCGGGCGGCAGCGGCGCGAGCGCCCCCCGCACGGCGCCGCGCAAGCTCGCGGGCGGGTCCGACCGGCCGCTCGCCAGCGCGCGCGCCCGTTCGATTGCAAGCAGCGCATTGCCCTCCGCGGCCGTCACCGCGAGTTCGACCTGGGCGCTCCCAAGCGCTCCAACCTCGCGCACGAGCTCGGCGAGCGCGGCTTCGGCGAGCGGGCCGAGTTCGAGCTCGCCGAGGAGTACGCCACGGCTACGCAGCGTCTGCTCGAGTGCGTCGGCCGGGACGCTGGACGGTTCCGGGCGGCGGGTCAGGATGATCAGCACCGGCAACCGCGTGCACTGCCGAGCGACGAACCCCGTCATCTCGAGGCTGGGCGGATCGGCGAGATGGAGATCTTCGATCAGCAGCACCAGCCCCCGCCGCCGCGCCGCCCAGCTGACCAGCTCGACGACGGCCTGATACAGCCGCGCGCGCTCCAGGTCCGGCGGGACGGCAGGACGGTGGCGCGGCTCGCGTCCCAAGCGCAGCTCGAGGTCGGGAATGAGGATGGCGAGGTCTGACGGCCACTCGGCGTCCAGCGGCGGCGATTCCATCTGATCGACCAGCTCACCGATGAGCTCGGCCCACATTCCCAGCGGGGCGCCGCCCGCAGGATGGAGCGCCGCGCAGGCCGCTCCTCGCGCGCCTTGCTCACCGGCGCGGGAAAGCAGCTCGACCGCGAGCCGTGTCTTTCCGATCCCTGCTTCACCGGTGAGCAGGATCGCGCCGCCGTTGCCCGACCGCGCAAGCAACCACGCGCGGCCGAGTTCTTGCAGCTCACGACCCCGACCGACGAGCGAGAACGGCCTGAATGCCGGCAGCACCGACGTGCCGGAAGAGCCGCTGGCTTGCGGGTGGCGAAGCTCGGCCGCGAGCTCGCGGGTGGCGGCCGCCGGAGCGACCGCGAGCTCGCGGCGCAGCCTCTTCCTGAGCAGCTCGTACTCGTGCAACGCAGCGCTGCGGTCTCCCGCTGCCGCGAGTCGTGCCATCAATCGGCGGTGAGCAGCCTCGTCGAGACGGTCGAGCGTGACCTGACGGCGGGTCAGCCGGATCGCATTGTCTCGATCACCGTTACGGTCGGCCTCTGCAGATAGCGACTCGAGCGCCTCGCTCACGTGCTCCCGGTGAGCGGCGCGAGCCTGGAGCGCCCAGTCAGCATCGATCCCCGCCAGGAGCTCACCCTCCCCGAGCGCGAGCGCCTCCTCGGAGCGACCGGCGGCGAGCAGCCGCTCCATCTCGAGCGCGTCCACCCAAACCTCGCCGTCGCCAGCGAGCTCGATCTCGTCCCGGGAGGTGACGAGCATCGGGCCGGCCGGCCCGAGCGATCTGCGCAGCGCCCAGACTGCGTTGCGCAGGCTCTGACGGGCGCTCGAGTCAAGGACGTCGGGCCAGAACCGCGCGGCGAGGTCGCGGCGTCGGTGCCGGCCCGGGTAAAGCGCCAGGTGGGCCAAAAGCGACCACGCGCTATGGCTGGCGGGCGACTGCACCGCCCGGCCGTCCAACTCGACCCGAATCGGGCCGAGAACCCGGACCCTCAACATCGTCTGCGCAGCGTAGCTCGCTTTTGACGCCCGTGGCGAGAGTTTTGACGCTGGAATGACGGTTGGCTGACTGAGGCCGGTCCAAGCTGACGTTCCGCACAACTACCTCGGGAGGAGCCAGCATGGCGACGGTGCAGCAAACAATGAGCGAAAGCGCTACCACGCTCATGCAAGCGCTTCGCGGAACCTACATCGACCGGGACGCTCCGGAATACGACGAGGCCCGGGCGGTGTACAACGCGATGATCAACAAGCGTCCGGCGGCGATCGTGCGCTGCCTCGACGTAGCCGACGTCATTGCGGCCATCAGCTACGCCCGGGTGCAGGGCCTTCCGGTCGCGGTCCGCAGCGGCGGGCACAACGGCGCAGGCCTGGGTAGCGTCGACGACGGACTGGTTATCGACCTCTCGCCGATGCACGGCGTCACGGTCGACGCGGCGGCGAAGGTCGTGCACGTCCAGGGGGGCGCCATGCTCGGCGCCATCGATCACGCCACACATGCGTTCGGGCTCGCAGTGCCGGCCGGCATCATCTCGACCACCGGCGTCGGCGGACTCACGCTCGGCGGCGGGCTAGGCCACCTCACCCGTCGCTGCGGCCTGACGATCGACAACCTGCTGTCCGCCGACGTTGTGCTCGCAGACGGCACGTACGTGACTGCCAGCCCAGAGCACAACGAGGACCTGTTCTGGGCGCTGCGCGGGGGCGGCGGCAACTTCGGAATCGTTACCTCGTTCACATTCCGCTGCCACGACGTCGCCGACGTACTCGCCGGCCCCGTGTTCTACGACCTCGACGACGCAGGCGAGCTGCTCTCCTGGTGGCGGGAGTTCGGCCCGGCACAGCCCGACGAGCTGACCGGATTCTTCGCGTTCCTGAGCGTCCCGCCCGGGCCTCCGTTCCCCGAAGAACTCCATCTGCGAAAGGTCTGCGGGGTGCTGTGGTGCTACTCCGGCGCCGAGGATGATCCCGCCTGTCTGCGCGAGGCACGGGCGTTCGGCCGGCCGCTGCTCGACGGCGTGCAGAAGATGCCGCTGCCCGCGTTGCAATCGGCCTTCGACGGTGTCTACCCGCCCGGCGATCAGTGGTACTGGCGTGCCGACTTCGTCAACGAGCTCTCCGATGAGGCGATCCAGCGGCACGTCGAGCACGGCGCGAGGATGCCCACTTGGAAGTCGACGATGCACCTGTACCCGATCGACGGCGCGGCCTCCCGGGTCGCTCCCCACGCCACGCCGTGGGCCTATCGGGATGCGAAGTGGGCGCAGGTCATCGTTGGCGTGGACCCGGACCCCGCCAGCGCGGCCTCGCTGCGCCAGTGGTGCGTCGAGTACTGGGAGGCGACCCACCCCTATTCGATGGGCGGCGCCTATGTCAACTTCATGATGGACGAGGGCCAGGAGCGCGTCCAAGCCACGTACGGCGACCACTACCACCGCCTGGCACAGATCAAAGCCAAGTACGACCCCCACAACTTCTTCCGCATCAACCAAAACATTCAACCGGCCTGACGGGCACCAACGCCGCCCGCAGCCCCGGCGGGTCTCAGGCGGCAGGAAGGGATACGCTATGAGCACCTCCACCACCTCGAAGTTCGACTTTCCCGTGTACAAGCGCGCCCTCGAGGAGCGCGACTCCACCGCGCAGCTCGACCTGTACGCCAACGACGCCGAAGTCACGCTCGTTGACCGCATCAATACCCCCGGCCGCCCTCGCGTCCTGCGCGGCCGTGACGAGATCCGCGGTTGGATCGAGGACGTCTGCGAGCGAGACATGACGCACCGCGTCGAGCTGCAGGTGCTCGGCGACGGTGGCGCAGCGTTCACGGAAGCCTGTCGCTACCCCGACGGAACCAACGTGATGTGCGCCGCGGTGCTGCAGCTGCGCGAGGGCCGCATCAGCCGCCTGGTCGGAGTCCAGGCCTGGGACGAGTAGCCGGACGCCCGCGAGCGCATACAAGGCGACCTCCTGGTTGGCGAGGTGAACGACGGAACGGTTGAACCCGTCCGCGATCGCAGGATGCTGTTGATCTCCGCGCCGCAGGTCGGGGACCGTCTCTGCGATGGCGTCCCTTAGGCGCTCGCGTGCGCTTGGTTTGGGCTCGTTGCGGGCCAGCGGCTCGCGCCCAGTTCGCGGGAGATGCCGCGTGCGGCGTCGCAGACTGCTTCGGGCAGCGCTTTGGCGGGCCCGCGGGGCATGATCCGGTCGGTGTCGCCGACGATTCCGATTGCGCCGACGGCGTGACCTGAGTGGTCGAAAATCGGGGCGGCGATGCTCGATTCGCCCAGGATCGCCTCGTCGCGCTCGCGCGCGTACCCGCGCTCGCGCACCTGGGTCAGCTCGTGTCGGAGACCGACCGGGGCCAGCGTTCTGCTGGTCAGCCGCGTCAGCGGCTCGGCGAGCAGATCCGCCACCGTTGAGTCCGGCGCGTAGGCGAGCATCGCCTTGCCCAGAGCAGATGCGTGGAAGGGCAGCTCAGCGCCGACCTCCAGGATCTGCAACGTCGTGTCGGGCCGAAAGACATGGTGGACGATGACGACGCCGGCACCGTGGGCAACGCCGACCCGGACGGCGGCGTCGGCGCGGGTGGCGAGCCGCTCAGCGTGAATGAGCGAACGGGACCGCAACTCGTTGAGATCCAGGTAGGAGTTGCCGAGCTGGAGCAGGCCGGCACCGAGCTGATACTTGTCCGAGTGGCGGTCCTGCTCGACGAAACCGTGAGCCTGAAGGGTCTGTAGCAGGCCGTGCACCGTCGGTCGAGTGAGGTCCAGCCGGTCGGCGATCTCACTCACGCCGAGCCGCCGGGGCCCGCTGGCCAGCACCTTTAGGATGCGCGCAGCCCGATCAACCGACTGGATCGTCGATCGGCGCGGAGACTGGGCGTTGCGGACACTGTTCGGCATTGTCGAATCCTCTTCAGTACTGTAGACTGGCACGGGACAGTTCACAACCGGAGGAGGCGTGCGGGTTGGTCGGCATCGTAGTTGTCTCACACAGTGCCGAGCTGGCACGGGGCGTGGCCGATCTGGCAGGTCAGATGGCCGGCCCGGAGGTTCGTATCGAGGTGGCGGGCGGCGGCCCGGGCGGCGTCCTGGGCACCGATGATGGGCTGGTCCGTGACGCGATCCGGCGCGCCAACCAGGGCGATGGGGTAATCATCCTCGGCGACCTCGGCTCCGCGATCCTGACTATCCGTCACGTGCTCGAACGCAATGGCAACGGTCACGCTAGGCTCGTCGACGCGCCGCTTGTCGAGGGCGCCGTGGCAGCGGCGGTAGTGGCCTCGGCCGGATGCTCGCTGCACGACGTGGTCAGCGCCGCGGAGGAGGCGCGCGGTGCCAACAAGCTCTGAGGTTGCCGATGCCACGGTGACCCTGCCGTCGGACGTCGACCTACATGCCCGCCCGGCCGCGAGTTTCGTGCGATCGGCAACCGGTTTCTCGGCCGAGATCACCGTGGCCAGCGGCGAGCGTGACGCCAACGCGAAGAGCCTGCTGGCGATCCTGGCCCTCGGGGCCAAGCGTGGCACCGAGTTGCGACTACGCGCCGCGGGCGAGGACGCGGTCGCCGCGGTGGCCACTCTTGCGGCTACTCTCGCCGGCCTCTCCGAGTAGTTCCGCCGCGAGCGGCTGCACCGCCGACTCCACCGCCTCGGCGGAATCCATCGACAGCGCCGAGTGGGCGAGCGGGACGGTCTGCGCGTCGCTGAGCCGGCGGATCCAGTCCCGGACCTGACCGACGCGCGCCGCCCCGACGCTGAGCTCGTCCAGGCCAAGCCCGACCAGCAGGGGCAACATGACCGGGTCCGACGCGGCCTCGCCGCACACTTCGACGCTGATCCGCGAGCGGTGGGCAGCTAGGGCGCTCCGCGCGATCGACCGCAGCACCAGGGGGTGGTGGGCCCGCGCCGAATTGGCAGCGAACCGATCGGCGCCGAGTGTCGTCGCGGTCAGATCGTTGGTGCCGATGCTGAGGAACTCGCACCGGGCCGCGATCGCGTCCGCCGCCTGCACCGCGGCAGGCGTCTCGATCATGGCTCCCAGCGGCGGCACGTCGCCGAGCCCCAGCGCGCTCGCGGCGTGCTCGATCAGCGTCCGGGTCGCGTCGATCTGCTGTGCCGACTCGACCATCGGCAGCAAGATCCGGACGTCGCGGCCCTGGGCGGCCAGCAGGATTGCCCGTAGCTGGCTCATGAAGGCATTGGGGTGGGAGAGCAACAGCTCGAGCCCTCGCTCCGGAACGGTTCGCAGGAACGGGGGCGCCTTGTCAGCGCCGAAGTCGAGAACCCGCACGATCGCGGGCAACCCGCCGAGACCGGCCAGGATCGAGTCCATGGCGGCCGTGTGGTTCTGCTCGGTCGGCCAGTCGGCCGCGTCGAGGAAGGCCAGCTCGGTGCGCAGCAGTCCGATACCTTCGGCTCCCGCGCTGAGACCAACCGCTAGGTCGTTCGCGCCGGCGACGTTCGTGCGGACGATCACGCGTGTGCCCTCGCGAGTCAGCGCGGGCTGCTCACGCAGGTCGTGGTCGCGGCCGACAGCCCGACGTCGAGCTCGCATGTCCTCCTGTGCGCGGTCTACGCGCTCGCCCATCGGGGCCACGACGACAATGCCGCCGGCGCCGTCAACCACGACCGGTTCACCATCGCCGATCTCCAACACCGTCGCAGACAGCCCGGCGACCATCGGCAGGCCGAGCGAGCGCGCCACAATCGCGGCGTGCGCGGTCGCGCTGCCGCCCGCCACAGCGATCCCCGCCAGCCACGGCGCGAACTCGGCCACGTCGGCCGGTCCGAGATCGTCGGCGAGCAGGATCACATCTTCTCGCGGTGGCCGCCCATGGACTTCCCCGCTTGCCAGCCGAGCGGCGCGGCGGCCGATGCTGCGGACGTCGTCGGCGCGCACCGCTAGCGTTTCGTCGGGCAGCGCGGCGATCGCCTCGGCGTGCCGGCCGGTAGCCATCAGGATCGCCTCATCCGCGGTCAACCCACTGGCGACAACAGCGTCTTGCACCTGGGCGATCAGGATCGGATCCTGCGCCATCAGCGCGCTCGTGTCGACTATCTCGGCCTCCTCAGGCGTCAGGCTGCCGGCAACCGCGAGCACAGCCTCGGCCGCCCCCGCGAGGGCGGCCACCGCCCGCTCGCGCTCGGCCTCCCGCTCCGCGACGGGCACCTCATTCCCGGCGCGATTGCGCGGCGCCCTACCGGTCGCACGGCCGAACCGCCACACCGGGCCGAACGCGACTCCCGGTGAGGCGGGGATGCCGGTCAGAGACTGCTCAGCGACATGGGTCAAGGTTGCCGTCCGCCCGCTAAGCCCGCGCGGGCGCGACCGTGCGGGCGAGGGCCTCGATGCTGATCGCCACCGAGGTGGCGCCGGGATCCTGGTGGCCGATCGAGCGCTCGCCCAGGTAGGACGCGCGCCCCTTGCGCGCCCGCATCGGCACGGTGCTCTCGGCTCCGGCGCGGGCGGCGTCCGCTGCAGCACACACTGCATCGTCCAGGGCGCGGCCCGCCCCGATTGCCTCATGCAGGGCCAACGACGCGGGTCCCAGGGCGTCGACCATCGTCTTGTCACCGGGCGCAGCTGCCCCCAGTTCGACGACTCCCGCCAAGGCCGCGTCGATCGCCGAGGACAACTCCTCGGCATCGAAACTCTCGGTCTCACCCAGCAACCGGCCGGCCCGGCGCAGGGCCGAGCCCCAGAGCGGGCCGCTGGCGCCCCCGACTGTGGCCACCAGCGTCTTGCCCGCGACGATCAGGAGCCGGCCGGGCGGCGTGTCGGGACTCTGCCCGGCCAGCGCCTTCCCGACGGCGTCGAAGCCGCGGCGCATGTTGGTGCCGTGATCACCGTCCCCGATCGCCGCATCCAGCTGCGTGAGATAGTCACTCTGCTGCCGGATCTGGCTCTCGACCTCGGCCAGCCAGCTGCTGATGGTCTCGGCGTTCACGATCGAATCGGTGATCACGGCCTGGTCACGCTCCCCAGCGGAGCGCCGGCGTGTGCACCGGAGCATCCCAGAGCGAGACGAGATCGTCATCTAGCTCTAGCAACGTTATCGATGCTCCCGCCATCTCCAACGACGTTATGTAGCTGCCGACCAGGTTGCGCACAGGCTCGAGGCCCACCGCCCGCAGCTGCCGGTCGACCTCGCCGTACAGCAGGTACAGCTCGATCAGCGGGGTGCCGCCCATCCCGTTCACGAACGGCAGCACCCGCGCGCCCTTGCTCGGCTTGAGATCGGAGAGAATCGCCTCTAGCGACACCTCCACAATCTCGCGCGCCAAGCGCATCTGCTCACGGCGACGGCCGGGCTCACCGTGGATCCCGATCCCGAGCTCGATCTCCCCATCGGGCAGATCAAATATCGGCTTGCCCGCCGCGGGCGGCGTACAGGACGACAGGGCCACTCCGAATGAACGCGTCCGCTCGTTGACCCGCCGCGCCATGGCCGCCACCGCATCGACCGTGTCACCGCGCTCGGCGGCTGCCCCGGCGATCTTCTCCAGCAGAACCGTGGCACCGACCCCACGGCGCCCGGCGGTATAGAGCGAGTCCTCCACTGCCACGTCGTCGTCGACCAGCACCGACTCAACCGCGATCCCCTCGTCGGCCGCATCCTCGGCCGCCAATTTGAAGTTCATCACGTCACCGGTGTAGTTCTTGACAATGTGCACGACCCCGACGCCGCCGTCGACCGCCTTGGTCGCCGCCAGCATCTGGTCGGGCACCGGCGAGGTGAACACCTCCCCGGGGCAGGCCGCGTCGAGCATCCCGCGGCCCACGAACCCACCGTGCAGCGGTTCGTGCCCCGAGCCGCCGCCGGAGATCAGGGCGACCTTGCCCGCGACCGGAGCGTCGCCCCGCACCACGATCTGAGCCGCCGCGTCGTAACGCAGCAGATCGCCGTGGGCGGCCGCGAGACCGACCAGTGACTCCTTGACGAGGTCGGTGGGATCGTTCAGGAACTTCTTCATCGTGGGGGTGATGGCTAGCGCCATGATGCTCCTCTCAGACCGCCGCGGGGGTCCGCGGGCTGGGGTCAGGATGGGACGTTGCCTCGATCACCGGTTCGACGACCAGGCGTGGCTTGGCGATGAAGTCGTAGGCGACCGCCGCCACACCTGAGCCGACCAGGCCGGGCAGGATGTAGACGGGCAACAGTTGGCCCCAGTGCGTCGCGCCGCCGCCGATCGCCGAGACGAGTTCGGGGCCAAATGCACGGGCCGGGTTCAGTGAGGCGCCCGTGATCGGGCCGACGACCATGATGATGGCGATCACCACGCCACCGATGACGATTCCAGCGAGGTCGCCGGGCGACCGCCCGTCGACAATGCCGAGGATCGCGAACATCAGGAGCGCAGTGCCGATCCCCTCCGCGAAGATCGCCTGACCCCACGCGGTGGTGGATTGGTTGAACGCGGTCGCGCCCATCCCGAGGACGATCGCCTGGTGTCCGAACACCGCCCAGATTCCTAGCCCGCCGAGCACGCCGCCGAGCACCTGGGCGGCCCAGTAGACCGGAACCTCGCTCCACGGCATCCGCTTGGTGACGGCCAACCCGAAGGTCACGGCCGGATTGATGTGACAGCCCGACACCTTCCCGATGCAGTAGACCATCGCGGTGATTACGAACCCGAAGGCGAACGAGATCCCGAGCAGATCCCCGCCGCGAATCGCCGGCACGGCTTTGCCTGCCAGCTCCAGAGTTGCCACAACCGAGCCCGGACCGACGAGCACGAGCAGCGCGGTCCCGAGTACCTCGGCACCAGCCCGCTGCGACAGATGAAACCGCTCCTCCATTGCTCCTCCGTTGATCGTGATTCGATAATGTCGAATCAGGTTCGAGGAACTTACTCCGGTGGGTCCCATGTGTCAAGAGCCACTACCGCCGAGCGTCGCTAAGTCGTCGTGTGGCCTGGCTGCAGCCGTCAAAGCGGCGATGGAAACGACTCTGCGCGCAGAAGGCCGCGCTCCAGCCGCCCACCCACCCAGCCGCCCTAACCGCCCACCCACCCAGCCGCCCACCACCCGGCCGCCCTAACCGCCCACCCACCCAGCCGCCCACCACCCGGCCGCCCTAACCGCCCACCACCCAGCCCCCATCCACGTGAATAACCTGACCGGTGATCTACCCGGCCCCATCCGAAGCCAAGAACAGGACGGTTTCGGCGATCTCCTCCGGCTTCCCGAAACGCTTCAGGGGGTTCATGGCGATGGCCTCATCAATGTGCTCGGGCGAGACTCCCCACTCGGTCTCCCATTCGCCCGAGATCGGGCCGGGGGCTAGCGCATTCACACGGATTTCCGGGGCCAGGTCCCGAGCCAGAGTGGTGGTGAAGCCGCGGATTGCTCCCTTCGCGGTGGAAGAGGTGACGGGAACGAAGTTGATCGCGTTCTCGGGGTTTGTCCCGTTCCCGTACGTGCTCGAGAAGTTGACGATGGCGCCGCCGCCACCCTCGAGCATCATCGGCCTCACGGCGTGACACATCCGCATCGCTCCGATCACATCAACTTGAAGCAGGGCGCTCGCCGCGGCTACGTCCAGTTCACTGAATCTCACCGTGTCCGCCTCATCGAGGCGGCCAGCGGCGTTGACCAGGACGTCCAACCGACCGTAGCGATCCGCGATGTCGGCGACAAACGCGTCTACCGAGTCCTGATCGGTGACGTCGAGGGGGCCGGAGTGAGCTGGCGCGCCTCGGCCCTCCAGTTCCGCCACGACTTCCGCGGCCCGGGAGCGAGAGGAGCGATAGCCGAGCGCCACCGAGGCGCCCTCCGAACCGAAGGCTCTCGCAACGGCTCCACCAAGCGTCCCTCCGCCCCCGGTAACCACCACCACCCGCCCCTCGAAGCGCCGCCCATCATTCCATTGAGCACCCATGCTCTCCCCCTCGTCGGTGGCTTCTATGACCAGGCGATTAGATCAGAGGGCGGCTGAGCCCGACCGCCGTACCGCGACAGCGGGCACCGAGATCGACTTAGCAGGGCGTCAACGTCAGGCGGGGTTGCCCGATCGCGACGCCGAGGTGCACCGGAGAGCAAGGCATGGGGACCCCGCGCTCAGCTGCGAGCTTCGATCCCCGGCTCGCAGCATGACCGATCCTCGTCGGGCGTGAGCCCACGCTCGTGACCGTCTCCTTCGCTCGCGAGGCCGCGAGCCGGCTGTCCGCTGATCGCGCGCGGCTCAGGTCACGGGGCGACGTTGTATTGCTCGTCGCTGACGTGCTCTCCCCAGGTGACGGGGCTGCCTGTCTCGTCGGCCTCCTGCATGGCGATATGGGTCATGAAGCGGTTGGGTGCGGCGCCGTGCCAGTGGTTCTCCCCGGCTGGGAAGAACACGCGGTCGCCGGGGCGGATCTCCTCCACCAAGCCGCCCTCGCGTTGACAACGGCCGACGCCCTCGGTGACGTAGATCGTCTGGCCGAGGGGGTGGGTGTGCCACGCAGTCCGGGCGCCCGGGGTGAAGTGGACGCTCGCGGCTGCGGTGCGCGACGGCGGCGAGGGAGAAGCGATGGTGTCGATGTAGACGGCACCGGTGAACCAGTCGCTGGGACCGGGGTTGGTGTCGACGGAGTTGCGGGTGATCTGCATGGTTGGGGCTCCTTTGTGTCGAGCATTTTCACCTCCCCCGCAGAGCCCGGCTCACGTACGGAGAGGCCCTCGACCTCCAGCGAAGCTGGGCCGTGGTCCCCGGCTCGCTGTCAACGAGTCGCGGCTAGTCTTCGTGATGCGGGATTCGTGTCGCTGTAGCTAGGTCGGCTGGGTCGTGTTCAAGCTCCGCACGCGCCGCCCGGCGGCCGGCCTTCCAGCAGCGCTGCATTCGCCGCCTGAACGCCTTGGGCGTCTCGGCGTAGACGCGCTCGCCGATGTGGATCGCCTCGGTCTGGAGTTCCCCGCGACGATGATCGATCAGCCTGATCACGGCATCCAGGTCGACTGCGACGTCGAGGTGATCGTGGGTCAGGGTCTGGCGAAGCACGCCCAGATCGTGATCATCGCCCAAGATGTCGGCCAGCCGCTGAGCGTCCTTGGCCTGGCCACGAACCGCCGGACCGCAGATCGGCGCCAGCAGGCGATTCTGATGCCAGAGATCCTTGGCTCGCTTTCGCCAAGCGTGCAGGTCCTCCAGCGATGGCTGGCGTGGTGTCCGGGCAAACGCCTTGCGGCCCCGCCGATATGAGCGAAGCAGGCCGGGTTCGATGGCTTTCCACCCATGCTTCTTGAATGTCCAGTCATCGACGCGCAGTCGCACCGTACCCAGCTCCCCGACCGCACGGGCGTCCAAGGCCGAAGCCCGCAGCCGGCCGCCCTGCTGGTCGCGAGTCAGCTGCAGCTGTTCACCGATCGCGGTGAACGTGCTCTCGGGGAGCTGACCAGCAAAGCGCTCCGATAGCTTGGTGACTGTCTGCACCATCGCTTGCGCATCGCGCACGGCAGACAATCCGCGGGCTGCCTCACGTAGCGCGCGGTTCTCGCGGCGGCGCTGCCTGGGCGGCATCGCCCCTCGCGCGAGACGCAGCAGCGACCGCTCCTTCTTGACCGCTTTGCGCGCCCTGTGCACCGCGGCGACTGGGTCTTGGTTGATGTTCTCACTGAGTTCGCTCACGGCACGGTCAAGCTGCTCACGGGCGCAGCGAGCTATCCCCTCGGATACTCGCTCATCAACCTCAAGTTGGTACGCCATGCGGCTCCTTTCGCTTGCCTCTCAAAAGCTAGCTGCCCCGGGGGTCCGAGATCAAATCCGGCACGGGGAGGGCGGCGATTGAGGCCGCAGCCCAACACCTCGCCGACCGCCCGAAGCCGTAGCTGCTAACCCACTCTGGCACCATGATGGTGCCGATTCTGTGCGAATATCAGCTTGACATGATGCCAAGCTGGTGCCAGAGTGGTGTCATGGAACTGGAACCGCACATCAATACTCTGCGTGAGCAACTCGCGGTCGCAGCCGAGGCCGGCGGCGAGGACGCTCGGGCGCTCGCCCAGCGGCTCATAGCCCCGCTTGACCCGGCGGTCCGGCTGATGCTCCTGGACGCTCTGACGGTCGCGGCGGCGGAGATCACGCGCGAACTAGCGCCTGGTTCGGTCGAGCTGCGCCTTCGCGGACCCGCCCCCGAGTTCGTGGTCGTGGTCCCACCCTCGGGGGACAGGGGCGGTGACGAGGCGGGCGTGAGCGACCCGTGGGCTTCCAGTGCGTCCAGCCCCGGGCCTGGGGCCGGCGACGGGAGAGTATCCCGGGTCAACCTGCGCCTGCCCGATCAGCTCAAGAGCCGGGTCGAGCGGGCAGCGGACCGGGAGGGCGTGTCGATCAACACCTGGCTGGTCCGGGCCGCGGCCGCGGCGGCGGAGCGCGGTGAGAGCGGTGTGCGACGTGAGCACAGCGGCCACCCGAGGGGTGGTCAGGGCTACACGGGCTGGGGGCGGTGACGATGCCGACCTTCCAGACACCTGAGCCCATTGCCGCAGTGATCGAGCTCGTCGTGGGCGACGTTCGGATCGCGGCTGGTGACCGCCGGGACACGGTGGTCGAGGTTCGTCCGAGCGATGTCGCGAGGCGCGCTGACGTGAACGCCGCCGAGCAGACGCGAGTGGAGTACTCCAGCGGACGCCTGGTGATCAAGGCCACCGGGCGCTGGAAGTCATGGAGTCCGTTCGGCTACGGCGGGTCGGTGGACGTGAACGTCGAGCTGCCATCGGGCTCGCGAGTGACCGGCGCATCGTCGCTGGGAACGTTTCGGTGCACGGGCGCCCTTGGCGACTGCCGAATCAAGACCGCCGGCGAGATCCACGTCGAGCAGGCTCGGGCGGCGAGGTTGATGACCGGTCTCGGGGACATCAATCTCGGGCGGGCGATCGGCGATGCCGAGCTGATCACGGCTACTGGCGATGTGCACGCGGAGGAGATCGACGGCGCGGCGGTGATCAAGAACTCCAGCGGTGACAGTCGCGTTGATCTGATAACGGGCGAGCTGAGCATCAAAGCGGCCAACGGCGATATCGCGATCGAGCGTTCCCGCGCTTCGATCGTCGCCAAAACTGCCAACGGCGACATCCGCGTCGGCGCGGCGGGAGGGGACTCGGTGGTGGCGGCGACCGGATTTGGAGGGGTGGAGATCGCGATCCCTGAGGGGACCGCCGCCTGGCTGGACCTCCACACGGGCTATGGCCAGCTTCACAACAGCCTGGACGCAGCGCAAGCACCCCAGCCAGGCGCTGACACCGTCGAAGTGCGCGCCCGCACCGGCTACGGCGACGTCACCATCCGCCGCTGCCTCGCGGCCGGCGACATCGAGTCCACGAAGTGATCAGCACGACCACGCCAAGGAGACGGTGATGACGCCAGCTTCAGCGATCGAGATGCACGGGATTACTAAGCGCTTCGGGGATGTGACCGCGCTCGACGGTCTGGATCTCGAGGTCCAAGCCGGCACGGTATTCGGACTGCTAGGTCCCAACGGAGCCGGCAAGACGACCCTCGTGCGGATCGTGGCCACGCTGCTCAAGCCGGACGCAGGGCGGGTCGCGGTGCTCGGTCACGACGTCGTCTCAGAGCCGCTGGCGGTGCGCCGCCGGATCGGGCTGGCTGGCCAGTTTGCTGCCGTCGACGGCGAGCTCACCGGACGCGAGAACGTGGAGATGATCGGCCGGCTCTACCGTCTATCGGGCGCCGAGACACGCCGGCGCGCGGGCGAGGTGCTTGAGCGGTTCGGCCTGGCCGACGCGGCAGACCGCCGCGTGTCGACCTATTCAGGTGGGATGCGCCGTCGGCTTGACCTTGCCGCGGGACTGATCGGGCGCCCACCGGTGGTCCTGCTCGACGAGCCGACCACCGGCCTGGACCCCCGCTCGCGCCAGGAGCTATGGAGCATCGTCGAGGAACTGCGTCTCGAGGGCATCACGGTGCTGCTCACGACTCAGTATCTCGACGAGGCTGACCGTCTCGCGCAGCAGATCGCGGTGGTCGACCACGGGCGGATCGCCGCGCAGGGAACCGCCGCAGAGCTCAAGGCGACGATCGGCGGCAACGTACTGATCGTCCGGCTCGCCGACCCGACCCAGTTCGCCGACGCGCGGGCGGCGCTGGCCGACCTGGGCGCGGGCGGCCGGGGCGAGCAGTCTCGGCTGGACTCTGAGCGCGAGCGTACGAGTGGGGAGATCCGCCTCGCGGTGACAGATCCCGGCACCTCAGCCCAGGCGCTGCGCCGTCTGGATGCCCGACAGCTGCCAATCGCATCGATTGAGCTCCAACAGCCCAGCCTCGACGACGTCTTTCTCAGCCTGACCGGGCGCCCTGCCGCCCAGGGACCTTCCGACCGAGAACCCGCACAGGAGGCGGCATGAATGCCGCGCCCCACAGATTTCCGGAACGCCGTCGTGTGACGGTGGCCGAGACGATCGCCGACAGCCGCGTGATGGCCACCCGCCAGCTGCGCAAGATCCTGCGCAGACCGATGTACGTCGTCTATCTGTTCGTGCAGCCGGTGATCTTCGTGTTGCTGTTTCGCTATGTGTTCGGCGGGGCGATCAACACCGGCCACGTGAGCTATGTCGACTACCTGATGCCCGGCATCATCGTCATGACGGCGACGTTTGGTGCCCTGACGACCGGGCTGGGCCTCACCGAGGACATGGCCGCCGGTGTCGTCGACCGCTTCCGGTCACTGCCGATCGCGCGCTCAGCCGTGCTGATCGGCCGCACTGGCGCTGACCTGGCGACGAACCTCGTCACCTTGATGGTGATGCTGCTGATCGGCTTGGCAGTCGGGTTCCGACCCACCCAGCCCATCTATGACGTCGTGCTGGCGTTCGCGCTGGTCCTGGCCTTTGCCTACGTGTTCTCGTGGATCAGCGCCTTTGTCGGTGTGTCAGTCCGCAACCCGGAGACCGCCCAATCAGTGGGGTTCATCTGGGTCTTTCCGCTTGTGTTCGCCTCCTCCGCATTCGTTCCCACCACCCACATGCCCGGAGTCGTGCGCGCCTTCGCTGACGTCAACCCGGTCACCCTGGTGGTGGACGCGGCCCGAGCCTTGACCATCGGTCACGGCCAGGCGCTCGCGCCGACGCTCGGAACCCTCGCCTGGCTCGCCGCGCTGCTGCTGATCTTTGTGCCGCTCGCGGTACGAGGGTTCCGGCTGGCCTAGACCGCCGCCAGCACCTCTTTTGCGGCGCGTTCGCCGGAGCGCACCGCGCCGTCCATATAGCCGTTCCAGTAGGTCGACGTCTCGGTTCCCGCCCAGTGGATGCGGTCGATCGGAGCCCGGATCCAGGGGCCATAGGCCAGCAAGGCGCCAACGCTCGGGAACCCGACCGGGCATCCGCGCGTCCATTGCTCGCCGCTCCAGCTGGTCTCGAAATAGGCCGTGGGGTTCTTGGCCTGGTCTCCAAAGAAGGTCGCGAACTGGGACAGGACGGCGGAGCTCCGGTCCGAGGCTGACATGGAGTTGAACTGGCGGGCACGGTCTCCGCCCACGAATCCGAACACCACTCCGGGGGAGCCGCCGGGAGGCGAGTCATCGAAGGTCGCGCTGACCGGCCCACCAGTGTCCAGCGCTGTGCCCGTGAGGCCCGCGTCGCGCCAGAAGGGCCGGTTGTACACGGCAGCAACCTTGGTCAGGGTGCCCTGGCCGTAGCGCTGCATCAGCTGGTCGCGTTCGAAGGGCAGGATCGGCGCATAGTCGATGCGACCGGCCAGGGTGGGCGGGACAGCCACGATCACCCGCTTGGCGGTGACGGTCATGAGGTCCGAGACCACGGTCACCGTGCGAGGTCCCCGTGTTGATCCGACGGACGGGTGAGTTGAGCACGACGCGGTTGCCGAGGATCGCGGCCACCTTGTCGGCGATCAGCTGCGAGCCGCCCGCGAACCGCGATTGCTGGGCGCCGCCGCGGGTGTTGAAGTTGCGCTCGAAGGTCCCCGGGTTGTTCTCGTCGCCCGACGCAGCGAGGTAGAAGAGCGTGAAGAGCAGCGAGATCTCCCGGGGCTCGGCGCCGAAAATCGGACGTGTGGCGGCCCCGACTAATTCCTTGAACCGCGGCGTCGAGCTGTGCTGCGCGATCCAGGTTTCGAGCGTCTGACCGTCCCAGGCGGCCGCGTTACTGGCCGTCCACGGTGCGTCTACGGGTACCGAGGTCGACATTTGGTCCAGGAGGGACACATCCGCCGTCACTTCGGCCAGAGTGGTCGGATCGGGCGGCGCGGTCCCCAACGGTCCGCTGTCGCTGTAGGTCTGGCGGTTGCCGTCTGCTAAGTACACATTGTCGCCGTTGTCGTAGGTCGGGAAACGTGCCCACTCCCATGTGATCGGCCAGCGCCATTAGACGGGTCTGGGTCGGGCCGACGAACGTCCCGCCTCGCTCGGAAACCTGCCCCCCGCCGAGGTCGTGATTCCACACCCGGCCACCGACGCGGTCGCGGGCCTCGAGCACGACCACCGACTTCCCGGCGCCGTCGATATTCAGGGCGGCGGTGAGACCGGCAAAGCCCGCGCCGACCACGACGACGTCGGCGGTGTGCGTCGTGGGCGCCTTGTGCTTCTTGTGGCTTCTTGTGCTTCTTGTGCTTGTGCTTGTGCTTGTGCTTATGCCGGGCGGCCTCGGCTGCGGCCGGCACTGCCACCGCAGCTCCGGTTACCAGCGTGCCGGCCACGAAGCTCCGGCGAGTGATCTGGCTGTGATCGTGATCGGCTTGATCTGTCATCTGAGGGCGGCTCCCCGGGTCGGGGGGAGGGTGGGGGTGGCGGCGGCGAAGGCATCAGCCGCCGCGAGGTCGAAGGCTCCGTGGTCGCTGCCCAGCCCGCCTGCCACCAGGGCGGCGACCGCGTTGGCGAGGGCTGCCGCCTTGGGCCACGAGCGTCCGAGGGCGAGGCCGCGGAGAAAGCCGGCCGAGAACGCGTCGCCGCAGCCGGTGGTGTCGACCACTTCCACCGAGAAGGCTGGGATCGGCTGGGCGCCGTCGGCGCCGACGAGCAGGGCTCCGTCGCGCCCGCAGGTGGCTGCGACGCAGCCCACGCCGTGATCCAGCAGAGTCCGGCACCCGGCGAGAAGATCCTGCGCTCCTGATAATGCCAGGACCTGCTCGTCGTTGGGGAGCAGGTAGTCGAGGTGTTGGAAGGCCGGAGCGATCCAGTCGAGGATCGCAGCCGCCTGATCGCCGGGCGCGAGGATATCCGCTGACGTGGTCACGCCGTGCCGGCGCGCGAAGGACAGGATCTCGGCGGCCGCCTCGCCGCCCATGAACTCGGGCGCGCCGAGGTGCAGATGGGTGGCCTGCGCGATCGCATCCCAGGGGGCATCGGCAGCCGAGTAGGTGGCGTTGGCGCCGACGACGTGAAACGCGGGTCGGGACCCGTCCGGCCTGATCGGGAGCACGCTGGCCGAGGTCTGAACTCCCTCGCGACGCAGCAGCCGGGACGTGTCAACGCCGAAGCGGCCCAGCAACTCGCGCAGAACATCGCCCAGGGCATCGTTGCCGATCGCTCCGGCACTTTGGACCTGCGCGCCGAGCTTGGCCAGCGTAACGGCGGTGCCTCCCGCCGGGCCGCCGGCAGTGATCCGGATCTCGTCGACGAGTTGTCCACCCTGGCCTTCCGGGATCTCGCTGACCGGCCGGGCCAGCACATCGACCACGTGGACGCCAAGCGCGACGGCTCTCATCCGCCGATCCCCTCGGTTCGGGACTGGGGAGCGCCATATGCGCGAGCGGTGACCGCTTCGATGACGGCTCTCTGCTGGCCCTCGTCCAGCGTCCTCGGGGCGCCGAGCGTAGCGGCGCGCCAGTACAGCTCACACGCCCACTCGAGCAGCTCCGCATTGGCCAAGGCGCCATCCAGGTCCCCACCCAGGGCGATCGTTCCGTGATTGGACATCAGGGCGGCCATCCGGCCGTCGAGCGCATCGAGGGTTGCAGCGGCCAGCTCACCCGAGCCGAAGGTCTCATACCGGGCGACGCGGACCGGTCCGCCCAGGGCGAGCATCTGGTAGTGAACCAGCGGTAGCTCGTCGAGCACGCAGGCCAGAGCGGTGCCGATCGGCGGGTGCAGGTGGACAACCGCACCGGCCTCGAAGCGGTGGTAGACGCCGAGATGAAGCTCGATCTCAGACGTCGGCCGGAGGTCGCCCTGGACCTGCTTGCCGTCGAGTTCGACAACCGCTATCGCGTCTGCGTCCAGCTCGGCCAGAACGGCTCCGGTGGGCGAGATGGCAACCAGCGACCCCGCCCGCTCGGAAACGTTGCCGGCCGTCCCGAGCACGAGGCCGGCGGCGGCCAGCCGGCGGGCCGCGCTCGCGACTCGCTGGCGTTCAGCTTCGAGCACTTCCCTCCTCCATGCCGGAACCGTAACATGAATATGACGCTCAGTTCATCTATCGATGGCTTGCGCTTACCCATCCAATCTCGGCCAGATGCTCCGCCATGTACCGACTCAGGCGCGCAGCCGCGCGCGTCTGCGCACAATCCTGGATGCCGCCGACGCGGTGCTCGCCCGCGAAGGAGCCGGCCCGTTCACCTCAGCCCGAGTGGCGGCTGCGGCCCGCGTCCCGGTCGGCTCCGTCTACCACTACTTCCCCGACAAGCACGCCGTCATCGAGGCGCTGGCCCTGCGCTACTGGAGTGATTTCCAAGACCTCGTGACCGCCGTCGCGGAGACCGCCGAGCGCGACCCGATGACCGACCCCATCAGCTCCGTTCTCGACGCATTGGTTGCCGGCTTTCGCGCTCATCCCGGCTTTCTGGCCTTGTGGTACGGCGGCCTGCGGACCGAACGCGTGCGCGAGATCACGCGCCCGACCCGGGGCGCGATCGCCGCGTCGGTCGCCCGGATCTTGGCCGTGCACTGGCCCAGCGCCGATGACCAGCTCCGACATGACACTGCCGGCATGGCCGTGCTCGCCGGCGACGGCCTCCTTCGCGAAGCTTTTCGCGCTTCGCGGGAAGGCGATGAGTGGCTGCTGGCCGAGAGTCGGGCGATGCTCCACGCCTACATCGCCCTGCGCCTGGGGGACCCTGAGCGCTGATCTGCGGCCTGTCCCGGCGGCGATCGCCCCGAGCAGCGTTCGGCAGGCTGGCGGATGTCAATCACGAGCAGTCACCCCTCATCCGGTCCGAGCCGCGGCTAGGAACCCAGTTCGCCGAGCGGTGAACGCGAGGTGCAGGGCCGGCGAACCGCACGCTGACGCGCTGAACTTCCCGGACAGCAGGCCGTTGGCGGCGAACCGGCCACTCCACATGGTCTCGGTGCCCCGGTCGCCTCCGATTGTGCCGCCGGCCGCGATCATGAAGCCCACCGTCGCGAGTGAGCCGATCTCGAAGTTGCCGCTCGCGCCGATCCCGGGCGGACAGGAATAGGAGGCCGAGATGTCGGTCTCGATCCGGCCGCCGTCGATCACGCTGATCTTCACCGTTCCGCTCGCACCCCCTGGTCCCGCGACCGTGCCCGTCCACAGGCCGTCGGCGACGGGCACTCGGTGGGCGGCGGTGAGAGCGAAGGACAGCGTCTTGGGCCAGGCGGTGTGGGCACAGCCGAGCCTTGGTGCCGGGATCGATATCACCCCCCGCCGCGGGCTAGAGAACCTGCCTCGCATCGTGATCGGAAACGGTTGCTTTGTGGCCGGCGGGATGATGAGCTCAAATTGCGGCGGTCCCAGCGGCGGGAAGGGGCCATGAGGCGCAGCCCCGGGAGCGATGTATCCGACCTGCCGAGTGGCACTGGCGTCCCATGTCTGATTCCCGGTCGACCGGCAGCTCGTCGGAAGTCCGAGCGCGAGATCGCGCGCGACCACGTGACGACCGAGGCGGACAAACTGAAAGCTCAGTCGCAGCCCGTACGGACCCGTGCCTTCCCAGTCACCGAGCACCGGTCGCAGGTCATGGGGCGCCGCCGGCGCGGCAGCCGCTGCCCCCGCGAGCGTCGCGAGTGTCGCGACCGCTGCCAGTGCGATGCTCCGACCCTTCACGAGCCCTTTTGGGCGAGATCCATCGTGTCAATAGCCTAAGGGCTGGCGACGTTAGGCCGGTAGGGAACGGTGGTCAGTCGTCGCGGGGGGGACGGGCAAACACGACGCGCTTGAACTCGGAGAGCGCCGGGCCGCCGAGCCGCAGAGCGGTTTGGAAGCCCTCGAGGCCCACGTCGCCCGCGTCGAGGGAGCGCCGGAGCTCGTTGAGAGCCTCGCGCTCGTCCTCGGCGACCTGGTCGCGGGGAGAGTCGAGGAGAATCAGGTGACGGGGGCGCTTGAGGCCGTAGGCGAGGCGGACGTAGCGCTCGCGTTCGGACGCGTCAAAGCCGTCGATCGGAACCACCACAGATTGGCTGGCTTGGAGGCGTTTGGAGACTGCGGCGGTCAGCAGCTCGTGTGCCCGGCTCTCAATGTCGTCCTCGTCCACCCGTCCGGCCAGGAGCTCGCGGACCCGGACGAGGGAAAGGGCCGCGCCGCGCTCCTCAACCACCCGATCGGCAAACCGGGCCGGCTGCGAAGCCACTGTCCCGACCACGATCACGAGGCTTCCTGGCGAGTAGCGCATGCGATCGCTGGGGGTCAGAACCCGGCAGCGGCTGGACACGTCAACGGGCCGCGGCGGGGCGCCGTCGCGTCGCGGACGCTCCGATGACCAGCCCGTCCGCTCGTCGCTGTCGATCTTGACGCTGCGGGGAGCGCTGTCGCTAGTCATGACACCATCATCGCTTACGCCTGCTCTCGGCGCTTTGCGGCTACCTGGGATGAGGACCTGACGCGCCCCGGCTCAGGCGCATTGGATCTGGATCTGGTGCACCAGCCAGCCCGCGGCGGAACCCCCGGGGCGCACCTCCACCGTACCCGTGCAGTGCTGCGTGCCACCTGTCCGCACCGAGGTTGTCTTGACCGAGACGGTCGCAGCGCGGGCTGAGCGATTGACGATCCGGGTGCTGTCGAACGCGATCGAGTGAGTGGCGGCAAAGGTGTTTTGAAAGCTCTGGTAGCCGCCGAGCTGGCTTTGCAGATTCGCATCGGCCAGGGCCCAGGCTTGGCCGTAACGGTGCGCGGCGGCTAGGTGGTAGAAGGACTCGACCGCTGCCGCCGCCGTGCCAGCGATCGGCGCTGGTGACCCTGAGCCCGCGGTGCTCGTCGCTGCCGAGGGCGGGCTCGCAGGCGAGGCGCTTGCCGCGGTGCTGCCTGTCCTGACCGATTTGGCTGGGGCATGGGCGGCCCGGTGCGGGGGCGCACCACCGCTGGTCAGCAACGCGACGGCCGCGGCGGCCCCGACCGCCGCCAGCGCGAGGACGGGGATCACGGCCCGTCGGCGCCCTCGAGCGCCCCGGACAGCACTGAGCGGTGCTGCGGGTGCTGCGGGCGTGGGGGGTCGTGCGGGCGCGGGTGCCGGTGCCGGCTTGGCCGTAGAAGGCGGCACCGGCCCGGCCTCGCGGCCGGGCGCGGGCGCTGGCACCGGCGTGGGCTCTGGCACCGGTGTGGGCTCCGGCACCCGTGTGGGCGTGGGGATCTGATGCTCAGCGGTTGGGGGAACATGTAGGCGGGCTGTGTCGGGCGAGTCCAGCGCCGCCCGCAACCGTGCCACCAGCTCGCCCGCCGACCGTGGCCGCTGTGCCGGCTCCTGGGCCATGGCGGCGCTGAGCAGCGTGTCCACCTCGGGGGGCGCCGCGGGCCAGGCGTCACTCAGAGTCGGCGGGGGCTGAGTGGAGAGGGCGTAGGCCAGGGCGACCACGTTGGACTCCTTGCGTGCTTTCTCGCCCGCCAGCGCCTCCCAGGCCACCGCCGCGAGGGCGTAGACGTCGATGGCCGGTGTAGCTGGCGCGTCGCGCAGCTGCTCGGGCGCCATATAGCTCAGCGAGCCCAGCACCGCCCCGGCCGTGGTGAGCCGGGTCTGGTCGGCAACAGCCGCGATCCCGAGATCGGCCACCTTGATGCTGCCGTCGCTTCCGAGCAGGAGGTTGGCCGGCTTGACGTCGCGATGGACGATCCCCTGTTCGTGGATGGCATCGAGCCCCGCGGCCGCCCCCTCCAGGACCCGGAGGACCTCCTCGGTCGAGAGCCGTTCGCGGCGGCTCAGCGCATGCCGGAGGGTTTCCCCCTCGACATATTCCATGACGATCACCGCGTCGCCGTCCTCAGAGTCGACGACGTCGTAGATCGAGACCAGGTTGGGATGGCTCACCGAGGCCCCGAGCAGCGCTTCGCGTCGCAGCCGGAGAAGCCCCTGGTCGCCGCCCATCGCGGACATCCGCTTGAGCGCCACCGGCCGAGCCAGCATCGTGTCCTCGGCCAGCGAGACGATCCCCATCCCGCCTGCGCCGAGAGTCCTGATGTAGCGGTACCGGGCGAGCTTGCTGGTGCCAGCCACATTAGAAAAGCTACCCGGAGACGTCGGTCGGCACGCCGCCGGGGTAGCCGGGGCAGTGAATGAGACGCCTTTTGACGTGACGGCAACGGCGCCGTGCCATCATCCGCCGATGGTCGACTGGGGGGCGGGAAGCTACGAGACGACGGCGGCGGAGCTCGAGCCGGTCGCCCATGCGGTGGTGGACAAAGCCGGGCTCCGGCATGGCGAGGAGGTCGTCGACCTGGGCTGTGGAACCGGCAACGCGGCGCTGATCGCGGCTTCGCGCGGGGCGCAGGTGATCGGGGTCGACTCAGCTCCGCGGCTCCTCGAGGTCGCCCGCGGGCGCGCGCGGGGCCAAGGGATGGTCCTGGATCTGCGCCAGGGTGACCTGGTCGCCCTGCCCGTCGACGATGCGGCCGCCGACGTCGTCCTATCGGTGTTCGGCGTCATTTTCGCCTCGGATCCAGCCCAGGCGCTGCGCGAGATCTCCCGCGTTCTGCGCCCGGGCGGCCGAGCGCTGCTCAGCGCCTGGATTCCTACCGGTCCGATCGACGCCATGCTGGGGGCGATGGGCCGCGTTATGCGGCGGGTAACCGAGGCCCCGGCCCGGCCGCGCTTCGCCTGGCACGATCCCGACACCGTGGGTCAGCTCGGGGTTGAGGCCGGCCTGGAGCTCGAGGCCACGACGCCGAGCGAACTGCCGATCCGGGCCTCCTCGCCTGAGAGCTACGTCGCCGCCGGACAGGACCACCCGATGGCCCGTGCGGTCCGTCCGGTGGTCGAGCGTGCCGGAGTGGAGGATGAGATCCGGGAGGCGATGACGGCCGTTCTACGGGAGGCCAACGAGGATCGGGACGGCTTTCTCGTCCACAGTCCCTACGTCATCCACGAGCTTCGCGGCCACTGACCGTGTCCTCCTACTCGGTCAACCCCGCAGGTGTCGCGCATGCCCGGGAGCTCATCGCCAAGCGCCAGTACGTGCTCAACAGCAACTGGGGTGAGGTCCAGCCCCGGGCCGCGACGGAGACGGCATACCTCGAACGTCACGGCTGGGAAAAGTACGGCCACTGGTTCCTGGGCCTGACCGACGGCGCCGAGGAAGAGACCAAGGCGCGCTACGCCTTTGTCTATGGAGACTTTCGGCGGCTCCACCGCTCAGGCATCATCGCCTGTCATTACCGCGCTGCGGAGTGGCGTCACAAGGCGATTGAGCTCACCGCCCACGAGTTGCTGCAACTGCTCGACGAGACCTCGGCGCGCTAGTCCCCGGTGACCGCTGTTACGGCGCCGGCATCGAGAAGGTGAACATCCGCTCGGCCTCGATCCGCGCGTACACGGGGCCGGAATCGAGGAAGTCATGCTCCCACTCGGGTCCGTACCGGGGCACGTAGATTTCCAGCGCCGTGTGCCGAAAACCCGCGTGCTCAGGCGCGCCGATGTCGATGGGGACCGCGCGTCCGTGGACGGTCACCGCGAGCTCCTCGCCGGGCAAGTGACTGGCGCTGACCTGTGGGCGGGCGCGGATGTGCCGGAAGCGCACGGAATCAGGGGCCGAGCCGAAGTGAAACGAGCCGCGATAGAAGATCCCGTCCACCGGACCCGCCAGCGGCCGGTGGTCGGCGGTGACCGTTGCCAGCGTGAGCAGGCACATTCCAGTCAGCCGGGCGGAGACCTGTTCGGCGCTCAGCCGTCGCTCAGGATCGTGAATCCGCAGCAGATGTGGCCCCGCGGCCTCATAGCTGCGGTCAATGAGGTCCTGGAGCTGGGCGAGATCGTCCTGCGTCTCGTGCACGGGACTAGGCTACCTTTCCGCCATGAGCGGAGACGGCTTCATCAGAGCGGTGCGATTCAGGGCGGCCGAGCACGACAGCGGACGATTCGGGTATCCGTGGGACGTTGCGGCGGTCGCCGCCGTGGCCGCCTGCCAGGACGGACTTGCCCTGCATCCAGCCGTCCCAGCTGCTGATCGCCACCTACTCGCCCATCGTCCTCGCTTATCCCGACGCGACGATCTATGCCTGCGACGAGTCAGGGATCGAGTCCGTCGCGTATGAGGATGCCGACCCTGTTCGCCTCATCCGCTACTTCCTGGCCAGCCGCGAGCGCTTTCTGACCCAGCTGTTCGCCGACTAGAAAGACGTTCGTCTTCTCTCTTCTCGGCTTCTTCGCTTCGGCACACAATCGTTTTGGGGTTCGACGCTGTACTCAGTGCATGACAAACCCTCCCACCCCCACCTTCGCTGGTCCTTGCCTCGCTTCCGAGTCCGAGTCCGAGTCCGAGCCGACGCGGGAGCGTCCCGTTCATGCCCAGCGCCTGGACCGCTCCCACGACGGATGGTTCGCGAACTTCATGCGCGGGCTGTCCGCCGGGCGGCGCAAGCCGTCGTCAGGGCCGCGAGCCCACCGCCCCGTGCGTTCCCAGGTTCCTAAGCGCCCCGCGTTGACCGAAACGGCCGTCGGGCGGGGGGTCGAACGCAACGCGGACATCCCCGCCTAGAGTCGGGGTATGACCAGTCCGCGCGACGAGCTTGACCTCCAAGAGATTCGCCAGCTGCTCGAGGAGCGCCGGGATCGGTCCCGCCAGCGCCTGGCCGAACTCAGCAAGCGGCCGGAACGGGGCAGCGCAGTGAGCTTTGGCAAGCGCATCGGCGACGGCACGTCGGAGGCGGTTAGTCGTCTAACCGACGTAGGCGTCGGTGACTCGCTGGAACGGGGGCTCGAGCGGACCGAGCGAGCCCTGGTCAAGCTGGACGAGGGAACCTACGGGTTGTGTGACTCGTGCGGCGCTGAGATTGCCCCGGGGCGCCTGCGGGCGATCCCTGACGGCGTCCTGTGCATGGCGTGCGCGGGGTCGCAGCGCCGCGTGCCCTCAGCGCGGCG
Organism: uncultured Solirubrobacterales bacterium; assembly: GCA_963847055.1. Lineage (GTDB taxonomy): Bacteria > Actinomycetota > Thermoleophilia > Solirubrobacterales > Solirubrobacteraceae > Palsa-465. Next base: position 124,920 of record CAWJYE010000005.1, on the reverse strand, counting down.
CCGCTGACCGGCGAACAGGGAAGCTGACCCGGACCACGACCCGAGCCGGGCGCGTCGGGGGGGCCAACGAGAGGAAGTCACGCACCCGGCCGCTGTGCTGACAAAACGGGCAGATAAGCCAGTCGGTCAACGAGCGGGGCTGGCCGCCAATCGCCACCGGCGCATCGCACTCCCGGCAGGCCAGCGTCCCGGTACACAGTCGGTCAGACCGAGTGGCCCGGAGCTCCTCGATCTCGGCGCTGACGACGCCCGCGTCAAGGCCTCCGTTGCCACCGAACGCTTGTCCTCCGCCACGCAGAAAACTCATCGCCCCAGAGGATAGGGCTCGCCCGCGGGGTGGCCTGGCCAAGGCGCTCGAGGACGAAGCACCATGCCGTCCTCAGGTGGACCCGTCAGGTCAGATTGGACAGCAGCCGGCGGGTAGCGGCACGGGTGGCGGTGAGCGATTTGACGGCGATGCCGATCTCCTCGATCACGCCATGCTTGACCTTCAACACCCCGCGGCTCGGGCCGGCGGGGAGGACGTACCAGGTGTTGCGCCCGATCCCGATCCCGCGGCTCACGCGCAGACGCCTGGCCACCGGAGCCAGGCGCGCTCCCGGATGCACCCCGCGCAATGCATAGCGCGGGTTGGCCGTCAGGGCAAGGATCGCCCGTGTGCGGACGCGCCGCTGGACTCGCTGGGACAGCGACCTCAGCTCGGTCTGAGACGGATAGGCGACGCGGATGCCGATCGGACTCAGGCAGAAGTAGTCCATGCTTTGGCGTCCCCGCCGCGAGCTGTGCGTGAACGCCCTGCGGACTCGGGCGCGGGTCATCCCGAGCGTCACCGGTCCCAATGACCGGCGCGTGAGGCTCCCGGTCGCGGCCGGGCAGCCCGGCTGCGCGGAGCGACTGACCGCTCGGGCTGTCGGCCACACGCCGTTATCCACCCGGACGACGTAGAAGCCGGTGCCCCCGTCCGTGTACCAGATCTCGTGTCGATCTGTGTCGAAGGTCGGCTGCGACATCGCATAGTCGCTGGCCGTGTAACCGGTCTCGGTGTTTGGCTTGGTCGGTGCCACGAAGTAGGCGATCTCCTGGGGATGCAGGAGGTCTGAGATGTTGAACACACGCAGGCCCGAGGCGATGAACGAGCAGGCGACGATCTGGGGGTCGACGCGCGTCGGGAGGTTGCAGTAATGCGCCGCGTAGCCCTGGGCGGGGCTGAACGTCCCGGGATCGTTACCGGCCGCTGCGTGATCGGCGGGCTGGTTGACCTGGAGGCGCAGGTTGGAGACGACGAATGGCTTGGTCTCATTGGCAATGTCGATGATCCGAGCCGCGCCGACCGTGTCGCGGCTGCCCTGGGGGTTCAGCGTGCCCGCGGTGTACTCGTCGAATTCGAGCACGTACGGATGGCCGTTCTCGGTGAAGGGGATCGCGTTCTGCGGGATCGAGGCTGATTTCCAGGTCAGCCGGCTGACCTCGCGGGCCTGCGGGTTGGGCGTGCGGGCCTGGATCTGGCTGGTGTCGAGGATCACCATGTTGCCACCCGTGGGATCGGCGACATAGGCCCGGTTGCCATCATTGCTGAGGGTCATCCCGTGGGCGACGATGTTGCCCTGCCAGATCGGATGTGGGTGGGTCGGGTCGCTGACGTCGATGGCGGTGATGGCGGGGAGCGCGGTGGCGGTCGCGTAGAACGTGCGGCCATCGGGCGAGAAACCACTCTCGTGCCCGAAGCGGGCGACCGGCGAGGTCGAGTCGAGCACCGGATGCCGGCAATCGGCGTGCACGTCGTAGATCGACACCAGTCCCGGCTCGGTGCTCGGGTTGCCGTTCACGGCGGCCAGCAGCCCGCGCGGGGCGTTGAGGTTCAGTGACTCGTGCGGGGTCATCATCGGCGTTTGGGTCAGCGTGTCGGTCTGGACCGGATGGGTCGGGTCAGACATGTCAAGCACGGCGACGCCGACCGACGCGCCGGCCGCGTTGATGGCGTTGGTCGGGAACAGGAGCGCCGTGTCGTAGAACGCGCACACGTGCCCCCGGGTGTCCACGTAGCGGAAGGTCTTGAAGCCGCCCGATGTCCCCTGATGGGAGACCAGCGTCGTATTGCACGACAGGCCGTTGTCAGCCGAGCCGGCCGGCACCCGGCCCTGAATGCCCGGCTCGGGCTTGGAGCCGGGTCCGCATACCGCCCGCGGGGTGGCGACGAGCGCGGGCTCGGCGTTGGCCTGGGTCGGCGCCGCCGCCGGGGTCTGCCCGGTGCCCTGGCCGATCGCGGCGAGGTCGTTGAGGCCGTTGTCGGGCGGGCCGATGATTGGCAGGGCCACCGCGCCGGTGCCGGACATGACACCCAGAACCAGGGCCAACAACGCGACCACGCAAACTGCACTCCGCAGGTGACGCCTACGCGCCGAGCCCATCAACTCTCTCCTTCTGACCGGAATCCGGTAAGACGCTACCACGCTCGCGCGAGCTTCGCTCGCGCCGGCTGAGAGATTGGTAGACCTTCGCTCATGCGGCTGCGTGCGCCGGTACTCAAAGACGTCGACGGCGTGCTCGCCGTCATCATCGCCCGAGACGTGGCTGACCTTGGAGCACCCGACTTCACGCGTGAGGATCTGCTCGAGGAGTGGGGCCTGAGTGAATTTTCCCTAGCGCACGATGCCGCGGTGGCCGAGGATGGCGAGGGGCGGATCGTGGGCTACGTGGCGGTCCGGCGGGCCGGGGCGCTGGTAGCCGTGGCTCCCGATCACGAGGGCCGGGGCATCGGCACCCAGTTGCTGCGCTTCGCCGAGCAGCGCCAGCGCGAGCTCGGCGTCCTGCGCCATCGGCAGTGGGTGGCCGCCGCTAACGAGCGCGGCCACGCCCTGTTGCGTGGCGCGGGCTACGCATTCGTACGTAGCTACTGGCGCCTGGAGCGCCCGCTCACCCAGCTTGACCCCGAGCTCGAGGTCCCGGCTGGCCTCGCCCTCCGGCACCTTGACGCCGAGCGCGACGGAGTCGATCTGCACGCGATCGATGACGCCGCCTTTGCCGCCATCCCCGACTACGAGCCGCACAGCCAGGCGGCCTTCCGCGAAGAGCACCTCCTGGCCCACGACCTCGACTCCGAGCTCAGCTGGATCGCCGAGCGCGAGAGTGATCGCCGAGTGGTGGCCTTCCTGCTCGCCCGGCGCCACCGGGACGAGTCCGTCGGCTACGTCGACATCCTGGCCGTGGCCCCCGATCACCAGGGCCGTGGTCTCGGCGCGCTGATGCTGCAGCGCGCCATGGCTGGCTTCGCCGCCGCCGGGCTCGCTCGCGCTCAGCTCGGCGTCGCCTCTGACAACCCACGGGCCCTGCGTCTCTACGAGCGGGCGGGAATGACCACTCGCTTTCGGATCGACACCGTCGAGCGCGCACCCACGGCCGGCTCGTAGCCGCTGGTGTGAACCCGCCCGCTAGCTTCGGCTCTCGAGCGTCTCGGTCAGCTTGGCGATCGCAAAGCCCCACGCCTGGCCCGGCTTGACCTTGGGTGGAAGTGAAACCTCTTCGGGGTTGGTGACCACGTCGAGGAGGGCCGGACCCGGGTGCGCGAAGACCGTCCGCACGGCCTCGTCGAGGGCGTCGGGGTCGGTGACCCGGATCGCGTGCAGCCCGGCCGCGGTGGCGATCGCCGCCAGGTCCACGTCCTGGAGCTGGGTTCCGAACTCGGGCAGCCCGGCCTGCTCCTGCTCGAGCTTGACCATCCCCAGACGTCCGTTGTTGAACACCACCAGGCGCACGGGCAAGGCGTGATGCACGGCGGTGAGGAGGTCGCCGAGCAGCATGGTCAGACCGCCGTCGCCGCACAGAGCCACCACTTCGCGCGAGCGGTCAAGCGCGCAGGCGCCGAGTGCCTGCGGCATCGCGTTGGCCATCGAACCGAGGTTGTAGGAGCCGATCAGGCGCCGGGTGCCTCGCATGGTGACAAAGCGCGACAGCCAGACCGTGGACATGCCGGTGTCGGAGGTGAAGATCGCGTCGTCGGCGGCATAACTGTCGATCGCCACCGCCACCGCCTCGGGGCGGATTCGCTTGTCCGGGTTGTCAAAGGCCGAGCGGACCTTCTCGACGATACCCCGGCTGTCGTAGTCGGGATCGGCGAGCTGGCGCTGGCGGTGGCGCCATTGGTTGTACTTCTCGGTCGAGCTCTCCAGGTGCCCGCGGTCGCTCTTGGCCGTGACCAGTTCGAGCAGGCCGGCGGCGGCCAGACGCGTGTCGGCCACCACGCCGAGGGCGACCGAGGTCCGGCGCCCGATGTGCGCGCTGCGCTCGTCGACCTGGATCACGTGCTTGCCCTTGGGGTACCAGTCGGTGTAGGGGAAGTCGGTGCCGAGCATGAGCAGCAGGTCGCAGTGCTCAAACGCGTGCTGAGCGGCCGGGTTGCCGATCAGCCCACTCTGTCCCACGGCGAACGGGTTCTCGCGCTCCAGAGCTTCCTTGGCCTTGAGCGTGAGAACCATCGGGGCGGCGAGGCGATCGGCCAGAGCCAGTACCTCGTCGCGCGCGTGGCGGGCACCGTGGCCGACGAGCAGGGTCACGGCCTGGGCGGCGTCGATCTGCTCTGCGGCTTGGCGCAGCGCGCCGGGGTTGGGCACCGGCGGTCGGCGGTCGGTGACGAAGTGGGGGGCGGGTCCGTCGGCATCCATCGCCCCGACGTCACCGGGCAGGGTGAGAACTGCCACGCCGGGGGCGTCCAAGGCCCGCTGCACTGCCTGCTCGAGCAAACCGGGTAGCTGTCCGGGGCTGCTCAGGGTGCGGCAGAAGACCGCCACGTCGCTGAACACGGCGTCGTTGTTGACCTCCTGAAAGAAGTCGGAGCCCACCTCGGCCAGCGGCACTTGGCCGCACAGCGCCAGGACCGGCGCGTGAGACTTCTTAGCGTCGTAGAGACCGTTGAGCAGGTGCAATGAGCCCGGACCGACCGTGCCCATGCAGACCCCGAGGGTGCCGGTGAGCTGGGCCTGGGCGCCGGCCGCGAAGGCCGCGACCTCCTCGTGGCGGACGCCGATCCACTCCAGCCGGTCCTCGCGGCGGATCGCGTCGGTGACCGGATTCAGCGCGTCGCCCACCACTCCCCAGATCTGCCTTACCCCGAGGTTGGCGAGGGCGGTGACGATGGTGTCGGCGACGTTGGCCATGCGGCGGCCTCCTTGAGTTCCTAGCTGAGCGGGGCCGAGGGAGTGTGACCGAGCGTCCGGGGAGCGAATGAATCGGGATCGGCGCGCTCCCAGTCGGCCGCCCAGCTCTCGGGCGGCTGCGTCAACAGCTCGCCCGGCGCCAGCCACTCGAACAGCTCGGCGTACGTGCGTGAGCTCACGTTGTCCACACGCCGGACCAGGTGGTTGGGCGTCACCTCCGAGGGGGAGTGCAGGCCCATCGAGGCGATCAGACGTGTCGCTTCGGCCACGGCAGCGTGCTGATAGCGGTATGCGCGCTCGGTCTTGTCGGGCACGTTCAGAGCCCGCGACCGCTTGGGATCCTGGGTGGCGACACCCACCGGGCACTGGTTGGTGTTGCAGCGCTGGGTCTGGAGGCAACCGACGGCCATCATCATCGCCCGCGCGGCGTTGCAGTAGTCGGCGCCCTGGGCGAGCCGCTTGACGATGTCCGAGCCGGTGGCCACCTTGCCCGAGGCGCCGATCCGGATCCGGTCTCGCAGGCCCGTGCCGACCAAGGCGTTGTGGAGCATCATCAGCCCATCCGTCAGGGGCGTGCCAACGTGGTCCTCGTATTCGCCGGGGGCAGCGCCGGTGCCGCCCTCGGATCCATCGACGGTGATGAAGTCGGGTCCCGTGCCCTCCTCCACCATCGCCTTGCAGATGGCCAGGAGCTCGTGCCGGTTGCCGACGCAGAGCTTGAATCCGGCCGGCTTGCCGCCGGCCAACTCGCGCATCTCGGCGATGAAGCGGACGAGCTCGCGCGGCGTTGAAAACACCTTGTGGCCGGGCGGGCTGACGCACGTCTCGCCCTTGGGAACGCTGCGGGCGTCGGCGATCTCCTGGGTGACCTTGGCGCCTGGCAGCACGCCGCCGATGCCGGGCTTGGCGCCCTGGCTGAGCTTGAGCGACACCATCTTGACTGCCTCGTGAGCGGCCTTCTCGCGGAACTGGTCGCGGTCAAAGCCGCCGTCCTTGGTGCGTGCGCCGAAGTAGCCGGTGCCGAGCTCCCAGACCACGTCACCCCCGTTGAGGTGGTACTTGGTCAGGCCGCCCTCGCCGGTGTCGTGGGCAAAGCCCCCCTTGGCCGCCCCCTGGTTAAGCGCCGTCAGGGCCGCCCCGGAAAGGGCGCCGAAGCTCATCGCCGACACGTTGAGCAGCGCCATGTCATACGGCCGGGCACAGTCGGGGCCGCCGATCCGCACGCGGGGCAGCTCCTTGGGGGGATCGAAGGAGTGGATGGACTGCAGCAGCCACTCGTAGCCAGGCTCGAACACGTCGCGCTCGGTCCCGTACGCCTGCTCGTCCTCTATCCCCTTGGCGCGCTCGTAGATCGAGGTCCGAGTGTCGCGATCAAAGGGACGCCCGTCGTAGTTGCGCTCGATGAAGTACTGCTGGATCTCGGGCCGGATTGCCTCGAGCATGAACCGGAAGTGACCCAGGATCGGGTAATTGCGCAGGATCGAGTGGCGCCGCTGAGTCAGGTCGTGGACGCCCACCGCGGCCACCAGGGCGGCGATCACGGCGACGATGATCCAGCCGATCCCGCCCCACACCACCGCCGCGACGACGGTCAGCAGGAATACGACCACGGCGCTGATGAGTCCAAGAAATCGCATCCGACGCGATGTACCCCGTGGAGCGTCGCTCGAACCAGGGGCGTCTGGGTGCGAACCTTCCCGTGAGCAGACGGTCGCGTAGTCTGCGCGATCACCACCGTGGCCGAGCCGGTTTTCTTCTTCGGCGCCATGTCGCCCTACTCGTGGTTCGCGGCGGAGCGGATCGGCGCCCTGATCCCTTGCGTGCGCTGGGAAGCAGTCTTCGCCGGCGCGGTGTTCCGTGCCGCCGGGCGCTCGTCCTGGGGGCTGGGCGAGCAGCGCGCAGCCGGCCTGGCCGACTGCGAGCAGCGGGCGCGGGCCCACGGCCTGGGGCGGATTTGCTGGCCTGACCCGTGGCCGACCAACGATGTCCTCATCGCCCGGGCGATCACATTTCTTGCCGCCCAGCCAGACGGCGACGCAGGTGGCCAGGCCAGGGCGCGCGAGTTCGCCCTGACCGCGATGCGGGCCGCGTTCCGTGACGGCCTTGACCTGTCCAATGCCAGATGCCTGCGCCAAGATGCACGCGTGCCTCCCGCGCTCGCGCCCCGGCCCCGGGATCAGACGAGCGGCTCGTCGCGCCCCTTCTGCTCGTCCATCGCCTCTCGGTTGCTCGCAGCCCCGCGCGGGACTATATGCGCAGCGCTTCACGCCATGGGACTATTCGCCCGGCCTCACATCCCGGGCCCGGACGACGTTCAATGTCTGAGATGAGCGGCCGCCCCGCCCGCCCCGCCCGCCCCGCCCGTCCCCCGTCCCGGGCCCGGTCATGACCACGGTCGCCGGTCGTCGCGTTGCCGTGACGTTAGCCGCGGCGGTCACGGTCGCGCTCTGGTCCTCGGCGTTCGTCGGCATCCGCTACGCGGGGCGCCATTTCCAGCCCGGCCCGCTCGCGCTTGGCCGGCTCGTGGTCGGCAGCGTCGCCCTCGGCGTGCTGGTCTTGGTCCGGCGCGAACCGCTGCCGCCGCGCCGGGCGCTGGGCGGAATCGTCCTCTGCGGGATCCTGTGGTTCGGGATCTACAACGTGGCGCTGAATGCCGCCGAGCGTTCCCTGGACGCCGGCATCGCCGCGCTGCTGGTCAACGTGGGCCCGATCTTCATCGCCATCCTGGCCGGACTGGTGCTGCGCGAGGGCTTCCCCCGCCTGCTCGTGGTTGGGTGCATCGTTTCGTTCGCCGGCGCGGCGCTGATCGCAATCAGCACCGCCCACCATACGAGCGGCGCCGGCTGGGGCGCCGTCCTGTGCATCATCGCCGCGCTCGGCTACGCCGGCGGGGTGGTCGCCCAGAAACCGGCTCTGCGCCGCAGCTCGCCGCTGGCCGTGACCTGGCTGGCATGCGTGGTAGGCGCGATCGGCTGTCTGCCCTATGCGCCCGCCCTGGTCGATCAATTTCATCACGCCTCGGCGGCGGCGATGGGATGGATGGGCTACCTGGGGCTGGTACCGACAGCGATCGGCTTTCTCACCTGGGCCTACGCCCTCTCCCATACCGATGCCGGGCGAATGGGCTCAACCACCTACCTGGTGCCGCCGGTGGCGCTGCTGCTCGGCTGGGCGATCCTGGGAGAAGTGCCGCCGTTGCTGGCGGTGCCGGGCGGGATTCTCTGCTTGGCCGGAGTCGCGCTCGCACGCTGGCGGAGCCCCCGCTCTTGGCGGATGCAGACGGCCGCTAGTCTGGCCGCCGATGCCCCCAATCCGTGACCACGGCCAGACATGCTGAGGGCCGCTGTCGTCGGCGCCGGTCCCTCGGGCTTCTACGCTACCGACCAGCTGCTCAAGGCAGGCTTTGCGGTCGACCTCTATGACTCATTGCCGACCCCGTTCGGCCTCGTCCGTGCGGGCGTCGCGCCGGACCATCCGAAGATCAAATCGGTGACGCGGGTCTACGCCAAGACCGCGCAGCACAGCGCCTTTCGCTTCTTTGGCGGCGTCCACCTCGGTGTCGACATTTCCCGCGAGGATCTCGTGGGCCGCTACCACGCCGTGGTCTACGCGATCGGGACCGCGACTGACAATCGCCTCGGCATCCCCGGGGAAGATCGCCCCGGCTCGCATCCGGCCACCACCTTCGTCGCCTGGTACAACGGCCATCCGCACTTCGCCGACGAGATGTTCGACCTCAACGGCGGCCGGGCGGTTGTGATCGGCAACGGGAACGTCGCCATCGATGTCGCCCGCATGCTGGTCCTGGATCCGGGCGAGCTGGCACCGACCGACACGGCCGATCACGCGTTGAGCGCGTTCGGCATGGCGGGCGTGCGGGAGGTCGTCATCCTCGGCCGGCGCGGGCCCGCGCAGGCCGCCTTCACCAACCCGGAGTTGCGCGAGCTCGGCGAGCTCGAACGCGCCGATGTGATCGTCGATCCTGCCCAGCTCGAGGGGGTCGCCGATCCGCCGGACACCACCAAGCGGCGCAACGTCGAACTGCTGCGCGAGTACGCCGCGCGGGCGCCGCACGGCAAGTCACACCGCCTCGAGCTGCGCTTTCTGCGCTCACCGCTGGAGATCCTCGGCGAGGGCGACGAGGGGCCCGTGACCGGGATCCGGTTAGCGGTGAACCGTCTCGTGACCGGTGCTGATGGGCGCGTCAGCGCTGAGCCGACCGGCGCCGAGGAGGTGATCGAGTGCGGCCTCGTGCTGCGCTCGATCGGGTATCGCGGCGTGCCGGTCGCGGGGCTGCCGTTTGACGAGCGCTCGGGGCTGATTCCCAACCAAGGTGGTCGCGTGGGCGGTGACGATGGAATCTGCCCGGGCGAGTACGTGGTGGGTTGGATCAAGCGCGGTCCCTCGGGGGTGATCGGGACCAACAAGAAGGACGCCGCCGACACGGTGGCGCGGATCGTCGAGGACGCCGAAGCGGGAACGCTGGGCAAGGCGGAAGGCGAGCCCGAAGCCGCGGCGGCCATCCAGGCGTGGTTGGACGAGCAAGTCCCCAACCACGTCACCTGGGACGGCTGGGAGGCGATCGATGCCTACGAGTCCTCGCTCGGCGAGCCCAGCGGCCGCCCGCGCGTCAAGCTCGTGCGCGTCGATGACCTGTTTCGGGCCAGCCGTCCGCGCTAGCCGGGCTGGCCCTGGTCGTTGCGGGTCCGCCAGTCGGAGCTGCTGAGGCGCAGGACCGCGATCGGCTCGCCGAAACGGCCCTGGCCCTCGCGTTCTGGGATCATCCCGATCGCGCCCGCGACCCCGAGCGAGGCCGCGTTGGCGGGGGCGATCCGCGCCACCACGCTCGGCGCGGCGATGCGGTCGAAGGCCTCATGGCAGATTGCCTGCGCACCCTCACGAGCCAGCCCTCGGCCCCAGGCCTGGGGCTCCAGCCACCACCCGATCTCGTACTCATCGGCCGCGATCCCGGCTCCCTCGCCGGCGAAGCCCAGGGCGATGAAGCCGAGCCTGGCGCCGGTCTCGCGTTCGACGGCGACGCGCCAGCCGAACCGGTGCTGGTGCCAGTGCTGGAGACAGCGAGCAGCGACCTCGGCCGTGCGTTCCTGGGTCCACGGGGTCCCGGTGCCGACGAAACGCATCACCTCGGGTTGGGAGGCCAAGCGTCCCAGTAGCTTGCTGTCGGCCGCAGACCACGGCTCGAGCGAGAGACGGTCGGTCAGCAGCGGCTCGTTCGGCACCAGCTCGGTCGGCACCGGCTCGACGATAGCTCTTGTTGCTTCCCGCGCGACAGCGCCCGCCTCTACGCACGTGCGCTGGTTGAGAACCGATATTCCTCAGGGTCGAAGGTCTGGACCCGGTCCCGGTATTCGCGCATGTACCCCGGCCAGTTGGCGACGATCCGGCCGCGCTCATCGCGGTACCAGCTGTCGCACTGGGTCCACGCCGTTCCGGTGAAGCGCGCCTGGGTCTCTCGGTCGCCGGCCGCCTCGACCTCGGCGCGGACGTCCACGGCCCCATAGCCGCCTGCGCGCACGTGCTCCAGCGCCTGGCGGATGTAGGCCGCCTGGAGCTCGAGGTAGAAGATGATCGAGCCGCCCGAGGTGTTGGTGTTGGGCCCGTACATGACGAACATGGACGGGAACCCCGGCACGGTCATGCCCAGGTGGGCGTGGGCGCCGTCCCGCCAGACGTCGGTAAGGGCCTGGCGGTCCACGCCATGGACCTGCATCGGGGCCATGAAGTCGGCGGGACGAAAGCCAGTGCTCCAGATCACGCAGTCGGCCTTGCGCTCGCGGCCGTCGGCAGTGCGGATCCCCGTCTGTGTCAACTCGACGATCGGGTCGGTTATCAGCTCCACGTTGGGCCGGGCGAGGGCGGGGAGGTAGTGGGAGCTGAACAGCACCCGTTTGCAGCCGAACGTGTAGCCGGGCCAGACCTTGGCCCGTAGTTCGGGGTCGGGGAGCTGGCGGCGCATGAACAATGCTGAGCGCAGATGGCCGATCCAGCCCAGCGTGCGGGGATGGCGGATCATCAGGGTCAGCGACTCGCCGTAGTAGAAGATCCATCGCCGGCGCAGCCATTGCAGTCCCGGCGCGCGTGCGAACAACCAGCGCAGACGGGGGCGGTAGCGGCGGTTCTCGCGCGGGAGCATCCAGTTGCCGGTGCGCTGATACACGGTGAGTTCGGCGACCTGCGAGGCAATCTCGGGCACGAACTGCACGGCGCTGGCGCCGGTTCCGATCACCGCCACGCGTTTGCCGCGCAGGTCGTAACCATGGTCCCAGCGCGCCGAGTGGAAGCTGTGTCCGGTGAACGTCTCGCGCCCGGCAAGCCGCGGGATCGCGGGTTGGCTGAGCTGGCCCGTGGCCAGCACGAGCGCCTCGGCTTCGTAGTTCTCGCCATCCTCGGTGCTGGCCCGCCAGGTCGCCCGGGTCTCGTCGTAGACGCACTCGGTCACTCGGCGTGAGCAGTGCACGAGACCGTCGACGTCGTGGTTGCGAGCGACGTCTCGCAGGTAGCCGAGGATCTCCTCCTGCGGAGAGCACAGCCGCGACCAGTCAGCCCGTTGGGCATAGGAGAACGAGTACAGGTGACTGGGCACATCGCACGCCGCGCCCGGGTACCGGTTATAGAACCACGTGCCCCCAAGCTCGGGCCCGGCCTCGAGGATGGTGATCGAGTCAAAGCCGTGGCGGCGAAGCTCGATCGCTGCCGCGATGCCTCCGAAACCCGCTCCCACGATCAGCACGCGGGGGCCCGCGGCGCGGCCGATAGTCGTCATCTTGGCTGGCCTGGTCTCCCGGATGGCGTCGTCTGCTGGTCGGTCAGCGGGCCCGGAATCCTACGCGCCGGGAGATAAGTTCCCGGCGTGACCGATCTGCGCCATCGCGACGGCTACGCGATCTCCACCGACCCGGCCCGCATCGACCGCCGGGCCGTGTGGGACTTTCTGCGTACCGGCTACTGGTCCCCCGGAGTCGAGTTCGAGGTCGTCGACCGGGCGATCGACCATTCGCTGACCTACGGCCCGACCGCTCCCGGTGAACCGCTGCCGCCGACTTCGCCCGCGGGGCGAGCGGTATCGTCGCGGCATGGATCTCACCTTCACCGAACGAGAGTTGGCCTTCCGGGACGAGCTGCGCGCCTGGTTTGAGGGCCATGACCCGGGCCGCGAGCCCGAAGGTGACGAGCTCGCCCACTACAACTGGCGTCGTGACTTCCAGCGCGAGCTGGCCCGGGCTGGGTGGGCGGCCGTGCACTGGCCGGTCGAGTACGGCGGGCGCGGCGCGACGCTGACCGAGTCGGCGATCTTCTTTGAGGAGCTCGGCCGCTCGGGCTCGCCCTTGCCCGCCAACGTCCTCGGCCTGCTGCTGGCCGGGCCGACGATCATGAGCTGGGGGACGCCCGAGCAGAGGGAGCGCTACCTGACGCCGATCCTGACCGCCGAGGAGATCTGGTGCCAGGGCTTCTCCGAGCCCGACGCGGGCTCAGACCTGGCCAGCCTCAAGACCCGCGCGGTCAAGGACGGTGACGAGTGGGTGATAACCGGCCAGAAGGTGTGGACCAGCGGCGCCCAGTACTCCAAGTGGTGCATGCTGGTCGCGCGTACCGACTCCGAAGCGGCCAAGCACAAGGGTCTGACCTATTTCCTCATGGACATGGAGCAAGAGGGCGTCTCGGTTGTCCCCGTGCGCCAAATCACCGGTGAGCAGGAGTTCAACGAGTTGTTCATCGACGGGGCCCGGATCCCCGATGAGAACGTGCTCGGCGGGGTCGGCAACGGCTGGAAGGTCGCCCTCACCACCCTCATGAACGAACGGGCCGGACTGGCCTTCTTTCTCCAGGTTCGTCTCCGGCAGCTACTGGACCGCCTGATCGAGGAGGCCGCGCAGCGCGGGCTGCTCGACGACCCGCTGGTCGCCGACCGCCTCGGCGAGCTGCACCTCAAGGCCGAGGTCCTGCGCCTCACCGCCTACCGAGGATTGACCGCGATCGAGAAATACGGCACCCCGGGTCCAGAGGGCTCGCTGACCAAGTGGATGTGGTCTGAGACCAACCAGCAGCTGACCCAGTTCGCCGTCGATCTGCTCGGGCCGGTCGCACTCGAGGCGGACGGTCGCTGGGCATACGAGCTCCTGCGCGCCCGCGGCAACTCGATCGAGGGGGGCACGACCGAAGTGCTCAAGAACATCGTCGCCGAGCGCGTGCTCGGTCTGCCCAGGGCTCGCTGAGCGGCAAAATGGACTTCGATCTGACTGAGGATCAGAAGCAGATCAAGCACGTCGCCCGCGAGCTGCTGGCGGCGCGCTCGCCCTGGGCCAAGGTCCGCGCCGCAGCCGAGACGGCCACTTATGACCCCGCTCTCTGGCAGGAGATCGTGGACCTGGGCTGGCCAGGCATCGCGGTCGCCGACGAGTACGGCGGCCAGGCCCTGGGGGCCGTCGAGCTGGCCGTGGTGCTCGAAGAGCTCGGCTACGCGTGCGCCGCCACGCCCTTCTTGTCCACCGCGGTCGCCGCGGCCGTGATCCAGGCCAGCGGCACCGACGCCCAGCGCGAGCGCTGGCTGCCGGGCCTGGTCTCGGGCGAGCTGACCGCCGGTCTGGGCACGGCGGACCTGGTCGCTGATGGCGAGAGCGCCGCCGTCGTCGTGGTGCTCGGGGGCGGGGAGGGCCGCCTGATCGCCGACCCTCAGGCCGAGGGGTTGATCACGATCGATCCCACCCGGCGCTTCGCCCGCGTCAGCGGCGAAGCCGAGCCGCTGCAGGCAGGGGCGTCCGAGCGCGTGTACGCCGCCGTGGCCGCCGAGATGGTCGGCGTGGGCCAGCGTGCGCTCGAGATGACCGTTGACTACGTCAAGGATCGCAAGCAGTTCGGGGTGCCGGTCGGCTCCTTCCAGGCCGTTGGGCACCGCTGTGCCGCGATGCTCCTCGACACCGAAAGCGCTCGTTCCACCGCCTACTTTGCTGCCTGGGCGGCCGACGCCGATCCCGAGCGCCTCACTGAGGCGGCCGCGCTGGCCGCCGCGGCGGGATCCCGCTCAGGGCGCGAGGTGACGGCCTCAGCGATCCAGGCCCACGGTGGCATCGGCTTCACCTGGGAGGCCGACGTGCACTGGCTCTACAAGCGAGCCCAGCTAGACGCGGCGCTGCTGGGCGGCGCCGGACGCCATCACGCCGCCCTGGCCCGTGCGGCGGCGGCACGCACCGCGCTCGCGGCGCGCTGACGCGGCTGTGGCCCCGGGCGGCCGGTCAACCGCCGAGTACCAGCCACCCTGGGGGCGATCTTGCAGCCGACAGGGAAACGTCCACACCCGGCGAACAGGCCCCCTGTCCGCAAGCCAAGGAGTGAAGGTCATGAGCAACTTCGACCGGCCGCCTGACGCGCTTGATGAGCACGCCGCGGCGCCGCCTGAGTACTACCCGGCCGGGGTGCCGGAGGGCCACCCCCAGCAGCCAGCCGGCGAGGACCCGGTCCTTGACTCCGCCGCGGAGGCCCAGCTCGACGAGGACACCGAGTCTGAGTCCCCCTCCTCGGTGAGCACCAAGATGGTTGAGTTCCGCGGCCGGATCACCCGCGCGCTGAGCAGCTTTGATCGTGGCTTCGTCGAGCGCCCGTCCCTCGAGCTCGGTAGCTCCTCGGGCGGCGCCGATAGCCCGATCCCGAATCAGGAGACCGAGGCCTTTGACGTGCTCGGCGAGGTCCCCGACGATCCCGGCCCGGCCAGCCGCTTCCCCGTCGGTCCGTTTGGCTACAACCGCGCCGCCGTCGACGACTACGTCGCCGCGCTCGACCGCGAGCTCGAGGAGCTGCGCAGCCAGCGTGACCTACCCGAGCCGCCGATCTCGATCACCGAGGAGATCGAGCGCCTCGGCGAACAGACCGCCTCGATCCTGGTCGTCGCGCATGATAAGGCGCACGAGACCACCCGGCTCGCCCAGGAGCAGGCCGACCGATGTGTCGCTGACGCCGCCAGCAACGCTGTCGCCATCACCGAGGAGGCCAAGCGCCAGTTGCAGGCCCTCGACATGGAGACCGACACCGTCTGGCAGGAGCGCTCCCGGCTGCTCGACGACGCTCGCACGGTGGGCGCCGCTCTGATCGCCCTGATCGACGAGGCGGAGTCCCGCTTTCCCGAGGAGCTCAAGACCAACGACGTGGAGCGCAGCACCGAAGCGAGATAGGTCCCCGTCGACCCGAGCGTAAGGCTGAGCCGCAGCGCCCAGCGGACCTTCTCGTTGTAATGCGAGATCTGAAGCTGCCAGAGAACCGGGAGGTCCTGGGGGGGAGCCGCGGGCTGCGCTCATTGCACCCCGCCGTTTATTCACCTGGGCAGCCGCCCTGGGAGGACGGCGGCGTGCCACTCGTCCTGACCACCGAGCCTGCGCAACCCGACGTCCCGGTCTTCGTGCGGCACTGGCTCGATGGCGACGCCGAGTGCCCGGGAGATCGCCGCCGAGGGTCGGATATCACCGTTTCGGGGCTCGGGAGGAATACCGTCGGGGCTTGGGCCTTTGCTCTGTTGTGCAGAGATTTTCCCCAAGGCTCTCTGAAAGAGAGCCTTGAGCGGGGTCGAACTCTCCCAGGACCTCCGCAGCCACTAGCCGGGGACGAAGAGAGGGCCGCTCACCGCGGGCCGTGGGCCAGCTCAGCCATCTGCTGGAAGGCGAGCAGCGCATTGGCCGGCTCGGCCTCGCCGTCGAGCTCGCGATAGATGGTGGCAATGTTCACCGCCACACGCTCGCTCTCGCCCCACTGCGCCCACCGGTCCAACGAAAGCGAGCGCGCGCCCTGCACCGCTGTCATGCCTTCGCCGTGGCACTGCCTGGCCTGTTCATAGAGGTACACGAAGTAGGCTCGCAGCTCGCGCACCGCTTCCTTGTCGGCCAGCGGCCCGTGGCCCGGAACGATCACGTCGACCTCGAGGGCGAGGATCTGGTCGCAAGCGGCGATCCAGTTGGACACCGGTCCGGCCCAGGCGATGGGATGACCGCCGTGAAAGACGATGTCGCCCGAGTAGAGCACCCGCTCGACGGGCAGGAAGGCCAGTGTGTCGCCGCGGGTATGGGCAGGCCCGACCTCTGACAGTCGCACCTGCTTGGCGCCGACATTGACGGTCAGTTCGCCGTCGAACGTGTCGGTCGGAAGGACGAGCTCGAGGTCAGAGAAGTCAAAGGCGCCGAAGCACTCGGCAAAGAATGCGCCGACCTCGCCCATGTTCGGAGCCTGCTCGAGCAGCGCGGCGAAGGCGGACGGCGGAAGCTCTGACATCTCGGCCGCGGTCGCGCCGGAGGCGACGATCCGTGCCCCCGAGACCAGCTGGTTGCCATAGGTGTGATCGCCGTTGGCGTGGGTATTGACGAGCGTGTCGATTTGCCCCGCCGCCGGAATCGAACGCCGCATGTCGCTGAGCATCCGCTCGGTCAGCCGGCGGTCAAACAGGGTGTCGATGAGCAGGCTGTGCTCCCCATCGCAGACCAGCCCCGCGTTGCTCTGACCCCAGCCTCCCTCGGGCTGGAGATAGGCGTAGAGCGAGTCTCCGAGCTCATGCAGTCCCTGCCGGTAGGAGAAGCGCATTGCCTGCACGTTAGACCCAGGGGTCCCGGACCCCTGGGGGGCCTGGGGGTCAGGTAGGCTCGGTCGCGCGTGCCGCCCCTGGGCGCAACGACCCGCGCGAGCCGCGATCCTCACCATGCCTGCGATGAACGGTCTTGCGCGAATCCGAAGTGTCATTGGCTGGACGGCCCTGGGTCTGGCCGGTTCGCTGGTCGTCGCCGTCGCCGGCCCGCTCGCCGTGGCCGACTCCCACTCGCCCTGGTGGTACACACCCGCCGTGCCCGGTGGCCACGGCGCCGCGGTTGCGCTTGTCTACGTGGGCGTGGCGCTACTCGGCGGCGCATGGCTCGGACTCGGCCGGCACGCCGCCGGTGACGAGACCGGGTGGTTGCTAGTCATCGCCGCGGCCTGGCTGCTGCCTCTCGCGCTCGGGCCCGCGCTATTCAGCCGCGACGTCTACAGCTACATCGCCCAAGGCACCGTCCTGCACATCGGAGCCAACCCGTATCACACCCCACCCGACTCGCTGGCCGCCAGCGGTCACGGACACGTCTTGACCGCGGTGTCGCACTTCTGGCGCCACACGACCGCTCCCTACGGTCCCCTCTTCCTCGGCGTGATGAGCGCGATC
The DNA here is from genome assembly GCA_963847055.1 of uncultured Solirubrobacterales bacterium. Taxonomy (GTDB): domain Bacteria; phylum Actinomycetota; class Thermoleophilia; order Solirubrobacterales; family Solirubrobacteraceae; genus Palsa-465. The sequence goes on along the minus strand of CAWJYE010000005.1, from coordinate 107,583 downwards.
GTGACCGTGACCGGATCACATCTGACCGCCGGCGTGCTCCTCACCCGGGCGGTCGAGCTCGCCGCGGTGATCCTGCTCGCCCGCTCGGTCCCGAAGCTCGCGCGAGCGCTCGGCGCTGACCCGGGGCGGGCCGTGTGGCTGGCCGTCCTGAACCCCCTGCTCGCGCTCGAGCTGATCGCCGCCGCCCACAATGACGTCATCATGATCGCCCTGCTGGCCGCCGGCGTGACACTCGCCCTGCGGGGACGTCCCTTGCTCGGGATCGCGATCTGTGCGCTCGCCGCGACGTTCAAGCTGCCCGCCCTCGCCGCGGCCGTGTTCATCGCCGTGGCCTGGGCGCGCGAAGAGCCGACTGTGCGGGCTCGCGCTTGGTTCCTGGCCACGTCCACGCTCGCCGCCGCAACCGTGCTGGTGGTGGTCAGCGTTGTCGCCGGCGTCGGCTTCACCTGGCTGTCGAGCACCCTGTTCTCGACGCCGGCCAAGGTGCGGCTGGCGATCACGCCGTCGACCGGGGCCGGATACACGGTGGCCGCGCTCCTGCACGATGCGGGCCTGGCCGTCAGCTCCCGCGGTGTCGAGTCGGCCTTCGGTGTCGTGACGCTGGCCCTCACAGCCGGTTTCGGGCTGATCCTGCTCCTTCGCGTCCGGGTCGACCGACTTGCGCTCTACGTCGGCGTTCTGCTCCTGGTCGCCGCGGGCGGCGGCCCGGCCGCCTGGCCGTGGTACTTCACCTGGGGCCTGGTCCTGCTCGCCGCCTGTCCCGGGCTCCAGGGCTCGCTCGCGCTGACGGTCGGATCGGTGGTGGCGGTCTTTCTGATCAAGCCCAACGGAATTCTCGCCCTGCCGCTGCCCAGCGCGCCGGCGGTCCTGACCGTGTATGCGCTCCTCGCCGGCGTGCTCTGGCTCTCACGGCGCGGCGGGCGCGGCCCAGGCCTGACCGCGCGCACGCCTTCCGCCGTGGCCGGTACATGACCAGCAGCAAGTCCCTTCAGGAGCGCCCGGCCCCCGGCCCACCCCCGATCTCGTCCGCGGCCGGGCCGAGGCACTCGCGGTGGCCCGCCGACCCGCGGATCCTCAATCGGCTGGCGATCGGCGCTCCAATGGCGATCGCCGCGCTGCTGACGCTGATCCAGATCGACGGCCGCAGCATCAGCTTTGACGAAGCCGCCACCCTCACCATCGCCCACCAGCACGGCTCAGCGCTTGGAGCGGCGATCGCCCATGACGGGGGCAACATGTCGGGCTACTACCTGCTGCTGCATGTGCTGATGGCCGGGTTCGGAGACAGCGCGCTGGTTTTGCGCCTGCCGTCGGCTATCGCCGCCGTGGCGACGGTCGGGATCGTGGCCGTGATCGCGCTGCGCCTGTTCGGCCGTCGCGCCGCGGCTGCCGCCGGATTGCTGTGCGCGGTCAGCCTGCCGCTTGTCTTCTGGGCTCAGAACGCGCGCGGCTACGCGCTCATGGTGGCCTTTGTCTGCGCCGCCTACCTGGCCCTGGTCTCGCTCGACGACCAGATCACCCCGGCGGTGCGCCCGGGCTCGCGCGCGGCCGTGGTGCTCTGGGCCGTGTTCGTCATCTCGATGACCCTGGCCACCTACGCCAGCTTCGTCGCCGTGCTGGTGGTGCCCGCCCAGCTGGCGGCGCTCTGTGCTCGCTCACGCCGCGCTCGGCTGCGGCCGTTCGTGCTCGCCATCGGTGCCTACGCGGTGCTCTGCACTCCGCTGATCGTGCTCGCCGCCCAGCGCGGCTCGGGGCAGCTCTTCTGGGTGCCGCGACCGACCCGGGAGATCGAGAAGCAGGTGCTGGAGTCCCTGACCTCGGCGGGCCTCCAACCTAGCTTTCACGCCACCGTCACCACGATGGTGCTGATGGCCCTGACCACCGTCGCCCTGCTGGTCGTCGCCGTCGGCTTCGTGCGCGCCCACCGGCGCGGAGAGTCGGCCTGGGGGCAAGCCGTGATCCTCACCTGGCTGGCTGTACCGGTGACGCTCTCCTTCCTCTACTCGCTGGTCGCTCAGCCGATCTTTCTGGCCCGCAACCTGCTCATGTCGGTGCCCGCGGTCGCCCTCGTGCTCGCCGCGGGGCTGGGCTCCCCGCGACTACCGAGGCGCACCGCGCTGGGGCTGCTTGCGGTGGCACTCCTGTTGCGCGGCGCCCAGGTGATCCCCAGTTACAGCAGCTCGCCTGAGCCCTGGCAGCAGGCCAGTGCGATGGTGCTCAAGGAGGCCCGGTCCGGCGACTGCATCGCCTTCTACCCGCTTGATGGCCGCATGGCCTTTCAGTACTACTTCGCGCGCTCGCGCGACGGCCACGCCCCGAGCGAGATTTTGCCCATCGCTCCGTGGTACTCGACCCAGATCTTCGTCGAGCGCTACTACGTCCTTTCACCCGCCCAGATCGCATACCGAGGCAGGGGCTGCCGACGGCTGTGGTACGTCACCAGCCACGAGGGCCAGCGCGACGGACCCGCGGCGTCACGGGAGCACTTCCAGCGGTTCAAGGTCCTGTCGGCGCGCCTGGAGCACGCCTTCGGGAACGCACCGGTTCGAAAGCTCGGCTACGCGGCCGCCATCCATATCCAGCTGCTGACCGGGCCGCCCAAGCCCTAAGTGAGCACTCACCTGCTCTCTCATGCGCAAAGCGCTGCGGTTCCCACCTACCCCGCGCTCAGGGCCGCAGCGTCAGTCCCACGAAGGTGAGCATGCTTAGCCCCACGAGCAGGATCGCGTTGCTCCAGACCAGCGCTGTCCACCACCGTCCGCGCGCATAGCGGGCGGCCGCCATCAGGGCCGGAAAGGCCGTGATCAGCATCCGCGGGTTGGGCGGCACGTACTCCGAGGTGACGGCCAGGAAGCTGATCCCGGCCGTCCAGATCATCGCCTCGATCGAGATCCACCGCCGCTGCAGTCCGACCAGGATCAGCATCGCCCCGAGCATCACGGCCCCGATCAGCCCGACCACGAGATTGAGGTTGATCGTGGGTTCGTTGAAGTGACTCAGGGAGATCTGCTTGGCGAGCGTGGTGGTCAGATGCACCAGCGCGAGCGGATCGGTCTTCTCGCTCCAGCCGTGATGCTGGGCGTCATAGTTGGCCAGCGGCGTGCCCGTCCACAGCCACAGGAAGGTGGCAAAGGCGCCGATGCCCACCAGGGAGAGCAGCGGTGCCAGGACAACCCGCCGCAGGACACCGAACCGGTAGCCCTGGCGATGGCACTCGAGCAGCGCTGATATCGCGCAGACTGGGATCAGGGCTAGCCCGACCGGTTGCACAGCGGTGGCGAACCCGGCCAGGATTCCCGCCCGCAGCCACCGCTTGCGCTGCAGCGCTAGTAGGCACGCGGCGACGAGCGGGAGCAGCAACCCCTCGGAGTAGACCATCGAGAACACGACTGAGCCCGGGAAGAGGATGAACAGCACCGTCGCGCGCCGGGCGACGTCACGATCCCACCATGCCTCAGCCAGCCGGAATACGTACACGCACGCGACTGCGCCCCCGACCCCCGAGATGATGGCGCCGGCCACGCTCGCGGCCCAGATCTGATCCTGGCCGATGAGCTGAACCAGCGGCTCCAGCAGCCAGATGCTGATCGGGAAGAGGGGAAAGAATCCGAGCGTGGTCTGGGCGTAGGAGGCGTGGTCGAGATAACCGTGGTTGGCGATTTCGCGGTACCACAGCCCGTCCCAATTGGAGAGTTCGTGCAGGAAGTCGTGGTTGCCGATCGAGGCCTCTACGTACGCGGCCAACAGCAGCACCCCGCGGGTGGCGAAGTAGATCGCCAGCACGTAGAGCACGTCGCGGGAGTTGATCCGCAGCGCAGGACGGCGCCTCTGCAGTCGGGGGGGTCGGCGACCAGCGTGCCTGACGATGGGCTCGTCAAGCGTGACCGGCTCGGTGACGGGAGCATCGACGCTCCGCAACTCGAGTGGCTCCGGACGCGGCTCGAGGCGCTCTGGAACGGTCTCCACGGGCGCGGAGTCTAGGTTGTGGTGAGGCGAGACGGCTTAAGAACCGGGTAAGAGCCCGGGGTTACTCCTCGGATCCGGCGGCCAAGGCCAGCTCGATCACCTCGGTAACCGGGCGGGCGTGTCGCTGGGGAAGTAGGTGTCCGGCTCGCTCAAGCACGACCAGGCGGGCACCAGCAATCTGCTCGGCGAGGCGGCGGGGCGCCGCCGCTGGTATGACCCGGTCGGCCGAGCCGGTCAGGATCCAAGTGGGGGCCCTGACCTCGGTCAGCCGGTCCTCGAGCAGCGGGAGGTCGTGGACCAGGGTGCGTTGCTCGGCGTCAAAGGCCCGCCGGACCCGCGCGCTGAGCAGGGCGCGTCCGGCGGCGCGCAGATAGTCCTCATCCAGCGCCGAGGCGCGGGCGATGCGCTGACGCAACGGGCCGGCCGAGAGGGCCAGGCCGAGCCCGGTCAATGACGCGGCACTGGTCAGCGCGCCCGCCAGCGGCACCGTAAGCCAGCGGTCCAGCCATTCCAGCGAGGCGAGGTTGGCGGCCGGCGCCGCCAGGACAAGTGCCGACACCCGTTCGGGATGGTGGGCGGCCAGCCAGGTGGCTACGCCGCCGCCGAGACTGTGTCCGACGACCGTGGCGCGCTCGATCCCCCGCGCATCGAGCGTGGCCAGAGCGGCCGCAGCGTTGCCGGCGAGGTCGCGAGGCGGGGTCGTGCCGTCCCACCCGGGGCGGTCGATCGCGATCGGCGCCGCGCGTCGGTGTACGCCGTCCAGCGCCGTCACCACGCGGGTCCAGTCCTGGGCGCTCCCGGGCTGTCCATGGAGCAGCAGGACGGGGGCGGCGCTCGGCCTCGACTTCACGCTGCGCCCGTGAAACCGAGGCTACGCCGCGCCGGGCGGGCCGCCACGAGGATCGCCCCCGACCGCTTGACCGTCGCGGCCCACGTATCCGTCCTTGCCCCCGGCGATGAGGACCACCGCCTCGCCCTCACCCACGTTGCGCATCCCCCGATGGGTGGCGGCGTCCACGCGGGCCAGGCCCCCTGGGCCGAGGGTGTGGGCGCTGCCGTCGCCAAAACGGAACTCGACCGTGCCCTGATGGACGAAGTAGGTCTCCTCCTGCTCGTCGTGGAAGTGCACCCCGGTCTCATACCCGGCGGGCAGCACCAGCGCGTTGATCCCGAACGCCGTCACGCCGAGCTCGCGCCGGACCTTGCGAAAGCCTGGGCCGTCGCCCATCTGCTCCAGGCCCGAGACCGCGTAGCCCGGTGCGCGTTGTGACTCCGACATTATTCGTTGAATCCTAACTGCCAGGACGCTGTCAGAGCTGCCAAATAGCGGTCTCAGCAGGCATACTGTGAACGTGAGGTCCGCGGCCTTATCCGACGCGCTCGCGCCAATGCTCGAAAACCCCGAACGAGCCGCGATTCTTCTCGACATCGACGGCACTCTGGCTCCGATCGTCGACATCGCGGCGGATGCGCACGTGCCCGAGACCACGCGCCAGCTGCTGATCGCGGTTGCCAACCGCTACCGGCTGGTGGCCTGCGTGAGCGGACGCCGGGCCTCCGAGGCCCGCGCGATGGTCGGAGTGGGCACGATCTCCTATCTGGGCTCGCACGGCGTCGAGCAGCTGCGAGCCGGCTGGACCGAGGCCGTCCTTGACCCCGGCGTCGAAGACTGGGTCCGACGGATTCACGAGTTCGGGCGTGAGGCCGACAGCGCTGACACTCGCAAGCGCCGCGTCAGACTCGAGGACAAAGGGGCGATCGTCGCCTTTCACTGGCGCGGCGCGCCCGACGAGGAGGCCGCCCGGGCGGCCATCGATGCGATCGCGGAGCGGGCCCAGGGTGCCGGCCTGCGTACCCATTGGGGTCGCAAGGTGCTCGAGGTCCGCCCCCCGGTGAAGATCGACAAGGGAGCGGGGATCCGCAGCTTTCTCGCCGACGCCGGCAACGAGATCGACACCGCGCTCTACGTCGGAGACGACAGCACTGACCTCGACGCCTTTCGGGCGCTCGATGAGCTCGTCTCCGAGGGTGAGCTGATCCGGGCCGTCAAGGTCGGGGTGGGCTCCGAGGAGGGGCCATCGGCGATCACCGGCGAGGCCAACCTGGTTGTCTCGGGTCCCGACGGCGTGCGGGAGCTACTCGCCCTGCTGGCCGCCGGCGATTAGCGAGGCCCCACGTGCGATCCTGATAAGCGAGGATGCGTTTCGCTGACTTCCTTCGCACCACCGTCCTGATCAGCATGGCCGCCGCCAGTGTCCTGGCCGCCGTCACGCTGGCTGGCGCCGCCAGCTCGAGCGACCAGCTGCTGGTGCCGATCGCCGCCGGCTGGTGGATCGTCGCCGGCCTGATCGGCCTCTTGTTCGGGCGTCGGGCTGAAACCTCGTCGCCGATCGCCTCCCTGCTGGCCAGCGCCCGCATGCAGTCCTCGCTGCCCGAGGTCGACCCCGCGCGCACCGTGCTCAACCGCCTCTGGCCACTGCTTCTGTCCACCCTCGGAGCCGGCGTCCTCGGCGTGCTTTCCCCCCAGGTGCCCGCCATCGCCACCGGCTTTGCGATCATCTGGGCGCTCGCCTGGCGCCGCCAGTCATCGGCGGTGACCGCGATCGAGGAGCGCGATGGCGCCCGGTTCTATGTCGAGCGGACGTCGCCGTTGCGCCCGATCCGGCTCGTGCGCACGCCCGGCTTTCGCTCCAACCTACTCGAGCTCAACGGCGCCGCGGCCTCGCGTTCCGCCCAGCCGCGCGGCTGAGAACACTCGGCCGCGTTGTCTGCCAGCACTTCCGATGTGCTCGTCGTCTCGGTCGGCGCCACCACGGGGTGGCGGGCCGCCGCCCGCGAGCTCGCCGATGGCCTGGCCCGCGCGGGGGCGCGCGTGCAGACCGTTGACACGGGCGTTGTCCCGACGGTTCGGACGTTCATGCTCACCGACTTCGTACAGGCCCTGGCCGCCCGGCGCAGCGCCGCCCACGCGCTGGCCGCCGCCCCCGCCTCCGACCGTGACGGGCGACCGGCGATCGTCTACTGCTCGATGACGGCCGCCCTGCTCTGGCCGCGTCCGGGGGCGATCTGGCTGGACTCGCTGGCCCGCGAGAATCGCCCCGGGCGCCACGGCCTCTGGCAACGCCAGCTGGAAACCCGCCGGCTGGCGGCCGCGCCCTTGGTTCTGACGATGGCCGAGAACTCGCTCGGGGCGCTGGGGAGCGCCCGGCCCGCGGGCGTCGAGCCGATCGTGGTCCCGGTCGCCGTCGATCCCTCGGGCCCAGTGGACGGCGTCCGCGACATCGACGTGCTGGCCTACACCGGGGATCCGGTCAAGCGCCAGCTGGATTTCATCCTCGCCGCCTGGCAACGGGCCCGCCGCGAGGACGAGACGCTGGTTGTGGCCGGGATCGAGCGTGAGCCCGCCCCGCCCGGGGTGCGCTTCGCCGGTCGGCTTGGGCCGGCCGAATACCGTCGGCTGGTGCGCCGCGCCCGCGTCTACGTGGCCGCCCCCCGCCGCGAGGACTTCGGAATCGCCCCCCTCGAGGCCCTGGCCGACGGCTGCCAGCTCGTCACCACGCCGGCCCCCGGCCCCTACGTCGCCCTGGGCCTCGCCCGCCGCCTGGATTCGCGCTTGGTTGCCGAGGACCTAGCGCCGGCCCTGCGCCATGCGCTCGACAATCCTCGGCCCGACTACGCCGGGCGCGCCGCTGACCTGCTGACTCCGTTTCGCCGCGCCGCCGTCGACCGAACCCTCGCCGAGCGCGTCCTTCCTCGCTTGCTGGCACCATGGGCGCCGGCATGAACCTGCTGGCCGCCATTCCCAGCCCCTCCTCCAACGGCTTCAGCGCCGGACCGTTCTTCTTTCATGCCTACGGGATCGCGTACGTGTTCGCGGTCGCGGCGGCGATTTTGATCTCGCGCTGGGGCTGGCGGCGCCAGGGGGGAGACCCAGACCTCGTCTACGAAGTGGCGATGTGGGGCTTCCCGGCCGGGCTGGTGGGAGGCCGGATCTACTTCGACATCACCACCCCCAGCCAGGTCCCGGACCACTGGTGGGGCGTGTTCGCGATCTGGCAGGGCGGCCTGGGAATCTGGGGCGGGATCGCCGGCGGCGCCGCCGGCGGCCTGTGGGTCCTTCACCGTCGCCTGAGCCGCGCCGACATCCGCCGCTTCATGGACGTCGCCGCGCCAGGGCTGCTCGCCGCCCAGGCGATCGGCCGGATCGGCAACTACTTCAACCAGGAGCTGTTCGGCATGCCCACCTCGCTGCCCTGGGGACTTGAGATCTCGCCCGCGCACCGCCCCCCGGGCTACCTGGGCTTCACCACCTTCCAGCCCACCTTTCTGTACGAGATGATCTGGAACGTCTCGCTGGCCGGCGTTCTGATCTGGCTCAGTCAGAGGCCGGCTGGAGGGAGCCCAGTCCGTGGACTTGGAGCGCCAGCGAGCGGGCGACGCCGAGCGGGCCGCAGGCTCCCGCGGGTGCGCGCACCCGGCGTATTTGCCCTCTACGTGGCCGGCTACTCGGCCTTCCGGATGTTCGAGGAGACGCTGCGCATCGACTACTCAACCCACATCCTCGGGCTGCGCCTGAACTTCTTCGTTGCGCTCGCCCTGTTCCTGCTCGCGATGGCTTGGTTCCTCGCCATCCAGAAGGGCTGGCGGGGCTTTGGGGGGCCACGAGATGGCAGCGACGACGACGAGCGCGCTGCCGTCGCGCCGCCGGGCGGCTCGGCCCCCTCGGCTGCGCCGCGCCTGCGCCCGCAGCCATCAGGCCGCAGCTCGCGTTCCGCCAGGCGGGGCTGACGCAGGTCGAGCGTGTCGGGAGGCCTTGGCAGGTGCTCTCATCGCGTGCGCAGACGGGGCCGCAGCTGGGCCAGCTCGGCCCATGGTCGTGTGTTGGCTATCGCTTCGGGACCCAGCCACGCCCGCCGCGCAGTCGCCACCCCGTAGCGCACGACCTCAAAGCCGCCCACCCGGTGGGCGTCGCAGTTGATCACCACGGGAATCGCGGCTGCCGCCGCCGCCCGCGCGTGCACGTCGCTCATGTCGCGCCGGGCCGGGCTGGCGTTGATCTCGAGCATTGTGCCGTTGGCCACGGCCGCCGCCAGGACGGCCTCGAAATCGAACTCGTAGGGCGGACGCGACTCGATCTTGCGCCCCGACAGATGGCCGATCACGTCCACCATCGGGTTCTCGATCGCGCGTACGATCCGAGCCGTCATCGCCTCGGCGCTCATCCCGAACGACGAGTGCACCGAGGCCACCACCCAGTCGAGCTCGGCCAGCAGCTCGTCGTCGTAGTCCAGGCGCCCGTCGGGGAGGATGTTGACCTCCGAACCGGCCAGCAGCTGCACGCCGTTTGCCTGCGCGCTGCCCGACAGGGCGTGGATCCGCTCGACCTGCTCGCGCAACCGGTCAGGCGAGACCTCGTCCCCGAACCCGAAGCTAGCCGAGTGGTCGGTGATGGCCAGGTACTCATAGCCCGCCTCGCCCGCGGCGCGGGCCATCTCCTCGATCGAAGCTGTGCCGTCCGAGGCGGTGGTGTGGCAGTGCAGATCGCCGCGCAGATCACCGAGCTCGATCAATTTGGGCAACGTCCCGGCAGCGGCTGCCTCCAGCTCACCGCGGTTCTCGCGCAGCTCGGGCTCGATGTACTCGAGGCCCAGCAGGGCGTATACCTGGTCCTCACGCTCGCAGCGGTGGGTCTCGCCGGTAGCGTCGTCGAGGACTCCGTACTCCGAGACATGAAGTCCTTTGCGCACCGCCGCCTCGCGCAGCGCCATGTTGTGCTCCTTGCTGCCCGTGAAGTGCTGCATGAGATTGCCGAACTGGTCGGGGGCGACGATCCGCAGGTCAACCTTGACCCCGGTGTGCGTGCGCAGGCGGACCCCCGCCTCCCCTGGCTTCTGGGCCGCCTCCACGAGCTCGAGCTCGGCCGCGAACCGGGACAGTGCCAGCGGATCCGATGCCGTAACGATGATGTCGAGGTCCTTGACGCTGTCGGTCATCCGGCGCGCCGAGCCGGCCAGCTCAACCCGGTCGGCGGCGGGATGCTCGCGCAGGGCGGCGACCAGCCGCTCGCCGACCCCGAGCGCACGACCCAGCTGGATCCTGTTCGACCCGCCCCCGTCACCTTCGCCGGCCGCCGCCTCGGCCGCCAGCGCCACCGCGAGGAGGCTCTCTTCGGCCTTGGGTCCGAACCCCTTGAGCTCGCGGATGCGCCGCGCTTCGGCTGCCCCGCGCAGCGCGGCCAGCGAGTCGATCGAGAGCTCCTCGTAGAGGCGCCGTGCCCGCTTGGGGCCGAGACCGGGCAGGCGCGTGATCTCAAGCAGCCCAGGCGGGAACTTGGCTCGCAGTTTGGCGGCGGCGGGGATCACGCCGTCGTCGGCGAGCGCCATCACCTTCTCCTGGATCGTGGCTCCGACTCCCGGCAGCTCGGTCGCGCGGCCCTGGCGGGCCAGGCCGGTGACCGAGACGGGGGCGTCACGGACCGCCTTGGCGGCATTGCGGTAGGCGACGATCCGGTGGATGATCGCCCCATCGAGCTCGTACAGGTCCCCGAGCTCATCGAGCGCGGCGGCGATCTCGCTGTTGGTCGGGTCAGACATCGGGCTGGCCTTCTAGGCTATCTGGGGTCAGGCGCTATACTTTTTGAAGTAACTCGATAAGGAGAACGACATGGCAGGCGCGGTCAGCGACGTAACCGATACCAACTTTCAGGCCGAGGTCATCGAGTCCGAGGTTCCCGTACTGGTGGACTTCTGGGCTCCCTGGTGCGGCCCGTGCCGGCGCGTTTCCCCGGTCGTCGAGGAGATCGCCGGTGAGCGTGGTGAGGCCCTGAAGGTGGTCAAGCTCAACATCGACGAAAACCAGCAGACAGCCGTCAAGTTCGGCGTCATGTCGATCCCGACGCTGATGCTGTTCAAGCACGGCGAAGTGGCCAAGACGGTCATCGGCGCCTACCCCAAGAAGAAGCTCGAGGAAGAGCTCGAGCCCTCACTGGCGTAGCCGGCCAAATACGCCGCCGCTGAATGAAACCGAGGGGCCCGGGCCGCCAGGCCAGGGCCCCTTTTCGTTACGGCCGCTAGGCGGGGACGACTCCTACCCTCAGCGCCCGCCCGTCGATCAGCGACGGCGCGCCGGTTCCGTCCAGGTGCTCGTAGCTGACCCGCGTCGCCAGCGTCTCGCCAGCCACGTAGCTCTCGTGCGAGCGCGCCGCCGCCAAAAGCTCCTCGTCGCCGTCGAGCGTCAGCGCAATCCGGTCTGAGACCTCCAGGCCGGCCTCGCGCCGAGCCGACTGAACAGCGTGCACGATCTCGCGCGCCCAGCCCTCCACACGCAGCTCATCATCGACCTCGAGCTCGAGCGCGACGGCGTGCGAACCCTCACGCTCGACCTGATAGCCGGCCAGCGGCTTCATGCTCACGAGCAGGTCGTCGGCCTCGAGCTGGCGGTCCGAGCCCCCGACCGAGATTGAGATCGGCTGGCCGTCGCGGAGCGCCGACGCCACATGGGCCGCGTCCAGGCCGGCCACCGCTGCGGCCACGAGCGGCATCTGCTTGCCAAAGCGGGGGCCGAGGGTGCGGTAGTTGGGCTTGATCTCAAGCTCGCCGAGCTCGTCGGCATTGGTCACGAAGCGCACCTCGTGGACATTGAGCTCCTCGCGCACGAGATCGCCGAGGCGCTCGATCGCCTCCCGCTCGCGGCCGGCGGCGACCACCACCGCGGCCCGCAGCGGCTGGCGGACCTTGAGCTTGGACTGACCGCGGGCGCCATGACCGAGGCGGACTGTGTCCCGGGCGGTCTTCATCGCGAACTCGAGCTCGAGGTCGCGTTGGGTGGGGGAAACATCTGGAAAGTCGCACAGGTGGACGCTGGCCTCGGTGCCGTCGAGGTTGTCGTAGATCTCGTCGGCGATGAAGGGCGTGAAGGGTGCCGTCAACTTGGCGACCGTGACCAGGCACTCACGGAGGGTGCCGAAGGCGGCCGGGTCGGCGCCCCAGAAGCGTCGGCGTGAGCGACGCACATACCAGTTGGAGAGCTCGTCGCAGAAGCTCTGGATGGCTCGACCCGCGGTCGTGGCGTCGAAATCGTCAAGGCGTTCGCGCACGATCTCGGTGGTTGCCTGAAGCCGGGAGAGGATCCACTTGTCGAGGTCGTTCCTAGCTCCTGTCTCGACCTCCGCGGGCGCGACGTCGCCGGCGTTGGCGTAGAGGACGTAGAAGCCGTAGGTGTTCCAGAGCTGGAGGAGGAACTGCCGCACCGCTTCGCCGATTGCCTCCAGCGAGAAGCGATAACCATCCCAGGGCAGCTTCGAGGTGAAGAAGTACCAGCGCAGGGCGTCAGCGCCGTAGCGATCGATGATCTCCCACGGTTCGACCGTGTTGCCAACCGACTTGGACATCTTGCGGCCCTGCTCGTCCAGGATCAGCCCCAGGCAGAGGACGTTGCGATACGCCGCCCGGTCGAACAGCAGCGTCGAGATCGCCAGCAGCGAGTAGAACCAACCGCGGGTCTGGTCAAGCGCCTCGCAGATGAAGTCGGCCGGAAAGCGCTGTTCGAAATGGTCGGCGTTCTCGCGCGGGGCGTGAAACTGTGCAAACGGCATCGAGCCTGAGTCAAACCAGACGTCGATCACCTCCGGCACCCGGGTCATCGGGCCGCCGCAGTTTCCGCACGGAAAGGTGACCTCGTCCACGAACGGGCGATGGGGGTCGCTCAGCTTGACGCCCGATAGCTCCTCGAGCTCGGCGAAGGATCCGATCGTGCGCGTGCAGCCCTGATCGCAGCGCCATACCGGCAGCGGCGTACCCCAGTAGCGCTCGCGCGAGAGCGCCCAGTCGACGTTGTTCTCCAGCCATTTGCCAAAGCGACCGTGCTTGACGTGCTCGGGATACCAGTTGACGGTCTCGTTGGCGGCCAGCAGTCGGTCCTTGACCTGGCTGGTGGCGATGTACCAGGACGGCTTGGCGTAATAGAGCAGGGGCGTGCCGCAGCGCCAGCAGTGCGGATAGGAGTGCTCCAAGCGCTCGGCGCGCAGGAGCTTGCCGGCCGCGCGCAGGTCCTCGATCAGGTCCTGGTCGGCGTCCTTGACCCAGCGCCCGACGTAGGGGCCGATGCGCTCGTCGTAGGTCCCGTCCAGGCGGACCGGGTTAACGGCGGTCAGCCCCTCTTGCTCGCCGAGCCGGAAATCGTCCTCGCCGAAGGCGATCGCCGTGTGTACCAGGCCTGTCCCGTCGCCGGCGGTGACGAAGTCGGCGGCCAGGACCGTGTGACCCTTGGGGCCGTATGCGTGGCCGGGAATGTAGGCAAACGGGGGCTCGTAGCGCGAGCCGACCAGCTCGACGCCCGGGAAGCGCTCGATGACCTCGGCGTGCTCGCCGAGCACCGGCACGACCAGCGCCTCAGCCACGATCTGCACCGGACCGTCACCGACCTGGGCGCGGACGTAAGTGAGCTCGGGGTCGACCGCCACGGCGGCGTTTGAGACCAGCGTCCAAGGGGTGGTGGTCCAGATCAACAACTCGTCATCTTTCTCCGCCTTGCCCTTGGGTTCGGTGACCAGCAGACGCACGTACACCGAGGGGTCAAGCACGTCTTGGTAGACGCCGGGCTGACCGAGCTCGTGACTCGACAGCGTGGTCTGATCGCGCGGGCAGTAGGGGACAACCTTGAGCTTCTCGTACAGCAGTCCCTTGTCGCTGATCGTCTTCAGCGCCCACCACACCGACTCGACGTAGTCGGCGTCCAGGGTCCGGTAGGCGTCGTCGAGGTCGATCCAGAAGCCGATCCGCTCGGTCAGACGATTCCAGTCCTCGACGTGGCTGAGGACCTTCTCACGGCAGCGGGCGTTGAACTCGGCGATCCCATAGCGCTCGATGTCGTCCTTGGAGGTCATGCCCAGCTCGGCCTCCACGGCCAGCTCGACCGGCAAGCCGTGGCAGTCCCAGCCTCCCTTGCGCTCGACCTGGTACCCGCACATCGTGCGGTAGCGGGGGAAGATGTCCTTGAACACCCGACTCAGGACGTGATGCGTGCCGGGCGCACCGTTGGCGGTCGGGGGCCCTTCGTAGAAGCCCCACTGGGGCGCGCCGGCGCGGCGTCGCACGGACTGGGCGAATATCTCACGCTCGCGCCAGCGCTCGAGCACCGTCTGCTCGAGCTCAGGGAAGGAGGCGTGCGAATCGACGGGGCGGTGCGGCGTGGCCATGGGCGGGTGATTCTAGGAATCCCCGCGGCCCCGGCCTTGCCGGGGGCGAATCCGGCCGTCGGAGGGGGCGACGCTAAGCGCCGGGGCGCGCCGAATGCGACTGCACGGGGGGCGCGGCTGAACGCATCCCGGTCTCGGCCGGGGTTGGGGCGAGCTTGGCCACCAGCGCATCGCGTGCGGCGACGGGAGAGTCACCGAGCCGGTACACGGTGCTGGCGCCGGTGTCGGGGACTGCGCCTCGATAATCGAACACCGTGACCTCGCGCGCGACAGATCGGATCGCGTAGACAAGCCGCCCGATCGAGTCCAGCGAGACCCGTCGGCCGGTCAGCACGACCGCACTGGGCTCCAGCGCGCGCAGCGCCCGGCCCAAACGGGTGAGCTCGACAGAGGGCGTCAAGGTCAGCGTGCGCAGCCCCGAACGGCGGAGGACGACCTCAAGCGCCTGCGCATGCAGGGCGTCAAGATCGCAGGGGGCGGAAGCATCGAAGATCATCACGCCCTCGGGACGGTTGGCGGGCGGAGCCAGCCGCCGCTGGGATGACAGCCAGCCGGTGGCGTGGCGCCAACCGAACTCGTACTCGACCGTGTTGCCGTCTGGGTCGCGCTGGCTGGTGACAGCCTCGAGCAGCACCTCTTCGATCGTGCGTTCGACCGAGCGCAGCCCGAGGCTCTCCTCGAGCAGCCGGTTGGCCGTCTCCTCGTCAAAGGCGGCGTAGGACGCGGCCAGGCGCGAGGGCGTGGACGGTCCTTCGCCGCGCTCGCGGGCGAGCGAGATGGCTGAGGACACGTTGTGGGTTTCGGCGAGCGTGAGCCGCAGCGCCTCGATCTGGGTCAGCGAGTACTGGCGGTGACCGCCCGCCGAGCGGTGGGGCTGGGGGAAGTTGTAGCGCCGCTCCCAGCTACGCAACGTGTTTGGGCTGATGCCAAGCATCACCGCGGCCGCGTTTGTGCGGATGCCATTCATACAACGATTTATCGCTGCAACGGCGTCAATTGGCAAACACCGCAGCAAGTCGTGCAAATTGGTGTCGCGTGTGCGGGGGAAGGGATCCTCACCGGCATGTCGTACGGGCAGCTCAAGGCCAGGGCCTCAGAGGCTGATGCTGCGGGGGGCGCCGCCGGCATGCCCGGGCGCCTCGAGCGGCTGCTGGTGATCGCTGCCGACCAGCTCCAGGATCCGCCGTTGGGCTTCAGCCGCACCAGCCGGTAGCGGCCGCGTGCCGGTGGTCCGCATGCGCACCCGCGGGCCGCCCCGGCGGTAGGTGGCAACGGGCACTGCGCCCGCGGCAAGCCGGATCGCGTACGCCCACCGGGCGACTGTGTCGTCATCGAGATGGGAGCCGGCGACAACCACCAGGTTGGGCCGGTGGATGGCCACCGCGTCACCGATTCCGCTCACGCCCCGGGCCGACAGGCTGAGCACGTTTACGCCCGCCCGCGCGCAGAACAGCTCCAGTGCACGGATGTACGGGGCGTCGGGGTCGAGCTCGTCGCGCGAGGCATCCCCGACCACGATCGAGGCCGGCCGCACCGGCGGCGGTGCGAGTCGCACGGCGCGGCGTAGCCAGTCCGCCGCCCAGTGCGACGCAAACGCCCATGCGGCCGACTCGGAGCCGTAGCGGCCGACGATGTCCTCCAGCGTGGGGAGGATGACCTCCTCGACCGAACGCTCGACCGAGCGCAGGGCCAACGCGGCCTCGATGGCCTGATCGGCGCGCTCGCCCTCGTATGAGACGAGTGCTCCGATCAGCGAGTTGGCGTCGGCCGCCAACCCCTCCCGCGCACGGGAAACAGCCGAGGAGATTGAAAGTCCCTCCTGAAGGGCATCCCGCAAGGCGGCGACCTCACCATGCGTAAACAGGCGGTGTTTCCCGGGCGAGCGCTGCGGCTTCGGAAAGCCGAACCGCCGCTCCCACGCGCGCAGAGTGTTGGGGCTGACGTTCAGCATCGCCGCCGCCTCGCTCGTCTTCAGATGGCGCATTCCGTCCAGAAGTTGGGGCCCGACATTGCTATGTGCGGCCTATCGGCATAAAATTGCACAGGATTACGCCCGGAAATGACCAAAACCTGGTGCAAGCGTTGGTCGGTTTTGGCTAAACACACGGCGGTTTGGCGCCTGACACACAGTAACGCGAGCGAGGAGGTGGACATGCATCTGCGCGGCTGCTGACCTTTGTTGTTGTTCGTGAGCGCCGACTTTGGCGCTAACGTTGCCTGCATGGCTCGCCCGGTAGGTGGCAGGAGCTTCTGGCGACGCATTAAGACCCCGGTGCTGGTTTGCGGTCTCCTCGTCTGTGTCGTGCTGGGCGGTCTGCAAGCGGGTTTCAACGCGGGTGCGAGCCCGGCGCTAGGCGTTGTGCTCGCGATCGCCGCTGCGGTCGCGGGTGGCACCGCTGTTTACCTCGGTGACAGGGTTGCGATCTCATCGACGTTCGTCGTCGTACTTTTGGCCGCCGTATTCCTGGGGCCCGCGTACGCGGCGCTCGTCGCAGTCATCGCCGAGGCGTCGGCGACACTGCGGATCAAGACGCGTCCTTACGCGGTCGTATTCAACCTCCTGGCCGCGATGCTCCCGGCGCTCGCCGCCGCCAACGTCGTCCGGGCGCTGTCGTCTGGCCGGCCGCGTGAAAGTGCCACCTTCTATCTCGTCGTCGCTCTCGCAAGCGCCGTGGACGTGGTGCTCAACTTTGTCATCGTCGCCGCCTACCTCGAAGACAGCGACGGCCGGCGCACGGTGGGCGTCGAGACGCTGAAGCCCTATGCCCCCAGCTTGCTGGTCAATCTCGCCCTAGCGGTTGCGGGGGCCGGGATCTACCTGCGGCTCGGGCTGGTGGGGATTGCCTTCGCGCTCAGCGCGGTGGTTGCGCTCACCTACATGCTCCAGCTCGTCGCCCGCGCCCGCGCTCGGTCCGAGCAGTACGTCTCCCTGTCGTGGGGAGTGCTGGCCGGCCTCATGCGGACCTTGGACATCCGCGATCAGCGGGCGGCACGCCACGCCGCCGCGGTGGCGCGGTTTGCGCGCGACATCGCCAAGGCGGTGGGAATGACCGAGGCCGAGTGCGAGCTGGCCCATACCGCGGGCCTCCTCCACGACATTGGTCACTTTGCTCTCTCTGACCGGGTTGCCGAGCGCGGGAAGACGCTGACCGAGGAGGACTGGACGGCGATCCAGCGCCATCCCGAGTTGGGCGCCGACATGTTGCGTGACCTCGGGATGTACGGCCCGGTGGCGGAGATCATTCTCGCCCACCACGAGCGCATCGATGGGCGCGGCTATCCGCACGGTTTGACCGGGGCCAAGATCCCCGAACTGGCCAAGATCATCTCGGTCGCCGAGGTTTACGACACGCTCACCGCGAGCGACACCTACCGGACGCAGATGAGCTCGTTCGAGGCGCTGACCGAACTACGCCGCGTGGCTGGCTCGCAGCTCGACGAGCGCTACGTGGAGGTTCTGGCTGGACTGCTCACCGGCGTCGGGGTCGAGTACCGGCATGCCGACACGGCCGACTTCGACGTCGAGCTCGACATGGAGCGGCGGATCCGCGAGGCCGGCGCGGGGGGCTGATACCGCCGCACGCCCGACGCCGGACAGCCGACAGGCGGACCGTGACCGCGGAACAGGCGGACCGTGACCGCGGAACAGGCGGACCGTGACCGCGGAACGCGACGGCGCGGGAATCATCACGACTCCCGCGCCGATCGCAGCGTTCAGACCCTGCTAGGGACTTCCTTGTCTAATGGAATGCGCCGACTCGCGTGCGCGGTAGCCCGATCAGCTCGCCTGCCGCTGAACCAGCGGCTCGACGTTCTGCTGCTCCAAGGAACCGACGAACTGATCGATCTGCTCCTGGCTGAAGCGGCGTTGACCCCCCGGCGTGCGATACGACTGCAGATAGCCCATATCTGACCAGCGTCGGATCGTGCCGAGCGAGACTCCGAGTGCCTGTGCCGCCTGAGAGGTGGACAAGCCGAGCGGGCTGTCATGTAGTTGCTTCATGGCTGTCATTTCAGCCACATTCGCGAAAGCTTCGTAAAGCTCGGCAGCTATTGCACAACCTTCCGTGCTCAAGGTCACGACGAGTCGACGCGAATGAGCAGGAACCTAAAGAAACTGGATGTTTTGATTCATAGAAACTAGAACAAACGTCCAGGCCCGGAAAGACGGAAATACGCAAAACGTCGAGGCGCTGGCCAGCCGAGTGTCCCACGGCGCTCAGAGCGGTCTGCGGCCGCGGCTGCCACGATCTGTCCGGTATGCGCCTTCGCCTCTACCATCACCGCGACAGCGCCCGGGTCGCCTACCGGGAGACCGGGACCGGCCCGGCTCTCGTGCTGCTGCACTCGCTGGGGCTCTCGCACCGCGAGTATGAGCCGATCGTCGCTGCGCTCTCCGAGCGCTTCCGCGTCGTGCTGCCCGACCTACCTTTGCACGGCGATTCTGAGGACCGGCCTCGTCATCCCTACAGCCCTGATTGGCTGGCTGACGTGATCGCCGGCTTCTGCCGCGAGGTGGGCGGTCCGCGCTCAATCGTCGCTGGTCACGATCTCGGGGCCGAGTTGGCTCTGCTCGCGGTCAGCACTGGCCGGCTCGAGCCCGCGCGCCTGGTCCTCATGCCCAACCGGATGCACCGTCGCGACGAGTTCGCGGCCAAGCGCACCGCGTGGCGGGCAGCCTGCCGGGTGGCGGCACTCCCCGGCCTGGATCGCGTCCTGGCCCACGGCGCCCGTGTCGTCTTCCGTCCTTCCATGGGGCCGCGGCTGTCCGTTCAGGGCAACCAGGCGGCGCGGGACCTGGTTCGCCACGCCTTCGCCGACGTGGGCGGCAACGGTAACCGTGCCCGCTCATGGGCGAAGTTCGCGCGCCGGTGGCCGTCCGAGCCCCAGCGGCAGTTGCTCGACGCCTACCCCAACATGCCGATGCCGACCCTGCTGCTGTGGGCCGACGAGGATCCCGCACACCCCGTGCTCGCCGCGCGCGAGGCGCTCGACCTGCTGCCGGACGCGCAACTGCGCACGCTGTCCGGCACCGGCTTTCTGATCGCATACGACGACCCGGTCGCCGTCGCCCGCGAGCTGATCGCGTTCTGTGGCTGAGGAGCGAGTAGCTTTGATCTCAAGATCTTCGGCACAAGCGACGTGAAAGGACAGCCAGAAATGGGCGTGCAGGAAAGTGAGCAGCTCTGGGGCGGCGAGACCACCAAGGCAGTGGACAACTTCCCCATCTCGGGCGAGACGGTCCCGGTACCCGTCATCCATTGGCTGGCTCGCATCAAGGGCGCCGCGGCGCGCGTCAACGGAGAGCTGACGCTGCTCGACGCTGACCTGGCCGACCGGATCGCCGCCGCCGCCGATCGCGTCGCCGAGGGAGCTTTCGACGATCAGTTCCCGATCGATGTCTTCCAGACCGGCTCGGGCACGTCGACCAACATGAATGCCAACGAGGTGATCGCCAGCCTGGCCAACGAGCGCGGATCTGCCCAGCCCGCCCACCCCAACGATCACGTCAACATGGGCCAGTCCTCCAATGATGTCTTCCCCTCGGCGGTGCACCTCGCCGCGCTCGATGAGGCCACGCACCAGCTGCTCCCCGCGCTGACCCGGCTTGAGGAGGCGTTTGCCGCCAAGGCCGACGCCTTCCAGGACATCGTCAAGTCAGGACGCACCCACCTGATGGATGCCGTGCCGGTCACGCTCGGCCAGGAGTTCGCCGGCTACGCCGCGCAGATCCGGCTCGGCGCGCGCCGGGTCAAGGGAGCCCTGCATCAGGTCGCCCAGATCCCGCTCGGCGGCACCGCCACCGGCACCGGCCTGAACACCCACCGGGAGTTCGCCCCGCGAGTCCGCGCGCGGCTCACCAAGGCCACCGGTCTTGAGATCCGGGCAGCGGAGGATCCGTTTGAGGCGCAGGGCAACCGTGACGCGCTGGTCGAGCTGTCCGGCGCGCTCAAGGTGATCGCGGTTTCGTTGACCAAGGTCGCCACCGACCTGACCCTGATGGGCTCCGGCCCGCGCGCCGGTTTCGGCGAGCTGCTCCTGCCCGAGCTCCAGAAGGGCTCCTCGATCATGCCCGGCAAGGTCAACCCAGTCATCCCGGAGGTCGTACTGCAGGTCTCCGCGCAGGTGATCGGCAACGACACCGCGATCACGATCGGAGGTCTCCAGGGCAATTTCGAGCTCAACGTCCGCGTTCCCCTGATCGCCCGCAACCTGCTTGAGTCGATCCGCCTGCTGACCACGACGACCCGCGTCTTCGCGGACAAGTGCGTCTCCGGGATCCAGGCCAACGAACAGGGCTGCCACCGCTCGGCCGAGTCCACCCTGGCCGCGGCGACGGCGCTCAACCCCTACATCGGCTACGACAAGGCGGCCGAGATCGTCAAGGAAGCCGCCAGCTCGGGACGCATGTTGCGCGAGGTCGCCTACGAGATGGGTGTCGACGAGGAGACCTACAACCAGGCCATGGACCTGCGCGCGATGGCACGCGGCAACACCTGAGCTACCACGCCGGCGAGCCGCCGGCTACTCCGGCCGGTGCAGCGGCGTGAACCTTGCTCAGGTGGCGACGGTCTCGGCCCCCAGCTCGCGCGAGATAGCGACGTCGACCGAATAGTCGATCGGGACCACGATCAGCGAGGGGAGGTCGAGGGTCAGAGCCGAGCGCAGGCGCTGGGCGAACTCGTCGGCGCTTGAGCAACGCCAAGCCGGCACCCCGAAAGCCTCGGCGAGCTTGACGAAGTCGGGATTGCCGAAGTCCACCCCGAAGTGGCGGCCGAACTTCTTGTCCTGCTTCCAGACGATCGAGCCGTACTGGCCGTTCTCCCAGATCACGTTGACCACCGGCGTTTTCAGCCGCACGGCGGTTTCGAGCTCCTGGCAGTTCATCAGGAAGCCGCCGTCGCCGCTCACTGTGACGACGTTGCGCGACGGGTCGACGAGCTTGGCGGCGATCGCGGTGGGCAGCGCGAACCCCATCCCGGCCAGGCCGTTGGCGATCAGGACGGTTCCCGGCTCGTGGGCGGGAAAGATTCGCCCGATCCAGAGCTTGTGCAGCCCGACGTCGGAGACGAGCAGATCGGCAGGCCCCAGCGCCGCACGGATGTCGGCCAGCACGCGCGGCGGCCGCATCGGGAAGTGGCTGTCGTCGCGCGCCTCCTGCAGCGCTCCGAGCACGAGCTCGCGCAGGCGCTGAGAGCCCACCGGCGCCGATGGTGAGCGCTCGCAACCGGCGGCCAGTCGGGCGAGAACGTGGGCGATGTCGCCGACCAGCTCGACCTCGGGTAAGAAGAACTCGTCGATCTCAGCCGCAACCGTGTCGATCATCACGATCCGCTTGTCGCCCTTGGCGTTCCAATGCTCGGGAGCGTGCTCGACCAGGTCGTAGCCGACGGCGATCACCACGTCGGCATCGTCAAAACCGGCCATCTCGTAGTCGCGGGACTGAAGCCCCACCGTGCCCAGCGCGTGCCGATCCTCGTAGTCGAGCAGGCCCTTGGCCATGAACGTCTCGGCCACCGGGATGCCGGTGGTGTGCACGAAGGCGCGCAGCGCCCGGCTGGCGTGGCCGCGGATGGCGCCGTTGCCGGCCAGAATGATGGGGTTCTCTGCCCTCATGATGATCTCGGTGGCGTTCTGTAGCTCGCGCATGCCCGGCTCGGTGCGTACGGGGGCGTGGCCCGGCAACGGCGAAGCGTCGAGCGGACGCCCCATCACATCCTCAGGCAGCTCGAGGTGAGTGGAGCCCGGTTTCTCGGACTCAGCCACCTTGAACGCCTTGCGCACCACCTCGGGCACGATCTCGGGGCTGGAAACCCGTGCATTCCACTTCGTGATCGGGCGCATGATCCCGATCAGGTCGATGTACTGGTGTGACTCCTTATGCATCCGCTCCAGGTCGGACTGCCCCGTCAGCGCCACCAGCGGCGCCCGATCCAGGAACGCATCGGCGACCGCGGTCACGAGATTTGTCGCGCCCGGCCCCAGCGTGCCCAGGCACACCCCTGCCCGGCCCGTCAGGCGCCCGTAGGCATCAGCCATGTAGGCCCCGCCCTGCTCGTGGCGGACGGGCACGAACTGCACCGCCGAATCTTCGAGGGACTCGTTCAGGTCCAGGGTTTCCTCCCCGGGAATCCCGAACACGTATTTGACTCCCTCGGCCTCTAGGCACTCGACAAAGACATCTGACGCCCGGCGCTCGCTCATCCCGCCACCGTATCTAAACCGCGCTGTTCGCCGCCGAGGACTGTTGATCGGCGTGCTCGCCGCCGTGCTTCTGGTGCTCCCAGCGGCCGCCGCCCGAGCCTCCGCCACATTCTTCATCCGTGGGGGCGGCGCCGGCCACGGGATCGGCATGAGCCAGTACGGCGCGTACGGTTACGCGCTACATGGCAAGGACTACCGCTTCATCCTCGCCCACTACTACACCGGCACCGCGCTTGCCAACAGCGACCCGAGCCGCACCGTGCGAGTCCTGCTGGCCACCGGACAGGCCACCTTCAGCGGCGCCAGCGCGGCCGGTCAGACCGGCCTGGATCCGTCGACGACCTATCAGGTGCTCCCGGCCGGCGCCAGCACTCTGAAGATCCTCGCCCTGAACGGCAAGCAGGTCGGGGCCAGGTTCTCGGCACCGCTCGCCGTCACGGGCCCCGCGCCGATGCGGATTGCTGGGTTGGGCAGCTACCGAGGCTGGTTTGAGTTCCGCCCCGACGGGAGCGGCGGCGTGCAGACGGTGAACGCCGTCGGGCTCGATGACTACGTCCGCGGCGTGGTGGCCGGCGAGATGCCCTCGAGCTGGTCCCCCCAGGCCCTCGAGGCCCAGGCCGTCGCGGCTCGCACTTACGCGATCACCGCCACGGTGGGCGCTTCCGGTTATGACCTCTACGACGACGCCCGCTCGCAGGTGTACGGCGGCGTGGTGAGCGAAACCCCGGCCACCAACGCGGCCGTGGCGGCCACGAGCGGGCAGGTCGCCACCTACCACGGAAACCCCGCCCTCACCCCCTTCTTCGCCAGCTCCGGCGGCTACACCGAGAATGTTGAGAACGTCTGGCCGGGGAGCTCGCCTCAGCCCTGGCTCAAGGGCGTACCCGACCCGTTTGACGGCGCCGGGAACGACCCCTATCACCACTGGGGCAGTCAGATGAGCCTCGCCGCCGCGGCCGCCAAGCTGGGTTCGCTGGTCAAGGGATCGTTGATCGGCATCACAGTCATGTCGCACGGTGTCTCGCCGCGGGTTCTCCTGGCGGCCGTGGTCGGCAGCCGCGGCCGGACGATCGTGACCGGCGCCACCCTTCAGGCGATGTTGGGATTGGCCACCACCTACGCCAGCTTCACCACCGTGTCGAGCAGGGGATCTGCGAACGCGGTCAGCGGGAGCGTCTACCCGGCCCCGCGCTCGGGCACGGTGTCGCTTCAGGCGGCCAGCGCAAGCTCTTGGCAGACCGTCGCCCACCCGGCGATCGGCACCGGGGGGACCTACCGCGCCACCGGACTGACCCGCGGGCACTATCGGATCGCGTACGCCGGTCTGACCGGGCCGGTGGTGGCTGCCGGTTAGAGCTCCGGCCGTAGCTGCGCGGCCGCCGGAGCCGCGCAGCCGCCATGGTGGGCTGGGGCCGCAGGCTGAGCAGGGCTGCCCGGGCACGCGGGCGCCGGTAGGCTCAGGCCCGTGCCCGGCCCGCTGCTCGTGATCGACGGACCGTTCGTCCTCTACCGCTCGTTCTTCGCCCTTCCCGACTCGATCAAGGGCACGGACGGCCATCCGGTCAACTCGCTGCTCGGCGCGATCAACGTCATCCTGCGCATTGCCGCTGACCGGCGACCGAGAGCGATCGTGGTGTGCTTCGGAGCCGAGGCGGCCAAGTACCGGGTGGAGCTGTACAAGGCCTACCACGCCCAGAGGCCACCGGTTCCCGACGCCCTGGCCTGGCAGTTTGACCACGCCCCGGCGCTGTTTGAGGCTTTTGGCTGGAGCACCACCGATCATCCCGAACTGGAGGCCGATGACCTGCTCGGCTCGCTGGCCATCACCGAGGCCGAGGCGGGGGGCAAGTGCCTGATCCTGACCGGGGATCGCGACATGTACCAGTGCGCCACCGAACACATCAGCGTCCTGTTTCTCAAGCAGGGATCCAGCGGCTTTGAGGAAGTCAATCCCGACGAGGTCCGCTCGCGCTACGGGATCGGACCCGAGCTGGTTCCCGACTTCATCGCCCTGCGCGGGGACCCGTCTGACGGTCTCCCCGGGGCGCCCGGCATCGGCGCCAAGACGGCCGCCGCACTGCTGCAGAGCCATGGCTCGCTCGAGGCCACGATTGAGGCGGCCGGGCGCCAGCGCCCGCGCGTCGCCGCGGCGCTGACCGACAACGCCGCCGAGCTGAGGGCGTTTCGCGAAATCGCGACCCTACGCACGGTCGAGGTCGAGCGTCCCGCCGACCGGCCCACCAACCTCGAGGCCGGCGCTGCGGCCGTACGCCGACTGGGTATGAACCGGCTGGCTGAGCGCCTTGCGGGCGCCGGGTCACTGGGCGACCTCTAGCTCTTCCAGGGGACGAGCCAGCAAGGCGTCTCGCTTCGCTAGGGCGTGAACTTGACGGTGATCACGTCGCCGTCGCCCACCGTGTAATCACGACCTTCGAGTCGCAGGGTGCCGCGGTCGCGGGCGCCGGCGTATCCCCCGGCGTCGACCAGGGCCTCCCAGCTCACCACCTCGGCGCGGACGAACCCGCGCTGGATGTCGGAGTGGATCAGGCCGGCGGCATGCCAGACCGAGAGGCCCGAGCGCAGGTGCCAGGACTGGGCCGGCTTGTCCTCCCCGGCGGTGAAGAACGCCACCAGGGCCAGGAGCGTAAAGGCGCCCCGCACCACGGTGTCGAGGCTGGACTCGGCCAGCCCCAGGTCATCGCGCATCGCGGCTGCGTCCGGGCCTGAGAGCTCGGCCAGCTCGGCTTCCAGCCGGGCCGAGACGGCGACGGCACGCGCGCCTTGGGCCTCGGCGTGGGCGGCGATCGCCGCTGGGACCTCGTCACTGCCCTCGTCGACGTTGGCCACGAACAGCACCGGCTTGGCCGTCAAGGGTGACAGCAGCATCATCGCGTCGGGGGCGTCGGCGGGCGGCGGGACGGTCCGGGCCGGGCGGCCGGCCTGCAGGGCGGCGATCAGCTCCCGTAGCCACTGCGCCTCGGCGATGGCATGGCGCTCTCCCGTCTTGGCCGTCTTGGCCACGCGCTCGAGTCGCCGCTCGGCTGACTCGAGGTCGGCGTAGACGAGCTCGGTCTCGATCGTGTCGATGTCGGCGAGTGGATCGACCCGCCCCTCGGGGTGGACGACGTTGTCGTCATTGTGGGCGCGCACCACGTGCACGATCGCGTCCGTCTCGCGGATGTTGGCCAGGAACTTGTTCCCCAGGCCCTCGCCCCGGTGCGCCCCCGCGACCAGGCCGGCAATGTCGTGAAAGGCGATCGTGTCGGGAACCACCTTTGAGGCCCGGACCGTCTCGGCCACCGAGTTCAGGCGCTCGTCTGTCACCGGAACTACGGCGACGTTGGGCTCGATCGTCGTGAACGGGTAGTTGGCCGCCTCGGCGGCGACCCCGGTCAAAGCCGTGAACAGGGACGACTTACCGGCGTTGGGCATGCCAACGATCCCGACCTTCATCGCGGCCGCCTCGGGAGCCAGAGACTGGGACCGCTCACCGGGGCCAGGCCGCCGCGAACAGGGTTCCGAGCACCGCTCCGGCGGCCACATCGCTCGGGTAGTGAACACCCAGGTAGGGCCGGCTGACGGCGAAGGCGGTGGCGGCCGCGTAGAGCGCCGGGCCCGGGAGCAACCCGCCGTACGCGCGGGCGGCCGCGAACGAGGTCGTGGCGTGGGCGCTCGGGAAGGACAGGCCCGAGAACACCGGGCTGAGCGGCGGCAGGCCTGGGAGCTGGGGCCGGGGGCGGCGCACCACGTTCTTGATCGCGTAGTTGACGCCGTAGGCGCCGGCCACGATCCCCGCTCCGCCCCACCACCGCCTGCGACGCTCGCCGGGCCCGGCGGCCAGACCGCTCACACCGCCCAACGCCAGCCAGCAGGCGGCGTGCTCGCCGAGCTTGGAGTAGGCGGAGATGGCGCGCTCGCGCCCGGGGGTATGGCCGCGGGTGCGGGCGAGGTGCAGCAGTTGGAGATCAAGTCCGGCCAGTCGCCTCACGGCCGGAGACTGTAGAAGCACTGAGGACCGCGCGCGGCTCTGCTGGCCGCGCGCGGGCCCTCGTGGCGCGCCTCCCTAGCTGGGCCCTGCCCGCCTCACCACGATGCGCGGGCTGGGCTGCCAGCCCCCAGCCTGACCGGGCTGTCGTCATCGCACTCGGCGAAGAACTCGCCCACCACGTCAAGCAGATGCTCGATCCCGTCGGCGGCGAACAGGATTGGCTGGTAGCGGGTGATGTCGTAATGCAGGACGCCCATCTCGGCGATCTCGAGGGGGCGGATCTCGGCGCTCCGGAACTCATCGATCTCCCCGTAGGAGGAGAGCAGGCCGGCGCCGTAGGCGCGCAGCTCACCGCTCTCGTAGAGGACCCCGAACTCGATCGTGAACCAGAACACGGTGGCAAAGAAGTCACGCCCGGCGGGCGTCTGGAGCCGCCGCGCCGCCTGTCCGGCGAGCCGATTGAGCTCGGCCAGCCGTGGGCTGGCCAGCAGACCGCCGTGACCGATGACCTCGTGGATCAGATCGGGTTCGGGCGTGTAGAGCGGCCGGCCGTGATGGCGCACGTATTGGGTGGAATGAAAGACGCCGTCCGCCAACGACCCGTAGAACTCCTCAAACGGCACCAGCCCGGCGGCCGGGTGGTACTCGAACCCGGTCAGCGGCACCAGCCGGGCGCCGACTTCGTCGAGCTGGGGAATGTGGTCGCGGGGCAGGCCGAGCTGGGCCAACGCCTCGCGGTATTCGCCACACGCCAGGCGCTCGTGCTTGGGAGCGAGTTCACTCCAGACGGTGCGCCAGACACGCTGCTCGTCGTCGCTGTACTCGACGTGTGGAATCGGCTGGCCGGGTTTCCAGTCCAGCGCGCGGGCGGCGATGTCGTTGCGCCGCGCCCGGTACCCGGGGTCGCCGAAACCGGGATGGGCCTCGTCGAGGTGGACGGTCACGGCACCGTCGGCGCCGGTGGTTATCGGGGCGTAGAGCTGGGCCTCTTTAAACACCGGCACCCACCGCTCCGGGGTCGCGATCGTCGGCCCAGGACAGGGCGTAGCGACCGTCGTCGAGTTCGCCGCACAACGCGGTCAGGCGCAGGGGACGGAACGTGTCGCACATCACGGCCAGCTCATCGGTGAAGCGCTGCCCGATCGACTTCTCAGCCAGCCCCGGCTGGGGCCCGTGGGGAAGGCCCGAGGGGTGCAGCGTGATCGAGCCCACGTCGATTCCCTTGCGCGAGCCAAACGAGCCGCTCACGTAATAGATCATCTCCTCGCTCTGCAGGTTGGAGTGGTTGTAGGGAATCGGGATCGCGTCCGGCTCCCAGTCGAGCATCCGCGGGCAGAAGGAGCAGATGACGAAGTTCGGACCCTGGAAGGTCTGGTGCACCGGTGGCGGCTGGTGTAGACGCCCGGTGACGGGCTCGAAATCGGCGATGTTGAACGTGTACGGATACACGTAGCCATCCCAGCCGACCACGTCGAGCGGGTGGTAGTCCAAGCCGTAGTGCTGGTAGCCGCCGCGCACGCGGACCACGAGCTCGTGATCGCCGCCCTCGTGATGGGTGACCAGGTCGGCCGGGGGATGGAAGTCTCGGTGGGAATACGGCGCGTGCTCGAGCAGCTGGCCGTAGCGGTTGCGATAGCGGTTGGGGGTCTCGATTTCACCGGGCGTGTGAAAGGTCAGCCACAGTTGCTCGTCAGCGGGTGCGAAGCGGTACGTCGTGCCGCGTGGGAGCACGATGTAGTCGTGAGGCCGGTAGGCGAGCGTCCCGAAGCAGGTTTCGAGTTCGCCCGAACCCTGGTGGACGAAGATCACCTCATCACCCTCACCATTTCGATAGAAGTACTCCTGAGAGTCGGTGGGGCGTGCTACGCCGATCTCGACATCGTCGTTGTACATGAGCACGCGCCGCCCGAGTATCGGGTCCTCGCCTGCCGGAGCCTGACGGGTGTCGAACAGGCGGTGGGCGTGGGCGCTGGGCACCCATTCCTGGTGCACGATGGGCGTAAAGGCCCCCAGCTCGGTCACCCGGCAGGGGGTCTGGAGGTGATAGAGGATCGACTCGTTGCCTGAAAAGCCCTCAAAGCCCATCACCTCTTCGGTGAGCAGCGTCCCGTTCTCGCGGAAGGCCACGTGGCGCTTGTCGGGCAGTCGACCGCGGCGCTCGTATCGCATCGGCTCGGCTCCTGCGCCCTAGAGGTTGCCGCGGCGGTCTTGCTCGCGCTCGAGCGCCTCGAACAGAGCCTTGAAGTTGCCCTCCCCGAAGCCCCGCGCGCCGTGACGCTCGATCAGCTCGAAGAACACCGTCGGCCGGTCGCCGACTGCCTTGCTGAAGATCTGCAGGAGGTAGCCCTCGTCGTCACGGTCGACGAGGATGCCGAGCCGCTCAAGGTCCTCGAGGTCCTCCTCGATGTCGCCGATTCGCTGCGGCACCTCGGCATAGTAGGACTCCGGGATGGGCAGGAACTCGACCCCGCGCGCTTGGAGCTCGGTCACCGCCTTGACGATGTCGGTGGTCGAGACCGCGATGTGCTGGACACCGGCCCCGCGATAGAAGTCCAGGTACTCCTCGATCTGGGACTTGCGCTTGCCCGAGGCGGGCTCGTTGATCGGGAACTTGATCCGCCCCGACCCGTCGGTCACCACCTTGGACATCAGGGCCGAGTACTCGGTCGAGATCGCCTCGTCTGAGAAGTGGATCAGCTCGGTCATCCCGAACACCCGCTCGTAGTAATGCACCCACTCCTCCATGTGGCCGAGCTCGACATTGCCGACCACATGGTCGATCCCCACCAGGAGGCCGTCGGGGCCGTCGTTGGCGATCTCCCGCGTCTCGTAACCAGGGAGGAAGGCGCCCTCATAGCCCGTGCGCTGCACGAACACGTGACAGGTCTCGCCGTAGGTGGCCACGGAGGCCAGCTGCACGGTGCCGTGCTCGTCGCTGAGCTCGTACGGCGTCTGCAGGCCGCGCGCGCCGTGGGTCACGGCGTGCTGATAGGCGGCGGCCGCGTCGGGCACGCTGAGAGCGATGCTGTGCACGCCGTCGCCATGACGCTTGTGGTGCTCGCCGATCTTGTCGTCGCCGGTGAGACTGCCAGTCAGCACGAGCCGGATCCGGCCCTGCTCCAGCACGTGTGATACGCGGTCGCGGCTGCCGGTCTCCAGCCCGCGATAGGCGGTTTCGGTGAAGCCGAAGGCATGGGTGTAGAAGTAGGCCGCCTGAGCGGCGTTGCCCACGAACAGCTCGAGGTGATCGATGCCATGCACGGGCATCACGTCGGGGGTGTCGGGTGCGGCGGGGGGGAATGCTTGAGCGATAGTCACAACATGCAATGATCCGTGGCCGAGAGCGGCTTCTCAATAGCGAAACGTTGCGTGTAACGCGAATCCGAGGCTCCATGGACGAGGTTGACCAGCAGATCGTTACGTTGCTCCGGGAAAACGCCCGCCGCTCCTTCCAGGACATCGGGCGGCGCGTCCACCTCAGCGCTCCGTCCGTCAAGCGCCGGGTCGATCGCCTCGAGCGCGACGGGGTCCTGCTCGGCTACACGGCGATCGTCGATCCCGAGGCGTTTGGATGGCACGCCGAGGCGTTTGTGGACCTCTACTGCGAGGGGACGATGGCGGCGGGCGCGATCAAGCAGGCGGTCGAGCGAGAGCCGGGGGTGATCGCCGCCCACACGGTGGCCGGGGAGGCAAGTGCCCTCCTGCACATCCGAGCCCGTGACACAAACGGCCTCGAGCTCGCGTTAGAGCGAATTCGGGCTACGCCTGGTGTCACCCGCACGGTCACCGAGGTCGTCTTGTCTACCCTGTTTGCGCGATGAGCCGTCCTTTTCCCGAAGGCCGTCCGCTTTCGATTCGCGACTTCATGGCCTTTGAGGAGCACGTGGCCAACGCGCGCCGCCAGGCCGGATCGGAGGTCCCCCCGGCCTGGTATCAGATCCCGGTCTTCTACTTCACCAATCCGGGAGCCGTCTACGGCGACGGCGACGAGATCCCCAAGCCGGCCGACACCGAGATGCTCGACTACGAGCTCGAGTTGGCCTGCGTGATCGGCGAGCGCGGTCGCCCCGAGGGTTTCACGATCATGAATGACTTCTCGGCCCGCGATCTCCAGCGATTGGAAATGTCAGTCGGGCTCGGGCCGGCCAAGGGCAAGGACTTCGCCACTGCTCTGGGCCCGGTGCTCGTCTCGCCCGATGAACTCCCCGCCGATCTGGACATGCGCGCGATCGCCCGCGTCAACGGTGAGGTTAGAACCGATTCGCGCACCGGTGGCCTCCGCCACGGCTGGGAGCAATTGCTCGCGGCCGCAGCGCGCAACACCCCCGGCCTGCAGGCGGGCGAGATCATCGGCTCGGGCACCGTCGGGAGCGGCTGCATCCTCGAGCACGGCGACGGGCGCTGGCTCCAGCCGGGCGACGAGATCGAGCTCGAGATCGAGGGCATCGGCGTCCTGCACAACCGGATCGTCTGATGGTCTCGCGACGGGTGAGCCTGGCCGCGGCGGTCATCGCGCTCGGGCTCGGCGCGGGTTGCGGAGCCACTGGCGCAAGCACGCCGAGTGCGGCTGCGCACGCGGGCGCCGGGACGCTGGCCCGCTTTGCGATTCTCCGTCACGTTGGCCGGCCCCTCGACCTGACGGGTCCGCTGAGCGATCGTTCGCTGGTGCTGGCGGCGGGGGGACGCCTGTGGACGCTGGGCGGCTCAGGCCGGCTGTCGCTGTTCTCGGCCGCCTACCACCGCCCCGGCAATGCCGAGCCCTATATCGCTGCGCCAGCGCCCGGACATCGGGGTTGCAGCTTCGGGACCGGCACCGTTTACATCCTGCGGCCGTACGGGGGTCGAGGAGTGGTGGCGGTCCGGCGGGGCGGTGCGGTGCGCAAGTTTGCCGGCCTTGGCGCCCCCGGCCTGATCAACGGGATTGCCTTCGACGAAAGCGGGGGCTTCGGCTACCGCCTCCTCGTCACGATCAACGACGGCCTTCACACCACCGTCGATGCGATCGACTGTCACGGAGGCGTGACCACGATCACCCGGACAGCGCCGCGCGTCGAGGGCGGAATCGTCGTCGCGCGGCCACCGCTCGGTCGCTTCGCCGGCGACCTGATCGCGCCCGACGAGAAGAGCGGTCGCATCTACGCCATCACCCCGAGCGGGCGCAGCGTCGAACTGGTCTCGTCGGGGCTCTCGTCCGGACAGGACATCGGCGTGGAGAGCATGGTTCAGATTCCCGCCTCGTCACGGTACGTCGTGCTCGGAGCCGATCGCCGCGCTCCCGGCAACCCCCATCCCGGCGACGACGCGCTCCTGCAAATCGCCTCGGCGACGTTGCAGAGAGCGGGCGTGCGGCCGTTTGACCTTCTCGTCGGCACCGAGGGCGGAGCGCGGCTGGTGGACGTGGGCTGCCGGGTAGCGCCCTGCCAGGCCCGCGAGATTGCCGCCGGTCCGGCTCCGGCCCACCTCGAGGGCCACCTGGCCGTCCAGCTGTCCTGAGGTCAGGTGCCGAACCCGACTCGGTGACCTTCGGTGTCGACGAGTACGTAGACGACCTTCTCGAGGTCGAGCGCGATCGTCCCGTCCTCGGCCGTCAGGTCGTGCCATCCGGTCGTGCCCAGCGCCTGGCGTAGCTTGCTCAGATCGCCGGGGGCCACCCGGGCGCTGAGCACGGGACCTCCGAGGAAGCCGATATTGATCTTCTGGGGCTTGGAATCCGCCATTGCTCTTAGTGTCCTCCCTCGGCTGGCTGCACGATTTCGGTGAGCACTCCGCCGGTGGAGGCGGGATGCAGGAAGGCGACCCGCGAACCGCGGATCCCCGTTCGGGGGTTCTCGTCGATCAGACGTAGCCCGGCCGCCCGACAGGCCGTCAGGGTGTCCTGCACCGAGGCCACCCGGTAGGCGACGTGGTGAATTCCGGCGCCGCGCTTGTCCAGGAACTTGCCGACTGCGGTCTCGGGCGCAAGCGGCTCCAGCAGCTCGATGTGGCCGTCGCCAACGTCGAGCAGAGCCGCGTCGACGCCCTGCTCGGTCACTGTCTCGCGATGCACGAGCGCCATCCCGAGCGC
This sequence comes from uncultured Solirubrobacterales bacterium, assembly GCA_963847055.1. Taxonomy (GTDB): domain Bacteria; phylum Actinomycetota; class Thermoleophilia; order Solirubrobacterales; family Solirubrobacteraceae; genus Palsa-465. The sequence goes on along the minus strand of CAWJYE010000005.1, from coordinate 75,165 downwards.
ATCTCGGTAGAGCGCGAGCGCCGCGTCGATGCTCGGCACGGCGACACCGACATGGTCGATCGCGGACAGCACGGGCCGGGAGGATAGCGACGGGTGTGAGCACCCGCACACGGCCTTGGCGGCGTGGACCGGTGGGCGGGCCGAGCCGGCTCACGAGCCGGGAGGTCAGGGGCGCGCTGGAGGTCGGGGGCGAGCCGGCTCCATGGCCGTGGCGGCTGCCAACCCGAGGCGGCCCTGACCACGCCGTGACGAGCGTGAGCCGGGCACGCCGTCCATGATGCGCTCGATGTCGACGCGTTCGATGACCTCCTTGGCCAGCAGCGTGGCGGCGAGTTCGTCGAGCTGGGGCCGGTGAGCATCGATGATCGCCAGGGCTGCGCGCAAGCCCTGGTCGGCCAGCTCACGGACCTCGGCGTCGGCCTGGCGGCGGGTGGCGTCCGAGGCCACCGGCGCGTCCATGCGCAGCGAGGTGAAGCCGGTTCCCATCGCGAAGTCGTGGATCATGGCGTGCGCGATGTCGGCCACGCGCTTGAGGTCGTCGGCGGCGCCGGTGGTGATGGAACCGAACACGAGCTGCTCGGCTGCGCGCCCCCCCAGCATCATCGTCATCAACTCGAGCAGCTCCTCCCGGGTCTTGAGGTAGCGGTCCTCCTCGGGCAGGTTCATCGTGTAACCGAGTGCGGCTCCGCGGGGGACGATCGAGATCCTGTGCACGGGGTCCACGGATCCGAGCAGCTCGGCGCACAGCGCGTGGCCGCTCTCGTGGTAAGCCACCACGCGGCGCTCGTGCTCGGTCAGGGTCCGGCGCGACTGCATCCCGGCCATCACGCGCTCGAGCGCGAAGTCGAAGTCCGAGGCTTCGAGCTGGGGCGCCGAGCGTCGGGCGGCGTTGATTGCCGCTTCGTTGCAGATGTTGGCCAGGTCGGCTCCCGTAAGGCCGGCGGTCTGGCGAGCCAGGACGGTGAAGTCGATCCCTTCCGCGACGGGCTTGCCGCGGGAGTGCACGCGGAGGATCTGCTCGCGGCCCCCGACATCGGGTGGGGTGACGAAGATCTGGCGGTCGAAGCGGCCCGGTCGCAAGAGCGCCGGGTCGAGCTTGTCCATCAGGTTTGAGGCGGCGATCACGACGACGTCACCAGCGCCGGTGAAGCCGTCGAGCTCCACGAGCAGCTGGTTGAGGGTCTGGTCGCGTTCTCCGGTGTTATCCGAGCCCCGCACCCCGCCGACGGCGTCCAGCTCGTCGATGAACACGATCGCCGGGGTGTTCTTGCGGGCGGCCTTGAACAGGCGCCGGATCCGGGAGGCGCCCAGACCGATCACCATCTCGACGAACGCGGAAGCCGACTGGGCGTAGAACGAAGCCCCGGACTCATAGGCGACCGCCTTGGCCAGCAGCGTCTTGCCTGTCCCCGGCGGCCCGTGAAGGAGGATCCCACGCGGCGCCCGGGCGCCCACGCTGTGGAACTTGCGCGGGTCACGGAGGTAATCGACCACCTCCCGCAGCTCCTCCTTGGCCTCGTCGACCCCGGCGATGTCCGTCCAGGCGATCGTGGGGATCTCGCCCGGCTTGATTTCGTCGGGTTTCGTTCGAGGTGCCATCCGGATCAGCGCCACGACGCCCATCACGAGGACGAACATGAACACCAGCGGGAGCCACTGCTGCAGGAACGAAGCGAGGTCGAAGCCGCCCCCGGCGACGACTACGGGGTTGTGGGCGGTAGTGGCGGTTTGGCTGATCGCGGCGGCGCTGAGCATGGGGACCAGAGCATCATCGGCTCACAACGCCGATCACTGAACCCTTCTCAGCCGCGGATTGGGCGCGTAGCTGCGGCCCACCTTGGCGCACGGGCGGCCGTCAAGCTGCACGACGTCGGCGGTGAAGTCGTTCTGTCCGCGGATCAGCGAGGAGCCCACGCCGTAGGCATCGACCGCCACTCCCTGGGCCTCGAAGTCCCGGATTCGCTGCGCGTTAAAGCCTCCCGAGGCGACGATCCGCACCTCCGGGAAGCCGGCCCCGTCGAGCGCGCCGCGAACCTCGTGGACCAGCCGGGGGTTGACGCCGGTGAGATGCCGGCGGTCGGCCGGGTCCATCTCATCCCGGAGCGAGCGGTCGACGAGGTCCTCGGGGGTGTCCAGGCGCACTCCCCATAGCTTCGGTCCGAGCGCCCGCGCGACCTCGAGCGATGTGGTCACGGAATCGTTGCCGAAATCAACCAGGACGGTGATGTTCATCTCGTGGTGAAAGCGCGCGGCGAACTTGACCGCAGCCTTCACCGTGTCCCCGCCGTAGGCTGCGATCAGGCCGTGGGGGACGGTCCCGATCCCGGTGCCACCCCACCACGACGCCTGGGCGTCGGTGGACACGCCGATGGCGCCGGCGACGTGCGCGCTCCAGCCATCCCCAGTCTGGACCAGCCAGTGATCGTGCCGAGCGGGGAAGTAGAAGATCGGCTTGCCGCGGGCCGCCTCCACGACCTCGCGGACGTTGTGCATGACCAGCGAACGTCGGGCCAGGACGCCGAGATACACGGTCTCGAGGTGGGCGAACAGGCTGTAGTCGCCTTCGATCGTCATCACGGTCTCCCGCGGCGCGATCTCGTCCCCCTCGTACAGGGCGTGGACGACGAGCTGGTCCCAGCCAGGGATCCATTCGCCGCCCTCCTCGTGTCCGGCGCAGGTCTTGAGCACGGCGATCGCCTCGTCGATGCCGCCCAGCAGCGAGGCCTGCTTCTGGAACACCTGCAGGGTGACGTGCGGGTGCTCGCCCTCGGTCTCCAGCAGCGCCTTGGTGTAGACGAAGTAGGCGTCTGAGTAGTAGCCGGCGCGAATGCGGTCGACGGGTAGCCGGAAGATCTCCGGGTCCAGGCGCGCGGAGACCCGGGTCGACATGCCGTGGGAGTCTATTGGTCTGATCTCCTCCCATCTGGCCGTTCTGCGCCACCCCGATTTTCGATACCTGTTCCTTGGCCAGTCCGCCAGCGCGGTCGGTGATCAGGTCGTGATCGTCGCCCTGGCGCTGTACATCACCGAGCGGACCGGGTCGGCCACCGACCTCGGCTTGGTACTGGCCGCGCAATCGGTGCCGCTGGTCCTCCTGCTCCTGTTCGGAGGCGTCTGGGCCGACCGGCTCCCGCGCCACCGGATCATGATCGTCGCCGACTGGGCTCGGGCCGTCCTGCACGCGGTGCTGGCCGGGCTGATCTTGGCCGGCGGGGCCTCGGTGGCCGAGATGGTCGTGATCGAGGCTCTGTTCGGCGCCGCCCGCGCCTTCTTTCAGCCTGCCTATACCGGCCTGCTGCCTCAAACCATCCCGGGCACGCTCGTCCAGGACGCGCGCGCCCTCTCGGCGGCGACCGAGAACGTGGCCATTCTCGTCGGTCCGGCCCTGGGTACCGCTCTCGTGCTCGGGGTCGGCGCCGGCGAGGCCTTCGTCCTCGATGCCGCCACCTTTGTGCTCAGCGCCGCATTGCTGGCTCGGGTCCGTCCGCGGGCGCGGGTGGAAATCCCGTCGGCCGAGGCGCAGCCGCCCTCGGTGGTGACCGAGCTACGCGAGGGCTGGACCGAGGTGCGCTCACGACCCTGGGTATGGGTGACGATCGCCGCCTTTACCGGCGCCGTGCTGTTTGGCTACGCGCAGTGGTATGCCCTCGCGCCGGTCATCGCGCGTGACCAGTACGGGGGCGCCGGGCTGTTCGGGGTGCTCGAGAGCGTGGCCGGTGCCGGCGCGGTGCTCGGCTCGCTGGTCGGCCTGCGCTGGCGGCCGGCCCGGCCGATGTTGGCCGGGCTGCTGCTGACGCTGGCCTGGCCGCTGCAGAACGTGCTGTTCGCGCTTGGAGCGCCAGTTGCGGTGATGATCATCAGCGCGGTGGCGGCGGGCTACGGCTTCTCGCTGTTCGGGATCTGGTGGGAGACCGCCCTGGCCCGGCACATTCCCGCTGCTGCCCTTTCCCGGGTCAGCGCCTATGACTGGATGGGCTCTTTGGCTCTGCTGCCGGTCGGATTCGCGATCGCCGGGCCGCTGGCCGGGGCGTTTGGGGCCCGGAACGTGCTGGGCGTCGGAGCCGGGCTGACCCTGGCCATGCTCATGCTGGCTCTGGTCCCGCGCTCGACGCGCGAGCTCGCCGGGGAGCGCTCAGGTGAGCATTTCCCGGGCGATGTCGGTGTAGAACCGGGTCGCGAATCCGAGGTCTCGCACGTCGATCCGCTCGTCGGCATTGTGCACAAGCGGCGCGGCCTCGAGTAGGCCCTGGTGGCGCTGGGGGAAGAAGCCATAGGCCACGCACTCGGGAAACGCGTCACGGAACCAGCGCGAGTCAGAGAACCCGGGCAGGATCACGGGGACCGCGGTCGCCCCCGGATCGTTGACTTTGACCCAGTGCTCGATCGCGCTCATCAGCTCGCTGCGCACGGTCGACTGGTTGCCGACCACCCGCTCGGTGAACTCGATCTTCAGCTCGTCAGACTGCTCACCGAGCACCTCGACGATGCGCGCCCGCGCCGCCTCCTCGCCGAGCCCGGGCGGTACCCGGCAGTCGACCCGGACCTGGGCCCGGGACGGGATCACGTTGATCTTGCCCGAGGCGCTGGACATGGTCGGGGTCAGGGTGACCCCGAACATCGGCTCGACGAGCGTTCGCAGCCGTGGGTCGGCGGCCGCGATCCGGGCCAGCGCCGCTCCCGGATCATCGGGGTCCTCGCCCAGGCTTCGCAGCAGCGCCGCCGGGCCGGCGGTAACTGCGTAGGACTCGGGCTGGTTGGCCAGCCGAGCCAGGACGGGAGCTAGCTTGAGCAGGGCGTTGTCTCCCGTGCGGGGAATCGAAGCGTGGCCGGCCGCTCCGTGGGCGATCACGTTGAAGCGGAAGATGCCCTTCTCGGCACAGCAGACGCCGTAGCGCCGCTGCCCCCCGTACTCAAAGGACTCACCCCCGCCCTCGTTAAGGAGCATGTCGCAGCGGACCTTGTCCGGGTGCTCGCTGGTCAGCCAGTGCGCGCCGAGATGACCGCCGGTCTCCTCGTCGGCGACGAACACGAGCTTCAGGTTGCCCCGCGCCGGCCGCCAGCCGCCGCGGGCGAGCGCCACGCCGGCCACCGCCTCGGCGGCGACTTGAGACTTCATGTCGAGTGAGCCGCGGCCCCAGAGAAAGCCTTCGGCGAGATCGCCTGACCACGGATCGTGTTGCCACTCCGAAGCATCGGCGAGCACGGTGTCGACGTGCCCGAGGAAGCACAGCGTCGGCCCCTCGGTCTCGCCCTTGAGGTCGGCGATCAGGTTGGGACGCTCGTGGCTGGCACCAAGCACATGAGTCTCGAAGCCCGCCCGGGCGACGTAGCCCTCGAGGTATTCGATCGCCTCGCGCTCGTTGCCGGGCGGGTTGACGGTGTTGAACCGCACCAGCCGCTGGAGGACCTCGACCGTCTCGCGCTCTAACTCCTCGGGAGCCATCGCGGTCCAGCCTAGTGGGTGTCGCCAGACGGTCGCGGAACCGGCTTGCGTCACCGGACGCTTCAGGCCCGTGCGGCTCGAAATTGGTAGCTTAGCCACCGCAAAACGTCTGAGTCGGAGACAAGACGTCTCCACGCCACGGCGGCTCCACACCAGGGATGCGACCTTGCCGAAGGGAGCGCGTTGTCGAGCCAGGCACAAAGCGTCACCCCGGTGACAACGTCAAGTGCGCCGGTGGATGGGAACTCGCCACGGGGCACCGCGGTGGCCAGTGTCTATCGCCACCTCGATCCCGCCACCGCCGCGCTTACGATTCTCGGGTTCGTCGTTGCGTCGTACGGGCTGGGGAGGAAAAGCCTGTGGGTCGACGAGGCGGCGAGTGTCAATCACGCCAGACTCGGTCTCAGCGGTCTCTGGAAGGTCATCAGCGGTGGTGACCCGAACATGGGTCTCTACTACCTCCTGCTCCACTTCTGGGTGCGCGTCTTTGGCTTCAGCGAGGCCGCGACGCGCAGCATGAGCGTGGTCCTGGCGGGCCTTGCCGTCCCGGCCATGGTGCTGTTGGGACGGCGACTGTTCGGCCATACTGCGGGGCTCGCGGCCGGCCTGCTGCTCGCTCTCAGCCCTTGCTTCGTGCAGTACGAGCAGACCGCTCGCTCCTACGCCCTCGTGGTGCTACTCGTGCTGCTCTCGTCCTACCTGTTCGTCGCCGAGCTGGACAAGCCGTCGGGGAGGACGCGCGCCGCCTACGTTCTGGTCAGCGCAGCGGCCGTGTATACACACTATTTCGCAGCCCTGGTGGTGCTGGTCCACGCCGTGACCCTGCTCGTCCTCAGGCGGGGTGGCGCTCTGCGCCGGGAATGGATAACAGTGGGCGTCGCGTTCGTGTGCCTCTGCATTCCCGCGGGCGTGTTTGCCTCACGTGCGGGCACGGGCGGGATCTCGTGGGTCCGAAAGCCGGGCTTGCACAACCTCCTTGCTCTTCCCGTGAGCTTGACAAATGGTGGCCACGCGCTGGCCCTGGGATTGAGCATCCTGGCCTGCTACGGCTTTGCCCGTGGCCCGAGGGACCGCTACCCGTGGCGTGCCGCCTTCGTGGCAGCGTGGCTGGTGTTGCCGGTGCTCCTTGTCTTCATGGTTTCGGAGGTCGGTCGGCCTCTGTTCATTACCTACTATTTGATCATCGTCCTGCCGGCGCTGGTACTGCTCGCTGCTGCCGGTTTGGTCAAGCTGCCGGGCCGCGCGGCAGGTGTGACCATCATGGTGGCGCTGATCAGCCTCTCGGCAAAGGGAGTCGTCAACTGGTACAGCGCGAACAGTCATGAGGACTTTCGCCTCGCCACCCGTTACATCCTTGGAAATGAGCGAGTTGGTGACGGAATCAGCTACTGGCCGGCCCGTGCCGCTTCCCAGGGAGTCACTTACTACGAGAAGAAGACCGGTGTCAGGGGACCAACGCCGGTTGCGATTGGCGATGCGCCAGCCGTGGGTAGACGTCGAATCTGGTTGGTGACCAGGGACTCGGACACGTCACTCCAGCAGCGAGGGAAGCTCACGCTTAGCTTGACGGGGGCGTATGAGCCCGTGGGGGCGCCGGCACTGTTCAGGGGCCTGACGGTGACGCTCTACCGCGCCAGGTGATTCCGGCGCCACCGGGGGAGGTCGCACTAGCATCAGGGCCGTGACCGACCCCGCCGATCTCACGCTCGCGCACGAGCTCGCGGACGTCGCGGACGCGATCACTATGTCTCGGTTCCGCGCCGAGGATCTGGCCGTGGAGACGAAGCCCGATCTGACGCCCGTGTCGGAGGCCGACTGGGCGGTCGAGCGCGCGCTGCGCGAGCGGCTTGACTCCGAGAGGCCCGGGGACTCGATCGTCGGCGAGGAGTACGGAGCCACGTCGGCCACGGAGAGCGGCCGGCGGTGGATCGTCGACCCGATCGACGGCACCAAGAGCTACGTCCGGGGTGTCCCCGTGTGGGCCACCCTGCTCGCGCTCGAGGAGGACGGCGTGCTCACCCTCGGTGTCGTCTCGGCCCCGGCCCTGTCACGACGCTGGTGGGCGGCTCGCGGAACGGGCGGCTTCGTGCGCGAAGGCGCCGACGCGCCACCGCGGCGTCTGCGGGTCTCGGCGATCCGGTCGCTCTCGGACGCGCAGCTGTGCTTCGGGGGCTTTGAGGAGTGGCTGGAGACGGGGCGGCTGCAGGCGCTCACCGACCTCAGCCGTCGCTGCTGGCGAACTCGGGGTTACGGCGACTTCTGGCAGTACATGCTCGTGGCCGAGGGTGCCGCCGAGGTCGCGCTTGACCCGGTCGCCTCGTTTTGGGATCTCGCCGCGCCCCTGGTCGTGGTCGCCGAGGCCGGCGGTCGCTTCACCGACTTAGGCGGGGTCGCGACCGCGCAGGGCGGTGACGCGGTGGCGACCAACGGAATCCTGCACGACGCCGTGCTGAAGGCAGTCGGGCACCGGAGTTCTTGACCCGGTCGGGCAGGCGGTATTGAGCGAACGTCGCCGGCCCGGCCCGGCGGCGTCGCGTCGGGAAGAAATCACCGGGTGAAGGCGTCAAAGGGGTCATGGCCGAGCTATCCACCCGGCTGGTGACATCCACCCTGCTGGTGACCGGCGAACAGGATGCCCGCGGGCCTTGAGCGTGCCGGCGCCGTCAGGGCGCCGTCTCATCCGTCGTCTTCTAGCCATCAAGGAGCACAGAATGAGTAACCAAGCCTCGTCCTCGAGCCGGTCACCCGAGTCCCCGTCGCACCGAGAATACGAAGGAGCCAACGGGCGGCATCTGAGCAGTCGTCGTTCGTTTTTGGTCGCCGCCGGTGCCGGAGCACTCGGCGCCCGGTTGCTGGCCGACGTACCGATGGCCATCGCACGCGGACGCCTCACGGAAGGAGACGAGGCGATTCTCCGCTTCCTTTCCGCCGCTGAGATCCTGGAGACAGATCTCTGGCAGCAGTACAACGAACTGGGAGGCATCCAGGACAGCGAGGTGCCGGGCGGCACCGGGAACAGCGCCTACACCGCGGCCCTCGTCAAGCTCGATGCGGACATGCCGCAATACGTCCATGACAACACCGAGGACGAGTTCACGCATTTCACCTTCATCAACGCGTACTTGAAGGCGCGCGGGGGCAAGCCGGTCAGCCTCGAGCGTTTCCGCACACTGAAGGGCAGCACCGCGTCCGGCGCCCAGAAACTCAAGCGGCTCACGAACCTGATGGAGCTGACCGTGGACACCACCTGGTGGACGCGCTACCGCAGCCGCACCAAGAATCCCGATTTCGGCAACTCCTTCCCGCCGGCCGTTCCCGCGCTCATGAAAGGGCGGTTTCCCGCCATTCCCAGATCCGACGCCGATCTAACGCCCCCCGATCACCTGCAGGCGATCGCCAACACGGCCGGCTTTCACTTCGCGACGATCGAACAGGGCGGCACCAGCCTTTACCCGTCCTTGGCGCAGAGGGTCAGGGATCCGGAGGTGCTGCGCGTCCTGCTCAGCATCGGACCAACCGAGACGATGCACTTTCAGACTTGGAGTGACAAGGCCGGCAACGCGCCACCGCTGACCGACCCGACCAACGGGCTGGTATTCCCTGACCTCAATAACCCCCCATTCGGCAGTGAGAACTTCCAGACCAATCTGATCATGCCCGAGCCCACGAGGTTCCTGGACCGAAACTTCCCGGCGGTGGCGGTCATTCGCCCGACCGAGACCCAGGGCGCGGCGATGGGTGCGTTGAAGTTCCTGACCGCCGAGGGGCTGTTTCGCGGGCAGTCGGATTCCTTCTTTGCCGTCATGACCGACTTGGCCCGGGAGGCCGACGCGGCGCGCCCCGGGCGGTGACGCGGCTCCTGGGCCTGCCGCTAGCCGCAGACTCCGTGGACAGCGCGGATCTGGGCGGCGACCGCGGCCAGCGTGGAGGAGTGCAGGGGCAGGAAGCCGTCCGGCTGCCCGGCCGGGGGCAGCCGCTTGGCGATCATCGCGATCAGGGGCGCGCTCCCGTAAGGCGCTCCGGGCGGACACGCGCGAGCAGCCGCCACCGCGGAATCGAGCTGGCGGCTGGTCATTGTGATCTCCCATGCCGGGGCCGAAAAGGCGCGCAGGAAGGGAATCGGATTGTGGGGCGAGGCGATCAGAGAGACGCTCTGGGCGAGAGTGAACACCACGCCCGCGCTGCAGGCCGTCGCGAGCAGCGGTCCCCGGCGGCGCCAGCGTGGCACCCCGACGCGCTCGGGGTCGTCCTCGCGCGCGGCCCGAATGGCAAACACGGTGCCGATCGCCGCCAGCGGCACCAGCGAGGCCTCGACCGGGACGGTGACGTTGAGGCCGGTGCCCACCTTGAAGTTGGTCAAAAAGGTGATCAGGTTGGCCACCGCGAGGACGAGGCTGGCGTTGAGCAGCGGACGGTCAAGGGCACCGGCGCGGGCGATTGCGGCGATCACCGCCGCAACCAGCAGCCCGAGCACGTTCCAACCCGCCTGGGCCCAGAAGCCCTTGAGCATCCCGAGCGAGCGCACGCCGGTGTGGGTCTGGGCGGTAACCACGTCGCGCCAGAAGCCGCCGCCTGCCACCAGCATCGTGACCCCCAGTCCGAGGATTACCGTGGCTGCGGCCCAGGTCGCCATTCGCCGCCGGTCTGGGGCGATCATCACCAACGCGACCGCGGGGATCATGAGTGGCAGCTTGATCAGCACCAACACCCCGCACAGCACCCCAGCCAGCCCGGCGCGGCGCCGATCGACGCTGAGTAGCGTCGCTCCCAGCATCACCGGCAGAGCCACCAGCTCGGGGGTGAGCGCGCCGTGCTCGTGCACTGCCCACGGCGTCAGGAGCATCGCTGCGGGGGTGAGGATCGCGGCCAGCCGGTTGCCGGTCACGCGGAGGGCGATCTGGGCGGCGATCAACCCGGCTGCGAGCTGGAGCACGGCGACCGCGAAGCGAAGCCACTCGAGGCTATCGTGGATGGCGAGCAGAACGGCGCCGCTCACGAACACCCCCGGGGGCTGGGCCCCGACCATCTGGCCGTAGAGATCGGACCCATGCAGGATCATCCGAGCGCTTAGTGCGTACACGCCCTCGCTGTAGTCCCAGTAGGTGTGCAGAAGCAGCAGGTGCACAGCCACCAAGGCCGCGAAGCCACCCGCGACCGCGGCACTGAGCACACGTCCACGCACCCGCCAAGCCTAAGTGTTGGTCGGCCTCAGCGGCCCCTGACGGGACCGGCCCGGACTGCGGCCATACTTCGAGCATGGAGCAGCTGTTTGACGACGCGGGCGTTAGCGGCGGCGAGGACCCGATCGGGCCCGACGCCCCGCTGGCCACGCGAATGCGTCCCCGCACCCTCGACGAGCTGGTTGGCCAGGAGGCTGTGCTCGGCGCCGGCTCGGCGCTGCGCCGCGCGATCGAGGAGGGCCGGCCCCACTCGATGATCCTGCACGGCCCGCCGGGCAGCGGCAAGACGACCTTGGCTCGCCTGGTCGCCCACGCCTCGGGTGCCGCCTTTGAGGAGGAGAGTGCGGTCCAGACCGGCCGCGCCGAGGTGCGAGCGGTGGTTGCCCGGGCGCGGGATCGGATCCGCAGCGGCGGCCGGCGGACCGTGTTCTTCCTGGACGAGATACACCGCTTCAACAAGGCCCAGCAGGATGCCCTGCTCCCGGCGGTGGAGGACGGCCTGATCACGTTGATCGGTGCCACGACCGAGAACCCCTACTTCGAGGTCAACTCGGCCCTGATCTCGCGTACCCACCTCTACGAGCTCCAAGCCCTGGGGTCCGACCATGTCCGTCGGCTTCTGGACCGAGCGGTAGAGAGGGGGCACTGCGGCCCGTCCGATCGGGTCGCGCCCGCGGCCCTTGACTTCTTGGCCGAGCGCTCAGGGGGTGACGCCCGCTCGGCGCTCAACGCGCTCGAACTCGCCTGCGAAGCCGCCGGCGAGGGACAGCCGGTTGAGCTCACCCACGCCGAGGACGCCCTCCAGCGCCGGGCCCTGCTCTACGACCGTCAGGCCGACCGGCATTACGACACCATCTCGGCCTGGATCAAGGCCACCCGGGGATCGGACCCGGATGCCTCGCTCTACTACCTGGCCGTCATGCTCGAGGGTGGCGAGGACCCGCGCTTCATTGTCCGGCGCATGGTCGTCCTCGCCTCCGAGGACATCGGCAACGCCGATCCCCAGGCCCTCGTGGTCGCCACCGCGGCGGCTGCCGCGGTCGAGCACGTCGGCCTGCCCGAGTGTCAGTTTGCCCTCGCCCAGGCGGCCATCTATCTGTCTCTCGCCCCCAAGTCCGACGCCGCCAAGCGAGCGGTGTTCGCCGCCCGCGAGTACATCGCCGAGCAGGGCGCCGACCCGCCGCCCACCCAGCTGCGCTCCTCGACGCGCAGCGACGGCGCCTACGACAACCCGCATCGGCGCCCCGACCACCTCTCCCCGCAGGAGCTGATGCCATCCCGGGCGATCGGAGTGCGCTTCTATACGCCCGATGCTGCCGAGGCGGCACTGGGAGAGAAGCTGGCCGAGATCCGCCGTGCACGCGGTCTTGCGAATCCAAATTAGGCCGCTAAGCAGGCACTTCGCGCCGCAAAGGAGAGCTGCGGTAGCTACCTGTTCAAGGCCCCCCACAGCGAAGCTACTACACTGTAGGAAGTGACATCAGGCTTTGACCCCGGGGCTCTCCTGGCCCGCTATTACCAGCTTCCGCGCGGCCCGCGCGTGTGCCTGCGGCTGGCCCGGGTCCGCGATCTGGCCGGGATCGAGGATCTGCTGCACCGTCAGGGGCTGACCGTGAGCGGACTCGGGCTGGCGCGGCTGCTGCGTTCGCGCCCGCGCGAGCGCGTGATCATCTGCGCCACGGCGCTGATCGGCTCGGCGGAGACGATCGTCGGCGTGGGAGTGATCGAGCTAGGTGATAACGCGCTTGCCCACCTGCCCACCTGGGTGGTTGCCGACCAGGAGGCGACCGAAGGCCTCGAGGAGCTTCTTCATCAAGCGCTCGTCGGTCGCGTCCGGGCGCTGGCCCGGACCCGCGCTGCCTGACCCGGGCAGCCGATAGCCTCCGCGCCGTGACCGCCACGTCCTCGGCTTCGCTGGAGTCACTTAATCCCGCCACCGGCGCCATTCTGGGCTCTGTCACGATCACGCCCCCGGAGCGCGTTCAAGCCGTCGTCGACGCCGTGGCCAAGGTGCAGCCAATCTGGGCCCAGCTCACGTTGCGCGACCGCGCCCGCTACCTCCAGCGCGCCGCTCAGGTCCTGATCGATGAGTCCGATGGGATCCGGGACCTGATCGTCGCCGAGCAGGGCAAGCCCCGCAACGAGGCCTTCACGATGGAATTGCTGCCGACGATCGACGCGGTGACCTGGATCGCTCGCGAGGGGCAGACGATCCTCGCCGACGAGTCACTGGCCATGCCGCAGCTGTTTCTCAAGTCCAAGCGCTCGGCGTTCACCTACGAGCCGCTCGGCGTGATCGGCGTCATCTCCCCCTGGAACTACCCGTGGAGCATCCCCTTCGGCGAAGTGGCGATCGCGCTCATGGCAGGCAACGGCGTGGTCCTCAAGCCCGCTTCGCTGACGCCCCTGATCGGCGAGCGGATCGGGCGCGTGCTCGAGCGCGCCGGAATCCCCGAGGGGCTTGTACGCGTGATCCACGGGCCCGGAACCGGCTCGGCACTGGTGGAGTCCAGCGTGTCCAAGGTGTTCTTCACCGGCTCGGTGGAGTCTGGCCGCGGGGTCGGGGAGGCCTGCGCGCGCCGGCTCAAGGGCTCGGTGCTCGAGCTCGGCGGCAAGGATCCGATGGTCGTCCTGCCCGACGCCAACCTCGACCACGCCATCGCCGGGGCGCTGTGGGGGGGCTTTGCCAACGCTGGGCAGACCTGCTCGGGAATCGAGCGTGTGTACGTGCTGCGCGAGGTGTCCGAGCGCTTCATCGCCGGCGTCGTCCGGGGCGCCGAAGCGCTGCCGATCGGCGATCCGATGGGGTGGGAGACGGCGATCGGGCCGATGGTCTCCCGCGACCAGTTCACGCTCGTGCGCGAGCTGGTTGACGACGCCGTCGCGGCCGGAGCCACCTTGCTGTGCGGCGGCCCCATGGACGAGGCTCCGGGCGGCCTGTCCGGCCACTTCTTCGCCCCCACCGTGCTGACCGGAGTCACCCATGACATGCGGATCATGCGCGAGGAGATCTTTGGCCCCGTGCTGCCCATCATTGTCGTCGACTCCGAGGACGAGGCTGTGAAGCTGGCCAACGACAGCGACTTCGGCCTCGGGGCTTCGGTCTGGACCGCTGATCGCGACCGCGGTGAGCGCATTGCCCGCGAGCTCGAGTCGGGCATGGTCTGGATCAACGACCACATGTTCAGCCACGGCGCCTGTCAATGCTCGTGGGGTGGCGTCAAGACATCCGGGCTCGGTCGTACCCACTCGAAATTCGGTTTCTACGAGTGCGTGAACATCAGGCTCCGAGTCTGGGAGCCCTCGGCGGTCCGCAACCCGTGGTGGCATCCCTACGACGAGACGCTGGGGCTGGCGCTCAAGCAGACCGCCGCGATCCTTTACGGCCGACCGTCGATCCGCGCCGCCGCCCTGCGGGCCGGCGCGGTTCCGCTGCTCAAGCTCGGCTCGCGGCTGGCCCGCGACGCGCTGCGCCGCTCACCCGACGCGCTGCGCCGCTGACCCGACGCGCTGCGCCGCTGACCCGACGCGCTGCGCCGCTGACCCAGGGAAGGCGTCGCCGGCCGTGAGGCGCTGGTCAGCCCGTCGGCCTCTCGCTCGCTGCTGAACAACCGCTCGACCCAATCCCGGGCTTCGGCGCCGGCTGCCGCCCCGTCCGACCCCGGCTGCCGCCGCGTCCGACCTCGGCTGCCGCCGCGTCCGACCTCGGCCGCCGCCCCGTCCGACCCCGGCCGCCGCCCCGTCCGATCCCGGGCAGCCGGAGCGACCTGCAGAATGCGAAAAACTCGAACTCCGCCGGCGAGTTTTTCCTCTGACGCAGGCTCAGCGCGCTTTTTGCGTCAAACTCGCGGCGCGGGGGCGAGGTTTTCACAGAATGCATGCTCGGGAACCGTGTCGGCTCGCGGGCGGGGGCGCGCTGGGACTGGCTAGGCTTAACGTCATGCCCGCCCAGGCCTACGCCGGTAAGGAATGCGTCTGTCAGCTCCGCAAGGGGATTTGTGACCAGAGCTGCGTCCAGGGAATGCTCGAGACGCCCTTCTACATTGCCTGTCTGAAGCTGACCGGCCGTCGCTGCCTGGTCGTCGGGGGTGGGGAGGTCGGACTCGAGAAGGTCGAGGGCCTGCTCGCGTGCGACGCCACCGTGATGCTGGTTGCCCCGGACGCCCATCGAGAGTTGCGCGACCTGGCCGGTGAGGGCTCGATCACCTGGGCGCGACGGGAGTTTGTGCCCGACGACCTCGAAGGCTGCCTGATCGCGATCGCGGCTACCAACGACACCGAGGTCAACATCAGCGTGTTCGACGCCGCGGAACGGCGGGCGATGCTCGTCAACGTCGTCGATGTCCCGCCGCTGTGCAACTTCATTCTCCCCGCGATCGTCCGCACCGGTCCGCTCGCCGTCGCGATCTCGACCGCGGGTGCCTCGCCGGCGCTGGCCAAGCGGATGAAGCACGAGATCGGCGAGCTGTTCGGAGAGCCCTACGCTCAGCTCGCCGTGATGCTCAACGACGCGCGCGGCTGGGCCAAGGCGACGCTGCCCACCTACCAGGACCGCAAGGAGTTCTTCGAGTCGATCGTCGGCGGCGATCCCGATCCGATCGCGCTGTTGCGTGCGGGACAAGCCGGCCGCGTCCGCGAGCTGATCGAATCCGCGCAGACTGCTCACTCGGCCTCCGCTGGACATCCGGGCTCGCCGGATTTGGAGGCCGCGTGAGTCGTCCGGCTGCGCCGGCCGTCGCCGGATGAGCGAGCTCACCCATCTCGATGCCGGCGGTCGCGCCCGCATGGTCGGGGTGGGCAACAAGCCCGACACCGAGCGGGTCGCCGTCGCCCGAGCCATCGTTCGCGTGACGTCCGCGACCGCGGAGCTCGTGCAGGCGGGGGACGCGCCCAAGGGCGACGTGCTCGGCGTGGCACGGATCGCCGGCATCCAGGCCGCCAAGCGGACGGCCGAGCTGATTCCGCTCTGTCACCCGCTGGCCCTCTCCTTCGTCGGTGTCGAGGGTCAGATCGACGTCGCGGCCGGCACCATCGAGCTCACTGCCGAGGCTCGCACCACCGGCCCCACCGGGGTGGAGATGGAGGCGCTTACGGCGGCCTCCGTGGCCGCGCTGACCGTCTACGACATGGTCAAGGGTGTCGAGCGAGGCGCCGAGATCACGTCCGTGACCCTGCTGAGCAAGTCCGGCGGGCGCTCGGGGGAGTGGCGCCGCGCTTGATGCGCGCAGCGATCCTGACCGTCTCGACGTCGGTGGCCGCCGGACAGACCGAGGACCGCTCCGGGGTCGCGCTGGCCGAGCACGCGGCCGCGGCTGGAGCTGAAATCGTCGCCCAGGACGTGCTCGCCGACGATCGGCCGGCGATCGAGGACTGGCTTCACCAGACGGTGGCCGCCGGCGCCGATCTGATCTTCACCACCGGCGGCACCGGCTTTACCGACGACGACGTCACCCCCGAGGCGACCCTGGCCGTGATCGATCGTCATGCCCCGGGCTTCGCCGAGGCGATGCGGGCTGAGGCGATCCGTTACACGCCGATGGGGATCCTCACCCGGGGCGTCTCGGGGCTCGCCGGCCGCACGCTGATCATCAACTTTCCCGGCAACCCCAAGGCGATCGGTGAGCTCTTCCCGGTCATCGCGCCGGCGCTCAAGCACGCCGTCGCAACGCTGCACCGCGAGGGTGGAGCCAGAACCCCCGGCCATTGAG
This sequence comes from uncultured Solirubrobacterales bacterium, assembly GCA_963847055.1. Lineage (GTDB taxonomy): Bacteria > Actinomycetota > Thermoleophilia > Solirubrobacterales > Solirubrobacteraceae > Palsa-465. The sequence goes on along the minus strand of CAWJYE010000005.1, from coordinate 58,834 downwards.
TGCCGCGGTCTCGCCCGCTATTTCGGCGAGCGGACCGCGCTGCGGGAGGTGACGCTCGAGGTTCCGGCCGGAGCGAGCCTGGCCGTGCTGGGCCGCAACGGGGCCGGCAAGTCGACCCTGCTGCGAATCCTCGCCTCGCTGCTGCGCCCCCACGCCGGTGAGGTGCTGATTTTCGGCGAGCCGCTGCCGCGTCGCGCCTGGGCGGTCCGCGCCCGCTTGGGGCTGCTCGGGCACGAGCCGCTCCTCTACCGAGAGCTGACCGGGCGCGAGAACCTCGATTACCACGCCCGGCTGCACCGTCTCCCGCCCGAGCGCGTCAGCGAGGTGCTGGCCGCGGTGGACATGGACCGGCGGGCGGCCGATCCGGTGCGTCTGCTTTCGCGCGGGATGGTGCAGCGTCTGGCCATTGCCCGGGCCGTCCTGCACCGCCCTCAGCTGCTGCTCCTCGACGAACCTCGAGCCAACCTGGACCCGGGCGCGTCGCAGCTCGTCGAGCCCCTGATCGGCCGCGCCGCCGGCGTCACCAGGGTGCTGACCAGCCACGATCCGCGGGCCGCCCTGGCCGAGGCCGACCTCGTCCTGGCGTTAAAGGCTGGCCGGCCCGTGTTCGCGGGCGAGCCCGCCGCCTTTGACGAGCGGCGCCTGGCGGAGCTCTACGCATGAGAACCGCGCTGATCATCCTCCGTAAGGACCTGCGGGTCGAGCTGCGCACGCTCGAGACGGTGCCGGCCATGATCCTGCTCGCGGTGGTCACCTTGGTGATCTTTCACTTCGGTCTCAACCGGGCGACGATCGACGGTCAGCTGGCGGCCGGCGTTCTCACCACGACGCTGCTGTTTGCCGCCGTGCTCGGGATCAATCGGCTGTTCGTGGCTGAGCGCGAGCAGGGGGGCTTTGACGCCTTCCTGCTCGCTCCCGTGGACCGAACCGCGATGCTGCTCGCCAAGGCGGCGGCGCTGTTCCTGTTTCTCTCCGCGCTCGAGGTGATCGCGGTGCCGGCCTTCGCGCTGTTTCTGCTCGGTCCCGCGCTGGGCCCGGCGGTTCTGGGACTGATTCTGATCCTCATGCTCACCAACCTCGGGCTGGCCGTGATCGGGACGCTCGTCTCGGCGATCGCCGTCCACACCCGCGCCCGGGACCTGATCGGTCCCGTGATCTCGTTGCCCCTGCTGATCCCGGTCCTGATCGCCACCGCACGGGCCATCAGCCCGCTGCTCACCCTGCACACATCGGGCTCACCCCCGGGCAGGTGGCTGGCGATCCTCGGGCTCTATGATCTCGTGTTCGCACTGCTCGCGTACGCAGTGTTCGACTTCCTTCTGGAGGACTGACCATCACCCCCTCTACGACGTACGGCAAGGGGCTCCGGAGCCTCTCACTAGCCACCATCGTCACGATCGCCACCGCGCTCGTGCTGACGTTCTTCTACGCTCCCCTGGACGCCGACCAGGGCTTCGTGCAGAAGATCTTCTACCTGCACGTCCCCCTGGCCATCGTCTCCCTGTGCGGCTTCATCTTCGGCGCGCTACTGGCGATCGGCTATCTGCGCACCGGCGACCGCAAGTGGGACATGCGCTCCTATGTGGCCATTCACATGGCGTTGATCTTCGGGATCGGCGGTCTGATCACCGGTTCGATCTGGGCCAAGGCGTCCTGGGGGCACTGGTGGGTCTGGAACGAACCGACGCTGGTCTCGTTCCTGATCGTGCTCCTGCTCTTCGCCACCTATCAGCCGCTGCGCTTCTCGATCGAGGATCCCGAGCGCCAATCGCGCTACGCGAGCGTCTTCTCGGTCGTGGCGGGAGCCTTCGTGCCGCTCAACTTCATCGCCGTGCGGCTCGCCCAGCAGTTCGTGCACCCGCGGGTGCTGACCCTCGGCGGCGGCAGCCTGCCAGGGTCGATGCGGCTCACCTTCCTGATCGCCGTGCTCGGGATGGCGCTGCTCTACGTGACGCTGTGGAAGTACGAGATGACGACCAAGAACACCCGCATGCAGGTGCGCTGGCTGCGCCGGACGCTGCTCGGCGAGGACGCGATCCGGCCCGCGGGCCGCAGCGCGGCGCCGTCTTGAGCCTGCTCCTGGCGGTCGCCCCGGCGCTCCCGCTCGGCAAGTCAGGCAAGTTCGTGGCCGGCGCCTACATCGTGTTCGTGATTCTGATCCTGATCTATGTCGGGATCATGGCCATTCGTTCGCAGCGGACCGAGCGCGAGCTGGCTGAACTCCAGCGCGACGTCGAGGCGCTGCGAACCCGCGAGGGTGAGCGCGAGCGCGAGACGGTTGCCTGATGAGCGAACTGCTGGCCATCGGCGTCTCGTACAAGACGGCCCCGGTCGAAATCCGCGAGCGTCTCGCTGTCCTCGACAGCCGGGTCGCCGACTTCCTGCGTGACCTGCGCGGCGCCGCCGATGTCCACGAGGCGGTCGCCGTCTCGACCTGCAACCGGACGGAGGTGTACCTGGTGGTCGGGGACCCGGTGGAAGCCGAGAGCACCGTCCTGGCCATGCTCGCCCGCCAAGCCGGGATCCGTCCCACGGGGCTGGCGACGGCGATCTACTCACACCGCAACTGCGAGGCCGCGCGACACCTGTATCGGGTGGTGGCGGGGCTTGAGTCGATGATCGTCGGCGAGGCCGAGATCCAGGGCCAGGTCAAGCGCGCCTATGAGGCCGCCCTCGCCTCAGAGACGGCCGGGCCGCTCACCAACCATCTCTTCCGCGCGGCGCTGGCGACCGGCAAGCGCGTCCGCACCGAGACCGCGATCGGAGAGCGCCAGCTCAGCCTGCCCGGTGTCGCGGTGGCGATGGCCCGCGAGCAGCTCGGCAATCTGGCCGAGCGCGAGGTGGTCATCGTCGGCACCGGCGAGACAAGCGAACTGACCGCCCGGGCCCTCGCCGACAGCGGAACCCGGACGGTGTTCGTGGCCAACCGCCGCCGAGATCGCGCCCTCAGCCTGGCCCGCCGCTACGGCGGGCGGACGCTGAGCTTCGATGAGTTGCCCACCGCCCTGCTGGAAGCCGACATCGTCGTAACCGCCACCGCCTCTCCCCACCTGCTGCTCGAGGTTGATGAACTCGCCAGCGTCATGCGGCAACGCGCAGGGCGCCCGATGCTCCTCATCGATCTCGCCGTTCCGCGGGATATCGACGCGTCCTGCGGCGATCTGGACGGGGTGTCCCTGCGTGACATCGATGACCTTGAGGCGGTCGCGGACCGCAACCGCAGGGTCCGTCAGGCCGAGGCCCGTAAGGCCGAGGGCATCATCGAGGAGGAGATCCAGCACTTCGCTGGCTGGCTGGGCTCGCTCGAGGTCCTGCCCACCCTGACCGCGCTGCGCACGCATGCCACCCGGATCGCCGAGCAGGTGGTGAGCGAGAACGCCGGCAAGTGGGAGGCCGCGTCCCCCCGCGATCTCGATCGCGTCGGGGCGGTGGCCAAGGCGATCGTCAACCGGCTCCTGCACGACCCGACCCTGCATATGAAGGACATGCGCGACGACCGCGTGCACGCGCGCATGGCGCTGATTCGCGACCTCTTCGGCCTCAGTGTCGGCGAGGACGCCCTGAACGTCGCCGAGCCGATGGTCGACGCCGTCGGGCCGATGGCCGATGCCGTCGGGCCGATGGCCGATGCCGTCGGGCCGATGGCCGATGCCGCCGAGCCGATGGTCGACGCCCAGCCGGCGTCCCCGACTCCCGACAACGTGCGCGCGCTCCCCGCCCGGGCGTTGGGTCGCGGCCGCCCCGGACCCTGATGCGACTGGGCACCCGGGGAAGCACGCTCGCCCTGACCCAGGCAGAGTGGGTCGCTCAGCGGCTCGGCGATGAGGTCGAGATCGTGCCCATGACCACCCTGGGCGACCGGGGCGCGGTGCTCGAGGACAAGTCGCGTTGGGTCTCCGAGCTCGAGCGCGCGCTGCTCGACGGTCGCATCGACCTCGCCGTGCACTCGGCCAAGGACGTCCCCACCGAGCTCGCCGAGGGGCTCGAGCTGGTGGCCATCCCGGCCCGTGCCGACGCGCGGGACGCGCTGTGCGGCGCCCCAGGGCTGGCTGCTCTGGCCCCTGGAGCGCGGATTGGAACCAGCAGCGTCCGCCGCGCTGCCCAGCTGCGGGCGCTGCGCCCCGACCTCGAAGTGGTGCCCCTGCGCGGCAACGTCGACACCCGGTTGGGCAAGCTCGCCCACGGAGACGTCGACGCGCTCGTGCTCGCGCTGGCCGGACTACTCCGACTTGGCCGGGAAGCGGAAGCGGGCGGGGTCCTGGACGGGCTCGTGCCGGCCGCCGGCCAGGGCGCGCTCGCCCTCGAGGCTCGGCCTGAGACGATCGCCTCCGAGGTCCTAGCCGCGGTCAGAGATCCGGATGCGGCCGCGTGCGTGAATGCCGAGCGCGCGCTCGTGCACGCCCTGGGCGCCTCCTGCAATACACCGGTCGGCGCGCACGCCCGTTCCTTGGCCGACGGCCGTCTTGAGCTGTCGGCCTGGGTTGGGCTGCCCGATGGCTCGGCCTGGCTTGCCGACCAGGTCATGGCCGCCCCGGACGAGGCCGGCGCTGTGTGCGCTGAACGGCTGCTCGCTGCCGGCGCCCGGTCCCTGCTGGACGAGGCCGAGCGGGTGTTGGCGGCATGACGGTCTACCTGGTGGGCGCCGGTCCCGGCGACCCGGGGCTGATGACGGCGCGCGCGCTGGACCTGATCGCCCGTGCCGACGTGATCGTCTATGACCGGTTGATCCCAGTCACCGCACTGGACGGAGCGCGGCCCGAGGCGCAGCTGATCTACGCCGGCAAGGAAGGCGGGGGCCCGTCGGTCTCCCAGGAGGAGATCGACGGCTGGTTGCTTGAGCACGGCTCCGCGGGGGAGACGGTGGTCCGGCTCAAGGGTGGCGATCCGTTCGTGTTCGGACGCGGCGGCGAGGAGGCTGAAGCGTTGCGCGCCGCCGGCATCGCCTTTGAGGTCGTGCCCGGCGTCACCGCGGGGGTCGCCGCGCCCGCCTACGCCGGTATTCCCGTCACCCACCGCGAGGCGGCGAGTGCCGTGGCCTTCGTGACCGGTCACGAGGATCCCGGCAAGCCGGACTCGGCGCTGGACTGGGCGGCTCTCGCCGCCTTTCCCGGCACGCTCGTCATGTACATGGGCGTGCGTCAGCTGCCCGAGATCGCGCAGCGCCTGATCACGGGGGGGCGTGTCAGCAGCGAGCCGGCCGCGGTGATTGAGCGCGGCACGCTCCCCGACCAGCGCGTCGTCACCGGGACCCTGGCCTCCATCCCCGGGGTCGCCGCGGAGGCTGGGATCCGGGCGCCGGCCATCTCGGTCTTCGGCCCGGCCGCGGCGCTGCGGGGCAGCCTGTCCTGGTTTGAGGCCCGGCCCCTGGCCGGCCTCACGGTCGCGGTTACTCGCGCCCGCGCTCAGGCCTCTGGGCTGGCGGCCCAACTGCGCGCGCTGGGCGCCGAGGCGGTCGAGACCCCGGCCATCCGGATCGACCCGCTGCCCGGCGAGGCCCCCGATCTGACCCGTTACGACCTCGTCTGCCTGACCAGCCCCAACGGGGTCCGCCTGCTCCTCGAGCGCCTGTACGCCGCCGGCCAGGACGCCCGTTCCTTCGGCGGGGCGGGCGGCGCTCGGATCGCTGCCATCGGTCCCGGCACCGCGGCCGCGCTGCGCGAGCACGGCCTGATCGCTGATGTCGTCCCCGAGCGCTTCATCGCCGAGGGCCTGGTGGAGGCACTGGCCGACGTTCCGGTCAGCCGGGCGCTCGTGGCCCGGGCCGCCGAGGCCCGTGACGTGCTGCCCAACGCGTTGCGGGAGCGCGGGGCCGAGGTCGATGTCATGCCCCTCTACGAGACGGTGGCTGATCCACTCAGCGCGGCCGAGCTCGAGCAGGTGGCTCGGGCTGACTACGTCACCTTCACGTCGTCTTCGACGGTGCGTTTCTTCTTCGCTACCGCCGGCACCTCGCTGAGCGAGCGCACCCGGCTGGCCAGCATCGGTCCCGTTACCAGCGACACCCTGCGCGAACACGGCCGTGAGCCCGATCTCGAGGCAAGCAGCCACGACATCCCGGGTCTGGTCCAGGCCCTGATTGCGGATGCCCGGGAAGGCCGCGCGCAGGCCGCGCAGGGCCGCCCGTCGCCATGAACAAGCAGGCCCCGATCCTGACCTTCCTCTCTGACTACGGCCTCGCCGATGACTTCGTCGGCGTCTGTCACGGCGTGATCGCGGGCCTCTGCCCGACCGCGCATGTCATCGACCTCCATCACGGCATCCGCCGCCACGATGTCCGTGCCGGCGCGATCGTGCTCGCCGAGGCGCTGCCCTATCTACCCGTCGGGGTGCACCTCGCGGTGGTCGACCCAGACGTCGGCGCCGAGCGGCGCGCGGTCGCGCTGGCGTGCGCTGATGGCCGCATGCTGGTCGGCCCCGATAACGGTCTGCTCGTTCCCGCCGCCGCGCAAGCGGGCGGGATCGTCGCCGCCGCCGACATCGCGCGCTCGCCGTTTCGCCTCGAGCCGGTTTCGGCCACCTTCCATGGTCGCGACATCTTCGCGCCCGTGGCCGCCGCGCTCGCCAATGGCGTCACGGTGCCCGAGGTCGGAGATCCCCTGGACCCCGCCGCGCTGGTCGTCCTGGAGCTGCCCGCGGCGCACATGCAGGACGGGACCCTGATCACCCACGTTCGCTACGTGGACGGCTTCGGAAACATACAGCTCAACGCTGGCCACGCAGATCTGGCCGGGTCGGGGCTCAAGCTCGGTCACGCGGCGCTGCTCGCGCTGGACGCCGAGCGCGAGCTGCCCGCCCAGTACGCCCGCACCTTTGTCGATGTCGCCCGCGGTGAGCTACTTCTCTACGAGGACGCCGCCCGCCGGCTTTCGATCGCGGTCAGTCACGGTGACGCGGCGCAGCGGCTCGGGGTGACCGTCGACGACGAACTGCGCATCCGCCCGCAATGAGCGCCGGCTCGACCGAACGGGCGGCTCTCGGCCGCCCTCGTCTACACCTGCGCGAGACCGACTCGACCAACAACCAGGCCCGGGCCCTGGCCGCCGCCGGCGCTCCCCATGGCACCTTGATCACGGCCGGCGAACAGAGCGCCGGGCGCGGTCGCCAGGGCCGGACGTGGAGCGCCCCGGCGGGCCGGGCGCTCCTGTGCTCGCTGATCGTGCGCGACCCGCCCCGGGTGCTGCCGCTCGCCACCGGGGTCGCGGTGGCCGAGGTGGCCGGCCCGTCGGCTCAGGTCAAGTGGCCCAACGATGTCCTCCTCGACGGTGCCAAGGTGGCCGGGATCCTGGTCGAGGGGCGCCCTCAGGAGAACTGGGCGGTGGTCGGGATCGGCGTGAATGTCGCCGTGCGGGAATCTGACTTCCCCGAGGAGCTGCGCGGCCGGGCGGCGACCCTGGGGCTGGACCCGGCCGAGATCGAGCCAACACTGGAGCGGTTGCTGCGCTCGCTGGAGAGCTGGCTCTTTGCGGGCCCCGACGCCGTGCTTGCCGCGGTGCGCGAGCGCGATGCGCTGTTCGGGCACCCCGTTCGCTGGACGGCCGGCGAGGGCCGCGCCGACGGGATCGACGCCGACGGCGCCCTGCGCGTGGTCACGGCCGACGGCGAGGTCCAGACGCTGACCGCCGGCGAAGTCCACCTCCTGCCCGCCTGACCCGCTTCGCCCGACGTCGATTGGAATGGGGGTCGCCAGGACCCCGAATCCAATCCGGGTCAACCTTCCGGACGGTCTGCCAGGATCGATCGATGACAACCACCGTCCCCGAGACCTTCGCGGCGACCGTCCAGGACCGTCTGCGCTCGCTCACCGCCGAGCCGAGCGCGGACTTTCGCCCCGGGCAGCTCGAGGCGATTCACGACCTCGTCGCCGATCGAGCCCGCGTGCTGTGCGTCCAGCGGACCGGGTGGGGCAAGTCAGCGGTCTATTTCATTGCCACCGCGCTGCTGCGTGAGGCCGGCGGCGGCCCGACCCTGATCGTCAGCCCGCTGCTGGCACTGATGCGAAATCAGATCGCCGCCGCCCAGCGCCTGGGCCTGCGCGCCCACACGGTCAACAGCACCAACCGCATGGAGTGGGACGAGGTCCGCGCACGTCTGGACAGCGATACGGTCGACCTGCTGCTGATCAGCCCCGAGCGCCTCAACAACCCGCACTTTCGCGAGCAAATGTTGCCGCTCTTCGCCGCCTCGGTGGCAATGCTGGTCATCGACGAGGCGCACTGCATATCCGACTGGGGTCACGACTTTCGTCCCGACTATCGCCGCGTCAGGGACATCCTCGACGTTCTCGGGGACGACGTAGCCGTGCTCGCTACCACCGCCACCGCCAACGACCGCGTGGTCGGCGACGTGGAGGAGCAGCTCGCCCGCCCGGGCCGGGCCGCGATGCGCTCCTACCGCGGTCCCCTGGCCCGGACCAGCCTGCGGCTCGAGGCACTCGAGCTGCGTCAGCCCGCCGAGCGACTCGCCTGGCTGGTCGAAACTCTAGGCGGGCGGGGCGGCCGGGGCGGGCGGACGGGCGGGCGGGAACCGATACTGGGATCGGGGATCGTCTACACCCTCACCAAACGAGACACCGAGCAGGTTGCGTCCTTCCTGACCGCCAACGGCGTCGCGGCCGTCGCCTATAGCGGCGACCAGGACAACGCCGACCGGATCGCAATCGAGGAACGGCTGTTGGCCAATGAGCTCAAGGCCGTCGTCGCCACGAGCGCGCTGGGCATGGGCTACGACAAGGCGGATCTGACCTTTGTCGTGCACTATCAGGCGCCCGGTTCGGTCGTCTCCTACTACCAGCAGGTCGGTCGCGCCGGGCGCGGGGTCGATCACGCTGACGTCGTCCTGCTGCGCGGCGGGGAAGATCGCCGCATCCAGGACTTCTTCATCGAGCAGGCGTTTCCGGACCGGCAGCGCGTCGCGGCGGTGCTGGCCGAGCTCGAGGGGGCCGGCCACGCCGGGCGCAGCACCCGTGAGCTCATGGCCGTGGTCAACCTCGGGATGGGGCGGATCGAGGCGATGCTCAAGATCCTCGACGTCGAGGGCGCGGTCCGCCGCGCCGGTTCGCGGTGGCAGCTCGTACCGGGCGCCGGCTGGAGCTACGACGGCGAGCGCTACGCCCAGGTCACCGCTCTGCGCCGTCGCGAACAGGAGGCGATGGCCGCCTTCGGGACCGACGGCCGCTGCCTGATGCGGGCGCTCCAGGAGGAGCTCGACGATCCGGACCCCCGCGACTGCGGACGCTGCTCTGTCTGCACCGCCCCTCGCTTTGCCACCCCACCGGCGCCGGAGCTGATCGAGCTGGCCGCGCGCCATCTGCGCTCGCGTCCCCTGGAGCTCGAGGTCAAGAAGATGGCGCCCGACGCCACCGGGACGATGCGCAAGATTCCCGATGACGTCCGCACCGAAGCGGGGTGGGCGCTGGCGCGGTTCGGTGACGGCGGCTGGTGGCCCGCGGTGGCGCGGGGCCTGGCGGCGCAGGAATTCGACCCCGAGGTAGTGACCGGCCTGGCCGACCTGGTGCGTGGCGTCCCCGGCATGGGTCAAGCCGTGAGCTGGGTCACGGCGGTGCCCTCGGTGTCGCTCGGCGTCACTCTCGAGCGGCTGGCCCAACGGCTGGCCGCCGAGCTCGGCGTGTGCGCTCTGAGGCTCGTGCAGCGCACCGGACCGCGGCCGCCCCAGCGCGAGATGGCCAATGCCGTGCAGCAGGCCGCCAATGTACGCGGTGCTTTCAAGGTCATCGCCTCCCCTCCGCGCGGGACCGGCATCCTGCTCGACGACCGGCGCAGCTCGGGTTGGACCCTGGCCATGGTCGGCGGGCAGCTGCGCCGGGCCGGCGCCGACCGCGTGGTACCCCTGACACTCGGCACGCTCATGTAGACGGACGTCGGCCGGCCGTCGGCGCTGGACTCAGGCGGCCGCCTCGGCGTCCCGGTCCTGGTCGGCGTCCCCGCGGACCTCCAGGTCCTTGACCTTGGTCTCGAGCGCCTCGGTGCTGTCTGGCTTGCCCCCGCCGCCGTTGGAGCCCGATCCGGTCTTGCGCCGCCGGCGCTTGTTGCCACGCCGGCCCTTGGGAAAGTTGCGCAGCAGCTCCCGAGCCAGCGCGGCCGGCTTGCGGGCCATCCGCGTGCGGGCCCCCCGCAGGGCCTCCTCGGCCTCGGGGGTATGGGCCAGCGCCGCCGCGAGCAGCGCCGCCGACAAGCGACGATCCTCCTTGCGCGAGGCGTGCACGAGCCGGCGGGCATTGCGAGCATGGGCGGAGCCGCTTGAGTTCACGAGCAGGCCCAGCAGCCGCTTGGTCTCCGGCCAACGCTGCACGGCGTACTCCTCGTGGACCTCGCGGGTGTACTCGGCCATCCGCCAGATCCAGGCGTTGGCCTGGTCTCGGCGGCCGATGCGACGCTCGGCCAGCGCCTGAAGCATGATCTTGACGCCCTCACGGCGCTCGTCGCGCGACCAACCGCCCATGATGTCGATCGCGGTGTCGAAGGCCTCGGCGTCGCGGCTGGCGGCGATCTCCTGAAGGGCCCGCAGGCGCAGCTGGGCGTTGCGGTTGCGCTGCACCGCGGTGAGCAGGAAGCGGCGCTTGAGCTCGCCGCCGCGGTCGAAGTGGAGCATCGCTTTGGCCCGCCGCCACCCGTTCGGCGCGACACGTGCGCCGGCGAGCGCTGACCAGACATGCTGCTCGCCGTAGTCCAGATGCTCGACGGCGATCCGCCACAGCTCTCGCTCGAAGACCTCGGCCCGCCGCTCGGGATCCGGGGTCACCGGCAAGACGCGACGCTCGACTCGGACCCGGCGGCCACGGCCGCGGCGCACCGGCCCGACCACGATCGCCCCGCCGCGGTAGACGTCGCGGTCCAGCAGCGAGTGCAGGGTCACCACCGGGTCATCGTGCTTGGTCGCCGGGTGCACGAAATCGATCACGATGCCCGCTTCCTTGCCGGGGTGCCGGCGCGTGACGCGGCCGACGCGCTGCTGATAGATGCGCTTGGAGGCGGTGGGGGCGAGGTGCATGCAGATCGTAGCCCGGGGGCTGTTCCACCCCTCAGCGAGCAGCTGCGCGTTGACCAGCACGTCGACCTTGCCCGACTCGTAGTCGGCCAGGATCCGGGCCAGTTCGCGCTTGGGAGTCTCGCCCGACACGCCCATGGCCTTGATGCCGATTTCGCGGAAGGCCGCGGCGACGTTGTAGGCGTGTTTAACGCCGGCCGCATAGACGACGCCCGGCACGCCGTTGAAGCGAGTCTTGTAAAGGTCGGCGATGGCGAGGTTGAACGGGGTCTGGTCCAGCAGCTCGGCCAGCATCTCCTGGTCAAATTCGGTGTCCACCTCACCCCGGCGCAGCGGCACCTTGGCGATCGTGCGCACGCCAGGTCCCGGCGGGATGCGGATGCACCGCAGCGGGGCAATCACGCCGCGGCGCGCGGCCTGGGCGAGGTCGAAGCGGCTGGTCTGGGTGGGGAAGAGGTCGGTGACGTGGCGGGCGATCAGGGCGCCGGTGGCGGTCATCCCGACGAACACAGGGCCAGACCAAGCGCGGATTGCCGCCGAGGTCTTCTCGCCCAAGGCGGTGTGGGCCTCGTCGCAGATCACGATCGTGTAGGCGTCAGAGATTCGGCCCGCGTTGCGCACGAACCACTGGTAGGTCTCGACCGTCACCGGGCCGTTGGCGGCATCGTGATCGTCGAGCAACGCCCCGGCGATCCGATCGCGGTAGCCGCGGTCGCGCAGCTCCCCGTGAAACTGGTCCACCAGGTTGCGGCGGTGGGTGAGGATCAGGACCCCGCCGGTTCGCGACGCTTCGACGAAGCCCAGTGCCGCCACCGTCTTGCCGGCGCCGGTGGCGTGCTCAAACCAGAAGCGCTTGGCCGCGTTGGGATCCTCGGGCTGCTCCTCGAGCTGGCCGTCGTCGTCGCCCTCCTCCCAGTCCTGAGGCTCCTCGTCCTCGGGCTCGTCCTCGTCGTCGTCCTGAGGCTCGTCAGCGTCGTCGTCCTGAGGCTCGTCAGCGTCGTCGTCGGCGTCTTCATCGTCGCCAGTGTCGAGCTCGAGCTCGTCGTCGAGATCCTCCTCGTCGTCGTCGTCGTCGTCGGCCGGCCGGTCGTCGGCCGGCTCGTCGTCGGGCGCATGGTCGTGGGCCGCCGTGTCGTCGGTCGCCTGGTCGTCGGCCGGGCGCGGGCGGGGCGACCGAGTGGGGGTGTCGGCCTCCGCGGCCACCGTGCTGTTGGCGCTGGCAGGGTTGCCGTTACCGGCGCCCGCGCCGTTGGCGCTGCGTTGCGCTTCGGCCAATAGCGCGGTCAGCGTGCCCGACAGGGCGTCGACCTGGTGGGCGGAGAGCACGGTCCCGTCGACCAGGCGGGGCTCCTCCTCGGAGAGCACGCGCTCGAGCCCGAGCAGCAGCGAGAACTCGCGGCGCCACTCGATCGATGGTGCCTTCGTGCCCGGGGACGCTTCCAGCTGCGCCAGCGCCGCGTCCAGGGCACGCCGTCGGGCCGAACCGGGGGCCAGCGCCTCCTCGAGCGTCTCGCCGTCGTAGACAAAACGCTCGCGCGTCAGCAGCTCGGCGCGCGCGATGGCGTCAGGACTCGGAAAGGGGGTGATGGCACCCATCAGTGATTGCCAGGTTGCGTCAGAATGAGCGAGCCGCGGCGTTACGTCGTAGCGACTCAGGCGGACTCAGCGTGATTGCCGAGTAAAAGCGAGGCGTTCCCCTCGCCGTCTGACGAGAGGATAGCCAGTATTTAATCAGATATGCCCTGTGGGCCGTGTGGCAAGCTGTCGGGCTGTGCGCTTCCGAGCCTGGTCAACCGCGCTGCTGGTCGGCGTTCCGCTCCTGGCGGGGTGCGGTGAAAGCTCCATCCACAGCGCGGCCCCGCCGGCAACCGCCGTCGCCGCGGCGCTACGGGGTTCCCCCCCGGTCCTCGCTGCGCTGCATGGCCAGGCCGACCAGCTGTTGGGCGGCGGGCTGTCCGCGTTTCGCGCCCGGATGACGGCCCTGCATGGCTATCCGGTGGTGGTCAACAAGTGGGCATCCTGGTGCGGGCCCTGCCAGAGCGAGTTCCCGATCTTCCAGAAGGCATCGGTCAAGCTCGGCCGGTCTGTGGCCTTCCTCGGCCTCGACGGCCGGGACGGCAACGGCTCGGCGGCGTCCTTTCTGCATCGATTCCCGCTCAGCTATCCGAGCTACGCCGATCCCCACGAATCGATCGCGAACGCCTTTGCGGCCTCGACCTATTACCCGCAGACCCTGTTCTTCGGCCGCCGGGGCCACACCACCTACGTGTATGACCACGCCGGCCCCTACCTCACCGTGACCGCGTTGGAAAACGACATCACCCGCTACGCCCTGCGATGACCGGCACCCTGACCTACGACGTGCGCCGCGCCAGAGGCGAGGACGAGATGGCGGCTGTGCTCGAAATCCGACATGACGTCTTCTGCCTGGAGCAGGGCGTCCCCGAGCGTGAAGAGCTCGACGGTCGCGATGATGAATCGCTGCACCTGGTTGCCGTCGCCGGAGGCGAGGTGCTTGCCACCTGTCGGCTGCTGTTCGTCGGCAACACCGTGCAGTTCAGCCGGCTCGCCGTTCGGGCCAGCGCCCGCCGGCACGGGATCGCCTCGGCCCTGCTGGACCTCGCGGACGATGAGGCGCGGGCGGCGGGGGCCCGCCGGCTCGTGCTCCACGCCCAGACCTACGCCCGCGCGCTCTACCAGGCCGCCGGCTACGTTCCCCGGGGGCGGATCTTCATGGAGGCGGGCATCGAGCACATCGCCATGGAGAAGTACCTCTGACGACCACTAACCCGGCTGGGCAACGCTGATGCCGGAGCTACGCATCGACCCGCTGACCGGTCAGCGGGCGCTGATTGCCGGCGAGCGCGCGGGCCGCCCGGGCGGGGGGCTCGCGGCCGCTCCCGCCGAGCCCGTCGATCGTGAACGCGATCCGTTCGCCGAGGGTCACGAGGACCGCACGCCGCCTGAGCTGTACGCGGTTCGCCCGGGTGGGGGCGCGCCCGACACCCCCGGCTGGACGGTGCGCGTGGTTCCCAACCTCTATCCGGCGCTCGATCTCGACGCGGAGGCGCCGGCGCCCCAGGCCAACCCTGAGCTCTTCTGGTCGGGCCCGGCGCGAGGATCGCACGAGGTGATCGTCAACGCACCAGCGCCGGTCACGTCACTGGCCGAGCTCGAGGTCGAGCAAGTGGTCGCGGCGATGGACGTGTGGCGTGAGCGGATGCGGGTGCACTCAGGGGCCGCCTGCGTGCACGTGATCGTCAACGAGCGCCGCGAAGCGGGAGCCTCACTGCCTCACACCCACGCCCAGCTCTACGCCCTGGACTTCGTGCCGGCGGCGATCGCCCGCGAGCGCGAGCGCTTTGGTGCCTACGCAACCCAGACGATGGGCGGCAACCTGCTTGCCGATCTCGTCCAGCAGGAGGTCCGTGAGCGGGAGCGGATCGTCGCCATCGACCCCGAGTCGGTCCTGATCGCGCCCTACGGAGCCCGCGTCCCTTACCAGCTGATGATCGCCCCGCGGACGCCCCGCGCCCGCTTCGAGGACGAAGGCCCCACGGGCGCGGCGATGCTCCACGAGGCCTTAAACCGCCTCGCTCGCCACCTGGGCGCCGCTCCACCGCTCAACCTCTGGGTTCGCACCGCGCCCCGCGGCGCCGAGGAGTTCTGCTGGCGGATCGACATCCTGCCCCGCCTCACCCATCTCGCAGGGCTTGAGCTCGGCGCTGGCGTCAACCTCAACATCGTCGCCCCCGAGCAGGCCGCCGCCGAGCTTCGCAACGCTTAGTGCTGGCCGGCATAAATACGGCGGACTGCACTTAATGCGCGCCCTCGTCCAGCGGGTCACCCAAGCGACCGTGACCGTGGCCGGCGAGCGGGTGGCCGAGATCGGCCCGGGACTGCTGGTGCTGCTCGGCGTCCACGAACGCGATACCACTGGCGAGGCCGACTGGCTGGCCGCCAAGGTCCGTTCCCTGCGTGTCTTCGCCGACGCCGACGGGCGCATGAATGAGCCCCTGGGCGAGCGCGAGGTGCTATGCGTCAGCCAGTTCACCCTCTACGGCGAGGTCCGCCGCGGCAATCGTCCCAGCTACGGCCACGCGGCTCGCCCCGAGCTCGCCGAGCCGCTCTACGAGCACTTCTGCACCCGCCTGAATGCACGCCGCGGAGTGTTCGGCGCCCACATGCTGGTGGACCTGATCAACGACGGGCCGGTGACCCTGCTGTTGGAAACCCCATAACTTGCCTGTGGGCGGTTAGCGGTATTGGTTGGCGTAGCTGGTCCCGTGCGAGCTACAGCGCAAGGGCGGCGGGGGGTCGTTCGCTCACCGCCCGGCTCAGGCGCGCGGCTTTGCCGGGCCGCGTCTGCTGCCGGTCGGACTGCGTGCGCCGGTTTGACCCAAGCGGGGGCGGAGCCGAGATGGTGGCGCCGACACTGCCTCGTGGTAGACCGTCCAGGTGGCGCGGGCCGCGTCGGCCCAGCTCCAGTCGGGTGGCGTGGGAGCGGGCCTGCTCAGTGCCTCGGCATGGCGCACGAGCCCATCGAGATCGCCGATCGCGCTCAGCGCGACCCGGCCGTCGAGCACCTCGCGCAAGGCCGGAACATCGCACGCAGCCACCGGGGTACCGCACGCGAGGGCCTCCACCGGCGGCAGTCCGAATCCCTCGTCGTCTGAGGGAAAGACCAGCGCGTGGGCGCCGGTGTAGATCGCCGCCAGCTCGTCGTCATCCACGGCGCCGGTCAGTTGGACGCCGGCAAGCTCGCGGGCCCAGCGGCTGGTCGGGCCCACGAGCACGAGCGGCAGGTTGCGCTTGGCGCGGGCCAGTGCGGCGACGCGCTTGCGCGGATCGGGCGTGCGCAGTCCCCCTACCCAGACCAGGTACTCGGCCGGCAGTGAGTAGCGCTCACGCACCGTCTCCACCTCGGCGCGGCTGCGGGGATGAAAGGCGGCGGCCGGCGCCTCGGGGATGACCACGATCCGCTCGCTGGGGAGGTTCAGCTCTCGCCGGGCGTCATCGGCGACGGCTGCGGTGGGAACGATCACGCGGCTGGCCCGCTCGACGGCGAGATAGTGCAGCTTGAAGCGCAGCCCGGTGCGCAGGTACTCACTGCGCCGCTTGAGAGCGATGAGGTCGTGCAGGGTGACCACCATCGGGACCGGGCAGCGCAGCGTCGCTCCCTCGAGCCAGGGCGAGTGAAATACGTCGCAGCGGCGCGGGTCGTGGGTCTCCACCAGCTCGCCACCCTCGACCTCCCGCAGGGCGCTGAGCAGACAGCGGGCATAGCGCCCGATCCCGCGCACGTCGCGTGCCGGACGACTGTCGAAGGCCACCCTCATCAGGCGACCAGCTCCTGGTAGGAGGGCAGGACGAGCACATCGAGGTGGCCCATCACCAGCACCCGGCTTGGTCGGGTGAGGGCCAGATCCCGGGGTCTACGCTTCATCGGCCGTGACGGGTGCGCTGACATCTGGGGACGCGCCCACTGTACCCGCGGTCGCCGACACTGTCGACCCGGGCGATACTTCGCGCCGTGCAGGATTACTACGAGGAGCTCTGGGAGCGACTGCCTGCCGACGCCGAAGGACCCGACCTGGCGCTGCGTCGGGACTTCGCGCTCGCCGAGGCTCGCCCGACTGATCGGGGCCTCGATCTCGGCTGTGGGGCGGGGACGCTCACGGCTGCGCTGGCGGGTGCCGGCGTCGACGTGATCGGAGCCGATGTCGCCGACGCAGCGTTGCGACGGGCCCGCCGCCGCCATCCCGGGCTCGAGTTTCAGCGCGTGCCCATCGGCGGGGAGTTGCCCTTTGCCGATGGCGCTTTTGACCTGGTCTGGAGCAGCGAGGTGATCGAGCACGTGGCCGACACCGCGCGCTGGCTATCGGAGGTGCGCCGCGTCCTTGACCGGAACGGGCGCCTACTGCTGACCACACCCAATCACAGCCGGATACGCTTCGCGCTCCACGGGGTCCCGCGCTACTCACACCCGCTCGGGGATCACCTCCATCTCTACACCCGGGCCTCGCTCGCCGACGTCCTGGATGGATTTGGCTTCCAGCCGGTGACCGTTGACACCGCCGGGGGCGTGCCCGGGCTGCGCCGCCTCCTGCTCGCGCGAGCCGTTCGATAGCCGCTGGCGCTATCCCGCTTGGCCACCGCCTGACTGCTGCGCCCGGCGTTACCGCCGCCGCCGCCGCGTCGCCGCCTGCGCCTGATTGAGTGAATCGGCGGCCTCCGCCATGCTGGGATCGAGCGCCACCGCCCGCCGCAGCGACGGCAGGGCTCGCCGTGGCTGACCGATGGCGAGATCGTACTGACCCAGCGCGAGCCAGCTATCACGATTCTCGGGCTGCAGCGCGACCGCCTGGGTGAGTTGGGCGCGCGCGGCGCGCTGATCTCCGATCGAGGCGTAGAGCGAGGCGAGGAGTAGCCGCGGCTGCAGCGCCAGCGGGTCGGCGGCGGCGGCCGCGCGGGCATCGGCGAAGGCCCGCCCGGTGTGACCCTGGCCGGCCGCGACCAGCGCGGCTGACGACGCCTGGAAGGAACGCAGTGGCTGCCAGATCAGCCACGCGCCGAGTAGCGCCAGCGAGGCGACCAAGGCCACGGTGGCGCCCGCCGCGGGACGGGCGAGCAGGGGGGCCCGCCGTGCTGCGCGCCCGACGGGCTGGGCCAGGGGGCCCCGGCCCGCCAGCCAGCCGGCGGCGAGCAGGGCGGGGACCGTCACCCCGGCAAAGAACCAGGTCCAGTCGCTCGCCGATTGCAGACCGAACGCCACGGCCACCAGCAGCAGGGCGAACAGCCCCGCCCGCTCGGCGCACAACTCACGCTCGAGACCGGACCAGCGAGTACGAAGCGCCACCGCCGCCGCCGCCGCGCGGCCCCAGGCCAGGACGAGGGCGAGGTTGATGGCCAGCCCGAGCAGTCCCAGGTCGGCGAAGGTCTGGATCAGGTAGCTGTGGGCGTGCTCGGCGATCCGCGGGCTCCTGGTGTAGCGAGTGCGGGCGGTTCCGTAGCCCAGCGCGCCGACGCCTTTGAGTAGGGCATGCTCGCCCACTGTGATCCCCTGGCTCCAGTAGAGCGGACGGCTGCTGCCCAGCTGGCCCAACCGGGCGGCACCGTTGCCGACGCCGTTGTTGACGCTCGTCAGCGAGCTCCAGGCGTGCGAGATCTCGCCCGTCAAGCCGCGTGATGAGGCGGCCAGAGCCGCTACCACGATCAGCGGCAGCACGGCCGCCCCGACCAGCAGCGCCCGCGCGGCCAGACGCCGCAGCGGTGCGGGGACCAGCCGGCGGTCACCGGCGAGGGCCATCGCCACCCCCGCGGCGCCACTCACAAGCAGCGTGATCCCGACCACGATCCCGAAGGTGTGACCGGCTGCCGTCCGCGCCGCCAGGTCCTGGTTGGCGGCGGTGAGCCCCGGGCGGCCCAACGCCCAGGCGATGATCACCGCGCCAGCGCTGCCGGCCAGCGCGAGCATCGCGCAGGCCCGCAGCCGAGAGGGCACGGAGGCCAGCCACGCTCCCGTCACCAGGATGGCCACCAGCGCCGCCGTGCGCGAGTAGGAGAGGACCGCGACCGAGATCAGGATCGCCATCGCCGGCACGGCCACCCCCCGGACCAGCGCCGAGCCTCCGCGGCGGCTGAAGACCCAAAGGAGCGGGGCGAGGCCCAGTACCGACGCGGCACCGGTTGCGTTCCAATAGCCGAGTGGCACCTCCAGCCGGCCCTGGGTGTCACCGGCAGCCAGCGAGGCGGGGAACACCTTGGCCAGCAGCGCGTAGCCGCTGATGGCCACCGAGACGAGCGCAATCGCCGCCAGTAGTGCTCGCCAGCGCTCGGGGGCCAGGCGAGCGAGCGCCGCCGCGCCCGCGAAGGTGAGAAAGTAGGCCAGCGTCAGGTTCGCGGCCTGCCAGGAGTTATCGGGCTGCACCGACCACAGGATCGAGAGCGCGGTGTACGCCGTCAGCAACCCGAACAGGGCGATCGCCGTGACTCCCCAGGCCGGCTGGCGAGCGGCGAACAGGAGGGTGGCAGCGATCAAGCCGGCGCCGATTACGGTGATGACGATTTCTGCCCAGGTGTCGGCGGCCGAGACCGTGATCGAGGAGTCAAAGCCGCCGGTGACAAAGGCGAGCGCGATCAGGGTCGCCGCCAGACCGAGCCCCAGTCCCACCTCGCCGCTGCGCTGCCCGGCGCGGCGCGCGCCGGAGGCGCTCACCGCCACCACCTGAGGGGTTGGGACCCGTGAACCCTAAACTCGCGCTGATGCCGTGGCATGCCCGCGCTCGCGCTATCGCGCAGCGACTCGGTCTCGACCCCCGCTATGTCAGGCGTTTGCGCTGGATCAGCAAGGCTCGCGCGGTGCACCGCGTGGGCGCGCCCGTCCACCGCCACCTGCGCTTCGTGCTCACCGATCCCGAGCCCGACAACTTCACCTACGAGCTGGCCAACCAGGACGAGCTCACCGCCTGGGTGCAGGCTGTATCGGGCGCCGGCGCCGCCGAGGTCGGGCGGGTCCTGGCCGAGCCCGGCGCCGATCCGGTGCTGAGGGCGCGGCTGCAGCAGACGACCGGGCGCCACCGCTGGTGGAGCAAGCCGCAGCCGCCCTTCGGCAAGCGACATGGCTGGTACGCCCTGGCCCGGCTGATCCACCCGGCGCTGATCGTCGAATCCGGCGTGCACGATGGGCTTGGCTCGCTCCTCCTGCTGCGCGCGCTCGAGCTCAACGCCGCCGAAGGAGCGGGCGGGCGCCTGGTCTCCTTTGACGTCAACCCGGCGGCTGGGTGGATCGCCGCTGGCGATCCTCGCTGGACGCTCAGGATCGAGTCCAGCCGCACCGGGCTGCCGGCGCTGCTCGCCGAGGGCGAGGCGGTGGGAATGTTCATTCACGACAGCCTGCACACCTATGAGCATGAGCGCTTCGAGCTTGCCACCGCCGGGACGCACCTGGCTGCCGATGGAGTGCTGATCTCCGACAACGTGCATGCGACGCCGGCCCTGTCGGAGTGCAGCGCCGAGCTGGGTCTCGACTATCACGAGTTCCTGGAACGGCCGGTGGCGCACTTCTATCCCGGCGCGGCGATGGGCGCGGCCCGGCGTCACCGGCCCAGCGCCTCTCGGTAGGCGGCCACCGTCGCAGCGCCGCAGCCCGCCCAGGTGAAGTTGCGCTCGACGTTCTCGCGGGCCGCGCGACCGAGCGCCGCGCGGCGGGCGCGGTCAGACAGCAGCTCATCCACGACACCGGCGAGCGCCGCCGGGTCGCGCCCGGGTACCAGCTCGATCCCGCCGCCGGCGGCGGCGATCTCCTCGGGTCCGTCCTCGCCGCGGACGCCGATCGCCGGGACCCCGCCGGCCATGGCCTCCACGTAGCTGACCCCGAACGCCTCGTCGAGGCTGGGCAGCACGAACAGCGAGCCCGAGCGGGCCACCGCGACCGCCTCGTGGTGGCCGAGGCGTCCGCGCAGCTGCACCTGCGCGGTGACCCCGAGCCGGCGCGCGAGCGCGGCTAGGCGCTCGCGCTCGGGACCCTCGCCGACGATCACGTAGCGCAGGTCGGGATGCCGCTCGCGCAGGCTCGGCAGTGCCGCGATCACGTCAGCGTGGCGCTTGCGGGCGATCAGGTTGCCGACCGTGATCAGCGTGGGCCCGGGCATGGGATCGCCGTCACCTCGGTCAACCGGGCTCGGGGACGGTGCCGGGTCGGTACCGAGGTGGACCACGCGCACCGGATCGGCGCCCAAGGCCGCGCAGCGGCGGGCCGTGCCGGCGCTGTTGGCGAGCACCAGGCGCGCCTGGCCAAGCGTCCGCGCCACCACCCGGCTCGAGGCGTGCGGGCCGTGGACGTCGCCACCGTGGACCGACACGACCAGCGGCACCTGCGGGGCGGCCCGCCGGGCCGCGTCGCCGCTGGGAACCGCATAGTGGGCGTGGATGAGGTCAAACCGAAACTGGCTGCCCACGCGGCGCAGGGCACCCGCGAGGGGCCGGGCCGCCCACGCCCCCCAGGTCGCGTAGCTCCAGGGCCGGGGCGGGGAGAGGTAGCGGACGTAGTCGACGCGGACGCCGTCGAGCTCGGCGCGCGCGGGCTGCCCCCAGGCTCGGCGGACGGCGCCGGCGTCCCCGTGGCGCAGCGCGGCAAGGGGGGGGAGGGGGCGATGGAGCACGAGCACGCGGACCTCGACCCCAGCGTCGCGGACGGCCAGCGTCTGCCGGTGCGCCCAGATGCCCAGGACGGGCTGATCGGCCCGCGGGTAGTACTCGGCGAGGACCAGAACCTTCATCGCCAGCCGCGGTGTGTGACGAGCGTGCGCTGGGACTCGGACCGGCCAAGGTGGGGGTGCTCAGCCAGAAACCGCCGTCCTTCGGCGATCGCGTCATCCCGGCCGTAGGCCGAGGCGGTCGCCCGCAGACCCCGGCCGTAGGCCGAGGCGGTGGCCCCCAGGCCATGACGGATCGCCAGGGCGTCCACGATGCCAAGCCGCCACCCGCGCTGCCGGGCCAGGGCCGCCCAATGTGAGTCCAGCCCCCAGCCCATGCGCAGTTCGGGGAACGGCAGCAGCGTCTCGAAGGTCCGGCAGTGAAAGGCGACCACGGGACCGATCTCAACCCAGGGCGTCTCGCGGACGACGCTTCCCCAGCGTCGTCGAGTGATCGCCCAGGCGGCGTGCGAGCGCGCCCGATGGGCGGGCTGGACCAGGGCCAAATCAAACCGCTCGGCGAGAAACACCAATCCATCGAGGAAGCCACGGGGGAGCCAGACGTCGTCGTCGATCGCCAGCAGCCAGTCGTGCCCCGCCGGGGGGTGGCGCGCGAGCAGGGCATTGAGGTTCTGGAACTTGCCGAGCTCGCCGACGCCGGTGCTCTCAAATTGGACGTGATGGCGAGACCGGAGTAGTTCGCGCCGCGCCTGGGCGAGAAGATTTCGCTCGCCGGTCCGCTCGACAGCCACCACAAGCACCTGTCGGCGCGGGATGGTGCGCGCGGCCCGGCGCAGACGCCAGGGCTCGGCGCTGGCGATTCGCCGGGCGTTCCCGACCGCGTCTTGCAGCAGGGCCCGGCTCGTCGCCCGGGGACCCACCACAAGACCGCTGTGACCGGAGAGGAAATCGTCCGGAGGTGCAGACTCGCTCACGAGCGACGTTCGGCGAGCGCCTCACGCACGCTTCCGGCGCTACGGGCGGCCATCACGATGCCGTACTCGCATCGCCGTCGCACCGTGTGCCACACACAGCCGGCCAGGATGCGCACCTCCTTTCTCAGTGGGCGCGCCTTGTGCACACGGACATCGTGGCGCCGGGCCTCGCGGCCCTGGTCGTAGGCGGCCCGCGCAAGCACTGGAAGGGCTGAGTCCGCGGCGGAACGGCGATGATTGATCCCGGCAGCGGCTAGATACCGGATGTGGCCCCCAGCCGCCGTGAAGCGAAACTCCCAGTCCTCTTCGTTGCCCCGGCCGTGAAGGTGTTCCTCAAACAAGCCGATTCGCTCAAACGCGCTTCGGCGGATGGCCATATTCGCACCCCACACCAACGGGATGTCGCGATCCGCCGCGCCGGCGTCAAGCGTCGTGATCGGAGCAGGCTCCCGCCCGCAGGCGCGCAGGGTCCCCTCGAGCTGGGCCCGGATCGGACCCCCGAACACCTCCCGGTCCGGAGTGCGGCCAACCCCTCGCAAAAGCGCCTCCAGCCAGCCGGCAGGGGCCGACACGTCCTGATCGATGAACACCAGCAGGTCGCCTCGCGCCGCGGCGATTCCTGCGTTGCGGGCCGAGTTCAGTCCTCGCTGCACGGGCAAGGTCACTAATCGCACACCATCGCGTGCGGCGACCCGCGCGGTCGCCGGGTCAGGTCCGTCACTGACCACGATCACCTCAGCTCCGGCAAGGACGGCTTGTGGAACCACCGAGGCCAGCGTGACATCGAGGTACTCGGGGGCGGCCAGCGTGGGGATGACGATCGAGGCGGTGGGCCGATCAGTCATCCTGGAGATCCTCGGTCGCCGGCGAAACCCGCACGACGTAGAACGTCGGCGTCAGCGGCGGGTGCGACGCTGGTGGGCGATGAGCTGACGTCCGAACTGGCGCACGAAACGCGGGTTGTAGCGCGTGTAACGTCGCCACAGGCGCCGTGGTTCATGAGCGAGACGATAGGCCCACTCGAGGCCCAGCTTCTGCATCCAGCAGGGAGCCTGAGGGACGAGGCCGGCGTGGAAGTCAAACGCTGCCCCGACGCCGATGAGCACCGGTGAGTCCAGGAGCGGGCGCATCTCGGCCATCCACTTCTCCTGCTTGGGAACCCCGATCCCGACCCACACGACATCGGCCCGGGAGGCGTTGATCTCGTGCACGACTGCGTCGCGCTCCTCGTCGTTGAGGGGCCGGTGGGGGGGCGAGTAACCGCCGACGATTTTGACTCCTGGGTAGCGCTGACGCAGGTTCAGGGCCAGCTGCACGAGCGCGCCCTGGTTGCGGCCGCCGTACAGATACAGGCGCTGCCCGCTCTGGGCGGCGCGCGCGCACGAGCGGGCCATCAGCTCCGGACCGTACACGCGGTCGTCGAGCGGGTGACCGAGCGCGGTCAGCGCCCACACCAAGGGCTGCCCGTCGGGCACGTTGATCGACGAGCGAATCAGCGCCTCGCGCAGCGCCGGATCCTCGGCCGAAGCCATCACCGTATGGACGTTGCAGACGCACACGTAGCCGCGCCTGTCGGCAGCGGCCGTGGCATCGATCCAGTCCAGCGTGTCCTCATAGTCCGTCACGCCCAGGGGTACGCCGAGCACGTCTACGGTGGCCGGCGGCGCGACCGCGACCGGTTCTGGATTCAGCAGTGAGCCCTCGGGGCGCATGTCTACTCCGGGTTTCATTGGTTCAGCAGGCCGCGGGGGCCTCGAAGCCGTGTCAGGGCGCAAATCCCTTGCCCGCCGGCGCATCGAATCCCCGGCCTACACCTACAGCAACGGAAGATCTCGTCTTTAGTTACGCGGTTTCTCATGGGGTTATCCAAAAATGGGCGAAAACCTGCATAGAGCTAACAGTTGCTCGGGTTATGCTCGCCCCGACACGGACGTCAAGCCGACTCGCGACAGCGCCCCCTGTCCGCGGGTCACGGTGGCCTCATAGCCCTATGAGAGGCCGCCCGCGGTCGGGTCCGTGTCGCGTTCGCCGCGGCGCGGGCTCGGCCCATGCGCAGACGGCTCCGGCCCCGGCCCGAGCGCCCGGAAAGCTAGAGGTTCTCGGCCACGCGGGGCGCTTCGCGGGTGAAGTAGATAAGGCCCCAGAAGAACAGGATCACCATGATCGCCAGCGCGGCGACAAAGGAAGGGAGGGTGGCGACACTCAACGCAGGCGGGAAATGAGAGCCACCGATGAACGCGTGACCCATCTGCGTCAGCAGCAGGGCGACCGGGTTGATCAGCGCGTAGTGGGCGAAGGTGGCTCCGAACCGGTGCCCGAAGCTCGAGGCTACGTACATGATCGGCGAGCAGTAGAACCACGCTTGGAGCAGTACCTCCCAGATCGGAGCGACATCGCGGTAGCGCACATAGGCGGCGGAGAGGAGCATCCCGAAGCCGGTGGCGAAGACGATGAAGGCGCCGATGATCGGGATCATCTCCAGCCACGAGAGCTTGGGCGTGACGCCGTTGAGGAGCGCAAAGATCAGCACCGCGATCGAGTTCATGCCCAGGTTGAAGGTGGCGGTCAGCGACACCGAGATCGGGATCACCATGCGCGGGAAGCGGATCTTGCGCAGCAGCGGCTCCCGCGTTATCAGGCAATTCACCGAGCTGCCGGTAGCTTCGGCGAAGTAGTTCCAGAGCACGACCCCGGTCAGGAGGTAGACCCCGTAATGGGGGATCCCCGCGCCGAAGCGGATGATGTTGGTGAAGAACAGGTACAGAACCCCGAAGAACAGCAGCGGGCGCATGAGCGACCACACATAGCCCAGCACCGAACCGAAGTACCGGAGCTTGAACTCACTGCGAGCCAGGGTCATGGTCAGCTCCACGAAGCGACGAGCTCCTCCGCCGAATGCCGAGGGTCCGTAGGGCCGGGAAGCGTGCGCGCTCATCGCCCGCAAGGTATCAGTGGCCCGATCAGGTCCGGCACGGTCGTCATCCGCTCTCTCGGGCGATAATCGGCGGCCATGGGCACAGGACACGACGGCGGCGAGCGCGGCGACGCCCGGCCGCGCGCCACCGCTGCGGTGTTCTTGATCGCGGGCCGGGGGGCGGGGCTGCGCGGGCTGCGCGAGAGCCTGCTCAGCGTGCTCACCCACACCCCGGCCGACGTGCCGTTGGTGCTCGTGGATCCGGGCGCCGTGGCTGCCCGGACCGTGGCCTCGGTTGAGGAGGCAAATCCGGGGCGGCAGATCGAGGTGCGCTCGAATCCGGATGCCGCGGATCTGCCCACCCTGGCTGCGAGCGTCGCCCCCGCCGACGTGGTGCTCATTGATCTGCCCTGTCGCGTCGCTGAGGGATGGCTCGAGGGCCTGCGGGCGGCGGCTCATTTCGGAGCGGAGGTCGCATCGGCGGTCGCGATGACCACCGGGGCCGTGCCCGGCGCCCGCGGGAAAAACTTCCCAGATGCGGCCGCGGCGGTGCAGGCGGCGGCGTCGGTCGTGTATCCGCGCTGCGAGCAGTTGGTCGGCCCCTGCCGATACATTCGCCGGACCGCGATCGACCTGGCCGGCCAGCCGGGCCCGGGGTTCGCGCGTCGTTGCCTGGAGGCCGGCCTGGCGCACGTCGTCGCCGACAGCGTGCTGGTCGACGCTGACGGCACGGAGGACCATGGGATGAGCGCAGTCCGTGCGCTCGGAATCGCCCGTCGCGCCGTCAGTGGCCTGTCGGTCATCATCGACGCCCGAATCCTCGACGGGCCAATCGACGGAACCCGGGTCCACGTCCTCGAGCTGATCGCCGCACTGGCTCGTGATGGCGGCGCACGTGTGACTGCGCTCGTGCCCCCTCAACTCAACGACGAGACCCGGGCGGCGCTTGAGCTCGGCTCTGGCGTGGCGCTCGTCAGCCTCCAACCGGGCCAGCCCCCACCGCCCGGCTTACAAGCTGACGTCGCTCACCGCCCCGCCCAGATCTCGGCCCACGCCGACCTGGCCGTCCTGGGGCAGCTCGCAGGCCGGCTCGTGATCACCCACCAGGACCTGATCAGCTACCACAACCCGGCGTATTTTCAGTCCCCGGAGGCGTGGGCGGGGTACCGGGCGATGACCGCGCGGGCCCTGCGGGCGGCCGACCGCGTCGTATTCTTCTCCGGGCACGTTCGCGACGACGCCCTGGGTGAGGAGCTGGTCGAAGCCCACCGGGCCAGCGTCGTGCCCCTCGGGGTGGACCACGCCGTCAGCGCTGGAACGTCCCTGGTCGCACCCGGCCCGCCCCCCGGAGCGCGGGCGCTGAGCGCCGATTCCGAAGCGGAGGTGATCCTTTGCCTGGGCGCCGACTATCGCCACAAGAACCGGGTGTTTGCTCTGCGCGTGGTGCAGGCGCTGCAACGGCGTCATGACTGGATGGGACGGCTTGTGCTCGCCGGGCCCCGCGCCGCCTGGGGGTCATCGCGCGAGCAGGAGCGGGCGCTTCGAGCCCAAGACGGTCGCCTGGCGGACGCTGTGATCGAGCTCGATACTGTCACCGAGGGCGAGAAGCGATGGCTGCTGGAGCGCGCGAGCCTGGTCATCTATCCCACCGTCCACGAGGGCTTCGGCCTCGTCCCCTTCGAAGCCGCGGCCCACCACCGGCCCTGTCTGTGGGCCGCCGGCACCGCGCTGAGTGAGTTTCTGCCCGACGCCGCGGCCGAAATCGTGCCGTGGGACGCGAGCGCGAGTGCCGAGCGGGCGCTGGCCCTGATGCGCGACCCCGAGCTCGCCCGCGCCAACCGGGACGCAATCACCGCCGCCGCCACCCCCCTGCGCTGGGAGGAGACCGCCGCCCGCCTGATCGACCTGTACCACGGCGTCTGCGACGCTCCGGCATCTCCGGCCGCCCGCCTCGAGCGCGACCAGGGGGTGATGCGCGAGGGCCTGAGCGACGAGGCGATCCGGCTCGTCGGACCGGGCGGGGCCCTGCCTCGGGACCTCGAACGGCCCCTGCTGGCGCTCGCCACCCACCAGCGGCTCGGAAGGCCTGTCCTGGGAGCGATCCGGGCGGCCTACCGCGCGTCGGTGCGCTGGGCGCCCCGGCCGTGAACGGCGATGCGACTGGCCGTCTCCTGACCGCCGCCCTGGTCGGACCTACAACCTGGTGATTACCGCCCTGCGCAGATCGCGCAGGGCCACATCGTGGACGCCCTTACCGCGAGGCGATAGCTACGCCCGCGATGAAGATAGGGCAACTCGACGTTCCCGTCGAAGCACGATGCCGGTCGAGAAAAGAGTCCCCAGAGGCAACCGAGGAGCGGCACACCGCCGCTAGATTGCCAGAGCGCCGTGGTCTTCTCATCGATTGAATTCCTCTGGTATTTCATGCCCGCGGTGCTTGTGCTCTATGCGCTGGCGCCGTCGAGCTGGCGAAATGGCGTGCTCGCGCTGTCCAGTCTGGTCTTCTACGCCTGGGGGGCCCACGCCATCCTCTACGTCTTCCTGGTCAGCCTGGTCATCAACTACACGGCCGGCCTGGCGATCGCCCGCCACCGGGCGGCTCAGAACGTGCGGGCGGCACGCCGGGTGATGTGGGCGGCGATCGTCGTAGATCTGGCGATCCTGGCGATCTGGAAGTACGCCGTGTTCGCGGTCAGCCAGCTCGACGGGGCGCTGGGCTGGTTCGGCCACCCGCACGCGGTGACCCTCCCCTCGATCACACTGCCGATCGGGATCTCGTTCTTCACCTTCCACGCGATCAGCTACGTGGTTGACACCGAACGGGGAAACGCGGCGCCGATGCGCCGACCCCAGGACTTTGCCCAGTACATGGCGTTCTTTCCGCAGCTGATCGCCGGCCCAATCATCCGTTATCACCAGATCGATGACCAGATCCGCCATCCGCCCCCGCGCGCGCAGCGGATTTGGGATCTGGCCGATGGATTCCCCCGGTTCGCGCTGGGGCTGTCCAAGAAGGTCCTGATCGCCGATCAGGTTGGGCCGATCGCCGATGCCGCGTTTGCCTCCACCCACGCTCTGACCACTCCAGCGGCGTGGCTCGGCGCGCTGGCCTACATGGTGCAGATCTACTTTGACTTCTCCGGCTATAGCGACATGGCGATCGGGATGGCGCGCATGTTTGGATTCCGCTTCCCCGAGAACTTCAACCGGCCCTACTCCTCGGTCTCATTGACCGACTTTTGGCGGCGCTGGCATATGACTCTCTCCCGGTGGTTCCGTGACTACGTGTACATCCCGATCGGCGGAAATCGCGGGACCCGGGAGCGAACCTCGTTCAATCTGTTGTTCGTGTTCTTCCTCACTGGTATGTGGCACGGAGCGGCTTGGACGTTCATCTTGTGGGGGCTCTACAACGGGGTGATTCTGGTCGCCGAGCGACTGTCAGGGGTCGCCCGCTGGCCCGACGCGCGGCTGGCCCCACCGCGCCGAGCGGTCACGCTGCTCGTGGTCGTCCTGGGCTGGGTGCTGTTCCGCGCCGGCTCGCTGGGCGACGCCGTCCGCGTTTACGGAGCGATGCTGCCGCTGCACTTCGGGACGCTGACCCCGGCGGTGCACACTGCGCTCGCCACCGAGCCGGTCACCGCCCTGATCATCGGGCTGCTCAGCTGCTTGCTGCCGCCCGGGCTGGTGTTCGGCCGGGTGGTCCTGGACGCCCGCTGGGCTGGCGGCGCACTGGCGGCACGGGTCGCGGTGCTGGTCCTGCTCCCGCTGGCAGCGATCAGCGTCGCGGCGGGCAGCTTTAGCCCCTTCCTCTACTTCCGCTTCTGAATCGAGACCCCGATGTCGGTCGCCACTAGAGCCTGGATGCACCGTCGCCAGCTCATCCGCGTGGCCGTCGCCGCGCTGGCGGCCGCCTTTTTCGTCACCCCGCTCGTCCTGCGCGCCGCCGGCACGCGCGTACGGTCGTTCGAGAACCGCCGCCTCGAGCCCGCTCCCAAGCTCGCCGACGGTTGGAACGTCTTCGACGTCGCCACCCGCTATCTGATTGACCGGATGCCGTTGCGCGACCAGGCCGTCCACGCCAACACCTGGATCGACGAGAATGTCTTTGGCACCACTCCGGTGTACGGGCAAAACGGCCTGGGTGGAGTCCAGAGCGACCAGGCGCTGCCGTTCAGCGGCCGCCCCGTCCAGGACCGAGCCACGCTGAACACCAGCACCACGCCGACCACGCCGGACAAGCCTGGACGCGGCACGGCTGCGCCGCCGGCAACCGCCACGCAGGTCACGGCCGGCACCCACGGCTGGTTCTTCCTGGAGGGGGTTCTGCAACGTGCGTGTGCGCCGTTCGTGTCGTTTGCTGGTGCAATCCGGGAGTGGGAGCGGCTAATCCAGGCGATTCGAGCCAGCGGGCGACGAGCCGAGCTGATCGTCACGCCCGATAAGTCGACGGTGTACCCGGAATACCTTTCGCCCTCCACTCCCGACTTGGCCTGCGGCAAGCTCGGCACGGCGGCGCTCTGGCGGCTGATCGAGAGCGCCGGTGCTCGGCTGGCGGGGATCGTCGGATTGCGGCAGGGGCTCCTGGCTGCCAAGCACGCCTCCTCAGCGCTCTTGTACTTCAAGACCGACTCGCACTGGAACTCGCTCGGCGCGCTGACCATGACCGAGTCCGTGCTGCCGCCGCTCAGCAGCACCGTGCGCGTCTCCCCGAGCGAGGTCGTCAACACTGGCAACGTGCACCTCGGCGGCGATCTGCTCGGCCTACTCGGCCAGTCCGGGGATGAGATTGCGCCCACCCGGGGGATTCATCGGGCGCCCGGCTCGCCAACGATTGCCGCGCCGACGCTGGTGCTGGGTGACTCCTACGACGACGCCGCGGTGCCCGAGATGACCCCGTACTTCCAGCATCTGACCTCGCTGAACTGGAACGGGAGCACCCCGCAGCAGATGGCCAGAGCGATCGCTGCCGCCCACGACGTCATCCTCCAGACCGTCGAGCGAGAGTTCGATTTCCGCGCCACCGGCTTCGGGTTCGCGTCCCCCGCCTTCGTGAAGCTGGTGCAGCGCACGCTGGCCGCCCACGCCCTCGGCAGGCCGGGCACCCGCTGATCTCGGACCTCACGCAGGCGCATCTCGCCGGAGGCTGGAGCCGGCTACCGACGCCCGATCTCGAGTGTGTGCGGGAGATCGGTGATACCCCCGCCCGGCTTGTCGCCAATGACGATGATCGAGTTGATCATGTGGGCGTCGAAGATGTCGGCGCCCAGCCCGGCTCGGGCCACCGTGGCCACTAGCCGATACCGGCCTGGGGCCAGCCAGTTGTCAAAGCGCATGTCGATCGTGGCCTCGGTGCCGGCGGCAAACTTCCCGGTGCTGATGTGCTGGGAGTCGGTGTTGGTGATGAACACCGGCTGTCCGGCCTCGTTGAGCAAAGTGATCGCGAAGATCGGATTTTCGAGGTCCTCGGCGAAGCAGACCTCCATGCGGACCAGACACGACTCGCCCTGAGTGCTGGTCACCGCGACCTCGCCGGTGCCGGTTTCAAACCGGGCGTTGAGCACCTCAGCCGGGGGATTTTCGGGCGGAATCTCGTGCTGCGGTGCTCCGGACTCGAGTCGTGAACGGCGGAAGTTGTGCTGGTTGTATTGGCGTGCGATCGAGGTTGGATCGCCGATGTCGACCATGTGACCGTGCTCGAGCAGCATGGCCCGATCGCAGTAGCGCTCCACGGCTCCCATGTCGTGGGTAACGAATAGGATCGTGCGCCCCTCGGATCGCAGCCGCGTGAATTCGTCAAAGCATTTCTGCTGGAAGGCGGCGTCGCCGACCGCCAGCACCTCATCGATGAGCAGGATGTCGGCGTCGACCTGGACCGCCGTGGCGAAGGCCAGGCGAACGTACATCCCGGAGGAGTAGTTCTTGAGCTTGAGGTCGATGAACTTCTCGAGCTCGGCGAAGGCGATGATGTCGTCAAAGCGCTCGTGGGCCTGCTTGCGCGAGAGCCCGAGCATGATCGCGTTGATGATCACGTTGTCGCGCGCGGTGAGGTCGGCGTTGAACCCGACCCCGAGCTCGATGAACGGCGACAGCCGTCCCGTCGATGTCGATCTCGCCCTGGTCGATTCCGTAGATCCCGGCCAGGCACTTCAGCAGGGTGCTCTTGCCACTGCCGTTGCGGCCGACGATCCCGAAGAACTCGCCCGGGGCGATCTCGACCGAGACGTCCTTGACCGCTTCGAGCACGTCATAGCTACGCGAGCGAAACGGGTGCAATGCCCGCTCTTTGAGCGTGTGGTACTGCTGGTGAGGCAGGCGGAAGGTCTTACTTACGTTCTTGACCAAGACCGCTGGCGGCGCAGGCGAGCCAGCCGTCTTGTGATCGGCCGAACGCGCCGAGCGGGCTGTCGCGCTCACAATCGGGACGGTAGCAACGGCGCCGCGGATCAGGTGCTCTGCTCGCCGGGGCTCTCTGGATCGGGACGGGTGGCCACGACCGCGAATCGGGAGGCGGTGAATCGCGCCGCCTCGAAGCTCGGGTGACCGGCCGCGAACACGAACGCGGGCGCGAAGCCGCTCAGGCCGCAAATCGCTAGGGCGACCTCAGGGAAGATCGGACGCTGATGGGTCAGGTCGACCCAGAACATCTTCATTGCCGGGACGCTGTGAGGGTTGACCGTCTCGGCGATGAAGCGGCCTCCGGGCCGTAGTTTGCGCAAAGCGAGCTCGAGCAGCCGCCATAAAACTTCCACCGGAAGATGCTCGATGACCTGGGCGCTGAAGATCGTGCCCAAACTGCCGTCCGGTTCCGCGGCGATATAGTCGATCAGGTCGCTGGCTTCAACCGACAGCCCCCGGGCTCGGCATCGCTCGACCATCCCCGGATCGCTGTCGACCCCGCGCGCCTCGATCCCCTCCGCCGCGAGGAGCGCGAGGAACTCGCCCGACCCGCACCCGAGATCGAGGACGGGCGGGTGCTCGGCGACCAACGCGACATAGGGCAGCAGGAGTTCGCGCAGCAGCTCCGGAGGACCGCGAAAGAGATCCTCAAAGCCGGCGTACGGCGATGACGCCCCCTCGAACGCCTCCAACGAGGTGAAGCCGATGACCGGCCCGGCCGGCGAGTCAAACTCCGAGAAGGGGGTCCCCGCCATGTACGGCGTAGTGTGAAGTTCAGTCCGGACTGTCTCCTCGAGCCGCGCTAGCACTTCACGGTCCCGCTGCGTGCTGACTCGATCGCTGTCACCAAGACGGTCGTGCAGGTGCGTTACCGCGTCGACCAGGGCCGCATTGATGTCGCGCTGGTGCGCGGTGTGAACTCGGAGGACAGTGAGCAGCAGGGCCGCCAGCCGCGCCCGGAGTCGGCCGCGAAGGCTTCGTGGCGAGCTTACTGCCGGCCCCTGCGAACCGAGCTCACGGGCTCGGGCCAGGGAGGGCGACGGGTCCTCTCTGTGGTCATGAGCGCAGGTCCCAGTCAAGGTGGCGAGCCTACTGGTGGCGAGTGCCGCCCGCGGAGTCGGCTGGTAGTTTGGCCGCGGTGAACGTCTGCACGATCATCGCCAAGAACTATGTCGCCCACGCACGCGTCCTGGCCCGCTCGCTGGCCCGTGTTCACCCCGAGGGACGCCTCTGGGTGCTGGTCATTGACGACTTCGCCGGCTACATCGACCCAGCCGACGAGCCGTTCG
The DNA here is from genome assembly GCA_963847055.1 of uncultured Solirubrobacterales bacterium. Taxonomy (GTDB): domain Bacteria; phylum Actinomycetota; class Thermoleophilia; order Solirubrobacterales; family Solirubrobacteraceae; genus Palsa-465. Next base: position 26,097 of record CAWJYE010000005.1, on the reverse strand, counting down.
ACGTGCTCACTCCCGAGGACATCGACTGCGATCCGTTCCTCCCGATGGCGCTGCGATACTCGGTTCTCGAGCTTTCCACTGCCGTCAAGCCTTGGCTGCTGCGCCACTTGCTGGCGCTGACTGGCGAGCCCGTCATGTACCTGGACCCCGACATCAAGGTATACGGCTCGCTGTCGCGACTCGTCGAAAGCGCGGTCGAGCATGGGGTGGCGGTGATTCCGCACAACCTCGCGCCGATTCCCGCCGACGGCCGGACGCCCAGCCAGGTCGACATCATGATCGCCGGGATCTACAACCTCGGCTTCATTGCGCTCTCGTCGCGGCCGGAGGTGGACACCCTTCTGGACTGGTGGGCTGACCGCCTGCGTCGCGACTGTCGAGTTGACCCGGTCTGGGGCTACTTCGTGGACCAGCGGTGGTTCGATCTTGCCCCCGGGTTCCTCCAGGATCTCGCGATCGTCCGTGACCCCGAGTTCAACGTCGCTTACTGGAACCTGCACGAGCGCCGGCTTACGGGGGGGCGGACGGGTACGCGGTCAACGGTCGTGCGCTCGGCTTTTTTCACTTCAGCGGTTTCGACCCATCTCATCCGCTCGTGCTCAGCCGGCACCAGAGCCGGGTGGACGTGACCGATCACCCTATTCTCGAGAACCTATTGGCCGATTATGCCGAGGACGTGCTCGGCGAGGGTCACGCCGGTCTCGCGGTCGTGGCCCTACGGGTTCGGCGTCCTCGGCGATGGAACCCGGCTCGACACGCGGCTGCGCGACCTGTTCGATGAGTACGCAACCGCCCACCAGGACCGAATGGCCTCCCCGTTTACCCTTGAGGGGATGAGGGCGTTCGATCGGTGGCTGGCCCAGCCCGCAGCCGGCGGCCGCGTCTCCCGTGCGCTCGCCGCGGTCTACGCCGAGCGAGTCGACTTGCAGGCGAAGTACCACTGCTCGGCCGCTACCGCCGACGGACGGCTTCAAGAGTGGGCTGAGGAGTTCGGACGCCACGAGGAACCGTTGCTGGCCCGGACCATGGGCGGCGGCGCGAGCGGATCGGATGCCGGAGGCACGAGTCCTGCTGGGTCGCCGGCGCCTGGCGCTCCTGCGGTCCAGGATGTGGTCGCTGCAGCGCGGGCGGCGCCAGAGAGCGACGGTGGGCCTCTGCACCGGGAGCCGTGGGGTGTCAACGTTGTGGGCTACTTCCGCTCGGAGGCCGGGACAGGCGAGGCGGCCCGGCTGCTGGTCGCAGCGCTCGATCACCAGCACATCCCAGTCCTCCCCGTTCACGGCCAGATGACCCCCGTCAGCCGCCAGAGCCATCCCTACGAGACGGCCACGCCGCAGGAGGCGCCGTTCCCGGTCAACCTGATCTGCATGAACGCGGATATGCTGCCCGAGTTCGCCCGTCACGCCGGACCGTCCTTCTTCGCGCAGCGGTATTCGATCGGTCTCTGGTTCTGGGAGGTCGAAGCCTTCCCCGAGCGTTGGCGTTCGTCGTTCGGACTGCTCGAGGAGGTCTGGGCACCCACCGCGTATATCGCCTCTGCGCTCTCTGCGGTCGCAACGGTGCCCGTCAACGTCGTGCGCCTCCCGGTGGCGCCCGCGCCGCCGGCGCCGTTGAGCCGCAGTGAGCTCGGACTCGCCGACGACCGGTTTCTGTTCCTGTTCAGCTTCGACTATCTGAGCATCGCCGAGCGCAAGAACCCACTGGCAGTGATCGATGTTTTCCGGCGATCGTTTACCCCCGGGGAAGGCGCCCAGCTGGCCGTCAAGTGCATCAATTCCGACAGGGCGCCGGACTACCACGCCCGGCTGCTCGCCGCCGCCGCCGAACATCCTGACGTCGTCGTCCTGGACCACTACCTCGAGCCGGCTCGCAACGCTGCGCTGCCGGTGCTCTGTGACGCCTATATCTCGCTGCATCGCGCCGAGGGCTTCGGGCTCATCCTCGCCGACGCGATGTGGCACGGCAAGCCGGTGATCGCCACCGGCTACTCGGGCAACCTCGATTTTATGACCTCTGAAAACAGCCGGCTCGTCGACTTTTCGTTGACGGCGATCGGGGAGGGAGCCGACCCGTATCCCGCCGACGGGCGCTGGGCCGACCCGGACCTCGACGACGCCGCGCGGCACATGCGCGAGCTGTTCGAGGATCGCGACGCTGCCGGCGAGCTCGGGCGACGAGCCGCGCGGGACATCCGACGCACCCATTCCCAGCAGGCCGCGGGTGAGATCCTTGCCCGCCGCCTGGCCTCAATCCGGGCACCGGCCACGTTCGACCCGCGCCGCCCGTGGCACGAGATCTGACCCCGGCGCTCGCATCCCTGTCGGGACATATCGACCGAGGTCCAAACACACCGACGCCGCGGGGTTCGCTGCGCCGCTTCCTCCGTCGTTCCGCTCTGCGAGCGATGCGCCCGTTCACGACATATCAGAATGACATCAACACGCAGATTGCGGCCGCGATGCGCGAGCTGGACCTGTCGGCCGCCGTAACGCGCCAGGCCTGGGGAGCCGAGCTGGCGCGCCTCCTGACCGAGATGCGCCGGCTCGAGGAGTTGCGCGAGCTGCCGGCGGTCGTGCGCGAACAGGCTCGGCGGATCGACGAGCTGGCGGCGCTCGTCAGCCCCGAACTATCTCCAGCCAGTCCAACCAGCGACCGCAAAGGGACCGAGCCCGACTCGGGCTGACCACTGTCACCGAGGGCACCGAGCCGCTCGGGGAGAGGGTGATAAGGCCGATCATCCGGCTGGTGCCACCGTCTCCGGGGGTGAGGTTGTTGGCCGGCCGGATGATCGCAATGCGGTGGCTGCCCGCGCTCAGGGCGGTGGTCGCCACCCGGACCACCTGGCCGGGGGGGCCGAGCTGGTACTCGATCGAGCCGACGCGATGCCCGTCCACGGTGACGAGCAGCTTCTGGCTGAGGTTCGCTTCCACGTTAATGTCGTAGCGACCCGCGGCCGGGACGGCGAGCGCGCCGACCATCGCCCCGGGTTGGTCACGGGGAATCAGGACGAAGGGGTCAGACGCATCAAGGCCCCAATTGGGCGGGCGGATGGTGTGGGTCGGGATGAGAGTCGGAACCGCCGGTCGCACCACGGTGGCCAACTCGGCCTTCAGTTGCTTGGCACGGGCGGCGGTGGCGCGCACAAGCCTGCAGCTTGGGACGGCGGCGGGGGACAGGCCAGTCCCGAGCGGAATGTGGGCCAGCACCTGTGGCGAGCCGGTTCGTTGCCATACCTCGTAGAAGCGGCCGGCATCGGCGAGCTCGTAGTTGGCCGGAGGGCGCGAAGTGAGCGGGGAACGTCCGAGCACGAACAGATGGAAGAACTCGGCGTAGTTCAGCGCCAGGTCGTCGGGATCCCAAGCCCTGCGTCCCGGCGGAGGCACAAGGCCGGGCCGGACCTGCGGAGGGCCGAGTGCAGGGTCGGTCGGAGCCTCTTTGCGCAGGAAGTAGCCGGCGAATTCATCGGAGAGGTTGAAGAAGGCGGGCCCCTGGCCGGCGAATCGCGTCCCGATCACCGACAGCTCGGCCAGGCGCGCACGTGGGGCGACGCTGGCGTCGTGGTAGCCGAGCATGTTGGTCCACAGCACCCCGGCCGTGATGACCATGGCGAGGGCCCAGGCCTCGATGCGCCGGCCGGAGTCATGCAGCGCGGCTGGGCCCAGCATCTCGGCCGTAACCGCCGACAGAGAGACGATCACCATGACCTTTGCGCTCGCGTACGGCGACGCTCGACTGAACAGGAAGAGCGCCGCCACGGTGTTGCCCGCAAGGAGCAGCAACGGTGCATATCGGCGTCGGCGGATTGCCCACATCACGCCGAGCCCGGCGCTCGTGAGCGCGACGCCGATGAGCACGAAGGTCAGATTGAGATCGACCGGAGAGAAGCGGAAGTCGCCGTTGGGCCAGATCCCGAACAGCTCCCAATGGGGCAGCTCATGGGCGAGGTTGCCAAGGTCAGTCGACGAGGTCAGAACCGAGCCTAGCGACCGACACAAAGGTCGATACGCGTCCGGCTATCGGTGCGGCCAGGATCGCCAGCACGAGCAGGATGCCTGCGGTTGTGAGCACCAGGCGGCGGCGTGGAACGGTGCCCACCGAGTGACGCACGTGCCACGTGGCGATCACGATGAAGACAGCCAGGGGCAGGCCGATCCACGGGGCGATGGCGAGGTCGAGCACATAGAAACCGGCCACCGCGAGCAGGGCGACCGGCACCAGGCGGCGCGCCCGCTGCTCGCCGGTCAACGTGTGGATCACCACCACGACAAGGACCGTGGTCAACCATGCGGTGGCGAGCTCTTTGATGCTCGCCTGCAGGTAGTACGCGTAGAGCAGGCCGGCCTGGGCGGCGACGAATGCTGCGAGCGCCCGCAGGCTCCGGCTGGAGAACACGTCACGCAGCAGCTCCCAGACCGCCAGGCCCCCGAAGGCCATGATCACCGCGAGGTATGGCTGCAGGAGCCAGGCGACGTCCTGTCCGACCAGGGGACGCAGCGCGCCCAGGGCGACGTCGGCGCCAGTGGGGTAGGACGTCGACAGGTAACTGCTGAAGTAGCGCACGATACGCGGACGCCGGGCTCAGCTGGGAGAGGTCATGGGCGTGACTGAGCAGCTGGGTGATGAGCGACAAGTGGAAGACGGCGTCGTTGAGCACGAAGTAGCCTAGGAAGCTGGCGTTGCCGCTCAGTACTTGCGGGGCGGCGCAGACCGCAAACACCCCCAGCCCGACGGCAAGCGCCCAGCCGACCGGTCGTAGCGATCGCAGCCGGCCGCGGCCGACGACGTAGCCGCCGACCGCGAGCACGAGGACCGCGGGAACGGTCAGCCCGGTGGTGCGCTCATAGCTGGTGGTCAGGCTTCCCACCACGATCAATGTGGCGAGCCCGAGCGACGGCAGCAGGGCGCCGGGCAGAACGGTGCCGGTCACGAACTCGATCAGCAGACCACAGCCCAGACAGACGACCAGCATCACCGCCGGGAACAGCAGCCAGGCTGGGACCATTAAACGATGCGGGCCCTGGCGACGACTAGCGCCGGCGACGGCGGCGCAGCCCGAGGATCGAGAGCAGGAACGACGAGAAGAAGATCTGGATGCCGACGATGATCAGCGTCGCCGCGAGCACGGCGAGGTTCTCGTCGGCGAGCCGGCCGAAGCCGTGGTCGATCCAGTCGATGACGATCACCGCGCCGACGATCAGCCCGGCGAGCATGATCGCTGCCGCCGAGCATCAGCCCGTGCTCGAGCGTGTAGCGGGCGCGCATCCGGTCAAACCAGCGGTCGCGCTCGCCCATGAAGTAGGTGCGCGTAGGCGTGCGCGCAGACGCCGAGGGCGACGACCTGGGTGCCGACGATCGCCAGCAGCGCTCCGGCGATCAGCGCGTGGATGTCCCAGTTGCGGCCGAAGCAGCCCCAGGCGGGCGATGACGACGAACTCGACCAGCCGCCCGACCACCGCCATCAGCGGCCCCGGGGAAGATGAACAGGTGGTTGGGGGAGTGGACGAGCAGGAAGCGCAGATGGCGCCAGCCGTCCCGGAAGCTCGAGAGCTTGGACTCGCCCTCGCGCGGGTGGTACTCGATCGGGAACTGGCGGATGTCCAGCCGCTCCTTGGCGGCTCGGATGACCATCTCGGAGGCGAACTCCATCCCGGTCGTGCGCAGGTCCAGCCGGGGCAGGAGGTCGCGTGCGGAACGCCCGCATGCCGCAGTGGGCGTCGTCGACGCCGGTGCGGAACAGCAGGTTCAGAAACCCGGAGAGCAGCGGATTGCCGATGTAGCGGTGCAGCCACGGCATCGCGCCCGGCTGGATGTTCTGCATCCGGTTGCCGATCACCATGTCGGCGCCGGCCTCCAGCTCGGCCAGGAAGCGCGGGATCTCCTCGAAGTCGTAGGTGAGATCGGCGTCGGCCATGACGATGTAGCGGCCCCGCGCGACGGCGAAGCCGGCCAGGTAGGCGCTGCCGTAGCCGCGCTCGGGCTCGTGGACGACGATCGCGCCGGCGGCGGCCGCCAGCCGGGGGCTGCCGTCCTCGGAGTCGTTGTCGGCGACGATCACCTCGCCGTCGATCGCCGTGGCCGTCGAGCACGGCCGAGCGCGCTGCGCACGCACTGCTCGATCGACTCGGCCTCGTTGAGGCAGGGGATCACGACCGAGACCCGAGCGGCGCTTCGCGCCGGGGTCGGCGCCGGATGGCGGTGGACGTGATGCTCGACGGTGCTCATGCGAGGCGGTCATCGCGACGACGCCCGTGGATGGCATAGGCGTGATCGGGGCACGAATCGCTCGGTCTCCGAGCAGATATGGGAACTCTGCGGCGTCGTCATGCGGATCTGCCTCGTCTACGACTGCCTGTTCCCGCACACCGTCGGCGGCGCCGAGCGCTGGTACCGCAACCTCGCCGAGCGCCTGGCCGCCGAGGGCCACGAGGTCACCTATCTGACCCTGCGCCAGTGGGACCGCGGTACCGGACCCGGCGTGCCGCGGCGTCGATGTGCGGATCGTCGGGCCGCGGATGCAGCTCTACGCCGGTCCCGGGCCAGCGGCGCATCCTGCCGCCGCTGGTCTTCGGCGCCGGGGTGCTCTGGCATCTGCTGCGCCACGGGCGCCGCTACGACGTCGTCCACACGTGCTCGTTTCCCTACTTCTCGCTGCTCGCCGCGGCGCTGGCGGCGCCGCTGCGGCGGCTACCGCCTCGCCGTCGACTGGTTCGAGGTCTGGAGCCGTGGCTACTGGCGCGAGTACCTGGGCCGCGTCGGCGGCGACGTCGGCTGGCTCGTGCAGCGCGCTGTGCGCGCGCGTCCGCCAGCGCGCCTTCTGCTTCTCGCGGCTGCTACGCGCAGCGGCTGCGCGACGAGGGGCTGCGCGGCGAGATCACGATGCTGGCCGGGGCGTACGACGGCCCGCTCGAGCCACGCCCGATCGCATGCCGCCGAGCCGCTGGTCGTGTTCGCCGGGCGCCACATCCCCGAGAAGCGCGTACCGGCGATCGTCCCGGCGATCGCCGCGGCTGCGCGCCGCGTTGCCGGAGCTGCGGGCGCGTGATCCTCGGCGACGGCCCCGACCGCGAGCGAGGTGCAGCGCCGCGTCGCGCGAGCTCGGCCTGGCCGACGTCGATCGACGTGCCCGGGCTTCGTGGCCACCGAGGCGGTCGCAGAGACGATCGCGCCGGGCGCTGTGCCTGCTGCTGCCCTCGCGGCGCGAGGGCTACGGCCTGGTGGTGGTCGAGGCGGCGGCCGCACGGGACCCCGAGCGTCGTCGTCGCCGGCCCCGACAACGCGGCGGTCGAGCTGATCGACGAGGGCGAGAACGGCTTCGTCGCCGCCTCGGACTCACCCGAGGACCTCGCCGCGGCGATCGTGGCCGTGCACGACGGCGGTCGCGGCGCTGCGGGAGTCGACGCTCGGCGTGGTTCGCAGCGCAACGCCGAGCGGATGTCGCTGGAGCACTCGCTGGAGATCGTCGCTCGAGCGTCTACGAGCGCGCAGCGCCAGCGCCCGCGCGGTAGGCGGCCAGGGTCCCGGCCGCCGTCGCCGCCCAGCTGAACGCGCTGCGCCTGCGCGGGCCCGGCCGCGCGCCAGCCGGTCGGCCGTCGCGCGATCGTCGAGCAGGCGGCGCGATCGCGTCGGCGATCGCGGCCTCGGACTCCGGGTCGAAGCGCAGCGCCGCGTCGCCGGCCACCTCGGCCAGCGCGCCGCGGTCCGAGCAGGCCACCGGCACCCCGCGCGCCATCGCCTCGAGCACCGGCAGCCCGAAGCCCTCGGCCAGCGAGGGGAAGACGAAGCACGGCGGCGGCGGCGTAGAGGCCCTCGAGCTCGGCGCCGCACACCCAGCCCAGCAAGCGCACGTCGTCGCTCGACGCCGAGCGTCGCGGCGTGCTGCGCGCAGCTCGCTGCTCGTGCGGGGTCGGGTAGCCGGGCAGCACGAGCAGCGGGCCGCTCGGCAGCGGGATCGCGCCGAGCGCCCCGATCAGCCGGATCAGGTTCTTGTGCGCGAGCTTGGCCGAGACGCAGAGCACGATCGGACGGTCGCCGGCAGCCGAGACGCTGCGCGCAGCTCGGCGCTCGGCCAGCGGGGCCGCCGGCGCGGTGCTGCCGACGCCGAGCGGGACGACGTCGACCCGTCGCGGGGCGACCCCGAGCAGCCGCTGCAGGTCGTCACGGGTGCTGGCGGCGTCGACGATGATCCGGTGCGAGCGCCGCGCCGCCAGCGGCACGAGCACCCGCATGCCCAGCGACTCGCAGGCCGGGATGCGCCTCGGGGACGAGCCGGTAGATGAGGTCGTGGATCGTCACCACCCGGCGGAACGCGCCCCAGGCCGGGGCGGTGCTGGCCAGGCTGTGCAGCAGCTCGACGCCGGCCGCGGCGGGCCAAGCGGCGGGAGCAGCTGCTGCTCGCCGCGCACCCACTCGACGCCGGTTGCTCGCGCTGACACGGGCACGACGACGGCCTCGATCAGCTCGTGCCACGGGCCCGCGCTCGGCCGGCCGCCTCGCGGTTGACGAAGGCGGTGAAGCGATGCTCGGGGGCGGCCGCGACCAGCTCGGGGATCAGCTCGCGGGCGTAGGTCTCCATGCCGCCGGTCGCGCCCGGGACGAGGTAGACGAGATTGAGGCCGATGTGCACGCGGCGCAGGCTAGTCCGTGCCCGACCTGGCAACCTCGCCCGCGATGAGCGCCGCCTGCGCCTGACGAATCGGCATCGACGCCCGCGCCGCGACCGAGGTCAAGGCGGGTCGGGGGCCGGGTCGTTCGTGAGCTGCTGCGCGCGCTCGGCGCAGCGCCGAGACGAGCACCGCTACGCCTGCTACGCGCGGACGGCTGTGGCACGAGCCGCTTGACGCGCGCTTCGCCTGGCGCTGATCGAGCGCCGCAGACCCGCTCTGGCACGGCGGTCGCCGCGCCGCGCGCCGCACGCGAGTGCGACGTCTTCCTGGCCACCAACTCCTACCTGACGCGTGCTGCTGACCCGGGTGCCGACGGTGGCCATCGTCTACGACCTGGTCACCTTCGACCGCACCATGATCCCAACCGGCGCTCGGCGGTGATCGAGCGCCTCACCCTCGGCGCGAGCGGTCCGGCGCGGCCGGCGGTCTGGTGTGCATCTCGCAGGCCACCGCGGATGCGCTGCGTCGCGCGCTTCCCGTCGCCGCGGACCAGCGGTCACCGTCGCCCCGCTCGGGGTCGCTCCGCCCTCTCGGTTCCGTGCTGCCGGCCGAGCTCGAGAGCGCTGCCCCGAGCCCGGGCTTCGTGCTCGCCGTCGGCACGCTGGAGCCGCGCAAGAACCTTCCCCGGCTGGTCGGCGCCTACGCCGGGCTGGACCCGGAGCTCCAGGCGGCGCATCCGCTGGTCGTGGTCGGAGCGCAGCGGCTGGTCGACCGGGCCGACGGTGACCGCCCTGCGCTCGCTCGGCGATCGCGTGCCTCACGCTCGGTCATGTGTCTGACGCCGCCCTGGCCGAGCTCTACCGCCGCTGTGCGGTGTTCTGCTACCCGTCGCTGGGCGAGGGGTTTGGCCTGCCCGTGCTCGAGGCGATGGCCGCTGGCGCTCCCGTGGTGACCTCCACCGTTTCCTCGCTGCCCGAGGTCGGCGGCGACGCCCCCGTCTACGTTGACCCACGCAACGTCGATGACATCCGCCGCGGTCTCACCGAGGTGCTCTGCGACCGCGGGCTGCGCGCGGCGATGGCCGAGGCTGGCCGGAAGCGGGCGGCGAGCTTCTCCTGGGTGCAATTCAGCGAGCGGACGCGCAAGGCGCTCGAAGCCGCCGCGGGTTAGCCCGAGCTCAACCGAGCAGGGTCGCGTAGGCCGCCGCCAGCCGCTGCGCCGCGGCGCCCGTCGAGTAACGGTGCACGAGCTCCTCGGGATACGAAACCCGAGCCCCGGCGCGCGCGACAGCGGGCCGGCAGCCAGCGCCGCGGCTATCGCCGGCCAGTCGCCAGGCGCAACCAGCTGGGCGGGTGTGCCGGCCACGACCTCGGGGATCGCTCCGCTCGTCGTGCTCAGGATGTCCAGACCAGATGCCATCGCCTCTGCCAACACCAGTCCGAACTGTTCTTCCCAGAACATCCGCGGGATGTCAAAGGGATGGCGGGCGGCCGCCGCCACGGCCTGGCTGCCCAGCACCATCGCGGAGGCAGCCGCGAAGCGGGCCGGCATCTCCTCGTAGCCGACACTGCCGATGTGCACCGCTGCGCTGAGGCCAAGCTCGTGCGCGAAGCGCGCAGGCGTCCCTCCTCGGGGCCTGAGCCGATGATCTCGAGCCGGGGGCGAAGGACAGCGCCGCCGGGGCCCGTGACGTGCGCCGCGGTGCAGGAGGGCCAGCGCCCGCAGCACGTCCTGGTGGCCCTTCTCCCAGACCAGCCTGCCGGGGGAGATCAGCGTGTGCTCGCCAGCCGGGTCGGTCCGCACGCCGTCCGTCGTGCTTGAACCCTCGGGCGCCGCCGAGATGCCCGCGGCAGCGAAGCGCCCGGTGTCGATCCCGGGCGCACAGACGCGGATCCGCTCCTCGTCCACTCCCTCCAGGCGCAGGGCCAGGGCGGCGCGCTCGGTGGCTGGGAGAAAAAGGTCGGTCTCGGCCAGCACCAGCGCGCGATTGCGGCGGGCCTGCCGGTTACGAAACGCGTTCAGCATGGGAAGCGTCTCCCAAACCGTCTCCACGAGGGCGAAGCGGCCCGCGCGCCGGCGCCGCGCGGCGTCGGCCGAGAACCAGAACGAGAGCTCCTCGGCGTGAACGATGTCGGCCCAGGCAAATGCCTCGTCGGCGTCGCGATAGCGGTCACCGACTACCGCCAGGGCCAGCTCTCCGGCCGTGCCCGGCGGCAGCAGCTCACGCCGGGAGCCGACGCTGACGTAGCGCAGCCCATCGGGAGCCGGGAACTGGTTTGACGCCGTCAGCAGGCACCGCACCTCGTACTGCGTCAGGGAGCTCCATCCAGGGCCGCAGCTCCCACGGCGTCACCAGATGGCCGCGTACGATCAAGACCCGGGGCATCGGGTCGAGCAGCTTAGCGACCGGCGATCGCCGCGCGGTAGCCGCGCAGGCTGGCCACGCCAGTCTGCTCCCAGGTGAAGCGGTTCACCTGCTCGTTGCCCCGCGCGATCAGCTCTTGGCGCAGGTGGGCATCGGCTGAACAGACGGGTCAGGCACGTTTCGATCGCCGCCTGGTCGTCAGGGTCAAAGCGCAGCGCCGCGTTACCGGACACCTCGCGCAGGGCGCCAATGTCGGCACAGGCGACCGGCAGGCCGTGGGCCATCGCCTCGAGCACCGGCAGGCCGAAGCCCTCGAGACGCGAGGGCAACGCAAACACCTCGCTGAGTGCGTAGAGCCCGGCCAGATCGGTCTCCGACAGCCAGGCCGGGAGCCGGAGACGGTTGCTGACTCCCAGCTCGACGGCTAGGCGCCGCAGCTCCCCTTCGTACTCGGTGCTCCCCCCCGGGGCGACCAGGACGACCTCCGGACCCAAGGCGGGCAGGGCCCGGACCAAGCTGGCCTGGTTCTTGTAGGGCCGCTTCTGGGCGATACAGAGCAGTATCCGAGCTTCACCTAGACCCAGCCGCTCGCGCAGGTCGGTCTCTGACGTCGCGACAAGGGTCGGGCGTCGGCGACACCCATACGGCGTCACGGCGAGTCGCGCGGGATCGACGCCGAGGGCGCCAACCATGTCGTGCCCCGCCGCCTCGAGAAGTCGCGAATACGCCGTCGGCGTGGCGCACGCTGAATGTCACCTGTCGCCGCATCGCCCGCGCGGCGTTCGGGTCCGGTTCCCACTCGGCCGCCCGGTGAAACCAGATCAGGTCGTGGAGGGTCACGACCGTGGCGATTCGCGGGGCGACCGTGGGACCGACATTGGCCGGGCTGTGCAGGACGTCCAGACCTTCGAGCAGCGGCCACCACCGGCAGCGCAGCGTACTGCGCCAGCGCCGCCCAGCGACCAATGGCCGGGCCGGGCAGCGTCACCCAGCGCGCCCGCGATGCCCACTCCTCGTCGTGCAGGTCGTTCGGATGGTCGCGGGCGACGAATACGGTCAGCTCGGTCGCTGGCTCGGCGGCCAGCAGAGCACCGGCCAGCTCGCGGGCATAACGCCCGACCCCGCCCGCCTGGGCGCCCAGGAAGAGGAGGTTGAGGCCCACCCGGAGGGGCCGTTCGGTCGGGTCGCGACTGACCACGCGCGGAGGCTACAGTTGTCCCGCGTGGCACCCGACCTTCCGCTTCGCCTGCGCATCCAGTTTGCCGCTACCCGGGCCGTTACCGCTCTCCTGCGCCGGCTGGGTCTGCGCGAGACCGTGATCGAGCTGCGCTCGGGCGCCCAGCGCGCGCGGCGCCGGATCTTTGAGCGCTTTGGCTCTCCTCGCTACTCACGACCGGCTCTGCACGGCATGGACGTCGAGCTGGACCGGATCATCGGTCGCGAGGGCGGCTTCTTCCTCGAAGCGGGAGGCTTTGACGGCTTCACCCAGTCCAACACGTACTACCTCGAGCGCTTCCGCGGCTGGCGGGGAATCCTCGTGGAGCCGATGCCCGAACTGGCGGCGCTGGCCCGCCGCAATCGTCCGCTCGCCCAGGTACTGAGCTACGCGCTGGTCGGTGCCGACCACGCTGCTGACTCGGTGGAGATGGAGTTCGGAGACCTGATGACCTCAGTCAGCGGGCTCCATGACCGAGACTGGACGGCCGGCGGGCTCGTGCTCGGCTGGCGGGATCATCGCACCGAACGGGTGCCGGCCCGGACATTGAGCTCGGTGCTCGACGACGCCGGGAGCCCGGATGTCGATCTGCTCTCGCTCGACGTCGAGGGCTACGAGGCCACAGCGCTCAGCGGCCTGGACCTCACCCGCCATGCGCCCACCTGGATACTGGTGGAGATGCATGATCTCGTGACCGGCCGAGCGGCGATCGGTGCGGCACTTGGCGACCGGTATGCCGAGCACGCCCAGCTCTCTCCACTTGACGTCCTCTACCGCCGCCACGACGTCAACGCCGGCCCGGCAACAGCTCCCTGAGCTCTCCCGGCACCGCACCGAGCGCCAGCACGACGACCGCGTAGACGGCCATGGCCACCAGTGCCGCCACGAGCGAGGGCAGGTCGGGAACGAAGGCCGCAGCTGCGGCCAGCCCCGCTGCCGCGGCCACTTTGAGCATCACCGCGGCCTGGGGGCGGTAGGCCGGCCGGCGCCGGGTCAGCGCCGCCAACGTCGACACCGCCAGTGTCGCCTCGCAGCCGATGGTCGCGATCGCGGCGCCCTGGGCGCCGTCGCCGGCCGCAAGCACGAGCGTCAGCACGACGCTGACGACGAGAGACAGGAGGTTGGTGATGAGCAGGCTCCGGTGCTTGTGCAGGGACAGCAGGCCAAAGCTCCAGCCGGCGACGACGAACGAGGCCACCATCGCCCACGCCTGGATGGCGAGCACGCTCGCGGCGCCAGCGTAGTGCGGACCCGCTACCACCGAGACGATGAAGCCGGAGCCGGCGCTGACCCCGAGTGCTGCGCCGACCCCGAAGATCAGCGTGGCGTCGAAGATCCGGCCCAGCGCATAGGCCAAGCGATCGCTGTCATCGCGCGCCGCTCGCGAGAGCAGCGGCAGGGCAGCCCCGACCAGCAGCCCGGGCACGCTTGCCGAGACGATGAAGACCCGGAAGGAGACCGCGAACAGGCCGCTCTGGTACTGGCTGGTCGACGAGGCTGGTCAGGATCTGGGCGGTGTAGACGTAGATCGTCCCCACCGCGGTGGCCAGCGAGAACACCACGGTGGCTCGCAGCAGCGGTGGCCACTGCGCCGGGCTGACCCGTAGCCTGGCTGATATTCGGCCTCTCACCAATCTCGCCGTGGGCGGGATCAGCAGCGCGTTGGTGATCAGGGGCACGGTCAAAAGGGGCAGACACGCTGGCGCCGGCGACGACCAGCGCTACCAGCCCCGCCACCAGCAGGGCCTGACGCCCTACCTCCAGGGCTGACACGGTGCCGAGCCGGAGCTCGGTCGAGAGTGGGATCGAGAGCGTGTGCTGGAAGACCAACGGGACGGTGGCCAGGCTGGCGGTGACCGCGCCGAGCAGCAGCGCCGTGTCGTAGCCGGCCGCCAGCGCGAAGGCGACGGTCAGTGTCACGCCGGCGAGGGTGAGCACGACCCGGAGTCCGAGCAGCACCTGCATCAACGCGCTGCGTCCGGGTTCCCGGCGGATTGCGTACTCGCGCGTGCCGATAGGTCGACATGCCCGCGTCCGTGACCGCCGCCACCACCGCCACCAGCGACATCACGGTCGTGTACTGGCCGAAGCGCGCGACGCCGAGGTGGCGCGTGAGCAGCGTCGCGGAGACAACCGAGAGGCCGACCGTGGCCACGAAGCCGCCGAAGCGCAGGACGCTGCCGCGCAGGAGCACCCCCCCGGCGCGGCGGCTGTCCAGAAGGTCGGATTCGTCGCCGCCCTCAGCGTCAGGTCCCGGGCGTCAGCTCCGCCATGCCCACAGCATTCCGTGGCCGTCGTCGCGGTGCCAGATCGTCGCCCAGGTCATACCAGCGGCGCGCAGCAGCGCCTCGACGGCCGCGCGGGGATCGTCGCCCGGGCAGCGGTAGGGGTGGTACTCCATGACCAGGGCCTGGGGCGGCGAGGCCCGGAAGCGAGCGTCGGAGAGGATCTCCCATTCGCCACCCTCGATATCCAGCTTGACCAGATCGGCCTGGGCCATCGCCGGCAGTACGTCGCGGATGGGCACCGTCATCGTCCCGGGCGTGCCGTCGTTGGCCAGGCGGGACAGCGAGGCCTCCCCGGCCAAGAAAGAAGTCTCGCCGTCGTGTGCCCCGGCGGCCGCTGGTACCACCGTCCAGGAATCGCCTAAACCATTGCCGGCGACGGTCCGCTCGAGCACGGCCAGGTTGGCCGGATCAGGCTCGAAGGCGACGATGCGAGCGCCGGGCCAGCGGGAGACCGCAAAGACCCCGAAGAGACCGATGTTGGCGCCGAGATCGAGGATCGACCGCGTCGAGGAGAGCAGGGTTTCGAGCGCCGGGGCGGGCATGTAGTCGTGGTTGTGAAACACCTCGCCTAGCGTCGCCACGTCTGCTGAGCCATGGCGTAGGGCCACGCGCAGATCCGTGCCCGCCAGCCGGTAGACACGCTCCGAGCGGGCCAAGCACAGCTCGCGCACGACGAAGCGCCGGACCGGTCTCACGGCACGGGCGCGCAGGAGCAGGGCGGTGAGCGGGAGCAGCCAGGGCTGCCCGAAGAAGCGACGCAGCGCCTGCATCTCGTGGAGGCTAACCCGTCCCGGCGGACCGCCGCCCGGCCCAGGCACGAGCGTAACTGTCCAGCGTGGCCTCGGCGGTGGCGCCCCAGGTCAGCTCCGCCTCGCGAGCCCAGCCGCGCGCGGCCAGCTGCTCGCGCAGGCCCCGGTCGCCGAGCAGGTCGATCAGGGCGGTCCCGATCTGGTGCGAATCGGCGGGATCGAAGTACCGGGCCGCGTCGCCCGCGACCTCGGGCAGAGCCGAGACGTTGGAGCACGCGACCGGCACGCCGCGGCCCATCGCTTCCAGCAGGGGCAGGCCAAACCCCTCGTTGAACGATGGCAACACGAAACACTCGGCGGCGGCATAGAGCCCCTCGAGCGCGCTTTCGTCGACGAAGGGCAGGAACGAGACGGCGTCCGCGACACCGTGGCGATGGACGGCGGCCCGCAGCTCGGGCTCCTGGGCGGTCGGGTTGCCGGCCAGGACCAGCCGAGCGCGCGGCTCGTGCTCGAGCACTTCGGGGAGGGCGGCAATCAGCCCGAGCACGTTCTTGTGCGGCTTGCGGGTACCGACGGTGAGGATCAGGCGGGACTCGCCGAGCCCAAAGCTCTGTCGTACCTCCTCCACCGACATCGCCGTGACCGATGGCATTACGAGTATGACCATGCAGCGCGACGTCGATCCTGTCGACGGGTACGTGTAACAGCCTCACGATGTCGTCCGCGCTCGCCTGCGAGACGGCGATCACGCGGTCCGCCCGCCGGGCCACGGGAGGGACAATCACCCGCCAGAGGCGGGTGGTGGCGTCGATCGGGGGCCCGTGCAGCCAGGTTGTGTCGTGAATTGTGGTCACGTGGGCCGCCGAGGTCAGCAAGGGACCGGTCTGCGCGACGCTGTGGATCAAGTCGGCCCGCGCCCCCGCCAGCACGCCGAGCACTGCCAGCTCGGTGATCGCTTTCAGGCCGCGCACGCCGAACATGGGGTGGCTGACGAACTGCACCTCGCTCGCCCAATCGGTCGTGGCGAGGTGTTCGTGCCCGACTGGGGAGCAGTACACGCTGAAGCGCGTCTGGGGTGCTAGCCGGACAAGTTCGGGCACGAGCTCGCGCACGTAGGTGTCCAGTCCCCCCATGCCGGGCAGCAGAAAGATCGCGTTGATCGCGACCCGGGGAGGGATCGCGACCCGCGGCGGGACGGGCTTGGTCACTGGGGGACGGCGAACTCGGCGCGGATGTTCATGGCTGGGAAGCGGAAGGCCAGGTACTTCTCATAGGTGTCCGGGAAATGGTTGGCGAGGTACTCGATTCCGGCCAGTCGGAAGGGAAGCCACAAATCCAGGGTGACGTGCACGATCTCGAAGCAGACCGGCGTGTAATGGGCGAAACGCGGCTCGGCCAGCGCGCGAATGGCCATGGCCGAGAAGTAGTGCTGGTGGGTTGGGTCCCCATAAGCCAGCGCCGAGGAAAAATGCGGCGTGCGCAGCTGCAGCCGGCCCCCCGGCCGGAGCACCCGGTGCAGCTCCTCGATCACCCGGACCGGCTCGCGCACGTGCTCCAGGACGTCCTGCATGAGCACGTGGTCAAAGCTTGCGGTCTCGAGGGGGTAGGGAAAGTCGTCGAGGCTGTGAACGATGTCGGCCTGGGTGTCGGCGGAGATATCCATCCCCACCGCTCCTGGGGTCTTGGCCGAGCCGCAGCCGACATCGAGCACCGCACCAGGGGCCGCCGGGACGAGGTCGTACTGGTGCGGGTCAGTAAGGGCGAGCAGCCGCCTGGAAAGCGGGGTCATCGCCGTCGGAAGCTAGCGCCCGCGCTGCAGACCGGCATCCCGAGGTCGAGGTGGGGTGGATGCGAGCCGGCTACGCGCTAGCCTCGGGCCGATGCCCGAGAACACCGCTGCGCTGGCCCAGCTCGCCGTTGGAGTGGGGGCCAATGTGGCTCCTGGTCAGACAGTCGCGGTGCGGGCCCAGCTCGGTCAGGAACCCCTCGCGCGCTCGATCGTCGCCGCCGCCTATGACGCCGGTGCGCACCAGGTGGAGGTGAACTATGCCGATCCTTACGTCCAGCGGGCGCGTCTCGAGCACGCCCCCGACGAGGCGCTGGGCTCGGTGATCCCCTGGGTCCGCCGCCGACCGCTGGAGCTGGCCGAGCTTCAGGGCTCGCTGATCAGCCTCAGCGGCCCGGCCGCCCCCGGGCTGCTGGACGACATCGATCCCGGCCGGATCGGGCGCGACACGGTGGCGATCAAAGAGGGCATTCAGGTAATCGCGGAACGAGCCATCAACTGGACGATCGTCCCCGGTCCGAGCGGGCCGTGGGCATCCCTGGTCCACCCCGACCTGGGTGAGGACGGGGCGCTCGCCCGGCTCTGGTCTGAGCTCGTCCACGTCTGTCGGCTGGACGAGAGCGACCCGAAGGCCGCCTGGCGCGCCCGCGCCGCCGAGCTCGCCGCCGTCGCCCGCCGCCTCACCGAGGCACAGCTTGACGCCCTGCACTTCGTCGGCCCGGGAACCGATCTGACGGTCGGGCTGCTGCCAGGTGTGCGCTGGACGGGCGGGAATTTCGAAACCCGGTGGGGCCGCCGGCACCTCCCCAACATCCCCACCGAGGAGGTGTTCACCAGCCCGGACCCCGAGCGCACCGAGGGTACGGTGACCTCGACCAAGCCGCTGCTGGTCTCCGGTCGAGCCGTGATGGGATTGCGCATCCGCTTCCAGGGCGGCCGCGCGGTACAGATCGATGCCGACGAGGGCGCCGGTCTCCTGCGCGAGCTGGTTGCGCGCGACGAAGACGCCAATCGACTCGGCGAGGTGGCGTTGGTGGACTCCAGTGGCCGCATCGGCGCCACCGGAACGGTGTTTCACGACACGCTGCTTGATGAGAACGCCGCCAGCCACATCGCGCTCGGGGCAGGCTTCAAGCAGCTCAGCGAAGGGAAGAGCACGGACCGGATCAACCAGAGCGCGGTCCACACCGACTTCATGATCGGCGCCCCCGACGTCGATGTCACCGGCCTGACCCGAGACGGACGTGAGATCCCTGTCCTCATGGGCCAGCGGTGGGAGATCTGACCGCCGTCGTGGAGAGGCTCGAAACCAAGCTCACGGGGCCGGTACGACTTGCCCCGGTCGTCCACGGGGACGAGCGCGGGTTCTTTCTGGAGGCTTACCGGCGGGCCCGCTTCGCCGAGCTCGGGGTTGATGTTGAGTTCGTCCAGGACAACCAGTCGCGGTCGGCGCGCGGGATCGTGCGCGGCATGCACTTTCAGCCCGGACAGGCGAAGCTCGTCCGCTGCGTTCGGGGAGCGATCTTCGACGTGCTGGTCGACATCCGGCGCGGCTCGCCCGGCTTCGGACGCTGGGAGGGCTTTCAGCTCGACGACGAAGAGCATCATCAGCTGTTCGTGCCCGACGGCTTTGCCCATGGCTTCTGCGTTCTCAGCGAGGTGGCCGATGTCGCGTACAAGACCTCGGACTACTACGATCCCGAGCTCGAAGGAGGGTTCGCGTTCGACGATCCCGGGGTCGCGATCCAGTGGCCGGCCGACCATCCGCTGATCGCTTCTCACCGTGATCGATCGGCACCCACGCTCGCCGAGCTCGAGCCAACGCTTCCGTTTGTTTATGCGCCCCCTGCGTGACCGCCTTGCTGTGACGCCCGCCCAATACCGGCGGGTGGCTTACTTCACGCTCGCGTCGCTGAGCCTGATCGTCCTCACCGGCGCCGCGGTCCGATTGACGGGTTCCGGTCTGGGCTGCCCGGACTGGCCCAAGTGCTACGGCCACGCCCTGCCGCCGATCTCCACCCACGCCTTGATCGAGTTCGGCAACCGCGCCATCTCGGGCCTCGTCGGGGTGCTGACGGTGGTCGCGGTAGTGCTCGCGGCGACCCGGCGTCCGTTCCGGCGCGACCTCCTGCTGCTCTCGACGCTGCTTCCGCTCGGCGTGGTCGCACAGGCCGTTCTGGGCGGCTTCACCGTACGCGAGCACCTCGCCCCGGGGTTCGTCATGGCGCACTTCAGCCTCTCGATGCTGATCCTCGTCGCCGCCGTGGCGCTGGCGTGGCGCGCGCGCTACGAGCCCGGCGCTCGGCCGCGATCCGACGAGCGGCTCCGCGTCTGGTCGGTCCGCGCGCTCGTACCCGTGGGCGCGGTGACGATCGTGGCCGGCACCGCCGCCACCGCGGCTGGTCCCCACGCCGGCGGCTCGCCCGGGCAGCGGATTCACCGGCTGACCTTCAAGGGCGCCGACACGCTGATGTGGGTCGTGCACCAGCACGCGACGATCGCCGCGGTGTTCGGGGTGGCGGTGATCGCGGTCTGGTTTCTGATGCGTCGGCGCGCCGCCCACGAGGAGGTGCTGGAACCGCTCACGATTCTCGGAGTGCTCCTGGCCGCCCAGGGGCTGGTCGGCAGCGTCCAGTACGAACTGCACCTGCCGACCGACATGGTCTGGGTCCACGTCTCGCTCGCCACCGCGAGTTGGCTCGTGCTCCTCTGGGCGGTGGCCGCCGCCGGCCGGGTCATGCCGGCTCGGGCCAGGGTGACGGCGTCTGAAGCGCCCGTCGCGCCCCCCGAGCTCGAAGTCGCCGGACGCGTCTAGCCGGGCGCTAACGCGACGGTGCGGGTTTGCTGGGGACAGCGCCGGGTTTGGCGCGGACAGCCGCGCCGACCGCCGCCGCGTCCTGGCGGCGGTAGTCGCCGCGGCTCAGGTGATGTTCCAGCCAGACATAGAGGATGATGAACGCGTAGCGGCTGCCCATCTCCTGGAAGTTCAGCTTTGAGACCCCGTAGCGGCGGTTGGTCCAGGACACCGGCACGACCGCGAAGCTGTAGCCGCGTACGAATGCCTTGAGGGGCATCTCGACGGTTAGGTTGAAGTGATTTGAGAGCAGCGGCTGGAGCTGCTCGACGACCTCGCGGCGATAGGCCTTGAAGGCGTTGGTGGTGTCCCCGTAGCCGTGCTGGAAGAGCAGCCTGATGCCCGCGTTGACGACACGGTTGAGGACGAGCTTGACCAGCGGGTACCCCTCGGTGCGCCCGCCCCCCGAGAATCGCGTCCCGAATGCACAGTCATAGCCCTGCTCGAGCGCGTTTTGTAGTAGCTGAGCAGATCACCGGGAGAATCGGACAGATCGGCCATCATGATCGCCACCGCGTCGCCGGTGAACGCTTCCAGCCCGGCCCGGACGGCGTGGCCGAAGCCGGAGGAAGGGTCGAGCGCAGGCAGCGCACGCGGGGGTTACGCTCCGAGATTGCGAGCACGACTTCGCCGGTGCCGTCCCCGCTGGCGTCGTCGACGACCACGATCTCGTAGTCGATCGCCGCCGCCTCGAGCTCCTCGACGCAACTCTCCACCGTCAAGCCGACCGACTCGACCTCGTTGTGAGCCGGGATCACCACCGAGAACTTCACTGGCTGCCCACCCACAGCTCCGCGTTCTGCGCATGGATCTCCTGCAGGATCCCCCGCACGTCATAGCGGATGCTCCACCCCGGGTGATCGCCCTGGAAGGGTCCGAGGTCGGAGATCCACCAGCGATCGTCGCCGACGCGATTCACATCCGACAGCTCCCAGTCCAACTCGCGGCCGGCGATCGCTTCGCACAGCGCGATCGCCTCGAGCATCGAGCAGTTGCTCGCCCGCCCACCGCCGATGTTGTAGACCGCCGCCGCCCGCGGCGCGGCATGAAAGGCGGCAAAGGCGGCGACGAGATCGGCCGAGTGGATGTTGTCGCGCACCTGACGCCCGCCGTAGCCGTACACGGTGTAGGGATCGCCGGTCATCGTGCAGCGCATCAGGTAGGAGAGGAAGCCGTGCAGCCGGGTCCCGGCGTGGTTGGGGCCGGTCAGGCAGCCGCCCCGAAAGCACACCGTCGGCAGCTCGAAGTAGCGCCCGTACTCCTGGACGAGAAGGTCGGCCGCTGCCTTGGAGACGCCGAACAGCGAGTGCGTCGAGGCGTCGATCGACATCGAGGTGTCGACCCCCCGGTAGTAGCGATGGTCCTCGGGCAGCTCCAGGCGCTCGGGCAGCTCGATCAGGGGCAGGCCGTTGGGCAGATCGCCGTAGACCTTGTTGGTCGAGCAGAAGATGAAGGTGGCCGCCGGCGCGTGCAGGCGCGTGGCGTCGAGCAGGTTCAGGGTCCCGTTGGCGTTGACGGTGAAGTCGGTCTGCGGGTCGGACGCCGCCCAGTCGTGGGAGGGCTGAGCCGCGGTGTGGATGACGAGTTCGACTTGGCTGCCGTGCTGCGCAAAGACGCGTTCCACGGCATCGCGATCGCGGATGGCCTGCTTGAAAAAGAAAGAATTTACCAATTGGACTCTTTAAGAAGGGCTCTTCCATCGGAAGAGCCCTTCTGCATGCTCGCAAAGTCGTCAATCCATCGATGACTTGATATTTGCTTTGATGACTATAAGCGGTCGCCACTAAGCATCCCCTTTTCCGCCTTTCCCTATTTCTGTGGCCAAGTATGACGCCATCCTGCCCACCCATACGCTACAAGTAAAGCTTCCTGCATGCGTATGGGTGGACTGGATGGCGTCGTTTTTCTATATGGACTAAGTCGACCGCACAGCCCTCGCGATAGCGACCAATTAGCGCGCCGCTGCCTTTAACCGGTAGGCAAATGCTCGGCAAATAGACCGGGCCATGTCAGGCGGTTGCCTTTCCATGGCGGCCGCCGTCTGTCAATTATTTTGGCCTCGACTACACCGTCGGCCACCCCCTCAGTTTGAGGCATTTGAGTTAGCGAATGTCCTTTGGGTTGGCGACTTCGGTCGCCTAGGCACGTCGACGGAGGCTAGGACGGCATGAAAGAGGTCCCGAGGTTTGCTTCCGAAGAAGCGCTCGGCGGCCGTGGTGCAGTCGGAGCGTTCGATGAAGTAGTTGTGTAGCGCGGTAAGGCACTTGCGCTTGCGGTCTGGGATACCGCGTAATCCATGGTGTCGAAACGAGAGCACGCCATTTCTGCCTTCGACGCAGGAGCTAGACCGCTGAAAGACACCGGCCAAACGGTCTGCTTCGCTCTTCAGCTGGTCTTGTGCCGCAAGATCCAGACCGAAGAAGACGCCACCTGGTGCAAAAAGCGGCGTGACGAGGCCGTTGGCCGTCTCGCGTAGGGGCGCTCCTTCTTTCTTGCTCCCTTTAGCTGCCACGCGTTCGAGGTAGCAGGCTGGAATAAGCTTCGAGTGGACAGCAAATGCCTCGGCGACCTTGAGGCCTAGCTTGTCGACCTGTCTGCGCAGGTATCCGGAAACAAAGTCAATCGTCGCACCCATAGTTGGCAGCACGCGTTCCGCCTTGGCGATTCGCTTCATGGAGTGCTCGGCGAGGCCTTCGGCCTCGGCGGCTGCGCGGACGGCGTCGATGCGCATCTGGAGCTTGCCCATCACGATGCTGCTATCGCATCGGACACCGGTCGTGAGGTCGGCGAGGTGGTAGTCGGTGCTGAGCCCCTTGATACCCTCCCGCACAGCCTCCCGGACACTATGGAGCCGATCGACTTCGCTCTGAGCATCGATAGCGGCAAGCTTGGCTTCATCGATGCGAGCTGGCCAATTCGGCGGACGTCCTGCCCCGCGTGTATCGATCGTTTCGACGTACTCCTTGGCCTCTGACTGGGTCGTGTCGGACGATAACCTGTGCCTCGGCAGCTGTTTTCTCGGCCGTGCGAATCTTTGCCGCGATCGGCGGGCTAACGGCTCTGGTTAGCTCTTGCTGGACATGGAAGAGGTCGGGGGAGTGGTTCGCCCCGAGAAGATTCTCGGCATAGGCCACGAGGCCCGTACCCTCGTCGCTTGTCGACTGGATGATGTTGCATTTAAGGTCCGCTGAAGCCTTATCCATCGCCGCTTTCCAAGTAGCAGCGTCACGAGTCTTAGACGTGTCCTCCAGAATGATGAAGCCGCTCTCGGGCTCGATAGCGACCAGCGTAAGGCCGCCTGCAAAGGTTTCGTCCTGGGCGACAGTGATATCCTTTTGCGGCATCGCCGGAGCGAGGCGCTCTCGCTCGCTCTTGGCATATTGGGTAATTGCACACTCGACGGCGACATTGACGCGCCGCTGTGACTCGTAGGAGCTGGCGACGAAGCGGTCTAAACCTGTTAGCTTGAGCACCTGGCAAACGAGACGGATACCACATGCGCCAAGCTCCACGAAGACGACGTGCATGGCATGGACAAGGCGGTGCAGAAACGCGAGGCCAATTGAGCCCTCGAAAAATGTAACGACCTCTGGCTCGGCATCGAGGGTCTGCGCGTGGTTACGCCAAGATTGAAGGGTCGAGCGCGGGACGCCGAGGCTCGCAGCGGCCTGACGCTCCGAGACGCCGGATTTGAGCATCTCCCGGTAGTCTGCCAGATGCTCTGTCTGCACCGACCGGTGCCAAGGGATGTTACGTCCGTGGTTCACAATCGGCGTAAAATTCGCTACTGTTGTCACAGCTGCCTCGCTTTGCCAGGGTTTTTTCTTTAGTAATCTGGCTATGTTGGCGAGGCAGCTTTTATCTGTCCACTGGTTTTGAGCCGAGCGCTAAATCTCTCTAAAGCGTGTGTTTAATAAATAATCAGGCAACCTGGTTAGACCAAGATTCGCGACAAAGTGCGTATTCCGCCGAAGGCGGGGGTCCGTTCCGGTGCCATCGCGGGCACCGTTCCGGCGGCAAGGCGGGGGACCATTCCGGCCATCACGGGGGCCACCCCGGCTAGCCGGAGCGCCAGCGACGCCCTTGTCCCTCTCCTTTGTCTAGTCGCTCTACTCTTTCTTCGCCCTCCCCCGGCGCCGTACTGCGCCGCGGTCTTCGTTGCCTTACGCTTCCTTCCTGAACCACCGCCCAGTTCGATGCGGTGAGCACCGTGGACGATGCGGTCCATGATGGCGTCGGCGATGGTCGCGTCGCCGATCACATCGAACCACTGATCGACAGGAAGCTGGCTTGCCATTAGCAGTGACCTCGTACCATAGCGATCTTCCACGACTTCAAGGACGTCGCGACGCTGCTCTCCGGTCAGTGGAGCAAGGCCCCAGTCATCCATTACGAGCACGTCGACGCGCGCGATGGCGGCCATCATCTTGAGGTAGCTACCATCAGCCTTGGCCAGCTGGATTTCGTGAAGCAGGCGTGGCAGCCGGACGTAGCGGGCCGTATATCCATGCTGCATGGCTTTGTGCGCAAGGGCGCATGCTACGAAGGTTTTGCCGACCCCCGTCGCTCCTGTGACCAGGATGCCCTGCTTGGCTTTGACCCATGCGCAGGTTGCAGCTCCATCATTCTCGCCTTATCGATGCCACGGCCGGGGGTATAATCGATGTCCTCGATCGCCGCTTTTCCCGCAATTTTGCGTCTCTCAACTTTCCTTGATAGCGGCGGTTCATACGTTCCGCTTCCTCCTGATCGACCATTAGGCCGAACCGCGGGTCAAAAGGTAGTGCCTGCGTATCGGGCATCGCCAACTGATCCTCATAGCCCTTCGCCATACCTTTAGTTTCATTGCCTTCAGTTTCATCACCGTTTGTGCTCGCATCGCCATGTCATTCCCCCTTAGTTGTAGTAGTTGCGTCCGCGAATATTTGCCATGCACCGGCGTCGGCCGCTCGATTGTCGACGTTCCTGCTCGCTCTGCGTCGGTGCCAGCGCGATGATGTTCTTGATCGTCTGGTAGCGCGGCGAGCCAATCTTAATGCCTGCGCGCAGGCGGCTTCGAGGCTCTCCTTGCCCGAAGGATCGCCGAGCCTGATGAGCCTAGGACGGCCTTGAAACCTTGCTCTGGATGGCGCTTGCCGCCGATGATCGCCGACGCGGCTTTGGCTGTCGCTTCACCGGCTTCTCCAGCCCAGCGGATCATCGTTCCGGCGTCCAAGACGCATATTTCTGGTGGGAGGGTGGCATATGCTCGCCGAGTGTCGTATAGCCACCTTTCGAATAAGACCTCGGATGCGAAGCGACGCGCTCGCCTTTGTTGAAGACCTCGATGACAGCATCGCCGTAGCGGATTTCTACCTGCTTTTGCACCATGGTGTAGGGCACGCTGTAATTATGACCGTCGACCTCGACATGGTAATTGATATTGACCCGAGCCAGCTTGAAATTAACGTACTCGTACCTCGCTCGGGTAGTGGCGTTGAGCTCTGGCACTTCCAGCGTCTCGAATAGTTCGCGTCTTGAGCCGGGCATCTTGCGAAATCTGCGTGCATTAGTTTGACCAGCATGGTCGCGATCGCTGTGTTTAGGTCGGCCAGCGATGCGAAGCGCTGTCGCCGACAGCGCTGCAAGAATCCAACGCTCGACCAAGAGTACGCCGGCCTCTGCCTTGGCTTTATCTTTGGGCCGGTAGGGCCTCGCTGGTATCACTGCGGCGTGGTAGTAACTCGCCATGTGGAAATAGGCAGGATTGATGTCAGGGTCGTAGCGGCATGGCCGTGTGACCGCTGACTTTAGGTTATCCGGCACCAGGATGGACGTGCTGCCGCCGAAAAATTCGAAGGCCCGCACGTGCGACGAGATCCAATTCGGTAGCTCTTGCGTCCATGTCGCTTCGGCATAGGTGTAGCTCGACGCACCGAGCACCGCGATAAAGATTTGTGCTTCACGTGGCCCACCATTGCGCGGATCGTAGATGGTGACGGTCTGGCCAGCGTAGTCGACGAATAATTTCTCGCCGCCTTTGTAGCTGTTGCGAAACGAGTACTCACCCCGTCTTATTCATAACGAGTTTGCCAAAAATGGATAACGCGCCTGCCTAAACGTTGGTAGTCTTGGGTTACGAGGCTCAAGACGATCAAATAAAGGAGACGCGCTATGGGTGAAACTTTCGCACAAATTCAGCCATCTTTCAATCGCTCGATCAGGATTGAGGGTATCCGTTCTTTAGCGGCTTACAG
>CAWJYE010000004.1:0-967496 GCA_963847055.1 uncultured Solirubrobacterales bacterium | reverse complement strand
GCTGCGTCATCTTGGCGTTCGTCGACGACAGGAAGGTCCCGATCGAGGCGATCAACGCGACGCCGACGGCGACGCCCAGCGCCGTGGCGAAGATCCGGGTCGGCCGATGGGCGATCAGGCCGCGGAGCCAGTTCAGCGCGACCATGTGGTCTCCCTCGTGTTCGTTCTGCATCTCGCCGCTGTGCATCTCCCAGCGCTCGGGGAGCCGCTCGGCGACGGTCAGGTCATGGGTCGAGACCACCAGCGCCGAGCCGGCATGCTCGCTGGCGGCCAGCAGGACGTCGACGACCGCCGCGCCGTTGGCCCGGTCCAGCTGGCCCGTCGGCTCGTCGGCCAGGATCAGACTGGGCTCGCCGGCCAGGGCGCGCGCCACCGCGACGCGCTGCGCCTGGCCACCGGAGATCTCCTCGGGGAGCTTGTCGGCGAGCTCCTCCAGGTCGAGAGTCCGCAGTGCGCGGCGCGGGCCACCTCCCGGGCCTGGCGGTCGGTCATCCCGCCGATGACCAGCGGCAGCGAGACGTTCTCCAGAACGGTCAGCGGAGGCAGCAGGCTCGGCCCCTGGAAGATCGATCGCCACCCGCCCCGGGCGAAGCTCCTCTCGGCTCCCGATCGCCGGCCAGCTCACCGTCCCGACCGTCGGGTCGTCAAGCCCGGCCATCAGATGCAGCAGCGTGGACTTGCCTGACCCCGAGGGCCCACCAACGGCGATGCTCTGACCCGGCGACACCTCGCAGTCGGTCGCCTGCAGGGCCACCGTCGCGGTGGTCCCGGATCCGTAGGTGCGGGCCACGCCTTCGCAGCGGACCAGCGGCAGCGTCTCGCTCATGAGTCGCACCCTCCCGTCGAGCAGCCGGATCTCTCGATCCGCGGACGCGGCCACCTCGGGCTGTGGGTGACGATCAGCACGCCGGCACCGGCGCCGGCTCGCTTGCGGAGAAGATCGAGGACCCGGGCGGCGGTGACCGAGTCAAGCTCACCGGTGGGCTCGTCGGCGAGGATCACCGGCGGGTCGTTGGCCAGCGCGACGGCCAGCCCGGCGCGGGCCAGCTCGCCGCCCGAGAGCTGGGCGGGCGAGCCGAGGCCCGGTGCTGGATCCCGCAGTCCTGCAGGAGCTGGTCACGCCACTCGCCGTCGCGCGACCCGTCGCCCATCCGCTGGGCCAGGGTCATGTTGTCGGCCACGGAGAGATGCCCGACGAGGTTGGCCTGCTGGAACAGCATCCCGATGCGGGCACCGCGGATGCTGGCGCGCTCCTCCTCGGGCCGCCTTGAGATGCGCGTGCCGTCAACGCTGACGCTGCCTCCGTCGGGCTCGTCGAGCCCAGCCAGGCAAGCCAGCAAGGTGGACTTCCCCGAGCCGGATGGACCGGTGACCGCCACCAGCTCGCCCGCCTCGAGCGCGAGCGAGACGCCCTGCAGGGCGAGTGTCTCGTCGTCGCCGGCGTGAAAGAAGCGGTACAGATTGCTGCGCCTGTAGCACCGCGCTCATCGCGTATACCTGAGCGAACTGGTGACTTTTCGCCACGGGTCGACGTTGTCGGAACCGTTCGGAGATGACAGGAGCAGGACCACCTCGCGCCCGCGGTGCAAGAAGTCGTAGCGCTCGAAGGCGAGCGTCCCCACCTTGCCCGTGACCGGGTTCGGCGGTGAGTCACCAAGGTAGGCGATGCGGATGGCCTGACCCGCCGGCCGCGACACGTGCTGATCGACTGCAACTTGAAGCCTCTTGACCGAGGCCGCATGCCCGGGATCTCGTTTTTCTTCGCGGACGCGGTCGTGAGCGGTCCCGAGGCGGGAACCGTGAACAGCTGGATCGCGTTCAGCTTGTCGGTGAACTTGACGCGGCCGTGCGCGCCGGAGCGCGACCAGCCCTCGGGCGTACTGACGGTTAGCCCCGCGCCGGGCACCGCGTACGGGACGTAGGCGATCGTGTCCGGGATGTCGCCGGGAGGAAGCGTCTCGCGTTGGTTCGGATTCACTCCGCTCGTCGACGAGGAGGTGGTGTGTGAGCCCGAACCGGCGGCGGGAGCGGAGGATGTCTGTGAGCTCGACGTACCGCCCGCCGCGGCGCTCGAGCTTGATGACGAGCCGCAGCCTGCGATCACGATCGAAGTTGCCACTGCGATCAGTGCGTGGAGCTTGCGCATCGAACCTCCGGACGTGGTTGGTCTCATCGCGGCCGACCGTAGGCGCCCTCGGGTCACGGGCGGGTTCAGCAAGGTCAACGCCAGGTCAAAACTGAGCCTCGCGCTACCGTCCGCGCATGGACGACCCAGCGATCCTGATCGTCGAAGACGACGAGGCCATCGCTGGAGGCCTCGTCCGGGTTCTCGAGGGACAGGGCTATTCCGTGCGCCTGCTCCAATCGGGGTCGGGAGCTGTCCGCGCCGCCGCGCCGCCGGTCGGGCTTGTCATCCTGGACCTCGGGTTGCCCGACGTCGACGGGCTGGAGGTGTGCCGGAGGCTGCAGAGCGGCCCGCGCCCAGCTCGCGATCTTGATTCTCACCGCCCGCGATCACGAACTCGACATCGTCGCCGGCCTCGACGCCGGCGCCGATGATTACCTCGTCAAGCCGTTTCGGCTCTCTGAGCTCCTGGCCCGGATCCGCTCGCACCTGCGCCGCGCCCACCCCGACGACCCCGAAGGCGAGCAAGCCATCCAGGTCGGAGACCTCCGCCTCGACCGCACGGCCCGGCGTGCGTGGCTGGGACCGAACGAGCTCACCTATGCGGCCCAAGGAGTTTGATCTCCTGACCCTCTTCGCCACCAACGCCGGTGTGGCGCTGACCCGGGCTCGGATCATGGAAGCGGTTTGGGAGACGAGCTGGCTCGGGTCCACCAAGACGCTCGACACCCACGTCCTCGCCCTGCGTAACAAGCTGGGCGCCGACGCCATCGCCACCTTGCGCGGGGTTGGATACCGCTTTGAGCTGTCATGAGACGCCGGCTCGTGATGGCCATCGCGGGCGTGGCCGGGGTCGCGGTGCTGCTCTTCGCGCTCCCCCTGGCGTTCGTGTTGCAGCGCAGCTACCGCGACGAGGAGCTGCTGCGTCTCCAGCGTGACACCGACGCGGCGACGCGGGGCATCGACCTCGGCAACGGCTCGCACGACCGGATCGAGCTGCCCTCCTTCAACGGTCAGATCGGCGTCTACTCACGCGTCGGGCTGCGGATCGCCGGGTCGGGACCGCGCGTCGCCGACCATGCGACCCGCAATGCCCTGCGGGCACGCGCGCCGGTGGGAAGCGCGTCGGACGGGCGGCTCGTCGTCGCCGTACCGCTGATCACCGGCGAGGTCGTCACAGGTGCGGTCCGCGCCCAGCGCGGTCAGACCGCGCTGGCGCGACGCGCCCACCGCGCGTGGCTCGCGCTCGGCGGCCTCGGCGCCGGCGTTGTCGCGCTGGCCGTTCTGGCTGCCCTGGCCCTCGGCCGGCGCCTGTCCCGGCCGCTGGACACGCTGGCCGGCGCCGCTCGGCGGGTCGGCGAAGGCGACTTCGCCGCGCGCGCGTCACCGACTGGGATCGCCGAGATCGACGATGTCGGCGCGGCGCTCAACGCGAGCTCGCGGCGGGTCGGTGAGCTCATCGGGCGCGAGCGCACGTTCAGCGCCGACGCCTCGCACCAACTTCGAACGCCGCTGGCCGCTCTGCGCCTGGAGCTTGAAGTCGGCCGCTCTGGACGCCCCGGAGCTCGAGTCGGGGCTGGCCCCGGCGCTGACCCAGGTCGATCGACTGCAGGGCACGATCGAGACGCTGCTGACGGTGGCGCGCGGCGGGTGCCCCGTCAGCCGAGCGGACGACCGACCTCAAACAGGTCGCTGTCCAGACTCCAGACGGTCTGGCACGGGCCCCTGGCGGCGGAGGGACGCCCGCTGCACACGATCATGGAGCCTCGAGCCGGCTGTCGCCGCGATCTCGCCGCCTGTCCTCGACGAGATCCTTGACGTTCTCATGCAAAACGCCCACGTACACGGTAAGGGCGCGGTGACCGTCGCGGTCCGGCTCGTGGGAGACGTGTTCGCAGTCGACGTCAGTGACCAGGGCCCCGGCTTCGGGCTCGATCCCGAGCGAGGCGTTCCAGCGCGGAAGCGGCATGGGTCACGGGATCGGTCTGGCGCTCGCCCGCTCGCTCGCCCACGCCGAAGGCGCACGTCTCCAGATCACCCACCCGGGACCGAGCCCGACGGTGACCCTGCTCGTCGCAGTTCACAGTGTGCAGTGAGGTAGGCTTCCAACGAGAGTTCTTCGGACGCCCTGCTGGGATGGTCCGGGCAGCGCTCAGGAAGGTTTCGATCATGGACGCGCCGCGAACCTAGTCGTGATCGCCGCGCCACTGGCGGCCGTCCTGCTCGCCGGTTGGCTGGCCTGGGGCGGGAGCCTGCACTGGCAGGACCTGCTCGTGCTTGCGATCACCTATCCGCTGACCGGGCTGGGGATCACGGTCGGCTATCACCGGCTCTTCACCCACCGCAGCTTCCAGACCACCCGCGTGCTGCGGGTCGCCTTTGCCGTCCTGGGCTCAATGGCGGTCGAAGGTCCGCTGCTCGAATGGGTTTCCACGCACCGCAAGCACCATCAGTTCTCCGATCAACCCGGTGACCCGCATAGCCCGAACCCTGACCGTTACGCCAAGGACCTGCTCGCCGATCGCGACCTGCGCTTCATCAGCCGCGCGTTTCCGCTCTGGGTCCTGGCCGGGCTGGCGCTGCCGTTCGGGCTCGGCATGGCTCTGACCGGCTCCGTTCTCGGCGGGCTGACGGGACTGCTGTGGGGCGGCGCGGTCCGGATCTTTCTCCTGCATCACGCGACGTTCAGCATCAACTCGCTGTGTCACTACTTTGGCGGGCGCCCGTTTGCGACTGGCGACGAGTCGCGAAACCTCGGATGGCTGGCGCCGCTCACTTTCGGGGAGGCCTGGCACAACAACCATCACGCCTTTCCCACCTCCGCGCGGCATGGCATCGGGCTCCGCCAGCTCGACCCCGGGGCCTGGGTCATCACCGGCCTCGAACGCTGCCGGCTGGCGTGGAAGGTGGTGCGTATCTCTCCCGATCACACAGCAAGCGCACTACCGCCGGCCTAGGACACAGTCCGACTGCCCAATCCCGCCTAGAGCTCGTCAGGCGTTGGGCCCGGCGGCTGCGGGCCGGATCGGCCGAGCGCGCCGGCCAGTGCGGCCACATGGGCCGGTGTCGAGCCACAGCATCCCCCGACGATCTGCGCCCCCTGAGCAGCGAATTCTCCGAGTCGGGCCGCGAACGAGTCCGGATCCTCGGGATATACCACCCCGTCGGCGACGACTTTGGGAACGCCCGCGTTGGGCTTGACCCACAGAGGCGTCGTGGTGCCGGCGGCACGGAACTGTTGCACGAGTTGCGCCGTGTCATCCAGTGAGCGACCGCAGTTGAGGCCGAGCGCGGCGAGACCGAGCGACTGGGTGGCAGCCGTCACGTCAGCCGGGCTGAGGCCCATCATTGTCTTCGTACCCTGGTCAAAGCTGAACGACATGACCAGGGGAAGGTCGGTCACCGCGCCGATCGCCTCGGCCGCCCACAGCGCCTCGTCCAAGGCGAAGAAGGTCTCGAGCACCAGCAGGTCCACCCCGCCGTCAGCCAGCGCTTGCGCCTGCTCGGAGAACGCAGCCAGGCCTCCGTCCCGGGTCAACGGTCCAAACGGCTCCGCCAGCTGGCCGGTCGGCCCCATCGATCCCGCCACGAGTATCTGCTCGCCGACCGCAGCACGAGCGATTTCTGCCGCGCGGGCGTTCAACTCACGGGCCCGGCCCGCGAGAGGCCCATCCTCCAACCGCACAGGCGACGCCCCAAACGTGCACGTGAGCACCAGGTCAGAGCCCGCCGCGACGAAGCGTCGATGCAGCTCCTGCACCTGGTCTGGCGCGTCGAATACCCACTCCTCGGGCGCCACGCCGGGCTCGATCCCCATGTCCTGAAAGTTGGTCCCGGTAGCGCCGTCGGCCAGCAGCACGCCACGGGCCGCGAGGAGGTCGTCGAAAGCAGGCATCGACTGAGCCTAGCCAGCCGGCTGAACGGCCGGCGCAACGTCGGCGTGGGAAGTGAACTGCTGCGGGCGGTAGGACTCGCCGCCCGAGGTCAAGCCTCAGTGATGAAGCTTGGCCCGACCGGTCAGGCCTGGTTTGAGCGACGCCAGAGTCGAGCCCACGAGTAGAGCCAGATCGCGGCGCGGTCGTCCTCGCTGAGGTGTGCCAATGGCTTCAGCGCCTCGTCTATCTCTCGCGACGACGCACCGGGCGGGAACTGCTCGCAAAGCTCTCGCCAACCGTCGGGACTTATCTCACCCGCGGCGGCGGTCCGAGCTTGCGCTGAGCGTCCGCGGGCGCGGCTACGGCCCGAGAACGAATGGAGGTCGGTGACCGGCCCCGCGGATTCCAAGCTCCGGTACAAGTTATGTGGCACAGGAGATGCCCCGGCTCCGATCCAGAGGCTCGAGGGCCGCGCGCCCACGTCTGGGCGCGCGACCCGCGTAACCCTCTCCCTCGTGCGCTACCCCTGCCCTGCGCCCCAACTCGTGGCAAAGCGGCCGGTCCGGAGGGGCCGACAGGCGACCTACGGCGAAACGCGCTGAACGCCAGTCCCAGGCATTCATGACCACCGGCACGACCTGCATTTGCGTCCCGCTCTCTCGAAGTCTGCCCCAGGTCGGTAACGACCTGGACCCTCCATCGATGTTGTTCTGGCTTGGCTTAGAGGCGCTGAGGCACCCCTACACCCGACCCGTTGTGACCGGAACGGTATCAGCGAGTCGGGGGCTTGGCAACCAGAATCCCAACCCTTCTCAATGGGTGCATGATGTGCTTGTGCCAGCAACGACACTTCCCGGCGGGACCTTCACAATGGGCGGGGATCTGACCGTCTCTCGCATGGGGTACGGGGCGATGCAACTGGCCGGGCCGCACGTCTTTGGCCCACCGGCCGACCGTAACGCTGCCATGGCCGTGCTGCGCGAGGCCGTAGAGCTGGGCATCACGCACATCGACACCAGCGACTACTACGGTCCACACGTCACCAACCAGATCATCAGAGAAGCCCTGCACCCCTACCCCGATTCGTTGCACATCGTCACCAAGGTCGGAGCCCGGCGAGACGCCAAGGGCGGCTGGCCCACGGCACTCGCCCCTGAGCAACTGAGCCAAGCCGTGCACGACAATCTCAGCAACCTCGGCCTGGATGCACTCGATGTGGTCAATTTGCGTGTAGGGGGGTTCGACACCCCCACGCGGGGCTCGATCGCCCAGCCGTTCACAGTGCTCGCGCAGCTGCAGCAGCAGGGACTCATCAAGCATCTCGGCGTCAGCAACGTGACCGCGGAGCAGATCGCTGAGGCCCGGTCAATCGCCCCGGTTGTGTGCGTGCAGAACTTCTACAACGTCGCGATTCGGCGCGACGATGATCTGATCGACTCGCTCGCCGCGCAGGGTATCGCCTATGTGCCGTACTTCCCTCTCGGTGGCTTCTCCCCCCTGCAATCCGACACGCTGGAGTTAGTCGCCACCCGCCGCGACGAGACGCCGATGGCAGTGGCGCTGGCGTGGCTGCTCCAGCGGTCACCCAACATTCTTCTCATCCCTGGTACTTCGTCGATCACGCACCTGCGCGAGAACATCAACGGTGCGGCGCTAGCCCTGTCCGAGGACGAGCTGATCCAGCTCGACACCATCGCGCGACGCGACCCTTGACTGCCGCGCACAACCGCTCACCGGGCCGCGCGTAGGCGCTGATCGGCGCCGATGAGTTCGCGGCGCCGGCTGGGTCTATCCAGGCAACATCGATACGGAGGTACAACGTGGGAGCCATACATGTACACGAGTTCATGAGCCTCGACGGCGTGATCGACGCTCCCACCTGGACATTCGAGTACGGCTTTGAACCCAGGTTCGGCGAGGTCCTAGGCGCGATCACCGAACGTAGCCGAGGCATCCTGCTGGGCCGTGAGACCTATGAGATGTTCGAGCCCGCGTGGTCGACGCGGACTGCGGAGGACGATCCAGGGGCACCGTTCTTCAACGACACGATGAAGTACGTCGTCTCCTCGACGCTCACGACGGCAACCTGGAAGAACTCGAAGATCATGGGGCGCTACGACCCCGAGTCGATCCGCCGCCTCAAAGCGGAAATCGACGGTGATCTATACGTCAGCGGCAGCGGCACCCTGGTCCGGGCCATGCTCGAAGACGGCCTCGTGGACGAGTTGCATGTGTTCGTCTACCCCCTGACTCGCGGGCCCGGTCCGCGCCTCTTCGCTGACGATGCGCCGCCCAACAAGTTCTCGCTGGCAGCGTGCGAGTCTTACGACAACGGGGTCGTCTACCTGGCCTACCGGCCGCTGGCGTAAGGCCGGCGAACCCGGACTGGCCACGCCTTAGCCACGTTTGAAGTAGTGGCCTTGGTCAAGATCCTCGATGAGGCCGGGCTGCGTTGGCAGCCATCCCATCAGCTCGCGGGTCAACGCGCTGGAGGCCGGGCTGTCGGACCCGATAAAGCCGGCGAGCCAGGTGAAGTGCTCGCCTGCGTCCTCAGGCGAGATGGTCGGCCAGCGCCTCGCCAAATGTCTCCACGGCGCGGCGATCGACGTTGTCTCAACTGCTCTCGAGGTCGTCGCGGGCCTTCTTCAGGAGCGCCGCCAATTCGCCCGCCAGCGCCAAGCCGTCATCGCGGCCAACCCCGAGCTTCAGGAGCGTGAGCTGATCAAGCTCGCTTCGCTCACCACCGCGCTCACCGAAGCGCTGCGGCGCCGCGGCGTCGGTGACCCAGCCGCGAGCCTGGCGTCCCAGGCCGGAATCGCCGCCTTCCGGACCGCCTTTGAAGGCTGGATCGACGAAACCAACCAAGGCAACCTGTCTCAGCTCATCCGAGACTCACTCGATGAGCTCAAAGCCATCACCGCCGGCACCTGATCCGGTCCTCTTACCCGCTCCTTGTCCAGCGCCGAATAGGGTTTCGCAGCATGGCCCACGGCACGCATGACTTTCAGGACGATGAGCGCAACGATCACATTCTCATCTGGGTGAATGGCGAGCTTGTCCCGCGGGAGCGGGCGGTCGTGTCGGTGTTCGATGCGGGCTTCGTCCTCGGTGACGGCGTGTGGGAGGGGTTGCGGGTACGAGCAGGCCACCCCGCCTTCCTGGAGCGCCATCTCGACCGCCTGTTTGCGGGTGCCACAGCGATCATGCTTGACCTCGGCCGCAGCCGGGGCGAGCTGAGCGACGCGATCTATTCGACCCTGCGAGCCAACGACATGACCGATGGCGTTCACGTTCGCCTGATGGTCACACGCGGCATCAAGCGCACGCCGTACCAAGATCCGCGCGTGACGACCGGCCCCGCGACGGTTGTGATCATTGCCGAGCACAAGGAGCCGTTGCCGGCGACTGTGACCGACGGGATCACGCTTTTCACCACACACGTACGCCGAGCCGCCCCGGATACGCTCGATCCCAAGCTCAACGCCCACTCCAAGCTCAACGACATCACCGCCTGCATCCAGGCCTACACCGCCGGGGCCGACGAAGCGCTGATGCTTGATCCCCAAGGTTTCGTGGCGACCTGTAACTCCACGCACTTCTTCATCGTCGTCGGCTCCGCGCAAGCGCCCGAGGTGCTGACGTCCGACGGGCGCTACTGCCTGGCCGGGATCACACGCGCCAACGTCCTGGAGATCTGCCGGGCCAACGGGATCCCAGCGCGCGAGACAACCTTCAGCCTGACCGATGTCTACGCCGCACGCGAGGCGTTCGTCACCGGCACCTTCGCCGGGGTGGTGCCCGTCCGATCGGTCGATGGCCGCACGATCGGCAGTGGCCGCCGCGGCCCCACGGTGCAGCGCCTTCAGGCCCTGTACCGAGAGCTCGTCGACGCAGACGTGGCGACACGCATCGCGCCGTGACCGACGACGTGCGCGTGGGCATGTGGTCTGGGCCGCGGAACATCTCCACCGCGATGATGCGCGCGTTTGAGAACCGGCCCGACACGGCAGTCGTCGATGAACCGCTGTACGCGGCCTATCTTGCCCGCACCGGAATTGACCACCCGGGGCGCGAGGCCGTCATCGCCGCCCAGCCAACCGACCTTGCCACCGCCGTCGCAGGCCTCGCTGCGCCGCTGGCCCCTCATCACCACGTGCACTACGTCAAGCACATGGCTCACCACGTCTCGCGTGACATGGACCTGCGCTGGACGCTGGGCTTCCGCAACGTGCTGCTCATCCGCGACCCAGTCGAAGTCGTCGCCTCATACGTGCGCACCCGGGCCACCTGTGAGCCCGACGACATCGGACTGCTGCAGCAGGGCTGGCTGCTGGAACTGTGGGACGAGCACGACATGGACGTTCCGGTCATCGACGCAAGCGACTTTCTGCGCGCGCCCGAGGAGCACCTGCGGTGGCTGTGTAACTGGCTTGGGCTTGTGTTCACCGCCCGAATGCTGTCCTGGTCGCCAGGCCCGCGTGAGTCCGACGGCGTGTGGGCGCCGCACTGGTACTCCGCCGTCTGGTCCTCCACCGGCTTTGCGCCCTGGCGCCCTCGCCAGACTGCCCTCTCTGCCCAAGACGCCGCCGTCGCCGAGGCCTGCCGCCCGGTGTACGCGGCGCTACATGCCCGACGGATCCGGGTCTGACCGCCGCCGACTCACCCTCACCAGGGAGCAGGCTCATAGTCCTTCAAAAAGCAGCCGTAGAGGTCCTCCCCGGCCTCGCCGCGCACGATCGGATCGTACACTCGGGCCGCGCCGTCGATGAGATCGAGCGGAGCGTGGAATCCGGCCTCGGCCAGGCGCAGCTTGGTCGGGAGTGGGCGTTCGTCAGTGATCCAGCCGGTGTCGACGCTTGTCATCAAAATGCCGTCCGTGCGCAACTCCTGGGCGCTCGTCCGCGTCAGCATGTTGAGGGCGGCCTTGGCCATGTTGGTGTGGGGATGACCGGGACCCTTGTAGCCGCGGCTGAACTGGCCTTCCATCGCCGAGACATTGACGATGTAGGTGCGTCGGGCTAAAGACGCCGCCAGCGCGCCACGCAGTCGGCTGATGAGGATGAACGGCGCCGTGACGTTGCAGAGCTGCACCTCGAGCAGCTCGATCGGATCCACCTCCTCGACGCGTTGGGTCCAGCTGTTGATCGCGTCCGGGTCGGGGATAAGGCCGCCGGCATCGATCGCGCTCCCCGCGGCCACGCGCGCCGGTGAGGCCGATCGCGCGGCCAGCGACAGCTCTGTGAGAATGTGTGGCGTCGGCGCCCAATGGGGCCCCGCATGCTCGTTGTCGCTGCTCGCCGGGCGCGCCCCGGCGCCACCAGCCGTCCCCATCGTGACGAGCTCGGGTACGGGACCCGCGTTCAGCAGCGCCGCCTCGGCCCCGGCGAGCAGCGCGTAGGACGCAGCCGACCGCCGCACGGTCTGAGCGGCGTTGTTGATCAGGATGTCGAGTGGTCCCTCAGCAACCACGGAATCGGCCAGCGAGATCACCTGGGCAGGATCGCGCA
Organism: uncultured Solirubrobacterales bacterium; assembly: GCA_963847055.1. Lineage (GTDB taxonomy): Bacteria > Actinomycetota > Thermoleophilia > Solirubrobacterales > Solirubrobacteraceae > Palsa-465. Next base: position 955,989 of record CAWJYE010000004.1, on the reverse strand, counting down.
AGTCCACACCCACCACGCGCAGACGCTGAAGCCATTCGTGGCTGTCCTCCATCGCCGCGAACCGCCGCACCGCGTCGCGCGGAAACCGTGTCGTGATCGTGGTCTCGGCGCCGTCGCGTAGCAGTGCCAGCGCGATGTACATCCCGATCTTGGCCCGACCACCAGTGAGCAATGCGCGCCGTCCGGTCAGATCCGTTCGCGCCTCGCGCCGTTCCCGGTTGCGCACCGCGCACCCCGGGCAGAGCTGGTGATAGAACGCGTCCACGCGGCGGTAGCGGGACTTGCACACGTAGCAGCCGCGCGCTCTGCCGAGCTCGCCGGCGTAAGCCCCGCCCGCTGCCGGCATGAGCGCTACGCCCTGGGTCTCGTCATCGATCCGTCCCGGGGCGCCGGTCGCCGTCGCGGCCGTGACTGCCTCGTCGTTGGCAAGGATCGCGGTTCGCCGCTCGGCGCGCCGACGCTCCTTGACCGTCTTGAACACCTTTGCTGTCGCCCGCCGGACGGCGACCGCATCGGGATGCTCGACGGGCAGTTCGTCCAACCGAGCGAGCACCCGCAGACACGCAGCAAGATCCGCCGGATCGATGCTGCCCGCGGCGTCGCTCGTCATCGCCAGGAGTCTAGGAGCCTGATCGCTTCCGACCCGCCGTACTTCAGCAGGACGACGCCCGGAGCATAGGATCGATCATTGCGTGACCGAGCCGAATGATCTCTACGGCCTCCCGCTCGAGCGTTTTGTCCCCGAGCGCACGGCGCTGACCAGGGCGCTGCGCAAAGATGGACACCGCGCGCAGGCCGAAGCCGTCGCGTCGCTACGCAAGCCGTCGGTTGCCGCGTGGGCGGTCAATCAGCTCGTCCGAACTCACGGAGCCGAAGTCGCGGACCTGTTTGCGGCTGGCGACGCTCTGGGACATGCGCAATCTGAGCTGATAACCGGGCGCGGTGACACGCGCGCCATGCGTGAGGCGGTCGCGCGTGAGCGCGATGCGGTCAGCACGCTCGCGCAATTGGCGCGGGGACTGCTGAGCTCTGAGGGCCACGAGCTCACCCAGACAACGCTCGAGCGGGTGTCAGAGTCGCTGCACGCGGCGGCCCTCGACGACGAGGCGCGCGCCCAGGTCAAGGATGGTTGTCTTACGCGTGAACTTCGCTACGCCGGTCTCGGACGGGGCGGCCTGGCCGGCCAACCGGCTTCGTCCTCGGGCGTCCGCGGTGAGCGCTCGCCTGACGCCGCTGCTGGCGCCGAGACCAAGCGAATCGCGCGGGAGCGCGCTGAGCGGGTGGAGATCGCCCGTCAGGCTGAAGCGGACACGCGTCGCTCCGTGCAACGGGCGGAGCGCGAGCTTGATACCGCGCAGACCCGTCGGGATGACATGGCGGATGCGCTGCAGAAAGCCGAGCAAGCGCTCACCGAGGCCCGCGACCATGCCGACCGAGCGAAGTTCGAACACCGTCGCGCGCAGGACGCGCTCCGGAAGCTGTCTTGAGCGCGTACGCTCTGGGCGTGCCGCTTTCGCGTTTCCGCAAGGGTCGTGCCGCGACGGAGCCGGACGTGGCAATCGGCGATCCACGCCTCGCGGACTGGGAGACGGTCAGCACCTTCGAGGAGCGCAACACGGCGGTGGCTTGGCGCGACCAGCTCCGAGCCTTGGGCGTCGATGCCAGCTGTGTCGCCGACCAACCGCTCGACCGGTTCGGCAGAGGGGACGTCTATCTGGTGGTGCCGCCGGCCCAGTGGTCGCGGGCCAACGAGATCCTCGACAACATCGACGACTAGGTGCGCAGCAGCACCTGCTTTTAGATCTGTCGCAGCGCGTCGCGGTCGATCTCGGCCACCGACTTCAGCCCGCTCAACCCCATGGTCAGATCGAACTCGGCAATGATGTTGGCGACCACGTCACGCGCGCCCTCCCACCCGGCGAGCGCCAGCCCGTAGAGATACGGCCGCGCGATCAGCACGGCGTCGGCGCCGAGTGCGAGCGCTTTGAAGACATCAGATCCGCCGCGCACACCGCTGTCGAGCAGCAGCTTCGTCTGACCGGCCACGACTGGGGCGATCTCCGCGAGGGCGTCGAGTGACCCGATCGCGCCGTCGACCTGGCGGCCGCCGTGGTTGGACACGACGATCCCGTCGACCCCCGCCTGTACCGCGCGGCGAGCGTCGTCAGGATGCTGGATGCCCTTGAGCAGTATCGGGAGGTCGGTGCGGTCGCGCAGTGACTCGATGTCGCTCCAGGTCAGTGACGGTCGGGAGTAGATGTCGAGGAACGTCTCGACAGCCGCCCGAGGCTCGGGGGAGCGCAGGTTGTCCAGAAAGCCGCCCGGGAACGACCGCGAGATCGAGATCAGCGTTTTGATCGCGCCGAGCGAGACCTTGACGTCGTCGCTGGCGTGGCTGCCCGCGGCGGCGAGCCGCTCCCGGACGATCTCGAGGAAGCGGCGGTCGGCCGTGTACTGGGCGATGCCCCGTCCCGCGCGCGAACGGCAGGTAGCCGAGGTTGAGGTCCATCGTGCGCCACCCCAGCATCGTCGTGTCCAGGGTGACGACAACAGCCTCAGCTCCCGCCGCCCGGGCGCGCGCCAGGAAGCTGTCGACGAGCCCATCGTCCGTGCTCCAGTAGAGCTGAAACCAGCGCGGCGCGTCGCCCATGACCGCCGCGCACTCCTCCATCGAGACGCACGCCTGGCTGGTGAAGACATAGGGCACCCCGAGCTCGGCGGCCGCCCGGGCGATCGCCACATCGGCCTCGGGGTGCACCAGCTCGGCGGCACCCACCGGACCGAACAGCACCGGCGCGGGAATCTGGCGCCCGAACAGCTCCACCCCGATGTCACGGCGCGAGACGTCGCGCAACATCCTCGGGACGATCTTCCAGCGCTCAAACGCCTCCCGATTGGCGCGCATGGTCGCCCCCTCACCGGCACCGCCGGCGGCATACGCCCACCCGATCGCGCGCGCCTTGCGCCTGGCCCGCCGCTCAAGTGTGGCGAAGTCGGTGGGCACGCGTGGGCGGCGGCCGTGGATGCCGTCGCGGTAGATCCGGTCCTGGCGGCCGCGCCCGGCGGCGCGCTTGATCCCCGAAGCGACCGACTGGCGGCCGTTCACGCTCGTCTCAGGCATGCCCCGCAGTCTCTCATGAGGCGGTGCACCGCTGCGCATCGACCTAGACCTTTGGCCGGTTTTGGAGCGTGGCTGCCGAGGTTATAGTCGTCACAAGATGAGGTGCAACCACGCCGTTCGGCGCCTAGGAGTCGCAGGTTTGGTGCTAGCGCCGCTGCTGGCCTTCATGAGCATGGTCAGCTCCGCGGCCGGATTCTCAGTTCAATACTGCGCACCGATCCCGATCGTCCAAGGGATTCCCCCGTGGGGCTTTCACACCGGCGGCGCGATCACGGGCGCTACCGGCAGCTTCGCCCGCGGCCACGGTCAAATCAACCTGGCCGCCAACACCGTCTCGGGAATCCTGTGCCAGGTCGACCGTGTCCCAAATCAGCCCGACCGCCTGATCATCATGACTGTCACGCACCACTTGGTCTACCACTCCCACTACGCGGTGATGTGGGGCTTCCCCGGCAACATCATGAGGATCATCGTCCGTGTGCGGAGCAGCACCGACCCGCAGTGCAAGGTCGGCACCCTCGGTCGCGCGACCCTATTCGCAAGCTACAACGGCGTTCGCAGCGACAGCGTCCATTTCATGTTCCCGGCCGCCTGCAAGGGCCACGACCACCTCTACCACGGACGGCAGGTCAACAACCAGGTCCCGCCGGCTTAGCGGTTCGGGGGCCGGCCACGCCTGGGCATGGGTCCCGCCTGTCGGGGCATCCGGCCGGCGTCGTCGAGGGCGCGGCGAAGCAGCATCTCGATGTGAGCATTGAGGCTGCGGAACTCGTCGGCGGACCATCGAGCCAGGGCATCGTGGACCGTTGGGTCGATGCGCAGCAGCACCTGTTTGCGCTCACGACTCACGTATAGAGCGTGCCGGCATTGACGACCGGCGAAGCGGGCTGGTCAGCGCAGAGCACGACCAGCAGGTTGCTCACCATCGCCGCTTTGCGCTCCTCGTCGAGCTCAACGACGCCGTGCTCATCCAACCGGGCGAGCGCCATTTCAACCATCCCGACCGAGCCCTCGACGATCCGGGCGCGCGCCGCGACGACGGCGTTGGCTTGCTGTCGGCGCAGCATTGCCTGGGCGATCTCCGGGGCGTAGGCGAGATGACTGATGCGTACCTCGACGATCTCCACCCCCGCGATCGCCACCCGCTGGGCCACCTCGCGGGCGAGCTCTGCCGCCACGACGTCGACCGACCCACGCAACGACGTGCCGTCGTCGGCGGGATCGTCGTAGGGACGGGTGCTCGCAACATGACGCAGTGCCGACTCGGCCTGAACCCGAACGAAGTTGTCGTAGTCATCGACGGCGTAAACCGCCCGCGACGTATCGGCCACCTGCCAAACCACGATCGCAGCGATCTCCACCGGGTTGCCGTCAGCGTCGTTGACCTTCAGGTGGTTGGTCTCGAAGTTCCTGACCCGAATGCTCAGGCTCCGTCGATCGGCCAGCGGCAAGATCCACCACAGGCCGGTCCGGCGCAGAGTCCCGACGTAGGTCCCGAAGAATCGCACCACCTTGGTGTGGCCCGGCTGGACTATCACCAGCGACGTGGCGACCAGGGCACCGACCACGATCGGCGCGATGATCCACGCCGAGCCGGCAAGCAGGACGGCGGCAGCGATGCAAGCGGCGACGACAAGCACGCCGGGCCAGCCGCTGACCGCCCACGCCGGACGTTCGTGGATGTCGACCCGGGCCCCGGAATGCCCGACAGGTGTCGCCTCGGGCTGGCGGTAAGGCTGGACGGCTTGGCTCATGACTCCCCCTCGGGACGCCCTCGGAAAACTGTTATCTAATTGATATCACTTTTCTCGGAGGTGCGCAAGGCTTTCTCCGGTGAAAGGCAACGGCTTCCTGTACTTCCAAGCCGTGCTGGTGACGTACATCGTCGCCGTGGCGAATCCGTGGAAGAGAGCCAACGGGCTAGAGGGCGGCATCCCGCCCGACCGGGCGCCGCTTCCAGAGCTCGTCGCTCGTTTCCGTAAGTCGCGGCGTTCCACCGGACAGGCTCCCACGCCTCCGTCGCATCGTTACTGAGGGGATTGACCGCGACCGGGTCAGGGTGTGAGCGCAGCCGCGACGTCCACGAGCTCGCCCGCGAGTAACTCGGCGCCCAGTCGGTTGGCGAGAGCAGCGGAGGCGCCCGCGCCGGCGAGCCCGACTCGGATCTGCGCCGTGAGAGCGGTCAGCGCGTCGGCGCTGTCGAGGAACCGCTGCGGGGTCATCGCGGCGAGCACGACGATCGCGGGGGCGAGTCCATCCAGCGCGGCGGTGATGTCATCAAGCGGAGTGTCGGCGCCCAGGTAGGTGATCCGCCAGCCGCGCTCGCGGAGGGCAAGGCCGAAGGACAGCAGTCCGAGCTCGTGCAGCTCGCCGGGCGGGCAGGCCAGGATTGCGCGCGGTCCGACGCCTTGTCCCCAGTCCCGAGCCAGCGCGCGGAGGCGCCCGCCGATGATGTTGCTCGCGAAGTGCTCCTGGGCAACGCTTGCCTGGGCGGCGGCCCAGCGCACACCGAGCCGGCGCAGGAACGGCAGGATCACCTCCGCAAGGGCCTGTCGGAGTCCAAACGCGACAAGGAGACGATCGAGCGCCGCCTGGGCGGCGGGCTCATCGAGCGCGTCAAAGCTGCGCTCGAGTGCCGCTTCGATGTCGGCTAGGGTCGCCGATGCCGCTTCGGGCTCTGGGTCGCCCGCGAGCTTCGCCAAGCGCGCAGCCTCGGAGGCGGAGAGCCCCGCGTTGATGTGCTGGCGCATCGCCCGGACGCGGCGTTCGTCCTGCTCGGAATAAAGACGAAGTCCGCCCGGGGTTCGCTCAGGTGTCACCAGCCCGTAGCGGGTTTCCCACGCGCGTAGGAGCTCGGGGCTCTCTCCGACCCGCCTACTGAGCTCCCCAATCCGGAGTCGTCCAGTCTCGGCCACTACCCGATGCTAGCCGATCTAGGCAAGAGCTTGACAAAAGCTAGACAAGATCTGTACAGTGAGGGCCATGACCAAGGCGCAGCTCACCAGGCTCGAAGACCACGACCTCGTGCTCCGGGTCGCTAGGGGCGACGTCCTGGCCTTCGAAGCGATCTACGACCGGCACAGCGCCCAAGTCTTCGGACTCGCGATGCGGGTCACCGGTCGCCGGAGAGCGGCCGAAGAAGCCACCCAAGACGCCTTTCTCGGCGTATGGCGAGCCGCACGAAGCTACGACACGAGCCGGGGAACGTTCAAAACGTGGCTCTTGTCGATGGTGCGAAACCGAAGCATCGACTGCCTGCGCCGCGAAGCCCGACACGATCGTGACGTCGAGATCGATGACGCGCTCGTCGCACGGCTCGAAGCCGCAGAGCGTACTGAGGAACAGGTGGCCGACGCGCGAGGAATCACGCCACGCCCGCCAACTGCTGGTCAGCCTTCCGGACGACCAACGCCAGGTGATCGAGCTGGCGTACTTCAAAGGTCTGACCCAAACCGAAATCGCCGAGAAAGTGGGGGCTCCGCTTGGGACGGTCAAGGGTAGACAACGCCTCGCACTGACAAAGATGCACCGAAAGCTCACCAGCCGTCCCGAGCTCACACTGACCGGGGCCGACTCGTTGTCAAGGAGCGCCGGCGCGCTCACAGGACTGTGATCCGGTTCCGCCCGGAACTCCGTACTCATCAGGGTGGGCCCGAGGCAAGACAGCAGTGAGATGAGATTCGCGCTGGTGGGCGTCACGGCCTTTCGCTGAGCGCATGATCAACTCGGTTCTCGACATGGTGCTGGATCGCAGCGTGATCGGCGGATACTCAAAGCTCGGTTACCGGATCCGCAGTCGCGGCTGGGACGATGCCGGAATCGTGTCGATGCGGGGCAAGGTCGTGCTCATCAGCGGCGCTAGCGCCGGGCTCGGCTACGCCGCCGCCGAAGGCTTCGCTCGCCTCGGCGCGACGGTCTGGCTGCTCGTGCGCAGCCGAGAACGCGGTGAGGCGGCGCGGGAGAGAATCTCGGAGCGGTCAGGCAACGGCGACATACACGTGGGGCTATGCGACCTCGCCAAGCTCACGTCGGTCCGCGATTTCGCGCAAGGGTTTCACGAGCAGATGGCGCGACTCGATGTGCTGGTCAACAATGCGGGCGTCCTGACCGACGAGCGCGCGCTTTCGGACGACGGGATCGAGCTGACGCTGGCGACAAATGTGGTGGGCCCGTTCCTGCTGACCAACCTGCTTGTGCCGATGCTCGAGAAAACCGCGCCGGCCCGGATCATCAACGTGTCGTCAGGCGGCATGTACACGCAGAGACTCGCCGCCGAGGACCTGCAGAGCACGCGCGGACGGTTTGACGGGGCGAGGGCGTACGCTCGGACCAAGCGAGCACAGGTCGTCCTCACCGAGATCTGGGCGCGGCGGCTGGCCCGCACCGGGGTCGTGGTCCACTCGATGCACCCCGGGTGGGCGGACACCCCCGGCGTCCGATCCTCTCTCCCTGGCTTCTACAAGGTGGCTAAACCGCTACTCAGAACCGCGGCGGAGGGGGCGGACACGATCACCTGGCTCGGAGCGGCTCCCGAGCCGGGCCAAAGCTCCGGCCAGTTCTGGCAGGACCGCCGGCCACGCCCCACACACCTACTGCCGTGGACCAAAGAGACCGAGCAGGAGCGGGAGCGGTTGTGGGAGCAGTGTGTCCAGCTCAGCGGCTGGCAGGAGCTCGAGGGCTTCGACCGGCACCAACCGCCCGCTGCCTGAATGGCGAGTTGAGCCCGGCGAAAGCCGAGGCCGTGAGCGCGGGAGGGCAGCGTTCTTCAGGATCTCGTTGTGAGCTTGAGCGCGTACAACGTGGCGGCAACCGCGGTGGCCAAGTTCAGCGACGAGACCCCAGGAGACATCGGCAGCGCAACGCGGCGCTGTGCCTGAGCCAGCAGCTCGTCGCTCAGCCCGTCGCGCTCGGCGCCAAACGCCAGTACCGCCGCGGCGGGAAACTCCGCGGGCGCGAGCGGCTCCCCAGCTGGGTCGAGCGCCACCAGCTCGCGGCCCTGGGTCCTCACGGCGCGGATGTGATGGACGGGCAGCGCGAAGTGCAGGCCGGCGCTCGCCGCGCAGAGCATCCGGATGCCACGGGTTTTGACGTCCGGTGGTCATCACGCCCGCCGCGCCGGCAGCGGCAGCCACCCGAACCACGGCCCCCAGGTTGCCCAGGTGTCTCGGGTCCTCCAGCAGCACGACGTGACCAGGACCAGCCAGGACCGTGTCCGGATCTGGCTGAACCGGACGCCGAGCCACGGCAACGACCTGACCGCGCGGCACCACATTCTTGAGCGCCTCAATGTCCACAACCTCAAACGGGATACGCACGTCAGGGGCAAGGCGCTCGAGCAGGTTCTGCACCTCCCCCGGGTCCGCGGTCCACGCTCCGAGAATCTCGCCCCCGAACCGGATCGCGTGCTTGATCGCGTGAAAGCCCTCCAGAACCACGAGGCCCCTCGTCCTTCGGGCACGGCTGACGTCTGTGAGCTCCATCCTTGCGCGAGATGATCGCTCACACTGCCGGAAACCGCGACGCATCGGCGGGGTATCGCGCCAGCGCGCGCTCTTGCACAGCGGGCAGGTGTCACCATCGCCACCGGAGGATGCGCTGCCGATCAGTATCGATCGTGGTGCCGGAACCAGGCCCCGTTGTCGTTGCGTCCCAGCGGCGCGCGATCCAGCCACTGGTACATGCCCCACAGCGAGTCGAGACCGCGCGCGTACGCAGAGTAGGTGTGGTAGACGACGCCGTTCTCGCGTGCGAAGGCGCTTATGCCGGGGGCCTCGCGCATGAAGGTGGCGTTGTCGGTGCCGGCCATCGCGGCGTGCGGGCTCGGCTGCGTCGCCTCGAGCGCGCCACGCATGTCCCTCGCGGCGTAGTTGTACTCAGTGTTGCCCGAGCGCTGCTGCTCTTCGGTGAATGATGTGTTGAAGTCGTAGTTGAAATCGGTGTCGTGCGCGGAGGCCCAGCGGAACGTCCAGCCCATGCGCCGCTTGTAAGCCTGGATCTGGTCGATGGGAGCGCGCGAGACCGCGACGAGACCGACGTCGTGGTTCTCGAGGTGGACGGCGAAGCCGTTGAAGCCGTCGGCGATCGCCGAACACGACGGGCAGCCCGACTCGTAGCCCGGTCCGAGCATGAAGTGGTAGACGAGCAGCTGCGAACGCCCACCGAACAGATCGGCGAGCGACGCGTCGCCCTCGTCGGTGTCGAAGCGGTACGCCTTCTCGACGGGCACCCAGGGCAGCTGCTGCCGCTGGCGGGTGATCTCGTCGCTGCGGCGGGTCAGCTCCTTCTCGGATTCGAGCAGGTCGAGTCGGGCGGCGAGCCACTGCTCGCGCGTGCCGGTCGGGTGGGTAGCGGTCGTCATGCGGGTCTCCTCTTGTGGTTGTTCAGGCTGCGGCGGTGGCGATGCCGAGGGCGACGATTCCCAGCGCCAGGGACAGGTCGAGGGTGCGACGTGGCGGAAAGAGCTTCTGCGCAAGGACGACGGCGGCGATCGCGACCATCAGCGCGACGCTCATCACGTTCACGGCGACGAGCACGAGCATCAGCCCGATGCTCGAGCCGAAGCAGAAAGCGCCGAACCGGGCGCCCGAGCGGACGCGCTCACGGCAACGCCGGCGACACTCGCGCTTCAGCGGCGTGAGCTCGTAGACGCCCGCGCCGATGAGCAACGCCCCGGACGCGGCAGCGCCGGGCGGCTGATAGAGCAGCCAAATCGCCAGACCGGCGAGCGCCCAGACGCCGAGATAGGAGCCGGCGAACAGCGGCGCCGCGAGCACACCCCGGCCGTCACGCGCCCGCCGCACGATCGCGGGGACCGCGCTGGGCAGCATCATCGCGGCCATCATCACCACGAACAGCGGGAGGGCCATCGTCATGCCGCTCATCGGCGTGCCGTGCATCCCGGGCATCGGCATTCCCGGCATCGACATGCCGTTCATCGCGTCAGCCCGAGCCTGGCCGGCGTGTTCAGCTGGACGTCCGGGAGCGTCTCACCGGTCTCGAGCAGCGTCTTGAGGTTGGCCAGGACCCGCGGCCAACCGTTGCTGATCATTGAGCCGGTCAGCCCGCCGGGCACCAGATCGTCGTGGATCACGGTCAGCTTCACCTGATCGCCGAGCGGCTCGATCTCGAAGGTGACCTTCGAGCGAGGCTCGGAGGCGAGCCGGTCGCCGGCCTCCTCGGTGAAGTTGAGCGCCTGCGCCCACTCCGGCGAATGCGTCTGCCACGTGTAGGACAGGCGACGGTAGGGCTCTGATTCGAGCACCACCTGCTCGGGGTCGGCGATCGCCAGGCCGCGCGTCTTCCAGGTCATCGGCGAGCCCGGCTTCCAGTCGGTCTCGAACGCAATCGACCAGTAGCGCTCGGTGAACGCCGGCTCGGTCAGCGCCTGCCACAGCTGCTCCGGCGTTGTCCGGATGTACGTCGCGTAGACGAATGAAGGCTTCTCGGGCTCCACGGGGGCGTCCTCCAGTGCTCTTTTTAGGTCGGCGAGCGCGTTGACGCGGTCCTGCTCGTACCGCATGATCCAGCGCTCGGCGATGTCGTTGATGGGCGCTGCGTTGAGGTAGTGGTGCTTCTCCCGGCCGCGACGAACGGTGGTCACGAGGTTGGCCGCCTCGAGCACGGCGAGGTGCTTGCTCACCGACTGGCGAGCCATGTCCAGCCGCGAGCACAGCTCCCGCAGCGTCTGGCCGTTGCGCGCGTTGAGGCTGTCGAGCAGCAGCCGCCGACTTGGGTCGGCCAGCGCCTTGAAGACCTCATCCAGGTGCGAATAGGCAGCCATCTGGCTCCCAAATAATACGCAGCTATACTGGCTGCATGTCAAGTCGTCGGCATATCGCCTCCGGCCTCTGCGTTGCCACGCTACCGGGCCTGGCCCTGCGCGCCCACAACGCCGATGGCATCACCGCTATAGAACCTCCCGGCCTGCCGCGGCGCATCTACGCCGCGACCTAAGGCGACCCGCCCGACCCACCAGCAGTCACCGCGCTACCTGCTGCCCTCGCCGAGGCGGCTGCCGCGCCTGAGTCCGTCCGTTCTGCTCGGTCCTCCTCTGCCTGAACCCATGGGCTTTCTCGGTCCAACAGCGAGCGCACCCGCCCAGCGCGGAACCCGGGAGCGGTCGGATCTGGCTCTCTTACCGGCAGTTTCCGCGCCTGTCATTGCAGACGCCGAACTCGTGCTGAGCGATGAGTCTGGTCAACCTCGTCGGTCCTATCCCGTGCGACCCAGTCAATGAGGAGTTAGCGATGAAGATCGAGACAGAGCAGGAGTGGCAGGCGGCGCGCAAGGAGCTGTTGGCCGTCGAGCGGGAGCTGGAGGAGCACGCCACGCGCGTCGAGGAGCAGCGGCGCGAGCTGCCGTGGGTTCCGGTCGAGAAGCAGTATCGGTTCGCGACCGAGGACGGGCCGAAGTCGCTGTCCGACCTGTTCGACGGCCGATCACAGCTGCTCATCTACCACCTGATGTTCGGGGAGGACTGGACGGTCGCCTGCCCCGGCTGCTCCTCACTCGCCGACGGGCTGAGCGGCGTGGTCACGCATCTGAACGATCGCGACGTGACGCTGCTGTGCATGTCGCACGCGCCGCTCCAGAAGCTCACCGCTCACAAGGGGCGTCGGGGATGGACGGTCCCGTGGGTCTCAGCGCACGGCGGCGACTTCCTCTTCGACTACGGCTTCGCGTTCCGTCGGGAGGAGATGTCAGGCATCGTCCGCGAAGAGTTCGACATGGGGCAACTGCTGCGCGAGGCGCCGCAGTGGCTGCGCGACTACCGCGAGGAGGTCGGGGCGCCGAACCTCGAGTCGGCCGTGTCCGTGAGTGCTGGATGGAGCGTGTTCGCCGCGTGGGACGGCGCGGTCTACAACACGTACCGCGTGTATCCGCATTCGCGCCTCGTCACCCCACTGTTCTCCGGGCTGCTCGAGCTGCTCCCGAACAAGGAGTGAGCAGCGCTTTGGCCCGCCCCTGCGTTCATGTCGCGACCGTTTCCGGTTCGAGTCCGGAGGCGGGCTTGGGGAAGACCAGCAGGTGAGCTTATTTGTAGCGGCTGGTGGGTGCGTGGAGCGTATGTCTCCTGCCGGTGGGCACGGCGTCGTCGGCCGTCCCGGGTTCGGTTGTGCGACATTGTTTGTCAAGGTGCGCCGGTGGTGCACACTTCTGCCCTGGTCGACCGAGAACCGAGATGAGCGAAGCCAGTCAGTTCCTTTCGCCCGCCGAGCACTACGACCGCTTCATGGGCCGTTACACGTCTTCGCTGGCAGCGGCGCTCGCGGACGCGGCCGGGGTCGTACACGGCCAGCGGTTGGTTGACGTCGGCTGCGGCCCAGGCGGCCTGACCGCCGAGCTCGCGGCGCGCACAGGCGCCGAACGGGTCGCCGCGATAGATCCGGCTCCGCAGTTCGTAGCGGCGTGCATGGCGCGAAATCCGGGCGTCGATGCGCGAGAAGGCATCGCTGAGGAGCTGCCGTGGGAGGACGGCAGCTTTGACGCCGCGCTCTCCTGTCTGGTGATCGGCTTCATGCGCGACGCCGACCGCGGCGTGCGCGAGATGGCCCGCGTGACTCGGCCGAAGGGCACGGTGGCGGTCTGCATGTGGGACATCGCGGGCGGCGGCATGACGATGCTGCGGATCTTCTGGTCGGTGATGAGTGACCTGCACCCGGCCGTGCCCGGTGAGCAGCGGCGCCCGGGCACGTGGGACGGCGATATCGCGGACCGGCTCGAGCACGCCGGCCTGACCGGCGTCACCGGCGGGGCGCTGCACGCCAAGACCGACTACGCGGACTTCGACGACTTCTGGGAGCCGTTCACGCTTGCGGTCGGCCCGGCCGGACAGGCGCTGGCGAGCCTTCAGGCGGAGGAGCAGGCAGCGGTACGCGAGGGCTGTCGCGCACTCGTGCCTGAGGGCCGATTCTCGTTGGACGCGCGCGCTTGGTACGCGAGAGGCACCGTCGCCTGACCACAACGCCCATTACCGGGCCGTCGGGGCAACGTCGCAAGCGATCCAGCGGTCGTCTCTCAGTCGTCCCGATCAGTGGACTGCTGCTCCGCGGCTCGGATGACGCGAAGAAGACGCCGAGCATCGCCCTCCCACGGTCAGGCGCTACGTCGTGAGACGACTCGGGAATGAGGCCGGGACGACAATGAGAGCGTGACAGGCTTCGGCGATCAGCCCCGGAGCATTTTGAGATCGAGCTGTGCCAGCCGCCCAGGATCGACCAGGAAGTAGCACGCGGCGATCCTCTCATTCTTGACTGTGAACGCTCCGACTGAGAACGGCTTGCCGTTGTGTTCTGACACGACCCCGGGTGCGCCGTTGACGAGAGCCCGCCGGACCGTGAGTGTGGCCCGCGACCACATTCTCGCCTGCGTGGCGACCGCCTCCGCGCCTTGCGCGTGGTGCGAGAGCCCGGTCATCCCGCCGTCGGCTCTGAGCACGACATCGGGGTCGAGCACCGCGACCAGGGCGTCGAAATCGCCGTTGCGCGCCGCCGCCAGGAACGCGTCCACGACTTTCCACTGCTCAGCGAGCGAGGCGTCCGGAACCGGCGCCGTGCCGCGCACCCGCCGACGGGCTCGGCTGGCGAGCTGTCGGGTCGCCTCGGGCGAGCGCTCGACGATCGCTGCGATCTGCTCAAACGGCACCGCGAACGTGTCGTGCAGAACGAACGCGAGCCGCTCCGCCGGGCTCAGCGTTTCGAGCACCACCAGCAGCGCCAGACCGACCGAGTCGGCCAGCAGCGCCTCGTGCTCGGGGTTGGTACCGTCAGCGGGGTCGACCACCGGGTCAGGGAGGTGGACATCCAGCGGCTGCTCTCGTCGGACAGTGCGCGAGCGCAGCATGTTCAGCGCGACGCGGGCGACGATCGTCGTCAGCCAGGCGCCGAGGTTCTCGACGTCGCCGGTGTCGGCACGGTTGACGCGAAGCCACGAGTCTTGAACGGCGTCGTCGGCCTCGCTGAGCGATCCGAGCATTCTGTATGCCACCGCGCGCAGCTGGGCCCGGTGCTCCTCGAAACGCTCGGCCAGCCATTGCTGATCGGTCATGTCACGTTCCTCCATCGTTGCGTGTCAATGCCATAGACCCGCGGGATCCCCGCGGTGTGACCGCGGCTGACCCACCCACAACTGGAGGACCAACATGCAAGCACGAATGGACAATCCGGCGATGACCGTCCCCGGCGCGATGGAGGCGCTGCAGAGCCTCGGCGTCGCCGCCCGGAGCGCCGGTGTGCCCGTCAGCACCCTGTACCTGATCGAGGTGCGCGCCAGCCAGATCAACGGATGCAGCGTGTGCCTGGACATGCATTCACGCGAGCTCAAGGCCGCCGGCGAGCCAGACGAGCGCATCGTCATGGTCGGCGCCTGGCGCGAGGCGCCGTATTTCAGCGACGCCGAGCGCGCCGCCCTGGCGCTCACCGAGGCCACCACGCGGCTGGCTGACCGCTCGGATCCGATTCCCGACACGGTGTGGGAACAGGCAGCTCGCCACTACGACGAGTCACAGCTCGCCGGACTGGTGGTCGCGATCGCGGCAATCAACGCCTGGAACCGCATCAACGCCGCCACCAGGCAGATCACCGGCGAGTGGATCGATCAATGGGTCAGCCGCGCCGAGCTCTCCGGCCAAGCCGCCTGACCACCGGCACAACAGGCCGAGCGGCGCCGCGACGCCGCTCGGCCCCGGCTCGTAATCCGCCTACAGCTGGTGCCCGTCAGACCCGAAGCTCCGCCCAGACGGTCTTTCCGTCGGCGGTGACCTCGACGCCCCAGTTGACTGAAAGCGCGGCGACGAGATGAAGTCCACGGCCGGACGGCGACGTCGGGGCGCCGTCGCGCATCGTCGGCTTGACGGTGCTGGCGTCATGGACTGAGATATGGACGCAAGCCTCCTCGGTGCGGGCCACGACCGAGAACGTTGATCGGGCGTGCACAACCGCGTTGGTCGCCAACTCGGTGACCAGAAGTTGCGCGTCGTCCACCAGACTGCCGGCGTGGCCCCAGCGCCCGAGCGTGTGCGCCACGAAGTGACGGGCGGAGCGTGGCGCGTCCAGTTCGGCTGGGAACCGGGCTGAGGCCTCGGTGTCTGGTGAATGCGGCGCGTCGGGATCATCGCGCGCTGGCGCGGGCAAAACGGCGCTGTGAAGATGACAGACCTGCCGCAACGCCTCCGCGTGCTCGTCCCCCCGGACCGACTCGCTGCGATAGGCGCACAACAAAGAGAACTGAAGCTCACGCCCGAGCTCGTTCCACAATCGCTCAAGCTCGATCGTGGCCAGCACGTCGCCAGCGTCCCAGAGGAGCGCCACCATCTCGCCATAGACGCTGACTGGCCTGCCCGTCTCACCGGCTCGGCGGACGAGGGAACCAATCACTTGGCGGAACTCGTCGTGGTCGATTCGGCCTTCGGGCATGAAGCTGGCCAGCGTCGCAGCTGCGTCGAGCAGGGTCAGGGCGCCGTCTGCGCATGCTTTCGCCGGATCGACTCCTGCAGCCTGCAACTCGGCCAAAAACGCGTCGCGATGGGCCTCGGTGGCGATGCCGATCACCGCGGCACCGGACCGAGCGGCGTCGCTCAGATACCTCCCGACCGTCTCCACGAGCTCGGGCTCGTGCTGGTAGAACTGGACGACATGGTCACCCGGGCCAAGCGCGAGATCTTCAATCGCTGTCGCCATCCGTGCCTTTCGGTTATCCCAGCACCCTGTTAGACGCATCGTACTCTCGCGTGGCAGGTTTACGGGAGCCATATAACCCGGGTGATGCATTTCAGACGGCGAGTTGGACTGGGATCATCGACCGTGAGCTTTCAATCATCGGTCGGCGATCCCAGCCGACACGCGAAGGATCCCACCGTGGGGACTCGGTGGAGGCGCCAGCCTAGGTTTCGGCTGCGCGGTAGCGCAGGCCGTCGAGCGCGATCTGGAGCATGTGTTTGGTGTGCTCGGGCTCGGCGGCGGGAACTTTGGCGATCCCCCCGACGATCTGGATGATCTCAGTGAGGTTTGTGTCGGTCCGGACGGCATTGGCCTGCTGGGCGCGCTCGAGTAGCGGTTGCCCGGCCGTGAACAGGGATGCTCGGCAGGCTTGAAAGAGCGGCGCGTCGCGGTCGAGGTACTCGAGCAGTTCCTGGGCAAGAGCCTGCTTGGTGACCAAATAGCCGACCAGTCGATCCACCCAGGCCGCGAAGGCGTCCCACGGTGCCAGGCCGTCGAGCTCGGCCGCTGAACGGCACAGATCGTCAACCTCGTCGACGTAGACAGCCTCGAGCAGGGCCTGGCGGCTGGGGAAGTTGCGGTACAGGGTGCCGATCCCGACCTCGGCGCGCCGGGCGATCTCCTCCAGCGAGGTCGAGGTGCCGCGCTCGGCGAATGCGTCACGAGCCGCGGCTACGACCTTGTCGTAGTTGCGCCGCGCATCCGCGCGCTTCGGGCGGTGCGGAAAGGACTGGTCGATCGGAGGAGTGGTGGTTGCGGATGAATCTTGCATGGCTCGCTTGACAAACCGGAGGGCACCTCCGCTATAGTCTGTTCCGGAGGAAGCCTCCACTTAACTATCGGAGGGTTCCTCCAGTTTACCACCCACCTCCTCTTACCCGGGACTCTGTATGCACCGACTTTCTCTCGTCTCCTCCATCTCCAGCGACCGTCGCCGCTGGCTCGCGCTCGGCGTCGTCTGCCTGGCCCAGCTGATGATCGTGCTCGATACGACGATCGTGAACGTGGCCCTGCCGGCGATCCAGCGCGACCTGCAGTTCAGCCAGGGGAGTCTCACCTGGGTCATCGACGCCTTCCTCGTGACCTTTGGCAGCTTCCTGCTGCTCGCCGGCCGACTCGGCGATCTGTTCGGCCGCAAGCGTGTGTTCCTGGCCGGCGTGATCGTCTTCACTGTCGCCTCCGCGGCGTGCGGGCTGGCGCCTGACCAAGGTGCGCTGATCGCGGCCCGGTTCATCCAGGGCATCGGCGCCGCGATTCAGGCCTCGGTGATTCTCGCCATCATCGTCACCGAGTTCCCGCAGCCGACGGAGCGCGCTCGGGCGATGAGCGCCTACGTTTTTGTCGCAGTGGCCGGCGGGTCGCTCGGGCTGCTCGCCGGGGGCGCGCTGACGCAGATCCTCAGCTGGCACTGGATCTTTTTCGTCAACCTGCCGATCGGCGTGGCGACGATCGTGCTTGGCCGGGCCCTGATCCCCAGGGATGAGGGCCTCAGCGCCACCGGCCGCATCGACTGGCTCGGGTCGCTACTGGTCACCGCCTCGCTCATGACCGCCATCTACGCCATCGTGCATGCGAGCGGAAGCGGCTGGGGCTCAAGGTCCGTGCTCGGCTTCGGTGCCATGGCCGTCGTGCTGATGGCCGCCTTCCTGGCCCTCGAGGCCAAAATCGCGAACCCGATCATGCCGCTGCGCGTCCTGCGCGTGCGCGGCCTGGTCAGTTCGAGTGTCGTGCGCGGCTTCCTTGTCACCGGGATGTACTCGACCTTCTTCCTCGGCACGCTCTACCTAGAGCACGTCCTGCACTACGGCGCGCTCCAGACCGGTCTGGCCTTCCTGCCCTGGACGATGACCGTCGGCGCTCTCTCACTCGGGATCAACGCTCGCCTGGTCAACCGGTTTGGTGCCATGCCGATGCTGATCTCCGGCATGCTCGCGGTGGTCGTCGGACTCGGCCTGCTGACCACTGTGGGCGCCCAGACGAGCTTCTTCCCGACGATCTTCTTCGCCTACTTCACGATCGGACTGGGGATCGGGAGTGCGTTCATGCCTCTGCTCTCGATCGCTATGGCTGATGTCCCAGCAGCTGATGCTGGACTCGGCTCCGGCATCGTCAACGTTTCCCAACAGGTCGCCGGAGCGCTCGGCCTGGCTGTCCTCGGCACGATCGCGACCAATCACACCCGCGCCCTGGAGCTGACGCACCATCCGGTCATCGGAGCGCTGCTCGGCGGCTATCACCTCGCCTTCGCCATCGGCGCCGCCAGCGTGGCCGCCGGAGTCCTCAGCGCGCTCATCCTGCTGAGGCCCGTCAGCGAGCCGGACATCGCCGTCGAGCGAGACCTCCCCGCATCACCCGAGCTCGAGCCGGCGCTCGAACGACAAGCCGCCTGACTCGGCCGCCAGCAACCCGGACAGGCGCCCACCGCCTTGAGCTGCCATCCCCCAAGGAGCCTCATGTCCAGCCTCACCACGAATCCCACCAGTCCCGCCGCCGTCCTCCGCGCGCAGATCGTGGCCGAAGCAGTCGTCTCGGCCTACCTCCGGGAGATCACGCCACCCCGGCGCGCGCGAGCGCGTGCCGGGGCGCCTGACACGTGCCCGGGCTCCACCAGAGCGACCGGGCGCACCCATCTGAGCGCCCGCGGACGCGCCCGGGCGGCACCGCGGCGCCGGGCCGCGCTTGAGCTCGAGCATCGAGGCGGGCAGTCAACCACAAGCCCTGGCTAGCGCATTGCGTGACCCGCGGCCATGGTTCCGTGCGCGCCGCCGGGGACCACGAGTCCGGGGATCGCGCTGGGTGCGGCGAGCACCGCGATCGCGAGCCCCAGCAGCACAGCTGCCGTGCCCCAGGTCACGCCACGGCGCCACGGAACGGTCTTCTCAAGTGCGATGAGTGCTGCCACCACTGCCATCCAGGTAAGGCTCATCACCCCGAGAGCAAACAGCGCGGCCATCAGTGCCCAGCAGCAGCCCAAGCACCAACCGGCATGCCGGGAACCCATCCCCAGGGCACCGAGCCGACCGTCGCGCCACGTCCCGAGCAGGAATCCCAGAGGACTGCGGCACTTCGCCAGGCACACGTCCTTCAAGGGCGTCAGCTCGTAGAGCGCGGCGAGGCCCAGTACGCCAGCCGCGAACCAACGGCCGCCACCGCTCCAGGCCAGGTCGTTTCCGAACAGGCCTCGGCCGAGGCGAAACACGCCGTACGCCCCCAGGCCGGCCGCGCCCCACACGAGCAGATACCCGCCCGCGAAGAGCAGCGGGCGGACCGGCCCGCGCCGGTGCGTCATCCGCGCGTACAGCGCCACCGTTGGGGCGAGCGAGGGCAACATCATCGCGGCCATCATCACTATCCAGACGCCCAGGAACCAGCCGAGTGCGCCCAGGTCGGTGCCGGGGCCGGCGTTCATCCCGGACATCCGGTCGGCCGTGGAGACCCACGCGAGGGCAGCCAAGGCCAGCAGCAGGACGACGAGACTCAGTCGCGCGCGGACGGCGGCGAAGGCGGCGGCAAGTTCGTCTCGGTCAGAGCGGTGCTGACCGAGCGCTGCCGAGGCCGCCCCGGTCAGGCTGCCAGCCGCGCCCACGCCGCCCGCTGCGCTCACGCTGCCCACGAGAAATGCGATGTCGAGAATGCCGCGGTGCCCTCGTACTGGATCCCGAACGCGTCGATCTTTGACCGCGTTGCCCGTGACACCGTCAACTCAGAGCCAGCAGGATGGAAGATCCCCATCAGCCTCACCGGCTCACCGTTCTCTACCCCGAAGGGCACGACGTCCTCGATCTCGAAGTCCACTTCGTCACCGATCCGGATCGAGTGCCGCAAGCCGGTCTCCTCAACCTCGATCGAAGCGCGATGTACTCCGAGGTTCTCTCCCACCAGTGGCCCCAGTGCCTCCATCGGGCCGCCCAGCGCTCCTGAGAACACGGCCCCGAGCTTCTCGGCCTGCTCGGCAGAGGCGGCCCCGTCGATGAACACGCCCAGCCGCCAGTTGCCGTCGCTCATCACCTTTGGGGTATCCACGATCGCCGCCACCGTCAGACCGCTCACGTCGGTCCCCTCGACCTCGCCATCCTTGACGTTGAACACCAGCGTGGCGTTGCACCGATCGTGTGTGGCGCCAAGAGCCAGCGATGCCGTGCACGGACACACTACGTCGCATGAGCACGTCTCAAAATATGACCCTTGCAGCTTCCAAGCCATGAGGCCCTCCTTAGGACGAACCGGAGATGAAGCCCGATTCTCTTCCCGTGAGCCCCATCCGTCAACCGTCCCAGACGCGCTGGTAGCAGAGGTGGACAACTTGGGAGCCGAATGTCCGAGTCTCGAGCAGCGCGAGGGTTGGCTGAGCCGCGTCTCAGCGCACGAAGTGTTCGATGTGCGGGAGCCAGGCCGTTCAGCCCAGCAGGGGCAGCGGCCGGCCGGTCAGCGCGCCGGCGCTGACTTCGTATCCGCGTGGCAAGGAGGCCGAAGGGGCCGTCACCACGACCGCGGTCGGCTCGCACACGGTCGCCGTGGCGCCGGGGCCGGTCTGGTCGACGGCCAGGAGAACCGTGCCCGACTCGGCGGCGATCTCCCGAGCCCGGGCAATCGTGGGGCTGATCTCAGCGGCTTCGACACCGCACGCCGCCAGGAAGCGGGCGCCCTGGCCCGCTGCCAGCTGCTCGAGATCGGCCTCGAGCTCCTCGACGCGATGCTCCGAAGGGACGGTGCCTGCGGTGGCTGTGATCACGCAGGCCGCCATGTCATCGTGCACGGTGCAAGCCTGATCCTGCACGGCCTCGAGCAGCCGGGCGGCCGAAGAGTCGCCGCCGGTGCGGGCGAAGAGGTTGGCGAGACCGTCGCGTCCCAGAAGCTCAGTTCCGACCCGGGTTTCGACCACCCCGTCGCTGAAGAAGCAGGCCTGCGCTCCCGCTGAGAAGGGCACGATCGTCTGGCGCCGGCCGGTTGGAGTTCCCCAGCCGAGCGCGGGGGAGGCATTGGCGGTCAGCGGCTCGCAGGCCCCGGGACCGGCCAGGAGCGGCGGTGGGTGGCCAGCGCTGGCATAGGTCAGGGTTGCCGAGTCTCGGTCATAGACCGCGATCGCGACCGTGGTGAACAGGCCGTCACCCTCGACGCCGAGCACCCGGCCGGCGAGCTTGAGCGAGGCGCGCGGATCCAGCCCGGTCTCTACGTAGGCGCGCAGCGTGTAGCGCATATGGGCAGCTCGCGCGAGCGCGTGACGGCCGTGCCCCGAGACATCGCCGAGGATGAACGCCACACGGCCGCCGTCGAGGGTGAAGGCGTCATAGAAGTCTCCGCCCGCGGCGGGTCCATCCGCGGGCCGGTAGGCGACCGATACGTCAAGGCTGCCTAGCCGCGAGGGGATCGCGGGGACCAGGGCTGATTGCATCGCCTCGAGGTCAGCGGTGAGCTGATGACTCTGAAACTCGAACCGGTGCGCGCGCCGCGCGGTCGCCAAGCCGCGCACAGCCAGCAACAGGCAGACCGCCAGCAGGCCGAGAATGACCGGCTTGCTCCAGTCCGGCACGGGGAGCGGCACTAGGTTGCCGATCAGGCCAGGGACGCTGGGCACCGGCCCAAGCTGGCCGCCGCTCGGCAGCGAGCCCGACCCGCTATTGCGAACCGGGGAGGCCGCGGCGCGTGCGGCGGCGATCCTCGCCGGGCTGAAAGGCGATGAGCTGGGCACGGGGACGCCCGCCAACAGTGTGGCAGAGGCCCCAGGACTGCGTGCGCCGCGCAAGGCGCCTGCCCCAGGGGCGCGGGCTCCGCTGGCGTGCGACCGCGGTTGAGCGCCGACCGTGCGGGGCGCCGGGACGCGAGGTGCGGGCGGTTTGGTCTCGGTCGGGGTAGCGGGGGTCGTGCCTGTGGGTGCCGTGCTGACCGGGGTGGGCGTGACGGTCGAAACCGGCGTGGCGGGGACCGACGCCGGCGCGGGATTGGGGGGTGGACCCTGAACGGGAGCGCTGACCGGCTTGGGTGCCCGCGTGGTGGGCTGAATGATCGCCGGGCCGGGACGGACGGTGGGAAGCTGGGGGGCGGTGACCTTCTGACCTTGCTGGGGGCCTCCCGAGGGGACGCCGGAGCGCGAAGGCGGACCTGGAATGGGCACCGTGCGGCTGGGTTGCGGGGCGGGGGCCGGGGCCGGGGCCGAGGTGGGCACCGGGGTGGGGGGAGGGGGCGCAGTAGAGCCACCGCGGCCCGACGGCGGGGCCGGCACCGGGGTCGCCTGCGGCGCCGACACGCTGGGCGCGGTCGGAGTCGGATCGCCGCGCATCGGCGCCCGGACCGGGTTTGAGGCCGGAGGCCCGAGGGACGGTTCATCCCAAGGGCCGCCGGCCTGGGCGGAGGCGACGAGCATGAGGCTAACCAGCACGGCGCTGACCACGGCTGCCGAGCGCCGTTGCCCACCGCGGCTAAGCATCGGCACCCACAGCCTGTGCGGTCCGGCGCTTGCGCAGGCGCACGACCGTGGCCTCAGGATGGACGGACAGCTCGAGCTCGTCCACCAGGGCTGACATAAAGGCAAAGCCGCGACCGCTCTCTGCGTACTGCGGGTCAGCGAGCTCGGCCGGGGCCAGGAACTGACCGCAGTCGCTGACCGTGCAGATGAGCTCGTCGCCCTGGGCGTCGAGCCGCAGGCTGATCGTCCCTTCGTCGTCGGCGCGTCCGTGCTTGATCGCGTTCGTCACGGCCTCGTTGACCGCGAAGACGAACTCATAACAGGGCTTGGGGGCGAGGCCGAACTCGTCGCCGGCGACGGCCACCCGTTCGCGGGCGTGCTTGAGCTCCGACGGGCGGGCACGCAGCTGCAGGACGAGCAGGCCGTCGTCCTCCGAGACCTGCTCACCCAGTCTTCGCGAGGTCGGCGAGCGCATCTTCGTCCGAGCTATGCAGCGGAATCACGTTCTCGAGGCCGACGGTCTCGAAGATGTTGCGGACATTCTCGTTGTCGCACACAACTGCCAGCGATCCGCCCTGGTCGCTGAGGCGCCTGAGCGCCCCGACGAGGACTCCGATCGCAGTGGAATCGACGAACCCCGATGCCGACAGGTCGACGACGACCCGGCGGTCGCCAGCTTCGATCCGGCTGATGATCCGTCGTTTGAGCTGTGGGGCGACGCCAAAATCGACGTCACCTGCCACACGGAATATGCGGACGTCGCCTGAAGCGACGTCCTCGGTGATCTCAAAATCGGCCATGGAACCTCCCACACGGTTCGCGCCAGACCTCGCGCTGTTTCGCAGACACTCCGAGCTGTATCCCTGCATGTTCGACCGGCTCGACGCGGATCTCGATCGAACCCGCCTTCACGTTGGACACATGTTCGACAGGCGAAATACCGCGCCGACCGCTCGAACTCCTTCAGACGATAAACCTTGGCGCGGCTACTCCGATCCGGACTCCAGCTCGCGCTCCCACCAGGCGACCGTATCGGCCATTGTCTGGCGCAGCGGGATCACGGGCTCCCAGCCGGTGGCGGCGGTGAGGCGGGCATGATCCCCGCGCAGGTCCATCACTTCGTGGGCGCGCACGCGGTCGGGATCGACCTCGTGGGAGAGCTCGATCGGGACGACCACCTCGGCCAGCATCCGGACCTGGTCCGCCGCCGACAGCGAATGTCCCGAGCAGACGTTGTAGACCCCTCTGGGGGCCTGCTCGGCCAGGCGGCGGTAGGCATCGACAACATCACGAACGTCGGTGAAATCACGCCGTGTGTCCGGATTGCCGGTCACGAGCTTAAGCTCCTTGACCCCGGCTCGACGGCCCTCGGCGGCCTGGCGGGCCAGCGAGGAGAGCAAGAAGATCGGACGCTGCCCAGGACCTGAGTGGCTGAACGGGCGGGCGCGAACGATGTCCAGCCGATAGGCGGTGGCGTAGACCGCGGCCAGCATCTCGGCCCCGGCCTTAGACACCGCATACGGATTGGCGGGGTGCACCGGGGCCGCCTCGCTCAGGGGAAGCTCGTCGGGTACTCCGTAGACCTCACAGGTGCTGACCCAAATCACTCGTGCGTCCGGCGCGCGCCGGCGCACCGCCTCGAGCACATTGATCGCAGTGGTGTTGTTCTCGCTCAAGGTCTGGGCGGGCGCCTCCCACGACCGTCCGACCGAGCTCAACGCGGCCAGGTGGTAAACGACCTCCGGCCGTGCGGCCGCGAATGCCGACTGGACAGCGTCGCCGTCGCGCAGGTCAACCGCCACCGCCGAGATCGAGCCGGGGCCATCCGTTCCCGCCGGGACAATTCGGCCCCGCGAGAGGGCGACCACATCGTCCCCGGCGGCTGCGCAGGCTCGCGTCAGCCACGAGCCGGCGAACCCTGACGCGCCGGTGATCAGCGCCCGCACAGGCACGTCAAAACGCGGGTCCCCACGGAACGGTCAGGAAGCGGGCTGTACGGACACGGCGTGCTCAAGCGACCCGTGCCCGTTGCTCGAGTAATCGGCCTGGGGCTCGGGGGGGGAAGGCTCGGGCTCGGCATTGACGCGTCGCTCGAGCTCCCCGAGGACGAGCCCAAACAGGAGGTGGCGCCAGAACGCCTGCATGAAGGCCGGCCGGTTGCCGGTCAGGTTCGGCAGGTCCTGGCGAGCGGGATGGAAGCGGTCACTCAGTCGCCCCATCGGCCACAGCCCGAAATGCTCGGCCAGCGCCGCCACCGGGCCGCGCAACGCCGGTGGGATCGGCATGATCGGGGCGAGGTTGGCATACACCGCGCCGAACACGGCTCCGTTGCCGGCGTGGATAGCCAAGCCGATCGGATACCACCCGTCGCCCTGCTTGACCAGCTTGCCGAGCAACTCAACGTCGTCGTAATCGCTGCCGGACGCCAGCTTGTCCAGCGGTTGCTGGAACGCCCAGACACCGGCCGCCACCGCTCCGCAGGCGGCACCCCTCAGTGTGCGAGTGCGATCGAGGCCGGGGCTCAAGGTCATCGACACTGTAACGCGCGAGGCCCGCACGGGTACGCCAATGTGCGATGGATCACGATCGCCTCCACAAGCGCGCCCGGGAACAGGGCGCCAACCCGGTCATCTACTGGTTTGTCCGGCTCACCTTCCAGCCGTTCTTTCGGGTGTATTTCCGCATGACTCGAGTCGGTCTCGAGCATGTCCCCAAGCGCGGACCAGTGATCATCGCCGCCAACCACCGCAGCTTCCTGGATCCGTTTGTCATTGCCTGCATGGCCCGCCGCCCGATGTACTACGTGGCCAAGAAGGAGCTCTTCCGCCGGTCCTGGCAGGGGTGGATCCTCAACGCGCTCGGCGCCTTCCCGGTCGACCGCGGGGCTAGTGACACCGACATGATCGACACCGCCAAGGCGATCCTTGCGCGTGGCGACATCGTGCTGATCTTCCCCGAGGGCACGCGCGTGCGTCCCGGCGCGCTGGGCAAGCCCAAGCGCGGGGTTGGCCGCCTCGCCCTCGAGACCGGCGTCCCCGTGGTCCCGATGGCCGTGCTCGGTACCGAGGCGATCCGCCGCGGCTGGCGGATCCGGCCCCACAAGGTGCGCCTGCGCGCCGGGCGTCCACTGCGCTTCCCGGTCGTCCATGACCCGTCCAAGGCGCTGGCCGGCGCGGTCACCGATCGGATCTGGCCGTGCGTGATGCTCCAGTGGGAGTGGCTCGGGGGATTGCCGCCCGTCCGGCGCGTGGCCGTGATCGGCGCCGGCGCCTGGGGGACGAGCCTGGCGGTATCCCTCGCCCGCGCTGGGTTCGAGGTCGATCTCGGTTGTCGCACCCACGAGCAGGCCATCGAGCTTCAGACCACGCGTGAGAATGAGCGCTATCTCCCGGGGATCACGCTGCCCGAGAGCATTCGCGTGCTGCGGGCGCCCGAGCTCGGGCCAGAAGGGCACGACATCATCTGCCTGGCCGTACCCGCCCGGGCCCTGCCCGGCGTGCTCGCCGCCCATGGCGGCCGCATCTCGAGCCGCAGCGGGGTAGTGGTGGTCTCCAAGGGCCTGGTGCCGCCGTTGGGCACATTGCCCGCAGCCTTCACGGCCGAGCGCTGCAACGCCCGCGCGGTGGCAGTTCTGGGCGGGCCGTCGCACGCCGCCGCCGTGCTCGAGCACGGGGCCTCGGTCGTTCTGGCCTCGCTGGACAAGGGCTTTGCCCGGCAGCTCGCCGACGCGCTCGCCGCCGCCAAGCTGGACGTCACGGTCACCACTGACGTGACCGGGGTTGAGCTCGCCGGCTGCGCCAAGAACGCCGCCGTGCTCGCCGCCGCTGCGGCTTCCGCGGCGGGTCCCAACGTGGCCGGAGCCGCAGCGGGGAAGATCTTTGCCGAAATCGACGCGCTGGCCCGTATCCGGGGCGGGCGCGCTGACACGTTCGCGGGCCTGGCCGGAGCTGGGGATCTGGTGGCGAGCGTGGTGGCCAGCGAATCGCGCAACCGGCGCGCGGGCGAACTGCTCGCCCAGGGCATGCCGTCGAGTGAGATCGGCGCCTATCTCGGACACACCGTCGAGTCGGTCGACTCGGTGCCGCTGCTCGCGGAGGCCGCCCGCGAGGCGCGGTTGGACACTCCGGCCCTCGACAGTCTCGCCGCCCTGGTCTCGGGCGAGATCGAACCCGAGCGGTGGGCGGCCACGGTGACCGAGCCGGTCCGTCGTCCGCGCCGCGCCCCTGTTCGGGCGGCCTGAGGGGGGTAGATTGACTATGCCGTGGTCGACGTCATCCCCAACAACAAGTCCGAGCTCGACGCGCGCTTCTCTGAGCTCTACCGCCAGCACCTGCGCGACGTCTACTCCTACAGCTATTACCGCGTCGGCAACCATCACGACGCCGAGGACCTCACCGAGCAGACCTTCCTGCAGGCCTACCGGCACTTCGAGCGCGCGCTGCGCGAGTCCAACGGCCGGCCACTGCGGCCCTGGCTCATCCGCATCGCCCATAATCTGGCGGCCAACTTCTATCGTGATCGCTCGCGCAAGCCGGTCTCGACGCTTGAGGACGCGGGCGTCATCTCCGAGCCACACACAACCGAGTCGCTGGTCGAGAGCCGGGAGGAGCTCAAGGAGATCCTCGAGGGCGTCTCTCGACTTCCCGAGGACCGGCGGGAGGCACTGATCATGCGCTTCGCCCTGGGCATGGACAACCGCGAGATCGCCCGCGCCCTCGGGCGCACCGACGGCGCCACCAAGGTCCTTCTGCATCGTGCCATCCGTCAGCTCGAGACGATGGTGAGCAATGGCGCGGAGGCGAGCTAATGACTGCCAGCGTGCACGACTTCGAGGCCCTGCTGCGCGAGGCGCTGGCGCCCGTCGACCCTCCAGAGGGCCTGCTGGATCGGTTGGAGGTCCGGCTGATCAACCTGACCGAGCTCGCCCAGGATGAGTTCGAGGCATGGGAACTGTCCGCGATGCGCGATCCTCGCAACTGGGCGCGTCCCGCTGCCGCGGCCGTGCTCGGTGCCGGTGCCGGGACGGCGCTCGTCGTCCTGAGGGTCCGCTCGCGTCACCGGACGCGCCGTCAACAATCGGGCAGCCTGTTCGAGCTCGCCGAGCGCACGATCCAGGACATCGCGCAGGAAGCTCGACGGGTGCTCCCCGATCGCTGAGTGACGCGCGAGCCGTTTAGCGCCGAGGTCGATGGCGAACAGCTCGGGGGCTGGGTGGGCGGCGAGGGCGAGCCGGTCCTGCTCCTGCACGGCGGACCGGGTATGAGCTACGGCTACCTCGAGCAGGTCGCCGACGACATCGGTACCGCAGGGTTCCGGGTCGCCGCCTTCCAGCAGCGCGGCCTGGAGCCCTCCACCGCCCGCGGGCCGTTCACGATCAACCAGGCGATCAGCGACGTGATCGCCGTGCTGGATGCCCTGGGTTGGGAGCGTGCCTTGCTCGCCGGCCACTCGTGGGGAGGGAGCCTGGTTCTGTTCGTAACCGGCGCCCGGCCCGAACGCGTCATCGGCGGGCTGGCGATTGACCCGGTCGGCCTGATCGGCGACGGCGGGATCACCTCGTTCGCCGCCGAGATGGCTGCCCGGCTGCCTCCCGGGCCGGCCGCTCGCGTGCGCGAGATTGATCGGCTCGAGGCCGAGAGCCGGGCCAGTGCCGAGCTCTCTCTCGAGAGCATGAGCCTGTACTGGTCGGCCTACTTCGCCGATCCCGGGGCGGCGCCGGCCATGCCCGAGACCAAGCTGTCGCGCGAGGCGAACCAGTCCCTAATCGGCGAGCTGGCGCTCTGGGCGCCGGTGGCCGCGTCTCAACTCGCGGTCAGCAGCGTGCCGCTGACGCTGCTGGCCGGGGCCTCGAGCCCGATCCCATGGGGGCAAGCCTGCCAGGCGACGGCCAACGTGTGTGCCTCGGCGACTGTCACCGTGGTCCAGGGGGCGGGCCATTTCCCGTGGTATGAGGCCCCCGGCTGTGTGCGGGCTGCGCTGCTCGAGCTGCGAGCCCGGGCGGCCCAAGGCCGCTGATAACGTCAGGGTTGAGTCGATGCCCGTCTGCTACCGCCACCCCTCACGCGAGACGGGCGTCGCGTGCTCCTCGTGTGGGCGCCCAATCTGCCCCGACTGCATGACCCCGACTCCGGTCGGGATGCGCTGCCCGGAGTGCGCGCGAGACCGCACCAAGGTCAAGACGCTCCGCTCGCGCCCCACGGTCCCCAGCGTCACCCAGGCGCTGATCGGCGTCAACGTGCTCGTCTTCATCGCCGAGACCGCGACCGGCGCACCGCTCGGCGGTGGCGGCGGTGGCACGGTCTGGTATCACGGCGCCCTGTTCGGTCCCGCTCTGACCGGGTCCAATCCCTTTCCGTTCTACACCGGCACGCACGAGTACTGGCGCCTGCTCTCGGCCGGCTTCCTGCATGACGGGCTGCTCCACATCCTCTTCAACATGGTCTTTCTGTACTTCATGGGCACCATGCTCGAGCCGGCAATCAGACGGCTCAACTTCGCAATCGTCTACTTCGTCTCCCTGCTCGCCGGGTCGTTCGGCGCCGTGCTGTTCCAGCCTCAGTCGCCGACCATCGGCGCCTCGGGCGCGTGCTTCGGGGTGCTCGGGGCTCTGATCGTGGTCGCCTACTACCGCGGAATTTCGATCTGGCAGAGCGGCCTCGGGCTGACTCTGGTCATCAACATCGTCTTCTCACTGAGCATTTCCGGGATCTCGATCGGCGGCCACCTGGGTGGGGTGGTGGGCGGTGCGATCTGCGGCTACCTGATCGTCCAGCTCAGCGAGCGCCGGCGGATGCCGGCGGCGGCGATCGCCGGTTGCCTGGCGGTGGCGGCGATCAGCGCGGTGGCGGCCATCGCCGTGGCCGGAGGTCACGGCCTGGCCCCCGGCGGGGTCGGATTCGGCAGCTGAGTCCCAGGACCGTGTCGGGCATCCACCGGCGGGCGTCCGCCACCGCCGGCCCATCGGGAATCACGGTCGCCGGGTGGAGCTCAGAGCGCCAGCGTGAGCGCGGGAGCGGGCGCCTCGGGTACGAGCTCAGGGTGAAGGATGTGGGCGAGGAGCTCGAGACCGTCCACGAGCCGAGGGCCAGGGCGTGAGAAGTATGCCGAGGCGTTGACGGCCACCACGTCGCCCGCTCCCAGCGAAGCGAGCTCGTCACGGTGCATCTCGGCCTCGCGGTGGGCGATCTCCGCGTCGTAGCCGCAGGGCATGACGATCACCACGTCAGGCTGTGCCGCACCGATCTCCTCCCAGGTGCGCTGCTCGGAGTTCTCGCCCGGCAGGCCGAGCACGTCCTCGCCGCCCGCGTAATCGATCAGCTGGGGTGTCCAGTGCCCGGCCACGAACGGCGGGTCCAGCCATTCCAGGGCGACCACCCGTGGGCGGCGAGCCTGGCGGACGGTCAGCCGGATCTGATCGATGCGGGTGGCGGCGGCGGCGATCAGATCGACACCTGCATCTTTGCGATCGGTGGCCTGGGCAAGGGTGCGGGCATCGCCGAGCACCTCCCCAAGCGTGTGCGGATCCAGCGAGATGACCCGCGGCCGGCCCGCGATCTCATCGGCGATCGCCCGCACATCGTCGTAGGAGACCGCGCACACCGAGCACAGGGCCTGGGTGACGATCAGATCCGGCTCTAGCTCGTGCAGGGTCTCGGTATCGAGCTCATAGATCGACTGGCCGGCCAGCGTGCGCTCCTTGACGGCAGCGTCGATCTGGGCCGCGTCCAGACCGGATGGGAGCACGTCGCGGGTGATCTTGGGCAGCTCGCGCGCGCCGGGGGGATAATCGCACTCGTGGGTCACGGCGACCAGATCGGGGCCCAGACCGAGCGCGAAGAGCATTTCGGTGGCGGAGGGAACGAGGCTTACGATTCGCATCTGGCTAGTTTGGGGGACCTACGTCGGTGGGAGCCTGGTGGGGCTGACCGTCAGGACGTTACTTCGCCCCGCCGGGCACCGCACCAAACCGATTGGAGACGATATGGCAGAGCTGCTCAACGACGACGAGATCGCCACGAGGCTGAAGCGTTTGCCATGGGAGCGCGAGGGCGACGAGATCGTGCGCGAGCGGCGCTTCGAGGACTTCGCCGAGGCGATCGCCTTCGTCAACCGCGTGGCCGACGTCGCCGAGGAGGCCAACCATCATCCCGACATCTTCATCCACGGCTGGAACAAGGTGAGGCTGTCGCTCTGCAACCACTCGGCCGGCGGCCTGACCGAGATGGACTTCGCGATGGCAGGGCGCTTGGACGAGCTCAGCTGACCCTGCCCAGCGCCAGGAATCGGCGGAGGCGGCTGCTACCGTTCGCCCCGTCGCTGAATGACCGACGACGACCCATCCCGAAGTAACAGGGCGCGGACCCCGGGGGCCTTCACCAGCGCGGTGGGGCAGGCAAACGGGTGAAAGCGCTCTTCATCATCCTCACCGGGCTGTTGATCCTCGTCAACGCCTTCTTCGTCATCGCCGAGTACTCGCTGGTCCGCTCCCGGCGCTCCCGGCTGCAGACCATGGCCGAGGAGGGCAAGGGGGGAGCGCGAATGGCGCTGATCCAGCTCGACGAGATCGGCGACTACATCGCCGCCTGCCAGGTGGGGATCACGATGGCCTCAATCGGCATCGGTGCTCTTGGCGAGCCTGCCATCGCCCACCTCCTCGAGCCGCTGCTCGGCCACGGCCTCGGACACACCGCAGCGGTCGCGGTCTCGGTGGTGATCGCCTACCTGCTGATCACGATCGCCCAGAGCATCGTCGGGGAGATTGCCCCCAAGCTCTACACGATCCAGCACGCCGAAGACCTGGCTCGCCGGATCTCGCGGCCACTGCGTTTCTTCAGGATGCTCTTCCATCCCTTCATCGTCGTCCTGAACTCGGCCTCGAACTCGCTGCTGCGAGCGATGGGCACCGACCCCGATGCCGAGCCGGAGGGCGGCACCCCCGACGAACTCAAGCGCATCATCGCCGACTCGCGGACCGGAGGCAGCCTGGACATCGGCGAAGCCAACATGCTGACCGGCGTCTTTCATCTCCACGAGCAGGAGGCACGGCAGGTCATGACGCCGATCCCGGCGGTCGTGACAGTCGATCTCAGTGAGACCGTCCAGGACGCCCTGCGTCGCTGCGTCTCCACCGGCCACTCGCGGTTGGTGGTCACCGAGGATGACAACCAGGACCGGGTCAAGGGCATCGTCCACGTCAACCAGCTGGTCAAGCTGATGATGGCCGAGGGCTACCAAGCGCACTTCGCCAAGCTCGTCCGTGCTGCGCCGATCGTGCCCGAGACCAAGCCGTTGGACGACCTGCTGGCCGACCTGCAACGCGAGCGCACCGAGCTGGCGATCGTCATCGATGAGTATGGCCGCACCACCGGGATCGTCACCACCGAGGACATCATCGAGGAGGTCGTGGGCGAGATCGACGACGAAACCGATCCGGCCCGGGGCGCGGTGCGCCGGCTCGCCAACGGCGACTGGTACGTGCGCGGACACGTCGCGGTTACTGACCTCGAGGACTACGGCCTCAATCTCCACGTCGACACCGACGCCTACAACTCGGTGGGCGGGTTCGTGTTCGCCGAGCTCGGGCGCCTACCCAAGCGCGGTGATCAGGTCGCCGCCGATGGCTACTCGATCCGCGTCGAGTCCGTGCGCGAGAACCGCATCGAAGCGGTCAGGATCCGCCGTCGCAAAACCCCCGTCGAGACTGTCCCCGCCGACTCCGAAGGCCGCTCCTGAGCGGCACCCGTTCGGAGGCCGAGTCCGGCGCCTGGTCGGTTCCCCGGACCTGCCTGCGCAGATGTCGCATCATTCGTTACATTGTGGGCAGCGCTCGGCCGTTGTGCGATGTCTCACACACCGCCGGTGGTTGAGGAGAGAGAGATGAAGCCGGCCCCGGGAGGGCCGGCTTCGCTATGTCTGGCCGATCGGGCAACCTTCCGCAAAAAAGAAACCGGCCCGCTGGGGACGGGCCGGTCTCGTACTTCTGGGGAGGAGGTGCTGCTATGAGGTACGTCGCAAGCGAAATGATGGGCTCGGCAGATGAACAAGTCCTAAATAGTTACTCGTAGTCATAGAAGCCTCGGCCCGCCTTGCGGCCCATTGCGCCCTCGGAGACCAGCTCGCGCAGCCGCGACGGCACGTCGGCGCCGATGGTGTCGCCGATCGCCTGGGCGACATCGAGTCCGACGAAGTCCAGCAGCGCGATCGGACCCATCGGGAGTCCCGCCCCGAGCGTCATGCACTTGTCCACGTCGCCCGGTGACATGTCGTGCTCGGTCATCAGCTTGACGGCGGCGAACAGGTACGGGAAGAGCAGCCGGTTGACGACGAAACCCGGGGTGTCGGGCACCTCGATCGCGGTCTTGCCCAGCATCTGACACAGCTGCCGGGCCCGCTCGCGCACGTCTTTGGTCGCTTCGGCGGGAAACACCAGCTCGACCAGCTCCATCCGCGGCACGGGATTGAACACGTGCAGGCCCAGGAAGCGCTCCGGCCGTCCGCTGGCTTGAGCCAGGCTCTCGATCGAAAGCGACGACGTAGTGGTGGCGAGAATCGCCTCCGGGTCCAAGGCGGCGCCCAGCTCCCCCAGCAGCTGGGACTTGTGCTCGGGATCTTCGACCACAGCCTCGACGATGAACGTCTCGCCGTGCAGCGCCTGCTGGTCGGTGGCGATCGTCACCCGGGCTGCGGCGTCCGGGGAGCCAAGCTTGTCGCAGAGCTTGGCGACGGCGGCCTGCGCGCGCTCCGCGGAGGCGTCTGAGCGTGCCCATAGGACCACCTCCCCGTCCGCATGGGTGGCGGCGGTGGCGGCGAGGCCGCACGCGATCGTGCCGGCTCCCGCGATGGCGAGTCTTTCTTGCAAGGCGTCTCCTGGGTAGGGGGCAGCAGGGCCGATGCCGTTCGGCCCGGCTTGGACGTAATGTACGGGACCGTTCAGTGGGGTGAAGCCCGACCAGCCTGCCTGCTCGGGGGGCTGGATCAGGCTCTCGTTGCGGTCTGCTAAACCGGAGGGAATGACGGAGATCCGTGCCGCTCGCTTGCACGCCCACGGCGGGCCCCTGATCGTTGAGACCATCGAGCTCGGGCCGCCCGCCGAGGATGAGGTGCGCGTCGAGCTCGAATTCGGCGGCGTGAACCCCGTGGATCGATACACCGCCGAAGGTCGGGTCAGCCCGGATGGGCCACTGCCTCGCACGCTCGGCGCCGAGGCGGCCGGAACCGCCGACGGACGGTCGGTGCTGGTCGCCGGCGAGGGTCTGGGCGGCTCACGCGACGGCGTCTGGGCCTCGGCCGCCAACGTCCCCGAGGCGGCGCTGGTCCCGATGCCCGAGGAAATCTCACCCGGGGCGGCCGCCGCGATGGGAATCGCCGGCCTGACCGCGCTGAACTGCGTGCGTGGGCTGGCTCAGGTCACGGCCGACGACCGTGTGCTCGTGCTGGGCGCCAGCGGCGGCGTGGGAAGCATGATCGTTTCGCTGGCCGCTGCGGCCGGGGCCACCGTCTGGGGTCAGACCGGCTCAGAGCACAAGGCGGGGGCGATCTCGGATTGCGGGGCCGACCGCGTGCTGGTGGCCGGCCCCGATGCCCTGGCCGAGCCGTTGAGCGATTTTGGGCCCACGGTGGTGTTTGATCCGCTCGGCGGGGGGTTCGTCGCGCCCGCCATCAGCGCGCTTGCGCCTCGCGGTCGCTTTGTCTCCTTAGGCGTCTCGGGCGGTGCCCAGGTCACCTTCAACATGCAGGAGCTGTACCGCAAGATGCTCACGCTGTTCGGCTACGGCGGCATGCAGCTGACCCGGGACGAGCGCCGCCCCGGGCTCGAGGCCGCCCTCGAGGCGCTCCGAGCCGGTGAGCTCAAGGTCCAGATCGACGAGGTGATGGAGCTCGAAGCAGTCAACGAGGCCTTCACCCGGCTGCACGACCGCCGCGTGATCGGCAAACTGCTGCTCGCCCTGAGCTAAGCCCGCCTGGCCTGCCACCGCCGGGACCGACGGCTCAGCCGCTGCCCGGAGGCCGAGGCCTCAGCCGCTCCATCGAAACCCAACGTGGTCAGGTGCCGGGTGCAGGGGACTGGCGGGCAGCCCGGGCACGGGGTCGTTCTGGTTGTAGCCGACCGGGGCGAGATCGTTGGGCGCGTCGGGATGAAACAGCGAGGCCAGGTACTGGGCCTGGCCGCGTCCCACGCCGAGCTCGAACTGTCCGCCCCCGTAGGCGCCGATCTCGTGCTGGGTGCAGTAGTCATAGGTGTCGCAGAGCTTGTTCAGGCCCCCGATCCGCGACGGCTTGAGGTTGACCATCCGGGGCGGGAAGGGAAGGGCTTCGATATCGGCGATCGAATGGATCGGCGCGTCCCACGTGATCCGGTCGTGCTCGCCGGCCAGCGCGCGGGCGGTGCCCTCGGTGACGACATCGGGATCCTCGAGCCACGCGTGCGGAAATGCTCTGACCAAGCGCTCGTACAGGACCGGGTCAGGCTCGACGTCGACCACCGTCCCCTTGTACATGGCCTTGAAGTCGATCGAGTCCACTGCTCCGGTCCCGACGAGCGACTCGATCAGCTCGGGCGTCCACGAGCTGGTGGCGTCGAGCTTGAAGCGCAGCGTGGGGTACTGGGCGAGCCGGCTCTCGATCGGGGCCAGGGTGGCCGGCTCTCCGAGGCGCAGCGAGACGACGAAGGTGAGCGGATGCACCGGCAGGCCCAGCACCTCGTGCAGCGGCCGGCCGGCCTGGCGCAGGGCGAGGTCCAGCGCCGCGCTGTGAAAGGTCCAGCGCCGGTACAGGCGTGAGACGTCACGTTGAGGCGCGACCGGGAACAGATCCAGGGCATCGATCCGCGTGCAGAACTCGCCCAGCGTGTAGTGACCGGCGAGGTTGTGTCGGTGGCCTGCGGACTGCCAGGCGACGTGGTCCTCGGCGTCGTAGACGACGTCCTCGCCGATCCCTTCGTGGCCGCCGCCGGTGAGGTGCAGGATCGTGGAGAGGCGCTCGAATCCGCTCGAGACCTGAGCGCTGAGTCCCTCCAGCTCGTAGCCGTCGACTTCGACGCGCAGATCGGCCAGTCGTTCAAAGGTGCTCATCGGTGCGCTGCGCTCCCTCCAGGCGGGTGACCAGTTCATCGAGCCGGAGTTCGTCCAGGCCCTGGCTGACCGAGTCGAGCTCGGAGGCACAGTACTCCACCAGTTCGCGCCCCTCGCGGACCAACGCGAGCGTCTCCCGCAGGCCGGCGTCACCCGAGTCCAGGCGCCGGATGATCGCCTCAACGCGGGCCACTGCCGACTCGTAGGTGCGCTCCTCGACCATCGGGGGCTCCTCGCTCATCACGCCTCCTTGGCGTCCTGCACCTGGGCGGGCACGTTACCGTCGGAGAAGCGCAGCGCCAGATCTCCCGCCGCCCGGGCGGCGACGGCAGATGCCAGTGGAATCCCGTGACGGTCATGCACCAGCGCGTAGCCGCGGGCCAGGGTCCGCTCCGGGTCGTGGGCGGCGAGCGACAGCGCGAGCCGCTCGAGCTCGCGGCTCAGGCTCCGCTTCGGAGCCTGCGCTGCCAACGCCCCGGCAAGTCGCTCGAGCTCGCGCCCCCGGCGCTCGCGCTCCGGTCCCCGGGCGCGGACGGCGATGCGCTCCAGGACGAGCAACTGGCGGCCGGCGAGGGCGTGTCCGCGCCCGGTGCCGCGCCGCGCCGTGGCGCGGAGCTCGCGCAGCAGCTGATGCAGCCGGCCGCGGTGCCGGGCTATGTGCTCGGCGGGCGCGCGCGACAAATGGGAAAGAGCCCGGGCCCGGTGAAGCACGGCGCGGCGGCTGTGGTCGCGCAGGCGATGAGCTGACCGGGCTAGCTCGGCGCGGGCCACCCGGCAGTCGATGGGCACCGCGGCCTCGGCGGCGTGGGTGGGTGTCGAGCACGCTACGGCGGCGACGTCATCGATCAGGGTGCGATCGGTGTGGTGACCAACCGATGAGATGACCGGGACCCGCAGCAGTGCCACCGTGCGGCACAGGCCCTCGTCACAGAACGCGAACAGATCGGCCAGCGAGCCACCGCCCCGGGCGACGATCACCACCTCGACGGCCGGCGTAGCGGCCAGCTCGCGCAGCGCGGCGGCGATCCGCGGGGCCGCGTGGCGGTCCTGAACGGGCACGAACGCCCACACCAGCCGGCCGGCCCAGCCGCGGCGGCGCAGCGCTGCCAAGACGTCGTCGCGCGCCTTGCCCTGCTCGCCGGTGACCACGCCGATCGTGCGGGGCAGGCCGGCGCGGGGCAGCCGCTTCTGGTGCTCGAACAGCCCCTCGCCATGCAGGCGCCGTCGTAGGCGCTCCAGTTGGACGAGAAGGTCGCCCTCGCCCGCCAGACGCAGCTCGGTGACCGCGAAGCTGAACGACGGCGAGGAATGCGCGCTGCCCGGGTAATAGTCGCATCCACCTCCGGCCACCACCTGCATGCCGTCGGCCAGGGGCAGTGCAAGCGCGTCAAAATCGGTGCGCCACATCGAGCAGGGCAGCGCTCCCCGAGGATCGCGCAGCTCGAAGTAGACCCGCACCCGGGACAGCCGCACCCCCCACGCCTCGCCGGTCAGCTGGACGCGAGAGAACTCCTGGAGGCGACGCTTGAGCTGGGCGGCGTAGGCGCCGACCGGGTAGGGCCCCGGGAGATCGGACTCGGGACGGTCGGCCGGACTGGTGTCTGGAAGGCCCGGCTGGTGCTCGTCGCTCACGGTGATCCGGCCATCGCCTGGCGCAGATCGGCCACCAGGTCGCTGGGTTCCTCGATCCCGCAGCTGACCCGGACCAGATCAGCCGGGACCGCGGCCGTCGAGCCCTCGACGGACTGGTGGGTCATGGCCTGGGGGACCTCGATCAGCGATTCAACGCCTCCCAGCGATTCCGCCAGGGTGAACAGCCGCGTGCGCGAGGCGATCGCCGTGGCCCGGGGATGGCGGAAACTGACCATGCCGCTGAATCCCGGCCAGCGCACGTCCTGGGCCTCCGGGGTCGCGCGCAGTAGCTCGACCACGGCGGCCGCGCTGCGAGCGTGGGCCTCCATCCGCAGGGGTAGGGTCCGCAAGCCCCGGTGGACGAGAAAGCAGTCAAATGGCCCCGGCACCGCCCCGACCGCGTTCTGAACGAAGCGCAGTCGCTCGTAGAGGTCGCGGTGGCGGGTGATCACCACCCCTCCGACTACGTCGGAGTGGCCGCCCAGGTATTTGGTGGTGGAGTGCACGACGACGTCGGCGCCGTTCTCGAGCGGCCGCTGATTGACCGGGGTGGCGAAGGTGTTGTCGACCGCGACCAGAGCCTCGCGGCGCCGGGCGACCACGCCCTCGATGTCGATCACGTTGAGCGCCGGGTTGGTGGGGGTCTCGACCCAGATCAGCTTCGTCTCGGCGTTCACGGCGCTCGCCACCGCGGCGAGGTCGGTCTCGTCCACGAGGTCGTAGCGCAGCCCCCAGGGGGCCAGCACCTTGTCGACCAGGCGGTAGGTGCCGCCGTACAGGTCGGCGGGCAGGACCATGTGCGAGCCGGCGGAGCAGACGATCGTGATCAGCGCGTGCTCGGCGGCCAGGCCGGAGGCGAAGGCGACCGCCAGACCGCCCTCGAGCTCGCCCAGCGCCGTCTCGAGCGCCGCTCGGGTGGGGTTGGCCGAGCGCGAGTAGTCGTAGTCCTTCACGAACTCCCCGGGGGCCCGTTGGGCGTAGGTGGACGTCTGGTGAATGGCGGGGATCACCGACCCGAAGGAGGGGTCAGGCGTCAGCCCGGCGTGGACGGCACGGGTCGCGAAGGCGTCGCGCGGCGGCTCGGGGCTCACGTGGCCAGCGCTTCGAGCAGGTCCGTGCGGGTTACCAGCCCCGCCGCACGGCCGTTGTCGGTGACCAGCAGCGCCTGCTGCTCGCCGGCCAGCAGCTCGACTGCCTCGCGGACCGGGTCCTGGCTGGACACGGCGCGGAACGGGGCCTCCATGACATCGACGATCTCGGCGTCGAGCAGGGCCGGGTCCTCGGCGGCGTGGCGCAGCAGACCGCGCTCGCCGATCGCTCCCACGATCGTGCTCGGATCGTGCGCTGATACCACCGGCAGCTGGGAGACCCGATGCTCGTGCAGGAGGGCGACCGCGTCGCGGACCCGGAAGTGCGGCTGGACCGTGATCAGCGAGGGAAGTTCGCCGGCCTCTCGCTTGCGGCGCAGAACGTCCCCGACCGTCAGATCGGTACCGCGCTCGAGGAAGCCGTACTGGCGCATCCAGGCGTCGGAGTAGATCTTTGACAAGTATGAGCGACCCCCGTCGGGGATGATCACCGCGACCGTCGCCTCGGGGTCCTTGAGGCCCGTCGCCACCTCGAGCGCGGCGTGCAGGGCCATGCCGCCCGAGCCGCCGGCCAGGATGCCCTCGGTCTGCGCGAGCCGACGCGTGGTGAGGAAGGCATCGCGATCGGACACCGTGACCCAGCGATCGACCGTGCTGGGGTCAAAGGTCTCGGGCCAGAAGTCCTCCCCGACGCCCTCGATCAGGTAGGGCCGCACACCCTCCTGCCCGCCGGCGTAGATCGAGCCCTCTGGGTCGGCGCCGACCACGACCAGATCGGGCTTGTGCTCCCGCAGATAGCGGACCGTGCCGGTGACCGTGCCGCCCGTGCCGACCCCGAGCACCAGGTGGGTGAGCCGGTCACCCAGCTGCTGCCACAGCTCTGGGCCGGTGGATTCGTAGTGGGCCTGGGGGTTGGCCGGGTTGGCGTACTGGTTGGGCTGATAGGCGCCGGGGATCTCCTCGGTCAGGCGGTCGGCGACGCGGTAGTAGGAGCGTGGCGAGTCGGGTGCGACATCGGTGGGGGCGAGGACGACCTCGGCGCCGTAGGCGCGCAGCAGATCGATCTTCTCGCGCGACATCTTGTCGGGCATGACGGCGATCACCCGGTAGCCCTTGAGGCGGGCGGCGATGGCCAGGCCGGTGCCCGTGTTGCCCGAGGTCGGCTCGACGATCGTGCCGCCCGGGCGCAGGAGCCCGTCGCGCTCGGCGGCGTCGATCATCGCCACCGCGACCCGGTCCTTGATCGAGCCTCCGGGGTTGAACACCTCGAGCTTGGCCACCAGCTGCGGGGCCAGTCCGGCCCCGATCCGCGACAGCCTGACCAGCGGAGTGTGGCCGATCGTGTCGAGGATCGAATCCTTCACGTGTGTGCCAACGGCGGCGTGGCCCATCGTCTGACAGTCTAGGTGCGCCCGCCGCGCAACGTGAACTGGACCTGGGTCCCGACGGGCTCAAAGCCGAGACCGGCGTAGATGACCTGAGGCCAGTCGTCGGCATCGGCCGGCACGGTGATCAGCTCCGCCCCCCAGTCGCGGACGGCGATGATCGCCGCGCTGACCACGGCCTTGGCCAGCCCCCGCTCGCGGTAGGCCGGCAGCGTGCCCACCGTTTCCACCATCGCCATCCGCACGCCGTCCACATCGGAGTCGAGGTACAGCTCGCACATCGACTGAAGCCCTGCAGTCATGGCCAGCTCCAAAGGCGAGCGACGGCGTCCCGGCGAGCATCCGGAGCTCGGCATCGACGAGCAGGCGCGGGAGCTCGGCGGACGCGTCGACGCCGTAGTCGTTGGCCGAGAAGTTGGCGAGGATCAGAGCCTCGTGCTCGGCTCGGGTGATCAGCCGCGCGCGCGCGTCGGCCGGGGGCGGCGGGCCCGGGCCGCGGGCCATCATCACCGTCCGGCTGCGCTGCCAACCGTCCCTGACCAGATCGCCCTCCAGACGCGCGCCGGCCTCGTCATCCACGCGGACAAAGCGTGGGGCAGTCCATCCAGCCACCGGTCGGCCAGGGCGACCAGCGCCGCCGAGTCAAGACCGTCATCGAGCGGTGCGTCGAGCACGATTTCGTTGAGGTGACGCACGACGAGCAGGTCGGGGGTGAGGATCACGCCTCCGTCGGGGACCGCGATCGCCTGAGTGGCTCCGCCGATCGCGATGCGGTGATCGAGCGCCAGCGCCAGGGCGAGCCGGTCCTGGTTGTGCGGCGCCGTTCGGGCGCCGCCCGTCACCGCTGGGCGTCCGCCGCCAACAGCGCGGGGTCGGCGGCCTCGAGCCCCTGCCGCCGGAAGTACCCACTGAAGAACGGCCAGGCGGCGAACATCAGCACGATGCCGAGAATCAGTCCGCCGATACCGATGAAGATCGGGGTCTGGATGCCGAGGAAGGGCTTGGAGTAGTTATTGCCCGCGGTGTTGTAATAGCCGTAGGCCTTGATCCCGATGTAGGCCATCATGATGCCGCCGACGACGGGGATCAGGCCCGCGAGCACGAAGTTGCGGACGCTCTTGAACAGCTCGCGGCGGAAGTACACCGCGCAGGCCAGCCCGGTGAACCCGTAGTAGAAGCAGACCGCGAAGCCGAGCGCCGCGACAGCATCCCCAAGCACGTTCTGGCTCGGGTTGAAGGCAAGCAGCGCCACCGTCCAGACGATCGACAGGGCGCCCATCAGCAGAGTCGAGAAGGTCGGGGTGAGAAAGCGCGGATGCACGGTGCCGAACGCCTTCGGGATCGCCCCCCAGCGGGCCATCGATAGTGTCGTGCGCGCCGTAGGCAGGATCGTCGTCTGCGTGGAGGCCGAAGCGGACGTGAGGACGGCGATGATCATGAGCTTGTCCAGGGGCGATCCGAACACAGCGATCCCGAGAGCGTTCAGCACGTCGCCCTGATTCGCCGGGTTCGTGAGGAAGCCGGTGCCGTGATAGGCCTGGGCGGAGACGCTGACGATCACGTAGATGAGCAGGAGGACGACCGTCGAGATCACGGCGGCCTTGCCTGGGCCGTGTGTCTTGTCGCGTGACTCCTCGTTGACGGCGACCCCCGAGTCCCAGCCCCAGTAAATGAAGATTCCGAGCAGGACGGCGTCGATGAGGGCGCCCCAGCTCAGGTCGAAGGGGTTGAACCAGGATGCCGACAATTGGATCGAATGGGCCGGGCTGTTGGCGTACACCTTGATCAGCGCGACGACGGCGAACAGCGCCAGGGTGACGATCTCGAAGCTGAGCAGAACCGACTGCACGCGTGCCGACAGCTCGATGCCGCGATAGCAGATCCACGTCATGACCGCGATCCACACGACCGCGCCGAGAATGAGCAGGAAGTTCGACGGGCTCGCGGTCGAGTCGAACAGCAGGAAGCTGTACTTGCTGGCGATCGCGGCCAGCGAGGCCATCACGATGATGTCAGCGAGGAAGATCGCCCAACCGTTGATCCAACCGAGCTGCGGTCCGAAGGCGCGGGTCACCCATGCGAACGTTGTGCCGGCATCGGGATCGGCGAGGTTGAGGAACCGGTAGCCGACTGACACGAACAGGATCGGGATGAACGAGACGATCAGGACCGCCGGGGCGTGCACCCCGACCCCACCGACGGCGACGATGAACCCCAGCGTGGCCGCCATGCTGTACGCGGGCGCCGTCGAGGCGATCGCGATGACCAGGTTCGAGATGTAACCGAGCGCGTTGGGCTTTAGGCCCTTGTGTCCAGGTGAATAGTCTGCAGGCTCCGGGACGGCCTGCTTGAGGGGGGGCGTGATGCTCGCCAAGGTCGGGAACTTACGGGTGGCCCCGGTCAGACGCAAGGATGATCTGCACCACCACGACCAATCGCGTTGTACCGCTTGTCTAAAGCCTTCTCTGGAGCGAGCCGGTGACACGCGCCCACGTGCGTCGTATACAGCATCGCGATCTGGTCGCGGCCGGCGGTCTCGGGGTCGTGGGCCACGATCTCCGCGACTGAGTCCAGGACCTGGGCGCGCGAGTTGTCGGGCAGCGCTGAGATGTAGCTGACCGATGCCACCCGTGCCAAGAGGGTGTCGAGATCGGCGGTGACCACGTGGGCGAAGGTCTTCAGGTGCAGCGGCGTGAACAGCCCCGTCGCCTCGAGTTCCTGCGGCCAGTGGCTGGTCGCATGCTGCGGCGCGCTGCCGATGTGCTCATGGACGAGGGCCTGGGTCCGCGCCACCCAGGGGACGGTGCTCTCATCCCAGGCGTTCCAGATCACCCCGAGGCCGCCGCCTGGGCGCAGCACGCGGTGGATCTCGGCTGCCGCCGCGCGGGCGTCAAACCAGTGAAAGGCCTGGGCGACGACGACGGCGTCGAGCTCGGCGTCGGGGAGCGGGATCTGCTCGGCGGTGCCGTCCAGCACGCGCACGCCAGGGATCGAGCGCTCGAACTGCTCACGCATCCCCGCCACCGGCTCGACCGCGATCAGCTCCGCGCCCGAGTCAGCCAGCGTGCGGGTCAGCTTGCCGGTCCCGGCGGCGAGATCGAGCACCCGTGCTCCGGGCCCGATGCCAACCGACCGCGCCAGATGAGACACCGCCTCGGGCGGGTAGCCAGGCCGTCCGCGCTCGTAGTCCCCACCCGCCCGGTCGAAGCCGGCGGCCGCGGTGGCGTGGACGCGCTCGCTCACCTCGTCTGATGCTTGAGCTGGGCGTAGTCCGAGTCGACCATCATCTCGATCAGCTGCTCGAACGTCACCTGCGGCTCCCAGCCGAGCTCGCGGCGGGCCTTGCCCGGATCACCGATCAGATGCTCCACCTCGGCGGGGCGCAGCATCGATTCGTCGATCTTGACGTGGTCGGCGATCGCGATTCCGGCATGCGCAAAAGCCACCTCGACGCAGTGGCGCACCGAGTGCGCGACCCCCGTTGCAACCACGTAATCGGACGGCTCCTCCTGCTGGAGCATCATCCACATCGCGCGCACGTAATCACCGGCAAAGCCCCAGTCACGTTCGGCGTCGAGGTTGCCCAGCCCCAGCTCGGCAACGATCCCGAGCTTGATCGCTGCCGCGTGCCAGGTGATCTTGCGGGTCACGAACTCGAGCCCGCGGCGGGGGCTTTCATGGTTGAAGAGAATCCCGCTGGTGGCGTGCAGCCTGTAGGACTCGCGGTAGTTGACGGTGATGAAGTGCCCGTAGGCCTTGGCGACACCGTAAGGCGAGCGCGGATAGAAGGGGGTCAGCTCGGTCTGGGGAACCTCCCGGACCTTGCCGAACATCTCCGAGGACGAGGCCTGGTAGAAGCGCGCCTCGGGACATGTCTCGCGCATCGCCTCGAGCAGACGGGTGACCCCAATCCCCGAGAACTCCGCTGTCAGGGTCGGCTGGATCCAGGAGGTGGCGACATAGGACATCGCGGCCAGGTTGTAGATCTCATCCGGGCGGGAATCCCGGAGCGCATCGACCAGGGAGCGCTGGTCGAGCAGATCGCCCTGGTGCAACGTGACCCGGTTGCGGATGTGCTCGATGCGTTCAAACTTCTCGGTTGAGGAGCGCCGGACCATCCCGTGAACCTCGTAGCCCTGCTCGAGGAGCAGTTCGGCCAGGTATGACCCGTCCTGGCCGGTGATTCCGGTGATCAGCGCTCGTCGCGTGCTCATCCTGCCTCCTTGTCGAGATTTGGCCCCCGGGCTGAGACCGCTTCTGACCGCAACCAAGCCACAGTGTCGGCGAGCCCGGCGCGAAGATCCACTTGAGCCTCCCAGCCCAGAAGCTCGCGCGCCTTCTCGACCGAGGGCCAGCGGCGCTGCACGTCGACGTCAAAGCTCGGCAGGTGGGTCAAGCTCAGGGCAGCGGGATCCTCGCCGCACGCCTCCCAGATCATGGCGGCGATCTCGGCGACGGTCAGCTCGCGCTCGGCCGAGATATTGAAGTCCTCGTTCTCGCCCGCCGGGGAGGCCATCGCGGTCACGACCCCGTCGGCGATGTCATCGACGTGGGTGAGCGTGCGGGTCTGCTCACCGCTGCCGAAGATCTGCAGCGGGCGCTGGAGGGAGAGCGCCTTGGCGATCAGGTCGGGGACCGCATGGGCGATTCCGGGCTCCTCGGGGTCGGGTCGCTCGCCGGGCCCGTAAGCGTTGAACGGGCGGCAGATCGTGTAGCGCAGGCCATGCTGGTCGTGGGCGGCCCGCGTGTAGACCTCGCCGGCCAGCTTCGAGAAGCCATAGGCGGAACGGGGGGTGGGACAGGTCTCGAGGTGGGCTTCGGTGGTCGGGTACTCGGTCGCGCGCTCAAACACCATCGACGAGGAGACGTAGACCAGGCGGGCCACGTCATGCTCGACCGCGGCGTGGACGATCGCGCCGGTCAGCGCGTTGTTGACCTCAGTGAGCGTGAAGGGGAGCTTGTGGAAGTTGGCGATCCCGCCGACGATCGCCGCCAGGTGGATCACGTGTGAGCATCCATCCATGGCCTCTCGGGCCACGTCGAGCTCGCGCAGGTCACCGAGGTGCAGCTCGCAGCCCTCGCGCATCCACTCCGGCGGCTCGCGGTGGTCAGAGACGCGGACCTCGAATTCGGACCCGGCCACACCGCGCAGCAGCCGCCTGACGACCGCGGCGCCGATCGTCCCGGCGCCGCCCGTCACGAGCACGCGCGCCATCAGTGGGCGGCGTCCGGGGCGGCGTCGACCGCGGCTCCAGGTGCCAGCAGGGCCGGCG
Organism: uncultured Solirubrobacterales bacterium; assembly: GCA_963847055.1. Lineage (GTDB taxonomy): Bacteria > Actinomycetota > Thermoleophilia > Solirubrobacterales > Solirubrobacteraceae > Palsa-465. Next base: position 911,301 of record CAWJYE010000004.1, on the reverse strand, counting down.
CCTCGGCCGCGTAGAGGAAGACCTGGGCCGTGTCGAGGCTGTTCCAGGGGTCGACGAGCAGGCACTCGTCGGAGGCCATGGCAAGCACCTGCTTGAGGGTCTCGGGTCCTTCGAAAGCGGAATGGTTGGTGGCCACAATAACCACGTCGGCGTCGCGCACGGCATCCGCGAGGGGCTGCGTGGGGGTGGCGGCGTGCGGGTCACACACGGCGACGTCGGCGAGCTCGCGTTCGAGCAAACGGATCAGCTTGGGCGAGAGCGAATCGCGCTCGTCGTCGGTGTCGCGCTTGAAGGTCAGTCCCAGGACCGCCACCTTGCGCGAGCTGAGACTGCCGATCCGGCGCTTGATCCCTTCGACCAGGAAGAGCGGCACCCCTTCGTTGACGCGAGAGACGGCGAGCAGCATCCCGGGGGCGTGCGAGCGCTCCTCCGAAAAGGCGAAGTCCTTGCGCAGACAGGTGCCGGCGGTCAGCCCGGGCATCGCGATCCCGCCGCGCGGGTAATCGTGATTGATCAGATCGATGACCTCGAACACGTTGGCGCCGTAGCTCTCACAGTCCATCATCAGCAGATTGGGCAGCGCGAAGGTCGCGTAGCGCAGGATGTTGGTCCAGATCTTGGCCAGTTCGGCCTGGACCGGCGTGGTGCGCACGATCGGGGCTCCGAAGACGCTGAACAGGGTGGCGGCACGCTCGGTGGAGGTCTCGCAGACCCCGCCGATTATGCATGGGAGGGTCGAGATCTCCTCCAGGAAGCGTCCGGCGGCAATCCGCTCCGGGGCGTGGGCGACGAACACGTCCTCGCCGACGCGCAGGCTGCGTCGCTTCTCGAGGTATCCGGCCACGTAATCGGTCGTCCCCGGGGCGATCGTCGAGCGCAGGATCAGCGAATGCCCCGGCCGCAGCAGGGGCAGCAGGTCGTCGACGGCGGCTCGCACCTGGCGCAGGTCGCTCTCCACGTGCGAGAAGGACGGCGTTCCGATCGTGAGCACGATGTCATCGGCCTGGGCAGCATCGGCGGCGCGATCGGTGAACTCGAGCCGTCCGCTGGCGCGGACGCGGTCGAGCAGCGTCTGGGTGCCGGCCTCGATGAAGGGCATCCGGCCGGCCCGCAGGGACTCCAGGATCGCCGGGTCATGGTCAACGCCGAGCACGCGCACGCCACGGTCGGCGAAGCACAAGGCGAGCGGCAGCCCGACCCTCCCCAGGCCGATTACCGATATGTAGCGCTCATCGCTCATGGTCTCTAATACGTAGTGGGAGGCCGAACGTTGCTCAGGTTTCGCCGTCTCAGGCCGTTATCCCGCTCAGCCGGCGCCGCGCTGCTCGTGACCGAGGCTGGGCATCGGCGTCAGCCCAGGTTCGGCCGTATGGCCGCGGACCTCACCCACGAAGGCGATCCGATCCAGGCGCGTGATCTCCCGCTCGCCCTCCAGGCGGGCCAGGTGGTCCTCGGGCAGCCCGCGGATCAGGGCCCGGATCCGCTCCCGGAGCTGCAGCGCGAAGTGGGGGGTGGAGGCGCCCATGAGCTGGCGAACGTCCTCGATGGTCGCCGTGTGCTCGGCGGCGGTGCGGTCGGGATGCTCGGCCTGGCTCATTTCGAGTTCTGAGGTACGGCCTCGAGGAGCTTGTCGACCTGGGCCTGAACGCCGAGCGAGATCTGGCGCTGATCGCCGATCACCCAACCGTGGTTGTAGACCGCGGCCGTCGGCCCCTCCTGGGTGTAGCCGGGCGTGGCGTAGTTGAGGAAGAAATCAAGCACCGGGCGGGGGAGGTTAGTGGGATTGTCGACCAGCAGCTGGGGACCGAAGCCTCCCGAGGCCGAGAGCGGAGCGGCCGCGGCGGCGGTCAACGGCTGCTGGGCGCTGAGCAGCACGTAGCCATGGCCGGGGCTGCGGATAGCCCAGCCAAAGCTGCCGGGGACGTGCGCGCACGGCTGGAGGTAGGCGCACGCCGGATCACGGTACACGGCAAAGGCGACCGAGCTCGCGGCGGGGTCCTCCGCACCGACGCGCTTGACCGTGCCGTATTTGCGTAGCTGGCTGAGCACGGCGGGGCTGATCACGCTCGGTGGGCCCAAGACATAGATGCGGGGGCTCTGGTGGGCCAGAAGCGCCTGGCGCGTCGCGGCCGGGATTCCGGTCGCGCTCACGAATAGGACCGGGTTGCCGCTCTCAGCGGCCCAGCCGGCCGCCGGCATCGCGTAGGCGGGCGAAGCTGCGGAGGCGATCACCACGTCGGGGCTCGTCTTGCCCTGCGCGGCGTTGGCGAAGCGATCGATTCCGGCGGCCAGCGAGTAGGGGTCGTTGCCCTTGATCGAGGCGGCGTGCAGCCCTTTGGGGGTGGCCACGGGGCCGATTCTGATCACCTGCGCGCCGCCCGCCGCACCAGATCCGGTCGGGGCCAGCGCGGCGAGAGCGTCGGCGCTGGCCGAGGGCAGGGTGGTGGCGTCGGATAACAGAATCGGCGCCTTGATCGGCGGTGCCATCAGGACAGCGGAGGCGATCGCGGCCTGCCAGTCAGAGCTGGGGGCGATCGTCACCGCCGCGGGATGGGTGCCGGGCGCGGCTGACGGATACACGGCGAGCGCGACACCGGCGGCGTCGGCGGCCGGATCAGCGCCCGCCACCCGGGTCGTGTTCTTGGTGGCGAGCGCCGGAAAGCCGAGCCTCTGGGCGGCCTGGGGCGTCTTGGATGGGATGCCGATCGTGACCGTCGAGGCGCCCTGGTGAAGCAACTTGGTGCCACCGCAGGCCGCGAGGCCGAGAGCGGCAGCAAGCCCGATCACTAGTGCCCTCGGTCGCATCGGCGGCCACGTTAGCGAGCCGGGCGAGGGCAGGCGCCGGACATGTGGCCGCGCGGCTCGTTATATTGCCGCCACGCCTAATCCACGGGCCCAAACAACCGTGGAGCGGGGGACCCAAGTCCCCATGGGGCTAATTCCGCGCCTTGCCGCGCGGGAGGCGCAGGCTCTTTTCGCGCTCGCCCGACAGCTAACCCCGCCGGCCGACGAAAGAGAGATTTTGCGCAACCTACGTTTTCTCGCTCCCGTCTTGGCGCTGCTAGCGCTGGTGGGGAGCGCCCAAGCAGCCCCGCGCGCCGGGGGATCCGGCGTTGGCGGCTCTCCGACCTCTAGTGGATCGAGCGGCTCCGGCAGCTCAACCCCGGCTTCGAATGGCAATGGCGGCCAGGGCATCGGTGCTCCGGCGACCGCCCCATCGACCCCCAACCGTCCGATTGTCCCCGGCGGTCAGGCGAAGATCATCAAGGGCGTCGCCTACGCGCCGTCCTACGCGCCTCGCGAGGTCCAGCAGATCATCTGGGCCGGCAACCAGATCCGGACCAAGCCGTACATATACGGCGGCGGCCACGGAGTCTGGAAGGACGCGGGCTATGACTGCTCGGGCTCGGTCTCCTATGTGCTGCACGCTGCCCACCTGCTCCAGAGCTCGATGGATTCCTCCGGCTTTGAAAGCTGGGGTCAGGCAGGCCTAGGGCAGTGGATAACCGTCTACACCAACCCGGACCACGCCTTCATCCAGGTCGCCGGGATCCGCCTGGACACCTCGGCCGAGGGCGACCCCAATCCCGCTCCGGGCACCGGTCCCCGCTGGCGCCCGGTGATCCACCGAGCCCGCGGCTTCCAGAGCCGGCACCCGAACAACCTCTAGGCAATCCCTCGTCCCTCCTGGGACGGCCCGATCGGGACTCAGGCGTCGGTTTCGCGCGCGCGGTGCATGAGCATCTGCTCGCGCTCGGCCAGGCGGTTGGTGCGGCGCATCTCCGCCTCGCGTCGCCGCCGCTGCTCGGCCGGCGTGCTGGCCACGGGCGGCGGCACCTGAGCGGGCCGGCCCTCGGGGCCGAGAGCGACCATGGTCAGATAGGCGGTGTTGGTGTGCCGGGTCTCGCCGGTGATCGGGTTCTCGGCCTCGACCCGAACGCCGACCTCCATCGAGGTGCGCCAGGCGGCGTTGACCATGGCGCGGAAGGTGACCAGCTCGGCGACGTAGATCGGGACCAGAAAGTCCATCCGGTCCATGCCGACCGTGACCACGCGCTGGCGCGCGTACTTGATTGCGGCCAGCCCGGCAGCTTCGTCGGCCAGCTTCATGATCGTCCCGCCGTGGATGTTGCCGGCGCTGTTGGCGTCGGTGATTCCCATCCAGTGGGCGAGCACCGAGCAGGACTCAGAGACGGGTCGGGGGTCCACAGCGTGGATCCTGACAGGAAGCAAGGGCACGGACCCGTGTCCGCCGAGCAGACCGGAGCCGACTAGCTTCGGCGGCTCGATAGGCTAGACGTAGCCACGTAGCCACTTAGCCACCGCCCAAGGAGGATGCGATGCCGGGCCTTTCCGGTCGCATGTCGACAGTCGTCAAAGCGAAGATCTCCAAGTTGCTCGATCGTGCCGAGGATCCCGCGGAGACTCTCGAGTACAGCTACCAGAAGCAGATCGAGCTGCTCCAGAACGTCAAGAAGGGGATCGCCGACGTCGTCACATCCAAGAAGCGGCTCCAGTTGCAGGAGGAGAAGCTCCAGCAGCAGGTGGTCAAGCTCGATACTCAGGCTCGTCAAGCATTGGCGGCCGGGAACGAGGAGCTCGCGCGCACCGCGCTCGAGCGCAAGAACGTCGCCCAGACCGAACTTCAGTCACTCGACTCACAGGTCGCTCAGCTTGAGCAGCAGCAGGAGCAGATGACAGCATCCGAGCAAAAGCTGCGCTCCAAGATCGAGCAGTTCCGCTCCAAGAAGGAAGTCATCAAGGCCCAGTACTCGGCTGCCGAGGCGCAGGTCCGCATCTCCGAGGCCGCCACGGGAATGGGTGAGGAGATGGCCGACGTCGGTCTGGCCATGCAGCGCGCGCTGGACAAGACCGAGAACATGAAGGCCCGCGCCGACGCCGTCCAGGAGCTGGAGGCATCGGGCACCTTCGAGGACCTGACCGCGCTCGGCTCCGGTGATGACGACATCGACCGCCAGCTCAAACAGCTCTCAACCACCAGCGAGGTTGACACCGACCTCGAGAAGATGAAGGCCGAGCTCGGGGTCGGGGGCGCCAGAGGCGAGCTCGGCGCGGGTGGCGCCGGGAATACGCCCGCCCGTCCCGCCCCTCCCGCTGATACGGCCGGTACCGGGAACGCCGGGGCCCCGGTACAGGAGTAACGGCGATGATCGTCCGCATCTCCACCGAGGGTCAGTACGAGATCGCTGACGCGGACACGGCCGGGCTCAACGAGCTCGACAACGCGGCTGTCTCCGCCTGCCAGTCAGCCGATGAGGCCGCATTCCGTGACGTGTTCGGACGGCTGCTGGACTACGTCCGCACCCACGGCCGTCGCGTGCCCGACGACGAGTTGTTCGGCTCCGACATCATTCTGCCGCCGCCCGACGTGTCCCTCGCCGAGGCGCAGACCGAATTTCAGGGCGAAGGGCTGATCCCGGGCTGAGAACGCCGAGTGCTCGTGGGCCGGGCGACTACCGGTCGTCCGCCCAGCCGTGGGTCAGGTGATCGGGACGACCGGGCGCTTGGAGCGCTGGATCCAGTTGGACCGGCAGGGGATCCTGCTGCGGTCGCAGCGGTGCGAGTAGGCATGGGCGATCTCGGTGACCTCGGAGAGAAGGTCGTCCTGGAGGCGGATCGGCTCGAGCCCGAGCTCGAGGAGCTGACGGTTCTCGACGAACAGCTCGTTCTCGGCTGCCTCCTTGCGCGGGTTCTCGACGTAATCGATCTCAGCGCCGGTCATGGCGCTCACCAGCTTGGCCAGCTCCCCGACGCGGTGGCACTCGGTCATCTGGTTGAACACGCGCACGCGTTCACCGGGCTCGGGCGGGTTCTCGATCGCCAGCTGGATGCATCGCACGGTGTCCTGAATGTGGATGAAGGCGCGCGTCTGGCCGCCGGTCCCATGCACCGTCAGCGGGTAGCCGATCGCCGCCTGCATAAGGAAGCGGTTGAGCACGGTGCCGTAGTCGCCGTCGTAGTCGAAACGGTTGATGAGCCGCTCGTCCAGACGCGTTTCGGCGGTCTGGGTGCCCCACACGATGCCCTGGTGTAGGTCGGTGGCCAGAATCCCGTCGTTCTTGTTGTAGAAGGCGAACAGGAGCTGATCCTGGGTCTTGGTCATGTGGTAGACGCTGCCCGGATTGACCGGGTAGAGGATCTCCTGCTCGACCTCGGTGCCCTCGTCGGTGTCGATCCGCACCCTCAGATAGCCCTCGGGAATCTTGACCCCGGCCGTGCCGTATCCATACACGCCCATCGTGCCCAGGTGGACAACGTGGGTGTCCAGCTCCGCTTCGACGATCGCCGCCAGCAGGTTGTGGGTCGCGTTGACGTTGTTGTTGACCGTGTAACGCTTGTGCCACGAGCTCTTCATCGAGTACGGCGCCGCGCGCTGCTCGGCGAAGTGCACGACGGCGTCGGGGCGCATGTCGATCAGTAGGTCGAGCAGCTCCCGGTAGTCGTCGGCGACGTTGAGTCGGTGGAAGGGGATTTCGCGACCGGTGAGCTCCTGCCATACCGCGAGGCGGGTGCCGATCGGGGTGATCGGGGTCAGCGAATCAGCCTCGAGCTCGACGTCGGCGTTGCGCCGGGCGAGGTTGTCGACGATGGCTACCTCATGGCCGCCGGCCGAGAGGTGCAGCGACGTCGGCCAGCCACAGAAGCCGTCTCCGCCGAGAATGAGAATACGCAAGGTATCTCCTTGTTCTGGTCCGTTGCGCCGGCTCGCGCGGCCTGACGCAGACTGTTGCAGCCGACTTTACGATCAGTCGTAAGCTCGGAGCGCGAGCCCGAGGACCCTGGAGGGTAGCGTACGCGCCGGCGGCCGGAGCGGCGGCGGCCCCGGGCGGCTGACCGCGACTTTACGCAGGCTGAGACAGTGAAGTCAGCAGCGCGTGCACCTCGCCGGCAGTCCGATCCCAGCTGAAGCGCGCCGCCCGGCGCAGTCCGGCGGCGCGTAGGCGGCGGCGCAGACCCTCGTCGGTGGCGGCTGCGACCACGGCTTGGCCAGCGCCGAGCGGTCGTCGGGATCGACGAGCTGGGCTGCGCCGCCGCAGGTCTCGGGCAGGGCCGCGCGGTCGGCCGCGACCACGGGTACCCCGCAGGCCATTGCCTCCAGGCAGGTGAGCCCGAACCCCTCATAGCGAGAAGGCAACACGAAGGCAAGGGCCCCGGCATAGAGGCCGGGCAGATCGCCATCGGCCACGTACCCCAAGGATCGCATCGCACCTCCGCGGTCGGCGCCGGCGAAGTAGGGGCGGGTGTCACCGGCGTGGACGAGATCGATGCCCAGTTCTTGCAATCGTCCCGCCGCTGGCGCAAGGGCGGGGAGGTTCTTGCGGCGGTCATCGGTGGCAATCGTGAGCACGTAGGGGCGCCGTAGCCCGAGGCGCCGCGCCACCGGCCCCGGCTCGGTGCCGGGGTGAAAACTCTCGCCGACGCCGCCGCCGATCACCGCCACCCGGGCGGGGTCCAAGCCGACCAGCCGGGTCAGTTCCTGGCGCGAGAACTCCGAGACCGTAATCACGTGCAACGCCCGCCGGGCGCAGCCCAGGCCGGCGTAGCGATGCCACAGCCGGTAGGAGCGCGCGTACGCGTCGGGCTCACGCAGGACTGCGGCGTCGTGCATGACCACGACGTTGCGCGGCCACAGCATGGGAGCGAGGTTGGCTGGCGAGAAGACCAGGGCGGCGCGCATCCGGGCCGCCTGGACCGGGAGTGCGGTCTGCTCCCAGGCCTGCGCCGCGGCGCGCCGGCGGGCCCCCGGGGGAGGCTCGGCGATCGCATAACGCTCCGGAGCCAGAGCGCGCAGGCGCGGGATGAGCTCGACGGCCCAGCGCTCGACCCCGGTGATCGTGGGACGGGTGCCGGCGCGGCGGTTGAGGAGAATCGGGCGCGCGGCGGCACCCCCGAGCCCGGCGGGCACCTGTCAGCGCGCCGCCGGCGAGGGACCGCTCAAATGGGGATACCCCAGAGCGGGAACCAGCGCGACAGCTCGGGCTCGATCGGCAGCTCGGAGCCGAGCTGGGCCTTGAGTACCAGCTCGCGCTCGTTATCGCGTTGCTCGGGACCGTCTGAGGGCACGAAGGGGTAGAACGTGCCTCGCTTGTAGTTGTAGATCAGGTAGATCGGTCGTCCCGAGCCGTCCTGGAAGGCAAACACGGCGCATAGGATGCGGTTACCGTAGCCGCCGGCCTCGAGCGCGCTCGAGACCGCGTTGATGCTGACGGCCAGGTCGTCGAACTGTGCCCCGCGCACGATCAGCCAGCTGAAGTTAAAACTGTCCTCGGAGGTCTCGACGGTCGCGCCGCTGTCGCCGGCGGTGGCGCGCACGACCTCTTCCATGTCACGAACGATCGAGCGGAAGTCTGAGGTGGCCAGGGACTGAAACACGATCGCGGCCGTCCCCCGGGTGGTGATTTCGAGCGAGGTCTCGAGGGTGACATAGGTGGTGGTGATCGCGAACAGCCGGTCGGGCGCCGGGGGGGCCAGCTTGCGCTTGCCGGTGATTACGTCCAGGAAGCCCATCCAGCTGACCGCCTAGGCCGCGCCTTGAAGCTGAGCCTCGAGCCGGCTGAGCGCCTCGAGTCGGGCCTCGAGCGGCGGATGGGTCGAGAACAGGGTCGCGACCGTCTGCTTGGCCTTGGGCGGGAAGATGTAGAAGGCGGCGAGTTCACCATTTGCGGCGCGGAGATCGCGCTGGGGAATCTGGTCCATCGTGCCGCTGATCTTGACCAGCGCCGAGGCGAGCGCGCTCGGCCGCCCGGTGATGATCGCCGAGCCGCGATCGGCGGCGAACTCGCGGTAGCGCGAGAGCGCCTGGATGAGCACGAAGGAGATCATGTAGACGACTGCCGAGACGAGGATTACGACGATCGCCCCGGGGCCGTTGTCGTTGTCGTCGCCGCCGAAGGCGCCTCCGAACCAGAATCCCATCTGGACGATGAACGACGCGATCGCGGCAAAGAAGCTGGCGATCGTCATGACCAGCACGTCGCGGTTCTGCACGTGGGTGAGCTCGTGCGCCAGCACCCCCTCGAGTTCGGCCGGATTGAGCAGGTCGAGTATGCCGGTGGTCGCGCACACCGTCGCCTTGCTCGGAGAGCGGCCGATCGCGAACGCGTTCGGCATCGGGGTCTCGGCGATCGCGACCCGAGGCTTGGGCAGATCGGCCTGGATGCAGAGGCGTTCGATCGTCCCGTGCAGTGCCGGAGCTTCCTCAGGGCTGACCTCGTGCGCTCCCATCGAGTAGAGCGCGATCTTGTCCGAGGTGAAGTACTGAACCAGGAACAGTGCCGCAGCGATCACGGCGATCGTGATCGCGCCCGCTCCGGAGGCGATGAGGACGGCGATCAGCACGGCGTAGACGAGACCGAGCAGGAACAGGGTCAACACCATCCGGGCCTGGAGGCCGGTGTCACGGCCAAATGAGCGAGGAGAAGCCATGTGTCTGAAGATCTTGACACACGGCATAAGCGCCGCCCAAAGGTTGCCGATTACTTTGCACTCGGCCGGCAGACATGTTCCGCTGCCTTGGCTGTCAGGTCAGTTCGAGCTATGCGAGCAACCCGGGCGTATGCCGCTGGTTTCGGCACCGCAGGGTCGGTGCTCGCCGGTGTCGCCCGTGACACCGTCTCGCAGGTCGGCGGCCCGATCGGCAACCTGCTCGGCGGCTAGCGCTCCCCGAGCGCGATGGCGCCCGGGCGCAGACCCAGGGCTTTCTGCACGAAGCGCAGACTGGCCGCCTGCAGGTCGGCGTCGTGCTGGACCGAGCGGTGATGGCCCCCGGGGACCTCGATCAGGCGGCTGCCCGGCGCATGAAAGGCGCTGGCGAGCTCACGGGAGTGCTGAACCGGGACCCGCTCGTCGCCCTGGGCATGCAGGAGCAGGAGCGGTGCCGGCAGTGCGGCTACGACCGGCGCCAGACCACCGGTGTCGAGCAGCATCTCCAGCGCCGGGCGGTCGGCCTCAAAGGACAAGGTTCGCTGCTCCAGACCCCGGCGCAGACCGTTCGCGGTGGCTGGGCAGATGGCCACCACAGCTTGTGCTCGGGCCTCGGCGGCGGCACGAATGGCCAGATACCCTCCCATGCTCGAACCGCGTAGTGCCAGGGCAGCCGGCGCCGCCAAGCCCTCGCGCAACAGGCCGGCCATCGCCACCACGTCGCTCACCGCGCGACCGTCCAGGCACCCGCCGGTCTCCCCGTGCCCGCGCTGATCGAAAGTGAGGACAGCCAGGCCGAGCGGGATCGCGGCCCGGGCGAAGTCGTACTGATTCTCCTTCTGAGAACCGGCGCCGTGCACGACCAGGATCCCCGCGGCCGGGGGGCGGCCACCGGCCGGAAGCCAGAGGGTGTAGGCGAGCCCGTCGTGACGGTCGGTCCGCGCCGGCCGGACGGGATCGATCACTCGATTGCGCCACACGCCGCCCAGCTTAGGGGTCACGCCACGCTCGGGGCCGTATCTTTCGCGTGCCTATGGACGCCGGTACCGCCACCTCGCTCTCCCACGTGCTGCCGCTTGGCACGCGGGTCAACGAACGCGGTCACCTTGAGCTGGGGGGCTGCGACGCGCTCGAGCTGGCCAAGCAGTTCGGCACTCCTGCCTACGTCGTGGTGCAGGATGACCTGCGGGCGCGGGCGCGGGCCTTCGTCGACACCTTGGCCGCGCGCCACGAGGACTTCGACGTCCTCTTCGCTTCCAAGGCCTTTCCGTGTACGGCGGTCCTTCGCACCCTGGCCCAGGAGGGTCTGGCCTGCGACGTGGCCTCGGGCGGCGAACTGGCGCTGGCCCTGGCCGGTGGGTTCGATCCCGGGCGAACCTACCTGCACGGCAACGCCAAGTCCAACCAGGAGCTGCGCGAAGCGTTGGCGGCAGGCGTGGGTTACATCGTGCTGGATAACGACGACGAGATCGAGCGCCTCGAGCCCCTGGCCGCCGAGCTGCGTCCCGGCCAGGAGGTGCTGATTCGCGTCACTCCTGGCGTGGCCGGTGACACGCATCACAAGATCTCGACCGGTCAGGCGGACTCGAAGTTCGGCTTCTCGATCGAGCAGGCCCGGGCGGCGATCGACCGGCTGGGGCGCAGTCGCTCGCTACGCCTCGTCGGTCTGCATTGCCACATCGGCTCCCAGCTGTTCGAGCTCGAGCCGTTCCGCGAGGCCGTGCGGGCCATCGCCGGCCTTGGCGACTTTCCGGTCTACAACCTCGGGGGCGGACTCGGTGTCGCCTACACCGCTGATCAGCATCCACCCTCGCCCGAGGCCTACGTGGAGGCGACCGTGTCTGCGTTACACGCCGAGCTGGGTCCCGGCAAGCGGCTGCTGCTCGAGCCTGGCCGGGCGCTGGTGGCCAACTCGACCGTCACCCTCTACACCGTGGAGACGGTCAAGCGCAACGTGTCGACCTGGGTGGCGGTCGACGGTGGGATGTCGGACAACCTGCGTCCGATGCTCTACGACTCGCGCTACGAGGTCCTGATCGCCGATCGCCCGTTCCACGCCGGCGGCGAGATCTGTCAGCTGGCCGGCAAGCACTGCGAATCCGGCGACGTGATCGTCCGTGACGTCGCGCTGGTGAATCCGGCGCCGGGCGACGTGGTCATCACCCCCGCCACGGGCGCGTACGGCTACTCGCTGGCCAACAACTACAACGGGGTGCCGCGACCGCCAGTGGTCTTCTGCCACGCCGGCGACGCGCGCCTGGCCGTTCGGCGCGAGACCATCAGAGACCTGATAAGCAGGGACGTAGCGCTTTGACACCGTTTCGCGTCGGAGTCCTGGGCCGGGGCACAGTGGGATCTGCGTTCGTCGACCTGTTGCCCCGCCAGGCTGACCGGATTGAGCGGATGACCGGCCTGCGCCCCGAGCTCTCTGGCGTGCTCACGAGCACCGAGGGCTCCTTTGACGAGATCCTCGCGGCGTCGGATCTGATCGTCGAGCTGATCGGGGGGGTGGAGCCCGCGCGCGAGTATCTGCTGGCGGCGATGCGCGCTCGGCGCCACGTGGTCACCGCCAACAAGCAGCTCCTCTCCCAGCACGGCGAGGAGCTTTGGGACGAAGCCCGTGAGCGCGGGGTGCAGCTGCGCTTCGAGGGCGCGGTGGCGGGCGTGGTCCCGGTGATCCGGGTGCTCCAGGAGTCGCTGGCCGGAGCCACGATCGACCGTGTGCACGGGATCGTCAACGGCACCACCAACTTCATCCTCACTGAGATGGCGCGGACCGGCGCGACGTTTGAGAACGCCCTGGCCGACGCCCAGCGCCTCGGCTATGCCGAGGCCGATCCTTCCGATGACGTGAACGGGCGCGACGCCGCCGCCAAGATGGCGATCATCGCCCGGCTGGCCTTCGAGACCCCGGTTCACATCGATCAGGTTCCCTACGAGGGGATCGAGCAGATCCAGCCCGATGACCTCGAATACGCCCGCGACCTGGGACTGGGGCTGAAGCTGATCGGAACCGCCGAGCGGGTCGGTCCCGCTGGAATCTCGGTCCGGGTGTACCCGGCCTTTCTCTATCCGGGGCATCCGCTCGCGTCGGTCAACGGCCCCTTCAACGCTGTCACCGTCGAGTCCGAGGCCATCACCGAGATCACCATGTCGGGTCCGGGGGCGGGCGGGCCCCAGACGGCGTCCGCGGTCCTCGGTGACGTGATCAGCGCGATGATCCCGCCCGCGTCGACCCCCCCAGCCACGGAGGGCTTGGAGATCGTGTCTGACGTCGTCTCATCCTTCTATCTGCACCTCGAGGTCGCCGACGAGCCCGGCGTCCTGGCGCAGGTCGCTCAGGTGCTGGCGCTCCAGGATGTCTCGGTGAAGTCCGTGGTCCAGAAGGGGATGCGCGACCAGGCACGGCTGGTGATGGTGGTCCATCCCGTGCTCGAGTCTCGCTTTGCCGCCGCCATGAACCTGATCGCCGGCCTGGAGATCATGCGGGCGCCTCCCCGCGCCATCCGCGTGATCGAGGAAGAGTTCCTCTAGGCTCCCGCCGCGTGCGAGCGATGCAGATCACCGAGCTGTCTGGCCCCGCCTCGGCGCTGGCGCTGGCTGACCTTCCCGAGCCCGAGGCCTCGCACATGCTTTCGCCCGGAAGCGGCGTGATCGTCGACGTCCACGCCGCCGGGGTGTCGTTTCCCGAGGTTCTGCAGACACGCGGCGAGTATCAGTTCAAGCCGCCGCTCCCGTTCGTGCCCGGCAGCGAGGTCGGCGGCGTAGTTCGCAGCGCCCCCGCCGACGCGGCGGTCAAAGCCGGAGACCGGGTGGCCGCATTCTGCATGCTCGGGGCGTTCGCTGAGGTCGTGGCTGCGCCCGCGGTCTTCACCTTCAAGATCCCCGACCAGCTCAGCTTCGAGCAGGCGGCAGGACTCGTCCTCAACTACCACACCGCCTACTTCGCGCTCAAGCTGCGGGGTCGGCTCCGGCCGGGTGAGACGGTGCTCGTGCATGGTGCCGCCGGGGGGGTGGGGACCGCGGTCCTCCAGGTCGCCAAGGGTCTCGGCGCCAAGACGATCGGCGTCGTCTCGAGCGAAGAGAAGGAGCGGGTGGCGCGCGAGGCGGGCGCTGACCACGTCGTCCGCGCCGACGCGGCTTGGAAGGACCAGGTGACCGAAAGCTCTGATGGCGGCGTGCACCTGGTGATCGATCCGGTCGGGGGCGACCGCTTCACCGACAGTCTGCGCTCGCTGCGCGAGGGCGGACGGCTGGTGGTGGTCGGCTTCACCGGTGGCGCGATCCCCGAGGTCAAGGTCAATCGCCTGCTGCTCAAGAACACCGAGGTGATCGGAGCCGGCTGGGGCGGCTACGTGATGGGCAAGCCCGAGGTCACGGCGCAGATCGGGTCGGCCCTCGACGAGCTGATCGCCGCGGGCGCCGTCGCCCCGGTGGTCGGCGCCCGCTATCCGCTCGAGCGCGCCGGCGACGCGCTGGTGCTGCTCGATGAGCGGGGCGCGACCGGCAAGGTGGTGCTCGAAGTCGGCTGACCGTGGCATGCTCCGGGCGCGATGCCTGGATTGATCGAGCGCTACCGCGAGCGCCTTCCCTTCGATCCCGAGGACCCCGTCGTCTCGCTCGGTGAGGGTTCGACGCCGCTGGTGCTTGCAGCACGGCTGTCGGAGCGGGTCGGGGCCGAGGTGTGGTGCAAGCTCGAGGGGCTCAACCCGACCGGATCATTCAAGGACCGGGGGATGACCTGCGCCGTCTCGGCCGCGCTGCGCCAGGGCGCCCAGGCGATCGTATGCGCCTCGACGGGCAATACGGCCGCTTCGGCAGCTGCCTACGCCGCCCGGGCTGGGCTGCGCTGCGCCGTGATCGTGCCCGAGGGCAAGATCGCGACCGGAAAGCTCGCTCAGGCCCTTATGCACGGCGCCCAGGTGATCGCGCTGCGAGGCAACTTCGACGTCGCGCTCAAGCTGGTACGCGAGCTCAGTGACCGCCACCCGATCGCGCTGGTGAACTCGGTTAATGAGTTCCGTATCGAAGGGCAGAAGACGGCGGCGTTCGAGCTCGCCGAGACATTGGACTCAGAGCTCGACGCCCTCTGCATCCCGGTCGGCAACGCCGGCAACATCACTGCCTACTGGCGCGGCTTTCACGAGCTGGGGCTCAACCCACGGATGTTGGGCTTCCAGGCCGCGGGTGCGGCGCCACTGGTTCTCGGCCATCCGGTGGAGCAGCCCGAGACGGTCGCGTCGGCGATCCGGATCGGCAATCCGGCCCGATGGGAGGATGCCATGAACGCGATGACCGCCTCGGGGGGGAGCGTGCGAGCGGTCACCGACGTGCAGATCCTCGCCGCCTATCGATTGCTGGCCAGCACCGAGGGCATCTTCTGCGAGCCGGCGTCGGCCGCCAGCGTGGCCGGGCTGCTCGCCCACGGAGCGGGTGACGCTCGCCGCATCGCGTGCGTCCTGACCGGACATGGACTCAAAGATCCTCAGACGGCCCTCGGGCAGGCGGGGGCGGTGGTGCCGTGCGACCCCGAGCTGGCGGCCATTGAGCGCGCGGTGCTTGGATGACGCTGGCGCGGCGCCGCTTGGTACGAGTGCCGGCCTCCTCAGCCAACCTCGGCCCCGGGTTCGACGTGATGGCGGCGGCGCTCGGGCTCTACCTCGAGCTCGAGGTGGTAGAGACGGGAACCTTCGCCGTGCACACCGAGCTCGACGTTCCGCGTGATCGCGACAACCTCGTGGTACGGGCGTTCGAGCGGCTGCACCCGGCCGATGGCTTCGAGTTCCGGATCAGCTCAGCGATTCCCCTCACCGGCGGGCTGGGGTCCAGCGCGGCGGCCAGCTTGGCCGGCCTGATGGCGGCCGACCACCTGTTCGAGCTCGATGCCGATGTCGGTGCCCACGCCACCGAACTCGAGGGTCACCCTGACAACGTGGCCGCGGCGCTCGAGGGCGGCCTTGTGATCTGTGGCGCCGGGCACCGGCGCCGCTTCGAGGCTCCGGTGGGGCTCGAGGCGCTGCTCGTCATTCCCCACCGGGCGGTGCCGACCGAGCAGGCCCGGGCCGTCTTACCGGCGCTGGTTCCGCTCGCTGACGCCGCCTACAACGTCGCCTGCGCCGCCCAGCTGATACTGGGCCTGGTGCGACCGGACTGGGAGCTGATCGCTGCGGGCCTCGACGATCGCCTGCACCAGCCCTACCGCGCCCATCTGTTTCCGCGTTCGGCGGCCCTGCTCGAGCGGGCGTCGGCTCTGGGCGCGCTTGGCGCGACGATCTCGGGCGCGGGACCGACAGTTCTCTGCTGGTGTCACTACGAGCAGACCGGTGCTGTGATGGCGGCGCTGACCCGCGAGACATCAGACTGGGCGACCGTCCTGCGGGCTCCCTTCGAGTCTCACGGCGCCGACGTCCGCGAGCTCTGACGGCGGCTCGCGTTGCGCACGCCCTCGGCGGCGTCAGGCGCTGGCTTCGGCGGCCGCCCGGGACTCGCTCAAGAGCGGCGCGAGGCGCTTGCGGGCTTTGCGCAGGTCGAGCCGCCGGAGAAGCTCGTCGGCCACGGCGAGGTAGTCGGCCCCGAGATCGGGCCGGTAATCGAGGATCGAGACGGCTCGCTCAGCCGATTCGGCGTAAGCGATTGAGGCCCGGATGGTGGTCACGAGGAGCTTGTCGTCGAAGTGCTTGCGCAGCGACTCGAACGCCTCCCGGGAGTGACGGGTACGCATGTCGGCGATGTTGAGCATGACGCCAAGCCATTCGAGATCCGGGTTGAGGCCCTCGCGGGCCAGGTCGATGACCTCGAGAGCCTGCTCGACGCCCTGGAGGGCGAAGTACTGCGCCTCGGCGGAGAGCAGCGCGTAGTCGGAGGCCACCAGGGCATTGACGGTCAGCAGCCCGAGGGCCGGGGGGCAGTCGATCAGGACGAGGTCATAGTCACCCTTGACCTCGCGCAGGGCGCGCTTGAGGGTGAGCTCGCGGCCCATCTTGCCGCCCAGCGCGAGCTCGGCCTCGGCCAGCCCCAGGTTGGCCGGGATCACGCCGTCGTGCACCGCCTGCCTGGCCTTGGCGCGGCCGGCCAGCACATCGCCAATCGTCGGCGTGGCGTCCGGCGGGACGTCGAGGTAGTCAGACAGGTTGCCCTGCGGGTCCAGATCAACGGTCAGCACGGATAGGCCGGCGCGCCGGAAAACGTCGGTCAGAGTTCTAACCGCAGTCGTCTTGCCCGTGCCGCCCTTCTGGGAGAGAACCGAGATCGTCAAGGCCATCGGCGCCGGACTATAGGCGAGCCCGCCAACGCTTGAAGCCCGGCAGACTCAGTCTGTCACCCGGCTGCCGTCCGGCTCGACCCGGCTGCGAAAGCGCATGCCGGAAACGGCCGGGACATCGACGAAATGCAGGTGGTGACGTCCGATCACAACCTCGTCGGCGTCGGCCAGCGTGCTCCATTCGACACGCTCTCCGTTGACGAACACGCCGTTGAGGCTGCGGTCATCGAGCACCCGGAGCCCATCGGGCTGGCGGACGATCAGCGCGTGGCGGCGCGAGACGGTGGGGTCGTCAAAGCGAATATCGGCGGCCAGGCTGCGCCCGATGCGGGTCCACTCCCGCTCCAGGGCATAGGCGACCACGTCTTCGCCAGAGCGGTAGGCGATGTACTGCCCGGGCACGTCGAGTCCCTCACGCAGCTCGGCGAGCCAGCTCTGATCCTCCGCATCGGGGCCGAGATCGAGAACCGCCTGTTGAGAAGTTGTGAACAGCGAGGCACGAACGAACTCGGTGCCGCCGCAGTTCGAGCAAACGGGCAACTCGTCGACGGCGTCGAGCGACACCGGGAAGTCACACGCAGTACAACGAAAGGTGCCCGTTCCTGCCACATTTCCGGACATCCAAGCCTTCATAGGCCGTCCCCTCGTTCGAAATCGTGGTCGACCCGGAGTCCCCCGCGAGCCACGACCGGATTACGGTCTTAACACGATCATAGTGCCTTCCTCAAAACGAAGATAAAGGTCACTCAACCGTTTGTCCAGGTGCGGCCGGCTGCTTTATCCGGTTGGGCCAGGTGGCGCAAAAGATGCAAATAGCGGGGATTTATCGGGCCGAAACCGGTCTCATACCACCCGTGGGCCCGCGGGGTTGTCGAAATCAACCGCCGCTGCAGAGCCAGAGGAATCACCCGCGTGGGGGCGAAGAAAAGCAGGATGGGCGCGACGATCCGTGACATGCTCGACCTCGAACTCGCGCTCCTGCGCCGGGGCTTGGACGAGCGGCTGGCGGGTTCTGAGCGCTGCTCCTGCTGCAATCGGACCCCACTGGTCGGCGAGCGGGTCTACGTGTACCCGGCCGGGGTGATCGCGTGCGAGCTGTGCCGCTCGCGCCAGCAGGAGGTCCCCCTGCGCACCCGCACCGTCCACGGTCCCGAGTTTGGGCACACGATGCGGATCATCGATCAGCGCGCCGTCGCCTGACCGTGGCCGCGGGGACCGCCGGGGGAGCCGTTGCCCGGCTCGGTCCCGGTCGCCGTCGCTGCCCCGCGGCACCTAGACTTCCGGCCGTGGATCCCTTCACGGTCTCGACCACGATCTCCAAGCCGCGCGAGCTGGTGTTCGAGTACCTGGCCGATATCGCCAACCACGCCGAGTTCAGCGATCACTATCTGGTCGACTGGCATCTGACTCGCGTGGATAGCTACGGAGCGGGCGCCGGGGCGCGCTTCCGGATCAAGGCCCCGATGAACCGCTTCTCCTGGGCGGACGTGACGATCGCCGAGTTCCAGGTCCCGTTCCGGATCGTCGAGCACGGTCGCGGCGGCAAGTACAACCGGATCCGGATGGTCGGCGTGTATACGCTCTCCCCTGGGCCCGCCGGGAGCACCCGCGTCCAGTACACGCTTGAGACCGAGCCGTCGCAGCTCTCGGACAAGCTGATGGAGGCGCTTGGCGGCCGCTCGTGGAGCCGGCGTCAGGCCGGTAAGGCGATGCGCCGCCTGCGCTCGATCCTCGAAGAAGGTCGCGGCCGAGGCGAGCGGGCGTCGGTCGAGTCCGGCTGACATCTGGCCAGAATCATTAGACTTCCCCAGCCGTGAGTGTCCGTCGTCGCCTTGGAACTGCCGCCAGCGTGTTGGTACTGGCCGTCGGCGTAGCGGCATGCGGTCAGCAGGCCCATCCCACGGTCGCCGACGCCAACAACAACGGCGGCTACGTCGACGCTGGCCCGGTCACCTACCAGTTGCAGATCTCGCGGCTCCTCAACCAGTACAGCACCGAGGACTCGCAGTACGTCAAGGGGCTGCCCGCCGGCACGACCAGCCCGAGCCCCCAGCAGACGTGGTACGGCGTGTTCCTATGGGCCAAGAACCAGACCAACCGTGACCAGGTCACGACCAACAACTTCGTCGTCACCGATACCCAGGGCACGCACTATTACCCGGTCAGGCTCGACCCCAACGTCAACCCGTACGCCTGGACCTCGCAGGTCCTCAAGCCCTTGGGTACCGAACCGGGGCCGGATACCACGGCGAGCTTCGGGCCCACGCAGGGCAGGTTGCTGCTCTTCAAGATCAACACGTCGGCCTACAGCAACCGTCCCTTGACGCTCGAGATCCTCGGCTCCTCCAACCAGCAGCTGGCTTCGATCTCACTCGACCTGTAGTTACTTGCCCAGGGCCGCGGCGAGAACGTCGTGAACCGGAGGCGCCGCCGCGGCGGCGCCCGCGCCCTGATTGGGAAACAGGGCGCCGGCCACGTACCGCGCGTGGCCGACCGGCGCGTAGCCGACGAACCAGGCGTCCGTGTTCTGGGCGCCGCTCTGGCCGGGGGCGGTCGTGTTCTTGAGCTCGGCGGTCCCGGTCTTGCCGGCCACGGTCACGCCGGGGATCTGAGCCGCGACGCCGGTGCCGAACTGCACCACGGCAACCATCATCCTCTGGACCTCGTGAGCGACGTGCGGGCTGATCACGCGGACAAAGCGGGGCCGCTGATGGGCGAGCAGGGTGGGGATCGGGCGGCGGCCGCCCATGGCAATCGTCGCCGCCACGTCGGCCATTTGCAGCGGTGTGGTCTGGACCAGGCCCTGGCCGATGGCCGAGGAGCCAACCGCCAGGTCGTCGCCGATGCTGCCCGCAGCCGGGATCGTGCTCTCCGCCGCTCCCGGGATCGAGGAAGGCTGATTGAAGCCGAACCGCTGGGCGATGTCGACCAGGCGGGCGGCCCCGAGCTTGGCGCCGAGCGGCGCGAAGACCGAGTTGCAGGAGACCGCGAAGGCATTGAGCAGGGTACCTCCGCACGCCTCGCCGTTGGCGTTTTGGAGTGCAACCCCCGAGAGGGTGGTGGCAGTCTGGATCGGATACACGGTCGACAGCTTGGTGATCCCGGCCTCCAGCGCGCCACTGGCGGTGATGATCTTCATCGTCGAGCCGGGCGGCTGGAGCGCGGAGAAGGCGATCCCGGCCAACGCCAGCAGAGCACCCGTTCGCGGATTCATGACCACGATTCCGGCGTAGTGGCCGCCCATCGCGGCGACCGCGGCGCGCTCGAGTACGGGTGATAGCGTGGTCTTGAGCGGGGGCGCCTGCACGGCGGCGGCGACGGCGAGCGGCCGGTGACCGGCGAGTAGCCGCCCCCCCGGGTCCCGACCAGTTGGCTCTCAAAGATGTGCTCGAGCCCGTCGACCCCGACCAGGGCCCCCGGTGGGTATCCCTGTGCTGCGTACTGGGCAGCCTCGGTGCTGGGGACGGGACCCACGGTGCCGACGATCTGTCCGGCGACATCGGGAATCGGCGAGGTCCGTCCCGGTCCCTGGGCGAGGGGCTGCCCGTCATTGGCCAGCAGCGTTCCCCGAGGCGGCAGCGTCACTGTGCGACGCAGACGCTCTCCGGGACGCAGCCCGGGGAAGAGGATTTCGCGGCTGAGTTGCACGCGAGCGCTCGAACCGGTGCCGGTCAGCGGCACGACGAGCGTCTCGCGCAGCGTGCCCCAGATGCGCGTTGTGACCAGCATCCGGACCGCGACTCGATTCCCCGCCAGGCTGAAGACGCGGATCGCCCGCAGCGAGGTCAGCGTGGCAGTCGCGGCCGTCCGCTCCAGGGCGGCGGCGAACTGGGGCTCGCTCACCGCGCGCCGCGAGGCGGCGTCGAGCAGACCGTACATCTGGGGCACCTGATGCTGGGTCCATTTGTGCACGTACTGCGCCACGAGCTGGCGTTCTGACGCCCCGGGATCCGCGGACAGAAGCACACCGCCGATGAAGGCGAGGGTCGCGATCCCGGCGATCGGCAACGCGCGCATGAGCAAACGCCGACGCCGCCGTCGGCGCCGGAGCGGGCGTGGCCCCCTGGCCACCAACAGGCCGCCTTCTAGCACCTCGACACGGAACGGTACGGGATGGAGTGACGTTCGCGCGTCGGGACTAGGATTTTTCTCATGTCAGGCCTCGACTGGGTGATCGTCGCGTTTACCGTGCTGCTCGCCGTTTACGGCTACCTGCAGGGGTTCATCGTCGGCGCGATGTCGCTGGTGGGATTCGCCGTCGGTGCCTTCCTGGGCACGCGAGTGGCCCCGCTGTTGCTCTCCCAGGGCGCGCACTCGCCCTACGCGCCGCTCTTTGGCCTGCTCGGGGCGATCCTCGCCGGCGGCGTACTGGCCAGCGGCTTTGAGGGCCTGGGCGCCAGGGTTCGCGGGGCGCTGAGGATCCCGGGCCTGCGCGCCGCCGACGGCTTGCTCGGCGCGGCGCTGACCGCTTGTGTGGCGCTGGGCATTGCCTGGATTATCGGCGCCGTCGCGCTGCAGTCATCGGGCTCGGCGCCGCTTCGCAACGACATCCAGAGCTCGGCCATCATCACCGAGCTCGATTCGCTCCTGCCGCCGTCGGGTTCGATTCTTGACGCGTTGGCGCGCTTTGACCCGCTTCCTTCGGTCCGCGGCCCCGCGGCCAGCGTGATGGCGCCCAACCAGCGGATCCTCGCCGCCCCGGGGACGCGCTCGGCTCGGCGCAGTGTCGTGCGGGTGTTCGGCACCGCATGCGGTCTCGGTGTCGAGGGCAGCGGCTGGGTCGCGGCCCCTGACCTGGTCATCACCAACGCCCACGTGGTGGCCGGTGAGAGCGATACAGCGCTCCAGATCGGGGGAGTCGGGGCCGGCCGTGCCGCGACCGTGGTCCTCTTCGATGTGCATGATGACCTGGCCGTGCTGCGGGTGCCGGGCCTGGGGCTCCCGGCCCTGAAGCTGGCCTCGAACGTCCGCTCGGGAACCCCGGCGGCGATCCTTGGTTACCCCTTGGACGGGCCCTTTGACGCCGAGGCCGCCCGGATCGGCCAGACCGAGGCAGTGAGCACCGAGAACGCCTATGCGCAAGGCCACGTGCTGCGCAGCATCACCGCGCTGCGCGGCCAGGTCCGCTCGGGCAATTCGGGCGGCCCGGTGGTCGACGGCCGGGGAGCGGTCCTGGCCACGGTGTTCGCCGCGCTTACCAATTCCGCCCGACCGGGTGGGTTTGCGGTTCCCAACGCGGTGACGGCCGTGCAACTGGCTCGCGCCCGGACTCAGACGGCGAGTGTCAGCACCGGTCGCTGCGGAACCTGATCAGTCCGAAAAGGGAGCGCCATGGGCGGGCGGCGGTCTGCGACGCCGCCCGCCTCAGGCGTTTATTGCCCCCGGACGCTCCTCACTCATCTGTGTCACCACGTCCAGCTCAAGCGCCCCCAAGAGCTGTGGATGATGATGAGCGAGGTGTAGCTGGGCCGCATCGAACAGCTCCTGCTCGGAATCCCCTGCGAGCTGCGCCCCGCACTCACAGAAGGCGATCCGACTAGGTTGTTCTTTGATCGGGGTCATCATTCCTCGACTGCGGTCAACTGATCCCGCGGACCCGGTCCCATCCGGCCGCTTCGCGGGTGTCCTTCGCGTGGCCCCGGTGCCACGCTGCGTAGAGTGCCCACGTCCCGTTGGCGATACGTTTCCATAACGTTGCCGATCACTGCCAAAGCCAGCGCCAGCGAAGGGGCACGGGTACAGCTGTGCGGCCGCCTGTCAGTTGAGGTGGCCGGCGACGAGCGGGCGAGCGCGCTGCGCGGAAGGCAGGTGCCACTGCTGTTCGCGTACCTGGTTTTCAACCGTCACCGGCCGGTCGGCCGCGAGGAGCTGATCGGCGCGCTGTGGCCCGACCAGGCGCCACGCTCGCAGGACGCTGCCCTGCGGACGCTCCTTTCGCGGTTGCGCTCGGCGATGGGTGCCTCGGTGCTGGCGGGGCGCGATGATCTCGTCCTCGAGCTGCCCGAGCCGGTCTGG
The DNA here is from genome assembly GCA_963847055.1 of uncultured Solirubrobacterales bacterium. Taxonomy (GTDB): domain Bacteria; phylum Actinomycetota; class Thermoleophilia; order Solirubrobacterales; family Solirubrobacteraceae; genus Palsa-465. The sequence goes on along the minus strand of CAWJYE010000004.1, from coordinate 888,581 downwards.
GTCGACGTTGAGGCGGCCGCGGCTCACATCGAGAGCGCGCTCGAAGCCCTCAAGCGCCGAGACTCCCGCCAGGCGTGGGCTCTGGCTCAGGTGCCGTTGAACATCGCCGGCCGCGGGCTGTTGCCGGGCGCTCAGGCGAGCTGGCTGGAGAGCCGTCGTCGTGACCTCGATGACCTGCGCCTGCAGGCACTCGAGATCATCGGCCGGGCCGGGATGGGACTCGGTAGCGGCCAATTGGGCTCGGTCAAGCGAGCCGCGCAGAGCCTGATCGAGGCCGAGCCCTACCGCGAGTCGGGCTATGTGCTGCTGATGGAGGCGCTGGAGGCGCAAGGCAACGTGGCCGAGGCGTTGCGGATCTTCGAGCGCCTGCGCGCGCTGCTGCGCGATGAGCTCGGAATTACCCCGTCGCCGGGCGCGATCGCCGCCCATGCCCGCCTCGTGCATCCCGGTCAGGCCCCGGCCGAGCCCATTGCGTCCGCCGACGGGGCCCACCAGGGCGAGGCCCGGGTGCCGATACCGGTCGAGCTCCGGGCCCAGGCAACGGCAACCATGCTCGGGCGCGAGACCGAGCTCGCCGAGCTCGAGCGATGGACGCGAGGCGCGGCCGAGGAGGCCGACGCCCGTGGCGAGCGGCTGATGCTGCTCGGCGGCGACCCGGGCGTGGGCAAGACGCGGCTGCTGGCCGAAGTGGCCAGCCGAGCTCATGCGGCCGGCACGCTCGTCCTGGCCGGCCGCGCGACCGACGAGAACCTGGTTCCGTTCCAGCCCTTCCTGGAGGCGCTCGGCGGCTACGTCGAGACGGTCTCACTCCCCGAGCTACGCGCGGTCGCCAGCCGGACCGGTTCCGAGCTCTCCCGCCTGATTCCTGAGTTGCGCCGACGCCTGCCCGAGCTGCCACCGCCTGAGGAGGGCGACTCCGACACCGAGCGCTACCGCTTGTTCGAAGCCGTGGTCGACCTGCTGCGCGAGCTGTCGGCCTCGGCCCCGGTCCTGATCGTGCTCGACGACCTGCACGGGGCCGATCGCCCGACCCTGATGCTCCTTCGCCACCTGGCCCGGGCATCACGCAGCGGATCGGTCTCGATCCTGGGTGCCTACCGGACCACGGAACGCTGGAGCGAGGGATTCGGGCCGGCATTGGCTGGGCTGCGACACGAGCGGCTGCTGCGTCAGCTCGACATCCAGGGGCTGCCCGAGCGCGAGGCGCAGCGTCTGGTCAGTCTGCGAGTCGGGCGGCCACCGTCGGCCGAGTTCTCGCGCGCCCTGTACCAGGAGACCGAGGGAAACCCGTTCTTCATCGAGGAAATCGTCCGCCACCTCACCGACGCGGGCATCGAGGCCCATACCGCCGGGGCGCACGAGCTCCATGAGATCGGCCTGCCCGACGACGTGCGCGAGGTGATCTCGCGCCGCCTGGACCGGCTCAGCGAGGACGCCGTGGAAACCATGCGAGTTGCCTCGGTGATCGGCCGCGACTTTGGTGCCCTGCTGCTCGAGCGCGTGCTGGGCCTCGACGAGGAACGCTTTCTCGGGTCGTTGGAGGAGTCGTTGAATGCGAAGCTGGTGGCTGAGCATCCCTCGATTCCCGATCGCTACAGCTTCGCCCACGCACTGATCCGCGAGACGCTCTACGGGAGCATGTCAAGCGAGCGCCGGGCGCGCCTGCACCGTCGGGTCGGTCTGGCCCTGGAAGGGGATGACTCGGAAGCTCACACCAACGAGCTGGCGCTGCACTTCACCCGCGCCGCCCAGGCCCAGGACGCCGAGCGCGCGATCCGCTACGCGGTGCAGGCGGGCGAGCAGGCGGCGGCGATGCTCGCGCACGACCAGGCGGCCGAGCATTATGAGAACGCCCTTTCCGTGCTCCAGCGCTTTGCGCCCGGTGAGCGCCGGCGCCGCTGCCAGCTGCTGCTCGAGCTCGGGGAGGCACGCGTGCGCAGTGGCGAGCGCCCCCGCGCCTTCGGGGTGTTCCGCGAGGCGGCGACGCTGGCGGCCGAGTTCGGTGACTCAGACAGCCTTGCCCGGGCCGCGATTGGCGCTTCGCGGCGGTTCGTGCAGCCGCCCGGGATCGTCGACGACGAGCTGATCGCGCTCCTGCAACAGGCTCTGGACCAGACGCCGAGCGAGCCGAGCGTCACCCGCGTGCGCTTGCTCAGCTGCCTATCCGCCGCGCTGTACTTTTCCGAGCGCCGTCAGGAGATGCGACGCTTGAGTGCTGAGGCGACCGTGATCGCCGCCGAGCTCGGTGACCTGCGAGGCTTGGCCCTGGCTGCGGCCGCCCGCCGGCGGGCCTACTGGGGGCCGGGCCACCTCGAGCGCCGCCTGGCCGACTCCACTCAGCTGCTGCGGACCGCCCGGGAGGCCGGTGACCTCGAGCTGACGCTCCAGGGCCACGCCTGGCTGGTCGTCGATCTCCTCGAGACCGGCGACCGGTCCGCGGTCGACGCCCAGATCGAAGCCTTCATGGCCGGGGCGAGTGATCTGCGCGAGCCGTTGTTCGAATGGCAGATCACCGTCTGGCAGGCGATGCGGGCACTGCTGGCTGGCCGGCTCGACGGGGCCGAACGGCTCGCCACCGAGGCTCTTTCGTTTGGCGTCCGCTCCGAGGGAGTCACCGCCCCGCAGTACTACGCGATCCAGATCATCGCCATCCGCCGCGAGCAGTTGCGGATCGGCGAGCTCGAGAGCTCCGCCCGGGGGCTCGGGGAGGCAAACCTCAACCGCGTCGCCTGGCGCGCGGGGCTGGCCATGCTGCTGGCCGAGACGGGACGGGAGCGTGAGGCACGGGCCGAGCTTGACCGTCTGGCAGTCGACGGTTTCGCCGATATTCCGCGCGACGGAGATTGGCTGATGACCGTCACCCTGCTCGCGGATGCCGCCGTCGCCCTGCAGGACGCCGAGCGGGCGCGGCGGCTCTATGAGCTGCTGATCCCCCAGCAAGGGGCCACCGTGGTGGTTGGGCTGGGTGCGGTGTGCCTAGGTTCGACCGCGCGCTACCTCGGTCGTCTCGCCACGACGATGGACGATCGCGACCGCGCCCGCGCTCATCTCGAGCTTGCCCAGCGCAGCAACAAGGGGCTCCGGGCCCCGGCCGAGCTTGCCCACACCTGGCTGGACTATGCCCTGGTCGTGCAAAGGAGGAGTCAGGCCCGGGAGCTGGTCGCGGCCGCGGCGAGGGTAGCGGCCGAGCTCGAGCTGCCCAGCGTCGCCCGCCGGGCGCGGGAGCACGATGCGCTCTAACGTCGCGCGCGCGGCGCTGTCGGGGGGCTCTTGCCAGGGACGCTAGGCTGCCAACCGCATGACTAAGACGCTTGTCATCGCTGAGAAACCGTCCGTCGGACGCGACCTGGTCGGGGTGCTTCCGGGTGCCTTCACCAAGGCCGAGGGCTACCTCGAAGGCCCCGAGCACGTCGTCACCTGGGCGGTCGGACACCTCGTCCAGTTGGCCGATCCGGACGAGTACGAGGAACGTTTCAAGAAGTGGCGGATGGCTGACCTGCCGATCGTGCCCGAGCGTTTCAAGCTCGTAGTCCGCGACGAGCGCTCCAAGAAGCAGATGAACGTAGTCAAGCGCATGCTCGGGCGCGATGACGTCGACGCCGTGGTCAACGCCTGTGACGCCGGCCGCGAGGGCGAGCTCATCTTTGCCTACCTGTATGAAAAGTCTGGCTCCCGCAAGCCGGTGCAGCGTCTGTGGCTGAACTCGATGACCAAGCGCGCGATCGAGGAGGCATTCGGCGAGTTGCGTCCCGGGGCTGACTTCGCGCCGCTCGAGGAGGCCGCCCGGTCGCGCTCGGAGGCTGATTGGATCGTGGGCATGAACGCTACCCGGGCCGCCACCATCCGCCTGCGCTCCTCGTTTGACGGAGCCGTCTCGCTGGGCCGCGTTCAGACACCGACGCTGGCCATCCTGGCCCGTCGCGAGGAGGAGATCCGTGCCTTCAAGCCCGAGCCCTACTGGCTGGTCGACGCGACCTTCGACACCGTCGAGAACGGCCCCCGGGTCTACCAGGGTCGCTACCACGCCGGTCCAGCCGGACGGCTCCTCGGCCGCCCATCAGCGAGCCAGCCGGATGACGCGGCGGCGGCCCCATCCAGCGAGCCAGGACGGGGCGCGAGCGGCCAGGCCACGGGCGAGCAGGCCAGCCGCGGAGCCCGCCTGAAGACCGCCGAGGAGGCGCGCGCAGTGGTCGCCGCCTGCCAAGGCCACGGCGGCGTCATCACCAAGCTCGAGAAGTCAGAGCGCAAGGACCGCCCGCCGTTGCTCTATGACCTCACCTCCTTGCAGCGCGACGCCAACAGCCGCTTCGGGTTCTCCGCCCGCCGCACGCTGGCTGCCGCCCAGCGGCTATACGAGGAGCACAAGGCGCTCACGTACCCGCGTACCAACTCGCGATACCTGACCGGGGACATGGTCGCCGAGATCAAGCCGATCGCCCAGCTGCTGGGGTCACGGTCCGAGTACGCCCAGGCTTCCCGGTACGTGGTCGGGCTCGACGTGCTGCCGCTCGGCCGCGTGATCAACGACGCCAAGGTCACCGACCACCACGCGATCATCCCGACCCGGGCCGAGTCCCATCCGGTCGACAAGATGAACGACGACGACGGTCGCATCTATGACCTGGTCGTCCGGCGCTTTTTGGCCGCCTTTCATCCTGAGGCCGTGTTTGAGAACACGCGGATCGAGACCACCGTCGCTGATCATGTCTTCCGGACCCGCGGCAAGCTGATGCTGGTTCCGGGCTGGCGCGGAGTCTACGGCGAGGAGGCGGACGGGCCCCAGGCTGACCGCTTCGACGATGACGAGGATCGCGACCAGCAGCTTCCCAAGCTCGTTCGCGACGAGCACGTGACGGTCCAGGAAATCGGCTCAGCGGAGAAGGAGACCAAGCCGCCCCGGCGCTACACCGAGGGCGCGCTGCTGGCTGCGATGGAGACCGCGGGCAAGTTGGTCGACGAGGAGGAGCTGCGCGAGGCCATGAAGGACTCCGGGATCGGCACGCCGGCAACCCGGGCGTCGATCATCGAGCGCCTGCTTCAAGTGGGGTACATCGAGCGCGACGCTCGGGCTCTGGTCGTGACCGAGAAGGGGCTCAACGTCGTGCGGCTGCTCGGCGAGCACCCCCTGACTTCGCCTGGTCTGACCGGGGACTGGGAGCAGCGGCTGGCCAAGATCGAGACCGGGCAGGATTCGCGCAAGGCGTTCATGGGCGACATCGTGAAGTTCACCGAGTCGACCGTCGGCGAACTCGACACCAAGCTCAAGGACGTGCGGATTCCCCGCGCCAACCTGGGGCCCTGCCCGGTGTGCGGCCGTGACATCGTCGAGAATCGCAAGGGTTACTCATGCTGGTCGCGCGAGGACCCCGGCTGCGGCTTTGTGATCTGGAAGTCCAAGACCGGCAAGCAGCTGCCCGTGGCCGTGGCCCGCGAGCTGATCAAAACCGGTCGCACCGAGCGAGCCGTCACCGGCTTCAAGGGCCGCTCGGGCAAGAGCTTCCGAGCCCGCCTGGCGCTACAGCAGAACGAGGAGGGCAAGTGGCGGGTGGAGTTCGACGAGCCATGGGCGCGCGACGGGGCCAAGCCACCTGAGGTCGAGGAGGCCGCCGACGGGGCCGGCGCTGCGCCGGCGCAGGCGAGCGAGGAGTCCGCCGCGGCCTGACCCGGCGCAGGAGTCGTCATCGGCCCGCGCCACCATAGGCGGGTGCCGCTCAAGCTAGTCCTCGGACCCGCCAATTCCGCCAAGGCGGGTGAAGTGCTGGGCGCCTACGGCGCGCTCGCCGCGCGGGGGGCGGTGCTGGTCGTCCCGACAGCGCTCGATGCCCGCCACTACCGGCGTGAGCTCGCCGCCTCCGGGGTGGTGTTCGGCTCGGTGCTCACTTTCGCCGGCCTGATGCGCGAGGTCGGCTGGCGGGCCGGGTACTCCGCTCGCCAGCTGTCAGACCGCCAGCGCGACGTCCTCATGCGCCGAACGGTGGCCGGCGCCGAGCTCGACACCCTGGCGGCGTCGGCGGCGGCCCCGGGCTTTCGGCGGGCGGCGGGCGAGCTGGTCGCCGAGCTCATCCGGACCCTGGTCACGCCCCCCCGGTTCACGGCCGCCCTGCGCTCGTGGGCGGATGCCGATCCGCATCGCCGGGCCTACGCCGAGGAGCTAGGACGCATCTACCAGCGCTACCAGCGGGAGCTTGAGCGCAGCGGCCGCGTCGACCGCGAGCTCTTCGCCTGGCGCGCGCTGGACGCACTGCGCGCTGCGCCGGACCGATGGGGCCGCGACGAGGTCTTCTTCTACGGCTTTGACGACCTCACGCGGCTCGAGCACGACGCCGTCGAGACTCTGGCCCGGATCGCCGGCGCGGCGGTCACGGTCTCGCTCACGTACGAGGCGGGACGGTCGGCCCTGGCCGCGCGGGCCCAGGTGGTGCAGGAGCTCCGCCCCCTCGCGGACGAGATCCTGGAGCTACCGGCTCTGGACGCGCACTACGCGCCGGCCGCGCGCCAGGCGCTGCACCATCTCGAGCGGAGGCTGTTCGAACCCGAGCCGGCGCCGATAGCTCCCGGCCCCGCCGTGACGCTGCTGGAGGCAGGAGGGGAGCGGGCCGAGGTCGAGTTGATCGCTGGCCAGATCCTCGGCCTGCTGGGCGAAGGCATCCCGGGCGCCGAAATCGCCGTTGTCGGCCGCTCAGTCGACGCCGTCGCGCCGCTCTTCACCCGGGTGTTCGCCGAGTACGGGGTGCCGCTGTTCTGCGTGTCCGAGGTGCTCTTCGCCCACACTCCGCTGGGCCGGGCGGTGCTCGGGGCGGCGCGCTGCGCGTTGCTCGGCGAGCACGAGGCGCGGGCTGAGGATCTGTTCGCCTATCTGCGCGCCCCCGGGGTGCTGGCGCGACTCGAGATCGCGGACGCGCTCGAAGCCGGGCTGGCTCGGGACGGTCTCGCCGGTGCCGCCGCAGCCCGCGAGCGGCTGGGCTGGGGCCTGCGCGAACTCGACGAGCTGGCCGCCGCCGCCGATCCCGGAGCCGTGCTGTGCCGTCTGGCCCGCCGGCTGCAGGCCGCCCCGCACCGGGCCCGCGCGTCGATCCTGGACGAGTCCGAGGCGCTCGACGCCCGTGCCCTGGCCGCCCTGGCGACTGCGCTCGACGAGCTCGCGGAGCTCGGCTCGCCGGCTCGCGGAACCGAGCTGCTCGAACTGCTCGAGGAGCTGACTGTGGCCGGTGGGGGGACGGGCGGCCCCGACGATGTGGTACTGGCCGAGCCGCTCGGAATTCGCGCCCGGCGCTTTCGGATCGTGTTCGTGTGCGGGCTGCAGGAGGGCGAGTTCCCGCTCGCGGCGCGTCCTGAGCCATTTCTCTCCGACGAACAGCGTCGCGAGCTGGCGGCGGCCTCGGGCCTGCGGCTGGCGCTTAACGAGGACACCCTGGACCGCGAGCGTTACCTGCTCTACGCGACCGTGTCGCGCGCGACCGAGCGGGTGCTGATCAGCTACCGCAGCTCCGACGAGGAGGGCAACCTCGCCCTGCCCTCGCCCTTCCTCGATGACCTTCGAGAGCTGTTCGAGCCGGCCTGGTTTGACGAGCGAGCGCGGCGGCTGCTGGCTGACGTGGTGTGGGAGCCAGAGTCAGCGCCGACCGAGCGCGAGCGCCGGCGGGCGCTGGCGGCTGCAGTCGCGCCGGGCGCCGGCGAGCCGGCCGAGAACGGACGGCAGCTGGGGGAGCTTGCGCGGTCGCGGCTACGTCACACCGAAATCCTCTCGGCCGGAGCGCTGGAGACCTACGGCGACTGTCCGGTCAAGTGGCTGGTCGAGCGCGAGCTGCGCCCAGCCTCACTCGAGCCCGAGTCCGACGCCATCGCCCGCGGGACCCTGATCCACGCCACGCTCGAGCAGCTCCTGGCCGACCTCAACGGTCCCGTCACCCCCGAGAGCCTGCCGCGCGCGCTGGAGATCCTCGCTCGTCGGCTCCCCGAGCTTGCCTCCGGTCCCGGGGCCCGGCTCGGGGCCGGGCGGCCCGAGATCGTTCGCGCCGGGCTGCTGCGGGCCATCGAGGCCGATCTGCGGCGCTACCTGCGCCATGAGGCCTCTGGCACCGCGGGCTGGCGGCCGGTCGGCCTCGAGCTGGGCTTCGGCTTCGATGATCCCGAGCGGGTTTCGCTCCCCGCGCTGGAGCTCGGATCGGGTCCCGAGCGGGTGCGCATTCGGGGGATGATCGACCGCGTCGACATCGATGCCGGCGGGCGGGCGCTGATCCGCGACTACAAGAGCGGCACCCCCCGCTCGGACTGGCCGGTGGCCCGATGGGGTCCGGACCGCCGCCTTCAGGTCGCGCTCTACCTCGTCGCCGTCCGCGAGCTCACCAGCTGGGAACCTGTGGCCGGCTTCTATCAGCCTCTGCGCGGCGATGACCTGCGCGGGCGCGGCATGTTCGTGACGGGCAGCGAGCTCGGGCCTGGGGTCCACGGGCGCGACGGGCGTGCGGCGGAGGAGTTCCGGGCCGAGCTCGACGCGGCGGGCGAGCGTGCAGCGGCGCTGGCGGCGGCGCTGCGCTCTGGCGCTGTGACTCCGTGCCCGCAGACCTGCTCGCGCGATGGATGCGCGTTCCCCGGGATCTGCCGCAGCCAATGACCGCGGGAGTGGCGTGGACCGCGGAGCAGAGCTGGGCGATCGAGCACCGGCGCGGCGATCTGCTGCTCGACGCCAGCGCGGGCAGCGGCAAGACGTCGGTCTTGGTCGAGCGGTTCGTAGGCGATGTGCTCGAGGATGGGATCGACGTCAGCGCAATCCTTACCATCACCTTCACCGAGAAGGCAGCCGCCGAGCTGCGCGACCGGATCCGGACCCGCCTTCGTGAGCGCGGGGCGTTCGAGCAGGCCCGCGCCACCGAGGGCGCCTTCATCTCGACAATTCACGGCTTCTGCGCCCGCGTGCTGCGGGCCGGCGCCCTGGCGGCCGGTCTCGATCCCGGCTTCGTCGTGTTGGACTCAGACCAATCCGAACCACTGGCCGAGGCTGCCTTTGAGAGCGCTCTGCTTGAGTTTGCGCAGGCCGGAGAGGGTGCCGTCCAGGTGATCGCCGACTACGGGACGCCCGCGCTGCGCTCGGCAATCCGCTCCGTCTACGCCCAGCTGCGATCGCGCGGGGAGCTGCACCCGCGTCTGCCGGCGGCGCCGCCCCCGCCTGGGACCGAGACGGCCCAGGCGCTCGCGGCGGCGGCTCGGGTCCTGATCGGCGAGCTGGCCTCGATTGCATCGCCTGGGACCAAGGTTCAGGATGCGCTCGGGCGCCTGGAGCGCTGTCAGGCGATGCTCGCTGGACCCGATCCCTGGCCGGCCGAGCTTGACCGCCTCAAGCTGCCCGGCAACGGCGCCGCACTCAGCACCGACGCCTGCGTCGCCTACGCCGAGGCGTTACAGGCCTTCTACCAGGCCTGCGCTCATCGAGCCGCGCTCCCGGTCCGCAACCTCATGGATCGGCTGCTGGTCAGCTTCGGGCGCCACTACAGCGAGCACAAGCGTGCCCTTTCCGGGGTCGACTTCGAGGACCTCGAGCTGCTCGCCCGGGAGTTGCTGGGCCGCCGCGAAGACCTCCGCCGCCAGTACTCCGAGCGCTTTGAGCGGATCATGGTCGACGAGCTCCAGGACACCAACCGGGTCCAGCTCGAGCTGATCGAAAGCATCGCCCGCGACAACCTGTTCACGGTCGGTGACGCCCAGCAGTCGATCTACCGCTTCCGTCACGCCGACGTAGAGCTGTTCGAGCGCCGGGGCGCACGGCTGGAGGACCGCGGCGCACGCGCGACGCTGGAGACCAATTTCCGCTCCCACGCCGAGATCCTCGGCGTGCTCAACGTCGGCTTCGCCACCGCGCTCGGGGAGCGCTTCCGCCCGCTGGTGGCAGGGCGCCCGCCCACCCCGCTGGCTGGCCCGGCGGCGCTCGGCGACGATGCGAGCGGGGGCGAGGACCCTCGGGCCGAGCTGCTGCTGGTCGACAAGGGCGCCGACTGGGAGCTCGAAGGGCTGGCGGCCCCCTGGCGGCTGGCCGAGGCGCGAGCCCTCGCGCAGCGCGTAGCCGAACTGGTCGCTGCCGGGACAGCGCCCGGGGAAGTGGTCGTGCTGCTGCGCGCCAGCACCGACATGCGCGCCTACGAGCGCGCGCTCGAGCGCGAGGGGCTCCCGACCTACGTGATCGGCGGTCGGGGCTATTGGTCGCACCCCCAGGTTCTCGACTTGGTCGCCTACCTCCGGGTGCTGGCCAACTCGCTTGACGAGGAGGCGCTCTACACGGTGCTCGCTTCCCCGCTGGTCGGGGCATCGTGGGACGCGCTGGTGGTGCTGGGCGGCGTGGCCCGCAACCAGGGACGGGACCCATGGACGGTGCTGACCGCCGCTCCCGAAGGTGAGCCCGGTCTCGAGGCGCTCACTGAGCGCGACCGCTCGGCCCTGGATGAGTTTGCCGCCTGGTGCCCAGGAGAGCGCCGGCGAGCATCCCGGCTGGGCGTCGACGAGCTGATCGACCGCGCCCTGGAACGCAGCGGCTACGACCTGAGCATGCTCGCGCTGCCGGGTGGCCGCCGGCGGCTGGCCAACGTCCGCAAGCTCATGCGCCTTGGCCGCGAACACGAGCGCCGGCACGGACTCGATCTGCGCGGTTTCCTGCGGCTGGCCGCCGAGCGCGCGGCGGGCCGGGCTGGGAGCTCGCGGGAAGGTGAGGCCCCTGTCGAGGGTGAGGGGCTTGACGCGGTCCGCCTGATGACGATCCACCGCGCCAAGGGTTTGGAGTTCCATACCGTGTGCGTCGCCGACCTCGGGCGCGCGGCCCGTCCGCCCTATGACGTCCTGCGCGTCTCGGCCGACCACCGCCTGGGACTGCGGCTCAGCCGCTCCGGGGCGGGCGGTCGCGTCTCAGCCCTGGACTTCGACGCCCTCGGCGCGGAGGACCGCGAGGCCGAGGAGCGCGAGGAGCGCCGCCTCTTCTATGTCGCCATGACCCGTGCCCGGGAGCGGCTGATCCTCAGCGGGGCGACTCGTTTTGAGGGCTGGACGACCGCGACCCGGACCGGTGGGGGCACCGTTGGCTGGGTGGCGCCCGCTTTTGTTCCCGACCTCGGGGCGAGGATCGCGGAAGGGAGCCAGACGATCGATCTCGGGGGCGCGCGGCTGGCGCTGCGTCTGCACACCGGCCCCAGTTCGGCGTCGCCGGCCAGCTCAGCACGACCGACCGCTCCGACCGCTCCGGCCGCGCCGGCGTCTGGTGCCCCCGCGCCGGTGCCCCCGTCGCTCTCGGCGCCCCCGTCGCTCCCGGTGTCTTCGTCGCTCTCGGTGCCCCCGGCGCTCTCGGTGCCCCCGGCGCCCCCGGCGCCCCCGGTGTCTTCGGCGCCCCCGGCGCCCGGGGCGCCCGTCTCGCCGCCGCATCTCCCTTTGGCGTCGCCGTCGGCACCGGCACGGCCGGTCGGCGCCCTCAGCTACTCAGCACTGGGGGAGTATGCGCGCTGTGGCTACCGCTTCTACGCCGAGCGCGTGCTCGGCCTGCCTTCGCCGGGGACGGACCGAGTGGCTGTGCCTCCCGCCAACTCGGATCCCGAGTCCGAACTGTCCCTGGCCGAGATTCTGCGTCCCTCGCGCAGGGCCGCCGACCGCGGTGTGCTCATCCACGCCCTGCTCGAGCGGCTGGTGTTTCGACGGCCTGCGGCGCCGAGTCCCGAGGCGGTGCTCGGCGCCGCCCGACGTGCCGGTTTCGAGCCCCAGCCGACGGAGGCGGAGGCGGCTGAGGTCACGGGGCTGATCGAGCGCTTCGCGGCCAGCGAGCTGTGCGGGCGGCTGGGCCGAGCCACCGATACGCGGCGCGAGGAGCGCTTTGCGTTCGCCTTGAGTGCCGACGTGCTCGTCACGGGCGCGATCGACGTGCTCGCCCGGGAGCCGGGAGGGCGCATGTTGATCGTTGACTACAAGTCGGATCGAATCGACTCTGCCCACGCCGGCGATCCCAGCCGGCTCGTCGAGCGGGACTATGCGACTCAGCGCCTCGTCTATGCCCTGGCCGCGCTGCACGCGGGCGCCGAGCAGGTGGAGGTCTCCTTCTGCTTCCTGGAGGCGCCCGAGGCTCCGGTGACGGCTGTCTACCAGGCCGGTCAGCGGGCCCAGCTCGACGCCCACCTCGAAGCGCTGGCCGATGGCGTGCTCAACGGTCGCTTCCGGGTCAGCGACGTTCCCCAGCGGAGTCTGTGCAGAGGCTGCCCGGCGCAGGGCGGATTGTGTTCGTGGCCGCTCGAGATCACGCGCCGCGACGCGCCCGACCGGCTGTTTTAGCGTGGACGCGCCCGACCGGCTGTCTCAGCGTGGAGCGCGCCCGACCGGCTGGTTTAGCGTGGAGCGCGCCCGACCGGCTGGTTTAGCGCGAAACCCGCACAGGTCAGGGAGAAGGATCCGTTCGGCTGCGGCCGCGATAGCGTGTGCGAATGGCCTCGGGATGGACACTGCCGTCCTATGACGCGTGGGCGGCGAGCTGTGACACCTTGCACGCCCACACCCAGGCTCTCGGCAAGCTGGCGGTGGCGCTGGCGCCGCCCGAGCCACAGCTCCAGCATGCCGCCCTGAGGCTGACCGCGCGGGGCTGGGAGACGGCTCCGCTGCCGGCGCCGGACACGACCGGGGTGCTGGTTGTGGCGCTTGATCTGCGCAGTCACGAGGCGATCGTCGAGCACAGCGCCGGCGGCACCAAACGTGCCGCGCTCACCCCGGACCGGCCGGTAGGCGAGGTAACCCGCGAGGTGCTGGGAGCCGTCCGCGCGCTGGCGGGCGCCGTTGAGATCGATCCCACCCCGCAGGAGGTCTCGTGGACCGTGCCGCTCGACGAGGATCAGGAGCACACGACCTATGACCCCGGCCACGTAGAGGCCTACTTCGCCGCCGCGGTCCAGGCGGCACGGATGCTGGCGGCGTTCCGCGCGCCGTATCGGGGTCGCTCGACGCCGGTGAACGCGTGGTGGGGGTCCTTCGACTTGGCCGTGAGCCTGTTCTCCGGTGCGCCGGCTGATCCGCCATCCGACGACTTCATCATGCGCAACGCGATGGATGCCCAGGAGGTCGCGATCGGATGGTGGCCGGGCGATGGGCGCTACCAGCACGCTGCCTTCTATGCCTACGCGCACGGGGCGCCAGACGGATTTGGCACCGACGTGCTGTCTCCCTCGGCGGCGCGCTGGGAGCCCGACCTGGGCGAATACGTCCTGGACTGGAACGATGTTTGCGCCAGCGCCGACCCGCATGACACGGCGCTCACCTTCGCTCGCTCGGCTTTTCGCCACGCCTGCGCGGTATGCGAGTGGGATCCAGCGCTTGCAGCCAGTGCCGAGGGGAAGCCGCCATCGGTCAGATGAGGCCCCACTGTCCGGCGAGGGTCGGTGCTATCAGCGGCCGCGGACGACGTTCAGGACTTGAACTCGACATCGATGCGCTCGGCGTCGGAACGCTCCTCGACCTTGGCCAGAGCGCGCAGAGCGCGCTGGTCGGCGGGTGCCTCGGGCGGCCCGAACAGGCTCCGGGGCCACAGGCGTCGCTTGAGGACGACATTGATCTCGGCCGCGTAGAGCGTCATCTGGGCACCGAGGTGAAGCCAGACGAGGAGGGCGATCACGAAGCCGAACTCCGAGTAGGCGCCGGTGTGACCTTTGAGGATATGTCCGACGTAGAGACCGCCGAGCGACTGCAGGATCGCCCACATGACGCCGGCCACGATCACGCCGACGCGCAGATCACGTGAGGGAATCTCTGCCGCGGTCATGAGCCGGAAGGTGGCGAAGAAGAGGGCGAAGTTGAGCAGCAGCGAGATCACGATTCCCGCCACTCCGAACAACCAGCCTTTGCCCAGGCCGCCGGCTACCAGCCCCGAGGCGAGGGTGGCGAGGATGAACAGCAGGCCGAGCAGGACGAGCAGCACGAGGCCCTGGAGGCGAGACTGAAGGAAGTTGGGCCGGTCCTTGAACGGCACCGCCCACACGCGATCAAATGCGTTCTGGGCCGCCTGGGTGACACCGAGGCCGGCCAGCAGGGAGGTGGCCAGCCCGATCACGAGCGCGACCACGCTGCCGTGCAGTTGGCCGACGTTGATTTTCGTGCCCACGATCGGGAACTGCGAGAGCACCGAATCACGGATCGATTTCTGGGCGCCGGGATCGCCCTGGAGCACGAAGCCCAGGATGGTCACGAAGACCAGCAGGAGCGGAAACAGCGAGAAGAAGGCGTAATAGGCGACGAGCGCCGCCAGGCTGCCGCCTTGGTCGTCGCCGAACTTCTTCACCACCGCGACCGGAATCGCCAGCCAGCGTCGCCGCTGCTGGCTCCGATCGAAAGCGCGCACCGGGCGCAGGAGGTCCATGGCGGGGTTCTACCCCATGGCAGCCACGGGTACGCGAGAGCCGTCACGTCGGGAGAGCCGATAGCGCGCGGACGTGATGTCCGTCGGAGCTTTCCGCAAATTCGCCCTAAGGGCGTGTGACACGCCTCACAGCGACAGGGACGCTTGGCGGTGCTCGATTGCGAGCAGCGTTCGCTTGCGGTCCAACCCGCCTGTGTAGCCCCCCAGGCCGCCGCCCGCGTGCAGTACGCGGTGGCAGGGAAGGATGATCGGGAGGGGATTTGACCCCAGCGCGTTGCCGGCCGCCCGCGAGCCGCGGGGACTGCCCGCCTGAGCCGCAACCGCGCCATAGGTCGAGGTGGAGCCGTAGGGAATCGCCGCGGTGGCGGCCAGCACCCGGCGTCCAAAATCACTGATCAAACGCTGATCGAGGGCGAGCTCGAAGTCGCGGCGACGGCCGGCCAGATACTCGTCGAGCTCGCGGCGAGCGCGGTCGAGTTTGCGCGGGGCGGCGAGAACGCGAGGAGACACTCGGCGGGCGAGGTCGGCAAGGCGCTCGTCCTCCTGGTCGCCGTCGAGGTAGTCGATGCGGATCAGTCCCTCGGGGGTGCTGGCCAGGAGCAGGCGTCCCACGGCCGTGTCCATGGTTGCGTAGGCGACGTCGAGCAGGTGCGCCCGCGCGGCGGCCTCGCTGAAGTCCGGAAGCGCTCCAGCCTGCGCTGGGGCCCGCTCGCGCAGACGGCGCTCGATGAAGTCGAGTTCGGTCATGACTGGTAGTCCTTTCGCAGTCGTTTCAGTCCTTCGTGGACGTTGCGCCGGGCGGCCTCGGGACTCGTGTCCATCACGGCGGCGATGTCGGGGTAGGTCGCGTCGGCCAGGTAACGCAGGGTGACCGCCGTGCGCTGCTTGTCCGGGAGCCGGGCTACCTCGCCCCAGATCTCCTCGTCGTCGCCCGGGGGTGGCGCGGGCGCCTGCGACCATGGCTCGGTGTCGGGGACCGGTACCGCGCGCCGAGAACGGGCGCGAACGTGATCGATCGCCTTGCGGTGCGCGACGGTGAGGATCCAGCCCTTGAGGTTGGAGGCGTCGCGCAGACGCGGGTAAGCGCGCAGGGCCGCCAGCCAGGTCTCCTGGTAGCAGTCGTCGGCCTCGACTGGACCCAGACTGGCTATCAGGAACCGGTGGACGTCACGGCCATGAGCGTCGAGCAGGGCCTGAAAGGGCGGGAGGTGCACGGGGATTGAACGACTCACGTCACGAGATTGTGAGACCGCCGCGGACCGCGCCGCTGCTCAGGGTCCCCCGATGGACCTGGGGGCCCGGTTGACCTGGGCGCCCGGTTGACCTGGGCGCCCGGTTGAGCTGGGCGCCCGGTTGACCTTGGCGCCCGGTTGACCTTGGCGCTCGGTTGACCTGTGCGCTCGGTTTACCTGTGCGCCCGGTTGACCTGGGCGCCCGGTTGACCGTTTGCGTGCTCGGTGTGCACGGACTCCGCGCCCGGCGCGAACCCGTTCGACCATGCAAAAAGTGAAAATCTTGCCCCGCGAGATTGAGTTTTTCGTTTTTGGCGCCCTGTGGCTGCGCCACAGGAAAAACTAGACCGGGGGCGCCGGAATTTTCACGTTATGCATGCTGGCTGGCGGCCCGCGGCTCGCTCCGCGGCAAGCGCTCGGCTCCCCCTCACCGGCTCCCCCTCACCGGCTCCCCCTCACCGGCTGCAGTCGCGGCGCTAGGCTGAGCAACATGGATCAGCGAGCACTCGGCAGCCAGGGTCTCAAGGTTTCTGAGCAGGGCCTGGGCTGCATGGGGATGTCTGAGTTCTACGGCACGGCCGACGAGGCCGAGGCGGTGGCCACCATCCACCATGCCCTCGATCTCGGTGTCACGCTTCTGGACACCTCAGATGCCTACGGCCCTCAGACCAACGAGGTGCTGGTGGGCGGGGCGATCGCTGAGCGGCGCGACGAGGTCATCGTGGCCACCAAGTTCGGGATCGTGCGTGATCCCAACGACCCGTCCGCCCGCGGAGTCAACGGCCGCCCCGAGTACGTGCATGAGAGCTGCGACGCATCCTTGCGGCGGCTCGCGCTGGACCACATCGACCTGTATTACCAGCACCGCGTCGACCCGGACGTCCCGATCGAGGAGACGGTGGGGGCGATGGCCGAGCTCGTCGACGCCGGCAAGGTCAGGTTCCTCGGTCTCTCCGAAGCGAGGCCGGAGACGATCCGCCGCGCCCACGACGTCCATCCGATCTCTGCCCTGCAGAGCGAGTATTCGCTGTGGAGTCGCGACCCCGAGGACGAGCTGCTGGCGACGCTGCGTGAGCTCGGTATCGGCCTGGTGGCCTACAGCCCGCTCGGCCGCGGCTTTCTGACCGGCGCGATCAAGAACCCGGCCGATTTGTCACCGGGTGACTTCCGGCGGGGCAATCCCCGCTTTCAGGGAGACAACTTCGCCCGCAATCTCGAGCTCGTTTCTCGCGTGCAGGAGATCGCGCGCGACAAGGACTGCACGCCCGGCCAGCTCGCCCTGGCCTGGGTGTTGGCTCAGGGGGACGACGTGGTCCCGATCCCGGGCACCAAGCGGCGCTCGTATCTGGAGCAGAACGTCGAGTCGAGCGAGCTCGAGCTCAGCCCTGAAGATCTGGCCCGGCTCGACGAGGCGGCCCCGCTCGGGGCGGCGCGCGGCGACCGGTACGCCGACATGTCCCCGATCGGCCGATGAACGGCCGGGGGGATCTGCTGCCTCGGCCGCCCGCTGACGCGGCGCGGAGAGACGGCAAGAAGGCCGTCAGAACTTGCCGGCGTCCTCCCGGGGGTATACAAACCGGCTAATGGCACGCGCAATCTGGACCGGCGCGATCAGCTTCGGGCTGGTCAACGTCCCCGTGAAGCTCTACAGCGCGACGTCGCCCAAGACGGTCCGCTTCCACCAGCTCTCGGGCAAGACGGGCACTCGCGTGCGCCAGAAGCGGGTCGACGCCTCGACCGGGGAAGAGGTGGCCTACGAGGACATCGTGAAGGGCTACGAGCTCAGTCCCGACCGCTACGTCCTGATCGAGCCGGAGGAGCTCGAGGCGCTGGACCCTAAGGCGACCAAGACGATCGACATCGAGGAATTCGTCGATCTGACCGACATCGACCCCATTTACTACGACCACTCCTACTACCTGGCGCCGACCACCGGGGGGGCCAAGGCCTATCAGCTCCTGCTCGAGGCGATGGGGGAGGCGGGCAAGGTGGCGATCGGGCGGGTGGTGATCCGTTCCAAGCAGCAGCTGTGCGCCCTGCGACCGACCAACGGCGTGATGACGATGTCGACCATGCTGTTCGGCGATGAGGTCCTCTCGCCCGACCGCATCGACGAGCTTGACGCCGTCGGTGAAGCCGAGGCGAGCAAGCGCGAGCTGACCATGGCCCAGCAGCTGATCGATTCGCTGTCAGCCGAGTTTGATCCCGATAAGTACCACGACGAGTATCGGGAGCGCGTCCTGGACCTGATTGAGCGCAAGGCGGCGGGCGAGGAAATCGCCGTGCAGTCCCAGGCCGAGGAGGAGGCTCCGGCTCCCGACCTGATGGCCGCCCTGGAGGCGAGCCTGGCCGAGATGCGAGGTGGCGATCAGGAGGATGCTCCCACGGCCAAGAAGAAGCCCGCCGCCCGGTCCCGTAAGCGCGCCTCGACGTCCAACGGCGATGGGAGCTCGTCGGAGTCGTCATCCAAGTCCAGCTCGGCTAAGAGCAAGGCGGGCTCGGGCTCGGGCTCGCGCAGCCGAGCCAAGAGCAGTACGGCCAGCAAGGCCAAGAGCAAGACCTGAGGTCAGCCGCTGGAGGAGGTGGGCCCCACCGCGGCGCCCCCGCTGCCCGTAGCGCCCGTAGCGCTCGTCGACCTGCTCCTGCTCGTGCTCGTCGAGGACGGCATGGCCGCACCTCCGTTGTCGCTTGAGGTCGCGGCCGTGGTCGTGGAAGCGCTAGAGCTCGTGCTCGACGTTGCCGGGGGAGCCGGTGCGCTGGTGGTGGAGGTTCCGTTGCCGCCACCGCAGGCGGTGATCAGGAACGCTGCGGTCACCGCGGCCACGCCCAGCAGCTTCGAGCCTGGAGGTCTCATCGGTCACGCCTTCCCTGAGGGTGGGGGCCGTAATCCTATCCTCACGGGATGCTCACACACGACATCGCGAGCCAGAGCGCTGATAGCCTTTGCTCTCCGCCTGGCCCTGCCTGTCAGCCCGCTACCGGTTTCCACCAGGGGCACCTTATGGATCGAATCGCTCCCCCCGGGGCCACCGGCCTCTACCACCCTTCATACGAGCACGACGGCTGCGGTATTGCCCTGGTTGCCAAGCTCTGGGGCGAGGCGACCCACGCCGTGGTCGAGAAGGGGCTCGACGCCCTTGAGCACCTCGAGCACCGTGGCGCGGAGGGCGCCGATCCCAACACCGGCGACGGCGCCGGGATCCTCATGCAGATCCCCGACGCGTTCCTGCGCGGCGCGGTATCCGGCATCGAGCTGCCCCCACCGGGCCGCTACGGCGTCGGGATCTGCTACCTGCCCGCCGATCCCGAGCGGCGGCTCAGCATCGAGCAGCAGATCGAAGACACGATCGTGGCCGAGGGACAGCGGGTGCTGTGGTGGCGGGACGTGCCGGTCGATGATCGCTTCGTGGGCGAAACCGCCCGACTCTCGGCTCCGGTCATCCGTCAGGTGTTCATCGAGGCCGCCGACGACGTAGAGGAGCAGAGTGCCTTCGAGCGCAAGCTGTATGTGATCCGCCGCGTGATCGAGCGCGCCGCCGGCCCCGGGCTGTCGCTGCCGAGTTTCTCGAGCCGGACGATCGTCTACAAGGGGATGCTCACCGCCCCCCAACTGCCGCGTTACTTCCCCGATCTGCGCGATCCGCGGGTCGCCTCGCGTCTGGCGCTGGTCCACTCGCGCTTCTCCACCAACACGTTCCCGAGCTGGGAGCTGGCCCACCCATACCGGATGATCGCCCACAATGGCGAGGTCAACACCCTGCGCGGCAATGTCAACTGGATGCGAGCTCGCGAATCCCAGCTGGCCTCGGAGCTGTTTGGCGACGATCTCGAGAAGGTGATCCCGGTCGTCCGCGAGGGCGGTTCTGACTCGGCAGTGTTCGACAACGTGCTCGAGCTGCTCGTGCTCAGCGGCCGCTCGATGCCCCACGCGGTGATGATGATGGTCCCCGAGGCATACCGCACCCGGCGCGATCTCGATCCCGACGTGGCCGGGTTCTATGACTTTCACTCCTGCCTGATGGAGCCCTGGGACGGGCCGGCGGCGATCGCCTTCACCGACGGCCGGCTGGCGGGCGCGGTGCTCGACCGCAACGGGTTGCGCCCCGGCCGCTGGGTCCAGGACACCGAGGGCTATGTCGTCCTGGCCTCTGAGACCGGGGTGATAACGGTCGCGCCCGAGCACGTGCAGCGCAAGGGCCGGCTGGCGCCCGGCAAGCTGTTCCTGCTCGATCTCGAGGAGGGACGGATCGTCGAGGACGAGGAGGTCAAGCGGCGCGTGGCCCGGCGCAAGCCCTACGGCGAGTGGTACGAGCGCTCGGTGGTGCACATCGACGATCTTCCCGACCGTGATCCCCGCGCCCCGCGCGTCGAGCCGCTGCGCTCCAAGCAGCTGGCCTTCGGGTACTCGCAGGAGGACCTGCGGATGATCATCGCGCCGATGGCCACCAAGGGCGAGGAGCCCGTGGCCAGCATGGGCAATGACGCCGCCCTGGCCGTGCTCTCAGAGCGCCAGCCGCCACTCTTTGCCTACTTCAAGCAGCTCTTCGCCCAGGTCACCAACCCCCCGATCGACGCGATCCGCGAGAACGTGGTCATGAGCCTGCACGCCGGGGTCGGCGCCGAGGTCAACCTGCTCACCGAGTCCCCCGACCAGGCCCATCAGCTGGTCATGGATCAGCCGATCCTGCGCAACCACGAGCTCGAGAAGCTGCGCCAGGTTTCGCATGAGATCTTCAACGCCGCCACGCTCGACATCACGTGGCCGATCGAGGACGGGACCGACGGCATGGACCGTCGCCTGGATCTTGTCTGCACGGAGGCCGAGGGCTACGTCGAGAACGGGGCCAACATCATCATCCTGTCAGACCGCAACCTCGGACCCGAACGGGTTGCGATGCCGTCGCTGCTCGCCGTGGCCGCCGTGCACCACCATCTCGTGCGAGCCGGCACGCGCCTGCGCACCGGCCTCGTGATCGAGTCCGGCGAGCCGCGGGACATTCACCACATGGCGACGTTGATCGGCTACGGGGCATCGGCGATCAACCCCTACCTGATGTTCGAGTCCCTCGACGAGCTCGCCGACCGTTCGCTGCTGCCGGTCGACCTCGAGCGTGAGGAGGCCGAGGTGCAGATCGTCAAGGCGATCGGCAAGGGCCTGCTCAAGACGATCGCCAAGATGGGCATCTCGACCATCCAGTCCTACTGCGGCGCCCAGATCTTCGAGGCGGTGGGGCTCGAGCACGAGTTGATCGATAAGCACTTCACGGGCACCGCGTCCAGGATCGGTGGCGTCGGGCTCGACGTACTGGCCACCGAAGCGCTCGAGCGCCACTTCCGCGCCTATCCGCGAACGGGCCGGGACCTGCTCCCGGTGGGCGGCGTCCTGCAGTGGCGGCGCGACGGCGAGCTGCACATCTGGAACCCGGACACGATTGCCAGCCTCCAGCACGCCGTGCGCGCCCAGGTCTCGGGTCTGGACCGCCGCGACCCCCAACGCATCTACGACGAGTTCGCGCGCCAGGCCAACCACGAGGCAACCCGCCGGGCAGCGCTTCGCGGTCTCATGAAGCTGCGTTGTGCCGAACAACCGATCCCGCTGGACGAGGTCGAGCCGGCCACCGACATCGTCAAGCGCTTCAGTACGGGGGCGATGAGCTTGGGCTCGCTCTCGCGAGAGTCCCACGAGACACTGGCCGTGGCCATGAACCGCCTGGGCGGCAAGTCCAATACCGGCGAGGGTGGCGAGGACCCGGCGCGCTTCACCACCGACGAGAACGGTGACCGGCGTCGCTCGGCGATCAAGCAGGTGGCCTCGGGCCGGTTCGGGGTGACGATCAACTATCTCGTCAACGCCGACCAGCTCCAGATCAAGATGGCCCAGGGCGCCAAGCCGGGCGAGGGCGGCCAGCTGCCCGGGCACAAGGTCGACGATTACATCGCCAAGATCCGAAACTCGACCCCAGGCGTCGGTCTCATCTCGCCGCCGCCTCACCACGACATCTACTCGATCGAAGATCTCAAGCAGCTGATCTATGACCTGCGCTGCGCAAACCCGCACGGCTCGGTCTCGGTCAAGCTGGTCTCCGAGGTGGGCGTCGGCACGGTTGCGGCTGGGGTGGCCAAGGCCAACGCCGACCATGTCACGATCTCCGGCCACGACGGAGGAACCGGCGCCTCTCCGCAGTCCTCGATCCAGTCCGCCGGGGTCCCATGGGAGATCGGGCTTGCCGAGACGCAGCAGACGCTGCTGCTCAACGATCTCCGCTCACGGATCACGGTCGAGGTCGACGGACAGCTCAAGACCGGCCGCGACGTGATCATCGGGGCGCTGCTCGGCGCCGACGAATTCGGCTTCTCGACCGCGCCGCTGATCGCGATGGGCTGCATCATGATGCGGGTCTGCCATCTGAACACGTGTCCGGTAGGGATTGCGACCCAGAACCCCGAGCTGCGCTCGCGATTTGAGGGGACGCCCGATCACGTCACGGCGTACATGATGTTTGTCGCGGAGGAGGTGCGCGGGCTGATGGCCGAGCTCGGCGTGCGCCGGTTCGAGGATCTGATCGGACGCACCGAGCTGCTCGAGATCGACGAGGCGATCGACCACTGGAAGTCCCGTGGCGTCGACCTCTCGATGGTGCTCGCCAGCCCCGATCTCCCGGCCGACATCTCCCGCTCCCGGACTCGGCCCCAGGTGCCGGTGCTCGATGACGCGCTGGACTGGGAGTTGATCGACATGTGCGCCCCCGCGCTGGAAGCGGGCGAGCGTGTGCGCCACGGGCCGGTTCCGGTGCGCAATGTCAACCGCACGGTGGGCGGCATCCTGTCGGGCGAGATAGCTCGGCGTCACGGCGCGCCCGGTCTCCCGGAAGGGACGATCGACATCGGCTTTTCGGGCTCGGCGGGCCAGAGCTTCGCTGCCTGGCTGGCTCCCGGGATCACCTTCTCTCTGCGCGGGGAAACCAACGACTACACAGGCAAGGGTCTCTCGGGAGGCGTCGTTTCCGTCCGACCGCCCGACGCGGCGCTGTTCCGCGCCGAGGAGAACATGATCGTCGGCAACACGGTGCTGTACGGCGCCACCGCCGGACGGGCCTTCTTCCGCGGGCTGGCCGGCGAACGTTTCGCGGTGCGCAACTCGGGCGCCATGGCGGTGGTCGAGGGGGTCGGCGACCACGGCTGTGAGTACATGACCGGCGGTCGCGTGGTGGTGCTCGGTCCCACCGGACGCAACTTCGCCGCCGGGATGAGCGGCGGCGTCGCCTACGTCTATGACAAGAACCGCGGCTTTGAGTCGCGCTGCAACCTTGAACTGGTTGACCTCGAGTCGCTGGCTGAGGCCGACGAGGAGGAGGTCAGGGCGTTGATCTCCGAGCACGCCCAGCGCACCGGGTCGCTGGTGGCGCGCAACGTCCTTGCCTCCTGGGAGCGTTCCCGGGAACGTTTCGTCAAGGTGATGCCGCGCGACTACAAGCGCGTGCTCGCCGAGCGCGACGCTCCCGAAGAGACTGCGGCCGTCGGCGTGTGAACGCCGGCGCGGTCAGCCGTCCGCAGGGGGCCGGGTCCCACGATCACCCGCCAGCCGCATGAGAACTGTCGCCCACGTCCGAAACGGCCGCCACCGCTCGGCCAGGGCGAGGTACTGCTCGTGCAGGGACGGCGGCTCGGCAGGTCGTAGAAGCTGGCCAGATGGCCCAGTGACTTGGGCTCGCCCCTTCGGGACCGAGCGCGTGCAGCCGGGCCACGTCGAGGTCGCCGGCCAGCCCAGCGCCTGCCACGCTCCGCAGGCGCGCGAGCTTCTCGAGGTTGAGGCCCGGGAACTCGTCCCCTAGCTGCGCGAGTGCTCGGGCTGGGCGAAGGCGAGGACAGAAACGCCGTCGAGTTCGAAGGTCTCACCGAACTGGCGGGCGAGATCATCTCTCACCCGGGCCCTCTGGCTGGCCTGGGCGGCGAGCCGAGATCACCGCCCAGGCCGCGGCCTCATAAGGGGAGTGAAAGAGGACGGGACGCTGGCCGGGATGGGCGCGTTGGAGCGCGCCGAGGACCGGATCGGCGCCCCGAGAGCCATGAAGCTCTCGCCGTCGTGGTCAAGCGAGACGATGCGGGCGATCTGGATCAGCGCCGCCTCTTGTGGGCGTCCCCGCGGCTCGAGCTGCACCAGCTCGCTCATCGCAGCAGGGCGGCGGCGACGCCCGAGATCGTCTGCTCGCCGTAGCGCATGCTGGCGTCACCGTCGGTCATCACGGCCATCGAGAAGATCCGACCGTGCCGCTCGAGGCGATCGACCTGATGCACGAGCTGCCCGCTAGCGGTCGGCTCGGAGCCGTCCTTGAAGAAGACCCGGTAACCGAGCGGCCGCGCGACCGGGGGCACGCCCCAGGTCTGGGAGGGCTCGATGGTCGAGAGCAGGTAGCGAGCGTAGCCGACGAATTTTCGTGGGACCAGCGAGTCCATGACAAAGAAGAACCGTGCCTGGTCGGCCGGGCTGAGTTCGGCGGTGAGCCAGTAGCCCGCCACCGAGAAGTCAGTCATTGCCGCCGCTCGCGCGACTGCATAGAGGCCTGCATCGCCGACGTAGGACTGGCAGGTGGTGGCCGCGAGGTTGTCAGAGACGTGGATCATCGGGTACAGAAAGGAGGCGCTGTAGGGATCGATCTGGCGCTGGCCGCGGGCATCGAGGCGGCGCAGGTAGGCAACCAGCAGCATCGCCTTGACCACGCTGGCTGAGGTGAACCGTGCGTGGACATCGACCCCGGACATCCGGCCCTCGGTGTCCATTACCGCAAACGCCCGGCGACCGCTCCGGCCGGCCAGGTATCGAGTCGCGCGAACGACCGCGGCGGGGGACGGGAACCCGGCCGGAAGCGAGCCGCTCCCGTAGTAGCCGCGCCCGCTGCAGCCTGGTGGTCGCCGCGAGCTGAGCAGGGCGGCCGCGTCGGGCGGGGCGAAGCAGACCCGGAATCGGTAGGGGCCAGCCGACAATGCGACTGCGGTGCGCAGCACGGTCGCCGACGGGCTGAGCGTGGTCGACCGAGTCGTCGCGGTGGAGGCGAAGCGGCCGTGGCGCCCGCTGGCAAACGCCCAGTGCACGAGTGCGTGCCCCCACGGCAGGCCCCGTGGGTGAAAGATCACCAGCGTGACCTGCGCGCGGCCGAGGGGCAGAGCGCGAAGTTTGGTAACGGTCTCGCCGATCACGCCGACCGTGACGCTCGCTTCGGGGCCGGCGGGGCCGAAACGAGCGCTGTAGCGCGTGTTCTGGCGCGGGGCGACCGTAAACGAGAAGTCGCCGGTGGCACCGGTGACGGTCCAGCCGGCCGCCGTCGGTGTCCCGGTGTAGGGATAGGAACGGGCATAGAGCGTCACCGCGGTGGCCGGCGCCGCGTCCGTGGCCTTACCGGAGAGGGTTACGCTCGCCCCACTGCGCACTGCTCCCGCCGACACTGTCAGGGCGATCGTCGGCGCTGGCTGGGCGAAGCCAGCCGCTGGGAACGCGGCCACGCACCCCAGCGCCAGGGCCAGCGCTGCGGCGCTCACCGCGCGGATGGGCGCTCGCATGCGCGCACTGTAATGAGGAGAGGAGACCGACGGGAGGCTGGGCGCGGAGCAGTCAGACTCTCATTGCTAGCCTCTTCCTCCCTTCATGGGCGAGCTTGGCGCATTTCTCAACATTCATCGGGTCGGCTTCGACAAGCGCGATCCGAGCCTCCGCGTGCGCGATTACCAGCAGTACTTCGCGGTTCAGCCCGAGGCGGAGCTGCGGCGGCAGGGCTCGCGCTGCATGGACTGCGGGGTGCCCTTCTGCCACGAGGGTTGTCCGCTGGGCAACCTGATCCCGGACTGGAACGACCTCGTTTACCGCGACAAGTGGCGCGACGCGATCGACCAACTCCACAGCACCAACAACTTCCCCGAGTTCACCGGCCTGATCTGCCCTGCGCCGTGCGAGTCGGCCTGCGTGCTGGCCATCAACGACGACCCGGTGACGATCGAGCAGATCGAGCTCGCCATCGTCGAGCGCGCTTACGCCGAGGGCTGGATCGTGGCTGAGCCCCCCGACCGCCGCTCGGGGCGGACGGTCGCGGTCATCGGCGCCGGTCCCGCCGGGCTCGCAGTGGCCGCGGAGCTCAACCGCTGCGGTCACTCGGTGACCGTGTACGAGCGGGACGAGGGACCGGGCGGTCTCATGCGCTTCGGAGTGCCCGACGCCAAGCTCGAGAAGACGATCATCGACCGCCGAGTGGCCATCCTCGAGCAGGAGGGCATCGAATTTGTCTACGACACCGACGTCGGCCGAGACGTCAGCGCTGAGGAGCTGCAGGAGCGCTACGACGCGCTGGTCATCTCAATCGGTTCCCGGGTGCCACGCGAGATCGAGGTGTCGGGCCGCGAACTGACCGGGATCCATCCCGCGATGGACTATCTCTACCAGCGCAACCGCTGGGTTGCGGCCGAGCAAGGAAGGCCCTCGCGGGCTCCCGAACCCGGGACCGAGATCAGCGCCCGAGGAAAGAAGGTCATCGTCATCGGCGGCGGCGATACCGGGATGGACTGCATCTCCAACTCGCACCGCGAGGACGCCAAGAGCGTGCAGATGCTCGACGTTTACGCGGAGATGCTGCCGGGCCGTGATGACCCCCGTCACCCGTGGCCGCTACCGCCCAAGCGCACCGAGAGCACCTATGCCCTCGACGAGGGCGGCCGGCGACGCTGGGGGACCGAGGTGACCGGCTTCGGCGGTCAGGACGGCGCAGTCAGCCACGTCTACGCCCGCAAGGTGACCGGCAGCTCGTCTCGCGACCTGACGCCCGTTCCCGGTAGCGAGTTCGTGGTCGAGGCCGATCTGGTCTTGATCGCGATCGGCTTCAAGCATCCGGAGCAGGATGGTTTCGTGGGCGAGCTCGGATTGGCCTTTGACCGCCGCGGCAACATCCGCACCGAGCAAACGTTTCGCACGTCGGTGGGGCGTGTCTACGCCTGCGGTGATGCGCGGATCGGCCAATCGCTGGTGGTCACCGCGATCGCCGAAGGCCGCAAGTGCGCGCGGATCGTCAACGCTGACCTCGGCGGCAGCCCGATGGACGCCGACCGTGAGATGCTGGCGGTGGGGGCGTGGAGCGGCGAAGCTGACCGAACGCTGCGCCACGAGGCTGAGGCGGCGGGCACCGTACGTCCCGGTGAGGAGTTCTTCACCGGTCCGGGCACGCGCGACGCCTGACGCGCGGGCCGGCACCCATCTTTTCTTCAAGAAGCTTTACTGATTGTCTTGCTCAGGACTACTCCAAGCTGCTAGCGTAGAACGCCGGATCGCACTCCGAAGTCCAGTTCGGATTTTTTTGGGGCCAGTGTGGTTTAGAACAAGCTTGGGACGGGGAAACTCGCCCCTGTCGGTCAGGGAACTGCGCCCCCACTTCCCTGGCTCTCCGGGGGGCCCAGATGGATCTGGGCCCCCCGGTCTTCCTTAAACCCCCTCGCGCTCTGGGCGCGCCAGCGCGACTGCCGGTTGTGCGACCGTGTACGGGCATGCCTGTGCTCGCCGCCTCCCTCGCCATCCCTGATCACGGCTGTCACGCGTCAATCGGCTGCACGATCAGCGACTTGCTGAACTCAGCCGGGACTTTCTTCTCGCAACTGGCGGGTCTGAGCTGGGTCTCCCTTCTCGTCGGACTGAGCTTCTACGCGCTCTACCTCCTGCTGCGCTCGCGTGCGCTGTGGGGGGCTGTACAGGCCGCCTACCCCGACGTCCGAATCCGCTGGCGCGACGTCTGGGGGGCGTACATGGTCGGGTATGCGGTCAACAACGTCTTTCCGCTCGGGGGCGGCAATATCGCGCAGCTCTTCCTCACCCGGCTGGCGATCCCGCCCGCCAGCTATCCAGCGGTGGCGGCCGCCCTTTCGACCGGCGTCGTGTTCGACTGGGTCATGGGCCTGCTGATCATGTGCTTCGCGTTCACCCAGGGTGTCTTTCCCAAGCCCCCGGACTTCTCCAAGCTACCCGCCTTCGACATCAGCTTCTTCGCGTCCCACATGCGCTTCACGCTGTTCTTCGTGACCGTCTCGGCGGTCCTCTTCCTGGTCGGGTTCGCCCTACTCTCGGCCCGTGTCCGTGCCTTCTGGCAGCGCGTCCGGCAGGGGCTGACCATCCTCCGCGACCGCCAGGCCTACAAGCGCAAGATGGCCACGTGGCAATTCGCGAGCTGGATCGCGCGCTTTGCCGCCTACTGGGCGCTGCTCGACGCCTTCCACATCGGCGGCTCGGTCAGCAATGCTCTCCTCGTTCTCGCGGTGCAGGTGGTCGCGTCGGTGTTTCCGTTTACGCCGGGCGGCGCCGGCGTGCAACAGGCCCTGCTGATCGCCATTTTCAAGAGCAACGAGGCCGCCGCGTTCTCGGTCGGACAACAGATCGCCACTGCCGTTCTGAGCGCCGCGTTGGGTTTCGCTGCCCTGGTCCTGATCTTCCGCTTCAAGAGCTTCCGCGAGGTCGTCACTCGCGCGCGCGAGCATCGGCGCGACGAGGCGGTGGCCGTCGGACTCAGGGCAGGCGAGACGTGACTCCGTCCTAGGCCAAGTGAGACGTGACCCGCGCCTGGCCGAGCGCCGGGGTGCGGTCGCGGCTTACCGCCGGCGGGCCGTGAACGACAGCGGGCCTGACGCGCAGCCTTTGCCCCCGGCGTTGATCTGACCCGTCGCCGTGGTGAGGCCGAACTGGATCGAGGCCCGGACGTGAGGCTGGTTGGTCGCAGCTCGGCCCGAGGGGCCGATGAAGAGATCGATCCCGCCGCTGGCGCCGTTGCAGCGGGTGAGCGCCTGCGGGAGTTGCACCCCGACGGCCAGGCGGCCGCTACCGATCACGCTGAAGCGGCTTGACTCACCGTTGGCCAGGGAGATTTGCCAGCTTCCGCCCTCAACCGCCACCCGCTTGGCGGGGTGCAGGGTCCAAGTGAGCCGGCCGCAGTTGCCGCCGGACGGGGTGGACAGGGTGGCCGAGTGTGGCCCGGTCAAACTTCCGCTGAAGCCAAGCGGAGTGAGTCCGAGCCGGCCGTGGGCACCGATCGCGATCCCTCGTTTGGAGTTCATGACCGCCTCGGAATAGCGATAACTGACCTTCGGGCAGCCAGCGGGAAGCAGGGCGACGACTGGGCTCAGAGAGTAGTGCGACGCCCCCTTGGCGGGCTTACCGCGCTTCAGCTTGACCCTGAAACTGACCGGAAAGCCGCCGGCGGTACCCTCCCAGTCGCCGAGGGTGGGGTGAAATGGCTTTCCGTGGGCTGGGGTGATCCCGGGCGGCGATGCCGCCGGGGAAGAGGAGGCCAGCGCCAGCAGCGCCAGCAGCGCCAGCGTCGCCAAGCCGACCAGGGCGACGATCCACGACATTCGACCGCGCTTTGGCAGCGCCGTACCCGTCGGCCCGACGTGGGGCCCGTCCGTGCTACGCCGGTTTCGCTCCATAAGCCACCTCATCCCTTAGCTACCGCTGCTTCACAAAATCGGCCCTATCCTAACGTTCGCTGGCATTACCGCACCTCGGTGGTGGCCGTCCTACGATGAAGGCCTTGCCATTCATCCTTGCCGGTCGCTCGCCATGCCCACCTTCTGCCGCCACAACCGCCTCGTTCACAACTGTCCCATCTGCGCCCGGGAGCAGGATGTCGAGCTGCGTCCCGTCGTTTCACCTGGCGGCCCCCTTCGGTCCGGCAACGCACCGGTCAGCGGGGCGCCCCGCACGCCCGGCGCCGCTCGCTCAGCCGAGGTGTCACGCTCGCGCGGCGGCCCGGGGCGGGGATCGCCCGGAGTCACGGTTCGCCGGCTGGCCCGTGGATCCGACGACGGCTACCGGATCGGCCTGGCGCCGGGGCTGAAGTCCAGCCTCGACGCTGAGCGCCTGGCCGAGGAGTTGGCCTGGGGGGCAGCCCGTGTCGCCCAGCTGGCCACCGATCCTCCAGGACTCTACGCGGAGGTCGCTGACGCCGCCGGCGATCTCGAAGAGCGCACCTGGCTCGCGCTGGAGATCGCCTATCTGGGGCCACTCGACGGTGAGGTGCCTTTTTCCGCCATCGAAACCGTGCGGGTGCCCTGGAGCGCCGGCACTGCTCCCGAGCTCGACGACGTCGCCGTCGGCCCGCGCGGCTCGCACGAGCCATCCCGGGGGAAGCGCACGATGGACGCGTACCGAGCCTGGGCGGCGCGCGCCGGCTCCCAGGCCGCGGCCTTCACCGGGCTCGCCGCCTGGACGCCTGATCGGCGCTTCGCACGCGCCTTCGAGCGCCTCGCTCTGCCCGGGCTGGATCGGGGCGCACGCTTCGATCTGCTGGTCACGCTGGGGGCGACGCGAACCTATGAGCTGCGCGCCGGCGCGCTGGGCTTTGGCGCGGCCGATCCGGTCACGCTGGCCGCCAAGCGCCTGCTCGGGATCGGCGATCCGCTGCTGCTCGAGCGCCGCGCCGCGGAGCTCGCGGGCGCCTGCGGTGTGCCCCTGGAGGCGCTGGACGCCGCCTTCTTCAACTGGGAGCGGGGCGAGCGCTCACGCCTCGGTATGGACCCCGGACTCGAGCCCGACCCCGTGGTGCTCAGCGGCGCGCGCGCGGCGCTCGCGCTCTGACGCAGCGGCGCAGGCCATCTGACTCATACCGGCCGGGGTATCTGACTCCGGCGCCTGGGCCAACCAGCGGGCAACGGAGGCCGTCGAGCGGGGGATTGGCCGTCGCGACGGCTCCGTCCGGAGCAGAGCCTACCTTCTCGGGCAACCGTATCCACGAGCCGGAGCTCAAATGACTCTCTGCTTTATCGAACCGCAGAACGCCATCCGGGTTATCGCCGACTCGGTTGGGAGAGAGGCCCGTCGCCAGATTCTCGGAGAGGTGGTGCGGGCCTGGGTGGACGAGATCCCCGAGTCCGAGCTCGGATCTCATTACGCCAAGGCGGTCGCAGACCTGGACGAGCACGATTTGTCCCTGCTCGCAGCCTGGCACGCCTCGCTCGAGGTGGGCCACCCGTTGCCCAGTAAGGAGTTCCTGGTCAACGTGTTCCCGTCGCTCGGCGACAACCGTCGCGAGGCGCTCAAGATCGCCGCCGGATTCCGCGGTGAGGAGGCCTTTGAGGCCGGCGTCGGCGAGGAGCAGGCCTTCGACACCGTGCTGCCGTGGCTATCCGAGGAGCGTTGCGCCGCCCTGGCGGCCGAGTGTCTCGAGCTCTACTGCTGGGATCGGCTCGGGGTCGAGAACTAACGGTCGTCGCTGCTGGCTAGCCGGGCGCAAAAGTGATCAACGCCGCCGACCCGCGCGGCACCGACACGAGATAACCGCGGCCGCGACGCCTGACCGACTCAAGGGTTGGAGTGGCCAGACGGCCGGTGGAGGTGCTGGCGCCGAAGCTGCGGCTTCCCAGAGTGACGTCGCCCGAGTGGACGCTCCGCGCCTGCATTCGCTCGATCGTCGCGGACCGAACTGCTCCGGGGGCGCGCAACGTGACGTTACGGCCGACGCGCTGGCTCTTGTTGATGAGCACTACGCGCACGATGCCGTCCCGGGCGCGCGTCGCCCAGGCGCGGAGCCCGGGCGCGCCGTGCAGCCCGCGCAGTCCGATCAGCCGCGCCCCGACCGGAGCCGCCTGCGCAAATAGCTGCAGGCCGTAATAGACAGGTTCGACCCGCGCGTGCCAATGGCCGCCCTGGCGGCTGAACTGAAAGAGCTGGTAGGCCGAGTTGGGCAGCGTGTGCATGTCGATCCCGTCCACCCCGGCGCGGACGAGGGAGAAAAGCGCGTCGGTCACCCACAGTGAGGCCGCAAAGGTGTCGCTGACTCCGGTCTTGCCGCGACACGCGACCGAGTTGAGCTCATCGACGCGGATCGCGCGGTGCTGGGCATGTGCGATCCCGATCCAGCGGCGCAGGCTGACGGCCAGGCCCGAGGTGGAGTAGCCCGAGAGGAGGTTGGAGGCCGTCGGGTACTGCGGTGAGCTGGGGGGGACGTAACAGTTGCGCAGCGGATAGCGGTGGACGGTCATGGTGGCCATCCGCCGCTCGCGGCGCAGGAAGCCGGGCATCGTCTGCACCCAGGAGCCCAGCTGCGGCGTCGGCCCGACGGCGAGCGCCGGCCCGGACAGCGTCAGGCGCGGCGCGGCAGCCGCCTCGGCGCCGAACTCGCGCAGGAACTGGGGATAGCGGTAGCCGCGGGGGCGCGCGTAGAGCGGGGCGCCGAGCAGCGTGTGCAGTACCTGGATCTTTCCGTACACGTTGGGCTCGTTGCCTATCTCCAGGGCGGCGATATAGCCCCGGCCGATGGCCTTTAGGTAGGCCCGCGCCTCGGCCGCGGCCAGGTCGGGCTGGTTGGCGGCCAGGTTCAGTCCCATCGTCAGG
The DNA here is from genome assembly GCA_963847055.1 of uncultured Solirubrobacterales bacterium. Classification (GTDB taxonomy): domain Bacteria; phylum Actinomycetota; class Thermoleophilia; order Solirubrobacterales; family Solirubrobacteraceae; genus Palsa-465. The sequence continues at coordinate 856,636 of CAWJYE010000004.1, read as the reverse complement.
CGAGCCCCGAGATCGTGGGCGAGAGCGGCGGTGGTAGCCAGCCAGCTCGGCGTCAGCCGGTAGCTCACGTAGGGCGGCGGCTTGACGCCGCGGGTCGGGACCCACGACACGTCGGTGCTGTCCCCTCCGATCCGGAGGGTCGGGGCCTGGCCCGGGCTGAGATTGCGAATCAGCTGCAGCAGCACCGGATTGACGGCGCGGGGATCGTTGCCCGTGTAGGCCCGGACGGCCTGAAACTCGATCGAAAGGCCCAGGAAGCCACGCGGGATCCGTCGCCCGGATCCGGCGGCGATCCGCAAGGTCGGCCCTTTGGTCCCGGCCAGGATCGGGGCAGGGGGCGGCGGCGGCGAGGTCGCGCGAGGTGGATCAGTGGGCTGGCGAGAGGTGGAGGCAGCCAATGCGACGATCCCGAGCGCGAGCGCGCCGAGCACGGCGATCCCAATCCCCAGACGCCAGCGCATCGAGATCAGCCGGCCTCCATCAGGGCACGCTCGGTCTCGTCGATCGCTTGTGTCGTGGAGCGAAACCAGACCGCCCGCAGGCCGAGCCGGCGAGCCGCGTCGCAGTTGATCTCGATGTCGTCGATCAGCAACGCCGCCTCGGCCTCGACGCCGAGCCGCTCGAGCGTCAGCTCGTAGATCCGCGCCTCAGGCTTGCGTACGCCCACAAAAGCGGAATCGACGACGACGTCGAAGATCTCGTCGACAGGAAGCATGGCTCGCCAACGAAGCTCCCACTCGCGGACGTTGTTGGTGCAGATCGCGAGTCGGTAGCCCCGCCCGCGCAGCGTCTGCATGTACTCGATCAGCGGCTGGTTGGGCTCGAGATCAGCGAAATAGCGCTCACCAAACCCATCCAGGGTCACGTCGCGCCCGAGTTGCGTGCCGAGTTCGGTGGCGAGCTCGCCCAGGAACTCGCTCTCTGAGAGCCGGCCCGTCTCCAGATCAAAGAGCGGATTGGCTCCCCGGCGGAGACCAACGGCGGCGATCGCCCGGCCGAGCTCCTCGAGCGCAATCCCCGAGCGGGCCTCGAAGGCCGCGAAGGCACCGGCCAGCGGCGATGTGAGCACGCCACCGAAGTCGCTGATGATCGCCTTGACCTCCGCCATGGGTTTGCCCTACGGGGCTCCACTGGCTGTCGAGAGGGTGCCCACCCCGAACCGGGCCAACAGGTAGACGCCCGCGCCTTCGAGTCCGCCGGCGTGGCATCGTAGGGGGGTGACCTGGAGGGTCAGACGATCGCCTTTGGCCGCTCCGCCCTCCCCGAGCGCTTCGGCGGCGGCACGACGCGCATACTGCTCCTCGCCGGCGCCGATCCAGAACTCGAGGCTCGTGCGGGCGGGCCGGTAGGCCGACGCGTAAGTGGTGGAAAGGCGCGGCTCGTCGACGTCGATCCGGCCTTCGGGTTCGAACAGGGTGGCCGCGATGCGATCCTCCTCCTGGCCGCCGCTGCGCCGCGGGCGCAGCGCGCGAACAGTCAGTCCACGCTGGGGACCAAACCAGCCGGCCACCGAGCGCAGCGAGTCGAGTTCGTCGCGCTCGAAGCCGGGATCGGTGCTGCGCGTGCCCAGGCAGTCAATCGTCTGCTCAGACCCAGACACGGTGACGATCCCGGTGATCGTGCACAGCTCGTCACCCCCGGCGCCGTTCGCAGCAGGCTCGGCGGGCGGCTCGGGCGCCGCGACCAGCAGGTCGAACCCCGGGCCGCTGAGATGCCAGCGATCACCTTCAACGAGAAACCGGATGTGCTCGGCTCCTGCCACGGCTTCACTTGCCGCCGCGGTTCCGAAGACGATCGCGGGCTCGCTGACGTCAACCGCCGCGCCCCACACCGTCCCCTCCAGATCACCGAACGCCACCAGTCGCAGCGGCGCCGCTGCGACAGCACTCATCGGCGCAGTCGCGCGGGGTCGATGTCGGCGGCCGTCGAGTCGACGTCGTAGCTGGCCGGACGGCCACCAAAGCGGGTGGCTCGCAGGACCAGCCGGCTGCGGAGGTTGCGCAGGATCCCGGCCCGGGCGAGGCGACGGGTGGGGGGCAGGAGCAGGAGCAGGCCGAACACGTCGGTGATGAAGCCGGGCACGATCAGCAGAAACCCGCCCACCACGACCAGGGCTCCGTTGAGCACTTCTCGAGCCGGCGGACGACCCGCGGCGACGGCGGCGCTGAGCCGCCGCCAGGCGACCCGACCCTCGGCTCGTAGCAGCGAGATGCCGAGCGGCCAGCTCGCGATCAGAAGCACGAGTGTGAGCAGGACACCGATGGCTTCGGCGACCTTGATGACCACGAACAGCTCTGCTACCGGCCAGAGGATGAGAAGCAGCAGTGCGAGCATGGTGCCGACAAGGCTAGCCACCCCGCAAAAGCTGGGCTAAGCGAGGCCTATGCGAACGCGGAGGCGGAGGAGCCCTCGATGTGAACGCCCGGGAGGCGATGCAACCCGAACATCTCGATCAGAGTGCTGATCTGGGGCTGGGCGCCGCGGACACTGATCGCCCGGCCGTGCGCCCGCAGCCGCCGAGCCAGGACGGCGAAGTCGAACATCAGCGAGGCGTCGGCGAACACCAACTCGCTGAGATCGACGATCACGTCGGCTTGGGCGCGGATCGCTCGGGTCAGCGCGGGGCGTCGAAATCCCTGCGTATTGCGGTCCTCATCGCCACTGCAGCGGAGGGTCGGCGGCTTGTCGTCGAAGTCAACGATCCCTGAAACCTACTCAAAGCGCGCGCGGTGTGACAAGCCCCCGAAGACATTCTCGTAGAATCGAGTGCATGGTTACAGCTGACGAGGTCACAGACGCCCTGCGCGACGTGATCGATCCCGAGCTGGGACTCGACTTCGTCGAGCTCGGTCTCATCTACGGGGTCGAGGTCGACGCGGGTACCGTGCACATCACGTATACGCTCACCAGCCCAGGGTGTCCGATCGGGCCGCAGGTCGCCGAGCAGATGGAGGAGTTCGTCGGCGATCTCGATGGAGTCGAAGAGGTTCAGCCGACGATGACCTTCTCACCGCCCTGGACGCCTGAGCTGATGAGCGAAGACGCCAAGTTCGCGCTTGGCTTTTAGAGGTACCGGCTCGTAGTTCGGGGCGACCACCGGTCGGGCCTGTGACTCAGAGCGTGAAGAGATTCCCGGCGGTTCGGTGGGGATCGACCATCTGCGATGGTGTTTCGGCCTCCCTACCCATATGCCGAGGGGCGCATTCCAGTATCGCGACTTGCCAGGGTTCGCGGGATCCGGATACCAGTTGGGCGGGACCGATGCCGCCAACACCGGATCCTGCCAGCCGCACGCCGAGCAGGGGGCGTTCCCCGACATGAACCCCTTGGCGCGGCAACGAGGACACCGCTGCCAGCCGCCGCGCGAAGCCGCGGCCTCCAACAGATGTTCCATACCTGTGGACATCACCGACCTCCTTTGAGCGTCAGTCACCCACGGGGCTCCGGTCCCGGGAGCGTTTACCGTTAGCTTGAACGGGCGTACCCGTCAGGCGGAGGCCAATCGTCGACGAGGTCTTGACGACGGCAGGTCGGCAAGTCAGCTCCGTCAGTACAACCCTACGCCAAGGCTTAGGCGAAATGGGAGATTTTTCCTGAGCCGTCCAGCCAGCCGGCAGCGTCCCGCTCGCCCCTGTGGAGAAAGTGCCATTTACTCGTCCCGGAGGCCGGTATAGGATCGGCGTGATCCCGAAACGTAGGTGCTCCATGCGTCGACTTCTTGTGCTTGCTCTCGCAGCGTTCTCTCCTGGCTCGATCGCGCAGGCAGCTTCCCAAACTGACGGCTCTACCCCGGCACCACCCGGCATTGTTCACGCGGTTACCCACGTCCCTGTGAGCACGCTCAACCAGGTGGGGCCAGGAACCGTATTTGGAAACGGCATGTTTCAGGTGATCAAGATCACGGGCGCGCCTTTGACGAGCCACGGTAAGCCCGAGCTGGTGACGATGAATCTTGCCTGGTGCCCTCACTGCGCTGCCAACAGCTGGGCACTCGCGGTCGCGCTCAGCCGGTTTGGAAAGCTCTCGGGACTCCGGACGATTGACACCGGGACGCTCTTTGGCAGCAAGTTCCACGCCCACCCCGCCTATCCGCACACCCATGGACTCAGCTTTCTGCGCGCCGCCTACCACAGCTCACTCCTAAGCCTGAGCCACCTTGTCATCCAGGACCTAAATGGCAATCCCCTCCAGAAACCCACGCGGCCTGAACAAAACGCTCTTCACTCATTTGATCCCAACGGTGAATTCCCGGCGGTCGACGTCGGCGGCGCCTACGGCTTCCTCAACTCGGGGTACTCCCCGGGAGCCTTGGCTCACAAGACCTGGCAGCAGATCGCCCACAGCCTGGCCAATCCCAACAACCCGATCGCGCGACGAATTGATGGGTTGGCTAACCTGTTCACCGCCGCCATCTGCCGAACCACGAATGCCCTGCCGGCCAAAGTTTGCTCATCCAGCGGAGTCGTGGCCGCAGGATCGGCACGGCTGACTTAGAGCGTCTGTTTTCAGACTTCCTCGCGCGGCGCTCAGGCGCCGCGCAATTCGCGCGCCAGGTCAATGGCGCGGATGTCGTGCTCGCCGGGCAGCTTGGCCAGCACGGAGGCGACGACCCCCTTGACGTCGTGCTGGTCGCGGCCGAGGTCGTCGAATAGCGACTTCAGCGCCGTGTGCACGATCTTCATCTGGGCGGCGGTTAGGTCAAGCCGGAAGGCGATCTCTCCGGGCCGGATCAGCCCCTCCGCTTGGGGTGCTGGATCCTCAGGCTGTTCCAAGGTCATCTCAGGACTCCGAGGATCGCTTGCGCACCGGCTGGCTGCCGCGCCGGCGCTGCTTGGCCCGCATATCAGCCGCGGGCCCCCGCTTGGGTCGGCCGTGCGCCTCGGGCAGGATCGGCCTTGGCGCTTCGGGGCCACTCGTCGGGGATCGGGCCGGGGCCTCATCGCCGTTGACGGGTGCCGCGGCGCCATTGCCGGGTGTCTTGGTGCCGTCGGCAAGTTTCTTGGTGTCGTCGGCGGGGGTCTTGGTGCCGTCGGCGGGTGTCGTGGTGTCGTTGGCGGGTGTCTTGGTGCCGTTGGCGGGTGTCTTGGTGCCGTTGGCGGGTGATGCGGGCCCGTTGGAGCGTGGTTTGGCGCCGTTGGCGCCCGAGCGCTTGCTGCGCGAGCGCGACTTGGCCCTGGGCTGGGAGCCGCGGGCGACGGCCAGGAGCTCGGCCAGCGAAGCGGAGATCCCCTCGGCTATGACATCGATATCCGGCAGGGCGTCGTAGTCCCCGAGCAATCCAAAGTCGATGCCGCCGTTATAGGACATGATCGCGATTGCCAGTGCGTGGTCCTCAGGCAGGAAGGCGACCGGGAACAGGTCCACGAGTGGTCGATCGAGCACGTAGAGGGGCATCTGAGGCCCGGGAATGTTGGTGACGATTAGGTTGAACAGCCGCGTGGAGAAGTTCAGCCGTGACGCCTGAGCCAGCACGGTGGGCGGCGCGAGGTTGTTGACGGCGGCCAGCGTGGCGGCACCCACGGCCTGCTTTGACTCCTTGAGGCCGTCCATCGCACTGCGCACGAACTCCAGCCGCGCCACCGGGTCATCGATGTAGACCGGGAGCGGGCCGCGCATCACCGCGAGTTGGTTGCCGAGCGTGTTCTGCTGGGCCTTGGTCCGTACCGACACCGGCACCAGAGCGCGCATCTCCATGCCCTCGGTGCGGATCCCGCGTGAGCGCAGCCACTCCGCCAGCGCGCCCGAGACGACGGTCAGCACGACGTCGTTGACGGTGCCGCCCAGCGCGTCCTTGACCTCCTTGAACTCCGACAGCTGCTGGCGCACGACGGCGAAGCGGCGATGGGGCCCGATGGGGACGTTGAGCGGGGTAACCGGTGCAGGATTCAGCCCTGCCCAGGCGATCTCGCCGACCCCCTCCAAGGCGTCCCGGAGCACGCCGAGCGATGTTGCGGGACGAGTGGTCGCGCCGATCGCCCGTGCGAGCAGGCCAGCCGTGGTGGTGATCATGCCGCGGATTCCAGCCGCCACCAGCTCGGCCCCCGAAGGCTCGGGCTGAGGACGCCACGGCTCGAGGTCCTCCGACGAGGTCCGTTGGGGCTCGCGCTCGACGTCGAACAGCACCGTCGCAAGGTCGACGCCGGAGACCCCGTCAACCACGGAGTGGTGGGTCTTGGAGATGAGCGCGAAGCGGTCACCCTCCAGGCCCTCGACGAGCCAGTTCTCCCACAGCGGCTTGGAGCGATCGAGCTGCTGGGAAGCGATCCGCGACGTGAGCAGGAACAGCTGCTCTTCGGTACCGGGATACGGCAGCGCGGTATGGCGGACGTGATATTCGAGGTTGAAGCTCGGATCGTCAATCCAGAGCGGCCGTCCCGCTTCCAGGGGGGGCACGGCCAGCTTCTGGCGGTAGCGGGGCACCAGGTGCAGGCGCGACCGGACGTGGTCCAGGTAGTCCTGAAAGGGGGGCGGCGGACCTTCGAAGATCAGGACGCCGCCGATGTGCATGTGCGACGCCTCGCCCTCCTGATGCAGGAACGAAGCATCTATCGAAGTCAGACGGTCGAGATGCTGCTGGGCCATCAGTTGAGCTCCCCGTGCGAAGGTCTGACAAGCCTACCCGCATGCAGCGTCGCCGGTAGCCTGTACGAGGACAAAAGGAGAGCAGCGATGGCATGGGATTTCTGCACCGAGCCTGAGTTCGAAGCGAAGTTGGAGTGGATGCGCGGCTTTGTCCGCGAGAACGTATGGCCGCTCGAGACGCTGTGGAATGAGCTCGGTTGGGAGGGGCTCCGGTACGCCGCGCGGCCGCTCCAGGATCAGGTCCGGGCACAGGGCCTGTGGGCGGCGCACCTGGACCCCGAGCTGGGCGGACAGGGCTTCGGACAGGTCAAGCTCGGTCTCATGCACGAGATCCTCGGCGGCAGTCCGATCGCGCCGCTGATGTTCGGCAACGCGGCGCCGGACTCGGGCAACTCCGAGATCCTGGCCATGGTTGGCACGCCCGAGCAGAAGGATCGGTACCTGCATCCGCTGCTGGCCGGCGATCTGAAGTCAGCCTTCAGCATGACCGAGCCCAACTCGGCCGGCTCGGACCCGACGCTGCTCATTACCCGGGCCACGCGCGACGGACACGACTGGGTCATCAACGGTCACAAGTGGTACTCCTCCAACGGCTCGATCGCGGACTTCCTGATCGTGATGGCGGTCACCGATCCTGAGGCGCGGCCCCACCAGCGGGCCTCGATGTTCGTGGTCGATGCCGACACGCCCGGCGTAAACGTGCTGCGCGACGTGCCGACGATGGAGCATCCCGAGGAGAGCTTCGGACGGTATGGCAACCACGCCGAGATCATCTACGAGGACGTCCGCGTTCCCGGCGAGGCCTTGCTCGGCGCCGAGGGAGCCGGCTTCCTGATTGCCCAGCAGCGCCTCTACCCGGGCCGTATCCACCACTGCATGCGCTGGCTCGGAGTGGCGCGGCGGGCGTTCGACATGCTCTGCGAGCGCTCCTTGTACCGCTACGCGCACGGTTCGGTGCTCGCCAAACACGAGACGGTCCAGAACTGGATCGCTGACTCCGAAGCTGAGATGCAGGCCGCGCGCCTGATGACGCTTCACGCCGCCTGGAAGATGGACGCCGAGGGCGTAGCGTCAGCCCGCAAGGAGATCGCGCTGATCAAGTTCTTCGGGGCCAAGGTCCTGCACGATGTCGTCGACCGCGCGCTCCAGGCCCACGGGAGCCTCGGCTATTCGACTGATCTTCCGCTGGAGGCGATGTATCGCTTTGCCCGCGCCGCACGCATCTACGACGGACCCGACGAGGTCCACCGCGCGTCGGTCGCCCGCCAGGTCCTGCGGGGCTACGAAGCTCCGGCAGACGAGGTGCCCAGCGAACACATCCCCACGCGGCGCGAGGCCGCCCGCCGGCAGTTTGCCGACGTGCTCGAGGCCATGACTGCCAATGACTGACAGCGGCGCTCGGTGTCGCGAACGGCGACACTAGACTGACTGGCGTGAGACCGACTCCCGAGACCCTCCTGCTCGCGGCCCCGCGCGGGTACTGCGCCGGCGTCGACCGCGCCGTGCAGACGGTCGAGCGGGCGCTCGAGCTCTATGGCGCGCCCGTATATGTGCGCAAGGAGATCGTCCACAACAAGCACGTCGTCGAGCAGCTCCGCGAACGGGGCGCCGTGTTCGTCGAGTCCGAGGCCGACGTCCCCGAGGGCGCGACCGTCGTCTTCTCCGCCCACGGCGTGGCCCCGAGCGTGCACGCTGGTGCCACCGCCCGCGGGCTCCATACCATCGACGCCACCTGCCCGCTGGTAACCAAGGTTCACGTCGAGGCCAAGAAGTTCGCCTCCGATGACTACACGATCGTGCTGGTCGGCCACGCCGGTCACGAGGAGGTGGAGGGCACGATGGGCGAGGCGCCCGGTCACATCGTGCTGATCGAGGACGTGGCTGGGGTGGATCAGCTCGAGGTCCGCGATCCTGCCAAGGTGGCGTACATCTCGCAGACCACGCTGTCCGTGGACGAGACGCGGGCCATCATCAACCGGCTGCGCGAGCGCTTTCCGGCCATCACTGGTCCCCGCACCGATGACATCTGCTATGCCACCACCAACCGCCAGGCGGCGGTCAAGCAACTCGCTCGCGAGTCTGATCTGGTGCTTGTGATCGGGTCGCGCAACTCATCGAATTCAAACCGGCTGGTAGAGGTCGCGCGCGAGCACGGCGCCGACTCCTACCTGATCGATAACGAGGCCCAGGTGCGCGAGGAGTGGCTCGAGGGCAAGCGCGTGGTCGGGATCACCTCGGGAGCCAGCGCTCCCGAGGAACTGGTGCAGCGCCTGGTCGACTTCTTCCGCGACCGCGGCACGGCCGACGTGCGCGAGCTCGAGGTGATCCAGGAGGACGTGCGCTTCATGCTCCCCAAGGTCATCCGCCAGGCGATAGCGGCCGGCGCCGCCTGACCCACGCGCTGGACCGGGATCACCGCTGCGCACGCTGGTCATCTCCGATCTGCACCTCGGTGCCCACTCGGGTCGAGATGTACTTCGCCAGCCCGGGCCCCGTGGGCCACTGCTGCGCGCGGCAGTCGAGTGCGATCGGCTCGTCCTGCTCGGCGATGTGCTCGAGTTGCGCCACGGACCGGTCCGCGAGGCCTTGGCTGCGGCCCAGGCTCCGCTTACCGAACTGGGGGCGGCGGTCAGAGCCGAGTGCGAGATCGTGATCACGCCCGGCAACCACGACCACGATCTGCTTGACCCCTGGTTCGAACGGCGCAGCCGCCGCGGGCCGGCCGCGGCGCTCGGACTGGAGAGCGAAGCCGATCACCGTCGCGGCGAACCCCTGGCGACGCTCGCCGGGTGGTTGGGTGCCGGCCGGGTGCGCGTCAGCTACCCCGGGGTCTGGCTGCGCGATGACGTCTACGCCACGCACGGACACTACGCCGATGCCCACCTGACGATGCCGACACTCGAGCGGCTGGCCGCCGGCGTCATGAACCGGATCGTCGGGCTGGGGGTGCAGGGACCACGCAACGCCGAGGACTACGAGGCGATCCTCGGCCCGATCTACGCCTGGATCCACTCCCTCGCTCAGCGCGTCGACGGCGAGCGGGGCGGACACCTGCACGGCGGCTCGGTTCGCGGCTGGCAGGCCCTCAGCGGAGCCGGTCGGCGCGGACCGCGCCGACAGGCTATAGCGGCCGGCTATCCGGCGGCGATCTTTGCGCTCAACCGGCTCGGGCTGGGGCCGTTGCGGGCCGAGCTCTCGGGGGCGGCGCTCCGCCGCGCCGGTCTGCGGGGGATCGAGGAGACGATGACCCGTCTCGGGGTGAGCGCGCCCTACGTGATCTTCGGCCACACCCACCGGGCCGGGCCGATGCTCGAGGATGACGCGAGCGAGTGGCGTACCGCGACCGGCAGCCAGCTCGTGAACACCGGCTGCTGGGTACAGGAGCCGAGCTTCCTCGGCAGCGATCCGGAGGGCAGCCCCTACCGGGTCGGCTTCGCCGTCTGGGTCGGCGACGGCGGGCCGCCTCAGCTGGTCAACCTGCTCGACGCCCGCGAGGTGAGACCGGATTTCAGCGGCTAGGTCCTCGAGCCGCTGCTCGTCGTCGATCAGTGGATATCGACAGGCACTCCGGCCCGGATGCGAGCCGCCAACCAGTCAATCGCAGCTGTACCAAGGCGCATGCACCCGTGTGATTGTGCTTGGCCGAGGTCGCCACCTAGGCCGTCGCGTCCGTGGATGGCGATCTGGCCAGGTCCGCCGTCAAACTCTTGAAAAACGTTCGAGCGGGCGCTGAGCGCGAGGGCATATGGGCCCCCGGGCATGCTCGGCGGCATCGTCACGGTCTCTTCGACGAAGAATGTGCCGGTCGGGGTGGGTGTGGATGACTTGCCGACCACGGCGGGAAAGCTTCTTGCCACCCGGCCGTTGTAATAGACCCGGACGCGCCGGGCTGAGGTGCTCACGACGATGTGCCAGCGGGTGATGACCCCACCAGTCCCCCCCGGCCGGATCCAGCCGGTTGAGCTGTTGGGTCGCCCGGGGAGCATCACCTTCAGCCACCGGGTCCCGTGGCGATTGCGGGTCCGCCCAACTACGGGAAGTGTGGTTCGCTCGCCGGTGATGGGCCGGCGCGGCAGGCACTGAGGCGACCGTGGCCGCGGTTGTTCGGGGAAACCGATACGCGTCATGGTGATAGTGCAGGACTACGAGTTGCTGTGTGGCCTTGACGTGAGACGACGCGATTGCCGTGGAGGTCGAGAGAGCCGTAAGGCCGCTGCACGAGCACATGAATGTGAGCACGCCAATGACCAGCCTGAAACGACGCCGACGCATTCTCCAAGCCCGGCGCCATGTGCCGGGCTTGGAGGCGTTGCTGAGAATCGGGGTCATTGGGTTGGAGCGACCACCGATCAGCCAGTGAACCCACCGGTGTGAATTGGCGGCCGAGCAAGCGGCGGGGAAGCGACCGGGCGAGCGCGGGCACGGGCGCGGGCACGGGCACGGGCGCGGGCCTTGGCGCGGGCCTTGGCGCGGGCCTTGGCGCGGGCCTTGGCGCGGGCGTCAGCCCTGGCCTCGCGGCGCTTGGCAGCACTCGTCGTGCTCCTCGATCCGATCGGGGTGGCCGGACCTGTGGCCGGGGTACCTGGCGTGCCGCCGGTGGTCGGGGTCCCGGTTGAACCACCACCTCCCGTGGTCCCGATTGCGCAGCGTGCTGCGGTGATGGTGTCGTTGATCAAGGTCACGCCACCGGTGCTGGCCAGCGCGCGCCCGAGTACGGTCACGGCGTTGTTCATCGAGATCGACGTCGAGGCCAGGATGTTGCCCGTAAAGGTCGACGCGGCCCCGAGTGTCGCTGAGCTGCCGATCTCCCAGAACACGTTGCAGGCCTGGGCCCCGTTAACGAGGATCACGCTGCTGCCGACCGCGGTGGTCAAGGTGGAGCCGGCCTGAAAGATGAACACGGCGTTGGGATCGCCCTGGGCATCGAGTGTGAGAGCGCCGGTCAGCCCGAGGGTCGGCCCGTTATAGACGCCGGGGGTCAAGGTCTGGCCGCCGAGGTCTGCCGTTATCGCTGCGCGAGGGTTTCGCCCGGCGGCGTCGGTAATTGCATTGGTGAGGGCGGACTGTGCGCCGGCCGCGACGGAATCAGCGGTGTGGATGGTCCCGTTCACCGTCCCGTTCGGAGGGCCCGTGAAGCCGGTGGCAGCGCTCCCCGGACTGACGCCGAGATCACCGTTTATGACCGATGGGCCGGTGTTCGTCGCCGTCGAGCCGGCCAGGAGCGCGAAGCTGGTGGCCGTTGCGAGGTCGACGGGCGGCTGGGCCGCCAACGCACTTGCCGGCGCCACCAGCGCGATCAGGGAGATGGCCGAGACTAGCCCTGCTCGCTTCGCGCCCCAGCGGGCGATGCCGCTGCGTCTCGCGGCCAGGGTCGGTCCCTGGTCGTGGTTACTGGACCTGGGACTGCTCATGAAATGCTCCTTGTTGCGGCCGGGAGACACCCAGGCTGTGGTTTGCGTCCAGAGACACCCAAAGGTCGAGAGTTTCCGTCCGCAAGACACCCAGGGGCTGGGGGTTTATGTCCCCGTCTCCTGCGACTCACGTTTTATGTCGACTGGGCGGCCCCGCTTGGTGAGCGTTCTGCCGTCAGCTGGACAGATCGCGGCTCAGTCACCTGCCGGTCCGGCTGGGCTGCGCGACGCGCCTGTAACGAACTTCTGCTCAGGCGTGCAGTGAGCCGGGACGCCGGGGCCGCCCGCGCGTGGGTGTAACCCGGCGGCGCGCCGTCACCGGCGGCAGAGGATCGGTGGCGTCGCGCAGCGCGCGAGCCGGCGGCGAGGCCAGCTCCCGTCGCGATGACACGCCCAGCTTTCGGTAGATGTTGCGTGCGTGGGTGCGGACCGTTTCGACGGCCAGCTGCAGGGCGGTGGCGATCTCGGCATTGGAGCGGCCGTTCTGGAGCATCGGCAGCACCTCAGCTTCGCGCGGGGTCAGCAACTGAGAACCCGGGGGCGCCGCCGCGGGCGATTCGGGGCGGCTCCGGGGGATCAGCTGTAGCCCCCGTGAGGCGAGGTGGATCGCATTCAGGACATCGCGCGCCTGGGTGCGCCTGCCCAGACAGGCGCTGGCGCCGAACGTGAGCAGCTGAGCGCACTCGGCCACCGCCGGCTGGCTGGCGAGCAGCACCAGCCTGGTGTCGGGGTGGCTGCGAGTCAGCTGGCCGATCTCGGCCAGTGCCGGGAGGGTGTCGAGGTCGAGGATCGCCACGCGCGGGCGGTGGGCGCGGAGGACCACGGCTACACGGTCCGGTTCGACATCCTCGGCGACAATCTCGAGACTGGGGTCGCCCTCGATAACCCCTCGCAGGCCGCGGGCCAGAAGGTCTTCAAAGCGGGCGAGAACAACGGTGATTGGCTTGGAGGCTTGCATTTCGGCGTTGCGCGGGCTGCCGCGCACCGCCTGCATCGGCAGAACCGGCTCCCAGGGTGAGCGCGGCCTCCCCCCACGCGTAGCCCGTACTGGTCAAAAGATGGCCCGCCCCGGGGGACGAAAGTGGCGCCCCGGTCCCGCAGGATGTAGAAATGGCGCGTTGCCTCCGAATCCTGCCGCTGATGGCGATCGCGCTGCTGGTGGCACCGGCCGCGAGCGCGCCCTTCACACCGGGCTCACCGACGGCATCCCGTAGCCACCGCCACGCGAGCGGCCGCCGCGTGACACCTGCCAGTCTCGCCTCGGTCAAGAGCCGCGATCCGCTCTCGACGGCCGCTGCCATCGCCCAACGCTACTGGGGCGCTACTCCGTGCGCCGGGCAGGTCAAGATCGTCGCCAACAGTCTCCTCGCTCCCGGCCTCGATCCCAGCACCGACGCCTGGGTGACGTTCGACTCGTCGTTAGGGGCGGACAACCTCTCCGCGCCCGCAAGCACCTACACCAACTGCGTGATCACGCTCGCTCATTGGCAGTGGGCGACACGGGCTCAGATGGAGAGCGACTGGGGAATGTTCTGCCTGACGATGATCCATGAGATGGGTCATCTCCTCGGACACATGCACAGCCTCACGGCGGGCAGCGTCATGGCTCCCGTGTTCACAGGTGACGCCAGCGTCCCCGCGATCTGCCACGCAAGCTGGCTCACGGGCCGGCGTCCCTCCGGCGCACGCTAGACGAGGCCGGTGCGCTGCCGGACCGAGTGCGCAATCGCTTTCGCTTGCGGTAGCGACACACGTGGGAGCGCGCCGCCACGTGATGAGATCAGGCCAGACCCGGGGTAAAGCAGACGGCGTGGCAGGTCACGCCCGGGCCGACCTCGAGCTCGAGCACGCCGGCGGTGCTGCGCTCGTGGACGATCAGTTGGTAGGCGCCCGCGCCGCTGACCGGAATCGGGGTGCCGTTTGCGCTCACCGTGCCTGCGCCGTCGAGCACTGCCCAGACTGCGCCCGCCTCGTAGGAACCGCTGTAGGGCCCGGCGACGTCTTCGCTCTGGGCCGAGAGCTCGGCCCCGGGCACGTCCTCTGCGTGGACCGGCGCCAGCACCTCGCGTGAGACGCCGAGCAGTTCCTGGATGGCGAGCTCGGTGTCCTCGTAGCCGCCCTCGCCGTAGTGGTAATCGAACAGGCGTCCCTGCTGGTCGAAGAGATAGCGGGCGGGCCAGCCCAGGTTGCCGTAGTCCTGCCAGATCCCGAACTCTCGATCGACCACTACCGCGTAGCTGATTTTGAGCCGGGCGACGGCCGCCTTTACGGCGTCCGGGTCGGCGGAGGGTTCAAAGCCTGAGGCGTGGACGCCGATAACGCGCAGCCCGGCGGCTTCGTAGCGCTCGTGCCAGGCCCGCAGATAGGGGAGGGTGCGCAGCGAGTTCGGCCGGCAGAAGTCCCAGAACTCGATCAGCACCGGGCGGCCGATCTGCTGGTCCATGCGCAGCGGGGCGACGTTGATCCACGGCAGCTTGGGCGGGAACGAAGGGGCGTGGATGTGATCGACGGGGGCGCGCACGGCGCCGATCGTAGACGGAGGAAGGTGGTTGGTCGCACTGTCCGCACTGGGGCGTCCCGGTCCACGGCGGGCTGGCAGGCCTACTATGAGGAGTATCACCGGCTCGGTCTGCCCGCCGAGGCGCCCGTTCCGCAACCGGGGCGCGTGCCCGATTAGCCGCCCATTCCGCAGCCGGGGAGCGTGCCCGATTAACCACCTATTCCGCAGCCGGGGAGCGTGCCCGCTGGGCCGCCCCAAATAGCTCTCGCCGGCCTCGTCAGGGGCGCTATACTCTCTGAAGTATTGAATCCTTACCGTATTTGAGGAGTTTCCAGACATGAGCCCGTCCGGAGCCGAGGTTCTCCGCCAGATCAAGAGCCGGATCGAAGAGGTCGACCCGTCGACCGTGCGTGAGCAGGTTTCCAACGGGGCGGTGGTGATTGACGTCCGTGAGGCGGACGAGTGGTCTACGGGCCACATCCCTGGCGCCAAGCACGTACCGAAGTCGTACCTCGAGTCCCGGATCGAGGGCGCCGCCCCCGACCGCGACCAACACGTGATCCTCTATTGCCAGTCCGGCAATCGTTCGGCCTGGGCGGCGCGGACGCTGATCGAGGATCTCGGCTACGACAGCGTCGAGTCGATGACCGGCGGCTTCACGCTCTGGAAGGACCGCGGCTACGAGGTCGAGCAGCCCCGGACGCTGAGCGCCGAGCAGCGCGAGCGCTACTCGCGCCACCTCCTTCTGCCCGAGGTGGGGATCGAGGGCCAGCAGAAGCTCCTCGACGCCAAGGTGCTCCTGCTCGGAGCCGGCGGCTTGGGCTCGCCGACCGCTCTGTATCTGGCGGCGGCCGGCGTCGGCACGCTGGGCATCGTCGACGACGACGCCGTTGACCTCTCCAACCTCCAGCGTCAGGTGATCCACTCCTCCGAGCGCATCGGCGTCGCCAAAGTCGACTCCGCCGAGCAGACGATCGCAGCGCTCAACCCCGATGTCGAGGTCAAGAAGTACCCGGTCCGGCTGGGGCCCGACAACATCATGGACATCCTGCCCGGCTACGACATCGTGGTCGACGGGCTGGACAATTTCCCGACCCGGTACCTGCTCAACGACGCTTCAGTGCGCCTGCAGATCCCGGTCGTGTCGGCCGCGATCCTCGGTTTTGAGGGCCAGCTGTCGGTCTTCAAGCCCTACGACGGACCCTGCTACCGGTGCCTGTTCCCAGTCCCGCCGCCGGCCGAGCTGGCGCCATCGTGCGGGGCCAACGGCGTGCTCGGTGTGCTGCCGGGAACGATGGGCCTGCTCCAGGCGACCGAGGTCATCAAGCTGATCCTCGGCGAGGGCGAAACCCTGGTCGGACGCCTGCTCATGTACGACGCGCTGGCTGCGCGCGTGGCCGAGGTCAAGGTCCGCCGGGATCCGGCGTGCCCGATCTGCTCGCGCCACCCGGAGGAGATCGGTGACGACGAGATGGGCGTGTTCCCCGACTACGAGGCGTTCTGCGCCGGCGCGCACTGACAACTAGGATCTGCGCTCATGGCCACTATTCGTATTCCCCCTGTGTTGCGCGCAGCCGTCGGCGGTGAGAAGGAGCTCGATGCCGACGGAGACTCCGTCGGCGAGATCCTGCGCTCGGTGGCTGACAGCCACCCCGAGACGCAAGCTCAGCTGTTCGCCCCCGACGGCGGCCTGAACCGCTACGTGAACGTCTACCTCAACGATGAAGACGTGCGCGTCCTGGATGGTCTCGACACCGCCGTGGGTTCTCGCGACACGCTGGTGATCCTGCCCGCGATGGCGGGTGGCGCGGGCGAGACCGCCTAACCAGGACCCTCTGCGACCGCTTGATTAGGACCCGCCGGGGCCGGAGGCGGCGGGCAGCCCGTCGAGGTGCTCCGGGGTCCAGCGTAGGAGCCGGGTGTCTGACACGACCTTGAGGTGCCGGCGCATCGCAGCCTCGGCGCGGCGTGGATCCTGGCGACGGATCGCCTCCGCGATGCGGCGGTGATCGGCCAACGAGCGGGGCGGCCGGCCGGGCTCGCTCAGTGATGCCAGGCGCGTCTCGTGGATTCGGTCTCCGAGCGCGTTCATCACGTCCTGCAAGAGGGGGTTCCCGGCCCCCTGGGCGATCGCCCGGTGAAAGCGGCGGTCCGCCGCCTCCCCGATGCCGCCGGCGGCGACATCGGCGGCCATGGCGGCCAGGGCGCCGTCGATCTCCGCCATTTCGGCTTCGGTCCGTCGCTCCGCGGCCAGGCGGGCGAGCATGCACTCGATCGCCTCGCGGGCCTCCAGCACGTCGGGGAGGCGCCGCCGCTGCGTGAGCATCATCTTCAGGCGTTCGGGGTCGACGCTCAGCGACCGCACGTAGATGCCGCCGCCGTGACGCACCTCGAGCAGGCCCTGGACTTCCAGCGACACGGTTGCCTGACGCAATGAGACCCGGCTGACCTTGAGCGCCTCGGCCAGCGCACGCTCGGACGGCAGCCGATCGCCGGGCTGCAGCCCGCGTTCGCGGACGTAGTCGCTGAGCAGCGTCTCGAGCTGCTCGTACAGACGCCGGCCGCCCGGCGCGGATAGGCCGGTCATGTCGGGCGGCGTTCGCGGGCTCGCGCGAGCCATCACCGGCCCACGGCTAGGGATCCACCAGGACGCCGCGCACGACGCCGAGGTCGTACAGCTCCGACGGTCCGAGGCGCAGCTGGTCGGCCACGCCCGGCACGTCTTCGGGGTCTCGTTTGAGGATCGCCGCCGCGGATTCAGGAGTGATAACCGAAAAATAGCCGTCGGCCGTGATCCACAGGTGGTCGGGTGAGGCCAGCGACAGAGTGCCACCCGACCCTCCCTCGCCGACGGCGACCGACAGGATCGGTACCCGCGCGGCGGCGATCGCCCGCAGCAGGCCGGCGATGGCCGTGGCGACTCCATCGGCCTCGGCGTCCGCGCCACTGTCGGCTCCCGGCGAGTCGATCAGGGTCAGGATCGGGAGCTCGAGCCGACTGGCCAGCTCGACCAGACGCTGGGCTGTCCGGTAGCCGGCCGCCCGCGTGCTGCCTCCGGTCTGGGCCACGAACGCGATCGTCCGTCCGTCTCGGGCGCCAAAGCCGCAGCGGACGCTCGGATCGAGGCCGCCCACACGGTCGCCCCGAATCTCGAGACTCCGCTCGAAATAGTCCTCCAGATAGCGGCGGGCGCCCCGTCGGCTCGGGTTGCGCGCGCGCAGCACCTGCGCCCAGCCGTGCTCGGGCGGCTTGCCGTTGGGGGCCGGCGGCAGGGGAGGGAGCAGCGGCCGTCCGCGGGTGGCGGGCGAGAGCAGCTCGATCGCCAGCCCCAGGCGCTCGCGAAGGACAGGGGCTGGGAGAACCGCGTCGATGAAGCCATGGCGCCACTTGGCCTCGGCGGTGAACGGCTCGGAATCGCCGTTGTCGGCGCCGCGAACGCGGGACCCGGCAAAAGCAACAGCGGCGGCGGTCTCGCCGAGAATCAGGTCGGCGCCGGCGCCCAGGGAGGCCCAGACACCACCGGTGGTCGGATGTCTGGCCACGCACACATGGGGCAGACCCGCGGCCGCCAGCTCGACGAGAGCACGCGCGACGCGCTGCATCTGGACCAGGGAGCGCATGCCCTCCTGCATCCGGGCCCCTCCGGTTCGCAGTACCGACACCAAGGGCACACGCTCGGTGATTGCGACGGCGATGGCGTCGGTGATCCGGATTCCCTCGGCCTCGCCCATCGAGCCGCCCATGAAGGCAAAGTTGAAGACCACGGCGACGCACTGGTGGCCACCGGCCCGGGCCCGCCCGGCGGTGACAGCCTGCCCGTCGCCCGTCTGCTCGCGCGCTCGCTCGAGCGCCGCCGGATAGCCCGGCCAGGCCAGCGGGTCGGTTGCGACGGCCTGCGCGGGCAGCGGCTCGAACCCGTCCAGCAGATCGCCGATCGCGTGGCTGGCGGGGCGGGCCCCGGTCACGACGCCGTCACGGGTCATCGGCGGCGGCTGGTGGCGAGGACGATTCGGCGGCGGCTGGTGGCGAGGACGATTCGGCGGCGGCTGGTGGCGAGGAGGAGAACCGGGCGCGTACCTGCTCGGAGTGTTCACCGAGGGTTGGTGGTGGGGCGAGGTCGCGCAACGGCGAGCCGGCGAAGCGCAGCGGCGGTCCCGGGAGCGAGATCTCACCCAGCGTGCTGTGATTGGTGTCGACGACCAGGCCCTGCTCGCGAACCTGCTCGCTGGCATAGACGCGGTCGAGGGTCTTGACCTCGCCTGCGGGCACGCCGTGGTCGGCGAACAGCGTGATCCACTCGTCGACGCTGCGTTTCGCGAGCCGCAGTTCAATCAGCTCGGTGAGCTCGCTCCGGTGGGAGACGCGGTGCTGGTTGCCAGCGAACTGGGGCGCGGCCGGCGGGATTTCGAGCAGGGCGGCGAAACGGCGCCAAGTGGGCTCGTTGCCGACCGCGAGGACGATCTGACCGTCAGCGGCGCGGAACGCGCCGTAGGGAGCGACGGTTGGATGCTGGTTGCCGGTCGGCTTCGGGACCTCTCCGGCGACGAGATAGCGAGTGCCCTGGAAAGCATGGATGGCGATCTGCCCGGCCAGCAGCGAGGTTTCGAGCCTCTGGCCGGAACCGCTGCGCGCTCGCTCGTGCAGCGCGGCCAGCACTCCGATGGCTCCGTACAGCCCAGCGGTCAGGTCGGCGATCGGCACCCCGACGCGGAGGGGGTGCTCGGGGCCGTCGCCGGTAAGGCTCATGAGGCCCCCCTCGGCTTGAAGAATCTGGTCATAGGCGACGCGATCGCGCTCGGGGCCGGTGCTCCCAAAGCCGGTGATTGTCAGCACGATCAGCGCGGGATTGATCGCCGTCAGGGCTTCGGTGCTGAGGCCCAGGCGATCCATGACCCCGGGCCGGAAGTTCTCCACCAGGACGTCTGCCCAAGCGAGCATCGGCTCGAGCAGCGCGCGATCGGTGGGGTCCTTGATATCGAGTGTGACGCTGCGCTTGTTGCGGTTGGTTGAGAGAAAGTAGGTGCTCTCCTGGTGACCCTCGGGCCCGACGAAGGGCGGACCCCACTCGCGCGTGTCATCGCCCGACTCGGGGCGCTCGACCTTGATCACCTCGGCGCCGAGATCTCCCAGCACCATCGTGGCGTAGGGGCCGGCCAGCACCCGAGACAGGTCGAGCACGTGGATGCCGGCCAGCGGCGGCTCCCGCTGGGGGTTCCGGGAAGCCGCCGCGGCCACGGCGGCCGGGTCAACCGCCATGCTGACCCGGCTGCGGCCGGCCGGCTCGCTTCGCTGCGCTCATCCGACTACGGGGTTGCCTTCGCCAGCGCCGCGGCTGATAGCAGCGCCACTTGCTGCTCGTTGCCCTGGAGGTCGACTCGGAAGGCGCCATAGGGGCCGAACACGTTGTGGTAGCTGTTGTAGTCGAGGCTTCCGCTGGCGCCTTCGTAGTTGATCTTGGTACCGGCCGCGAGCAGCTTCTTGCACTCGGCAAACGCGTAGCAGGGCGTGCCCGGCGGGTTGGTCACCTTGGTCATCTCCGCGGCGACCTTGTTCCCGTCCGCGGATTTGGCCGCCGTCTGCGCCAACGCCAGCGTGACCACCGCGTCATAGGCGTAGTTGGCGTTAGCCAGCGGCTGCTGACCCTTGAACTTGGCGTTGAAGACGTTCGTGAACTCGGTGGTGGCCTTGCCCGACAGAGACGTCCCGTAGACCGAGGTCAGATGGGCGTGGGCGACCGGGAAGGTCACCGCCTTCAGATACTCGCTGGCTCCCGTGACGTCGGTCCCCACGAACGGGATGGCGAGGTTGTCGGCCTGCTGGAAGTCGCGGTAGAGAACCGCGGCGGTCGGTGCATCGGTCTGGGTGAAGATGACCTGCGGCTTGGCCGCGATCACCGAATGAACCTCGGGAACGTACGAGGTCTGACCGGGTGCCACGTTGACGTTGGCGACGATCGTGCCTCCCAGCTTCTTCCATGTGGCCAGCACCGGCTTGATCAGGGTCTGGGCGGCCGCGTCGGTATAGAACATGAGGGCTGCGTGGCGGTACCCCTTCTGGTAGGCGTAGAGCGCCATCGCGACCCCGAGCTGGCTGTCCGAGGGGCTGTCACGGAACAGCAAGGGGTCGGTCTGTTTGTCGCGTGACGTGTCTCCGCCCTGGAACTCATCCACGATCGACGAGTTCTTGAGGATCGGCTCGACGGCGGCGATCTCCTGGGTCTCGGGACCGATCACGCCGGAGACGCCGCTTGAGAGCAGCTTCTGGGTGGCCGGGACTGCGTCGGCGAGGTCGCACTGCGTGTCCTGCTGGCTCAACTTGACCTGCTTGCCGTTGACTCCGCCGGCGGAGTTGATCGCCGTCTGCGCGACCTGCGCCCCCTGGAGCATGGCCTGACCGAGGCTCGCGAGCCGGCCGCTGAAGCACGACAGGACGCCATAGCTCCCGGCGCCCCCGCCGCCACCGCCGCCGCCCGCGCTGGCGCCCCCGCCGCCACCGGCGGCCGCGTTGCCCGACGAGTTGCTGCCGCACGCAGCCAGTACCGCCGCCGCCATTATCGCGAGTCCGATACCGGTGATCTTCTTTGCCTTGATCGCCATCAAACGCTCTCCTTGACCCTGGTTGACCCCCGGTGATGTCGGGCATTGCGACCCGGTCGATTCGCGCGGCCCCGAGGGAGACGCCGCCCAGTTTCGGCGGCCCTCACGACAGCCGCCCCAGATACAGATCGATCACGCTCTCGTCCTGCGCCAGCTCGCGAGCCGGGCCGTCGAGCTGGTTTCGCCCCAGCACCATCACGTAGGCCCAGTCGGCGTGTTTCAGCGTCCGGCGCGTGTTCTGCTCGACGACCAGGATGCCGACGCCGGTGGCTGCGATCGTGGTGATCTGCTCCCACAGCATGCCCTGGAACATCGGCGACAGGCCCGCGCTCGGCTCGTCGAGCACCAAGAGCCTCGGGTCGAGCATCAACCCACGAGCCATAGCCAGCATCGAACGCTGACCGCCACTCAGCGTGCCAGCGGTCCGCTTCAGCGCGCCGGTCAGGTCCGGAAACAGATCGCACAGCTCCGTGAGGCGGTGCTCAAGCCCCGAACGACGGCAGTAGCCGCCCATCTCGAGGTTCTCGCGCACGGTCAGGCTGGGGAACACATTGGCCACCTGGGGGACGTAGGAGATACCGCAGCGCACGAGCTTCTCGGTGGCCATTGCGGTGACGTCGGTGCCCTCGAATAGCACCCTGCCGGAGCTCGCCCGGATGATTCCCAGGAGCGCCTTGAGGAGGGTCGACTTGCCGGCTCCATTGGGACCGACGATCGCGGTGATCTGCCCAGCGCGGGCGCGGAGGCTGACCTCGGAGATCACCGGCGCCCCGCCGTAGCCGGCGGTGATCGACTCGATCTCGAGCACCGGCACCGGGACGTCTCGGGGCCCCGGGGCGTCTCGAGGGCTGGATTCAGTGGTCATCGTCCACCGAGCCCAGGTAGGCAGTGACCACACGCTCGTCGTCGCGCAGCGAGCTGTAGGGGCCCTGCGCGATCACGTGACCGAGGTCCATCACCACCACCTCGTGGCAGGTCGCCTCGATGAACCTCATGTTGTGCTCGACGATCACGACCGTGCTGCCGGCGGCGACGAACTCCTTGATCGCGTGGGTCATGCGCTCGCCCAGCACTGGGTTGACGCCGCCCATCGGCTCGTCGAGGATCACCAGGCGCGGCCGCGCGGCCGCGACGCGGGCGAACTCCACCAGCCGCTTCTGGCCCCCGCTGAGCGTCTCGGCCCGCTCGTGGCGCAGGCCGGCGAGATTGAACTGGTCGAGGATCTCGTCAACCCGCACGCGGTCGGCGGCTTCGCCCCGGCGCACGGTCCGCGCCCCGAACAGGTTGCGGGGGATCGATTCGCGGGCAAAGGCGCGCATCCCGAGCATGACGTTGTCGAACACGGTCAGGGTCCCCCACTCGCGGGGCGCCTGGAAGGTGCGGATCAGGCCGAGCCGGGAGATGCGGTGCGGGGGCTGGTTGATGAGCTCCTGGCCCGAGAAGTGAACCGAGCCGCTGTCTGGGCGGCCAAAGCCCGAGACCATGTCGATCGTCGTGCTCTTGCCCGCCCCGTTGGGACCGATGAGCCCGACCACGCTGCCTGCGCGGACGGCGAAGGTGCAGTCGTCGACGGCCTTGACGCCGCCGAACGTCTTGGTCAGCGCCCGAACCTCGAGGATCGTCTCCGCGGTCACGTCGCCGCGCTCTTCTCGGGCTCGCGCTCTCGCCCGCGGCCGGTTCCTGCCAGGGCGCGCGCAAGCGGCCCGGTGCCGCGGGGTGAGCGGGGAAGACCGTGGCGGTCGGGGAACAGCCCCTGGGGACGGAACTTGAGCATCAGCACGATCAGCGCTCCGATCAGGACCTCGCGCATCGAGGGGGCGAACTCGGGGCGAGACTGGATGTTCGGGAGATATCGGGTGAGCTCGATGAAGCCGATGTAGACGATGAACGTCCCGACCACGACGCCGCGGACGTTCCCGCGTCCGCCGACGAGCACAGCGGCGTAGAGGGTGAGGATCTCCTGGGGCGCCCACGCCGAGGGGTTGAACGCTCCCAGGTAGGCAGCGAACAGGGAGCCACCCAGCGCAGCGAGCCCGGCGCCGATCAGGTAGGCGATGAGCTTGGAGCGGAAGATGCCGCGACCGAACGCCGCGGCAGCCCGCTCGTCGTCGCGGATCGCACGCATGACCCGGCCATACGGGCTCGAGGACAGCCGCTGGAGGATGACGACGACGATCAGCAGAGCCACGGCGCAGAACCCGAGCAGGAAGTACTTGTAGTTGCTATAGGTGAGGCCCAGCGGACCGGCCATCGGCGTAACCAGACCCGCGATTCCGTTGAAGCCATTGAACAGCGGTGTGTCGACCTGGACGATCACGTAGATCACGCTGATCACGCCCAGGGTGGTGATGGCGAAGTAGATCTCGCGCAGGTTGCGCAACGCGATCGCGCCCACCAGCCCGGCGATCGGGAGCACGATCAGCACCGACAAAAGCACGGCGACGAGGTAGGGCAGGTGCCAGCCCAGGATGTACGCCTCAGGCGATGGCGCGGGTCCCGCCGTCATCGCGATCGTGAGATATACCCCGAGCGCGACGTATCCGTACAGCGCGAGGTCGAAGTCACCCGCCCAGCCCCAGATCACGTTCACGCCCTGGGCCATGATCGAGAAGATGCACGCCTCGGTGAGGATCGAGACCCAGTAGCTCACGAGCTGGCAACCTGACGCCCGGACACGAGCACCCCGTTGGGCCGGAACAGGAGCAGGATGACGAGCACCCCGAGCGCGAAGGCGAGCTGGTAGCTCGAGTTCGTGTACGCGCCGGCCAGTTCGAGCACCAGGCCCACGAGCAGCGCTCCGACGAGCGTTCCGTACGGCCGGCCCAGGCCGCCGGCGACCGCGGCCGTGAGCGTGATCAGCAGATAGCCGAACCCGAGCGAGGGGGTGAAGGTGCCGATCGTTTCGGCCAGGACAAAGCCGGCGAAGCCGGCGATCATCCCGGCGATTCCCCACGTGGCGGTGATCACCCGCCGGGCCGGGATCCCGCTCGCCGTGGCCAGGTCTCGGTTGTCAGACACTGCCCGCAGGGCCTTGCCGAATTTGGTGCGCTGCAGCAGCAGGTAGAGGGCGCTGGCCACCGCCGCCGCGCTGACTGTGACGAGTATCTCGGCGTCGGTGAGAACGAACGGGCCGAGGTGATGGGGCGAACCCTGGTCGATCGAGTAGACCTTGTTGGCGGCGCCGAAGATGATGATGAGCAGGTTCTGGAGAACCAGCGAGACGCCGAGCGTGGCGATCACGATGACGATGACCGGGCGTCCGGCGAAACGCTCGATCAGCCCCACGTTCATGGCGATGCCCGCCAAGCCGCCGGCCACGGTCGCGCCCAGCGCGGCGAGCGGGATGCTGCCGGTGAGCTGCAAGATCTCATAGGCGCCGTAGGCGCCGATCGTCAGCAGCTCCCCGTGAGCGAGGTTGGCCACGCGGCTGACCGCGTACTGGAGGGTCAGCGCCACCGCCGAGAGCGCCAGAACGGCGGCGGTGACGAGGCCGTAGCCCACGTAGAGCAGAAACTGGTTCACGGTGCGATCGGGTTGCGTGCCGACTAACTGGCTTAGTGAACTAGTGGCTAGCTCACTTCGCGCCAGCCTATACGCGCCGCCGCCGGCGTGTCAACCGGACGCTGGCGGCCCGGCTCAGGAGCGAGACGGGGCGGACGCGGCGGCGGAGACGCCGCCGGCGGCGTCAGTGATGGCGGCTGCGGTGCCCGTCTCGGCTGCGGTGCCCGCCTGGCTGCGGTGCTCGGCGCGGTGCCCGTCTCGGCCGCGAGCCGCTCGAGCGCCGCCTGGATGCCTCCGCGCGCGATCGGCACGCCGGAGAGCGCCAGCCCCATCTCGACGCCGCACAGGGTGCCGGCGAGCATCAGGTCGTTGAAGTCCCCGAGGTGCCCGATCCGAAAGATGCGGCCCGCGAGTGGTCCCAGGCCGGCCCCGAGTGACATGTCGAAGCGCTCGAGAATGACGCGCCGGACGGCGTCGGCGTCAAAGCCCTCCGGCGTCACAACCGCGGTAAGCGCCGGTGAGTGCTCGCGCTCGTCCTGACACAGCACCTCCAGTCCCCAACCCCGGATGGCGGCCCGGGTCGCCTCGGCATGGCGGCGGTGGCGCTCGAACACGGCCGGCAACGTCTCCGCCTCGAGCATCGCGAGCGACTCGCGAAGGCCGAACAGGAGGTTGGTGGCCGGTGTGTAGGGATAGGCGCCACTGCGGTTGGCCTCGATGATCGTCCGCCAGTCGAAGTACGAGCGCGGCGCCCCGCCCTTCGCGGCCGCCTCCAGCGCCTTGGCACTGAGCGCGTTAAAGCTCAATCCGGGCGGCAGCATCAGCCCCTTCTGCGAGCCACCGACGGTCACGTCCACGCCCCACTCATCGTGCCGGTAGTCGAGCGAGCCCAGCGCAGAGATGACATCAACCAGCAGCAGCGCGGGATGGCCGGCGGCGTCGATCGCTGCGCGGATCTCCGGGAGGCGACTCGCGACCCCGGTCGAGGTCTCGTTGAGGACGATCATCACCGCGCGGATCGTGTGCTGGGGATCGGCGACGAGGCGGTCATGCACGACCTCGGGGTCAACTCCCCGGCGCCAGTCCCCGGACACCAGCTCGCTGCTCAGGCCGAGCTGACTGGCGAGGGCGTGCCAGAGGCGAGCGAACTGCCCGTGGTCAAACGCGAGCACGCGATCACCGGGAGCGAGCAGGTTGACGAGCGCTGCTTCCCAGGCGCCGGTGCCCGAGCTCGGATAGATGATCACCGGGCCGGTGGTGCCGAACACTCGGCCCAGGGCGGGCAGCAAACCGAGGGTCAGCGCGGCGAAGTCGGGTCCACGATGATCGATCGTGGGCTGGGCGATCGCTCTCAGGACCCGGTCGGGCACGTTGGTCGGCCCGGGGATCTGGAGGAAGTGACGACCCGCGCGGCGGGTTGGGTTCACGGCGTTTGCCCTCGCGTGGCTGAGCTAAGGTTTCGATGCTCGTCCGGCCCGGCCGGCCGGGAGGCAACCCTACACCGACTGCCCATTCCATCGTCCTGAGCGTCACCTCATCCTTGCCTCCCGAGCTCGACGTCAGCGCGCTCCATCGGGCGCTCACCGCCGCATGCATGGGGGACGTGCGCAGTGACGCCTACACGTGCCACCTGTTCGCGCGCGACGCGAGCATGTACTCGATCGAGCCGGTGGCTGTCGTGTTTCCCCGGCGCGACGAGGACGTGGTGGCCGCGCTCGGAGTGGCGCGGGATTTTCGCGTTCCCGTCACCGCGCGCGGGGCCGGCACGAGCCTCGCCGGTCAGACGGTCGGTGCCGGTTTGGTGCTCGACTTTTCCCGCCACATGAACGGCATCCTCGAGCTCGACCCGGCCGGAGCCCGCGCGCGGGTCCAGCCGGGCGTTGTCCAGGATGACCTCAACCGGGCGGCGGGCCGCCACGGCCTGATGTTTGGAGCCGACACCTCGACCGGCAACCGGGCCACGCTGGGGGGCATGATCGGCAACAACTCCTCCGGCACGCATTCAGTCCGCTTCGGGACCACGCGCGACCATGTCCGCACGCTCGAGGCTGTGCTAGCCGATGGCGCGCGCGTCCGCCTGGAACCGGTCAGCGACTCCGCACGGGCGCAGCGCGCGGCGCTGACCACACTCGAAGGCACGATCTATCGCGGGCTGCCGGAGCTCGTCGAGCGCCACCGCGCCGTGATTGTTCGCGATCACCCCACCTTCTGGCGCCAGGCAGGCGGCTATCGCCTGGACAGGCTGGCCCGGCCGGACCTGCCGTTCGATCTCGCCAAGTTCGTGGTCGGCTCAGAGGGGACGCTGGCGCTGGTGACCGAGGCCGAGCTCGAGCTGATCCCGCGTCCGGCCGCGCAGGCAATCGCTGTCGGGCACTTCCGCTCCACCGCAGAGGCGGTGCTGGCCGCGCGCGCGACGATCGGCCATGACGCGGCCGCGATCGAGCTGATGGACCACATGATCCTCGAGCTTTCCCGGCGCCGGCCTGAGTATGCCGCCCTGTCCGGCCTCCTCGAGGGCCGCCCCCAGGCGCTGCTGTTCGTGACCTTCTTTGGTGATTCCGAGGCTGAGGCCGCTTCGCGCGTCGACGATCTGGCGGCGGAGTGGTCGCGCGACGGTCACGGCTACCACACCCTCCGTGCCGTCTCCGCAGGGCATCGCGCTGCGCTCCTGAACGTCCGCAAGGCGGGCCTCGGCCTGCTCATGGCGGCGGGCCGTGCCGGCCGCCGCCCGCTCGCCTTCGTCGAGGACACCGCGGTGCCGCCCGAGCGCCTGCCCGAGTACGTGGCGGAGTTCTCCGCCGTGCTCGAGCGGCACGGGCTGGAGGCCGGCTTCTACGGCCACTGCTCGGTCGGCTGTTTGCATATCCGTCCGTTCGTCGACCTCGGCGAGCCGGCACAGGTGCAGACGATGCACGAGGTCGCGGCGGAGATCGTCGCCTTGGTGACCCGCTATCAAGGGGTCAATTCGAGTGAGCACGGCGATGGGCTGGCGCGCAGCGAGTTCAACCCGCTCGTGTTCGGAGCGCCGCTGTACTCGGCGATGCGCGAGGTCAAGCGGCTGTTCGACCCTGAGGGCCGCCTCAATCCCGGCAAGATCGTCGACGCGCCGGCCATGACCGCGCATCTACGCGATGCCGCCCTCCCTCCCGCCGGCAAGCTCGCGACCGGCCTGCACTTCGCCGAGGGGAGCATGCGGGACGCCGCCGATCGCTGCATGAACATCGGCGCCTGCCGCAAGACCGGAGCCGGGGTCATGTGCCCTTCCTACATGGCCACCCGCGAGGAGCAGCACGCCACCCGGGGCCGGGCCAACGCGCTCGTCAAGGCGCTCTCGATGCCTGATCCTCGGTCGGCGCTGGGGGACGAGCGGTTGCACGAGATCATGGATCTGTGCCTGGAGTGCAAGGCCTGCAAGCGCGAGTGCCCGCTCAGCGTCGATATGGCCTCGCTGAAGAGTGAGTTCCTGGCCCAGTACCAGCGGATCCACGGCATACCCCTACGCTCGCGTGTGTTCGGCGCGGTCCGGCGGCTCAACCGCCTGGGGTCGGCCACCGCACCGCTCTCCAACCTTCCGGGAAAGCTGGGTCCGGTCCGCCGCGTGCTCGACGCGCGGCTGGGGATCGCGCGCGAGCGCCCGCTGCCCCGGTTCGAACACGAAACGTTGATGCGCTGGTTCACGCGCCGCCGCGCCCCCGCGGGACCCTTCCCGCGCGGCGAGGTCGTGTTCCTCGCGGACTCGTTTACGAGCTACACCGAGCCCGAGGTGGGACGAGCCTGCATCGAGCTGCTCGAGGCCGCCGGCTGGCGAGTGACGCTCGAGAGCCGCGGCTGCTGTGGGCGCGCGAGCCTGTCCAAGGGGCTGCTCGGTCCCGCTCGCTCGATGGCCGCGGCGCTCGTCAACCGCCTCGAGCCCTACGTCGCCCGCGGGATCCCGATCGTCGGGTGCGAGCCGTCGTGCGTATCGACCTTACGTGACGACTACGCCGCGCTGCTCGCAGAGGACCCCGACGCGCGCCGCGTCGGCGGGCACGTGCAGCTGTTCTCGGAGCTCTTGACGGGGGCGATCGACGACGGGGCTCTGCGCCTGGATCCGGTGGCGCTCGCCGGTCGGCACATCGTCCTGCACACCCATTGCCACGAGAAGGCGCTCGGGGTGGCGGGCGCGACCCGGGAGCTGCTCGAGCGGATTCCGGGCGCCACCGTCGAGGAGCTCGATGCCGGATGCTGCGGCATGGCCGGGTCCTTCGGCTTTGAATCAGAGCACTATGAGCTCTCGATGCAGATCGGCGCGCTGCGGCTGTTCCCCAGCCTCGAGGCCACGGTCCCCGACGCGCTCGTGGCCGCCACCGGCGTCTCCTGCCGCCAGCAGATCGCCCACGGCACCTCGCGCCAGGCCCAGCACCCGGCGGTCCTGGTGCGGGACGCGCTGCTGGCAGGTCGCTACACTTCGTAAAGCAATGGCCGCCCAGAGCCTGCAGAACAAGCCCTGCGGAGGACGCTACGGCGACATCGTCCAGGCGATCGGTCACACGCCCCTGATCGAGCTCAAGCGCCTGAGTCCGAAGTCGGGCGTGCGGGTCTGGGCCAAGCTCGAGTCCCGCAACCCGACCGGATCGGTCAAGGACCGAGTGGCCCGGGCGTTGATCGAGGACGCTGAGGAGAAGGGTCTGATCCGACCCGGGCAGACGATCCTCGAGCCCACCTCGGGCAACACCGGCATCTCGCTGGCCATGATCTGCGGTTACAAGGGCTATGACCTCAAGGTCGTGATGCCCGAGAATGTCACGCCCGAGCGGACTGCGCTGCTGCGCATGTACGGGGCCGAGATCGTCTTCTCCGAAGGCGCCAAGGGGTCCAACGGAGCTGTCGAGATGGCCCTTGACATGGCCGAGAAGGATGCCTCCTACTACATGCCCTATCAGTACGGCAACCAGGCCAACCCCAACGCCCACTACAACGGGACCGCGCTCGAGATCCTCGAAGAACTCGACGAGGTGGCCGCCTTCGTGGCTGGCCTGGGGACGGGCGGGACACTGATGGGCAACGGGCGCCGCCTCAAGGAGGAGCTCGGCGACGACGTCAAGATCGTCGCCGCGGAGCCGATGCAGGGCGAGCCCGTGCAGGGGCTGCGCTCGCTCGAAGACGGCTTCATCCCGCCGATCATCGACCTCAGCCTGCTGGACCGAAAGATCTTCGTGACCAACCGGGACGCGATCATCTGGACCCGCAAGCTGCTCGACGAGGAGCGCCTGTTCGCCGGCGTTTCGTCCGGCGCGATCGCCCGCGTGGCGGTGCGCATCGCCGGCGAGCTGGACGAGGGTAACGTCGTCTTCATCGTATGCGACGACGGCTACAAGTACTTGTCCTCGGGTATCTACACCCGCCCGGTTGACGAGATCGAGAACCTGGACTCCACCGTCTGGTGGTGAGCGAAGACGGCGGGCCCTCGCGCCGGGCGCTGCTGCACGCCGCCACGACCGCGCTCGGAGGGGGTGCCGCCCTCGTTCTCAGCGGTTGCGGCGCCAGGGACCGGACGGGGGCCAATTCCGTGCACAAGGCCAAGCCGCCGGTTCGGCACCTCGACATTGCCCTGCTCACGGCCCTGCTCGACCTCGAGCGCCATACGGTGGCTGCCTATACGGCGGGCCTCCCGTTGCTGACCCCCTCCGACGCGCGGACGGCCAAGCAGTTCCTCAACGAAGAGCTTCAGCACACCGGCGAGCTGATCGCGCTGATCAAGGCCGCCGGTGGCAAAGCTAGACCCCATCTCGGCGCCTACGATCTTGGACAGCCGGCTGACGGGAGCGCGGTGCTGGCTCTTCTGCACGGTCTCGAGCGGGCGCAGATCGCCGCCTATCTGGACGCAATTCCAAAACTCTCACCCGGTCCCGTGCGGGCCGCTGCGGCGACGATCCTGGCCAGCGATGCCCAGCACCTGGCAGTGTTGCGCTCGGCCCAGAGCCTTGACCCGATGCCCTCCGCGTTTCTGATCGGGCAGCTATGAGGGCGACCCGTCGCGAGCTGCTTGTGGCCGGCGCCGGGGCCGCGGTGTCCGGGACCGCGTTGCTGGACCCGGGCGCGGCTCAGGCGGCGGACAGCTCGTCGCCGGTGCCCGAGACCCCAGCCGGCCGGCTGCACCGACTGCTCAGCGTCGAGCTGCTGCTGCTGTTCTGTTATCGGCAAGTCCTCGGGGCCGCGGTCCTCAAGCCGCGCGCCCGCCGGGTCCTGACTCCGTTCTTGGCGCACGAGGAGTCGCACGTCCAGGCGCTGACGCGGATGCTTCATGGCCTCGGCGGATCGCTGCCGTCTGCGCCGCCCAACGTCGCCACCGCCGACCGCCGGCTGGCCCATCGGGGAGTGAGCGAGCGGTTGGGCCAGTTGACCGGGTCCGGTGACGCCGTGCGCCTGTTGCTCGACGTCGAGCGGGTGGTCACCGGCGCCTACTTCGTCGCGCTCCTCAAGCTCGAGGACACCGCGCTGATCCGCCTCGCCGCGCAGATCATGGGCGCTGAGGCCCAGCACGCGGCGCTGATCGGAGAGCTGCTCTACCACGGCGATGCTCAGCAGGCCGTCCCCTACGGACTCATCCAGGGCACCCAGTGAGCGGGGGCGGGCGGGCCGCTGCACGGGTCCTCGGGCTCGGCTGCCAGGCCTCCCTCCGCTGCTAGCCTCGCCCGGCGATGCAGATCTCCCGGACCCTCTATGACGAGATGATCGCTCACGCGCGCGCCGCCGCCCCCAACGAGTGCTGCGGGATGATCGCCTCACGCGACGGCAGGGCGATCAAGCTCTATCCGGCTGAGAACGCCGCCGCCAGCCCGCTGCGGTACGAGATCGACGGTGCCGAGCAGTACCGCATCCAGATGGCGATCGACGACGAGGACCTGGACCTCGGCGCCATCTATCACTCACACACCCGCAGCGCCCCGTATCCGTCGCAGACCGACATCAACCTCGCCTTCTATCCCGACAGCCTGTACGTGATCGTCGGGCTGGCCGGAGATGAGCCCGACGTCAAGGCCTACGAGATCCGCGACGGGCGCGTGGCGGACGCCGAGTTGACGGTGGGCTGATGCCCCGCACGGCCGGCCGCGAGGATGAGCTCCTGTGCCCCGGCTGCGGGGTGCGCTTTGACAGCGCCGAGCGCTTCTGTCCGGACTGCTCGCTGCCGCTGATCCGCGCCCAGCCCGGGGACGCTCCACCCGTCGTGAGCGAGCGCCATCGCCAGGCGCGTAAGATCAAGCCGCAGCTGGCCGAGGGCGAACTGATTCGGGTGGCCGGGGCTCACAACCTGGCCGAAGCGGAGTTCATCCAGAACCTGCTGCTCGAGGAGGGGGTGCCCAGTCTTCTGCGGCGCAGCGCGGGCTTCGACGTCCCGGACATGCTCGCGGCGGGACCGCGCGATGTCCTTGTCCCCCAGGCGGGGCTGTTGACCGCCCGTGAGGTGCTGCTCGAGGCCGAGCTGATCTCGGCCGAGCCCGGCCCGGCACGGCTGGTCGCTCCGAGCCGGCTGCTCGCCGGCCTCGCTGTGGCTCTCGCTCTCGGCGCGCTGGCCGTTTGGCTGATCAGCCGGATCGGGCACTTCTAGCCGCGGCGGCGGGTCAGCGCGCGGCGCCGGCGCCCGGTCAGTGCGTGCCGGCCATATCGGCCAGGTGCGTGCGCCAGACGCCCTCGGTGTGGGCCAGGGAGCGGCCTCGGAACGCCTTGACGATGGCGGCCGCAGGACCGCCCGGCTCGAGCCGGCAGGCCAGCTCGGCCGCGCTGCGCTCACCCTCCTCCAGGACCAGCAGGTCGATCACCGTCCCGCCGAGCAGGGTGGCGTCGCGCAGGCCAGGCGGAAAGCGCGGGCGACCCCCTTCGCGCAGTCGTCGCGCGATCGCCGGCCGGGCGTGCCCTGTCTGGCCGGAGAACCAGCGCGCGGTCCCCTCCAGCAGCCATGCCCAGCGGAGCTCGCGCCGCAGGCGCAGAGCGCCCACCACCGGATAGAGCTCGCGATTGTTCTCGATCACGACCCGGCGCGCATACAACGCTGAGGCGCTCAGGGCGAGCATCTCGCGTGAGCCGGGTACGGTTGAGGCCCGTCCTCTGAGCACGGCGGGGGTGAGGACGTGCAGCTCATGGGCGCCGGCCCAGCCGGCCACGTAGCGCCGCGCCGCCGGGGCGGTGAGCAGCCAGACCAGGGGCAGGGCAGGATTGGTCATGGCCAGCGAGCCCACTCCCGAATGCAGTACGACGGTCATCTCGCCTGCCGGGCGGGGAAACAGTTCCGTCATCCGCAGCTGGGTGAGCTGCAGCGCCTGGAGCACGCGCCGCGCGTCTCGGGCGTGGGCCTCGTCGTGACGAGCTCGGAAATCGCCCAACTCTGACTCCACCCATGGCATCGGCGCTCAGTCAGGCCTGCGGTCGGCAGACAGCCGCGGCATCAGGTCGATACCGCGGCTCCTCGCTCGGGCTTCAGACCAGGACGGGCTGACGGTCTGAGGCGATCGAGGCGATCTCTTCGGACGCCCGATCAAACTCCTCGTCGGAGAGCACCGGTGTGCCCTCGAAAGGGAGCTCGCGCGTCAGCTCGAGCCACGAGCGACAACCACCATATTCGTCGCGCACCTTGACCGTGACCGGCCGTGGAATCCTGTAGGTCCGCAACAGAATCACGTGCAGGGGGTGGCGGCGCTTCCACGCCAGGCGCTTCTCGGCGTAATCCGTCGTCCAGACGTAGAACGGCGAAAGGGCATCAACCGCGCGACGGTCGGTGACGGTGAAGTGCCCAGCCACCTCGGCCCAGGCCCGAATGCGCACGCGATCGGGCTGGTTGAGCTCATCGCCTCGATGCAGGGCCTGAGGATGCGGCTCGCCGTCGCTCCACACGCCCTCCTCGAGGGCACGTGACAACTCGGGACGATGCGACTCACGCACCAGGTCGGTGCGCTGATGGTCGAACGTGGGGTAGAGAAAGAAGCGCTCGTAGTCAAGCTTGAAGTGCTTCTCGGGTTCACGGATGCCGCCTTTGCGAAGCGTTAAAAGCTGCTCGCCTTCGGCGAGCGCTCGCACAGTGACGGCCCATTCTTTAAAAGCAATCGGCATGTGAGATAAAGGGGGGGAGACGGTTTTTGGTGTTTCGGGTAAGCCCCGCACGCGCCAAGAAGGCAACGTCAGCGGCGGGAGAACGGGATTGTAGGCGAGTTGCGTGAATTTGCCAAATAAACCTGCAAATTCACGGTTTTTGCGGGCGCTCAGGCGGAACTGAAGCTACAGGACTGTAAGCAAATTGAGCGCGTTGTGGGGGCTCCTCGCGGCTCACAGACGGACGTCGGCAGCGCCCTCGAGGACCTCGATCAGGGCTGCGAAATCGGCACCGCCGAGGTCCCGGCCCATCGCCGTGGAGAGGATCTCCCGGGCGTGCGCGGCCGACGGGAATCCGACCCCGGCGGCTTGCCCTTCCTCGAGGCAGAGGCGGACGTCCTTGAGCATGTGCTCGAGCTTGAAGAGCGTCGTGTAGTCGTGCCTGCGCATCGGCGCGGCCTTGAGCGCGAGCATTGCCGAGCCGCCCGATCCGGCGCCCATCACCTGAACGAGGGCATCGAGGTCGACACCGGCGCGCGCCGCCACCACGAGCGCCTCACCGAGCACGGTGGCGTTGGCGGCGGCGACGGCGTTGTTGATCACCTTGACCATCTGGCCCTGGCCCTGGGGGCCGGCATGGACGATCACCTCGCCCATCGCGTCGAGGAGCGGGCGCACGCGGGCGAAGTCCTCCGGTGAGCTGCCGACCATGAAGGTCAAGGTCCCGGCCTGCGCCCTGGGGGAGGAACCAGTGACCGGTGCGTCGATCAGCGTCAGCCCGCGCTCGCTCAAGGTGGCGCCGATCTCCCGCGTGGCGGTGAGCCCGATCGTCGAGCAGTCCACGAACAGGGTGCCGGGCCGGGCATCGGTGGCCGCGCCCCGCTCGGGATCGAGCAGCAGCGACCGGACCTGATCCCCGTCGACGACCATCGTGATCACGATGTCTGACTCCCGGGCCGCGGCGGCGGGCGTGTCGGCGAGCTGCGCGCCGTGCTCGGCTGCGAACGCCTCGGCGGTGGCGCGGGTGCGGTTGTAGGCGGTGAGGGCAAAGCCGGCCCCGATCAGGTTGGCGGCCATGCGCGAGCCCATGATGCCCAGGCCCAGGAAGGCGACGCGTTCGCTCACGACGTGGATGATGCCGCGTCGGCCCGGTCAACGTCGGGGCCGCCGCGCGAGGGTTGCACTGGCGTTCCGTACCCGCCGCCCCCCGGTGTTTCGATCCGCAGCCGTTGGCCGGCGGACAGCTCGCCGATCGCCTTAGGAGCGAGCGCTTCGCCGTCGAGTAGGTTGCGCCCCGGTTGCCCGTCCGCGCCCCCGTCGGCGCCCGGGGGGGCGTGGCGCCGGCGCTCGGTGATCAGCGAGTAGTGAAGCGGGGCCAGCGCTTCAAGCTCGCGCACGACCCCGTCCCCGCCGGACTGGCGCCCGGCGCCGCCCGATCCACGCCGCAGCGAGTACTCGACTACGCGGAGCGGGAACTCGAGCTCGAGCGCCTCCACCGGCGTGTTGAGGGTGTTGCTCATCGCGACGTGGACGCCGCTGGGACCGTCGGCGTCGGCGCAGGCACCCTGGCCGCCCCCGATCGTTTCGTAGTAGACGACCTCGTCGTTGCCGAGCGTGAGGTTGTTCATCGTGCCCTGGCCGAGCGCGTGACCGAACGCCCGCAGCGCCACGTCGGCGACCCGCGACGAGGTCTCCACGTTGCCGCCCACCACCGCGGCGGGTGATCTCGCGTTGAGCAGCGAGCCTTCCGGCGCGATCACCTCGAGCGGGCGATAGGCGCCGGCGTTGGCGGGAATATCGGGATCGGTGAGCACCCGCAGGGCGAAGTAGCAGGCCGAACGGGTCACGGCCAACGGGCAATTGAGGTTGCCCTCGTGCTGTTCCGCGCTGCCGGTGAAGTCGAGCTCGAGCTGTTCCCCGCGCTTGCGGGCGCACAGCACGATCGGCAGGTCGCCCTCGCGCGCCTCGAGCACGTCGCGCGCCTCGTAGTCGCCGTCTCCGAGCTCGGCCAGGCAGGCGCGGGTGCGGCGCTCGGCATAGTCAAGGGTCTCGGCGAAGGCCTGACGGAGCAGCTGTGATCCGGTCCGATCGTGCAGCTCCACGGTGCGCAGGGCGCCGACCCGGCCGGCCGCCAGTTGGGCGCGCAAGTCGGCGCGGCGCTGTTCGGGGCGGCGCATCAGCCCGCTGAGCTCGGCCAGCGCGTCGGCGTCGAGGACGCGTGGAGCGATCACCACGCCTTCGTCCTCGAGCGTGCGGCTGTCGGCCGGCATCGAACCGGGAGTGGGACCGCCGACGTCGGCATGATGGGCTCGGTTGGCGGCGAAGGCGATCAGCTCGCGACCACCGGCGCCGGCCGTGCCCGCGAACACGGGGGTGATCACGGTGATGTCGGGGAGGTGGGTGCCGCCTCGGTAAGGGTCGTTGAGGATCCAAGAGCGCTCGGGGTGGTGTTCCTCGTCTAGGACCGCGGCCACCGCGGCGGGCATGGCCCCGAGGTGGACCGGGATGTGCTCGGCCTGCATCACCATCTCACCGCTGGGCGTGAAGAGCGCCGTCGAGGCATCGCGACGCTCCTTGATGTTGGCCGAGTGGGCGGAGCGGATCAGGACCGCGCCCATCTCCTCACAGATCGCGTGCAGGGCGCCGGTCAGGACCTGGAGCTCGACGGCGTCCATCACGCCTGCGCTCGGCTGAGATCGATTGTGCCCTGGCCGTCGACGGTGGCGCTCCAGCTCGGGGGCACGAGCAGGGTCGACTCGGGCAGCTCAACCACCGCCGGACCGGAGATCTCAGTCCCGGGGCGCGGATCGCCGCGGATCACCTCTAGCTCGACGGCTGCTCCGCCGATCCGCGCCGGGCGCCTTCCTCGGCTTTCTCGGCCACCCGTCGGCGCGGCCAACTGCACCTCGGCTCCGGCGACTGTGGCGGTGACCCGGATCGTGACCAGCTCGAGCTCCTGGTCGCCGTCGCGGTAGCCGTAGCGTTCCTCGTGGATGCGTTCGAAAGCGTCGCGCAACTGCGCCGCGGAGGGCTTCAATCCGGCACTGATCGGCAGCTCGAAGGCCTGACCGCGATAGCGCAATTCGTAGACCGCGCGCAGCTCGGCTTCGTAGGCATCGAGCTCGTCACGCGCCTGCTCTCCGAGCTCGGCAACCAGGTCGGCCACGGCCTCGGCGGTCAGATCGTTGCCGGACAGAAAGACGCTGCGCTGCGCGTCGCGCCGGCGCGGCGAGACGACCAAACCCAGCGCTGCCAGGACCCCCGAGGCGCGCGGGCAGACGATCCGATCGATCCCGAGCTCGTCAGCGATCGCCGCCGCGTGCAGTCCCCCAGCCCCCCCAAACGCGAGCAGCGCGTAGCGGCGCGGATCGATCCCCCGCTCCACGGTGACCACCCGCAGAGCCCGGACCATCTCGGCGTTGGCGACCCGGATGATGCCCTCGGCACACCCGAGCGGGTCAAGCTCGAGCTCCCCGGCCAGCGACTGAACGGCGCGCTGAGCGGCATCGCGATCCAATTCCACGCCGCCGGCCAGCGGCGCATCGGGGTCCAGGTAACCGAGCAGGAGGTTGGCATCGGTGACCGTTGGCTTTTCGCCGCCGCGGCCATAGCAGGCCGGCCCCGGGTCGGCGCCGGCCGAGCGGGGCCCGACCCGGAGCGCGCCGCCTGGGTCGCGCCAGCCGATTGAGCCGCCGCCCGCCCCGACCGTGTGCACGGCCACCATCGGTAGGGCGAGCGGACGCTCGGCGATGCTCGCTGCGCTCTGCTCCTGGACGGCGCCGTCGTCGATCACGCAAACATCGCAGGACGTCCCTCCCATGTCGAAGCAGAGCGCGTCGCGGGCCTCCGCGGCCCGGGCGACAAAGGCGGCGCCGGCGGCGCCGGCGGCGGGACCCGAGAGCACCGTCCACGCGGCGTGTCCGGCCGCGGCCTCGAGATCGATCAGCCCGCCGGCGGATTGCATGATGGCCGGCGCGGGCAGCCCGGCCTCGCGACAGCGGTCCGCCAGGAGGCGCAGGTAGCCGGCCAGCAGGGGGGAGAGGGCAGCGTCAATCTCGGTGGTGGCCGCGCGCTCGAATTCGCGAAAAGTGCCCACCACCTCGTGTGAGAGCGAAACATGGACGTCAGGCAGCTCGGCCGTCACGGCCTGGGCAAGAGCGTTTTCGTGCTCGGGGTGCCGGTAGGAGTGCAGCAAGCACACCGCCACCGCTTCGGGCTCGTGTTCGGCGATCGCTTGCGCAACGGTGGTCGCGGCGTCCCCGGTCAGCTCATGCAACGGCCCGTCCGGAGTCATCCGCTCGGGGACTCCGATACGCCGCTGCGGCGGGGTCAGCGGGGCCGGACCCGCCGCGCACAGCCGGTAGAGCTCGCGCCGGTCCTGGCGGCCGAGGGCGATCAGGTCGGTGAAGCCCTCGGTGGCCAGAAACACCGTCCGCGCCCCCCGGCCCTCGAGCAGCGCGTTGGTAGCCACGGTCATCCCGTGCGAGAACTCGCTCACGTCGCCAGCCGATACGCCGGCCGCCTTGAGCACGGCGTCCACGGCGGCCAGCACGGCCTCTGACTGGTCCCAGGGCGTGCTCGGCGCCTTAGCCGTCACGAGCTGGCCTTGGGAGGCGAGCACGGCGTCGGTGAAGGTTCCGCCGACGTCGACGCCCAGGAGCATCAGCCTGTTTTACACAACCGCTAGCGCCGCTGGCGCAGACAACGTCGGGGCGGGGTACCCGGGGCCACGCGCCCTGGCGGCGCCTTAGCCAAGCCATCCAGCCTCGCCTTGGGTGGCGCAGCCGCGTCATCCGGCTGCGGGCTTCCCCAGCGCAGCTAGGCGGCGATTGCGGGCGCGAGCTCTTCGGTCTCGGCCAGGTGCTGGTGAGAAGGGCAGTACCCGTTGTGGGGCAGCGGCATCCGCTGGCACGGGGCGCCCTTGCGGGTGCTCGCGCGGCACTGGAGGGGATTGCCGTAGAGGTCGTAGCCGTTGTGGGGCACCTTGCGCAGGAATTCGTCCGCACATGCCAGATAGCGCTCAATCACGCGCAGCAGTCGCGGCTGGGAGCTCATCGGGAAGTAGGCCCGGATGTCGGTGAACAGAGTCCGCGCGGGGCGCGCGAAATAGTGGCGATCGGTGGCCAGGCGCTCGACAGCGCTCTCACAGGCACGCAGGACCCGCTCGTGATTGGCGTGGGGGCATCCCCCGTGCGGGTCCTCCAAGATCTCGGAAGCGATTTCCCGGTAGATCGCGCGGCTGAAGCGGTACATGTTGGACTCTCTCCCTACGTTTTCGGCGCTCACCGGCCGAGCGCGTACCAGAACTTACGGGCGAGTATTCCCGCGATGTGTGAACTTGGCCGCGCACCGCGTATTAACTCCACATTAAGCAGGAATCTGGATTCTTGTGTCCCGCGGCTACTTCCAGGGCACCAGCTGAGGCTCGTGGTTGGCGCTGAGCGTGACGTGAACTTCGTCCAGATCCGGCCTTCGTTCGGGAAAGTCAGTGCGCAGATGGGCACCGCGGCTCTCCTCGCGTGCCAGCGCGCAGCGGGCGATCAGGCGAGCCAACGGGTACGGATCCCCGACCAGCAGCCGCAGGCCGTCGCCGCTGCGCTCCAGGCCCGCGTAGCGCCACAACGCGGCGCGGGTCTCGGCGGTCAGCGCAGGCGGCCTGGCGGCGACGACGGGGGCGTGGTTCGCAGCGGCGGTGACGGCCGGTTCGCCGAGCGCCGCGCGCGCGGCCCGGGCGCCGAATACGAAGCACTCGCTCAATGAGTTCGAGGCCAGCCGGTTGGCCCCGTGGAGCCCGGTGCACGAGCACTCGCCCACCGCATAGAGCCCGGGGAGCGTGGCCCGGCCTTCGAGGTCGGTCGCGATCCCGCCCATCATGTAGTGCGCAGCCGGGGCCACCGGGATCAGCTCGCGCTCGGGGTCGATCCCGGCGCGGCGCAGCGCGCTGACCACGTTGGGGAACAGCGCCGCATCGACGTCGCGCATGTCCAGGCCGACCGAGCCCGTCCCGGTGGCGTCCATCTCGCGTTGCACGGCCCGGGCGACCTCATCGCGCGGGGCGAGCTCATCCACGAAGCGCTGCCCGCCCGCGCCGAGCAGGAGCGCCCCCTCGCCGCGCACCGCCTCGGTTACCAGGAAGCCGTCGGCGCCGTTGTCGCCGACCACCGCGGTGGGGTGAAACTGCATGAGCTCGAGATCGGCGAGCTGGGCGGTGGCGTTGTGGGCCAGCAGCATGCCGCCACCGGTGGCCCCGGTCGGGTTGGTGGTCCGCGACCAGAGTGCCGCCGCGCCGCCGGTGGCGAGCACGATCGCGGGAGCGTGCAGGCGCTCCCCATCGGCGAGACGGGTCCCGACGGCGCGACCGTCCTGGGTGAGGATCTGGACCACCCGGCGCTGTTCGAGCACCTCGATCCGCTCGTCCTGGGCGACCAGCGCCGAGAGCTGACGGACCAGCCGCCGACCGGTGGCGGCGCCGCCGGCGTGGACGATCCGGCGGGCTGAATGGCCGCCCTCCAGCCCGAGGGCAAGCCGCCCGTGGCGGTCAGCGTCGAACTGGACACCGAGTTGGCTTAGGTGCTCGACGGCGGCCGGCGCCTCGTCACAGAGCACCCGGGCGGCTGAAATGCGGACGGCGTCACGGCCGGCGGCCACGGTGTCGGCGAGGTGACGGTCGGGGCTGTCGTCGCTGGCCAGAGCGGCGGCCAGTCCTCCCTGGGCCCAATAGCTCGAGGACTCGGCCAGCGGGGTGGCTGAGACCAGCGTCACGCGACCGCCCAGCCGGGCCGCGCAGAGCGCGGTGTAGAGACCGGCGGCGCCGGCGCCCACCACGACTACCTGGGTCTCGACTCGGGACACCTTGCCGGTACGGTACTGGCCGATGGCCGCCGCCCCCGTGCTCCTGGAGCATCCCTCCTCCTTGGGTCATGACACCGGCCCTCACCCCGAGCAGCCGGGGCGGATGGTGGCGATCGAGCGCGAGCTGGAAGCCCGCGGTTGGCTTGGCTACGAGCGGGTTCGCTCCCCGGCGGCCGCGCGGTCGGCATTGACCGCCGTGCACCCCGACGCTTTTGTGGCCTCGATCGAGGCGGCGGCGGCCCGCGGCGGGGCGCAGATCGACGCCGACACCGTGGTCAGTCCGGGTTCATTTCTCGCCGCTTCGCATGCCGCCGGGGGGGCCGTGGAGCTTGTCGATCGGCTGCTGTCAGGCTCGGCCCCGACCGGGTTCAGCGCTCACCGCCCGCCTGGCCACCACGCTGAGCGCTCGCACGCGATGGGCTTCTGCCTGTTTAACAGCGTCGCCATCGCGGCCCAGCATGCGCTCTCGGATCGTGGGTGCGAGCGAGTGATGATCGTCGACTGGGATGTGCACCATGGCAATGGGACCAACGACATCTTTCACGAGGACCCGCGGGTCCTGTTCGTCTCGGTGCACCAGTCCCCGCTGTACCCGGGGACGGGCGCGGCCAGTGACGCGGGCTCCGGGGCGGGTCTCGGCTACACGGTCAACCTGCCGGTCGCGCCGGGCTCGGGAGACGAGGTGTTCTGCGGGTTGATCGACGGGGTGGCGGTGCCGCTTGCGCGGTCCTTCGCGCCCCAGCTGCTGTTGATCTCGGCCGGCTATGACGCCCATGCCGAGGACCCGCTGGCAGATTGTGCGGTCACCGATGCCGGGTTTGCGGCGATGACCGTCTCGTTGCGCGACGCCGGCGCGGAGGGGGAGTGTCCGGTGGGCGGCGTGCTCGAGGGCGGATACGCGCTGCGGGCACTGGGACGGTCGGTGGCCGAGACGATGGCCGTGCTGGGCGGCGCCCCGGGTCCTTCCGGATCTGGCACCGGGCCCTGGCCCCCGGAGGTGGCGGCGGCGCGGGAGCGGCTGTCCCGGTGGTGGCCGGACCTCGGCACCGACGCCTGAGCCCGGCGCGCCTGAGCCCGGCGGCGCCTGAGCCCGGCGGCGGCGCCTGAGCCCGGCGGCGGCGCCTGAGCCCGGCGGCGGCGCCTGAGCCCGGCGGCGGCGCCTGAGCCCGGCGGCGGTGCCTGAGCCCGGCGGCGACGATGATGGCGCTGGGGTCACCCGCCGCGGGGCTCATCCGGTCCCACGGGCGGAGCCTGCGGCCGCGCGGCGGGTGGCCGAAGGGCGACCGGGCGCGGGTGCTCTGGCCGGTCGGGGGGCGGCTCGGGAGGGTGCCGGCTCGCCGGTGTCTGAGCCAGAGGCGTAGCCGGTTCGCCGAGCAGCTCGCGCCATGTGTCCAGCACGCGCAGCGCCATCGCGTCGCTCGAGAACGGCTCGGCGTGCGCGCGGCCGGAGATCCGGGGATCGGGCGCGGCGAGGTGGGGAGCCAGGGCGGCCGACCAGGCGGCGCGATCAAACTCCGCGCACAGGGTGCCGGCCACGCCGTCCAGCGCCTCCGGCGCAATGCCCACCGGAGTGGCCAGGACGGGCACATCGCAGGCCAGCGCCTCGAGCGTGGCAAGGCCAAAGCCTTCGCGCTCGGACGGGACCAGGACCGCGTTGGCAGCATTGACCCACAGGGGGACGGCCGCCGGTTCCACGTCGCGGAGGGTCAGGAGGCGGATCGCGCCGGCCGCCTCGCGCGCCCGGTCAAAGCGCTTCTCGGCGCGTGACGGATCGGCCGGGAAGAGCAGGTGCGGTGTCTCGGGGTCGAGCCCCAGCTCGTGGCGTGCCCGGGTGCGGTCGATCGGCTGGAAGCGGTGCAGATCGACGCCGCACGGAAGCACCGCCACCGGCCGCCGCGTCGCCCAGCGCGGAACCTCGCGCGCGAGCGGCTCAGAGACGGCGGCGACCATGTCCATCAGCCGTGCACCGGCCAGCGTCAGCGCGCGGGAGCGGGGATGGAAGACGTCGGTGCCGTGCAGGGTCACCAGGTGGGCGCGGGCTGGGACGGCCAGCGCCGGCCACTCGGCGAGCCCGAAGTGGGCGTGGACGATGTCAAATCGTGGCGAGTCTCGGTGATGCGAGCGGCGCAACGCCGCGGCGCTGCGCACGTAGGCGAGCGCGCTTCCCGGTGCGAAGGCAAAGACGGCTATCTCGGCCTGACCGGTGCGGCGCAGCGCGTCGACCTGGTCACGGACGAAGCTGCCCAGCGCCGGGCGGTCCGGGCTCGGATACATGTTGGTGACGATCAGGGCTCTCATCGCCGGTGCCGGCGAGCGTACCCGCCCGCGCCGCCGGCTCTGGCACCATGGGCGAGTGCCCGCCGCCGTTCCCGTACCCGCCGAGCTTCCGGTCGCCGTCTTTGACTCGGGGGTCGGCGGACTGACAGTGCTCCACGAGCTGCTCGTCTCGTTGCCCTCCGAGGACTACCTGTACCTCGGTGACACGGCCCGTTTTCCCTACGGCGAGCGCAGTCAGGCCGAGTTGCAGCGCTTCGCGATCGAGATTGCCGACCATCTGCTCGAGCTCGGCTCCAAGCTGCTCGTGGTGGCAT
This sequence comes from uncultured Solirubrobacterales bacterium, assembly GCA_963847055.1. Lineage (GTDB taxonomy): Bacteria > Actinomycetota > Thermoleophilia > Solirubrobacterales > Solirubrobacteraceae > Palsa-465. The sequence goes on along the minus strand of CAWJYE010000004.1, from coordinate 813,540 downwards.
GCAACGCGGCAAGCTCGGCGGCGCTGGAGACGCTCGAGCGCCATCTCGAGCGCCGCCGCCTGGACATCGACGTGATCGGCGTGGTCGGACCCGCCACCCAGCTGGCCGTGGCCGGGAGCCGCAATGGCCGGATCGGCCTGCTCGCCACTCCGGCGACCGTGGCCAGCGGCGCCTACGAGACCGCCGTCCGGGCGGCCGATCGTCACGTGCACGTGGAGGCCGTGGCGTGTCCGGATCTGGCGCCGATCATCCAGGGTGGCTTCCCCTTCGACGACGCGATCGTTGAGACCGTCCGCGGTTACTGCGCACCGCTGCGCGAGGCCGAGGTCGACACGGTGATTCTCGGCTGCACCCATTATCCGCTGGTCGCGCCGATGCTCCAGCGGATGCTCGGTCGCGGCGTCACGCTGGTGACGTCCGGGCAGGGGGTGGCCCGCAGCGTCGAGCGGGCGCTCACCGCCCGAGGCCTGATCAACCCGCGTCCCGACGAGGGGAGCTACCGCTTTCGCTGCACCGGCGCGACGGACGCGTTTCATGCCCTGGGCACGCGCTTTCTCCAGATGCCGCTCGGTGAGGTGACCCACGTGGAGCTGGGCGCGGTGGTGATCGCGTGAGCAGTGTCACCCGTGAGCGCAGCTACGGGCGCACCCCCGATCAGTTGCGCCCAGCGACGATCGAGGCCGGCTTCATGCGCACCGCGACCGGGTCGGCGCTGATCTCGATGGGCGAGACGCGCGTGATCTGCACCGCCTCGGTCCTGGAGAGCGTCCCGCGGTGGATGGCGGGCAACGGCCGCGGGTGGGTCACCGCCGAGTACGGGATGCTCCCGGCCTCGACCGCAGACCGCAAGCCGCGCGATGTCAGCAAGGGCCGGTCGGACGGTCGCACGGTCGAGATCCAGCGGCTGATCGGACGCTCGCTACGTGGGGTGATCGACTTCGCTGCCCTCGGCGAGCGGACGATCTACGTGGACTGCGATGTCCTCCAGGCTGATGGCGGCACCCGTTGCGCGTCGATCACGGGCGGGATGGTGGCGCTGCGGCTGGCCTGTGAACGGCTCGTGCGCGAGGGCAGGCTTGCGCGGCTTCCCCTCAACGGGAATGTCGCGGCCGTGTCGTGCGGGATCGTCGACGGAGGCGCGCTGCTCGACCTCGACTACTCCGAGGACTCAACCGCCGAGGTCGACGCCAACGTTGTCATGACCGGGGAGGGGGGCCTGGTCGAGGTGCAAGCCACGGCGGAGCGAACACCGCTTTCGCGGACCCATCTCGACGACCTGCTGGCCCTCGCGGCAGACGGCATCGCGGCGCTGCGCGCACTGCAGGACGAGACGGTCGCCGGCGCCGCCGCGGACTGAGCCGTGCAGCTCCCCGCGTCGCTGATCCTCGCGACCCGCAACCGCCACAAGCTGCGGGAGTTCGAGCGCCTGTTGGCGCCGGCCGCGATCGCCGTTGAAGCACTGCCGGAGGGGATCGAGCTGCCCCCGGAGGTGGGGAGCACGTTTGCCGCCAACGCGCTGCCCAAGGCGCGAGCGGCGGCGGCGCAGACGGGCCGCCCGGCGCTGGCCGACGACTCGGGGATAGAGGCTGAAGCGCTCTCGGGCCGCCCCGGTGTGCTCTCCGCCCGCTACGCGGGGCCCAAAGCGACCGACGAGGAGAACCTGGCCAAGCTCGAGCGTGAGGCCCCGGTCGGCAGCGGCCTGCGCTATGTATGCGCCCTGGCCTACGTCGATCCTGCCAGGGGCGTCGAGGAGGTGTTCTTCGGTGACTGCCCGGGGCGCTTGGCCGGTGGGCGCCGTGGCGAGCGAGGCTTCGGATATGACCCGGTGTTCCTGCCCGGCGGGGAGTTCGAGGGGCGCACGATGGCCGAGCTCAGTGACGAGGAGAAGGATTTGATCAGCCACCGTGGGCGTGCGGTGGCGGCTCTGCTTTCGGCCGCGCCGCCCGGCCGGCTGGATCGGCACGGCGAGCCGTGACCGATTCCTCCCCGACCCCTGTGACGCCGGATTCCGCCCCGACCCCGCTCACGCCAGATTCCTCCCCGACCCCAGTGACGCCAGACACCAAGCGGCGCACGGCTGCGCTCTCGGTGGCATCCAACGCCACCCTGATCCTGCTCAAGCTGATCGCCGGGACCGTCACCGGATCGGTGGCGATCCTCACCGAGGCCGTTCACTCGAGCATCGACCTGGTCGCCTCCCTGGTTGCGTTCTTCTCGATCCGCAAAGCCGACGAGCCCGCCGACGAGTCTCACCGCTACGGCCACGAGAAGATCGAAAACCTGGCGGCGGCGATCGAGGGGATGCTGATCCTGGTCGGCTCGGCAGCGATCGCCTTTGAGGCCATCCGCCATCTGGTCACCCACGGCCGCGTGCACAGCGTCGGTCTCGGTATCGCCGTGGTCGCCGTTTCGCTGATCGTCAACCTCGGCGTCTCAAGCCGGCTGGCGCGGATCGCCAAACGCACCGGCTCGCCGGCCCTGGCCGGAGACGCCATTCATCTCGGTACCGACGCGTTGACCTCGGCGGCCGTACTGGTTGGCCTGGTGCTGGTCGACATCACCGGTGCGCAGTGGATCGATCCGGTCGTCGCCCTGACGGTGGCGGCGGCGATCGTGAGCACGGGGATCCGGTTGCTTTCGCGGGCTTCGCGGGTGCTCGTAGATGAGTCGCTGCCGCCCGCCGAGATTGAGGCGATCCGGAGGGGAATCGAGCGCTTCGGGTCGCGCGGGGTGGTCGGCTACCACGAGCTACGGACTCGGCGCGCGGGGTCGCGCCGCTACGTCGACCTCCACGTTCAGTTCCGCGAAGGGACATCGCTGGAGAACGCCCACCGGATCGCCCACGAACTTCAGGACCTGATCGAATCCCGCCTACACGGGACCGACGTTTTGATCCACCTCGAGCCCGAGGACCGGGTCCGTCCCGGCGAGGTGCTGCTGGCCAGTCCGGGCTCGCCTCCCGCGGACGCCGACCCACCGGTCTAGTGCTGCCTCAGGTCAGGTTGATCCCGGCCGAAACGGCCACAGCGAAGGTCACGCCGGCATAGCCGTAGTAACCCTGCAGGAGCAGGATGAGAACAGCGATCAGGCAGGCGAGAACGGTCGCCACCCAGGCGATGCGGCCGAGATCCACGCGCACATTCTCGCCGCCAGGGGGGATGGCTGCCCCCGCGGCGGCGCGCGAACGCGGGATCCTGTCCGTTCAAGCTCGATTGTTTTTCCGCAAATTGCGGGAAAGCGGAGAAAAAAGGCCCACTCCCCCCGGTGCCATGGGAAGAATGAGGCGATCGACGGGCGAGCGGAGTGCGCGTCCGGGGACCGTGTTAACGTCGAAAATTCCTACCCCCTTTGAAGGAGGAGCAAGTGACGAAGTCCGAATTCGTAGACCAGGTCGCTGACCGGGCCGGCCTGAGCAAGAAGGACGCCGGAGATGCGGTCGACGCGATGCTGGAGACGATCGAGAGCGCGCTGAAGCGCGGGAGCGACGTGACTTTCTCCGGCTTCGGCAAGTTCAGCGTGTCAAACCGGAGCGCCCGCGAGGGCCGCAATCCGGCCACGGGCGAGAAGATTCAGATCGCCGCGTCCAAGGTGCCGAAGTTCACCGCCGGCGCTGGGCTCAAGAAGGCCGTCAAGTCGTAGCGGCGGCTACGTCAACGTCGGGAGAGCGCGTCCGCAAGGCGGCCTCGGAGTCTCCAGGCGCGGACGCGACTCAGATCGCGCGAGCTGCCGCTGGCTTCGGCCAGCGGCTCGCGGATCGGGTTCAGAAGAGAGGCTCGCAGCTCGTGCTCGGGCTGGACCCCGATCCTTCGCGGTTGTGGCCCGGCGCGTCGGCGGCGGCTGGCGATGACGGCAGTTCGGCGGCGGTGCGGGCAGCCCGGGCGGTGGTTGCGCACTGCCGTCTGGTGATCGAGGCGGTGGGCGCCGAATGTGTCGCCGTCAAGCTCCAGGTTGCCTGCTTTGAACGGCTGGGCGCGGCCGGCTGGGCCGCGCTCGAGCAGGTGGCCGGCATCGTCCGCGAGTGCGGGCTGCTGGTCATCGCCGATGCCAAGCGCGGAGACATCGACGTCACCGCGGAGGCCTACGGCCAGGCCTTCTTCGGCCCGGCGCCGACCCCGTTCGGAACCGTGCCCGGGCTCGGGGTCGACGCCCTCACCGTCAACCCGCTGCTGGGGCGAGATTCGCTACTACCCCTGGTCTCGGCGGCGACTGCGGTCGGGGCTGGGCTGTTCGTGCTGGTCCGGACCTCGAACCCGGGGGCCGCGGACGTTCAGGACCAGACGCTGGGTGACGGTGCCAGCGTCAGCGACCGGCTGGCGGTCCTGGTGGCGGCCCTCGGCGCTGACCACGTGGGCAGAGCCGGAGTCTCGGCTATCGGAGCCGTCGTCGGCGCCACCGCGCCCGAGCATCTCGAGCGACTGCGCCGCGCGATGCCCGCCGCCCCGTTCCTTGTTCCCGGGGTCGGGGCCCAGGGTGGCTCGGTCGACGATCTCGCTCCCGTCTTCGCCCCGGGGCCGGCGGGCGGCCTTATCGCGGCCTCGCGGGCCATCGTCTACGCGTATGAAAAGTCAAACCAAAGCCCGGAGCGGGCGGCCCGCACAGAGGCGGCGCGCTTGCGTGAACTGACCTGGTCGGTGGCCAGCCAGCGGTGAGCCGGCGCGCTGCGTCGGGACCGGGCCCCGCTCGGTACCGCGAGTGGACGGCGCAGACGGTTCCGGTCCGAGCCTGCGATCCGGCACGAGGCATGTCCGGGCGACGGTATGATCGCGGCTGGGATGGTGGCAAAGAGCGCGCGGTTTCTAGCGCCGATCGCCCTCGCCGCCGTGGCTGTGGGGATCTATCTCATTGTCCATTCGGGCCTGGCCACCCACCCCGCGAGAACGAACACCTCGAGCCGGCTTCTGGCCGGGCCCCACCGGCATCGAGCCCGGCGGACGCCAAGGTTCTACACCGTCCAGGGCGGCGACACGCTGAGCCAAATCTCGGTCAAGACCAGGGTCTCGATCCTGCGCCTGACCGAGCTCAACCCGAGCATCTCTCCCAACAGCCTGCAGACCGGCCAGCGGTTGAGGCTCCGGCGGTGAGCGGTGCGGCGCGGCATCAGTGGCCGGCCGCCCAGCCCTCAGCGCACGTCCAGCGGGGCCGGCCCCCGAGTCTCGGGGCGCGAGCGGCCTGGATCACAGGGTCGGTACTGGTAGTGCTGGCCGTTGTCCTGGCCTCGCGGCCAGGAGCGGTTTGGGCGGCGCCGGCGCCGCAGCTGAGTGTCCGCAGCGCGATTCTGGTCGAGCCGACCACCGGCCAAACCCTGTACGGCGTTCGCCCCCAGCAGGAGGTGGCGATCGCGAGCGCCACCAAGCTCATGACCGCCTTGCTGACCCTCGAGCACGTGCGGCAGCTCGGCACCGTATTTACCCAGAACAACTACTACCCGGCGGCGGTTGACTCGCAGATCGGCCTGGTGCCGGGGGAGCGGATGACCGTCCACGATCTGCTCCTGGCGCTGATGCTCCCCAGCGCTGACGATGCCGCCGAGGACTTGGCCTACAACCTCGGCCATGGATCGGTGGGCCGCTTCGTCGGCATGATGGACGCGCGAGCTCGGGAGCTGGGCCTGCACCACACCCATTACACGACACCGAGCGGGCTCGACACGCCCGGGAACTACTCCACGGCCGCCGACCTGGTCAAGCTGGCCAGCTACGACCTGGCTCACTCACCTTATTTCGCGCGCATCGTTGCCCTTCCCCACGCCGTCCTGCACTCAGGCAGCCACATCCGCTACGTGATCAACCGCAACGCTCTGGTCAGCGAATATCCCTGGATCAATGGAGTCAAGACGGGTCACACCGGCGCCGCGGGGTACGTCCTGGTCGCCTCCGGGCACCGAGATGGTATGAGGCTGCTCAGCGCCGTGCTCGGGACGAGCAGTGAGGCGGCGCGTGACGCCAATACCCTGGCCCTGCTCGACTATGGCTTTGCCAACTTCCGCCGTGTGACTCCGATCTACGCTGGCGAGGTGCTGGCGCGACCGACTATCAGCTATCGCCCGGGGGAGCATGCCGCGCTGGTGGCGGGCACCGGGCTGATCCGGGTGGTGGCGCGTCGCGCCGCCGTCGGAGTGCGCGTGCACGCGCCCCGCCAGCTGACGGGGCCGCTGCGCCGCCACGCCCGCCTGGGGACCGCCGTCGTGCTGGTGGGCGGACGGCCGGTGGCGCGGATCCCGCTGCTGCTGGCGCGAGCGCTACCGGCGGTCAGCTCCCTCACGATCGCGACGCGGTTCATCACCAGGCCGTTGATGCTCGTTCTCGTGATCACGGCCGCCGCGGTGGCGCTCGCGCTAGCGTTCGGGATCCGGCAGCGCCGCCGAGCGCAGGCCGGGGGAGGAGGATTGGAGGCCGCATGATCATTACCGTCACGCTCAACGCGGCAATCGACAAGACCCTGGAGGTCCCGAGCTTCACGCCCGGGCGCCGGCACCGGACCGTCAACCAGACGACCATGCCGGGCGGGAAGGGCGTCAACATCGCGCGTGCCATCAAGGAGCTCGGGCAGCCCGTGATCGCGACCGGCCTGGCCGGAGGTGCCACCGGCACCCGCATCGTCGAGGCGCTTGGCGATGAGTCGATCCTCAACGACTTCGTCCGCATCCACGACGAGTCGCGCACCAACACCGTCGTGCTCGACCCGACGACCGGTTTGCACACCGAGATCAACGAGCGTGGTCCGGCGGTTTCGGGCCAGGAGCTCGAGCTGTTCCGGGAGAAGCTGCTGTACCTGGCTAAGGGCGCGAGCATCTGTGTGTTCGCCGGCAGCCTCCCGCGCGGAATCGAGCCCGATGTCTACATGACGCTGATTCGCGAGGTGCGCCGGCTCGGCGTGACGACCATGCTCGATACCGACGGCGAGCCGCTGCGGCTAGGGATGAAGGCCGAACCCGACGTCGTCTTCCCCAACGAGCTCGAGTCCGAGGAGTTGGTGGGGCACGAGTTCAACGACGTCTACGACCGAGCCCAGGCCGTGATCGAGATGACCCGCTTGGGGGCGGGGGAGGCGATCATGACCGTTTCGGATGGCTGCTATGCCCGTCTGATCGAGAACGGCACGCCGACCCTGTATCGCGTCCGGACCCCGGAGCAGGAGGCGCGTTCGGTGGTGGGCTCGGGGGATGCCTTCCTGGCCGGATACGTCGCGTCTCGTTACGCCGGTCAAAACCCCTTCGAATGCCTGCGCTTCGGGGTCGCGTGCGGTGCTGAGTCGACCCAGCACTTCGGCGCCGGGCTGATCGACGCCGCTCGCGTCGATCGGTTGCTGGGCGAGGTTGAAGCGCAGCGGCTGGAGATCGCCGCCGAGATCGGCTGAGCTTCGCGTCCGGCGAGGGGTCGCCGGCGAGGCTCGTGGTCGTCCCTGGACGCCGCTCGGTGCGGGCTTTTTCATGCTCACCGGCGCCGATAATGCGCCTTGGGCGCTGCTAGCATCGCTGCTCCGATGGTTGTCGCCCGGTTTCTCCTCCTCCCGTCCGCCCCCCGCTTTACCCTGCTGAGATGGAAGTAGAAATCGGCCGCGGCAAGAAGGCGCGTCGTGCCTACGGGTTCGACGACATCGCGATTGTTCCGTCGCGCCGGACGCGAGATCCCGACGACGTCGACATCTCGTGGACGCTCGGCCCCTACCGCTTCGAATTGCCGCTGCTCGCGGCGGCTTTGGACGGCGTCGTCTCTCCTGACAGCGCTGGCCTGATCGGCAAGCTCGGCGGCCTGGCCGTGCTCAACCTCGAGGGCATCTACTGCCGCTACGAGGACGCCGACGCCGAGCTCGAGCGGATCTCCACGTTCTCTCCTGACATCGCCACTCGCGAGATGCAGGACATGTACCGCGAGCCGGTGAAGCCCGAGCTGATCGCCCGCCGGATCGAGGAGATCAAGGCTCATGGCGTGGTCGCCGCCGCTTCGCTCACCCCGCAGAAGGTCCGCGCCCACTACGAGGTGGCGCTGGAGGCGGGTCTCGACATCCTCGTCATCCAGGGCACGGTCGTCTCCGCCGAGCACGTCTCGCGTGACGAGAGCCGCCCGCCCCTCAACCTCAAGGAGTTCATTCGCGAGCTGGCCCCGACGCCGGTCATCGTGGGCGGTTGCGCCTCCTACCACACGGGCCTGCACCTGATGCGGACCGGTGCCGCGGGCGTTCTGGTCGGCGTGGGGCCCGGTGCCATCTGCACCACCCGCGGCGTGCTGGGAATCGGGGTGCCCCAGGCCACTGCCATCGCCGATGTGGCGGCTGCCCGCTCACAGCACATGCTCGAAACGGGTGACTACGTCAAGGTCATCGCTGACGGCGGCATGCGCAACGGCGGTGACATCGCCAAGGCCGTCGCCTGCGGTGCCGACGCCGTGATGCTCGGTTCAGCCCTCGCCCGCGCCTACGAGGCGCCTGGTCGTGGCTACAACTGGGGCATGGCGACCTTCCACCCGACGCTGCCGCGAGGCGCCCGCGTGGCCACCAAGCAGAACGGCACGCTGGAGGAGATCGTGCGCGGACCTGCCCGCGAGAATGACGGGACCTTCAACCTGATGGGTGGTTTACGCACCTCGATGGCGACCTGCGGATACCGCGACATCGCCGAGTTCAATCGCGCCGAGCTAATGGTTGCGCCGGCGCTGCAGACCGAGGGCAAGCAGCTCCAGCGCGAGCAGGGCGTCGGGATGGGTGCGGGCAGTCGGGCTGCGGCGGTCGGTGTCGCGGACTAGCTCTGGCGGCTGCAAACCGTCGTCCTCGGACGTGCGGCCCGCTCGGCATCCGGCCTCGCCGGATAGGGCCGCGCCCGAGTCATCCGGCAGCGTTCCCGCTCGCTCGCGTGCAGAGCAGGCCACGTTGGCTGCGTCCGCCGCCGACCAGTTTGCCGCTCCCCAGGACGCGCTGGGTCCGGCCGAGGACGTCCGGGCGGAGGTACCCCCGGCCCTGGGGATCGAGGTTCCCGGCGAGGACGTCCCGGCCGAGGTACCCGCGGCCCTGGGGTCCGAGGTTCCCGCTGAGGACATCCGCGCCGAGGTACCCGCGGCGACCGACGAGGTCGTCGTCCTCGACTACGGCGGCCAGTACTCGCAGCTGATCGCCCGCCGCGTCCGAGAGTGCGGCGTGTTCTCCGAGCTCCTCCCCCATCACGTCGGCGCCGAGGAGGTGGCCCGACGCCGCCCGAAGGGCGTGATCCTCTCCGGCGGGCCGGCCTCGGTGTACGCCGATGGCGCACCGCCGCTGGAACGCCAGCTGCTCGAGCTGGGCGTCCCGGTGCTCGGCATCTGTTACGGCATGCAGCTGATCGCGCTCGCGCTCGACGGGCGCGTCGAGGGCGCCGAGGTGGGTGAATTCGGCCGCTCCCAGCTCACCGTCGCAGAGCCCGGCCGCCTGCTGGCCGGCACTCCTCACGAGCAGTCCTGCTGGATGTCTCACCGCGACACCGTGTTTGCGCCGCCGCCCGGATTCAGCGCGCTGGCCTCGTCCACGGCCTCCCCGGTCGCTGCCTTCGAATCCCCCCAGCAGGGCGTCTACGGAATCCAGTTTCACCCCGAGGTTGTCCACACCCCATACGGGCAGCAGGTGCTCAAGAACTTCCTGCTCGACATCTGCGGCTGCGCCGATACCTGGAGCGCGGCGTCGGTGATCGAGGATCAGATCGAACGCATCCGGGCGCAGGTGGGAGAGGGGAGGGCGATCTGCGGTCTCTCGGGCGGTGTGGACTCGAGCGTTGCGGCCCTGCTCGTGCACCGGGCGATCGGGGACAAGCTGACCTGCGTGTTCGTCGATCACGGCCTGATGCGCAAGAACGAGGGCGAGCAGGTGATCTCGGCCTTTCGTGACCACTTCAAGGTGCCGCTCGTCGCCGTCGACGCCGAGGACCGGTTCCTCAGCCGCCTGTCCGGCGTCAGCGACCCGGAGCGCAAGCGCAAGCTGATCGGCGCCGAGTTCATCCGTGTCTTCGAGGAGGAGGCGGACAAACTCGACGACGTCCGGTTCCTCGTCCAGGGCACCCTCTACTCCGACGTGATCGAGTCCGGCGGTGGCACCGGTACCGCCACGATCAAGTCCCATCACAACGTGGGCGGTCTGCCCGACGATCTCGAGTTTGCCCTCGTCGAGCCGTTGCGTGCCTTGTTCAAGGACGAGGTGCGGGCGGTCGGGGCGGAGCTCGGTCTGCCCGAGCGCCTCGTCTGGCGCCAGCCCTTTCCCGGCCCGGGACTGGCGATCCGCGTGGTCGGCGGCGCGGCGACGCGCGAGCGGCTCGACACGTTGCGCGAGGCCGACGCGATCCTTCAGGACGAGATCCGCAAGGCCGGCCTGTATCGCGAGCTGTGGCAGTCCTTCTGCGTACTGCCCGACATTCGGACGGTGGGTGTCCAGGGCGACGAGCGCACGTATGGCAACGTGATCGCGATCCGCGCCGTGACCAGCGAGGACGCGATGACCGCCGACTGGGCCAGGCTTCCCTATGACCTGCTCGAGCAGATCGCTTCGCGGATGATCAACGAGATCCGGCCCGTGGGGCGCGTGGTGCTCGACATCACGAGCAAGCCGCCGGGCACGATCGAGTGGGAGTAGGGCGGCTGATCAGCTCCGAGGGCCGTCCGGTCAGCCGACGCCTGTGAGGATGGGGCGCACGTAGCGGGCCAGGTCAGGCGGCAGGGCCCGTCGGGGAAACCACCGGACGACGGCCAGTTCCACCGGATCGGGAGTGAGCTCGAGCCCCGCCAGCTCGGTGGCAAAGCAGTAGATGGTGTCGTTACGGAAGCTCTCGCGACCATGGATCTCGCTCGCGGGGGACCAATCAGCGCCATCGATGCCGAGCTCCTCGTGCATCTCGCGACGGGCCGCCTGGAGCGGAAGCTCGCCGCGCCGCATCCTGCCGCCGGGAACATCCCAGGCCCGAGAGCCGTAGGTGTGACGGACGAGCAGTATCTGATCACCGTGGCTGATCAGGCACTTGACGCCGCTGACCTGCGGCCGGCGCACGAACCAGACCACTTGGAGGAGTCGATAGGCGGCGCGGTAGCCGAGCCGCCGCACGCGCACGGCGAGCGGCATGAATCGAGCCTATCCGGGACGCGCCAACCCGGATCCCGCCAAGCCTCGGAGATTGACTATCATCGACGGTCGCCGCGCGATCCCGCGCGGCTTGTGCGTGCCATGAAGACCTACGTAGCCAACCCCAAGGACCGCGAGCGCAACTGGCTCGTTGTCGACGCGACCGGTCAGACGCTCGGCCGGCTCGCGACGCAGATCGCCGACGCGCTGCGCGGCAAGCGCAAGCCGACCTACACACCGCACGTTGACACCGGCGACTTCGTGATCGTGATCAACGCCGAGAAGATCCACGTGACCGGCAACAAGCTCGCCGACAAGCGTTACTACCGCCACTCGGGTTACCCGGGTGGCCTGAAGTCACGCTCGCTGGCCGAAATGCTTGACCGCCGTCCTGAAGAGGTCATCCGGATCGCCGTCAAGGGGATGCTTCCGCGTAACCGGCTGTCGCGGCGCCAGATCACCAAGCTCAAGGTCTACGCCGGGCCTGATCATCCGCACGCTGCTCAGCAGCCACAACCGATGGAGACTTCGAAGTGACCGACGAGCCGCGCCAAGAGGAGCCCGAGGCCCCCGCCGACGAGATCCCGACCGAGGTCCCCGAGCAAGCCGCCGCGCAGGCGCCGACTCCCGACGCTCCGGCCGAGGAGACGCCCGCCGCTGAGCCGGTGGCCGAGGCGACGCCCGCCGAGCCGGAGGCCGCCCCGGCCGAGCAGCCGGCTGCGGTTGAGGAGCAGCCGCCCGCGGTTGAGGAGCAGCCGCCCGCGGTTGAGGAGCAGCCGCCCGCGGTTGAGGAGCAGCCGCCCGCCGCGGTGCCCGCCGCCTCCGTCGAAGCGGACGAGGGCGACGACGTGGAGGTCGCGCCGCGCCAGCGCCCCGAGATCCCTGGCGCCGATCTGATTCCAGACATCGTCCCCGAGGGGGACGAGTTCATGGATGCTGAAGCTCGCGCCGCAGCCGAGGCCGAGGCCGAGGAGCGCGCCCGCGGCGATGAGGACTCCGACGAGGAGTCAAAGCCGATCGCCGATGCCGCTATCGATCTCGCCGCGGGAGCCCGTTACACCGCCACCGGCAAGCGCAAGACGGCCGTCGCGCGAGTGATCCTGCGCCCGGGTACGGGAACCTACCTGATCAACGGCAAGGTGCTCGACGAGTTCTTCCCGCGAGACACCCTGCGCCGCAACATTCGCCAGCCGCTCGAGGCGGTCGGCTATGACTCCCGCATGGACGTCATCGCCCGCATGCACGGGGGCGGCGTCTCAGCGCAGGCCGGCGCCCTGCGCCACGGCATCTCGCGCGCCCTGATCGTGGCCGATCCCAACCTCCGTGGCGAGCTCAAGCGCCGAGGCTTCCTCACGCGCGACCCGCGCGTGAAGGAGCGCAAGAAGGCCGGCCTCAAGAAGGCACGTAAGCGCCCGCAGTTCTCCAAGCGCTAGACGCGGCATCCCTCGATGCCGCGCCAGCTCTTTGGCACGGACGGTGTCCGTGGTCGCGCCGGAGACTTCCTGACCGCAGAGCTCGCGCTCGCTCTGGCCCGCGCGGCGGTGGCCCAGTCGCGGGAGCCCCGGCCACAGGTCCTGATCGTCCGTGACACCCGCGAATCGGGAGAGATGCTCGAATCGGCGATCGCCGCCGGGGTGACCGCCGCCGGCGGCGACGCGCTGCTGGCCGGGGTGTTGCCGACTCCGGCGGCCCCGCTGCTCGTGCGCCGCCACGGCCTGGACATGGCGGCGGTCATTTCGGCTTCCCACAACCCGTACGAAGACAACGGGATCAAGCTCTTCGCCGCCGACGGTTTCAAGCTCGACGACGACGCCGAGCATGAGATCGAGGCCGCGTTGGGCGTGCCGTTCCGGGCGCCCGCCCGGATCGGGCGCGTGAGCCGATTGCACGGGGCGCTGGAGGACTACCTGCGCGAGCTTCACACCCGCTTTGGCGCTCTTGATCTACGCGGCCAGCGAATCCTCCTGGACTGCGCCAACGGTGCCACCTTCCGGGCCGCTCCGGAGATCTTTCGCCGTCTCGGGGCCGAAGTCGAGACCATGGCCGACGAGCCCGACGGTCGCAACATCAACGCCGGCTGTGGTTCCACTCACCTCGAGGCGGTGACCGACCGCATGCTCGCCGACGGCCACGACGTCGCCTTTGCCTTTGACGGTGATGGCGATCGCGTCCTCGCAATTGACGCGGCCGGTGAGGTCGTGGACGGAGATGAGCTGATCGCGCTGGCGGCCGTCCATCTCAACAGCAACGATCGCCTTGTCGGCGGCGGCGTAGCCGTGACCGTGATGACCAACTTCGGCTTCCACACCGCGATGGCGGCAGCCGGCGTGGAGGTGGCGAGCACCGCAGTCGGCGACCGTTACGTCCTGGACGAACTGCGCCGGCGTGGCTGGACGCTGGGGGGCGAACAGTCCGGCCACATCATCGAACTCGGCTTCGGCCCGTGCGGGGACGGCATCGCCAGTGCCCTGCTCACCCTCGAGGCGCTTGCGGGCGGCGATCTGCGAGAGCGCGATGCGATGGCGAAGCTGCCCCAGCGGCTGGTCAACATCCGCGCGGCTGACCGGCCCGCGCTGGCGCGGACCATGGACGCGCCCGATCTCAAGCAGGCGATCGAGCAGGAGCAGGAAACGCTGCATGACCGGGGGCGTGTGCTCGTCCGGGTGTCGGGAACCGAGCCTCTGATCCGAGTCATGGTCGAGGCGCCCAGCGAGCAGGAGACCGACGCCGTGTGCGAGCGGCTGATCGCCGTGGTACGAGCCGTGCTGGGCGAGAGCCTCGCGGCATGAAGGTCCTGTCCCGGCTTATCCGGGGCTGGCGTAAAATCTCAGACCCGGTCAGCTGTACGGGCCCCATGGACGGGATCATCCGACAGCGGCAATTCCTAGGAGCGTTCACGTATGTGTGGAATCGTTGGCTACGTAGGTCCGCGAAAGGTTCGTCCGCTGCTGCTGGCCGGCCTGGAGAAGCTCGAGTACCGCGGCTATGACAGCGCGGGCATCTCGTTTCTGGCCGGAGATCGGATCGACGCGGTGCGGGCGGTGGGGAATCTGAGCGCGCTGCGCACGGCGATCGCCGACCGCGAGACCCACGAGACCGCTACCGTGGCCACCCGGGTCGCGCTGGCCGAGCGCCCGGCGGGGCGCGAGCCCGAGCCGGGCACCGGGATCGGCCATACCCGCTGGGCGACTCACGGTCGGGTGACCGAGGAGAACGCCCACCCGCATTTCGATACCGCTGACTCGGTGCATATCGTGGTCAACGGGATCGTGGAGAATTACATCGCGCTCAAGGCCCGGCTGGTCGAGGAAGGGGCGGTTTTCACCTCCGAGACCGACGCCGAGGTGATCGCGCATCTGGTCGCTCACCACTACGCCGGTGACCTGCTCGACGCCGTCGGCGCCGCCTACGCCGAGCTGCGCGGCCACTATGCCTTCGTCGCCATGAGCGCTCAGGAGCCGGGCGTGCTCGTGGGGGCCCGCCGCGAGTGCCCGCTGATCGTCGGCCGCGGCGACGGCGAGCAGTTCATCGCCTCGGCGATCCCGGCCTTCCTCGCGCAAACCCGCCATGTCCAGTACATGGGCGATGACGAGCTCGTCGTGCTCCGGCCCGACGGGGCTCAGTTCTACACCCCGGCAGGCGAGCCGCTCGAGCGCGAGGTCGTGGAGATCGACTGGGACGCCGACACGGCTGAGAAGCAGGGCTTTGAGACCTTCATGCTCAAGGAGATCTACGAGCAGGCCGATGCCGTCGCCGAGACGATCGGCGAGCGTGCCGCCCGCGGCTGGGGGATCGACCTCGGCGATCTCGGGGCGATAGACGATGCGCTGCTGCAGCGGATCCAGCGCGTCGTGATCGTGGCCTGCGGCACCGCCTATCACGCCGGTCTGATCGGCCGTTATGCGATCGAGCAGTGGGCACGCCTGGGCGTCGAGGTCGACGTCGCCTCCGAGTACCGCTACCGCAATCCCGTGGTCGGCCCCGACGACCTCGTGATCGGTATCTCCCAGTCGGGCGAGACGGCCGACACGCTGGCGGCGATGCGCACCGCCCGCTCACGGGGCGCGACCGTGCTGGCGCTGACCAACGTGATGGGAGCCCAGGCGACGCGGGAGGCCGACGGTGTGCTCTACACCCGAGCCGGGTTGGAGATTGGCGTGGCGGCGACCAAGACGTTCGTCAGCCAGATCACCGGCATGTATCTGATCGCGCTGCGGCTGGCCGAGGTGCGCGGGACGATGGGGCGGCCCGAGCTCAAGCCGCCGATCTCGGACCTCAAGCGGCTGCCACACATGATTGCCGAGCTGCTCGAGCGCGACGTCTCGGGCATCGACGCGATTGCTCGCTCGGTCTACGAGGCGCCGTTCTTTCTCTACCTCGGGCGTCACATCGGTCTCCCGGTTGCCCTGGAGGGGGCGCTGAAGCTCAAGGAGATCTCCTATATCGCCACCGATGCCTATGCCGCCGGAGAGATGAAGCATGGGCCAATCGCCCTGCTCGACGAGGACACGCCGGTGGTCGTCGTGGCGACACGCTCGCCGGTACTCGACAAGATTGTCTCCAACATGCAGGAGGTCCGGGCCCGCGGCGCGCGAGTAATCGCGATCGCCACCGAGGGCGACGAGGAGATCGGCCAGCACGCCGACGAGGTCATCTGGGTGCCCGAGACCGACTGGATGCTGGCGCCTTTGCTGGCTGTGATCCCGCTCCAGCTACTGGCCTACAAGATCGCCCGCCTGCGCGGCCTGAACGTCGACCAGCCGCGCAACCTCGCCAAGACGGTCACCGTTGAGTGAGGGCTCACGACAAGGATCCCCGTCGGTGGGCATCGACCTGCTCGAGATCGAGCGCCTCGAGCGGGCGCTGGCCCGTCGCCCCCGGCTCGCGCAGCGACTCTTCACCGACGCCGAGCGCGCCTACGCCGCCACCCGCGCCCGGCCCGGTCAGCACCTGGCGGCGCGCTTCTGCGCCAAGGAGGCTGTCGCCAAGGCGCTCGGCCTGACCGCCTGGAGCTGGCGCGACGTTGAGGTGGTGTCCGAGGGTGGCGCCCCGGTGGTCGCGCTGAGTGGCGCTGCCGCCCAGCGAGCCGCCGAGCTGGGGGTCGTCGTGCACGTCTCGCTGACCCACACCCGGTCCGAGGCCGGTGCCGTGGCGCTGACCGAATCCCCCCCACACTCTTGACGCCCGGGCCGGACTGGCTCGAGCCGCTGCTCGGCGCCGAGCAGCAGCGCGCCACCGACGAGTGGGCGATCCAGGCCCGCGGGATCCCGGGAGCAACGCTGATGGAGCACGCCGGCGCCGGACTGGCCGAGCTGGTCAGCGTCCGCGCTCCCGGGGGCCGGGTGGTGGTGGTCTGCGGCAAGGGCAACAATGGCGGCGACGGGCTGGTCGCCGCGCGTCTGCTGCGGGAGCAGGGTCGTGAGGTCGACGTCCTGCTGCTGGCGGCCGGGGAGGAATTGCGGGGAGACGCCAAGGCCAACTTCGACCGCCTGCCCGGCCGAGCGGCACGGGCGTTTGACCGCGACGCGCTCGCGGGGGCGTCCGTGATCGTCGATGCGATTCTCGGCACCGGTTTCTCGGGCGAGCCCCGCGATCCCGCCCGGAGCGCGATCGAGGCGATCAACGACGCGCCGGGGGCCCCGGTGGTCGTCGCCTGCGACGTCCCCAGCGGGGTCGACGCCTCGACCGGCGAGGTCGCCGGGGCGGCGGTTCGCGCTTGCGCCACGGCCAGCTTTCACGCCGGCAAGCCCGGGCTGTGGATAGCGCCCGGCAAGGACCACGCCGGCGAGGTGGCGGTGGTCGACATCGGGATCCCGCCCGGCGCTCCGGTGAATCCGTCAGTCGGTCTGATCGAGCCCTCGGTCTTGGACGAGATTCCCCGTCGAGGACGGGACTCGACCAAGTTCGCTGCCGGCAGCGTCCTGGTCTGCGGCGGTTCGCTGGGCCTCACAGGGGCCCCCTGCCTGGCCTCGGAGGCTGCGATGCGCGCCGGTGCGGGCTACGTGACCGCGTGTATACCCGCCTCCCTGAACCTCGTCTTCGAGCAACGCCTGCTCGAGGTCATGACCGTTCCCCTGCCCGACCACGAGGGGGCGCTGCGGTCCGAGGGTGCCAATCAGGTACACGAACACGCAGCGCGCTCGGGCGCGCTCGTGCTGGGGCCCGGCCTGGGCCGAGCGGATGCCAGCGGCCAACTGGCCCGTGAGCTGGCCCGCACGGTCAAGATCGCGCTCGTGCTCGACGCCGACGGGCTCAACGCCCACGCCGGCCGGCTCGAGGCCCTCGCCCAGCGCCCCGCCGCCACGGTGCTCACGCCTCACGCGGGGGAGCTGGCGCGGTTGCTCGAGACCGACAGCGCGGAGATAGCGCGAAGCCGCTTGTCGTCGGTCCGGCGCGCGGCCGAGACAGCCAAGGCGGTGGTCGTGCTCAAGGGCGATGACACGCTCATCGCCGAGCCCGGAGGGTGGGTCGCGGTCAGCCGAGGCGGAGCCTCGGCCCTGGCTACGGCTGGCACGGGAGATGTGCTGTCCGGGATCACGGGGGCGTTTCTGGCCAAGCGGGTCGAGCCGTTCACAGCCGTATGTGCTGCCGTGTTGCTGCACGCCCGTGCCGGTCAGCTCGCGGCCGAGACGATCGGGACCGAAGGCGTGATCGCCTCAGACGTGATCGAGCTGCTGCCGCGGTCACGGTAAGGAGCGCTGCGTGCTACCCGGCGTCAATCGTGGGGACAGCTGAGCGTGGCCGTCAGGGCGCGGGCACGCATCAACCTGGCCGCGATCGAGCGCAACGTCGCCACCCTTCGGGCCGGCCTCACCGGCCGGGCGGAGCTGTGCGCGGTCGTCAAGGCCAATGCGTCGGGTCACGGTGCCGTTCCGGTGGCCCGGGCCGCCCTCGCCGGTGGCGCGACTCGACTCGCCGTGGCGACCGCTCTCGAGGCCGCCGAGCTGCGCGCCGCCGGCCTGACCGTCCCGACCCTGATCCTAGGTGCGGTCAGCCTTGAAGAGCTCCCGGTGGCGCTAGGCGCGCGGGCGATGATGACCGCCTGGAGCCTCGAGTTCGTGGATGCCCTGGAGCGGGCGGCCACCGCGCCGGTCGCGGTCCATGTCAAGTTGGACACCGGGATGGGCCGGCTGGGGACGCGAGAACTGTCGGAGGCCCTCGCTGTGGCCGATCGCGTGCTGGCCGCCGATGGGCTCGAACTCGCCGGCGCGATGACCCATTTCGCGACTGCCGACGGCGACCCCGAGTTCGTGGCCGAGCAGCTGAGCGCCTTCGCCCCCTTCGTCGCCGCCATGCGCCGGCGGGCGCCCGGCCTGACCGTGCATGCTGCCAACAGCGCGGCGACCCTCCGGGAGCCAACCAGCCACTACGACATGGTCCGGTGCGGGATCGCGCTTTACGGCTGCGACCCGCTGAACGAGGATCCCGACCGCTATGGACTGGAGCCGGCACTTGAGCTGAGCTCCTACGTGGCGGCGATCAAGCGTGCCCGCCCGGGTGACAGCGCCGGCTACGGGCGCCGCTTCGTGGCCCACGCCGAGACCTGGCTGGCGACCCTGCCGATCGGCTACGGCGACGGCGTTGGGCGTGCGCTCGGCAACAATTGCGATGTCCTGATTGGCGGCGAGCGCTATCCGCTGGTCGGCACGGTGAGCATGGACAACGTGACCGTCGCCCTGGGCGCCACGCCGTCCGCCGGCGCAGCGATCGGCGCGCTGGCGACGATCATCGGCCGCAACGGTTCCGAGCGCCAGACCACCGAGGATCTGGCCCGCCGGATGGACACCATTCACCATGAGGTGCTGTGCGGGATCTCGGCCCGGGTTACCCGGGAATACCACCGCGACGGTGTGCCGGTCGCATGACCGAACCGCTCGTCTCGCTCAGGTCGATCGCCCCGGGCGCCTGGCTGGTCGGGGGGGCGCTGCGCGACCGGCTGCTCGGGCGCACGACGGGCGATTTCGACGTGGTCCTCGCGCCGGGCGACCTAACCGTCGAGCGGACCGCTCGGGCTCTCGGACGCGCGGCGGGCGGGGTGGCGTTCGCGCTGTCGGACGCCTTCGGCGCCTGGCGGGTGGTCGATCACAGCCGACAGTGGCAGGTTGACCTGACCCCGCTGGAGGGCGAGACGATCGAGTCCGACCTGGGGCGGCGCGACCTGACCGTCAACGCCATCGCCCAGCGGCTCGCTGGGGACGCCCCTCTGGTTGACCCCTGCGGGGGCCTCGCCGACCTGGATGCCCGCCGGTTGCGACCGGTGTCTGACGATGCCTTCGCGCGCGACCCTTTACGCACGATGCGCCTGGCGCGCCTGGCCGCTGAGCTCGGCTTCTCGGTGGAGCCCGCCACCCTGGACCTCGCCCGGACCAGCGCTCCGGGGCTGGCCTCGATATCGGTCGAGCGGGTGTTCGCGGAGCTGCGGCGGCTGCTGAGCAGCGACCGCGCGCTGGTGGGGCTCGAGCTGATGGACACGGCGATGATCACGGGGATCGTCATCCCCGAGCTCGCGGCGCTGCGCGGGATCGAGCAGAGCCGTTTTCACCACCTCGACGTCTATGACCACACGCGGGCCGTGCTGGCCGAGACGATCGCGCTCGAGGCAGATCCCGAGCCAACGTTCGGCGCCCAGACCCCGCTCCTGCAGGCATTCTTGGCCGCCCCCCTGGCCAATGACCTGACCCGTGGCCAGGCGCTGCGCTTCGGCGCCCTCCTACACGACATCGCCAAGCCCATCACCCGCGAGACGACGCCTGAGGGCCGCGTGACCTTCCTGCGCCACGACGTGGCCGGCGCCCATCTGGCGGCCGACATCCTGGCTCGTCTCCGTGCCAGCGAACGCCTGTCGCAGTACGTGGCGGACCTCACGCGCCACCACCTGCGCCTCGGCTTCCTGGTGCACAGCATGCCGCTGGACCGCCGCGAGATATACCGCTATCTGGACGCGTGCTCGCCGGTGGCGGTTGATGTCACGGTACTCAGCGTGGCCGACCGGCTGGCCACCCGCGGCGACAACGCCGAGCGGGCGATCACCCGCCACTTAGAGCTCGCCCGTGAGCTCCTGGTCGCCGCGCTGGACTGGCAGGCCGATCCCCCGCGGCCGCCCGTGCGAGGCGACGAGCTCGCCGCCGCGCTGGAGATCCAGCCCGGCCCGCGACTCGGCGAGCTTCTGCACGAGCTCGAGGAAGCCGCGTACGCCGGAGAGGTGTTATCGCGTGAGGAGGCGATCGCCTACGCACGTCAGCGAGTCGACCGCGATGAGTAAGCTGGCGCCCATGAGCGACCCCAACTGCCTGTTCTGCAAGATCATCGTCGGTGAAGTCGAGGGGGAGATAGTTGATCAGGACGACCGCACGGTGGCGTTCATGGACATCAACCCGGCCACCCGCGGGCACGTCCTTGTGGTACCCCGGCGCCATGCTGTCAACGTTCTCGAGATCGAGCCCGACGAGCTCGCCGCGACCGTGCTGGCCGCCCAGCGGCTGGCCCGGCGCGCAACCGAGCGGCTCGGCGCCGACGGCGTCAACCTGATCAACTCGTGTGGGTCGGCGGCGTGGCAGACCGTGTTTCATTTGCACATCCACGTGATCCCGCGCTACCAGGGAGATCCACTGCAGTTGCCCTGGGTGCCCGCCCCGGGCGATCCCGACGAGATCGCCGCCGCCGCGCGGGAGCTGAGGTGAGTGCCTCGGAGCCGCCCGTGCGTCTGGAACGCGACGCCGGGCTGGCCATCGTCACCTTTGACTCGCCCCCCCTAAACCTATTTACCCGCGAGCTCGAGCACGGGCTGGTCGCCATTCTGGACGAGCTCGCGCGTGATCGCCCGCGTGGAGTTCTGTTCCGCGCCGAGGGCCGGGCGGTGAGCGCCGGGGTAGACGTGTCTTTGTTCGCGGCTCTGGCCGGACCCGATGAGGCAACCGACACCTTCGCCGAGCTGGTTGCCCTAGCGCGGCGGGTCGACTCCCTGCCGTGTCCAACGGTGTTTGCCGCCCACGCCCTGTGCCTGACCTGGGCGTTTGAACTCGCCCTGGCTTGTGACGTGATCCTGGCCGCGCAATCGGCGAGCTTTGGGCTGGTGGAGCGGGTGATCGGGCTGACTCCGGCGATGGGAGGGACCCAGCGGCTGGCTGAGCGTGCCGGCACCGGCCGCGCGCGCGAGTTGGTGATGACCGGGGGTCGCTACCGCGCCGAGGTGCTGGAACGGTGGAATGTGGTCAACCGCGTTCTGCCCGATGAGGGCTTTGCCGTCGCCGCCCGCGAGTTCGCCGCTGAGCTGGCGGCCGGTCCGACCCTCGCTCACGCGGCGACCAAGCGGGTCATCCGCGATTTCATCGAAGGCGGAGTGGAGCTGGCCAACGACTGCGTCGGCGGGGTGGCGGGGGATCTGTTTGCCACCGAAGACCTGCAGAACGCCGTCAAGTCGTTTCTGGCCGATGGGCCGGGCAAGGCCAGCTTCCGCGGCCGCTGAGCCCTGGGCGGCGACCTAGCCCCGCCCGTCCCCGGTCCCTGCTACCTTCTGCCGCTCTTATCGGGGTCATCACCGTCCCGATTTTGGTCAATCGCGAGGAGCGCCGAGGGAATTCATGGCAACAGGCACCGTCAAGTGGTTCAGCGACGACAAGGGTTTCGGGTTCATAACGCCCGATGACGGTGGTCGCGACCTGTTTGTTCACTTCAGCGGCATCAGTGGAGATGGCTATCGCTCTCTGCCCGAGGGATCCAAGGTCTCCTACGAGGAGGAGGAGGGACCAAAGGGGCCGAAAGCGGTGAACGTCTCCAAGCTGTAGACCCAGGTCACCATCAGCTGCGGGCCGCGCGGGCCGGTGGCCCGATCGCGGTCGGGTCCCCGAAGGGCCGCGCCCGCCGTCGCGCCTCCAAGCGCTGCTCGTGTCTGGTTTTCCGGCCCCGACGACCGTGTGCACGAGGCATCCCACCTGTCTTGTGCGGGGAGGGTCAGGGTCGTTGATCCCGAACTGGAGGGGATCACTGGTGGGCGGGGGACCATGGACCCGCAACTGCGACCCCGGGGTCGTGTTTCAATGACGATGATGAAACGAATCTCGCTCCTCACTGCCGGCTTGATCGCCGCCGCCGTGGCGGTCGTGCCAGGCGCGGCCGGGGCCAAAATGGTCGAACTCGGCTCGACTGCGACCCCGATCGCCTCGCCGGCTTGCCCCAAAGGGGTCTCGCCCTCGCAGTGCTTCATCATCCTCACGCGTACGACCGCGGTCCAGTCGGTCAGCGATGGCGTCACCAATCCCACCACGGTCAAGGAGGACGGCTGGATCGTGGCGTTCACGGTCGGGCTGTCCAAGCTCTCGACCAACGCCGCGACAGAGAAGAACTACCTCCACGTCCTTGATTCGGCGTACGGCGGCCCGCCGCAGCTGGCGCTCACCGTGCTCAAGCCGGGTCCGAAGAACAAGTTCACGGTGGCCGCCCAGAGCCAGATCTTCCACATGATCCCGTTCTTGGGACAGGTGCTGCAGGAGCCGCTGTCGTTGCCGCCGACCTTCACCCAGTTCACGGCACTGCCAGTCACGAAGGGCGAGGTCATCGGCCTCACCGTGCCCACCTGGGCGCCGGTGCTCGCTTATAACCTCAACGCAAACAAGTTCTCCTACCGCCAGAGCCGGAAGGCCAACTGCACGCACGCGGCCGCCGGCCAGACGGCCCAGCAAACGGTCGGAGCCAGCACCCAGTATCTGTGCTCGTACACCGGGACGCGCGTCGAGTACAGCGTTACCGAAGTCGTGAACACCCCGTACCCCAAGTCCTACGTGCACTGAGCCGCCTCGCGGCACCAGTGACGACCAGCTGACGGGAGCGGCGCGGGGTCAGCAGGCGCCCGGGTTCTGCTGACAGAAGGCCGAGCCCAGACCGGCTCCGCCGCTGCCGCTGGTCCCCGTGGGAGAGGATCCCCCGCCCGTTGCCCCCGCCGCGCCCCCGCCCGAGGGTGCGGTGCCCGTGCCGGCCGGGGCCGTGCCAGTGCCCGCCGGGGCGGTGCCCGTGCCCGCCGCGGCCGTGCCCGTGCCCGCCGAGGTGGTGGACGAGCTGCTCTTCGTCGTCGTGCTGGATGAGCTGGTCACGGCAGCCTGGCTGCTCGCGCTCGAGGTCGGCACCGTGAAGCCCGGTGCCCCGGCCGTGTTGGTGGTGCCCGACCCGCCGCTGCCGCAGGCGGTCAGACAGAGAGCCGCGGCGACGATGACGGCCCCGGCCTTGGCGGGGGACCTCTGGGCGCAGAAGTTCATCTCGCGGTTCGTCCGGGCCTCAGGAGCCGAGCGGCTCCATCCGCCTGCCGCAGTGAGGGCAGTCGTTGAGGTCCTTCTGAGCGAGCTGATCGCACCAATTGCAGAAACGAAGGTTCTCCACCGTCCACGGCAGCTCGGAAACCGTGGGGGCGAGCGGCAGCACCAGACCAACGACTTCAAGCTGCTCGCCGGTCTCGCGATCTCGGTACACCTGCCTCGGCTCCGCCTGGATGATGACTTCGCGGCCGGTGGAGGGTGTCCGCATCCGGTACTTCTGGCGGGACCTCATTGCTGGGCAATGCTACCAGCGCCCCGGACAGCAAGGCTGGCAGGGGTTCCGCGGCAGCGCGAGGATGCCGTGCGCTTGGATAGAGTGCGGCCCCGACCGTATGCAGAGAGCTGTCGACCGACCCTTTCGAGCCTTGGGCGCGCTGGTCCTGAGCGCCATGCTGATCGTCGTCCTGGGGGGGTGCGCGGTCAAGCATCCGGTGGCCAACGTGGTGAACGGAAAGGTGCTGTTCGTCAAGGGCTGCGCCTCGTGTCACGCCTTGGCCCACGCCAACGCGGCCGGCATCACCGGTCCCAACCTGGACGACGCCTTCCGTCAGGATCGCGCCGACGGCGTCAGGAGCTCCTCGATCCAGGGCCTGGTCTCCTACTGGATCCAGTACCCCAACGCCCAGGGCGTAATGCCGGCCAAGATCTTCAAGGGCCAGGCCGCCCAGGACGTTGCCGCCTACGTGGGCCTGGTCGCCGCACGCCCCGGCGTCGACTCGGGTGCCCTGGCCAGCGCGGTGCCCAACGTCAACCAGAAACCGGCGGCGGAGAAGAACGGCGTCCTGGAGATCGATGCCGACCCGACCGGGCAGCTGAAGTACCTGGCCTCAAGCGCGACGGGGACTCCGGGCCAGGTCCAGGTCAGGATGCAGAACAAATCTTCAACCCCGCACGACATCGCGGTAAGCGGCGGCGGGGTCAATCAGGTGGGCAAGATCGTCACTAACGGGGGCATCTCGGTCGTTTCGGCCAGCCTCAAGCCGGGGAAGTACACCTTTTTCTGCACCGTCCCGGGCCACCGCGCCGCGGGCATGGTGGGGACGATCACCGTCAAGTAGCCCGAAGGCGCTCCCACAGCTCTTCACTGCGGCCGGCTGCGACCGCGCGCTGGGCCCGCTGCTCGTCCAGGCTCAGTCCATGTTGGCTGGCATAGTCCAAGAGCGCTTGGCGCTGCTCGTTCTGGCGCGCGACGCGGAGGAAGAGCCAACAGAACAGCCCGATCGTCAGCAGGCTCTCCTCGACCATCATCAAGCCCCCGGCGGCGACCTGATCGGCGAGCGGCGAGATGTGCCAGCGGGCGTCTCCGACGCGGTAATAGGGATAGAACGCCGTTCCCGCAAAGATCATGATGTTCCCCAGCACGGTGCCCACCAGCCGCACGGCGACGATGTAGACGAGCCGGGCGCCGTTTGAGAACCACTCTGGCTTGGGAAGCGGCCCGAGCAGGCCCATCCACACGGCGATGCCGAAGGTCAGGAAGGTTGCGTGCTCGAGCGCATGCAGGGCGTCGTTACGCAACGCACCCTGATACAGGGCCGGCAGGTGCCAGAGGTAGAAGTTGACTCCCCAGAGGGTGATTGCGACCACGGGATGGCTCAGCACCCGGAGTTTGGAGATCACCGGGTTGCGCAGCAGGGGGGCCATCATCGGCCCGGTCAGCCCGAGCACGAAGAGCAGAGCTGCGATGTCGCCGATCAGTAGATGCTCGGCCATATGGGCGACCAGCAACTGCGCGGCGAGCGTGTCCACCGGCGGGCTGAGAGCGACCTCCAGCACGACCAAGCCAGCGGCGAAGCAAACCTGGCGCCAGCGAGGGACGGGACGGCCGTGGGCGGCGAGCGTCCGGGCCCGGACCCAGTAGGGCAGCCAGCAGAGCAGGACCACGAGCGGGAGGCCGATCGTCTGTACCGGTGCCGCGGCGGGGAGCGTCACGATGCCATGGTGGCACGCCGGGGAGGTGGCTGGCTCAGAGCGACTGGATGACCAGCACGACCAGCAGGATCACGATCACAGCACCGACGAACCAAAGCAGGAAGCGGAAGGCGTCGTCCTCGGAACGGAGTGGGTTCGGCGGGTGCTTCACGGCGCGCGGGATGCTTGCCTGGGAACGCGGGGAGCGCGCTTGGCCTAGATCACGTAGACGGTCGTGTACACGACCACCCACATCACGTCGACGAAGTGCCAGTAGATGCCAGGCACCTCCATGCCCTGGTGATGCTCGGCCGAGTAATGGCCGCGGAAGGCGCGGAGGGTGACCATCAGCAGCATCGCGAGACCGATGAACACGTGCGCCCCGTGTAGGCCCGTGAGGGCATAGAAGATCGTGCCCTGGGCGGAGTCGTGGGGGGCGAAGCCGATGTGGATGTACTCGTTGACCTGAACGGTGAGGAAGGTCAGGCCGAGCAGGAAGGTGGTGAGCATGCCGGCCCTTAGACCCCAGCGGTTGCCGTTCTTGATCGAGACCAGCGCCCAGTGGATGGTCAGCGAGGAGGAGAGCAGGATCGCCGTGTTGATCCCGGCCACCGCCTCGGGAAGGGCGGTCCCATGGGCAGGCCAGGGATCGTGGCTGACCACCCGGATGAAGAAGTAGGCCGTGAAGAAGGCGCCGAAGATCATCACTTCGGAGATGATGAAGAGCAGCATCCCGAGGGTCGGCGCCTCCACCCGCGAGGACCGGTGGGCCTGAGGCGGTCCGTGGTGCTCGGCGTGGGCGATCGACGCGGCTTCCATCAGGATCGCTCAGCCGGGATCGACTCGCTGTGGACCACGTGCTCGACGTCCTTGCCGCTGGCGTTGCGCACCCGCTGGACCAGGTCGGCCCGCAGCCAGCCTGAGCGCGTGGCGGCGAAGGTGGAGATGACGATGTCATCGACGTGGAACGAGTTCAGCGCGTTCATGATCGCGGTGTAGGGATCGGGGTCGCCGATCATGCCGGCGGCCGTCAGGCCGGCGTCACGCATGCGCCCGAGGATCAGCGAGAGGCGCGTGCGGGCGCGGCGGGTCGCGTTGCCATCGCCGCCCTCCTGGGGGACGACGACGATGAATAGGCGTTCGTGCCGGTCTGGGCCCTCGTTGGCCTTGGCCCTGAGGGCCTCGAGCAGCTCGTCGCCACTCGCGGTGCGGTTGGCGACTGCGAGCGTGACGTGGAAGGACAGGCCCTCGGAGTCGAGGTCGACGACCACGTGCTCCACCGGGAGGCCGGAGGCGTGGCCGAGGCGGTCGATCAGGTCCCGGCGCAGCCAGCCCGACCGCGCCTCAGGGTAGGTGGAGATGATGATCGCGTCCGGGTCGTATTCGGCCACCGCGTCCATGGCGGCGGCGTAGGGATCGGGATCGCCGACCTCGCCTACCGCGTGGATCCCCTCCGAGCGCACGAAGCCGAGGGCGAGGTCGACCCGGGCCTGGGCAGCGTCAAAGACAGCGTCGTCGTAAATCACGTAGCCGGCCTTGGGACGCGTCTGGGGCACGCACAGCACGAACCGCGTCTCCTCCTCGGAGGCGGCCTTGCGGACGGCGTCGATCAGCGGACGGCCTCCGATCGTCTCGTTGGCGACGACGAGGACGGTTCTCACCCCGAACCCTCCCCACCCGAAGAGCCTTCGCGCGGTCCCGCTCCGGCGCCGACACCAGCGGCGACCGGCTTGGCCTCCGCCGGCGGCGTGAAGATCCCGTGAACGGCCCCGGGCACCCCGTACTCGTAGGGCCCGCCGACCACGGTGGGAACGGCATCGAAGTTGAACACGGGCGGTGGCGAAGAGACCTGCCACTCGAGCGTGAGCGCGCGCCACGGGTTGGCCGCCGCGCGCGGCCCGCCACGCCAGCTGGCGACCATGTTGTAGAGGAAAACCAGGGTGCTCAGCCCGAGGATGAAGCCGGAGATCGAGATGAACAGGTTCCAGGCGGCGAACCGCTGGGCGTACTCGGCGACCCGGCGCGGCATCCCCTGGATACCGATCAGGTGCATGGGACCGAAGGTCAGATTGAAGAAGATGAAGGTCATCCAGAAGTGCCACTTGCCAAGGCGGTCGTCGAACATCCGCCCGGTCATCTTGGGAAACCAGTAGTAGACGCCGGCGAAGATCGTGAACAGCGAGCCGCCGAACAGCACATAGTGAATGTGGGCGACGATGAAGTAGGTCTGGCTGACGTGGATATCGAAGGGGATCATGGCCAGCATCACGCCGCTGATGCCGCCCAACGTGAACATGGTCAAGAAGCCGAGCGCGAACAGCATCGGCGTGTCGAGGTGCAGGACCCCGCGCCACAGCGTGGCCAGCCACGAGAAGATCTTGATTCCGGTCGGTACCGCGATGATTGCGGTCGTGATCATCATCGGGATCCGGATCCAGGGGGACATGCCGGACACGAACATGTGGTGCGCCCAGACGGTAAAACCAAGAACGACGATGGCCAGCAGCGAGAACGCCATCATCCGATAGCCGAAGATCGGCTTGCGGGCCTTGACCGCGATGATCTCGGAGATGATCCCGAACCCGGGCAGCATCATGATGTAGACGGCCGGGTGCGAGTAGAACCAGAAGACATGCTGATACATGATCACGTTGCCGTTCTTGCCCGCGCCGACGAAGGCGTCAAAGAAGTGGAAGTGCAGGGCCACGTCGAGCAGGACAAAGAACTGCGAGGCGGCGATGAACGGGGTCGCGATCACGACCAGGAGCGAGGTCGAGAAGTTCGCCCACACCAGCAACGGCATCCGGAAGAAGCTCATCCCAGGCGCACGCATGGTGATGATCGTGACCAGGAAGTTCAGCGCCGTGAAGATCGACGAGAAACCTGCGAACTGGACCGCGATGGTGAAGAACAGCTGGCCGATGGGCTGCGTGGTCGAGAGCGGGGCGTAGGCCGTCCAGCCTGAGGCGAACGAGCCGCCCGGGGCCAGGAAGCTCATCAGCATCATTATCCCGGCGATCGGAAGCAGCCAATAGGACAGCGCGTTCAGGCGCGGGAACGCCATATCCGGGGCGCCGATCATCAGCGGCAGAACGAAGTTCGCAAGGCCGGCGAAGACCGGAATCACGAACAGGAAGATCAGCAGCGTCGCGTGAACCGAGAACACGCCGTTGTACTGCTCGGGGGTGAGGAACTGCATCCCCGGCTTGGCCAGCTGGGCTCGGATGAGCATCGCCAGCAGCCCCCCGGCGAGCAGGAAGAAGAACGAGGTGACCGTGTACTGGATCCCGATCACCTTGTGATCGGTGTTGACGCGGAAGTAGTCGCGCCAGCTATAGGCGCCGTGCTCGGAGTGAGTCTCCGGGCGGGTCGCCTTGCCGGTCGCCCAGTACAGCCAGTAGTCGCACGTGCCGATGCCGAGCAGGAAGCCGGCAGGAACCGCGAACAGAGCGACGATCGTGATCGCATGACCGTCGATGACCGGGTGCTGATGCATCAGCCACCTGATCAGAACGGTGATGCCGACGGCGAACGCGAGGCCGAGGACGTCACAAAAGGCGGCCCGGTACCAACCGGGGGCGCGGAGCTTTGCTGAAAGCGCCATCAGGTCTCCTCCTTTACGTTGCGTTCGCTGTGCGAGGCGCGGTCGCGCTCATCCGAGCCCCTCACTTTGTCACGCTCGTGAGGTAGGCGACGAGTGCCTGGACCTGCGCCGATCCGAGCGTGGTGGCGAAGTTCGCCGGCATGATGTGGGCCTGATAGCCGCTGGGCAAGTAGGCATAGGGCTTGACGATCGCGGTCTCGATGCACTGGCTCAGGGTCTTGCCACGGATCTTGATTGAAGCGGGCATAGCGCAGTCGCTCTTCAGCCGTTGGGTCAGGTTGGGCCCCACCGTTCCCGTCGTCCCGGCCGCGGCCAGCGCGTGGCAGCTTCCGCAGCCGCCGGCGCCGGCGAACACGGTCCTGCCGGCCGACGCGCTGGTCGTCCCCGAACCGGAGGATGCGCCTGGGCTCGAGCCGCTGGAACTGGCCGAGCCCGAAGCGCCACTGCCACCGGGGATCCCAGGTTGAGCCGCGGATGGCGGCGGCGTCCCGATGGGCGGCGACCCGTTGGCCTTCTGTTGGCTGAGCCAGGTCTTGAAGCTGCTGGGGGAGACGACCCTCACGGTGGCCCGCATCAGCGAGTGACCGGCCCCGCAGAGCTCAGTGCACTCCGCTGGATAGGTGCCGAGGCGGGTCGCCGTGACCCGAAGCGTGGTCGTGATCCCGGGTACGGCGTCGAGCTTCTCGGAGAACTCGGGCACGAAGAAACTGTGGATCACGTCCAGGGAACGGATGTGGAAAACCGCCGGCTCGCCCTTGGGCAGGTAGAGCTCGGGCGAGACCACCTGCTTGCCGCCCGATTGCGGATAGGAGAACTCAAACGCGAACTGCCGCTCGGTGACGTTGACCACCATTTCACCCTGTCGGCTCTTCTCGTTGCTGTGCAGGACGGTGTAGGCGTAGGTGCACAGCGAAACCAGGAGGATCGCCGGGAAGGCCGTCCACACCACTTCGAGCCGCGTGTTGCCGTGGATCGGCGGCCCGTCCTTCTCCTCCTCGCCCGGCTTCATGCGGAACTTGAACACCGAGTACAGGACAACCGTCTCGACGAGCACGAAGATCGGCACCGAGACGATCAGCAGCACGTCGTAGAGCGTGCGAACGTTCGCGGACTGGATCGACCCGTCGGCGGGGAACCAGGGCACGAGCAGCGCGACAGGAACGCCGATGACCACGGCGATCGCGCCGATCAGCAGCATCTGCGCGAGCGGACGCTTAGGCAACTAGATGTCCTCGACCCGCAAGCATGGAAACACGGGCATCCTATGGGTTCCGGGCGACAAACGACGTCGCACCGCTCACGCGCCGCGAAGCTCGATTATCATTGAGTCAATCGTTGCAAGCGGACAGTCGGGAGGCACAATGCTGGTTCGGGACGGGATGAGTGATGTAGTCCTGACTGTTGGCCCGGGGCACACGCTGCGCGAGGCCTCGGCGGCCATGTGCGCCCGGCGCGTGGGGGCCGCGGTGGTGCTCGACCCCGAACTTCCGGGACCCGGCGTGATCACCGAACGCGACATCCTGACGTCGCTCGGCGCGGGCCAAGACCCCGACCGCGAACTCGTAGCCAATCATCTCACCGCCAAGCTCACCTTTGCATCGCCGGACTGGTCGCTCGAGCACGCCGCGGCGGCGATGGTTCGCGGAGGTTTCCGCCACTTGGTGGTCGTGGAGGGTGGCGAGCTGGCCGGGGTCCTCTCGATGCGCGACATCGTGCGGGTGTGGGCCGGGGACGGGGCCCGCTGTGACGTTGAGGCGGGTATCGGCTCCTAGCGGTTGCGGCCGCGCGTCGAGCTCGGGGAGCAGGCATTTGTGAGGCCTGGCGCGCCCTGGCCGGCGCGGCCGCGCGGCCGTTGGACGCGGCCGCGATCTCGGTTTAGCTGTGCTCGTCGGGGAGCTCGGAGATGTCGCGACGGGTGTCGCGGATCCACACCAGGCTCGTGACCACGAAGATGATCACGCCGATGAAGGAGATGATCAGGGTGAGCGTGGTGCCGACCACGATCAGGGTTATCCCGACCGCGCTCATGAGCGGGATCAGGCTGGGGCCGGGGAGATGGATCTCCTCCCCGACAGACGGCGTGTCGGTCTCGATGCCGCTCACGGGTGCACGTAGATGGCCGCAGCCAGGAACGAGATCCCGAACATGAACAGGCAAACGGCACCGGCGATCAGTCCGGAGCGGATGTTCTTACGAGCGAGCTTTCTGTCCATGGCGGGAGATCCTAGTGATTCCGCGACATGGACGAAGAAGTCGCGCGGCGACCGCGGGATATCGGTGACGCGAGGAGCCTCAGAGCTTGACGTCGGCGACCATGCTGCCGAATAGCAGCGCCAGATAGAGCAGCGAGAACAGATACAGGCGCAGGGCCGCCCGGCGATCTGCGCGCCGATAGAGGAGGAGGGCGACGGCCAGAAAGGCCACCCCGAGGGTCATCGAGCTGACCAGGTAGATGCCACCGAAGGCCCCGGCGCAGAACGGCAGCTGGGTGACCGCATACAGCAGCAGCGAGTAGAGCAGGATCTGGCGTCGGGTCTCGCGCTCGCCTCGGACCACCGGGAGCATCGGCACCCCGACCTCGGCGTACTCATCCTTCATCAGCAGGCTCAGCGCCCAAAAGTGCGGGGGCGTCCAGTAGAAGACGATCGCGAACAGGTAGACGGCCGTCCAGGACAGCGAGCCCCGCGCCGCTGCCCAGCCGACCAGGGGCGGCATCGCGCCGGCCGCACCCCCGATGACGATGTTGTGGGGAGTCCGGCGCTTGAGCCAGACGGTGTAGACCCCGACGTAGCCGACGAACCCACCCAGAGCCAGCGAGGCGGCGAGCAGTCCGACGGTGGCAGTCATGACAACGAAGGAGAGCGTGGCGAGCGCGAGCCCGAAGCGCAGCGCGGCCGCTGGGCCGACCCGGCCCGAGGGGATCGGCCGGTTGGCGGTGCGCTTCATCCGGGCGTCGATGTCGCGATCCCAGTAGTGGTTGACCGCACCGGCCCCCCCGGCCGAAAGGTACCCGCCCAGGCAGGTCACCGCGATTCGCGAGATCGATGGGCTCGCGGCCACTTCCATGGTCGTCACCGTGGTCAGCAGCAGCAGCGACTGGACCTTCGGCTTGGTCAAGGAAATGTAGTCGGCCAGCAGCTGCCGGGCACGCAGCCGGGTGGGCGCAGCTGCGGTGGCGGTCGAGGCGTTCACGCGAGCGAGAGTGAAGGGGGGCCGGGATGGGGGGGTGGATCGGTGAGTGCGATCCGACTCACGCCCGAACGAACTGCTCACTGCCGCCGGTCTTCTGCGTGGCCCCCGTTTCGCGCTCGACCTGGCGGCGGATGTCGCGCATCGGTTCGACCGACCGCACGCGCGGGATCACGTCGAAGTTGTTGACCGGGGGCGGAGAGGAGGTAAACCACTCCAGCGTGTTGCCCTTCCACGGGTCCGGGCCGGCGATCCGCCCGGTCTTCAGGCTCCGGGCGACGTTGGCGATCGTGACCAGCACCCCGACGCCGAGGATGAACGATCCGATCGTCGAGATCAGGTTATAGGTCGACCACCCGAGCCCGGGCTGGTAGGCGTAGATCCGCCGCGGCATCCCGGAGAGGCCGAGGGCGTGCTGGACGAAGAAGGTGGCGTTGAAACCGATGAACATCAGCCAGAAGGAGGTCTTGCCCAAGCGCTCGTTGAGCATTCGGCCGGTCATCTTCGGGAACCAGTAGTAGATGCCGGCGAAGACAGTGAACACCGATCCGCCCATCAGCACGTAGTGGAAGTGGGCGACCACGAAGTAGGTGTCGTTCAGTTGCCAATCGATTGGGAACACGGCCAGGAAGATCCCCGTGATGCCACCGATCGTGAAGATGGCGATGAAGCCGACCGCGAACATGAGTGCGGTTGTCATCACGATCGAGCCGCGCCACAGGGTGGCGATCCAATTGAAGATCTTGACTCCGGTGGGTACCCCGATCAGAAACGAGCTCAGCATGAAGAAGCCGAGCACGACGATCGGGACCGGCGAGGCGAACATGTGGTGCGCCCAGACCAGCGTGGCCAGGAAGGCGATGACCGCGGTCGAGGCCGCGATCGCCTTGTAGCCGAAGATCGGCTTGCGCGAGAACACCGGGATGACCTCGGAGATGATCCCGAACCCGGGCAGGATCATGATGTAGACCTCGGGGTGCCCGAAGAACCAGAACAGGTGCTGCCAGAGGATCGGCGAGCCGTGGGCGGTGGGGTCAAAGAAGTGGGTGCCGAAGTGGCGGTCGGTGAGCAGCATGGTCACGGCCGCCCCGATGACCGGGATGGCGATGATCAGCAGCAGCGCATAGACGAGCAGTCCCCACACGAACAGCGGTAGCCGTCCCCAGGTCATGCCGGGGGCGCGCATATTCACGATCGTGGCGTAGAAGTTGATCGCCCCGAGTACCGAGGAGATGCCGGTGATGTGGATCAGGAAGATCCAGGCGTCCTGGCCGCCGCTGGGGGAATAGAGCGACTCCGAGAGCGGCGGGTAGCTCCACCACCCGGCGTTTGGCGGCTTGAAGAACAGGGTGATGTAGAAGACGACTCCGGCGAGCAGGAGCAGCCAGAACGACAGCGCGTTCAGGCGCGGGAAGGCCATGTCGCGAGCGCCGATCATGAGCGGCAGGAAGTAGTTGCCAAAGCCCGCCATGACCGGTACGACGAACAGGAAGATCATCGTCGTGCCGTGCATGGTCATCAGCTGGTTGTAGTGCTCGGAGGTGAGCAGCGTGTTGTTGGGCACACTCAGCTGCAGGCGCATCATCAGCGCCTCGACCCCGCCCAGAAGGAAGAAGACGAAGGTCAGGACCAGGTACATGATCCCGATCTTCTTGTGGTCGGTGGTGGTTACCCAGTCGACCCAGAGCTTGGTTTTGCGCGGGGTGGCCACCTCGTGGACGGTCACCTGGGGGATGGGGCGGAGCGACACCTCTCGGGCCATTGACTAGCTTCCTAGGTTGCCTTGGGCGGTTAGGGTCTTGCGCAGGGAGCTGACCTGCGCGTTGGCGGTGGAGATCTTCTGCCTCTGGGCTGCAATCCAGCTCTGGTACTCCTCTGGGGTGACGACCTTGATCGAGGCCGTCATCGCGGCGTGGTTGTTCCCGCACAGCTGGGCGCACTGGCCCTGGAACGTGCCCGTGTGCAGGCCCTTGAACCAGGTGTAGGTCGTGTAGCCCGGCACGGCGTCGACCTTGCCCCCCATGGCGGGCACCCACCAGGAGTGGATGACGTCGGTGGACTGGATCGAGAGCACAACTGTGGTGCGCTCGGGGACCACCATCTCCCGGTAAGAGTACGGAAGCTGTTTGGTGAAGGCGTCGTTCAGGCAGCCGGCGCCGTAGGTGTAGCGCCAGATGTACTGACGGCCCTGGATGCAGACGTCGAGCTTCTTGCCGTCGGGCGGGGTCGGAGCGGTGAGCGAGGCCGACAGCATCAATCCGCTGGCGTCGGAATTGGGCGGGTTGACGATGCTGGGCAGCTTGACGAACGTGACCACGGTCAGCACCACCAGGATCAGCGCCGCGGCCACCGTCCAGCCGATCTCCAGCCGAGTGTTGCCGTGGATCTGGGCCGCGAGGGCGCCCTTCTTGGCCCGGAACTTGTACACGGAATACAGGAGCGTGCCCTCGACGATCACGAACACCACGGCTGCGATGTAGAGCACGATCTTGTACAGCGAGTCGATCTGGTTGGCGTTGGACGAGCCGCCCGCCTTGGGGGTGAGGAAGTTCGCCATCGCCTCCGGAGCCAGGGCCAGGGACCCGAGCAGGGTGAGCGCCAGCAGGGCGAAGGGCACGCGCAATCGCGAGCTCAGGCGGCAACGGCGAAGAGTGATGGCGCGGCGTCGCGGGGCGGCGCGGTGAACGTCAGGTTTCAAGGCGGCGGGATTCTATCTCTCAGGGGGGAAGGCGTGAGCCCCCCTTGGCCGAGCCCGGGACCGTGATGCATCCGTCACAAATGCCGACAGAGCCTCATCGGGCCGCCACCCTTCGCGTGCTCGGAGCCGCCCCCGGCGTCCCTATACTGGCGGCCCGTTGCGCATCTCCAGGGCCATCAGAGCAAGTGCTTGGGCCCTCACCGTGGCGGGGGCGGCGGCCCCGTTGCTGCGTCACCGGGTCAAGCTCCCGCCGGTGGCGGTGATGGCGAGTGCAGCGCTGGCGCCGCCGGCGCTGGCGGTGGCCATGCCCCGCACCCGGCTGCGCGATCTCGCCATGTGCTCGTTGAACATGTGGGCCTACCTGGCAGCGTACGAGCTGCCCCACGACGACCCCGAGCGCCTCGAGGCGCGAGTCCGCATCGACTATCCGATCGCGGCCGACACCGTGCTCGGTCTCGGGGTCCTGCCGACGCTGCGCCTCCAGCATGGCTTCTCAAAACCCGCCGCCATCAACCGCTTCGAGCGGGTCCTGGTGCTCTGTCACTGGGCCTGGTTCATGGTTCCCCACGCCAGCGTGCTCTATGTGCGCCTGCGCCGGCCAGAGCGGTTCACATCGGCTGCCGCGCGGATGTACTCCGTGTTCGATCTCGGCGCGTGCTTCTACTGGGCGCTCCCCACGGCGCCGCCCTGGTACGCCGCTCGCCACGGCCGCTTCCCCGCCGCCGGGAATCCCGCGCTGAGGCGTATGATGATCGAATACGGGGAGGAGTTCTGGGGCGACCGCTGGACCCCCCTTTACGATGTCCTGGGAGGAAACCCGCTGGCTGCCATGCCGTCGCTGCATTTCGCCACCTCGTTGATGGGCGCCCACCTTCTTTCGGAGGTGGATCCTGTCGCGGGCGCGGTTGGCTGGAGTTACGCGGTTGTGCTCGGCCTGGCGCTCGTCTACCTGGGTGAGCACTACGCCGTCGACCTGGTGGGGGGTGCCGTGCTGGCCGAGACGGTTCGCCGCGTCACCCCGGTGGCGGCCCCGCTCGCGCGCCGCTTCGCACGGGCGCTGGTCGCCCTCGAGCACCTGGCGGCGAGTGGGTAGGGCGGGGTCTCGGGACATGGGTGACAAGGCCTCAACCGATCAGCACGAGCCCGTGCCGGACGAGGCCGAGGCTCCGCGCCTGGGGGCGCCCTGGGGCGCGCCTGGCACGCCCGCCCAGGACGGAACCGCACCGGACGCGATCGAGTCCGGGCCGCCGGCGGGGGACGACGGCACCAGCGAGGAGATGCCGCGGATCCGGCTGACCCGCGGGCGCCTGCTCGCCTCGGTCGTGTTCGTCGTTTCCACGGTTGCCTTCCTGTATTTCGTCCTGCCCAAGCTACTTGGCCTGCAGGAGACCTGGAATCGCATTCAGCACGGCAACGCCTGGTGGCTGGGGCTGGCGGCCATCCTCGAGGTCGCCTCGTTCTTGGGTTACATGGCGCTCTTCCGGGCCGTATTCGTCCGCGGCGGCTCGCGCGTTGGCTGGCGTGCCAGCTACGAGATCACGATGGCAGGCGTGGCCGCAACGCGCCTGTTCGCCTCGGCCGGGGCGGGCGGGATCGCGCTGACCGTCTGGGCGCTGCGGCGCTCAGGGATGGAGCCGAAGATCGTCGCCTGCCGGATGATCGCCTTCATGGCCCTGCTCTACGGGGTGTATATGGGCACCCTGGTGCTGGTCGGACTCGGCCTGTACCTCGGCATCTTCGCGGGCTCGGCCCCGTTCGCGATCACGGTCATCCCGGCCATCTTCGGCGGTGGGGTGATCCTCATCTTCCTCGCCGTCTCGCTGCTTCCGGGGGATTTCGACCGGTTGGCCAAGCGCTGGTCGGGCGGCGGGCGGCTGGCGCGCCTGGCGCAGCACGCGGCGGCGGCCCCGGCGGCCGCCGCGAGTGGCGTGCGCACGGCGATCGACCTGGTCCGCTCGCGCAACTGGCAGCTGCTGGGCGCGCTCGCCTGGTGGGGCTTTGACATCGCCGTGCTGTGGGCGTGCTTTCACGCCTTCGGGGGCTCGCCCCCGACGGCCGTGGTGATCATGGCCTACTTCGTCGGCATGCTCGGCAACGCCTTGCCGCTCCCCGGCGGCATTGGCGGCGTGGACGGGGGCATGATCGGTGCCTTCACCGCGTTCGGGATTCCTGTCCAGCTTGCCGTGGTTGCCGTCCTCGCCTACCGCGGCTTCGCCTTCTGGCTGCCGACCCTGCCAGGGGCAGTGGCCTACTTCCAGCTGCGGCGGACGGTCGCCCGCTGGCAGTCCGGCGAGCCGCGCACCAACAAAGCTGCTAGCTATACTTAATGAAGTGACCGACCAGCGAATTGAAAACGTGATCATCGTCGGCAGCGGACCGGCGGGCTATACGGCGGCCCTTTACACCGCCCGGGCCGACCTCAATCCGCTCGTCATCGAGGGGTTCGCGTGGGGAGGGCTGCTCCAGCAGACCACCGACGTCGAGAACTACCCGGCCTTCCCGGAAGGCATCACGGGTCCCGAGATGATGCAGCGCTTCCGTGATCAGGCCGAGCGCTTCGGCGCTCGCCTGGAGACTGACGACGCGACCTCGGTCGAGCTGTCCAGTGATGGAAGCCCGCATACGGTCTGGCTCGGCGATCAGCCGCACCTGGCACGGACCGTCGTCCTGGCCATGGGCGCCCAGCACCGCAAACTCGGGGTGCCCGGCGAGCAGGAGCTCTCCGGACGCGGGGTCAGCTATTGCGCTACCTGCGATGCGGCGTTCTTCAAGGACGTGCCGACGATCATCGTCGGCGGCGGAGACTCGGCCATGGAGGAGGCCATTTTCCTGGCCAAGTTCGCCTCCCGGGTCGTGGTCGTCCACCGCCGCGATGAGTTTCGAGCGTCCGCGATCATGCTTGACCGCGCACGCGCGATGCCCAATATCGAGTTTCTCACCCCCTACGTGATCGAGGAGTTTCTGGCCGGTGAGAGCAAAGCTCTGGCGATGGCACGGCTGCGCCATACCGGCGACGGTTCGGTCCGCGATCTGGAGATCGGAGGCGCCTTCATCGCTGTCGGTCACGATCCCCAGTCCCAGCTGGTCGCAGGCCAGGTCGAGACTGACGACGGGGGTTACGTGATCACCAAGGGCCGTTCGACGCTGACCAATCTGCCCGGCGTGTTCGCGGCCGGGGACCTCGTGGACCACACGTATCGACAGGCGATCACGGCCGCGGGCTCAGGCTGCCAGGCCGCGCTCGATGCCGAGTGGTATCTGCGCGACAACCCAGGGCCGGGCGGGTCTGTCTCCGAGGTGGCCAGGGCGGCCAGCGCTTCGAGCTGACCGTCGGCGACCGCTACGGGTAGGGGCAGCCGCTGGCCGGGCCGGTGTTTCTCGACGGCTGGTGGACGCCCATCGGCAGTCCGAAGTCCTGGGTCCAAGTTCCAGGGCCGCCCGCGCCCTCAACCGCACCCAGGCTGACACCCGTTCCGACGTCGAGGAAGGACGGCGAGAGGATGTTGCGGCAGTGGTCGGGACTGGCCATCCAGGCGTGGACCACCGCCGCCGGGGTGCCAAAGCCGGCAGCTACGTTCTCGCCGACCATCGACCAGTGAAAGCCGACTGAGCTGATCCGGCCCGAGAAATTGGAGCCGTGGCCGAAGCCGCGCCTGCGGACCATCACATTGGTCCAGCGCTGCGCCGCGCGATTCAGGCGGGCGTTCTCGTGCAGCCGGGGCAGATGACGACGGGCTCGCTGGCGGTTGATCAGGCAGACCACGGCAGCCTGCAGGGCGGGGCGAGAAGCCGCGGAAATCCGCGTGTGGGCATGCGCACAACCGCGGTGAGCGCTCGCCGCCGGAGTCGCCAGAGCCCCCGTGAGACCGATCGCCGAGAGCGAAGCGATCACCATTCGCCTACCTAACGTCCAACCACGTGCCGCCGCACGGCACAGCAAAGCCGGGTTCATATCAGCCATACCGCCTGACTCGGGTGTCTGCTTCCGCACGACAAGCGCTCCCGACGCGTGTCGATCAAATGTCCAGCGGAGCAGCGGCCACAGTACAACAAACCGCCTCGAAAGCACCGCTCGCTTTTCAATCCTGACGGCTGCGCTCATCCGGGTTGCGAGCAGAACGGGGCCCTGAGATCAGGCGACGTTGGTCCACACGGTCTTGGTCTCGAGGTAGGAGTTCAGCCCGTCGCGGCCATGCTCGCGTCCGACGCCCGAGCTCTTGAAGCCGCCGAAGGGCGCCCCGGCGTCGCTCAGTCCCCAGCAGTTGACGTACACCGAGCCGGCGTGGAGTAGGGCGGCCAGCCGGTGTGCGTTGCCGACGTCGCGCGTCCATACGCCCGCCGCCAGGCCGTACTCGGTGTCGTTGGCGCGCGCGGCCACCTCCTCCAGCGATTCGTAAGCCATCGCGACCAGCACGGGACCGAAGATCTCCTCGCGCGCGATCCGCAGATCGTCACTGGTGGCCGTGAACAGAGTGGGGGCAACGAAGTAGCCATCCTCTCCGACGGCCGCTCCGCCGGTCACCAGCTCAGCCCCTTCCTCCTGACCGAGCTCGATGTAGCGCAGCACCCGCTCCTGCTGGGAGCGCGAGATGACCGGTCCGATCTGGGTTCCGGGCGTAAGGCCCGGCCCGACCCGTGACTTGTCGGCCCGTTGCGCGAGTGCCGAGACCACGTCGTCAAACTGGTCGCGGTGAACGAACAGGCGGCTGCCCGCGTTGCACGCCTGGCCGGTGTTGTAGTAGATGGCCTGGAAGGACCCGGCCACCGCCGCGGCTACGTCGGCGTCGGGCAGGATGATGTTGGGCGATTTGCCGCCCAGCTCGAGCGTGACCCGTTTAAGGGCCCGACCAGCCTTGGCTCCGATTTCCCTACCGACCTCGGTCGAGCCGGTGAAGGCCACCTTGTCGATCCCCGGGTGATCGACCAGCGCAGCGCCCGTGGCACCGTCACCGGTGAGGACGTTGAGCACGCCGGCCGGGATCCCGGCCTCAAGCGCCAGGTGCCCGAGCCGCAGGGCGCTCAGGGGGGTCTCCTCGGCGGGCTTGAGGATGACCGTGCAGGCCGCCGCCAGCGCGGGGCCGAGCTTCCAGGCCGCCATCAGCATGGGGAAATTCCAGGGGATGATCTGCGCGCACACCCCCACCGGCTCTTTACGCGTGTAGCAATGCATCTGATCCTGGGCGACCGGGATGACCTCCCCGAAGATGCGCTCGGGCCAGCCCGCGAAATGCCGCAGATGAGCGACGGTGGAGGCGACGTCGACGATCTTGGCCAGCTTCAGGGGCTTGCCGGCGTCGAGTGCCTCGAGCTCGGCGAGCTCGTCGGCGTTCTCCTCGATCAGGTCCGCGAAGCGGTTGATCAGCCGAGCTCGTGCCGCTGCGCTGAGCGTCGCCCAGGGGCCGTCTTGGAGCGCACGACGGGCAGCGGTGACCGCGCGGTCCACGTCGGCGGGACCGGCTTGGGCGACGGTGGTGATCGGCTGCCCGGTCGCCGGATCGAAGGTCTCGAAGGTCGCGCCGTCGGCGGCGCCGGCGAATTCGCCATCGATCACGAGTTGCTGCGCCGCGGACGCGAACGCGCGGGCAGGTCCGGAGAGCTGTTCGGGCAGGGCGGTGGCAGACATCCGGGC
Source organism: uncultured Solirubrobacterales bacterium (assembly GCA_963847055.1). Lineage (GTDB taxonomy): Bacteria > Actinomycetota > Thermoleophilia > Solirubrobacterales > Solirubrobacteraceae > Palsa-465. The sequence continues at coordinate 773,134 of CAWJYE010000004.1, read as the reverse complement.
CTCCTTGGGTTGCGGGGGTGGTCGGGTCGGGTACGAGCGATGGTGATCCGGCGCTACGGGGTCAAGACGATTTTCAGCGCCTCACGCCTGTCGTAGATCTCGTAGGCCTCCGGGGCCTGGTCGAGCTTCATGTGGTGGGTGACCAAGGGCCTCGGGTCCAGCGTGCCGGCTGCCAGCATCCCCAGCACCCTGTCGACGTGGCCGATCACATTGGCGTGACCGGTGCGCAACGTGAGCGCCTTGATCCAGACCAGGCCCATATGCACCTGACACGGCTCGGCGTATACCCCGATCGCGAACACGCTACCCGCCTTCCGGGCCAGGCGGACGGCCAGATCGAGCGCCTCGGGGTGGCCGACGGCATCGATCGCGGCGTCGACGCCGCGCCCGTCGGTGAGCGAACGAGCGACGTCACGCGGACTCTCCTCGGTCAGGTGTACGGGCACGGCCCCAAAGCCGCGGGCGACCTCGAGGCGAGCGGGCACCGAGTCGACGCCGATCACCGGCCCGGCGCCGCTGGCAATGGCGACCTGAACGGCGCACAGACCTACTGGTCCCAACCCGAGCACGGCGACACTATCGCCCGCCCCGACGCCGCTCTCGGCGACGGCATGGTAGCCAGTCCCCATCACGTCACCGGCGAACAGGGCCGCATCGTCGCCCACTCCGTCTGGCACTCGGCGCAGGGTCAGGTCGGCCATCGGCACCAGCGCTGCTTCGGCCTGCGTGCCCGGTAAGGATCCGAGCAACTCGCCGTGGCCGAACACCCGGGCGCGATCGCACTTGTGGTAGGCGCCCCGCATGCAGAAGAAACAGGTGCCGCAGGCGCTGTGGTAGCAGCCGAGGACGCGATCCCCGGGAACGACCCCATTGACATCGTCGCCGACTTCCTTGACGGTGCCGACGAACTCATGCCCGATCGTGAAGCCGGGCTCCATCTTCACACGGCCGTGGTAGATGTGCAGGTCTGAGCCACAGATCCCGCTGGCCTCGATCGAGACGACGGCGTCGTGACGGGATTCGAGCCCTGGCTCGGGACGATCTTCGAGGCGCACCTCGTGGGGGGCTTGGAAGGTGACTGCTCTCACGTGTTCAGCTCTCCGGGTCGGGGGTGAAGAAACCGGCTCCGGTCAGTTGTCCCAGGCGTCCTGACCAGACCATCCGGCGCAGCAGGGGGGCGGCGCGATAACGCTCCTCGCCGAGCTCGAGGTTGAGGGCATCGAGGACCGCCAGCACGTGGTCAAGCCCGATCGCATCGGCCCAGGCGAGGATGCCCCGCGGGTAGTTGAGGCCGTGGACCATCCCGGCGTCGATGTCCTCCGCGGTTCCCAGCCCCTCGCCGAGCGCGAACGCGGCCTCGTTGACGACCTGGCAGATGATCCGGCCGAGGATCAATCCGGGCGCGTCGCCGACCCACAGCGTGTGCTTGCCGAGGGTGGCGAAGAAGCGCTCGCTAGCCGCCGCCGCGGCCTCGCTCGAGTCCGGACCGCGCGTGAGCTCGACCAGCCGCGTGGAGGCCAGCGGGGGAAGAGCATGAAAGCCGATCGCCGAGCCGCCCGGGTCCAGTGCCGCGAGTGAGCCGGCGGCCAGGGCGACGGCCTGGGGTGCACCCTGCAGCGGGGCTTCGGGGTCGTCGTTGCCGGTCAGATCGAGGATCAAGAACGGGCTCGCCAGCCCCTCGGCCTCGGCTGGCTCCGCCACTGCCCAGCCCGCGTCTGCGGCGGCCGCTCGCAGCTCGCCGGCCAGCGTCGTGTCTCCGGCGATGACCACCAGCCCGTCGCCGCCCCCCACCGCGGGCGGCTCGGGATCGGCCGCCCGGTGCTCGCCGTCCTGGGGGTACTCGTAGTAGCCGCGACCAGATTTACGCCCCAGACGACCGGCGGCGACGGTCTTGACGGTGATCGGGGAGGGCCGCCAGCGCGGCTCGCCGAAGCTCTGCTCATAGAAAGACCGGGCCACGTCGAGGCCGACGTCGACGCCCACCAGGTCCATCATCTCGAATGGGCCCATGCGAAAGCCGCCGCCCTGCCGGCAGGCGAGATCGATCTCAGGGATCGTTGCCGCCTGCTCGGTGAGCAGACGCAGCGCCTCCAGGCCGAAAGGGCGGTTGCAGCGATTGACCAGGAACCCGGGGCCATCGGCGGCGACGATGACGTGCTTGCCCATCGCTTCCCCGGCCGCCTGGGCAATCGCCACAGCCCGCTCGGAGGACTCGACGCCGGCCACGACCTCAAGCAGGCGCATGACCGGAGGCGGATTGAAAAAATGCATCCCGACCACCCGGCTCGGATCTTGTACCCCGCCGGCGAGCGCTGTGACCAGCAGCGACGAAGTGTTGGTGGCCAGTACGCAGTCACTCGAGACGACCGCCTCCAGGCGCGCGAACAACTCACGCTTGATCTCCAGCCGTTCCGGGGCCGCCTCGATGATCAGCGCGCAGGGCGCCAGGTCTTGGATCGATCGCGTCCCGTGCAGGGACTGGGCCGCCGCCGCGGCCTGCTCCTGGCTCCAGCGTCCGCGCTGCACGCCCCGTTGCAGCTGGCGGCGGATTCGGCCCAGACCACGCTCGAGCGCGTCGCCGTCGGGGTCGTGCAGGAGCGTTTGGGCGCCCGCCAGGCAGGCGAGCTGGGCGATTCCGGCCCCCATGGTCCCGGCACCGGCGACGCCGATCACGTCCGGCGACTTTGCCGTCCCGGGCTCGGGGGTCGCCGCCACTCGTGCTAGGACGGCACGAGCGCGTTTATACCCGTCAGCGCGCGGCCGATGATCAGCTTCTGGATCTGGGAGGTGCCCTCGTAGAGGGTGGTGACGCGGACGTCGCGGAAGTAGCGCTCGACCGGGTGGTCGTCAACGTAGCCCGCGCCCCCGTGGACCTGGATCGCCGTGTTCGCGCACTTGACGGCGGCCTCGGTGGCGTACAGCTTGGCGATCGAGGTCTCGGTGGTGCTCGGCTTGCCGGCGTCCTTGAGGTAGCCGGCTCGGTAGACGAGCATCCGGGCGGCGTCGGTCTCCACCTTCATATCGGCGAGCATCGCCTGGACGAGCTGGAAGCTTGCGATCGGGCGCCCGAACTGAACCCGCTCCTTGGCGTAGGCGACTGACTCCTCGACGCACCCCTGGCAGATGCCCACACACCCGGCGGCGACGCTGTAGCGGCCGGAATCCAGGGACGTCATGGCGATCTTGAAGCCGTCGCCGATCTCGCCAAGCATCGCGTCCTCGGGCACCTGACAGTCACTCAAGGCAATTGAGGCGGTGTCGGAAGCGCGCAGACCCATCTTGTGATGAATCTCCTGGGGCTGGTAGCCGTCATTGCCCTCGGTCTCGACCAGGAAGCACGCCAGGCCGCGATGGCCATGCTCGGGGTCGGTCTGGGCAAAGATCATCGCCACCTTGGCGTGGTTGCCGAGCGAGATCCACATCTTGGCGCCGTTGATGACCCAGCCGTTGTCGGTGCGCTTGGCCCGGGTCTTCTGATTGGCGGCGTCCGAGCCCGTGTCGGGCTCGGTCAGCCCGAAGCAGCCCAGCCATTCTCCGGAGCAGAGCTTTGGCAGGTAACGCTGCTTCTGCTCCTCGGTCCCCCAGCGCAGGATCGCCGAGCAGACCAGCGAGGTCTGGACCGAGATCACGGTTCGCATCGCCGAGTCGCCGCGGCCGATCTCCTCGACGATGATTCCGTAGGTCAGGTAATCGAGCCCGGCGCCCCCGTACTCGCGTGGGACGATCGCCCCCAGGTAGCCCTGATCGGCGATCTTGCGCACCAGCCCGGTGTCGAATCGCTCGTTGCGATCGTTGTCGCGGGCACGCTCGACGATCTCGTTATCGGTGAAGGCACGGGCGGTCTCGCGGATCAGACGCTGCTCGTCGCTAAGTTCGAAGTCCATGGACGGCACGCTACATCAGCGCCGCGTCCAGGGTCCTTCAGATGCGGGCGGCCCCCGTCGCCGGGACGGGGGCCACGCTCGCTTCCCTAGCTCGCGGGCAGCGCCGTCACCGGGGGCTGGGTCACGTCAACCACAACCTGCGGCGAGGCGGCGCCGACGTTGGCGGCGCCACCGGTGATGCGGGCCCGGAACTCTTTGGCTCCGGCGGCGCCGAACGTCCAATCGAATGAGAACGTCGAGGCGGCAGTCACGGTACGCGCCGCGACTGTGTGCCAGGCACCGTCCTGGCCGAACTTCTGGAGGTAGATCACGTGCCCGGACTTGCCGGGCGAGACGCTCCCGGAGAAGGTGACATGGCCACCGACAGCGGACGTCTTGGAGCTCGGGCTCATGGTGACGACGTCCTGCACGCCCTCGAAGACAACTGCGCTGGCGTCGCGGGCGGGCGCGAAGGTGGCCCGGGCCTGGTAGCGCTTGTTGGTCGATGAGGTCAGGCCCGCGAAGCTGTAGTTGCCGCTCGAGTCTGTGATCGCTGTGGTCACCTCGTGATAGCTGTTCGTGCCCGGGAGGGCGGCGAACAGGCTCACGCTGGTGTTCGGTTCCGGCGTCGCGCCCCCAGGTTGATACAGCGTGCCCGCGATGGTGTACGGCGAGCCGTTGGGCACGATCGGAGCCAAGCTGTTGATCGTAAAGTCCGCTTGCTGGCTCTGCTGGATCACGACGGTCACCGGGTCCGACACGCCGGCTGTGTTGCGAGCGTCGCCCGGGAACACGACCCGGACGTCGTGCGCTCCGGGCACCCGCCAGGAGTAGGGGATCTGGTAGGTCGAGTCGGGCGCGATCCGGCTGCGCCTGAGTGTCTGCCAGTCGTTGCGGTTGCCCGTGTCGGTCTGCAGCACAACCGGGGCGCCGGCGTGGTTGGGGCTGACGCTGCCCGAGAACGTGATCGCGTGGCGGGTCAGCCCGTCGCCTGAGCTGGCGGCCAGGCTGACCAGCGCCGCCACGCGCTCGTGGACGATGCTGCTGTTCGTGAAGCCTGGGCCGCGCACGAACCAGCTGCGGTTGGACTTCACAATGCCCTCGGCACGCGTGAACTCATACAGACCATGAGCGTCGGTCCTAGCCACGCCGATGATCGAGAAGCGCGGGCTGGGGTTGATCCGGTGATATAGCCGGATCGTCCGGTGGGCATGGTTGGGTCCGCTCAGACGACCGTAGATCAGCACTGATTCCCCGGCGATGATTTGGTGGGGAACGGCGCGAATGGACAGACCATGGTTGACCTGGGAAGCGGCGCCCGCCGATGACGGGAAGGCCGCTGGCGCAAGCGCGGTGAGGGCGCCCGCCAGCACGGTGATGCAAAGGCGCATGAAAGCCTCCTTGACCCTGCGGGGATATGGGCCTCCGCCGGCTTCCGGCCCGCCTTCAGCGGTGGCGGTTTGTCGGACGTATAAACACGTTCTCAATTTCGGAAGTTGCGCCGGAGTTCTGACCGAGCCGTAGACTCGGCGGCGGTGGACGCATTCGCAATCGTGCTCCTGGGCGCCATCGTGGCCCTGCTTCTCTGGGTCTGGCTGCTGGGCAAGTACTTCCCGGGCTCGGGGCTCGAGCAGCTCGGTCTGCGGTCGGCCAACCAGATCGTCGAGGATCGCGAGGCCCTCGAAGCTGAGGACCTGAGCCAGATGCTCGCCGCCCACAATGAGCGCCGTCGGCGCCGGGGTAAGCCTGAGGTCACCGTCGCTGACCTTGAGATGCAGGTGATGACCGATTTCCGGGATCAGCAGCGGCGCCGGGAGTCGTACATGGCCGACCGCGAGCTCGGCGATCTCCTGGACGCGACCAATGCGCGGCGACGGGCGCGCGGCCTGCCCGAGCGCACCCGCGAGGAGGCCCAGCGAGAATTCGGCTCGGGGTCTGACCGGCCGCGCTCGAGGCCCGACGACGCCGGCTCGGCCCCCAGCGCGTCGGACGGGTGATTGCCGCCCGAGCGGCAGCCTGAACGTGGCCCGTTGTCTGATCGTCGGCTGTGGCTGCCGGGGTCTGGCCCTCACCGTGGAGCTCAAAGCGCGTGGGCATGCGGTCCGGGGCACGACGAGAGACCCGTCCCGGTGCGGTGAGATCGAGGCCACCGGGGCCCAAGCCTGGGTCGCTGACCCCGATCGTGTGGCCACGATCGCTTCCGCTTTCGCGCACGTGGGAGTCGCCCTGCTCCTGCTCGGCTCCGCCTCGGGCACGCGCGAACAACTCGAGGCGCTGCACGGCACCCGTCTCGACATGCTGCTCGAGCGAATGCTCGACACGACGGTGCGAGCGGTGGTTTATGAAACCGCCGGTTCGGTCCCCGCTGATGTGCTCGCGCGCGGCTCAGAGCGCGTCGGCTACGCCTGCCGGCGGTCACTGATCCCATACGTCCTCCTCGACGTCGACCCCGCCGACCGCGGCGCTTGGCTGGCGGCGGCGATCGGGGCCGTGGAGCATGGGCTGGCGTAGACCAGCTAGCGCGCCTCGGCCACGCCGAGCAGGGGACCGATGCGATCGAACAGGTCCGCCAGGATCCGTGCCGTCGCGCCCCAGATCAGCTTGTCGGCGACCTCGTAGGTGTCGGTCCGGATCGGGATCCCGCGTCGGATCAGCCGGCGGCGACCGTATCCGGCCAGCACGTCGGTGAGCGGCAGCTCGAGCACCTCGGCGACTTCGCGAGGGGACAGAGTCCACGTCCGCCCGGCGTCGATGAGCCCCACGAAGGGGTAGACGGCGTAGCCGGTCACGATGGTCGGCGTCGGCTGCAGCGCCCCCACGATCTCCACCGCCTCGGGCGGCAGGCCGATCTCCTCGTGGGCTTCGCGCAGCGCGGTCGTTTGCAGATCAGGGTCGCTGTCGTCGCGCCGACCCCCGGGGAACGAGATCTCGCCCGCGTGGCGGCGCAGATCGTGGCGGCGCTCGGTGAGCACGGCCCGCAGGCCGTCGTGGTCTAGGTAGAGGGCGACCAGGACCGCGGAGTCCGTGCGCCCGCGGACATCGAGCGCGCTTGCGTCCTGAGGGGCGAGCAGCACCCTGGCCAGCTCGCCCGCGATCGACTGCGGCGTCAGGTTCACGTTGGGCGGCGCTCAGCGCAGCGGGTTGAAGACCAGCCCGGTCCCGACCTTGGGGACGAAGTAGGTGGACTTGGGCGGCATGCTCTCGCCGGCCGCCGCGACCGCTTGCACGCGTTCGACGGGCGTTGGGGCCATGAAAAAGGCGGCGTCGTAGGCGGAGGTGTCGATTAGCTCGAGCGCCTGGGCGAAGTCCCGGGCGTAACCGAGGCCGTTGAGCTCGTCGATGTCACGGTCGGTGCGGCGCAGCGCGCCCTTGAGGATCAGCGCCTCGAGCACGGCGGTGTCGAGCCGGCGGTAGGGTCCGGCGCGGCCGGGGAGGGCAGCGTCGGCGATTGCGGGATCTTTGAGGGTGAGCATGAACGGCTGGCGAAAGTGCGCGTCGATGTATCCGATTCGAATCGCGTCACCCGAGTCAGGCGCGAGCGCGTTTCGGTCGTCCAGGGGCTGGATATCGAAGTCACGGCGTAGCGCTGCCGCCAGCTCCTCGTGTTGCTCGGAGCTGAGACCGCGCACCAGGCGGTGGGTTGGAAACACGGTCAAGCCGGGGTCCTGGAGGGCGACCAGGCACATCAGGACGTACCGGTGAGGTCCTTCGCCACCGACCTCATCGGCGTAGACGCGGGCGGTCTCGTAGCGATGGTGGCCGTCGGCGATTAGCAGCTCGGCGTCCGAAAGCGCCCCGGTCGCGGCCTCGATTGCCGCCGGGTCGGTGACGCGACCGAGGCGGTTCACGGTGCCGTCGTCATCGGTGGTCTGCGCCCACGGCTCGGGGTCGGCCAGGGCAGCGGTGGCGGCCCCGGCCGGGTCTGAGTACAGGGCGAAGATCGGCGAGAGGTTGGTCCGGGTGGCACGCGTTAGTCGCAGCCGATCCTCCTTCGGGCCCGGGTGGGTGCGCTCGTGGGGGCGGATGCGACCGGGGCCGTACTCCTGCACTCTTACGCGTGCGAAGAAGCCCTGGCGGGTGCGGGCGCGGCCGTCTGGCCCGGTGTAATCCTGAGCCAGGGTCCACAGGGTGGGGAGCGGGTCGGTGACCAGCACCCCGTGCTCGCGCCAGGCCTCCAGCTCGGCGGCAGCACGGTCATAGCGGTCCTCACCCCCCTGCGGGAGGTCGATGCGCACGATGTTGTACGGCGAGCGCGCCTCGAGCTCGGCCCGCTGCTCGGCGACGATGACGTCGTACGGGGGAGCCACCACGTCCTGCAGGCCGCCCGTCCGCGCGAGGTCGTAGCGCAGTGCGTACAGAGGCTGGAGCTCGGCCATGCGGGGTGGGAGGCTACCGACGACCCATCCCGCACGGACCCCGAGCACGGCTCGGACCGGTACGCGCGACCCCGACGGCGCCGTCGAATAAACTCGCCACTCCCTCGGGGCGTGGCGCAGCTTGGTAGCGCGCCTGCTTTGGGAGCAGGAGGTCCCCGGTTCAAATCCGGGCGCCCCGATTACATAAACCCCTGGGGGGAAGACTATCGTCGAGCCTGCGACATGCCCGACTCTCCGACCGTCGCGGCCGAAAGGAAGAGCCAATGCTGAAGCGGATCTTGGAGTTTCTGACCCTCAGATGGCTGTGGGACCGGCGTGGCGGCAGGAGACGATGACCCGACCGTGAACGGACGGGCCGACGCTAGGACCGGCGGGGCGTTGGGCGTTCGAGCCAGCCGACGGTCGGCTATGACTACGACACGTTCGCTGCCGATTTGAATCTCGCCCTTGTCGCCCGCTTGCGCGACGAGGCACTGATCGCCGAGCTCGGGCTCGTCGCGGTGCCGGACGGCCCGCACTACACCGGCTGGAGGCATCCCGCCCAGGTCAACGCGGCGCTGCTCGACTTCTTGCGGCGATAACTACGGTCTCGATGCGCGCGGAAGACGATCGTGGCGATGCGGCCACGGTCCTGCGCCTCGCAAGCCGTGCCAGCGTTGGCGTGTGGCTGCCGGGCCGTTCACCTGACCCTGCGGCGGGCGCCGGTTTCGGTCAGACTCGCTTCGCGCAGTGTCAGCGCCGAAGCTTCGCAGCGATTGAAGTGGCAGGCGAACGCTCGGCCGTCGCCATCGACGTGGAAGTGGACAGAACCCGGGCTCGGGATCGAGATTCGGCGCATTGCGCGCCGGATTGAAGTCGTGATGTCGGAAGTCATCAAGTTCGCTCTTTTCATTTTCGGCGGTGGTATGGCCCAACCCACATGGGCTCACGGTCTAGCTTGGACACAGCTTGCATACAAGCTGTGTCTCTAGTCTATCGGCTCATGGTCTTGGACCTTGAGTCGACATCTGCAGGACAGCCCGGCTCGGCAGCCGACCGGGTATACACGTTCGTCAAAGCGCGGCTGCTCGATGGCCGCTACGCGGGTGGAACGCTCCTCAGCGAGAACGAGTTGGCCAGGAAGCTAGGGATCAGCCGCACGCCGGTCCGACAGGCGTTCCTGCAACTGGAAGCCGAGGATCTGCTCGAGCTCTACCCGCGGCGGGGAGCGCTTGTGAGACCGATTTCGCCGTCGGAGGCTGAGGATGTGCTCGAGGCGCGCCTGTTGATCGAGAAGCACTGCGTACGCCGTGTCGCGGCCCACGGCGCCGAGCTGGCGAGCGCATTGCGCGAATCGATCGCCAAGCAGGAACGCGCGCTGCTGGCCGGCGGCGTCGGGTTCACGGTTGCCGATCGCGAGTTTCATCGCACGATCGTGGCCGCGAACCACAACGCGATCCTAACCCGCGAATACGACGCTCTTCGCGATCGGCTCCAGCGAATCGCGGCAACCGCGGTTGCCAGCGATCCAACCCGCATCGCGCGGTTTGTCGCCGAGCACCGCGCGATCGCAGCCGCGATCGAGCGAGGCGACTCGAGGGCGGCCGCTGACCTCACGGCTGCCCACCTGCGTCGCGCTCACGAGCTCGCGCGACGACCGCGCTCCTGAGCGGCGCGGCGACCCTCATCAAGGCACGTCAGCACGAGGGCCGGGAACCGGTTGCGAGCGACAATCAACTCAAACCGTCGCGACGGCTCGGCTCGTCGACTCGGCGCACATCAGTGACCGGTGAGCGGGCCAGGGCGGACTCTCGCGGTCACCAGGGCGGCGCTCAGTCCGTGCACGCTCAGGGTGGAGCCGCCGGCGCTCCAGGAGACCCTCACCGGGGCCGGATTCCCGGTCCAGCGACCGCTGGCATCGAGGTGTTGTCCGTTGAGGGTCACGCCCGAGGTGGCACGGGCCGAGGGGGCAATCAGCTGCTGCACCTGGACCCTCCCGACCGCTGGTATCCGGAGCAGGACGCGAGCTGGTCTCGAGCCTTTGTTGATGAGAAGGACGTGGAGCCTGTTGTTGCCCACGCGGACTGCCCACGCCTTGAGTCGGATCGACGGACGCGAGCGCAACCGCAGCGCGATCAGCCGTGGACGTGGCCCGAGCGTCCGTGAGAACAGAGCCAGGCCGTAGAGGAGCGGCTTGGCAACCAGGCCGCGCCGAGTGAGTGCGAAGGCCGTGTTGATTGCGTTGGCCCGGACGTGAATGGCCGCTGACCGTGCCCCCGCCTTGAGCAGTTCGAACAGCGCGTCCGGCGCCCAGAGCGCGGTGGCGAAGGTGTTGCTGACGCCCATCCGGCCGCCGCACGTGACGGAGTTGAGTTCAGTCAGGCGGAGGGGCAGGTGCGCTCGTCGAGCGGCCCGCAGCGAACCGCCAAGCCCGCGGGCCACGCCCGTTGTCGCGTTCGGGCTCAGGACTCGTGCGATGGTGGGAAAAGTCCTCGAGCCCGGACGTGAGCAGGCCGACAGCGGATAGCGATGCACGGTGACGGCGGACAGTCCTGGATGAGGTCCGGCGAGCAGGCGAGGGATCCACCGGAAATGAACAGCCGGTTCAGACAATGCCGGGCCGAGCAGCGGAAAGCCCCGATCCACGTGGGCCAGCGCTGCGGCGTAGACCCGGTATGCCCTGGCGTAGCTGCCCGGGGTAATCCACTGCGGGAGGACTCCGGCAACTGGATTACCCCCGGTGACCTCCCGCCACGACGCGGGACTGTAGATGTCGGGCTCATTACCGATCTCGAACCCGAGGACGCTGTTCGGCGGGAGCGCCCCCTCGGCCGAGCGGGCCCAACGGACTGCGACCTGGGGCGTAGCCGTCACCAGGTTCAGATCGAGGATCACGCGGGCTCCGGAGCGCGTGACCACCTGACGAACCTGTCGCAGCCAGGTGGGGGTGGTCTCGAACACCCACTCCGGGACCTCCTTGGAAGGCACCCAGAACGTTTGGTCGGCCGAGGAGCCGCCGATTCGTAGCACCATCGGGCCATAGGGAGTGATCTCAGACAGCACGCGGCCCAAGAGCGCCAGATGCTTGGCCCAGACCGGGATCGTCCAGTACTCAGTCGAGATTCCGAGGAATGACCGGGGCACGTTGGTAGGCATGTGACCTGTGAGCGTCACCACTGCCTGCGGAGGGCTTGCTCGGCTTGCTGTGGGGATGGGCGCCGGCGCCACCACCGCCAAGTGGTCGCGACCACCGCTCAGGACCACGGTGACCACTGCGATCGCCAGGACCGTGGCGGCCCCGGCGCTGACGCGCCGGGGTCTAGGCACCGTCGGGGCGGAGACGGTAGCCGGTACCGCGGACCGTTTCGATCGTGCGGGTGCCGAACGGGCGGTCGATTTTGTTGCGGAGGTTGCGAACGTAGACGTCGATCACGTTGGAGCGATTCTCGTAGTCGTAATCCCACGCATGTTCGAGCAGGTAGAAGCGGGTGAGCGCCTCACCGGGTCGGCGCATGAATGCTTCGAGCAGCGAGAACTCCTTCGTGCTGAGGGTGATCTCGGCATCCTGTCGCCAGACGCGGCGGCCGGCAGGATCGAGCCTCAGGTCACCCGCGGTGAGGATGGTCGGCCGTTCGACCGGGCCTCGCCGCGAGAGCGCCCGCAGGCGCGCGAGCAGCTCAGAGAATGAGAATGGCTTGGCCAGATAATCGTCGGCACCGCCGTCCAAGCCCGCGATCCGGTCCTCGATCGCATCTCGCGCGGTGAGCATCACCACCGGGGCCCAGACGCCGTCTTGACGCAGCCGGCGACAGGTCTCGAAACCATCGATCCCGGGGAGCATCACGTCGAGCACAAGGACGTCGTAGTCGGTGGCGGCGGCCATCCAGAGGGCGTCCTCGCCGCTGCTGGCGATGTCGGCCGCGTGGCCTTCATCCCGCAGCCCGCGCTTTATCAGCCGGGCCATCTTGAGTTCGTCCTCGACGACCAGGATCCGCATAGCCAGCCGAGCATCGCACGGCCAGATGAGTATTAGATGAGAAGAACAACGAAGGCGCCGGCCTGACCCGGCGGCCCCCGGTCAGGACGAGAACAAACAAGGCGCCGGCCTGACCCGGCGGCCCCCGGTCAGGACGAGAACAAACAAGGCGCCGGCCTGACCCGGCGGCCCCCGGTCAGGACGAGAACAACAAAGCGGCGGCCCGACGTCGCGGGCCGCCGCCGAGTTGATTGAGGTTCAGCCGGTGTGGTTCAGTTTTGGGTCTGGCTGTTGGCGCCAGCGCTGCCGGCCGGGTCAGCCCACCCGCCGGGACCGTCGCTGTTGGCCGCGCTCTCGCCGCTCGTCTCAGAGCTCGTCTCCGAGCTTGAGCCGGCCGGATCGGGCGTGGTCTGGTCGCCGCTCTGGGTGTTGCCGGCGTCCGGGCCGGACGTGGTGTCCGCGGCGTTCTTGATCGTCTTAGCGGTGCCGCTGGCCTTGGTGTCAGGCGTGGTCTGGTCGCCGCTCTGGACTTGGTCGGTGTCGGGCGCGGTCGTCGCTTCCTGCTTGACGGGAGCCTTGGCTGGTGTCGAGCTTGATGCCGCGCTGGCGATTGCCGAACCGCCGAGAGCCAGGGCGGCCAGGCCCGCTACCAGCCCTGCGCTTGTCTTGAGTCGCTTGATCATCACGTCTCCTTTGGTTGAGTTACCAAGCGACGGCCACGGTAGGAGCGGCAGATGAGGCGGACGTGAAACGCCGGAGCCCACCCGGCGCGAGGAGCTGCGACGTGGCGGCGCGCCCGTCTGGGCGGACGACGAGGCCGCCGGCGCCCGGCTCAGGGGACGGGGAGGCTGCCGGGGGCGTCGCCATGTTTGGGGAGCGTGATCCAGACGTCAGCGCCCCCCGCATCGCGGTTGGCGGCGTAGGCCTGGCCGCCGTGGGCGCCAGCGATCGCCCGCACGATCGAGAGCCCGAGACCCGCCCCGCCCCGCGCGCGAGCATGACCTTCGCGGGTGAAGCGTTCAAAAGCATCAGTAACAAAGCCGTCTGAGAATCCGGCGCCGGCGTCTGTGACATGCACCTCCACGGCTGTCGGTGTCTCGACGGCGGCGAGCGTGACCGGTCCCGATCCGTGCCGCAGGGCATTGTCGATCAGATTTGCCAGCGCCTGCTCCAGCCTCTGGGGATCCGCCCTCACATCCCGGCCGGCCGACACCTCGACGCTGATTGCGCGCCCCTCCTCGGTAGCTCGACGTTCGAACCGTTTTGCGACGCGTTGAAGCTCGTCGCTCAGATCCAGCTCTACCGGACGCACGGCAAGCTGCCCCTGATCGGCACGGGCGATCACCAGCAGGTCCTCGGCAAGCTGGATCACGCGCTCGTTCTCCTCCGCTGCCGACCTGATCGCCTCCTCGAGTTCGGCCCGGCTGTAGGAGCCGCGCAGGGCGAGCTCAAGCTCGGTCTTGACGATCCCCAGCGGGGTACGCAGCTCGTGGCTGGCGTCGGAGACGAACTGGCTCTCGCGCGCGAACGCCTTCTCGAGTCTGATCAACATCGCGTTGAGGGTGGTCCCAAGGCGGGAGACTTCGTCCGCCGCCGGCGGGACTGGGAGCCGTCGCCCGGGATCGCTCGCCGAAATCTCCGCCGCTTGCCGCCGCATCATCTCGATCGGCCTCAGCGCCGCCGCCACGGCGGCGTAGCCCGCGACTGACACGAGCAAGAGCGCCGCCAGGCCGCCGGTAATGAGCAGGCCGCCAAGCTGACTTAGCGCGTTGGTGCGCTCGCCCAGCGACACGCCGACCACGACCACCAGTCTCTGCCCCTGAGCTCGGACGGGCGTGGCGAACAGCCGCGACGGTTCATTGATGCCGCCAATCGGTCCGCGTTGGATGAAAATCGATCCGGCAAGCGCCTTCCGGATCTCCTGGTGATTGAGGAGCGCCACGCTCTTGATCAGCGGCGTGGAGTCGAAGATCGCTCCGTTTGGTTTGAGAACCTGGGCGAACGACTCCCCCTTGGCGGTCAAGGTGTTTTTCCCGCCCTGCGCAAGGCCCGTGTCGGCTTGCGTCACGAGCGCGGTTACGTCGCCCGCGCGGGAGCGCAATCCCTGATCGAGCGCGGAGTCGATCCCCGACTTAAAACGCAGGTACAGAAAGAGGCCGGTACCGGCGAGCACGATCGCCAGGGCGACCGCGAAGACCGCGGTGACTCGTGCGCGGACGGGGAGGCGTCGCATGCACGCACCCTAGACCGAGCAACGAGCGCCGGTCACCTCGGTACCGCACGACGGACCACGCTGCTCAGGCGGCGGCGACGAGCATCGTCACGGTGGGGCCTGGTCCCGAGCGACTGATTTGTAGGCGCGCACCCTCGGCGTGGGCCAGCGAGCGGGCGAGCGCCAGGCCGATCCCGTGCCCCGTCCCGCTGCCCCGACGAAATGCTTCTTCGGCGTCGAGGCCGAAGCCCGGTCCTTGGTCGCTGACTTCGAGCGCGAAGGTATCCCCCACGGCCCGAACGGCGACCGTCACAGCGCCGGTGCCGTGGGTACGGGCATTTTGAATCAGGATCTCGAGGATCTCGTCGAGTACCGCGGGTGAGATGGCGGCGACTGCCGGCGTCGCGTCGATGGTCGTGCGCAGCGGCCGCCCGTCTGCCGCCAGAGGACCATGCCAGACGTTCTCGACCTCCCTGAGGACCCGGTTGAGATCAGTCGTACGCTCGCCTGACGGAGCTCCGCCACGGGCTACCGCCAGCAGGGTGTCGATGCTGCCCTGCAGGCGGTCGACCTGAGTTAGCGCTGCGGTCAACCCCGGTGCCTGCTCGGGCGCTTCGAGGGCCAAGGCTTCGAGCTCCAGGCGCACGGCGGCCAGCGGGGTCCGCAACTGATGAGAGATGTCGGCGCTGAAGGTCCGCTCACGGCCGATGAGCTCACCGACCCGTTGCGAGCTGCCGTTGAGAGCCGCGCCGACATCGTCGATCTCCGCGATCCCGGTAGGTGACGCGCGCGCGGCGAAATCGCCTTCCCCGACCCGTCGCGCGGCGCCGGCCAGGGTGTCCAGCGGCCGGGAGAGACGGCGCCCGAGGGCCAGGGCGGACAGCACGGCCAACGCGATCAGGACGGCGCCGAGCCCGGCGAGCGCGAGCCATGCTCGATGCGTCCTTCGTGCCACGGCGCCCTGCCCCCGCTGCGCACGAACCGCGCCTGTCACCAACTCACCGCTGAGCAGCGGCACGGCGACCAACAGGTGCCCATTGCTGGCGGTTCCGGTCGGCGCGCGGGTCCGAACAGCGGTTCGGGTCGCGTGGTCGGCGACAGGCGGTCCGGTGCCGGCAATCCGCACCCCGACGCGGGAATAGACGCCGAGCTGACCGCCGAAGGAAGGCAGTTCGATCCGATCCGGCGTGCCATTGCTCAGGTCGATCCCGCGCGTGGCCGCGTCCGTGTCCCGCTGGAGCCGTAGCAGCTCCTCATCGCGGTAGCTGCGTTGCAGCACAAAGGCAAGCGGCAATGCGAACAGAAGCACCGCGACGCCGGCGACGCCGGCGATCGCGATCACAAGCCGGCGTCTCATCGCAGCTCGAAGCGGTACCCGACCCCACGCAGGGTGGCGATCGCATCTGCGCCGAGTTTGTTACGGAGAGCGAGGACGTGTGTGTCGAGGGTCTTGGTCGACCCGAGCCAGCTCGTTTCCCACACGGCCTCCATGATCCGTGCCCGCGTGAGGGCTACGCCCGGGTTGGTGACAAACAGGGTCAAAAGGTCAAATTCCTTGGGGCGCATTGAGAGTTCTTCCGGCCCGAGCCAGACACGCCGGGCGGAGCGGTCGAGGCGAAGGTCCCCGAGCTGTATCGGTTGCCCGTCGTCGGAACCGTCCGGGGAGGCGCGTCTCAGATGGGAGCGGATCCGGGCCAGAAGCTCGGACAGCCGGAACGGCTTGACGAGGTAGTCATCGGCGCCGGCGTCGAGACCGGCGACGATATCGAGTTCGTGGTCTCTCGCGGTGAGAATCAGGATCGCGACGTGGGGTTGCGCGGCCCGTAATCTTCGGCAGACGTCGAGGCCGTCCACATCGGGCAGCCCGAGATCCAGAATCACCAGTCCGACCGGTGGGGCGGCAGCTCGGACCGCGCCTGACCCTGATCCGAGGCGATGAACGGTGTAGCCCTGCCCCTCGAGTACGCGGACGAGCCCACCCGCGATCGCTTCGTCGTCCTCCACGATCAGGATGGCGGGGTCGTCCATGTTCGGACGGTAGCGCGAGGTCACGTTTTGACCTGGCGTTGACCTGGAATAGCCCGCGCGTGACCAGAGTACGCCTACCGTGGCCGCGATGAGACCAACCAAGTCCGGAGGTCCGATGCGCAAGCTCCCCGCACTGACAGCAGCGGCGATCTCTATCGTGATCGGCGGCTGCGGCTCGTCATCGAGCTCCAGTTCCGCCCCCGGCGGGGCCTCGAGCTCGAAGACCGCTGCTTCTAGCGCCGCCGCAGCCACCAGCGCGTCTACGAGCGGGGTGAACCCGAACCAGCGTGAGACGCTCCCACCCGGGGATATCCCGGACACCATCGCCTACATCCCCTACGCGGTGCCCGGCGCCGGACTGACCGTGAGCACGCCCGAGGGTTGGTCGCGCTCCAGTGCTCACGGCGCCGTTAAGTTCACGGACAAGCTGAACGAGATTCAGGTGATCACGCTCCCGGCCTCGGTACCGGTCACTACCGCGTCGGCGAAGCGAGAGGTCCCGGCCATCGCGGCCTCAGTCAAGGCTTTTCAGCTGCAGTCGATCTCCAGCGTGTCGCGGCCGGCGGGGAGCGCGGTTCGCATTGCCTACCTGGGCGACTCACCACCAAACCCGGTCACCGGCAAGGTGGGGACGCTCGCCTTCGAGCGCTATGACTTCTTTCACAACGGACGCGAGGTGGTCCTGGTTCTCTCGTCTCCGAAGGGATCGGACAACGTCGATCCGTGGCGAAAAGTCACCAGCTCGCTCCGGTTCACGCGATGAGCACGGTGCTCGAAGCGCACAATCTGTACCGCTTCTTTCATGCCGGCGACGACGAGACACTCGCCCTGCAGGGCGTCTCGCTCGCGCTCGAGTCCGGCGAGCTGGTCGCGGTCACCGGTCCGTCTGGCTCTGGCAAATCCACGTTGCTGGCCTGCCTGGCCGGGCTCGACGAGCCCGACGGGGGGAACGTGAGCGTCGATGGGACACGCATCTCGCGGCGACCAGAGGAGGAGCGAGCCAGCATCCGGGGGGCACGCATCGGGATGCTCTTCCAGCAGGCGAACCTCGTCGGGCATCTTTCGATTGCCGATAACGTCGCGTTGGCCCAGCGGATGGGCGGCGGTTCTCGGGGCGGCGACTGGCGCGATCAACTCCTGCGACAGTGTGGGATCGAGCATCGGGGCTCGGCTCGTCCCGCCCAGCTCTCGGGCGGCGAGCTGGCCCGCGCCGGGCTCGCGGTCGCGCTTGCCAACGACCCGCCGGTGATCCTCGCCGACGAGCCCACCGGGGAGCTTGACTCGGTCACCGCCGCCCGGGTCCTCGACCTCCTGCGGGAGCGGGCCGGCGCCGGCGCTGGAGTGCTGATCGTCACCCACAGTCCGGAGGTTGCGGCCTCGGCCGATCGAGAGGTCCGGCTACTCGACGGGAGAGTTGAGCAATGAGCGAGGTGCTCCCCCTGGTCCGCTGCGAAGGCGTGGCCCGCACTTACGGAACCGGCCAGACGGCGACCGTGGCTCTCCAGGTCACCGACTGCGAGGTGTTCGCGGGCCAGTGCATCGGGCTGGTCGGTCCATCGGGGTCGGGCAAGTCGACGCTTCTGCACCTGATGGCCGGTCTCGATGAGCCGACCGTCGGCACTGTCAGTTGGCCCGCGATCGGCACCCGAGATCAACTTCGTCCCGGACGGGTGGCGACGGTCTTTCAGGGCCCGAGCCTGCTGCCCCCGCTGTCGGTTCTGGAGAACGTCGCCCTCCCGCTGGTCATCGGCGGTATGACCGATCGCCAGGCCCGGGAGGTGGCGCGAGGGGCGCTGCGGACGCTCGACCTCTCAGAGCTCGCCGACAAGCTGCCCGAGGAGATCTCCGGGGGACAGGCGCAGCGCGTCGCGGTGGCGCGCGCCCTCGCCGGGGAGCCGAGCCTGATCCTCGCCGACGAGCCGACCGGTCAGCTGGATCGGACCAACGGCGCGGCGGTGGTCGATGTCCTGCTGGCCGCCAGCCATCACGCCGGCTCCGCGCTGCTGATTTCGACCCATGACCTGACTGTCGCTTCGCGCCTTCCGGAACGCTGGGAGATGCACAGCGGAGAGATTCAGACCGAAACGAGGCAAACGACATGGTCGCACTGAACTGGCTTCGCGGTCTGATCGCTCACCGGCCGACCCGGCTCGTCGCCACGGCGTTGGGCGTGGCTGTCGGCGTGGCACTGATTGCATCGATCGGGACCTTTCTCTCGTCGACCAACGCCAAGATGACGCAGCGGGCGATCGCCCGCGTGGCGGTTGACTGGCAGATCGAGGCGCAACCGGGCGCAAACCCGGGCGTGGTCCTCTCGACTGTCCGTGCTTACCCAGGAGTCAAGCGGGCACTCCCGGTGCAGTTCACGAGCTCCCCGGGACTCACCGCGACCACCGCCGGCTCCACCCAGACCACCGGGACGGCACGCGTCCTGGGGCTTGCACCCGGGTACGCCTCGGCCTTCCCCGGTGAGTTGCGGCTGCTCTCAGGCAACCTCAACGGAGTTCTCGTCGGCCAGCAAACCGCGTCAAATCTTCACGTCGCGCCGGGCTCCAAGGTCACGATTGCGCGGCCGGGGATGAAGCCGGCCCGAGTGATGGTCGGCGGCGTAGTGGACCTCCCCTATGCCGACTCCTTATTTCAAAAGGTCGGTGCTCCGCCCGGCTCGCAGCTGGCAGCACCACCCGACAACGTGATCCTGCTGCCCCAGGCCGAATTCGCGCGGGTGCAGGCGCCGGTCCTCGCCTCCCGGCCCGAGTTGATCCACACGCAGGTTCACGTGATCCTCTCCCATGCGCTGCCCAGCAGCCCGAGCGCCGCGTTTGACAGCGTGGCCGCTCGGGCGCACAACCTCGAGAGTCGCCTCACCGGCGCCGGCCTGGTGGGGGACAACCTTGGCGTCGCGCTCGACACCGCCCGCAAGGATGCGTTGTACGCCCAGATTCTGTTCCTCTTCCTCGGTCTTCCCGGCGCTATCCTCGCCGGACTGGTTACGGCGCTGATCGCCTCGGCGGGTGCCGACCGCCGCCGCCGCGACGCCGCTCTGCTGCGCACCCGCGGTGCCTCGACCCCGACCCTGGTGAGGATCGCGATGGCCGAGACGCTGTTCGCCGGCGTGATCGGCGTGATTCTCGGTCTCGGGGCCGCACTTCTGATCGGACGCAGCAGTTTCGGCACCGCCTCGTTCGGCGCCGGTACCGTCTCAGCCATCCTCTGGGCCGTGGGTGCGGCCGCTGTGGGACTGGCCATCGCTGCCGTCTCGATTGCTCTCCCGGCGATTCGTGACGCTCGCTCACTCACGGTGGCCGGGCAGCGCCGCCAGGTGGGCCGCACCGCTCGCGGTCCCCTGTGGGCCCGGTTCGGACTGGACTTCATTGCTCTGGCGATTGCCGGATTTGTCTATTGGCAGGCCTCGCAGAGCGGGTATCAACTCGTGCTCGCGCCCGAAGGCGTGGCCCAGGTCTCCGTCAACTGGTACGCGCTGCTCGCGCCCGTGCTGGGCTGGATTGGGCTCGGTCTGCTGGCCTATCGGATCGCTGATTTCTTCCTCACCCGCGGACGTCGACCGCTCACCGGGGCGCTTCGCCCCCTCGCCGGAGAGCTCGCTCCGACTGTCTCGGCGACCATGAGCCGGCAACGTCGACTGCTGGCCCGCGCCGTCGCGTTGGTGGCGCTCACCGCCGCCTTCGCCGGCTCGACCTCCGTCTTCAACTCCACGTACGAGGCGCAGGCCCGAGTCGACGCCCGCCTTTCCAATGGGGCTGACGTAACCGTCACCGAGCCGCCTGGCGCCCTGGTCAGCGCCCAGCAGGGCACCGCCCAGCTGAAGCGAATTGGCGGGGTGGCATCCGTCGAGCCGCTGCAACATCGGTTCGCCTATATCGGCGCCGATCTCCAGGACCTCTACGGCGTCCGGCCGCAGACC
The DNA here is from genome assembly GCA_963847055.1 of uncultured Solirubrobacterales bacterium. Classification (GTDB taxonomy): domain Bacteria; phylum Actinomycetota; class Thermoleophilia; order Solirubrobacterales; family Solirubrobacteraceae; genus Palsa-465. The sequence continues at coordinate 752,775 of CAWJYE010000004.1, read as the reverse complement.
ATCGCCAACCAGGGAAAGCTTCAGAACGGCTGGTTCGCCGGAGGCACAGCGTCGAACCTGATGCAGATCCTGGCCAAGCATCCCGACGCGATCCTGGTCAGCCAGGAAACGGTTCACGACTACCAGCTGCACCCGGGAGACCGGATCAACTTGCGGCTCCAGGACGGCAGGACCAAACGGTTGACCACGGTCCCGTTTCACTACCAGGGCATCGCGAAGGAATTCCTGACCGCCCCGAAGGACTCGTTCTTCATCGCCAACCAGGCCTACATCGCCGCCCGCACCGGCTCCGCCGCCGTCGGGACCTTCCTCATCCAAACCGACGGGACCAGCCCGGTCACCGTCTCCCAGCGAATCTCGGCCGTCCTCGGAACCAGTGCCAAGGTGACCAATCTGGTCAATCAGCGCCGCGTGATCGGATCGAACCTGACCGCCGTAGAGCTCTCCGGCTTGACCCAGATCGAGCTCGGCTTCGCGTTGGTGCTGGCGGCGGCCGCCACCGGACTCGCGCTCGGGCTCGGCTTCCAAGAACGCCGCCGCACGTTTGCGATTGCCAGCGCACTCGGAGCTCGCCGCGGGCAGCTTGGCGGGTTCGTCTGGGGGGAATCGATCTTCGTAACGGGTGCCGGCCTCATCCTCGGCGCCGTCATGGCCGCAGTCCTCTCGACGACTCTCGTCGACGTGCTCACGGGAGTTTTCGATCCCCCGCCTGACTTCCTCAGCATTCCGTGGGTCTACCTGCTCGCGGTCGGCATCGCCGTCGTCGCGACCGTCCTCGCCGCCGGGTTGATCACGCTCCGGGCCCTCCGCCGGCCGGCGATCGAAGAGCTCCGCGACCTCTGACCGCCCCCGGGTTTCCGATCAGGCGAGATCCGACTGCTCCGCGCTGCCCCGCGTGAGCACCCATCCAAGGGACAGGAATTGCGCTTGCTGCAATCAGACTCGGTGATCAGCTCTGACGTTCCAGTCGCGCTTCAGGCTCCGGCAGGGGCGGCTGGCCGCGGGCCCGCGAGCAGAGATTGGCAGGCCTTGCTCGCGGACATGAACTTTGGATCCGACCGGATCTTGGCGGAGAACACGGACCCGCGGCCGGTGAACTTGGGGTTGGGCAGCGGATACCCGTGCTGGCGAACGCAGGTCACGTATTTCACGATCGCGGCGCGGAATGAGGCGTTGGAAGCTGACCCCGCTGGCCTCCGGCCGCCGCAGGCCTGAAAAGCGGCCCGGAACTTGGGGTTACCTCCGCCGCGACCGAGGAATCCACCGCCTCCCCCGGCGGGCGCCCCGCCACCGCCCGGGGCGCCGGGACCCGGCCGCCCGGGGCGCCGCGGGGGGGACCCCCGCCACCCGGGCCGCGCGCGGGAAGGCTCACGCCATGCGTCTTCAGGCAGGCGGCCAGCGTGGAACGGTTTGCGCTTGGGGTCGAGGCGGCTGCCTTGCCGGCTGAGCTGGAAGACGATGCGCCGCCGGAGCTGCTGCCGCACGCCACTACGGCCGTGGCCGCAACCAGCGCCGCAAATATCACCATCCCGCGGCGAGCCGCGACGAGGTTCTTTGCCATCTTGATTGTCCTTTCCGAAGCTGTGTTGGTCATCCGCCGGCACCGAACAGGGAGCCGACGGCTGAGCTGCCGCTGCGGGAGCTCCCGCCGGCGGTAGCGCCGCCCGCCGGGGTGCTCGCGCTGGCGCCCGAATCGCTGACCGAGGTCGCGGTCAGGGTGCTTGAGAGCCCTTCACGCCTTGGATGACAACCGTGTCCCCGGGACGCACCGATTGCTTGGAAACCTTCAGGCTCTTGGAGATTTTGGCGACCGGCGAAACTGTGACCTTCACCGTGTTGCCTGAGCTATCGCTGACATAGATCGTGTTGCCGTCGACACGCCGGGCCCGGTGCGCGGCGCAGCGCAATGGCCAGCTCGGCTGAGGACTGGACCTGGGCCTGAATACCCGCCAGAGCCCGGACGGTCCCGCGCACGTCCAGGGTGCCGATCGGGTCAAGGAGCTGGCGCTCCAGGCGCCAGCCGAGCACTTGGCTTGAGGTCAGCTCGGGTGTCACCGGGGAGCGAGGCGTCGCCATCGCGGTCGAGGGTATTGGCGCCGATCAGCGCGACGGTCAAGGCGAGGAAAGAGCCGCCTCGGGATCGCGTTTACTCTGGTTGTGAGCCCCCGTAGCTCAGCTGGATAGAGCAACGGCCTTCTAAGCCGTGGGTCGCAGGTTCGAGTCCTGCCGGGGGTGTGCGTGGGAACGTCGCTTCGCGACGGCTTCGAGCCGTCAGGCGCCGGGACAAGCCGGGGCGCCCACCGCTGGTAGATTCAAGGTCCGCGCGGTGGGCGTAGCTCAGCTGGTAGAGCTCCTGGTTGTGGTCCAGGCGGTCGGGGGTTCGAGTCCCCTCGCTCACCTTTCGTAAACAAGCAGTGAGGCAGTTGCTCGATCGTCCGATCATCCCGAGCGCCGCGGCGTGCCAGAGTTTGTCGACCTTGGTGACTCTCGCGACGAGCAGGCGGGCGACATGCCAGCAGGCGTAGCCGACCGCGTTGTCGAGCTGGGTGCCGATCGACCCATCTGGTGTGTCGAGCTTGGGACCGGGGTCGCCGTGCGCCAACGTCAGCTTGGGTGCTGACCCTCGCGGTCTACCGGCGGCGGGCCTTGCCGGCAACACGACGTCGTTGAACAGATCCCAAGCGGTGTCGTCTTCGAGACCGGTTTGGGTCCACTCCACACGCATCCCTCGCGACTCGCTGGCAGCCATGCATCGCGCGGCCGGCCGGGCGCGTATGGGCCGCCGGGGAGCCTCAGCGTGAGCCGTTTGCGTGAGGACGTGCGAGCGCCTCGTTTTAAGGCCGGCCGTCGTCGCCAGGGAATGTTCTGATCTAAGACCGGGACGCGTCATCCAGACGCTTTGGGTGTGTGGACTCGTAGGTCGGGAGACCGCAGCGCTTTTACGCCGTGTTCGCGATCGTTTGGAGCTCGCGAGCGAGTTGCGCTGCGGAGGGCATCGCGGCGATCTCGCGGGCGATGGCTTGCGCAGCGGCGCGCTCTGGCGAGCCGTCGGCCTGCACCGCGCGGACAGCGTCGCGGACTGCGTCCGGGGTGACGTTGTCGGGGTTCAGCACGCGAGCGGCGCCGGCGCGCTCGCATGCCCGGGCGTTGTCGAACTGGTCAGCGCCCTGCGGTACCAGCACGAGAGGCAGGCCGGCGACAAGAGCGGCGAGCGTCGTGCCGGTGCCGCCGTGGCAGATCACGGCATCGCAGCGTGGCAGCAGAGGCGCGAGCGGCAGCCACTGCTCGGCGTGCACGGACGGCGGTAGCTCTCCCAGCGCGGCTGGGTCGTGCAGTTCGCTGACCGTGACGACGACCTCGAGCTCCTCGCCGGCGAGCCCAGTGAGCAGCGGCGAGAACTTCGCGGGCTGATTGAACAGGGGTGCGGTTCCAAGCGACACGTACACGACAGGACGGCCCTCGAGCCCGTCGGCCCAGTCGGGCAGCGGGGCTGTCGGATCGCCGGGTATCTCCGGCTGGATGGCTTGGACCCCGGCCGCCGCGGTGATCCCCTGTTGGCCGCCGAGGCTGGGCGGGCACGGGTCGATGTAGAGGCCGCGGTACACACCGGCCCACGGATCAGGTTCGAGCCCGGCCTGCTCCCACATCCCCGCCGAGCGACGGGCGATCGCACTCAGCACCGCCGAGTCAAACGGTTGCGCGAACCCGTAGCAGGCCGACGGCACCCCGCGCTCGGCCGCGAGCAACGCGCCGGCGACACCAACCGGCGGATGCACGATCAGATCGGGTTGCAGCTCGTCCGCCAGCGCACTCAGCGCCGGCATCTGTGCTTCCGGGATCACCAGGCCGAACATCGCCGCCGGAAACCGGTGCCGATCCCCCGCGGGTGCGGCCTTCACCTGCTCATCGGCGAACGCTGCCATCGCTCCCTCCATCGCGGTCAGCCCCACCACCTCCAGACGTAGCCCGTTCTCCTCGGCGCGCGTTCTCAGATCTGAGCCGCTGGCCACGATCAGCTCGTGCCCGGCCTCCATCAGCGCTCGTCCCAGCGGTATGAACGGACCGAACACGCCCTCGATGGGCGGTGTGCTGCACAGGATTCGCATCAGATCTCCTCGTGCCCTGTCAATATGTAGGGTCACTATATAGCGCTACTATATCCCCGTGTCAACGGATCAGCCGCCCAACGCTCGCGTCTCCCGGTCACCGCCGGCGCGCAGGGGCGCCGACACCCGCCGTCGGGTCGAGGAGGCGGCGGCGAGGCTATTCACACGCGACGGCTACACGGCGACCACGATGCAGGCCATTGCCGACGAGGCCGGCGTGCACGTCCAGACGATCTACCTGGCCTACCGCACCAAAGCAGCGGTACTCGCCGCCTGCGCGGCGCGTCTGGTCGCCGGCGACGAGGACCCGGCCACGCACCCAGGTGACCGGCAGTGGGCACGGAGGATCGCCGCGGAGCCGAGCCCGCGCCGAAAGCTCGCCCTGTACGCCAAGCAGATCGCCACCGTCGCCCCCCGGATCACGCTGCTGATCGACGTGCTCCGGGCGACCGGGCCCGCAGAGCCAGAGGTCGACACGTTCCTGGGCGAGATGGAGCGAGGCAGACGCGAGGGCGCGCTCAAACTCCTCGGTCAGGCCGTCCCGCCCGGCACCTGGCGCCCCGAGCTCACCCCGGACGCCGTCGCCGACATTGCCTCCGCGCTCGCCTCCCCCGACACGCTGCGCTGGCTTACGACGCGCTGCGGCTGGCAACCGGCCACCGCGCAACGGTGGATCGTCGCCGCGCTCGAGCGCGAACTCTTACCCGACACCAATTAGCAGGACGAGCCGCTGCCCACAAAAGCCGCCCTGTTCAGGCCTACGGGTGCGCGCGGGCCCAGGCGGCGATGGAGCCTGAACCCGTGATGACCGAGTCGTCGTCGAGCAGCAGGATCGGGGGGAAAGCCGAGGGTTAGCGCCGCAACCGGCGTTTCATATCACGCTACAGTGTTGCGAGATGTCCTCTGCGCCTCTCCTCGACGGCCCGTTCCTCCTGCCGGCGTCTCCGAGTGAGCCGGACCTGTTGGCGAAGTACTTCAAGGTGCTCTCCGACGTGACACGGGTGCGGATCCTCGAGCTGCTGGCGGGCGGGGCGGAGATGTCGGTGAGCGAGCTGATGGCCGAGCTTGGGCAGGCGCAGTCGCGGGTGTCCAATCATCTGGCGTGCCTGAGGTGGTGCGGTTTCGTGCAGACGCGTCGTGCGCACCGGGTCGTCTACTACCGGGTGGCCGATGACCGGGTGCTGGAGCTGCTGGCGCTCGGGCGGGCGTTGCTGAGCGACAACGCCGAGCATGTCGCCGCCTGCCGGCGGGCGGACGGCGGGAAATGCTGACGACCGCCGGACGCAAGCCGGCAGGCGTACATGGGCTCGTGGTCGGCGGGTTTGCGGTGGTGGCGGCCGGATGCTGCGGCGCCGGACCGGTGTTGGCGGGCTTGGTCGGCGGGATTGGTCTCGGAGCCGTGCTCGGGGGTGGCGTTGGCCTGATCGCGCTCGTTGCGCTGAGCACCGCTGTCGTGGCTCGGGGTCGGCTGCGGAGATGCGACGCGCTGAGTGATCGGAGGTCGAGCCCATGAGCCTTTCAATGGAGACCGGGGGAACGAGCTTTGACGCCTGCGCTCGTCATGTCGCGGATGCCCTGGAGCGGGCGGGCGCGACCGACGTGAACGTCGACTGGCGAGCGGGTCGAGCGAGCGTGAACCCCAATGGTGTGTCCGGCGCGGCTCTCGCCCGCTCGCTGGAGGGCACTCTCTACCGGGTCGAACGGGTCGGCGACTCGGTCACGCGGAGCAGCTCCGGGAAAGGTGCGCTCGACTATGACCTCGCGATCATCGGGTCGGGGGGCGCAGCCTTCTCGGCGGCGATCGCCGCGTCAGAGCACGGCCGGCGCGTTGTCATGCTCGAGCGTGGCACGGTCGGGGGAACCTGTGTAAATGTGGGGTGCATTCCGTCCAAGGCACTGCTGGCCGCCGCCGAGGCGCGGCACCGCTCCACCGACCACCGCTTTCCGGGGATTCGTACCGCGGCGGGTCCGGTCGACTTCGGTGCGCTGATCGCCGGCAAGAATGAGATCGTCGGTGGGCTGCGGCAGGAGAAGTACCTCGATCTCGCCGCCGAGTATGGGATCGAGCTGGTGTCCGGTGACGCCCGGTTCGTGTCGGGCCCCGCGATCGCGATCGGCGACCGTCGGGTCGAGGCCGCGCACTACCTGATCGCCACCGGCGCCGAGCCGCACGTCCCGGACATCCCGGGGCTGTACAAGACCGAGTTTCTGACCTCAACGACGGCGATGGAGCTCGACCACCTCCCGAGATCGCTGCTCGTGATCGGCGGCGGCTACGTGGCGCTGGAGCAGGCGCAGCTGTTCGCGCATCTCGGCGCCCGGGTGACGATGCTCGTGCGGTCGATGATCGCTCGCGGCGAGGAGCCGGAGATCGCGCAGGCGCTACGCGAAGCGTTGACCGCCGACGGGATCACGATCATCGAGGGAGCGGCCGTTCAACGCGTCACGCGAGACAGCGACCACGTGCTCGTCCGCATCGACGGCCAGGAGCGCCGGGCCGAGCGGCTGTTGGTCGCCACCGGCCGCAGCCCCCGGACGGCGGGGCTCGGACTGGAGGCCATCGGTGTCGAGGTCGGGGAGCGCGGTGAGGTGCGGGTCGGGGCCGATCTGAGCACCGCCAATCCGCGCGTGTGGGCCGCGGGTGACGTGACCGGTCATCCGCAGTTCGTCTACGTCGCCGCTCAACACGGCCGTGCGGTGGTCGCCAACGCCTTTGACGGCGCGAACCACCGCGAGGATTACCGCTCGCTGCCGCGGATCACCTTCACCAATCCAACGGTCGCGTCGGCCGGACTGACCGGGCGCCAGGCGCTCGAGCAGGGGTTCGAGGTGGAGAGCCGGGTGCTCAATCTTGCCGCGGTGCCGCGGGCGATCGTCAGCCGCAGCCCGCGCGGGCTGGTCAAGCTCGTCGCCGAACGCGAGACCGGCCGGATCCTGGGTGTGCATCTGCTCGCCGACGGTGCCGGTGACGCGATTCTCGCCGGCGTCTACGCGATCGAGGCCGGGATGACCGTCGAGCGGATGGCTGACAGCTGGAACCCGTATCTGACCATCGGTGAGGCGATCCACCTCGCCGCGCAGTCCTTCACCCGCGACCCGAGTCGGCTGTCCTGCTGCGCATGACCGTCTGGCGCCGATCTTGATCGCAGCCCAACCAAAGGAGGTAGCCGATGCCTGAACGCTTTGATGCTGTGGTGATCGGCAGTGGCCCCGCCGGAGAGATCGCGATCTCCCGGCTGGCCAAACAGGGCTTGCGCGTCGCGCTGTGCGAACGCGAGCTGATCGGCGGTGAGTGCGCCTACTGGGCGTGCATCCCGTCAAAGACGCTCTTGCGTCCGACCCAGGCGCGGGCAGAGGCCCGGCGGGTCGCCGGAGTCTCTGAGCCTGGCACGGACTGGCCGCAGGTTGCGAAGTACCGCGACTTCATGATCCGCGAGCTCGACGACACCAACCAGGAGACCGGCTACCGCGACCAGGGCGTGGAGGTCCACCGCGGCGAGGCGCGGATCACCGGCCCCGGACGCGTCGCGATCGCCGGAGCCGTGCTTGAGACCGACCGGATCGTGATCGCGACCGGCAGCGATGCACGCATCCCCGCGATCGACGGGCGGGCGCAGACCGGCTACTGGACCAACCGCGACGCCACAACGGTCAAAGAGCTTCCCGCCAGCATCGTGATCCTCGGCGGCGGACCCGTTGGCATCGAACTGGGGCAGTTCTTCGCGCGGTTTGGCACCAGGGTGACGCTCGTTCAATCCGCTGAGCGGCTGATCGATCGTGAGGACCCGGCGGTGAGCGCGCTGATCGCCGATGCACTGCGCCAGGACGGCATCAATCTCCGCACCGGCGTGCACGCCACCTCGGCGCGCCGGGAGGACGGGGAGCGGGTTCTGGCGCTCGACGACGGGACCGAAGCCCGTGGTCAGGAGCTGCTGATCGCCACCGGCCGCAGCCCGCGCGTCGAGAACCTCGGACTGGAGACCGTCGGGATCGACCCTAACCCAAGGGGCATACGAGTCGACGAGCGCTGCCGGGCGGGCGAGGGGGTCTGGGCGGTCGGGGATGTCACCGGTGTGATGCCGTTCACCCACGTCGGCATGTACCAGGCCCGGGTCGCCAGCGCCGACATCGCCGGCCGCCCCGCCCGCGCGGACTACACCGCGATCCCCCGCGTCGTGTTCTGCGACCCCGAGATCGCCGCCGTCGGGCTCACCGAGCAGCAGGCCCGCTCTCAGGAGATCGATGTCGCGACCAGCCGCGTCGAGCTTGCCGACGCGATCGCCCGGCCCTGGACCTATCAGGAGAACCCCGGCGGCGCGCTCGGACTGCTCGCCGACCGCCGGCGCAAGGTGCTGATCGGCGCCTGGGCGGTGGCGCCGCTCGCCGGCGAATGGATCCACCAGGCCGCGCTGGCGATCAAGGCCAAGATCCCGCTCGAAGTGCTCCGCGACACCGTCGCCCAGTTCCCCACCTTCAGCGAGGGCTACCTCAAGGGAGTCGAGCGTCTCGATGCCTGATCAGAGAACCGCCCCCGCGGTCGCCGTCTTCGATGTCAACGAGACGCTGTCGAACCTCGACGGGCTCGCTTCGCGTCTTGAGGATGCCGGCGGCGATCCAGGGGTTCTCCCCCTGTGGTTTGCCGCGACGCTGCGGGACGGCTTCGCGATCACCGCGGCGGGCGCCTACGCCGACTTCTCGGAGATCGCCATCCCCACCCTGGCCGCGCTGCTCACCGGCACCGACGGTCTGTGCGGCAGCCCCCAGGAGGTGGCCGAACACGTCGTGGAGGCGATGGCCGAGCTTGACCTGCACCCCGACGTAGCCGACGGTCTGGGAAAGCTCCATGCCGCCGGGGTGAGGATCGTCACCTTGAGCAACGGATCGAGCCTGGTCGCCGCGTCCCTGCTCGAGCGGGCCGGGCTGCGCGACCTCGTCGAGCACTGCCTCTCGGTCAGCGACGCCGGGCGGTGGAAGCCGGCACCCGAAGCCTACGCCCACGCCGCGGAGCGCTGCGAGGTGCAGGCCGGTGAAGTAGCGCTCATCGCCGTACACCCCTGGGACATAGACGGAGCGGCGCGCGCTGGGCTACGGACCGGCTGGCTCTCCCGCGACGGCGCCCCCTACCCGCCGTGCTTCCGCGAGCCGGAAGCAACCGGCCGGACCCTCTCTGAGCTAGCTGCACGTCTCACCGGGAGGCCGTCACGATGACCGGCGCAACCGAATCGGTGCAGCGGCGCAAGGTCACGGTTGACGGCGCCGCGCTGAGCTATCTGCACGCCGGTTCGGGGCCCCCCGTCCTGCTCGTGCACGGGACCTTCTGGAGCCGCGTCTGGGAACCGGTAATGGCCGACATCGCCGGCGCCGGCTACGAGGCCTACGCGCTCGACTTCCCCGGGTTTGGCAAGTCCGGCGGGCGATTGAGTCGCACCGACGCCAGCGTCCCGGCCCTCGCCCGATGCGCCCAGCGCTTTCTCGACGCGGTCGGCGTCACGGGCCCGATGACCGTCGGCGGCCACGACATCGGCGGCGCCGTTGCACAGCACCTTGCCGCCTTCGACCCATCGGTACGGCGGCTGGTGCTGATGAACTCCGTGCTCTATGACTCCTGGCCCGTCCCGGCGGTCGAGCGCTTCCGCGACCCGTCCGTCGCCGCCGCCATCACCGTCGACGAGCTGCTACAGGCACGCGCCCAGAGCCTCGCCCGAGGCGTCGCGCGTCCGCTCAGCGATGCCGAACGCGAAGCGTGGCTTGCTCCATGGCATGCTGAGGATCGGGTCCGGTCGTGGACTGCGATGGCCGGCGCCGCCAACGCCCGCTACACCCTCGGAGTTCTCGACCGCGTGCGTGAACGAGCGCTGCCTACCCTGCTCGTCTGGGGCGAGGACGATGAGTTTCAGCCCGTCGACTACGCCGAGCGCTATGCGAGGGAGATCCCCGGCGCCCGGCTCCTCCGGATACCCGGCGCACGCCACATCCCAACCGTCGAGGATCCTCGCGCAGTGGCCGCAGGCCTCGTCTCATTCCTCACGCAGAGCTCTTCCGGATCCGACGCCTCCCGCAGCTGAACGGTCGTCGCGTCTTCGCTTGCGAACGCCGCAGACGGGTGCTTTTGGCGGTGGTTCTTTCGCCGCCCGCGTCCTAACTCGTCTCAGGTCTGCGTGCTATGGTGCACCGATCGGTGCACTATTGACACTCGACGGGACGTTCTTCGCGCTTTCCGATCCGACGCGGCGTGGGATTCTCGAGCGTCTGGGTGGGGGTCCGGCCACGATCAGCGAGCTGGCCCAGCCGTTCGGGCTGACGATCAACGGGGTCAAGAAGCACGTCGGGATTCTTGAGCGCGTTGACCTCGTGGTCACCGAGAAGGTCGGTCGTGCGCGCCACTGCCGGCTCGGTTCGGAGCCGAGCCTCGCCGAGGCGTCCGCCTGGATCGAAGGGCATCGCCGGCTGTGGGAGGGCCGCCTTGATCGGTTCGAGCGTTACGTCGAGCAGACTTGCGGTGGTGGGGAGTGAGCTTCGACCTGAGGTTCGAGCGGCTGATCGCCGCTCCGCCCGAGCGGGTCTTCGCCGTCTTCACCGCCCCTGAGGGCCAGCGCGAGTTCTACGGCAAGGATTCGCCCGGCTGGATCGTCGAGTCGGACTGCGATTTGCGCGTTGGCGGCGTCTGGTACATCGCCTTCGGCCCTTCGCGCGCCCAGCTCTACCAGCACCGGCACGAGTTCAGGGCGATCGAGCCCCCGCGCCGGATCCTGATGACCACCACCGAGACACGCCTGGACGGCTCGAGCTTCTCGGTGACCACGGAGTTCGCGTTCGAGCCGCACGCCGGAGGCACGCGGATGACCATGGTCCAGATCGGCTTCCCAACCACGGAGCTGCGCGACGAGCACACGATCGGCCTACCGCACGGCTTTGACCGGCTCGAGCGCAGCCTCGAGCACGACCACTAGTACCCACTGCGCATCGCTCGACCGAAAGGACGCTCATGACACCCGCTCGTCTCATCCCGCTGCCCAACGGCCCCTACGAGGTGACCGGTGCGCTCGAGCTCGTCTACCCGGACGGCGAGGCGATCAAGCCGTCCGCAGCGCAGGTCTACCTCTGCCGCTGCGGGCGCTCGGCGAACAAGCCGTTTTGCGACGGCTCGCACGCCCGCACCGGATGGACGGAGAAGGACGGGTGAGCGAGTCAATGTCCAGCTCAGTTCTGTACATGTCGATGTCGGTAGATGGGTTCATCGCCGGTCCGGGCGACGATGCCGAGCACGGGCTCGGCATCGGCGGCGAGCGCCTGCACGAGTGGCTCGGCGCGTGGGTGGGCGGCCCGTCGGGCTTTCGGCCCGCCGGCGCCAGCGCGGAGGTCTTTCAGGAGTTGATGACGACCGGAGCGGTGGTGGTCGGCCGGCGCACCTTCGATTACGCCGGCCACTGGAACGGCGAGCACCACGATGGGGTCCCCATCTACGTGCCCACGCGCGGTGAGCCGCCAGAGCAGCCTGCGTCCGAGCTTGTCCACTACGTGACCGACGGCGTCGAGAGCGCCGTGCGGCAGGCCAAGGAGGCCGCCGGCGACAAGGACGTCATGGTTCACGGCGCCGACCTCGCGCAGTCCTCGCTGCGCGCCGGCGTGCTCGACGAGCTGCAGATTCACTTGATCCCGGTCTTGCTGGGCGACGGACGGCGGCTTTTCGAGCACCTCGGCGCCGATCACATCGAGCTCGAGCCCATCCGCGTCATCGAGGCTCCCGGCGTGACCCACCTGCGCTACCGGGTTATGCCATGACCGACGAGGCGCGAGTCCCGCGGCCTGTTGACCGAAGCGCAAGTCGATGAGGCGGGTCCTCTTGCATGAGTAGGAATTGGTCGCGCCGCGAATTGAACCCTCGTCAGCGACACTGAGTCGATGGAATACGTCAGCCGGGTGCTCGCCCCGCCGCTGGACGGGTTCATCGACGATACCTACTGCCTGACCGGGGTGCCGCGCCACCGCCGGATGAACGTCCCGCCGATGCCATCGGCACACCTGTTCGTCAACCTAGGCAGACCCGTCCGCCTTTGGGATTCGGACCCTTCGGTGCCGCCGGCCGTGTGCACCGATGGGTGGTTCATGGGTGTATGGACACGGCGTTTCCTTATCGAGTACCCCACACCCGTGCGGGTCGTCGGGGTGCACTTCAAGCCGTGGGGCATTTCGCCGTTCGTCGACGTGCCGGCGACCGAGCTGCGGGACCGATGGGTGCCGGTCGACGCGGTCTGGAAACGGTCGTTGGACCGGATTCGCAACCAGATCGGCGAGACCGGGTCTGCCGCCGAGATGCTGCGGGTATTGGAGGAGGAGCTGCGCTCGCGACTTGCCGTTGCACCGTCGCGCGGTATCGACCTGGTTCAGCGCATTGGGGGGCTCTTGGAGGCTTCCACGGCGCGGTCGCGGTCCGTCGAAATCTCCGTGCCGGCCGCCGTGCGCGAGCTGCGCCTGCTGGCTCGCGTCGACGGTGAGGACGCCTTCTCTGTCGACACGCCAGTAGATCAAAGCCTGAGCGATGGATCCGGGCGTTCGCGGACGACGCTCCACGTTGGTTCCAGCTGTCGTGGGTCGGCCTCGGCAAGGCACTGCTCGGGCTCGACTCCTCAGGAGGTCTCTCCGCGCGGCTCGTCGCCGTGGCACCACCAGGACGAGCGGTTATCGCGACGCAGATCCGCCTGGACACGCGTAACCGCCTTCCTACGTCATCCGCGGCGGCCCGGACGATTCTTCGCGAAAGTCGCGGCGACGCTCATCGAGTAGATCAACATGGCTTCAGACCGTCGGGGCAGAGCGACCGACGAGGATCGATGATGAGGTCCACCCTTCGGCTCTAGATCGGACTGTTCCTTGCTCTGCGGTGTGCTTCGCCATTAGTCACCGATCGCGAGACGAGAACTCAGCGTCGTGGGCGCTCGAGCGATCGTCCGGTGGCTCGAGGTTTCTTCGGGAAGCTCGGCTGGCGCGACCCTTGAGGAGTTCGCCTCGGGCGGACCCGGACTGGACGGGCAGGTGCGTCCGCACGCGGACGTCGCGGTGTGTGGAGGGGGACTTGGGGGTAACAAGAACTCGGAAGGCCGTCCATGACCCACGAGACCGCGACCCTCGGAGGAGGGGACATCGGTCGGACAGGCCGCCCCACCTAACCGCCTTGGCGGGCCGGCTTATGCCGTGTCTGTGCTTACCCAGAAAGGTCGCTGGTTATGGTCAATGACAACGAGACTAGGACCGAGAAGGGATTGAGCCTGGCTCGGGGGCCAGCGCTGGTGCTCGGCACCATCCTGCTCGCCGCCGGTCTCTACTTCATCTACAAACAGCACATGTTCCCGAAGTTCGCCAACTTCCCGGACGGGAAGGCTCCAGTGGACGGCAAGGTCCTGTTCGGGATCTTCGGCGCCAACGGCTGGACGGGCATGCTCACGGCGATCGGCGGTGGCCTGCTCCTGTTCGGCGCCGCTCAGCATCTGCTCGCCAAGACGATGAGCCTCATCGTCGGGGTCGCCTTTGGCGTGGCGGCCATCATCGCGGCCACGAGCGGCGACGTGCTCGGACTCGCAGCCGCCAACGGCTGGACCGAGATCGGGTGGGGAATCGCGGCGGCGATCCTGCTCTTCAACACACTGATTCCGCGCCGGCGCCGAGTCGTGGAGGACACCGGCTACGCCGGGGAGCGGGCCGTGCCCGGCCGGCGCCGGAGGGGGGTCGGTACCGGTGCTGCGGTGGGGACTGGTGCGGCGGCTGGCGCGGGCGCGGGGGCCGTGGCCGAACACGAGCACGATCGCCATCGTGAGCGCGTGGCTGAGCGAGACCGGGTCGCCGACCGCGAAGGTGAGCCGGCAACCGAGCGGCACGCCGAGGCCGACGCCAACCCCGAACAGCACCGGGTGTAGAAAGATCGGTAGCGCTCTCACGCCCGGCAGCGGGCGCTGACCGGAACGTCATCAGATGCCACCGGCGGCTGATCGCGCTTGCAGAGGGTGATCCGCCGTCGGGCTGTGTCGACCACTCCAAGGAACGGATAGGTCACGCCCCCGGCGACGATCGAGCAGGAAAAAGGCAGCCGTGAGCCGGTGCGCGATCCGGCCGGGTGACAGCGGGCCGGGTGCACCGGCCCGTCGATGTTGCCGGCCTTGACCAGCGCGGACATCCGGCCCTCGACGGACTGCTCCAGGCCGGCAGCTGGGGTCTGGCCGCGGGCGAGATGCGCAGAGAGCGGGGCCTGGTCCTGGGCGATCAGGATCTCGGCGTCGCGGTTGGCCTGAACGGCGGCCGCCGGGTTGGTGGAGGGGGGCGAGTCGGTGTTGTGACCGTTGACGTAGCGCACCATCGCCGCCACCAGGACTGCCGCTACGAACAGCGAGAGCGCGAAGCGTTGCCACAGGGGCCGTGCCAAATAGGCGCCGGGCGCGCGAGGGGGATCCCTGCGCGGAGGGTCGGCGGGGGCCTGGTCTCGGGATCGCTCAGTCGGTGAGTCCGGCACGGCATGGAGGCTACGCGCCCGCGCGCGAGGGGAGGCCACACAGGGCGCGAGAACGGCCCCGCTGCCGCGTAGAGTCCGGGGCGTGAAAAGGCGCGCGTGGACGCTGACGGCGCTGGTCTTGGCCCTCACCGCACTGGGCGGCTGTGACAGCGGCTCTCGTTCGCCGGCGACGACCGGGATCCCGGCTGCGCTTCTGCGTCAAGCGCGGCCGATCGGACCCGGGCCGCGCTTTCATCCTGGGGCCCGAGGCCCGGTGATCGGCCCCTGTTGGCCCAGGCTGGGGGTCCGAAGTGGTGTCCACATCGAGCTGTTTGCCGCCAACCGGGTCGTCGTGCTGGGCGCCGGCATCGGCGTGCGCGGACCGGTCAGCCGGGAGGCAGGCCGGATCACTCGCGCTCACTGCTACGGCGCCCTGATCACGCTCGAACCGACCGGCGTCATCCTTGTGCGCCCGGGAGCGCGCCTGACGTTAGCTGACGTCTTCCGGGCCTGGGGCGAGCCATTGTCGCAGCGCCGTGCGGCGTCCTTTCAAGCGCCGGCCCGTGATCCTGTACGCGTCTTCGTGGCCGGGCGCCTGCGCCATGGCCGTCCGGGCAGCGTGCCGCTGGTTGCGCACGGCGAAATCGTGGTTGAAGTCGGACCCTGGGTTCCGCCCCATGCGAGCTACACGTTTCCACCCGGCACGTGAGCCAGCCGCATCAACCTCAATCCGTGTGACGACCCGCCTCACAGGCCGCCAGGAGAGTCAGTCGCCCAGCGGATCTGAGACGGGCGGCCATTCGCCGCCGCGATCGGGGCCGGTGGTCGGAGCGGCGACTTCAACCCGGTTGCGGCCGCGGGCTTTGGCGGCGTAAAGCGCGCGGTCGGCCTTGCGGATGAGTTGCTCGGGCTCGGCGGCGTCGTCGGGCATGACCGCGATCCCGAAGCTGGCGGTTAGAGCTCCGACTTCGCGAACCTCGGTCTGGGCGATCGTACGCCGCAGCTTCTCGGCTACCTCCACGGCGCCGCTGCGGTCGGTGTCGGGCAGCAGAAGCAGGAATTCCTCCCCGCCGTAGCGGGCGGCGAAGTCGCTGGCCCTGAGGCTGGCCGCGAGAGTCTGACCGATCATCGCGAGCGCCTTATCCCCCAGGTCGTGACCGTGGAGATCATTGACCTGCTTGAAGTGATCGAGATCCAGTAGTACCGCAGCGAGCGCGGTAACCGTGCGCCCGGCGTGCGCGACCATCCGCTTGATCGATTCGTCGGCCGCGCGGCGGTTGGGCAGGCCGGTCAAGGCGTCGCTGGCCGCGCGCCGCTCCGCGATGGCGAGGTTGCGCTGGTTGGCGAAGATCGGCGCCGCCTGAGTGACGGAGTCGTGGATGAGATCGCGCTCGGCGGGGTCAATCGACTGGTCGCGGGCCACCAGCACCGAGCCGATCACCTGGCCGCCGACCAGCAGCGGCTCGCATAGCACGGCCCCAGCGGTTTTGCCGCACGCCTCGCAGAGCATCAGCGAGTCCTCGCCGGGCCCGCGCTCGTAGACTCGGCTGAGCCGGACGGCCAGGCACGAGCGGGGCCGCAGCTGGACGACTTCGAGGTCTCGCAGCGGAGTCAGCTCGGCCTTTTTGCTCAGGGTCGCCTTGAGACGATCCTCGCTGTTGTTGCGGTTGAAAACGGCCGCCCCCGCCCCGGGCACCGCCCGCTCCACGTGACGAATGAGGAGGCGCTGGGACTCCTCCTCGGAGGCAGAGACCTGGAGCAGCTCGTGCAGTTCCTGCTGGCGTCTTAGGCGCATGCTTCCGCGCTGGCCGGTCCGGCGCACGATCAGCACGCCGATGAGGGCTAGCAGGATCGAGAGCGCGGCGGCGTCGCCCACGGCCAGCCAGGTGGCAAGCGACAGGGAGCTATCGCGGCGCCCGGCCAGCTGGACCGTGAACAGCTGGTTGAGCTCGCGGAAGGTGTCCACCATCGCCTTCTGTCCGACCTCGTCGGACACGGTCGGCCGTCGTCCCGCGAGCTGCAGGAGCTGGATATCGCCGCTGACCCTGGTCAGCCACTGAGCGTTTTGTCCGGCTTGGTCGGACAGGGAGTGCTGCAGTGGTACGTCCCCCGCGGCGAGCCTGCGCGAGGTGCTCAGCGCGGCGGCGAAGTCAGCCTGGCCCTGGTACCAGGGCACCAGAAAGCGGACCTGCCGAGTCTCGAAGTAGCCGCGTGAGCCCGTCTCCTCGTCGAGCATCGCCACCAACAGCCGCTGACCCGCCGCCTGCTGCTGGTAGGCATGCAACGCACTGTCGCGCTCGATCGTGGCGGTGACAAACACCGCGCACGCGATCACCACCACCGGCACGGCGATCAGGGCGGCGAGACGCCGAAGCGGGAGGCCCGTCATCAGATCAACATCGGCATCCGCTTGACCAGCTTGAGCGCCGGGTATTCGAAAGCTATGGCCACCCTGGCGATCCAGGGCAGCGACCTGTGTGTCTGCCTCACCGGGTTGGAGAAGCTGGCCGCGATGTACAGCGGCGTGCGGGTTCCCCTGTCGGCCGTGTCCACGATCGCCGTGGAGCCCAATCCGTGGGGCGCGCTGCGGGGCATCCGGGCGCCCGGCACGGGTATACCAGGGGTGATCGCCTACGGCGTCCGACGGGCGACTGGCGCCCGGCCTGATTTCGCCGCTCTGCACGGTCGTGGACCCGCGATCCGCGTCGAGTTGGGCCCTATGGCCCGTTTTGAGCGCCTCCTCATCACGGTCGCCGATCCGGCCGGCACGGTCGCGGCAGTGACCCGCGGTACCGGCCGCTAATCGCCGCAGGCTAAATCTTTCATCTCCGGACCCTAGAGGTCGCGGGCGAGCCGGGCCAGTGCTGTCCGGACCGCCTGGTCGCGCTCGGCGGCTTTGCCATCGGTCCAGCGCCACTGGACTCCGGTGTGGATCTCGAAGGTCGACCGTAGGTGATCGTGGACCGTATCGACCTCCACCAGCACCGCCGCCACGCCCTTGACCAGCGGCTCGCCAAGTACTCGTGCGTGTCCGCTCACGGTCACGGCCAGTCCCGCGGCGATCAGCGCCACCGCCACCTGAGGCCGTTGGCGCAGCCGCCGCAGTGATCCGCGGCTTTCGGCTAAGCCGAGCAGCAGGCGCGTCTCGTCGGCACGGTGCACCGCCGAGACAGGGATCGCGTGGGGTTCCTCGCCCACGGTGCAGAGGACGGCGACGGTGTCCGATGGCCAGTGGGGAAGCACGAGTGCCATTTTGCACGCAGTTGGTGCGCCAGGGCGTGCTGAGGGGTAGCGTTGGTGATCGCCACCGCGAGGAGAAGGAGCTGTTGTCAGAGATGGCCGTTAAGGCCGGGGACCTCGAGCGCAACCTGATCGACGAGTTGAGCGAATGCGTTCGCGAGCGTCTCCGCGACGAGTCCGAGAGTGCTTACGCCGAATTTGTGCGCCAGTACTACCACTGGGTTCCGGCCCCCGACCTCGGCGATCGCAACCCGCTCGACCTGTGCGGCGCGCTGGTCGCGCACTGGCAAACCGGTCGCAGTCGTGGGCCGGGCGAGCCGAAGGTGCGGGTCTATAACCCCGAGCTCGAGCGCGACGGCTGGAGCTCGGCATATACGGTGGTCGAGATCGTCTCTGACGACATGCCCTTTCTGGTCGACTCGGTGACGATGGAGCTCAGCCGGCAGGGCTACGCCATCGAGTTGATCGTCCATCCGGTGATGCGCGTGGTCCGTGACCACGACGGCGAACTGGCCGAGGTGCTCGCACCGGGCGCGGTCGCCCCGGAGGCGAACGCGGAATCGGTGATCCACGCCGAGGTCGCTCGGGAGTCAGACTCGGACCGGCTCGCGGTCCTCCAGGCCGGGGTGGAGTTGGTGCTCGAGGAGGTACGGGCGGCGGTGGAGGACTGGTCCTCGATGCGCGCTCGCGCCGCCGCGCTGGCCGCCGAGCTGGCCGCGGACCGGGGCCCAGGGGACTACCAGGACGAGGCCCGCGCCTTTTTGGAGTGGCTACGCGACGATCACTTCACCTTCCTGGGCTACCGCGAGTACGACGTTGGCGAGGCGGAGATCCGAGCTGTCCCCAACACGGGCCTCGGGATCCTGCGCGGTGCGGCCGCCACGCCGGCCAAGCCCCTGGATCCCAAGCGTCAGACGATGGCCCAGTCCTCGCACCCGCTCGTGTTGACCAAGGCCAATAGCCGTGCCCGTGTGCACCGCCCCGCCTACCTGGATTACGTGGGGGTCAAGCGCTTTGGTCCCGACGGCCGAGTGGTGGGCGAGCGGCGCTTCCTCGGGCTGTACACCACGACCGCCTACAAGACCAGCCCGCGGGAGATCCCCCTCCTGCGCGAGAAGGTCGAGTCGGTGATGGCCCGGGCGGCCTTCCCACCCGACAGCCACGACGCCAAGGGCATGGTCGACATCATGGAGTCTTTGCCCCGGGATCTGCTCGTGCAGATCTCGGGCGAGGAACTGTTCGAGATGGCGATCGGCATCCTCGGCCTCGGTGAGCGCCAGCGTGTACGACTGTTCGTCTACCGCGATCAGCTGGACCGTTTTGTGACCTGCACGCTGTGCCTGCCGCGCGACCGGTTCAACACCGAGAACCGCGAGCGCGCGGCCCGGATCCTGGCCGAGGCATTCGGCGGCGGACAGGTCGACTGGCGTCCACAGCTCTCCGAATCGGTCCTCGTGCGCGTCAACTATGTCGTCCACTGCCCCCAGGGGGTGCCCGACGACTACGACGTGGTGGCGATCGAGGCCCGGATCGCGGAGGCGACCCGAGCGTGGACCGACGACCTGCGCGCGGCGCTCATCATGGCGCGCGGGGAACAGGGGGGGCGCGAACTCTACTCCCGCTTTGGTGCCGCCTTTCCCACCGCCTACCGAGCCGACTGGAGCGCCCATGACGCCGTCCTGGACATCGACCGGATACAGCAGCTGACCCGGACGGGGCGTCCCATCCTGACCGCGTACCGGTCTCGCGATCAGGACTATGAAGCGACTCGCTGCAAGCTGCTCAGCACCGCGCGCGTCTCGCTCTCGGGTGTGTTGCCGACCTTTGAGCATCTCGGGGCCAAGGTCAGCGACGAGCGCCCGTATGAGATCACGCCCAGCGGAGCGCCTGCGGTCTGGATCTACGACTTCGGGTTGAGCTGCCCCCTAGACGCGCTGGAGCGGATCGGTGACACCTTCGCCGAGACCTTCCTGGCCGTGTGGTCGGGCGAGCTCGAGGATGACGCGCTCAACGGCCTGGTCCTCGCGGCTGGCCTCACAGGCCGGGAAATCACGATCGTCCGAGCGATCGCGCGCTACCTGCGCCAGGCGGCGATCGGCTTCTCGGACGCGTACATGGAGCGCACGCTGATCGCCAATCCCGAGACCACCACGCTGCTCGTGCGCTTCTTCCAGGCGCGTTTTGATCCCGACCGCCAGGACGAGGCGGAGGCAGCGCGGCTCTCAGAGGAGCTCACGCAGGCGATTGACGCCATCACCAGCCTGGACGAGGATCGGATCCTGCGCAGCCTGTACTCGGTGGCGCAGACGATGCTGCGGACCAACTACTTCTGCCGCGACGCGGAGGGGCGACCCCCTGCCAGCCTGTCGTTCAAGCTGGACTCGACCGAGCTCAGTCTGCTGCCGCTGCCGCGCCCGCGGTTTGAGATCTACGTGTATTCGCCCCGGGTGGAGGGCGTCCATCTGCGCGGCGGCAAGGTCGCGCGCGGCGGCCTGCGCTGGTCAGATCGGCGCGAGGACTTCCGCACCGAGGTGCTAGGGCTGATGAAGGCCCAGATGGTCAAGAACGCGCTGATCGTGCCCATCGGCTCCAAGGGTGGCTTCGTGGTCAAGCGCCCGCCGATCGGCGGCAGCCGCGAGCTTCTGCTCGGAGAGGGGATCGCCTGCTACCAGATCTTCCTGCGCGGTCTGCTCGACATCACCGACAACTACGTCGGCGATCGTGTCCAGGCGCCTGCGCGCGTGATCCGCTACGACGAAGACGACCCCTACCTGGTTGTCGCTGCCGACAAGGGCACGGCGAGCTTCTCTGACCTGGCCAACCAGGTGGCCGCCGAGTACGGATTCTGGCTAGGTGATGCCTTCGCCTCCGGCGGCTCCCACGGCTATGACCACAAGAAGATGGGGATCACCGCGCGCGGGGCCTGGGAGTCGGTCAAGCGCCACTTCCGTGAACTCGGCACCAATGTCCAGAGCGAGGAGTTCACGGTGATTGGCATCGGCGACATGTCCGGTGACGTGTTTGGCAACGGGATGCTCCGCTCACCATACATCCGTCTCCTGGCTGCCTTCAATCACCAGCACGTGTTCCTGGATCCCAATCCGAACCCGGCGGCGGCCTACGCCGAGCGCCGGCGGCTATTCGAGCTCCCGCGCTCGGGGTGGAGTGACTACGACCCGCAGCTCATCTCGGAGGGAGGCGGCGTTCACTCGCGCGCTGAGAAGTCGATCCCCGTCAGCCCCCAAGTGCAGGCTGCGCTCGCGATCACGGCCGATCACCTCTCCCCCGAGGAGCTGATTCGCGAGCTCCTTCGGGCACCTGTCGATCTGCTTTTCAACGGCGGCGTTGGCACCTACGTCAAGTCGGCCGAGGAGAGCCAGGGCGATGCGGGCGACAAGGCCAACGACGGAGTGCGCGTCGATGGAGCGACCCTGCGCTGCCGCGTGGTGGGAGAAGGCGGCAACCTCGGCTTCACCCAGCGCGGTCGGATCGAGTACGCGCTGACCGGCGGCCCGGGAGGCGCCGGGGGACGGATCAACACTGACGCGATCGACAACGTCGCCGGGGTCAACTGCTCTGATCACGAGGTCAACATCAAGATCCTGCTTGGGGGTCTGGTGGCTGCGGGCACGATGTCCGACGACGAGCGCAACCAACTGCTCGAGGAGATGACCACGGGGGTGGCTGAGCGAGTCCTCTACGCCAGTTACACCCAGACCCAGGCGATGAGCATCGCGGGTGCCCAGGCGGTGTCGATGCTTGGCGTCCACGAGCGTCTGATCCGCCGGCTTGAGCAGGTGGCAGGGCTAAACCGCGAGCTCGAGTTCCTGCCCAGCGCGAAGACGATCGCGGCTCGTCGTTCGGCCCACCGCGGCCTTGCCGCCCCGGAACTGGCGACGATCATGGCCTACACCAAGATCAATCTCTACGTGGCGCTGCTGGATTCCGACCTTCCTGAGGATCCGTACCTGGCGCACGACCTTGAGCGCTACTTCCCCGAACCCCTCGGCCCGGCATCGGCGGGCTCCGGAGCTTCGCCGGATGAGATCTCGCGTCAGTCATCCGGGTCCGATCGCTACCGCTCGCAGATGCACCGCCACCGGCTGCGCCGCGAGATCATCGCCACGGTGGTTGCCAACCAGCTCGTCGACCGCGCCGGCACTACATTCGCCTTTCGCCTCGCTGAGGAGACCGGTGCCACCGCATCGCAACTGGCCCGCGCTTATGCGGTCGCCCGCGAGGTGTTCGAGATGCGCGAATTCTGGGCCGACGTCGAGGCACTGGACAACCAGATCGAAGCCGGGACCCAGTTAGCGATGCTGATCGAGGGCCGACGTCTGGTTGAGCGGTCGACCCGCTGGCTGGTGCGCGCCCACCACCGCGCGCTCGACATCGAGGCCACCACGAGCGGCTTTCTGCCCGGCGCCCGACTGCTTGCCCAGGCGCTTCCCAACGTCCTGGGAGACCTTGACCGCGAAGCCTTCGCTGGCCGCCACGAAGAGCTTCTCCAGGCCGGCGTGCCGGACGCGCTGGCCCGGCGGGTGGCCAGCATGCAGGCCCTGCTTTGTGTCTTTGACATCGTCCAGGACGCCGCCCGCACCGATCGCCCCCAGCCCGTTGTCATGGCCGCTTACTTCGCGCTGGGTTCCCAGCTGGGACTGGACTGGCTGCGCGACCGGATCCTCGAGCTGCCCCGCGCCGACCGCTGGCAGGCACTTGCCCGGGCTGCCCTGCGCGATGACCTCTACCGATTGCATCGCGGGCTGACCCGCGACGTGCTGCTCTCGGCCGGCGCGCGCCTGGGCAGCGAGGGCGCGCTGACCGCCTGGCGGGAACGCAACAGGCTCGCCGTCGAGCGGGCGCTGAGCGTGCTCGCCGATGTCAAGGCCTCGGGCACGTACGACACGACTACTCTGCCGGTGGCTCTGCGCGAGCTGGGGAACCTGGTCCGCGACGAGCCATCGCTGCTCGAGAAGGCGGCGCCTCCGACGAGCGCTGAGTGACGGGGCGCTCCGGCTGTGGATGATCTGCCCCGCGTCCGTCCAGCTCAGGCGCAGCCTCCCGCAGACGGCAGGGCGACCTGGTTGCGACGAGCGTCTTCTGGGTGCTCGAAGTAGGTCCCCCCAGGGACGCGGGCGCCGTCATCGGCGCCCACGGTAAAGGCATCCTCGGGCGCGCGCGCTAGCCCAGGCAAAGCTGGTCAGGTCGATCGCGCCGGCCACGGCGAAGGCGAAGGGTCCGGTCATCAGTCGCGCTGAAAGCCGCCAGGGCACCTGGCCAAGCTATCGTCTGGCAGCGATGAGCGCCATGAAGACCAGTGTCACCGAGCTGCCCGAGTCCCGCGTGCGGGTTGAGGCCGAGGTGCCGGGTGAGGAGGTCGAACGCCGCGTCCAGCAGGCCGCCAAGAAGCTCGGCCAGCAGATGCGTATCCCCGGGTTTCGCAAGGGCAAGGTACCCCCTACCGTGGTGATCCGCCGCCTCGGGCGCGAGGCGGTTCTGGACGAGGCGCTGCGCAACTCGCTCGGGGGCTGGTACGTGGAGGCAATCGATGGTTCCGGTATCGCGCCGATCGGAGATCCCGACCTCAACGTGGGCGACCTGCCCGGTCAGGGTGAGCCGCTGGCCTTCTCGATCGAGATTGGGGTGCGCCCCGAGGCCAAGCTTGGTACCTACAAGGGTTTGGAGGTGGGACGGCGAGAGCCGCAGGTCGACGATGCGGCGATCGACGCCGAGCTCGAGGGCCTGCGCGATCGGGTCGCCACCCTGGAGACCGTCGAGCGAGCTGCTGAGAAAGGCGACCACGTGGTCATCGATTACCTGGGCAAGGTCGACGGGGAGCCGTTTGCCGGCGGCGAGGGCCGCGATCAGCTGATCGAGCTCGGCTCCGAGCGCCTGATCCCCGGGTTTGAGGAGCAACTGGTGGGCGCCTCGGCCGGGGACGAGCGAACCGTCCAGGTCACGTTCCCGGAAGGCTATCCGGGCGATCTGGGCGGCCAGGCGGCCACCTTCGAGGTCACTGTCTCGGAGGTCAAGGCCAAGCGCTTGCCCGAACTCGATGACGACTTCGCCATCGAGGCCGGCGGCTTTGACTCACTGACCGAGCTGCGCGAGGACATCGCGACCCGCCTGCGGGACGCCGACGAGCAAGCGATCGAGCGCGAATTTGAACAGGCCGTCCTCCAGGCGGCGAGCGACGAGGCCGAGATCGAACTGCCTGAGCAGCTAATTCACGCCCGCGCCCACGAGGTGCTCGAGCAGACGATGTCTGCCCTGGCCCGTCAGGGCATCTCCAAGGACGCCTATCTGCAACTCGCCGGCAAGGATGAGGAGTCGCTGGCCCATGACGCCGAGCCCGACGCGGCCAGCGCGTTGCGTCGCGAGGCCGTCCTTGCCGCGATCGTCGCCGCGGAGCAGATCGAGCCCTCGGACGACGAGCTGGTGGAGGCGCTGCGCCCGGTCGCTGAGCGCGATGGCTCTGATCCGGCGGAGCTCGTCGAGCAGCTGCGCAAGGCCGGCCGTCTCGAGTCCCTGCGAGAGGATGTCGCCAGCCGCCAGGCTGTCGAGCTGCTCGTCCGCGAGGCGAGCGCGATCACCGTCGATCAAGCTCAGGCCCGCGAGAAGCTCTGGACGCCAGGTAAAGAGGGGTCTGAGGGGCGCTCAGACCAGATCTGGACCCCCGGCAGCTGAGCTCGTCAACCCGGCTGGATGCCGAGCGGGGCGCGCACCGGATGGCTCGTGCGCGGCCCGGTCTGGCGAGGCTGGATGCCGAGCGGGGCGCGCACCGGATGGCTCGTGCGCGGCCCGGTCTGGCGAGGCTGGATGCCGAGCGGGGCGCGCACCGGATGGCTCGTGCGCGGCCCGGTCTGGCGAGGCTGGATGCCGAGCGGGGCGCGCACCGGATGGCTCGTGCGCGGCCCGGTCTGGCGAGGCTGGATGCCGAGCGGGGCGCGCACCGGATGGCTCGTGCGCGGCCCGGTCTGGCGAGGCTGGATGCCGAGCGGGGCGCGCACCGGATGGCTCGTGCGCGGCCCGGTCTGGCGAGGCTGGATGCCGAGCGGGGCGCGCACGAGCGGTTGCTACAGTCGGCAGGAATCCAGAGCAGGAAGCGAAAGAAGCGAGGACGATGAGCCCACTCGTACCCATGGTGGTCGAGCAAACCTCCCGCGGGGAGCGCGCGTTTGACATCTACAGCCGTCTACTCAACGAGCGGATCGTATTCCTCGGCACGCCCATCGACGACCAGATCGCCAACCTGATCGTCGCTCAGCTGCTGCACCTCGAATCCGAGGACCCAGATAAGGACATCTCGATCTACATCAACAGCCCGGGCGGTTCGGTGTACGCGGGGCTGGCGATCTACGACACGATGCAGTTCATCAAGCCTGACGTCCAGACCATCTGCGTCGGCATCGCCATGTCGATGGGGGCCCTGCTTCTGGCGGGCGGTGCGGAAGGCAAGCGCATGGCGCTGCCCAACGCCAAGATCCTCATCCACCAGGTTTCTTCAAGCTTTCAGGGGCAGGCGACCGATATTGAGATTCATGCCCGCGAAATCATCGATGTGCGCCGGCGCCTGGACGAGATCATTGCCAAGCACACCGGCAAGGACCTGGACGCGGTCAAACGCGATACCGAGCGTGATTACTTCATGAGCTCCGACGAAGCCCGCGAGTACGGCATCATCGATCGAGTGATTTCGGAGCACTGAGAAGTGTTCTCGCGCACCCGAGGGAAGCACTAGGGTTCAGAGCGCGCGAGCGCATCTCGAGCCGAGCTTTGGGAGGAGATTCATGGCACGTCCAACCGACTCCAACGAACAACTTCTCTGCAGCTTCTGCGGCAAGTCCCAGCGGCAGGTCAAGAAGCTGATCGCGGGACCCGGCGTCTACATCTGCGATGAGTGCATCGATCTCTGCAACGAGATCATCGACGAGGAGCTCACCGCCCCGCCCAGCTTCGACATCGAGAACCTCCCCAAGCCGCGAGAGATCTATGACGTTCTCAACGAATACGTGGTCGGCCAGGAGCAGGCCAAGCGATCTCTGTCCGTAGCGGTTTACAACCACTACAAGCGCGTCCAGATGATGCAGTCCGATGAGAACGACATCGAGCTGCAGAAGTCCAACATCCTCCTGCTCGGTCCGACCGGGTGCGGCAAGACGCTGCTCGCCCAGACGCTGGCCAAGATCCTCAATGTCCCCTTCGCGATCGCCGACGCCACCGCCCTGACCGAGGCCGGTTACGTCGGAGAGGACGTGGAGAACATCCTGCTCAAGCTGATCCAGGCCGCCGACTACGACGTCAAGAAGGCCGAGACCGGGATCATCTACATCGACGAGGTCGACAAGATCGCCCGCAAGGCCGACAACCCGTCGATTACGCGCGACGTATCCGGTGAGGGGGTGCAGCAGGCGCTGCTGAAGATCCTCGAGGGGACCACCGCGTCGGTGCCGCCCCAGGGCGGGCGCAAGCATCCCCACCAGGAGTTCCTCTCGATCGACACGACCAACGTGCTGTTCATCTGCGGGGGTGCGTTCGCCAACCTCGACAAGGTGATCGAGCGACGGATCGGGCACCAGGGCGTCGGCTTCGGAGCCGCGATTCAGTCCAAGGAGCAGCGCGACCTGGGCGAGATGTTCGAGCATTGCCTGCCCGAGGACCTGATTCAGTACGGATTGATCCCCGAATTCATCGGCCGCCTGCCGGTGATGTCGGCGATCCATCAGCTGTCGCGCGATGAGCTGATGCAGATTCTCACCGAACCTCGCAACGCGCTCGTCAAGCAATTCCAGCGGTTCTTCCAGTTCGACGGGATCGAGTTGGTGTTCGCCGACGAGGCCTTGATCTCGATCGCAGATAAGGCCCTGGAACGCGAGACCGGGGCCCGCGGCCTGCGCTCGATCATCGAGGAGGTCCTGCTCGAAGTCCAGTTCGAGCTGCCGTCGCGTCGCGACGTCGAGAAGTGCGTGGTTACCCGCGACACGATCGACAAGAACACCTCGCCGACGCTCGTCACGGTGGCCGCGCCCGACGAGGACGAGGCCGCGGCCTGACCTCTGCGCGCCCAGCTCCGGGCGCGTCACACGGGTCCGAGAAGGGGCGAGATGGCTGACCTAGACTCTCGCATCCGATGACGGATCTGCAAGGTACAACCCGGTACGACCCGGGCGATGTCGAGCCGCGGATCATGGAGAAGTGGCTCGCTTCCGGACTCTTTCACCCTCCTGCCGAGGGAACCGCCGAGGAGAACTACTCGCTCGCGATCCCGCCCCCCAACGTCACCGGCGTGCTGCACATGGGGCACGCGCTCAACAACACGATCCAGGACACCCTCGCGCGTCGCCAGCGCCAGCTCGGCCGGCGTGCGAAGTGGATCCTGGGGACCGATCACGCCGGCATCGCCACCCAGACTCAAGTCGAACGCTCGCTCGAGCGCGAGGGGACGAGCCGGGCCGAGCTCGGGCGCGAGCAGTTCGTGCAGCGCATCTGGGAGTGGCGCCAGCAGTACGGCGGCACGATCATCGAGCAGCTCAAGCGACTGGGGGCCTCGGCCGACTACGCCGACGAGCGCTTCACGCTGGATGACGCCTACGCCCAGGCGGTACTCAAGGTGTTCGTGGCCCTCTACGAGAAGGGGTACATCTACCGCGACCGCTACATGGTCAACTGGGACCCGGGGAGCGGCTCGGCGATTTCCGATCTCGAGGTCGAGCCCCGCGAGGTCACCGACAGCCTTTACTACATCGACTATCCGCTCGCCTCGGGCTCGGGTGCCATCACGGTGGCCACCGTCCGGCCTGAGACGATGCTCGCCGACACGGCGATCGCAGTGCACCCCGGGGATGAGCGTTACCGACGACTGGTCGGTGAGAAGGCGATCCTGCCACTGGTCGGGCGCAAGCTGCGGATCATCGCTGACGAGTACGTCAAGCCCGAGTTCGGTACCGGCGCGCTCAAGATCACACCCGCGCATGATCCCAACGACTTCGAGATCGGCCGCCGCCACGGCCTGGGCCAGCCGCAGGTGATCGGCGAGGATGGGCGCATCACCAACGAAGCTCCCGAGCGCTTCGCGGGGCTTGCGATCGCTGAAGCCCAGCGGGCCGTGATTAACGAGCTCAAGGCCCAGGGTTTGATCGCCCGTACCGAAGCGCTGACTCACACCGTGCCCTTCTCGCACCGATCAGGCGAGCGGATCGAGCCTCTGATCTCGCTGCAGTGGTTCATGGCCATGGAAGAGCTCGCCAAGCCGGCCATCGAGGCCGTGACCAGCGGCCGGGTGCGCTTTCATCCCGCCAATCACCAGCGCGTGTACCTCGACTGGATGGAGAACATCCGCCCCTGGGTGCTCTCGCGCCAGCTCTGGTGGGGTCACCGGCTGCCGGTGTGGTACCGAGGCGCTGAGATCTACGTCTCGACGGAGCCCCCGCGGGGCGAGGGATGGACGCGTGATCCCGACGTGCTCGACACCTGGTTCTCGAGCGCGCTGTGGCCCTTCGCCACCCTCGGCTGGCCCGAGGAGACCGCGAATCTGTGCGCGTTCTATCCCACTGATGCGCTCGTCACCGGCCGCGACATCATCTTCCTCTGGGTGGCGCGGATGATCATGATGGGGCTCGAGTTCACCGGCACAGAGCCATTCTCCGACGTCCACATAACGGCGATCATCCAGGCTCCCGACGGTCGGCGCATGTCCAAGTCCTTGGGCACCGGGATCGACCCCCTGGACCTGATCGAGGGAGGGCCGCGGCCGCCCGTGTTCGCCGCCGCCTCGCAGCAGCGGGGTGACGCGGGGGAGACCGTGGATAGCGAGCGCGAGCGCGAGCGTGCGAGCGAGGGCCGAGCGGGCGGCAACCCAGCGGGCGATTTTCCCGCCTACGGCGCTGACGCTGTCCGTTGGGGGTTGCTGGCCATGTCCTCTGGGCAGGACGTGCGCTTCTCCGAGGACAAGGTCGCCCAGGGCCAGCAGTTGACCAACAAGCTCTGGAACGCGGCCCGGCTGATTCTGCTCGGGGTCAAGGCCGACGCGCGGGCGGCGGTCGCTCCGAGCGAGCCCGAAGATCGCTGGATCCTGTCTCGGCTAGCGCGCGCGCAGGCCGAGGTTTGGGAGCGGATTGAGCGCTACGATTTTTCGCACGCAGCGCTCGCGCTGTACGAGTTCGTCTACGGTGAGCTGTGCGACTGGTACCTGGAGCTAGTCAAGCCCCGTCTGCGGGCCGGGGCGGCCGATCTCGACCCGACTCTCCTGCACGTGCTGACCGAGACCGTCGCCCTCGCGCATCCGCTGATCCCGTTTGAGACCGAGGAGATCTACGCCCACATCCCGGGGGCGGAGGGCCTGCTGGCGGCGCGGACGACCAGCCCCCCCAGCGCTCCCGACCCCCGCGCCGAGGCGGGGATCGGCAAGATGATCGAGGCCGTCCAGGCACTGCGCGGCTGGCGCGATGTGGCCGAGGTCAAGGCTGGCTCGGTACTCGCCGCCCGGCTGCGGGCCACCGGCTATGAGGACACCACCGAGCATCTCGCCCGGCTCGCTCGGCTGGATTTCGCGGCCGCTGACGGAGCCGAGGCGGCCGCGAGCGTGCTCGTCCCCGGCGGGAGCGTGGATATCCTCGCCGCCGACGACCTGGATCTCGGGGCGGCCGAGCGCAAGCGCGCCGAGCGACGGGGCAAACTCGAGGTCGAGATCGAGCGCGCGGAGCGCAAGCTCGCCAACCAGGGCTTCGTGGCCAAGGCGCCCAAGGCGGTGGTGGCGGCCGAGCGGGAGAAGCTTGACCGCCTGCAAGCGGAGATGCAAAGGCTGTGAACCAGGCGGCGGGCGGGGCGGGCGGGTCAGGTAGGGGGTCGCGGTGAACGCGACGCAGGCCGAGCGCTACCTGCTCTCGCTGGAGCTGTTCGGGATGCGCTTCGGCCTGGACCGGATGCGCCGCTTGATGACGGCGCTTGGGCATCCTGAGCGACGCTTTGACTCTATCCACGTGGTAGGTACCAACGGCAAGTCCTCGACGGTGAGGATGATCGCCGCCATCCTGGCCAAACACGGGCTGCGAACCGGCGCCTACCTGTCCCCGCACCTGGTCTCTTTCGGGGAGCGGATCCGCATCGACGACAACGACCTCGCGCCGCCCCGATTCGCCGCCGCCGTCACGCGCGCCGCTCGGGCCGTCGAGCTCGTGGACCGCTCTGCCCCCCGGGACGACCGCGTCACCCAGTTCGAGGCCCTGACCGCCGCGGCATACTCCGAGCTAGCCGAGCAGGGGGTGGAGGTAGCGGTGATCGAGGCCGGGCTGGGCGGTCGCTATGACGCCACCAACGTGATTCCCTCCCGAGTTCAGGTTCTGACCAGCGTTGGCCTCGAGCACACGCGCTGGCTGGGTCCGACGTTGACCGACATTGCGGGGGAAAAGCTCGCCGTGGTCAACCGTTCGGCGACGCTGGTGCTCGGCGCAGGTCTGGACCCCGAGGTTCGGCGCGTGGCCGAGCGGGTGGCTGCCGATCGCAACGCGGCGATCATCACCGCCGGTACGGATGCCGGGGTCAAAGTCGGCGCTCCGGGCGCCTATCAGCGCCGTAACTTCGCCCTCGCCATCGCCGCTGCCCAGGCCTTCTTGGGCGGGCTTGACGATCGAGCGGTAGTCGCCGCGGCCGCCGAGGTACGCGTGCCCGGCCGGCTGCAGCAGGTGGACACCGCGCCGCTCACCCTGCTCGACGGGGCCCACAACCCGGATGGGATGCGGGCTCTGGTCGAATCCCTGAGCGAGCTGGCAGGTCGCCATGAGCCGACCGTGGCCGTGCTCTCGATCCTCGAGGATAAGGACGCCGCCGGGATGCTCCGGGCGCTCTTGCCGGCTTGTAATGCGCTGATCGTCACGAGTAGTCAGAATCCCCGGGCCTTGCCACCCGCCACCCTGCTGTCGCTCACCTCCCAGCTCAACGGACCGCCGGCCGAGATCGTTCCCGAGCCCCGGCGAGCGCTCGCGCGCGCCCGGGATATTGCGGGACCGGGCGGCCTGGTGGTTGCCACCGGCTCGATCTATCTGATCGCCGATCTACTCGCTCCGACGCGAGGCCAGCGGGCTTCGATCCTGTGAACGGGCCGGACGAACAGCCTCGCTTTCTGACCATGATCGGGGTGGTGGCGCTGGTCGTGGCGGTCGTCATTTTGGTCTTCTTCGGCATCGGGTACCTTTTTGGACGCGCTTTCCTGTAGCAATCCTCGCCCACACGACGAGGAATGGAGCCCTCGACGGCGTACCTAAAGGAGCGAAACCGTCGCGGCGACCACTACACTCGCCTCCCTAATGCTGCCCTACGCAATCTTTGGCATCCACAACAGCGCGCTCAACTTGGCCGTCGAGCTCGTCGTGCTCTTCCTGGTCGTCATCTGGCTGGCGATGGTGTATTGGACGTATGCGGACGCCCGGCGGAGGATCGCGGATCCGCTGCTGATCGGGTGCGCGACCGCCGCGTCCTTGTTCCCGTTCGTAGGGACGATCGTCTACATGATCGTCCGTCCACCCGAGTTTCTGGATGACGTGCGCGAGCGCGAGCTTGAGATGCAGGCCGCCGAAGCGCGCCTGGCCGAACTCGGCTACCACCTGTGTCCCCACTGCGACTACGAGGTGGAGAAGGACTTCCTGCGCTGCCCCAACTGTATGCGCAAGCTGAAGGATCCTTGCCAGTCATGCGGACGTCCGCTCGACCCGACCTGGAAGGTCTGTCCGTTCTGCGAGACGGAGATCGGCGTCGCAGCGCCCGCCCCGAGGCGCCAACGCCGGCGCCCGCGCGAGGCGGCCCCCTCGGAGACTGCCGCCGAGCAGCCTTCGACCACCTGATCCGCATCCCCTCTCAGGAAGGAACGCTGCCGTGGAGCGCACGCTCATCCTTGTCAAGCCCGATGCCTTTGCCCGCAACTTGACGGGAGAAATTATCGCCCGATTCGAGCGCAAGGGACTGCGCTTGGCGGCGATGAAGCTGATGACGGTGACCCCCGAGCTGGCCGGTCAGCATTACGCCGAGCACGAGGGCAAGCCGTTCTACGGGGAGCTGGTGGAGTTCATCACCTCGGGGCCGTTAGTCGCGATGGTCCTCGAGGGCGAGCACGCGATCGTCGCTGCCCGCCAGGTGATCGGCGCCACCAACCCGCTCGAGGCCAACACCGGCTCGATCCGCGGCGATTACGCCCTCGAGGTCGGTCAGAACATGGTGCACGGCTCCGACGCGCCTGAGTCGGCGGCCCGCGAGGTAACTCTGTTCTTCGGAGACTTGGGCTGACCGGCGCGCGATCCCAGATCGCCCGATGGGCGCCCGCCGCCTGATCCTCGCCTCGCGCTCTCCCCAGCGGCGCGACATCCTGGCCCAGATCGGCGTGCGGTTCGAGACCCGCGTGCCCGGCGTGGAGGAGTTGAACTCGGGACCGCCCGAGGAGGTGGTGCTCGAAAACGCCTACCGAAAGGCGGCCGCGGTCGCGGCTGACGGGGCCCCCGACGGTCCTGCAGTGCTCGGGGTGGACACGATCGTGTCGCTGGGGGCGACGATCTACGGTCAGCCCTCAGACCAGGCCGATGCGGCGCAGATGCTGACCACGCTCAGCGGCCGGACCCACCGGGTCCTGAGTGGCGTGTGCCTGATCACTGGAGGGCGACCGGTGACGGCGGTGGCCGTGACGGCGGTCGAGTTTCGCGTCCTGGCCCCCGACCTGCTCAGCTGGTATCTGGCGACCGGTGAATGGAGCGGGCGGGCGGGGAGCTACGCGATCCAGGGTCGCGGCGCGGTGCTGGTGAGCAGAATCGAGGGCGACTATCTCAACGTCGTCGGCCTGCCGGTGAGCACCCTGCTCGACCTCGCCCCGGACCTGATCGCGACCTGACCGGATCTCGGTGGCCGAATTTCCAGGGTTTTTCCCAGGTTAGACCCCCGCACGGCGGGTCTGGACCCGAAGCCTTTCGATACACTCACCGTCGGACGGAGCTGGCAGCCAGGTGCGGTCAAGTCTGCTTATCGCCGCCTCGTCCATGCTTCCAGCTACCTACTTTCAATATGGGCTTCTTCACGTATCTGACCGGTTTCGGCGGCCGCGACATGGCGGTCGACCTCGGCACGGCCAACACCCTCGTATACGTACGGGGGCGGGGGATCGTGCTGTCTGAGCCGAGCGTAGTGGCGGTCGATTCCCGTACCGGGGAGGTGCATGCGGTGGGCATCGAGGCCAAGCGGATGCTGGGGCGCACTCCGGGTACGATCTCGGCCATTCGGCCGCTCAAGGACGGTGTGATCGCCGACTTCGAGGTGACCGAGGAAATGCTTCGTCACTTCATCCAGAAGGTCCACCAGAACCGCTGGGCCCACCCGCGTGTCGTTGTCTGCGTGCCCAGCGGCGTGACCGGGGTCGAGAAGCGAGCCGTTGAGGAGGCGTGCCTGTCCGCCGGTGCCCGCCAGGCCTATCTCATCGAAGAGCCGATGGCGGCTGCGATCGGGGCCGGTCTGCCCGTGGGCGAGCCGACGGGCTCGATGGTGGTGGACATCGGCGGCGGGACCAGTGAGGTGGCGGTGATCTCGTTGGGCGGTATCGTCGTCTCCCAGTCCATCCGGGTGGGCGGCGATGAGCTCGACGAGGCGATCATCAACTACGTCAAGCGCGAGTACAAGCTCCTCATCGGCCAGCAGACGGCCGAGGAGGTCAAGCTCGAGATCGGCTCGGCGTTCAAGATGCCCGAGGAGGTTCAGGCCGAGATTCGGGGCCGGGACATGGTCTCCGGGTTGCCCAAGACCGTGATCTTGACGAGCGAGGAGATCCGGGGCGCGCTGGAGGAGCCGGTTTCGCAGATTATCGACGCCGTCAAGCAGACGCTCGACCGTACTCCTCCCGAGCTCGCCTCCGACATCATGGATCGTGGCATTATGCTGGCCGGAGGCGGTTCGCTGTTACAGGGCATAGAGGAGCGTCTGCGTCATGAGACGCAGATGCCCGCGCATCTGGCGGAGTCTCCGCTGACGTGCGTTGCGGTCGGGTCAGGAAGGTCGCTTGAGGAGTTCGAAGCGATCCACCGTTCCAGCAAGAATTCCCGCAACCGTCGCCGCCGGTACTAGGTTCCCCGAGAATCCAGCCTGCCGGAGCGTTCGGAGCAAACTTGAGGACACATAACTCGTGCATGACAAACAGGTTCGCCGTCGACGTGCAGTCCTTGCCCTGCTCGTCGGCATCTCCCTGATCCTGCTCACCGCCTACTTCGGCGAGTCGCCTTCCAGCCCGCTGCACAACGTGCAGCGCGGGATCGTCGAAGTGATCTCGCCGATCCAGTCTGGAGCGAGCAAGGTCCTCTCGCCGGTCAAGGACATCGCCGGCTGGTTCTCGGACACCCTGCAGGCTAAGTCCCAGCGCGACCAGTTGCGCAAGCAGGTCGCCAAGCTCACCCGCCAGGCCGACTACTACCAGCAGCAGGCGCTCCTCGCCCAGCAGCTGCAAAAGCAGGTGGGGCTCGATGCCAGCAACTCGATCAGCGCTTATCAGCCGGTGGGGGCCACCGTAATCGGGCGTGATCCCACCCTCTGGTATCAGACCATCACTGTCGATCGGGGCTCCGACGACGGGGTCCACCTCAACGACCCCGTCACTGGGGACGGCGCCCTGATCGGCAAGGTGACAACGGTTGATGCGACGGTGTCGGTCGTCACCCTGATCACCGATCACACCTACGCGGTCACGGCGCAGGTGCTCGACGGCAGCGGCGACACCGGCGTGCTCGTCCCCGCGGTCGGCACGCCCGGCCAGATGCTGCTGCAGGACCTGCCTGCCCACGCGTCGATCCAGAAAGGCGACCAGGTCGTCACCGCCGGGTTCAAGGATCCGGCCAATCCGGCTCTGAACTCGCTCTATCCACCGGGCCTGCCGATTGGCCAGGTCTCTGACGCGAGCCAGAGCAATCTGCTCAACAACCAGCAGATCTCAGTGGTCCCGACGGCGAGCATCCGCCACCTGTCCGGGGTGCAGATCCTGACCAAACCGCACGCCGGCACGGCGCGAGCCCAGGTGCCGGGGGGATGAGAGACTCGCTCAACCTGCCGCTGCGCCTGATCGCGCTGGCGCTGGTCACCGTGGTCGTTCAGGAGTCGGCCGTGTCGCAGATCTCGATCTTCGGGATCAGCGCCGATTTGACGCCGCTGGTGGTCATGTCGGTGGGGCTTCTCGCCGGCTCGATGCCGGGCGCGATCATGGGCTTCGGGACCGGTCTGCTCGTCGACACCGTGCTCGTGCAGACCCTGGGGATCACCTCCCTGCTGTACATCCCGGTCGGCTACTGGGCCGGACGGCTGCGTGAGCTGCGCGATCCCGCCCACGGCCTGGTGCCACTCGCGGCCGGAGCGGCCGCCACGGCCGTGACGGGGATCGGGATGACCGTCGTCCAGTTCCTGCTCGGGGTCCAGTCTCCGGTCAGCTGGCTGCTGCTCCAGCAGATCTTCGTCACCGTGCTCGTCAACACCCTGATCGCGCTCCCCCTATACGCGTTGGTGCGCCGGATCGTGCTCCCTGCGCTGCCTGACGATCCACGTCGCCGGCGCCGCCGCGCCTACACGACCGGTGGCCTGAGCCCACTGCAGTCGCCATCCAAGCGGCTGGGCCCGATAACCCGAGGTCCGTCTCAGTGATCCAGGTGCCCGAGGATCGCCGTCCGCCCATGACCCCCCAGCTGGCCCTGCGGGTGGCCGTCGTGGGGAGCTTCGCACTCGCCATGTTCGCGATCATCTTCTTCCGCCTGTGGTTCCTACAGGTCCTCTCCGGCGACCAGTACCTCCGCGCGGCCACCGTCAACCGTGTCCGCAACATTGCCATCGCCGCCCAGCGCGGCGACATCCTCGACCGCAGCGGCAACATCATGGTCGACAGCCGTCAGGCGTTGGCGGTGACAATCTCCCCTCCCGACCTGCCCAAGTCGCCGGCCGCCCAGCGCAGGCTCTACCGGAGCCTGGCCCAGGTGCTCCAGCTTCCCACCGGGCCCCGGCGCTGCTCGGTGCCGGGAGTGGGTGTGCGGCGCCTGGCTCCGATTCCCTGCGCCGTGGCCAAGCAGTTGGCGATCCTCCCCTACGCCAACGTGACCCTCAAGACCGACGTCCCGCGGCAGGTCCAGTTCTACCTGGCCGAGCGCCAGAGCCAGTTTCCCTCCGTGTCCGTGCAGAAGGTCTATCTGCGCAACTACCCCCTCGGCGGCCTCGCCGCCCAGCTGTTTGGCACCGTAGGTCCGATCAACGCCCAGGAGGTCAAGCAAAAGGCCTACCGGGGGATCTCGCCCAACGCGGTGATCGGGCAATCCGGTCTCGAGGCGGCCTATGACCACTTCCTTCGCGGGAGCGACGGTGCCGAGACCGTCCAGGTCGATTCGCTCGGACAGCCCACAGGCCAGATCTCCCAGACGCCACCGGTGGCCGGCCACAACCTCGCCATGTCGCTGGACGAGAAGCTCCAGCGGGTCGGCCAGAACGCCCTGCAGGCCTCCCTCAACTCCAACTACCCCGCCAACGGCGGGGCCTTCGTGGCCATGAACCCGCAGGACGGATCGATCTACGCGATGGGCTCGCTGCCGACCTACAACCCCAGCGTGTTCACCTCAAACTTGTCCAAGGCCAATTATCAGCGCCTGATCTCCAAGACCAACAACTACCCGCTGATCAACCGCGCGATCGACAGCGCCGGCCCCACGGGCTCAACCTTTAAGCCGATCACCGCCACCGCGGCGTTGCAGAGTGGCAACTGGACGACGACCTCAACCTACGACGATACGGGTTCGTACTGCACCTCACCCGGGGTCTGCCGCCAGAACGCCGGCGGCGCCTCCAACGGCCCACTCGACCTCGTCAACGCACTCCGGGTCTCCTCGGACACCTTCTTCTACAACCTGGGCGGCCGCACCAACGTCGCCAATCCGCTCACCCAGCCCCGAGGCGGCCCGCTGCAAACCTGGGCGCGGCGCTTCGGGATCGGCATGCCCACCGGGATCGACCTGCCCGGCGAGCTGACCGGCACGCTGCCCTCCCCGGCCTGGCGCGCCCATCGCGACCAGTTGGAGCTCCAGTGCGAGCACGCCACCGGGCCGTACAAGGGCAAGCCCAAGCAGGCCAACTGCGGGCTCGCCGACGGGCGCCCGTGGTCGATCGGCGACAACATCAACCTCGCCGTCGGCCAGGGCGACGTGCAGGCGACACCGCTCCAGCTCGCCGTGGCGTATGCGGCGCTGGCCAACAACGGAACGATCGTGCGTCCCCACGTCGGTCTCTCGATCCGGACTCAGGACGGGACGGTGCTGCAGAACATCAACCCTCCGCCCTCACGCCACATCAACATCAACCCGCTCTACCTCGAGACAATCCGCGCCGGCCTGCGGGCTGCGGCCTCGCAACCAGGCGGCACCTCGGCCGACGTGTTCTCCAAGTTCCCCGAGCAGGTCTACGGCAAGACGGGAACGGCGCAATACAACGGCCAGCAGGACTACTCCTGGTACTCCTGCTTCGTACCTGCCAGCGCGACGAGCAAACCGATTGTTGTCGTCGTGCACGTCGAGCAGGGCGGCTTCGGAGCGGTCGCGGCCGCCCCGGTCGCGCGCCAGATCCTCTCGCAGTGGTTCTTCGGCAAGCCGGGCCCGTATGTGGTGGGGAGCTCGCGGACGCTATGAGCGCGACGCCCATCCAGGCCGGTGATGAGGTCGCAACGGCGCGGCCGCGGATCATGCTCAAGCTCGACCCCATGCTGATGCTGGGAGCCTTGGGCCTGATCGCATGCTCTCTGATCACGTTGCACGACGCGATTCACAACACGGGGCTGATGGACCGCCAAGCGATCTACGCGGGACTCGGCCTGATCGTGGTTCTGATCCTTAGCCGGATCGACTATTCGCGGTTGCGCGAATACAAGTTCGGGCTGTTCGGGGCCATGGTGGCGCTCAACCTGGTCGTGTACGGGATGCCGCCGATCGCCGGCGCACGGCGGTGGATTCCACTGCCCGTGATGCAGTTTCAGTCCTCGGAGTTCGGCAAGGTGCTCGTGATCGTGGCCCTGGCCGCGTTCGCGGTTGACCGCTCGCGGCGCCTGGAAGAGCGCCGGACCACGGCTCGGATCATGTTGCTGGCCCTGGTCGCCGCGATGCTCGTGATCCCCCAGCCCGACCTGGGAACGGGCATGGTCTACGTGGCCATTGGCTTCAGCGTGCTGTTCTTCGCCGGCACCCCCTGGAAGCAGCTCACCGGCCTTGTCGTCCTGTTCGTGGCCTCGCTCTCCTTCGCCCTGGCCGCCGCGCCGGCCCTCGGGTTACACCCCCTCAGCCATTACCAAGAACAGCGTCTGGTGGGGTTCCTGCACCCGTCCGGGGACCCCCAGGGCGCCACCTACAACATTCACCAATCCCTGATCGCAATCGGATCGGGGCAGAAGACCGGTCGTGGAGTCAACGCGACCCAAACCACTCAGGGTTTCCTTTCGGCTAAAGACACCGACTTCGTGTTCGCGGCCGTGGGCGAGACCTATGGATTTGTCGGCGCCGCGGTGGTGCTGTCGCTGTACGCACTGTTGATCTGGCGGACCCTGCGAATCCTGACCATGGCCAAGAACCTGTACGGCACGCTGATCGCCGGCGGCATCCTCTCGATGCTCATGTTCCAGGTCTTCGTCAACATCGGAATGACGATCGGGATCATGCCCATCACGGGCGTCCCGTTACCCCTGCTCAGCTACGGCGGGTCGTCGGTGATCGTCACCTTCATCGCCATCGGACTGCTTCAGTCGATCCACATCCAGGCACGGATTGCATCGACCGGGAAGTCCCGGGCGCTACTTTCGTAATGCCGCCTCGCGCTCAGATCTGCGCGCGGCCCCAATTTCCCAAAGGACTGAATGAAAATTGAAGAAGCAAGTGCTGGTCAGCGTCGATCGGGGGGAGACCCGGGTCGCGCTGCTGGAGGCGACGGGCACCGTCGCCCCGCGCAAGCCCGCTCAGAGCGCCTCGCGCCGCAAACGCAAGCCCGCCGGACGGGTGGGCCCCGATCCCGGCTACAGCGTCGCCGAGCTGTATCTGGAGCGACGCGGTAACCGCTCGATCGTCGGCAACATCTACAAGGGCCGGGTCGACAACGTGTTGGCCGGGCTCGAGGCGGCGTTCGTCGACATCGGCCTGGAGAAGAACGGCTTCCTGCACGTCGACGAGATCGTGCTCCCGGGCGTGGACGCTCCACGCCGTGGCCGCGGCGGAGCTCGCGACGGCCGCCAGATCACGGACATGCTCAAGCCGGGCCAGGAGATCGTCGTCCAGGTGGTCAAGGATCCGCTCAAGACCAAGGGCGCCCGGCTCTCCATGGATCTCACCATCGCTGGTCGCTACATGGTCTACGCCCCTTATGGCGAGGGCGTGGGTGTCTCACGGCGGCTCGATGAGAAGGAGCGCGAGCGTCTGCGTAAGGAAGCGGCCAAGCTTGAGCTCAAGGGGGCGGGGGCGATCATCCGCACCTCGGCCCAAGGCGCCAAGCGTGCCGACCTCGAACGTGAGCTGATCTACCTGTTCAAGCTCGGCGAGGTGCTCCAGAAGCGCGTCGAGGAGACCGCGGCGCCGGCGCTCGTGTTCCAGGAGGCCGATCTCTCGGTTCGGGTGGTGCGCGACATCTTCTCGGCGGAGTTCGAGCGGGCGGTGGTCGACGATCCCAAGCAGCATCACCGCCTGGTCTCGTTCTTTTCGCGCACCGCGCCCGAGTTGGTTGATCAGGTGGACCTGTGGGAGGAGCCCACCCCTCTGTTCGAATCCTACGGTGTCGAGGACGTGCTCGACTCGACGCTCTCGCGCCGCGTCGATCTACCCAGCGGGGGCTACCTGATAATCGATTACGCCGAGGCTCTGACCGTGATCGACATCAACTCGGGCTCGTTCATCGGCCGCGGCAGGGGCGCCCGGCTCGAGGACACGATCACCAAGACCAACCTGGAGGCGGCTGACGAGGTGGTGCGCCAGCTGCGCCTCCGCGACATCGGGGGCATCATCGTCATCGACTTCATCGACATGGCGCGCTCGCGCAACCGGGATGCGGTCCTGAAGACGCTCCGCAAGGCACTGGACGAGGACCGCACCAAGACATTCGTGGTCGAGATCTCCCCGCTGGGCCTGGTCGAGATGACCCGGCAGAACGTCACCGACGGGGTGCGGGAGATCATGACCCGGCCCTGCCCGACCTGCGATGGCGAGGGCGTGATCAAGTCCGAGGAGACGATCGCGATCGAGTTCGAACGCCGTATGCGCGATCTGGCCAAGGAGGTCAGCGCCGAAGCGATCCTCATCCAGATGAACCCTCGGGTCAGTGCCGAGTTCACCTCCGAGGGCGCCCGCGCACTGCGGGCGATAGAGGCGGAGACCGGGAAGTGGTTTCACTTCGAGGGATCTGAGGGGCTCCCACTCGAGCACTTCCGGGTGCTCCTGGAGGGCAACCGCGAGCAGGTCCTGGAGCGGGCACTGCCCTTCCGCGAGGGCGAGGAGGTCCACGTGGAGATCGTCGAGCCCCACATGTACAGCGCCGGCGATGCGGTGGCCAAGATTGACGGCTACATCATCCAGGTCAAGGGCGGAACTCGTTACGTGGGCGAGAAGCACCTGGTGCGCATCGACGAGGTCGGCCGCACGGCGGCGGTCGCTTCGCTGGTCGACATCCCCGGCGGCGGCTCGGGCTCATCCGGCACCTCAGGCGGCGACGGTTCAGAGGCTGGCGAGGATGAACTAGAATCCAAGCCTCGGCGCCGTGGCCGCAGAGGCGGACGGCGCCGTTCCGGCGCTACGGCCAGTTCGAGTTCGTCGTCGTCAGGATCCGATTGACCATGTACGCGATCATCAAAACCGGTGGCAAGCAGTACCGCGTGACGGAGGGCGAGTCCCTCCTGATCGAGCGGCTGCCTGTGGCCGAGGGCGACACCGTCGACCTGCCGACGCTGCTGTTCGTCGATGGCGAGGACGTCCTCGACGGCGATGCGCTTGATGACATCATGGTGACGGCTCGGGTTCTCGCCCACGAGCGCGGGCCCAAGCTGCGGATCGTCAAGTTCAAGCCCAAGCGCGGCTATAAGCGTCGCGGCGGACACCGTCAGGAGCTGACGCGGATCGAAGTCACCTCGCTGGGTCGCTCCGGCGGGCGCGGCAAGTCCCGCGCCGCAGCGGCGAAGCCTGCCGCTTCGGCGACGAAGCCCGCCGCCACGGCGGAGAAGCCGGCCGCCACGGCGGCCAAGGCCAAGCCCAGAGCCACCGACGCCAAGGCCAAGCCCAGAGCCACCGACGCCAAGGCCAAGCCCAGCGCCACGGACGCCAAGGCCAAGCCCAGCGCCACGGCGGCCAAGGCCAAGCCCAGAGCCACGGACGCCAAGGCCAAGCCCAGCGCCACGGACGCCAAGGCCAAGCCCCGTGCTGCGGCGGCCAAGCCCGACACCGAGGCGCCCGAGCCTGTCGCGGCCGCCGGACCCAAGACCGAACCAGCTTCTAAGACGGAGGTCAGCGATGGCTCATAAGAAGGGCCTCGGCTCGAGCCGCAACGGCCGTGATTCCAACGCCAAGCGTCTTGGCGTCAAGGTATTCGCCGGCCAGGCCGTGACGGGCGGCGAGATCATCGTCCGCCAGCGGGGCACCCGCTTCAAGCCTGGCGATGGCGCCGGCATCGGGCGCGATGACACGATCTACGCCCGATCGGCCGGCACCGTGACGTTCACCCGCGGCCGCCGTGGGCGCACGATCTCGGTGGTGGAGGACACCCCCGACTCCGACTCGAACGGCACCACCTAACACTGCCGCCTTTAGATCGCCGCCGGGCCTTTGGGTCCGGCGCGCTTGGCATTCCGTGTCCCCAGCCAGGCCACCCGGGCCAGGCTGCTCGGGCCACGCGCCCATGCCAGCCGTGCTCGGGCCAGGCCACCTCGCCCCGGAAGCACCTGCAAAACATGCAAACCTTGACCGTCCGTCGCGAGTTTTTCCGCCCGCGCAGGCCTGGCCCTCACTTTGCGCAAAGTTCGGGGCGGGAGCTCAAGCTTTTCACGTTTTGCATGCCCCCCCGCCGCTTGGGATGGATCGGCTGGCCTGGGGACGGATCGGCTGCCGGGGAGATGGACCGGCCGGCGGGGCGGCCCTGACCCCGGCCCGTCTGGGGACTGACCCCGGCCCGTCTGGGGACTGACCCTGGTTCGTCTGGGGACTGACCCTGGTTCGTCTGGGGACTGACCCCGGCCCGTCTGGGGACTGACCCCGGCCCGCCTGGGGACTGACCCCGGCCCGCCTGGGGACTGACCCCGGCCCGCCTGGGGACTGACCCTGGTTCGTCTGGGGACTGACCCCGGCCGGACTGGGGACTGACGTCGGCCCGGGAAGTTACCGCGCCGCGCCCTCTAGCCGATCGCAGCCAGCTCGGACGTGCACATTGGGCAGCGCCGGGCATTGATCGGGATCGTGCTCGTGCACTCGGGGCATTCCTTGGAGGTCGGATCCTCCTGGGCGCGGCGTGACATGAGCGTGTTGTACGGCTTGACGACGAGGAAGAACACCACCGCCGCCGTGGTCACGAACGTGATCAGGTTGTTGAGGAAATCGCCGTAGGCGAAGAGGCTCGAGTTGATCGTGAAGGTCAGCGTCTCGAAGTTGGGCTGGCCCACGATCATGGCGATGATCGGGGTGATCAGGTCGGAGATGAACGCTTTGACCAGAGCCGCAAAGACCGCGCCGATGACAAAGGCGACCGCCAGTTCAACCAGGTTCCCCCGCATCAGGAACTGCTTGAACTCCTTGAACACCGTCATCGCATCTACCTCCCGCACGATGGTCTCTGGATGAGCGCCAGGATATAGCTGATCGGGCGTCGCTTGGCCGCGAGAGGCGTCCGGTGGCCGGCGAGGTGTCCTGGCGGTTCGCTCAGCCGTCCTGGCGCAGGCCCGGATCGGACATAGTCTGAGTGTGCACGATAAAGCTCGCATCCATGTCGAGGCCGGTGCGGGCGGCGACGGCTGCCTGAGCTTTCGCCGCGAGGCGCACGTCCCCAAGGGCGGTCCCGACGGCGGTGACGGAGGCCGCGGGGGGGACGTGGTCCTGGTCTGCGACGACTCGCTGCGCGACCTCGCGACCTACCGCCGCCGCTCGCATTATTCGGCCCGGCGCGCGGGGCACGGTGAGGGCTCGCTGCGCCACGGAGCCGACGGCGGCGTGCTCGAGCTGCGTGTCCCACCCGGGACCGAGGTCACGGTGGAGCGCGACGGCACCCGCCACGATCTCACCAGAGCCGGACAGCGCGCGCTGGTCGCCCGTGGCGGTCCCGGGGGACGGGGCAACAAACGCTTCGCCGGCCCGACCCATCAAACGCCGCGCTTCGCCGAGCGGGGCCTGCCCGGCGAGGAGACATGGCTGGTCCTGCAGC
Organism: uncultured Solirubrobacterales bacterium; assembly: GCA_963847055.1. GTDB lineage: Bacteria > Actinomycetota > Thermoleophilia > Solirubrobacterales > Solirubrobacteraceae > Palsa-465. The sequence continues at coordinate 709,545 of CAWJYE010000004.1, read as the reverse complement.
TTAAGCTGCTCGCCGATGTGGGCCTGATCGGTCTGCCCAATGCCGGTAAGTCATCGCTGCTCGCGCGGCTCACCCGGGCCCACCCCAAGGTCGCGGGATACCCGTTTACAACCTTGGCGCCGGTCCTGGGGACCCTCGAGGCCGACTCCCGCCAACTGATCATCGCCGATATTCCGGGCCTGATCGAAGGCGCCAGCCAGGGCGCCGGACTCGGGCACGAGTTCCTCGCCCACGTCGAACGCACGCGGCTGCTGGTGCACGTCCTCGACTTGAACCCGTTGGACGGGTCAGACCCGGTCACCAACCACGCCGTCGTCGAGCACGAGCTGGCCCACCACGATCCTCGCCTGGCCTCGCTGCCCCGCATCCTCGCCCTCTCCAAGGCCGACCTTATGGATCCCGAGCGGGCCGAGCTCGCTCGCGCGGAGTGGGCGCAACGGCTCGGGCCCGAAACGCCGGTCCTCGTCACCTCGTCGGTGGCGCAGCTTGGCCTGCGCGAGCTGAGGGTCGAGCTGCTGCGGCGGGTGCCCGTCACCGGTAAGCCGGAGGGCAGGCTGACGCCGGACACGGCCCGGGCGCCGACTGAGCTCGCCGAGCACAAGGTGTTTCGTCCGGCGGCCGGGCGAAGCTACCGCGTGCACCGGATCGCCGAGGGGTCGTATGCGGTTACCGGCGACGGAATTGATCGCCTGGTGGCGCGTTACGACCTCGAAAACGACGAGGCGATGGCCCATCTGGAGCGGCGGCTGCGCGGCATCGGGGTCATTCGAGCGCTCGAAGCGGAGGGCTTTGAGGCCGGCGACGAGGTCCAGATTGCCGGGATCGCGTTCGACCTCGATCCGGAGGCATAGGTTGATCGGCTTCACGTCCCGGCCGGCCACGCCCTCCGTCCGCGCCGCTTCACCCGCTACGCCGCGCATGTGGGGCGAACAGTAGGATCACGGCCGTCCCGGCCGGACATCGCTTTTCGAGAGGAGATCCATGCGTCGCGGAATTGCTGTGCTGGTCGCGGTTGGGGCGGTCCTCGTCTTGGCCGGATCGGCCGCCGCCCGGGTGCTTCGGGTCGGCTCATACCACGGGATTCGCGGTCAGTACCAGTCCCTCCAAGCAGCCGTGAAAGCCGCGCACGCCGGCGACTGGATTCTCGTCGGTCCCGGCGACTACAAGACCGCGCCCAAGCTGATCACCTCGCCCAAGGGCCACCGGGAGTTTCCGGCGGGCGTGCTCATCACCAAGGCCCGGCTTCACATTCGGGGCATGAACCGCAACAAGGTGATCGTCGACGGGACCAAGCCTGGCTCGACGGCCTGCAGCCGCGCCGACAAGGCACAGAACTTCGGCTACCGCGTGGCCGGAAAGCCATCCGGTCTGAACGGACTGATGGTCTGGAGGGCCCCCGCGGTCTCGATCGAGAACCTGACCACCTGCAACTTCCTCGGGGGATCTCAGGTTGCCGGCAACCAGATCTGGTGGAACGGCGGCGAGGCTGGCCGGATCGGGGGCTACGGCTTCCGGGGTACGTACCTGAGCGCAACCAGCACCTACTTCAAGACCGAGGCCACAGCGGCCACTTACGGGATCTTCTCCAGCAACTGGAGCGGCGGCACCTGGGACCAGACCTACGCCTCGAACTTCAACGACTCGGGCTACTACATCGGAGCCTGCCAGCAGGTGTGCAATCAGACGATGAACCACGCCCATGCCCAGTACAACGCGCTCGGCTACTCGGGCTCCAACGCGGGCGGGCGGCTGCTCATCCAGAACTCCGAGTTCGACCACAACCAGGATGGCTTTGACACCAACAGCCAGAACGGCGACAACCCGCCGCCGCAGAACGGCGCCTGCCCGACCGGAGTCAAACCGCCCGTGACCGGGGCGCCGACCTGCTGGGTATTCACCCACAACTACGTCCACGACAACAACAATCCCAACGTCCCCTCGAAAGGCTCGGCAGCGGCCGGTCCCGTGGGCACGGGCATGTCCCTGTCGGGCGCCCGCAATGACACGGTCATCAACAACCGCTTTGTCAACAACAACGCCTGGGGCGTGATCCTGGTCTCGTATCCCGACCAGGGCGGTCCGTGCACCGGCGGCACGCCCAACTTTCTCGGGGCGGGCAGCTGTCTGTTCGACCAGTGGGGCAACGCGATCCTCAACAATCAGTTCGGCGCCAACGGCGGCTATGGACATCCCAGCAACGGCGACATTGCCGCGATCAACTTCGAGTCCGGTCACCCCACCGATTGCTACGCCGGCAACACCGAGATCGGCGGCGGGTCGATCCGGCCCGCCAGTGCGGCGGCGCTCCAGACCACCCACCCGAGCTGCAACGGAAGCCCAAGGCCGGCCGAGTCCAGTGACCCGACGTTCCTCAACGAGGTGCTGTGCGACACACAGGTCTCGCTGGGCTCGGGACCGCCGACCTGTCCCAGCGGGACATATCCGCGGGCGACCACGATCGTCATGCCTCCGGTGCCCAGGCAGAGGACGATGAAGGACCCCTGCGCGGGCGTGCCCTCCGATCCGTGGTGTGGCAAGAAGAAGAGGGCCTGAGAGCGTACGGGCGCCGGCGGTGGTCTCGCCGGCGCCCGTGGCATCTCGACTCGGCCGGGTGGAGCGCGGGCCGGGCACCCTAGTCTCCATCGTGTGAGCTGCCTGGTCGTCAAGCTCGGCTCGAGCATCGTCGCCGACGATCGCGGCAACGTGCGCGCCGACGTACTGGGCCGCATCTGTGACGAGCTCGCCGACCTGCACCGGGCCGGACGTTCGGTGATCGTGGTCACCAGCGGCGCGATCGCGCGCGGGATGGGGGTGATGTCGCTGTCGCTGCGCCCCCGTGCCATCGACGAGCTCCAGGCCGCCAGCGCGGTCGGACAGGGCAAGCTTTACCAGGTCTACGACGAGCTCCTGCGTGAGCGCGGCGTGCCCACCGCCCAGGTGCTGCTGACCTTCTTTGACATGAGCGCGCGCACGCATTACCTCAATGCCCGCCAGACGCTGCGCAAGCTGCTCGACTGGCGCGTGGTCCCGGTCATAAATGAGAACGACACCACCACCACCGACGAGATCTCGTTCGGTAACAACGACTTCTTGGCCGCGCAGGTGGCGATCCTGCTCAGCGCCGACCTGTTGTTGTTGCTCACCGACGCGGGGGGCGTGTTCGAGGCCGACCCCCGGACCCATCCGGGCGCGGCGCGGGTACCTCGGGTGGAGGACTTCTCCGCACTGGACGGCCTCGACATCGGCCACGCTTCCTCGCCGCTCGGGTCGGGCGGCATGCGCTCCAAGGTCGTAGCGGCCGAGATGGCGACGGCGGCGGGGATCGAGACCGTGATCGCCAGCGGCCTCGAGCCGGGCATGATTCCCGCTGCGGCGGCCGGGCACGACGTCGGGACGCGCTTCGCGGGCCGGGAGGGCCGCTACTCGAGCTTCAAGCTTTGGCTCAAATACGCCAAGCCCGCGCGGGGGCGCGTGCTGGTGGACGCCGGAGCAGCTCGGGCACTGCGTGAGGGCGGGACGAGTCTGCTCCCGGTGGGCGTGGTCGAGGTGACGGGCGCCTTTGACGCCGGTGATGCCGTGGAGGTGCTGTCCGGGGAGTCGGCGGTGGGCAAGGGCATCAGCAACTACTCGGCTACCGAGCTGCGCCAGGTCAGCGGGCTGAAGTCGGCAGCGGTGCGTGAGCGACTGCCTCGGGCCAGCGAGGAGGCAATCCACCGGGACTACTTCGTGCTCACCTAGGCGTCAGCCGCCGTGAGCGGAGCGGGCTCGCGTAACCTTTTAGCCATGGCCAGCACGACGATCTCCATCACCGAGGTCTGCGCCGCGGCGCAGCGCGCGTCGCGCGAGCTCGCGACGCTCGGATCCACGGTCAAGAACGCCGTCCTGGAGGCGATTGCGCTCGCGCTGACCGCCGCCACCGGCGAGATCCTCGAAGCCAACGCCCGCGATCTCGAGCTCGGGAGCGAGAACGGACTCTCGGCGGCCCTGCTGGACCGCCTCGCCCTCGACGAGGGCCGGATTGCCGAGATGGCCGCCGGCGTGCGGGCGATCGCCGCTCTGCCCGATCCGGTCGGCGAGGTGATCGACGGCTCCACCTTCCCCAACGGCCTGCGGATGCGCCGCGTCCGTGTCCCGCTGGGCGTGATCGCGGTCGTGTACGAGGCGCGACCGAACGTCACCATCGACGCGGCCGCGCTGTGCCTGAAGTCCGGTAATGCCGTCGTCCTGCGCGGTTCGAGTGCTGCCAGGCACTCCAACGCCGTGCTCGCCGGGGTGGCCATCGCCGCCGCCACCAGCGCCAGGCTTCCACCCGGGGCGCTGGCTCTGCTGAGCGCCGGCGAGCGGTCCGAGCTGGCTGAGCTGGCCAGCCAGACCGGAGTGGTGGACCTGATCATCCCGCGCGGCGGCGAGGGCCTGAAGGCGGCGCTCAAGGAAGTCGCCACCGTCCCCGTGATCTACGCCGCGTCGGGCAACAACCATGTCTATGTAGACGCCGGGGCCAACCTTGGAAACGCGCTGGAGATCGTTCTCAACGCCAAGCTTCAGCGTCCGGGGACGTGCAACGCCGCCGAGAAGCTGCTCGTCCACCGTGACGTCGCCGCAACCTTCCTGCCCGTTGTCCTATCGGCTCTGTCCGAGGCCGGGGTCACTCTGCACGGCGATGAGCAGGCGCGCGCGGCCGCCCCCGGGATCATGATCGACGCCGCTAGCGCCGAGGATTGGGACACCGAGTACCTGGCCCTCGAGATGGCCGTGGGGGTCGTTGATGGCACCGCGGAGGCGATCGCCCACGTCAACGCTCACGGCAGCGGCCATTCGGAGGCGATCGTCACCGGGAGTACCGAGTCAGCCTCGGCCTTCCAGCTTGGCGTCGACGCGGCCTGCGTCTACGTCAACGCGTCAACCCGCTTCACCGACGGGGCGGAGTTCGGCAAGGGAGCCGAGATCGGAAACTCGACCCAGAAACTCCACGCCCGGGGACCGATCGGCCTGCGTGAGCTATGCACCTTCAAGTATCTCGTCGAGGGCGACGGCCACACCCGCCGTTGACGCGCCGTGCGGATGGGAATTCTCGGCGGCACGTTCAATCCGCCACATCTTGGTCACCTCGTCTGCGCCCAGGAGGCGTACCGTGAGTTCGAGCTCGACCGCGTGACGCTGATTCCCGCCCGCATTCCCCCGCACAAACCGGTCGAGCAGGAGCCCGGGGCAGATCATCGACTCGAGCTGTGCCGCCTGGCCGTGGACGGCGATGAGCGCTTCGCCGTGTCCGATTTAGAGGTCGGGCGTGACGGGCCGTCGTACACGGTCGATACGCTTCACGGACTGACCGCCCAAGCACCCCAAACCGAGTTCGTCCTGATCGTCGGTGGCGACATCGCCGCCGGCCTCCCGCAGTGGCGCGAGCCCGAGCGGGTGCTCGAGCTGGCCACGCTGGCCATCGTCAAGCGGCGCGGTACCGCTCGGGCATCGGTCAACGCGGCGCTGGAGGCGATTTCGGGCGGCGCGCGTGCGCGCTTCTTCTCGATGCCCGCCATCGGTGTCTCCTCGACGATGGTGCGCCGCCGGGTCCGGGCCGGCCAGCCGATCCACTATCTGGTCCCCGACGCCGTCTCGGAGTACATCGCCGAGCATCGCCTGTACGCGGGGGCCCCAGCAGCCAGATGACCGTTATGGAGGAAGCTTTGTCAAGCGTTGAGTTCCGCGGCCGGGGTTTGGCCGTGTTTAGCCATCCAGGCCGGACGTCAGCCTCCATAGGGTCGCAGGCGCCCTCCATATCGGCCAGCCATGACTCAGGCGCTGCCCGTCCAGGCGAGGATGGGCTCCGAGCGGGCAGCCAGTCTGAGGGTGACCGGAGGTGCGCATGAGCGCAGGTTCGGGCGCCCGCGCCGCCCAGTCGTCCGAGGCAGTCTTGAGTCCTCAGCAGATGGCCGCCGAGATCGCCGAGCTCGCCGCAGATCGCAAGGCGCTGGACATCGTCCAGCTCGACCTGCGGGGCCTGATCGGCTATGCCGACTACTTCGTGATCTGCACCGGGCGCACCGATCGCCAGACCCGGGCTATCCACGAGGCCATCCATCAAGGTCTGAAATCTGAGCACCGGCTACTGCCGAGGCGAGTCGAGGGCGTCAGCGAGGCCCGCTGGATCCTGCTCGACTACCTCGATGTCGTCGTGCACATCTTCACGCCCGAAACGCGTGACTACTACCGCCTCGAGCAACTCTGGGGCGAAGCCCCATCGCACGCGGTCAGCGCCGGCTGAACCGGCCGCCCGAACAGCTCCGTCCCGACCGCCCCGCCCTCACGACCTGGTCAGGGGGCGGAACGCCCGCTCACAGAGCGGTCATCAGCTTGGGCGCGACTTCCTTCTTGCGGCTCATCACGCCCGGGAGATCGATCGTGCCATCGTCGGCCTCGACTCCGAAGGATCGGGCCACCGCCGCGACGTCACCGGCCACCAGCATCTCGGTCCCGTGCTCGAGCACGTCGGTGACCATCAGCGCGTAGAGAGCCAGCTCCTTGCGCTCACGCTCGGCCCGCATGGCCTCGAACAGCTCCTCGCGACGATCGAGAAGGGCCTTGCCGACCACCTCTACCTGTGCGATGCAGATCGTCCGTTCGCCGGCGACCTGATAGCGCTTGGCATCGCGGGTGACGATCTCCTCGGCGCTGACCTCCGAGACGTCGGCCGTGGACTCGAACATCTCCCGCCCGAGCTCGTGCGCGTTGACGGCCAGCGCGCGCTCGAGGTACTCGACGACCGCCTGGTCGCGCTCGGTCGTGGTCGGCGAGTTGAGAATCACGGTGTCCGACAGCACGGCGCCGAGCAGCATCAGCGCGCTGGTCCGGCTCGGCTCGAGCCCATTCTGGCGGAAGCGTTCGACCACCAGGGTGGCGGTCGAGCCCACCGGATCGAAGGTCGCCGTCACGGGGATCCGGGTTTCGATCGAGCCGATGTGGTGGTGATCGAGGATCTCGAGGATCTCCGCATCCCCGATCCCGACCGCGCTCTGGCCCTGCTCGGCGTGGTCGACGAGGATCACTCGTCGCCGCGGCGGGGCGACCAGGTCCGAGCGGGTGATCAGGCCGATCGGCCGCTGATCGCCGTCCACGGTCACCGCGGCGCCGTAGTGAAGCTCCTTGATCTGCTCGGACATGTCATCGACCAGGAAGTCGGGCGTGACGGTCAAGGGCTCTTTCTCCATCAGCGCCCGGCACGGGGCGGCAAGTGTGATCATCCGGCCGGAGACGTAGCTGTCCAGCGGGGAGACGAGAATCGCCGTGCCCTGCTTGCGGGCCAGCTCAAGGACATCGTCAGGCGGCCGGGCCGAGTTCGAGATGACCACCAGATCGGCGCCGCTGTCGATCGCAAGCCGCTGGGCGTCGGCGCGGTCCCCGACCACCACGATGTCCCCCTCGGAGATACCACTGTCGGTCTCGGCGTCCATCGAGTGAACCCACACCCGTCCCGACAGCTGACGGTCCTCGCCGAGCACCAGCTCGCCTTCCAGGAGGGCGACGATCGCGCTGATGAAGGTGGGGGCGTCCTCGAGGGTCGAGGTCCGGCGTGACTCACGGATGTAGCGGCGGGCGAGGGCGCGCTCGGTCAGGACTCCGGTGAGGGTGCCCTGCTCATCGACGATCGGGACCAGCTCGAGATCGGCCCTGCCCATCGCCAGCCCCGCCTCACGGATCGGGTCGTCTTGTCCGGCCATCGGGAAGCTGGTCTGCATCACGTCCTGGGCGCGGGGCATGACGTGGGGGAGGAAGGCCGGTTCTGAAGCGCCGCTTCGCTCGAGCAGCCAGCGGGTCTGCGCGTTGCAGTCCCCGAGGCGCACCGGGATGTACTCCGTGTTGGAATCAAGCCGCCGCTTGAGTTCGGCGTAGCCGATCGCGGAAGCGATCGAGTCCGTATCGGGGTTACGATGCCCGGTGATGTAGATCGGTGGCACGCGGCGATTATGAGGGTTCCGGACGGCGCCGTGTCAACGCGCGATCGCCATCATGAGCAGCTGAGCCTCAGTCGCGATAGCGTCTCGCGGATGAGAACCGGGGGTGGCGGGCCAGGCCGCCCCCGAGTGGTCAACTTCAGGAGGACCAGATGCCGGCGGCTCCAACCATCCTTCCCACCTCGATTATGCAGGGCACGGCTCCGGGGCTGAACTATCGGCTCGAGGGCGAGCTGGTACCTGTGCTCCATATGGCGCTCGATGGTCAGGTCCCGGTGTACTTCGAGCATCACGTCCTGCTCTGGAAGTACCCGGCCATGCAGATCGGCCTGCACCCGCTCAAGAAGGGCCTCAAGCGGCGGGCCTTTGGGGGGATGCCCCTGTTGCTGATCGAGGCCCAGTCAGCCGGCGAGCTGGCCTTCAGCCGGGACGCTCCGGGTCACATCGCCGCGCTTCACCTGCCTGCCGGTGAGGGCATCGTCGTCCGCGAACACCAGTTTCTGGCCGCCACTGGCAACGTCCAGTACGACTACAGCCGCATCAAGGGCTTCGCCAACATGCTCTACGGCGGCGGCTTCTTCGTCGACGAGTTCTACGCTGCCGACCAGGAGGGCGTCGTTTGGGTGCACGGATATGGGAACGTGTTCGAGAAGGTCCTCGAAGCTGGCGAATCGATCGACATCGAGCCCGGCGGCTGGGTTTACCGCGATCATTCCGTGCAGATGTCCCAGGAGGTCTACGGGTTCAAGACCGGCTTTCTGAGCGGCGGCGGCAACCTGGTCTTCAATCGCTTCACGGGCCCGGGCCGGGTCGGTCTGCAGAGCGCCTACTACCACCCGCCGGTCGCCGAGGGCGCGGGGGGCAACGCCCAGCGCGAGGGCGGGGGCGGCCTGATCGGCGGCCTCGCCCGCGGCTTGATCGACGGCTAAGGGGACGATGACCCACTCCTCTGGCCATCTCGCTGCCCATCCTCTCCCGCCCGGGATTGTCGGCGCGCTCAACCTGAGTGGCTATCAGCTGCTCACTGACATCGCCGGGGTCGGCGCGGGCCGGCTGGGAGCGCAGGCCTTTCTGCTGGTCGCGCCCGATCCAGATCCCGGCCTCCCTGACGCGGGCACGCAGATCTCGCTGCACCACACCAAGCTCAAGGACGAGGTCGAGGCGGGTGCCTTTACCCAGCTTGCGGCTCAGCTTGGCTACTTGCGTCTCTCGGGTTACCGGCTGGCGCTGGAGCGCCACGGGCTGCGCAGCAAGGTCAACCTCGTCGATCCGGCCACCGGAGCCGTCGTGGCGACCATCCCCGACAGGCACCCAGGCGGCGGAATGTTCGGCTTGGGCGGGAAAGGGGCGGGAGCTTCGCGCCTGCTGGCTTGCACCCGCGCGCTGCCGCCGGCTGGACCGCCCCCCGATACGCGGAACCCGGAGCTGATGCGTCAGGTCCTGCTGGCCCTCGCCCTGCGCGACGAGAGCCTCGGGGGCGCCGAGGCGGCTGACTTGGCCGATCGGGCGCTCGAACTGGCTCGGGGCAACGCGGCCTTGGATCCGCCGGCGGCGGTCGAGGCAGCAAAGACCGAGCCGGGCTGAGGCTCGGGCCGCCGGGACAATAGAAACTAGGGACCGAGCGGGTGCGTGCGGCGGCGTGGAGGCGGCCGGCGTTTAGGAGGCGGCCGCCGCTTGACGTAGGCCCAGGGCAGCGACTGGGCGAGCAAGTTCGTGAAGGCGAGCGCTCCGCTCGTGGTGAGGTGCAGGCCGTCGGGCTGAAACCAATCGCTGCGGCCGCGGCTGTAGTTGACCCAGTCGAGCAGCCGAGCCCGTCCCCTGTGCTTGCGCGCCTCCTGGCGGACCGTGACCGCGTCGGTGCCCGAACCGCCGCCCAGCTCGCGCTGGGTGACCAGCACGAGGAGGCGACGGCAGCACAGCAGCCCGAGCGCCTGGCCGACCTCGGCGTGGCTGATGCCGCCATCGGCGCCGAGCGCGACCACCACCATGTGCGGGAGCCGGCCGGCGCGCTTGAGCGATTTCAGGAGCCCGAGCGCCTCGGGGAACTGCCGGCAGCCGTGGGCGTTGGCGTCAAAGCCTCGAGCGGCTAGGTCATAGAGGGCGAGCAGCATGGTCGAATCGCCGACCGCCAGCGGGGCGAGCTGACCGCGGGGGTGATGGGTGGCCAGTGCGGTCCTGACGCCTCCGCAATCGCCGAGAGCGGGTGACGCACCGGCCAGGGCCAGCGCGGATATGGCCCCAAGACATCCGGCGATCGTCGCGGTGCGTCTGCTGAGCGCCCCAGTCACGAGACGGATACTCTGGCGCAATCTGGTCGGGCGCGCCTCGTGCCAGGGGGACCGATCCTCAGCTCGATGCTGTTTCCCACCGTCCAGTTCGGAATCTTCTTCCCGATCGTGCTTGCGATCTCCTGGGGGTTGATGTCGCATCCCCGGGCCTGGAAGCCGTTCATCCTGGCCGCCAGCTACGTCTTCTATGCCGCCGCCAGCCCGGTCTTCTGCCTGCTCCTGGCGGGTGTCACGGTTTGGAACCACCTCGCTGCTCAGGTCATCGTGCGTGCTCCCGCCGAGCCCGGGAAGCGCGTAGTCACCGTGGTCGCAGTGACCGGCAACCTGCTCGCGCTTGGAGTGTTCAAGTACTACTCGTTCTTCACCGAAGCCATCGCGCGCGGGCTGAAATCCATCTCCTTGGGCATGCCGGTGGCACTCCTCACGATCGCGCTGCCTGTCGGGATCAGCTTCTTCACCTTTCAGGCCATCTCCTACACGGTCGATGTCCGCCGCGGTCTCGTGAAGCCCGCCGGACTGCTCGACGTCGCCATCTACCTGAGCTTCTTCCCCCACCTGGTGGCCGGCCCGATCGTGCGGGCGCGGGAGTTCCTACCGCAGCTGGCGGCACCCCGAGATCCCAATCACGTCGCGGTCAGTTCCGGGCTCTTCCTGATCGGCATGGGGCTGGTCAAGAAGGTCGTGATAGCCGACTACCTGGGGCGCACGGTCGTGGATCCGGTGTTCGGCGTCCCTCAGGCCTACCACGCTCCTGATGTCCTGTTGGCTGCCTATGCCTACGCCGCCCAGATCTACTGCGACTTCTCCGGCTACACCGACATCGCCATCGGCCTCGCCCTGCTGCTGGGCTTCATCTTCCCCCAGAATTTCAACAGCCCCTACCGGGCGACGGGCTTTCGCGACTTCTGGCGGCGCTGGCACATGACGCTGTCACGCTTCCTGCGGGACTTTCTCTACATCCCGCTGGGCGGAAGCCGGGGGGGCTCGCGGTGGCTCACCTACCGCAACCTGCTGATCACGATGGGGTTGGGCGGACTGTGGCACGGCGCCGCTTGGACGTTCGTGCTCTGGGGTCTGTTTCACGGCGTGGGACTGGTCACCGAGCACGCGATCGGCGGTCGCCTATCGACGCCCGGCTGGCTGCGCTGGCTGGTCACTTTTCACCTCATTGTTCTCGGGTGGGTCCTGTTCCGTGCCCAGAGCATCGGGCTGGTGGGCACGTTTCTCGGACGGCTGACGTCGTTCGGACCCGGCGTACTCTGGCGACTGCCGGTGTTGGCGGCGATCGGGATCGTGATCGGCCTGCAGCTGCTGCCCGACCGGCAGGCGGTCGCGTTTCAGGATCGCATGGGTCGCATGACCCCGGCGCTGCTCGGCGCCGCCCTCTCGATCCTCATACTGCTGGTCGCCGCCACGGTGCCCAGCGACGGCGTCCCTCCGTTCATCTACTTCCGGTTTTAGATGTCGACCCACCGCCCCGAACATCCCGAGGACAACCTGATGGACCGCTTTGACCGTGCCCGGCTGCGTCGCTTCCGGGCCCGGGACGCGCTCGCCGCGGTGGCGATCGCGGCCGTGGTGCTCGTGCTGTGCGCCGGCGCGTCGATCCGCAAGGCCGGCCACGAGATGAGCCCGGGGCTCGGACGGGACGCCGTGCTGGCGGTCGGCGCTCCAGCCGGTTGGCTGGCCGACAGGCTCCCTTTCCACGCCGTGGCCAACGCCCTGACGGCCGGGCTTTCGCCCAACGCTGATCTGGCCGGACCCGGGGGGTTCACGGGTACCCAGCTCGCGCGCTCGGCCGGTGGGGTTCCGCCGGTGACCGCCGACGCGTTTGCTCCCGGGCAGATCGGAGCGCCGGCACCAGCCCGGCGGTCGCTGCACGAGATCCTCATCACCGGGGACTCGATGTCAGAGCCGCTGGACCTCGATCTCGCTCGGGCGTTGGCCGCCCGCCACGTCAATGTCGTGCGCGACCCCCACATCGGGACCGGGATCTCCAGCACGGTCCTCGTCGACTGGGGCAAGGTCTCGGTGCACCAGGTCAGGCAACACCACCCCGACGCGGTGGTGGTTTTCATCGGCGCCAACGACGGCTACCCGATGCCCGGCCCGGGGGGCAAGCCGGTCAGCTGCTGCGGGGCGCAATGGGCAGCGATCTACGCGAGTCGCATTCGGCTGATGATGAGCATCTACCGCCAGGACGGGATCGCCCGGGTGTACTGGCTGACGCTGCCCACGCCCCGCGAGCCGGCGAGACAACGTATCGCGCGGGTCGTCAACGCGGCCATCGCCGTGGCCGCCGAGCCCTGGCGGGCGCAGGTGCGAGTCATCGACATCGTCCCGACCTTCACACCGGGTGACCGCTACCGAGACGCGATGACGATCAATGGCCAGCCAACGATCGTCCGCCAGTCAGACGGGATCCACCTCAACGATGCCGGGTCTCAGCTGGCGTCCCGGATCGTGCTCGCCGCGCTCGCGCGCGACTTCGTTCTCTGACGTAGTCAGGCGCGATCAGGTGTTCTCGGTAAAGGTCCACACGACCTGGCGCGCCCCGCTGTGGCAGGTCTCGCGGTCGTCGTACTGGACGGGGCTGGTGTCCAGCCGCTTCTTGGTGCAACTCCAGCCACCGACACGACCGTGATGCTTGACAACCGAGCGGCCCGTCGCGCAACTGGTTTGACGCACGGTCAACGAGGTCAGGTAGGAGTATCCGTAGCCCGTTCCGGCCCCCACAGCGCATCCCCGGGCGGCACGCGCCGCGGGACTTTGTGCCGCCGCCGACGCGACTGCCAACAGCAGCATTGCGGCCGTGAGCACCCCAGCCAGACAACTGAACCGACGCAACATCCAAACCCCCTCCTCACAGCCTGGAACGGAGCCGCTGATCATACGGCGTCCCTACGCCCTTTGACCGCCGAGCTCACGTCAATCAGCGGTCGACCGCCACGGGCGATGAGAACGTCTCCTCCCGCGCCGACGCGGTCCATCCAGAACCCAAGCCGGTCGCGGCACGATTGGCCGCCGACCGTGGCGGCATTTGTCAAAAAGTGGAGCTGAGGGGGCTCGAACCCCTGACCTCTGCCATGCCATGGCAGCGCTCTCCCAGCTGAGCTACAGCCCCTTCGAGGTCGAAGTGTTCAGCAAGGGTAATACACGCGCGCTGCTGATTGCGAGGCGGCGTCCGCCTAAGGTGCCGTCGGTACGTGCCGGCCGGCTCGGCTCGCGCCCGCGTAAGTAACCTCAGACACGTTGCGCATGACGTCTCACACCCGTTGCCCATGACCTCCGCCCGTTACAACCCCCAGGAGATTGAGCCCCGGTGGCAGGCCGTGTGGGCCGAGGAAGGGACCTGGGAGGTCTCCAATCAGCCGGTGCTGTCGGCCGCTGGGGGAGAAGACGTGCGCGAAGAGTCCTATGTGCTCGAAATGCTGCCTTACCCGAGCGGCGAGCCCCACATCGGCCATCTCAAGAACTACGCCCTGGGCGATGCCATCGCCCACTTTCACCGGCGCACCGGCCACCGCGTCCTGCACCCGATGGGGTATGACGCGTTCGGACTTCCCGCCGAGAACTATGCCATCCGGACCGGTGTCCATCCCCGTCAATCGACCGACGAGTCGATCGCCGCCTTCCAACGCGCCTTTCGCGCCTGGGGGATCTCGATCGACTGGACGCGCGAGCTGGCGACGCATGAGCCCGGCTATTACCGCTGGACGCAATGGATCTTCCTGCGCCTGCTCGAGCGCGGGCTCGCCTATCGCAAGGAGGCGGCCGTCAACTGGTGCCCGAATGACCAGACCGTGCTCGCCAACGAGCAGGTGATCGACGGCCGCTGTGAGCGCTGCGGTTACGAAGTCGAGATCCGCCAGCTCGAGCAGTGGTTCTTTCGCATCACCGAGTACGCCGATCGCCTGCTCGACGATCTCGACGACATCGACTGGCCCGAGCACGTCAAGGCCATGCAGCGCAACTGGATCGGTCGCAGCCAGGGAGCCGAGGTCTCGTTCCGCTGCGAGGAGCTGGGTATCGACTACTCCGTCTTCACGACTCGTCCTGACACCCTGTTCGGCGCCACCTTCTTCGTCATCGCCCCCGAGCATCCCGACGTGTTCAAGCTCGCCGCCGGCAGCGACCACGAGGATGAGGTCCACCGCTACGTCAACCGGACCCTGACCGAGTCCCCCGAAGAGCGAGGCGCGGTCGACAGGCAGAAGACCGGCGTGCCGCTTGGCCGGACCGTCACCAACCCGGTGACCGGGGAGCAGATCCCCATGTATGTGGCCGACTACGTGCTGATGGAGTACGGCACCGGTGCCGTGATGGCGGTGCCCGCGCACGACCAGCGCGACTATGAGTTCGCGCAAGCCTTCGGCCTGCCCGTCCGCCAGGTCGTTGTTCCCGGCGACGGCAGCCAGCCCGCGGCCGGGGAGGCTTTCGTGAACCATTCCGATGACGAGCGGCTGATCAACTCGGATGACTTCGACGGTCTCACTTCGGTTGAAGGCCAGCGAGCGATCATCGCCTGGCTGGAGCGCGAGGGACGGGGCCACGAATCGGTTAATTTCCGGCTGCGCGACTGGCTCATCTCGCGTCAGCGCTACTGGGGCTGCCCGATCCCGATGATCTACTGCGAGCAGTGTGGGCTGGTCCCGGTGCCTGACGACCAGCTCCCCGTGCGGCTGCCCGAGGTCGAGGACTTCCAGCCTCGCGGGCGCTCCCCGCTGGCTGCCGCCGAGGATTGGGTGAACACCGTCTGTCCGGCGTGCGGCGGACCCGGTCGGCGCGAGACCGACACGATGGACACTTTCGTCGACTCGAGCTGGTACTACCTGCGCTACTGCGACTCCCACAACGACACCGCGCCGTGGGATCGCGAGGTGTTGAACAGGTGGATGCCCGTCGATCAGTACATCGGCGGGGTCGAGCACGCGATCCTGCATCTCTTGTATTCGCGCTTCTTCGTCAAGGCGCTCGCGGACATGGAACTGCTCGATGTCCAGGAGCCGTTCCGCGCCCTGTTCACCCAGGGCATGATCCTCGGCCCCGACGGACAGAAGATGTCCAAGTCGCGCGGCAACGTGATCAGCCCGGCGCCGATCGTTGAGCGCTTCGGCGTCGACGCGGCTCGCTGCTATGTGCTCTTCATCGGACCGCCCGATCAGGATGCGGCCTGGAACGAGAACTCGCTGGAGGGCGTGCACCGCTTCCTGTCCCGGCTGTGGCGGCTGGGATCAGAGCTGGCGCAGACGGCCGGCCCGGCGCGCGCCGCCGGTCCGCCCCCAGCGCCCGAAGGTGACGCCCTCGAGTTGGTGCGCAAGGCCAACTGGGCGATCGAGAAGGTCACCGGGGACCTGGCCGGGCGCTTTGCCTTCAACACGGCGATCGCCGCCGTCATGGAGCTGGTCAACGAGCTCTACCGCCGTCCCGAGGCCGACATCGAGGCGCGCCGGTTCGGCACCGCGACGGCCGCCTCGCTGCTGTTTTTGTTCGCGCCCCACCTCGGCTCAGAGGTTTATGCGCTGCTGACCGGACAACGCGTCTGGGAGCAGCCTTGGCCGGCGGCCGACCCCGCCATGCTCGTCGCCGACACGTTCGAGCTGGTCTGCATGGTTAACGGCAAGGTCCGTGACCGGGTGACCGCTCCGACGGGCGCGTCGCGCGAGGAACTGGAACGGCTGGCCCTGGACTCCCGCGGCGTCAAGGCCCGGCTCGACGGCCAGGCGATCGCCAAGCTGGTGGTCGTGCCCGACAAGCTGGTCAACATCGTCACGGCCTGACGGTGGCACCCGGTCCGCGCTACGTGGCGGTGGTCGGCGGCTCGCAGCCGTCCGAGGCCCACGCCCGGGCCGCGGAGGAGGTCGGGGAGCGGCTCGCCCGCGCCGGTGCGGTGGTCATCAACGGCGGCGGGGGCGGGGTGATGGCGGCCGTCTCGCGGGGTGCTGCGCGGGCCGGTGGCATGGTCGTCGGGATCCTGCCGGGCGAGGACCGCGCCGATGCGAACCAGTTCGTCACCGTGGCGCTGACCACCGGGCTGGGTGAACTGCGCAACGGACTCATCGTCCGGGCAGCCGATGTCGTGCTCGCAGTGGGTGGGGCCTACGGCACCCTGTCCGAGGTCGCCCTGGCGCTGGCTACCGGTGTGCCGGTGGTCGGGCTGGAAAGCTGGGGGATCGAGGGGGTGCAGGCGGCGGCGTCACCCGCGGCGGCGGTTGCGCGGGCGCTCGAGCTCGCCTCCCCGCCGGCGTCCGCCCCCGCGGCAGGCGCCGTCACCGGTGAACCCTAGACTCGCTTCCATGCCCAGTTTCAAGGCGGCCTACCTGATCCACGGTGACGATCACGGTCGGATTGCCGAGCGTCGCGCGCGGCTGCGGGGACTGGCCGAGTCACTCAGTGGGGCCGAGGGACTCGAGCTCTTCGAGGGTGACGACTCAACCCCGGAGACGGTGGCGGCGGCGCTGGACGCCATGACGTTGGCGCTTGGTCGCCGCTTCATCATCGTCGATGGCACCGAGCGCTGGAAGGACAACGATCTCGAGCCGCTCGCCGCCGCGGTGAGCGCGATCGCGCCGGAGACCACGATCGCCTTCTTCGCCCGCGAGGACAGTCGCTCGCGTGCGCCCCAGGGCCTGCACGAGATGGTCCGCAAGGCCCAGGGCGACATCAAGGCCGAGGTCAGCGTGAAGCCGTGGGAGCTGCCCAAGTGGGTTCTGGCCCGCGCGGCCGAGCACGGTCTCGAGCTCGAGCCAGACGCGGCGCGGGCGCTGATTGCGCACGTCGGAGACCGCCAACAACGGCTGCTGCGTGAGCTCGAGAAGCTCGCCCTCAGCATCGAGCCCGGCATGCGGCTGGATGCCAGCGAGGTCGACCAGCTCACCGCCTCATCCGCCGAGCGCCGCGCGTGGGCGGTCGCCGATTCGCTGGTTGCCGGGGACGCCCAGGCGGCTGTCCGTGCCTACCTCGCCCTGCGTGTCCAGGGTGAGCGCCTTCCCGGGCTGCTCTACTGGCTCTCGCAGCGTGTCCGCGTCGCGCACGATGTCGCGCTCGCTTTGGATGGCGGCGAGCCACCCGCTCAGGTCAAACGCCGCCTCCGGATGCCGGGCCGGGCCGCTGACCGGCTGATCGCCGACGCGCGCCGCGCCGGAGCCGATCGTCTGCGCCGGGCCACCGGCGAAATCGCCGATCTCGAGCTCGCCTCGCGGGGCGGCTTGTCCCGCGGGGGTGCCTCGGAGGACACCGCGGCTCTGATCGCGATCGAGCGTATCGCTGGCTGACTGCCCGTTTGGCCGCTCCCGCACCGGCCCGCCGGGCGAGCGCCCGAACGTCCTGACGGCTCAGCCCACGGTCGAGCGAATGACCAGCACGATGGCGACGATAACGATCAGCATCACGACGACCGCCAGGCCTCGAACAAGCCAGCTCCCGGACCGCAGCGACGGGTTCACTGGCCGTTCGGAGTGAGGCAGCAACGGATGCTGGCGATCCGCGGATGACCGCTCGGGCCGGACGCGCTCCCCCGGCGGGCGCTCGCGACCACGGTCGGACGGGCTGCGCGGCCCCGGGTGCGATTCGCTTCGCTCCCTCCCCGGCGCCAGCCGCGCGGCTCGTTGCGACGAGGTCCGGGCCGCGCGGGACGGGACCGCCGTCACCTCCGGGTCCGACCACGACGTGCGGTCCGGGCCGGAGCCGGTCAGGCGTTTGACGGCAGCGTCAGCGTCGGCTAGCTGCCGGCGCAGGCTCTCGGCCGTGCTGCGCTCGTCGCCCAGTTCGCGCTCCGCGGTCTCCAGGCGTCGCGCGATGTCCCGGTTATCGCTGCGCAGTGCGTCCAGGGCGGCGGAGGCAGTATCCAGCTCGCGCTGCACGGCACCCGCCAGCTCGAGCTCGGCTTGCACGCGCCCGAGTTCGGCGCGGAGCTGCCGGACGGCCCGACGCTCATCCTCCAGTGCCTCGTCGACGGTCTCGCGCTTGGCGCGCTCGCGCGCGATGCCCTGCTCGGAGGCGTCCAGCCGCTCTCGCAGACGCTCGACTTCGGGAGAGCGCTGGCGCGGGCGACCCCGGATCGGATCGGACCGCACGCGCGGGGAACGCGCCTGGGCGGCGGCGGCCACCGTCTTGGCAGCCTGGCGCGTCCCCCGTTTCGGGGTGTCGCCGCCGGTGGCCAGTGCCACCGTGATGTCGGGCGCCACCGCCAGCTGCATCTCAACCGCATCCTCGAGCGGGATTTCGAGCGCAAAAGCGGCCGTCCACTGGTCGCCATCCTCGGCTGCCCACGGCTTGTGCTCGAGGTCGGCAAGCACACGCTGCTCGCCGTCCTGCGCCCGCCGCCGGAAGATCAGCGTGGGCCGCATGAAGCGTCGACCGCGGACGCCGTACCAGCGCCCGCTGACCTCGAGCCGGCCGGGCTGGGCAAAGCCAATCCGCTGCACCTCGAAAGTGACCTTGTCCGGCTCAGGCGTCATCGCCGGGAGGGTTTCACCCGCCACGAGCGATGTCTACCCGTGATGTGGAGCGTGCAACGTCCCGGCGCTCCTTTGCACGGTCGCCCGGGACCGGGTCGGGCTTCAGGCGCCGCGCCGCAGACGAGCTGCGCGGGATTTCTTACGGGCACCGCTGTTGCGGTGCAGAGCCCCACGCTTGATCGCCTTGTCAATCGTCTTGACGAGCACCCGGTGCTCGGTCTCGGCGCTGTCGGCGTTACCGTCGGCCACGGCCTGCTCGAGTCGCCGGAAGTACGTCTTGATCGACGAGGTGTAGTGGCGGTTCTCGGTCCGCTCGCGTTCGGCGCGCAGGATCCGCTTTTTCTGGGAGTGAATGTTGGCCATAAGAGCACGCAGCCGCGGACGCCCGCGGCCCGCGTACTATAGCGCGCTCGTGTCGATCGAGAGCTCCGTGTTGGGTGAGCAGCCCCCTTCTGCGCCCCCGCCTCCCCCGCGGCGCAGATTGGCTCTCAGCACTGCGATCTTCGCCCTCGCGACGGCGCTCTCGCGGATCGCCGGACTGGGCCGCGAGATCGTTCAGGCGAGCTTCTTCGGGATCACGGCCGCGGCCTCGGCCTTCACCGTCGCTTCCCAGGTGCCCAACCTGTTCAGCAACCTGTTCTCGCAGGCGGCCCTCTCGGCCGCCTTCGTGCCCGTGTTCACCGAACTGCTGCACAAGGGGCGCAAGCAGGAGGCCTTTCGCCTCGCTTCGAGCCTGTTCTGGCTGATCCTGGTGGTGCTCGGGGCGCTCACGCTGGTCTGGATGGGGGTAGCCGACTTCGTCATGCCGCTCTTTACAGGGACGCTCAGTCCGTCGGCGACCAGCCTCACCGCCGGTCTTTCCCGGGTCCTGTTCCCGGTGGTGCTGTTGCTCAGCGTCACCGGTCTCCTGGTGGGCATCCTGCAGTCCTACGACGAGTTCACGATCCCCGCGGTCGCCCCTGCGGTCTGGAACGTGATCATCGTCGTCGGACTCGTCCTCCTCCACACCCAGTACCACGGGCAGAACGCCATCTACGCGTACGCGATCGCGTGGCTGATCGCCACCGTCGTGCAGATGCTGATGATCGGCTGGGCATTGCGCAAGATCGAGTTCCGCTTCTCCTTTCACCTCGATTGGCACGACTCGCGCGTGCGCCAGGTCCTGATCCTGTTTCTCCCGGTGACGATCTCGATCGGGATCATCAACCTTGACGTGTTTCTCAACGCGGGGCTCGGCACCCTGGTCTCCGCCCATGCCCCGAGCGCCATCAACGATGCCTTCCGCATCTACATGCTGCCCCAGGGAGTGTTCAGCGTGGCGGTGGCGACGGTGTTGTTTCCGACCCTGAGCCGGCTCGCCGCCCGGCGTGACCCGGGCGGGATGCGGCGCACGCTGGGCAACGGAATCCGTCAGATCAACCTCTTGCTGATCCCGTCGGCGGCGCTGATGGCCGTGTTGGCCACGCCGATCGTCCGGCTCGTCTATCAGCGCGGAGCGTTCACACCAGGCTCGACCCCAGTCGTCGCCACCGCGCTCTTCTGGTTTGCCTTCAGCCTGCCCTTCGCCGGCGTCAACCTGCTGCTGGGACGGACGTTCTTCGCCCTCCAGAAGCCGTGGATC
This sequence comes from uncultured Solirubrobacterales bacterium, assembly GCA_963847055.1. GTDB lineage: Bacteria > Actinomycetota > Thermoleophilia > Solirubrobacterales > Solirubrobacteraceae > Palsa-465. The sequence continues at coordinate 689,228 of CAWJYE010000004.1, read as the reverse complement.
CCGACCAAGCTGGCGGCGCTGAACATCGCGGTGGACATCGTCGTCTCCCTCGCCCTGTACAAGCCGCTGGGGATCGCCGGGCTCGTGATCGGGACCGTGGCGGCCAACGTGGTGGGAACCGCGCTTCAGCTGCGGCGCCTGCGCATCGGCTTCAACGGCCGTCTCGAGGGAGCCCAGACGATGATGATCACGGTCCGGATCATCGTCGCGACGGCGATCGTCACCGCGGTCGGCTACCTGCTCTGGAAGGGCCTGGATTCCGTGCTCGGGGCTTCGCTGATCGCCCAGATCATCTCCATGGGGGTGGCGATCCTCGGCGCGGCAGCCCTCTATGCCCGGCTCGTGTTGCTTATGCGGATTCCCGAGGCACGCCAGATCGAGACCCTGATCTCGAGCCGTCTGCGCGGCCCCACGGCTGCCGCCTGAGCGCAGCTCCGGCTGCCGCCTGAGCGCAGCTCCGGCTGCCCCCTACCCTTAGCCATCGATGGCTGATCAGGCCTACATCCGCAACTTCTCGATCATTGCTCACATCGATCACGGCAAGTCGACCCTGGCTGACCGGATCCTCGAGCTCACCCACACCGTCGCTCCGCGCGCCATGCGGGCGCAGTTGCTCGACTCGATGGACCTCGAGCGCGAGCGCGGGATCACCATCAAAGCTCAGGCCGTGCGGGTGTTCTACGAGGCCGGTGACGGCGAGACCTACCAGCTGCATCTGATCGACACACCGGGGCACGTTGATTTCACCTACGAGGTCTCGCGGTCCCTGGCCGCGTGCGAAGGCGCACTGTTGGTGGTGGACGCCTCCCAGGGGGTCGAAGCCCAGACGGTCGCCAACACCTACCTCGCGGTGGACTCGGGACTCGAGCTGATCCCCTGCCTGAACAAGGTCGATCTGCCCGGGGCCGAGCCCGAGCGCGTGGCCGAGGAGGTCGCTGACCTGCTCGGCGAGCCCGCCGACTCGGTTCGCCGGATCAGCGCCAAGACCGGCGAGGGAGTATCGGCCGTGCTCGACGAGCTCATCGCCCGCGTCCCGCCCCCGGCGGGTGACCCCGACGCGCCCGCCCGGGCGCTCATCTTTGACTCGGAGTTCGACCAGTACCGCGGCGTGATCGCATACATCCGCGTGGTCGACGGGGTGTTCACCAAGGGCGAGGCAATCCACGCCATGCAGGCAAATCTGGACGCGGAGATCGACGACATCGGGTTCTTCTCCCCCCAGATGATCCCCGCCCAGGCCCTGCACGCCGGCGAGGTCGGCTACCTGATCACCGGCATCAAGGACGTAACCAAGCTCCGGGTAGGCGACACCCTGACCACCCGAGGCAGTCCCTCCACCGAGCCGCTGCCTGGCTACCGCGAGGTGAAGCCGATGGTGTTCTGCGGCCTGTTCCCGATCGACTCAGACGCCTACCCGGACCTGCGCGACGCGCTCGAGAAGCTCACCTTGAATGACGCCGCACTGAGCTGGGAGCCAGAGACCTCCGAGGCACTCGGGTTCGGCTTTCGCTGCGGCTTTCTCGGCCTGTTGCACATGGACATCGTCCGCGAGCGGCTCGAGCGCGAATACGACCTCGAACTGCTGGCCACGATGCCCAGCGTCGAGTACGAGGTGACGCTCACCGACGGCAGCGTGCTGCCCATCCACAGCCCCAACGACATGCCCGACCCGGCCCGCATCGCCGAGATCCGCGAGCCGTTCATCCGCGCTTCGATCCTGAGCCCGAAAGAATACGTCGGTCAGATCATGGAGCTCTGCCAGGACCGACGCGGCGAGCACGCCGGCATGCACTACCTATCGGCAGAGCGCGTCCAGCTCACCTATGACCTGCCGCTGGCCGAGATCGTCCTGGACTTCTTTGATCAGCTCAAATCGCGCACGCGCGGCTACGCGTCGCTGGACTACGAGGTCATCGGTCTGCGCGAATCGGATCTCGTCAAGCTCGACATCCTGCTCGCCGGCGATCCGATCGACGCCCTCTCGATGCTCGTGCACCGGGCCAAGGCACAGCAAGCGGGCCGCACGCTCACCGAGAAGCTGCGCGAGAAGATCCCCCGTCAGCAATACGACGTCCCCATCCAGGCCGCGATCGGCTCGCGGATCGTGGCCCGCGAGACGATCAAGGCCTACCGCAAGGACGTGATCGCCAAGTGCTACGGCGGCGACATCAGCCGCAAGCGCAAGCTGCTCGAGCAGCAGAAGAAGGGTAAGCAGCGGATGAAGCAGGTCGGGCGGATCGAGGTACCCCAGGAGGCGTTCCTGGCTGTGCTCGAGCTCGGCGAGAAGGGCTGACCCGGCGCCGACGCCAGGCCCCGTTCCCGGACGGTGGCGCGCGGAACGCTAAGCCCAGTAGCGGCCGGGGCCGTGGCGTCCGTACGCCCGGGCGCCGCGCCGGGCGGCATAAACCCACGGTGGCGCGCCGCCATGGCGGCGGCCGCCGACCAGCATCAGGACAACCATCAGCACGGCCCACACTGCGGTGGCAGCGACGACCATGGCCAGCGTGACCGCCACCACCGGGATCATGAACAGGAGGAGGGCGGGGTTGGCCCGGATCGTTGACACGGCCCACTGGCCGGCCGTGCGCTGGCGCTGGATCTGGCCACCGCGCGACCGTGCCCCGGGCAGATCGGCGACCGTCGCCTCCAGCTCGCTGTAGGTCCGCGCCTTGAGGGCCTGGCTGACGCGCTGCTCGAGCTCGTCCGAGGCGATCCGCCCCTCGGTGGCCGCCGTGTGCAGGCGGTCGACGATCTGATCACGATCAGCATCCGAGGCTCTCAAAGCGCCATGCCTGCTCATGGCAGCGAGGCTAGCGCGCGAGGAGGGCGGCCGCAATCGTTTTCTACAGCGGGCGCCGAACGCCCACCTCGTCGAGGTGGGCGAGCAGGTCGGCGGGGTCTTCGTAGACCCGGAAAGCGCCCGCGTAGATCAGCTCTTCGCGGCCGTAACCGCCCGACAGCAACCCGATCCCCAGGGCCCGGGCCCGCTGCGCGGCGAGCAGATCCCAGACGCTGTCGCCGACCACGATGCTGTCGCGGATGTCGGCCCCGATCCGTTCGGCGGCGGTGAGGAAGAGGTCGGGGTCGGGCTTGGCGTAGCGGACCTGATCGCGGGTCACCATCGTCGTGTCGGGCGCGATTGCGAGGAGCTGCAGCGCGCGCCGGGCGCTTCGCTCCAGGCCGCTGGTGGCGATCGCCCAGGGCACGCCGTCCGCGGTCAGCCGCTCCAACAGCGCGGTCGCGCCCGGCAACGGCACGACGCTCTCGTAGTGGCGGGCATAGGCCTCGGCGTGCAGCTCGGGCAGGCGGGCCAGCGTCGCGTCATCGAGATCGGCCTCCAGCTCCCGCGCGAGCGCAGTCACGAACAGCCCGCCGCTCATCCCGATCCGGCGGTGGATCTTCCACACCGAGAGGTTGATGTCGACGCTCTGGAGCGCCTCGCGCCAGGCCAGCACCTGCTGGTAGACGCTGTCGATCAGGGTTCCGTCGAGGTCGAACAGGAAAGCCGGGGAGCGGGACGCGCTCATTTCGTCTCCCGCCCGTCTTCGGCCAGCACCCGGGGCACGATAGCCAGGAACCCGAGGACGACGAAGCCCAGCAGGCTGACGACGCCAATCCCGTGTGCCCAGGGGGCGCTGGCGATGTTCAGCAGGCCAACGCCGAGGACCAGCAGCGCCAGCGCCGGACGCGGGCCCACCGCGCGCGGCCGTCCTTGGACCGGCGCCGAGTCCACCGGTGTCGTCTCGCCGGTGTGGGGATCGAAACGGCCGCTCAGCGCGAGGGCAAACAGCAACCCGAGCGATGGGAAGAGCAGGATGGCGCCGGCGATGACGGCCACGATCACACACACAAGGGCGTCGTGGGAGGCGGCGGCTTGATCGACTGTGAGACCGGGCAGCAGCGTCGGGTAGCGGGCCAGCGCCCATCCGGCGATGATCGCCGCCACCGCGACCGCGGCGCCGTAACGCGCCGGCTCATAGGCGCCGCGCCAGACCAGGGTCAAGGTGGCAAGCCCCGCCACGGCCGACACCAGGACGGCAGCCAGGGCGCCCCCGCGCAGGAGTTCGTGGAACAGCGACGGCGTATCGCTGTGCACGACGGCCAGGCCGAACGAGTGCGGCCGCGCCCGCCACCAGACCCATGATCAGCGCCCGGCGCCGGTACGCCGCGCAGACTGGTTGATCGGCGGCCCGGGCGGCGTCGGCCGCGAGGTAGACCGCGGCCAGATAGGCCGAGGCTGCGACTGATAGGACCCCGATGAGGAGCGGCGTCGCGCCGGTCCAGCTGCCCAGCAGATCACCGGCGGCATTGCCGACCGGGACTCGCCGGGCGGCAATCGCTCCCGCGGCGGTGCCCAGCGCGAAGGGCGTGATCAGCGAGGCGACCGCGAAGACGGTGTCGATCGCACGCAGCTCGCGGCGGCCCGAGCCGCCCGCCCGCAGGGCGTATGCCGTCCCGCGCAGGACGATCCCCAGGCCGGCGAGGAAGAGCGCCACCGACAGCGTGGACGCGACCGACCCGAAGAAGGTCGGATACGCCGTCCAGGTCACCGTGAGGACGAAGATCAGCCAGACGTGGTTGGCCTCCCACACCGGGCCCATCGAGTGATGCGCGTGCGCATGGACCCGCTGGCCTGTCTCCCCACGTCCGGGGAGCAGCAGCCACACCCCAGCCCCGAAGTCGGCCCCGGCCAGGACCACGTAGAGCGCCAGGCCGGCCAGGACGAACACGAGGGGAAGCGTCTGCAGCACCCCAGATCACCCGGCCGCGGTCAGCGAGGACGTGGGTCCCGTCTCCAGCGGCGCCTTCGCCAGCCGGCGCAGGATCCAGGCCACCGCGCCCCCGAGCGCGATGTACGTGACCAGCAGGGCCGCGTAACCGACCGGGATCCCGCTCGCGCCGGTGACCGCGTCGGCGGTCGGCATCACCCGATAGACGACCCACGGCTGGCGGCCGACCTCGGTGGTCACCCAGCCGGCGATCAGGGCCACCGTGGCCAGCGGGCCGGCCAGAACGACCGCGCCGAGAAACCAGGGCGAGTCGGGAAGGCGCCTTCGCCGGATCCTCACCACCAGGTAGCTCAGTCCCAGCAGCGCCAGCAGGGTTCCGATCCCGACCATGGTCTGAAAGGCGATCCGGACCACGTTGACCGGTGGGCGCTGGGCCGCCGGCACGGTCGCGAGCCCGCGGACCTTCGCGTTCCAGCTGTGGAAGGCCAGCAGCGAGAGCATGTGCGGGATGGCGATCCCGTACTTGACCTGGTGATCGGTGTACCAGCCGAGCAGGTGCTCGGAAGCTCCCCGCGTGGTGCTGTAGAGCCCCTCGATCGCGGCCAGCTTGACCGGTTGGTCGACGGCGATGTCGCGGGCCAGCCAGTCTCCGACCAGGACCTGAACCGGGGCGGCCAGACAGGCGATCGTGAGCGGGATGGCCAGGGCTGTGCGCTCGTAGCGTCCCCACCGTCCTCGCAGCCGCCCGAACGCGTAGGCGCCGGCGACCAGGAAGCCACAGACCAGGTAGCCCGCGATGTACATGTGGATCAGCTCCGACCACAGGTAGGGGTTGCCGAACAGCGCGCCGAACGGGTTGATGTCGACGACGCGGCCGGCTCGGAGGTGAAAGCCGGTCGGGTGGTTCATCCACGCGTTGACCGAGATCACCATGAGCGATCCGGTGAAGCCGGAGATGACCACCGGGATGCCGCTTGCGAAGTGCGCCCGCGGTGACAGTCGATCCCAGCCGTAGACGTAGATGCCCAGGAAGATCGCCTCCATGAAGAACGAGAAGCCCTCGATCGCGAACCCGAGCCCGAACACACCGCCGAATGTGGCGGTGAAATTCGGCCACAGCAGCCCCATCTCGAAGCTGAGGATCGTCCCGGTGACCACGCCGACCGCGAACAGGGCCACGGCGATCCGTGTCCAGCGCCGTGCCAGCGTCTTGAGGAGCGGGTCGCCGGTCCGGCGGTGCAGCCACTCGACGAACAGGATCATGGCCGGGAAGGCGATCCCGAAGGCCACCAGCGGGATGTGGACCGCGAACGAGAGCGCCTGCATCTGGCGCGCCTCCAGCAGATATTGCTGGCGGACTGGAGCGAGGGCCGCGGCAAGAACGAACATGCCTGATGGCGACGGTACACGTTCCGCCGAGCTGTCAGACGACTGATTCGTGTCGACACGCTCGCCGCCTGCTCTGGGTGGGAGAATCGGCGGTCTCCATGGACCTCGGACTCCGCGACCGCACCTGCATCATCACCGGTGGCTCGCGGGGGATCGGGTTCGCGGTGGCGCAGCAGCTCAGCGACGAGGGGGCCCAGGTGCTGCTCCTCGGGCGCGGCGCTGAGGCCCTCGAGGCGGCTGCCGCCGGCTGCGGTGGCGGCGCCCAGTGGCTCGCTCTGGACATCACCGAGCCCGATGCGGGGGACCGTGCGGTAGCCGCGTGCCGGGAGCGCTTCGGGCGCCTGGACGTGCTCGTCAACGGCGCCGGTATGAGCTCGGTGCGCTCGCTCGAGGAGCTCACCGACGCTGACTGGCAGGAGCAGTGGGACATCCACGTGATGGCGCCGATGCGATTGATGCGCGCCGCGATCCCGGTCATGGCCGAGGGCGGGTGGGGGAGAGTGGTGAACGTCAGCTCCTCCTCGGGCAAGCGGCCCGGCCAGCGCAACGTCGCCTACTCGGTCAGCAAGGCAGCCGAGCTCTCGCTTTCGCGCGCCTACGCGGATCTCTATGCTCCGCGGGGCGTGCTCGTCAACGCGGTCACCCCCGGTCCGGTGGCCAGCGAGCTGTGGCTCGAGCCGGGCGGCCTGGTCGATCAGACCGTGGCTGCGCGCGGAGGGACCCGCGAGGAGGTGCTCGAGGCGGCCGCCGCCGGGCTGCCCCTGAAGCGCCTGGCGGACCCCGAGGAGATCGCCACCGTGATCGTCTTCCTCTGCTCGCAGGCCGCCTCCAACGTGGCCGGCGCGGCGTGGTCGGTCGATGGCGGAGCCGTCCCGGTCATCATCTGACCGGGTTGCGACCACTGCGACGGGCGCATTGCGTCTGGCCCATAGACTCCGCGCCGATGCCGATCGACACCTCCGCCACGGGCAAGTCCTACGCGCCCTCCAGCTACGCGGTGGGGCGCGAGAAGGTCCGCGAGTATGCCTTCGCGGTCGGAGAGACCAACCCGATCCACCTCGATCCCGAGGCGGCCCAGTCGGTGGGCTTTGCCGATGTCGTCGCCCCCCCGATGTTCGCGGTCGTCTACGCCGGGCGGGCGATGGGACCGGCGCTCCTCGATCCCGAGGTGGGCATGAACTTCGCCCGCATGGTCCACGGCGGCCAGGGGTTCCGTTGGGGGCCGCTGGTCGTGGCCGGCGACGAGATCACCACCACCGCCTCGGTCAAGGACATCGCGCAGCGAGGCGGGATGGGGTTCTACGTGTTCGAGACCGTTTCGGTCAATCAGGACGGCGAGACCGTCTGCACCGGGACCTGGACCAACATCGTCCGGGGGGACTAGGCAGTCATGAACCAAGGCGACACGTTCGAGCTCAAGGTCACCCCTGACCGTTATCTGACGGTCCGCTACGCGGGCGCATCGGGTGACTTCAACCCGATCCACATCGACGAGGAGTTCGCGCGCGAGGTCGGTCTCCCGGGCCGCATCCTGCACGGCCTGTGGACGATGGCCCAGGTCGCCCGCGCCCACACCGAGGCGCTCGGCGGCCCCGACAAGCTCGAGCGCCTCAGCGTCCAATTCCGCGGCATGGGCGTGCTCGAGCAGGAAATCACCGTCACCGGGACAGTCCGTACGGTCGAGGGCGAGCGCGCCTTGGTCGAGTCCGCAGCCGAGCAGGGCGGCAAGAAGATCATCAAGAACGGCGAGGCCGAGCTAAGGCTCGACTGACGCGGAGCCAGGCCCGCAGACCGCAGCCCCATCCGTGCCTCGGTACCGCCCAGGGCCGACCTACAATCAGACCATGCTGACCGAGCGCCAGGAACTGGTTCTCCGCCGTCTCGTCGAGGAGTACATGGACGAGGGCACACCCGTGGGCAGCAAAGCGCTGAGCACCGCCTTCGAGTGGGGGCCATCCACGATTCGCCACGAGCTGGCCAATCTCGAGGAGCTCGGGTTGCTCGCCCATCCGCACACCTCGGCCGGGCGCGTCCCCACCCAGGCCGGCTACCGGTACTTCGTCGATCGTCTGCTCCCGGCGGAGGTGCCCGGGCCGCCGCTGTCGCTGTCGCTCGTGCGCCACGAGCTCGACGAGGCCATGCGCGTCACAACCGAGACCCTGTCTCAGGTCACCGACCTGATGGCGATCGTAACCGCTCCGCCGATCGAGACCTCGACCATTCGCCACATCGAGGTGCTCGCGCTCCAGCCCCAGGTCCTGATGGTGGTCGTGATCACCTCCACCGGCGGGGTCTCAAAGCGCCTCTTCACGTTCCCCAAGCCGGTCGACACCGGTCTCGCCGACTGGGCGGCCAGCTATGTCAACGAGCGCCTGGTCGGGCTCGGTCTCGGTGCCCGGATGCTTCACCAGCGCCTGCACGACCCGACCCTGCCGAGCACCGAAGGCGCCTTTCTCGAGGCACTGGCTCCCGTCTTCACCGACCTCGAGGACTCGGCTGACGCCACCCTCTATGTGGACGGCACGGCCAAGCTCCTAGCCCTGGGACGGATCGGAGATGTGTCCGAGCTCAACTTGCTCATGGAGATGCTCGAACGACGCGTGGCCCTGCTCGAGGTCCTGCGCTCGGCGCTGATCGTCCCTCATGACGTCGCGGTCCGGATCGGGGCCGAGAACGAGACTCCGGCCCTGCGCTCGCTGGCTCTGGTCGCCACCAGCTACGGCCTGCCGCAGCGCAGCCTTGGTGCCGTCTCGGTGATCGGCCCGCTGCGGATGGACTACGGCCAGGCGATCCGCGCCGTGCGCGAGGCGGCCGCCCAGCTCTCGACCTTTGTTGCCGATGTCTACGACACCCGATGAATCACCACCGATGAGTGCCACCCGCGACTACTACCAAGTCCTCGGCGTCGACCGCAATGCCGGCGGGGATGAAATAAAGCGGGCGTTTCGCAAGCTGGCCCGTGAGCTGCACCCGGACGTCAACCGCCACGATCCCCAGGCCGAGGAGAAGTTCAAGGAGGCCGCCGAGGCCTACGAGGTCCTCTCCGACGCGCAGCGGCGCGCGACCTATGACCGCTTCGGCCACGAGGGCCTGCGCAGCGGTGGCTACTCGCCCAACTTCGAGGGCTTCGGCTCGGTCGCGGATATCTTCGAGGCCTTCTTCGGCGGCGGCGGCGCCTTCGGGGGGGCGTTTGGCGGCGGGGGGACGGGCGGCCCGGTCCCGGGCGGTGACGTCGCCGTAGGGGCGGACCTCAGCCTCGTCGAAGCCGCCCGTGGCGCCAAGCTCGAAGTCTCCTATGACTCGGTGGAGCGCTGCGAGCACTGTCATGGCAACGGTGCCGAACCGGGTACCCCGATTGAGACCTGCCCCAAGTGCCAAGGCACGGGCCAGCTGCGCGCCGTCAGCCGCACTCCGTTTGGCCAGGTCGTGCGCGCCGCCGCCTGTGACCAGTGCGGCGGCGACGGCAAGGTGCCCACACAGCCGTGCTCGGTCTGCAACGGGCGCGGTCGTCAGGTCGGACACGTGAAGCTGTCGGTCGACGTTCCCGCCGGGATCGAGGACGGCCAGCGCATCCGCGTCGCCGGCCGTGGCCACGCCGGCGACCGCGGCGGCCCCCCGGGCGACCTCTACGTCCAGGTCCACGTGCGTGAGGACCCCCGCTTCATGCGCAACCAGGACGACCTGGTCACCGTGGTCGATGTCGCCGCACCGCTGGCCGCGCTGGGGACGACCGTCAAGGTGCCCACGATCGACGGCAGCACCGAGCTAGACATCCCGGCCGGCACCCAGCCCAACGAGACTTTCGCCGTTCGCGGTCACGGGATGCCGGCCCTGCGGAGCGGGCGCCGGGGCAACCTTCAGGTGGTAGTCAACGTTGTCATCCCCAAGCGGCTCAAGCGTGAGCAGCGCGAGCTGCTGCAGAAGCTCTCCGACAGCCTGACCGACGAGAACCTGCGCACGGAAGAGGGCGTGTTCGGCAAGCTCCGCCGCGCCTTCGGCGGTTAGGGGACCCACCGACCGTGCTGCGCCTGGCCGTGCGCGTGCGCGGCGCCGATGCCGAGCTCGTGCTGGCCGAGCTGCTCGAGCTGGCTCCGAGCGGGGTGGAGGAGACTGCCCTTCCCGATGACGTGATCGAGTACGCGGTCTACGGCGCACCCGGCGAGCTGCCCGAATTGCCCGACCTCGAGGCAGCGGCGGGCGGGGCGCTGGTCGAGATCTCCACCTCATCCTTGGCCGACGACTGGTCTGAGCGCTGGCGTAGCTTTCACCGTCCGCTCGTGATCGGGGACCTGCTGACCGTGCGTCCACCGTGGGAGGCGACCGCGTCAACGGCGCTGGACGTCGTTATCGATCCCGGGCAGGCTTTCGGGACCGGGGCCCACGCCACCACGCGGCTGTGCCTCGAGCTACTGCTCCAGTGCCCACCCCAGGGCGCCTTCGTCGACATCGGCAGCGGCTCCGGTGTGCTGGCCATCGTCGCCGCCCAGCTCGGCTTCTCGCCTGTGCTCGCGCTTGACTACGACCCAGCCGCGCTCGCCGCGACCCGGGAGAACGCGGGACGCAACGGCGTCGAGCTCGACGTACGGGCCTTTGACCTCCGCACCGATCTGGTGCCGGAAGGAGATTTATGGGCGGCAAACGTGCTCGCCGGGCCACTGCGCACTTGGGCCGCGTCCCAACCGTGTTTCGCGCCCGCATTGATCCTCAGCGGCCTGCTGACCGGAGAAGCCGACGCGGTGGCCGATGCCTTCGCTGCCCGGGGTGTGCGCGAAATCGCCCGTCGCGAGCACGGGGAGTGGGCGGCCCTGGCCATGACGACCTGACCAGCGGCCCACAGCAGCGACCGGCTGGCTAACCGCCCCGGCGTGAATTTTGGCCACGCGGCCCAGGCCCGGGCCGCGTCCGTGGTCCATCCTCTTGGCTGTCGCTTGTGATTCTCCGATCCAGGACCCAAAGGAGGTGACAGTTGCCAAACCCACTCGCGATCGGCATGACCCTCGGTGGCCTGCTCCTCGAGCTCGTCGCGCCGCGGCCCAAGCCTCGGACTGGTTTCTCGCCGGAGCCCTCTCTCCACTCTCGGCGTTCCGTTCCGAGGACACCGCAGCGTGACGAACTTCCTGGGGAGCACGACAGTCCGCTGGTCGCGAGCGGCTATCGCAGCTGATACCGCTAGCGGGGTCACGCGCCACCTCTCCGGTGCGTGGCCTCGTTCGTGGTCCACCGTCCGAAGGTTCGGATTGACCTGCCAGTTCCGGGGGGCCGGGGGCTATCCTAGATCTGTAGTGACGGTTGCCGAACAGGTCAGGGTCGACATGACCACCGCCATGAAGGCGGGTGAGAAAGATCGCGTGGGCGCGCTGCGCCTCGTGCTCTCCGAGCTGCAGAGGGCGGCCAAGGATGGCGGCGACGACGAGCTCGCTGTGCTGCGCCGGGAACGCAAGCGCCGGCTCGAGGCCGCGTCCCAGTTCCGGGAGGCGGGCCGCTCCGAGCTCGCCGCCGGCGAGGAGGCCGAGGCCGAGCTGATCGCCACCTACCTGCCCGCCGAGCTCGATGACGCCGAACTTGACGACCTCGTCGCCCAGGCGATCGCCGACACCGGCGCGAGCAGCCCGCGCGACATGGGTCAGGTCATGAAGGCGGTGATGGCCGCCTCGGGCGGTCGCGCCGACGGGAAGCGCACCTCCGCGCGCGTACGCGAGGCGCTCGGCTAGTGCGTAAGGCGCTGGAGCTCGATAATGCCGTGGCCGCCGAGCTGGCCGGCAGCGAGGACGTCGTCCTGCGCACGCTCGAGTCCCATCTCGACTGCGATGTATACCTGCGGGGCAACATGCTGACCCTGGACGGCGAGGCAGAGTCTGTCGACGCCGCCGCCGTCGTCGTCCGCGAGCTCTCAGAACTGATCGGGCAGGGCCACGAGATCGCTCCCGGCACGATCGAGGCGGTCAGCCGCGCCCTGGATCAGCACGAGTCGCCCTCGCAGATCCTCGAGGACGTGGTCTGGCGTCACCGGGCCACCAAGGTGGCCCCTAAGACGGTCAACCAGAAGCGCTACGTGGACTCGATCCGTGAGAACACCATCACCTTTGGGATCGGGCCCGCCGGCACAGGCAAGACCTTCCTCGCCGTCGCCCTGGCCGCCGCCGCGCTCAGCCGCCGCGAGGTCAACCGGATCATCCTCACCCGTCCCGCGGTGGAGGCTGGCGAGCGCCTCGGCTTCCTGCCCGGTGACCTGATGGCCAAGATCGATCCCTATCTGCGGCCACTCTTCGATGCCCTGCACGACATGCTCGATCCCGAGCGTGTCTCGCAGCACCTCGAGCGTGGTGTGATCGAGGTGGCGCCGCTGGCTTTCATGCGCGGCCGGACGCTCAATGACAGTTTCATCATCCTCGACGAGGCCCAGAACACCAGCCCCGAACAGATGAAGATGTTCCTCACCCGGCTGGGTTTCAACTCCAAGGTGGTGGTCACCGGCGACATCACCCAGATCGACCTGCCGCGCGAGCAGGACTCGGGTTTGGTCGTCGTGTCCGAGATCCTCGAGGCGGTGGAAGGCATCGACTTCGTTCGCTTCGGCGAGGAGGATGTGGTCCGCCACAAGCTCGTGCGCCGGATCGTCGCCGCTTACAACGAGCACGCCCAGCGGCTGGCGCCCGAGTTGCATGCCCGCAGCCGGATAGGCCGGACCCAGCCCGCCCGGCCCGAACAGTCAAGACCGGAAGCCGAGCGGGCCGCGAGCCCGCGAGCCTAGGCCCGCCGGCCATGCTCGACGTCGAGGTGATCGGGATCGACGCGGTCATCTCGGGGGATGGGCCCACCGCGGTCGAGGTTGAGGAGCTCTGCGCGCTTGCCTTCGCGTCGGCCGGGATCGATGAGGGCCATGTGGCAATCGAGTTCGTCGGCGAGGATCGGATCCGCGAGCTCAACCGCGAGCATCGGCTGATCGACGGCACCACCGATGTGCTCTCGTTTGGCGTCGACGAGGATGGCCTCAGCGCCGGGCCCCGCGAGCTCGGCGACATCGTTATCTGCCCACCGTGCACCGAGGACCTGCGCGAGGCCGTCGTCCACGGCGCCCTGCACCTCAGCGGAATGGATCACGAGCGCGACGACGGGGAGATGCTGGCCCTCCAAGCCGAGCTCATGCGGTGGGTGAACTGATGCACCTCCCCCCGCGCGACGTTGCCCTCCAGCGCGTCGGGACCCGCTCGGGGTTCGTCGCCCTGGCCGGACGCCCCAACGTCGGTAAGTCGACCCTGGCCAACGCAATCGTCGGGGCCAAGGTGGCGATCGTCTCCGACAAGCCTCAGACGACACGACGGGCCATCCGGGGCGTGGCCACGGGAGCCGACTGGCAGCTCATCCTGGTCGATCTGCCCGGCGTCCAGCGGCCCCGGGACGCCCTGACTGAGCGCATGCAGCACCGCGTGCAGCGCGAGCTGGCTGACGCTGACGGCTGCCTGCTGGTCGTCAACGCCGAGCAGGGGATCGGCCCCGGGGACCGCTTCATCGCCGAGTTGCTGAAGTCGGGGGCGGGCGCGGGTCGTTTCCCCGTGACGATCGCGGCCAACAAGATCGACCGGGCCGACCAGTCGCGGACTGCCGCCACTCTGCAGGCCGCGGCCGCGCTGGACGTGGCCGAGGAGATCTTCCCGGTCTCCGCTCGCACCGGCTCCGGGGTCACGACGCTGGTCGAGCATCTGGTCGCGCGCTTGCCGCCCGGCCCGTTCTACTTCTCAGCCGGTGAGCATTCCGATCAGACTCCCACCGTTCTCCTGGCTGAGCTCGTCCGCGAGCAAATCCTGTCCCGGACCCGCGAGGAGGTACCGCACGCGGTCGAGGTCGAGGTCCTGGAAATCCGCCGTCGTCCCGACCTGATTCTGATCGAGGCCGTCGTCCTCTCTGAGACCGAATCCCAGAAGGGGATCCTCATCGGCGCCCGCGGCCGCATGATCAAGTCAATCGGAGTCGCCGCGCGACGAGCGATAGAGCGCGAGCTGGGAGCCAAGGTCCACCTGGAGCTATCGGTGCGCGTTCGCCGCCACTGGCGCGCGGACGAGCGTTTACTCGATCGACTTGGCATCGAATAGCGGTTCTGCTAGGACATCGGCTTCAACTCGTCTCTGGAGGAGCCAAGGTGAAGCGACGAGAAGCCGTAGCGTGAAGCGACGAGAAGCCGTAGCGTGAAGCGACGAGAAGCCGTAGCCGCCCTGATCGCCGGGGCGATGGTGGTGCTGGCCGTGATGGTCGTATTCGCCATCCAGCTGTCCGACAACCAGGAGCGCTCAATGGCGGGCATCAGGTTTCAGGTGCACGAGCGAGCCAGGCTGGCCGGAGCGCTGCTTGACAGCCTGTTTGAGACCTCGGCCCGCATGGCCGCGGCGCAGGGCAGCGTCAAGTACGGCACCCGGACGGTCTCTGATCGAGTCCTGAATCGCGCCGTCAACACCAACCGCTACCTCGTCCTGTTCGATTCCTCGGGCGCGGTCCTGGCTCATTCGAAGGGGTTCACCGGCACGGCCCGCTCCGATCTCGCGTCCTCGGCGACGCTCAGGCTGCTCCGCTCCGGCCGCCCGTGGGCGGTGGGTAACGTGGTCTCCTACCCCGGGGGTGGGGTGGTCAACTTCGGGTTCGCGCTGCCCACGCGATACGGCACCCGCTACCTGCTCACTGGGCTGGCTCCCAGCGTTCTCGGGCCCTACCTGGTCGGCGAGCTGCGCCAGATCCCTGGGGTCAAGGGGGCTCACAGCTTCGTCCTGGATGCCAACGGCGAGGTCCTGGCCTCCACCCTGCAGACACGGCCCACCGGCTACGTCTTTCATACGCCGGCTCAGCTCAGCGTCTTGCGGCACGCGTCGGGCTCGATCAAGAACCGTTACTTCGACCAGCTCCCGCTGCGACCCAACACGAGTTGGCGGATCCTGCTCACCGCCCCGTCCGAGTTGCTGTTCGCGAGTGTCTCCGGGTTGCGAAAATGGCTGCCCTGGATCATCTTCGCCGCTTTCGCGGTCTTGGCGGTGATCGCGTTGCTGCTCGCCCGCCGCACCCTGCGGACCGGCGAGGAGATCGCCGAGGCGAACGTCGGCCTCGAGCGCGCCCAGTCGCAGCTGCAGAAGATGAACGGTGAGCTGGAGCGGACCAACGCCGAGCTGGCTCGGACCAACGCCGAGCTCGAGCGGCGGGCGATGGAGCTTCAGCGGTCAAACGCCGAGCTCGACCAGTTCGCCTCGATCGCCTCTCACGACCTCCAGGAGCCGCTGCGCAAGCTGCGCACCTTCACCGAGCGGATCCGCGAGACCGAGGCCGACAGCCTTTCCGAACGCAGCGCGGCGTACCTGCGGCGCGCCAACGCCTCGGCCGAGCGGATGCAGCAACTGATCGAGGACCTGCTGCGCTACTCGCGGGTGTCAACCCAGGGGCGGCCTCTCGCAGCTGTCGATCTCGGGCAGGTGGCCAACGACGTGACCGAAGATCTCGAGGAGGTCATGCGCCAATCGGGCGCGGTGGTCCGCCTCGGTCAACTGCCCACGATCTCCGCTGATCCGATCCAGATGCGCCAGCTGCTGCAGAACCTGATCTCCAATGCGATCAAATTTCGCCGTGAAGGCGTGGCCCCTGAGGTCGACGTCTCGGCCAGCCTCGACGGCGGCTGGGTCAAGCTGGTGGTGAGCGACAACGGGATTGGTTTCGATCCTCAGTACGCTCGGCGCATCTTCCGCATCTTCGAGCGTCTGCACGGACGGGGCACCTATCCGGGGACGGGAATCGGCCTTGCCCTGTGTCGCAAGATCGCCGAACGTCACGGTGGAACGGTGGTCGCACAGAGCGTCGTGGGACAGGGATCGGTGTTCACCGTGACCCTGCACGCGCGTCCGCCCGAGGCGGTCACCGGCCTGCCGCCAGGTGAGTCAGAAGACGAGAACGCTCAGTCAGAGGAGCCCTATGTCGCGGTCTGACGCCCCCACGCGGCCGTTCACGATCCTGCTCGCCGATGACGATGAGGACGATCGCGAGCTGGCTCGCGACGCGTTGCAGGATTCGCGCCTGGCCAACGAGTTGAGGTTCGTCAACGACGGCCAGGACCTGCTCGACTACCTGCGCCGAGAAGGCCGCTGGGCCGGGCCCGAGGCCGACGCGCCGCGGCCGGGGATCATCCTGCTTGACCTCAACATGCCAAAAAAGGATGGGCGCGAGACGCTGGCCGAGCTCAAGGCCGATGAGTCGCTGCGCGGGATCCCGGTGGTCGTGCTGACCACCTCCAAGGACGAGGAGGATGTCTTGAGGACATATGACCTCGGGGTCAGCTCCTTCATCACCAAGCCGGTGACCTTTGGCGGCCTGGTCGATGTCATGCGCGCCTGGTCGCAATACTGGTTCGAGATCGTTGAGCTCCCTGACGGGGACGCGCCTGGGCAGCTCAGCCAATGACCGGCGCATCGAGCCTGCATCGGTCTGGGTGGGTGCAGGCGCGCGCCCCCCGGCCGCGCCCCCTGTCACCGTAAAATCCAGCGCGTGGATGACACCGAAGTCGCTTTCGACGAGCGGGGTCTCGTCCCGTGTGTCGTCCAGGACTGGGACACCGGCGAGGTGCTTACGCTCGCCTATATGAACGCCGAGGCCTTACGCCGGACCCGCGAAACCGGCGAGATGCACTTCTGGAGCCGTTCGCGCCAGGAGCTGTGGCACAAGGGCGCCACCTCCGGCAACACCCAGGCGCTGCGTGCGATTCGCTACGACTGTGACGCCGACACGCTGCTCGCCCTGGTGCGGCCCGCTGGGCCTGCCTGCCATACCGGAGAGCGGACCTGCTTTCACCGAGGTGACCTCGACCCCGAGGCGCCCTTCGCCGCCCTGCCCGCCCTCGAGCGAACGATCGCCGCCCGTGCCGACACGCGCCCGGGGGGCTCGTATACGGTCGAGCTTCTCGCTGACCCCGCCCGGGCCGGGGAAAAGGTGCAGGAGGAGGCCGAGGAGGTCGTGCGCGCCGTCCGCGAGGAGTCCGACGAGCGCGTCGCCGAGGAGGCCGCCGACGTGATCTACCACCTGGCGGTACTGCTGCGAGGACGCCAAATGTCGTTAGCCGACGCCGGGCGCGTGCTCGATGGCCGTCGCCGGGGCTGAGCCAGCGGCGATCGGGGCGGTGCCCTCGCTCGCCGTGGTTCGCGAGCTGGCGGCGTCGCACAACCTGATCCCGATCTCCGAGTCCTTCATCGACGACTGTCAGACGCCGGTCTCGGCCTTCTTGAAGCTCCGGAATGCGAATCCCGCCGACCCCGCCTTCCTGCTCGAGTCCGCCGACCAAGGGCGCGTGGGGCGTTACTCGTTCATCGGCTACCGCCCCCGCAAGGTCCTGCGCTGGTCTCTGGGCGACCCCGGGGATCCGTACGCGCTGGCCGCCGCCGAGCTCGGGCGCTTCCGGGCCGCCGAGCTGCCCGGGCTGCCGCCTTTCGCGGGCGGGGCGGTCGGAATGTTCGCTTATGACCTCGTGCGCTCGGTGGAATCACTCGGGGAGCCCAACCCCGATCCGGTTGGCCTTCCCGACCTCGCCCTGATGTTCTCCGACGCCCTGGTGGTCTTCGATCACCTCAAGCACACCGTCACCGTGATCGCCAACGTCCACGCCGACGACGACCTCGAGGCGTCCTACCGCCGTGCCAGCGAGACGATCGCCGAGGTCCGCTGGCGTCTCGGGGGCCCGGTCCCGCAGCCCGCGCGCCCCCCGGCCGCTGGGCGGACCAACCCGGAGTTCGAGGCCAACATGCCGCGCGAGCAGTTTGAGGGCATGGTCAGCCGGATCATCGAGTACATCTACGCCGGCGACGCCTTTCAGGTCGTGCCATCCCAGCGCTGGTCCGCGCCCGTGCCCGTTGAGGCGTTTTCGATTTATCGGGGCCTACGGGCCGTGAATCCAAGTCCCTACATGTACTTTTTGGACTTCGGTGACTTCGAGATCGCCGGCGCCAGCCCCGAGCCGCTGATCACCGTCACCGGGCGCCACGTGAGCACGAGACCGATCGCAGGCACCCGCCCCCGCGGGGCCGATGCCGAACAGGATGAGCTGATGGCCGCAGAACTGCTCGCCGACGAGAAGGAGCGCGCCGAGCATGTGATGCTCGTCGACCTGGGGCGCAACGATCTCGGACGCGTGTGCGAGTACGGAAGCGTCGAGGTGGAGAAGTTCATGGCGGTCGAGAACTACAGCCACGTGATGCACATCGTCTCCAGCGTGGCCGGGCAGCTGCGCCCGGGCGTGGGGGCGCTGGATGCACTGCGCTCGGTACTCCCCGCCGGGACACTGTCGGGAGCCCCCAAGGTGCGCGCGATGCAGATCATCGACGAGCTCGAGCCTGTCAAGCGCGGCGGGTATGGCGGCGCGATCGGCTACGCCAGCTACACCGGCGAGCTTGATACCTGCATCCACATTCGCACCGTGGTGGTCAAGGACGGCATCGCCCACATCCAGGCCGGTGGGGGAACTGTGGCCGACGCCCAGCCCGACTACGAGTTTCGCGAGTCCGAGGCCAAAGCTCGCGCCGTCAAGCAGGCGATCGAGCTCGCCGTAGCCCAGCCCGAATGGCCCTGACATCATGCGCGTGCTGGTCATCGACAACTACGACAGCTTCACCTACAACCTCGTCCAGTACGTGGGCGAGATGTCTGACCCACCCCCTGACATCGAGGTCGTCCGCAACGACCACGCGACGATCGATGATCTCCTCCTGCGCGGCTACGACCGCGTGATCGTCTCGCCTGGCCCTTGCACCCCCGACGAGGCCGGAATCTCGCTTGAAGCGGTGCGGCGCTTCCCTGAGGCCGGCATCCCGACGTTGGGCGTCTGTCTTGGCCACCAGGCGCTCGTCCAGGCGTGGGGCGGGAAGGTGATCACCCACATGCCCGTGCATGGCAAGACGACTCGCATCGAACACGACGGACGGACGATCTTCAGCGGGCTGCCGGCGCCGCTGGAAGTCGGGCGCTACCACTCACTGATCGCTGATCCCGAGCTCCCTGCCGTGCTCGAGGGCAGCGCCTTCGCCGACGACGTGGTGATGGCTGTCCGCCACCGCGAGTTGCCTGCCGAAGGCGTCCAGTTTCATCCCGAGTCGGTACTGACCGAGCGGGGCCGCGACCTCCTGGCCAACTTCCTGCGTCGGACGGTATGACCGGCGTTGCGTCGCTGCTCACGCGCTCGATCGACGAGCTGGCCAGCGGTCACGACCTGACCCTGGAGCAGAGCGCGGCCGTGCTGGCCGAGATCATGGCCGGGGAAGCGTCCGAGATCCAGATTGCCGCCTTTCTGATTGCGCTGCGCACCAAGGGTGAGACGGTGGCCGAGCTGGCGGGGCTGGCCCGCACCATGCGCTCGCTCGCCGCGCCGGTCCAGACCAAGCGCGACAACCTGCTCGATACCGCCGGCACGGGTGGCGGTCGGCAGACGTTCAACGTCTCGACCACCGCCGCGCTGATCGCGGCCGGTGCGGGCTGCCCGGTGGCCAAGCATGGCAACCGTTCGGCCACCGGGCTGTCGGGGTCGGCCGACTTGCTCGAGGCGCTCGGGGCCCGAATCGACATCACGCCCGGAGAGGTGGCCAGCTGCATCGAAACGGTCGGCTTTGGCTTCATGTTCGCCCCCGCCCACCATCAGGCCACTCGCTTCGTCATCCCGGTCCGGGCCGAGCTGGCCGTCCGGACGATCTTTAACTTCTTGGGTCCGTTGACCAACCCGGCCGGCGCGCGGCGTCAGCTGATCGGCGTCTCAGACTCGGCTTTTCTCGAGACGATGGCCGGCGCGCTGGCCCTGCTCGGCACCGATCACGCCCTGCTGGTCTCCAGCGAGGACAATCTCGACGAGCTGAGCATCTCCGCGCCGACCCGGGTCGTTGAGGTCGTGGGGACCGAGATCTCCAGCTTTACGGTGACCGCCGAGGAGTTCGGGCTCGATGCCGCCCCCGCCTCGGACATCCCGGGGGGCGATCCGGCCCAGAACGCGGACATCGCCCGGCGGATCCTGGCCGGCGAGCCCGGTCCCGCGCGCGCTCTGGCGGTATTCAACGCCGGCGCCGCCATCTACGCCGGCGGCGGCTCTGACTCGCTGGCCGGCGGCGTCCGCGCAGCCGAGCAGGCGATCGACATAGGCGCAGCTGCGAACACGCTGGAGCGCTTCGTGGTCGCCACCCGCGAGTTCAGCGAGGGGCGAGGGTCGGTGGCTTCGTGAATGCGCTCAGTCCGATCCTCGAAGCCACCCGGGCCGCGGTGACGCAGCGGCGCGCGGTCCGGCCGCTGGAGGCGGTTCAAGCCGATGCCGAGCGGGTCGCGACCCGGCGACCCTTCGCGGGCGCGCTCTCCGGGCCCGGACTCTCGGTCATCGCCGAACACAAGCGCCGCTCGCCGTCGGCGGGGATGATTCGCGAAGACGTAGAACTGACGGCGGTTGTCACCGCGTATCAGCGGGCGGGGGCCGCCGCCCTCTCGGTTCTCACCGAGGAGGCAAGCTTTGCCGGTTGCCTGGACGACCTGGGTGCGGCGCGCGCCGCGACCACCCTGCCGATCCTGCGCAAGGACTTCATCGTCGACCCCTACCAGGTGCCCGAGGCGGTGGCGGCTGGAGCGGACGCGATCCTGCTGATCGTGGCGGCGCTGGATGAGAAGATGCTGGCGGCGTTGCTGGCCTCCGCGCAGGCGCTCCGGCTCGATGTCCTGGTCGAGGTCCACGACGCGGCCGAGCTCGAGACTGCGGTAGCCGTCGGGGCCCGCATCATCGGCGTCAACAATCGTGACCTGGCCACGCTTGAGGTCGACACCGAGCGCACCTTCGCGCTCGTGCCCTCGCTCCCGGAGGGGGTGCTGGTGGTGGCGGAATCAGGCTTCCGCACCCGCCCCGAGCTGGAGCGTCTCGCGGCGGCGGGCGTGGACGCCGTGCTCGTGGGGGAGGCCCTGATGCGCGCCCCCGATATCGAGGCCGCCTGCCACGAGCTGACCGGCGTGGGCATCGTCACGAGCTGACCGGCGTGGGCATCGTCACGAGCTGACCGGCGTGGGCATCGTCACGAGCTGACCGGCGTGGGCATCGTCACGAGCTGACCGGCGTGGGCATCGTCACGAGCTGACCGGCGCGGGCATCGTCACGAGCTGACGGCCGCGCGTCCGCCGCCATCAAGCGCCGGCGGGCAAGGATTCCAATACGCCGAATATGGCGCATAATGCGCCGAATCTGGCGTATAGTAGAGCCGTGGCTCGCCAGCGCAGCAGCGATCTGTTTCCGACCGACCAGCCGATTCCGGCCAGCCAGATGATCGGACGTGACGCGGACGTCCGCGAGCTGGCCGTAGCCCTGGAGGGCGGCAGCAACCTGGTGGTCGCCGGCGCCCGCAGGACGGGGAAGACCAGCGTCTGCGACGCCGCGATCGGACGGCTGGCGCGGCACGGGCTCTACACGGTCAGCGTTGACCTGTTTCGGATCGCCAGCGCGGCCGAGCTGGCCGAGGCGCTCGTGGCCGCCACCCTCGCCAACCGTTCGAGCCTGCGGCGAGTCCTGCACCAGACCCGCCGGGCGGGGCGGCTCGTCGCCGACGCACTGCACACGGCAGCGGTAGTGAAGTCGCGCAGCCAGCTCGGGGAGGAGCTGGAGATCGCCTTCACGCCGGGCCTGGCGGCTCGCGACCCCGAGCGCTACCTGGATTACGCCCTCGCTCTGCCGGGCCGGATCGCCGCCGCCGACGACAAACAGGTGGTGGTGTTCTTTGACGAGTTCCAGGAGGTGGGCAGCCCGCAGCAGCCCTACGGCAACGGTGACCGCCTGACCAAGCGCATGCGGGCCATCTTCCAGCGCTCGACCGGGGTCAGCTTTCTCTTCGCGGGCAGTCTCGAACACCTGATGCGCGACCTCTTCACCGCGTCGCACCGTGCGCTGCATCAGTTCGGGGGCTTTTACGAGCTGCGCCCGATCGACTCCGACGCCTGGGCCCAAGGTCTCGGCGAGCGCTTCGCGGCCGACGATTGTGAGGTCCGACCCTCGGCGCTGGCGCAGGTCATCGCTTACGGCGAGAGCCAGCCTCGCAGCACCATGCTGATCGCCCAGAAGACCCATCTGGTCACGGTCGAGCTGGAGACGCGCCTGGTCGATCTCGACACCGTCGAGCAGGGGCTGCTGGCGGCGATGGCCGCGGACCGGGTTGCCAACGAGCAGATCGTCGAGCGCATCCGCCACCAGCACAAGCTCGGGCTCGTCGTCGCCCAGCGGCTCGCGCGCGATCAGCCCGTCTACACGGGGCTCGCCCGCGGGGCCGTCCGCAGGGCGCTCGAGGCGCTTCGCGACACGGGCATCATAGAAAGCCATGGCCGCGCCGACTGGCGCTTCTCCAATCCCCTCTTGCGCCGCTTCGTGTCCGACCTCGGCCCCTACTCGTAGCGCGTGTCCCGCCGTGCGCGATCTGACGACAATGCGCCCATATAGGCGCATCATGCGCCAGTTCCGGCGCATAGGGCCAGAAGCCGCGGATGGGGGCGGCTGCTTCGTACGATGTCCTCAATGGACTCAGCCGTGCCCAAGATCAAATTCTGCGGTCTCACTGCGCCGGCCGACGCCGCCCAGGCGGTCCAAGCCGGCGCGTGGGCGCTGGGCCTGATCCTCTGGCCGGGGTCCCCGCGACACTGCTCGCCCGACGTCGCGGCCGAGATCGGCGCCACCTACCGCCGGCGGACCGAGATCGTGGGCGTGTTCGTAAACCCCACGCTCGAAGAGCTCACGCGGGCCGCCGACGATGCGAGCCTGACCATGCTGCAGCTCCACGGCGACGAGGGCCCGGTGTTCTGCGCCGAGGCGGCACGCCGCACCGGCTGCCGGATCATCAAGGCCGCCCGGGTGCGCAGCCGCGCCGACATTCAGGCTCTGGGCGCCTTTCACACCGATTTCCACCTTCTCGATAGCTACGCGGCCGGCATCCCGGGGGGGACGGGGGAGAGCTTCGCCTGGGAGCTGGCCCGCGGCCACAGCTCGCAGGTGCCCGTGATCCTCTCCGGCGGCCTGCGGGCCGACAACATCGCAGACGCGATCGCGGCCGTCGCGCCCTACGCGGTTGACGTGGCCAGCGGCGTCGAGGCGAGCCCCGGTCGCAAGGACCCCGCCAAGCTCGAGGCCTTTGCGGCCGCGGTGGCGGCGACCGCAATGGTCAGTCCGAGCCAGTTGTGAGCGCGATCGAGCATCGCTTCGGTCCCTACGGCGGCCAGTACGTTCCCGAGACGCTGATGCCCGCCCTGGCCGAGCTCGAGACGGCGTGGACGGCAGCGCGCGCGGACGTCGCTTTCGGCGTCGAGCTCGAGAGCCTCCTGCACGACTACGTCGGGCGTCCGTCACCGCTCTACTTCGCTGCGCGGCTCAGCGAGGCCAGCGGTCGGCGGACGTATCTCAAGCGCGAGGACCTCAATCACACCGGCGCCCACAAGATCAACAACGCCCTCGGCCAGGCGCTGCTCGCTCGGCGGATGGGCAAGCGCCGGATCATCGCCGAGACCGGTGCCGGCCAGCACGGGGTGGCCGCGGCGACTGCCTGCGCCCTCCTGGACCTCGAGTGCATCGTCTACATGGGCACCGAGGACATGCGCCGCCAGAAGCCCAACGTCGAGCGCATGGGTCTGCTCGGAGCGCGCGTACAACCAGTTGAGGCCGGCGCCCGGACGCTCAAGGAGGCCGTCTCGGCCGCGATCCGAGACTGGGTGACCAACGTCGCTACCACCCACTACATCATTGGATCCTGCGTCGGCCCGGCTCCGTATCCGGCGCTCGTGCGTGAGCTGCAGCGGGTAATCGGCGACGAAGCCCGCGGTCAGATCCTTGCGCGCGAAGGACGGCTGCCCGACCGCGTGCTGGCCTGCGTGGGCGGCGGGTCTAACGCGATCGGGGTTTTTACGCCCTTTGTCGACGACGCCGAGGTGGCGCTGATCGGGGTCGAGGCCGCGGGAGCGGGCATCGAGAGTGGCCGCCACGGCGCGCCGCTCACGGTTGCCGGCACCCCCGGCGTCCTGCACGGCGCCTACTCGGCTCTCATGCAGGACGAGGACGGCCAGATCCTCGAAGCCCACTCGATCTCGGCCGGCCTGGACTACCCGGGCAGCGGCCCGGAGCACGCCTGGCTGCGCGATCAGGGCCGGGCGCGTTACGTGGCCGTGGACGACCGCCAAGCGCTGCAGGCGTTCGCCACCCTGGCCCGCCTCGAGGGGATCATTCCGGCCCTCGAGAGCTCACACGCGATCGCCTACGCGTTGGCCAACCCGGGGGGAGAGCTCGACCTGATCTGCCTCTCCGGCCGCGGGGATAAGGATCTGGCCGAGGCGCTGGCCGAGCTCGAGCGCGTCCCCCCCACGCATGACCCAGCCCACCGGGCTCGAGCGGATCGCGGAGGCGTTTGCCCGTGCCCGCGCCAACGGCCGCCGCGCGGCGCTCATGCCCTACCTGATGGGCGGATATCCCGACTTGGACACCTCGCGCGAGATTGGACTCGCCTACGCGCGCAGCGGGGCCGATCTGGTCGAGCTCGGGATTCCGTTCTCCGACCCACTCGCTGACGGTCCGGTCATCCATGCTGCCGCCACCGCGGCGCTCGAGGCTGGCGCCAACCTGACAGCCGTCCTCGAGGTCGCGCGTACGCTCGCCGAACAGCTGCCGGTGATCGTGATGTGCTACGCCAACCCGATCCTCGCGCGCGGTCTCGAGCGTTTCCTCGACGGCCTGGTGTTGGCCACGGTGAGCGGGCTGATCGTCCCCGATCTGCCCTTCGAGGAGGCAGCGGCCGCCCGCGCGGCGTGCGCCGAGCGAGGGCTGGCCCTTGTTCCCCTGGTGGCGCCCACTACCCCCGACACTCGCCTGACCGAGATCGGGGCCGGCGCCCGCGGGTTCCTGTACACCGTCTCGCTGACCGGTACCACCGGCGAACGGCCGGCGGCCGGTGACGGGCTACGAGAGATCGTCGCTCGGGCCGCCGCTCACACTGAGGTCCCCGTGGCCGTCGGGTTCGGCATCGGCACCCCCGAGCAGGCCGCGGCGGCCGCCGCCGCGGGCGCCGACGGCGTGATCATCGGCAGCCGGCTGGTCCGGGCGGCCGGTGAATCAGACGATCCCGTGAGCGCCGTCGAGGAACTGGTCGGCGCTTTCTCGGCGGCGCTGGCCCGCTGAGAGGGTTCTCAGTCGCGCAGGCTGGCTAAGATGCCCGACCAATGGGCCTGATCATCACCGCCACCGTCGGCCTCTGCATATGGATCATCCTCTGGTCGTTGAACGTGAGCGGCCTTGACGCCGTCGGGCTTGCGCTCGTCATGGTCTTGGTCGCAATCGGCGTCCGCAACCTGCTTCCGTTCCTGCCTGGCCGGCGGAACTAGACCACCTCCCTGCTCTCGTGGTAGAGCGTTGCGCTCGCGGGCCCCGCCTGGGCCGTCGTGCCCCGCGGGTCCTGATCACACTCCTGGGGGCGGCGCTGATTCTGGCCGGCTGTGGAACCGCGACCACCGGCGGTACGTCGGCGGTCACGGTCAGCGGCAAGTCGCTGACGATCTACGTCGCCCAGCCCCCCGGCGGGGCCCACAGCCAGCCGGCCTCCGACATCCTCGCGGCCGAAAAGCTCGCCTTCTCGCAGAGCGGCGGCACGGTAGGCTCCTTCGCGATTCACCTCAAGGTCCTCAGCGGCAACAAGCTGTCTGACAATGCCCGCACAGCCGTCGAGGACCGGAAGGCGATCGCTTACCTGGGCGAGCTCGTCCCGGGAACCTCTCAGGTCTCGGTCGAGATCCTCAACCAGCAGGGCATGCTCGAGGTCAGCCCGGCCGACACGGCGGTCTACCTGACGCAGCCGATTGCACCGGTGTCGAACACCACGAACACCTTCTATCCCGCCCGGGCCACCTATAAGGAGACGTTTGGCCGGGTGGTCCCGAACTCCGGCCAGGAGGCCAAGGCCATCGTCTCCGAGCTCGGGGCCGAGCACGCGACCAGTCTCTACGTGGCCGACGACGGCCAGCTCTACGGCGCCGCTCTCGCGCTCGAGGTACGCAACGCGGCCAAGGCGGCCGGCCTCACCCTGGCCACGAGCGCGGCGGGCGCCGGCGCCGTCTTCTACGGCGCCAGCGTCGCCGACGCCCCCGTAGCCGCCCACTTTTTGGATCAGACGGCCAGCGCCAGCCCGAACGCCAAGCTGTTCGTGCCCTCAGGTCTCTATGACTCCTCATTCGTCGCCGGGCTCAGCGCCGGCGCCCAAGCGCGTCTCACCGTCTCCTCGCCCGGCTTCCTGCCCAAGGACCTCACCGGTGACGGGCCGGCCTTCGCCTCCGCGTTCCGCACCGCCTATGGCCACGCCGCAGCTCCCCAGGCCGTATTCGGGTACGAGGCCATGCGTGCGGTTCTCGCCACCCTCGCGCAGGCAGGCCCGGCGGCCAACAACCGGGCCGTGGTCGTGGCGGACTTCCGCAGCCTCAAGCGCACGAGCGGCTCGGCGCTCGGCCCCTATTCGATCAGCGGTGGCGATCCGAGCATCGCTCCCTTCGTGTTTGCGCGGATGCGTGGGGGTGCGGGCGGGGCGGGCGGGAGCCTGGTTGCCTTCAAGTTTGTCCAGCTGGCCAGCTGATCGCTCCTCGGGTTATCCACCGGTTCATTTCGGTCATTGACGTCGTGTTAGGAGGCAGGGCCTGCGACCGACATCCGGGGTTGTCCAACTTGCTGCGGTCCGAAGCCATCATTAGGCTGCGCCGCACCGGGTTTGTCCGAGATGCCCGGATCGACCTAGAGGAGGACGTCTATGAGATTTCTCGGCAAGGCGTGGCGGGGTGGGCTCATCGCGGCCTCCATCCTTGCGCTGAGCGCATGTGGGAGCAGCAGCAGTAGCAGCAGCAAGGCCTCGGGCGGCGGAGGCGGCTCGAGCAGCGGTGGGAACTCCATCGACGTCTACTCGAGTCTCCCCCTCCAGGGTGCCTCGTCGGCGCAGACCGGCCCCCTGGTCAACGGGATCAAGCTGGCGCTTTCGGAGGCGGGTGGCAAGGCTGGGAAGTTCACGGTCAATTACCAGTCACTTGATGACTCCACGGCCGCCGCCGGCAAGTGGGATCCCGGCCAGACGGCCGCCGATGCCCGAAAGGCCGCGGCGGACCCCAAGGCCGTTTTTTACATCGGCGAGTTCAACTCGGGGGCCAGTGAGGTCTCGATTCCGATCCTCAACCAGGCCGGAATCCCGATGGACAGCCCGGCCAACACATATGTCGGCCTGACCACCAGCCTTCCGGGCAGTGCGCCGGGTGAGCCGCAAAAGTACTACCCGACAGGGAAGCGCAACTACACCCGAATCGTGCCCATTGACTCGATTCAGGGCGCCGCTGACCTGATCGCGATGAAACAGGCCGGTTGTACGAAGGTCGCCGTCGCGAACGACAAGGAGGCATACGGGGCCGGTCTGGCCACCCTGCTCGGGCTCGAGAAGGGCTTCTACGGCGTGACGATCACCAGCAACACCGGGATTGATCCGACGGCGCCCAACTTCCGCAGTTATGCGAGCACGATCCAGGGACAGGGAGCGGACTGCTTCTTCTTCTCGGGCATCGTCTCCAACGGTGCGGTTCAGCTCACCAAGGATGTCCACGCGGCGTTGCCCAAGGCGAAGATCTTCGCTCCTGACGGCGCCTGCACAAGCTCGTACACCGCTCAGGCCAAGGGCGGCGTACCGGCCGCGATTGACCCGCTGATCCAGTGCACGGTGGCGACCCTGGACCTGGCTGCCTATCCGGGCGGCAAGGCGTTCTTGACCTCGTACAAGGCCAAGTACGGCGGGGCGTCTCCCGATCCATACGCGATCTACGGGTACGAGGCGATGAAGCTGGGCCTCGAAACGATCGCCAAGCTCGGTGCGCAGGGCTCGAGCAAGTCCGCCGTGTTGGCGGCCCTGTTCGCGACCAAGAGCCGCCCCTCGGTGCTGGGCACCTACGGGTTTGACGCCAACGGCGATACGACGCTGAAGTCGTACGGCCTCTACAAGGTCGACGCCAGCGGCAGTCCCGTGTTCTTCAAGACGATCACGCCCAACAAGACGGTCAAGAAGTGACCGCGAGCGCGGTTGTCGGTCACGGTTAGCCGGATCGGGGAGGGCGCCGCGCGCGCCCTCCCCGGCCGTTCTCGTTTCCACCGCATCAACACCCATTGGCCACGGAATCCCTGACCAGCCTGCCGGCCCCCGAGATGAGACCCCT
Source organism: uncultured Solirubrobacterales bacterium (assembly GCA_963847055.1). Classification (GTDB taxonomy): domain Bacteria; phylum Actinomycetota; class Thermoleophilia; order Solirubrobacterales; family Solirubrobacteraceae; genus Palsa-465. The sequence continues at coordinate 660,891 of CAWJYE010000004.1, read as the reverse complement.
GGCCGCCGTTCGCCGACTTTCTGGCCGCTGGGGCCTGGTGGTGGCGCTGGCGATCCTGCCCATCTACTACGGGATCCGCGACCTCACCCACGGCTACCAGGCGGGCTTGGCCAAGGGCCATCCCGTCATCCAGCACGACCTCACTCACCTGGGCTTCAATCTCGTCCAGGGGCTCTCCAACGGCGCCATCTGGGCGCTGATCGCGATCGGCTACACGCTGGTGTACGGCATCATCGAGCTGATCAACTTCGCCCACGGCGACGTGTTCATGATCGGCTCTTTCACGTCTGCGGGCCTCTGGGGCACCCTCGGCCTGGGGCTGAGCACCGGGCCGCTGGGTCTGATCGCCGGCCTCGTCGTGACCCTGATCGTGGCGATGGCGGTGTGCGGCTCGCTCAACGTACTGATCGAGCGCGTCGCCTACCGACCCCTACGAGCGGCGCCCAAGCTGGCATCGCTGATCACCGCGGTCGGCTTCTCCTTCATCCTCCAGAACGTCGGGCTGCTCTGGTTGGGGGGGTCGCCCCAGGGCGTCCCGGACCTCATCCACGAGAGTCAGACGGTGTTCAGCATCTCCGGAGTGCCGATCGTGCGCGGCTACATCCTGGCCATCCTGGTGATGATCCCGCTCGTGCTCGGGCTCGCCTGGTTCATCTCCAGCACGCGGTCGGGGCGGGCAATGCGAGCCACGGCTCAGGATCCCGAAGCGGCACGGCTGATGGGGATCAACGTCAACGCGACGATCTCGCTCACCTTCCTGCTCGGTGGCATGCTGGCCGGCGCCGCCGGCCTCATCTACGCCCTGTACGAGACTAACGTCTGGTACTTCCAGGGCTTCCGGGCGGGCCTGATCGCGTTCACGGCCGCCGTCATGGGCGGGATCGGAAACGTCCGCGGTGCCGTGCTCGGGGGACTCATCATCGGCGTCATCCAGGCGCTCTCAGACTCTCGCCTGGGCCCGCAGTGGACCGAGGCGGTCGTGTTCGGCTACCTGATCGTGATCATGATCCTGCGCCCTCGCGGGCTGCTGGGTGAGGAGACGCGGGAGGCCGGATGAGCGAGCTCAGGGCCGTGTTAGCTAGGTGGCGGGCGGCGATCGACAAGGTCCTGCCGCCGTGGTGGTCACGGGCTCTGGCCGGGACCATGATCGTGATCGGGATCGTCCTGCCGTTCTTCTTCACGAAGGACAGTGGCTTCATGAACGCGACCATCATCGCCGTCGCCTTCGCGGTCATGTCGCTGGGCCTCAACGTGGTGGTCGGCTTCGCGGGCCTGCTCGACCTCGGTTACGTCGCCTTCTACGCCCTCGGTGCCTACTCGCTGGGCTGGTTCGGCTCTGACTTCTTCTTCAAGGCCCACGTGCATGTAGGGGTCTCAGGGGTTGCGGCCACCGAGAACGGGATCCACCTCAACTTCCTTCTCATCCTCGTGGCTGCCGCCCTCATCTGTGCCATCGCGGGCATCATCATCGGTCTGCCGACGCTGCGCCTGCGCGGTGACTACATCGCGATCGTCACCCTCGCCTTCGGGGAGATCATCCAGGTGGTGGCGGTAAACGGCCAGAGCGTGAGCGTCGGCGGCGGCATGACCCTGACCGCCGGCAATCTGGGCATCAGTGCTGTGGATGCCCCGTACCTCCCGGGCATCGGCGTCTTCAGCCTGCTCAATCTCAGACCCTGGTACTGGTTGATCTTCGCGATCCTGCTGGTGGTCGTGTTCGTCAACCTGCGGCTGCGCGACTCGCGCCTGGGACGAGCCTGGGTAGCGCTGCGCGAGGACGAGGTGGCCGCCGTCTCGATGGGGATCCCACTCGTGCGAACCAAGCTGTTCGCCTACGCGATCGGAGCGATGTTCGGGGGCATGTCCGGCGCCTTTTTGGGCACGTACTACACCACGGTGAACGCCGGCCAATTTCAGTTCGGCTTCTCGATCTTCATTCTCGCCATGGTGATCATCGGCGGGCTGGGCTCGATCTGGGGCGCGGTGGTGGGCGGCATGCTGCTCGGCTACATCAACAACTGGCTGATCCCAGACGTGCTCAACAGCCTGCCCCAGCAGCTCGGCCTCAACTTTCCCCTGGTCGAGATCGAGTTCGGGATCTTCGGCTTCCTGCTCGTGCTGGTCATGATCCTTCGTCCCCAGGGGCTGATCCCCGAACGACGACGCCGGCTGGAGATGACCTCGAAGATCGCCGCCGAGGACGCCCAGCTCGCCGAGGGGGGCGCTTCGTGAGCGCCGCGCTCCGGGACACGCCGCCCGTCGAGTCCGTGATGACGGTCGACCGCGTCACCAAGGAATTCGGTGGCCTGGTGGCGGTCAACGACGTGTCCCTGGAGATCCCCAAGCTCGGGATCGTCTCGCTGATCGGACCCAACGGCGCGGGCAAGACGACGCTCTTCAACATGCTCACCGGGCTCTACAAGCCGACCCGAGGCCGGATCCTGCTCGGCGGGCGCAACATCAGTCGCACCCGGCCGGACATCATCACGAGCCTGGGGGTGGCGCGGACGTTTCAGAACATCCGCCTGTTCGGAGCCATGAGCGCGCTCGAGAATGTGATGATCGGGCGCCATACGCGGATGCGCGCCGGGCTGCTGGGATCGATCGCGCGCCCCCCCTGGGTACGCAAGGAGGAGCGCGAAGTTCGCGAGCGAGCGGGGGAGCTGCTCGAGTACGTCGGCCTGCGACCGAACTCGTTCGAACAGCTCTCGGCCCAGCTCGCCTACGGTGACCAGCGCCGGGTCGAGATCGCCCGCGCCCTGGCTTCGGAACCGACCCTCCTCCTCCTCGACGAGCCCACTGCGGGCATGAACCCGCAGGAGTCGGCGCAGCTGACCGAGTTCATGCGCAAGCTCCGCGACGACCTCAAGCTCACCATCCTGCTGATCGAGCACGACATGAAGGTCGTCATGGACGTGTCCGAACGCGTCACCGTGCTCGACCACGGAGAGAAGATCGCCGAGGGATCGCCGAATGAGGTGCGCAGCGATCCGCGGGTCATCGAGGCCTATCTGGGCAAACAGGACGCAGTGGCTGAGGGGCAGGGCTGATGGCGCTGCTCGAAGTCGACGAGATCCGCACCTACTACGGCTCGATCGAGGCTCTGAAGGGAGTCTCGCTGACCGTCGAGGAAGGGGAGGTGGTGACCCTGATCGGCTCCAACGGGGCCGGCAAGTCGACGACGCTGCGCTCGATCTCAGGCCTCACCCCGGCCCGTGCGGGCCAAATCCGCTTCCAGGGGACCGATATCACGCGAATTCCCGCCCACGAGATCGTCGGACACGGAATCGCCCTGTCGCCTGAGGGCCGGCATTGCTTCCCCCGCATGACTGTCCGCGAGAATCTTGATCTCGGCGCGCACCACCGCCGGGGTGCGGGCATCTCCGATGATCTCGAACGTGTCTTTGAGCTCTTCCCACGTCTCCACGAGCGCGAGAAGCAGAAGGCGGGCACGATGTCGGGCGGCGAGCAGCAGATGCTCGCCATCGGGCGCGCCCTGATGGCCCGTCCCCGCCTGCTGATGCTCGACGAGCCCTCGATGGGAATCGCGCCCATTCTCGTCCAGCGCATCTACGAGACGATCGTTCAGATCAACCGCGACGGCGTCACCATCCTGCTCGTCGAGCAGAACGCCAACTATGCCCTCGACGTCTCCGCGCGCGGGTACGTGCTCGAGACCGGCCGGGTGGTGCTGGCCAACAACTCAGCCCTGCTTCGTGACGATCCCGAGGTCCAGCGTGCCTACCTGGGAACCTGAATGACCCTCTACGCCGCCATCGGTATCGCCCCATGACCCTCTACGCCGCCATCGGTCTCGCCACATGACCCTCTACGCCGCCATCGGCGCCAAGGCGCTGTACCTGCTGTTCGTGTGGCTGCTCTCGTGCGCCGGGGCGGCCTGGCTGGCCGACCGCAAGGGCTACACCGAGCGCGTCGGGCTGACCCTGGGCCTCGTGCTGACCTTCGTCGGCCTTTTGATCGTGCTCATCCTGCCGGCCCGTCCCGGCTCGGCCTGGAAGCTCGACGGTCCCTTCCCGCCCCGTGGCGGCGGGCGGCCCCGCACGCCGGACACGGTCGCCGCTCACGCGTCGGACGCGGATACCACGCCACCGGCGTCCCGGGGCGCTGCCCAGCCGCCGGCCAGCGAACCTCCTTCCCCTTCCGGTCCCTAGCCGTAGCCACGTGGCTCAGCTGCGACGGGCGAGGGTGGTTGCTAACCGGGCGATCACCGCGTAGGCCTCGCGCTCCATCTGAATCCACGTCACCCGCAGCGTCATCACTCCGGCCGCCTGCAGGGTCGCATCCTTGCGGCGGTCGTGCTCGAACGACCGCCGGCTGGCATGAAAGCGGAAGCCGTCGATCTCGACCACGACTCCCTGTTCGCGCCACAGGAAGTCGACCTCGAAGCCATGAATCCGCACGTTGGTCTCGGGCTCGGGCAGTCCCGCCCGTCTGATCAGCGCCAGGAATCGCTCCTCCGCCTCTGAGCGAGTCAGCATCGGCCCGTGCTGGCGTTGGAGCAGGGCTTGCAGCCGTGCGGAACCATGTCGGCCGGCGGCCCGGCCGACGAGCTCCCACACCTCAGCCGCTCCCATGATCCGCGCGATCAACGCCTGGTCAAAGGCCAGCTCGAGCTCTCGGGACGTCACCGTCTCGGCCTGATCAAGCAACGCCCGAGCGGGTGAGGTCACTGGCAGTCCCTTGTGTATCCGCACGTCGGCGGGCGCCAGGATCCGAGTCCTGTGCACTCGCACACCGGGTGGGTTCGCGGCGTGAACCGCAGTCACGACATGGACCGCGCTGTCGCGCGCTCGAGCCGGACCAATCCCCCAGAGTGCGGCGGCGGTGCCGTGGCTGAGGACCGCGCCGGTCCCGAGCGCCAGCAGCGCCGCGGTTTCGTCACCATGCTCGACCGGGGCGTCATGCCCAACGGCAAAGACGCATCGAAGGAGGGGGTGGAGCTGACCCGCAGCGATCAGCCGGCCTGTCGTCGTGTCGCTGACGCCGGCCATGCGCAGCTGCGCTCGACTGATGCGGCCGCGCTGGAGACTGGCGATGGCGGCGATCCGCTCGTCCCGTCGCCCAGAAACGGGCACGGGACGACGAGCCCCGAGTACTTCGACGAGGTGTGTCGTCCCAGCCCCACCTGTCGGGCCTGGGACGGCAAGCTCCCCGCGGGCACGTGGCGCTTGTCGTGGTGTGCCCGGTTTGCCGCTCACTTGGTGCGGGAGGCTGCAAGCGGCTGAACTCCGCCCCCCTCCCAGCGGCGGTTGAAGCACGATCGTCACCCTTGTGACAGGACTGCCACCCGCGCGGCTCGAGCCGCTGGGACGGCCCGTTACCGACGGGCGTTACCGACGGGCGTTACCGACGGGCGTTACCGACGGGCGTTACCGACGGGCGTTACCGGAGGCGGATCTCCTCGGTGGCGGCGAAGCCCAACTCGGCTTCGGGCTCGGCCGCGCCGCTCTCGCGGGCCTCCTCGGCGACCGCGGCGGCGACGGCCCCCACGACCTCGCGGTTGAAGACCGAAGGGATGATGTAGTCCTCGCGCAGCTCGTCGCCCGACACGATGTCGGCGATGGCACGGGCGGCGGCGGTCTTCATCGTCTCGGTGATCTCGGTGGCCCGGACATCGAGCGCGCCCCGAAAGACGCCGGGAAAGCAGAGGACATTGTTTATCTGGTTTGGGTAGTCCGACCGGCCGGTGGCGAGGATCCGCACGTAGGGCAGCGCATCCTCGGGCGAGACCTCGGGATTCGGATTGGCCATTGCGAACACGATCGGGCCCCGGTTCATGCGCGTTAGCGCCTCGGCGGGCATCACTCGGGCACCGCTCAGACCGATGAGGAGATCGGCGCCCTCGATGACATCGACCGGGGCGCCGCTGCGCCGCTCTTCATTGGTCTTCTCAGCCAGCGCGCGTTTGGCGGCCGGCATGCTGCCGTCCGCGTAATCGGGTCGGTCGGTGTGCACCGCGCCGCGCGAGTCACAGCCGATCAGGTTGCGAACGCCGGCCTCGAGCAGGATCTTGGAGACGGCGATCCCGGCGGCGCCGAGACCAACCACGACCACCCGCACGTCTCCGATCCGCTGCCCAGTCACGGAGAGCGAATTGAGCAGCGCCGCCAGTACGACCACGGCGGTGCCGTGCTGATCGTCGTGAAAGACCGGAATGTCGAGTTCGGCCTTGAGCCGGTCCTCGATCTCAAAGCAGCGCGGGGCGGAGATGTCCTCGAGGTTGATGCCGCCGAAGGCGGGGGCGATCGCCTTGACGGCGGCCACGATCTCGTCGGGATCCTGGGTGTCGAGGCAGACCGGGAACGCGTCGACCCCGGCGAACTCCTTGAACAACATCGCCTTACCCTCCATCACGGGCAGCGCGGCTCGAGGCCCGATGTTGCCGAGGCCCAGCACCGCGGACCCGTCTGAGACGACCGCCACCGTGTTGCGCTTGATCGTGTACTGGAAGACCTTGTCGGGATCCTCGGCAATCGCGCTGCAGACGCGCGCTACGCCCGGGGTGTAGGCCATGGACAGGTCGTCGCGGGTCTTCAGCGGGCTCTTGTTCTGGACCTCGATCTTGCCTCCGATGTGGAGCATGAACGTACGGTCGGTGGTGTCGAGGACGCGGGCGCCGGGGATGCGATCGACGGCTTCACTGAGCCGAGGCCAGTCCGAGGCGTCACCTGTCTCGACGGTGATGTCGCGGACGGTGTGGGCGCCTTCGACATGGACGAGATCCACGGCGCCGATGGTGCCCCCCGCTTCGCCGATCGCGCTCGCCACCTTGCCGAGCATGCCGGGGAGGTGATCGATCTCCACCCGCAGGGTGAGGCTGTACTGGGCGCTTGGGGCGGTGGCCATCTCGCGGCCATCTTATGCCTCCGCGCGCCAGACACCACCGAGGCGCGAGATAGGCTCAGGCGAGCATGGCCGACGAACTCTTTCTGATCGATGGCAACAGCCTCGCCTACCGGGCCTTCTTTGCGTTGCCCGAGTCGATCGCCACCTCTACCGGGGTGCCGACGAATGCGATTTTCGGCTTCGCCTCGATGCTGGTCAAGATCCTCACCGACTACGGCCCGAAGGCGACCGTGGTCGTCTGGGACGCCGGTTCCTCGGGCCGCAAGGAGATCTACTCGGAGTACAAGGCCCAGCGTTCGAGCCGGCCGGACCTGCTCAAAGAGCAGTGGCCGCATCTCGAGCCGCTCGTCGATGCTTTCGGCTACCGCAACCTCAAGGTGGAGGGCTACGAGGCCGACGACGTGATCGCCTCGATCGCCGAGCGGGCCAAGGCCGCTGACCCCCCCGTCGAGGTCATGGTCGTGACCGGGGACCGCGATGCCTACCAGCTCGTGGATGACGGCGTGAGGATCATGACCACCTCGCGGGGGATCACCGACACTCGCGTGTACGACCGCGAGGGGGTGCTCGACCGCTACGGAATCCCACCCGAGCTGGTGCCCGACTTCATCGGGCTCAAGGGCGACACCAGCGACAACATCCCCGGCGTCCCGGGGATCGGCGACAAGACGGCTGCCGATCTCCTCCAGCGCTTCGGCTCGCTTGAGCAGGTCCTGGACAGCATCGACCAGATCAGCGGCGCCAAGCGCAAGGAAAACCTGATCAACCACGCCGACGATGCCCGCGTCTCCAAGCAGCTGGCCACCGCCAAACGTGACATCCCGGTCGATCTCGACGTGACCAGCTTCGTCTCTGCCGATCCCGATCGCTCCCGGCTCCGCGACGTCTTTCGCGAGTTCGAGCTCCGCGATCCGCTGCGTCGCCTCGAGGAGGCGCTCGGCTCGGCTGACGCCGCGGCGCCCGCGCCGGCGACTGCGCAGTCGCTCACCGCCCGCGTGCGCCAGGGCTCGTTGGCCGATGTCGGGCGGCTGCCCGTGACAGCCGAGCTCGCGCTCTCCGTGCGAGCGCCCGAGACCCCCGAGGGCGCGCTGTTCGGCGAGAACCCGGAATGGCGCTTCGGAGCCTTTGCCGAGTCCGGCGGCCAGCTCGTGGTGGGCACGTGCGCCCGGCCCGAGGAGCTGGTAGCGGCGGTCGGCGAGCGGCCGGTGATCGCCCACGACGCCAAGTCACTTGGCCAAGTGCCCCCCCGGCTGATCCATGACACCGAGGTCGGCGCCTATCTGCTCGAGCCTGCCCGGCGGGCCTACCCGTTCCGCGAGCTATGTGAGGAGCGCGGATTGGCCGCCGAGGTGGACGACGAGGCCGGGCGCGACGCCCGGCTGGTCAAGGCCTTGGCCGACTGGCAACGCGAGGAGATCCGCGGCCGGGGGCTGACTGATCTGTTCGAGCAGGTCGAGCTGCCGATCGTGCGCATCCTGCGCGACATGGAGATGGTGGGCGTCAAGCTCGACACCGAGCGGCTCAAGGAGATCTCCGAGCGGGTCAAGATCGAAGCCGACCAGCTGGAGCTCGAGATCTTTGAGCTCGCCGAGCAGGAGTTCACACTTGGCTCGCCCAAGCAGCTCGAGGAGATCCTGTTCGGGAAGCTCGGACTGTCGCGCAAGCGACGCGGCAAGACCGGCTATTCGACCGACGCCCGGGTGCTCCAGGCGATCCGCACCGAGCACGAGATCATCCCCAAGATCGAGCGCTGGCGAGAGCTGACCAAGCTCGCCCAGACCTACCTGGACGCTCTGCCCTTGGTCGTCGACGGCCAGAGCCGGCTCCATACGACGTTCAACCAGACCGCAGCCAGCACCGGCCGACTCTCATCCAACAACCCCAATCTCCAAAATATCCCCATTCGCACACCCCTGGGGCGGGAGATCAGGGCGTGTTTCGTGGCCGAGGGTGGCAACGTGCTCGTGTCGGCCGACTACTCGCAGGTTGAGCTGCGACTGCTCGCGCACATCGCGGGCGAGGACGTGCTCAAGGAGATCTTCCGCCGGGGTGAGGATGTGCACACCGCGACGGCCTGCCGGGTCTTCGGGGTCACTCCGGACGCGATCGATCCGGGGATGCGCTCCAAGGCCAAGATGATCAACTACGGCATCGTCTACGGCCTGTCGGCCTACGGGATGGCCGATCGGCTCGACATCCCGCAGTCCGAGGCCGATGAATTCATCCAGCGCTATCTCGCTGGCTTCCCAGCCGTCGGGCGCTTCATCGAGGAGACGATCGCCCAGGGAACCGAGCATGGCTACGTGTCCACGCTGTTCGGCCGCCGCCGTCAGGTTCCCGAGTTACGGGCGCGCCGCTGGGACCTGCGCAAGCAGGGCGAGCGCTTCGCGGTCAACATGGTCATCCAGGGGACCGCCGCCGACATAATGAAGGTGGCGATGGTGCGCTGCGATCAGGCGCTGACCGACGTGGGACTCAGCTCGCGGCTTGTGCTCCAGATCCATGACGAGCTGCTGTTCGAAGGCCCCGAAGCCGAGGCCGAGCAGGTCAAGGCGCTCGCCGTGCAGGAGATGGCCAACGCTTACGAGCTTGATCCACCGCTGGCTGTCGAGGCCGGGGTCGGCGCCGACTGGCTGTCGGCCAAGTAGTCAGGCGGAGGCCTCCGCGCCAGGCACGGAGGCCGCCGCTGGGCCCTAGATCAGGTGAAAGACGAAGTTGTACTTCTTGCCGCCATCGCGGGCGAGCAGCGCCATGTTGCCACGGGCGCCGTTATAGCTGCCGGTCCCTCCGGTGATCGTCAGGACACTGTTCTTCTTGTCGTAGTACGGCCCTTGCACCGTGATCTGGCCGCCCTTGAGGAACGTGGTCCACATGCACTCCCAGCTGCCGGCGGCCACCGAGAGCCGCATGCAGAAGCCCTCGTCACGGCCGACCTGCTTCTTGTCGGCCTGGTTGAAGATCTTGTTGTGAAAGGTCAGCACGTTGCCGGCAACGTCGTTGCCGCCCACCGAGGGCGCTTCAACGTCGGTTGACGCGTGCTCGATGACGCTGATCGTGTTGGCGGCAGCGTGTGCGGTTCGCGCGTAGCCGGGGGCTGCCGCGGCCAGCATCGCCAGAATCGCGATCGCCATCGCCGCCAGCCCGGTCCTACCCGGCGCTGCTTCCTTCCCGTGTGACTTGCTGTGGTGCACGGCACTCCTCCTCGTCGTGGATGTCACGGGGAGGGATCGTATGCCGCGCGCCCCTGGATCGTCCAGGCACGGGGCGGCCAGCGCTGGCGGCGCCATGACTACGCAGCGGCGAGGGCCGCGCGGGCGGCGGCACGGGCCTGACGGCCCTGAGCGACAAACTCCGGGTGCGCGATGTCGAGGTAATGGTTAAAGGACCAGTCGACAAAACGCTTGGCCGCCATTACGTGCAGCGCCGGGGCCAGCACGCGAGGCGCGATCCGCGGGACCAGCCGCTGCACGCGGAGCATCCAGCGAAACGCAACCGCATGCCCGGCCGAGAAGGCGTGGTAGCGGGCGAGGGCCTGTTCGCGAGACTGCACCCCGGACTGCACTCGGCGAAGCTCGCGCCCGCAGGCGAGACCGAAATAGAGCGCTGTCCGGATCCCCTCCGCGGTCAGGGGTAGGCAGTGGCCAGCGGAGTCCCCGGTGAAGAAGACACCGTCCTCGGTGGCCGGTCGGAGCGCGTGGGGAATCCAGTTGCCTTGATAGCGGGCGGTCTCGCGGTCCAGATCCTCAGCCAGGCGCACGGTCGGCTCCTTGACGTGAAAGCGCGGATCAAAGGATCCGACGCCGATCCGCAACTCGTCACCGGCGGGGAAGCTCCAGCCGTAACCGGCCGGAACGTAGCCGCGGTCGATCCAGATCTCGAGGTCGCGCGAGGACCCGAACGGATGCACCTCGAGCCCGCGAGAGAGCAGGGCCTCGGGGGGCTGGACGTTCGCTCCGCCCCCGAGGATTCGCCGCCAGCCAAGCGCATCGACGATCAGGGGAGCTTTGATCTCACCCCGGTCGGTGACGACCACGTTGCCGGACCGGTGCTCGACTTTGGCCGTCTCGAAACTGAAGTCGCCCTGACCGGCCAAGACTCCGCACAGCGTTGGGTAATCGAAGGTGGAGAAGGTCCAGGGGAGGTCATACCGCGCGGTGGTGTGGGGAGTGTGGATGACCAGTTCGCCGAACGTCTGCCGGAGTGACTCCTGGACGCCCAGCGCGCTCAGCCATGCGGTCGGGATGCCGCAGGCCGAGGTCTGGCGTTCGCCGATCTCGTACCGGTCAACGACCAAAACGTCGGCACCGCTGCCTGCCAGCTCACGGGCCACGGCGAGCCCGGCGAAGCTCGCGCCGCAGATCAGGACATCGCAGTCACATTGCAGCGGTGTGCGCTCTGCGCCGCGCTTGGTGGCTCGTCGGGGCATCGCGGCGGATGATACGGCCGCTCGCCTGATTCGCAGCTGCGCAAAGGAGGGTGGGCTGGGCTACCGCACCAGCCCCGCCGGGTGGCTATCCTCCCAAGATCTATGTCCTCAACCACAACTCTGATGCCGGTCCCCGATCAGTCCCACGCGAAGGTCGTCGAAGGTTCTAACGGTCTGCTGCTCGAGATCGACGGCGAGATCGTCCCCAACTACGACGCCACCATCCATCCCTTCCAGGAGGGGGATGTCGTCACCGGCAACGTCGTCCGGATCGACAACGACGAAGTCCTCGTAGACATCGGCTACAAGTCCGAGGGCGTCATCCCGGCCAGCGAGCTCTCGATTCGCAAGTCCGTCGACCCCGGCGATGAAGTTGAGCTCGGCGAAGAGGTCGACGCGCTGGTCCTCACCAAGGAAGATCAGGACGGCCGCCTGATCCTGTCCAAGAAGCGCGCCCGCTTTGAGAAGGCCTGGCGCCGCATCGAGGCGGCGGCGGAGTCCGGCGAGCCGGTGCACGGCGCGGTGATCGAGGTCGTCAAGGGCGGTCTCATCATCGACCTCGGCGTGCGCGGCTTCCTGCCGGCATCGCTGGTCGACATCCGGCGCGTGCCCAACCTCGACGAGTACATGGGTCAGACCATCGAGTGCAAGGTGATCGAGCTCAACCGCTCTCGCAACAACGTCGTGCTGTCCCGCCGCGCGGTGCTCGAGGAGCAGCGCAAGGAGGATCGCGAGCGGATCCTCGACCGGCTGCAGCCTGGGCAGGTCGTGGAGGGGACGATCTCCAACATTGTCGATTTCGGCGCGTTCGTGGACCTCGACGGGATCGACGGTCTTATCCACATCTCCGAGCTCTCGTGGTCCCATGTCAACCACCCGTCAGAGATCCTGAGTATCGGCGACGAGGTGAGCGTCAAGGTGCTCGACATCGATCGCCAGCGCCAGCGGATCTCGCTAGGTCTCAAGCAGACCCAGGAAGACCCGTGGCAGCGCGTGGTGGACACCTACAACATCGGTGACGAACTCGAAGGCGCCGTGACCAAGGTCGTGACCTTTGGCGCCTTCGTCGAGATTCTCGACGGTGTCGAGGGTCTGGCCCACATCTCCGAGCTGGCCCAGCACCACGTCGACAATCCCCGGGAGATCATCCAGCCGGGCGATCCCGTACGAGTCAAGATCCTTGAGATCGACTCCGAGCGCCGCCGCCTCTCGCTCTCAATCAAGCGAGTCGAGGGCCAGGTCCTGCCCGTGCGTCCGATCCAGCCGCCGGTCGAGGGTGACGGCGAGTCGCTCGATGACATGCCCGAACTGGGCCTGTCCGAGGACGTCTTCTCCAGCGAGAATCCGGACCCGGCGGTCGAGGATTCGGTCGCGCCGCCGGCTGAGGATGCGTCCTCGGCGGTCGAGGATGCGGTCGCGCCGCCGGCTGAGGATTCGTCCTCGGCGGTCGAGGATTCGGTCGCGCCGCCGGCTGAGGATGCGTCCTCGGCGGTCGAGGATCCGGTTGCTACCCCGGCACAGGACGCCGCCGCAGCGGCTGATGAGTCTGCGGTCATCGAGGAGCCGCCGTCTCCCGCGGCCGACGCACCCGTTCCCGACCCAGATGCCCCGGCCCCGGCCGAGAGCGCCAACGGATCCGCCACGCCCCTTGGGGAGCAGTCGGACGCGCCTTCGGCCTGAGCGCCTGCGCGCTCGGGTCGCGGAGTGATCCCCTTCGTCGGACTGACCGGCGGCATCGGAGCGGGCAAGTCGACCGCCCTCGACGCCCTGGAACGCCTCGGCGCGGCTGTCCTCTCGACCGATCAGGTCGTGCACGAGCTCTACCGGGACGTTGACATTCAAGCCGCCGTTGCTGAGCGCTTCGGCCCCGAGGTGCTGCGCGACGGTGCCGTGGACAGGTCGGCGCTGGCCCGCCTGGCCTTCGCCACGCAGGACGGCCGGGCTTGGCTGGAGCAACTGCTGTGGCCGCGGGTCGGGGAGCGCATGGTCGCCTGGCACCAGGGACTGCAGTCTGGCTCACCGGTCCCCCGCGCGGCGGTGGTCGAGGTTCCGCTGCTTTTCGAGTCAGGCATGGACCACGGGTTCGATGCCACCATCGCCGTGATCGCCGACGAACAGGTTCGCCATGCCAGGGCCGCTGCCCGCGGTCACGAGTCGCTCGACGAGCGCGGCGCGAGGCAGTTATCCCAGCAGGAAAAGTCGCACCGAGCGACCTACTCGGTTCTCAACGACGGCACTGTGCTCGAGCTGGAGCGCAAGCTGTCGGCAATCCTTGACATGCTGCAGCGGTGAGTCCTCCGACGGCGACCGCGGCGCGTCGCGCGCCGGCTCGAAGCTCGGCGGCCGCCCGCCGCCGAGAGGTCGCCCGCCGCCGCCGCCGCGGGCTGCTTGTCCTGGCTGTGATCGGGCTGCTCGTGGTGGCAGTGATTGCGGTCCTGCCTCTGGCTCGAAAGGCGGTGAGCGAGTTCGGGCTACCGCTTCGGTACCAGAACGTGATCCGTCAGCAGGCGGACGCCAAGCACCTCGATCCGGCGTTGATTGCCGCCGTCATCTACGCCGAGACCAAATTCGATCCGACCACCTCTTCGGCCGGCGCGGAGGGTCTCATGCAGATCCTCCCCCAGACGGCAGCGTTCCTCGCTCACCGCTCGGGTGCCAGCAGCTTCACGACGGCTGACCTGGCGAGCCCGCGCGTCAACATCGCCTACGGCAGCTACTACCTGCGCTATCTGCTCGACGAGTACCACGGCAGTCGCCTCCTGGCGCTCGCGGCCTACAACGGGGGCGAGGCCAACGTCAACCGCTGGCTGGCCAACGCCCACGCCAACGGATCCCATTTCGGTGTTCGAGACATCCCCTTCCCGGAAACCCGCGCCTATGTCGCGCGTGTCCTGCAGGCGCGGCGCGACTACCGGCGCGCTTACGCCAGCCAGCTCGGCTACGCCCCGTAAGCAGCCAGTCCACGCCGGAGTCATCGCTAGCCTGAGAGCCATGCCGAAGTTCGAACTCGACGCTGCCTACAGCCCGACGGCAGACCAGCCCGCGGCGATCGAGTCGCTGCGCCAGGGCGTCGAGGCGGGGGAGCGGTTTCAGACCCTGCTCGGCGCGACCGGCACCGGCAAGACGATGACAATGGCAGCGACGATGGAGGCGATCCAGCGGCCGTCGCTGGTCATCGCCCACAACAAGACCCTCGCCGCCCAATTGTGCAACGAGTTTCGGACCTACTTCCCGCGCAACGCGGTTGAGTACTTCGTCTCCTACTACGACTACTACCAGCCTGAGGCCTACGTCCCGAGCAAGGACCTGTACATCGAGAAGGACTCGGCCATCAATCAGGAGATCGATCGCCTCCGCCACGCCGCCACGGCCGCCCTGTTCGCGCGTCGCGACGTGGTCATCATCGCCAGCGTTTCCTGCATCTTCGGGCTCGGCTCGCCGACCACCTATGACGAGAACCTCCAGACCCTGAACAAGGGCGAGATGATCGACCGCGATCGGCTGCTGCGCAAGCTGGTCTCGATCCAATACACCCGCAATGACACCGCGCTGGCGCGTGGGACCTTCCGCGTGCGCGGCGAGACGCTCGAGATCTGGCCGGCCTACGCCGAGACCGCGTTTCGAATCGTGCTCTTCGGCGACGAGGTCGAGCACCTGCAGCACTTCGATGCCGTGACGGGAGAGATCATCGAGGACGATCTCGAGCACGTAGGCATCTGGCCGGCTTCGCACTACAACGTGCGCGAGGGGATGATCGATGATGCCGTGGCCGAGATCGGTCGCGAGCTCAACGCACGCTGCGCCGAGCTCGAGCAGGAGGGCAAGCTGCTCGAGTCCCACCGGCTGCGCCAGCGGACCCAGTACGACATGGAGATGCTGCGCGAGCTCGGCTTCTGCTCGGGGATCGAGAACTACTCGCGGATTCTCGACGGCCGCCAGCCGGGAGACCGCCCCTACTGCCTGCTCGATTACTTCCCCGACGATTTCGTCTGCTTCATCGACGAGTCGCACCAGACCGTGCCCCAGATTGGCGGCATGTATGAAGGCGACCGTTCGCGCAAGCAGACGCTCGTGGACTACGGCTTCCGGCTGCCCAGCGCGCTGGACAACCGCCCCCAGACCTTCCAGGAGTTCCTCTCGATCACGCCGCAGATGGTCTTCGTCTCGGCGACCCCGGGTGAGTATGAGCGCACCCACTCACCGCGGATCGTCGAGCAGATCGTTCGTCCGACCGGGATCATCGATCCCGAGATTGAAGTGCGGGAGACGCGCAACCAGATCGACGACCTCATGAACGAGATCCGCGCTCGCAGCGAGCAAAATCAGCGGACGCTGGTCACCACCCTCACCAAGAAGATGTCCGAGGACCTGACCGATTACCTCCTCGAGATGGGCCTGCGGGTCCGCTACCTGCACTCCGAGATCGACACCCTCGAGCGGATCCAGATCATTCGCGAGCTGCGGCTGGGTGAGTACGACGTACTCGTGGGCGTCAACCTCCTGCGCGAGGGCCTTGACCTGCCCGAGGTCTCCCTGGTCGCGATCCTCGACGCCGATAAGGAGGGCTTCCTGCGTGGGGAGACCTCGCTGATCCAGACCATCGGTCGCGCAGCCCGCAACATCGAGGGCAAGGTGCTCATGTACGCCGACAAGGAGACGGCGGCGATGCGCGCGGCGCTCTCGGAAACCGATCGCCGGCGCGCGATTCAGCGGCAGTACAACCTGGATCACGGAATCACACCGGAGACGATCGTCAAGGGCATCTCCGATATCGCCGAGTTCCTGCAGTCCGACTCCAAGGTCCCCAAGTCGCGCCGCCGGCGTCAGCGTCGCGAGGGATCGATGCCGCCGGCCGAGCTCGAGCGGACGATCGTCGAGCTCGAGGAGGAGATGCTGGCCGCGGCCGAAGAGCTCCGCTTCGAGTACGCGGCCAAGCTCCGGGACGAGATCCGGGATCTCAAGCGCGAACTGGATCAGGCCGTCGCCACCGGCTGAGCGGACACGAAAACGGCGAAGATCCAGTATCCGGAGCCGCCTGCGATTTGCAAGATTTCCAGCACGCTTTCAGGTACTCTGCCTACAGGGCGATCTCGTCGGGGCGGGGGATCCTGGCTTATTCAACGGAGGTACTGTCGTGGCCTTGGACAGACAGAGCATCGAGAAGAATGACTTTCCGATTGGAAGCCGTGGCTATGACCCGGAGGCCGTTGACGCGCACCTGACCGCGCTCGCGGCGGAGATCGCCGAATTCAAGCTCTCGGCGCGACGCCGCAACGAGTCCCTGGCGTCGTCGGCCAGTGACCACGTTCGCGCGATCGTTGAGGCCGCCGAGTCGAGCGCCTCCGACATCCAGCGAGCCGCCGAGACCGAGGCCCGCGAGATCCGCCAGGAGGCCACCAGCGAAGCGCAGGCCACGCGGGAGGAGGCCGCCGAGCAGGCGCGCCAGCACATCGGCAAGGTGACGGAGTCGACCGCCTCGATGCTCCAGCGCATCGACGCCATGGAGAGCGAGCTCTCGTCGCTGATCGACACGCTGCGGACCAGCGGCAACCGGCTCGATTCCGACCTGCGCCTGCTCGAGGGCCACATCAACGAGGTCAGCGACGCCTTTGCGTCTCCGCCCCGATTCGCGCGCGAAGACGAAACGCCCCCGGTCGAAGTCGCTCCGGCGCTCACCAACGGGTACTCGTCCGTCCCCGAAGCCCAGGACGCTTGGGGCGCGCCACCCGACTCGCCCGGCGACGAATCCAGCCGCCTCGGACTGGAGGAGGAGGGCCCGGTCGGCGGGGGTCAGGAGACCTTGGTCGGCGCCGAGGCGGAGGTCGTGGTCGAGGTGGAGGACACCTATCCGCCGTCCGCGGCTGAGCCCGCACCGCAGTCTGAATCCTCCGACGATGTCGAGGGTGCTCGGCTGATCGCGCTCAACATGGCGCTCAACGGCACGCCCCGCGACGAGACGGCTAAGTACCTCTCTGAGAACTTCTCGCTCGCCGACAGTGACGGGCTGCTCGACGAGGTCTACGCCAGCGTGGACGCCTAGCCGGAGTTGATCTCCGGCTGGGACGGGATCAGCCGCGTCGACGGCGGCGCTCTCTGTACTGCCCGCTTTCACGGCGGCCGTCGACCCCAGCGCTCAACGGCGTCGAGGTCGAGGTCGGGGGCGGGACCGAACTTCGGTCATTGCGGGGGACTTCGCGGCCCAGCCCGGTGGCAGCCATGCGAACGTCTGTTCGCTAGGCTAGACTCGTTCCGCGTGAATCAGATCGTCGTCTCGGGCGCCCGGGAACACAACCTCAAGGATGTGACCGTCGCGATCCCGAGGGACTCGCTGACCGTCATCACGGGCCTCTCGGGGTCCGGTAAGTCGTCGCTGGCCTTTGACACGATCTACGCCGAAGGCCAGCGCCGGTACGTGGAATCGCTGTCGGCCTATGCCCGGCAGTTCCTGGGGCAGATGGACAAGCCCGACGTTGACTCGATCGAGGGGCTCTCGCCGGCGATCTCGATCGACCAGAAGACCACCTCGCGCAATCCGCGCTCGACGGTCGGCACGGTTACCGAGATCTATGACTACCTGCGGCTGCTGTGGTCGCGGATCGGCCATCCCCACTGCCACGTCTGCGGACGCCCGATCACCGGGCAGTCGGCCGAGCAGATCATCGATCAGGTCATGGAGCTGGCCGAGGGGGTCCGGTTCATGGTCATGGCTCCGATCGTCCGCGGGCGCAAGGGCGAGTACGGCAAGCAGTTTGAAGACCTGCGCGCCGAGGGTTTCGGCCGAATCAAGGTGGATGGCGAGGTGCGGCGCCTCGAAGACGAGATCGTGCTCGACAAGAAGTACAAGCACGACATCGCCGTCGTCGTCGATCGCCTGGTGATGAAGACCGATTTGCGCAAGCGTCTGGCCGATTCGATCGAGACCGCGGTCGCCCTGGCCGACGGGCTGGTCGAGATCGAGCTGGTCGACGAGGAGCGTGTGCTGACCTTCTCGGAGAAGTTCGCCTGCCCGGTCCACGGCCCCAGCCTGGTCGAGCTCGAGCCGCGGATCTTCTCGTTCAATTCCCCCCATGGCGCGTGCCCGCGGTGCACGGGGCTGGGCTCGCAGATGGAGATCGATCCCGACCTCGTCGTACCCGACCCGACGCTCTCGATCGGGGAGGGTGCGATCGCCCCTTGGGCCGTCAGCGCGTCTAGCTACTACGACCAGCTCACCCAGGCGATCGCCGAGCGTTACGAGGTCGATCTGGAGACTCCCTGGCAGGACCTGCCCGAGGACTCGCGCGACTTCTTCCTTCACGGCACCCGCGGTGAACGGGTGCAGATCTCCTATCGCAATCGCTTTGGGCGCCGGCGATCGTATGCCGCCCGCTTCGAGGGGATCGTCCCCAACCTCGAGCGTCGCTACCGCGAGACCGATTCGGACTTCTCGCGCGAGAAGATCGAGGAGTACATGACGCTGCGGCCGTGCCCGGACTGCAAGGGCGCACGGCTCCGGCCCGAGTCGCGGGCTGTCCTGGTTGCCGAGACACCGCTGCACCAGTTCGCGTCCCTGTCGGCGCGCCGGGCGCTGGAGTGGGTCCGGGAGCTGAACTTGGACGAGCATGACCGCCGCATCGCTCGGCTTGTCCTGCGCGAGATCGAGGAGCGCCTTGAGTTCCTCAACAACGTCGGGGTGGGTTACTTGTCAATGGAGCGCGCAGCGGCCACGCTATCGGGCGGCGAGGCCCAGCGGATCCGGCTGGCGACGCAGATCGGCTCGTCGCTGGTGGGCGTGCTCTACATCCTCGACGAACCGTCGATCGGGCTGCACCAACGTGACAACGAGAAGCTGATTGCCACCCTCGAGCGCCTCCGGGATCTCGGTAACACCGTCCTCGTGGTCGAGCACGACGAGGGGACGATGCTGGCCGCCGATCATCTGGTCGACATGGGCCCCGGCGCCGGCGAGCACGGGGGTCACGTGGTAGCCCAGGGGACGGCGGCGGAAGTAGCCAAGGTTCCCGATTCGCTTACCGGTCAGTTCCTGGCCGGGACGCGGGTGATCGAGACCCCTGCCAAGCGCCGGCGGCCGGCGGGCTACGTGACGATCGAGGGAGCGTCCCAGCACAACCTGCGCGGGATCAACGTCAAGGTTCCGCTCGGGGTGCTGTCCTGCGTCACCGGAGTCTCGGGCTCAGGTAAGTCGACCCTGGTCAACGAAGTGCTGCTCAAGGCGGTCTCCAACCATCTCCACCGGGGCCCCCACCGGGGAGGGGGTGGTCGTCAGCGCGCCGGGGCTCACCGCCGGATCACGGGCCTGGAGGCGCTGGACAAGATCATCTCCGTCGATCAATCGCCGATCGGGCGCACGCCACGCTCCAACCCGGCCACCTACATCGGGCTCTTTGATCAGATCCGCGAGCTGTTTTCCAAGACCCAGGAAGCGCGGGCTCGCGGGTACAAGCCGGGTCGCTTCTCCTTCAACGTCAAGGGCGGCCGCTGCGAGGTATGTCGAGGCGATGGCCAGATCAAGATCGAGATGCACTTTCTCCCTGACGTGTACGTACCGTGTGAGCAGTGCCACGGCAAGCGCTATAACCGCGAGACGCTCGAGGTGCGCTTCAAGGGCAAGACGATCGCCGACGTGTTGGAGATGCCGATCGAGGAGGCGCTCGAGTTCTTCGCCCACATCCCCAAGATCCGGCGCCGGGTGCAGGCCCTGTTCGACGTCGGGCTCGGCTATATGCGGCTCGGCCAGCCGGCCACAACCCTCTCCGGTGGCGAGGCTCAGCGCGTCAAGCTCGCCGCAGAGCTCAGCAAGGTGGCGACGGGACGCACCATGTACATCCTTGACGAGCCGACCACCGGGCTGCACTTCGCCGACATCCAGCGCCTGCTCGAAGTACTCCAGCGGCTCGTCGACGCCGGCAACTCGGTGGTGGTGATCGAGCACAACCTCGACGTGATCAAGGTCTCGGATCGCCTCATCGATCTCGGGCCCGAGGGCGGCGACGAGGGCGGACAGTTGATCGCGGCCGGGAGCCCTGAGCAGGTCGCGGCCGTGCCTGAGTCCTATACCGGCCAATTCCTGGCCGCGATGTTGCCCGTCACCGCCAAGCGCACGCCGGCAGCGAAGTCCGCCAACGGCTCAGCGTCAGCCTCCCCGAGTACCCGGCCCGGCCGTCGGGTCACCGCCGGCGCTCGCTGATCCTGCCCCGGTTGGGACAATCTTGCGGTGGCCGGCAACCTTCGAGCGCCCGAGTAGATGAGCGCGGCGCCGCCGGCCGACCTGGCCCGCATACGGTCATGGGCGCAGAAATGGCGCTGGTATGAGCGCAACACCCTGCCCTGGAACCGGGCCCGCATTCACTGGGAGGCGATGCGGCGCGAGGCGTTCATCCGTTGGCCTGTGCACGGCAACGTGCTGGAGGCGTTCCATCAAGGTCGGCTCGAGATCGGCCCCCAGACGCTGCTCGAGCCCGGGGTGTGGCTGACGGCGCCCGGCTCGGCTCGGATCCGGATCGGCTCGGGCACATCTCTCAACCTCGGCGTCATGGTTGCCGCTGCCGAGCTGGTCGAGATCGGCGATCACTGCATGCTCGCCAACGGCTGCTTCATCACCGACGCCAACCACCGCTTTGACGATCCCGACCAGCCCGTCCCCTGGCAGGGGTTCACGAGCAAGGGCCCGACGCGGATCGGTGACAACGTCTGGTGCGGGTCCGGTGTGGTGGTGACCAGCGGGGTCACGATCGGGCAGCGTTGCGTCATCGGCGCCAACTCGGTCGTCGTCACCGATCTTCCGCCGTTCTCGATCGCCGCCGGGGCACCCGCCAGGGTGCTGCGAA
The DNA here is from genome assembly GCA_963847055.1 of uncultured Solirubrobacterales bacterium. GTDB lineage: Bacteria > Actinomycetota > Thermoleophilia > Solirubrobacterales > Solirubrobacteraceae > Palsa-465. The sequence goes on along the minus strand of CAWJYE010000004.1, from coordinate 639,771 downwards.
TGATCGAATACGGCTAGCGCAGGCGGCGGATCTTGAGCATCAGGCTGGTCGCATGTCCGCTCGCATCGCGCACCATCGCACCCACGGTCAGGCTATGCAGCCTCCGGTGGCGGGCTCGGAGCGCCAGCCGCAGGCTCTCCCGGAGGGCCCGCCGGCCGATCATCACCGTGATCCGCGCCGACGGCGAACGCAGCCGGATGAACAGCAAGCCGTGCTGGGCCGCCAGAGAGCCGATGCGAGCGCGCGAACCCGGACGCCCAGGACCCTGAGGCGGTGGTGCGCGCGGTGACGCACGAAGTCCAGGCCAGCGGGCAGCCCGATTAGGAGCGAGCGCAGCTTGGGCGCATCGCGGCCGGCGTGGGCGGTGAAGGTGACGCTCGGCCGCGCCCGCCTGAGGCCGGAGATCGAGCCACCGGTCAGGGTGGGCCGAGAGCCGGTGGACTTGCCGCCGCCACCTGACTTCCCACCGCCGCCCGAGCTCCCGGTAGCGCCATGGCCGCCGCCCGGCCTCGCCACACAGTTGGAAATCGTGAAGGCCGCCGGGACGGTCACAGTCTTGTCCCCGTTGGTGCTCGTCAGCGTGCTGGTTGCGGTGCCGGTGGGCGGGGTGCATGTGGTGGCAAAGGCGGCGTTTGACCCCCCCGCCAGCGTTACCGTCAGGTCGGTGAGCGGGATGTCAGGCAGGCCGCTGAAGGTGGTGGTGTTGGTGGCCAGATCAACGGTGCCGTTCAACGTCAGGGCGAGCGGGCTCGGGAAGCGAATAGTGATCGCAGGCGCGGCCAGCGAGCCGGTCAGATAGGTCTTGCCGATCAGAGATTTGGGATACAGGGGAGACATCGAGCTGGCCGAGCCCACCGTCTTGCAGGTCGCGAAGCTGGGGTCGGTGCAGAGGATCCCGCCGTTGATGACCGCTGCCGCGTTGGGGGCCAGGACGGCGGCGGGGAAGGCCAGCGCGACGCTGCGGCTGGTTGCCTCGTTGGCCTTCTGGGTGATGTCGGTAACGACCTTGACCCCGTTGTCATAGCTGTCCTCGGTGGCCGTTACGGTGAACTTGGGCGCGAACGGCAGAGCCGCGCACGCGGTGACGTGCAGCGGGGCGGGTGGGGCCGACCGAGTCGTCGCATCGCCGTAGGAATCCCCCGAGATGGCCACCACAGCCGGCGCGCCCGGGCAGCTGGCCGGCAAACGCAGGCCAGTGAACGTGCTGTTGAGCTCGTCGACAGCGATCGGCAGGCCGTTAAACGTATTGGGAAGGTTCGAGAACGACTCGTTCAGGCCCACGCCTGCGGGTCGCTCGCGGGCCGCACGGTGACATCGGCGGGCGCTCCGAGCGCCGAGGTCACACCGAGCATGCTGGCGATGGCCTGGACGCCGGCGAGGTCGCCCGCGTGGGGGGGCGGAACGAGATAGAAGTTGACCGGGATCGACAGCGAGCCGACCGGCATACCGAGGACGATCGGACTCGCAGTGGCGGTGCCGCTCCCAACCTGGCAAGCACTGCTCAGCGTGGTCGTGGCCAGGCAGGCGCCGCCGTCAATCGCTGCGTTGGCCAGCAGACCGGCGGGCAGCTTGACCGCCAGGTCCTTGGGCGAGTCACTGCCGGTGGGGGCAAACTTGACGTCCAGGCTCACGTCGGCCTGGGAGCCGGCGGCGGTGCTGCTCTGGGTCAGGCTGACGGTCGGCGCAATTGCCGCCGACGCGGATGTCGGGAGCGCCGCAGCCACCAGAGCGGCCGCGAGCAGAGACAGGAGGCAACGCTGCCGATTCACCTTCGTCCCCTTCCGCTTGGACAGCCACCAAAGCACCGCGTCCGAGGCCCCGCCGCCTCAGGAGTTCTTGATGACGATGCCCTCCATGATGTTGGCTACGGTCTCGGTCGCATCGATGGCGGCCTCGAGGCGCTCGAAGATGTCCTTCCAGCGGATCACCACCATCGGGTCGATCCCGCCGTCGAACAGTGACGCGACCGCCTCCCGGGTGATCCGGTCACCCTCGTTCTCAAGGCGGTTGATCTCTACCGTGTAGTGCGAGATGCTCTGAAAGCCCCGGAGCCGAGGAATTGCCTCGGCGATGTGAGTTGAAGCCTCCTTGAGCACATGCGCCAGACGGATGGCCTGATCCATGGGCGCCTCGATCTTGTACAGGCCGAGGTAGTCGGCGACCTCCTCGGTGTAGTCGACGACATCGTCCAGCCCCGACGCGAGTGCGAGGATGTCCTCGCGGTCGATCGGGGTCACGAAGGTGTGGTTGAGCCGGTCGATGATGTCGTGTGTGATCCGGTCACCCTCGTGCTCACAGTCGAGGATCTCACTGGCCAGCCGGCGGCTATCGGGGTAATCCGACAGCATCCGATCGAGGAGATCGGCGGCGCGAAGACTGTTCTGCGCCGCTTCCTCGAAGAGCTCAAAGTAGACGCGGTCGCGAGGAGCGAAGACCTGGGCGAGGCGAGCCATGCATGCTGATCGTAGCCGTCGGGACGGCGGGCGCCCAGGCTCGCCCGCTACCCCGCTGGATTTTGGTCAGCGGCCGGACTCCAGGCCGCGGGTGAACAGCTCGAGCTCCTCGTCGTCGATTGAGTACTCGTGCTCGGGGGCGGGAAATGTGCCTGCGCGCACCTCAGCCGCGTACTCGGCGACGCCGGCCACCATCTGGGCCTTGATGTCGGCAAAGCGCTTGGCGAACCGGGGAGCGTGGCCGTCGTAGATGCCTAGCAGGTCATGGAAGACCAGCACCTGGCCGTCGGTGGCGGAACCGGCGCCGATTCCGATGATCGGAATCTCGAGGCGGGGCATCAACACTTCCGCCACCGCGGCCGGGATCGCCTCAAAGACGATCGAGAAGCAACCCGCCTCCTGAAGCGCGATCGCATCACGAGCGACTTGAAGGGCCTGCTCGGCCGTTCGCCCTTGAGCGCGATAGCCGCCCAGCGCGGTGGCGGTCTGGGGGGTGAGGCCAACGTGCCCCATGACCGGGATCCCGGCCTCGACGATCGCGCGAGCCCGAGCGACGCTCGTGCCGCCGCGCTCCAGCTTGACGGCGTCACAGCTCGCTTCTTTGATGAACCGCTGCGCGGTCGCCACCGCCTGCTCATCCGACGCCTCATAGGAGCCGAAGGGCAGATCACCGACCAGCAGCGGCGTCGTCGTCGCGCGCCGGGCGGCGCTGGCGAGCATCAGCATCTCGTCAGTCGAGACGGGGATGGTCGACGGGTAGCCGAGCACCGTCATGGCGCCCGAGTCACCCACGAGGACGACGTCGACGCCCGCGGCCTGGGCCACCTGGGCCGACGGGTAGTCATAGGCGGTGACCATCACGATCGCCTCGCCGAGACGCTTTTTCTCAGCCAGTCGGGGGAGGGTCATAGGTAGGGGCGCATCCAGGTCCTGGGGGACCGGAAGGTGCGGGGTAGCAGACATCTGGGGAGCCTCCTCTACGCCGAGGTTGACGCCCCGAGCAGGGTCGCCACCTCGTTGTTGACGGTGTGGATCAGGGTGTTGTCGATCAGCCTCGTGGTGCCCACTCGGGCGGCGATTACGGCGCGCACTTCGCGCTCCACCGCGGGCACCGAGGCCAAGGTCTCCGGGTCGACGAGCTCGAGATACTCGAGCTCGACGCCCGCCGCTTGGACGGCAGCCCGGGCGGCTGCCGTGGCCGCATGCGGATCGCGCTCACCGGACTGCACGGCAGCGCTGACCAGGGCCAGGGCCCGAGAGAGGACCAGCGCGCGCCGGCGGTCGGCAGCCGAGAGGTGGGCGTTGCGGCTCGAGAGAGCGAGCCCGTCGGCGTCGCGGACGATCGGGCAGACCTCGATCATCACGGGCAGATCGAGATCTCGGACGAGACGCTTGATCACGACTGTCTGCTGGGCGTCCTTCTGGCCGAAGTACGCGACGTCGGCTCCGACCATGTTCAGGAGCTTGGTGACCACCGTGGTAACGCCGGTGAAGTGCCCATGGCCGCGCCCGGCGCCCTCCAGGCGCTCGGTCAGGCCCTCGACCGTCACCCGGGTGGCAAAGCCGGCCGGGTACACCTCGCTGGCGGGCGGCGCGAACAGCAGGTCAACGCCCTCGGCGCCGGCTCGGGCGGCGTCCGCGGCCTGGTCGCGGGGGTAGGCGTCGAGGTCCCGGGGGTCGTCGAACTGACTGGGGTTCACGAACAGGGAGACGACGACCAGGTCGCACTCGCTTCGGGCCCGCCGCATCAATGACAGGTGGCCCTCGTGGAAGGCGCCCATCGTGGGTACGAGTCCGATCCTGGCGTCCCCGCGGCGCGCCGCGGCCAGCGCGTCGCGCAGCGCCCCGACACTGGTCACGGTCCTCATGCCGGCGCCGCCGGCGTGGGGGAGACCAGGGTCCGGGTCACCTCGACCAGCGAGTCGAACATGGCCAGCAACTCTGGAGTCCGCGCCGCCACAGCGTCGCGCTGGGCGGCGACCGTACGCTCGTCGCCGCGGACGATCGGCCCGGTCAACGCGCGCTCGGGTCCGAGCTGGGCCCAATTCTCGACTGTCGCTCGGACCAGCGGCACGAGCACCTCGCGCCCGGCGCCGGTTCCGGCGGCCAGCCGCTCTGCGGCCGCCTCCAGAGTCACCAGGAAGTTGGAGGCGATCGAGGCCGCGGCGTGGTACGCAGCTCGGTCCTCCTCGGCGAGCTCGAAGCTGTGCATCTGCAGCCGCTCGGCGAGCCGACGGGCAAAGTCCAGCGCGGCCGGCGTCGAGCCGGCGATTGCGGCTCCGGCACCAACGAAGCGCTCGCGGCCCGTCCCCGCGGCAACCGTCATCAGCGGATGCAGCGAGAAGGCCTCGTGGGGGGCCAACAGTCCGAGTCCCAAAACCCCCGAGCAGTGGCCCACCAGTGGGCCCGACGGGACCGAGGCGGCCACCGCTTCGATCGCGGCGTCGGGGACGCAGAGCAGGACGGCGTCAAAGCCGGTCAGGTCAGGATTGCGGCCCAGTGGGTGGGAGATCCGCAGCTCAGAACCCGAGCTTGCCGGGTGACGGAGCGCTGTGGCAAGGGCTGAGCCAAGCCGCCCACGACCGACAATCGCCAGGCTGGCCACAGGGCCAGCGGCGGGTGCAGCGGGGATGTCGGGGGGCCGTTCCAGTTCCCTCATGGGAGATACCGGTCGGAAAGCGGGGAAAATGCCAAACAGCGAGGTCCGCTCCGGATGGTGACGGCCTCATGAGGAACAATACCCCCTCTGCCTATCCCCTCAACATCGACCTCTGTGACAAGCGCCACAGAGCGCCGGGATCGCCTCAAAACGGTCTACGAGGACGCCCGTGGCTGCGTTCGCTGCGCCCTGCATCAGACCCGAACCCAGGTGGTATTCGGTTCCGGGAATGCCGACGCGGGACTGATGTTCATCGGCGAGGCACCGGGCGCCAACGAGGACAAGCAGGGCCTGCCGTTCGTCGGTCAGGCGGGCAAGCTGCTCGACAAGCTGCTGGCCGAGATCGGCCTGGACCGGGGCGACGTGTTCATCGCCAACGTGCTCAAGTGCCGACCCCCGGGTAACCGCGATCCCCAGCCCAACGAGATCGAATCCTGCCGGCGCTACCTGGAGCTGCAGGTCGAACTGATCGAGCCCGACCTGATCTGCACGCTGGGCAACTTTTCCACCAAGCTCCTGCGCGCCGATCCGACCGGGATATCCCGCCTGCACGGGCAGGTGGAGGAGCGCACCCTCGGCCCGCGTGCGGTCCGGCTCGTCCCGCTCTATCACCCCGCGGCCGCCCTCTACACGCCGGCGACGCTCGAAGCGCTGAGGGCCGACTTCCACCGGATTCCCGAACTGCTCGCCCTCGGCCCCCTGTCCCAGCCCGAGCCGGCCGAACGGGTGCGCGAGGCGGTGCCCGAGCCTGAGGTCGCTACCTCTCGGCCGCCCCGGTCGGCACCGGCGCCGGTGCCGGAGTCGGATCGGGGGCCGGGGTCGGATCGGGGGCCGGGGTCGGATCGGGGGCCGGGGTCGGATCGGGGGCCGGGGTCGGACCCAAAGCCGCAATCTGACTTGGAGCCGGCGGGTCCGCCCCCGCCGTCCCAGCTCGGCCTGTTCTGAGACACGAACCGTGCGGCCGACTTCCACCCTCTCACCCTGTCAGCGGCGACCAATCGGAGCATGCATTTTGTGAAAAACTCGCCTCGCGAGTGCGAGCTTTTCGCATACTTGGGGCTGAGCCTGCGCGAGAGGAAAAACCTGCCCGGTCGCGCCAGGTTTTGCACGTTCTGCAGGTCCACCGGCCACGCAGCCTGACGCGAGCGGGAGGCCGGCGCTGGTGCCGACCCCTGAGCGGACGCCTAGGCCAATTCGGGACTGACGGCCGCCCGCGGCGGTGCGCTGCCGGAGCGCAGAGCGAGGCCGAAGGCGAGCAGCGCCCCGACGGCCTGAATGCCCAGAACCACGGTTGCGAATCCCGTGGCCCGGCGCGAGGCGTTGAGCAGCAGGATCGGCTCGGCCACCGCGACCGCGCCGATCGCGATCAAGAACCAGGTTCGACGCAGGGCGAGCATGTATTGGATTGCCAGGTAGGTGCAGGCCAGGACGGTGAAGGCGACGCCGAGCACGAACAGCGAGCCCGAGGCGCTGGCTCGCTTGGCGCCAAAGGCGAGCTTGAGCAGCAGGTGGGGTTCGACGGCGAAGATGAGCAGGACGGGAACCGCGCACACCAGGATGATTCCCAGCGCCCGGACGAGGATCGGACGGGTATCCTCGCCGGTCGCGCGGCGGCGCGAAACCTCGGGAACGAGGTAGAAGCCGGCTCCGATCGCGACCCAGACCAGGACCTTGGCCGCGACCGCGGTGGCGGCATACGAGCTGGACAGATCCTTGGTGAAGCGATGCCCGGCGGCGATGATGTCGATGTTCTGCAGGACAGCGATCACGATCAGCCCGGCGATCGGCGCCCAGGCCCGCTTGACGTGGGTCCAGAGGCTGAGGGCGGGCGGGGCGGCGCTGACCGCCCCGATCAGCTCCTCGGCCTGGCCCTCGACGTGGGCGCGCAGGCGGAGCGCGATAAACACCCCGATGGCAGCGAACGAGATCGGCGTGCCGAGGTAAGCGCCGGTGACGCCGAGTCCGGCGGCGGCCAGGGCGGCGCCCGACACCAGGCGCGCCGCCTGCTCGCCGACCAGGCTCAGGCCGACTCCTTTGTAGTCGCCGACCCCCTGCAGCACGCCGCGCAGGATCGAGATCTCGAGCCAGAGCATTCCGGCCGGCAGGCCGATGGCTGCTGCCCACTGGTTGTTCCTGACCCCTACGGCGGAGGCGATCGGGGCGCGGAGCAAGATCGAGACGACCGTGATCCCAGCGGTAACGATGAGCAGGTGGACCGTCCAGCGCCGCACCGTGGCGGTCAGTCCGGCTCCCACCCCCAGGTGCCCGAGCACGCCCTCGCGGGCGGTGGCCACCTGCAGCGCCTGACCGACCACGGACAGAATCAGGAAGTAGCTGATCAGCGCCGCCAGCGAGCCATAGTTGTCACCGAGCAGCCGGGCGAAGACCACGGTCGACATCAGCGCGATCACGTTGTTGGCGATCATCGCCCCGGCCAGGGCGGCCGCCTTCGCGGTCTCCGAGCCGCGCAGCTCCGCCATTGAGGTGGGGATCCCCTCGCGATCGCCGGAGACCCGCCTGAGCAGCGCAGCTAAACGACCCGGTTCCTTATCGGTCACGGGAACGGTCATGACGAGCTTGACGGTAGCGAAAGCTGACACCGATGCCGTTCTACAGTCTCGCGTGTGCAGGGCTCGTTCGATACTCACAGCGCCGCAGAGACCGAGGCCATCGGGGCCGAGCTCGCTGCCTCACTGCACGCCGGTGATGTGGTTCTGATCGAGGGTGAGCTCGGGGCGGGCAAGACCACGCTGGTGCGCGGTGCCGCTCGCGCGTTGGGAGTAACCGGCCCGGTGACGAGTCCTACCTTTACGATCGGCCAGCGCTATCCGGCGCCCGTGCCCGTGGCCCACATCGACCTCTACCGCGTGGCGAGCCTCGCCGACGAGGATCCCGACCTGCTCGCCGACTACCTCGGTGACGACACCATTGCCTTCGTGGAGTGGCCGCAGGGGGAGGCGACGCTGGCCGACCTGGCCACGATTGCCGCCCGCGTTCGCCTCGAGCATCGCGGGGGCGACCGCCGGCGCATCAACGTCCGAGCCCAGGCCGGCTCGGCGGTCTAGGGCGCAGACGCGATGAGGATCCTGGCCTTCGACACGGCCACGCGGGCCACCACCGTCGCCCTCGTGGACACCAAGCAACGGTCGCCTACCGGCATTCTGGCTCAGGCACGCGACGATCCTGCCTCCGGCCTACGCCCGCGACACACCACCCACCTGATGGCGCTGATCACCGAGGTGCTCGAGCGCGGCGGCGGTTGGGGCGCCGTGGATGGGATCGCCGTCGGGGTGGGCCCGGGAACGTTTACGGGATTGCGGATCGGCGTGGCCACGGCTCGCGCGCTCGCGCGGGCCCGAGAGCTTCCGCTGGCCGGCGTATCCACGCTTCGGTCGTTGGCCCACGGCGCGTTGGTCCAGGGCGCTCCCGCCGCCGAACCCCACGAGGCCGAGTTCGACGCTGTGGTGGCGGTGATCGACGCCCGACGCGGCGAGGTCTTTGCGGCTGGCTGGGCACCAGCGGCGCTGGCGCCACCCAGCGCCGAGGAGCCGCTCCTGGGCCCAGCCGCGATCGCCCCGGAGGCGCTCGCCGAAGCGGGTCCTGACGTGGGACCGCGTTGGCTGGCGATCGGAGACGGGGCGGTAGAATTCAGGGCAGTTCTCGAGGCTTCGGGGGCGACGATTCCCGACCGGGATTCCAGCGTGCACCGGGTCAACGCGGTCTCCCACGCTCGCCTGGCCGCCGGACTGGTCCAGGCCGGGAACAATGTCCACCCGGAGTACCTGCGCCTCCCCGACGCCGAGCTGTCCCTGCGAGCGGCCCCGAAGCGATGACGCCAGCCACATTCACGATCAGGACGCTCGCCTATTCGGATCTGCCCCAAGTGATCTCGATCGAGCGACGCGCGTTTACCACCCCCTGGTCGCTGGCGATGTTCGTGCTCGAGCTTTCCAAGCCGACCGGGATCTGCCTGGCAGCGGTCGACATCTCGAGCTCGCGCCTGATCGGCTATCTGGTCCTGTCGCGCTACGACACGATCTGGCACCTGATGAACATCGCCGTTGACCCCGGACGCCGCCGCGAGGGGATCGCCCGAAGCCTGCTGGAAGCGATGATCGAGCAGGCCGGGCCCGACGAGCAGTACACGCTCGAGGTCCGGACCTCGAACGCGCCGGCGATCGCCCTCTACGAGCGCTTCTCGTTCCGCTCGGCCGGGACCCGCCCGCGCTATTACCGCGACACCGGGGAGGACGCGCTGGTCATGTGGCGCACGGCGGACACGATCTCGGCCCCTGGAGCGGCATGATTCTCGGTCTCGAGACCAGCTGCGACGACACCTGCGCGGCGGTGATCAGCTCCCACGGCCGGATCGCGGCCAACGTGGTCTCTTCCCAGGGAATCCATGACCGCTTCGGGGGCGTTGTGCCCGAGATCGCTTCACGGCAGCACCTCGAGCTGATCGGGGCGGCGGTCGACGACGCGCTCACCCAGGCCGGGGTAGCTCTGCCCGAACTGGAGCTCATTGCGGTCACTCAGGGACCAGGGTTGGTAGCCGCTCTGCTTGTGGGGCTGGCCACCGCCAAGGCGTTCGCCGCCGCCCACGAGTTGCCACTGGTCGCCGTCGACCATCTGCACGGTCACATCGCTGCCGGTTTTCTCGCTCCCTCCCAACTGGAGCCGCCATTCGTAAGCCTGGTGGCCAGCGGGGGGCACACGTTCGTGGCCCGCGTGACCGATCGCGGGCCCGGATACGAGGTGCTCGGCCAGACACTTGACGACGCCGCCGGCGAGGCCTTTGACAAGGGTGCACGACTGCTCGGCCTCGGCTATCCAGGTGGTGCCGCGCTCGAGCGGCTCGCGCGCGGCGGGGATCCCGAGGCCTTCTCCTTTCCCACCGCCGCCCGCTTGCGCGGTCTGGACTTCTCCTTCGCCGGCCTCAAGACCTCGCTCCTGTACCGCGTCCGGGAGCTCGGGACAGCCGAGACGGAGCGCCGGCGCCCTGACCTGGCCGCCTCCTATCAGCGCGCAATCGTCGAGGCGCTCGCGGTGCGCGCCGAGCGCGCGCTCCTGAGCACCGGGCTGGAGCGCCTCGCAGTGGGCGGGGGCGTGGCCGCCAACGGCCCCCTGCGCGAGCGGCTGGCGCGGCTCGGCGCGGAGTTGCACGTGCCCGAACACGCTCTCTGCACCGACAACGCGGCCATGATCGCCAGCGCGGGACGCTACCTGGAGCCGTTGCCCTATCCCGACTATCTCGGTCTCGATGTTTTCGCTACCGGGGAGCGGGTGCCCCGGGTGCCGGCAAGCGAGGCTGGCTGCCGAGCGGGCAGCAGACCCGCCGGCGAGGGGAGGCCAGGGTGAGTCGCGAGGTAGTCCTCTTCGGCCGCGAGGGCTGCTGTCTGTGTGACGAGGCTCGCGAGGTGCTGATGCGGGTCCGGACGGAGCATCCGTTTACATTTTGCGAACGCGACATCGAAGCTGACGAGAAGCTGCTGCACGCCTATCTCGAACGAATCCCAGTCGTTACGATCGATGGTGTGGAGGCGTTCGAGCTATTTGTCGACCCAGCCGAGCTGGCCGAGAGGCTCAGTTAGGGTGCGGGCATGAGCTACACGGCCGGTACCGAGTCCCTCCCGCCTTCCTTGGACAAGGCTGGTGAGAAGCTCTCCCTCGGCGTCGCCGCGCGCCTCTCGCGCTACCTTCAGGTGCTCACCCAGGCCCGCAAGATCGGCAAGGAGACGATCTCCTCCCAGGAGCTCGCCGATTACACCCACGTCAACTCGACCCAGATCCGCCGGGACCTGTCGGGCTTCGGCAAGTTCGGCAAGCGGGGGGTGGGCTACAACGTCGAGTCGCTGGTAAGTCAGATCCGCAAGATCCTGCACACGGCAGGCCAGCACAACATCGCGCTCTTCGGGGCCGGCCATCTCGGTACCGCGATCGCCACCTCGGACATCTTCGCCGACCACGGGTTCCGGGTCGTGGCCATCTTCGACGTGGACCGCGAGCTGGTAGGGACCCAGATCGGCACCCTGACGGTACGCCACAACTCCGAGCTGCCGGACGTCGTCGAGGACCAGGACATCGTCGTCGCCGTCCTGGCCGTGCCGTCCAAGGCCGCTCAGGTCCTGGCCGACGAGCTCGCCGACGCCGGGGTCAAGATCATCTTCAACTACTCCGACGCTCTCCTCCAGGTCCCGCCCGAGGTCACGGTGCACACCTCCAGCCCCGCGGTTGATCTGCTCTACGCGTTGTACTTCTACCTGACCTGATCGCGGCTTCGCCGTGGACATCGATCTCGATAGCGCCCGCGCGACCTTCGACGCCTCCACCGATCTCACCGTGGGCCTCGAGGAGGAATTCGCGCTTCTGGACCCGGCTGAACTCGGGCTCGTCTCCCGCTTCGATGACGTACGGGCGGCAGCTGCTGCCGACCCGGCGCTCGCGACGGCGATCGCCGGCGAGCTGATCTCCTCCGAGATCGAGATCCGCTCCGGTCGCGGCGAGCAGCTGGCCGCCGCGTCGGCCGCCCAGCGAGATCTGCGCCGGCGGCTGTTCGCGGTGGCCGCCGATCAGGGAGTGGCGCTTGGGTCGACCGGCACCCACCCCTTCTCGGACTACCGCGAGCAGCGGATTATTGACACCGAGCACTACCAGCTGGTCGAGGAGGGGCTCAAGTACGTGGCCTGGCGCAATAACACCTTCTCGCTCCACGTGCATGTCGGCGTCCGGGGGGCGGACCGTGCCGTGCTGGTTTGTGACCGGCTGCGGCCCGTGTTGCCCGTGCTGCTGGCCATCTCGGCCAACTCACCGTTCCTCGACGGTCGCGACTCCGGTCTGCACAGCGCGCGCACCCAGATCTTCACCAAGAGCTTTCCCCGCTGTGGGATCCCCGATGCCTTCGGCTGCTGGACCGCATTCTCTGACTACATCGAGATGCTGGTGCGCACCCGATCGATCATCGAGTACACCCAGGTCTGGTGGTCAGTGCGACCCCATCTCGCCTTTGGCACCGTAGAGGTGCGGATCTGCGATGCCCAGACGACGGCGGCCGAGGCTGACGGACTGGCGGCGCTGATCGTCGCCTGCGTCGCCCAAGCCGCCCGTGACCTCGACGAGGGAGTTCCCGCTCCCGATCTTCCCCACCGACTGATCGAGGAGAACGTCTGGCGCGCGCTCCGGTACGGGCTCGATGGCCAGCTGCTTGACCTCGAGCGCCTCGAGCCGTACCCGGCCGCTGACGCGCTCGACCGGCTGCTGACCTGGACGGCTCCGGTCCGAGCCGAGCACGGGATCGAGGTTGCATTGCCCGCGCAGAATGGCGCCCAGCGCCAGCGGCAGATGCTGGCCGGCGGCATGAGCCTGCAGGAGGTCTACGCGACCGTTGGATCCGAGACCCAGGCAACCTATTCTGGGGTCATGGAAACTCCGCGGAGGTAAACAGATGAGCACTGGACAGGCAGGCGATCCGACCGGCGCCGGAGGACCGGCGACGGATGACGAGCTTCGGGCAGCATATGAGGCTGAGATCAAGAAGATTCGCGTCGAACAGATACTGCTCGAGCAGGTGGTGTCGCTGATCAACTTGGGCATGCGCCGCACCGGTCTCGGGCCTGGCAGCGAGGACGAGCGCGACCTCGGGCAGGTGCAGCTGGCCATCGATGCCGTTCGTGCCCTTGTTCCGCTCGTCGAACGGAGTGCCGGTCCCCAGGCCGGCCCGATCCGCGACGCTCTATCGCAGCTCCAGCTCGCCTATGTGCGCCTCGGCGGCGCGACCGAAAGCGGCCAGCCCGGCCCCGGGGCGACTTCGGCTGCGCCCAGCGCGGGCGCCGTGCCGGGCGCACATTCGCCGTCCGGTCCCGCGCCGGGCGCGGCGGAGGGGCAACCGGCTCCGACACCGGGGGAGTCGAGTCCCACCCAGCCCGAGGACTCTGAGGAGCCCGGTCCGGCTCAGCGCAGTGGACGGCTCTGGGTGCCCGGGCGGTAGCTGTTTAGACGACGTTTTTGGCTCTGGCACGCTAGACTCGCGCCCGGCTTCGGCCGGGGTCTCCGCACCACTTCGCGGCGGCCCCTTTCGTTGTTGATCAGCGCATTCGAGCGCCTTTCTAACTCAGCCTTCTCCGGAGGACCCCTTGTCAAGCTTCCTCACGCACCATGGCGTCGTGATCGCGCTCGTATGCGCACTCGCCGCCATCGCATATGGGGCCGTGACCTCGCGTGCGCTGCTGGCGCTCTCGCCCGGCAACGAACGTATGCGCTCAATTTCGGCCGCCGTCCAGGAGGGCGCTTCGGCCTACCTGAACCGCCAGTACACCACGATCGCCGGGGTGGGGGTGATTCTCTTCATCGTCCTGATCCCGCTGCAGAACATCCGCGTCGCGATCGGATTCCTGATCGGCGGTCTGTTCTCCGCGGCGGCCGGATACATCGGGATGAACGTCTCGGTCCGTGCCAATGCCCGGGTGGCAGAGGCCGCGCGCAGCGGGGTCTCGCGGGCCCTCGATGTCGCCTTCCGAGGCGGCGCTGTGACCGGCATGCTGGTCGTCGGTCTGGCGCTGATCGGCGTGGCCGGCTATTACGGGGTGCTGACGGCGATTGCGGGCGAGAGCCAGCGGCACGCTGTCGACGCTCTCATCGGCCTCGGCTTCGGCGGCTCGCTAATCTCGGTGTTCGCCCGTCTGGGCGGCGGCATCTTCACCAAGGGTGCCGACGTCGGCGCCGACCTGGTCGGCAAGATCGAGGCCGGCATTCCCGAGGATGACCCGCGCAACCCGGCCGTGATCGCCGACAACGTCGGCGACAACGTCGGCGACTGTGCCGGCATGGCGGCCGACCTGTTTGAGACCTACGCCGTCACCGCCGTGGCGGTGATGCTGCTGGGCGTGCTGTCGTTCACCCAGCAAACCGCGGTGGCGCTGTTCCCGCTCGTTCTCGGCGGAGTCTCGATCGTCGCCTCGATCATCGGCACCTTCGCGGTCAAGTCGCAGTCGGGCAACGTGGAGCGCGCCCTCTACCAGGGCCTTGCGGTCTCCGGCGGTCTCGCCGCTCTCGCGTTTATCCCGGTGACCAGGTGGCTGATGGATGGAGTGAGGTACAGCAACGGCCAGCTCGGTCCCCACTGGTGGAAGTTCTATCTCTGCGCCTTGATCGGACTCGGTGTCACAGCGCTGCTGTTCGTGATCACCGACTACTACACATCGACCCGGTTCTCGCCGGTCAAGTCGACCGCCCGCGCGTCAGAGACCGGGCATGCCACCAACATCATCCAGGGCCTCGCTCAGGGCTATCAGGCGACCGCGCTGCCCGCCATCGTGATCGCGCTCGGCATTTTTGGAGCCTGGAAGCTGGCCGGGGGCGGCACTCAGGGGATCTACGGCATCGGCGTCGCGGTGATGGCACAGCTGTCGCTCTGCGGCCTGATCGTCGCTCTGGACGCCTTTGGACCGATCACCGATAACGCCGGCGGCATCGCCGAGATGGCCGAGCTACCCGACGAGGTCCGCAATGTCACCGACAAGCTCGACGCGGTCGGCAACACGACCAAGGCCGTCACCAAGGGTTACGCGATCGGCTCCGCGGCCCTGGCTGCGCTGGTCCTGTTCAACGCCTTCGGGCGCGAGCTGCTCGACCGTCACCAGAGCTCCAGCTTCGACATCGGCAGTCCGCCGGTGCTGATCGGGCTTCTGATCGGCGGCCTGATGGTGTACCTGTTTGCGGCGCTCTCGATGGAGGCGGTCGGCCGCGCCGGAGGCGCCGTGGTCGAGGAGGTACGCCGCCAGTTCCGCGAGAAGCCGGGGATCATGGAGGGCACTGAGCAGCCCGAGTACGGAACCTGCGTGAGCCTCGTCACCAAGGCGGCGCAGCGCGAGATGATCCTGCCGGCGCTGATCCCGATCATCATCCCGGTGATTGTCGGTGTGGTCAGCATTCAGGCCCTCGGTGGACTGTTGATCGGTGTGATCGTGGTCGGCGTGTTTGTGGCCATCTCGATGACCGCCGGCGGCGGCGCCTGGGATAACGCCAAGAAGCTGATCGAGGACGGTGCCTTCGGAGGCAAGGGCTCTGAGGCCCATGCCGCCGCGGTCACCGGCGACACGGTCGGTGACCCGTTCAAGGACACCGCAGGTCCGGCGATAAACCCGATGATCAAGGTGGCCAACATCGTTGCGCTGCTGATCATTCCGCTCATTACCTGAGTCGTTGTCTGTCCTCGTGTCGGGCCGGGGTTGCGGCCCCGGCCCGCGCCAGGACGCTTACGCTTCATGTCGTGCGTGACGTCACGTCAGGGTCTCGCGGCTGGCGCGGACGCGGAACGCGGCCCCATCCCCGCTGGGGTATCACGCCGCTTGACTGCTTGGCGGTGACCTTGGCGCTCGCTGTTGGTGGCTGCGGAGGGGGCTCGAGGGGTTCCTCGTCGGCCGCTGTCTCCACCACCGCGCCAGCCACGTCGTCTTCGGCGGCGGTGCTACCTCCCACCTGTGCGCCGGGGGCTCGAGCGATTATTGCGCGCACGTTCCAGGGACAAGTTAGGGAGCGGATGGGGGCGTCGGGGCAGGCGACCCCCGAATGCGTGTTCCGGGTCGGGCGGGTGCGGGTGACGGTGCTGGTGGACAGCTTTCCCCAGGCCTACCAGCGGCTCGAGCGGGTGCAGATCGAGGACGGGCAGAAATTCGGGGCTCAGCGGCTGGAGGCCGTTCCCCAGCCGCTTACGGGGCTGGGCATCGACGCCTACTGGTTTCCCACCGAGCGCAAGGTCATGACTACTGAGGGGCGGCACTTAATCACCGTCTTCGTGGTCAGCCCTGGTCGGTCGGCGCGCCGTCAGCGACGACTGTCTGAAGCGATCGCCCGCCAGTACCTCGGGCCCAACGATCCCCACGCCGCGGACCCGAGCGGTTCCTGAGCGCCCGGCGCTACTCTGGCGGCGCAATGCCTCTCTCCGTCCAGTTCGGGCTCGTCCTAGCGCTGCTGACCGCGCTCGGCTCCGTGGCCGGCTTTCTCTACAAGTTCCGCGGCGCGCGCGAGGCGCCGGCGGTCGATCTCGCGCGGCCCTGGCACAGCACCGTCGAACTGTTTCGCTCGCCCCTGTACGCGCTCGGGATCTTGATCGCCTTGTGCTCGTGGGGGTTTCATGTCGGTGCCCTCGCGCTGGCGCCGATCTCGCTTGTGCAATCGGTGATCGCCGGAGGTCTCGTGCTCCTTACCGTGGTGGCCGATCGCCTGTTCGGGATCCCGGTCTCGCGGCGGGAGTGGATCTGCGTCGGACTGACGGCGGCCGGGCTCGCCTTCCTCGCGGCAACGCTCAACGGTGATGGCGCCAGCGCCCATTCGCGGTATGTCCCCTCGACCCTGGCCCTGTTCCTGACCCTTGTCAGCGCCACGGGGCTGCTGTTGGCCGTGCGCTCGGGGCTGACCGGGCCAGGCGGGTCGGGCGGGGCGGCTGACGGCGGACAGTCGCGGCCCTCGAATCGTCGTGGGGCAGCGCTCGCGGTGTCCGCGGGCCTCCTGTGGGCGGCGTCCGATACCTCGATCAAGGCGCTGAGCTCGCACCTGGGCCAGCTTGGCGCCGGGGTCCTGTTTCACCCGCTGGCCCTCGTAATTCTGGTCGCCTCGCTGGTCGGTCTGCTGATCTCGGCCCGAAGCCTCCAAGTCGGCGACGCGGTGCCAATGATCGCGATCACCTCGGCGGCTGCCAATCTGACCACCATCGCCGCGGGTCCGATCGTGTTTGCCGAGCCGCTGCCGAACAGCGACCTCGGGGTCGGGTTGCGGACGGTCGCCTTCGCCTTCGTAATCGTGGCTGCCGCGCTGACCCCGCCGCCTGCCCCAGAGCTGACCCCCACCAGCACTCAATGAACCCTCACCGAATCGCGGGTTCGGGGGTGAAGCGCTCCCGCCCAACCGACTAGAGTCCCGACCATGTTCATCCTCATCGTGGGAGCCGGGCGAGTGGGCTCGGCGGTCGCCAAGCGTGCCCTGGAGTCGGGCCACGAAGTCTCGGTTCTGGACAGCGATCCACTTTCGCACGAACGGCTCGACAAAGATCAATCAACCAGCTGGGAAGATGCCGGCGGCCGGTTCACGGTCGGCGCCGCACTCGAAATCGATGGCCTGCGGGCCGCCGGCATCGAGGACGCGGACGTGTTCATGGCCGCCACCCGCGGTGACAACACCAACCTGGTAATCGCCCAACTCGCCCAACGGCGCTTCAACGTGCCGCGCGTGGTCGTGCGGGTTGCTGATCCGGCTCGGGCTGCCTGGTACGCCGAGCAGGGCCTGCTCACCATCTGTCCCACCCAGCACGCCATCAACCAGGCCGAGCAAGTCGTGCTTGCGCCCTGAAGGGAGTCAGAGCAGATGTACGTGATCATCGCGGGGGCCGGCAAGGTGGGGTGGAACCTCGCCCGAGAGCTGATCGCCAAAGATCGAGAAGTGACGCTGATCGAGTCCGAGCACGCCCGCTACCGGACCGTCGCCGCCGAACTCGAGCACGCCGTCCAGTACGGCGATGCCACCGAGCTGTGGATCCTGGAACGCGCTGGCATTCAGCGGGCCGATCTCGTCATCGCGGTCACCGGGGACGACGAGGACAACATCTTGATCTGTCAGGTCGCCAAGGAGAAGTACGGCTGTGAGCGGATTGTGGCCCGGGTCAACAACCCCCGCAACTTGCCCCACTTCAAGCTTCTCGGGGTGCAGCCGGCAGTCTCGGCAACCGATCTCATTCTCCGCCTGATCGAGCACGAGGTCCCCGAATACGGCCTCGTTCAGCTGCTGGCTCTGGAGGAGGAGCATCTGGAGATCATCGAGCTCGAGGTAGGGGAGGGTTCGGTCGCCGCCGGCAGTCGGGTGCAGGACGTGACCCTCCCCGACGGATCGCTGATCATCTCCGTGCTGCGCGGCGGCACCGGCTTCGTGCCCAAGGCCGACTCGATGATCAATGCTGGCGATCAGGTGCTGCTGATCCTCGATCCCGGCCTCGAGGGCGAGATCACCCCGCGTTTCGCTCCCAACGGGGCGCAGCCGGCCAAGTCGGCCTAGCCCTTCCCCCGTGGCTGACCGCAAGGTAGATTTTCTGCTCATCGGCGGCGGGCTCGCGGCGGGCAACTGCGCCCGCTGGCTGCGCAAATCCGGGGCCGATGGCTCGATTCTGCTTGTTGGACGGGAGCCAGACCTGCCCTACGACCGCCCGCCCCTGTCCAAGGGCTATCTGCGCGGGAGCGAAACGCGCGAGGGCGCCCTGTTTCACGACGCCGCTTGGTACGAGGACCAGCAGATCGAGGCGCTGACCCGCACCTCGGCCATGAAACTCGACCTCACCGCACGGACGGTCAAGCTCTCGGACAAGTCCGAGCTCGGCTTCGGACAGGCACTGGTGGCCACCGGGGCCAATGTAAAGCGCCTCAACGTGCCCGGATCCGAGCTCGAGGGCATCCACTACCTCCGCACCTTCGCCAACAGTGACGCGATCCGTGAGGATGCGGCCGGCAAACGCGTGGTCCTGATCGGTGGCAGCTACATCGCCAGCGAGGTGGCCGCGTCGCTGACCGAGCTCGGCTCCGAATGCTCACTGGTGATGATGGAGTCCGTCGTCCTCAGCCGCCCCTTTGGCGAGGAGACGGCGCGCTTCTTCCACGATCTCCTCACCGGCCACGGGATCACCATCTACGGCGAGGACGAACTGGCCGGCTTCGAGGGCGCCGGCGGTCGCGTCACCAGGGTGCTCACCAAAGCGGGCCGGTCCCTCGACGCCGACGCGGTCGTCATCGGTGCCGGGGTTGCGCCTGACGTGATGCTCGCTCGGAGCGCCGGGCTGGAGCTGGGCGACACCGGCGGCATTCGGACCGACGCCCGTCTTGAGACCTCGACGCCGGGCGTCTACGCCGCCGGGGATGTGGCCGAATACGAGAGCATCCTCCACGGCGGGCGCCGGATCCGCGTCGAACACTGGGACGTGGCTTTCAATCATGGCAAGGCGGTGGCCGAGAACATGCTCCGACGGGGCCACGATTACGACGTCGTGCCCTACTTCTTCTCTGATCTCAGCGATTGGGCCGCGATCGAGTACCTCGGGCCCGCCTATCAATGGGATCGCGAGGTCATCCGAGGGACGCTCGAGGACGGCCGGTTCACGGTCTTCTACCTCCATGGCGGACGGCTGACGGGCGCGCTCACGGTCGGGCGCTCCGAGGATCTCCAGCTCGCGCGGCGCCTGATCGCCTCGGGCGAAGAGGTCGGCGAACGCGAACGCGAGCTCGCCGACCTGTCCATGGATCTGGAAACGTTCTAGCTCCGCCCGATGGCCGGCTCGCCCGGGGAGCCCGTCAGGCAGCGCCGGCACGGGCCGAGGAGGCGCGACAATCGAACCGCCCCTTCCCGCCGCTGAGCAGTTGCCGCATCAGGCATCCCCACTCGGGCGCCAGCGGCTGTTGAACCATCGAGCCGACGGCGTTGAAGTCAAACGTCCTGGCTGAGGCCGGGGCGGCCGAGGGTGCGCTCGCGGCGCCGACAACGTTGACGATCCGCTTGGTCGCTCCGGCCGCTGATCTACTGTCGCGCGTTACGGAGCCCGCCTTGTGCGCAGTCCCGTCTGACACTCCGGTCGACCCGCAAGGCGTGCGAGTGATCCCCTCAGCAGGCCCCTACCGCGTCGCGTCCGACACCCCTGGTCAGGGTGTCGTGCTCACGCGCAACCCGAACTACCGCGGAAGCCGCCCCCACCGGCTGGCACGGATCGAGCTGACGGTCGGCATCTCCGACCAGCGTGCCGTCGCCCAAGTGGAGGCGGGTACCGCCGACTATCTCGCCGACCGTAGCGTGCCGAAAGCGGACGCCGAGCGGCTCGCCGCGCGCTACGGCGGGAAGCGCAGCGGCAAAACGGGGACGGCAGCAGTACTTCGTCGGCGCGGGACCGCAACTGGACCTTTTCGCCCTCAACACTCATCGTTCCCTGTTCGCTGACCCCCGACTCCGGCGAGCGGCCAACTGTGCGATCGATCGCGCTCGACTGGCCCGCCTCGGTGACGAGTACGCGCCGCTGCCCGAACCTCCCACCGACCACTACCTGCCTCCGGGTCTTCCCGGGTACGCCAAGCTGCACATCTACCCCTTCAGCCCAGACGTCGCCAAGGCGAGGCGGCTCGCCGCCGGGCGCACCCGTACGACCGCCGTGCTTTACACCTGCAACGTTACGCCGTGTGACCAGCAGGCCCAGATCGTCAAGACCGACCTGGCCGCCATCGGGATCCGGCTCACCGTAAAGGCCTTCACGGATGCGACCCTGTACGCCAAGGCGGCCACGCCTGGCGAGCCATTTGACGTTGCGTGGCTAGGCTGGCTGCGGACTACTTGGATCCGAACGCCATCCTGAATCCGTTGCTCGAGGCGGGCACGTTCCTCCCGACCCTCAATGACCCGCGCTACCGCACTCGGATCGCCGCGGCGGGGCGGCTCACCGGCACCAAGCGCTACCTGACCTACGCACGGCTCGACGCGGACCTCACTCGCAACGCCGCGCCGTTCGTCGCGTTCGGTAACTCGTCGAGCCATGACCTGTTCTCGGCCCGGATCGGCTGCCAGGTATTCACGCCCTACGGCGTGGACCTGGCAAACCTCTGCATCCGGTGACGAGCGCGGACGAGGACTGCGGGGCAAGGACTCGAACCTTGATAACCAGCTCCAGAGGCTGGCGTCTTGCCATTAGACGACCCCGCACCGGGAGAGACAGGATAGCCAACCCCTGGTGATCCGTCCGGCCGAGATGCGAACATGTGTTCGTGTGTCGCGGACCCTAGGGATCGACGAACTCAGCCGGCTCCTTGGTGAAGCCGGCGGTCACGGCGGCGAGCTGGTTCGGCGAGCCGATCAGGCCCAGCTGTAGCTCGGCCTCGAGCGCCAGCGTCTCCTCGGTGGCACCGTGCCATGCGGTGTCGTAGAGCCGCTTGGCGCCCCGCACGGCGTCTGGCGACCTGGCGGCGATCTCGGCGGCCAGCTCACGGGCAGCGGCGAGCGGGTCATCGCTGGTCCTCGTCACCACACCGAGTTTCGCCGCCTCTGTGCCGGAGAAGATGCGACCGGTAAAAGTCAGCTCCTTGGCCACGTCGATTGAGACGAGGCGGGGGAGGGTGCGGGTTATCGCCATGTCGGGGATCAGCCCCCACTTGATCTCCATCACCGAGAGCTTGGTCTCGGGATGGGCGATCCGGATGTCGGCTGCGAGCGCGATCTGCAGGCCGCCACCGAGACAGTTGCCGTGCACCGCCGCGATCACCGGCACGGGCACGCGCAGCCAGTCATAGGCGGCACGCTGAAACCAGTTGGGCACCTTTCCGCGGAGAGGTTCGAGCAGGGCGTCGGTGCCGTTGCCCGAGGCCATGATGCTCATCACGTCCAGACCCGAGCAGAAACTTGGGCCGTCGCCATGCAGGACAACGGCGCGGATGCCGGGCTCGGAGCGCAGCCGTTCTGACGTGGCCAGGATGCCCTCGAACATGGCGACGTCCAGGGCATTGTGCTTGTCGGCCCGGTTCAGGGTGACGGTTGCGACGTGATCGGCGGTCTCGACCCGGACACGCTCCTCGACGCTCATGACCGGGCTGCCATCCGCATCGGGTTCCGGCGCAGCCATGACGGGGACGCTATTCCTCCACGAGGGCGACCGCGTCGCCGACGCGGACCCTGCCCGGCTCGAGCACCTCACCGTGGATCCCGAAGGGCAGGGGTTCGGTGCTCGTGATCTCCCGCCGGTAGCCGCCGAGCAGGTCGAGCGTGGGGAGCGTGACCTGGCCGGTCTCGGGGTCGCGGCTGGTGACCAGGCAACGTCCGACGTGGCCGTGCATGGCCAGCAGCGCACCACCGACCCGTACGCGGCGCCCGACCCATCCATCCTCGGCGTGGGGTGGCACCCCGTCGATTTCGATCAGCATGCGAAAGCGCCGGGGATCAATGGTCTCCTCGCCGGCCTCCTGCGCCAGGCGCCGCAGGGACCCCAGCGAGACCAGCGACGCCACGCCTTTGCGCCCGCGATCAACGCCGATCTCAGGCTGGACGAGACGAAGCGGACGGCCAAGGTGCGCCGACAGGGCCTCGCCCCAGGGACCGCGCAGCTCACGCGCGCCGGACTCATGGGCGAAGAAGCGGATCGGCACCGTGTCGCCGTACGCCAGCGCCGCTCGGGCTGTGCTGCCGTCAGCGAACACCAGGCCGAGCTCTGCAGCCTCGGCGTCGTACTGCGCCCGCACCGTCTGCAGGCCAGCTACGGTCTTGCCGTTTACCACGCGGCCACGGTCATCGATCACGCAGAAGCTGCGGTTGCCCCGTGCGCCCAGGGGTCCCAGCTCGATCTCGTCCACGGCCACCAGGCGCATCGCCTTGACCGGGGCCACGGAGAGGCCGGTCACGGTGGCCGAGTTTGCGCCGCCCGAGTTTGCGCCGCCCGAGTTTGCGCCGCCGGAGTTCGCCCCGCCCCAGCTCACGCCGCCGCCTGCTCCGCCCAGTCGCGGTACAGCTGCCAGTAGCGGCCCTCAGCGGCCAGCAGCTCGGTGTGGGTGCCGGCCTCGACGATCTGGCCGTGCTCCATGACCAGGATCCGGGAGGCGTGGCGGATCGTCGAGAGCCGGTGGGCGATCACGATCGAGGTCCGGTTGGCGACCAGCCGGCGTAGGCCCTCCTCGATCAGGCTCTCGGTGTGCACGTCAACGTTCGAGGTCGCCTCATCGAGCACCAGGATGCGCGGATCGGCCACCAGCGCTCGCGCGAACGCCACCAGCTGGCGCTGCCCGGCGGAGAGCTGCACTCCGCGCTCACCGACCTGGGTGTCGTAACCCTGCTCAAGCGCCATGATGAAGTCGTCGGCCCCGACCGCGCGGGCTCCGTCCCGGACTTCGGCGTCGGTGGCATCGGGGCGGCCAAAGGCGATGTTCTCGCGCACAGTGCCGCTGAACAGAAAGCCCTCCTGGGGAACCATCCCCATCTGCGAGCGCAGCGAGGACGCGGTCACCGAACGCAGGTCGTGCCCGTCGACCAGGATCGAACCCTCGGTGGGTTCATAGAAGCGCGCCACGAGCTTGGCGAAGGTCGACTTCCCCGCCCCGGTCTCGCCGACCAGAGCCACGGTCTCCCCAGGCGCGATCACGAGGCCGATTTCGCGCAGCGCCCACGGCCCGTCTCCGTCCCCATAGCGGAAGGAGACGCCGTCGAAGCGCAGCTCGCCGCGGATCCGGGGCAGCTCGATCGCATCCGGAGCGTCGACGATCTCGGGCTGCTCGGCCAGCAGGCCGAAGATCTTGTCCAGCGCGGCCATGCCCGACTGATAGGTCGTGTAGAGCTGCGAGAGCTGCTGGATCGGATCGAAGAAGTTGTTGAGCGCCGCGATGAAGGCGAACACCACGCCCGTGGAGGTGTGGCCGTTGATGGCCTCGATCCCGCCGATGACCAGGATCTCGACCGTGACCAGCGCCGACAGCAGCTCAACGGCCGGGAAGTACGCGGCGTTGAGGTTGACGGTGGTCATGTTGGCGTCACGGTTTTCAAAATTGAGCCGGCGGAACTCCCGGATGTGCTGGCGCTCCTGGCCGAACGCGCGGACGACGCGGATGCCGGAAAGGCTCTCCTGGAGGTAACCGGTGATGGAGGCGATCTTCTCGCGGGTTAGCCGGTAGGCGTCAGCCGACGCGATCCGGAAGAGCAGGGCGCCGACCGCCAGGATCGGCAGGGCGATAAAGGTCAACAGGGCTAGGTGGAAGTCGAGCACGAGCAGGATGATCACGACGCCGATCAGGGTCAGGCTGGACTGGATCAGCGTGGCCAACCCGTCCTCGACGAGCTGGTCGAGGGCCTCGACGTCGTTGGTCATTCGCGAGATCACGACACCCGCGCGGTTGCGCGAGTAGAAGCCGATCGACAGCGACTGCAGATGCGTGAACAGCTTGACCCGCAGGTCCTGGAGCGCGCGCTGGCCGACCCAGCCGACCAGGTAGGTCTGTGCCCAGGTGGCCAACGCGTACACGATCGCGGACGCCAGGAAGGCGAGGACAACGAGGTCCAGCGTGCCCACGTCGTGGCGGCGGATGCCGTTATCGATCGCGATCTTGGCTAGCGGCGCCGGCGCGAGCGCGGCTGCGGTCGCCAGCACCAGCGAAGTGAACATCAGGATCACGCGCCACCGGTATGGGGCCAGCAGCTCGGCCAGCCCGCGCAGCTTGCGCCCCCGGCCTCCCGTCTCGCGCAGACGCCGGCGCAGCTCGAGACCTCTCGACGCGCTCACAGTCCTAGCGCCTCCTCCGGCTTACGGTTGAGGAAGACCTGGTCGGGCATGCCCTTCTCGACAATTTCGCGGTACAGGTCCGAGCGCTCGAGCAGCTCGGCGTGCGAGCCGTCGGCGACGACATGGCCGTCCTCGAGGACCACGATCCGGTCGGCGAGGGCGATCGTCGAGAGCCGGTGGGCGATCACGAAGGTGGTCCGGCCCGACAGCACCTGGCCGAGCCCAGTCTTGATCTCCTGCTCGGTCGAGGCGTCGACCGACGAGGTAGCGTCGTCGAGGATCAGGATCCGCGGGTCGGCGAGGACCGCGCGGGCGATCGCGATCCGCTGGCGCTGACCGCCCGAGAGCGTGAAGCCGCGCTCGCCGATGCGGGTGTCGTAGCCGTCGGGCAGACGCTCGATGAAGTCCGCGGCCTGGGCGGCCTGGGCGGCGCGCCGGACATCCTCGCGGGTGGCCTCGGCGCGGGCGTAGGCGATGTTCTCATGCACGGTGGCCGAGAACAGGAAGGGGTCATCGTTGACGATCGCGATCACGTTGCGCAGGCTGGCCAGCTCGACGGAACGGACGTCGGCGCCGTCGATCGCGACCGAGCCGGTGTCGACGTCATAGAGACGCGGGAGCAGTTGCACGAGCGCGGACTTGCCCGAGCCCATCGCCCCGACCAGGGCCACCGTCTGCCCGGCTGGGATCTCGAGATTGACGTCGCGCAGCGCCGGGTGGCTGGAGCCCTCGAAGGTCAGGCCGACGCCCCGGAGGGTGACCTGGCCGTCGCCGTCGGGCAGCGCGGGAGCGTCGGGCGGCGAGACGATCTCGGGTTCCCGATCGAGGATCTGGAAGATGCGAGCGCCCGAGGCGGTTGAGCGCTGGGCGGCGCCGAGCATGTAACCCAGGGTGCGCATCGGAGAGATCAGCATCAGCAGGTAGGCGTAGAAGGCGGTGAAGGCGCCGACCGAAAGCGTGCCGTTGACCACCTGGCGGCCGCCGAAGAGCAGAATCGCGCCCAGGCCGAGGTTGGGCAGGAAGCTGATCATGGGGCCGTAGAAGGCCTGGATCCGCGTGGCCAGTACCTGCTGCTCAAAGACGCGATGAACGGTGTCCTGGAAGCGATGAAGCTGGCGATCCTCCTGCGCGAACGCCTTGACCACACGCACCCCCGAGACGTTCTCCTCGACGTCCGCAGTCAACTCGGCGATGCGCTGCTGGGCCTCCTGCATGGCTGGCCGAGATTTGTGCCCGTAGCGGTTGGCGATCAGGACCACGAATGGCACCGGTGCCAGGGAGATCGCCGCCAGACCCGGCTGGAGTAGGAACATGGCCACCGCGGCGAGCAGAATCGTGACCAGCGACTGGGCGATGAAAATGAGCCCGTAACCGAGGAAGAAGCGCACCGACTGTAGGTCGACGGTGGCGCGTGACATCAGCTGGCCGGTCTGCTGGCGATCGAAGAACGAGAGCTCGAGCCGCTGTAGATGCCCGTAGAGGCGATTGCGCAGGTCCATCTCGACTCCCAGCGAGACGCGTCCCGCGACCAGCCGGCGAAACACGCTCAGGACCAGGCGGCCGAGACCGGCCGCCGTGATGGCCACCGCGAGCAGCGTCAGCGTGTGGTGATTGTGAGCCCGGATAGCGTTGATCGCCACCCCGGTCAGGTACGGGATCAAAACGGTGGCGCCGAGCGATCCGAAGGCGAGCAGGAACGACACGATCACGCCCCGGCGATAGGGCCGCAGAAAGCTGAGCAGACGCCAGAATGTCCCCATACTTCATAAAGTATAGTATGGACCGCTGAGAGCGCACCGATCCGACCGGGGATTCGGGCCGGACATCACTTCCCGCCTCCCCAGCGCGCCGCCGCGCGGTTCTCGAGAAATTCGCGGCCCTGTTCGGATCCGAGGCCAAGCGCGCTGATCAATTCTTCGAGACGAGCTGGAGCCAGGAGGAGTGGACCCGCGGCGTCCGAAGTCCAGGCCGGGCTCTGACGTACCCATCCGCCGGACCGCGCGCTGCCATCCGCCCGGCGCCGCACCGAGCCGCCAGGCGACCAGAGCACGGCGCGTACAGGCGCAATATGGTCTATGCGCCCCCCGGCGCACCCGCCCAGACCAAGGAGAAGATCGGCTGCATGGCCACTGTCCGCGAAGCGACGTTCGACCTGTTCCGTGCCCACGGCATGACTACGATGTTCGGCAACCCGGGCTCGACCGAGCTGCCGATGCTCGCTGACTTCCCGGATGACTTCACCTACATCCTCGGGCTCCAAGAGCTCGTCGTGATGGGGATGGCCGACGGCTACGCCCAGGCCACGGGCCGCCCGACCCACGTCAACCTGCACACGGCACCCGGTGTCGGCAACGCGGTGGGCGGGATCTTCAACGCCCAGGCCAACAAGTCGCCGCTCGTCATCACCGCCGGCCAGCAGGTCCGCGCCCAGATCACGATCGAGGCCAACCTGAGCAACCGCGATGCGACCCTCGGGCCTCAGCCGTACGTTAAGTACAGTCACGAGCCGCCGCGCGCCCAGGATGTTCCCGGCGCCCTGGGCCGCGCCATCCACCACGCGATGCTTCCCCCCCGGGGTCCCGCGTTCGTCTCGATCCCGATGGACGACTGGAACGCCGAGGCCGACGAGGACCGCTCAATGCACGCGCTCGCGCGACAGGTCAGTGGCCGTATGGGCCCGGACCCCGAGGCTCTCACCGACCTCGCGGCCCGGCTGGCGGCCGCCCAGCGCCCGGTCCTGGTGGCCGGTCCCGACATCGACGCCGCCGGCGCCTGGGCGGCTGCGATCGCCCTGGCCGAGCGGCAGCGGCTGCCCGTCTGGGCGAGCCCGGCTACCGGCGGCTCGCGGCTGGGCTTCCCGGAGCGCCATCCCAACTTCGTCGGCGTCCTGCCGCCGGCCATCGGTCCGTTGGCCGAGACACTCAAGGACCACGACCTGGTGTTTGTCGTCGGCTCCTCGGTGTTTCCCTACTACCCCTACGTCGAGGGGCCGCTGCTGGCGCCGGGCACCGAATTGGTCGCCCTGACCTCGGACCCCGGCGAGGCGGCGCGAGCCCCGATGGGCGAGGCGATCGTGGGGGACGTCCGCCTGGGTCTGGAATGGCTGGTCGAAGCGGTCCCCCAGGCCGATCGCCCCGCTCCCGAGGCCCGGCCAGAGCCGGGGGATCCGCCCGAGGCCGATCCGCTCAGCGGCTCGGAGGCGATGGCCGCGCTGGCCGACGCGTGGCCGCAGGACGGAATCGCGGTCGTCGAGACACCCTCGTGCACGCTGTCGCTGCGTAACCGCCTGCGGATTTCGACCCCGGCGAGCTACTACTTCTGCGCCAGCGGCGGCCTTGGCTTCGGGATCTCGGCCGCCGTCGGCGTGCAGCTTGCGCGACGCGACCGCCCCGTGGTGTGCGTGCTCGGTGAGGGCTCGGCCCAGTATGGGATCACCGCCCTGTGGAGCGCGGTCGCCTACCAGGCACCCGTCACGTTCCTGGTGCTGCGCAACGACGAGTACATGATCCTCAAGTGGTTCGCGATGCTCGAGCAGGTCACCGGCGCCCCGGGGCTTGAACTCCCCGGCCTCGACGTTGCCGCGGTCGCTCGCGCTTACGGGATGAAAGCCTCAGAGGTGTCGGGGCGCGAGGAACTGATCGAGGCTCTGCGCGAGGCCATCTCGGCTGAGGATGGTCCGCGGCTCGTCCAGGTCCCGGTCGCCTCCGGTATGTGGTTGGAATAGTGGCGTCCCTGACCCAGAGGCGTTCTGCTCCCGCCCCCGAGCCTTCACCGGCGCCTGACCGGGCCCCGGACTGGGTTGCCGCCGGTACGCCCGAACCGCTGCGCAGCCGGCTGATCGCGGCCCTGGGGCCCGACCGGGTCCTCACCCGGGCGACCGATCTCATCCGCTACGCCTCCGACGCCAGCGCCTACCGGCTGATTCCCCAGGCCGTGGTCCGCCCCCAAGACGCCCAGGATGTGGCCAGGCTGGTGCGCGCCGCCGCCGAGGGCAAAACGCCGATCGTCTTCCGCGCCGGGGGTACGAGCCTCAACGGTCAATCGCAGACCGACTCGATCCTGGTCGACGTGCGCCACCACTTCCAGGGGGTACGAGTCGAGGCCGAAGGCGCGCGCGCCCGCGTGCAACCCGGCGCCACGCTGGGTCTCGTCAACCGACACCTGGCCCCCCACAGCCGCCGCCTCGGTCCCGATCCCGCGAGCACCAACATCGCCTGCGTGGGCGGGGTGCTCGCCAACAACTCGGGCGGGATGCGCTGTGGCGTGGTCGCCGACTCCTACCAGACGGTCCGCGCCCTGACGCTCGTGCTGTCCAACGGAGCCGTGATCGACACCGGCGCCCCGGACGCCGAGGGTCGCTTTGCCGCCGCCGCCCCCGAGCTGGCCGCCGGCCTGACCCAGATCCGCGACGAGATCCGGGCCGACGCGGAGCTGTCGGCACGGATAACGCGGAAATTTGAGATCAAGAACACCACCGGCTACCGCCTGTGCGCGTTCCTGGACGCCGACACCCCGCTGGAGATCTTCCGCCGGCTGGTCATCGGCTCGGAGGGCACGCTTGCCTTCGTCGCCGAGGCGGTGTTCGAGACCGTTCCCCTGGGCTGTCACACGGCGCTGGCCCTGGTCGGTTTTGACGATCTCGACAGCGCCGCCGACGCCGTCGGCGAGCTGGTTGGCGCCGGGGCAACGGCGACTGAGCTCATGGTCGCTCCGACCCTGATCGCCGCCGCTTACAACATGCCCGGGACCCCCGAGGAGTGGAAGGAGCTGCCTCCCACCTCGGCTGCGCTGTTGATCGAGTTTCGCGCCGAGACTCCCGACGAGCTCGATGCGCCCGTGCAAGCGGCCCGGGAGATCCTCGCCGGGCGCCCGCTGATCGGGGGAGAGGACGCGGTCCGCTTCTCCCGCGATCCCGAGCAGATCGAGCTCCTATGGCGCGTGCGCGAAGGGATGCAGGGGCTGCTGGCCGCCGTGCGCCCGCCGGGGGCGACGATGATCATCGAGGACGTCTGCGTGCCGCCCGCCCGCATCGCCGAAGGCGCTCGCGATCTCCAGGCGCTGCTGGGCAAGCACGGTTTTCTGCCCGGTGTGGCCGGACACGCCTCGGCCGGCAACCTGCACTTCATCCTCACCCTCAACTTCGGCGACGACTCCGATCTCGAGCGCTACGACACCTTCATACACGAGCTCGTGGAGCTGATCGTCGACAAGTACGACGGGTCGCTGAAGGCCGAGCACGGGACCGGGATCAACATGGCGCCGTTCGTGGCCCGCGAGTGGGGCGAAACCGCGACCGAGCTCATGTGGCGGATCAAGGCGCTGGCCGACCCCGAGGGAATCCTTGCGCCCGGCGTGGTCCTCAGCCGCGATCCCGAGATTCACCTGCGCAACCTCCAGAGCGTGCCGGAGATCGAGGAGGTGGCGACGAAATGCATCGAATGTGGTTTCTGTGAGCCAGTCTGCCCGTCGCGCAACGTCACCACGACACCCCGCCAGCGCATCGTGCTGCGCCGTGAGATGGCGCGGCAGCCGCCAGGTTCGCCGGTGCTGACAGCTCTGCGCGCGGAGTTCGACTACGACGGGCTCGACACCTGCGCGGCCGACGGCTCATGCGCGGCCGCCTGCCCGGTGGCGATTGACACCGGCACGCTCGTCAAGGAACTGCGCGCGAGCACCCACGGCGAGCGATCCGAACGGGTCGCGCTCGGCGCGGCCCGCCGTTATGCGACAGTCGAGCGCGCCGCCCGAGCGAGCCTGCGCGCTGCCGGGACGGCCGCGCGTTTGATCGGTGATCGCCCGCTCGCCACCGCTGCTGGCCGGGTTCGCGGGTGGGCGGGCGCCGAGCGACTTCCGGCCTGGAGCGAAAGCATCCCCGCGGCCGCCCCTGCCGGGCTGCCGGTCACGTCGCGCCCCGGGGCCGCGGCGGTGTACCTGCCGGCGTGCCTGAACCGCATCTTCGGCAACCCGCGGGCCGGGGCCGACGGACCCACGGTGCCGGAAGCCCTGGTCGCCCTCTCGGCCCGCGCCGGCCTGCCAGTGTGGATTCCCGATGACGTGGCCGGGCACTGCTGCGGCGTGCCGTGGAGCTCCAAGGGCTACGCCGCCGGCCACGAGCTGATGGCGGCGCGCACGCGGACCGCGCTTGAGCGCTGGAGCGATGGCGGCCGACTGCCGGTGGTCATTGACGCCAGCTCCTGCACGCTCGGGGTTGTCAGCGAACTCGGTCTCGAGGGGGTGGAGGTGCTCGACTCGGTGGCCTGGATCCACGATCGGCTCCTTGACCGGCTCGAGATCACGCGTCGGCTGGGCACCGTGGCAGTGCACGCCACGTGCTCGTGCTCCCAGCTCGGCCTGGCCGGCAAGCTGACCGCCGTGGCGGGGCGAATCGCCGACCATGTCATCGTCCCTGCGGCTTCCGGTTGCTGCGGGATGGCCGGGGACCGAGGCCTCTATCACCCTGAGCTGCCGGCCTCGGCGCTGCGCGGTGTGACCGCTGAATTGGCTGGCCTCGGGCTTGAGGCCGCGATCTCCAGCAACCGGACGTGCGAAATCGCATTGCACCGGGAAACTGGGCAGCGGTATGGTTCGCTTGTGCAGCTCCTGGAGGAGGTGACTCGGTGAGCCGGTCGTGGCGCTTGATCGTGGTCTTGGCCGCACTCAGCGGGTTGGGCGTTGGACTCGCCTCGGCGAGTGCTCCGGCCGCCAGTCCTGCTCACGCGCGCTCCGGCACGCGGCACGCTCGGTCCGCGGTCATCCACTTTCGCCGCTTCGACACCGTTGCCAACCCCCTCCCAGCCGGGACCGGGACGACGGCCGACCGCTTCTCGCTCGTCCACGGCTGCTTTGCCCTGAGCTCGGGCGGCCAGAGCCTCGCTCCCGCTGACGCCCCCTTCTCGATGCAGGCCACGGCGCTCGGCCAGTACCTGATCTACGGCCGGCACGGCGACTTCCTCGGCGCCGGGGCGGTGCCGGCGGCCAGTCCGGCCCCAGACACCGTGTGGCAGGTCGATGGCAGCGCCCAGCACGGGTACACGATGACCAACCTCGGCACCGGCGGCGCAATCGCCGTCACCTTCACGCCGGCCAGCGGTTGCGCGGTCTACCCCGAGGGCAACGTCGACGCCACCGGGCAGCCGTTCAGCGGCCCCGCCCCGACGTCAACCGTGAACGGCACAATCGACGCCCACACCCACGTGACGGCGTTTGAGTTCCTCGGCGGTGACTTTCACTGCGGTCGACCCTGGCACCCCTTCGGTGTCGAGTTCGCGCTTCCCGACTGCGCGCCCAACGACACCGGCAGCAACGGGCAGGTGCGGAGCTTCCTGGACTACGGATCGCCGTCGCATCCGCATGACACGGTCGGCTGGCCGACCTTTAAGGAGTGGCCGTCGCCGACCAAGCTGGCCGAGGAGGGTGACTACTACACCGGGATCGAGCGGGCGTGGAAGGCGGGGCTGCGGGTGATGGTCACTCAGCTGGTCGACAACGAGGCGCTGTGCACGCTCATGTCCAAACGCCATAACCCGTGCAACGATATGCAGAGCGTCACCATCCAGGCCAAGGACCTCCGCGACCTGCAGAACTACATCGACGCGCAGTTCGGCGGCCCCGGCAAAGGCTTCTTCCAGATCGTCGCCAACCCGTTCCAGGCCCGCAGCGTGATCAACTCCGGCAAGCTCGCCGTGGTCGAAGGGATCGAGGTGTCACACCTGTTGGACTGCGGCGAGTACATGGGCCAGCCGCTGTGCGACCGACACCAGATCGACGCCGGCCTCAAGCAGGTGCGGGCGCTGGGGGTGAGCACTTTCTTCCCGATCCACAAGTTCGACAATGCCTTCGGGGGCACCAAGATGGACTCCGGCGAGACTGGCCAGCTCGTCAACTCCGGCAATCATCTCGAGACCGGCCACTACTGGAACATCCAGACCTGTACCGGACCCGAGCACGATTCGACGCAGATGACCACCGCGCCGATCGGTGGCGTGGCCACGCTGCTCAACGGACCGGTCGGGCAGTCGCTGTTGCCGTCCCCGCCGACGCCCCCCGCGCTCCCGGGTTTGCCCACCCCTCCGCCCGTCTCGCCGGCCGGTCAGCTGCCCGTCTATCCGCCCCCGCCGCATTGCAACACCCGTGGGCTCACCGACCTCGGCACGTACCTGATCGACAAGATGATTCAGCAGCACTTCATCGTCGAACTCGACCACATGGACGTCAAGACGGCCGACGCGACGCTGTCGCTGCTCGAGGCCCATCACTACTCGGGCGTGATCTCGGCCCACAGCTGGGACTCGCCCCAGGAGAACCCCAGGATCTACAACCTGGGTGGCTTCATGACCCCGATCGCGGGTGCCTCGCCGACCAGCTTCGTTGACCAGTGGAAGACAAGCCTGACGGTACGCAATAGACGCTTCTATGGCGGATCCGGCTTCGGCTATGGCGCCGACATGAACGGACTGGCCGAGGAGAGCCAGCCCGACACGTCAAACCCGATCACCTACCCATTCAGGTCCTACGACGGCAAGGTGACTTTCACCCGCGAGATCTGGGGCCAGCGCACCTTCGATCTCAACACGGACGGAGTCGCCAACTACGGCATGTTCCCCGACTGGCTCCAGGAGCTTCAGATGCTGGGCGGCCGTCCGCTGATCGCGGACATGTTCCGCGGCGCCGAGGCCTACCTGCAGATGTGGGAGCGGGCCTACGGGGTGGCAGCGACCGGCGGCTGCGTCCCGGCGACCGGGCGGCTTGGGGCTCGCGGTCTGGGCGCGCTGCGCCTGGGGATCGGCTCAACGGCGATCCTCTACGCTGCCGGACAGCCGGCCTCACGCCCGGGCCGGTCCTTCCGCTACTGCGTGACCGGAGCCGGCCACGGGAGCACGATGGTGGTCTTCAGTCCCCACGGCCGGGTCAGCATGGTGGCCAGCACCGCCCACGGCGTTCGCGCCGGCCGCCTGCGCCCCGGCTCGTGGGCCCCGCGCGCAACGCGGACGAAACGTCTGGCCCACTCGCTCGGGCACGGGCTGTGGCTCGGCCACCGGCTCGCCCACGGGACACACCTGCTCTACCGGGT
The DNA here is from genome assembly GCA_963847055.1 of uncultured Solirubrobacterales bacterium. Classification (GTDB taxonomy): domain Bacteria; phylum Actinomycetota; class Thermoleophilia; order Solirubrobacterales; family Solirubrobacteraceae; genus Palsa-465. Next base: position 606,328 of record CAWJYE010000004.1, on the reverse strand, counting down.
TCGGCGCGGACACATAGCCTGGGTGGCGGCAGTCACGGCCTTTGACTCCCGCAGCCGGGCTCGCCTGCGCGCCGACGCGCGCGCCGCGGGCCTGAGGTGACCACTGGCCCAGGCGGACGCCCGGCTCCGCCGGCCGGCCTCTGCGCGAGCTGCCGCCACCAGCAGGTGGTATCAACGACGCGGGGCTCGGTCTTCTCGCTGTGCCGACGCTCGCGCGACGAGCCCGAGCGTTTCCCACGCTATCCCCGCCTGCCTGTCACCGCCTGCCCTGGTTATGAGCCGGGCGCGGGGTCTACTGAGGAGGCAGCGGATCCAGGACGATGAGGCTGCTCCCGTCCTGGGCCTGCTGGACGCGTTCGGTGAACAGCCCGTGCGCCGTGGCCTGAGCAACCAGTCCCGCCTCCGGGGCGGAGGCCATTGCTCCCACGGTGGGCGGGAACTGTTCCGGCAGGGAGGCGCTCAGAGGCAGGCTGAGCAGGGGCGCGAGCTCCTGGCGGCCAAACAGGATGGCCATATTCAGCGGCTTGTTGATGGTCTGTGAGGTCGGCAGGCTCTTGGTCAGGAAGCTGGTCTGGGTGGAGTGGCCAGGGGGGAGGATCGCCACCACGTTGTCCACGGAATGCATGTACCGAAGGGTGTAGAGCGCGAGCTCGAGCGCCTCGCGGCGCAGTAGGAGCAGGCGTGCCGCGGAGGGCGTCCCGACTCCGATCGCGCAGTTCCTGCCGCCGACCCCGCACAGGTTGTAGGCGACCGTGTCCCCGCCCAGCAGCGAGATCGTGCTCGAGACTGCACTCGGGTGCACCGCCACTTGGAGTCCGGTGCTGGCAGGCGGTGTGGTGCCATTGGCGGCCGCTGCGGCCTGGGCAGCCGACGCCGCCGCACTCTCGAGCTCGACCACCGTGACGACCGACAGCTGGTCCACGGGCGAGATCCGGTAGAGGGGGGCGACGTGGCCGGCAATATCCAGCGCCGCCGCCGTGCCCGAGTCAGGCGGGGACCAGCTCGACCACGGAGCGGACCTGGCCGCCGTTCGTCCCCCCGAGGCCATCGCAACCGCCACCGCGATCACGATGGCGCCGATCGCAAAACCCACCAGGACCGCCGTCGCGGTCCGGAACCGGTGTGCGTACGGGGAGGACTCGACGCTCCGGCTGTCCGTCCGCGATCGGACCGAGGTCCCGCGCACGCCGGCTCTGACCGTGCTCTCGTCGGTGGACTGGGCGATGTTCGACGGCTCGGTCATACGCTCGGCCAGGTCGCGGGATCGCGCAGATCGAGCTCGGGCCGCATGAGCCCGACGCGCTCCAACAGCTCCCCAACCTCGTCGCCGTGTAGCTCCTTGCGCTCTATCAGCGTGTCGGCGATCGCCTCCAGCGAGCTGCGATTGGCGGCCATGAGCGCGTAGGCGGTGACGTAGGCCTGGCCGAGGACCTGGGCCGCGGCGCGCTTCTTGTCCGGGTTGGCGAGCACCGCCCCGATCGGGTTGTCCCCGAACATGCCGGGACTCCCGGCCCGGTTCATGATCGACGAGCCGATCCGCTCCAGTCGTTTGAGCACCAGCTCCACATCCTCGTCGAGCTCGAGGCTGCCCGACATGTGGACCGGGTCAGGCCCCATCGCCCAGATGCCCACCATGGCCGCGGCCGTTGCGGTCGCCGAGGCTACGTCGCCGCTGACGCCCTGGGAGTTCTCGCCGTAGAACACGTGCTCGGCGGCCATCGCGCCGAGCGTCATGATCAGGCTGCCCATCACCCGGCTGCGGAAGTGCGAGAAGCGCTCGTCCTTCTCCATGCTCTGGTAATGGCCGAGCGAGCCGCCTCGCTTTCGGATCGAGAGGCGGGTGGAGAGGACGTCCTTCTCCAGGTAGACATGACCGGCGGCGGCGTGGCCGGCCTCGTGGATGGCGACCGCCCGCGTCTCCTCCTGGATGTACTCGATGTTCTGGGCGGTGCCGGTCTCCACGGTGGTCATCGCCTCGACGATGTCGCGCCAGGCGAAGGCCCGCCGGCCCTCGGTGTGGGCGATGGTCAGCGCCATCGAGCAGCACTGCTCGATCATGGACGGCGAGTAGCCGTTGGTGATCCGGGCCAGCTCGTCACGGCGGCGCTCGCTGTCCAGGTCGGGTTCGTGGTCGACCTTGTCCAGGTAGAGATCGAGGATATCGAGCCGATCCTCCTTGGTCGGAGTCCGAAACCAGATGTGACGGCCCATCCGCCCGGGTCGGGTGAGGGCCGGATCGAGCACCTCGATGGGCACGTTGCAGGCGCCGATGAAGTAGATCTGCTCCTTGCGCGGCCGTGGCGGCTTGAGCCGCAAGGACAGGCGGCCGAGCTTGCCCGGGACCACGAACATCGCATCCAGGAAGGTATTGAAGCGGTTGGTGAACATCTTGCGCAGCAATGGCGGCTCGTCGATCCCGTCCATCACGATCAGCAGCTGGTTGAGCGCCATGCCCCCGCCCATGCCGCCACCCATCCCGAAGCCCGGGTACAGGCGCTGGAGGCGCTCAGTGGCGCGGTTTGCGAACGTCGCATAGCCGCCGGCCGGCCGCTCTGCCCGCTGCGCGAACAGCCGCTCGCGCCAGGCCCGCGACTCGATGATCAAATCGCCGCTGGAGGTCAGCGCCCCGCTGGGACCGAAGAAGTTGAAGTCGTGGATCGAAGTGGGGTCTGCGGCGGACGGATGAGATCCCGGTCCCCCCTGAAGCGCCTGGCGGCGCATGCCGACGGCGTCGATCTCGTCAATGAAGACGATGCACTGGCCGCCCCACTTGGCGGCCAGCTTGCGGGCCTTGCGAGCCAGGAACTGGACGGTGATGGCGTCCATGCCGATGAACATGCCCGCGAACCCCGAGCCGGGGATGGTCACGAACGGGCAGTTGAAGTTGGTCGCGATCGCCTTTGAGATCATCGTCTTGCCGGTGCCTGGGGCGCCCAGGAAGAGCAGCCCGCGCTCGCGCTTGCCACCCGCCTTCTCGAACTCCTCGCCCGATTGCCACAGGGTGATCACGCGGGTGATCTCCTCCTTGGCTTCGGCTTGACCGCGAACGTCGTCGATCTTCACGCCCCAGCTGGCGTCACCCGGTTCATAGCCTCGGATCTGGCGTACGGCGAAAAACAGAAACGGCCCGAAGAAGATGGCGAAGTTGATGAAGAAGAGCATTGGCAGCTGAACGAAGACGAGCCCGAGCTGGGGGAGCTGCGAGGGGGGGAAGATCGTCTTCAGGCCGGAGAAGGGGTTGAAGAAAGGGGCGCTGACCCCGCCTAGGGCCAGCAGCAGCTGGCACAGGGCCAATAACGCGAGTGCCACCACGATGTAGATCGGCAGCCGCCGGAACTTGCCTCGCCAGTACCAGTAGCGGCGGCGGGCGACGATGTCCTCTTGCTTGAGCCCCGCCTCGGCGCCGTACAGGCTCGGTGACGGGATCAGCCTCCGGGTCACCACCTCGACCAGTCCCCGGAACATGACCACGGCGATCGCCGTCACGATCAGCGCCGGCCCCAAAGCCATGTGATCAGACGAAGACAGGATCAGGAAGAAGGCCGGCGCGGTGAACAGTGCCACCGTGGTTGCGGCGCGGGTCAGCCGCCGCCATTCGCGAGCCAGCTCGGGAGCGTGCTCGTTTATCGGACCGGTGACACGCGGACTCTCATCTGCGTACGCCATTCGCTCGGTTGAGAGTACAGGGGAGCGCCAGGCACTAAACCCACTACCGGCGCCTAGGAGGTCTCGACCCCTTGCTCGCGGGGCGCTGGGCCTCCAGGACGCCGGTGTGGCCCCGGCTCGGCCGCGCCGCGGTCAACCCGATCGCCGTCGGCAGCCCTCGGGACGGCCAGTCTCAAGGCGAGCGAGGCCAGCACCGCGACCGCCAGCAGCAGCCCACCGGCGTTTGTGACCGTGAGCAGCCCGAACGCCCACACAAGCCCCACCGGCAGCCATGCCCAGCGCGCCGCGCGGCGGTCAGGACGGGCGATCGCCAGCGCGACGGCTATCGAGGCCAGGGCGGGGATGAGGATCGGGATCAGGACCCAGGCCCCGTTGCGCTGGACGTAAGTAGCGGTCGTCAGGGTGATTCCGTTCGCGTCGACGACCGTCTGCCCTTGGTAGACGGGAAGCAAGAGCGCGCTTACCAAGAGGCCGGCTGACCAGGCGAGGGCGGCGCCGGTCAGGCGGATGGCCAGCCGTCGCCGTCGCCGGGCCACGCGCGGAGTCACGGTCGTGAGACTAGGTGGCCGCTCGCAGTGACGCAAACGTTCGGGCAGACAGCCGCCGCCCACGCGACCGCGAGGCCCGTCGGGGGGCGTTTCCCGACCCTCGTGAGGTCGTCGTCGCGGTCGTTGGAGCTGGCGCAACTCGGTGGGGCTGGCGGTCACGCATGCGACCCGGGGGTGGCGAGCTTTGCGTCAAGGGCGTCCAGGCGAGCGAGCAGGTGAGCAACGTCGTCTTTCGTCGCCGCCCGCACGGTGGGCTTGAGGCTCAGGATCAGCTGACCACCTGGTTCGAGCACACCCCGCTGCACATCATCGATCGAATTGCCATTCTGAATCCGGACGGCGTGCTCAAGCTCCTGGGGCCGCAGTGCGAGGCGACGCACGGCTTCCCCAACCGAGGCCCCGTCATCGATCACCGTCGTTTCGACGCCCTCGAAGATCCGGGCGACCCGGGGGGAGCGCGCGATCAGCCGGTTGAGGCCGGCGTTGACCGCGACCAGCGTTACCGCCCCGATGGCGCCCCCCGTGAAGCTCGTGTCGCTGCCAATGACCGCGTTCTGGACGACGTTGGAAAGCAGGAAGATGACCACGAAGTCCAGTGTGTTGAGGTTGGCCAGCCCTCGCTTTCCGGTCACCCGAAACAGCAACACGATCGTCATGTACACGAGCACGGTGCGGATGACCTTCTCGGCCACGGGCACATGGATGACGAAGATGTGATGCCACATGTTTCCTCCAGACTGGTAGGGGGACGCCCGGGCGGCGCCTCGCGGCCGCGACAGTAGGAGGCCAGCCGGACGAGCGCGCCGGTTCCGCATAGACTCGACCTATGGCTGCTGCCTCGGCTTCCATCCATTGGCTCCCTGACCCGGAGGACAAGGACTACTCCGCCGCGGAGAGTTTTCTCAGTCTGCTCCTGGGACCGGAGTGGCTCGCTGACGTGGTGCAGCGGCTGCGCACGGCGCCCGTTGGTCACTGGGCGGCAAAGGACATCTTGCGGGCGGCGGGGCTGGCGCCCTTGAAACCCAAACGGAGCCGCGAGGTGGCCGAGAAGCTCAAGCAGATCAAGCACTCGGTGCCGATCTCTCCGATCTTGGCGATCGGGGATGTGCGTGAGAATCTGGTCATCGCCGATGGCTATCACCGGGTGTCAGCGGCCTATCGCGTCGACGAGGATTCGTTGGTCCCGGGAAGGTTGCTCTGGCTGGACTAAGCGGAGTGGGCGCAACGGAGCCGCCCCGGCGTCAACCGGGGGAGGACCCTCGTGTTCACGCTACGCGGGTGGCCAGGAACTTCGCCGACACTTCGCTGGAGGGGCGCCGGCTGTTCTCGGAGGCGCTGGGGACGTTCCTCCTGGTGTTGGCCGGCGCCGGGGCAGGTGTCGTTCAGGCCGCTAGCCACGGTCAGATAAGTCGTGCTGCCGCGGTCACCGCTCCTGGTCTCACGGTCGTGGCGGTGATCCTGTTCATGGGTGCCGTCTCCGGTGCGCATCTCAATCCCGTGGTCAGCGTGGCCTTCGCAGCCCGCGGCGACTTTCCCTGGCGGCGCGTGCCCGGCTACATCGTGGTCCAGCTGATCGGAGGCGTCCTGGCGGTCCTGTTCCTGCTGGCCGTCTTCGGGCGGATCGGCAAGCTTGGTGCAACCGTCCCCGGCCCAGGCATCACCGACGCCCAAGCCATGCTGATCGAGCTCGCGCTCACCGCCGGTCTGGTCAGCACCATCCTCGGCACTGCGTCCCGGGCCCAGAACCTGGGACCGGTCTCGGCCTTCGGGGTGGGCGCCTACGTCATCTTGGCCGGGTTGTGGTCCAGCCCCGTCTCGGGAGCCTCGATGAATCCCGCCCGCTCCCTCGGGCCCGAGGCAATCCTGGGCGACTTCTCACACGCGTGGGTGTACGTGGTGGGTCCGCTCGCGGGTACTGTGTTCGCCTTGGCCTTTGCCCGTATTCTGCGTGGCCCCGGAGGTCACGACACCACGGCTAGCCAGGCCGCTCAGGGCTCCCCGGACGCGTAACCACCGGATGACCGGTCACCTCAAGTCGGCAGACGCCCGGCGGACAGTCTGAGTTAGATTGTGGGGATGGGCGCCGCGACTGGCCAGGCGTGCAGCACGGATACGCTGCCGTGATCCATTCCGGGGGTGACGACCAGGACGCGCCTTCGCGTCCTGGCGCTTCGCGAGCCGCTTTCGAGATCCGAGCCTATAAGCCCGAGGACGAGCCGCAAGTTCTTGACTTGCTCCAAGCGGCGTTCGGGAGATGGCCGAGCGAGGTGCCGGGCCAGGATGCCGCCGAACTGTTCCGCTGGAAGCACATGGAGAGCCCGTTCGGGCGCTCGATCCTGCTGGTCGCGGAGGCCAATGGCGTGACGATCGGTTTTGCAGGATGGCTGCGCTGGACGCTGAGGGCGTCGGGCCGAACCTATCACGGTCTGCGTGGGGTCGATCTGGCGGTTGACTTCGAGCATCGCAGACGTGGCGTGTATGCGGCGCTCGTGCGCGAAGCGCCGAAGCATTTCCCCGACGAGATCACGTTCACACTGTCAAACCCCAACCAGCGGAGTCGGCCGGGCAGCATCAAATCCGGGTCGAGCGAGATCGGCCAATTCCCCTTATTTCTCCGCGTTCGCAGCCCAGTTCGGTTGGGAATGAGCCTGATCGACAAGCGGTGGTGTGCGGACGCCCGCGAGCAGGGCCCACGGGTGGAGGCCGAGCCGGCAGCGGAAGCGCTGCTTGATGGTGACGCCGTGCGCTCCTTGCTCGCGGCGGCCGAGGAGCCGGAGGCTCGACTCAGGACGGTCAAGGACCTCGACTATCTCCGCTGGAGGTATGGATCGCTCTCTCTCTATCGGGCGGTTCGGATGCAACGAGCAGGATCTCTCGTTGGCATGGCGATCTTTCGCGTCCGAAGCAGAGGTCCGCGCTCCGTCTCAACGATCTGTGAGGTGCTGGTCGCCAGGGACGACCGCCGGCTGGCACGCCAGCTGCTGCGTCAGGTCGTGAAAGCGTCTCCGGTGGATTTCCTCGTTTGCCACTTCCCCTCGCGGTCGACACTGCGACAGGTAGCCGTTCAATGCGGGTTCGTGCAGGTACCACGCGGCCCCGTGCCCATCATCCGTCTGTCGAGCACGGACATGGTGCCCGATCCCACCAGGCAGGCTTCGTGGGCCCTCTGTCTCGGTGATCTCGACCTGCTTTAGGGCGCCCCAGCACGCCGGTTCAATGACCCTGGGGGCTGACTGCCCCGGTGGTGGCCTCCTCTCCCTGCTCATCAACCCAGTCGTCGAGCTGTTTCCACCAGTCATAGAGCCACTGAGCTTCGGCCTCCGGATCACGCGGTCGCTCAGCCGCCGGGACCAGCCACATCCGGGTCTTCAGGCGCTTCCCGATGGGCGTATGTCGCCAAAGCTCTCGAGGGAACGCTGCGAGTCCCAGCCCGGTGTGGGCGCCGAAGATGACGTCGGCATCGGGATTGCCTCGCAGGGCGGCCAGAGCTCCAGCAGGGTGTGGCGGCAGCATGTGGGTCATCTGTTGGCCGGCCGCCGCCTCGCGCCGGTGACCCTTGCGCCGGAGCTTCGCGATCGCGCGACGTCGGCGCTCGGGCGTGAAGTTGCCTCCCTCGGGAAACAGGAGCAGCACGCCCCGCGGGCTTAGCCCGGCAGCGACCGTCTGGATTCGGGCCTCACACTCCTCCGGGTCGGAGGTGTCAAGCGCGGCGTGCGGCAGCCGGTGCCCGATCAGGTCGACGCATGGGTCGATCGCCAGAGTGTCCTTGAAAACGACGCTGGGAAACCGGTCATAGCGGTTGAGCAGCAGATCCACGAGCAGCACAGTGTCCCCGGGACCAGCGTGGCGGCTGAAGAACAGCAGCGGACGATCAACCTGCAGGCGCCCTACCACGGCCTCGGACGTCTCAGGAACAACTTTGATGTCAAGCAACGTGAGAACGCGGTTGGCGATGCCGTGGACAAACCAGCGCAGAAGCCGGTAATGCAGGTGCTCAAACCGCCGAGCCCGCAGCTTCCAGCCGAATCCGCTGAGTAGCCACAACGCGCCGCACGCGGCTAGTACCGTGAGCTCGCGGGCAAAATAGGCAATTACCAGTCGAACCAGGATGAGAGGCTGCGAACGACCGGTGATAGTGGCGAGGATCGCGCCGACGGCGAGCAGCAGAGGGCTGAACGCGAGGCAGAGAGTCGACATCAGCACCCACACGGTGATCGTCACCGGTCGGCGCACGGCCGTCGGCGGCATCATTGCTCCTTCAGGTAGCGCAGCGACGCGTTGTATGAGGAGTCGATCTGCTGTTGCACCGTGCGCGCAGCGCGACGCATGAGCAGCTGACCCGACAGGTCGTTGTAGGCGGGAGCCGCCGAGCCCCCGGTGGGCAGGATGTGGACCGTCACTCCGTCGGGCAGGAACTGCAGGTCGTTGGCGAAACGATGGCGCCTGGCCACTTCGAAGGCCACCAGGCCGACCTCCCAGGGCCACCGGGGTGGTTGCAGTGGCTTCTCCAGACGTCCTACCTGCAGGACGTAGATCAAGCGAGCTCCGAGGGTCACAGCCCGGGCCACCGGGATCGAATTGACGATGCCGCCGTCGATGAAATGCTCGTCGCCGATCTTGACCGGCGGGAGGATGCCGGGCACCGCACACGACGCGAGCACCACGTCAGCCAGAACACCGGAGTCGAACCAGTGCTCAGCAGCCCGTTCAATCGATGCCGCCACGCACTGGAAGGGCAACTGAAGATCCTCCACGCGCGCCACCGGCAGCGCCCGCCGCAATCGCTCGCGTGCTTCATTCAGCGGGTGCAGATGAGTGCCGGTACGGGCGAGCGTGGTGACGCGGCGTAGCAGCCCGCCGGCGGACATCTCGGAGAAGTTTGACTCGCGCCACAGCTCGCTCAGCCGCTCGACGCCCTCGACGGTGGGGTCGGCGGCGAAGAACGCGCCGTTGATGGCCCCAACTGATGTCCCCAAGACGAGTCCGGGCACGATCGATCGCTCGGCCAACGCTCGCAGCATGCCCACCTCGTGCGCCCCAAGGACGCCGCCGCCCCCGAGGACGAACGCAACCTCGCCGAGACCATCCTTGACGGCGCCCATTTCCGCGTTGACTCTCAGAGGTTGACGGCCACGTACTTCGTCTCCAGGTACTCCTGAATCCCCTCGGGACCGCCCTCGCGGCCGAAGCCCGACTGCTTGATGCCGCCAAACGGGGCCGAGGCGTTGGAGACGATGCCCTGGTTGAGGCCGATCATGCCCGTCTCGAGCCGCTCGCAGACCCGCAGCGCGCGCTTGAGATCGCGCGTGAACACGTACGCGACCAGCCCGTACTCGGTGTCATTGGCCGCCGCTACCGCTTCGTCCTCGTCCAGGAAGCCCTTGACCGGCGCCACCGGACCGAAGATCTCCTCGTGCAGCAGGTTGGCGTCGTCCGGGACGTCGGTGAGCACGGTCGGCTGGTAGAAGTACCCGCGGCCGTCGACGGCCGAGCCGCCCACCACCGCCTTGGCGCCGCGCGCGATCGCGTCCTGCACGAGTTCTGAGACCTTGGCCCGCTGGTTGTCATCGATCAGCGGACCTACGTCGACGTCCTCGTCGATACCCCGGCCGAGCTTCATCGCGCCCATCTTGGCGGCCAGCTTCTCGGCGAACTGGTCGGCGACCGCGTCGGCGACGTGGAAGCGATTGGCCGAGGTGCACGCCTCGCCGATGTTGCGCATCTTGGCCAGCATCGCGCCCTGGACGGCGGCGTCAAGGTCGGCGTCCTCAAAGACGATGAACGGGGCGTTGCCGCCCAGCTCCATCGAGAGGCGCAACAGCGTCTCTGAGGCCTGGGCCATGAGCTTGCGTCCAACCTCGGTGGAACCGGTGAAGGACAGCTTGCGCAGGCGCTGATCGGCGATCAGCGGCCCTGTCGTCTCGCTCGAGGACGAGGCCGTGAACAGGTTCAGGACGCCGCCGGGCAGCCCGGCCTCCTCGAGGATCTTGGCCAGCATCAGCATCGAGAGCGGCGTCTGCTGGGCGGGCTTGACGACCATCGTGCAGCCGGCGGCGATCGCCGGCCCGACCTTGCGCGTCCCCATGGCCAGGGGGAAGTTCCAGGGAGTTATCAACAGGCACGGACCGACGGGCTGCTTCATGGTCAGAACGCGACCCTTGCCGTTGGCAGCCATCGAATAGCGGCCGTCGATCCGGACCGCCTCCTCGGAGTACCAGCGGAAGAACTCGGCCGCGTAGGTGATCTCGGCTTTGGACTCGGCGATCGTCTTGCCCATCTCCAGGGTCATGATCAGGGCGAGCTCGTCGGTGCGCTCGATGATTGCCTCAAAGGCGCGGCGCAGAATCTCGCCGCGGTCACGGGGGGCCATGGCGGCGAACTCGGGACCAGCGTCGACGGCCGCGTCCAGCGCGGCCTTGGCGTCTTGAACCGACGCGTCGGCCACCTCACACAGCGGTTCGGCGGTGGAAGGGTCCTCGACGGTCAGGGTGCCCTTGGCCCCGTCGCGCCACTCACCGCCGATGTACAGCTGCTTGGGGACCTGCTCAACGGCTTGCTGCTCTTGGGAGGGAGAAATCGTGGTCATATCTCCAACCTACTACCCCCGGGCCGGGACCCAAAGAAGCCGGCCGCCCACATGGACGGCCGGCTTGGGATCCCTACTCCGCTGTGGCTAAGCGGCGGCGAGCTTGGCCGGGGCGGTTTCGAGCGCCACGTTCAGCACCTCATCGACCGTCATCGCGAAGTGGAAGTTCATCGCCTCGCGAACCTCCTCGGGGACATCATCGAGGTCACCGCGGTTGCGCTCGGGGAGCACGACATCGGTGAGACCCGCGGCGTGGGAGGCCAGCACCTTCTGCTTGACGCCGCCGATCGGGAGCACCCGACCCTGCAGCGTGACCTCGCCGGTCATGCCGACGGTGTGCTTGACCGGCCGCTGGCTGAGCAGCGAGGTCAGCGCCGTCACCATCGTCACGCCCGCGCTGGGACCGTCCTTGGGGATCGCCCCCGCGGGGACGTGGACGTGGAACGAGCGGTCCTCGAATTGGCTGGGGTCGATGTGCAGATCCTGCGTGTGGCCGCGGACGTAGGAGAGCGCGATCTGCGCTGACTCCTTCATCACGTCACCCAGCTGACCGGTCAGGGTCAGCCCCGGCTTGCCGGGCATCGAGGTCGCCTCGACGAACAGGACGTCGCCGCCGGCGCCGGTGACCGCCAATCCGGTCGCCACGCCGGGCACCGCGGTGCGGATCGCCGACTCCTGGAAGTGACGCTGGCGCCCGAGCGCGTCCCGTACCTGGTCGATGTCCAGAACCACCGGGGTGGCGTTCTCATCCGAGGCGATCTTGGTGGCCGTCTTGCGCAACAACGTCCCGAGGTCACGCTCGAGCTGGCGAACGCCGGCTTCCCGCGTGTACTCGATGGTCACCGTCTCCAGCAGCTCATCGGAGATCTCCACCTCCTCGGACCGCAGCCCGTTGCGCTCCAGCTGGCGCGGCCACAGGTAGCCACGGGCGATGGCGACCTTTTCGGAGGTCGTGTACCCGTCAAAGCGGATCACCTCCATGCGGTCCAGCAGCGGCCCGGGGATCGTGTCGGCCACGTTGGCGGTGGCGATGAACATGACCCCGCTCAGATCGAGCTCGAGGTCAAGGTAGTGATCGCGGAACGAGTGGTTCTGCGCGGGGTCCAGGACCTCGAGCAGCGCCGACGACGGGTCGCCGCGCCAGTCGGCGCCGACCTTGTCGACCTCGTCGAGCATGATCACCGGGTTCATCGTGCCCGCATCCCGCAGGGCCCTGACCAGCCGGCCCGGGAGCGCGCCGATATAGGTCCGGCGGTGCCCGCGAATCTCGGCCTCGTCACGGACGCCGCCGAGCGACATGCGGACGAACTCCCGGCCGGTGGCACGGGCGATCGACTCGCCGATCGAGGTCTTGCCGGTGCCGGGCGGTCCGATCAGGGTGAGGATCGCGCCGGAGCGCTTGTCCTCATCGATCCCGCGATCGACCCGCAGCTTCTTGACCGCGATGTACTCGACGATCCGGTCCTTGACGTCCTCGAGGCCCGCGTGATCCTCGTCCAGGATGGTGCGGGCGTGCGTGGGGTCGAGCTTCTCCTCGGAGTTCTCGTTCCACGGGACGGCGATTATCCAGTCCAGATAGGAGCGGATCACGCTCGACTCGGCGCTCTGCTCGCCCATCCGCTCGAGCCGGCCCAGCTCCTTCTCGGCCTGCTCGCGAGCGTGCTCGGGCATCCCCGCCTCTTCGATCTTGGTCCGGTACTCCTCGACCACGGAGGCGTCGTCCTCATTGAGCTCCTTGCGGATCGACTCCATCTGCTTGCGCAGGAAGTAGTCGCGCTGCTGCTTGTCGGCTCCGGACTCGACGTCGTCGCGGATCCGCTTGCGGACCTGGAGCTCGGCCAGGCGCTCGCGCTGGTAACCCAGGGCCGTTTCCAGGCGCTCGGTCACATCGAGCGTCTGCAGCAGGTTGACCTTCTGCTCGTAACTGAGGTCCGGGGAGTAACCCGAGGTGTCGGCGAGGTTGCCGGGCTCGGAGATCGAGCGCAGGAACGCCGAGACGCGGCCCTCGTCGCCGCGCAGCTCGAGGATCTCCTCGATCACGGCGCGGTACTCGCGCTCGAGATTGCGAGTCTTGCCGTCGACCGGAATCGCGTCCGGGGACTCTTCGACATCGACGTACAGCCGGCCGTCGGGGAGCGTCTGGGCGGCTCCGGCGACTCCGCGGTGCAGTCCCTGAAGGGCAACCGCACGCGCCCCGCCCGGGAGGCGGACGCGATCGGTGATCTCAGCCACTGTGCCGATGGCGGCAAATTCCTGCTCGTGACGGGGCACCAGCAGTACCCGTTCCTCATCGCCGGTCTCGATGGCCAGCGTGAGCGACATGCCCGGGAAGACGACGACATCGTCTAGCGGGACTAAAAGGAGGCGACTCATCAAGTCTTCACTTTCGGTAGTTGCTTACGGCGCATAAGTACATGGTACCACCACAGCCGGTGGGTCCACAACGATCTCAGTCGTAGCCACTGAGATTATCAGGGCCTCCTCGTGTGGTGGCAGACTCAGATGGCCGCCACGTCGCGTGATCTGGGATCATCGGCACCCCGATGGCAGACCGCGACCCACCCGCCAGCGACCAATCCGCGCACGACGTGCTCGCCGCCGAGGAGTTCGGTGTCCCCGCCCCTGACCCGGTGCTCCACCGTGAGCAGGCGCACGACATCCTGGCCGCCGAAGAGTTCGGTGTACCAGCCTCCGATCCTGTCCTGCATCACGGCCCGGTCAACCTTCCCGACGACCCGACCGGTATCGCCGAGGCCCACGACGTACTGGCCGCCGAGGAGTTCGCCCTTCCGGCGCCTCGCCCCGGCTCGGCTGGCTCGAGCTCGTCGAGGGCCGGGGACGCTTGGCGCAAGCCGTGGCTCGGAGCCGCGGCGCTCGCGCTGCTCGCCCTCCGACGGCGCCGCCGTCACCGCCGCAGCCGGCGAACGTAACAGCGTTTCCTATCTGTGATCCGCCAGGCCGGCCTCCCGAGCCAGAGCCCGAGCCCGAGCCGGAGCGCCTACCCGAACTTCCCGGTCACGTAGCGTTCGGTTCGCTCGTCGCTGGGCCTGGTGAACATCGTGCTCGTCCTGGCGTGCTCGATCACCACGCCGTCGAGCATGAACACCGTCGTGTCGGCTACTCGGGCCGCCTGCTGCATGTTGTGGGTCACGATGATGATCGTGTAGCGCTGCTTGAGGTCCTCGATCAGCTCCTCGACCCTGAGCGTGGCGATTGGGTCAAGCGCTGAGCACGGCTCGTCCATGAGCACTACCCCAGGCTCGACGGCGATCGTGCGCGCAATGCACAGCCGCTGTTGCTGGCCACCGGACAGGCCGCCGCCGGGCTGGTCAAGCCGATCCTTGACCTCATCCCACAGGCCCACTGCCCGCAGGGAAGCCTGGACCTGCTCGCGCACATCACCGCCCTTGGCCCGAGTCAGCCGCAATCCGACCGCCACGTTGTCAAAGATCGACATGGTCGGAAACGGGTTGGGCTTCTGGAACACCATCCCGATCAGGCGGCGTACCGCTGCCACGTTGACGGCGTCGGCATACAGGTCGAGCGAATCGAGCATCACACTGCCCTCGGCGTGCGCACCGGCGACCTCCTCGTGCATGCGGTTGATGCAACGCACCAAGGTCGACTTGCCGCATCCCGAGGGCCCGATGATCGCTGTGACCTCTCCGGCCGGAAACTCCACGTCCACGTTCTTCAGCGCCGGCTTATCGCCGTAATAGGCGCTCAGACCCTTGAGCAGCACCGAGTGGCCCGAGCTGCGCCTGAGCGGGCGGCTCGGCTCTGAACCATCGCGCGTCCGGTTCCGGCCGACCTGAGCTGTCACCGGGTCGGACTTGGTGTATCGCATGTTCGGGGCGCTCATGCCAGGGGACTCCTTCGCGAGGCGACGCGGGCAATTAGGTTCAGGATCAGGATCAGCATGACGAGCGTGATCGCCGCACCCCAGGCGCGGGCGACCACGTCGGATCGCGGCGAGAGGATGTCGCCGTAGATCTGGAGCGGCAGGGAGTTCATAGGGCCGCCGAGATTGGTCGAGAGCACCTGCGCGCCAAAGGCCGTGAACAAAAGAGGCGCCGTCTCGCCGGCCGCTCGGGCGATGGCCAGCAGCGATCCGGTCACCAGGCCCGAAGCTGCGGTGGGGAGCACGACCCGGGTGACCACCCGCCATCGGGGCGCCCCGAGGGCGAGCGCCGCCTCCCGCAGGCTCGAGGGGACCAAGAGCAGCACCACCTCCGAGGCTCGCGCCACCACGGGGAGCATCAGCAGCGACAGGGCCACTGACCCTTTCCACCCCGCGAACCCGCCTCCTACGCCTCCTAACACCAGGACGATGTAGACGAACAGGCCGAACACGATCGACGGCACTCCCGTCATCACGTCCAGGAAGTACCGCACGGCGCTTGCGAACCGGGACTCCCGGCCGTACTCGGTCAGGTAGAGCGCAACCCCGATGCCGATCGGGACCGCGATCAGAGTCGCCAGGGCGGTCATCTCGATCGTGCCCGAGATCGCACTACGAATCCCGCCGGGATAACCGAGGAAGTTGCCGTTCGGGTCAGAAGTGAAGAACGTTCCGCTCCAGACGCTGAGCCCTTTCTGCAGCAGGAAGTAGATGATCAGGATCAACGGGATGAGTGCCGTGACCGTTGCCACGGCCAGCAGGCCGCGCATCAGCTGGTCCTTACGCCGGCGGGGGCGGCTGACCGAGCTGAGGGTTGTCCGGTCGGTGGGCGTCTCAGCGTCCGCTGGCCCAAGCCGCCCCGCCGAAGGCGCGGGAGACGGGTCCGAAGCGGGGGACGGGTCC
This sequence comes from uncultured Solirubrobacterales bacterium, assembly GCA_963847055.1. GTDB lineage: Bacteria > Actinomycetota > Thermoleophilia > Solirubrobacterales > Solirubrobacteraceae > Palsa-465. The sequence continues at coordinate 590,724 of CAWJYE010000004.1, read as the reverse complement.
GACGCGGGGGACGGGCCCGACACGGGGGACGGGCCCGACACGGGGGACAGGTCCGGCGCGACCGTCGGCTTCCCGGGCACCACTTCCTGATCGGCTTGAAGGGCGCCGCCGGTACTGGGCTTCAGTCGCTGTGAGCGCATCACGAAGCGGCGCGCCACAACGTTGACCAGCAGGGTGAGGAGGAACAGCACGAGCCCCGCGGCGAACAGAGCCGATCGGTGAACGGGGGTCGCGGCCGCCTCTCCGAACTCATTGGCGATCACAGAAGCAAGCGTGTAGCCCTGGGAGAAGATCGATTTTCCGATCGTCGGCGCGTTGCCGATCACGAGCACGACAGCGATCGTCTCGCCGATGGCGCGTCCGAGCCCGAGCATCGCGCCTCCCGTGATCCCGGCTCGCGAATACGGCAGGACCGCGATCCGCAGCATCTCCCACCGGGTCGCCCCCAGGGCGAGCGCGGCTTCCTTGTGCTCGGAGGGGACGGTCGAGATCACCTCGCGGGAGATCGCGCAGACGATGGGAAGGATCATGATGGCGAGGATCATTCCGGCCACGAAATAGCCCGGGCCCGCCACCGGGCCCGCAACAAAGGGTAGAAACGAGAATGTGTCGGCGAACCACTGCTCGGCCGGCCTGAGCTTGGGGATGAGGACGAACACCCCCCATAGTCCGTACACGACGGACGGGACGGCGGCGAGCAGATCGATCAGAAAACCAAGCGAGGCGCGGGCTCGACGCGGACAGAGCTCGGTCAGAAACAGCGCCGCTGCGACCGCCACCGGGACTCCGATGATCAGCGCGGTCGCGGCCGTGATCATGGTGCCCAGCACGAGCGCCCACGCCCCGAACGCGCAATGGCCGCCCGCGACGGTACAGGCGCCGCCTGACTGCACCTGAGCTACGTTCCAGTTGTTCCTGAAGATGAAGTCGAGGACCCCGATGTGGCCGAAGGCGGGCGAGGACTGCCCGATCAGCCGGATGAAGAAGTAGGCGATCAGGATCAAGACCCCGGCCGCCAGGGCGCTGAGGCCGAACTTCAGAACCTGATCGGGGATCCGGGAAGGCGGTGGCCGCCCGAAGGACGAGCGGCCACCGCCAACCGGGTTGGAAACTGCCCCCACGCTCCGCTCCCGCCCTAGGCGAGCGGCGATCCGTTACAGGTGAGCTTGCCGAGCGCGGCCACGTCCAGCTTGTCGATCTCGGCGGGAAGCGGCGCGTAGCCGAGCTTGGCCTCCACTGCCTGGCCGGCGCCGAGCCCGTAGGCGAGGAACTTCTTCACGCCCGCGGCCGTCGCCTTGGGCACGCCGGCTTTGCACATGTCCTTGTAGGCGATGAGGAAGGTCTGAGAGACGATCGGGTAAGCCGTTGGATTGGGCGAGTTTATCGTGGAGACGGTCAGCTCCGGCGGGACCTTGATGCCGACCGCCGCGGCCGAACTCGCCGGTAGCGTCGGCGCCACGTAGTTCCCCCTGAGGTTCTTGATGCTGGCGAAGGTGAGCCCGCTCTGCAATGCGTAGGCCTGGTCCGCGTATCCGATCGCGCCGCTGGTCTGCTGGACCGACGCGGCGACGCCGGCGTTGCCCTTGGCGCCCGTGCCCGTGGGCCACTTGACCACCTTGTCGGGCTTGCCCGCCGCGGCCGTCCAGACCGGGCTGTAGTCCGACAGGAAGGTCGTGAAGCCCTTGGTCGTGCCAGAGGAATCCGAGCGGTGGACGATCGTGATCGCGAGGCCGGGTAGCGACAGGCCAGGGTTCAAGGCCTTGATCGCAGGGTCGTTCCAGGTCTTGAGCTTGCCGAGAAAGATGTCGGCCAGGGTCTTGCCGTCGAACTTGATCCCGCTCTTGACCCCCGGCAGGTGATAGACGATGTCGATCGCCCCGAAGGCGACCGGGAAATGCTGCACGGGACCCTTGGCGGCCGCGATCTCAGACGGCTTCATGGCCGGGTCGCTGCCGGCGAAAGCGACCGTACCGGCCTGCAATTGGGCGACGCCTCCGCCTGAACCGGTGGCCTGATAGTTGATCGACAGTCCCTGGCTGGACAGATTCGAACCCCACTGCTGGTAGATCGGCGCCGCGAGCGTGGAGCCCGCGCCATTGATGGTTACCGAGCCGCCGCCGGACGCCGCGGCGGATGAGGATGAAGACGACCCGGACGAGGTCGACTGGCTCGAACTGGAGCTGCTGCTGCCACAGGCAGCAATCCCCGATGCCAATATCAGTGCGCTCGCGAGCGTGGTCCAGCTTCGCAGGTTCCTCACAACACTCCTCTGTTCATGGTTTGAGACCCGTCAGCGTCGCAGCGCCAGCCCAAAGAGTTGTTAACGAGTCGTGACTTGTCCGTTTGCCTCGCCTGAAGGCTCGGGCGAATAGCGATAGCCGAACCCGAAGTGGGTGTGGATGAAGGTGGATTCGGGCAGGGCCTGGGCGAGCCGTGCCCTCAACCTCCGGACGTAGACGTCGACACTACGGTCTCCGGGCCTCAGCTTCTTGCCCCAGACCAGGGCGTAGAGCTCCTCGCGCGAGAGAATGCGGCCTTCGCTGCGCATCATCACCGCCAGCAGCTGTTGCTCCCGCGCCGTGAACTTGAGCACCCGGCCCCTGACGTAGACCAGGAACTCGCTGGGCAGAACCTCTAGGTCTCCGGACCGGAGGACCTCCCTTGAGTCTCCGCCGTTCACTGCCCTTAGCGTGCCGGAACTCGCACCGCCAGTTGTGATCAGGATGTGTAAATGCGCGGAGTGTTTGCCCTGGGTGTGATCACAGCTCGGCTACAAGTGGGCGCGAGCGCGGGCTTAGATTAGTCGCCGCTGGCGTGGTGCACGTCAGCGTGCGCGCGACTCGGTCGCCGTCCCTCGCTCAAGGAGTCTATGTGTCCTACGACCTCGTATCCCCGTCGTCCCGCCGACGCCGACAGCGCCTGCGAGCGCCCCTGGCGATCGCCGTGATCGGTGCCGTGGCGGCCGGCGCGCCAGGCGCCGCGACCGCGGCGACGTCAAAGCCGACCGCGGCCCCCGGCTTTCATCTCACCAAGCTCGCCGACGCCCCGAAGGGCGCGACCAACTGCGACGACTTGGCGCTTCTGGACGGCAACCTCTTCGTCGGTTGCCAGAACAACGTGCTGAGCAATGGCATCGGCGGCCCCCCGACGCCCACCAAGGACACGAGCACGCTGCTCGAGTACACACCCGGGGGCAAGCTCGTGAAGACGTGGACGCTCAAGAACAAGGTTGACGGTCTCGGCGCCGACCCGCTCAATCATCGCGTCATCGTCACCTTGGACGAGGATGCCAACTCGCGCCTGGTCACGATCAGCCCCTCGGCCCCGGCAGCTCAGCAGGTGACCAACTACACCTATTCACCGGATCCGCGAGGCGCCAGCACTCGGGCCGCCCTGCGCACCGGCGGTGGCACCGACACCGTGACGGTGGACAGCGCGGGACACATTCTCATAGCCGCCTCGCATGCCGGCTCGACCACCGGCACAGCCACCTTCAAGGTCGTGCTCACGCCGCCAGCCAGCCCGGGCGCCACCGGGACGGCGGCACTCAGCCCGACCTTCCTGGATAACGCCACCGCGACCAACGCCCTCACTGGGGCGAGCGTCCCGATGGCGCTGGGCGATGTCGACTCGGCGACCATCGTTCCCCCCAGCAGCCCGAAGTACGCGGGTCAGTACGTCGTCACCGATCAGACCAAGCTTGCTCTGATCTTTGCCAAGGATCTGAATAACGGCACCGGACTGACGTACCTGCCCACCCAGTTCGGGCTCGACGACCTGCGCTGGGCGACTGCCAACGGCGGCACGATCTACGTCGTCGACAAGGGCGCTCAGACGCCGCTGGGCATCGGATCCCTGTACAAGATCACCGGGAAGTTTGTCAAGGGCGACATGTACGCGGCCAACGACGGCGTCAGCGACCAGGTGGTCAAGGTAGACCTCACCACCGGGAAGGCAACGCCGATCGTCAAGGGACTGGGCACTTCCAAGGGCCTGGTCTACGTGGACCCGAGTGGCGCGGTGCCCCCGCTCACTTTGGCCACGCCGATCTCGGCCACAGCCTCGTCGACGTCCTCGGGGTCCTCCACCACGCCGGCCGGCTCGTCGACGACGACCACCGCCAAGAAGAAGAGCAGCTCCAGCAGCACTGGCCTGATCATCGGGATCATCGTCGTGTTGCTGCTGCTGGCAGGGGGCGGCTACGCCATGTCGCGTCGCCGCACCCCGCCGAGCTGAAGCTCAGCTTGTGAGGCGTGCCGGGGCGATCAGATCGGTGATCGTCCCGGCAGCCACCTCGGCTGCGAAGCCAATCGTCTCGGAGAGTGTGGGGTGGGGGTGGACGGTCAGCGCCAGGTCCTCGGCGTCGGCGCCCATCTCCAGCGCGAGCACGGTCTCAGCGATCAGGTCTCCTGCGCCGACCCCGACGATCCCGCACCCCAGCACCCGACGCGAGTCTCGGTCCACGAGCAGCTTGGTGAAGCCCTCGGTGCGCCCCAGTGCGAGCGCTCGCCCAGAGGCGCCCCACGGGAAGACGGCCTTCTCGAATTGCACCCCCGATTCCCGCGCCGCGGTCTCGGTCAATCCCATCCAGGCCACCTCGGGATCGGTGTAGGCGACCGACGGGATCGTCTGCGCATCGAAGGCGACGCTCTGGCCGGCGATGACCTCGGCTGCCACCACGCCCTCGTGCGAAGCCTTATGGGCCAGCATCGGTCCCCCGACGATGTCCCCGATCGCGAACACGCCCGGGACGTTGGTCCGCATCTGCTCGTCCACCGGGATGAAGCCCCGCTCATCGACGGCCACGCCGGCCGCCGACGCGTCGACGGCGTGTCCGTTCGGGGTTCGCCCGACCGCGACCAGAATCTGATCGAACGTCCGCGACCCGACTCCCTCGATCTCCACCTTCAAGCCGTTCTTCTGCACCTTCACGGCCGAGACGCGGGCGCTGAGGTGGATCGCCTCATACCGTGCGCCGATCCGCTTGGCCAGCGGGCGCACGAGGTCGAGGTCACAACCGGTCATCAGCTGGTCGAGCATCTCGACCACGGTCACCTTGGATCCCAGGGCGTCGTAGACACACGCCATCTCCAGGCCGATGATCCCGCCGCCGATGACCAGCAGCCGGCGCGGGACAGACTTGGGCGAGAGCGCAGCCGCGGAGTCGACAATCCGCGGGTCATCGGGCAGCCCCGGCACCACGGCCGCCTGTGACCCGGCCGCAATGACACAGTTCTCAAAGCTGATCTCACGATCTCCCACGCGCATCGACGATCGGCCCAGCATCCGGGCATCCCCCCGCACGACCTCGACGCGGCGCTGTTTGGCCAGACTCTCGAGACCCTTGGTAAGCCGATCCACCACTGACGCCTTCCAGCCCACCAAAGCACCCACGTCGACCGACGGCTTTCCGAACGAGATTCCGTGCGCCGCCATCTCCTCGGTCTCGGCGATCACCCGCGCCGCGTGCAGCAGGGCCTTGGAGGGGATGCACCCCACGTTCAGGCACACGCCGCCCAGCCGTTCGTAGCGTTCGACCAGCGTCACCGAAAGGCCCAGGTCGGCGGCGCGGAAGGCCGCCGTGTAGCCGCCGATCCCGGCCCCGAGCACCAACACCTGGGTGTCTCGCTCGCCTCCCGAGCCGGCGCGGTCAGGCGGGGGCGGCTCGGCCACGACCGTCGCCTGCCACGCGTCGGTCGCCTCGCCGGCGGGGGACGGCTGCGCCCCGTTAGCCTCGAGCGTCAGCAGCACGCTGCCCTCCGAGACCCGATCCCCGATCGCGACCCGCAGCTGAGTCACGGTCCCCGCGGCCGGAGCGGGGATGTCCATCGTGGCCTTGTCTGACTCGAGCGTGACCAGTGGATCCTCGGCGGCCACAGAGTCACCCGGCGCGACATGGAGTTCGATCACCGGGACGTCGGTGAAGTCGCCAATGTCGGGGACGCGGACCTCGGTCACAGCAGCGCCCGCCGCAGATCGGACAAGACGCCGACCAGGTAGGCGACGAACCGCGCGGCCGCTGCCCCATCGATCACGCGGTGGTCATATGACAGCGACAGGGGCACCATCAGCCGTGGCACGAACTCCGCACCGTTCCAGATTGGCTTCATCTCCGACCTTGTGACGCCCAGGATCGCCACCTCGGGCGCGTTGACAATCGGCGTGAACGTGGTGCCGCCGATCCCGCCCAGCGACGAGATGGTGAACGTCGAGCCGCTCATGTCGCCGGGGGACAGCTTGCCCTCGCGCGCTCTACTCGATAGCTCGGTGAGCTCCTGCGCGGTCTCCAGCAGGCCCTTGGTGTCGGCGCCCTTGATCACCGGCACCACCAGGCCCCCCGGGGTGTCGGCGGCAAAACCGATGTTGTAGTAGCGCTTGAGGACCAGCTCCTCGCCGTCCAGCGAGGCGTTGAAGATTTCGAACCGCTTGAGCGCGGCGACGCTGGCGCGGACCAGGAAGGCAACCATCGTCACCTTGATCCCGGCCCCAGCGTTCTCGTCGTTGAGCCGCTTGCGCCATGCCTCGAGCTCGGTGATGTCGGCCTCGTCGTTGTGGGTGACGTGGGGGATCATCACCCAGTTGCGGGCCAGGTTGGGGGCCGAGATGCGCTGGATCCGAGTCCGGCTCACCCGCTCGACAGGCCCGAACTTCTCAAAGTCGACCGTCGGCCAGGGCAGCAGGTCCAGACCGGCGCCGGCCGCGCTCGCCGCCCTCTCGGGCCCGCGGCCCTGGGAGGCGTGCTCGACGTCGTCCTTGGTGATCCGCCCCTTGCGCCCGCTGCCGCTCAGCCCGTTCAGCTCGACGCCGAGCTCGCGCGCCAGCCGGCGCGCCGACGGACTTGCATAGATTGGGCCACCGCCATTGCCGGGAGCGGTTTGGGGGGGAGCCTCAGAGGTTCGGGCCGGGGGCCTCTCGGCGGTCGGAGGCGGGAGTTCGGGAGCAGCGGAAGTGTCGGGCGGCGGGGACTCGGGAGGCCGACCAGCCGAGGGTGGATCCTCGGCTTCGACGGCGGCCGGATCTGAGCCGTTGCTGGACTCGATTGTCATCAGCGGGGCGCCCTGCGAGACGCGGTCGCCGATCTTGACGCTCACCGTTCTGACGACGCCGGCCACCGGCGCCGGCACGTCCATAGTCGCCTTGTCGGATTCGAGCGTGACCAGGGGATCCTCGACCGCGACCGTGACGCCGGGGGAGACGAGAATCTCGATGATCGGCACGTCGTCGAAGTCGCCGATGTCCGGCACCTCGACCGTCTGCACAGCAGCGGTGCTCATACCGCGGTGGGCATCGGCGCCTCGGGGTCGATTTCGTACTTGTCGATGGCCTGCTGCACCACCTCGGCCTTGATCTCGCCCGCCTCGGCGAGCTCGCGCAGCGCCGCCACGGTGAGGTAATGGCGATCGACCTCGAAGAAGCGCCGCAGCCCGGCGCGCGTGTCGCTGCGTCCGTAGCCGTCGGTGCCGAGCGTCCGGTATGACCGGCCGGGTCGGCTCACCCACTGGCGGATCTGATCGGGGTAGGCGCGGATGTAGTCGGTGGCGGCGATCACCGGTCCGCGTCGGCCGTCGAGGGCTTCGGTCACGAACGCTCGCCGGGGCTCGGCGGTGGGGTGAAGCATGTTGTAACGCTCCACCTCGATCCCATCGCGGCGCAGCTCGGTGAACGAGGTCACGCTCCAGACGTCGGCGAGGACCCCGAAATCGGCTTTCAGCAACTCGGCTGCCGCCATGACCTCGCGCAGGATCGTCCCCGATCCCAGCAGCTGCACGCGCGGCTTCTTGGACGAGGCGCGCCCACCCGCTTGCGAGAGCAGGTACATGCCGCGCAGGATTCCCTCCGGCGCGCCCGCGGGCATCGTCGGGTGCGGATAATTCTCGTTCATCAGCGTGACGTAATAGAAGACGTCCTCCTGGTCGGTGAGCATGCGCCGCAGCCCGTCCTGCACGATCACCGCCACCTCGTAGCCGAAGGCGGGGTCGTAGGCCCGGCAGTTGGGGACCACCGAGAACAGCACGTGGCTATGGCCGTCCTGGTGCTGGAGACCCTCGCCGTTGAGGGTCGTGCGCCCGGCGGTGCCGCCCAGCAGGAACCCGCGCGTGCGGCTGTCGCCGGCCGCCCAGACGAGATCGCCGACGCGCTGATAGCCGAACATCGAGTAGTAGATGTAGAACGGGACCATCGGCACCCCGTGGGCGCTGTACGAGGTGCCCGCGGCGATGAAGGATGAGATCGAGCCCGCCTCGGTGATGCCCTCCTCGAGGATCTGGCCGTGCTCGTCCTCCTTGTAGAACATGAGCTGCTCTGAGTCCTGGGGCTGGTATAGCTGGCCGACCGGCGAGTAGATCCCGACCTGCCGGAACAGTCCCTCCATCCCGAACGTGCGCGACTCGTCGGGGACGATCGGCACCACGTGGCGGCCGATCGTCTTGTCGCGCAGCAGTGCCGCCAGGACCCGGACGAAGGCCATCGTGGTCGAAACCTCACGCTCGCCGGTGCCCTCGAGCTGACCCGAGAACGTCTCCAGCGGTGGCACTTGCAGCGATTGGGCGGTACGGCGGCGGACCGGCATGACGCCGCCGAGCGCGGCCCGGCGCTCGTGCAGGTACTGCATCTCGGGAGAGTCCTCGGGCGGCTTGTAGTACTCGGCGTCGCGGACCTGGGCGTCGGTGAGCGGGAGCTCGAAGCGGTCGCGGAAGGCGAGCAGCGCGGCCTCGGTCATCTTCTTGGCCTGGTGGGTGATCATCTGGCCCTCGCCTGAGACGCCCATCCCGTAGCCCTTGATCGTCTTGGCGAGGATCACGGTTGGTTGCTCGGTGTGCTTGACCGCCGCGTCGTAGGCGGCGAACACCTTCTGCTGGTCGTGGCCGCCCCGGTTGAGCAGCCAGATGTCCTCGTCGGTCATGTGCGCGACGCGCTCGAGCAGGCGCGGGTCGCGCCCGAAGAACTTCTCGCGCACGTAGGCGCCGTCGCGGGACTTGAAGGTCTGGTAGTCGCCGTCGACGCAGTCCTCCATCAGCTTGACCAGCGCGCCGTCGGTGTCGGCGGCCAAGAGCGGATCCCAGCGGCTGCCCCAGATCACCTTGATCACATTCCAGCCCGCGCCGCGGAAGTCGGCCTCGAGCTCCTGGATGATCTTGCCGTTCCCGCGCACCGGTCCGTCGAGGCGTTGCAGGTTGCAGTTGACCACCCAGATCAGATTGTCGAGGCGCTCGCGACCGGCCAGTCCGATCGCGCCCATCGATTCGGGCTCGTCCATCTCGCCGTCGCCCAAGAACGTCCACACCTTGCGACCGTCGGTGTCGGCCAGCGCCCGCGCGCGCAGGTACTTCATGAAGCGCGCCTGGTAGATCGAGTTGATCGCTCCCAGCCCAAGTGACACGCTCGGGAACTGCCAGAAGTCAGGCATCAGCCACGGATGTGGATAGGAAGCCAGGCCACCGCTCGCCGTCGAGACCTCCTGACGAAAACCGTCCAGCCGCTGCGCGTCAAAGCGCCCTTCCAAAAAGGCGCGCGCGTAGTTGCCCGGCGATGAGTGCCCCTGGAAGAAGACCAGGTCCCCGGGACTCTCGTCGGTGTGCGCGTGCCAGAAGTGGTTGTAGCCCACCTCCATCAGCGTCGCCAGCGACTGGTATGTGGCGATATGGCCGCCCAGCTCTGACGAGGTCTTGTTGGCGCGGACCACCATCGCGATCGCGTTCCAGCGCACGATCGACCGCAGCCGCCGCTCGAGCGCCGCGTCACCCGGGAAGCGCGGTTCGCGCTCGGCCGGGATCGTGTTGATGTAGGGCGTGTTGAGGCTGGCCAGCGAGCCCGTGCCGGCGTGCTGGGCACGCTCGATGACCCGGGTGAGAATCTCTCGCGCGCGATCGGGGCCGTCATGGGAGACGACCGCATCCAGCGCCTCCAGCCACTCGGTCGTCTCGACCGCGTCGAGATCGGCGCCGGCGCCGTTGCTGCTCTTGGTGTGGACTCGGTCCGTCATGCCGGGCGAAGAAACCGACTATAGCTCTGGGCACTACGCGTCTGGACCCACGTTTCCCGTAGCGTGCCAGTCATGGGATTGAGCGAGGTGAAGGGTCCGGCGGGGCCGCCGTGGGAGCGGCCCCTGGCCGGCGAGTTGGACCGTTTGGTGGTGCAATCCGAGGTGCTCGAGGCAAACCCTCTGGGTGACCCGACGCGGCGGCCGCTGTACGTGTACAGCTCACCGGGCGTGGCGCGGGGCAGGGCACGGGACGTGGCTTCGGTGTACATGCTCCAGGCCTACGGCGGCCAGGTCGATGGCTGGCTGGCGCGCAAGGCCTTTGAGCCGACCTTCATCGAACGACTCGACGCGATGTTCGCGGCCGGTGAGTGCGCCGACGCAATCGTCGTGTTCGTCGACGCTTGGACTTCGCTGGGCGGTTCGCAGTTCTTGAACTCGACTAGCACCGGGCGCTACCAGGATTACATCTGCGACGAGGTGGTGGCGTTCATCGACGGCCGCTATCCGACGCTGGCGGGGCGCGACCACCGCGCGGTGGCCGGTCACTCCTCCGGAGGGTACGGCGCGATGATGGCGGCGATGCTGCGTCCCGACGTGTTCGGGGCGCTGGCTTCCCACGCTGGCGACGCTCTGTTCGAATGCAGCTACCAGCGCGAGTTCCCGATCGTCGCCCGGCTCCTGCGCGACCACTTCGCCGGCTCCTACGAGGTTCTCTTCGAGCAGCTGGCCGACGCCGATCCGTTCGACTGGTCGCGGTTTGGCACGCCGCTGTCCACGTACGCATGCGCGGCGGCGTACTCGCCAGACCCCGAGGCGCCGGGGCGGGCGCTGCTGCCCTTCGATGTCGCTACCGGACAGCTCGTCGACGACGTCTGGGAGCGCTGGCTGGCGCTTGACCCGGTGCGGATGGCCGAGCCCCGCGCCGAGGCGCTGGGCAGTCTGCGCCGCGTATATCTCGACGCCGGTCGCCGCGACGAGTACTTCCTGGACCTCGGCGCGCAGGTCTTCTCCGACGAGCTCACCCGCCTCGGCGTCGAGCACACGCTCGAGCTCTTCGACGGCGGCCACGGCGGAATCTCCCACCGCTACCCGGGCGCGATCCGCGAACTGGTCACGGCGCTGGCATGACCGCCGCTGACGACACCGCGATCGCCTTCGCCGGGCCGTCCGCGCTCGCCGCCCGCGTGCGCGACAAGGAGGTGAGCCCGCGCGAATTGGTCGAGCTCTACCTGCGGCGCATCGACGCGCTGAACCCGCGGTGCAACGCCTTCCGCACCGTGCTCGCCGAGCAGGCTCTGGCCGAGGCCGACCAGGCCAAGCCCGAGGGTCTGTTGGCCGGGGTCCCGATCGCGATCAAGGACGACCTCATGTTCGCCGGGCAGGTCGCCACCAAAGGCTCGCGGAGCTACGGATCGACGGCCCGGGTTGACTCCGAACCGCTGCGCCGCCTGCGGGCGGCGGGGGCTATCCCGATCGGGATCACCAACGTCCCCGAGCTGATGATCTTCCCGTGGACGGCGACCGAGGCTAACGGCGTCACGCGCAACCCGTGGCGGCTGGACCGCACCCCCGGCGGCTCGTCGGGCGGCTCGGCAGCGGCCGTGGCAGCGGGACTGGTGGCTGCGGCCACCGGCTCGGACGGCGGCGGCTCGATCCGGATCCCGGCCGCGTGCTGTGGTCTGGTGGGGATGAAGCCCTCGCGCGGGCGGGTCTCCGCGGCGCCGACCGGTCCCGGCTGGCTCGGCCTGTCGGTGATCGGCGCCTTGGCGCGGACCGTCCCCGACAGCGCCCTGATGCTCGATGTCATGCACGGCGCGCTGCCCGGTGAGGAGTACCAGGCGCCCCGTTTTGAGGGCAGCTACGTGGAGTGCGTTACCCGCTCGCCGGGACGGCTGCGGATCGCCGTCTCGCGCAAGGTTCCCCCCGGACTGTTGGCGCAGGTTTCGGGCGACCAACGCGCGGCCTGGGAGCGCACCGGGGCTCTGTTGGGTGACCTCGGCCACGACGTGAGCGCCCGCGATCCCGACTACGGCCTGGCGCAACTCGTCTTTCTGCAGACGTGGTTGAAGGGCATCTCCCAGGACACGACACGCGTGCCTGATCCGACTCGGCTCGAGCCCTTGACCCGCCAGATGGGCGCCACCGGGCGCTTCCTGGTCCCATCGTGGCGTCGAGGCCGGCTCGCCCGAGCCCGCACCGAGGCGACGGCGCGGATCTCCGCCCTCTGGGACGAGATCGACGTGCTCGTCACGCCCGGCACCGCCACCACGGCGATCGAAGCCGAGGGCGGCTTCGGCCGCAGCGCGCCCGTGGCGATCAACATCGCCGGACGCTTCACGCCCTTCACGCCGCTCTACAACCTGACCGGGCAGCCGGCGATTAGCATCCCCGCCGGGCTGGGTACTGATGGCCTGCCGCTGAGCGTCCAGCTGGTCGGGCGGCTGGGAGCCGAGGATGTCCTCTATTCACTAGCGGGTCAAATCGAGGCGGCAGCACCTTGGGCGCAGCGACGCCCGGCGCTCGCTGACTAGACCGCGCGTCCCGCCGCGCCTTCTCTTCACGCGCGGCGGGTTCTGGTACAGTTTCGTACCGTGAGCACGATGGCTTTGCCCGAGCCCCGCTCCGAGATCGCGCCGAGCCGCAGCGGCGAAGCCCCGCCGTCGCCGGCGGGGCCTGTGTCTGACGCCCAGGCGATCCACCTGCCGCCCGGTGATCCGGCTCCGACCTGGCTGCAGACGATCCGCTTCGGGATCCGGCCGATCTCGTCCAATCTCCGCAATCGCCGTCGCTACGGGGACGTGTGGACGCTCAAGATCCTCTCTCGCCGAGAGGGTTTTGTGGTCACCTGCCACCCCGACCACGTGCGCTCACTGATGACGGCCAGCCCCGAGGACGCGCCGTCGTTGACCGGAGAGAGCCCGCTGCGGCCGATTCTCGGCCCGGACTCGATCCTCACCTCGGTCGGCGAGCGCCACATGCGCCAGCGCAAGCTCCTGCTGCCCCCATTCCACGGCCAGGCAGTCCAGCGCTACGTGGAGATGATCTCGGCGGTGGCCGAGCGCGAGATCGACAGCTGGCCGCTGGGCGAACCGTTCTCGCTGGCGCCCCGGATGTCGGCGGTGACCCTGGACGTGATCATGAGCGGCATCTTCGGGATCGAGGGCCGGCCCGCGCCCGGGAGCACCGGCTACCGCATGCGGCGCACGATCCGGCGCCTGCTGGCCGCTTCCACCAACCCCGCCTTCCGGGTGATCGAGCTTCAGAATGCTCGGCGTCGAGAACCGATCGGGATTCTGCGTGGGCTGCTCGGGATCGTCGATCGCCAGCTGCTGGCCATGATCGCCGAGCGCCGGGCCGAGGGTGCGGGCGATCGGGAGCGGACCGACGTCCTCTCGCTGCTGCTGCAAGCGCGCGATGAGGACGACGCCCCCCTGACTGACTCCGAACTGCGCGACGAGCTCCTCTCGCTGGTCCTGGCCGGCCACGAGACGACCGCCAACTCGCTGGCCTGGATCTTCGAGCGCATGCTGCGATCGCCGGCGGCCTATGACCGCCTGCGAGTGCTGGCCCGCGCCGGCGGCCCCCAGGCGGACGCCTACGTGGAGGCGACGATTCACGAGGGGATGCGCGTCCGCCCGGTGATTCCGATGATCGTCCGCATGGTCAAGCGGCGGTGGCGCCTTGGCGACTACGTGGTTCCCGCCCGCACCCCCGTAGCGGTGAGCATCGTGGCCCTGCACCACCGCGAGGACATTTATCCGGACCCCCTGAGCTTCCGGCCCGAGCGCTTTCTGGATCACAAGCAGCAGGATGACCCCAGCGATGAACGTTCAGGCGAGGCCGGACACCGAGCGTTCATCAAGCCGGGGACCTACACCTGGATCCCGTTCGGGGGTGGGATCCGTCGCTGCCTGGGCGCCTCGCTGGCCATGGCCGAGCAGCGTGTCGTGCTCGAGGCGATCGCGCGACGGACCGATCTGCGCGCCGTCGGACCCGGACCTGAGCACGCTCGCCAGCGCAACGTGACGACGATCCCGAGCCGTGGCGGCCGGGTCGTGGTCACCCGCCGCGACGCACGCTGAGCGCCGCCCGCCGTCGTCGTCGGGGATCGCTACCTTGAGAGCCATGGCGGGACGGCGAACCAGTTTGAGCGAGCCGGCGGCGGCGAACCCGACGCGCGAGCCCGTCGGCCACCGGGAGCGCCTGATAGCGGCGATGGCGGCCGCGATTGCGCAGCAGGGCTACCGCGACACCACGGTTGCCGACGTGGTCCGGATCGCCCGCACCTCCCGGCGCAACTTCTACGAGCACTTCGAGGACCGCGACGCCTGCTTCCTGGCTCTCTTTGACGCCACCAACGAGGCGATGATGAAGCAGATCGCCGCCGCCGTTCATCCCGACCGGCCGCTCGATGAGCAGGTCGATGCTGCCGTCGACGCCTACATCGAGAACGTCAGCGAGCAGCCCGCTCTGTATGCGAGTTTCGTGCGCGAGATTCCAGCCCTCGGACAGGGTGGCGCCGAGCGGGCGCTGGCCACGCTGGAACGATTCGCCTCGATGATGGTCGCCCTCGTCGACTCGGGCCGTGCGGTCCGCCCCGACCTCGGGGCCCGGGCGCTGAACATGGACACCGCGATCATCATCGCCGGAGGCCTGCGCGAGCTGCTGGTCGTCTCGCTCCAGCGCGGGCGCGACATCGACGAGCTCCGTGCCAGCGCTGGCACCACGGTCAAGGCGATCTTGGCCGGCGCTCCGCGCTAGTCCCCGCCGGCGCGGGCCGTGGCCCGAGACCGTAGCTCCCTTTTGGGAGGCGGCTGGTTGCCGCGCGAGCGGCGGTATGCTAACGTACCGATACGGTACGAAAACGTACCAGGGTCCGGACCCGACGAGAGGAACTCAAGCCATGACGGTCGCCAGCGAACACGTGGAGATCGCAATTGCCGGCGCGGGATTGTCCGGCCTCGGCATGGCGATGGCGCTCAAGGAGGAGGGTCACGACGACTTCGTCGTCCTCGAGCGGGCCGACGATCTCGGCGGCACCTGGCGTGACAACAGCTATCCCGGCTGCGCGTGCGACATCCCGAGCGTTCTGTACTCCTTCACCGGCGAGCAGAACCCCGCATGGACGCGGGCCTTCGCCCACCAGCCCGAGATCTGGGCGTACATGCAGGATGTGGCCCGCCGCCACGAGCTCGACAGCCACTTCCGCTACGACCACGAGGTCACCGCCGCCGCATGGGACGAAGAGCGTCAGCGGTGGGCAATCGCGACCACGGGCGGTGACCTGACGGCCGAGATCTTCATCTCCGCCACCGGCGCGCTCGCCGACCCATCGATCCCTGAGCTCGACGGCATTGAGAACTTCACCGGCCGGGTGTTTCACTCCGCTCGCTGGGATCACGATCACGATCTGCGCGGGCGTCAGGTCGCCGTCGTCGGTACGGGGGCCTCCGCGATCCAGTTCGTGCCCGAGATCCAGCCTGAAGTGGCGGCCCTGCGCCTCTTCCAGCGCACGCCACCGTGGGTGCTCGCGCGCGAGAACCCACGCGTTCCCGAGAGCTGGCGGGCCCGCTTCGCCCGCCATCCGCACCTTCTGGCCCTGGCTCGCCGGGCCGTCTTCTCGCTGCTGGAGTCCTTGCACTTCGGATTCCGCCACCCTGCCGTGATGCGCTTGGCCGAGCGCCGCGCACGGCGCCACATCGCCAGTCAGGTGCCCGATCCGGTACTCCGCGAGAAGCTGACGCCCGACTACCGGCTGGGCTGCAAGCGTGTGCTTGGCTCCAACACGTGGTACCCCGCCCTGTGTGCTGAGAACGTCGAGGTCGTCACGACCGCCATCGACGAAGTCACCGAGCGCGGGATCGTCGACGCCGAGGGCCATGAGCACGTGGTCGACACGATCATCTTCGGGACCGGCTTTCAGGTCACCGATCCGCCCATCAGTCACCGTATCCGCGGTCGCAGCGGCGAGACCCTGGCCGACACCTGGCAGGGCAGTCCCAACGCCCACCTCGGCCTCGCGGTGAGCGGTTTCCCCAACCTGTTCCTGCTCCTGGGACCCAACACCGGGCTGGGCCACAACTCGGTGCTGCTCATGATCGAAGCTCAAATCAGGCACCTCCGTGCGGTGCTGGCCCACCGCCGCGCCCATGCCAGGGCGACGATCGAGCCGGTCCGCGAGCGTCAGCAGCGTTTTCTCGCCGACGTCGACCGAGCCTCGGACGGCAGCGTCTGGATGGCCGGTGGTTGCTTGAGCTGGTACACGGACGTCACAGGACGCAACTCCACCCTCTGGCCGGGTAGCGTGCGGGCCTATCAGCGGCGCCTGCGCCGCTTTGACCCTTCCGACTGGACCACTGACGTCCGCCACGCCGCCGCGGCTGCGACGGTGGCGCTGGCCTGAAAGGAGAGAGCATGCGCAAGCCGCGAGTCTCCGTCGATGGCCGCGCCGCCTACGTCTCCGGTGCCGCCTCGGGCATCGGCCGCGCGACCGCCCTGCGCCTGGCCGCGCACGGCTGCCCGGTGGCGATCGTCGATCAGGACGAGGCCGGCCTGCGGGCGACGGCTGACCTGATCGCCGGGCCGGTCCTGGCGCGCAAGTTGGATGTCCGCGACCGTCACGCCCAGATGGCGTTCGCGGCCGAGGTCGCCGAGTGGGCGCGGGCGCCGATCGGCATGGTCTTCAACAATGCCGGTGTCGCCACCTCGCAGAGCGTCGCCGAGGCCTCGGTCGAGGATGACGAGTGGGTACTGGAGATCAACCTCCAGGGCGTGATCAACGGCGTCCGGGCGTTCCTGCCCATCCTGCTCAGGCAGGACTCGGGCGTAATCGTGAACACCTCGAGCGTGTTCGGTCTCCTCGGCATGCCGATGCAGAGCGCCTACTGCGCCTCGAAGTTCGCGGTGCGCGGCTTCACCGACTCGCTGCGTCAGGAACTGCGCGGCACCGGGGTCCGGGCTGTCACGGTCCATCCCGGTGGGGTCAAGACCAACATCGCCCACAACGCCCGTTATCACAGCCATCCGACCAGGCCCAACGTCTCCCACCAGGAAGCGGCGCGGGAATTCGAGGCCATCGCCCTGACCACTCCCGAGCGGGCGGCCGAGATCATCCACGAGGGGACCAAGGCCGGCAAGAGCCGGATCCTGGTCGGACCCGACGCCTACGCATTCGATGCCCTGGCCCGCTTGATGCCGACGCGCTACTTCGAGGTCATTGCCCGGCTCGAGCCGCTCGTCAACCGCCGTAGCTGAGCGAATCCAATCCAGGCCGCCGTCGCGGTTACGGGACGGTCAGCGTGCCCTGCATCCCGGCCTGCCGGTGACCCGGGACGCTGCAGAAGAACGTGTAGGTGCCTGGGGCAAGCTTGACCGAGAGCGTCTTGGTGGCGCGGCTGAACGTCGACGTCGCGCCCAGCTGGGGCCCGCTCGTGCCCCGCTCGAGGGTGAAATTGTGGGGCGTCGACGAGCTGTTGGTGAAGGCGATCTTGACCATGCCCGCCTTGCTCCTCAAGGTCTTGGTCGTGAAGGCCAGCTGGCCGCTGGGATCAGCGGCGATCGAAAGCGAGCCCGCGGAGCCGCCGGCCGCCCGGCTCGACGCGGCGGTGGAGCTCGCTGAGCTCGAGCTCGGGGCAGCCGACGAGCTGCTCGAGCTCGGGGCAGCCGACGAGCTGCTCGAGCTCGGGGCAGCCGACGAGCTGCTGCTCGAGCCGCCGCACGCGCTCAGCGCCAGCGCCGCGGTCACCGCAACGGCTAGGGGAGCAAGTGGGGACATGGAACTCCTTTGGGTTCGGGCTGCGGGGCGGAAGCCCAGCCGACGCCTGGCGGGCAACCAAGTAGACACCCGGCGGTTCCTTTCCTTCCCGCAATATGATCGCGGATAATCGTCGTATGGCCTACGACGAGCATCTGGCGCAGCGGATCCGGGAGCTGCTCTCGATCGAGCCGGACCTGACCGAGATGAAGATGTTCGGCGGTTTGGCCTTCCTGATCAACGGCAATATGTCGGTCAGCGCCAGCGGGCAGGGTGGCTTACTGCTGCGGATCGATCCTGCCCAGACTGAGGCTCTGGCCGCCAAGCCGCACGCGGCGCCGTTCGTGATGCGCGGCAAAGCGATGAGTGGCTGGCTGCGAGTCGATCCCGAGGGCGTCAAGACCAAGCGCGAGCTGGAGCGTTGGGTGACCCGGGGCGTGGAGCACGCCCGCTCCCTGCCGCCCAGGCACTGATCTCACCGGTTAGGCGCCTCGGGCGCTCGCCCGTCGGGATGGCCCTCAGGCAGAGAGTTCGGCGGGGGCCGAATCCAGTGCGGCCTGGATCGCGGTCACCAGCTCGCGCGCCGACGATGCACTGAGCTCGACGGCCACGCGGGCCGAGGGCCCGCGGGCGGGGTCGGCGAAGTCGATGTTCAGCGTGTGCTCAGCCATCGCGTGCACCGGATGGTCGAAGTAGACGGTTGCGTTGGTGACATGGAACCAACTGCTTGCCGGGCCCTTGGCGCTGCCTTGCACTGGTGTCTTGACTGTCGCGTAGGTGCACATTTCAGCCTCCCAGCTGGGTCTCGTAGAACGCTGCGATGCGCTCCCAGCCGTCATTGGCCGCTGCGACTCGGTAGGACGGGCGATCGACGGCGAAGAAAGCGTGGCCCGCATCGTCGTAACGGTGAAACTCGTGCGGCTTGGCGTTGGCGGTGAGGATCTCGTCGAGCTCGTTGACCTGCTCGCGGCTGGGATAGGAGTCCTCGTTGCCGAACAGTCCGAGCAGCGGAGCACGGAGGGCAGGGAGCTGCTCTACCAGGTTTGTCACCTGGCGGGAGAAGCCCTCCGGCGCACTGCCGACCACAAAGGCGCCGTAGCAATCAACGGCGGCTTGGAGGTCAAGGTTGCACGCCGCGAGCACCGCTTGCCGACCGCCCGAGCAGTAGCCGATCACGCCAACCTTGCCGTTGGAACTGTCCAGCCCGCGCAGATGCCCGGCGGCACCACCTACGTCGCCGACCAACCGCTCGTCGGGGACGCCGCCTTGGGCCCGCGCGGTCGCGGCGGCGTCGTCGGGGGCGGCCCCGGGCGCCTCGCGCCAGTAGAGGTTGGGACAGATCGCGTCGTAGCCGAGCTCTGCGAACCGGCGCGTGATCTCCTTGGTGGCCCGGTCATAGCCAGGCATGTGGTGGATGACCACCACCCCCCCGCGGCGTCCGTGGTCATCGGCGCGGGCGAGATAAGCCTCGATCTCGTCGCCGCCGTGACCGGCGATGCGGATCGTCTTGGCGTGCAGTGCGTCGCTCACCGCCCGGATTCAATCAGGGTGGCGGTGGCGGCCGGTGGCTGAATCCTGACCTTCGGGGGTAAAGAGACGCCATGCCGTCCCCCCGGCTTGACTGGTCGACCGCCGACGTCAAAGGCGCCACCCTGACGGTGGCAGTCGATGGCAAGGCGCCTTCGGGCTGGAAGGAGAGCTTCGCGACCACCGTGCGGCTGCTGGGCGGGGGCGAGTGGGGGGAGATCGCGGTGCGGAAAGGGTCGGTCCGGGTCAAGGATGTCGTCGCCGGCGAGGAGGAGAAGCTCCGCCACTTCCTCGACAGCGTCGTCGGTCAGGCGAATGCGTCTCACCCCGTTGAGACCGAGCCACCTAAGTCTCAGAACGAGGCCGAGTCCGACGAGTCCGTGGGGCCCGACGCCGAGATGACGGCACGCTTTCGTTCGTTCGCCGAGCCGAGCCCTGACACCGAAGACAACTCCGGCTCAGGCCGTCAGCGCTAGCCCCAGCAGGTCTCCGAGGGGGCCGGATCGTGAAACACGCCGCCGGTCTCCTGCGCCCTCATCTACCCTTGCGCTCACTGGCTGATGCTCGCGTGGGCATCGGCGTAACCGGCGCTCGTCGCGGTCAGCGTGTCGGTGTAGCCTCCGCTCGCCACGCTTGTGTACGACAGCAGAGCGGTCGTCGCCGAGCCGGAGCTCGGAACCGTGAGCGTCGCGGGGCTGGCTGGAGTGATGCGTCCCCTCGCGTCGCCGCCGAGCGTCACCACGACCGTGTGGCCGCTGCCAATGTTCGTGACGGGATTGCCGAGGCTGTCCACGATGCTGACGGAGCCACTCGCGGTGTGGCCGTTGCCGAATCCGCTGAGGTCGCAGTTGGCCGAGCACATCGGCGGGACGCCCTCCGGGGCCGTCACGTTCGTCCATGCCAGTTGTGTCGCCGGTCCCGGGTTGACCACGATGGCGGCAAAGGTCGCGCTGCGCGTTCCGTCAGTTACCGTCAATGTCTCGGTTTCCGCCTTCACCAGCGTGATCCCGAAATTCGAGGTGCCGCTGGTCCAGGTCGGGTTTGCCGGCAGGGTCGGCGCGCTTCCGGAGGGGCTGTTGGAGGCTCCGCCCCAGGTCAGAGGCGCGCCGGAGTAGCTCGTGTCAAGGGAGCCGTTCCTGGTTGCGGTCAACACCACGGCGGTCGGAGGGGTGGCAACGCCGGCGCCAACCGAGCTTGGCTGGATGGTTACTGCGAAGCTGAGGACGTTGTCGACCACGGTCGTGCTGATCGAGGCGATGTTGCCGACGTTGTCGGCTCCGGTGAGTGTGTACACGTAGCAATAACCGGCTTGGAGCCCCGAAGGCTGAGTGGTTCCCGTGACCGTGGTCGCCGTGGCGAACGGGCCACCCGAGCCGAGCGCTCCACACGTGCTGCCGGATAGGGACTCGGATTGCACGGTGAGTTGCGAGGAGCGCAGTCCCGATCCTGCGTCGCTGTAGTCAGTCCGGTTGCTGATCGAGAAACTGGTGCTGTTCGTCACCGAGCTGGTGGAGCCGCCCGCAGTCGCCGCTGTGCCGTTGATCGTCACGGCCCCCGAGGCGGGCGCAATCGAGTCGTTGACGAACGCGAGCGACCTCGCCGTGGTGTTGCCGGCCACGTCGGTGCCGGTGACGGTGTAGCCGGCCGGCACGCTCGGGTTCGCGCTCCAAGAGAAGGTACTCGAGCCAAAGGGTCCGCCGGAGGGGGTCGTGACCGTTTCGGCGCCATGGCTCCAGCCGGCCGTTGCCATGCTCGGGAAGGTCGCCGAGGCCGGCCCCGAGCCCCCGTCGGAGACCGCGTCGAGAAGGCGAAAGGACCCAGAGCCGGCGTTCCCCTTGTAATACAGGGTGGATCCGCTCAGGTAAGCGTTGGCCGCGCCGCTCGCCAACGTCACCGACTGCGTCGGTGGGACCGTATCCACCGTCCACGTGTAGCTGCTGGCAGAACCGGTCGAGCTGCCCTGCACGGCGAGGACCTTGAAAGTGTGTAGGCCCTGGGCGAGCCCCGAGTATGCCGCGGGACTCGCGCAACTCGTGTACGCGCCACCGTCAAGCTGACAGTTGTACGTGCTTCCGTTGCCGCCGCCGAAGCTGAAGCTCGCCGAGTTGCTCGCGCTTGTGCTCGGCGGTGTCGAGCTGATCGTCGGAGCCGCAAGCACGGTGACGGCCGCGCTCGTGGTACTCGAGTCCCACGTATGGTAGACCGCTGCCACGGTGTAGGTGTAGGTTCCTGACGGAACCGCGGGATCACTGCACGACAGCGATGTCACGAGTGCCGGACTGCCACAAACGCTGGCGCCGTCCGAGCGGCTGACGCGGTAGCCCTGCACGGGCGAGCCCGAGCTGAGGGTGGCGGCGTTCCAGCTCACCGCGATGTTCGCACCCGTCTGCGACGTGGTCACGCCCGATCCTCCGACGATCGTCGCCGCTCTCGCCAGCGCCGTGCCGGTCCCCGTGCTCGAGAAGTACGCCAACGCGGTGCCGCCGTTGCCGAGGAAGATCGCGATCATGAGGAGAACCGGCGGGAGGGAGCGCCCCAGGAGTCTCATCCGCCCGTCGCCATCCCGCCGTAGGCGAGCGTCAATGACGCCGCCCGGCAGCCGTCCTGGTTGGTTGGGAGATCGATGATCGAGATCTGGGGCCACTGAGCCGCCGGCACTCCGAGCTCGGCAAGGCTCCTTGTACTCGAGGCGGGCACGGTCAGCGGCAGGGTGCCCGAAAATGCCTGGATCGAGAAGTCTCTCAGCGTGCAGGGGAGAGAGGGCGTCGCCCTCGGCGCGCTGACGGCGGCAACGCTCGCCGTCAGATCGGTGATGACCAGTGGCGAGGTATTCGGATTGGTGATGCGAAGGTCAATCGGCTGGGGCACGCCTAGTTGCAGGGGACCCTCGACGTTTCCGGTGATCGCGAACGGCTGGGGTGCTCCGTTGCCCTGCCCGGGGTCGGGGGGAGTGGTGGCGGGGGGCGTCGTGCCGGGGCCGGTCGTGCCGGGGCCGGTCGTGCCGGGGCCGGTCGTGCCGGGGCCGGTCGTGCCGGGGCCGGTCGTGCCGGGGCCGGTCGTGCCGGGGCCAGTCGTGCGATGGCCAGTCGTGCCGGCGGGTGAGGCAGCGATCGAGAGCGTAAGCCAGCTGGTTCGGGTCAGGTTGCCGCCTCGGGCGCGCAAATGGATGCGATAGAGCCCGGGCGCCATGTGCCGGGGAGTCAGGATCGTCAGCGTCGCCCTCGACCGGCGCGTCCGGGAAGGCGAGAATCGCGCCGTGACCCCAGCCGGTGGCCGGGGTGAGATCCTGAGCGCGACCGGGCCGGCGAACCGGTGGCGACGAATCGTGATCCGGTAACGGGCCGCCGAGCCGCCAGCGAGGGCGCCCTGCAGCGGCGCAGCAATGAGCGAGAAGCCTCGCTTGGGAGCCGCGTGGGGTGCCGAATGCGCGGAGTATCCAGCGGCTACGCCCACAGAGAGCGCTGTCAAGGCAGCAGCCGCCGTTAGCGGCAAAGCTCTGCTAGTGATCGCCGTCGCGCTGATAGTGCCTACCTTCATCACTTCACCGCATCGCCTTTCGGGTGTTCGCCGGCTCAGCCGACGCTGGTGCCGCGGTGCGGGTGGGAGGATGGCCTGGAAACCTCATCTCGACCCACTGCCGCGGCTGGGATTAGTTGCTGGTGAAGCTCGCGACCAGGTAGGCGTTCTTGCAGCCGTCCTGGTTGGAACCTGAGTCGGCGAACACGAGACTGCCGTTGTTGGCGAGCGCGGTCGGGCCGCCCGCCGGCACCTGCTGGTTCTCAGTGACGGGAGTCATCGAGAACTGCGTGGTGTCACACTTGCCGGCGCCGGTGCCGGTGACGCTGGTGGTGTGGCCGGCGTCGCTGTACGCCTGCACGCCGGTCATCGTCACGCTAGCGACATTCGCCTTGGCGCTGCCCGCGTTGTTCACCGTGAAAGAGATGGCGGCGGGATTTCCGCCGGGAACGATCCCGCCGGTGCCCGGGGTGATCGTCGGGCTGATTGTCAGGGAAGCGTTGGCGCCGACCTGAGCGTTGCCCGAGCCCGCGCCGGTGGCGCTGAAGTAGGCCACTGCGACGCCCGTCACTGCCAATGTTGCGACCAGGCCGAGGCTGGCGAGGACGCGCTTCTTGTTGTGCAATCCGTGAAGCATCTTTGCATCACTCCGATCCGTAATTTGGTCGCCGCTCCGATGTGACTTCTGGTCCGTCGGCGGCCCGGTCGCGGATTCTGTTCAGTGGCCTAGTTATCGAGAGGCGTGCCCCCAACCTTGATTCGGCGTTAAGTCGAATCGGCGGCCTGATCGCCATCGGCCGAACGTCCAGCCGGCACCCGACGCTCTGTATGAGGCCACGCCTGAGATGCCGCCAAGATTCGAGAACCCGTGGCGGCGCCACCCGGCTAACTTCGTCGAATGGCCTCGGGCTGACGGGCCGGAGGCGGCTCGAGCAGCGGCGAGCCAGGGTCGACGTCGCCGGCGATCCGGACACGGTTGCGTCCGGCGGCTTTGGCGGCGTAGAGCGCCCGGTCAGCGGCTTCGAAGGCATGCTCATAATCGAAGGAGCTGGGCTGGCTGGCGCTGACTCCGAAGGACATAGTCACCGACAGACCGCCGTGGCGTTCGGCGAGGATGGTCTTGCGCAAGTCCTCGGCCAGGCTCGCTGATTGGCGGGCGTCGGCGCCCGGTAGCAGCACCAGAAACTCCTCGCCCCCCAGCCGGTAGGCAAGATCGAACGCACGCAGGCGCTTGCGCAGGCTGTATGCGACATCGCGTAGCACGGCGTCACCCACAGCGTGCCCGTGGGTATCGTTGACGGCCTTGAAGTGATCGAGATCGCAGACGATCAGGCCGATCGGCCGGTGGACGACGACAGCTTGGTGGCGTAGCTCCGCGACCCGGGCTCCGAGGGCATTGCGGTTGAGCATGCTGGTGAGCGGATCTATCACCGATGCGCTGCGGTGCGCCACATCGGATCGCATCAGAGCCAGCGAAAGCAGTGCGACCGCGCCCAAAAGGCCGAGTCGGAACACGACGTCTTGCGGGCTGGCGATCACAGCGGCGGGATCCACCGCCAGCGAGCTCACCAGGATCAAAGCGCCCGCGAAGCTGCTGCCGGCGATCACGCCACGCACGTCAAAGCGCGCCGCGAGCGTAACCACTGGGAGCACCAGCCACGCAACCGCAGGGCTGCGCGGACCCCCCGTCAGCGCGACGCTAACGGCGATCGCCAGTTCAGCGGTCAGCCACGCCACCGCCAACCGATACTCGGGACGCGCTGAGGTCGCCAGCCCGCGGTCGGTGAGCACGAACACGATGCCCGCGCCAGCCAGCGGGATCAACGTCCACCACCCCACCCAGGGCCCACAGATCACCAGCGCCGCGGCCAGCACGCCGAACGACAGAGCGCGCAGTGGCCTGAGGCGCTGCTCCATGTCGAGCACTCGCTCACGGTCAGCCTGGGTCGCACAGAGCCAGGACACGCGCCGTTGGCCGGCAAGTTCTCGCATCAGAGCCTGCATCGACTCGCCACAACTCTTACTTGAGCCTCCGATGCCAGGGTCATCGCTCGTACGGTCCCCCAGCGACGTTGTCACTTCATGGCCGAGTGACGCACGAACACGGTTTGCGATGCAAGGGGGGACGGGGCCGGCGTGCGTGATCAATTCCGCGCTCGGGTATCACCACCCGCGACAGGCAAGAATCGACAGGAGGACAACCATGAGTTCAGCTGGGAGCGAGCGAGAAAACTGGGAACTCGCAGACGGTCCTGTTGTGGGCCAAGATGTACCGATAACCAGCGAGCCTCGAGAGGAAGAGGCTCCGGGAGTGCCGGTCGCTCCCGAGGGTCACGACCACGACAGCGAGGACGGCGACTCCAACGGGGGCTTGACCGAGGAGCACCACGCTCCGGCTGATGATCCAGAACCAGGGTCGGCCGAACAGGACCCCGAGTAGGGCGCGCGGCGTTCAGCGCATCGGGTTGGGAGAACTCGAGGGTGTACCAAGGGGCGGGTGGACCCGGCTCACGGCGCGGGCCGAGCGCTTCGGGCGGTCTGGCAACCTCTCTGACCCTCATGAAAGCCGCCCTACCTCACGCGCCAGGCACGCCGCCGGGGTGTTCGACGGGCTCCAGGCGATGGCGCCGGACTGCCCACCTGGGCGTGACCGAAGCCGCATCACGCGGCGCGATCACCGTCGGCCTCGGGGTGGTACGGCTGATGGACATCGGCTCTGCCTGGGATGCCAGGGCACGGCGCGGGGGCCAAGCTGATGGTGGACTGTTCGAACAGAGAGGACGTCGATGACCGCCCATGAGGTGAGGAAGGAACTGGCAGTGCCCGCTCGGCAGCTCAAGGAGCAGATCCCCGACGTCCTGCAGGCCTTCGGCGAGGTGCAACGGGCCGCGATGGCAGATGGCGTGCTGTCGGCCAAAGTCAAGGAGCTGATCGCGCTGGCGATCGGAGCCACGAGAGAGTGCGATGGCTGCATCGCGGCCCACGCGCTCGGCGCGGCGCGCCAGGGCGCCACCGAGGCCGAAGTCGCGGAGGCGATGGCCGTCGTCATCCTGATGAACGGAGGCCCCGGGACCGTGTGGGTGCCCGCGCGCTGGCCGCCCACCGTGAGTTCGCCGAGCAGCAACCGTCCGCAATCGGCAAAGCGTGAGCCGTGCGGCTCACCGGCAGCCATCACAACACCACACGCAGCTAGTTGAACGACGCGGCGCTCGCTACCCCACTTCTAGCGGTGGCGAGGTCCTCGGGGACATCGGTGGCCTCGGGCCGCTTAGCCAATCGGCCGAACAAGACCTGGACGAACACTGGGATCCGCGGAAAACGGGGGATGCCGGAGGAGGGACTCGAACCCCCGACACGCGGATTATGATTCCGCCCGTTTTTCCAGTGTTTACGGGCAATCCGGTCGATTTTGGACGGCAGATTGGACTGTTTTGTCAGGCGGCATGCACGCGTAGCTAACGCTCGTTCGCGTCACGCCGAGGCAGATCGCACGTCTTCCACCACGCGAGCGCCCGACGGCACTCCTCCTCCGTCGGCTCGTCTCGCGCGGGTCAGTGGCTCGATGTTCTTTGAGCGTCTCCCAGTCGAACCCTCTACCGGACCAACATGGCCGGGGATGCCAGGAACGCGCACACCCGCTCGAGATAGCTAGAGTCGCCCCGGATCATGAATCGGTCGCGATGAGCGGGCAAGCACCGGATTATCTGTTCGGTCAATCGGCCGAGGAGACCGAGCGGTTGCGGCTGCAGGCGAAAATGTTCGCGCCGTACACCGCGCGGTTCCTGGAGGACGCGGGCATCTCGCGCGGGATGAAGGTTCTCGACGTCGGGACCGGGGCCGGCGACGTAGCGTTGTTGGCAGCCGACCTCGTCGGCGAAGGAGGCACCGTCATCGGGGTCGATTTCAACCCGGAGCTGATCCAGACGGCTCGAGCCCGGGTCGCGGCCGCAGGACTTGAGAACGTTGCATTCGTCGTCGGCGATGCGGCTTCGGCCGAGCTGGACGGCGACCTCGATGCTGTCGTCGGTCGATGCGTGCTGTTTTTTGCCCCGCAGCCAGCCGCGTTGGTCCGCCGGCTGACGGGTCACGTTCGCGACGGGGGCATCGTCGCGTTCCAAGAGCCCGCCAACGCGACGCTGGCGCCGATGTCGTTGCCGCACTCACCGCTATTGGAGCAGCTATGGGGGTGGATCCTCGAGACTTATCGCCGCGCCGGCATGGACCTATACATGGGTTTGCGGCTGCGCAGCGTGTTTGCGCAGGCGGGACTCCCGGCGCCCGCGATGCACCTCGACGCCGCTGCTGGCGGCGGGCCAGACTGGGCGGGATACGAGTACATGGCGCGGCTCATTCGCACTCTCCTGCCCCAGATCACACAGCTCCGAGTCGCGACAGAGGACGACGTCAAGATCGACACCCTGGCGGACCGGCTGCGCGCTGAGATCGGTGACGACGGCGCTGCTGTCACCTGGGGCTTCATCACCGCGTGTGGCTCAATACCGAGTCCAACCTAAGGGTTTGAGCAGAGCCCATCCGCGGGTTGGTTTGGCAGATGGCGGCCGTGGACCCACGGTTGGCTCTGGACGGTGTGCACAAGAGAGGCGTCGCCGACGCGACGGTCATCGCTGCAATCAACAGACGGAGAAGTCTCGATGGGCAGATCGAGACTCGTCACGAACGGAGCAGCGCCGCCGACACACGGGTCGAGAGCTGCGCCGAATCGGGGCAGCGGGTGTCTGCCCGATCGGGCCACGCAACCCGCTCCTCGCCAGCTGGGGGGATGGTGTCGGGTCGGGCCGGACGACCTCGGCCACGACTCGATCGCGCTCCGATCTATGCCTCATCTGGAGGCCGGCGCTGGCGGAGATCATCGGCGATGGCCGTCCGTGGGCGGTGCTGATGATCTCGCTGCTGTCGATGCCCTGCAGGTAGATGCTCGTGATGCCCAGGTTGATCACCCCCGACGATGTCTTCGACCGTCGGTGGATCGGCCGGATACTGCTCGCCCTTGTTGCGTGGCGCGCGACCCGGTGGTAGCCGGGCATAGTCGCTGGTGAGCGACGGTGACCGGCGACGTCCAGCAGCACGGATTCCATGAATCCTCCCTTGGTGGGATAGGTTGATGGTGCGCCGCTATTCGAACTGAGCGGCCGTATCGCGGGAAGACCTGCAAGCGCTGCATCGCACGTCTTTTGTCCGCGCACCGCAGGCTCTGAGCCGTGTCTCCGCCGAGGCGCATCCCGGCGCCGATGCAGGACAGCAGACGGGGGCGGCGGGCGGGTTGCGAGTCGGCTGTCGATCAGCGAGTATGCGCGTCGGGCAGATGGGTGCCGGTTTTCTCGACGAGCAGGTGGAGAGGGCGGCCCGCACGTACAGCGCGGCGGCCGATCATTACGCGCGGCCGGCGCTTGGCTTCTGGGATCGCTTCGGCGCGGCGACCGTGGACCGGCTGCGGTTGGCGCCGGGGCAGGCGGTGGTGGATCTGTGCTGCGGCAGGGGAGCGTCAGCGATCCCAGCGGCTCGAGCCGTTGGCCCCAGAGGCCGGGTGGTCGGTATTGACGTGGCGGCACCGTTGCTGGATTCAGCGCGGGCGCGCGCGGCTGCCGAAGGCTTCGGCAACATCGCGTTTCGTGAAGCCGACGCGCGATCAACCGGGCTGGCTAGCGCTTCGTTTGACTGTGTGATCTGCGTCTTCGGTGTCTTCTTCGCGCCGGACATGCCCGCGTTCATGGGCGAGATGTGGCGGCTGGTCCGCCCTGGCGGGAGGCTCGCGGTGACAACGTGGGGGCCGGGTGTGTTCGAGCCGGCCAACAGCGTCTTCTGGGGCGCGGTGCGAGCGCTGAAGCCAGCGTTGTTCAAAGCGTTCAATCCGTGGGATGAGATCACCACGCCGGCTGCGCTGCGGAGCCTGTTCGAGCGGTCGGGGATAGCGCACTCTGTCTGCGAGGCGGTTCCAGGGCAGCATCGCCTTGACGCTCCTGAAGATTTCTGGGACGTAGTCTTGGGCTCTGGATACCGAGCGACGGTCGACGGCCTCACGGCCGATGGACGCGAGCAGCTGCGTGAGCACGTGCTCACTGGACTCAAGGACCAGGCGGTGGCCACGCTACGGACGGATGTCGTGTACGGCGTTGCCGACCGCGGCTGAGAACCGCACCAAGAACCCCTCGCTGCGCAGACCGGGGTTATGGCCGCGAGCGCGTGGATGATCGTCAAATCGCGAGAGCGGGTCTTAGCCGTGTACGCGCAAGCGACTACCAGCGATTCGCACGGTCAGTGGGAACCCCGACGGGTTCTGGAACCCCGACGGGTTCTGCGACTGTCAAGCCCCCGAACCAGCGCTGGTGCCGGGTCGCGCCGAAGGCATTCTTCTCGGCGGCGAGTTCTCGCGAGGCCGGGAAGATGTGGGCGGTTGGCGTTGGTCCGGCCAGGAAGTTGGCTTCAACCTTTCCGACGATCCCGTCGCCGAACTCGACGTAGCAGTTGCCGACACCCTCCCAGGGCGGCGGAGGCTCGCTCCCACGGAGACGTGCGGCGATGTCATCGGCGACGACCCGTGCGGCGTTCTCGGCGAACACGCCGGCTTTAGGTACCGTCCGCGCCCCGGTGACGACGTCGCCCAGTGCGTACACACCGCGAAAGCGGGTCGTGAGGTTGGTCTGGTCGACCGGCACCCAGCCCTCAGGCGCCAGCCCGGAGCGTACGGCTACTTCGGGCGCTCGGTGGACGGGGATCCCGATGAACAAGTCGTAGGCTACGCTGCCGCCGCTCGCCAGCTGAGCCCTCCGCTCGTGAGCGTCGAGACCTACCACCAACTCCTTGGGCGCGTACTCGATACCCCGCTCATCAAGGGCTGCGAAGAACATCTGCGAGACCTGTTTGGTGACCGGAACCGGTGCCGCCATCGGAAAGGTCATCAGGAGTTGCACGGCGTCTCTCAATCCCCGCTTGACGAACAGATCGTGGACCAGGAAGGCCCCCTCGAACGGCGCCGGTGGGCACTTGAACGGATGGCCTAGGACCCCGATCAGAATCGTCCCCGAAGCGAAGTCGGCGAGAGCCGAGCGCAAGTGCTCAGCTCCCGCCAGCGTGTAGTACTCGAAGCCGCCCTCCTCGAAACCCGGGGTAGCTGCCATGTCGTACTCCGCTCCCAGGGTGATCGCAAGGAAGTCGGCGTCGTATGAGCCCTGGTCGGTGGTCACCCTCCGCCTTTGCGGGTCGATCGCCGTCACGGTCTCCTGGCGGAACTCGACCCCCTCCTTGCAGATGTCGCGGTAGTGCAGCAGCACTTCGCCCGGGGTCCGCCGGCCGACCAGCACATCCAGCTTCGAGAATCCGAAGTGGAACGAGTCGTTTCTGTCGATCAGCGTGACGCGAACCTCGTCTGCGACTGACTCAGATAGCCGCGCCGCCAACTCCAGGCCAGCGAAGCCCGCACCGACTATCACCACGTGCTTGTTCATCCCGCACCCCCAATGGATCGCTCCGGCCCAGGGAGGGTCACGGTACGAGCGCTTCCTCACGGGGCTGCGGCACGATCCTGATGTACGGCTTGGGGGACTGCCATTCGCCGAAGAGCTCCTTGGCCTGCTGATCGGAGATCGAGCCGGCGATGATCACGTCCTCGCCGCGCCGCCAGTTGACGGGCGTGGAGACCTTGTGGGTGGCGGTGAGCTGCAACGAGTCGATCACCCGTAGCACCTCGTCGAAGTTGCGCCCGGTGGTCATCGGATAGACCAGGATCAGCTTGATCTTCTTGTCTGGTCCAATCACGAACACGTTGCGCACGGTCTGGTTGTCGGCCGGCGTGCGCGCCGTTGCCTCTCCCGACGTCTCCGCCGGCAGCATCCCGTAGAGCTTTGACACCTTGAAGTCGACGTCACCTATCAACGGGTAATTCGGCGCATAGCCCTGCGTCTCCTCGATATCGCTGACCCACCGCTCGTGATCCCCGGTCGAGTCCACCGACAGACCGATGATCTTCACGCTCCGCCGATCGAATTCCGGCCTGATCTTGGCCATGTAGCCGAGCTCGGTCGTGCACACCGGCGTGAAGTCCTTCGGGTGAGAGAACAGGACCGCCCACGAGTCGCCGATCCAGTCGTGAAAACGAATTCTTCCGTCGGTGGTTTCGGCTTCGAAATCCGGTGCCGCGTCACCAATCTGCAGAGACATCTTCTCCTCCTCGTCTCGTCACGTTTGCATCTGTTCTTGTGTCGCCGCGGCCGTGTAGTCGTGGCCTTCGAACTTCTCACACAGGACTCGGCACTTGCCGAGCCGCTCGCGGAACTCGTCCGAACCGCGCCAGCTGGCGACCGCGTCAGCGTCGGTCCAGGCGCCGAAGGACAGGAACCGCACTGGGTCTGCAGCGTGCCGGATCAGGACGAACGACTCGGCGCCCGGCGAGTGCTGGAGCGACCATGCGGTGAGCTCCGTCCACGCAGCGACGAACTCATCCTCCCGGCCGGCGCATACGAGCCATGACCCGGCGGTGTAGGGCTGTCCTGCCCGGGTCCTCATGAAACCTCGAGCCTGCTCGCGGCGAGTACCGCGACGATGTGATGAGCACCGTGTTGTTCTCGGTGGCAATGCCCGCGTGCTTCTGCTCCGAGCCTCATTTGCGCGCGACTGTAGCCACACGTCGAATCCGTTTCATCGGATGTTTGCCCTATTTCTCTGCGCCTGCGGCCGGCGTGCGATCAAGGCTGGGCGGAGATCACCGTCGGCTCGCATCGGGGGTGATGGGCCTTGTCGCGAGCTCCGCGGTTCGCGAGGATTGGCATGTGCACCGGTCAGATCAGGAGTCTGGCCTCCGTTTGGCGGAGCTGATCGCTTCGCTGTCGCTGGCAACCGACCTCGGTCTGGGGTTGCCGATGGAGCACGCGCTACGCACGTGCCTGATCGCGATGCGACTGGCCGAATGCGCCGGACTCGACGAATCGCGGCGCGTCGTCGTGTACTACGTCGGCCTACTTGCATCGGTCGGCTGCCACGCGAACGCTCATGAGCAGGCCGCGTTGTTCGGCGATGACATCGCGTTCAAAGCAGATGTTTACATGGCGGAGGCCGGCCCTGAGATGCGCGACGTCGTCATGCGGCACATCGCCGTTGCCGCCGCCCCGCATGAACGCGCACGGCTCGCGGCGTCGTTCCTGATGTCGGACGTCCCGGTCGAGTCCCG
Organism: uncultured Solirubrobacterales bacterium; assembly: GCA_963847055.1. Classification (GTDB taxonomy): domain Bacteria; phylum Actinomycetota; class Thermoleophilia; order Solirubrobacterales; family Solirubrobacteraceae; genus Palsa-465. The sequence continues at coordinate 558,765 of CAWJYE010000004.1, read as the reverse complement.
CAGGCTGCATTGCCAGGTCGCCGGTCAGCTCGCAATGCGCCTCGGGCTGGGCGGCGAAGTGCGCGACGCGCTGCAACACGTGTTCGAGAGCTGGGACGGCAAGGGACAGCCCTTGGGGCTGAGCGGAGATCAGGTCGCCTTGGCGACCCGGATCGTTCAACTCGCAAGCGTCGCGGAGGCGTTCCGCCGTGTAGGGGGCCTCGAGTCCGCGGTCGGGGTCGCCCGCAGTCGCCGCGGCACGAAGTTCGACCCCGCTCTGGTTGACCTGCTGTGTGCCGAGGCGCCACGGATCTTCGCGGGCCTAGACGCTGTGACCAGCTGGAGGCAGGTGGTCGACGCGGAGCCGGCGTTGCGCCCGACGCTGTCCAAGCGGGAGCTTGACCGTGCGCTATACGCGATCGCCGATTTCGCGGATCTGAAGTCGCCGTACACGTTGGGGCATTCGCGAGGGGTGGCGGAGCTGGCCGCCGAGGCCGCGCGGCGCTCGGGGCTCTCCGACGCCGCGGCGACGCGGTTGCGACAGGCTGGGTTGATTCACGACGTCGGCCGGCTCGGCGTCTCCAACGCGATCTGGGACAAACCCGGGCCGCTCTCGGGCGCCGAGCTCGAGCGGGTGCGGATGCACCCCTATCTGACGCACCGGATCTTCTCAGCGAGCCCGCTCGCCTCGCTCGCGGAGTTGGCGGCGGCACATCATGAGCGCCTCGACGGGTCGGGCTACCCACGCGGTCTGGCAGGCGGCGCGCTTGGGCCGGCGGCGCGGATGCTCGCCGCGGCCGACGTCTACCACGCGATGACCGAGCCCCGGCCCCACCGTCCATCGCTGACCTCCGAGGAGGCGGCCAATGGGCTGCGTGCCGAGGTGCGTTCCGGTCGCCTCGACGGGGAGGCAGTCGACGCCGTCCTAGGCGCATCTGGGCATACGGTCCGGCGCCGGCGGGATTGGCCTGCTGGGCTCACCGCGCGCGAGGTGGAGGTGCTCGCACTGCTCGCGCGCGGGCAGACGAACAAGCAGATCGCCCAGCGGTTGGTGGTCGCTCCAAAGACCGTGGCCAGCCACGTAGAACACATCTACATGAAGATTGGCTGCTCAAGCCGTGCCGGAGCGGGCCTTTTCGCGATGGAGCACGGCCTGCTGCAGCCTTCGGCGACAGCAGAGAAATAGGGCAAACGCGATCGGGTCCTCGAGTCCGGGGAGCGGTGATGATGGCGTGTCCATGCGACGTGGAAATCGCGGACTGGATGGCGATCTTGGGACTGCTCTCATCAACACCACGCCCGTCCTTGAGCGTGATGGCCGCCTGATCGTTACCGTGCCGGCACGTGTCCATGACAGTGCTGACGAATGGCGCCAGCGCTCCAAGCTGCCTGACCCCCGACCACTGACCCCTGAAGGGAATCCAGGACCCCATCGGCCGCCAGCCCTACCTGCCGGCTAACGAGGGGCCACGTCGCCGACGTCGACATGCTGGGCGCGCGGTGATGCAAGCGAGTCGGGAACCGACGATAAGAGTGCTCCTGCTATGAGGGCCGCATCGGTCGCTATGGACGGGAGCTGGCGATCGCGTTGATGAAGTCAGCTGGCGTGCGTGCGGGTCAGCGCGCGCTCGATGTGGGCTGTGGCGCTGGTGCCTTGACCGCGCCGCTGTGTGAGCTGCTCTTCGCGTTCCTAAACGAGCAGGCGCACGAGATCCGTGTCCTGACCGACTACTGAGACCAGCTGATCAACGAGCGCATCCGCTTGGTCAACCGGCTGTGCTGGCACCTGGTGCAAATCTTTCCCGAGCTCGAAGCGCAAGTACGCCCTCAAGGCCATCCCAACGGAACGTCGAGCGCCTCGGACACGCGCTGAAGATCGTCTCCCACCACCCTCGTTGTGGCGGGCTAATCCTGAGCGAGCAGCCGATCCCTGCATCATTCGGCCCAGAGGCATCGTGCAGCCGGCATTGGCAGTCTTGGAATGCGCGGGAAGGGCGTCTCTGCCGCCGTGCGCAGCCTTACGATCGGCAGCGGACCGCGGACGGTCTCGAGATCCGCGCATTGGGGGTGCGCCAGTGCGGACGGTGAGATGCCCTCCGGTGGCGAAAGCACGTCTCTCGCCGACCGAGCCATCAACTTCCATATCACGGGAGTGGCATGCGGATTCAGGCGTCGGGTAATCGTTGTTCTCGATGACAAGCTGCGCGCGCATTGACTCAGAGAGCTTCTCAAGGGCTCGGGCAGAGCGCGTGCCGGCCTCCACCTAGCTTTCGCCGCCCCGGAGGTAGACCACCATGACCATTTGGCTGCTGCGAAGCGCGTGAACTCACCAGCGAGGAGCTGTCAATCCGCCGCCTCGGCGAGGCCACGCGTGCTGACGTCGGACGAGCGATGAGGGTCAGGGGGTGGCGGTGGTGCGCTGGATCTCGCCGTCGGCGATTGCGGTCGGGGCGCCGGCGGGCTCGGTGGGAACGAGGTAGCGGTAGAGCAGCGCGGCGATCGCCCCGCCGAGCAGGGGGGCGATGATGAACAGCCAGACCTGTGACAGGGCGGTGCCGGCGACGATGATCGCGGGTCCGAGGCTGCGCGCGGGGTTGACCGACGTGCCGGTTAGCGGAATCCCGATCAGGTGCACCGCGGTCAGGGCCAGACCGATCGCCAGGCCCGCGAACCCCGGGGAGCCGACCCGGCTGGTGGCGACCAGCACGACCAGCACGAACACCAGGGTCAGGACCACCTCGGCGGCGAACGCGCCGCCCGCCCCGATCCCGATCATCGACGCCTTATGCCCCCAGCCGTCGGCGCCCAGCCCGACCGTTGACCTTGTGTAGCTCGGTGCGCCGGACACGATGCCCCACAGCACCAGCGCACCGAGGATTCCCCCTGCGAACTGGGCGATCCAGTAGCCGGCGGCCTCCTGCAGACTCATCCGTCCCGACACGACGAAGCCCATCGTCACCGCCGGGTTGACATGGCAGCCTGACAGGGGGCCTAGCACGTAGGCGAGCGCGAGCAGCACGACCCCGAACGCCAGCGCCGTCGCGACCACCCCGGCTGAGACCGACCCTCCGGACAGCTTGAACCCAAAGCTCAACGTCGCGACCCCCACACCAACCAGCACCAGTACCGCCGTCCCGAACGCCTCAGCCACCAGCTTTCGATGTCCCATGTCTGCCTCCCACCGGTTGACCTGCACAGAGCAGCGCCGAGGTCGACGCCACCGAGATCGGCGCTACCAGAGCTCTCCGCTGGTCAGCACGTACACGAACGGAACCACCGGAACGATCGACACCAATGCCCAGATCAGCTTTGACACCAGTCCGATGTCATCTCGCCGGAGCAGGTTCAGCCAGACCAGCACCACCGCCAGCGGATGCAGGATGCACACCAGCAGCTGCGCGATTTTCTTCATAACGGTGCTCAGGCTCCCGGTGAGTGTTGGTCGACATACGCCTGCGGATCCTGATCTTTGGCCTTCACACCGGTGACATGCGCGGCCTCAAACGCCGCAAACGCCACCGCCAGCTCATGACGGGTTTGCACCGACGCGTGAAGGCGAAAATCCTTCAGCCCCTCTCGCTCCTCCTCGGCCATGTGATCGCCGTTGGCTTCATCCGCAGCCGCGACCGCCTCAAACCAGCCGTCACTCCCGACCGCCTGCTCGGCGACGGCAGCGACCGCATCGCGAATCTCGTTGTGATCGTGAATCGCATCCTCGGTCTCCGCCGCCGGCGTCTCATCACCCCCGACCCCCTTACCCAGTTTCAGCAGCGCCGGATAGAACAGACGCTCCTCGGCCGCCGCATGCAGATCCAGCAGCGCCCCCAGCCGCCCCCAGACCGCGCTGAGCGCGTCCGTATTCTCAGGCCCGATGTCCTGCAACATCGCGAACAGCCTGCGCTGCTCGTGATGATCATCAAGGATCAACTGCGTCACATCCACGTTCGAAGCTCGCGTTTCGTCAAAGCGACCGGCACCGCCAGCCACCCTACTCCCCTGCGGCTCCCAGGCAAAGGGAGACTCTCACGCTCCGTGCGTGCTGCGCCACGACTGAACGGTGATCCGGTCGGGCGGCCGGCCCCCGGCGAGCCGGGCGGCGTTCTGCAGTATCTCGGCCCAGGTGTAGGACTGCATGCGGTGCATGAGACCCACCCGCTGCAGCAGGTAGAAGCCGGTCCCGGCGGCGCGCTCGCGGGTCTGGAGTTCGATCACGACGGCGTTGCGCTCGCCGTCTCGGGACCGGACGCGCAGCTCGATCTGGCCGTGCTGCGGGTGGCCGGGCATCGCCGCGAGCCGCAGGCGATCATCTCCTTGTTCGGTCACCCGCATCGGCCCGTTCCACGGGCCAGCCATGCGGATCAACAGCTCATCGCCCTTCTTCAGGCTGCCCGACGAGCCGGGCGGGCGTTCAAAGCGCAGCACCTCGGTCGGCGCGACCACGTTGGGGTTAGCGGCGATAATCGCCAGCAGCTGCTCGGGCGCGAGCTTTGGATCGCGGGTCGTCGCTGCATAGATGCGGTGGGTGAGCGGTCCGACCCCAGGCTCGGTGTCCCCCGATGAGGCTCGGCGGTCGGCAGCTGGGAGCGGCGCGACAGGGTCAGAGACGTCGATCTGCTCGACAAGGATGTCACGGCGCAGGAACCGGAAGATCGCCAGCGGCGCCCCAAGCAGCCAGCCAAGCCGTCGCATCCAACGCCGCGCCAGGCGCGGGCTTAGCATGCCGTCGCACAGCAGCGGCCCGGGCGGGTCCGGTGAGAAATCTGTGGGCGGGTCGGCTTCCCGGTCATCACAAGGGGTATACCTGAGGCTGTGACCGGACGAGCCCTCAATCCTGCCGAACGGATGATCGGCTGGGCCGTGGGCCTGCCGTTCGCGTCCTGGCGCTATCTCCAACGCGAGACCGACATCCACCGCGAAGAGACCAACGCGTGCTGGCCACTGGAAGGCTGGCCACTGGAAAGCTTCCCAGCGGACGATGACCACCCAACGACCGGCCACGGATCGATCCAGCGTGCCTCCCGAGGATGCGGACCAGCCTTTCACCGCCGCTACCGCATTCAGATCAAACAACCCGTCCTCACGGCCGCCGAGCTGATGTCGGTGATCCACAACGATCCCAACGTCGCCTGTCCACTCGAGGTGGCCCGGTTTGAGCGAGCCCAGAACGCCGGTTCGCTCAGCGTCGGCGAGGAACTGAAGGTGCGGCTACCTGGCCCATGGAACGGTCCGGTCAGCGTGATCGGGCTGTCTGACTGCTCGTTTCGCCTCGCCACTCACCACGGTCACATGGAAGCGGGCGAGATCGAATTTCGCGCGCGCAACGTCAGCGACGGGCTCACCTTCGAGATCGAGTCATGGGCCAGAAGCAGCAACCGGGTGTTCGACCTCCTCTATGACCGGATGGCGATCGGACGCGAACTGCAACTCGACATGTGGGCACACTTCCTCGAACGCGCCGCACAAGTCAGCGGCGGCGTCCCAACCGGCGCAATCGACGTGCTCACCGAACGCTGCGACGAACACCCGCTCTAGGGACCCCGCCTCGACGCCCGGTCGGGACTCGTCGGTTCACTGGCACCGGAGGCCGACCGAGGCACGGCGGGCGCACGCAACCGATTGCTGGTGACGAGTGCCGTTGTGCGTCAGCCGGCCAGAACCGGCGGCGCGACACCGCCGCGACCGGGTAATCACAGACGCCCATAACGTTGTCGTGGGATATGCGAGCGTCGCGATGACCGGCATCGACCGCTCCGCTGCGCCAGAGCCACTCGCCAAAGGTGCACCCGATCCCATCCGCGCCCTATGCTCGGCCGGCTCGCCGTCGACCGTCGCTAACGCAAACCTCGAGATCGGGACCTCGCTCGCCGTCCACGTGCTCGCTACCGCGGTCGAGCTCAATGAAAAGTGGCATGCCGAACCGGGAGTCATTCGAGCGAATCCGTCCCTGGTCAGCGGCGCGGCTACGTCAACCACCTCGACCTTGATGAAGGTAACGAGCGCGTCCGACAGGCCTACGGGGCCGAGACCTGGGCCAGGCTCGTAGCTCTCAAGCGCCGGCTCGACCCGGACAACGTCTTTCACCTCAACCAGAACGTGCCGCCTTCCGACTGACACGGAACTAGCGCCAGGCAGTTGAGCGGTTGTGCTCGCGACCTTCGCGGTTCTGCAAGGCGACGAATGTCTCGCTGTCCCCGTCTGGCTTCTGTGTGCGTGGTCGGCGAGAATCCGAGTTGTGGGCCAAGAGTCGTCGCCGTCCAGGGATCCTGCTGGGCTTCGTCAGCTGGCGGGTGCGTATCGGTTGTCGCAAGCGATCGCGGCCGCGGCCAGCATCGGGATCGGCGACGCTCTCGCGGACGGCGCGCGAGACAGCGCTTCGGTCGCGCGCTCGGTCGGCGCTCACCCCGCCACCTTGCACCGGTTGATGCGGGCGCTCGCGGGCGAGGGGGTACTCAGCGAGGATGAGTCAGGCCGGTTCTCGTTGACGGCGCTCGGTCAGTGCTTGCGCGATGACGACCCTGACGGCACCCGCGCGATGATCCTCGGCTGGAGCTGCCTGCAAGAGGGCTATGAATCGTTCGGACGCTTGGCCGAGTCGGTGCGGACCGGTCGGTCGGGTTTCGAGTTGGCGTACAGGCAGTCGTTTCACCAGTATCTCGCCTCCCACTCAGATCGGGCGGCGGTGTATGGCGCGGCGATGGACAGCACAGTCGAGGCGTTCGAGGCCGATGTCGACACCTACGACTTCTCTTCGGCGCGGACGGTGGTCGACGTCGGCGGCGGGGGGGGCGCGTTCCTGACCTGCCTGCTTCGCAAGTACCCGCAGATCCGGGGGGTGCTGTTCGAGGTGCCGAGCGTGATCGGGCGCGTGAGCCTCGCTGAGGATGTCGCCGACAGGATCGATTGCGCCGCCGGAGACGCGACCGTGAGCGTCCCGCACGGTGCAGACGTCTACGTGCTCGGGACCGTGCTGCGCTGCTTCGACGATCAGCGCAGCTTGCAGATCCTCGAAGCTTGTGGGCGAGCTATGCAGCCAGCCTCGAGGCTACTGGCGTCAGAGAGGGTGATGAGCGCTGCGCCGCTTGCTCCCCTTCAAGGCCTCGCAGACCTTCAGGCGCTGACGCTGTATGGCGGTGGTGACCGCGATCCGGATGCGTGGAGGCGCCTGCTCGCTGCCGCCGGGCTAGCGATGGAACGCATCCAACCGGCTGGTCCGGGTTACCACTGGGTGATCGCGCGCAGCGCCGCAGAGAGCTGAGACCAACGCGTTCCTTTACGAGAAGCTGCCAAGCCCGAGCGCAGCAACGGAACCAACGGTCAGCCTCGTCACCGAGATCCGAAGCGGCCGCCGGTACGACTCCGGCCGGCCCGAGGGCGCGGCCGGAATCCGACAGGCGGGTCACGAGGTCGGCGCCAGCGCTGGCACTCGCGCGAGCGCGAAGGCAGGTCTAGTCTCGCTTCCGGCGCGAGTCTCGCAAATCGCCACGAGCGGTGCGGTCCGGTCGCGACATTCAACGGGCTGGCGGTGGCATCCCACGTTCGGATAACTCCCCGAGAGCACCGGCCGCGTCACAAGGCACCGGCCCCCGACGCGTCTCCGCTACCGCTGCCCTTTTCCGATCAGCGCGTTGGACTGACGTTGGACTGTCTTGTCAGCCAGCGAGCGGTTTGAAGCGGTCCGTAGCGGCCGCCAGCGGCGCAACCGAATCCGCGAAATCCCCCGTAAACAAAGGGACTCGCTGCAAACGACGTGATGCCGGAGGAGGGACTCGAACCCCCGACACGCGGATTATGATTCCGCTGCTCTAACCGACTGAGCTACTCCGGCCAGGGATCGAGCAGTCTAAATGCTCGGGTCCAGGCCCGGCCGCCGGGTCAGGCGGCGAGACCTATGATCCGGAGCGTGACCGGACTGGCGAGCGCCGTCGACAACGTAATCACCCGCTGCCTCGGTGTCCGGGCAGGCGAAGACGTGCTCGTGATCGTCGATCCCGCCACCCGGATCATCGGTGAAGCACTTCGCGAAGCGGCCTCCGTCACTGGTGCCGACGCCGTCCTGGCGGTGATGGATGAGCGCGCCACCGATGGGACCGATCCTCCCCGGCCGATCGCCGCCGCACTCTCGGCGTGTGACGTCTACATAGCGCCGACCAGCCGCTCGCTCAGCCACACGCCGGCCCGCAAGCGGGCGAGCGACAGCGGGGCGCGCGGCGCGACCATGCCGGGCGTCACCGAGGACATGCTGGCGCGCGTGATGGCGGTCGACTTCGATCTCATGGCCGGGCGTTCGCAGGCCGTGGCTGAGCTGCTCGATGGCGCCGATCGAGCCCACGTGAGCTGCCCGCGGGGCACGGACTTCAGCCTTGATCTCGGCGGTCGCGCGGGGGTTGCCGACGACGGGGACCTGACCGCCGCGGGAGCGTTCGGGAACCTCCCGGCCGGCGAGGGGTTCATCGCGCCGCTGGGCGGTGAGGGCCGGATCGTGGCCGCGAGTCTTGCTCCGCTGGGACTCAGCCAAGAACCCGCCGTCCTTACGGTTGAGGGCGGACGCCTGGTTGCCGCCGAGGGCGGCCTGGGCCCCCAGTACCTCGAACTTCTCAAGGCCCACGGCGAGCTGGGCGCCAACCTGGCCGAGCTGGGCGTGGGCACCAACGATCGCGCGCAACTGACCGGCAACGTCCTGGAGGATGAGAAGATCCTCGGCACGGTGCACGTGGCCTTCGGCGCCAGCGCCGGGATCGGCGGCACGGTAACGGTTCCCATTCACCTTGACGTGGTCGTACTCGAGGCGACGCTGACAGTCGGCGACACCACGGTGCTCGACGCCGGCCGCTACGTCCTGGACTGACCCACCGCCCATGGCGAGCACCTTCGAGCCGCCGGATACGACGCTGCTTGCCTATCCCAACGTCTCCGAGGGACGCGACGAGGCGGCCATCGCTGCCATCGCCGCCGCCTTCGGCCCGGGCCTGCTCGATGTCCACTCCGACCCCGATCACCACCGCAGCGCCTATACGCTCGCGGGTTCTCCGGGCCAGCTCGCCGACGACGTCCTCCGCGGCGCGGCGGCAGCGGTGAAGCTGCTCACGCTCGATCGCCACGACGGAATTCATCCGCGGGTGGGAGTTCTCGACGTGGCTCCGATCGTCTTTCGGCAGCCTGCCGATCGGGGGGCGGCGTGTGCGGAGGCGCTCGTCCTCGCCGACCGTCTCGGCTCAGAGCTCGCTCTTCCCGTGTTCCTTTACGGGAGCCTGGCCGGCGGCCGCACCCGAGCCCAGCTGCGCCGCGGTGGCCCCGCCGAGCTTGCCCGGCGGATCGTGGTTGGCGAGCTTCGGCCGGACTTCGGACCCGACCGGCTTCATCCCACGGCAGGAGCGGTGCTGGTGGCAGCCCGGCCGCCACTGGTGGCCTTCAATGTCGAGCTCGCCGCGCCGGCCACGCTCGAGGACGCGCGGACTATTGCGGCCCGCATTCGGCAGGGCGGAAGCGAGGGCCTGCCCGGGGTGCGGGCGATCGGGCTGTGGCTGGGACATCGCCGCTGCGCACAGGTGTCGACCAACGTCGAGGATCCGGCCCGGACCTCTCTGGCCGCGGTCGTCGCAGCGGTAAGCCGTCACGCTCCGGTCACCGGGGCGGAGCTGGTCGGGCTGGCCCCGCGGGCCGCGCTGGACGATTTCCCGCCTGAGGTGCCCCTGCGGGGGGTGGCGACGATCGAGGAGACGCTGGCTCGCCACGCGCGCACCGCGTAAGCTGACAAGGACCATGGCCACCAAACGTAAGCGCCGCACCAAGCATCGCGGTACCGCCGCCGGGACGATCTCGGCCCGCGGGCGCACCGGCCGACCGCCCACTCCCGATGAGCGCAAGAAGGCCGCGCGGGAGACTGCGCGCGAGGCGCGGCTGAACACGCCGCCGACCTGGAACAGTGCGATGAAGCGAGCGCTCCTGGCGGCGGGCTTCATGTTTGTGTTTCTGCTCCTGACCTCGAAGGGCAACATCCTGGCTGCGCTCGTGTTCGCTGTCTTTGCCTTCGCGCTCTACGTCCCCTCGGGCTACTACCTGGAGATGTTCCTGTGGCGCCGGCGCCAGCGCAAGAAGGCTGGCGGATGATTGACGTCCGCATGTTCACCGTCGGACCGGTGCAGGAGAATTGCTACGTCGTCCGCCGGCCGGAGTCTGACCGCGCGGTCATTGTCGATCCCGGTGACGAGGGCGAGCGCATAATGGCCGGACTCGAGGCGCTGGGGATCACTTCCGTGGAGGCGATCCTTCTCACCCACACCCACTTTGACCACATCGGCGCTGTCGCCCCGGTGGCCAAGGCCACCCGCGCCCCGGTCCTGTGCCCCAAGCTCGAGACCCAGGTCCTGGCCAACATCATGGACTACGTGCCGTGGCCTGGCTTCGGCCCCTTTGAGAGCTACGAGGCCGACCAGACGGTCAAGGGCGGTGAAACGCTGACTCTCGCCGGGTTCGAGTTTGAGGTCACCTTCACGCCCGGCCACAGCCCCGGCCACGTGAGCTATGCGGCGGTGGCCGACAACTCCCTCTTCTCGGGCGACGTGCTCTTCCAGGGTTCGGTTGGCCGCGTCGATCTACCCGGTGGAGACTGGCCCACGCTGCTGGCTTCGATCGAAGGCCTGATCAACGCCTATCCGGCCGAGACGACCGTGTACCCGGGCCATATGGGGATCACCACGCTCGGCGACGAGCGGGCCTCGAATCCCTTCCTGCGCGAACTCGCCCACCGCAACTAGCGGGTCTCGCCATGAGCGTGATCCAGGCCCCCCGAGGCACCTTCGATGTGCTCCCTGCCGATGCCGCGCGCCGCGCGGTCTTGCAATCCCACGCCGAGCGGATCCTCGGCGGCGCCGGCTACCTGCGGATCGAGACCCCGACCTTCGAATCCACCGAGCTGTTCGCCCGCGGGGTCGGGGAGGCCACCGACATCGTCCAGAAGGAGATGTACACCTTTGATGACGGCGGCGGACGGTCTCTGACCCTCCGGCCCGAAGGCACGGCGCCGGTCTGCCGGGCCTACCTCGAGCACGGCATGCACAAGCTGCCCCAGCCGGTCAAGTTCTGGTACCTGTCGAGCTTCTTCCGCGCCGAAGCACCCCAGCGCGGCCGCTACCGTCAGTTCTGGCAGGTCGGCGCCGAGACGATCGGCAGCGCCGAGCCCGAGGCCGACGCGGAGCTGATCGTGCTTATGGCTGAGCTACTCGAGGCGATGGGGGTCAAGGAGCTACGCCTGCGGATCTCCAGCCTCGGCACGCCCGCGACACGTGCTGCCTACCGCGAGGACCTGACTGCCTTCCTGCGCGCGCACCAAGACGGTCTCTCACCCGAAGTCGTGGCCCGCATCGACCTCAACCCGCTGCGCGCCTTTGATGCCGACGATCGCGCCACTCGCGAGACGATGAGGGGCGCGCCGATCCTGCTCGAGCGGCTGGCCGCCGACGACGCTGAGCACTTCGCGCGCGTGCGCGAGCTGCTCGACGACCAGGAGCTGTCCTACCAGGTCGATCCCACCCTGGTCCGCGGCATCGACTACTACACGCGGACCCTGTTCGAATTCACGTCCGAGGCACTGGGCGCCCAGTCGGCGGTGGGGGGTGGGGGTCGCTACGACGGGCTGATGGAGCAGCTCGGCGGTCCCGCGGTCCCGGCCTCGGGCTGGGCGGCGGGCGTCGAGCGGATCCTGCTCGCGGCACCCGAGCTGCCGGTAGCGCGCCCCGCCGTGGACCTGTTCGTGGCGCGGGCCGCGCCGCAGGCAGGACGGGTCGCGTTCGGCCTCGCCGCGCAAGCGCGGCGGGCCGGACTCAGCGCCCAGCTCGAATTGGCCGGTCGCTCGCTCAAGGGGCAGCTCAAGCAGGCCGACCGGGTCGGCGCCCGGTACGTGGCGATCGTCGGCGACGACGCGCTGATAAGTCTCAAGGACATGGAATCCGGAGACCAGCGCGAGCTCGAGCCCGCGACCGTGATCCCCACCATCCTCCGCGCCAGCCGGCTGGTGTGAGCGGCGGTCCGGTGATGGACGCAAGAATGAAGCATCCCCCAACGAGCAACCGATATCGCAATAGCTGGGCCGGCGACCTGGACGCCGGCCGTGCCGGCGGCGAGGCACGCGTGGCGGGCTGGGTACACCGTCGACGCGACCACGGAGGCCTGATCTTCATCGATCTGCGAGAGCGCTCGGGCATCGTGCAGCTCGTCTTCAATCCGGCCACCGCGCCCGAGGCCCACGCCGCTGCCCACGCCCTGCGCTCCGAGGACGTGATCGCGGCCAGCGGGACCGTCACCAAGCGCGCCCCCGAGAACGTCAACGCGAATTTGGCCACCGGGGAGATCGAGCTCGCGGTGAGCGCACTCGAGATCCTCGCCGACGCCGAGACTCCACCCTTCCCGCTGGACGAGGACATCGGCGTCGACGAGAACCTGCGTCTGCGCCATCGGGCGCTGGACCTGCGTCGGGCCCCGCTCCAGGACGCGATCGCATTGCGTCACCGGGTCGCCCAGACTATCCGCGAGGTGCTCAACGAGCGCGATTTCCTCGAGATCGAGACGCCGTTCTTGACTCGCTCCACGCCCGAGGGCGCGCGCGACTTCCTCGTGCCTGCGCGCACCGCTCCCGGCTCGTTCTATGCCCTGCCCCAGTCCCCGCAGCTCTTCAAGCAGCTATTGATGATCGGGGGCTTTGAGCGCTACTACCAGATCGTTCGCTGCTTCCGCGACGAGGACTCTCGCGCGGACCGGATGACGGAGTTCACTCAGCTCGACGTGGAACTCGCCTTCGTCGACGAGGAGGACGTCTTTGATGCCATGGAGAACGTGCTGGGCACCGTGTTCGAGCGCGCTGGCTTCGACGTCGCGGCTCCGCCCTGGCCGCGGATGACCCATGCCCAGGCGATGTCGCGGTTCGGTTCCGATCGGCCCGACACCCGCTTCGGCCTCGAGCTGACCGACCTTGGTGAGGAGCTGGCCGGAACCGGGTTCAAGGTGTTCGCCGACACGCTTGCCGGCGCCGGTGTCATACGAGGGATCAACGCCGGCGCCCGCGAGCTGCCCCGTTCCGAGCTCGACGCCCTGACCGAGCTGGCCAAGCAGTACGGGGCCAAGGGCCTGGTCTGGGCCTTCGTGCAGGAAGACGAATCCAGCTGGCGCTCGCCGATCGCCAAGTTCCTCACCCCCGCGGCGATGTCCTCGGTTAACGGCCGCCTCGAGGCCTCGCCCGGCGACCTGCTGTTGCTAGTGGCCGATGCGCCGAAGGTGGCCACCGCTGTGCTAGGCGCCCTGCGCCTCGAGCTCGCTCGGCGCTTCTCGCTCGTGCCTGCCGGACGGCATGACCTGCGCTGGATCGTCCAGTTCCCGATGTTCGCCTGGAGTGTCGAGGAGCAGCGCTGGGACCCCGAGCACCATCCCTTCACGGCCCCCGCCACCGCGGGGGGCCAGCCGGCCACGGTGGCCGACCTCGATGACCCTGGGGCGTTGCTCTCGCGCTCCTACGACCTCGTCCTGGACGGCAACGAGATCGGCGGCGGCTCGATCCGTAATCACCGCTCCGACGTCCAGCAGCGCATCTTCGAACTGATCGGCATCGATGAACACGAGGCGCAGGTGCGCTTCGGTTTCCTTCTTGACGCGCTGCGCTACGGCGCGCCCCCTCACGGCGGGATTGCCCTCGGGCTCGACCGAATCGTGGCGCTGCTCGCCGGACGCGACAACATCCGCGAGACGATCGCCTTTCCCAAGTCGACCAGCGGCGCCGACCCCCTGACCGGCGCACCGGCCCCGGTCGACGACGGCCAGCTGCGCGAGCTCGGACTACGGCTACGGTGATGAGGCGATGGACCGGCTCGCTTTCGAACACCACCTGACCTCGCCCCAGGGCCTCGGAGACGTCCCCGACGACGCGGTCACCGCCACAGCGGGTGGGGCGGCGTGCTGCGATGAGATCGCGCTCTCGGTCAGCGTCGGTGGCGATCACGTCATCGGTGCGGGCTTCGCGGCCAGCGGCTGCGGGTCAGCCCACGCCGCCGGGAGCGCCGCGGTGACCCTTGTTCGCGGCGCCGGAGTTCTGACCGCCGCGCGGGTCGGAGTGCGGGAGATAGCGCAGGAGCTTGGAGGTCTCAGCCCGGCAAAGCTGCACGCCGCCGAGCTGGCCTCAGACGCGCTGGCCCGCGCGCTGGGCGCAGCGGTCGCGCGTGCCGCCCAGCTGCCCGCTGTGGCGGACCGGACCCTGGTCGCGATGAGCGGTGGCGTTGACAGCGCGGTGGCCGCCCACCTGGTGGCGCAAGACGGGGCGGCTGTCGCGGTCACGCTCGAGCTGTGGGCCGACCCCGAGAACGACGCCGAGCGCAGCTGCTGCTCGGCCTCAGCCGTCGCCCAGGCTCGCGCGCTCGCGCACTCGATGGCCATCCCCCACTTAACGATCGACCTGCGCGACGAGTTTCGGGCCGGCGTAGTGGAGCCGTTCATCGCCGGCTACGCCGCCGGCGAGACCCCGAATCCGTGCGTGGGCTGCAACGGCCACGTCCGGCTGGACTCGATGCTCGCCCTGGCCGACCGCCTCGGGGCGTCGCGGTTGGCCACCGGTCACTACGCCCGGATCGCCGAGTCCGAGGATGAGCGCGGCCCGCTGCTGCGCGCCGCCGCTGACCCGGGCAAGGATCAGACCTACATGCTGGCGGCGCTGGCCCCCGCCTCGCTGGCACGGATGTCCTTCCCGCTCGGAGATCTGCACAAGCCGGCGGTGCGGGCGATTGCCCGCGAGGCCGGGCTGTCCGTGGCCAACAAGGCCGACTCGCAGGACCTGTGCTTTCTGGCCGGCACCGATCGCGCTCGCTTCCTGGCTCGGCACGGGGGACTCGGGGACCGCCCCGGAGTGCTGGTCGGCTCGGATGGCAGCGTGCTTGGCGAGCACGCGGGTCAGCATCGCTTCACGGTCGGGCAGCGCCGCGGATTGGGGCTCGCCCACGGCGAACCGCTCTACGTGCTCGACAAGGATGCGGCCAGCGGACGGGTCACGGTCGGGCGCCACGCCGAGCTTCACCGCACCGAGGTGGCCATCCGCGGCGCGCGCCTGCACCGGCCCGGGGCGCGGGTCGACCGGGTCAAGCTGCGCTACCGGCAGCGTCCCCTGCCGGCCCGCCTCGCGGGGGATCCGGAGGCCGGCCGCCACCGTTGCCTGGCGATCGAGCTCACCGCCGGCGTCGATGGCGCCGCGCCCGGGCAGCTGGCCTGTTTGATGGACGGCGAGCTGGTGGTCGGCTGGGGCACGATCACCCGCCCCGCGGATTGACCGAGGGCTGATGGGCGGGCGGTTCGGAACCGCCCTCGCGCCTACACTCATCCTTCGCATGACCTCCGAAGAGATCCGCCGCACCTTCCTTGAGTTCTTTGCGCAGCGCGATCACCTGCGGCTGCCTTCGGCCTCTCTGATTCCACGAGAAATGGACCCCTCGGTGCTGTTCACGATCGCCGGCATGGTCCCGCTCAAAGCCTACTTTCAGGGCGTCGAGCGCCCGCCGCATCCGCGCCTGACCAGCTGCCAGAAGACGTTCCGCACCTCCGACATCGAGATCATCGGGACGACCACCCGCCATCTGACCTTCTTCGAGATGCTGGGCAACTTCTCGCTCGGGGACTACTTCAAGGCCGGCGCGGCCGAGTTTGCCTGGACGCTGTCGCGCGAGGGTTTCGGCTTCTCGGCCGACGAGATCTGGGTGACCGTGTTCGGCGGCGACGAGGAGCTCGGGCTCGGCCCTGACCAAGAGGCAATCGACGTGTGGCTTTCGATCGGGCTCCCACGCGAGCGGATCGTCGAGTGCCCGCGCTCAGAAAACTTCTGGCAGATGGGGCCGACCGGCCCGTGCGGCCCCTGCTCTGAGCTGTATCTCGACCGGGGTCTGGAATACGGGCGGGCCGACGACCTGCCTGGAGGTGACAACGAACGCTTCCTGGAGTATTGGAATCTGGTCTTCATGGAGATGGATCAGAACCCGGTCGGGGTCCTGACCCCGCTCCCGGACAAGAACATCGACACGGGACTGGGCCTCAACCGGCTGGCCGCGGTTCTCCAGGGCAAGACCTCCGTGTTCGAGACCGACCAGTTCGCCCCGCTGATCGCGCTGGGCGAGGAGCTTTCAGGACAAACCTACGGCGCAGAGTTCGCGAGCGACAAGGCGCTTCGCGTGCTCGCTGATCACACGCGCGCGATGTCGTTCCTGATCGCGGACGGCGTCGTGCCCTCCAACGAGGACCGCGGCTACGTCCTGCGGCGCATCATCCGCCGCGCGATTCAGCACGGCCGTGGCCTAGGGCTCGAGCAGGGCTTCCTAGCTCGCTATGCCGACCGGGTGGCCGAGCTGATGGGCTCCGAGTACGGCGAGCTGCACAGCCAGGCCGACCTGATCCGGCGCTGGCTGGGCTCCGAGGAAACTACGTTTGGTCGCACGCTCGAGATCGGACTCAAGCGTCTCGATGAGCTGATCGCGCGCGCCCGCGACGAGGACACCGAGGGAATCGCCGGCGCCGACGCCTTCCTGCTGCATGACACGTACGGCTTTCCCATCGAGATGACGCTCGAGATCGTTGCCGAGCACGGCCTCGGCGTCGACGAGGAGGGCTTTGAAGGACTGATGGAGGGTCAGCGGTCCCGGGCGCGAGCGGGGTCCAGCCGCTCGGGTACCGGCGACGGCCTGCGCGAGCGGGCCCTATCGCTGTCGGGTGGGGCTGGCTTCGAGACCGAGTTCGTGGGCTATGAGACCACCGACGCCGAGACCACCATCGCAGCGGTGGCCAGCGAAGGAGACCGCGTTCTGGTCAAGCTGGTCGAATCCCCGTTCTACGCTACCGGCGGTGGCCAGATCGCCGACGTGGGTACGGTCGAGTGCGAGGGGGGAGGCTGCCGCGCCGAGGTCGCCGATGTCCTGCGCCTGGGTCAGGACCAGGTGCTCGCGCTCACGCCCTCACACGGCAGCTTTGAGCCCGGCGAGCGCGTCCACGCGCACGTGGATCGGGCCACGCGTCACGCCACCGCCTGCAACCACACCGCCACCCATCTGCTCCACGCCTCATTGCGCCAGCGGTTGGGCAGCCACGTGCACCAGGCTGGCTCCTACGTCGGACCTGACAAGCTGCGCTTTGATTTCACCCACTCCGGTGGATTGAGCGCCGGTGAGCTGCAGGCCATCCAGGATGACGTGAACAGTTGGATCGTGGAGAGCCATCGGGTCCGGGCGATCACCACCACCCTCCAAGAGGCCAAGCGCCTCGGGGCGATGGCGCTGTTCAGCGAGAAGTACGGAGATGTGGTGCGGATGGTCGAGGTGGGCGACGGCTCGTTCTCGCGCGAGCTGTGCGGCGGGACCCACGTGCGCGACACTGCCGAGCTGGGTCTGTTCCGGATTCTGGTCGAGACCTCCAGCGCGGCCAATGTGCGCCGGATCGAGGCGATCACGGGTCCCGAGGCGGTGGCCATGTTTCGGGCCCACGATCGCGAGTTGACCCGCGCCGCCGATGTCCTGCGCGTCCCCCCCGAGCGGGTGGTGGATTCCGTCACCGAGCTCCGCAGACAGGTGCGCGAGCTGGAGCGGGCTGCCCGCCAAGCCCCACCCAGCGCGCAGGCGGCGGTCGACTTCGATCAGCTCGTCGCGAGCGCCCGTCAAGCCGATGGGATCAGCGTGCTGACCGCGGCCGTCCCGGCCGGGAACGGCGATGCGCTGGTCCAGCTGGTCGATCGCCTCAAGAGCCGTCTCGGCGACGCCGCCATCGTGCTCGGTGCGGCGGCCGAGAACCGGGTGGAACTGGTGGCCAGCGTGGCGCCGTCGGTGGTTTCGCGGGGGGTCCGCGCGGGCGAGATCATCAAGATCGCCGCCCGGGAGGTCGGCGGTGGGGGCGGCGGTCGCGATACATTCGCTCGCGCAGGCGGCCGTGACCCCGGACAGCTACCGGCTGCGATCGACGCTGCGCGTGCGGCGATCGAAGCGGCCGTCGACCGAGGTGAGTGAGATTCTTTGACGCGAGTGCTCGCGCTCGATTACGGCAGTGCACGCTGTGGATGCGCGGTCAGCGACCCGACCGGGGTCTTGGCCACGCCGCTTGAGGCCGTCCTGGCACCCGCTACGCGCCGCGGCATCGGGCGGATCCGGGCCCTGGTCGCTGAACTGGGGGCGGAACGGGTGCTCATCGGCCTGCCCCTTTCGCTGTCTGGTGGCGACTCGGCTCAGACCGAGGAGACGCGGGCTTTCGCCGCCCGATTGGAGCAGACGCTGCCGGTCCCGGTCGAGCTCTACGACGAGCGTTTCACCACCCGTCTGGCTGAGCGCACGGAGGGGCGCGCCAGCGAGGACTCGCGCGCCGCGGCGCATCTGCTCGAGAGTTGGCTTCACAGGCGTCGCACGGCCGACACTCATGTCTGAGCGAGGCCAGCGCACCGCGCAAGACCGTGAGGCGGCCCGGCTCGAGCGCGAGCGCCGGCGCGCCAAGCGAGAGGGACGGCCTCCAGAGCCACCGCCCGCCCCGATCGTCCCGCCACCCGCTGCGCAGAAATTACCCGCCGCCAACCCACCTCCGGCTGCCAGTCCGCCGCCCGTCGCCCACCCGCCCCCGCCGGCCGACCCCCCGCCGGCCGCGGGCAGACAGCCGGCTGCCGGCCCATCACGGGCTGACGCTGAGCCGTTCGTGCCCACGCCACCGCCAGCTTCTGAGCCGTTCGTGCCCACGCCACCGCCAGCCGCTGAGCCGTTCGTGCCCACGCCACCGCCAGCCGCTGAGCCGTCCCTGTCAACGCCGTCGTCGGCCCATCCCGTCCAACACGAACCCGACTTCGACGGGCTGGGCGTGGGACAAACGACCGGCGATCTCGAAGCCGTATCCGCGCATCCTGAGCCTGCGACCGCAGGCCGTGAGGTCGCGACGGGGGAGAGCGGCGGGTATGACTTTGAGACCGGCGAGCACGAGTTCGAGTCGCCGGTGGGCACACGCCGCGTCAGTCACCGCGAAACGCTGGCCGCCCGCGGAGCCGAGAGCGGGCTGGGACGGCGCCCTCGCCGGGCTCGAGCCGAGCGCGGGCACAAGAGCCACTCGTGGCTGGGCCGCGTCGTCCCGCTGATCGCGCTCGCGGTGGCCGCGGCCCTGATCTGGTTTCTGATCCAACTTTTTCAGCCGTTCCAGGGGACTGCGCACGGTCACGTGACAGTCGTCGTTCCGGCCAAGGCCACCTCGAGTCAGATCGGCGACACGCTCGCCCGCGACGGGGTCATCTCGTCGAGCCTGTTCTTCGAGATCCGAGCCACTCTGGCCGGTGAGCGCAGCGGTCTGCGCGCCGGCGTCTACCACCTCCAGCTCGGGATGAGCTACGGGGACGTTCTGACCGCGTTGACCAAGGTGCCCCCGGCCGCCAAGGTGACGGCGCTGACCATCACCGAAGGCCGGACGCGGCAGTACATCAGCGCGCGTCTGAAGTCCCAGCATCTGGGCAATGGCTACCTGGTCGCCACCCGCCGCTCGCCGCTGATCGACCCGCGCCAGTACGGGCTGCGCCACGCGCCGCCCACGCTCGAGGGCTTCCTCTTTCCTGACACGTACCAGTTGATCGATCCAGTCAAGGTCTCGGCGCTGGTCACCGATCAGCTCAAGTCGTTCAAGCAGAACTTCGCCAAGGTCGACCTCAGCTACGCCCGGCGCAAGCACCTGACGGCCTATGACGTGCTCACGGTTGCCTCGTTGATCGAAGCTGAGGCTGCCTCGGCCCGTGACCGCCCATTGGTCGCCTCGGTGGTCTACAACCGGCTTGCCGCCGGGATGGAGCTCCAGTTCGACTCCACGACCCGATATGCGACCGGCAATTACACCCGTCCGATCACGGTCTCGGAGCTGCACTCGAGCTCGCCCTGGAACACCCACACCCATCTCGGGCTGCCCCCAACGCCGATCGACAGCCCGGGGCTGGCGGCGATCAACGCAGCGGCCCACCCCGCCCAGACCAACTACTTGTTCTTCTTTGCGCGCCGTTGTGGGCGCGGGACCGCGTTTGCGGCCACCTACTCCCGGTTCCTGAATCTGGCCGCCCAGGACGCGCGTCGCGCCTGCGGGCGCTGATGGCCGCGCACAGCTCGAGCCCAGACGGCGAGCGCCCGGCTGCGCGCACGCGGCTGGGCGTCCTAGGCTGGCCGGTGGCTCATAGTCTCTCTCCGTCCATCCAGAACGCCGCCCTGGCCACGGCGGGCCTTCCGGACTGGCGTTATCAGCTCCTGCCAGTTCCGCCGGAACTGTTCGCCGAGGTGCTGGCCGGCCTCCCCGGGGCGGGGTTTCGCGGCGCCAACGTCACCATTCCCCACAAGCAGGCCGCGCTCGCTCTGGCCACTCGACCCAGCCAGCGCGCCGCCGCGATCGGAGCGGCCAACACGCTGATTTTCGCCGGCGACAACGAAGTGGTGGCTGACAACACCGACGCCCCGGCGCTGATCGCCGCCCTGCCCCAGCCGGTGGTCGGAGCCTCGGCGCTGGTACTGGGTGCCGGAGGGAGCGCCCGGGCCGTGGTCTGGGCACTGCTCGATGCCGGGGCGGCCTCGGTGGCGGTGTGGAACCGCACTCCTGAGCGTGCTCAGCGGCTGTGTTCTGAACTCGGGGGCACTTCGACCGAGACGGTGGTCGCCGCCGATCTACTCGTCAACTGCACGGCGATCGGCCTCGACCGATCGCAGTCAATGGCGGGGCTGCCGCTGGCCCCCAATGATCTCGCTGACTACGGCTGCATCGTGGACCTCGTCTACAGTCCCGGCGGCACCGAGCTGACCCGCGCCGCCCGGGCCGCGGGCCGTCCGAGCGTGGACGGGCTCGATCTCTTGGTGGGCCAGGGCGCGCTGAGCTTTGAGCTGTTCACCGACCGTAAGGCGCCTGTGGCGGCGATGCGCGCAGCCGCCCACAAACCCGCCGCGCACCCGGAGGGCGGGTGAGGGCACACACGCTCTCGCCCGTGCCCTAAGGTGCGGCTGCGATGAGTAGCGAAGACGCAGCGGGCGAGGTCGCGGCATGCAGGCCGTGCCGGGGCACGGGACGGCTTATCTCCGGTCTGGGCGGCGAGCCCCACGAGGTCACCTGCCCGTGGTGTCAGGGCACCGGGCGGCGGATCCCGGCGATCGATGCTCAGGAGCATTCCGCCGAGGCTGGCGCCTCAGCGGCGGCTGAGGACGCGCCGGCGGCCGATCCTCCCGCCTAAGCTGAACCCTCGCATGGGCTTGGAACTGACCACCGCTGGGGAGTCGCACGGACCCCGCCTCACCTGCATCGTCCAAGGTCTGCCCGCTGGGCTCGAGCTCGATCGCGAGGCGTTGGACCGCGATCTCGCTCGCCGCCAGCTCGGCCACGGCCGCGGCGGGCGGATGAAGATCGAGCGCGACCGTGTGGAGGTCACGGCCGGTGTCCGGCACGGCCGGACGCTGGGCAGCCCGATCGCGCTCCAGGTGGTCAACCGCGACTACGCCAACTGGGAGGAGCGGATGAATCCCTGGCCGGTCACGGCCGAGCTGGCCGAGGTGCACCTCCCCCGACCCGGACACGCGGATCTGGTCGGCACTCAGAAGTACGGCCTCAGCGACGTTCGCGACGTGCTCGAGCGGGCCAGCGCGCGCGAAACCGCGGCCCGCGTGGCCGGCGGCGCGCTCGCCAAGGCATTCCTGGGTGCCCTGGGGGTGAGCGTCTTCTCGCACGTCATCCAGATCACGGGCGTTCGCGCCCCCCGCCGCGACCACCTCGAGCCGGCCGACTTCGCCGATGTCGATGAGTCCCCGGTTCGCTGCCTGGACCCCGAGGTCAGCGCAGCGATGGTGGCGGAGATCAACCGCCTGCGCAAGGCTAACGAGTCCCTGGGGGGCGTCTTCGAGGTGCGCGCCTTCGGGCTCGTGCCGGGTCTGGGCTCCCATGTCTCCTGGCGAGAGCGCCTCGATGGCACGCTCGGGCAGGCGATTCTCTCGATCCAGGCCGTCAAGGCGGTCTCGATCGGGGACGGCCTCGAGGTGGCCGGTGTGCCCGGTTCCCAGGCTCACGACGAGATCTTCTTCGACCAGGCCCGCGGTGGCTACTGGCGTGAAACCAACCGCGCCGGCGGCGTCGAGGGGGGCATGACCACCGGCGAGCCGCTGGTCGTGCGCGGGGCGATGAAGCCGCTGCCGACCCTCACCAAACCCCTGCGCTCGGTCGACATCGCCACCCATGAGCCGGCCGAGGCGCTGCGCGAGCGCACCGACTCGTGCACCGTCCCGGCGGCGGGGGTTGTGGGCGAGGCGATGGTCGCCTTCGTCCTCGCCGATGCCTACCGTGGCAAGTTCGGCGGCGATCACATCGATGACGTCCGCGCCGCCCTGGCGGCCTATCGGGAGCGGATCGGATGGCCACCGAGCTAAAGCTCGCCGTTGCCGACGCGGTCGGTCAGCGCGTCGTGGTCATCATCGGCTTCATGGGAGCCGGGAAGACGACGGCCGCCCGGAGCGCCGCCGAAGCACTCGGCTCAGTGGCGGTCGACGTCGACCGCTTGATCGAGGAGCGGCTCGGCAAGCCGATTGCCCGCATTTTCGCCGACGATGGCGAGGCCGCGTTTCGGGAGGCCGAGGAGCGGATCACGCTCGAGCTGCTCGACCCTGGACGAGGCGACCCGGTTCCTCGCGTGGTCGCCCTCGGGGGTGGGGCGATCGAATCATCTCGGGTCCGGGAGGCACTGGGGCGCCATCTCGTCGTCTGGATCGACGTCGATCCTGAGACGGCCTGGCGGCGCTGCCATGGCAGCGGCCGCCCTCTGGCGGCTGACCGCTCGCGCTTTGATGCCCTGCACGCCGAGCGCGAACCCGTCTACTCGCAGCTGGCCGATCTCGTGGTCCCCGCCGAGCGCTCCCTCCACGTGGCCTCCGCGCTGGAGGCGGCCGCCGGACTCCCTCCCGGAGGGCGCATGCTGTGGGCGGCGAGCGTATCGGGTGACTACCCGGCCTTCATCGGCTCGGGGCTGATCACCGAAGCGCGCTTCTGGCCCGCCACGGTGCCGGGGCGTCGCTTCCTGGTCACCGACGGCGCGGTCGCCCGTCTCTACGCTGACGTCCTGGCGCCCTTGGACGGCCAGGTGGCGATCATGCCCGGCGAGCAGTCAAAGACGATCGCCCATGCCGAGATTGTCTGGTCGGAGCTGGCGCGGGCGGGAATGACGCGTGCTGACGTGGTCACCGCGTTGGGGGGCGGCGTCGTCGGCGACCTGGCGGGCTTTTGCGCCGCGACTTATCAGCGTGGCGTCCGCTACGTCCAGATCCCTACCACCCTGGTGGCGCAGGTCGACTCCGCCTACGGCGGCAAGACCGGAGTGGACCTCGAGGAGGCCAAGAACTACGTGGGCGCCTATCACCAGCCCCAGGCGGTGATCGCCGACGTCCGGATGCTCGACACCCTGCCCGCTGCCGAGCTTTCGGCCGGCTATGCCGAGGTTGTAAAGACGGCCCTGATCACCGGCGGGATTCTCTGGGATTGGGTCCGGGGCGGGGCCGAGCCCAACGAGGAACGAGTCATCACCGCCTGTGTGCTCGCCAAGCTGCGAATCGTCGCCCGCGACGAGCGCGACGACGGCGTGCGCCAGGTACTCAACCTCGGCCACACGGTCGGCCACGCCATCGAAACCGTCACCGGCTACGCGGCCTACCGCCATGGCGAGGCGGTCGGGCTCGGGCTGTTGGCCGCGCTGCGCCTCTCGGGACAGGGAGATCTGCGCGACGAGGTGGTCGAGCTGCTGCGCTCCCAGCATCTGCCCGTGAAACTTCACGGAGTCGACCCCGACGCGGTCGTCATGGCCACCGCCCGGGACAAGAAGCGGGTCGGGGAGGGTCCGGTTCCGTTCGTGCTGTTGCCCGCGCCCGGCTCGCCTCGGCCCGGCAGCACGGTTGCCCCACGCGACCTGATCGCCGCCGTCCGAGAACTGGGAGACTAGGCGCGTGGCGGTAGACACGCGCAACCGCGTCGAGGTGATGCACGGCGCCAACCTGGACCAGCTCGGGCGCCGCGATCCGTTGCAGTACGGCAAGATGAACTTCACCGAGCTCGAGCTTCACATCTCTGACACCGCGGCTGAGCTCGGGCTGCAGGTCCGCTTTTTTCAGACCAACCACGAGGGCGACTTCATCGAGCACCTGCACCGGCTCGAGGGCCTCGCCGACGGGCTCATCCTCAACCCCGGGGCGTGGACCCATTACTCCTACGCGATTCGTGACGCGCTCGAGCTGACGGGTCTGCCCGCGATCGAGCTCCACCTTTCGGACGTCGATTCCCGCGAGGAGTGGCGCCGGCACTCGGTCATCCGCGAGCTCTGTATCGATCGTGTGGCCGGCCAGGGTCCGGCTGGCTACCGGGTGGCCCTGGAGCGGATGCACAAGGAATTCAGCTCAGCCGCATGAGCGACCGCGCGGCACGGCTGGCTTCCCTGCTCGGAGAGGCGGAGGTGGACCTGCTCCTGGTCACCAACCTCGTCAATGTCCGCTACCTGACCGGTTGCACGGACAGCGATGGCCGCTACCTGACCGGCTACACGGGCAGCAGCGGCCTGGCCTTGGTCGGCGCGGACACCCGGCTGTTCGTGACCGACTTTCGCTACCTCGAACAGGCCGCGGTTGAGGTCGACCCGAGCTTTGAGCGCCGGCGCAGTCAACTCGAGCTGTTCGACGCCCTCACCGCCGAGCTTCCCAGCGGGGATCTGCGGATTGGCTTTGACGATGCCAATCTGACGGTTCGCCAGCACACCCGGCTGCGCGAGCTGCTGCCGGGGCGGGTGGAGCTGGTCGGCGCCGCCGGACTGGTCGAGCGTCTGCGGGCGATCAAGGAGCCCGAGGAGATCGAGCGCATCCGTGCGGCCGCCGCGGTTGCCGACGCAGCGTTGACCCGCGTGCTCGAGGGCGGCCTGGCCGGGCGCACCGAGCGCGAGTTCGCGCTCGCGCTCGAGTCTGCCATGCGCGAGCAGGGAGCCCAGCACCTGTCCTTTGACGCGATCGTCGCCTCGGGCCGGCACGGCGCGCTGCCGCACGCGACTCCCCGTGACGAGGTCATGGAGTCCGGTGAGCTGGTGGTCATCGACTGGGGTGCCGAACTCGACGGCTACTGCTCGGACTGCACCCGCACGTTTGCCGCAGGCGAGCCTGCAGCACAGGCACGCGAGGTCTATGAGCTGGTCCGCAACGCCCAGCTGACCGGCCTCGAAGCCGTCCGGGCGGGGGCGAATGCCCGCGCCGTTGATGCCGCTGCCCGTGCGGTGATCGAGGCCGCCGGCCAAGGTGAGCACTTCGGCCATGGCCTTGGTCACGGCGTGGGCGCCGAGGTCCACGAGGCGCCACGCCTTTCGACGCGGTCCGAGGATGAGCTACGGAGCGGCAACGTGGTCACCGTCGAGCCCGGTGTGTACCTCCCCGGGAGGCTGGGCGTGCGGATCGAGGATCTTGTGGTGGTCACCGACGAGGGTTGCGAGATCCTCAGCACGCTGGACAAGGCACTCCGCGTGGTCGGCTGAGCGGGTCCCCCGGCGATGGGCTACTAGACTCGCCCACCGGTCATGTTGAGCACCAATCAGTTCCGCAACGGAAACCACATCGACGTCGACGGGACGATTTTCAAGATCGTCGAGTTCCAGCACGTCAAGCCCGGTAAGGGCGGCGCCTTCGTGCGCACCAAGCTGCGCCGGTCCAGCGACGGAGCCGTGATCGACCGCACGTTTCGCGCCGGCGAGAAGTTCCGTGCCGTGCGCACCGAGGTCCGGCGCATGCAGTACCTCTATCGCGACGGGACCGACGCACACTTCATGGACAGCCAGAGCTACGAGCAGCTGACCATCCCCGAGGCCACCCTGGCGGACGAGCTGCGCTTCATGAAGGACTCCGACGAGGTGGAGCTGCTCTACATCGACGACGAGCCCGCCGGCGTTCAACTGCCCTCGGCGATCGACCTCAAGGTGACCGAGACCGAGCCCGGTCTGCGCGGCGACACCGCTTCGGGGGGCGGTACCAAGCCGGCCACGCTCGAGACCGGCGCTCGGATCCAGGTGCCGCTGTTTGTCAACGTCGGTGACGCAGTTCGGGTCGACACCCGCTCCGGCGAGTACGTTTCGCGTGCCTGACGGGTTCGCCAGCGCCGCCGTCAGCCTCCCGCCTCCCGTTTCGAGCCCCGGTAGCGGTGCGTAGGACCGATCAGCGCCGCGCCGCCGTCTGGGCGCTGTACCAGAGCGACCTGCTCGGCCGTCCGCTCGAGGAAACCTTCCCGCGCGACGTTCACTCCTTCACGCGGGCCCTGGCCACGGTCGTCACCGCGCACCACGCCGAACTCGACGAGCTCATCTCGAGCTATGCGACCGGCTGGTCACTCGAGCGCATTGCCCCGCTCGAGCGTTCGATATTGCGCGTTGGGCTGGCCGAGATGCTGCACGCTCAGGAGCTTCCCGGCGAACACGCGATACCGCCCGAGGGGGCGATCGATGAGGCTGTCGAGACGGCCAAGCAGTTCTGCGGTGCCGAGGCCCCGGGTTTCATCAACGGCATCCTCGGCTCGGTGTTGCGCGAGCGCGGCGCAGCCGGCAACGGCCCACCGGCTTAGAAGATTCCGCGCGGGCCCCTAAGCCCAACGTAGGAACATCGGCCCCGGTCTGCTGCAGACGGCACAATCTGGTCATGAGGCTTCTCGTCGTTGACGATGACCGCGGCTTGCGGGACGTGCTGCGCCGCGCCCTGACGCTGTCGGGCTACGAGGTCCGTCTGGCCGAGACCGGCTCGGAGGCGCTCTCGGCTCTGCGCAGCGAGCTCCCCGACGCCATGGTGCTCGACATCGGCCTGCCCGAGATCGATGGGCTTGAAGTCTGCCGGCTGATCCGACGAGAGGGCAACCGCGTGCCGGTTCTGATGCTGACCGCGCGCGACGCCGTCTCTGACCGCATCGACGGACTCGACGCCGGCGCCGATGATTACCTCGTCAAGCCCTTTGACATCGATGAGCTCAAGGCGCGGCTGCGGGCGCTGCTGCGCCGGGCGGGTGGCGAGGGCGACGTCGATGGCGGCCTCTCCTTCGGCGACCTCCGGCTTGACCCGGCGCGCCACGGTGTCACCGTCACCGGCAGCTTCGTCGAGCTGACCCGGACCGAATACCAGCTGCTCGAGTTGCTGATGCTCAATCCGCGCCGAGTTCTCCCTCATTCGCTGATCTATGATCGCGTCTGGGGATATGACTTCGGCCCCACCTCCAACGCGCTGCGCGTCTACGTCGGCTACCTGCGCCGCAAGCTCGAGGACGCCGGGGCTCAGCCCCTGATCCACACCGTGCGTGGCGTGGGTTACGCGCTGCGGGAGCCGTCAGAGTGAGCCTCCGGGTCCGCATGGGGCTCGCCGCCGGGGTCGCGGTGGCCCTGGCAGTGATCGCCGTCGCCGTGACCGCCTACGCCGGTACGCGGTCCCAGCTGCGCGGCCAGGTGGATCAGTCGCTGCAGACGCTGGCCTCGCCGCTGTTGATCCGCGCTGGGGTGATGCCCACTCCGGCTCCCCCGGGGCCGCGCGGCCGCCCCGGCAGCCCTGTGCCCAACGGGAATCCGCCCACCGCGCAGACGCGCACGACTGACGCACCCAAGGGCGATCCCGACCTGGCCCAGGACCGCGCCGCCAAGGCGGCTGCCGGGCGGGCGGCTGCTGCGCGGCCGGCTCCCAAACCGGTCCAGCACAGTCGGGTGATCAGGTCGGCCGGTCTGCTCTTGGGCGTCAGCACGGGCGACTGTGATAGTGGCCTGGGCATTGACGAGAGCCGGGGCGCTGGTTTCGGCGGGGCCACTGGCTACGTCCAGCTCGTCAGCCCCAACGGCAAGCAGATCTGCCTCCCGGTAAGCGAGAAGACGGTGATCCCCGTCGACGCCCGGGTACGCGCGCTGGCCGCCGGCGGCCACGGCCACTATCTGAGTGACGCAGCGGTCGGCTCGACGCAGCTTCGCACGCTCGTCTACGGACTGGGCTCGCGCGGCGCGCTGATGGTGGCCCTCCCGCTCACCGACGTCAATCATGCACTCGACAACCAGATCCTGCTGCTGCTTCTGGTCGCCGCAGGCGGGATCCTGCTCGCCGGGCTGCTTGGCCTCCTGGTGGCGCGGACGGCGCTGCTCCCAATCGCGCGCTTCACGCGCCAGACCGAGACAATCGCCCTCACGCCGGAGCGTCTGGACCATCAGCGGCTCGACGTGCACGGAGGCGACGAGCTGGCCCGGCTTGCCTCGACCTTCAACCGCACGCTTGACGCCCTCGAGGGCTCTGTCCAGGCTCAGCGCAACCTGGTCGCCGACGCCTCCCACGAGCTGCGCACCCCAATCGCCACCATCCGGGCCAATCTGCAGCTAATGCGCGACGAGGAGCTTCTCTCACCCGAGGATCGCGAGGCGCTACGGGCCGACGTTATCGAGGAGCTCGACGAACTCACCGCGCTGGTCAGCGATGTGGTCGAGCTCGCCCGGGGTCGCAAGCCGAGCACGGAGATGGGGGACGTTCGGCTCGACCAGATCGTTTTGGGGGCCGTGGACCGGACTCGCCGGCGGGCACCCCAGCTGACCGTGCTTGCCACGCTCGAGCCAACGCTCGTTCGCGGTGAGGGAGACCGGATCGCTCGCGCGGTGACCAACCTGCTCGATAACGCCGCCAAATGGAGCCCCTCGGTCGGCCAGATCGAGGTCGGGCTGCACGACGGTGTTCTCAGCGTGCGCGACCACGGTCCCGGATTTCACGAGGGTGACCTGCCGTTTGTCTTTGACCGCTTCCATCGGGCTCGTGATGCCCGCTCCAAGCCAGGCTCGGGTCTGGGCCTGGCCATCGTCCGGCAAGCCGCGGAGGCTCACGACGGATTCGTGGAGGCCAACAACGCTCCCGGCGGCGGCGCGCTGATGAGGATCAGCTTCGGTCCCGTGCTCGACCTCGCGTCGATGGAGGAGGACGCCCTCAGCGGGGGAGGACCCTGGTGAGGGGATGAGCCGGTAGATCCGCGCCAGCGCGGAGCACGCCTTGCTTGTCGATCAGCGCGCGACAATCAGCCCGAGCGGATTGGGCCCCGCAGCAATGCCTGCAAGGAAGGCGTACACGGACACGCCGCGCCGCGCAGCCGGGTCAGGCCAAGCAGATCCTCGATTGCCTGCAGCGTCGAATAGTGGTCGGTGGGCGTCCGCAGCTGCACGCCTGACCGCGCGCCCGGGCCGGCCACGATCGTGGCCACGTGACCACCGGAGGCAAGCCGGCAGCAGCCCTGGTTGCTGGTCCCCTCATCCCAGGTCAGGAAGAGAACGCCACGCGGGCCGAGCGTGGCGAGCAGCGCCGGCACCAGCTGTGACAGGAAGCGATCGCCGGTGGCCGGGCTGCAGTCATGCATGTCATGGCAGAGGTTGGGGGTGATCCAGACAAAGCGCGGCAGGGTGTGAGCGCGCTCGTCGGTACCCAACTGGGTCAGCGGCACGACGTGGGCACAGCTCGCCGGGTGGCTGGCGATCGGGCGGTAATAGACGAACGGATCGTGCTTCTTGGCGTATTGGCCGGCAGTGCTCCCTGGGGAACACGGTCGCGGCAGGTCCTCCATGTACGCCTTCCAGGATACGTGCGCCGCGAGCATCTGACCCCCGAGCGAGGGAGTCCCGAGCGAGCAATCTGTGCAGTCGCTCGTGATGCCGAACGTCGAACCGCCGGTCAGCGCCAGATAGTTGGGCAGAGAAGGATGGCTGATCGCGAACATCGAGCGTGCCAGCGCGTACCGGGAGGCCAGGCGGTTGATGTACGGCGTGGCGGAGGAGCCGACGATGGTTGAGAACTCCTCGTTCTCCATCACGATCACCGCCACGTGGGTGGGCGGCCCACCGGTCAGGACGCTCACCGCCGACGCGGTTCGCTGCACGCGTCCGAAGCGGCGCGTGCTCGCCCCGCACCCAGCCAGCGCGGCTGCGGTGATCACGACTACCGTCAGCACCGCGACGAGCAGCGCGCGCGCCGTCTCGCTCACGTGGGGGTTCCCAGGAGACCTGAGCCGCTGGCGATCGCGATCCTGCGCCCGTCCGCGTCCCTGACTTCAGCGGTCGACACGGCGATCCGTCGCCCGGCATGGACGACGCGGGCATCGGCGCGCGCGCGGCGCCCGTCACTGAGCAGGGGTCGTAGCAGGTTGAGCTTGAGTTCCACGGGCGTGAACTCGGTTCCGGCCGGGATCTTGGAGGCCACCGCCGAGGAGATCGCGGCGTCGGCCAGCAGGGCCACGATGCCGCCCTGAACACGTCCCGCCGGCGGGGCGCAAAACCATGCGCTCGCGGGAAGGGTCAGCGTCGCTGTGCCGCCTTGAGCTGAGTCGACGGCCAGGCCGGTGAACGTGTGTAGGGCGGGCCGTGTGCCCGCCTCGCCCGTTAGGGGACGTTGCCAGGGATCCGGGCTGGCAGATCCTCCGGGATACTGGAGCGGGGCGGCCGGGGCGTGGGGCGAAACGGCCGGCAAGGTCACACACAGCGAGCTGCCATGGGCGATCAGCACGCCGGTTTCGTCGCGAAGGGCCACTTCGGACAGGGCCACCGGCGGCCCCGGCTCGAGCACCCGGCTCGCGGCCAGGATCGCGCCCCTGGGCGGCGGCGGGCGCAACACCCGCAAGGCCAGCTCCGAGGTCGTAAACGGCTTGAACGGGGGCAGCTGGGACATGACCGCGCAGGCCATGGCCGCGTCGGCCGGGATCGTGAGGACGCCGGGCGGCACCGTGCCCAGGCCGCCGTCCAGCCAGGGGGTCAGGGGCATGCGGAAGGTCGCGATGCCGTCGCCCACGCTGACCAAGCGCATCCCGGTCAGACGCGAGAGCGGCGCCTCGGGGACGCCGCCAGCGACGGAGCGACGGAGCTGCTCGATCCCCGGAAGCGCCAGCAGCTCGGGGTCGGGATGGCCGCCACGCACAGGCTCGTCGATCGGTGACCCCGCCCAGGGCGGAGCAATGGGGGGCCTGAACTCTGGCTCGGCCATGCGATCAAACGCTAGCGGCGGGCAACGACGAGCCGTTTCGCTGGCGTCACCGCACACGGGGGGCGGGCGTCGCTTTGGAGAGGATCGGGTGGCTGAAGCGTGGAGTTTTGCGCAGGCCATTTCAGCCTCGCTGTAGCGGGGACGAGGTTGTAAGCGGGGGGTTCTGGCACCGTTCCCCGAGCGGGTGACTGCCCGTCCGCCGGCACCCCCCGACTCTTTCTGCTTCCCGTGGGCTGTCAGGGATCGATGGGGAGCACGGCGAGCCATTTGTCTACCGCCGTCGCCACGGCGGCCACGTCGCTGCGGAGGCTGTGATCGCCGGCCACCGTGACCACCCGGCGGCCGGCACCGGACGGTGGCATTCCGAAAGCGTCGCGCGATCCCTGGACGACGAGGGTCGTGACGCCAGTCGCCTCCAGCTCGGCCAGTCGGCTGGCCGGCGGCTTGGTGACGGTGGCTCGGCGCGGCGGCAAGAGCGGGAAAGCCAGGCACAGGACTCCGGCCGCACCCCCGGCAGGTGCAGTACGACAGGCGACCCGTGCTCCCATCGAGCGGCCGCCGAAGATCAGCGGCAGCCGGCGCAGCTCACGGGCCCGAAGCCGCGCCACCACCTCCAGCCACGCCAGATCGAGATGTGCGGCCGGGGCCGGTGAGCGCCGGCCCGCCACCCGGTAGGGCTGCTCTACCAGCGCAACTGAGAACCGCTGTCCCTGAGCCGCGTAGCTGGCCGCCTGAAGATCGCCGGCGTCGACACCTCCCCCGGCGCCGTGGCCGAGCAGCAGCGCGCCGCGGGCCCCGCGGACCCGGTGCAGCCAAACCCGAGCGGCTCCCCGCGTGGTCTCGATCTCGACGCTGCTCATCACCGCCCATGCTTCCAGCTGTTGGTCAGTAGCGTAGGAACGATGCCGCGCATGGACCACGACCAGCACGGGCAGAACCCCGCGCGCCAGCTCCGGCCAGGCCCTCCGCCGCGCATGTTTCCTACGCGGTGGAGGTTGGACGAGGCGGCTGATCTGCGGGACACTGTGTCGGAATGAGAGGGCAGGCGACGACCGCGCTGCTGCTGAGCGGGCGGATGACCCGCCGGGCCTTCGGGCTCGCCCTTGCGATGGCGCTTACGGTCGCGCTGGCGAGCATGACGTTCGCGGCCCCCGCGCGTGCGGACGGTGACCCGGCCAGTGACTACCTGCAGTCCAATCAGGTCTTCTTCGCCTCCCAGATCCCGGCCGCCACCCCCGGTCAGGCTCCGGCGCCGAGCACTGCTCAGCGTCAGCTGCTGAGCGTGGTGAGGGCCGCCAATCGAGCTGGATTCGGGATTCGGGTCGCGATCATCAGCACCGAGTACGACCTCGGGTCGATCACAGAGCTGTGGCGCAAGCCCGCTCTCTACGCGCGCTTTCTCGGCCTCGAGCTGTCCTCGATCTTCCGCCAGCGCCTGCTCGTGGTCATGCCCAACGGCTATGGCGTCAACTGGCCCGGTCATGCCACCCCGGCTGTCTATCGGGCGCTGGCCAAGATCCCGGCAGGCGCGGGCAGCAGTGACTTGGCCGCGGCCGCGCAGTCCGCCGTGCGGAGTCTGGCCGGCGCCGCCGGGGTAAAGCTCGGCCCAGCCCCCGCGGCGGGCTCGGCGTCTGCTCCGGCTTCCCCGTCTGCCCCGGGGAGCGTGTCGGTCCCGAACGCCTCCGGCGGGCTTTCGGCCACGCTGATCGGCGTCCTGGCCGCCGCGCTCGTGATCCTGGTGGGCGGGGTGACGCTGGCCTTTGGGTGGCATCGGAGCCGGCAGGGATCGTCCTCGGCGCCGGCCTTGTCGTCGGCGTCGGCCGTGTCGTCGGCGCCGGCCGTGTCGTCGGCGCCGGCCTCGTCGGGCCGAAGGCGATGGGCGATTCCTGGCTTTGCGGCCTTGTGCGGGGTCGCCTTCGCGATTCCGATCGCGGTGCTGGCCGCCAGCCGACATTCCCCCGCCCCCTCCGCCACCGCCACCGGGGTCCTGGTAACGCCCCCACCGTTGAGCTGGCCGGCCGGTGCCCGCCCGGCCCCCGCCTTCGCGTTGCGCGATCAGCACGGGCGGCCCGTGTCGGTTCAGGCCTTCCGCGGCCGGCCAGTGATCGTGACCTTCGTCGATCCCCTGTGCCGCAATCTATGCCCGCTCGAGGCGCACGTGCTCAATGCCGCCGTGGCCGAGATGCCAGCTGCCCAGCGCCCGGCGATCCTCGCCGTCAGCGTCGACGTCTACGCCAACAAAAGGGCCGACCTGCTCCTGGACGTCCGCAGGTGGTCACTGGTTCCCGAGTGGCACTGGGCGGTCGGGACGCGGGCGGCCCTGGCCGCGGCCTGGAAGCAGTACAAGGTCGGCGTCTCGGTGGTGACCAAGCGGATCGCCGGACACAGCATCAACTACATCACCCATAGCGAGGCCGCCTACGTGATCGATCCCACCGGCCACGAGCGCGCCCTGTTCCTGTGGCCCTTCTATCCCCAGGACGTCGTCCGAGTACTTCGGCACGTGAGCTGACGCGTCGCTCGCCACGAGCCGCAAACGCGCCGTCAAAACGAAAGGGAAGGCGATTCAACGTGTCGAGCTGCTCGACACCATCAAGGCGGGACACGCGCTGCATTTGAGAGGGCCCGACCCGCCGGCAAACCCGCTGCCGCCTGACCGAGCCAGCAGCCGCGACGGGGGTCTCCGGCCGCCGGGATGACAGCTTTCCGCGCGATGCGGGGAACTCGCGCTCACCGGCGAGGTGCACGTGGCTGCGTGAAAGCGGGGCTTGCTGGGCGTGCGTATGGCAGGTGTTCGCCGATGGTGTCGCGGCTAGGCGAGGCGACTCCGCGCGAGGATCCCGATGCGTGGGATGCTGCGGTGCGTGGAGGTTCCCGAGACCCGGTATGCCAGGAGCGGCGGTCTGCACGTCGCGTATCAGGTGGCTGGCAGCGGACCGCGGGACATCCTGTTCCCGACCAACCTGTGGTCGCCGCTCGATCTGCTGTGGGAGGACCCGCTCGCGGCTCGTGGGTTGCGGCGTCTCGCATCGATGGGTCGCCTGGTGGGCTGCGATCTGCGTGGGTGGGGTAGTTCCGACACCGTAGACCTCGAGGCTCTGCCCGCCCTGCAGGCGTGGATGGACGATCTCCGTGTCGTGATGGACGAGGCCGGGAGCGAGCAGGTTGTGCTGATCGGAGCCGGGGAGGTCGGATTGGTGGCCATCTTGTTCGCCGCTACCTATCCCGATCGGGTGTCGGCGTTGGTGCTGATCAACTCTTTCGCGCGGTTTCGCCGCGCGCCCGACCAGCCGTGGGGCATGCCGACTGATGCCGCCGAGCGGTACTTGCGCCTGTATCTTGAGTCGACCGGTCTCGGCCCGGTCGCCGATCTCTTGGCGCCGAGCCGGGCGGGTGAGGCGGGATTCCG
This sequence comes from uncultured Solirubrobacterales bacterium, assembly GCA_963847055.1. Classification (GTDB taxonomy): domain Bacteria; phylum Actinomycetota; class Thermoleophilia; order Solirubrobacterales; family Solirubrobacteraceae; genus Palsa-465. The sequence continues at coordinate 524,370 of CAWJYE010000004.1, read as the reverse complement.
CCGATGGTTCGCAAAGTGCGAGCGGCTCAGCGGGGGCCCGCGGTCGCACTTCAGGATCTACAGCCTGTTTCAAGCCAGCGACGTCAGGGTTGCGTTACCGAGCATCCGCGCTCCAACGCTCGTTCTGCACACGACCGGGAACCCGCATGTACGCAGCGGTCACGGCAAGATGCTGGCCGAGCGAATCCCGCAGGCGAAGCTGGTGGAGCTGCCTGGCGCCGATCACGTTTGGTACGCCGGCGATGTGGAGGTGCTGTTTGACCAGATCGAGGCGTTTCTCACCGGCGTGCGTGCCCAGGCGAGCGGCGCACGTGTGCTGACCACGGTGCTGTTCACGGATATGATCGGATCGACCGAGCGGGCAGCGCAGCTCGGAGACCGTGCCTGGACCGCGCTGCTGCAGACGCACGACGAATTGGTCCGTGGGCAGGTCGAGGGGTTCGGCGGAAAGCTGGTCAAGACGACCGGCGACGGCACCCTCGCGACGTTCGACGGGCCCGCGCGGGCGATTCATTGCGCAGCCGGCATCCGCGAAGCCGTCAAGACGATCGACCTCTCTGTTCGAGCAGGTCTACACACGGGCGAGGTCGAGCTGCGGGGCGGCGATGTCGCTGGCTTGGCGGTCCACATCGGAGCGCGGATCGCCAGCCTCGCCGACGCGGACGAAATTCTTGTTTCAGGATCCGTCCCGCCGCTAGTCGCGGGGTCTGGAATCCGGTTCCGTGAACACGGTCGGCACGTACTCAAGGGAGTGCCAGAGGAGTGGGACGTGCTCGCCGTGGAGTCAGGGGCCTGACAGGACGCCGGTCAACGACAGGGGCCGGCCCTCGGAGTCGCGGATCCCGCGCAAACGGGGAGGTGTGCAGGCGGGGCACTAGCTCCGCGCGACGTGAAAAGCAGGTCTCGGTCGGACGGTGTCAGAGCGCTGGGAGTTTCAACGCGGCGGGGCGGTAACGTGCGGCTTGCGTCGCGTAGTCGGCGGAGCTAGTTGACAGCGGACAGGTTCGGCGAAAGACTCGTGTAGCCGTGGAACTGAAAGGACTCGATCAGGCGGCACGAAACTCTCGCGTTGCATCGCTCGTCGGTTTGCGCGGTCGATCTTGGGCCATCTGGGTCGTTGTCGTCGCCGGTCTGGCAGGCGTGGGCCTGAGGAGCGCCCCCGCGGTCGGCGCAACCGCAAGGACCAGCGTTTCGATCACCGAGCGGGGCTTTTCCCCCGGCGTGGTGGTGGTCCCGATCGGGACGGTCGTGACATGGCAGAACGATGGGTCGGTAGCCCATTCCCTCAGTGGACAGGTCAGCTCTCCGGGTGACCTTCAGCCCGGCCAGACCTTCCGGCGACGATTCGCCACGCCGGGTGAGTATCGCTATCTCGACGGTCATCATCCCGATAGCGCTGGGACCGTCGTGGTTACCGCTGGTTCGGGGCGCCCCCCCCGCGCGCATGGCAACGCCGCGCATCATTACAGCGCCAGGCTCAAGCTATCAATCGATGATCAATGGGTCTACTACGATCCCCAGTGGCAGTCCAAGAGAGGGCCATGCAACGCGCAGGTCGGCGTGGGCCAACGCGTGGAGCACCTGGATATTCGCGTACCGAATGTCAGCTATGCCCGCTTCGCCAGCGTCGGGCTTGAGATCCTGCACGGTGCTGCGCGAGGTCGCTTCGGCAACTCCGGTGAGACGGTCCAGTCGCAGATCGCTGGGGCCTCGTCGGCGAAGATCAAGTGCCCGAACGGCAGCACCGAACCGACAGCCGACCAGGCCGCGAACTGCTACCGGAGCTTCACCGGCAAACCCTTGCGGCTCGACTTGAGCTGGAGCCCCCGCGCCACCAAGAACCGGTTCATGTTCACCCTCGGTGGCTTGGCAGGAGCGTCTAGCTCGTGCGGGAGCAGCAACATTATCGGCGCGCTCGCGCTGGTCGGCGTGAACGGATTCGTGCTCCCGCTCAACGTCATCGGCAGCCAGATCGACTACGACGAAGGGATCACGAATTCAGCGATGCCCGCGGAGGTGGAGGCGCTGCGTGCCGGGCGTGCCTTCACTGTCAGCCGGCGCGTTGAGCTCGACTTTACGACGCCATGCTGCGAGGGCTTCAACCCCGGCCCCGGCGGGGTATGGGCCCGGATTGCAAACATCCACAGCTACAACGCATCGTTGACGATCAGCTTCACCCCACGGCCCTGATAGAGCCAGCACGACGCCGAATCTAGCGGGCCTAACGCCGCGGGGGCGGGGTAGCTTGGTGGGGCGAAAGACAGGGCTCTGACTTATCACGGCGGCCCGCCTGCTCGTCGCCAATCGCGCGCTTGACGGCGACGAACGCGCCGAGAGAACCGCAGCGCCCTCAGATCCGCGCAAAGCTGGTCTGGGCCGCAACCGGGGCGCAGACACGCTTACGAACTTTGCGGGTCTCGGCGCCGTGCGCTCTGCTTTCGACGAAACGCGGTACCTCCCCGCCGCTTGTCGTCGGCGACGGGCCGATCGAAGGTCACGCTGGGGCCCCGCAGGTGGCGCGAGATGCAGGTCTGCCCAGTCGATCGGGCAGACACCTACGTTACGGGTGGCCGCGGTACTCCGCGCCGGCGCGCTCGCAGCCGTGGACTGGCTTGCGCAACGTGCGCTTCGCTGCTGCTCGTCGAGCTGACCAGAAGCACAGCGCCCAACGATGAAAGTCCACGGCGCGACGCTCGGTGCATAGACTCGCGGCGGCGCCTGTAAGGGACCTCCCTCCGCCGACGCGCCATCTCAGGAGTCGATCGGAAAGGAAGTTCAGATGCGCAGGATTCTTGTACCGGCCGTGATCTGCAGCGCCTGGCTCGTCGGTCCCACCGGGGCATTGGCAGGCGCGCCTGCGCAGCTCAGCGGCACCTACGCAACCACCGGGTTCCAGACCGAGTCGGTGACGCCCGCCGGATCGAACTTGAAGCTCGCGGTCGATGAGCAGGGAACCTTTGACGGTGACATCCAAGGCAACTGGGCCTGGGAGGCCAGGAGCGTCTTTCTTGCGAATGGCGGCGGCACAGCGCACGGCACGTTCGTGTGCAGCCCGTGCACCATCGAGGGTCGGACCGGGAGCTTCACGGCGGTCGCAGCATCGGGAGCCCGTCAGACCAGCATTCGTTTCACGATCACAGATGCGTTCGAAGGACTTGTCGGACTCCACGGCGAGCTGATCAGCACTGGGGGCGCGACCGGCACGTATGTCGCCAGGCTCTTCTTCACGCAGTGAGGCTCGAGCCACAACGATCCCGCCGGCGACGCCGCAACCGCGCGGTTCCTCGGCCGGCACGCGACCCGCTTTCGCCTCCCGGGAGGTCTCTAGCCCGAGCCAGCGAGGAACCCCCACTGCGCGGCAGGCGCGTCTCCAGGCCGCGCCGGCGTAGCTCGGCGGCCACGACGCCCGGATCGTGCGCGAGTTCCGCGCAACGCAGGGCAAATGTCGTCGCCCATCGGATGCACGCTGCGGCGGCAAAGCAGAACAGCACGCTGCACTCGGCTCGGCTCTTTGCACCGCTACGGCGTTAGCAGATAGAAGCGCCAGAAGTCGTTCTCGACCGGCGCGACCTGGACATCCGCATAGCCAGCCTGCTGCGCGTACCCGCGCACCGTGTCCTCGCGCATCACGGTTCCGGTCCCGGCGGCGTTCTCGCCGATCATTCCTACGGGCAGGCAATGCAGGACGCTCAACCCGTAATAGAGGCGCTCTACGTCTCCAGCGTCGAGGGTGAAGCGCTCCGCCGTTCGCTCGTCGGCGACAAGTAAGCGCCCGCCGTCGGAGAGCAAGCCGCGCGCTGTCCTGAGCACTTCAACCGGGTAGGACATGTCATGCAGCGCCTCGAAGATCACCACCAGGTCGTAGCGGCCCGACAGCCCGGGGTCCGCGGCGTCCCGGCACTGGAACGCGACACGATCCTCGACCCCGCTTCCGGGAAGCAGCTGCTGGGCTCGTTCGATCGACGCCTCGTCGAGGTCGATCCCGTCGACTGTGACCTTGGGATAGGCGCGGGCGATCGCGAGACTCGATCGGCCCAGCCCGCAAGCAACGTCGGCCACCCGGGCTTGGGGATCGCTGTTGAGGCGATCGTGGACGGCCGGCACCGACGGGAACCAGTCGGTAGCGAGTAGGTTGTCGAACATCGGCTGCGTGAACCGCGCCTGGCCCTCGTGCAGGTCGGCGCCGTAGTCGGCGTACGGGACTCCCTCCCCGGTTCGGAACGCGTCGAGCACGGCGTGGATCGGTAGGGCGCACGCGACAACGATCTGAGCCATCGGCGCCATCCCGTTGAGGCTTCCCACGTCCAGCAGAACCTCGTCGTGACCGGCCGGCACCGCGTAGCGACGCTCGGCATCCGAGGCCGTGGAATTCTGGGTCTCGAGGATGCCGGCCATCGCCTGCTGCTGGAGCCACTCGCGCGCGTATCGCTCGTTCACACCGACGAGGCTCGCCAACTCGGTAGAAGTCGACGGGCCCTCGTCCACGAGCGCTCTGTACATACCAAGCTGATCACCCACATAGATGCAGAAGAGATCCAGCGCCCCCAAAGCGCTCCCGAACAGCCGCTCGACCAGCGTGTCACGACCGGCCTCGGCGTTCCTCGTGGTCGTCATCGGATTCCTCGCTCTCGAATCGGTTGTTGCGAGCAGCATCCTCCGTCGCGGTAGGGCACGTCAACCCTCCCTACGCACGGCGCCGAGAAACCTGAGGAGAGACCGAAGGCAGAGTTGAGCTTGTCCTCAGGAGCAGGCACGTGGCCGAGCTCTGCCGCGTTGCGATAGCAGCACCCGGCCGGACCGCGTCTCGTCGCCCAGATCGACAGCTTCCGACGGAGGCGCGCGCGTTTGGCTGGCGATGCGGAAGAGCACGTGCTTGCTGCGGCCCGCGGTAGTAGCAGGCGACGCCGCCCTTCTGATGACGGTCCGCTTCGCGACGATGGTGTCAGGTGCGCGTTGCGGTGAGCCAGGAGTAGGGACCGTCCGCAGGCCGGATGCTTTGGAGATGCAGGTCGGCTTGTGCCGCGAGTTGTATCCAGGTTTCCTGGTCTCGGTCACCGCCGCCATAGGTAATGAGTGCCTGAAGGTCGGCGAGCCCTCGTAGGGGCTCGGCGGGTCCGGGGGGATGACCATCTCCAGGGCGAGCAGCCGGGAGTTGTCGTGCATCGATTGCCGGCACGCTGTCAGGAGCGCTACGCACTGTCGATCGTCGAAGCAGCGCAGCACGGTGGAGAACACGTACGCGTCAGCCTTCGCCGGGACGGCGGTTAGCGCGTCCCCAGCAACGCACTCGATCCGGTCGGCGACATCTTGGGGGATCACCGTCCGTTCGATGACGGCCGGCAGCTCGAACAGGACTCCGCGGATGTCGGGGTATGCGCGCAGCAGGCAGGTCAGCAACACGCCGCTGCCGCCCCCGACGTCGACGACCGTGCGAACGAGGAAAAGTCGTAGGCCTCGATCGCCTCCTGGAACGATCGACCGTCGAGTCTGTTGCGGCGCCGTAGCTTGCGCTGACGTCGGGATGGCTCTCAAGGTAGCTGTGGAATGGCTCTCCGAAGGTGAGCTCGAAGCCACTGCGACCAGTCATCACCGTGTCGTGCAGCCGGCTGAACGCGAGGTAGCCCTGCTCGAGGCAGCTCCAGCCGAGGATCATCGCGCGGGTGCCGTCGGGATCATCGCTGCGCAGACACTCGCCGAGCGCGGTGAGCGCGAAGCGACCGTCCTGGTCCTCGTCAAGGACACCCTCGCGGGCCAGTGCGCGCATGAGTCGGTGCAACGTGGGCGGATGGGCCCCGAGGTCGAGTGACAAGGAAGCGCTGTCGCGCGGACCGTCCGCCAGCGCGTCGCCGATGCCGATACGGGCTGCGGCCGCTACCGCCTGCGAGAGACGGTACGCGCCGGCAAGCGTCCGCAGCCCGGCAGGGTCCCGCGAATGCTGTGACGCACGTGCGCTCACGTGTCGTGATGACTATTCGATGTCGGCGATGAGTTCCAGTGTGCTCGGCTCGAATTCGTCGAGCAGCCCGCGGAGGCGCTGGACTCGCTCCTGCCAGCCGGCGAGCGTCCGCCAGTTTTCGATCGCGTCCAGGCTTTCCCACGGGCCGAAGCTGACGAAGCGATTGGGCGCGCTGGCGTCGCGAAGCAGTTTGGCCCAGACGCTGCCGGGGACCTCGCGGCCGGTCCATTCTGCGAGCTCCTTCCAAGCACTCACGAACTGCTCCTCGTGCCCAGGCGTCACAGTCCAGATTCCGTGCGTGTATGGATTGCTCATCGCGCTTCCCCTTCTACCGCTACCGGGTTAGGCTGGCCCGCTCCTCGCCTGGTGTCGCCCGAGGTGGTCCAGGATCGCGGCGTTGAGCGCCGGGGCGTTCTGCTCGTGCATGAGGTGCGAGGCGCCGGGTACCTCGACCCGCTCGGCGTTCGGCAGCAGTTCCTCTAAGCGGTCGGTCAGGCGCCGGAACAGCGCCGGGCTGCGCTCGCCGGTGAGAAGCAGCGTCGGGGCGCGGACGGCACGCACCTCGTCGTCGGCCAGGGGCGGGAATCCGGCGCCGAGCAGCTGCGCCTTGAGGGCACCAAGGTTCTCGCGCACCTGCTGCTTGCGGGCGTCCGGAAGCTGCTCGTAAACCCCGCCGCCGAGCACACCGTCCACGAACGCCAGCATCGCCTGCTCGTCCTCATCGCGGCGAAAGCGCTTCTGCACCGGGCTCATGACCTTGGCGCCGAACCCGATTAGCGCGATCGCCGTCCGCGGCCTTGAGATCAACAACCGCAAGAGCTCTTGAGGACGCGGCGGCGTGCTCACGAACAGCGGCATCACGGGCGGCTCCTCGAGCACCAGCGTGCGAACCAGCTCGGGGTAGCGAATGGCGGTCAGCAGCGCGATGAACGCACCCCACGAGTTGCCCACAAGGTGCGCGGGAGCGGCATCGATCGCCCGCAGCAACGCGGCCAGGTCTTCGACGTGCGGCGGCATCGGGTTGTCGACCCCCGGCTCGATGTCCTCATTCGGCGGCGCGTACCGTCGGCTGTAGGCGATTCCGCGATACGAGGCACCGACAACGGGAAGCTGCTGCTCCCAGGTCCGCAGGTCGCTGATGTCCCCGTGAACGAACACCACCGGCTCGCCCACGCCCTCCTCACGGTAGGCAAACAAGGTCCCTGAAACAGACACCGACCTGACCGGCTCGAACGCAGTCGCCACCAGCCGAGTATGTCCATGGCCCACGACGCGGTCAACCGCAATGACCGCAGCGCATGAGGACCGGACGAATTCTCACCGACGAGCGGCAGCTGTCGCAAGGCAACCTTGACGGCCGGGGACAATCGGCCAAGCTGCCAGCGGATCTCCTCGCTGACAGCCTCCGGCCGGTCGGGGGCGGCCAGCCCAGCCGCCTTGGCGGCACACGCGGCGGCACCCAGGGCGTGCGCGCCCATATGAGGGATGCTCGCGGCCTGCCCTGCCGCTCGCGCGGCGGACACCGCTGCCGGAGCGCTCACCTCACGAGCGGCAGCATGAGCGACGAAACGCCGCGGGCCTCTCCGACGCCAAGCTCGCCACTAGCAAGCGCTCGAAGCCGGGCGATTGCATCACGGGGACGGCTATCCCCCGGAGCTTCCGCTCGAACAGCCCCAGCACCGCTCCGCGCAGTCCGCCGCCCAAACCGCCACGATCCGCCGGTCAGCTTTGCTCAGCGTCTGCGGAGAACCCACCCCCAGATCGTCCCACGGTTCCAGCACCCGGGCCTTCCTGGTCGAGATGAGATGCGTGTGGCGCGAGGAAAGCGAGAGCGGCACGACCCCGGCCCCCGGCTCCCGAGTCTCCTCATGGGGGCAGCGATGGGCAACTGTTGCGGTTTGCGCGAAATCAGGAGCGGGTCGCAGGTGAGAGGTCCGGAGCCTCGGCTCGTGCGCCGAGCCACGTGTGGTTGTGTTTTGTGGCTGGGTCGGTGGCGTACGATTGGCCGAAACGGGGCGGTGGTCTGTGGTCGCTGCAGGATCGATGTCGCAGACGCTGGAGCTGGCGCGAGCTGCGCATGGGCGTCACGCGTGGCGGGAAGCGCTGGATCTGCTGGCCAGGGCGGATCGCGTGCGGGAGCTCGGTGCGGAGGATCTGGTTCGCCTCGGGGATGCGGCGTACTGGGCGGGTCATTTGGAGATGTCGCTGGGTGCGATGGAGCGGGCATACGCTGCGTTCCGTGCGGGGGGCGATGATTGCAGTGCGGCGTTGGTGGCGTTGGGGCTGCGGTTGGATTACACGACCAAGCCGGCGTTGGCGACCGCGACTGGGTGGCTGAGGCGGGCCGAGCGGTTGCTTGAGGGGCAGCCGGAGTGTCTCGCGCACGGGTATCTGGCTGGGGTGTATGCGGTGCAGGCGATCGCGCGTGGTGACCTTGATGCGGCGTTGGCGGAGGCCGAGCGGATGATCGCGCTCGGCTCGCGGTTGCCGGATCGCGACTTGCATGTGCTGGGGCTGCAGCGCCAGGGTCAGGTTTTGGTCGCGCGGGGTGCGGTCGCTCGGGGTCTCGAGCTACTCGACGAAGTGGTCGTCGCGGCGCTGTCGGGCGAGCTGGGGATCAACGCGACCGCGGTGATCTACTGCTCGGCGATCGCGACGTGTCGGGATCTTGGGGATTACGGCCGGGCGAGGGAGTGGAGTGAGGCCGCCAAGCGCTGGTGCGAGCGGGAGGCGAGCACGGGCTTTCCGGGCTTGTGCAGGATCTATCACGGCGAGATCGTCCGCCGTCGCGGTGCGTGGCAGGATGCCGAGCAGGAGGTGCGGCTTGCGTGCGATGAGCTGCGGGAGTTCGGGGTGCGCGCGTTCGCGGGCGCCGGCTCGTACGAGCTTGGGGAGATCTGCCGGCTTCGCGGCGACTTCGAGAGCGCCGAGCAGGCTTACCGCGAGGCTCACGATTGTGGCTGTGACCCGCAACCAGGGCTTGCGCTGTTGCGGCTCGAGCAGGGGCAGGTCGAGGTCGCGGCGACGATGATTGCTCGTGCGCTGGCCGATCGCGAGCCTCGGGCGGAGCTTGAGGGGGTGGCGGCGTGGCACGAGTCTCGCGATCGGCTCGCGCGCGCCCGCTTGTTGCCGTCGCAGATTGGCGTCGCGGTAGCGAACGGCGACCTGGCTCTGGCGCGCGCCGCATGCGACGAGCTCGACGGGATCGCCGGCGAGTACGGCAGCGGCGCGTTCGAGGCCGAGGCGGCGTGCGCGCGGGGGGCGCTGGCGCTCGCGGAGGGCGACCTTCGAGGAGCGTTGGCTGCCGCGGACACCGGACGGCTCTTGTGGCAGCAGCTCGAGATGCCCTACGAGGCGGCGTGCGCGCGAATGACGCTTGCCGCGATCGCGCGAGCGGCCAGCGACGCAGATACCGCCAAGCTCGAGTTGAGCGCTGCACTGGAGATCTTCGAGCAGCTTGGTGCTAGAGGTGAGGCATCGCTGGCGCGCGAGCAGCTCCTGGTGCTCAGCCGCGCCGCCGCAGGGCGCTGCGACCACGTCCTCACGCCACGGGAGCTGGAGATCCTGCGACTTGTCGCCGAGGGCCTGACCGACACCGAGATCGCAGCGCGTCTGTTCCTCAGCCCGCACACGATCCATCGCCATCTCGCGAACGTGCGCACCAAGCTCGGGCAGCCTTCGCGGGCGGCTGCCGTCGCCGAGGCGACCCGCCTCGGCGTGCTCTGATCTCGGCCGCGCGGGCGGAGTTGCGATCGGCGGTGGCCCGAATCGGCCATCTGCCGGCCGACTCTTAAAGATGGCCCCGAAAGGCGAAGCCGCGACGGCTACGGCCGCGTAGAACTGGGCTCCCACGAAGAGAAGGAGTTCTGGTGATGGCTGTTGATGTCGATGTTGGTAAGCGGGTTGAGCGGCTGATCTGGTCGTCGGGCAACTACGCGGCGGTCGCGCAGCTGATCGTCGAGCCCGCGCTGGCGCTCGTATACAGCGCCGAGATCGCCCCGGGGATGGATGTCCTCGACGTCGCGACCGGGACCGGCAACGTCGCGATCGCGGCGGCGAAACGTGGCGGATCAGTGGTGGGCGTCGATCTCACACCCGAGTTGCTCGGGCAGGCGCGTGCGCGGGCCGACGCCGCGGGCGTTACCGTCGACTGGCGGGAGGGCGACGCCGACCGGTTGGCGTTTGCCGACGACAGCTTCGATCGCGTGCTCTCGACGTTCGGTGTTCAGTTCGCGCAAGATCCACATGCCGCCGCCGCGGAGCTCGTCCGCGTGTGCCGGCCAGGTGGGCTGATTGGCGTGTGTAGCTGGACGCCCGACGGCGTCCCCGGCCGCTACATCGAGCTTCTCAAGGGGCGCCTGAACCCTCGCGGCGACGGCCGGTCATCGACCGACTGGGGCCGCGAGAAGGCTGTCCGCGGCTTCTTCGCCGACACGCGCCTCGAGCTGACCTTCGAGCGCGACCAGGTCCTGAGCGGATGGGAGTCGCTCAACGCCAGCATCGAGTTTCTCGAGCACAACTACGGCTGCGCGATCACCGCCCAGCGAATGCTTGACCCACAAGGCCGCTGGCAGTCGCTCCGCTCGGAGATCCGCGAGCTGTTCGCCTCCGCCAACCAAGCCCGCGACGGCGGACTGCTGCTCGCCGACGAATACCTCCGCGTCCTGATCCGCAAGCCCACGCACTCCGAACCGAACGACCTCAACAACATCGGAGGAACACAATGAAGCTGCATATCGTCGCCTTCACAACCGGTGCGCTAGCGGCGTCAGCCGGGACGCTCGCGCTCGCTGCAGGACCATCCCCCTCGATCGGTGGCGCCGCGTTTGGCAGCGGCGCGCTGATCGGCGTCCCGAGCACCAGCGTTCACCTGTCCCATAAGAGCGGGTTCCTCATGGCGAGCGCGATCGTCCCTCCAGGCGCGTCCTTCGGCTGGCACTACCACCGCACACCGATCGTGGTCGCGATCACCGCCGGCACGATCACGCTGTATGACAGCAGCGGCCCCAAGTGCACCCCAACCCGCTACCACGCGGGGCAGGGGTTCATCGAGCCGGCCAACCACATCCACCTGGCGCGCAACGAAGGCAAGACCCGGGTGATTCTGTACGGAACGTACGTCGGCGTCTCAGCGCACCTGCGTGCCAACCCCCAGCTCCTCGATGTGTTCAACCAACCCCGCCCAAGCAAGTGCCCCGCCAGCGTCCAATAACGAGCCAAGGAGGGTCACCATGTCAAGCATCCAGCGGAAGGCGCTCGACCAGCCCGACGAGACGCGCCCGATCGAGAAGGGCAAGATAGAGATCGTCGAGTTCCACGAGGGCACAGTCATGCGCGCCACGTTCGAGCCGGGCTGGCGCTGGTCGGAGTGCGTGAAGCCCGTCGTCGGCGGCGATAGCTGCCAGGTCGACCACTTCGGTTACTGCATCTCTGGCCGGCTACACGTGCGCATGAACGACGGCGATGAAGTGGAAATCGGAGCCGGCGACGCCAGCCGAATCCCGCCAGGACACGACGCCTGGGTCATCGGCGACGAGCCACACGTTGCGTCGACTTCACCGGCGGTGCCGACTACGCCATGAGCACATAGCGAACACGCTCACGGCCGCTTCCCGCCTCGCGCCTAGCTGATAGGTCCGTACAGACCGGCTTGAGGACCAGGGCGGCGAGTCTGCGCGATGCGGGTGACCGCGCTCGGCATTACCTGGGGCAGGGCCGGCCGCTTCATGCGCGGCAAGCAGAAGTGCCTGGGCGCCCATCGCGGCGTCGGTGGGCGTCCGGTCCGGAACGATCTCGATCGTGTCGCGCGCTCAGGCGGAGTACCGCGACGGCAAAGAAGCAGGTGTCGTGTGGCCATGGCCCGAGCGACCCGCTCGTCGCCAAAACCGAGACTGCTCCTTCGGCCACCGAGCAGGACGTTGTGGTGGCGCCGAGTGGTAGCTCCGGCGGACTCATCCCCCTGTCCGCGTCGTTCAGACAAAGAAAAAGCCCGGAACTACCGGGCCTTTTGTAGAGAGCGGCTGAAGGGACTCGAACCCTCGACCTTCTGCATGGCAAGCAGACGCTCTAGCCAACTGAGCTACAGCCGCGCGGGCGCCGAGTATAGCCCGCCGCTCCGGCGCCACGGGGCGACGGAGCGGGGGGATCCGGCTCTCACTCGCGGCGCCCCGGGGGGCGGCGGGCTGGCCCGCACGGACTAGCCCAGCACTCCCTTGAGCAGGACGATCGCCACCAGCAGAGCGACGATGCCCGCCGCCAGTGCGATCACCGCGGCCAACAGCCGCACGCCGGCGCCGCGTGAGGGTCCGGTCTCCGCGCTGGCGCCGGGGCGCGGGGATTCAGGTTCGCTCAAAGTTCAGTCGCAATGGTCTGGATACCGCTCGCCAGCCGCTCCGGCCGGCTCATGCCAGCGCTCGTCCACGCGATCCCCCCACCAGTGCGAAGCCGGCCGCCAGCAGCCCCAGCACGCCGATCAGGAGCGCGAGGATCGTCAGCGTCGAGGTACCACCGCCAGCCAGCGAGCTCGCAACCTCGATCGTGGGCGCCGGTGCGGCCGAGGACTCCGATCCTGACCAGTTGACTATCGAACCGTCGGAGTAGGTTTGCTGAACGTCGAACTTGTATGTGCGGGCCGAAGCCGGCAGGGCCAGGAACTGAAACAGGGAATCCTCGCCGGTGGGGGTCCGGCCGCCCGTCCAGGTCACCCGCGTAATCACCGCATTGCCTCCCGAGCCCGATTGCTGGACGCTTCGGGTCCAGCCGGCCGGCGGGGGCGCGAACGAGTCGATGCCGAAACCCGACGGCACGGTCATGACGATGCTCGAGGTCGTCAAACCGCTCTTCTCCGTCGGCACGGCGAGGCTGTACAGCTGCAACCGTCCAACCACCGACACGGCCGGGCCGACGATGGCATGGGCGCCGGCCACGGTGGGGAGCACGAGCCCCGCGAGCGCGAGGGCGAGCGTTGCGCCCGTGAATCGTTTCCAGGGTTGATTTGTCATGGTTGTCCTCCAAGCTGAGATGTCATCGGTCGGGCGCGCGCCGGGCGGCACGCTTAAGAGACGCCGGCACCATCGCGGGACGAGCGGGCCAGACCAGCCCGCACGCGGCGCATGAGCAGGTGCCGGGGTCAGCCCGGAGGACCGCGGCCCGACCAGCCGAGAACGAGTGGAGCCAGGCGGGGGGCCGAGACGTCGCGCCTTGCGCGGGGGAGCGCGAGGCGTGCTCGGGCGAGCGCCGGTGGCCGGGCGTGTCGGTCGGCGACCGCGCGCAGGACCCAGTAACCAGCGTGAAAGGCGCCGGCCAGTACCAGGCCGATAGCCAGTGCGGCCGGCACCGACCAGCCGCCGCCGTACCCGAAGATGCCCGTCAAGCCGGACGGGTGGCCGGTGGCGAATAGTCCCTCGAGGAACTCCTGGCACGCGTAGACCATGACCAGGCCGACCGCGCAGGTCAGCCACAGGACGCAGAAGGAGAGGGCGTAGCGCCGGGGCGAGCATTCCCCAGCAAAAGCCTGACCCAGCGCGCGGACAGACACACCAGCACCAAGCGCGATCAGCAGCACGAGCCAGGGCACCAGCGAGTGCAGATAGGCGTGGCCCTGGCGCTGGAGCTCGGCCCCAGCCTGGCTGCCGAAGGCCAGCCAGTAGCGCAGCTGATGGACGGCCAGCGCGGCGGCCGGCATCAGCGCCACCGGCGCAAGCCGGCGAATCGGGTGACCGGAGCGGGCACGCGTTGACATCCAGGCGCAACATACCGCGCCAACGCCCCCGCCACGCCACGGCCCGCGGTGACTTCACCAACGCCACGTCCACGAGTGCGCCCCGCGCTCACGCGTACTCCCACGCCTCGTCGTCCTCGGCAGCATCTGGGGTCAGCTCGGCATCGGGACCGCGCCGTTGGGCGAGACGAGCGAACAGCAGCAGCAGCCCCGCGCCCGTGGCGAGGGACACGACGGCGGCGACCCGGGCCAGGAAGGCCGGCAGCGCAGCGAGGACGAAGCCGTCGAGCAGGGTGGGGGTCAGCTGCAATCCGGCCCAGAGCGCCGCGCAGCCGATCACGAAGTAGGAGAAGTAGCCCGAGCGACCCGTCAGCATCCGCCACAGGCAAACCGCCACGAACACGAGCGCGACGGCGAGCTTGATCAGCCCGAAGGCCGACACGCCGGGGCGACCGTGGAGCTCGATTCCGACCGCGGCCGCGGTGATCGCTGCCAGGGCTCCCCCACCCAGGACACGCGTGACGATCCGGTCAAGCTGCGGCTGCCGTAGCCGCCACACCGCCGGCAGGCAGGCGAGCACCACCACGATCGGCCAGAACCAGGCCAGCGGCGGGTGATCGGCGTGAAGGAGGCTGCCGGTGATCGCACTCGGGCGACCACCCGCGATGAGCGGGATGCGCCAGCTGCCCACGTAGGGCGACCCCGGGGCCAAGGCCACGGTGGCCAGCGCGTGCAGTCGCCCGTCATGCCAGCTATACGCGTGCCCCCCGGTCACCGGCAGCCAACGAGGACGCGTGTCGCGGGTGAGGCCCGGGGGAGGGGGTTCGGCCACCGGGGTCTGGTTGAGGTAGTACATGGCAGAGTTGGTGTTCACGGCCACGCCGCGGGGGCTGAAGCGCAGGTAGGGGGCACCGCGGTAATCGATCACGATCAAGGTCGTGTCGGGCGATGCGCGCAGCCACATGCGCTGATCGCCGTCAATGACCTGGGCCTGGCTGCCGGGAGCCGTGCCGGCCACGTGAGCCAGGTAGTTCGAGGCGATCGGAGCCACCGGGCCGTGGGCTGAGGCGACCGCGGGCAGGGTGGCGCCCAGGCCCACCGCGACCAGGGTCACCAGCCCCCGCATCCACTTTCTAGACTTCGCCGCGGACTTGACCTCGCACGGATCGATCTCGGAGCTCATCGCAGGTGCCTGACTTTACGCCCGTGCTCGAGCGTCGCCGGCGGTCGGTGCGGCTCGCCCTGGTGGCGATCGGGGCGATGATGCTCGCCTCCTGTCCGGCGACGGCGCTGGCTGACGGTGATCCGGCGAGCGACGTCCTGGCAGGCCAGTCGCTGTTCCTACCCCAGGACGCCGCCTCCTCGCTACGGCAGGACGCGCAGCTCGGCGCGCTCCTGGCCGCGGCTCACCGCGACGGCTACCTCGTCCGCGTGGCCATCATCGGCTCGCGCAACGATCTCGGTTCGGTCACGGCGCTGTGGCGCCAGCCTCAGAGCTACGCTCGCTTCCTCGCACAGGAGCTCGCCCTCGTGTTCCGCGGTCCCCTGCTGATCGTGATGCCCAATGGCTATGGATTCGCCAGGGGCGGGGGCTCGGTTACGGCTCCGGCCTCCGCCCTGACCAGCCTCGAGCCTCCCGGTCGTGCGCTGCCGGCGGGGGCCATCGCCGCGATCCGGCGCCTAGCCGGTGCGGCCGGTCATCCGCTCGCTGTGCCCAGTGCCGCCGCGCCTTCTGCATCAGGGCCGGGATCACTGCTCCCGTGGGTAGTGGTGGCGGTCGGCGCCGCCCTGGTCGGCGCGGCATGGACGGTGAGCCTTCGCGCGCAGCCGCTGCGGCATTCGGCGGCCCGCAAGTCAACCCCGCCGTGACTCGGGCCTACTGAGCGAGGGCTGACGCCTGCGGCTGCTGCTCCCAGCCCTGCTCGAGCATGGCGAGAAGCTGATCGGGAGGCTGCGCGCCCGAGGTGCCCAGCGCTCGGTCGACGACAAAGGTCGGAACCGCACTGATGCCTAGACGCCGCGCGGTCAGCTCGTCGTCGCGGACCTCGTCGGCGAACCGATCAGAGGCCAACGTCTCGCGGACCGCGGCGGCGGAGACCCCCAGATCGGAGGCGAGCCGGACAAGCGTCTCGGGGTCGCTGACCAGCTCGCCCTCGGTGAAGTAGGCGCTCAGCAGCCGCTCCTTCATGGCGTCCTGGAGCCCGTGCTGTGCGGCCAGCGCGACGATTCGGTGGGCGTCAAAGGTGTTGCCGCTGCGCGCCTTGTCGAACCGATAGCGCAGACCCTCGCCCGCGGCCATGTCGGTCAAGTTCTGTTGGGAGGCGTGGGCCTGCTCTACCGACATGCCGTACTTCTCGGCAAGGCGGACGGCGAGGTCCCCCTGGCGTTCGGGCGGAGCGTCGGGATCGAGCTCGAAGCTGCGCCAGGTCACCTGGACCTGGTCGCGATGCTCAAAGCGCTGTAGGGCAGCCTCGAATCGGCGCTTGCCGATGTAGCACCAGGGGCAAGCGATGTCAGACCAGATTTCGACGTCCATGACCAGCTCCTTGGTTGAGTAGGCAACTACATCGAGTCTAGCGGCGGGCGACCATGCCTCGGGGACCTCGAGCAGGTGGTGGCCGTCTTCCCGGTGGTCGTCAGTGATCCACGGCGGTCCAGGTCCCGTAGTAGCAGTGCAATCCGGGCGTACGAACCGGCCCAAGACGAAGGAGAACCAATGACCGGATCCACCACCACCGAGGGCGAGCGCCCGGCCGAAGGGGCGGTAGTCCAACTCGCCCGTGACGATGTTGAGCGCAAGAAGTTCCTCACGATGGCGGGCAAGCGGATGGGCGCTGGCGCTGCCGCGACGTCGCTGGCCGCGTTCATCGCCGCCTGCGGCGGATCGTCGAGCTCTTCGAGCTCAGCGGCCGGAAGCTCGAGCGCGGCGGGGACCGGCTCCTCGGTCGCCGCGGCCGCCACCACAAGCTCGAGCGCGCCTGCGGGCGATCTGGCGATCGTCAACTACGCGCTGACGCTTGAGTATCTCGAGTCGCAGTTTTACGCCAAGGTGATCAAGAGCGGCTTGTTTCATGGCAAAAACCTGGCCGTGCTCAAGGACTTCGGCAAGGACGAAGACCAGCACGTCACCGCCCTGCACAAGGTCGCCATGAGCCTGGGTACGCCCGCCGCTAAGCCGACCGGCAAGTTCCCGATCAACACCGCGGCGCAGGTGACGCAGCTGGCCAGTGTGGTGGAGAACCTCGGCGCTTCGGCTTACCTCGGCCAGGCCGGGAACATCAAGAGCAAGGAGATCCTCGCCGCCGCGCTGGCGATCCACTCGATCGAGGCTCGACACGCAGCGACGATCAACCTCCTGCTCAAGAAGACCCCGACCCCCGATGGCGCATTCGCCAAGCCGGCGGACATGGCCACGGTGCTGGCTGCAGTCAAGCCGTTCATCGCCTAGCTCCCACGAAACTGCACGAAAGGAATCACCAAATGACAAATCCCAAGTTGGCCAGCCCAGAACTGGGCGCCGTGGAAGTTCACGGCATCAACCGCGCCACCTTCATTCTCCGGGGCGCTCTGACCGCGGGTGCCGTATACGGCGCCACCGCTGTTGGGCCGTACGTGAGCAACGCCTTCGCGGCCTCCGGAACTGGGGACGTAGACATCCTCAATTTCGCGCTCACGCTTGAGTACCTAGAGACCGACTTCTACAAGACCAAGGGTAAGTCGGTCGGGCTCAGCGGTCAGGCCAAGTCCCTGGCGAGCATGTTCGGAGACGAGGAGGCCGAGCACGTTGCGGCCCTCACCAAGGCGATCTCAGCCGCCGGCGGCAAGCCGGTCAAGAAGCCGACGTTCGCGTTTCCGGTTACCGACCAGGCCAGCTTTCTGAAGCTCGCCTACGTGCTCGAGAACACGGGTGTCGGCGCCTACAACGGCGCCGGCCCCTCGCTCATGAACAAGGCCTACCTGGCGGCAGCCGGCTCGATCGTCCAGGTCGAGGCGCGTCACGCTGCCTCAATCGCGCTCCTGACCGGGTCGATGATCACTCCGGACGGCGCCTTCGACAAGCCGCTGAGCAAGAAGCAAGTGCTCGCCAAAGCTGGACCGCTCATCAAATAGGTCGGTCCGACGAGTGTGACAGCGCGGCCCACGACCTCCTCCCGTGGGCCGCGCTTCACAGGTCCGTTCGGATCATGAACCAAGATGACTACATCCCCGGCGCACGCGACTGCGGCGATGATGTCGCTGCCTACGCTCTCGGCTCCCTCGAGGATCATGAACGGCAGCGCTTTGAGCGCCACCTCGAATCCTGTGCCGTCTGTTCTGACGAGCTGGAGGCCTTCGAGCAAGTCGCCGCTTTGCTACGCATCAGCGCCCCGGAGCGACGGGCCTCCCAACGCTTGCGGCGGCGTCTCATGGCCGAGGTCAGCCTCGACGCCCGACGCCCTCGCGACGTGCGCGGGTTTCGCTCGTGGCGGCTTGCACCGCTTGGCAGTCTGAGTCCGTCGGCAGCGCTGGGCGGAGTGCTTGCTGCGGTCGTGATCGCCGTCGGCGGTTTGGAGCTTCGTGCTTCGGGTCGCGGAGCTTCACAGATTTTCCGCGCGCACGCGGCCGGCGCCTCGGCCGAGATCCGGGTGTCTGGCGAGCGCGCGGTGCTCGTAGTTCATCACTTTGCGCCCCCACCGCCCGGTCAGATCTATCAGGTGTGGCTCAACCGGCCCCACCGCCGTCCCCAACCCAGCAGCGCATTGTTCGGCGTCAGCGCCCGCGGCGACGGCAGCGCGAGCGTTCCCGGCAACCTGGATGGTGTCCAGCAGGTGATGGTGACCCGCGAGCCCGTGGGCGGAAGTCAGGCACCCACCCGGCCGGCGACGATCACGGTCAACCTGACCTGAACCCCTACGCCTGGGGCGCTGATCCAACCCGGCTCAGCGTGCGTAGGTAACTCAAAGCTCGAAATCATCGATCGGAGATCAAATGTTGGGACTCGACAACCCGCTTCACATCGCGTTCATCCTCGTCCTCTTGCTGCTCGTATTCGGCGCCAAGCGACTTCCCGAGATGGGCAAGTCACTCGGAACAGGCCTGCGCGGCTTCAAGGATTCCCTGACCGGCGATACGCCGCCCAGCACGCTGACCGAGGCGCGTACCGAGACGCCGGTTGAGTATCCCGCTGCTGCCGGCGAGATCGTCCGTGATGTCGGCCACGCGCGTACCGACGGCTCCGCCGTTGCCCCCGAAGCCGTCCGCAGCCCCATCCAGCCGGTCGCCTAGCTTCGGCCCCGGCTGATCGCTGAGAACCCCCCAACGCAGATGCCGAACACTTACTCACTCCCCCGCGTTCGAGCCGTGAGCCACGACGCCCAGCTGAGCGTTGTTGATCACCTCGACGAACTTCGCACGCGGCTGATCGTCTCGTTGCTCGCCGTGGTGGTCGCGTTCGGCATCTGCTTCTGGCAGAACCATCAGCTTCTCAGCCTCATCAACCAACCGCTGGCGCATGAGACCCAGCAGCAGGTCCGCGACGGCCACGGGCCCCTGGGGGCGACCTATTCCGTGCAGCGGAACGCTCGCGACGTGGCTCAGCAGCTCGATGCCGTCGTCGGGGTGCTCGCCCAGCAGCATCAGGTCCCAGCCGCGCGACGTTCGCTGGCCCGCGTTCACCAGAGCTTGGCCGCCGACCTCAAACGGCTGTCCGCTGCCCCAGCGGGCGACCGTCCGGTGACCCTGGGGGTCGGTGAGCCGTTCGCCACAACACTGACGGTCACGCTGATCTTCGCGCTCATCATCTCGCTCCCGGTTCTGCTCCTGCAGGCCTACGGTTTCTTCATGCCTGCCTTTGGACCCGACCAGCGCCGTCGCATGCTGCCGGTCACGTTCGCGATTCCCATCCTGTTTGCGGCTGGTATCGCCTTCGGATACTTCGTCGTCCTGCCTGCGGCACTGCACTTCTTTCAGAACTTCAACAGTGGCCAGTTCAATGTCCTCGTGCAGGCCAGCCAGTACTACAAGTTCGCGGCCACGACCATGCTCGCGATGGGCCTCCTGTTTCAGGTTCCAGTAGCCATCTTCGCGGTCACCCGGGCGGGCATGGTGACCCCGAAGCAGCTGCGCAGCAACCGGCGCTACGCGGTGCTCGCCTGCGGCCTGGTCGCGGCCGTCCTGCCCGGCGACGCGATCACCATGTTGCTGGAGACCGTCCCTCTGTACCTGCTGTTTGAGTTCAGCGTCCTCGTGGCCAGCATCGCCGAGCGCCGAGACAGCAAGCGAGTAGCTCGCTCGGCGGCCGCGGCCGCAGAGCCCACGAACGACGCGAGCCGCTGATCTCGGCCACGGGCCGAGGACTGGTCGACCTGATTGATCTGGCCCAGCGGCAATTGCGTACCTGATGTGACTAAAGCGTAGTTGCAAACCCATGTCCAAACAGCGCAGATGGCACACGTGCCAGCGCTGGAAAAGGAGCAAGATGAGTAACAAGCTCAATCTCGAAGCAATCGACGTTGATGGGGCGATCCGTGAGACGGCCGCTGAGGCGATGGATTCACTCGCCGGGGACACTCGCGGGCAGTTCCTGCGCCGCGCCGGCCTTGCCGGTGGAGCGGTCGTGGGTGGCGGTGCCATTCTCGGTGCCATGGCCCCGAGCGCGCTGGCGTTCAGCAACGGTGACCGTCCGCCGGCGAAGCCGTTCGGCACCGGCGACATCGGGATCCTGAACTTCGCGCTGGCACTCGAGTACCTGGAGTCGACCTTCTATAACGAGGCCGCTTCCCATCAGCGCAAGAGCCCGTTCCTCAGGACCGCCGAGGAGCGCACATTCCTCAGGACCGTCAAGAACGACGAGGCTCAGCACGTCGCGGGACTCAAGAAGGCGCTGGGCAAGAACGCCATCGCCAAGCCGAAGTTCGACTTCCACGGCGACAATGCCAAGCATGCGAACTTCCTCACGGCAGCGTTCACGTTTGAGAACGAGGGTGTCGCGGCCTACTCAGGCCAGGCGTTCAACATCAAGAACCCGGCTTACCTCGCCGTGGCGCTTTCGATCGTGACGATCGAGGCTCGCCATGCATCGGTGATCGGCTTGCTGCGCAACCACTCGGAGTACGGCATCGCCCCCAGCGGTGCCTTCGACAAGCCCAAGGGCGCGACTCAGGTGCTCAACGACGTCACCGGTCTGAACTACATCACCAAGCTCTAATCGGCTGACCAGGGCTTGCGGCGCAGCGACGCCGCAGCTGCCGTTTGGGCGTCTCGGGCGAGAAAGGTCTCGCTCGGGGCGCCGCGCTTGTTGTCTCACCGCACAGGAGTCCGAGCGGTGCCGTGACGGTCTGGTACGTAACGCGTCGAGGTCAACGGGCTTGATGCGCAAGTTTGCAGATGACGGCGGCCCCTGATGTTCACGAGCCGGGCGGCCCGCCGAGAAGGGCGGCGGAGATGAGCAGGTAGGTGGCGACGCCTACGACGAGCCCGGCAAAGCCACGCCCGAGTTGGCGCTGGGCACACGCCCGGCCAACGCGGCGCCAGCGGCCGCGCCGGCGACGCGAGCTGCCGTCATGGTCGCGGTGACGCCGGGGTCGAGGCCGCGTCCGGCGATCAGGTGAGCGGCCAGCCCCACGACCGAGGTAGCGGTGATGATCGCCAGCGACGTGCCGACGGCCAGGCGCATCGACAGCGAGAGGAACATGGCGAGCGTCGGCACGATCAGGAAGCCGCCGCCGACGCCGATTGCAAGACCGAACGGGATGGCGGCGAGCGCCATCGATGCCTACCTTTGCCCCGCGGTTGCCTGGGGATGCTCGATCGGCCACCCCTGCTCCTGCCAGGTTCCGACGCCGCCGTCGGCCACGTGGATGAGCCGCTCGGCGCCATGGCGCAGCAGCAGCGAGACGGCGACCGCGCTTCGCTGCCCTGAGGAGCAGATGACCGCGACCGGTGAGGAGGGGTCGACGCCGCCGGGCACCCGGTCGATGTCGTGGTAGGGCGTGTGGACGGCGCCGGGGATGTGCCCGTTCTCCCACTCACTCTGCTCGCGCACATCGAGCACCTGGACATTATCGATTCGGTCGTGCAGGGCGGGAACGTCGATGCGCTCGACGCTGTCGGTCTGGCGCTTCTCCTCGCGCCAGCTCGTCATGCCGCCGGCCAGGTAGCCAGCGATGTTGCTGATGCCGACACTGGCGGCGAGGTGCGCGGCGTGCAGCGCATCCTCGTCGTCGCGGCCGATGAGCATGATGGGTTGGTCGCGGTCGGCGACCCACGCGAGCTTGGTGCCGAAGCCCGCGCGCACGGCCGGGTTGCAGACCGCGCCTGGGATGTGGGCCTCGTCGAACTGCAAATCGGTCCTGATATCCACGACCAGCGCGCCGGAGTCGCGGTGGGCTTGCACCTGGCAGGGCGTCAGCGGCTCGATGTCCACCCGATGGCCACGCAGCGGGCCGCGATTGAGGGCGACGATGGCCTGGAAGTTCGGCGGCTGGGGTCCGAGCGTCGACGTTATCTGTTCGATGAAGGCATCCTCGTCGTCGAGGGCGAGCAGCTCGTTGTGAGCGCGCTCGTAGGCGATGGTGGAGGAGACCTTCATGTCCATGCCTGGTCCGCCACACAGCGAGCCGCCGAGGTGGCCCGGCCAGATTTCGCACTCGCCGGCGAGTGCCAACAGCTTGTCGTGGAGGGCGTGGAAGATGCCCCGGGCGCCCTCTGTCCTCTCGACGGCGAGGTCGGGGCGGGCGATGTCGCCGACGAATAGCGTGTCGCCGGTCAGCACCGCCCATGGCTCGGGGCCGCGAGCGGTGTCGATGAGCGCGAAGGCCGTGTGCTCGGGCCGGTGACCGGGGGTGTGAAGGGCGCGGACGGTGACGCCGCCGAGCGCGAGCTCGAAGCCGTCGTCGAAGGGTTCGTGCTCGTAGTCGGGGTCGGCGTTGCGGTGGATGTGGATGGTGGCGGCGGTGGCGGCCGCCAGCCGTCCGTGCCCAGAGACATGGTCGGCGTGGTTGTGCGTCTCCAGGATGTGCTCGATGCGCACGCCCATATAGCGGGCCAGGCGCAGGTACTCGTCGATGTCGAGCTTGGGGTCGACGACGGCCGCGACCCCGGCATCCTCATCACCGATGAGGTAAGAGGCGCAGCCGAGGTCGTCGTGGGTGAGCTGGCGGAAAATCATGCGGCACCTCGACGGGTCGCCGTGGTGGTCAAGGGCAGCCCTGCGCGCGCCCAGGCCTTGATGCCGCCCTCGATGTTGCTGGCGTTCAGGCCGAGGTTGCGCGCGGCGCGGGTCGCGGTCGCGCTGCGGCTCCCGGACGCGCACAGGAACGCGACCGGGCGGTCGCGGTCGAGCTCGGCGAGCCGGCTGGGCAGCTCACCGATGGGGATGTGCGCCGCGCCGTCGATGCGCGCCTCGGCAAGCTCGGCTGGTTCGCGGACGTCGACCAGCTGCAGCTCGCCACGGCTCATCGCGTCGTCGGCCTCGCTCGGCGTCAATGACTTGGAACGGCGGAATAGCATTGGTCCTCCTCAGTTGGGTATCGGTGGTTGCGCTCGCGCTACATGATCATGCCGATCAGGCTGAACGTCATCAGGCATGACCAAAACGGACGTCGGGCAGAACACGGTGCAGCGGCTTGGGCAGCCACCACGCCCATGTGCCGAGCAGCCGCAGCATCACCGGGACGAGCAGCAGTCGGATCAGCGCGGCGTCGAGCAGCACGGCGACGCCGAGGATGACGCCCATCTCCTTGGGCGGCAGTGGCCCGGACAGTGCGAAGGTGAAGAACACCGCCACCATCACGACGCCGGCCGCGAAGATGACCCGCCCGGAGTGCGCCATGCCACCGACCATGGCCTCCCTGGCATCGCCGCCCGAGCGGTCCCAGTGCTCCTTGGCGCTCGAAAGCAGGAACACCGTGTAGTCCATCGAGATGGCGAAAATCATCGCGAAGAAGAACACCGGGCCCCAGGCGTCGAGGAACCCCTGCGGTTCGAAGCCGAGGAGCGAGTGCAGGTTGCCGTCCTGGAAGATGAGCTTGGCGACGCCAAACGCGGCGCCGGTAGCGAGCAGGTTGGTGACCACGCCGACCGCGGCGATGAGCGGCGCCTGCAACGCGAACAGCAGCAGCAGGAAGCCGAGCGTGGCGCCTTCAGGCCATCAGCGGCGCGCACCATCTCATTCGGGTTCCTGCCGGCACCGGCCTGCACGACTGCGGTGTGGCCGTCGCGCGAGATGGACATACCCGGCTTGGGTGCCACCACCGTGGTCACGGCCTTGCTGGCGCGCAGCTTGTGCTCGACTGCGCTCACGGTCCGCTGGAACTGCGGGTCGCCGGCGTTGTGACTGGGGGAGTGAACGACGACCATCAGGCCGTAGCTGCCGAGGCCGCGGAAGTTCTTGTCGATGAGGTTGCGGGCCTGGACGGACTGCGAGCCGGATGCCTCCCAGCCCGCACCTGACAGCGCGGTCTCCACGCGCGGGGCGAAGACGCCGAAGGCGACTGCGATGAGCAGCCAAACGGCAGCGACCGCGCGGAAGTGGGTTGCGGTCCAGTGGCCAAGCCTGCTGACGGGGCCAAGTTGACTCATCGGAGAACCTCCTTGGGTTGACGACACAACGCCACGCGAAGACACGCGAGAGCACCAGTTGGGCTGGGCAAGCGCGACCGGTCATCGGTCGGGACCTCCCTGGAGGATTGCGTCGAGGTCATCGAGTTGTCGGCGCAGCCCGCCGCACACCTGCTCGCACAGCTCGAAGACACCCTCGTCGGCGATGTCGTACACGGCGGAGGTTCCGCGTTTGGTGCGGCTCACGAGCCCGGCACGCAGCAACACGCCGAGATGCTTGGAGACGTTCTGCTGAGAGGCCCCGGTTGCCTCCTGCAGCTCACCGACGGTGGCCTCGCCGTCCCGGAGCGCGTCGAGCAGCACGATGCGCATGGGCTCGCCCAGACAGCGGAAGCGCTGCGCGATGAGCTCGATCAGCGGCATCGGCAGCGGGTGGGGGATGGGGCGGTGATCGCTCATGGCAGGCAGGCTATGACAACTTTGCGGTTGTAGAATTGTAGAAGTATGAGCGCCGTGCTCTCCGTCCTCGCCACGATGGGACCGCTCGGTCGCGAAGCCGACCACGCCTACCTACATGCGCACCAGACGATCGAACTCAGCGCGACACCGGGACCTAAGGGCGGCGTCCGCCGCGGGCGGGGCGGTAGCGCGCTGGTTGGAGAGCGTGCGGGTCGGACGCGGGCAGACCGAGGTGCCCACGGCGCTGTCCGAACCAATTGCGGGCACGATCTCAGGAACTGGCCGGTAGAGGCGACGACCGGAATCGAACCGGTGCTGTTGCCGGTTCGGGTTGATTCAAGGCTTTTGCGACCCCAGCTCGTGGGGTCGCTGTGCATGCCGATGTCGGCGCTAGAAACCCGCCCCGGCTTCTGCCGCCACTGCTTCCACGATCTGTGGAAGGGAACGCGGTGCAAGCGGCGCACCTGCCCGAGCTATGCGCCGACCTATCTGCGGGACCACGCCGAGCGTTTGAAGGCCGGGCTGGCGGAGTGGGAGGGGGAAACAACGATCGCCACTTTGACCGCGCCCGGTGCCGATGTGCTCCCCTGGGATCCGAGGCGGTGCAAAGTGCGGGGGCCGCATGAGCACTCGGGACCCGCTGGTTGCGAGGTCGAGCTATGGGCCGCGGCCGAATGGAACCGGACCACGAATAAGCGGCTCTCGAAGCTGATCCACGCGGCGTCGTCGCGGGTCCGTCGTGCGAGAGTTGGCTCGCCTGATGTGCTCACGATCGTGCTCGAGCTCAAGCGTGGAACTTTCCACGCCCACGTCGTGCTCGGGTACGAGGGATGCACTCGCCACGCTCTCGAGCTGTTCCTCGACGCGCTGGATGACCTGAGAGGCGAGTACGGGTTCGGCACCAGCATGCGGGGCGGTTTTGACCGCGGCCACCCTGGGCGGTTCTCCGGCCCGCACGCGGGGCTCTACACGAGCAAGTACCTGCGGCCGAAGGGATCGTTCATTCCGGCGTTGATCAAGATGGAGCAGCTGATCGAACGCAACCCGGATACCGGGCGGCCGCTAGAGCAGATCCGGCCCGTGTTCGTCAGCCCGAAGCTCACCCGGAGGTCAGGGATCACGATGCGCTTTCTGCGGTGGTCACGGCTGGCGCACCACGTCTTCGGCGTTCGGACTCGGGATGAGGCGCTGTTCACCTGGCGGCTGTTCGAGCTATTTGGGCTGGATCCGACGACCGGCGAGGCCCGGGACCGTGGTGGGACAGCGATACCGGCGGTTGAGCCTGAGCCACCCCCGGCGCCACCCGAGCCGCTGAGGCTCTTCGCGCCCCCGGCGCTTTCGGCTATCGCGTAAACGCTCGTACCACGACCGCGCCGACGCAGCGGCTTGCCAGGCGTAGCCGGCCGCCGCGAGTCGCCCCGCCGGCGTTGTCTACCCGGCGTGTCGGCTCCGCAGCGGGTCCCGAAGGGGCCCGCCTTGGTCTTGTAAAAGCACACAGCGCACGGCCAAGGGGAGGACCTGGATCAAGGGACAACACGCTCGGGCAAAGCAGAGGACCTTCTCCTGGCCGAGCGTCCCAGAATGTCCCCGACTCTTCGGCCTACCTCGCGACTGTTATTAGCCCGTTGCAGTCGTCTGGCGGAGACGTTCGAGGCGCCTGCTTTGCTCAAGTCCAGCTGCGTCGCCAACCCGGAGGATTTCGATCATTGCGCCAGCTGGGGTGATCGTCAGCGACGGTGGGGTGTCACCACGCGGCTCGGGCCGCCACCAGGCGGCCCGAGCGGAGCGGGCGATCAGGTCCGTTCGGCTAGGACGCGAGCGACCCGACAGGGGGGGCAGCGACGGGCGGGATCACCCGCCAACGAAGGCCCGTGGCGGTGAAGTCGCCGTACAGCGTGCCGATCCCGGTCGCGAGCATGTACGCCTCGTTGCGGGTGCCGATTGCGGACGGCGTGTACGCGATCGCGTCGGTGCACGACTGTCCGGAGTACAGCGAGACACCCCAGCAGCCGTAATTGGCGAACGAGAGACCGTCCCACTGGGAGTCACCCCATCCGTAAGCGGTGCGGAACTTCTCGTTGGCGATCTTCAGTGGAGAAGGTCCGTTCACCGAAACGGTGAAGGGGACCTGGGTCTGTGTGCCGACCGTCGCGGCCACGTTCGGCGTGTTGATGGTGACCACGGTTCCGTTAGCCTCGTGATATCGGGTCACGTTCGCTGAGGCGGAAGCCACACCGATCGTGAGCGCGAGAGCGCCTGCTGCGGCAAGTCCGGCGACGCGGGTGAGTAGCTTCGACATGGTTGAGCTCCTTGTGCTGGTGGTTTGCGACTACGCAGTGATAGTCCCGCCCAGCACCGAGCAGTCATAGCCCCCCCAGGGCTGGATCACCCACACCCCACGGACGGCGTGCGGTCGCTTCGGGCTACCCCAGACGGCGTCGCCGAGTCCATCGACCCTCGCGCGCCGCTGGTTTGCACCCAATCCAACACTCTGCAGGCGACCATGGCCCGAGAGCTTGCAGGTATGGTCAGGCGAATGGCAAAGCTAGGGGTTGGTCGTGACGTCCTTGCGGGCATGCTCCGCCAGCACGGTGAGGATGATTTGGCAGAGCGTGCGCTGCCCTTGTCAGATGACGAGCTAGCTCGGATCGGGACGCTTGGCGCCTACTACGCCTTCTCTGAGGACGCGATGACGCTTGGAGGCAGCATGGGCGGTACCCGAGCACTGTCGCTGGCCACGATCGACGCGCTGGAGGACACGCGGCGCGATCTGCGCTGGGACCGCACTGAGTGGGAGCGGGAGGAAAGCTCGTTCGATCGGTTCGCAGAACACGACGCCGTGAGAGACCGAGATCTTCGGCGCAATGCCGCGGAAAAACAGATACCTGCTGACGAGAGCAAGCGAACCCTTGACAGCGTTGATCCTCCAGCGTGGGGGCCTGCACCGCCGGACTCTACGGCTCTGGTCAAGCGGTGTCATGAGTTGCGGACCAAACCGCTCGTGGACTTCACGGTCGAAGACCTACGCCTCATGATCGGAGACCAGGTCGCTTTGAATCACCTCGTCTGGCCAGCGCTCGACCGGCTGCGCTCAGACGCACTGGTCGAATACGACGACTACCCCACAGACCTGCTGGCCAGCCTGCTTCGCGTGGACTCCGCGTACTGGGAACGATCGCCAGACTACGACCAAGAACTACGCAACCTGGCTAAGGGCGCCCGCGAACGATTCACCCTAGCCCCAGAATTGCACGAACTCATCGAAACCTTCAACCAAGGCCATGCAGCCCGGCGTGGAGCCCTAAGGGCTCGCTTGGCCGAGGGCACGCCCGACGACTGGTGGAGCTGGCCCATTGAGCAGAGGACGTAGCGCCCAAGTTTCGCTTCGGTCCACAAGCGCTCGTCCGACCCGGTGATTGGCGACGAACGCTATGCCACGACGGAAGCAGCATTCCCCGGCGGGGTTCTGGCTGCCTTCCCCTTTGATCGAAAAGCGGTGGTCCGGGACAGAGGTCGATGCCATGCACCAGCGTGCAGCTATGTCCCTAGGCGGACGCCCCCTAGCCAGGAATCCAAATGCTCAGCGGCGCAGCCCCATCGGTGTAGCGCCGCCAGTATCCGTGACCGATCGCAAGCCCGACAGAGGTCAGGGTTAGGCTCTTAAGCGGTGTGTCTTCCCAGACGTCGACCAAGTCCGCCGCCTCGGAGACACGATCGAGCAACTCTGCGCGCACTTCCGAGGGTTGCATCTGTCCACGGGCGAAAACGGCGGTGAGGTCCGCGACCCGATCGCCGACGCCGGCCGCGTCCGCCATGCCGTCGATCTGCTGGGTCTGCAGGGCAGCGAGTTGCAACCGCGAGTTGTCGCGAGCTGCGCGGCCTCCGTGGCCGCCACCTGTCACGGCCGGGTCTCGTGCACGTGTCCTCAGACATCGCCAAGGGCGGCCGAGAGAGATGGGTGTCGGTGATCGCGGATCTCGCAGCTGTAGTCGCCGAGATACGTGGAAGCGTCGGGCCGGTCGAGTACGTGCTCCCGGCCCAGCGGTTCCGTAACCCACGGTTCAACACGGAGCGGGCTGAGTACGCGCTGAGCCCGGCGTCGTCGCAGGCGCTCCGGCTGCTGGTGATGCGGGTTGCGGTTCGGGCCGGGATCAAGGAGCACGTTCATCCGCACGACCTCCGTCACGCCTTCGCTGAGCAGATTGCTCGCGGGACTGACCCGCGGATCGCGCAGCACATGCTCGGCCACGCTCACCTGGGCGCGACGGATACGTATCTCGGCCGTCCAAGGCTCGATGACATCGTGGCCGCGGTCAGGAACGTGTCCTATGGAATACGAACAAACGTTCTCGGGGTAGCAAAGACCCCCGAAACAGCCCTAGAGGCGACGACCGGAATCGAACCGGTGTAGACGGCTTTGCAGGCCGCTGCGTAGCCACTCCGCCACGTCGCCGAGGTCGCCTAGCGTAGCGCCGCCGGCCCTACCCCTTAGCTCGTAGAGAGCAGGACCACGTTGCCAGACGGATCGCGGACCAGTGAGGCCCCAAGCGTGCAATCAGTCTCAACGGGCAGCCCCGAGTCGCTGACGCGTGCTGTCACCCGCTCGAGCTCGGCCGTGTCCGGGAGCAGGATCTCGTAGGAGCGCAGCCCTACGGCGCCCGGCTCCTGGGGCGCGGAGCCGGCGCTGTTCCAAGTGTTCAGACCGAGGTGGTGGTGATAGCCCCCGGCGGCCACGAACAGGGCGCCCGGGTAGCCCCGGACCGTCACGTCGAAGCCGAGGATGCCGGCGTAGAAGGACTCGACCTGCTCGAGTTCGGAAACCTGAAGGTGAACGTGGCCGATCGTCGTGCCGGCCGGCGCCTGTGACCGGGGGGCGCTGGCCGCCGAGAGCTCGCTGGCCAGGCTGCGAAGATCTAGGGGCAGGGTCGCCATCTGGAGCTGGCCGTCGACCCGTCGCCATTCGTCGCGCGGCCGGTCGCGGTAGATCTCGATCCCGTTGCCGTCTGGGTCTGATAGATAGAGCGCCTCGCTGACCAGGTGATCGGAGGCTCCGTCCAGCGGCCAACGGGTCTCGGCCACGCGCGCCAGCGCATGGGCGAGATCCAGGCGAGTGGGGTGCAGGATCGCGAGGTGAAACAGCCCGGTCGCCTGCCGGTTCAGCGGAGGGGCATTCCGGTCGCCGCGCAGCTCCACCAGCGCGCGTCCGGGGCCGATGCCGAAGGCGAGTCCGCCCTCGCGTTGGGTGCCTTGAAGCCCGAGCGTCTCCTCGTAGAAGGCCCGCGACCGGCCGAGGTCCGAGACCGTCAGGCGCACAGTCCCCAACCGGGTGCTGGGCGCGATTTCACCCTCGGCGCTGGGGCGAGACGAGGTTGCCATCGAGGCTGAGTTTAAGCCGGGCATGGCGGGGTCCCTAGGCTGCCGCCGCAAACTCTCGGTGATGGTCTACGAGGCTCTCGACCAGCGCGGTCAGCTGATCCTGGGTTTCGGGATCGATCAGGTGGCCGTGGCTGTCAAAGCGGTTCTGGGCCTTGGCTACGGCTAGCTCGGTCTTGAGTACTCGCGCCCCGGCCAGGGCGAGCGCCGAGCGCAGGTGGTCCTGGGCCCACATGGCTCCGTAGTCGGTGACGCTGGCGCCAATCGCCGCCACGGGCTTGCCCCACAAGGAGGCGTCCGGCCCGTAGGGGCGAGAGGCCCAGTCGACCACCTGCTTGACCTGGCCTGGCATCGTCGTGTTGTACTCCGGCGTCGCGAACAGAACGGCGTCGGCGTTCTCGATCGCCGCCCGCAGGCGCGCGACCTCAGCCGGCGGCTGGTCGGTGTCACGGTCCTCGTTGTAAGGCGGCAGCGCCTCGAGGTTCTCGTACAACTCGAGCTCGACGCCCTCGGGAGCGAGCTCGGCCGCCGCCCGCAGCAACGCCGTGTTATGTGAAGCCGCCCGGAGGCTTCCCGATATGGCCAGGATCTTCATCGTTGCTAGCTCGCCTTCACGGCCGAGACGCTGACCAGCAGCTTGACGTCGTTGGAGACCAGGAGATTGCCGTTGGGCAGGGTCTGGTTCCAGTTGAGGTCAAACTCGCGGCGGTCGATCTTGCCCTCGACCTCGAGGCCGACGCGCTGGTTGCCCCACGGGTCCTCGCCGTTCTCGGCGACGGTGCCGGTGAGCTCGATCGGCTTGGTGATGCCCTTGATGGTGATCTCACCCACGAGCCGGATCTGGTCGTCTCCAGCGGGCTCGGTGCCCGTCGAGCGGAAGGTGATCTGCGGGTGCTGGGCACCGTCAAAGAACTCCGGGGACTTGAGGTGACCATCGCGGTTCTCCTCACCGGTGTCGACGCTGTCCACTGCCACCGAGCCTTCGAGCACTGGGGCGTCGCCGCGGGCGTCGAGCTTGCCCTCGAAGCTGGAGAACTTGCCCCGCACGGTGGCGATGCCCATGTGGCGGACCTCAAAGCCGACGTTCGAGTGGGCGGGATCGACGCTGTACGCGCCGGACGGGATCCGGGTGATGCTGGTGGCTGACAAGAGTGACTCCTTTGGAGAGGTGGTTGAGCTTGCAACTAAATCATAGCTGGTTTCGTTGCGTTATCAAGTATTGACTGCTCAAGAATGCTTCGGCGAGTCCCGGAGCGCCCGGCGAAGGTGCGCCTCCCGGGCTACCGGGGTGATCGAGCTAGCCGACCGGGGACGCCGGGGCGAGCGGCCGGGCTACGAAACCGTGCACTGACCTTCGATGCGCGCCCCGGGCAGGCGACCCAGCAGCTCGGCGAGCTGCTGAATCTCCTCGGGCGTGAAGTGCTCGAAGAACAGGCTCTGGATGCTGCGCACGTGTGCGCAGCCCGCCTGACGCAGCTTCTCGTAACCCGCGTCGGTCAGCTGGCCGTAGGAGACCCGGGCATCCTGGGGGCAGGCCACGCGCTCGAGCAGTCCGGCGGCCACCAGGCCATCCACCAGCCTCGTGATCCCCGATCGGGTCAACATCGTCCGCTCAGCGAGCGCGGACATGGCCAGCCGTCGCTCGGGGGCCTGGGCGAGGTACAGGAGCACCTCGTAATCGCGCGCCGTGATGCCGTGCTCAGCCACCAGCTCGGCGTCGAGCACGCGTACGATCGACGCGTGGCTCTGAAGAAAGCCGCGCCACGCCTCGAGGGCCGACCCTTGCAGCTGGTCTTGTGTAAGCGCGGGTGCCGGCACGTCATGGGTGAGGGTTTCCATGTCTTACATCCTAGTTGACAGATCAACGGTATGGGCAAAATCCCTGTCAGCATGCGTAGACTCGGACCCGCGATGAAGCGCCAAGCGCTCACCGCCCCAAGGCGCGGCCGGCTCGCGGTCGTCTTGTGGGCCGGCGCGGTCGGCCTGGCCGGATGCGGCTCGGCCGCCTCGAGCTCGTCCCACTCCGGTTCCGGTGGCACCGGCACGAGCGCCCGAGCGCTGACCGTCACCCCCGACCGGGGCGGCCCCACGACCCGATTTTCGCTGCGCTTTACTGCCCCGGCCTCCAGCGGGCCGTCTGGCGGGTCCCGGGTCAGCTTTACGCTCAGCCTCACCGGCGGCAGCGGCAGCTGCGTCGGGCCGCGCTCAGTCGCGGTCCCCGCCGCCACCAAGGGCCAAGCGATCACGATCGCACTGACCCCGGCTTCGCTGGGCGGCTCCTGGTGTCCGGGCACGCACACGGCGCGGGTGGTCGAAGTGCAGGGGCCGGTCTGCAAACCCGGCACGATGTGCCCTCAGTATCTGCGCGAGGTGGGAACCGTGGGGGAGACGACCTTCACCGTCTTCGCCTGATCCTCGGCGCCCGTGCAGTCTCCCGTGGCGAGAATCTAGCCCTGTGGTCCCGAGACTTCCGAGCATCCAATCGGCTGAGCGGCCGGTCTCGTCGGTCAACCGCAATGCGGTATTGGTCGGCGGGCTGTGCCTCGTCGTGGCCACCGCGCTCAGCGCTGTGCTTCTGCACGAGACCGGGCTGTCGGGCGACGAGCCCTACTACTCGCGGATCGCCGCCCACCCCGCCGGTCCGCACAACTTCCCCTATGCGTTCCGGCTCGGCATCCCGTACCTCGTCCACGTGCTGCCGTTCTCTCCGGCCTTCGCCTGGCAACTGCTCGCCCTGTTGTGCGCGGGGTTCGCCGCCGGGTCGCTGTTCGCGCTGCTGCGCCAGTTTGAGGTCGACCCGCGCGTTGCCGCCGGACTGGCGGTCTGCTTCGTGATCTCACCCCCGGTGCTGGTCGTCCTCTTGCGCAATGGGCGCAGCGTCGATGCGGCCGCGATCCTGGTCATCACCGTCGGCTGCCTGTTCATCGTCCGCCGCCAGCGGCTCGCGCTTGCCGTCGCGCTGCTGATGGGCACGACAATCCACGAGACCTGCCTGTTCCTGATCCCGCTCGCCTACGCCACCTGGGCGCAGCGGCCCATCGACCGCGAGGCCCTGCGCGACGTCGCGCTCGTGGCTGTCCTGCCTGTCCTGGTCTACGTGTACATCCGCACCACCGTCGTCGCGGTTGGACAGGCCTACCAGCCGGGCTACACGGGCCCGTTCTTCCAGGCCCGGTGGGACATGATCCAGCAGGCGCTCGGCCATGGCGCCTGGAAGGTCGAAGTCCGACGGTTGGCGATCGCCTACGGACCGCTCTGGATCGCGGCTCCGTTGGCGCTGCGCGGCTGCAGGTTCGCCCAGCGCGGGCTCGTGCTCGTAGGCCTGTGCGTGCTCGCCATGACCTACGCGGTCGACTGGGGCCGTGTGATCTTCTTCGCCGCGCCCGTGTTCTATGTCGCGGGCGCCTACGCGCTACGTCATCGTCCGCGGCTGGCGGCGCTGGCGATCGTCGCCTTCCTCGCCCTCGACCTTGGCTACGCCGGGTATATGCAGTTTCACGGCGTCAAGCATGGCTTGGACTCGACCGGCCCGCTGGCCCGAGGGCCGGTCTACTGAGCCGGCGGCACGCACGCTCATCTGCGCAATCTGTCACGAGATCCGTTGCAAGAAGCCGTGGGGATGACACGTGACCCCGTAGAGCTCAAGGTCGGGCCGGGTCGTGAACCCCTCACCCTCGCTCTCCAGCCACGCATCGAGCGCCGGCACCACCCCGCGCGGCAGGCTGTCGGCGATGCGCAACGGTACGAGGTCGACGATCCCGTCCTCGACCACGAAGAAACATCCCGGGGCCACGAAGCGGGAGAAGTTGCGCAGGGCGGCGACCGTGGTCTCGTACTCATGCCGGGTGTCCTCGACGACCAGGCAGCGGGCCGCGCGTGGAAGCTCGCCGGCTACGCGATCAGGAAGCGAAGGGTCGGTGACGTCGCCCTCGACGAGGATGATCTCGGCGCCGTAGCCAGGGTCGGCGGCCTCGAGGCGCTCGCGGGCCGGGGCCAGGTCCGTGTCGACACCGATCACCCGTGCCGTCGAGGACTTCCGGTAACGGCTGAAGGCGGACAGTCGATCCCGGAACCAGAGCGCGGAGCCGCCGTGCTGGACGCCGAGCTCGATCACCGTGTTGGCCTCGGAGATCCACAACAGGTGCTCGTAGACGCGCAGGTCTTCGGGGAACTTTGACAGCGGCAGGCCGGCGTAGCTATCCCAGGTGTGCTGGATGAGACGGTTGCGCGTGTAGGTGGCGACCGTGTCATCGAGGCTGACCTTGACAGTCGGGGGCAGCTGCTCAGGCCGGTTCACGCGCCGACCGTACAACCCCCGGCCGACGCTTGCGCCCATGGATCTGGGTCCGTCGTCCGAGTCCCGTCTGCAACGGATGAGTGTTTCTCAAACACAATCCGGTGGTGGTCCAGCAGCTCGCGTTCGAAGCAGACCTGGTTGGCGCTCACTCCGGACGTGAACGCCAGGCGGAAGTCAGCGCTGGTCAGCCAGCGCGGGATCAGCTGGACCTTGAGGAGCGTTTTTCTCAAGCTGCGAGCACCGATCCGCGCGTTCCAGCGGTTGATGGTCTCGATGTAGTCAAGACGCCCGGAGCTGCTCGAGACGTGACGGAAGTACGGCTGCGCGCAGCGGATCACCTGGTCGAGCCCGAACGGGAGCCAGGAGCCGGGAAACTGCCGCCCGAGCAGCGCGATGTACCACGCGTCGGAGTCTCTGGGCGGAATCGCCCGCAAGGCCGTCATGTCGAGCTGTTGGGCGGGGATCATGTTGCGGCCAAACACCATGGTCTGCAGATAGAAGCGCCCCCGGTCGGGCAGCAGGCCGGCGACCCGGGCGAAGAAGTCCCGGTAGATCGCCTCTTGTCGGCCGGCCTCGTAATCCTCTGGCGAGCAGAAATGTTCAAACGCGCCGAGGCTGGCGGCCGCGTCAAAGCCTCCCCAGTGGTCTCGGTCCACGCCCCGCGCGTCCTGGAGGTGGACGTCGAGGCCGTGACGGCGACAGGCCGCCAGCTGCGCCCGGGACAGCGTCAATCCGACGCCGACCCCGGCGCGTTCACGTACAAAGGCGAGCAGGGGCCCCCAGCCGCAGCCCAGATCGAGCACGCGTCGGCCGGGACCGATCCCGATTTGATCGGCGACGTATTCGTGCTTGTTGCGCTGCGCCTGTTCGAGGCTGAGCGAGAAGTCACCATCGAACTTGGCGCCGCTGAAATCGGGCAGCTCGCCGAGACTGAGCCGGATCACCCGATCCGTCAGCGAGTACGTGAAATCAAGGTCCGAGCGGCTCGCCAAGAGGCCTAGTCCAGAGAGCGCAACGATGCCGAGCACCAGTGTCGCACGTGGGCCCCGTCGATCAGTCCGGCGGGGCACACCGGCCGCGCACGCCGAGCGGCGAACCCAAAAACCGGTGTGATCGGGTGTGAAGGCTGGACGCGGTGGGTAACTTCGCCGCATATCCGGTCATACCGGCGGCGATCCCGGCGTCCCAGTCGGACTGATCGCGTCAAGTGGCAAGGGAACAAAGGGAGAAAACAGATGCAGAACCTTCGATTTCGATTGCGCGTCCGCGCGCTGACCCTGGCCGTGTCGCTCGGCCTGTTGGGCGCCGCCGCCATCCCCGGACTGGCGCGGGCCAGTCAGACGGTCGGCAACTTCTCTTACGGGCAGATGCAATCGACCACGGTCGGCGCGAGCGGTTGTGGAAGCAACACGGCCGGCGAGCCGGCGATTCACGTTTCGCGCGCGAACAACGTCTTTCTCGGCTCCGAGCTCGGGCTCGGAGGCGGCAGTGTGCTGTGGCGAGGCATGGGAGCGGTCGGCGGCGCGGGTGCCTCCGGTTGCGGACTGGAGTATCGCGGCCAGCCCAACGCGGTCAGCGGCGTGGGCGCGTCAGGCGGTGACATCGACGTCGCGATCGCGAGCGCCAAGAACGCGACCGGGAACTACAACCTCTACGTCGCGAGCCTGAACCTGGCATCAGTCAACGTCGCCACCTCCACCAATAACGGCTCGACTTTCTCCCAGACCCCCGTGCAGGCGGGCCTGCCGCTCGACGATCGCGAGTGGATCGCGGCGTTCGGCGCCAATACGTCGTTGCTCACCTACCACGACGTCGCCACCAACAACATTGACGTGCTGCGCTCTGACAACGGCGGCGCGCTCTACACCCACACCGCGCGGGTCATCCCCGACACGGACTACAAGGCCCAGACCAACGAGCTGGGAAATCTCGTGATCGACCACCGCAACCTTCCCAATCGGACGGGTGGGTTCTACGCCTATCAGGCGTTTGTGGCGCCCTCGAGCTCATCAGGCACGCACAACAACGAAGCGTTCCTGGGCGTTTCCGCCGACGGGGGCCACACCTGGACTGACCGGGCGATCCCGTGCAGCACCGAGTCGTCGTCGACCGACCTGAACCACAACTTCCCCAACGTCTCGGTCGACCCGATGGGCAAGCTCTGGTACGCCTGGTCTGATGACACGACAATTCGCACCGCTCAGTCGAGCGACCACGGCAAGACCTGGACGTGCTCGAAGCCGGTCAGCACCGGCAGCGCCCAGGCGATTTTCCCGTGGCTGGTCGCCACGTCGAAGGGTGCTGACCTCGTGTACTACGGAACACCGACGACGACCAACCAGACCTGGTATGTGCACTTCGTGCAGAACACCGCGGGTACCGCCGCCGGCTGGGGCCCCCCGCAGCGACTGATGCCCGTGCACCAGGGCGCCGTTTGCGAGGGTGGCGTGAGCTGCACGACGGGCCGCCAGCTGTTCGACGACTTCGGCGTCGATACCGACAGCCTCGGTTTCGCCCATATCGCGTTCTCTCACGACAGTCCCGATCTCGGCGGGCCTGGCACGTACACGGGCTACGCCGTCCAGACCGGCGGAACTCCAGTCGGGCCATCGAACAACTAGGACGGTCTGGCGGGCCGGCCTCAGCGCCGGCCCGTCACCCACCCCCGAGATCGCTTCCACGACAGCTTCGTCTCCCGTGACCCGCGAATCGCGGCCAGCGACTGCCGGGCGGCAGCCGCCGATCGGAATCGCGGCGAAGCGCCCGACCGGCGTCTAAGACCGGCACGAGGAGCCATCGCGACGGCGAGGTCCGGGGGGACGGCGATGCAGCGATTGACATTTTCCCCCCCGGGTGAGGCTCGCGTGAGACTATTGGCTGGGGAGGCGCCCGGACCGGAGGTTCACACATGGCCGTTGCCCTTGTTCTTGATTTCCCTGGGGGCACCCAGGAGCAGTACAGCGAGGTCGTCGAGCGCATGCAGCTGGGTGGCCACATGGCGCCCGGGGGCCAGGTTCACGTCGCAGGCCGCTCCGCAGGCGGCTGGCGCGTGATCGACGTGTGGGAGAGCATCGAGCAGTTTGAGCGCTTCCGCGACTCGCAGATCATCCCGCACGTCCAAGCCGTGGGCTTGGCCGCACCGCAGGTGCGGGTGGTCGAGGTTGACGACGAGATGGCTGACGACGGGCGGGCCACGGCGTTTGTGCAACTCGCAGTCATGCCCGGCCTCGACCGGGCGGCGTTCAGGGTGGTTCACGACGAGGTCGTGCCGGGCGGTAGGCGACCTGATGGCCTGACCTTCCACGTCAACGGGCCGTTCGAGGACGGTTGGTGTGTGATCGATGGCTGGACGTCGAAGGAGATCCGCGACCAGTTCATGGAGCGGACCCGTCACATCCTCGAGAAGGCTCCGCTGTCCGCGGAGCCGATGATCGAGGAGTTGCACGTAGAGGCCACGATGCCCGGAGCTGCTACCGCTCACGCGTGAGCTGCACGACGCATACATCGACGTGTCGCCCGCCCGGAGCTCGGTGGAGATGTGCGAGGTGCTACTCGACGACGAGCTCAGCGGCTAGCTTTGCCTTCCGCACGGCGCGGCTGGGAGCACGTTGTCAGCGGCGGCGCCGGCAAGGTTTCGCGCCCGTCACGCGGCCAGTGGATACGAGAGGACTGGCCAACTAGCGCCGGCGCGTCTGGCGGCCTGCAGCGATCGAGGCGGGAGTCGCAGGTGACCTGCGCCCGTAGAACGATGAGGGAGCTGGAATCCTGCAAATACCTAGTGGACGATGCTGGGCTCGAACCAGCGACCTCCGCCTTGTCGAGGCGGCGCTCTCCCAGCTGAGCTAATCGTCCGGGAAACGTAAATGTAGCGCCCGCGGCGCTGCCCGGCGAGCCCGTAGAATTGCCCCATGTGGGAGAGACTGCGCGCCGTCGGGCTGGCGCTGGCCGTGATGGCCCTCGGTGTCCTCGCCGCCGTGGCCTCGGCCGCCAGCCAGGCGGGAGTGGCGCCCGCGCCGGGGCACCCCGGTACGCGCTTCACGATCAGCTTCCAGACTCAGATGGCCACGGGCAGCTTCGCCGGTATCAGGCGTACTGACCTGGTTTCGGTCAAGGTGCCCCAGCGCGGCGGCTGCATCTCCAGCCGGTCCGTGGACGCGGGTGCCCAGCCGGCTAACTCCCTCGTCAAGGTTCGTCTGGCGCCAGGGCCGGGACACCACTGGTGCACGGGTCGCTTTCAGGGCGAGGTGGTCCAGTACCAGTCGATGATCTGTGGGCCACCCCAGATGAGCGTCTGCCCGCAACTCGTCCTCGCCCCGCAGACGATCGCTCGCTTCAGTTTCCGCGTGCGGTGAGCGCGGTCGGGCGCCGGCGGCGACGCCCGCCCGCGTAGCATCAGGCGCGATGGACTACCAGCTCCCTGACGGCACGCCGCTCTCCCTGCCCGAGGCGGCCACCGGCGCCGACGCGGCGGCTGCGATCGGACCTGGGCTGGCTCGCGCGGCGCTGGCCGTCAAGGTGGGCGGCGAGGTGCGCGATCTCGCCCGGGCCCTGCCCGAGACCGACGGATCCGACAACGGCGGCGCCCCGCTCGAGGTGGTCACCGAGCGCAGTGGCGACGAGGCCCTGGCGCTGATCCGCCATGACACCGCCCATGTTCTGGCGGCGGCGATCCTTGATCTCTATCCCGGAGTCAAGATCTCGATCGGACCGGCGGTCTCAGACGGCTTCTACTACGACTTCGAGTTTCCAGCCGGCACGAGCATCACCGACGCCGACTTCGTCCGGATCGAGGAGCGCATGCAGGCCCACATCGCCGCCGACGAGGAGTTTGTGCGCGAGGACGTGCCCGTCACCCAAGCGCTCGAGCGCTTTCGCGCCGAGGATCAGCCCTACAAGGTCGAGCTGATCGAGGACCTGGTTGCGGCCGCCGACCCGGCCCACCCCCTGGAAACGGTGTCGCTCTACACCAACGGCCCGTTCACCGATCTCTGCCGGGGCCCGCACGCCCCGAGTACGAAGCGGATCAAGGCCTTCAGGCTCCAGTCGGTGGCCGGCGCCTACTGGCGTGGCGACTCCAACCGCCAGATGCTGACCCGCATCTACGGAACAGCCTTCTTCTCCAAGGCCGATCTAGCTGAGCACCTGGAGCGAATCGAGCGCGCGCGCGCCAACGATCACCGTCGTCTCGGGCCCCTGCTCGGACTGTTTGGCTTCTCGGACACGGCGCCGGGAATGGCCTT
This sequence comes from uncultured Solirubrobacterales bacterium, assembly GCA_963847055.1. Lineage (GTDB taxonomy): Bacteria > Actinomycetota > Thermoleophilia > Solirubrobacterales > Solirubrobacteraceae > Palsa-465. Next base: position 484,786 of record CAWJYE010000004.1, on the reverse strand, counting down.
CTGGTACCCGGCGGGTGCCCAGGTGTTCAACTCGCTGGTCGCCCTGAGTCGCGAGATGGGCGGTCCCCGCGGCTACACCGAGGTCAAGACCCCGCAGCTCTATGACAGCTCGCTGTGGAAGACCTCGGGCCACTGGGACAAGTACGGCGAGAACATGTTCGTGACCGAGTCCACGGATTCCGAACGCGAGCGAAGGGAGGCCGCGCTCAAGCCCATGAACTGCCCGGGCCACGCGCAGCTCTACTCGATGCGCCCGCACTCCTACCGGGATCTGCCGGTCCGGTTCTCCGAGCCCGGCCTCCTGCATCGCGACGAGCCGAGCGGCACGCTGCACGGGCTTTTGCGCACCCGCAGCTTCGCCCAGGACGACGCCCACATCTTCTGCACCCAGGAGCAGATCCAGGATGAGGTCGCGGGCTGCCTGGAATTCGCCTTCGCCACCTATGAGATCTTCGGCTTTGACGTCGGCCTCGAGCTCTCCACCCGTCCCGAGGTCCGGCTGGGCTCCGATCAGCTCTGGGACGACACCGAGGCGGCGCTGATGCAGGCGCTCGAGAGCCAGGGCCTCAGTTACGAGGTCAACCCGGGCGACGGCGCCTTCTACGGCCCCAAGATCGACATGCACATGACCGACTCGCTGGGACGCTCCTGGCAGCTGGGAACCGTCCAGCTGGACTACAACATGCCCGCCCGCTTCAACCTGAGTTACACCGGCGCCGACAACGCCGAGCACCAGCCGGTGATGATCCATCGAGCCCTGATGGGCTCCTATGAGCGCTTCATCGGGATCCTGCTCGAACACACCGAGGGCGAGCTGCCGCTGTGGCTGACTCCCGTCCAGGCGATCGTGCTCCCGATCGCCGATCGCCACCTCGCTTACGCGCAAACGCTGTCGGCCGGCCTGCGCGAGCGCGACGTGCGCGCCGAGGTCGACGAGCGCACCGAGTCGGTGGGGCGCAAGATCCGCGATGCCGAGCTGCGAAAGATCCCCTTCATGCTCGTCGTCGGCGACCGTGAGGAGTCAAATGGCGAGGTGAGCGTCCGTGCGCGCCGGACTGGAGATACCGGAGCGGAGGCTCCGGACGCGTTTGCAGCCCGGGTCAACGAACTGGTGAAAAACCGCGCCAGCCGTTGAATGCGCCGCTATACTCGCTCTCGTTGATCCAACTGCACACCACACGGTCCGGCGACGCTTGATTTCACGCCGCGCCCTTAGCTAGTGCCGGTCCCGCGTAGATTCGACCGGCGCCCGCCCGAGCGGGACCAGACTCGGATCAACGACCGCATCCGTGTTCCTGAGGTGCGGCTCGTTGGCGAGGACGGAAAGCAGATCGGCGTTATCAACACCGCCGAAGCCCTCTCCTATGCGCAGGAGCGCGATCTGGACCTGGTCGAGGTGGCACCGGACGCCCGCCCGCCTGTGTGCCGCGTACTGGACTACTCCAAGTACAAATACGAGCAGGCCCAGAAGCAGAAGGCGGCCCGCAAGCACCAGCAGCAGATCACGATCCGCGAGATCAAGTTTCGCCCCAAGATCGCCCAGAACGACTACGACACCAAGAAGGGCCACGTCCGCCGCTTCCTGCTCGGCAAGGACCGCGTCAAGGTCACGATTATGTTCCGCGGGCGCGAGGTCACCCACCCCGAGCGCGGCACCGCGCTGCTGGACAAGCTGTCCGGCGAGCTCTCCGATGTGGCCGTGGTGGAGCAGACCCCGCTTCAGGACGGGCGCAACATGACGATGATGCTCGGCCCCTCAAAGGCGGTCCTGGCCGGCGAGATCGATGGTTCCAAGCCCCCAGTGCTCGCCGAGGCCGCTGAGTCTCCCACCTCTGACCCGCCCGCCGCACCCGCTCAGCAAGCCGTTCGCACTCCTGAGGCCGAAGCGCAGGGGAATGGGCGTCAGAACGGCGCCGCCGATACGCCCTCGCCGGCCCCGAGCGACGCTGCCGCTTAGCCCCAGCACAGCGGCTGGGGCTTTTCAGTAGAGCGGGGAAATCGCCCCAGCGCCCATCGGCGAGGGTCTGCTTTACTCTGGCCTCGCGATGCCGAAGATGAAAACCCATTCGGGCGCCAAGAAGCGCTTCAAGATCACCGGCACCGGCAAAGTCCGGGGCCGGCACTCCTTCACGAGCCACATCCTCGAGAAGAAGTCGCCCAAGCGCAAGCGCCATCTCGGCACGCCGGCGGAGATCGCCAAGAGCGACGAGCGCGCGGTCAAGCGGATGCTGGGGGCCAAGCGCTCATGACGCGCGTCAAGCGGTCATTGCACGCGCGCAAGAAGCGCCGCGCCACGCTCAAACTCGCCAAGGGTTACCGGGGCGATGCCAGCCGGCATTACCGGACCGCCAAGGAGGCGGTGCTCAAGGCCGACCAGTACCGCTACCGGGATCGCCGCAACCGTAAGCGCGACTTCCGTCGGCTGTGGATCACCCGCATCAACGCGGCCGCCCGCCAGAACGGCATGTCCTACTCGCAGTTCATGCACGGCCTGCAAACCGCGGGCGTCGAGTTGGACCGTAAGGTCCTGGCCGACATGGCTGTCCACGACGCCGACACCTTTCGACGCTTTGCCGACCGCGCCCGTGAGGCGCTGGCGGCCGGCTGACCGACAGCCGAGCAGACCAGCACCGCCATCCGGGCGCCGCTCCTCCAGGAGACGGCGCCTTTTTTGTCTCTGGACCCAAGTGACCATCACCAGCCCCCACAACGAGAAGCTCAAGGAGATCCGTAAGCTCACCCAGCGCCGGCGTGAGCGCGAGCGTGCGGGGCGGTTCGTCGCCGAGGGAGAGGATCTGCTGGCCGCCGCCGATGCCGCCGGCTGGGAGCCGCTGCAGCGCCTGTGCGTGGCCGGGAGCGGTCTGGCCGGCGAGGAAATCGAGCCTGCGGTGCTGGCCTCGGTCTCAGGACTCGGCTCGGGGACGCGGACGCTCGCCGTGTACGAGGCGCGTTGGGCGTCGGCGGCCACGGGACCGCTGTGCGTCTGCCTCTATGGCGTCGGCGATCCCGGCAACGTCGGTGCCGTCCTGCGCTCGGCTCGGGCCTTTGGTGCCGCTTCGGTCGCGTTCGGTCCCGGCACCGCGGATCCCTACAGCCCCAAGGCGGTGCGCGCGAGCATGGGGGCGGTGTTCGAGCTGCAACTGGCGCGCGTGGACACGGTCGCCGACCTGCCCGGCGCGGCCGTCGCCTTGAGCGCCGACGCCACCGTGACGCTGTCTGACCTGGAGATCGAGGGGGTCACGTTCCTGATCGGAGCCGAGCGCCGCGGGCTGCCCGCCGACGTGCTGGCGGCGGCCGATGAGGTGGCCCGGATCCCGATCCAGACCCACTCGCTGAATGCCGCCATGGCGGCCACGATCGCCCTCTATGAGGCGACTAGGATGGCCAAATGAGCGAGCAGATCGCCCGGATCGAGGCCGAGGGCCTGGCGGCGATCGCTGCCGCGGACAGCACCCGGGCGCTCGGGGAGGTGCGGATCCGCTTCCTGGGCCGCAAGGCCGAGCTGCCCAACCTGCTGCGAGGGGTGGCTTCGCTGCCCCCCGAGCAGCGCGCCGCCGCCGGCAAGGCTGCCAACCAGGCTCGCCACACGCTCGAGGCGGCGATCGAGGCCAAGACGGTCACTCTGGCCGGCACCGAGCTCGACACGCGGCTGCGTGAGGACCGCATCGACATCACCCTGCCGCCCGCGCCGGCACCCGCGGTGGGCCGGTTGCACCTGATCACGCAGACCTGGCGGGAGATCGAGGACGTGTTTATCGGCCTGGGGTTCAACGTCGCCGAGGGCCCCGAGGTCGAGACCGTCTATTACAACTTCGAGGGCCTCAACTTCGACGCCACCCATCCTTCGCGGCTGCTCACCGACACCTTCTATCTCGAGGGTGGCAGCGACGGGGTCGACATCTTCGACCCCGAGGCGGCTCTGCTGCGCGTCCACACGTCTCCGGTGCAGCTGCGGGCGATGGAGAGCCAGGCACCGCCGCTCTACATCATCATCCCGGGGCGGGTCTACCGGCCCGACTCCGACGCCACCCACACCCCACAGTTTCATCAGGTTGAGGGGCTGGCAGTCGACGAGGGCGTGACGCTGGCCGACCTCCAGGGGACTCTGCTCACCTTCGCCCAGGCAATCTTCGGGGACGAGCGCCGGGTCCGCATGCGCCCGCATTTCTTCCCCTTCACCGAGCCCAGTGTCGAGGTCGATGTGTCCTGCTTTAACTGCACCGACGGCATCACTGCGGATGGCAGGCGTTGCCCGCTGTGCAAGGGGACGGCGTGGATCGAGATCCTGGGCGCCGGGATGGTGGATCCCAACGTGTTCGCGCACGTGCACGACTATGGCTATGACCCCGACCGCACCCAGGGGTTCGCCTTCGGGATGGGGATCGAGCGGATCGCCATGCTCAAGCACGGCGTCCCCGACCTGCGGCTGCTCTACGACAACGACATCCGCTTTCTGGAGCAGTTCTAGATGGCCCCGATCCAGATCCGGAGTAGCTGAGCCGTGCGCGTCCCGATCGCCTGGCTGCACGAGTACTGCCGGCCCGAGCTGGACGCCGCCGCCCTGGCCGAGCGCCTGGCCATGACCGGCACCGAGGTCGAGCGCGTCGAGCACCATGGCGTCGACGGCCTCGACGCGTTCGTGGTCGGCCGCGTCCTCGAAGCCCATCAACACCCTGATGCCGACCGCCTCCGGGTCTGCCTGGTTGACGTCGGCGAGGCCGAGCCCAGTCAGATCGTGTGCGGCGCGCCCAATGTCGCCACCGGCCAGACCGTCGCCGTGGCCCGCCCCGGGGCGATCATGCCCGACGGGTCAAAGCTCAAGGCGGCCAAGCTCCGGGGCCAGACCTCCAACGGGATGATCCTGGCCGAGGACGAGGTCGGGATCGGGACCGAGCACGCCGGGATCATGGTCCTGGCCGACGACGGCCTGGCGCCCGGGACGCCGCTGGCCGGCGTGCTTCCGATCTCCTCCGCAGTGCTCGAATTGGAGATCACGCCCAACCGCCCCGACTGTCTGGGCATCTACGGGGTGGCGCGCGAAGTTCACGCCGCCACCGGCGCCTCGCTGGAACCCCCGCCCTGGAATACCGATCCGGTCCCGGCCCCCAGGTCAGCGGGAGAGGTCGCAGGGGTGCGGATCGAGGTGCAGTGTCCCGAGCTGTGCCCGCGCTTCACCGCCCGCGTCTTTGAGGACGTCGGCATCGGGCCCTCGCCCCTCTGGCTCAAGGCGCGGCTGATGGCCGCCGGGCAGCGCCCGATCTCCAACGTCGTCGACATCACCAATTACGTGATGCTGCTAGCCGGGCAGCCGCTGCACGCCTTCGATCTGGATCGCGTCGCCGGCGGCCAGCTCGTCGTTCGGCTCGCGCACCCCGCTGAGACGATGGAGACCCTCGACGGCCAGACCCGCACGCTCGACGAGCAGATGGTGCTGATCGCCGACGCCGACGGGCCGACATCGATCGCCGGAGTGATGGGTGGCGCCCGCTCCGAGGTGCAGCCGGGCACGACCCGCGTGCTGATGGAAGCAGCCAACTGGAAGGGGCCTAATATCCATCGCACCTCCCTGCGGCTCGGCTTGCGCAGCGAGGCCTCGAGCCGTTTTGAGAAGCAGCTGCAGCCCGAGCAGGCGATGGACGGCCAGGCTCTGGCCACGCAGTTGATGCTCGAGCTGACCGGCGCGCGCCTGGTTGCGGGAACGATCGACATCGGCGGCCCCGGTCCCGACGCGGTGACGATCCGCCTGCGCGACGCGCGGGTCACCGGGCTGCTGGGGACCGAGCTGTCTCGCACGCGCTGTGCCGAGATCCTCACCGCACTCGAGTTCGAGGTCGCCGACGCACCCGACGGCCTCGATGTCACCGTGCCCGCCTTCCGCCGTGCCGACGTCACCCGCGAGGCCGACCTGATCGAGGAGGTGGCGCGGCTGGGCGCGCTCGAGACGCTCCCGTCCACGCTACCCCCCCGCCACGGCGCCTCCGGCCGGCTCACGTCCCGTCAGCGGCTACGCCGCCGGGCGGCCGACGCCCTCACCGGCCAGGGACTGCACGAGGTAGTCGGTTGGAGCTTTACGGGGCCGGAGGCGCTGGCGCGCCTGCGGCTTGCCGACCGGCCCGCCGTCACCCTGGCCAATCCGATGTCCGGCGAGCAGTCTCGATTGCGGATCACCCTCCTCGGCTCGCTGCTCGACATCGCGCAGCGCAACCTGGCGCGCGGAGCGACCGACCTACGCCTGTTTGAGGCCGGGGCCGTCTACCTGCCGGGCGAAGGCCCACGGCCCGGCGAGCGACACCATGTCGGCGTGCTCCTGGGCGGGGCGGTGCGTCCGGCGACCTGGCGTGAGCCCACGCCTGCGGTGGCTGACTTCTTCGCCGCCAAGGGCGTGCTGGCCGGCCTGTTGGGCGCTCTTTCGGTCGACTGGACCCTCGACCCTGACGCCGACCCCGAGCCGTTCCTGCATCCCGGGCGCACGGCCGGGATCTTGATCGACGCCGAGCGGTGTGGCTGGATCGGGGAGATCCACCCCCAGGTCGCGGCCGGATGGGATCGGTCTGACCCGATGACAGCCTTCGAAGTCGATCTCGACGCGGTGGCGGCACGAGTGCATGCTCCTCGCTACGCCGACGTCACGAGCTATCCCGAAGTGCGCGAGGACCTGGCCGTTATCGTCGCCGACACCGTCAGGGCGGCCGACGTGGTCGCCGTAGTCGAGCGCGCGGGCGCCCCGTTGCTGCGCTCCGTCGAGGTGTTCGACGTCTACCGCGACCCTGAGCTGCTCGGGGCCGGCCATGTATCCCTCGCCCTACGGTTGAGCTTTAGGGCCAGCGACCGTACGCTCACCGACGAGGAGGTGGCCGCCAAGCGCCGCAAGATCTCGGGCGCCCTGGCCGACCAGGTACAGGGGAGGGTCCGTGATTCCTAGCGTCGCTGTCTTCGGAGCCGCCGGCTACGCCGGCGCGCTCAGCGCCCGGCTGCTGATGCGCCACCCGGGCTTTGACCTCAAGACCATCACCGCCCGCTCCGACGCGGGCCGGCGGCTGGATGACCTCTATCCCCACCACCGCGTGGCCCGGGAGCTCGAGGAGCTCGACCTCGATCGCCACGCCGGCGTCGACGGTGCCGTGGTCGCCTACCCGCACGGGGCGGCAGCCGAGCTGGTGGCCGCGCTGGTGGCCCGGGGTGTTCGGGTGGTTGATCTCAGCGCCGACTTCCGTCTGCGCGACCCCGCCGTGTACGCCGAGTGGTACCGCGCCCATCCCGAGCCTGGTCTCCTGCCCGAGGCGGTGTACGGCTTGCCGGAGCGCTACCGGGAGCAGATCGCGGGCGCGCGCCTCGTCGCCAACCCGGGCTGCTACCCGACCGCGACGCTGCTCGCCCTGGCCCCGCTGGCTCGGGCCGGACTGCTCGGCGATGTCGTCGTGGACGCCAAGTCCGGGGTTTCGGGGGCCGGGCGGGGGGCGTCCGAGAAGACCCAATTCGTCACCGCGAATGAGAACGTGAGCGCCTACGGCGTGCCACGTCATCGCCATACGCCCGAGATTGAGCAGGAGCTGGCCGTGCTGGGGGCCGACGTGCGAGTCACGTTCACGCCCCACCTGCTGCCGCTCGACCAGGGGGAGCTGGTCTCCTGCTACGTGACTCCACCTGATGGGGGGCCCCACGACGTTCGAGCGCTCTATCGGGAGCTCTATGCCGACGAGCCGTTCGTGGAGCTCGTCGACCAACCGCCCGGCGTGCGCGACGTGCGCGAGACCAATCAGTGCCGCATCTCCGTGCACCGCGACGAGCGGACGGGACGGATCATCGTCTTCGCGGTCATCGACAACCTCTGGAAGGGCGCCGCCTCGCAGGCAGTGCAGAACCTCAACCTGATGTTCGGGCGCCCCGAGGGCGAGGGGATTCAGTGAGCTTCTTCGCCAGCCGCTGGGTGCAACCGCCGCCCTCGGTGTCCGAGCTCGCGGGCAACGGGCTCCCGGGCGGGTTTCGCGCCGCCGGGGTCGCGGCCCAGATCAAGGCGTCGGGCGCTCCCGACGTCGGACTGCTGGTATGTGACGCCCCCGAGGCGACCAGTGCGGCGCGCTTCACCCGCTCGGGCGTGCTCGCCGCGCCGGTCCTGATCTGCACCGAGCGCTGTGAGCTCGGCGCCCTGCGGGCGGTGGTGGTCAACTCAGGCAACGCCAACGCTGCCACCGGCCGGCCTGGTTTTGAGCACGCCGCCAAGATGCAGGGCGCGGCGGCGATGGCCGCCCGGGCGCCTGAGAGCCGGGTCGCGGTCGCCTCGACGGGCGTGATCGGTGTGCCGCTGCCCATGCACAAGGTCAACTCCGGCATCTTGGCCGCCGCCCACGCCCTGCGTCCCGACGGCGACGCCGCCTTCGCCGAGGCGATTTGCACCACGGATGCGTTTGAGAAGCGCGCCCGGCTCTCGGTCTCGCTGGCTGGCGGCCCCGTCACCCTGACCGCCCAGGCCAAGGGGGCGGGGATGATCTCGCCCGGCTTTGCCACCCTGCTGTGCTTCGTGCAGACCGACGCGGTGCTCTCGGCCGAGACAGCCGATCTGCTGCTCAGCGTGTGCCTCAAGCGCTCCTTCGAGCGGGTCAGCGTCGACGGCCAGCTCTCGACCAACGACACGGTGATCCTGCAGGCCAGCGGCGCCTCGGGCGTGCGGGTGGTCCCGGAATCAGACGACGAGCTGGCCTTCGGTGAGGCTCTCGACGTGCTCATGCGACAGCTCGCGCTGATGGTCGTGCGCGACGGCGAGGGGGCGCGGCGGGTCGGCCGAGTGGTCGTGCGCGGCGGCCACGACGCTGCCGTGGCCCGCGTGGCCCAGGCAGTGGCCAACTCGTCGCTGGTCAAGACCGCGCTGTACGGAGGTGACCCCAACTGGGGGCGGATCATCCAGGCCGTCGGGGCGGCCATGCCCGGCACCGCGCCGCTGCCGGTCGACATCGCGATCGAAGGGGTCCCGGTCTGCTCGGCCGGCGGCCAGCTGCCTCACGACAGCGCGGCGTTGGCCGCGGCGGTGGCCGGTGAGGAGGTCGAGTACGAGATCGGCCTGCCCGGGGAGGGGTCCGAGGCGGAGGTCTACTTCTCCGATCTCGGGCACGAGTACGTGACCATCAACGCCGACTACACGACCTAGCGGAGGCTTGATGCGTGACATCGCCACCCTGCTCGAGGCCCTTCCCTACATTCGCGAGTTCCACGGCAAGACCGTGGTCATCAAGTACGGCGGCGCGGCGATGACCGACGCGACGCTCAAGGAGGAGTTCGCCCGCGATGTCGTGCTGCTCAAGTACGTGGGCATGAACCCGGTGGTGGTTCACGGCGGCGGCCCCGAGATCACCAGCTATATGGAACGCCTCAACCTCCCGGTCGAGTTCGTCGACGGGCTCCGGGTCTCGGACCCAGCTACCGTCGAAGTGGCCAAGATGGTGCTGGTCGGCAAGGTCAATAAGGACATCGTCCTGCGTCTGGGCCGTCATGGCCAGCCGGCGGTAGGGTTGTGCGGCGACGACGGCCTTCTGTTTCGGGCAGCGCGTCAGGCCTCGCCCAGCGGCCAGGACATCGGCTTCGTGGGCCGGATCGAGCGCGTCGACGTCGATGTGCTGACCCACATCGCCCAGGACTACATTCCCGTGGTGGCCAGCGTCGGCGCCGACCGCGACGGCCACTCCTACAACATCAACGCCGACGAGGCCGCGGGCGCTGTGGCCCGGGCGCTGGGCGCCTACAAGATCATGTTCCTGACCGATGTGGCCGGCTGGCTGAGTGATCCGAGCGATCCGTCCAGCGTGGTCTCGCAAGCCAGCGCTCAGAAGGTCAGTGATGCGCTGGTGTCGGTGGCGGGGGGGATGCGCCCCAAGCTCGCGGCCTGCCTGGATGCGATCCACGGCGGCGTCTCCTACGCCCACATCGTGGACGGGCGCGTTCCCCACTCGCTGCTGCTCGAGCTATTCACCGACGCCGGGCAAGGCACCAAGATCGGCGGCGACTGATGTCTGCTTCGCTGGCCGAGCTCCAGGCGCTGGAACGCGAGTTCGCGATCGGCACCTACGTTCGCAACCCCGTCCAGTTCGTGCGGGGCTCGGGTGTGCGCCTGTGGGACGAGGCCGGCCGTGAGTACCTTGACTTCCTGGCCGGGATCTCGGTCCTCAACGTCGGCCACTGCCATCCGCGGGTGGTCGAGACGGTCTGCGAGCAGGCCGGCCGGCTCACCCACGCCACCAACCTCTATTACACCGAACCGGCGCTTCGATTGTCCGCGCGGCTGGCCGAGAGCTCGCTGGGCGGCAAGGTGTTCCTGTGCAATTCGGGCGCGGAAGCCAACGAGGCGGCGATCAAGCTCGTCCGTCGCGCTCGTCCGGGCGGCAACGTGATCGTGCTCGAGGAGGCCTTTCACGGGCGGACCTACGGCGCCCTCTCGGCGACTCCCCAGGAGTCAAAGCAGGCACCTTTTGCGCCCTTGGTGCCGGGGTTCGTGGTTGTGCCCAAGGATCCTGAGGCTGTGCGCGACGCCGTCGATGCCAACACCGCGGCCGTGTTACTCGAGCCGATCCAGGGCGAGACGGGGATCAACGTCCTGCCCGAGGAGCTCCTGGTCGCCGCTCGGCAGGCCTGTGACCGGGTAGGGGCGGCGCTGGTGTTCGACGAGATCCAGACCGGAATGGGCCGGACGGGGACGCTCTGGGCCTACCAGCAGACGGGCGTCGTACCCGATGCGATGACGAGCGCCAAGGCGCTGGGCGGCGGCCTGCCGATCGGCGCCCTGATCACCGGCCCGCGCCTCGCCGACACCTTTCAGCCCGGCGACCACGGCTCGACTTTCGCCGGCGGCCCACTGGTCGCCTCGGCCGCCCTGGTAGCCCTGGAGATCTGCTCAGATCCGGCTCTGCTCGAACGCGTGCAGCTCCTCGGCAAGCGACTGCGCGCCGGCCTGTTCGGGCTGCGGGGGGTGGCGGCGGTGCGTGGGCGCGGCCTGATGGTTGGGATCGACCTCGCTCCGGGCCGGTCCGCCCCCGAGATCGCCCAGCGGGCGCTGCTTGAGCAGCGGCTGGTCGTAAACGCCACCGGGCCCGCCACGATCCGGCTCGAGCCACCCTTGGTGGTGAGCGAGGAGGAGATCGACACCGCCGTCGGCAGGCTCAGCGAGCTGCTGTGCGTTCCATGAGTCCCACGTCCTCCATCGATGCTGAGCGCGAGCCGGCAGCGCCCGCGAAGCCGATCGTGAGCGACGAGCGGAGGCACGCGTGAGCGATGCACCAAAGGCCAAGGTCGTGGTGGCGCTGGCGTACGACCAGCGCGCCGACGCCGCCGCCGTAGCGGTCCTGCGAGGCCTAGTCGAGGTGATCGAGGGTAACCGCGAGGGGGCGATGAGCGGCGTCGACCCCGAGTATCTGCACCAGTTGCGAATCGCCGTGCGGCGTTCGCGGACAGTGCAGCGCCAGTTCCGCCACGTCTTTGCGCCCTTCGATCTGCCCGGCTTTCGCAGCGAGTTCAGGTGGCTTCAGCGCGCCACCGGCGAGGCCCGGGATCTCGACGTGTATCTGCTCGGTTTCGACGAGCTTCGGGCGCTGGTGCCCGAGGACATGCAGGACGACCTCAGTCCCCTGCGCCAGGTGCTCGGGCACTCGCGGTTGGCTGCCCAGGCCGAGATGGCGCGAGCGGTATCGTCGCGGCGCGCCGACGAGCTGCTGGGTGACTGGGAGATGCTGCTCGAGTCACTGGTCGAGCGGCCCGTCGAAGACCGCCGCGACGCGACGCTGCCGATCGGGGAGCTGGCCGGCCGACGGATCCGGCGGGTGTACAAGCGGATGCGCAAGCTGGGAGGCAAGCTCGACGCCGACAGTCCCGCGAGCGGCTTTCACGAGCTGCGCAAGAAGGGCAAGGAGCTGCGCTACCTGCTAGAGCTGTTCGGCCTCCAGGTCCACGACCACGAGGTGGTCTCGGACCTCGTGTCGGTGCTCAAGGAGGTCCAGGACATACTCGGCCGCCATCAGGACCGCGAGGTGCAGATCGCGATGCTGCGCTCGCTCGCCGGCGAGGTGGCCAGTCTGCCCCGCGGGCCCCAGGCCGTGCTGGCCATGGGCGTGCTGATCGAGCGCCTGCGGGCCGATGAGCGCGAGGCCCGGCGCGAGTTCGGCGATCGCTTCGCGCTGCTGGCCGACGACGCGCGTCATGATCAGGTCAAGGCGACCTTCGGTTGAACGGCTTACCCTTCCGGCTCCGATGACCGACCGTCTATGCCGACCGGCGGCGGTTACGCCATGACCGATCCCGACTTCCAGCCCAGCGCAAGCTACCTCGCCAACCCCGAGGACGTCCACCGCGTCCTGCTGCTGTACAGCGGCGGGCTGGACACGAGCGTGATGCTCAAGTGGATCCAGGACGAATACCAGGCCGAGGTGGTGGCGCTGACCGTCAACCTCGGCCAGCCCGGGGAGGACTACGGGGTGGTCAAGGACAAGGCCATGCGGATCGGCGCCGTCGAGGCCCACGTGATCGACGCCCGCGAGGAGTTCGCGCACGAATACGTGCTCCCCGCGATCAAGGCCAATGCCATCTACGGCCTGGGCTACCCGCTCTTCACCGCCCTCGGCCGGCCACTGATCGCCAAGCTCGCCGTCCAGTACGCGCGCGAGACCGGCTGCGACACGATCGCCCACGGCTGCACCGGCAAGGGCAATGACCAGGTCCGGATCGAAGCCACGGTGGCGACGCTGGCCCCCGAGCTCAAGGTCATCGCTCCCGTCCGCTCGTGGCGGATGGGGCGCGAGGAGGAGGCCGCCTACGCCCGCGAGCACGGCATCCATATCAAATCCCACCCAACCCAGGGAGCCGAGGTCGCCCCCTACTCGATCGACGACAACCTGTGGGGCCGCTCGAGCGAGGGGCGCTGGATCGAGGACCTCGATCACGCCCCCGAGGATGACGTCTTTCAGCTCGTCACCCGCCCCGAGGAGGCACCGGACGAGTCCGAGGTGGTAACGGTCGAGTTTGAAGCGGGCGTGCCGGTGGCTCTCAACGGAGACCGGCTGGCCCCGGTGGCGCTGATCGAGCGGGCGGCGGAGATCGGCGCCCGGCACGGAGTCGGGATCGTCGATCACATCGAGGACCGGATCGTGGGCCTAAAGGTCCGTGACATCTACGAGGTGCCCGCGGCCGCGATCCTGCTCCTCGCCCACCAGGAGCTCGAGAAGCTGGTCGGGACGATCCATCAGAACCAGATGAAGGTCTCGCTGGACCAGAAGTGGGCTTACCTCGTCTACGCCGGGCTCTGGTGGGAGCCATTGCGCACCGACCTGGATGCCTACATGGAGGCCGCCAACCGATTCGTCACGGGCGCGATCGGGCTCAAGCTCTACAAGGGCTCGGCTCGCGTCGTGACCCGCGCCTCGCCCCACGCCGTCTATGACGCCCAGCTCGCGACCTTCTCGGAGTCGGGCGGCCTGTTCTCTCAGGCGGCGTCGCCCGGCTTCATCGAGCTGTGGTCGCTGCAGTCGCGGATGGCCTGGCGGCTGCGCCAGAACATGGAATGACCGCACGCGGCTTATGCAGGGCCAGGCCGGGTAGCATCGAGCGCATGGGTTACAAAGTCCTCGGCTTTGCCGTCTGGCAAGGCAGCAAGTGGTACGTGCGCCGTCGGATGAGCGGCGCGCGCGGCAAGATCGCCCTGGTGGGTGTCTCGGCGGCAGTCGTCGCTGGGGTTCTCGCCGCGGGGCGGCAGGCCGCCAGCTCCGATTAGTGCGCTGGCCGTCAGCTAGCGGTTGGTCGCCCCCGGACAGGCGCGGGGCGGGCAGAATTGCCCCCCTCAGTCAGGGCGCGGCCGCCGGAGCTGACGGGGAACCTTCAACAGGATTTGTGAGGGGCGCGCCGAAGATGGTGAGGCGCGCCGCCTGTTCCGGTGACCGGCTTCCGGCTCGCCCTCCGAAGCATGTCCCGTCCTACCGCCCAGCCCGCCCGTTGGCATGAGCAAGTTCGCGTCTGTCCCCACTCCGCTTGAGATCGACGATGTTCAGAGCGCCCGTGTCGCCGCGGGTGAGACGCGTCTGACCCTGAGCGGCCGCTGGCTGAGCCCCAACAAGCCATCACTGGCCGAAGAGCCGCTGCTGGTGATCCAGGTGGAGGGGCGTCGTCACCGTTTTACGCCCGAGGCGGGGACCGACACCGGATCGCCGACCGGAGAGTGGCGAGCCAGTTTCGTGGTCCCGGCCTGGGCCGAGCCACGCCGAGCCGGTCAGGCCGCGGTTTGGGTCGGCGACGCAGTGGTTTCCCTGCCGCCCATACACGCCGGCCGGGGCGCCTCGGTGGGCGGTGCGCCGCCGGCCCTAGCCGCGGCCGTACCGGCCGACGCGCCCGGTGCGGAGCTGCCCGAGGCGGCGTCCCCCGACGAGTTCGCACCCGCCGTGCCGGCCCTCGCCGATCCGCCCGCGGAGACCCCGCGCTCCGGCCCGCTCGCCGATCTCCTCCTCAAGGAGACCGTGGCCGCCCTGCACGCCGAGCTCGAGCAACGCGGGACCGAGGCCGCTCAGCTGCGCAGCGCCCTCGCCGGCGCGCAATTCGAGCTCGAGGCCCGAGGGGGCACGCAGTCCGAACTCGAAAGCACGCTGGGGCAGCTGGGGTCCGAGCTTCGGCGACTGATGGAGGCGGTGGAAGCGCAGCGCCGGGAGATCGATCAGCGCGACGCCCAGGCTGAGCGCGAGCGGGCCGAGTTCGAGCAGCGCCTGGCCGAGCTTGCCGCCGCCCGCGACGAGCAGGCCACGGAGCTGGCCAGCATGCGCGACCAGCAGGCGGCGGAGCTGGCCGCCTTGCGCGACCAGCAGGCGGCCGAGCAGGCCAGTATGCGCGACCAGCAGGCGGCCGAGCTGGCCGCTGCCCGCGACCAACAAGCAGACGAGGTGGAGAGCCTGCGCGAGCAGCTCGCGGACGCCGAGGCCCGGCTTCAGCGTCGCAGTGCTGAGACGGTCGGTCTGCGCGAGGAGCTCGCCGCGGCCACGGTCTCGCGCGATGCTGCGCGCAGCGAAGTGGCTGGTCTGAGGTCTGAGCTCGAGCGGCTGGGTGCCGAGCTGGCCGTAACGCGTGAGCACGTGCAAAGCGAAGCCGGGGATCTCGGTGAGGCCAACCGGCTGCTCGCCGACGCTAAGGCACTGGCCGAGGAGCTCCGGCCCCGTCCCGAGACCGGCTGACACGGGCGACCTCGCGCCCGTCTGTCCGCCGGGGGAAATACCTTCGCAGACGATGAACGACCCGCCCGGAGTCCCGTCGGCCCTCGGCATCGAGGCCGTCGAGTGGATCGCCGAGGGCGGCGAGAACCTGACCGTCCGCGTGACCGGCCGCTGGCGCCGCCGCCGCCCGGCCTGGAGCGGACAGCCGATGCTGGTGATCGAGGCGCCCGGCCGCCGCTACCGGTTCCCGGCCATGCCCGAGCCGCCGAGCCTGACCGGTACCAGCCCGGGCATGTGGCGGATCAGCTTCAGCGTCCCGGCCGCGCTCGTCCCGGAACCCGGGGTACGGGCCTGGCTGCAGTTCGGCTCGGTGGCGGTGCCGCTTCCCGCGGCGGTCGAGTTTCCAGGACCGGAGATGGCCGGGACGGAGACGGCCGGGGAGGAGACGGCCGGGGCGGAGACGGCCGGGGAGGAGACGGCGGGGGAGGAGCCGCCCGCGGCCGAAGCCGGACCCGGCAAGTACGCTGACTCCTCGCAACCGCCGGGCGGGCACCCGCGCCCGAGCTCTGAGCTCGAGAGCGAGAGTGCTCGGCGCCGGTCCGACGAGGCCGAGGCGGGGCTGTCGGAGCTGACCAAGCTCGTGCAGCACCTAGAGGCAGAGCTCGCGCAAGCCCACTCACGAGCCGACGAGCTGGTGGCGTCCCTGGCAGCTCAGCGGACCAACCGCCGGGCCGCCGAGCAGCGCGAGCACGTCGAGAGAGCTCTGCGGCTCGACCTCGCCCGCCAGCTCGCCAGGCTGACCAACGAGACCGACCGTGCCCGGGAGGCCCTTGGGCAGCTCGCGTCTGCTGAGGAACGGGTCCGTGAGCTCGAACACGAGCTGAGCGAGGTGCGCCGGCTCGCCGATGAGGCCGAGCAGGCCGCGGCGACCGCTGCTGCCGCTCGTGATCGGGGCCGGCCCCTGGCCGGCCAGGCCGCGGCCGGCCCTCGCCCTGCGCCGTTACCGGCCGAGCAATCCCGGCTCCAGTTCGAGCTCGCCCTGACCGCCCACCGCTCGGTGCGCGCCGTCCGCCGCCCGAGCGAGCCGTCTCCGGTAATGGTCGCGGGTCCCTCGGCTCATGCCCCCGAGCGTGCGCGGTCGCAGCTGCCATTTGAGTCCCCGTCCGCGGCGCCGACCGATCCGGGCGCCGACACGCTGATCTCATCGCTGCGCCGCGAGCTCGACCTCCGGGCCGGGGCCGAGGCCCGTCTGCGTATGCGGCTGACCGAGGCCGAGGTCCGGCTCGCAGCTCGCGAGCACCTAGCCCGGCAGACCAGCCATACCCTGTCTGAGCTGCGCCGCGAGCTCGACGGGCTCCGTACCGCCATCGAGCGCGAGCGTGAGGCTCGGCGGGCGGCCGAGCGGCGAACGGCCAGTCTCGAGCAGGCGCTCGGCGGCCAGCGCGCGCGCTCGCGCGACGCGTACGCCGCGATCGGCGAGTTGCGCGGGGCGCTCGAGGCGTTTCGCCAGCGTCACGGACCGCCGGCGCCCCCCGTGTCCCCGCCGCCCGCGCCGCCGTCCCCGCCACCGGGGAGAGTACCCCCAACCCCCTCGCCAGCAGCCCGAACGCCCCCGCCAGCAGCCCGAACGCCCCCGCCAGCAGCCCCAACGCCTCCGCCAGCAGCCCCAACGCCTCCGCCAGCAGCCCCGGCACCTCCGCCACCCGAGCCACCGGCCCCGATTCCCCCACCGCAGACCCGTCCGGCAGTCGCGTCTCCCGCCCCGGTGTCTCCTCCCCCTGGGACCTCGACGGCTCGGACATCCCGTGCTCGGACACCCCCGAGCGGGACCTACGCGCCGGGGACGTCCACCGCGGAGATCGCCCCCCGGGTCGGTCCCCCCACGCGGCCTGACCAGCCTGACCCAACCCCCGGGGCGAC
This sequence comes from uncultured Solirubrobacterales bacterium, assembly GCA_963847055.1. Lineage (GTDB taxonomy): Bacteria > Actinomycetota > Thermoleophilia > Solirubrobacterales > Solirubrobacteraceae > Palsa-465. Next base: position 467,702 of record CAWJYE010000004.1, on the reverse strand, counting down.
GGTCGCGCCCGAGCGCCTCAACGACGCGCTGGACCGGCTTCGAAAGCGGATTCCCTCCCAAGCAGAGGAGCCGGCCGGGGCATTGCCCGCCACCCGCCCGCCTGCCCCAGTCCCGGTTGCCGACACCGGACGGGCGTGGCTCGAGCCCATCTTCCGCCAGCTCGTGCGCTCTGACCCCGAACGAGCCGGCCGGCTCCTCGTCGATCTGCTTCCCGCGCAGGGCGCGGCCACCGGCGAGACCGTCTCGTTCGACCTCGTTCTCGCGCCCGAGCACACGATTCAGGTTCGGGCCTCCGACGGCACGGCCGTGATCCGGCGCACCAGTTCCCCGCGCCCGATCGGCGAGGTCGACTTCCAGGTCGTCGGCACGCACGCCGCGCTGGCCCGGATGCTCGTCGCGGGGTGGCTCCGGCGCCGGTTGAGCCGGCGTGTGGCTCGCGTGCGCGGCCACCGGGCTGGGGTTGCCGTGCTCCAGGCGCTGATCGGACTTCGAGCGGATCTCGCCTCGCTGCATCAACTCGGGGTTCGATTCGAGCCGCGCACGGCGATGGTTCTCTATGCGGGCCTGATCGACCCAGCCCTGACGATCGAGGAGCGTTTCTCGATCGCCTACGCCCCAGCGGGGGAGGCCCTGCTCTTCCTCCTCGTCCGCAACGGAGCCCCTCTGGAGGTCACCGGGGTACGCCCGGCGGGCCGAATCGCGGCTACGATCGGGGGGCCGGTGGGCTCATTCGAGCGCGTGGTGGCAGGCGACCCGTCCGCCGCGACGTTGACGAGCGGCGATGAACGGCCAATTGCGCTGTTGCGCAAATGGGCCAAGCGCGCACAGAGCGGCTGAAACCTCTCGCACCCGACCGTGAGGAGGCCACGGCGTCCGCGCTGGGTCCTATTCTCGGAAGCGAAGGTGGCCGCCACGCTTCGGCCACCGGCGAGCGTCACTCGTGCTCGGGGCAGCGCCCGGGCTCGTGGTGAAAACGACACCCCCGATGACACCAACCTGCGCCCATCTCCACGTCCACTCCGAGTATTCGTTGCTCGATGGGGCGTGCAAGATCGACGCGCTGGCCGCCCGGGCCGCCTCGTTCGGACAGCCGGCTCTCGGACTGACCGACCACGGCGTCATGAATGGCTCGGTCGAGTTGTTCACGGCCTGTCGCAAACACTCAATCAAGCCGATCGTCGGCTGCGAGGTCTACGTCGTCGATGACCACACTCGCCGAGGCCCAGGCCGGTTTGATCGATTTCATCTCACGCTGCTGGCCGAGAACGCCACCGGCTACCGCAACCTGGTGAAGTTGTCATCGGCCGGCTTTCTGGATGGCTACCAGCGGGGCAAGCCAGGCGTCGACATGGAGCAGCTGGCCGCCCACCGCGAGGGCATCATCGCCCTCAGCGGCTGCCTCGCCTCCCGGTTCTGCCAGCACCTGATCGAGGGCCGTCCCGACGGCGCGCGCGCCCATGCTCACGATTTGATGGGGGCGTTCGGCACCGACAACGTGTACTTCGAAGTCCAGAAGAACGGTCTCGCCGTCCAGGACAAGTGCAACGAGGAGATCGTCCGAATCGCTCGGGAGCTCGGCCGGCCGCTGGTCGGCACCGGTGACGTCCACTACCTGCGACGCGAGGACTACCACCATCACGCCGCGCTGCTCTGCGTGCAGACCAAGTCGACGCTCTCCGAGCCCAAGATCAGCTTCGAGACCAACGAGTTCTATCTGCGCTCGAGCGAGGAGATGGCCGATTCGTTTGCCGAGTGGCCCGAGGCGATTGCCTCCACGGTCGAGATCGCCGAGCGATGCAACGTCGAGCTCGAGCTCGACCGTCAGCTGATTCCGAGCTATCCGACGCCCGACGGGTCAAGCGAGCGTGAGTACCTGCGCGAGATGGTGATGTCAGGGCTGCGTCACCGTTACGGGGACCCGATCGCCGCCGACGCGCTCAAGCGCGCCGAATACGAGCTCGGGGTTATCGACCGGATGGGCTTCAACGCCTACTTTCTGATCGTCTGGGACTTCGTCAAGTACGCCAAGGACTCGGGGATCGCGGTGGGGCCGGGTCGTGGCTCAGCGGCGGGCTCGATCGTCGCCTACTCGCTGACCATCACCGACGTCGATCCGCTGCGCTATGACCTGCTGTTCGAGCGTTTCCTCAACCCCGAGCGCGTATCGATGCCGGATATCGACATTGACTTCTCGGTCCGCGGCCGTGAGCGCGTGATTCGCTATGTGACCGAGAAGTACGGCAAGGAGTCGGTCGCCCAGATCGTCACCTTCGGCAAGATGTTCCCCCGCGCCGCCACGCGCGATGCGGCCCGTGTGCTCGGACACGACTACGGGGCCGGGGACCGGCTGGCCAAGCTGATCCCCGATCCGATCATGGGCCGGGCACCCAGCTTCGAGGAGTGCCTGAAGCCGGGACAGCCCCTGCGCATGGAGGTCGACCGCGATGGCACCGCCAAGCAGATCGTCGAGGTCGCCCAGGGTCTGGAGGGGATCGTGCGCAATTCCTCGATTCACGCCGCCGCGGTGGTGATCGCCGATCGGCCGCTGACCGACATCGTTCCGCTTCAGATCGCCGACGCGGGGGTCGACGCCAGCGGAGAGCGGATCTTCAGGACTGTCACCCAGTTCTCGATGAAGCCGGTCGAGCAGCTGGGGCTGCTCAAGATGGACTTCCTGGGGCTGCGCAACCTCGACGTGATCGAGGACACCCTGGACATCATCGAGCGCTCGAGCGGCGAACGCCCGGACATGACCAAGCTGCCGCTGGACGACGCCAAGACCTACGAGATGATGGCTCAGGGCGACTCTGTCGGCGTGTTCCAGTTCGAGTCCGAGGGCATGCGCGAGACGCTCAAAAAGGTCCGGCCGAGCGAGTTTGAGCACCTGATCGCGCTGAACGCGCTCTATCGCCCCGGACCGATGGAGAACATCCCCACCTACACCCGGGGTAAGCACAACCCTGAGACCGTCTTCTACGCCGACGAGCGCCTGCGATCGATCCTCGAGTCGACCAACGGCGTGATCGTCTACCAGGAGCAGGCCATGCAGATCGCCAAGGAGATCGCCGGCTTCAGCGGCGCCAAGGCCGACGACCTGCGTAAGGCGATCGGCAAGAAGAACCGCGAGGCGATGGCCAGGCTGAAGCCCGAATTCTTCGCCGGCTGCCGCGCCTCGGGCACCGCCGAGCATGTGATCGAGCAGCTGTGGACGACCAACGAGCGCTCGGCCGACTACTCCTTAACAAGTCGCACTCGGCCTGCTACGCACTGATCGCGTATCGCACCGCATGGCTGAAGGCGAACTACCCGGCCGAATTCATGGCGGCACTGATCTCTTCGGTGATGGACACAAAGGACAAGGTGCCGTTCTTCGTCGCCCAGACCGAGCAGATGGGGATCTCGATCCTGCCCCCGGACGTCAACCTCTCCGACCACGAGTTCGTGGTCGTGGATGGAAACATCCGCTTCGGTCTCGACGCCGTCAAGGGAGTGGGCTACCAGGCGGTGGAGGCGATCAAGCGCGCCCGCGAGGAGAAGGGCCCGTTTACGTCGCTGTTCGACTTCTGCGAGCGGATCGACAACCGGGCTGTGAACAAGAAGTCGATCGAGGCGCTGATCAAGTGCGGAGCCTTCGGATCCACCGGCGCCCCGCGCAAGGGAATGCTGGCCGTGCTCGAATCCGCCCAGGCGGCGGGTCAGAAAGCCCAGCAGGATGCCCTCATCGGCCAGGGTTCGATCTTCGATCTTGATCCGGCTCCGGAAAGCTCGAGTGCCAGCGCCGCCTTCGCCGCCCCCAGTCACGCTCCCATCCCCGGTGAGGAGTTCAGCCGCACCGAGCTGCTGGCGGCCGAGAAGGAGTCGATCGGACTGTTCATCTCCGCCCATCCCCTCAAGGACGTCGGCCCGGCGCTGCGGGCGCGTGCCGACAGCACCCTGGGCGAGCTCGCGGTCCGCCGGGACGGTGACTGGGTGACGATCGGTGGAATGGTCACCCAGGCCAAGCGGATCAAGACCAAGAAGGGCGACTGGATGATGTTCGCCACCCTTTATGACCTCGAGTCGTCGGTCGAGATCATCGTCTTCGGCAAGGCGCTGGCGACCAGCGAGGATGCCCTGGCAACCGACTCGATCGTCCTCATCCGCGGAAAGGTCGACCACAAGGACCGCGACAAGACCTGCATCATCGCCCACCAGGTGGAGCGCTTCGAGCCCAGTCAGGAGGAGGTCCAGGCCGCCCGAGAGCAGGCCGCCAAACCGGTCGTCGGTGTCACCGCGCTGCGCCTGCGCCTCGACGCGACGGCCCTGCCGGCCACAGCACTGGGGGAGCTCAAAGACCTGCTGACCGGCTTCCCCGGTGAATCCGACGTGGTCATCGAGCTGGCCACCACGGGCGGTCAGCGGCGGTTGAAGCTCGGACCGGGCTTCCGGGTGAAGCGCAGCGCCAGCCTGCACGCAGAGCTGGACCACCTGCTCGGCTCTGCTCTGCTCGGGGGCGTGACCGCTCCCGCGGCTGCCGTCAGCGTCGCCTGAGACCCGGGCCCGGCACTCGGCCACTGCACTCGGGCACTCGGCCACTCGGCCACTCGGTGACTCGGGCACTCGGCCACTCGGTGACTCGGGCACTCGGTGACCTGGGTTCTGCGTCTACTTGACGTGCAGGTTGATGCCGACCAACAGCAGCGGCCACAGGGTGATGGCCAGGAGCGCCGAGATGATCAGCCGCAGCGTTCCGATGTGCGAGAAGTAGTGATGTGCCGAGGCGACGAGCACCCCGACGAGCAGCCAGACAACCGTTGCGATTCTCGACCTCACGCTACGCACCTCCGCTGGAAACGGCCGCTTACACGAGGAATGGATCGGCCGTTATCCGGTCCGGACCCGTCCCTGTCTGACCTGCAAAACGTGAAAATCCTGAGGCACTGAGCCGAGTTTTTCCCGATTTGCACGCCAGGCAAGCATCCGGTGAAAAACTCACTGGCGCGAGGCAAGGTTTTCCGGTTTTGCATGCTGCTGTCCGTGGGTCTCACCGGTTTTGCATGGCTGCTGTCCGTGGGTCTCACCGGTTTTGCATGGCTGCTGTCCGTGGTCTCAGTCTGGCTTGTGGGCGCACACGAGCCGCGTCAAAGCTGAGCGGCAATCAATCCGAGAGCCAGGGGCTGCGCCAGCCCCCGTAGGCGCGCACGAGGTCGTCAGCCTTGCGGGGCCCCCACGACCCCGCGCGGTAGCGGATGACACGCGGGGGGTGGTCGAGCAGTGGTGCAACCACGCGCCAGGTCTGTTCGACGCTGTCCTGACGGGTGAAGTGGGTGCTGTCGCCTACCAGGACCGCGTGCAGCAGGACCTCATAGGGGGTGGCACCCTCGCCGCCCTCCTGGGCGAACTCCATGTCGAGCGCGATCCCACTCACGCCGGGTTGGTCGGCCCGCTCAGCGTCGAGCATCATCCGGATCCCGCTCGCGGGGTCGATCCGGACGACGAGCTGGCTCGGTTCGGGCAGCTTGCGCGAGCGGGGGAGGAAGGGCAGGCGAGGCGGACGGCGGAAGATGAGGCGCAACTCGGTCGTATGCACGGGGAGGCGCTTGCCGGCTCGGATGAAGAACGGCACCCCCGCCCAACGCCAGTTGTCGATCTCGAGCGCCAGCGCCGCGTAGGTCTCCGTGTCGGAGCCCTTGGCCACCCCGGGGACCTGGCGGTAGCCGGTGTACTGGCCGCGAACGTAGTGCCTGGGGCTCGCGTCGGGCATCGAGCGAAAGACCGCCACCTTGGCGTCCTTGAGGCTGTCGGGATCGCCGGCCGCGGGTGGTTCCATGGCCGCCGACGCCACCGTCTGCATGAGATGGTTGACAACCACGTCACGGAGTGCGCCCACCGGGTCATAGAAGTGACCGCGATCCTGTACCCCGAAGCCCTCGGCCATCGTGATCTGCACCGAGGAGACGTAGCCGCGGTTCCAGATCGGCTCGAGCGTCGTGTTAGCGAAGCGAAGGTACAGGAACTCCTCCAGGCCCATCTTGCCCAGGAAGTGATCGATCCGATACAGCTGAGACTCGTCGAGGTACTTGTGCAGGTCGGCGGCGAGCGCGCGGGCGGAGTGGAGGTCGTGGCCGAACGGCTTCTCCACGGCCACCCGCCGCCCGCGTGAGACCAGATCGGCGCCCGCCAGTCCCGCGACCACGGTCGCGAACAGGGATGGCGGAATCTCGAGGTAAAAGGCCGGCTGCTTGGCATCACCGATGGTCGTGGCCAGCCGCAGGTAGAGGTTGGGATCGCCGAAGTCCCCGCTCACATAGTCCAACCGGTTAGCGAAGCGCTTGAAGATGCGCTCGTCGAGTTTCTCTCCACTCGCTTTGATCGCCTCGCGGGCGTGCTTGCGCAAGTGCTCGACGGTCCAATCCTCGGCCGCGACGCCGATCACGCGGCACGTGAGCAGCCTGCGACGCTCGAGCCGGTAGAGCGAGCGCAGGGTCATCTTGCGAGCCAGGTCGCCCGTGATCCCGAATATCACCAGGGCATCGGCGTGGCTGCCGGTGGCGCTCATCTGGCACGGTTGCGGCTGGCGCCCATCGTCCGAGCACGCTAGCGCCCAGACCGGCCGGCCGTCCGCTTGCGCGCCCCCTGGCCACGCCGGCGCAGTTTCCGGGACAGCTCGATCTGCTCAGCCGAGACCTTGGTCTCGAGTACGACAGGCAGACGTTCGAAGCGGGGCTCGGACAGAAAGGCGGCGCAGCCTCGTTCGCCAAGCTCGCCCTGGCCGACGAGCTCGTGGCGGTCGCGGTTTGAGCCCAGCGGCGTCGTTGAGTCATTGAGATGCAGCGACCCCAGCCGCTTCATGCCCACCTTGGCCTTGAACTCATCCAGCGTGCCGGTGAGCGCGGCGGCGGTGCGCACGTCGTATCCCGAGGCGAGCAGATGGCACGAGTCAAGACACACTCCGAGGCGCTTGCCGGCGCCCGCGGCCTCGAGCAGCGAGGCCAGCTCCTGAAACGAACGTCCCAGCGTGCCTCCCGCGCCCGCCGTGTCCTCGAGATGAAGCGGACAGCGATCGGTCTCGGATAGCGCCTCGCGGATCACCTGTCCGGCGCGCTTGATCGCCTCGCCGACGTGTCCCTGCTTGGCTGAGCCAGGATGCAGGACGACCCCGGTGGCCCCGATCCCGTCGCCGATCCGCAGCGACTGGATCAGCGAAGCGCGCGACTTGTTCCGGATCTCGGCGTCCTCAGAGGCGCAGTTGAGCAGGTACACGGCGTGGATCAGCACGGCCTTGATCGGGCTGGGTTTCATCGCCTCGCGGAAGGCGGCGAAATCCTCCTCGCCGTAGGCGGTGGGGCGCCACATGCGTGGCGATTGGTTGAAGATCTGGATCGCATCGGCCCCGAGCTCGGCGCCTCGTTCGATCGCTTTAGCGAGGCCGCCCGCCGGGGATACGTGTGCGCCGATTAGCATCTTTCAGATCGTGTCCGTGCGAGTCCGCTTTGCTCCGTCGCCTACCGGTGCCCTGCACATCGGCGGTGCTCGCACCGCGCTCTACAACTGGCTGCTCGCCCGAGGTCCGGGTGACGGCTCAGACGGGAGGGCGGGCACGCTTGTGCTGCGCATCGAAGATACCGACCGGGCGCGTTCAACGCCCGAGAACGTGGAACAGATCCTCGACGCACTGCGGTGGCTCGGACTGGACTGGGACGAGGGGCCGATCTTTCAGAGCCAGCAGTCCGATCGCCATGGCGAGGCGCTGAACCGCCTGCTCGAGGCCGGGCACGCCTACCACTCCAACGCCGGTGCCGATGATGTCCGGGCCTTCAAGGACCGCGAGGGCGCCGAGCGAGGGTTTCGCGGCGCCGCCGAGGAACAGGGTGCAATCCGGCTGCGGGTGCCCGACGAAGGAGTGACGGTGGTCGACGACATCATCCGCGGCGCCACGAGCTTTCCCAACGCAAACCTCGACGATCCCGTGATCGCCCGGGCCGACGGATCGCCCCTTTACAACTTCGCGGTCGCCATCGACGATCTCGCTGCGCGCATTACTCATGTCGTGCGTGGTGAGGACCACCTCTCCAACACTCCCAAGCAGCTGCTCGTGCTCGAGGCCCTGGGCGCCACTCCGCCCCGATATGCCCACCTGCCACTCCTCCATGGCCCCGACGGGCGCAAGCTCTCCAAGCGCCACGGAGCCGCCTCGGTGCAGGAGCTGCGTGAGGCCGGGTACCTGCCCGAGGCAGTGCTCAACTACATCGCCCTGCTCGGAGCGGGCTTCGCCGCCGACGAGGAGCATTTCACCCTCGGCGAGCTGGCGCAGCGCTTCCGGCTGGACCGGGTGTCCAAGAATCCGGCCGTGTTCGACGAGCGCAAGTTGCGCCACATGAACGGCCGCCATCTGCGAGAGCTCGACATCGGCGAGCTCACCGAGCGCCTGGAGCAGTTCACGGGTCGCTCCGGACTGCGCCCGGCCGTGGAGATCTCGCGTGAGAAGATCCAGACCCTGGCTGACTTCTGGCCGCTGGTCGGATTCGTGTTCGACGGTCCCGTGGATGACCCTAAGGCGTTTGCCAACACGATCGGCACCGACGAGGGTCGCGCGGCCCTCGAGGAGGGCCGGGAGGTGCTGGCTGGCGTCGAGCCGTTCGAGCCCGAGGCGATCGAAGCGGCCCTGCGGGCGGTCGCCGCACAGCGTGTGGTAAAGCCAGGGCGGGTCTTCCAGCCCGTGCGGGTAGCGCTGGCCGGCCAGACCGTTTCCCCCGGCATTTTTGAGACGCTGGCGTTGCTCGGCCGAGAGACGAGTCTCTCTCGGATTGACGCCGCGCTGAGCCGTGCCACCGCAGCGGTGAGCGCGAGTCCCAATCAGCCCTAAACCGCGATCAGATATCTGCCGATAGATGGGCCAATGGCTGGGGATATCCGGATCGAGCGACGCCGGCGCACTTCTGCGTGTGTCAGAAAGGGAAAGTGAACTGACGTGGCAAGGCTTGCGGCGGTGAACACCATGCCCACCGACCCTTATGCCGCGCGCGAGCGCCACCACAACGAAGGCCATGGCCGACGGCTGACAGCGGCCTTCGAGGCCCTCGAGGCCTACCCGGTCCTGGTCGAGTCACGCAACCGTGTGCTGCGCCTGTTCGAGAACGGCGAGCCCTCGACGGCCGACGTCGTTTCGGCGGTTGAGGCCGATGTCGCGCTGTCGGTGACCGTGGTGCGTCTGGCCAACGCGATCGAGGGTTCCACCTCGGGCCGGATCGACAGCGTCGTAGCCGGGGTCGACGCGCTCTCGCTGCGCACCGTGCACGCGATCGCCAGCCGCGCCCGCACCTTTGACTTCTTTGAGCGCACCGCCGTCTGGCAGGGGATTCCCGAGCGCTTCCGGCTACACGCCGTGGCCACCCAGCGCGCCGCGGATCGGCTGGGCCGAGAGATCAACTTCGAGGACCGCGATCGCCTGATGGTCACCTCGCTGCTGCATGACATCGGCAAGCTCGTTCTCATCCACGCCTATCCCGGTTATCCAAGCCAGGTCCACGCCGAGGCACGCACGCCCGAGGAGCGCATCCAGCGCGAGCGCCGCGAGCTCGGCGTTGACCACGCCCTTGTCGGTGGCGTGCTCGCCCGCCGCTGGGGTCTGCCGCGCACCGTGGCGACTGTGATCGAGCGCCACCACGCCGAGGACTCCGACGGTGAGGCTGCGCTGATCCGGCTCGCCGACATGCTGGCCCACTATGTCCTGGGCGGGGCCGTGACGCCGGCCGAGATGCTCGCGGTCGCCCGCACCGTCGGCGTCACCCCGGCCGGGCTGAGGACGGTGATGTACGAGCTCCCGCTGCCGACCTCGGGCGGCCGACCGCGGCAGGTCGACCCATGTCCGATGTCGGCCCGGGAGATCGACGTCCTGCGCCGCCTGGCCAAGGGCATGGTCTACAAGCAGATCGCCGCCGAGCTCGGCCTGTCCACGAGCACTGTGCGCACGCACCTGCACAACGTGTACGGCAAGCTCGGCGCCATGGATCGTGCCCAGGCGGTGCTGATGGCCACCGAGCGCGGCTGGATCTAACCGCCCGCGTCGCGGCCGCGCGCTCGCTGGCGCCTCCTCTACGATCGGTGCCGGCATGATCTCGATCAGCACCAAATCGCCGTACGCCCTCAGTGCTCTGGTGGAGCTCTACCGTCGCGGCGACGCTGGACCGGTGCCGATCGCCGAACTGGCTCGGCGTCGCGAGATCCCGGTGCAGTTCCTCGAGCAGCTATTCGCGACCCTGCGCCGGGCCGGGGTTCTGCGATCCCAGCGGGGCGTCAAGGGGGGCTACAGCTTCGCCCGCCCAGCCGGCGAGATCACCGTGCTGGAGCTGGTCGAGATGCTCGACGGACCGCTCGGGCGCGGCTCCAGCGGGATCTTCTTCGAGGCCGCGCAGGCGGCCGGAGCGGTCCTCTCCGCGGCGACAGTGGCATCGATCGCCGAGCATGAGATCGCCGCCGCTGGCACGCCGATGTACCACATCTAGCGGCGAACGCCCTTTTTGCAAGTCCTGGTTAGCCCCGTGAGAGCAAGCGAGCTTGCTCAGCGTGACGACGTTCGGGACCGTCATAGGGGCGCTGGCGCCGTCGGCAATCGCGGCGCAGCACGGGCCCTCTGTGATTTCCTACCAATCGAAGCACGTACCCCCTGCGGTGTGCGCTGTAGCGCAAGATCGGGCGCGTCAAAACCAAGGTGGGGAGTGATACGTAGCGCCGGGGTCGCGGGTCCGTCCGCATCCATCAAGCATACGGGATGCAGATGTCATCGCCCAATGATTTAGCCCGAGCGAACCTCGTCGGGAAGCGAGAAACCAGCGCCCCAGGCGGCAGCCAACCAAGCCGAGCGAGGACGTGACATTCGCGCCTTCGCAGTCGGGCTAGGGTTCTCAGCGTGTCAATGGTCCCCACCAACGTTGCCGACCTGGTCGGCGGCACGCCGGTCATCCAGCTCACGCGCCTGGCCGGCGATCTCGAGGTCGAGTTGTTCGCCAAGCTTGAGGCCTTCAATCCCGGTGCCAGTGTCAAGGATCGGATTGGGGTGGCAATGATCGATGCTGCCGAGCGCGAGGGGCGGATCGAGCCCGGGCGCACGACGATTGTCGAGGCAACCAGCGGCAATACCGGGATTGCGCTGGCTTTTGTCTGCGCCGCCAAGGGATACGAACTGATTCTCACGCTGCCCCAAGGCATGAGCCGCGAGCGTGAGAGCCTGCTGCGCCTTTACGGGGCCCAGGTCGAGGTCATCGAGTCGATGGGGGGTATGACCGAGGCGGTCGATGCCGCTCGAGCGTTGGCTACCCGCGACGACGTGTTCCTGCCCGACCAGTTCTCCAACCCGGCAAATCCGGAGATCCACCGGCGTACCACCGGCCCCGAGCTGTGGCAGGCACTCGACGGGCGGATCGATGTGTTCGTGGCCGGAGTCGGCACCGGCGGCACGGTGACGGGCGTGGGCGAGATACTCAAGGAGCGAAACCCGGGCTGCCGGGTGATCGCCGTCGAACCCCGGAGTTCTCCGGTGCTCTCGGGGGGCGCGCCGGGCCCTCACAAGATCCAGGGCATCGGCGCCGGGTTCGTCCCCGCGGTGCTCAATCGCGAGCTCTTGGACGAGATCATCACCGTCGAGGACGAGGATGCGATCGAGATGGCCCGCACGCTCGCCTGCCGCGAAGGCGTGCTGGCGGGGATGTCGTGCGGCGCGGCGGTTTGGGCTGCTCTCCAGGTTGCGGCGCGGCCGCAGTCCCGTGGGCTCCGGATCGCCACCGTCCTGCCCGACTCCGGCGAGCGCTACGTCTCGACCCCGTTCTTCGCGCCCTGAGCCGTGCAAGGGCCCCGCTACCCTTGCAGTGATGCTCGGGTTCGGTCTGATCGGGCGCGCCGCCGCGGAGGTTCGGCGTGATGTGGCCGCGGCGCGAAGCCGCGATCCCGCGGCGCGTGGAATCAGCGCCGCGGGGGTCCTCGCCACCTGGCCGGGCGTGCACGCTCTACTTGCCCACCGCTTAGCGCACGCCCTGCACCGGGCGCGGATCCCGTTCATGCCCCGAGCGATCGCGGCCCTGGCGCGATCGCTGACCGGGATCGAGATTCATCCTGCGGCCCAGATCGGCGCCGGCTTCTTCATCGATCACGGCATGGGCGTGGTGATCGGCGAGACCGCCGAGATCGGCACCGACGTGACCCTGTATCAGGGTGTGACCCTCGGGGGGACGGGCTTCGCGACGGGAAAGCGCCATCCGACGGTTCAGGACAACGTCACGATCGGCTCGGGCGCCAAGCTGCTGGGGCCGATCACAATCGGCCACGGGGCCCGGATCGGGGCCAACAGCGTTGTCATCCACGATGTGCCGCCCAACTCAACCGTGGTTGGCAACCCGGGGCACCCGGTCCGGATCGAAGGCCGTCGTCCCGAGGGACCCGACGCGGACTGGATCCATCTCCCCGATCCGGTCGCGGACGCGATCAAGGGGCTCTCGAGCCGAATTGCCGTCCTGGAGGACGTTCGGGCCGGGGCGGGGGCCGAGGGTTGGCCGCTGCGCGGCGCCGCAGGACGCGGCGAGAGCCGCGACAGTCCGGAGGCGGGTGAGGGCGAGCGCGACGGCCGGGCCAACCCGCGCTTGGGACCGAACCCCGCCGGCGGCTAGCGCCGGGTACTGCCGGCCGGCTGCACGGCGTTCAGATGCTCACGGGCAGCCGAGGCGACCTCCTCGGCCTGCGCCTGATCGAGCACCGGACTGATGGGCAGGGCGAGGTGGGTATGAGCCGCGCGCTCGGTGCCAGGCAGCGCGTAAGGCGGCGCGTATTCCCGCATCCCCGGCTGCTCGTGGCTCGGGACCCGGTAGTAGACGCGGGCTCCGATGTCGCGAGCGTTGAACGCTGCGGTGAGCGGCCCGGGATCGGGCGTTCGCACCACGTAGAGGTGCCAGGCCGGGTCGGCTCCCTCGGTGACGGTCGGGAGCGTCACGAGCTCCCCCAGGCCCGCCTGCTGGTAGTGCGCCGCGGCGGCGCGGCGGCCGTCTGACCAGCCCTCGAGGTGGGGGAGCTGCACGCGCAGAATCGCCGCCTGGAGGGCGTCCAGGCGCGAGTTGTAGCCGATTTCATCGAAGGTTTGCTTGTCCCGGGAGCCGTGAAAGCGCAGGCTGCGCACGCGGGCTGCCAGTTCCGGGTCTGACGTCGTGACCGCGCCGCCGTCGCCGAAGGCGCCGAGGTTCTTGGAGGGGTAGAAGCTGAAGGTGGCGATCGTGCCCAGCGCGCCGGGACGACCGGCCGTGCTGCGCGAGCCGAGCGCCTGGGCGGCATCCTCCACCACGGGGACGCCGAGAGCCTCGATCTCGGCGATCGGTGCCACGTTACCGAACAGGTGCACGGCAATAACTGCCTTGGTGCGCGGCGTAAGCGCGGCCTTGACGGTCTCCGGGGTGACGCAGAAGGTGTCGGGGTCCACATCGCAAAACACCGGGCGCGCGCCGGTGGGTGGAATCGCCTCGGCGCTGGCGTAGAAGGTGAAGGAAGGGACCACCACTTCGTCGCCGGGTCCGACGCTCAGCGCCCGCAATGCGATCGTGATTGCGTCGGTGCCGTTGCCGACCCCGATCGCCTCGCGGCAGCCGACATAGTCAGCCAGCTCACGCTCGAACGCGTGCACCTCGGGGCCGAGGATGAAGGCGCCGGAATCGACGACGCGGGCAATCGCGTTGCGCAGCTCATCGCGCAGCGGGGCGAGCGGAGTCGCCGTATCGAACAGGGGGACGGCCATGCGCTCGAGGGTAGCCGCGCGGGCGGCGGTCAGAGCTCTGAGTCGGCGCGGGAGCCGAGGGCCTCGCCCTCGGCGCGCACGTATCCGCTCGTGGTATGCGCCTCGGGGTCGGGCAGGTTGCGGCGCGCGCGGACGAGGTACAACGGGCGGCCCTTGACCTCGTCATAGATGCGACCGACGTACTCGCCGATGATGCCGATCGCGATCAGCTCGATCCCTCCGAGCAGCAGCACGACGATGGTGAGGGCGCTGAAGCCGGGCAGGTAGGACCCGAGGATGCGCAGGACGATCACCACCGGAATGGCGACGAAGGCCATCGTCGAGATCAAGAAGCCCAGCAGGGTGGCGAGCTGCAGCGGCCGGTGCGAGAACGACGAGATCGCGTCGAGCGAGAAGCGCAGCATCTTGGAGAGCGTGTACTTGGTCTCACCGGCATAACGCTCGTCGCGCTGGTAGGGCACCGCGGCCTGGGTGTAGCCGACCCACACGGTCATCCCGCGCAGAAAGCGATTGCGCTCGCGCATCGAGAGCAGCGCGTCGAGCGCGCGGCGGTCGAGGAGGCGAAAATCGCCTGAGTTGTGCTGGAGCTCGACCTGGGCGAGCTTGTCGAACAGGCTGTAGAACCAGCGCGCGGTAGTGAGCTTGAACTTCGACTCGCCCCGGCGGTACTCGCGGACGGCGTAGACGACGTCACAGCCCGCGCGCCAGTGCTCGAGCATCGTCGGGATCAGCTCCGGCGGGTCCTGGAGATCGGCGTCGAGCATCACCACAGCGTCACCCTGGGCGTGGTCCAGTCCCGCGGTGAGCGCCGTCTGGTGACCGAAGTTGCGCGACAGGTGGACCACCCGCACCCGCGGATCGCTGGCCGCCAGCGTCTCGAGCATCAGTGGTGAGCCGTCGCTGGAGCCGTCGTCGACGAGGACGAGCTCGAAGGGAAGTCCGTCGAGCGCGGTGCACACTCGGGCGTGGAATTCGCCGACTGTCCCTTCCTCGTTGTACACCGGGGCGACGACGCTGACCAACCCGGGTGATCGGGGGCCCGAGAGGGTTACGTCGGTATCGCCGATCATCGTCTCATCCTAAGGCTCCTGCTCCTCAGTATCCGATCAGCGCGGCCGCGTGGGGGATGTACCCCGGCAGCTGAACCATCTGGACGAGGCAGGTAAACGCCAGCGTCGCCCGCAGCAACCGCCGGTCGGAGGACAGCGCGGTCAGCGGCAGCAGCCAGGACACATACCAGGGCAGCAGCGAGTTGGCCGAGACCAG
Organism: uncultured Solirubrobacterales bacterium; assembly: GCA_963847055.1. Taxonomy (GTDB): domain Bacteria; phylum Actinomycetota; class Thermoleophilia; order Solirubrobacterales; family Solirubrobacteraceae; genus Palsa-465. The sequence goes on along the minus strand of CAWJYE010000004.1, from coordinate 452,685 downwards.
CAACGCGAAGGTTGCCCAGCCGGCGCCGTCGATCCAGTCCATCTGCCCGTGCCACACCCGGCGCAGGAGCCGCACGGTTACGACCAGGAAGACCGCGGTGAAGAGGAAACCGAGGACGTGCCCGATGGCCGGTGCGCCAAGCGCGACGATTAGACCGGGAATGCTGTGCCAATCACCCGAGGCCTGACTGCGCTCGACGGTCGCGAACATGTTGACGATGCCCGCTCCGAACACCGCTAGCCCGAGGGCCGCGATGGCGGTCAGGGAGACCCCGGAGGCGAGCAACAGCCTCCTGCGGCGCGCGCCGTCGCGCAACGCACCGCCGGCGGCGAGCGCGAAGGGGAGCACGAGCCCAGCGGTGAGCTTGATCCCGACGGCGAGCATGGTCAGTGCACCGGTCATCCGCTCGCGCCCGAGCAGACTCGCGTAGACGGCGCCCACGAGCGGTACCAGCATGAGCAGGTCGTTGTGGCCCCCGCCGATGCCGTAGATGGCGAGGAGCGGGTTGAGTCCGACGATCGCCACCGCCTTGACCGGATCGACCCCACGCAGCCGGGCGATGTTCCAGACCATGGCGACGATGGCCAGGGCCGAGATCACGGCCACGAACTTGTAAGCCAGGAGCCCGGCGGCGATCGAGAGCGGGGCCAGCGCGTAGCTCAGGGTGGTGAAGACCGGGCCGTAGACGCTGGGGACGTAGGACCACTTGGCGCCGATGTAATAGAACAGCGGATCGAGAGCGATCCCGTGCGGACCGTTGAGATACGGGTTGACGCCGAACACAGCGCCCTCACGCGCGTACGCCTGGTAACTGAACATGTCGGTCGAGATCAACGGCGGCGCGAGCAGGATGATCGCGTACAGGGCGGCGATCGCGGTCAGCACGGTCCGCGCCGGCAGCTGGCGCGAGTAGGAGACCACGACCAGGTAACAGACCAGGTTGAGCACCAGCACGGCCATGACCCCGCCGGCGTGAATATCGATGCCGAGCCCGGCAAACGCTCCGGCCAAATTGGCGGGCACGGGCCGGATCGACTCTGGGAGCAGCGGCGCGGTGTTCGCCGCCGCGATTGCGATCAGCGCGCCGCAGATGAGAAGCCCGGCGAGGCCGATCACCCCGCGGCGGCTGTTGCGAAGCGCTTCGCGGGTGCCGAGACCGGAGGGTCTGCCCAGCTCGACGCCGGCGCTGTTGGGGGTAGCACCCAGCGGGCCGCGAACACTCATCGATTAGAGGATGCCCGTCTCGGAGCGGCCTGCCGTTTGGGCAATGTTGCGATCACGTTAGACAAGTCCGGTTTTTCTTATGTGGACCCGACACGGCCGCCCGATCGTGCCAGGGCGGCCCGTGCACGGCGCCTGAGGGTCGGGACGCTGAGCATGGCCTCCAAGGCGATCCGCGACGACATCTTGCTCTTGCCGGCAACCCGGTCGCCGAACACAATCGGCACTTCGCGCACGGTGAAGCCGGCCAAGATGGCCCGGTAGGTGACCTCGATCTGAAAAACATAGCCCTCGGCCCGGATGCTGCCGAGATCGATCGCCTCGAGCACCTCGCGGCGAATGCACTTGAAGCCGCCGGTCAAATCGTGGACCTGCACGCCCAGAATCAGCCGAGCGTAGACACCTCCGCCGCGGCTGATCAGTCGCCGGATCAGACCCCAATCGCGTACGCCGCCGCCGGCCACGTAGCGCGAGCCGAGCACGAGGTCGGCCTGATCCGCGGCGGCGATCAGCGCCGGGAGATAGCGGGGGTCGTGCGAGAAGTCCGCATCCATCTCGATGACGCGATCGGCGCCATTGCGCAGGGCGTGGCCGAATCCGGCCAGGTAGGCCTGGCCGAGGCCGTCCTTGCGGGTTCGGTGCAGAACCTCGACGGTTGGGATCTCCTGCGCGAGCCGATCGGCGATGGCGCCGGTACCGTCGGGCGAGTTGTCGTCAACCACCAGGATCCGGTGGCGATCCGGTACCGCGCGTTCGAGCTCGGGGATCGAGGCGCGCACGATCTGCTCCAGGTTGGAGGCCTCGTTGTAGGTGGGGATGATCAGCCAGACCGCTGCTGCCATGGGAGCGCAGCGTATTGATCGGGCCAGGAGTCGTCTTGACGGCGCGCGCGGCGAGAATGCTCGGTGTTGGCCCGAGGCTGCATGCGACCGCGTAAGGCGCAATCATCTGCGCCTGAGGCTCCGCCTCCCGGGACTGTTTACATGAGCGACACGGACACGCTAGATCGCCCGAAGCCCGCCGCTCGAACCCTCGCGCGCCCCCGGCTGGGGGCCGGACGGCTCGAGCCGGAGGTCTACCGCCGCCGCCGCGGCGGTCTCGCCCTGGCTGCCCTGGCGGCGCTGGCATTGCTGGTCGGGATGCTCGTCGGCGCCGGCTCGGGCGCCACGCCGCCCCACCGCCTCGCGGGCCTGGGCACCGGCTACTTCGCTCAGATCCGGACCCTGGCCGGCAGCGGCCCGGCGTCGTTTGCGGCCAGCGAGCACGCGGCCGAGACGGCGGCCGTCAACCGCACCCTCGCCTACACGCCGTACGTGCGGATCGCGGGCCCACAACACCGCGAGATCGCTCTCACCTTCGACGATGGGCCCGGCCCGTACACCCCCGCGGTGCTGTCCGTGCTCGAGCACCAGCACGTCCCGGCGACCTTCTTCGAGGTGGGGATACTCGAGCACTACTTCCACGCCTCGACGGCGGCGATCGTCGCCCGCGGCTATCCGGTCGGAGACCACACCCAGTCCCATGCGCCGATGTCGAAGCTCTCGAGCCGGGATCAGTTAAGTCAGCTGCTCCAGGACACGGCGGCGATTGGCGACTACGGGGCGCCATTCCCGCGGCTCTTCCGGCCACCGTTCGGGCTCTGGAACACGACGACCCTGAAGCTGCTCAAGCGCTACCGGATGCTGATGGTTTTGTGGTCGGTTGACACCGCGGACTACCAGTCGCCGGGGGTGACGACGATCGTCGATCGGGCCCTGGCGGGCGCCAAGCCCGGGGCGATCATCCTCATGCACGACGCGGGCGGCAACCGCTCCGAGACCGTCGCGGCCCTTCCGCTCATCATTCGTGGCCTGCACCGCCGCGGCTACAAGCTCGTCACGGTGCCGCGTCTGCTGCTCGACAATCCGCCGTCCGCCCAGCAGAACGTGACCACGCTGCAGGGAGCCGGCGGGTAGCGGCGCCGCAGCGGGCTGCCCTCGGCGAAACCGGCGTTGGTGTCAGCGCCGCACGTACGCGACGCGGTTCCAGCTCGGCTCCGGGGCGAGTTCGATCGGCTCGCCGCCTCGGTCGGGCTGGACGTAGACGAAACCTGACATCTTCGCGTTGAAGCAGACGTCGAGCTCGCCCTCCTTGACGCGCTGGTCCAACCACGCGCCGCGGAAGATCAGACGCCGGAGCCAGTGGACCAGCGAGCGGTCCGAGGGGCCGACGAGCTCAGACCAGCACTCGTTGACGTGCTCACCGAGGGCGGAGGCCGGGTCTGACACCTCGCCGTTGACGACCAGATTGATCAGGTCCTCCGCCTCGTCCTCCTCGACCGCGGTCCCCAGAAAGCCCAGCTTTCGGGCCGCCTGTTCGCACCGTTCGCGAAAGTCACGCTCATTGAACGTGAAGCGCAACTCTCCATACTCGAGGACGAAATCGTCGCCCGAGCTGTAATTACCGCGGCGGTACATGGGCGTCGGCATCATATGTGGGAATCCTTCCGCTCCGAGGGCATGAAAGCGATGTTGCAGGGGGGAGAACCACATCGCTGACGGCTCCCTCTCTTACATGGAGCCCAGGCCCCCAACCGTCGTGATCGTAGAGGACCACGCCCCAACGCGCCGGTTCCTGGCCGACAACCTCGCGGCGGATGGATACGAGCCCGTGGAAGCCGAGTCCGCGCACGACGGGCTGCGGCTGATGGTCTCCAAGGCACCCGACCTGGCGGTCGTAGATCTGGGCCTGCCCGACCGCGACGGGCTCGAGCTCCTGCGCGAGATCCGGACCGCCGACGAGACCGCGAGCCGGGTGGACCCGCGGCTTCCGATGATCCTGCTCACCGGGCGCTCCGGCGAGCTCGACCGAGTGCGAGGCTTTGACCGCGGATGTGATGACTACCTCGTCAAGCCGTTCAGCTATCCGGAGCTGCGCGGGCGAATCGGGGCCGTGCTGCGCCGCACCAAGGGCCGTGCCGGTGGGGGCGGCCGGTTGCGCGTCGGGCCGCTCGAGATCGATCCGCTGGGTCGGCAGGTTCGGATGGACGGCGAGCCGCTGCACCTGTCCAAGAAGGAGTTCGCCCTCCTGCGCGCGCTCGCCGAGGATCCGACACGTGTGTTCACGCGCGAAGAACTGCTGCGTGGCGTCTGGGGTTTTCAGGCTCTGTGCGCGACGCGCACTCTGGACTCCCACGCTTCGCGCCTGCGCAAGAAGCTGACCGACGCCGGCGCGGCCGGATTTGTCGTCAACGTCTGGGGAATCGGTTACCGGCTGATAGACGGGGCGTCGCACACGTGAGCGCGGCTGGGGCGTGGGGCGGGTGGTTGGCGGCGGCGGTGGCCGTGGGCGGCTGGGGAAGGGCCGAGCGCAGGCGGCTTGCGCGCCGCGAGGCGGTGCTCCGGGCGTGCCATGAGCTGCGGGGCCCGCTGACCGCCGTGCGGCTCGGCCTGGAGCTCGGCGGCCGGACGGGGAGGCTGTCGGACGCCCAGTGGCGGGCGATCGAGGGCGAGCTCGACTGCGCCGCGGTCGCCCTGGGAGACCTTCAGTCGCCACCCAAGGGGAGGACCGCGTCGCGCCCTGAGAGTGGGGTTGACCTGCGGCGGTTGCTGGCCGATTCGGTCGAGGCGTGGCGGCCGAGTGCCGCCGCGGCCGGGGTTGAGCTCGAGCTCAGCTGGGTGGGTGGTCACTCGCGGGTGCGCGGGGATCGGGCGCGGCTGGCCCAGGCGACCGGCAACCTGATCGCCAACGCAATCGAGCACGGTGGGGGCAGGGTGCACGTGCGGGGCTGCGGGTGGGGCGGAGGCGCCCGTATCGAGGTGAGCGACAACGGCCAGGGTCTGCCGGCAACCGTCTCCCGGCTCGCTCGCGGAGCGCGGCGCCGGGGCGCCCGCGGCCGGGGGCTGGCGATCGTCGCCGGAGTGGCCGAGGCCCACGGTGGCCGCTTGGCCGAGGTGCCGCCCGGCGGCCGTGAGGGTGGTGCCGGCGCGTGCCTCGTCCTCGAGCTTCCCGGCCGGTCTAACCTCGACAGCTGAGCCCCGCCGTAGCCGACGCACACGCCGCGGACGGAACCGACCCCGTTCTGCATGGGCGCTTGCGGTTCGCTCACCTGCACCCGCGCGTGCAGGATGGACGAAGTCCTAGCCGAATCCTCTCCCACCAGGTGATCCCAATACTGGTGGGCCGTTTGGGCTGTTCAGGGCTCCGTTCGACCCCCTTGTGGGGCAGGTGGTGGTGATTAGGTTGCATTGTGGGAGATAGTGGGTTACTGTGGGCACCGCTTGTGGAACCCGGGTGGCAGGGCTCCTCCCACTCAGCCACCCGGGTTCTTCAGTCTCACCCCAGTGATGAACCCTCTTGACCTTTCGCGGAACCTTCGAACACGCGCTCGACGCCAAGCATCGGCTGACGATCCCCGCCAAGTTCCGCGGGGCTCTCGCCGACGGAGTCGTGCTCGCGGCATCTCACGAGATCGAGGCGGGCTCGCCGCGTACGGTCTCGGTGTGGACACCTGCGGCCTACGACCAGTTCACGCAGTCGACCCTCGCCGACCTGAATCCCGCCTCGCCCACGGCCCGCGAGCTCAAGCGCTTTTTCTTCAACGCATCTTTTGACACCGAGCTTGACGCCGCCAACCGCGTGATGATCCCGCCCCAGCTCATGAGCTACGCCGGGCTTGACAAGGAAGTGACGGTCACCGGCTCCGGCGAGTGCCTCGAGGTCTGGGACCGTCAGCGGTATGTGCAGAACTTCGAGAACGTCCTGACCCGCATTCCCGACCTGGCAGCGAGCCTTGGCGACACTACTTGACATGACCACCACCCACATTCCGGTTCTCGCCGGCGAGCTGATCGACCTGGTCGATCCGCGCCCGGGAGAGACGGCTGTGGACTGCACGGTCGGCGGAGGGGGTCACGCTCGTCTCATCGCCGACCGTCTCGGATCGGCCGGAACGCTGATCGCGGTCGACCGCGACCCGGCCGCCGAAGAGCGTTTTGCCGCCCTGGCGGCCGAAGTCCCCTGCCACACCCGGTTCATCCGCGCTGACTTCGTCACCGGACTGGCCGAACTCGGGGCTGAGCGGCTGCGGGCCGACATCATCTACCTAGACCTCGGCATGTCCTCGATGCAGGTGGACACGTGGGCGCGCGGGTTCTCCTACGCCTACGACGCTCCGCTCGACATGCGGATGGATCCCGACCAGCAGCTGACCGCTGAGGAGATCGTCAATACCTGGGACGAGCGCCGCCTGGCCCGCCTCCTGCGCGAGTACGGCGAGGAGCGCTATGCGAACCAGATCGGACGCGCAATCGGGCGCGAGCGCCGGCGCGGTGCCATCGTGTCCACCCAACAGCTGGTGGACACGATCAAGAGCGCAGTCCCCGTGCCCGCCCAGTTCGCCGGCGGGCACCCCGCCAAGCGGACCTTTCAGGCCCTGCGGATCGCCGTCAACGATGAGCTCGGACAGCTCGAGGAGGCACTCCCAGCCGCCTGGGACCTGCTCGCTCCGGGCGGCCGCCTGGCTGCCATTTCCTTCCACTCGCTCGAGGACCGGATGGTCAAGCGCTTTCTGGCCGCTCGTGCGCGGGGATGCATCTGCCCACCCGAGCTTCCGATCTGCGTCTGCGGACACCAACCAGAAGCCGAGCTCTTGACCCGGCGGGCGGTGGCTCCCACTCCAGGTGAGATAGCTGCCAACCCGCGTTCCCGATCAGCGCATCTGCGCGCCGCCCGCAAGCTGGAGGTACTGCCGTCATGACCCCCACCGCGCTCACCCCGGCCGCGAAGCCCAAGCCCGACGCCAAGCCGCGCACCGGCCAGGGCGCACCCAAACGCCCGACTCAGCCGGCGAGCACGACCTCGAGCGCTCGGAGCGCCGGGCATCGTCCAGCCGCCCGCAAAGCGACCATCCCCCGGCGCGTCTCAGGTCCCTCAGGCGGCGTCACGCAGCCTCGGCGGACGCCGGGACCCGGGCGCAGCGCTCCGGGTCGCGCCCGGCACGGGCACGCTACGGGGACCGCCACCCGAAGCGTCATCCGGGCCCGGGCGGCTGCCTTTATCCGCGGCCTTCCCGAGCACTCGCTGCTGGATCGAATCGTCCGGGGACGGGCGTGGATCCCGATCCTCGGCGTTCTGCTGGCCGGGATCGTGGCCATGCAGGTGGAAACGCTGAAGCTAAGCGCCAGCACCGGCCGCGCGCTCGAGCGGGGGACCGCCCTGGCGAGCCGCAACGAGCAGCTGCGCGCCAGCGTGGCCGTCCTGGGTGACGATCAGCGGATCGAGCGGCTGGCCGCCGCCATGGGCATGGTGATGCCCGGGCCGACTACGGTCCAGTTCCTTCTCGGGCATCAGAAGGGCGATCTCTCGCGGGCGCTGAACGGAATCCAGCCGCCCAATGCCACGAGTTTCGTCGCTTCACTACCTACGGCCGTCAGCGCCGCGGCTGTGGGCGCGACGAGCCCCTCGGCCGTGTCGACGACCGCCGTCACGGCTGCGACGACGACTGGCACAGCCACCGCCGCCGGCACCGGGACCGCGACCCCGACCGCTGGTGCCGGCACGCCCTCGACCGCCACGCCGACCGCCGCCACCCCCGGTGGGTAGCTAACTGTCGCGATGGCAGTCCTCGACCGTCGGATCGGCTGGATCTTTGTCGGTTTCCTCGCGCTCCTCACGATTGCGGTGGTGAGGGCGCTCGACCTCGGAGTGCTGCGCGCGGCCTCACTTCAGCAGGCTGCCATCAGCCAGCAGATCACGCAGGACACGATCCCCGCTCCGCGCGGTCTCATCACTGATCGCACCGGCGTCGAGCTGGCGATTTCGGAGTCTGCCGACGATGTGATCGCGGATGACTTCCTGGTCAAGAACCCGTTGGCCACCGCGCAGAAGCTGGCGCCCCTGCTCGGCAAGCCGGTCCTCACTGTGCTCGGCCTGCTCAGCAAGCGAAACGGGTACGTGCACCTCGCGCGGCTGATCCCCGCCGATACCGCCACCCGGATCATGAAGTTGCAGATCAACGGGATCTCGCTCGTGCCCAAGACCACCCGGACTTATCCCCGGGATTGGGCGGCCTCGCAGGTGTTGGGCTCGGTCCACCTCAACGGCCAGGGCGCCAGCGGGCTTGAGTACTACTACAACTCCACCCTGGCGGGGACCGACGGAGTGCGGCGGATCGTCAACGATGCGATCGGCCAGCCGATCTCGATCGACGACGTGCGCAGCACGCGGCCTGGCAAGTCAATGCGCTTGACGATCGATGCGGCAATCCAGGGCGAGGTGGAGCAGGTGCTGGCCGGGGTGGGGGCCCAATACTCGCCCAAGGGGGCGACCGCGATCGTCATGAACCCCCAGACCGGGGCCATCCTGGCACTCGCCAACTGGCCACGCGTCAACGCCAATAACCCGGCCAGCGCCCCGAACTACGCCAACCAGGACCGGGCTGTCAACTTCAACTACGAGCCTGGCTCGACGTTCAAGGCGTTCACAGTCGCCGGGGCACTTCAGGACGGGTTGGTGACGCCCAGCACCCAGTTCAACATCCCCTCGGTGCTCCAGGTGGCCGACCGCCAGATTCACGACGCCGAAGCCCACGGCAACATAACCCTGTCGGTGGCCGACATTCTCAAGCGGTCCAGCAACATCGGCGCCGACGAGATCGGGGCCCGGCTTGGGCCCAACCGCTTCAACCTCTGGGTCCATCGCTTCGGCTTCGGCTCCACGACCGGGGTCAACCTACCCGGCGAGGACGGCGGCCTGATCCTGCCGGTGAGCAAGTACTCGGGCTCCTCGATGGGCAACCTGCCCTTTGGTCAGGGTGAATCGGTCACGCCGATGCAGATTGCCACCGCGTATGCGGCGATCGCCAACGGCGGAATTCTCCGTCCGCCTCACATCGTCCAGGCGATCGGGGGCAAGCCGGTGCCCCAGCCCAAGGGCCACCGGATTCTGTCTCCGCTCTACGCCCAGGAACTGCGCGACATGCTCAAGGGCGTGTTCGGCGAGGGCGGCACGGCCTCGGGCGCGGCCATCCCCGGGTACGACATGGCCGGCAAGACCGGCACCGCCAATATCGCCATCGGCGGCAAGTACTCAAACACCCAGTTCGTGGCCTCGTTCGTCGGCATGGTGCCGGCCGACCACCCGAGCCTGCTTGGGCTGGTGGTCGTCGATGAACCCCACGGCTCGGTCTACGGTGGCTCCGTCGCGGCGCCGGCGTTCCAGAAGATCGTCGGGTGGGCGGTGCCCTACCTGGGGATCTCGCCGCGATAGCCTTGACCAGGTGGGCACCGGAACCGCGGGCTTGGGCACAGAGCTTCACGGACTGGCGACGCGGCTGTTTCCGATCACCCGCAGCTTGACCGGCCCGGGACTGCGCGAGACGCTCGCGATCCTGGCCGAGACGACCGGCTCGTTCGAGACGCACCAGTGGCAGACCGGCGCCCGGGTGTTTGACTGGACGATCCCCGACGAGTGGACGTTTCGCGAGGCCTGGATAAAGGATCCGTCGGGGCGCAAGGTCCTCGACAGCGCCGAGTGCAACCTCCACGTGCTCGGCTACAGCGAGCCCGTCCATCGTCGCCTGTCCCTGGATGAACTGCGCGGGCATCTGCACACGATCCCTGAGGGACCGAACGCCATCCCCTATCTGACCAGCTACTACTCCCGGCGCTGGGGCTTCTGCCTTGCGCACGAGCGTCTCCAGGACCTGCCCGACGGCGAGTACGAGGTGCTGATCGACGCCGATCTCGAGCCCGGCCACGTCGAGCTCGGTGAGGTGGTGCTGCCCGGCGAGAGCGACGATGAGGTCTTGTTCTCGACCTGTGTCTGTCATCCGTCGCTGGCCAACGACGGGCTGTCTGGGCCGGTGATCGCCGCTCAGCTCGCCCGCCTGTTGCGCGACCGTCCCAGGCGTCGGCTCACCTACCGGTTCGTGTTCGTCCCCGAGGTGATCGGCGCGATCGCCTATCTGAGCCGGGTCGGTGACCAGCTCCGTGAGCGCCTCGTCGCCGGTTATGTGATCACCTGCGCCGGTGATCCCGGCGCTTTCACGTACAAGCGCTCGCGGCGGGGAGACACCCTCGCGGACCGGGCCGCCGAACACGTGCTGCGTGAGTCCAGGGCCGCGCACAGCGTGATCGACTTCTTCCCGTCGGGCAGCGACGAGCGCCAGTACTGCTCTCCGGGATTCGACCTTCCCGTCGGGTCGCTGATGCGAACCATGTACGGCACCTATCCCGAGTACCACACATCGCTGGACAACCTCGACTTCATCACCGCCGAGGCGCTCGAGGAGACCCTGGCCATGTACGTGGCGGTGGTCGACGTGCTCGAAGCCAACCAGACCCTGGCGGTCACAGTGACCCACGGCGAGCCCCAACTCAGCAAGCGCGGCCTTCACCCGACGCTGGGCACCGCGCGCGAGACGGAGGAGAAGGTGGCCGACATGATGTGGCTGCTGAACATGTGCGACGGCACCCACGACCTGCTGACCGTCGCCGAGTACGCGGGGCGTCCGGTGGCCGCGCTGGCCCCGATCGCCGAACAGCTGAAAGCGGCGGGGCTACTCCAGGCTGCCTAGGCCGCCGGGCCGCGTCGAGCGCGGGCACCCGGTTGCGACTCGGCTTCGCGCAGCGTCGCGGCGAGCGTCGCCAGCCGGTCGTCCCATTGCTCGCTGACCGCCGCCATCCATGACGCTGCTTCTGACAGGGCCCCGGGGGTGAAGCGGTAGCGCACGTCGCGCCCGGAGCGCTCGCGCTCGAGTAACCCGGCGTCGCTGAGCGCGGTCAGGTGCTTGACCACCGCCTGACGCGAGATCGGGAATTCGTGCGCGAGGTCAGTGGCGGTGGCCGGCTCCTGAGCGAGCGCGCTGAGCAGCCGGCGACGGGTCGGATCGCCCAGCGCGCCGAATACGGCGGCGGCGGGATCGGGGTTGATGTTCACGCGGCGATCAGCATCGGGTCGTGGGTCGAGCCGCCGGCGCCGGGGGCCGGAATTCCGATCAGGTCGAGGATCTCGAGCGGGCGCGTCTCCACCACCCGGATCGACGTCACGCCATCACCGGCGGGCGTGAGCGTGAGCTCCACGCGCGAGGCCGGCTCACCGTCCTCGCTCCACCAGAAGGCCAGCCGGCCCCCCTCGTTACTCGCGTGCGGAGGGGAGATCTCCTCCACCCATCCGGTGCGCTCGGACTGTCCGACCCGGAAGCGGGCCGCGCCACCGGGCCACGGCTCGAGGTCGATCTCATCGGCCAGCCACAGCGTGAGCCATTCAGGCTCGGTCAGCGCGCGCCACGCCTGCTCGACGTTGGCGGGAAGCTCCAGCTGGCGCTCGATTCTGTCGGTCATGGGCTCGTTTCGGTCGGAATTCTCGCGAAATGTGCAATCCAGGGGTTGCGCGTGTGCTACGGTGCGCAACCAGTGAGTTGCACACTAGCACCCAAGGAGGTCATTTATGCCCCTCGTTCCGATGGTCGTTGAACAGACCGCCCGCGGCGAGCGTTCCTTTGACATCTACTCGCGGTTGCTCAACGACCGGGTCGTCTTTCTCGGCGGCCAGGTCGACCAGGAGACCGCCAATCTCGTCGTCGCCCAGCTCGTCCACCTCGAATCCGACGATCCCGATAAGGACATCCACCTCTACATCAACTCTCCGGGAGGTTCGATGTACGACGGCCTGGCCATTTACGACACGATGCAGTTCATCCGCCCCGACGTGCAGACCATCTGCTACGGCGTGGCCATGTCCATGGGCTCATTGCTGCTGGCCGGCGGAGCCCACGGCAAACGCATGGCCCTGCCCAACTCGAGGATCCTGATCCACCAGCCCTCGGGGGGTTTTCAAGGTCAGAGCAGTGACATCGAGATCCATGCCCGCGAGGTCTTGGCTCTGCGCGCACGCGTGGATGAGATCTATGCCAAGCACACCCAGCAGCCCGTCGAGCGGGTCCACGCAGACATGGACCGAGACCGGTTCTTCACTGGCGAGGAGGCACTCGCCTACGGGCTTGTCGATCGGGTGATCGACAGGCGTGAGCTCAACGGCAAGGGCCGGGGTTTCAGCGGCTGAGGAGAGGATCAGCGCGGCGTGCCACGCTCGAACTCCTCGACCAGCGCGTGGTATGTGGAGCGCAGCCCCTCGTCAAAGCCGATGGCCGCCGTAAAGCCGATCTCCTGCTCGGCGCGCCCGGGGTCCAGGCACGAGCGCTCGAGCTCACCCTCGCGCAACGGGGCGAGTTCGGGCTCGATGTCGGTCCCCGTCTCGTCCTTGAGGATTTCCCACAGCCGTTTGACCGGGGTCTCGACGCCGGTGGCGATGTTGAAGGTGCCCCGATGACCGGAGGCGGCGCGCATCGCGGCCACTACATCCTGGACATGGATGTAGTCGCGGGTCGGGGCGCCGTCGCCGAACATCCGCGGTGTCTTGCCGGAGTGGATGTGCTCGCTGAAGATCGCCACCACCCCGGCTTCGCCGTGCGGGCTCTGCCGGGGCCCGTAAACATTGCCCAGGCGGCAGATCGCGTGGGGGATGCCCGAGGCCGCGGCCCACGTGTTGACGTACGCCTCCCCGGCCCACTTCGAGGCACCGTAGGGCGCCAGCGGGGCGGGGAGACTGGTCTCGGCCGTGGGGATTTTGGCTTCGTTGCCGTACAGCGCGCCTCCCGTGGACGCGAAGACGATCGGGGCACCGTGGCGCTTGGCGGCCTCGAGCACGTTGAGGGTGCCGCGGACGTTGACGGCGAGGTCGTGGCCGGGATCGGTGACCGAGACGATCACACTGCTCTGCGCGGCGAGATGGAAAATCGCCTCGGGCCGCAGCTCATCGGCCAGGGCATCGAGCCGCTCGTTGTCGACGATCGAGAGGGTCTGCAGCTCGGCCTCCGGCGCGACGCGAGCCGCATCGCCGGAGGAAAGGTCATCGACGACGGTGACGGTGACGCCGTCTGCCAGCAGGGAATCGACCACGTGGGATCCGATGAATCCGGCTCCACCGGTGACTAGGGCTCTTGAGATCATGATCGAAAGGGGGCGGGTCGAGATGGGCGGCTAGCCATGCTTGGCTTCCAGCTGCGTTATGTGGCCCGGAGAGCGCCCGCGAAGACGCGTGCTCGTCACGCCAACCACCTCGCCGAGCGGGTCGAGGACTTCGCCGCGCAGCATACCGGTCGCCGGAGGTCGGAGTGCGCAGGAGATCGGGGTCCGCAGGAGGTCGGGGTGCGCAGGAGATCGGGGTCCGCAGGAGATCGGGGTTCGGGGGAGATCGGGGTCCGGGGGAGATTCGGCCAGCCGGTTACACGGTTAGTCTGTGACTGAGATGCGCCTGCACGACGTGATCTCCGGCGCCACTCCGGGGTTGCAAGACCGGGAGATCACCGATTTGGTCTACGACAACCGTCAGGTCACTCCCGGGGCCCTGTTCTTCTGCGTTCCGGGGTTCACCCGCGACGGGCACGACTTCGCCGCGGACGCCGTGGAGCGAGGGGCGGTGGCCCTCGTGGTCGAGCGCGAGCTCGACGTGTCCGTTCCCCAGGTCCGCGTGAACAGCGTCCGCGCCGCGATGGCCCCCGCAGCGGCGGCGTTCTACGGCGACCCAACCGCCGAGCTGGATGTCGTTGGCGTCACCGGCACCAACGGTAAGACGACCACGGCGTTTTTGGTCCGTGCCCTGCTCGAGGCCGACGGTCGCCAAACCGGGCTACTGGGGACAGTCAAGAGCGTGATCGGCGGGGCCGAGCACGAGGTCCAGCGCACCACCCCCGAGGCGATAGACCTGCAGCGCACCTTCCGCCAGATGCTGGACCAAGGCGACGAGGCCTGCGCGATGGAGGTCTCCTCGCACGCGCTCGAGCTCAGGCGCGCGGATGCGATCCATTTCGCTGCCGCGATCTTCACCAACCTGACCCAGGACCATCTCGACTTCCACCCCACAATGGAGGACTACTTCCGGGCCAAGCGCCGACTGTTCAAGGGCGGCGCGCTGTCACCGCGGACGGCGATCATCAACGTCGATGACCCCTACGGTGTCCGCCTCGCCGCGGAGCTGGATGAGCCGACGACGTTCGCCGTCCACGCGGCGGCCGCGTATCGAGCGTTCGACGTCAAGACGGATCTCTCGGGCTCGACGTTTGCGGTCGACACCCCAGACGGCCGACTCGAGCTGAAATCCCCGCTCAGAGGAGAATTCAACGTCTCCAACGTGCTCGGAGCGCTCGCCGCCGCCCGGGCGCTCGGTGTTGCGGCCGAAACCTGTATCGGTGCCATTGCGGCCGCCGGGCAGGTGCCCGGACGGTTTGAGACGGTCGATGCCGGTCAGCCATTCGCGGTCGTGGTCGACTACGCCCACACTCCTGACTCGCTCGAGAACGTCCTGCGAGCAGCGCGCGAGTTGACCGAGCGTCGGTTGCACGTCGTGTTTGGCTGTGGCGGAGACCGTGACCGCGGCAAGCGGCCGCTGATGGGCGAGATCGCCTGTCAGCTCGCCGACCGCGTGATCATCACCTCGGACAATCCACGCTCTGAGGACCCCGAGGCGATCGTGCAAGAGGTTCTGGTCGGGGCGGGCCCCGGCGCCGAGCATGAGGTCGATCGCCGGGCCGCGATCGAGCGCGCACTGGCGACCGCCGGTCCCGGAGACGTGGTAGTCATCGCCGGCAAGGGCCATGAGCAGGGGCAGGAGTTCGAGCACGGACGCAAGCTCGCCTTCGATGATGTGACCGTCGCCCGTGACATCCTCCGGGGGACGCCGGCTGGCGCTGGCGCCCCCCACCGATGAAGCACTGGACATCGCAGCACGTCGCCGCTTGCGCCGGTGCCACCCTGGCGGCATCGGCCAGCGGCACCGCCGGGCCCGAGCGCGTGACGATCGATTCGCGCGACGCCGGGCCGGGAGCCCTGTTCGTGGGCCTGCCCGGGAGCCGCCAGGACGGCGGCGCGTTCGCCACCTCCGCTCTGGCCGCGGGGGCCTGGGGTGTCCTCGTCGGCGCCGGACCACGCCGCAGGGGCGCTCGGCGCCGGACCAGGCGTGGTGCTCGCGGCCGGCGATCCACTCCGCGCGCTCCAGGCGCTGGCCACCGCCTGGCGGCGTGAGCTCGGCGGCGACGGCTGGGTTCCGGGTGATCGGTGTCACCGGCTCGACGGGCAAGACCTCGACCAAGGACATCCTGTCGGCGGTCCTGGGGCCGCATCGGCGCACCGTCGCCTCGCGGGCCAACTACAACACCGAGATCGGGGTGCCGCTGGAGATCCTTGCCGCCCAGGCTGGAACCGAACTGCTCGTGCTCGAAATGGCGATGCGGGGCGCCGGCCAGATCGCCGAGCTGGCCAAGATCGCCGAGCCTGACGTAGGTGTGATCGTCAGCATCGGCCCGGTCCATCTCGAGCTGCTGGGGACGGTGGAGAACGTCGCCGCCGCCAAGGCCGAGCTGATCACCGGCCTCGCCGCCGGCGCGACCGCCATCGTTCCCGGCCGCCGAGCGGCTGCTGGACCCGTATCTGCGCCCCGACGTGCGAGACGGTGACCTTCGGAGACGGGGGAGAGGTCCGTTACGCGCGCCAGGAGGACAGCCCAGGTCCTGATCGACGCCGAGGGCGAGGTCGATCGAGCTGGAGGTCACGCTTCCGCCAGGCCCATCTGCGCACCGATCTGCTCGCCGCGGTGGCCGCGGCCCGGGCGGTCGGCGTCACCCCGAACGGGCCGGATCGAGCTCGCGCTGAGCGCCGGCCGGGGAGAGAGCATCGTGCTGGCCGACGGGGTGACAGTCATCGACGGCTGCTACAACGCCAACCCGATGTCGATGCGCGCCGCCCTCACCGATCTCGCTGACACCGCCGGCGCGTCAGCGGAGCCTCACGGCGCGTGGCCGTGCTCGGCGACATGCTCGAGCTCGGTCCGACTGGCCGCGACTACCACCTCGACCTGGGCGAGACCGTGACCGCGGCCGGCGTCGACCTGCTGGTCACGGTCGGGCCACTGGCGGCGGCGATCGCCGAGCGTTTCGATGGCGACGGCTCAGGTCCTCGCCGACGCCGACGAGGCCGCAGCGATCGTCCCCGAGCTGCTCGAGCCCGGCGACGTCGTGCTCGTCAAGGGGTCGCTGGGCGTGGGCCTCAAGCGCGTGTGCGAGGCTCTGGGCGTGGGAGGTGCGGGCTGATGGGCTCGATCTCCGGACGCGTACTGATCGCCGGCACCGCATCGCTGCTCATGTGCCTGTTCCTGAGCCCGAGGTTCATCGAGTTCCTGCGCCACCGCGAGTTCGGCCAGAACATCCGCGAGGAGGGCCCCGAGGGCCACCAGACCAAGGCCGGCACGCCCACGATGGGCGGCGTCATCATCTTTGCCGCGATCGCGGTCCCGTTCCTGATCCTTTCCAAGCGCGACTGGCAGGCGCTGGGCGTGTTCGGCGCCAGCCTCGCCTGCGCCCTGCTCGGCTTCGCCGACGACTACACCAAGATCGTCAAGCGGCGCTCGCTCGGCCTGCGGGCGCGCACCAAGCTCGTGGTCACCGTCGCGATCTCGCTCGGGCTATGGTGGGTGGCGACCCAGAAGGCCAACATCGCTCCCGGTGGTCCAGCTGCGCTACGTCGACGTGTCGGTCGATCTCGGTGTGTTCTACCCCGTCTTCATCTACCTCGTGGTGGCCGGAACGACCACCGCGGTCAACTTCACCGATGGCCTCGATGGTCTCGCCGCCGGCTGCACGGCGATCGTGCTCCTCGCCTACCTCGGGATCGCCTTCATCACCGGCCAGCGCGATCTGACCATGCTCGCCGGATGCCTGGTCGGGGCCTGCATCGGCTTTCTGTGGTTCAACAGCTTTCCGGCCAGCATCTTCATGGGCGACACCGGCTCTCTCGGGCTGGGAGGGGCGATCGCCGGGCTGGCGATCATGACCCAGACCGAGATGCTCCTGATCCTCCTGGGCGGGATCTTCGTGATCGAGGTCCTCTCGGTAGTGATCCAGGTATTCTCCTTCCAGACCTTCCGCAAGCGCGTGTTTCTGATGGCGCCGATCCACCACCACTTCGAGCTCCAGGGCTGGTCGGAGACGAAGATCATCCTGCGCTTCTGGATCGTGGCCGCCGCCTGCGCCGCGATCGGCTTCGTCGTCTATCAGCTGAGCATCAAGGCGTAGCCCTTTGCCGGGGTCGCGCCGATCACGACCGCCCCTGCCGGGCGGCCCGTATCTCGTCGTCGGTCTCGCCCGGTCCGGAGTGGCCGCAGCACTCGCGCTGCGGGCCCGCGGCGAGCAGGTGATCGGCGTCGACTCGGGGCCTGCCTCAGCATCCCGGTCTGGCCGCGGCCGCGCAAAGGCTTTCCGCGGCCGGCGTCGAAGTCCGGCTGGATGCGTCAGACGACGCTCTTGCCGCCCTCACCGCCCGGACGCTCATCAAGAGCCCTGGCGTACCCGCAAGCGCCCCCCTCGTGGCGGCGGCGCGCGCCCGCGGCCTTCCCGTCCTGGGCGAGCTCGAGCTCGGTTGGCGCCTGCTCGAGAACGAGTTCGTCGCGGTGACCGGTACCAACGGCAAGACGACCACGACCGAGTGGATCGGCCACATCCACCGCGAGGCGGCGCTGCCCGTCGCGGTGGCCGGCAACGTCGGCACCGCCCTCACCTCGCTGGTCGGTCAGCTGGCCGACGACGTGACGGTGGTCTGCGAGGCGTCCTCGTTTCAGCTCGAGGACACCGAGGCCTTCGCCCCCGAAGTGGCGGTGTTACTCAACCTCCAGTCCGATCACCTCGATCGTCACGGCAGCTACGCCGACTACGTGGCGGCCAAGCTGCGGATCTTCGCCCACCAGGGCAACGACGACGTCGCGGTCGCCCCCTTCGGCCTCGGGATCGAGGATCTCGGCGGTTGTGCGCGCCGTGTCTGCTTCGGCGACCAGCCCGGCGCCGAGCTGAGCACCCGGGCCGGTCAGCTCTGGTGGGGCGAGAAGGCCCTGCTGCCCACGTCGGAGATCTCGCTACCGGGCGAGCACAACCGGGCCAACGCGATGGCGGCGGCGGCCGCATGCCTGGCGCGCGGCATCGAAACTGAGGCCGTCGCGAGCGGCCTGCGCAGCTTCCCGGGAGTCGCTCATCGCCTCGAGCTGATCGCGGAGCGTGACGGCGTCGCCTACGTCAACGACTCCAAGGCGACCAACGTGGCGAGCACGCTGGTCGCGCTGCGCAGCTACCGCCGGCGGCGTGCATCTGATCGCGGGTGGCCGTGGCAAGGGCCAGGACTTCTCGCCCCTGGCCGCCACCGTCGCCGAGCGCTGCACGGCCGTCTACCTGATCGGCGAGGCGGCGCGCGGATCTCGCCCGCGCGCTCGCCGCGGCGGGTGTTCCCTTGCTCGAGCTGGGCGATCTGGAGTCCGCGGTCGCCAGCCGCGGCGCCGGCCGCCCGGCCGGGCGACACGGTTCTCTTCTCGCCGGCCTGCGCGAGCTTTGACCAGTACGAGGACTTCGAGGCGCGCGGAGAGCACTTCCGGGGCCTGGTCGAGGCGCTCGGATGCAGCGACGGCGACTCCCGGTCGCGCGCGGCGAGGCGCCCCGCGCCGCGCCGCCGCACGCCGGGTGGCACCGCCGCTCGAGCACCGGATCCTGATGACGGCCACGCTCTGCCTGCTGGCCTTCGGGGCCGTGATGGTCTACAGCGCCTCCTCGCCGCTCGGCGTGCTCAACGGCGGGGGGAGCGGGACCGGCGTCTTCTTCCGCTACCTCGTCTTCGTCGGCCCTCGGCCTGGCCGGCATGTACGTGCTCGAGCGGCGCGGACTGGCGCTGCTTGACCAGCGGATGGCCACGCTGCTCCTGTGCGGCACCTTCGGTCTGCTCCTGCTCGTCCTCGTGCCCGGATTCGGGGTGCAGGTCAACGGTGCCCGCCGCTGGTTCGCCGCGGGCCCGATCCAGTTTCAGCCCTCCGAGCTGATGAAGATCGCTCTCGTCCTCTATGTCGCCCGCTACCTGGCCGACCACCCCAAGCGGCTGCGGAGCTTCAAGGCGGCCGTGATGCCGATCGCGATCGTGGCCGGCCCGGCCTGCCTGCTGATCGTGGTCGAACCCGACCTCGGCACGGCGCTGGTGGTGGCCTTCACCGTGACCAGCCCTTCTGATCGCCGCCGGCATGCCGATGCGTTACCTCGGCATCCTCGCCGGGCTGGCCGTGGTCGGCATCCTGCTGCTCGCCGTCGCCCAGCCCTATCAGCAGGCCCGCCTGACCTCGTTCCTCAACCCGTGGGCGTCGAAGTCGACAGCCGGCTTTCAGGCCGTGCAGGGCCAGATCGCCCTCGGCTCGGGCGGCTTCTTCGGCGTCGGGCTCGGCAAGTCCGTCCAGAAGATCTTCTATCTGCCCGAGGCCCAGACCGACTTCATCCTCGCTGTCATCGGGGAGGAGCTCGGCGTCCTGGGAATCTTCGGCGTGCTCTTCCTCTACGGGATGATCGCCTACGCCGGCCTGCGCACGGCACGCCGGGCCGCGGGCCGGTATGCGAAGCTGCTCGCGACGGGTCTCACCTCATTGATCCTGTGCCAGGGCACCCTCAACATCTTCGTCGTCCTCGGACTGGCGCCACTGACCGGCGTCCCGCTGCCGTTCATCTCCTACGCCCCGACCAACCTGTGCGTGATGCTCGCCTCGGTCGGTCTGCTTCTCAACCTCTCGAGGCCCGGGGCTCGGCGGTTGCGGGCGGTCGAGCCGCCGCATCGTGACAGCGCCGCTGATCGTGATCGGCGCCGGCGGGACCGCGGGGCACGTCGTTCCGGCGCTGGCGGTAGCCGACGCGCTGCGGGCTGAGGGCGCCCGGGTCACCTTTGTCGGCGGCGAGCGAGCCGAGCGGGAGCTGGTTCCGGCGGCCGGCTATGAGCTCCACACCCTGCGCGTCGTCCCGCTGCCACGGCGAAGCTTCACCGCAGCGGCGCGCGCGGTCGCGGTCGACGCCGGTGCGCTCGTCGCCGCTCGCCGGCTCGTCGGCCGAGCTCCGGCCCCAGGCCGTGTTCGGGGCCGGGCGGATACGTGGCCGGTCCGGTCGGGCTCGCGGCCGCGCTGGCCGGGTCCCGCTGGTCCTGCTCGAGTCAGACAGCCACCTCGGCCTCACCAACCGCCTGCTGGCCCCATTTGCGCGTCGCGTCTGCCTGGCCTTCCCGATCGCGGGGCGGGAGGGCAAGCGCTACCGGGTTACCGGTCGACCGGTCCCTGCGCCGGCCACCGACCGCGCCGCGGCGCGCGCCCGGTTCGGTATCGGCCCCGACGAGGACTGCGTACTCGTCTTCGGCGGCTCTCAGGGCGCGCGATCGATCAACCACGCCGCGGTCGAGGCGTTCGCGGGAGCGCACTTTCACGTCCTGCATGCCGCCGGAACCCGTGATCTGCCCGATCTGACCGCCCCGGGCCCTCATTACGACCTGCGCGGCTACATCTCGGACTTCGGCGAGGCGATCCTGGCCAGCGACCTGGTCATCGCCCGCTCGGGGGGCTCGGTGTTCGAGATCGCCGCCCACGGCCGGCCCATGGTGCTGATCCCGTATCCGCACGCCACTGCCGATCATCAGACCGAGAACGCCCGCTACATGGAGCGCCAGGGGGCGGCCGTCGTCATTCGCGACTCCGAGTTGGACGGCGCTCGATTGGCACAGGAGGTTGGGCATCTGCTCGCAGACAGGGCGCGCCTGCTTGCGATGGCGCGAGCCTCGGCCAAGCTCGCGCTTCCGTCAGCCGCGCAGGACATTGCCACCGAGATTCTGGCCGGGACCCGGCTAGGTGAGATGACTTGAGTACTGGCAGAGCCGAATGGGCGCCCGTGGCGCTCAGTCGGCCATGGCTCGCAGCCCGCGCTCAGTAGGGGCGGCTGGGGAACCCGGGGCCGAGCTGCTGATTGGCGTGCCGAGCCTCGTCGAGCGCTCGGGACAGGTAGAACACGCCGCCCGGAGGGCCACCGCCACACCCGCTGGAGTTTCCGGGGGGATGGGTCCACATGAAGGCGTCGGCGAAGGTGAACCCGGTGGCGGTGGTGTCCAGCGGGCCAAGGCCGCGCCCAGGCGGGTTACAGAGGTCCTCGACGCCGAACTTGACCTTGTTGCGGTTCAGGAGCGGACCCCTGCCGTTGTCAGCCGTGTTGACGATGAAGTGGGAGCCGTGAGTGAGATGGGAGACCCTCGTGGCCCAGCGGACCTCGTTGATCGTCCACTGCAGGTGGGTGTCGTTGGTGAAGAAGCCGCGGATCTTTTCAACGCCGATCGCGTTGAGGATGCGGGCCGTGTAGTGGGCTGAATTGGCGTCCGAGTATCCGGCCTCGACGTAGACGACGGTGTGGGGGAGCGCCGAGAGGGCGTTGATCTCGTAGCGCAGGTCGGCCTCCCACTGGGGCATCGCACCCATTCTCGCGACGCACGATGAGGATCCGATCGCATCGAGTTCGAGCAGGTAGACGGCGGGTCGGCGGTCGGTGGCGGCGGCCATCTCGTCGACGCGGCGCTGAAAGACCGGGTTGTAAGCGGTGACCTGGGACGCCGTAGGGCAGCCGCCGAGGTCGGGATGCATGAAGTAGGTGTTGATGATCGGGATCGCACCCGGATCGGCGGTCAGGTTGGTGCAGAAGATCTTCTCGGCCTGCTTGAAGATGCCGCCGGGGCCACCGCCCCAGGAATAGCTGCTGAAGCGCTGAGCCTCAGGCTGGCTGGCGATCTTGGACAGCCCGGCGACCTTGGCGGCCAGCGATGGGTCCGAGGCCAGGCGCCGGGCCAGCGACCCGGACCCAAGCTGCTGGGAGAAGCGCGCCCACGACAGGTCGTCGGGCAGGGACTTGGGGTTGATCCCGACCAGCTGGGCGATCGCGCTGGCGGCGGCCCCGTGGGCCGGGCCATCGACGAAGAAACGGGCTCCGTTGAGCGGGTCAGCCCCCGGGGCGACCGGCAGAGCCAGCGGGTTGGCCGGGTCGCGCTGCCCCGAATAGGGCTCGGGACACTGCTGGGCCGAAGCGGCGATGGCCACCGGCCGATGGGCGGAGGCGGGGGCCAGCGGGCCGAGTACGAGCGACCCGGCGCCGAGGGCGCACGTCGCGAGGGCGGACAGGGCCAAGCGAAGGCTGTGGGCGAAACCGGGTAGGCGCATACGCTTCTAGTCGGTCCAGACACCGACCAGCTGGAATTCCCGGTTCCCCGCGTCCAGGCTTTCTGGACACGCCAGCTCCTAAATGTATAGCCTCGCCGCCCGATGGAGCCCGACTGGTCTGAGCGGCGACTGCACTTCGTCGGCGTCGGTGGCGCCGGCATGAGCGGTCTGGCGCTGATCGCTCAGGCGCTGGGCGCTCAGGTCACGGGGTCTGACCGCTGCGAGTCGGTCTACGTCACCCGCCTGCGCGAGCACGGAATCGAGCCCAGGATCGGACACGCCGCCGGCAACGTGCCGGCTGGGGCCCAGGTCGTCTACTCGACGGCGGTGCCGCCCGAGAACCCGGAGCGCGCGGCAGCGGAGCGGGAGCTACACCGCGCCGACCTGCTCGCCCAGATCGCCGCGCTCAAGCGCTGCCTCGCCGTCACCGGCACCCATGGCAAGACGACGACGGCGGCGATGGTCGCCCACGCGCTCCAGGGCGCCGGCCTCGATCCTGCCTTCGTGATCGGGGCCGAGCTGCCCGCGAGCGGCCTCGGGGCCCGCTGGGGAAGCGGGGAGTGGATCGTGGTCGAGGCCGACGAGAGCGATCGCTCGCTGCTCAAGCTCGACCCCGAGATCGCGATTCTCACCAACGCGGAGCTCGACCATCACGCCACCTACGCTTCCCGGCTCGAGCTCGAGGAGACCTTTGCCACCTTCATGGCTCGCGCGGGCGACCAGGCCGTCGTCTGGGACCGTCCCGGGCTGCGCGCGCTGTGCCCGCCGGGCGCGCATGCCTACGACGCCGTCGACCCCGAGCTCACTCCCCAGGGTTCGCGGTTTCGCTGGCGCGAGCTCGAGGTGACGCTGTCGGTGCCGGGCGCTCATAACGCCGTCAACGCCGCCGGGGCTCTGACCGCGTGCGCGCTGGCCGGCGCTGATCTTGCCCGTGCGGTCGCCGCCCTGGCTTCCTTCCCGGGGGCCCGCCGCCGGCTCGAGCTGGCCGGGAACACGGCTGCCGGCGCGGCGGTCTACGACGACTATGCTCACCACCCGACCGAAGTGTCGGCGGCGATCGCCGCTGCGCGCACGCTCAGGCCTCGGCGCCTGGTGGCGACCTTCCAGCCCCATCTCTACTCGCGCACACGGGCGCTGGCCCCCGCCTTCGGGTCCGCCCTGGCCGCCGCGGACGCCGTGGTGGTCCTGCCGGTCTACCCCGCCCGCGAGCGCGCGACCGACTTTCCCGGGGTGGAGGGGACCCTGATCGCCGCCGCGGCCGCGGACGCCGCCTCCGGGCGGCAGGTCGCCTGGATGCCAGGGTTTGAGCCCGCCCGGGCGTTCTTGGCCTCGATTCTGCGCGAGGGCGACCTGGCACTGCTGATGGGGGCCGGCGATATCGACGCGTTGGCGCGCTCGCTGGTGGTCTGAGCCGTCCGCGCGGGTGCGGTGACCGTTGCGGCTGATGCCGGACGCCCGTCTACGCTCCTGCGCTGTATGTCTGAGCTCCCCGGAGGCATTGAGCGCGATTACCCCCTGGCGCGCCTGACCACGATCCGCACCGGCGGCCCGGCCGAGCTGTTCGCCCGGGCGAGCTCTACCCAGGCGCTGCAAGAGCTGCTGGCCTGGGCGCGGCGGACGGGCGTCGAGGTAGGGGTCGTCGGTTCAGGGTCGAACCTCCTAGTGGCGGATCAAGGCGTCCGCGGCCTTGTCGTGAAACTTGACCAGGAGCTGAGCGAGATCGAAGTCGAGGGCGCGCGCATCAAGTGCGGCGGCGGCGCCCGGCTGCCCGCTGTGTCGGCGCGCGCGGCTCAGGCGGGGCTGACCGGGATCGAGTTCGGGGTCAATATTCCCGGCACCGTGGGGGGCGCGGTACGGATGAACGCCAATGCCTACGGCGGCGAGCTTGCCCGTGCTCTGGAGTGGGTGGAGGTGACCACCGCCCTCGGGACCGAGCGGCGCGTTCCCGAGCAGCTGGGCTTCGCCTACCGCCGTTCCGCGCTCGCCCCTGGCGAGATCGTCGCCCGCGCCTGCTTTGGCCTGGGGCCCGCCGACGCCGACGCGGTCAAGGCGACCCTGGCTGACATGCGCCGCCGCCGTCGCGAGGCCCAGCCCTCGGGGATAAAGACCTTCGGCTCGACCTTCAAGAACCCCACCGATCCGAAGGCCGAGGGCCGCAGCGCCGGCCAGCTTCTTGACGCCGCCGGCTGCCGCGGGCTGCGGATCGGGGGTGCCGGGTTCTCTGACAAGCACGCGAACTTCGTCGAGAATCGTGGAGACGCGAGCACCGCTGACGTGGTGGCCGTGATGGCCGAGGGACGCCGACGGGTCAAAGAGCGCTTTGGCGTGGAGCTCGAACCCGAAGTTCAGTCCCTGGGCCCCGTGAAGTTCCCCCGCGCGTGGGGGACGCCGTGACCGGCAGCAGCCGGACATCGAACCCCGCCCGCAGGCGGGGTTCGAGCACTCAGGCCCACAGGGGACGCCGGCGCTCCGGGCGCCGTGGCATGCGGCTGCCTCGCCTTGGTCGCCGGGCCCTGGCGGCCCTCGCCGCGCTGCTTGTGATCGTCGGCGCCGCCTATCTCTGGCTGCGCGACTCGTCCCTGGTCGCCGTTCAGACGGTCCGCGTAGTGGGCGTGAGCGGGCCCGACGCGGCTCAGATCCGCGCCGCTTTGGCGACCGCGGCGCGGAACATGACCACCCTCGACGTGCGGATGGGGCAGTTTCATTCCGCCGTGAGCCCCTATCCGGCGGTGGAGCGCCTGGACGTGAGCACGCAGTTTCCGCACGGAATGCAAATCCGCGTGTTCGAGAAGGTCGCGGTAGCGATCGTCGTCGCGGGCGGCCGGCGCACACCGGTCTCGGGCGACGGCACCCTCCTACACGGCGTCAGCCACGCCGACACCCTCCCGACCATCAGCCTCGCCGTCCTGCCGGGCGGCGCGCGTCTGCCCGGCTACGCCCTCAGCGAAGTGAGGCTCCTGGCCGCGGCGCCCTATCCGCTCCTGTCTCGGATCGGCACCGTGACCGACGGTCCCGCGCACGGTCTCACGGTCGCGCTGCGCAACGGACCCAGCCTCTACTTCGGGCCTCCCGATCGGCTCGGGGCCAAGTGGACGGCGGCTACCGCGGTGCTCGGCAGCCCCGGTGCGGCCGGCGCGGTGTACATCGATGTCACCGATCCCGTCCGTCCGGCCGCCGGTGCCGGAGCGGACTCGACCGCGGCCGCAGCAAGTGCGGCGACCGCGACGGCTCCGGTTGGGACTACCGCGACGGCTGGGACGACCGCGACGGCTGGAACGACCGCGACGGCTGGGACGACCGCGACGGCTCCCGGTGGGACGAGCGCGACCACCCCCGCTCAAGGGTCGAACACAGGCTAAGCCTCAACTTTAGCCTGAGGGCAGCCGACGGGCAAGTCTCTCGCCTTCATCGAGACATAGTCGATCTGCAACGTTCGTTGCGTGACGGGCCGGTGCGTTGACTTCCCGCAAACATAGGCCGTAACGTGCCACACTCGCGGTACCGCGCACACGCGCGCCAAACACTTAACCCTACCTAGAGGGTCGGACGGGAGACATGGAAAGCGGAAGCTATCTGGCAGTCATCAAGGTCGTCGGAGTCGGCGGCGGCGGGACCAACGCCGTCAACCGGATGGTCGATGCCGGGCTGCGAGGCGTCGAATTCGTCGCCTGTAACACGGACGCGCAAGCGCTCGCCATGTGCGACGCCGACATCAAGCTGAACATCGGACACGAGCTCACCAAAGGCCTCGGGGCGGGCTCTAATCCCGATGTTGGTCACGGTGCGGCCGCCGAATCCCGCGATGAGATCAAAGAGGCTCTCAAGGGCGCGGACATGGTGTTCGTCACCGCTGGCGAAGGCGGCGGCACCGGCACCGGGGCGGCCCCAGTCATTGCCGAGATTGCCAAGAACGAGATCGGGGCCCTGACCGTGGGCGTCGTGACCCGGCCCTTCTCCTTCGAGGGGACCCAGCGCGCGCGCCAGGCCGACGAGGGCATCCAACGCCTCCGCGAGAACGTCGACACGCTGATCGTGATCCCCAACGAGAAGCTGCTGACGATCGTGGAGCGGCGGACCACGATCCTCGATGCCTTCCGCGAGGCCGACAACGTCCTGCGCCAGGGCGTCCAGGGGATCACGGACCTGATCACGATCCCGGGCCTGATCAACCTCGACTTCGCCGACGTGCGGACGATCATGCACGACGCGGGCAGTGCCCTGATGGGGATCGGCACCGCGGCGGGCGAGAACCGCGCCGCTGAGGCGGCCAAGGTGGCCATCTCGTCGCCGTTGCTCGAGGAGTCGGTCGAGGGTGCCATGGGCATCCTGCTCAACATCACGGGCGGCCACGACCTGGGCCTGTTCGAGGTCAACGAGGCAGCCGAGATCGTGCAGAGCGCCGCGGACTCCAGCTCGAACATCATCTTTGGGGCCGTGATCGACGACAGCCTCGGGGATGAGGTCCGCGTGACCGTGATCGCCACCGGGTTTGACCGCGGTACTCACAGCCCGAGCACGGCGCGTGAGACCACTCGGCGCGAGCGGCGCGATCGCGACGTCACGATGGATGATCGCCAGCGCTCCTCGCTGGAGATCTCCGACGACGACATCGACATTCCGTCGTTCCTCCGCGACCGCTGAGTCGGCGCCCGCGCCTGGGCAGGAGCCAGCGGGCCGCTGTACTAGCCTGCGGAGGGTGACGTCGGTCACCGAGAGCCTTCGCCGATCGCCCCTGCACGACCGCCATCTCGCCGCCGGCGGACGCCTGGTTGCGTTCGCCGGCTACGAGATGCCGGTCCAGTACGGCGGCATTCGGGAAGAGCACCTGGCCGTCCGGTCCCACGCCGGTGTGTTCGATGTCTCCCACATGGGCCAGATCGAGACGCGCGGTCCCGAGGCACAGGCCATGCTTCAGCGCCTGGTCTCCGCCGAGGTGCGCCGGCTGCCAGAAGGGGGCGCCCAGTACGCCGTCATCTGCCGCGAGGACGGCGGCATTCTCGATGACCTGATCAGCTACCGGCTGGCCGAGTGCCACTACCTGACGGTCACCAACGCCGCTAACCACGAGCGCGACCTGGCCTGGTTTGGGACCCATGCCAAGGCCTTTGACGCTGATGTGATCGACCGTCATGAGGATTTCGCGATGCTCGCCGTCCAGGGGCCGCAGGCGCGAGCGATTCTTCACCGCCTCGCCGACGGCCCGCTGCCGCCCCGTCTGCACTGCTGCGAGCGCACGATCGCCGGCGTGCCGCTGCTGTTCTGCGCGACTGGCTACACGGGCGAGGATGGGGGCGAGCTGCTGTGCGAGCCGGCCCGAGCCGGCGAGCTCTGGGACGCCCTGCGTGCGGCGGGCGTCACTCCAGCCGGCCTGGGATCCCGCGACACCCTGCGTATCGAGGCCTGCTTCCCGCTCTATGGCAACGAGCTCAGCCAGGAGCGCGGCCCGATCGCCGCCGGTCTGGGCTGGGCGTGTCGCGAGCAGACCGGCTTCATCGGTGCCGAGGCGGTAGCTCGAGAACGGGCTGCCGGGCCCGGCGAAAAGCTCGCCGCGTTTGTCATCGAGGGCCCCGGCATCGCCCGCTCGGGCAATCCAATCGAGGGCGGCGGCGTGGTCACGAGCGGGACCTTTTCGCCCTCGCTGGAAAGGGGTATCGGTATGGCGTTCGTGCCGGCGAAGCAGGCTCAGCCTGGCGCCAGGATCGAGATCGACGTTCGCGGTACCTCCCGCCCGGCAGTGATCGTGCCCAAGCCCATCTATTCAAAGGAGTCCTGACGATCGTGGCCGACGCCAGCTACCCCGACGACCTTCTCTATCACCCCGAGCACGACTGGGCGCGGATCGACGGCGAGGAGGCCACGTTCGGAATCACCTGGTACGCGCAGGACTCGTTGGGCGAGCTCGTCTTCTTCGATCCGCCCGCCCTCGGGACCCGGGTCTCCAAGGACGAGCCTTACACCGAGGTGGAGTCGGTCAAGGCGGTCTCGGATGTGATCGCGCCCCTGTCGGGTGAGGTGATCGCCGTCAACGAGGCGCTGGCCGACAAGCCGGAGACGGTCAACGAGGATCCCTACCGAGACGGCTGGCTGGTCAAGGTCAAGCTCTCTGACCCAGCCGAGCAGGAAACCCTGCTCGATGCCGCGGCCTACGAGGCGACACTTTCAGCCGGATGACTCACGCGACCGACATAAAGGCAAGGCCGCCGGATGACGCGGGCGCTGCCCGTTCCGGCGAGGCTGGAAGCCGAGCGGGCAGCAAGGCCGCGGGCGAGCGGGGGTCAGCGTGAGCCAGTACACGTCCGTCACCGACGCCGACCGGGAGGAGATGCTGGCCGCGATCGGGGTCGACTCGATCGAAGACCTGTTCGCCAGCATCCCGGCTGATCTGCGGCTCGAGCAGCCATTGAAGCTGGGCGTCGGACTCTCTGAGCAGGAGGTCTACGACGAGTTACGGGCGCTGGCCGCGCGCAACGTCTCCACCGAGGACGAGGTCTCGTTTCTGGGCGCCGGTATGTATGACCATTACGTCCCCGCCCTGGTGGAGGCGATCACGTCCCGCTCGGAGTTTCTGACTCCGTACACGCCCTATCAGCCCGAGGTCTCCCAGGGCACCCTGCAGGCGATGTTCGAGTATCAGACGGCGATCAGCGAGCTCACCGGGCTGCCGATCTCAAACGCTTCGGTCTACGAGGGGCCGAGCGCGGTCGCCGCCGCCGGATATGTGGCCAAGTTGTCCCAGTCCAGCGCGCGGCGCAGGTTCATCATCTCGCGAGGCGTGCATCCTCACTCCCGCGAGGCGCTGGTCACCTTGGCTCGCGGCTGGGACATGGAGGTGATCGAAGCTCCGTTGCGTGACGGCGTCACCGCTCTCCCAGAGCTCGGAGAAGACGTCAGCGCGGTGATCCTCCAGCAGCCCAACTTCCTGGGCGCGGTCGAGGATCTTCAGGCGCTGTCCGCATCCGCCCACCAGGCCGGCGCGCTGGCCGTGTGCGCCTGTGATCCGCTGCCCCTGGGCCTGCTGCGCTCCCCGGGCGAATGCGGAGTTGACATCGCGGTCGGCGAGGGCCAGACGCTCGGCAATCGTCTTGACTACGGCGGCCCGTCGTTCGGGTTCTTCGCCGCCACCGAAGCGCTGATCCGCCGCATCCCGGGCCGGATCGCCGGCGAGACCCGGGATGTGGACGGCAAGCGCGGGTTTGTGCTCACCCTGCAGACCCGCGAGCAGCACATCCGCCGCGAGAAGGCGACCTCGAACATCTGCACCGCGCAGGCCCTGAACGCGCTGGCGGGGGTGATCTACCTGAGCTGGCTGGGCCGCCAGGGCATCGTCGAGCTGGCCGAGCTGATGCTTCGCCGCACCGCCTACGCCCGCGAGCGCCTGGCTGCGATCGACGGCGTGGCGCTGATCCATGATCAGCCGGTCGTGCGGGAGTTCGCGGTGGCGCTCCAAGCGCCGGTCGATCGGGTGATCGCTCGCTGTCTGGACCGCGGGGTCAATCCGGGTTATCCGCTGTCCCGCGACTACCCCGAGCACGCCAATGGTCTCCTGGTCGCGATCACCGAGCGGCGCACGCGAGTCGAGATCGACCGGCTGGCCGCTGTCCTGGACGCGGCGGTGGCCGCCGAGCGCAACCATGCCCTGCACGAGGTGAGCGCGTGATTTCAGCCGCTGACGATGAGCTGACCATCTTCGAGCGGTCGCGAGCCGGACGGCGGGCCTTCGTCGCTCCCGCGCTCGACGTTCCCGAACGCGCGCTGGATGAACTGCTCGATCCGCGTCTGCGCCGAACCGAGCCCCCGCGTCTGCCCGAGGTCTCAGAGCCCGAGATCGTCCGGCACTACAACCGGCTCTCCAAGCGCAACTTCGACCTCGACACAGGCTTCTATCCGCTCGGTTCGTGCACGATGAAGCACAATCCCAAGCTGCACGAGCGCGTCGCGGCGCTAGCCGGTCACGCCAAGCTGCATCCCCTGCAAAGCCCCGAGCGGGCCCAGGGTGCGCTTGAGCTGATGTGGCGGCTGCAGGACGCGCTCTCGGAGATCGCCGGGCTGCCCCACGTCTCCCTGCAGCCCTCGGCGGGTTCGCATGGCGAGCTGGCCGGGGTGCTCCTGACCCGTGCCTTTCACGAAGACCGCGGGGAGCACCGGACCAAGGTGCTGACCCCCGACACCGCGCACGGGACCAACCCGGCCACCGTGACGATGGCCGGTTATGAGGTGGTCAAGCTCGGCACCGACGCTCACGGCAACGTCGATCTCGACGATCTCCGTGCCAAGGCCGCCGAAGACGTCGCCTGCCTGATGCTGACCAACCCGTCGACCTTGGGGCTGTTCGAGCCCGCGATCCAAGAGATCGCGCAGATTGTCCACGGCGTCGGGGCGACGCTCTACTACGACGGCGCGAACCTCAACGCGATCATGGGGATCTGTCGGCCCGGCGACATGGGCTTCGACATCGTGCACTTCAACCTGCACAAGTCCTTCACCCAGCCCCACGGCGGCGGCGGTCCGGGGGCGGGGCCGATCGCGGTCTCCGATCGGATCGAGCCGTTCCTGCCCCGGCCCCAGGTCGTCAAGATGACCGAGCCCGCCCCCGGGTCAAACGGGCACGGTCCGCGCTATGACCTGGATTTCGATCGGCCCAAGTCAATCGGGCGTCTGCGCGGCTTTCAGGGCAATTACGGCGTCTTTGTGCGCTCCTACGCCTACCTGCGGTCGCTCGGGGCTGCGGGCCTGCGCGGGGTTTCGGAGATTGCCGTTCTCAACGCCAATTACCTCCTTGCCCGGCTGCGCGCCGAAGGCGTCCTCGAGTACCTGCCCGCCGCCTACCAGCGGCTCTGCATGCACGAGTTCGTCCTCTCGGGAGCACCGATGAAGCGCGAGCTCGAGATCAAGACGCTCGATCTCGCCAAGCGACTGCTCGATCATGGGGTGCACCCGCCGACCGTCTACTTCCCGTTGCTCGTCGATGAGGCACTGCTGATCGAGCCGACCGAGACCGAGACCAAGGAGACCCTCGACCGCTTCGCCGCGATCGTGGCCGAGATCCTGCGCGAGGCCCGCGAGGACCCCGAGGTGGCCCGCAACGCGCCCTACTCCACGCCGGTCAGGCGCCTGGACGAGGCCGGTGCCGCGCGGCGCCCGGTGGTTCGCCAGCCTCTCTGACCGCTCCGTGTCAATCGGCGTCGGCGACCACGGATCCGACCCGCTCCCCCAGCGTGCGGTCACGCCGGTAGACGATGGCGCCGTAGATCAACGCGACCACCACGACCCCGAGGGCGATGTAGGGGTACTTGTCAAACGGCGCCGGCTGGCCCGGTTTGACCAGCTGGTAGAGGGGATAAGCGATCGCGGCCGCGCCGAGCAGGGGCAGCACGAGGTGGGTGAGGAGCGAGAAGGTCTCGGGGTGATAGTGGTGGAAGTAGGCCGGGAGGGCCAGGTTGGCGACCAGGTAGGTGACGGCGATCAGGATCGTGCCCAGGGTGGCGATCTCGCCGAAGAAGGTGACCGGGTCGGTGTTCCAGCCAAACAGGTAGGAGAGTCCCAGCGCCAGACCGAGAAAGATCAGGAAGGCAACCCAGGGGGTCTTGCCGCGCTCGGTCAGCCGCGCTGTCACCGCGGGCAGCAGTCCCTCGCGGCCCGAGCTGAAGATGATCCGGGCCTGGGAGTTGGTGGCCGAGATGAGGCTTGAGCAGATCGAGGTGAAGCCCGCCATGTAGGCCAAAAAGAGCAGAAAGCTCGCCACCCCGCCGGCGGCAGAGATGAACGGGACTGCGGCCCCGGTCAGCTTCGTGGCGCTGTCGTCGAAGCCGACGACCGTGGCATAGGACAAAAATACGTACACCACGGCGACGAGGATCACGCTCGAGAAGACGGCCCGGGTCACGCCGGCGCGGGGATCTCGGCTCTCCTCGGCCATCGCAGCCGAGTTCTCCCAGCCGACGAACAGGAAGATGGCGAGCGGAAAGCCGAGCGAGAGGCCCGAGAACCCCCGGTGCAGATTGGCGGGGTCAAAGGGCCGGAGGTTGATGGAGCCAGAATGCTGGATGAGCAGCGCGACGGCGATGACCAGCAGCAGCACGAGCTCGAAGGCGAAGAACACTGCCGCCACCTGGGTCGAGGGTTTGGCGCCGCCGACGATCAGCGCCAGCGCCCCGAGCGTGAGCACGGCGCTGAGCAGCTGCCAGGGGATGTTGATGCTCAGATAGTGCTGGAGGATCGTCTGGGTGAAGCCCCCAGCGATCGTGACCACGCTGGCCACGGCGATGACGTAGCCGGTGCAGAGCACGACCGCGGTGACGACCGCGGCGTAGCCGCCGAAGGCGCGGCCGATGAAGGTCACAAACGAGCCGGTCGAGGGTTGCGAGCGCGAGAACTGGCTGAGCGTGTTCCCGAGCAGGCCGATCGCTACCGCGGCCGCGATCACGGTCAGCGGCGCCGCGATCCCGGCCGTGGCGACAATCGTGGCAAAGCCGAAGAAGAAGCTCATCGCGGGCGCGATGTTGGCCAGGGTGGCCGCCGCGATATCGAAGTCGCTCAAGACCCCGCGGGCCAAGCGGCCGGGGGACGCCGCCGATCGCTGAGCCTCGCGCTCGATACCGATACTCGTCACAGACCACTCCCTCCGGTTTTGCGCGACCTTGCGGGCAGCCTACCCGCGAGTGACAGCGCCCATGCGTACCCGTTTGGGGGCGAGATTCGCAGGGCCGGGCACTAGCCTGCGAGCCATGCGATTCGTGGTCTACGGCGCCGGGGCGATCGGAGGGGTGGTCGGTGCCCGGCTTCACCAGTCCGGGCGCGACGTCGCCCTGATCGCCCGCGGCGCGCACCTGCGGGCGATTCGCAGCCAGGGCCTGACCCTCCGGAGCCCGGAGGAGCACAGCGTGCTCGAGCTGCCCGCCGCGGAGAATCCCGAGCAGCTCGGCGTCGGTGCCGAGGAGGATGTGATCTTGCTGGCCGTCAAAGGGCAGGACACCCCGGGAGCGTTGGCGGCCCTGCGCGAGGCCGGGACGCCGGCGACAACCCCGATCATCTGCCTCCAGAACGGCGTCGAGAACGAGCGCCTGGCGCTGCGGATCTTCGCCTCCGTGTACGGCGCGGTGATCATGCTCCCGGCCGCGCATCTGGAACCGGGGGTGGTGCTCGCTTACGGCACCAAGGCCACCGGGATCATCGACCTCGGCCGCTACCCCGCGGGCAGCGATGACCTGTGTGAGCAGGTGGCCGTCGCGCTTCGCTCCTCCCAGCTGGGCTCCCACGTCTGGCCCGACGTCATGCGCCTGAAGTACGCCAAGCTGGTGCTGAATCTCGGCAACGCCGCCGACGCGCTGTGTGGGCCCGGCGACGCCAGCGACGAGCTGACCGAGCAGGCCCGGGCCGAGGGCCGCGCCGTGCTCGTGGCGGCTGGGATCGACGCCGAGGACGCCAACGTCGACGACCTCGAGGGCCGTTGGGAGCGGATCGGCATGCGCGAGATCGAGGGCAGCCCGCGGGCCGGATCCTCGAGCTGGCAGAGCCTGGCCCGGGGCACGGGCGCGATCGAGACGGACTTTCTCAACGGCGAGATCGTCCTCCTGGGGCGCCTGCACGGGATCCCGACCCCAATCAACACCGCTCTCACCGAGCTCGCGGAACGGCACGCGCGGGCCGGAGGGCCACCCGGCGCGCTGACCACCCAGGACATCCTCGCGGTAGCAGCCCAAGGACTCACCCGGCCTCGCTCCGTGGGGAGGCCGGCGTGAGCACCATCGCGGATCCCGAGCTGGCCGCCGAGGCGGCCGAGATCGCCGCGCGGGCTGAAGCCGAGCTCGAGCAGCTGGTCGCGATCTCCTCGCCGTCTGGAGACATCGAAGGCGCCGAGAAGGCCCTCGCCCTGTGCATGACGTTGCTGCCTGACAGAGCCCGTGTCGAGCGCCCGGCTTGCTCGACTCCCGGCTGCGCCCCCGACCTCATCGCCCGTGTCTCGGGCACGGGCACACGCCGCCTGCTGCTCCTCGGGCACGTCGACACCGTGATCGCGCACGCCGATTACCAGCCGCCGCGTTTCGACGGGGAGCGTCTCTACGGGAGCGGCACCGCCGACATGAAGGGCGGCGACATCCTCGCCCTCGGCGTTGCCCGGGCGTTGGCCGGCAACCCCGAGTCATTCGCCGAGCTGGCCGTGCTCCTGGTCACAGACGAGGAGTGGCGCGTGGCGCCCTTCGTTCACGCCCCGCGCTTTGCCGGCTATGACGTGTGCCTGTGCTTCGAAGCCGGGGAGCGAACGCCGGACGGCGCCGAGGGGGTGGTCGTGCGCCGCAAGGCGGCCGGTACCCTACGGGTCCTGGCCATCGGGGAGGCCTCGCACTCGGGTAGCGCGCCTGACCGGGGCCGCAACGCGCTGCTGGCGCTGACCCAGGTCGCGAGCGCGGTGGCTTCCCTGCACGATCCGCGCGGCCCCGACCAGCTGAGCGCCGTGCCGACCGTGATGCGCTCGGGCGAGGCGTTCAACGTCGTTCCGGCGGCAGGCGAGCTGATCTTCGATCTCCGCGCGCGCCGGCTGGCCGCATTCGACGAGGTGTTCGCGAAGATTCCCGCCGAGCTCAACGGCGTCGAGCTCGAGCCGAGGATGGAGCGCAAGTGGCCGGGCATGGACTCAGCGGCGGCTACCGCTGGCCTGATCAGCGATGCCAGCGCCCGCCTGGGGCGCCCTATCGCCGGGGTCCCGCGGGGCGGAGCCAGCGACGCCAGCCACTTTGCGCAAGCGATCGCGCTGACCGTGGACGGGCTCGGCCCCCGTGGCGGGGGCGCGCACACGCCGGGGGAGTTCATCCTGCGCGAAGCCATGCGCGAGCGTGCCGAGGTCGCCCTGGCACTAGCCCGTGCCGCCCTTGCCAAGGGAAGAATTCGCTAAGGATCGCCCTGCCGGCCTTGGGTGCCTGCCATGCTTGGAGTTATGAGCCGTCAGCTTCCCGCCAAACGCCGTGAGCCGATCGAGGGCCTGATCCTGCTGGCGGTGATCGTCGGCGTCATGTGGCTGGTCGAGATCATCAACTCGCTGGACAACAACGGGCTCAACAATGACGGGATCATGCCGCGCAACATCGGGCACCTATGGGCCATCCTCACCGCTCCCTTTTTGCATGCGAGCTTCGCCCACCTGATTGACAACACGATTCCGTTCGTGTTCATGGGCGTCCTCATCGCCCTGCGCGGTGCCCTGCGCCTGGCTCTGGTGACTGCGATCGTGATCATCGCCGGCGGCCTCGGCACCTGGCTGATCGCTCCGGCTCATTCGATCACCGTCGGGGCCAGCGGCGTCGTCTTCGGCTACGCCACCTACCTCATCAGCCGGGGCCTGTTCAACCGCAGCTGGCTGGAGATCCTGACCGGCATCGTGGTCGGTGTGGTCTGGGGCGGCGCGCTGCTCTCAAGCCTGGTACCGCACTACGGCATCTCGTGGCAGGCCCACGCCTGCGGTGCCGTGGCCGGCCTGCTGGCCGCCGCGCTGCTCGCCCGTCCCCGCCGGGCGCTGCCCCGCCCCGGCGAGGGCGACCCGCTGACCCGCGCGCTGGCCCAGTAGCCTGCCGTCGCTAGTGAGGATCTTCTCCGGCATCCAGCCGACCGGTCGCAAGCACCTCGGCAACTACATCGGCGCCATCAGCCAATATGTGGAGGGTCAGGACCGCGGTGAGGGGATCTACTGCATCGTCGATCTGCACGCCACCACCGTCGCCTACGAGCCCGCAGCCCTGCGCGAGTCGGTCTACGACACGGCGGCGATCCTGCTCGCCGCCGGCTTGGACCCCGAGCGCTGCGTGTTCTTTCGCCAGAGTGACGTGCTCGGGCACACCGAGCTGTGTTGGCTGCTCTCCAGCGTGGCCGCCTACGGTGAACTCCAGCGCATGACGCAGTTCAAGGACAAGGCAGGCGCCCAGCGAGAGCTGGTCAGCGTTGGGCTGTTCACCTATCCGGTGCTGATGGCCGCCGACGTGCTCGCCTACCGAGCCCACGAAGTTCCGGTGGGCGACGATCAGCGCCAGCACGTCGAGCTCATGCGCGACATCGCCGAGCGTTTCAACACTCGCTTCGGCGAGACGCTGGTGGTCCCCGAGGCGCGGATCCCGGCCGTCGGCGCACGGATCATGGACCTGCAGTCGCCCGACAGCAAGATGTCGACGACGGCGCGCAACGTCTCCGGCACTGTCTACGTGCTCGACGAGCCGGACGCGATCGCCAAGAAGTTTCGCTCCTCGGTCACTGACTCCGGCGACCAGATCGCGCGCGGACCCGGCAAGCTGGGGATCACCAACCTGATCGAGATTCTGGCCGCTGTGCGCGGCAGTGCCCCCGAGGAGATCGAACGCGAGTTCAGCGGCGCTGGTTACGGTGCCTTCAAGTCGGCGGTCGCCGAGGCGGTGGTGGCGTATCTGGCCCCCGTTCGCGAGCGCTACGCCGCCCTGCGCGCCGATGAGGCCCAGCTCGAAACCACGCTCGCGGTCGGGGCCGACAAGGCTCGGGCGATCGCCGATGACACGCTGACCGATGTGCGGGCCCGCATGGGGGTGGGAGCGGTCCGGCCGCGCGGTTAGAGTCAGTCCCGTGGCTCTCGTCGACCTCGAGCTCGATCTGGACGTCTTCGCCGGACCCTTCGATCTCCTGCTGACGCTGATTCTCCGCGAGGAGGTCGATCTGCTGGAGGTCGATCTGGCCGAGGTCGTGATCACCTACATCGATCATCTCGAGCGCCGCGGCGAGCTTGATCTCGAGGCGGCGACCGAGTTCCTGGTCCTGATCGCGGCGCTGCTGGAGCTGAAATCCCGGCTGCTGCTCCCCGGGGAGGAGATCGACGAGGTCGAGCTGGACCCCGGTGAGGCGGCCGAGGAACTGCTCGTCCGCCTGCTCGCCGCCCACCGCTACCGTGCCGCGGCGGCGCATCTGCAGGACCGCCTCGCCGACCAGGAGGGTCATCGCTTCCGCTCGGCCCCGCTGCCGCCGCAGCTGCGTCAGGCGACGCTGATTGATGCCCACGCCGTCTACTCCCCGGGCACGCTGGCCAAGGCGATCGGCGGCCTGCTCCAGCTCCCGCCACCGGTCGATCTTCACCACGTGACCGTCCACAAGGTGACGGTCGCCGAGCGTCTCTTGCACCTGCGGGCCCTGCTCAGGCAGGGCAGCTTCACCTTCTCAGAAGCGGTCGCCCGGGAGGATCGGGTGACGGTTGCCGTCACCCTCTACGCGCTGCTCGAGCTCTACAAGCAGGGCGAGGCGACCTGGACCCAGCCCGCGCCGTTCGCCGAGATCGACATCTCGTCCCCGGCCGCCGCCACCCATAGGCTGAGCGCATGAGTCCAGCGACCGCCGAACCGCCCGTCGCCGCGCATAAGCTGAGCGCATGAGTCCAGCGACCGCCGAACTCGAGCGCACGCTCGAAGGGCTGCTGTTCTTGAGCGCGGACCCGGTGACCCCGGACGCCCTCGCCGAGGCCACCGGCGAGGAGCTGCACGAGGTGGTGACAGCCCTCGAGCGCCTGCGCGAGCACTATGAGTTCGAGCGCCGCGGGTTCATCATCCGCCAGCTGGCCGGCGGGTTCGTGCTCAGCACCCATCCTGACGTCGAGCCGGCCGCCCGGCGCCTGCTGGCCAAGCCCCGCACACCACCACTGACGCCCGCCCAGGCCGAGACACTGGCCATCGTCGCCTACCTTCAGCCCGTCTCGCGGCCCGAGATCGCGCGCATCCGCGGGGTCAGCGCCGAATCGGCCGCCGCCACGCTGCTCGAGCGCGGGGTGATCGAGGAGGCCGGGCGCTCGCAGTTCGGCGCTGTGCTCTACCGCACGACCGAGCTGTTCCTCAAGCTCTTCGGACTCGATGCGGCGGACGAGCTTCCGGCGATCGAGGGCTTTGACCCCTCCGAGGAGTTCGGGCAGGAGCTGCGCGATCGCCTGCTGCGGGCCGGCGAGGCGCGGAGCGGGGTTGGCCCCGCCCCGGACTCGCCGCCACCCGCCACCGAATCGGCTGCCGACCCAGGGCCCGGGTCAAACGCCGTCACAGGCCAGGCCACGTCAGTCGCCGCACGCGCGGACTAGCAGCTACACCCCCAGCCACTCCGTCAGCGCCGCGGCGTCGCTCTCCAGAGCGGACCGGTCGCTAGCGGCGAGCTCGGCCCAGGGCTCGATCTCGACCTTCCGCCCGGCCAGGCGCCAGAGCGCTACGGCGCGCCCGCCCGCCAGCGCGAAGCCCCGGAAGATGCCGCCTGAGACCACGCGGGCGGCGTGCTCGCCGAGCACCGGCTCGCGCCCGTTCCAGCCGAGCAGCAGGGGCTCAAAGGCGCCGAGCAGGCGGGGGCGGGGGAGGGGAGCCGGCCGCCCGCGGCGGGCGAGGTCAACGAGCCCGCCCGCCGCCGGGCGCAGCTGGGAGGCGATCGCGGTCAGTCCCGTCCGTGCATCGCGCAGCGGCAGTCCCGCCCACCGAGCCAGGTCGCGCTCGTGGGCGGGGCCGTGGCCGGCCAGGTAGCGGCGGGCGAGCTCGGCCAGGGCACGGTCTCGGGGGATCGGACGCGCCCGCGGCAGCCAGTCGCTGACCAGCGCGTAGGCATGTTGGCGCCCGGCCATGGGACCCCGCACGACCAGCCCGTCGATCGCGGCCCTGAACAGGAGCTGGATCAGGGCCTGGCCGGTCACCGGGATGTCGGCGCGCTCGAGCTGCGCGCCCAACTGCGCTCGCGTCAGCGGCCCCTCGGCAGCCAGGGCCCGCTCGATCACGGTCAGCCCGCGCTCGGTCGCGGCGGCGTCGATGCCCTCCTGGGCCAGCCGCGTGGAGCTCGAGGTCCGCTGCGGGGGCGTCGTCAGCTGCTGCAGGAGGGGGTAGTCCTCGCTGCGCACGAGATGCAGGGTGCCCCGGTTCAGCCAGGTGATCAGCAGCGATCGCTCCTCGGTCAGGGCGCGGTCGACGTCGCCGGCGCTCAGGCCCTGGCTGCGGGCCCGGATCGCCAGTCGCGCGCCCCGCGGGTCCTGGGCCTGGGTTGCCAGCAGGCGCTCGGCCACCGCCAGCGGATCCCTGACCGGGGCGCCCGCCAGCAGCTGGGCGGTGAGCCGCCGGCGGTGCGTCGCGTCACATGCGCTCACGCCGCTGTCGATACGGCGGCGAGCTGGCCGCACGCCGCGGCGATCTCGCGGCCCCGGGTGAGGCGGACCGTCGCCGGGATGCCCTGTCGTTCGAGCTCGGCCCGAAAGGCCTCGATCGCCTTCGGGCCCGAGCCCTCGTAGGGCGAGTCAGTCGGGTTGTAGGGGATCAGATTGACCTTGAAGGTACGCGGATCCAAGCGTTCGGCGAGCGCCCGCG
Source organism: uncultured Solirubrobacterales bacterium (assembly GCA_963847055.1). Classification (GTDB taxonomy): domain Bacteria; phylum Actinomycetota; class Thermoleophilia; order Solirubrobacterales; family Solirubrobacteraceae; genus Palsa-465. The sequence goes on along the minus strand of CAWJYE010000004.1, from coordinate 413,083 downwards.
CCTGCGCGAAGGAATCGTTGACGCCGGCCAGCATCACATACTCGACGAACACCATCCGTCGCTTGCGCTCGTAGTGGCGCCGGCAGGCAGCGAGCACCTCGGCCAGCGGATAGCGCTGATTGACCGGCATCAACTCCGAGCGCAGCGCATCATCGGCGGCGTGCAGCGAAAGAGCGAGGCGGATCGGCATCTGCTCCTCGGTCAGGCGGTCGATGCCGGGAATCCAGCCGACGGTCGAGATCGCCGTGTGACGGTGAGAGATCCCGAGATCGGGCAGGCGCCGGCACGTCTCGAGCACCGCGTCGAGGTTCATCATCGGCTCGCCCATGCCCATGAACACGGCGTGATCCACGGGACCTGAGCGTCGGAAGTGAAGCGCCTGGTCGAGGATCTCAGAAGCAGTCAGGTTGCGCCCGAAGCGCATTTGCCCGGTGGCGCAGAAGGTGCAGGTCAGCGGACAGCCCGACTGCGAGGACAGGCACAGCGAGCGGCGCCCGTCACGGTAGGTCATCAACACCGCCTCGAGCGGGCGCGCGTCGGCGGTCCGCAGCAGGGCCTTGACGGTCCCATCGCGGGCGCGGGCTTCGTGCTCGGTGGTCAGGCTCGAGAACGGGACGGCCTCGGCCAGCGCGGCCCGCAGATCAAGCGGCAGATTGGTCATGGCGGCAAAGTCCGGGGCGCCCTGGGCGGCCCAGCGCCAGATCTGGCGGCTGCGGTAGCCGGGCTGGCCGAGTGCCGCCAGCGTGCGATCCAAGAGCTCGAGGTCCACGCTCACTATGGTGACAGCGGACATGCGCCTCGCGAAGTTCCTGGCCAACGCCGGTGTCGCCAGCCGCCGGGCCGCCGAGGACATTGTGCGGGACGGCCGGGTCGGCGTCGACGGGGTGCGGGTGCTCGATCCGGCCAGGGGCGTCACCGCCGACAGCCAGGTGACGCTCGATGGCGAGCCGGTCGTGCCCGAGACCAACCTCGCGGTCTACGTGGTCAACAAGCCTGCCGGCGTCGTCTCCACCGCCAGCGATCCCCAGGGGCGTCCCACCGTCGTTTCGTTGATCGAGTCCGAGCTGCGGCTGTACCCGGTCGGGCGCTTGGACATTGACACCACCGGCCTGATTCTGCTCACCAATGACGGCGCCCTCGCCCATCGCATGATGCACCCGAGCTTCGAGGTTGCCAAGACCTACCGGGCCCGGGTGTGGAGGCCCCCGGTGGGCGAGGAGGCACTCGCGGCCCTGCGGCGCGGGGTGGTGCTTGACGACGGTCCGACCGCCCCTGCACAGGTCCGCCGGGTGCGCGCCGACACCATAGAGGTCACGATTCACGAGGGCCGAAAGCGCCAGGTCAAGCGGATGTGCGAGCACGTTGGGCACCGAGTACGCAGCCTCGAGCGCGTCGCCTTCGGACCGCTGACGCTCGGCCCGCTGAACACCGGCGCGCACCGCCTGCTGAGCAGCGATGAGGTGCAAGCCCTGCTGGCGGCGGCTGAGTCCCCCTAACCAAATCGCAACTTGTCGCCTAGGCCGTGCACCGCCGCGAACGGCAGTATCTAGGGATGCTTCAGGAGCAAGGACAGGGCAACGCGCCGATTTCGCTGTCAACGGCGCCCGTGGCGGGTCCCGGCGCGACGGCCGGGACCGAGCCAAGGCTGACGCTGGGCGGCCTGCACCGACCCGGCTGGACGACGTCGGTGCCCTGGCCGCGGTGGCGCTTCGGCGCGATCGCGGGACGTGCGGCCATCGCCGCTCTGATCCTGAGCACGTTCATTGTCGTGCTGGTCGCTGCGTCGGGCCCTTCGGTGCTCGTCCCCCGCAGCACCATCGTCTACCCCGGATGGCAGGCCGGCCCGCTGCACCTGCTGATCCCGCTCATCACCCACAACCCCAAGGCGATGGGGATCGGCTTCAGCGTTGTCCTGGTGGCGATGGTCGGCGCCTATGCGGTCGCGCTGGCCGCGGTGCGCGCCCTGTCGCTGCGGCTGATCGTCGGGGCCGTGATCGCGCTGGAGCTGATTCTGCTGCTCAGCCCGCCGCTGCAGCTCAACGACATCTTCAACTACCTCGGCTACGGGCGCCTGGGCGGGCTGCATCACCTCAATCCCTACACGCACGTGATCAACCAGGAGTTCTTCGATCCCGTGTATCGCTTCTCGAGCTGGCACAACTTGCGCAGCCCCTACGGCTCGCTGTTCACCGCCATCACCTACCCGCTGGCGTTGATGCCGCTCGCGGTCGCCTACTGGACGTTGAAGGTGATCACGGTCTCGCTCAGCCTCGCCTTCCTGGCGCTGGTCTACAAGTGCGCCCGCCAGCTCGGCCGCGATCCGCGGTTCGCGCTCGTGTTCGTGGCCCTGAACCCGATCTATCTGCTCTACGCAGTCGGCGGCTTTCACAACGACTTCTTCATGCTCGTCCCGTCGATGGCGGCGATCACCTTGCTGCTCGCCGGCCGCGAGCGGGCCGCCGGCGCCGCGATCGTGATCGCCATCGCGGTCAAGTTCACCGCCGTACTGCTGCTCCCCTTCCTGCTCGTGGCAGCCTTGACCCGGCCCCGGCGCGTGCGGATGCTGGTCGGGGCCGCGCTCGCCGCGGTGCCGATGATCGGCCTCCAGCTGGCGCTGTTCGGCCTCTCGATCCCCAATCTGTCGGATCAGAGCGCGCTGCTCACCGACTTCAGCGTTCCCAACATCGTCGGGCTCGTGATCGGAATCGGCGGTGGCACGCCCGGACTCCTGCGACTCGCCAGCGTGGCGGTGGTGGTAGTGGTAGCCGTCCAGGTCTACCGCCGTCGCGAATGGCTCTCGGCCGCCGGGTGGGCGACCTTCGCGCTCATCGCCAGCCTCGCCTGGCTGGTTCCCTGGTACATCATCTGGCTGCTGCCGCTGGCGGCGCTGGCCACCAGCATCAACCTGCGCCGGGTCGCCGTGGCGATGACCGCGTACCTGATTTTCGCCTTCATGCCGGCCACCGGCTTGTTTCTCTCCGCCCACGGGATCGACCCGCTGGGCAGCTCCGTGGGCCAGGCCTCCAAGTCGCATCAGCATAAGCTCGCCGGTGATTAGATCCTGCGCAGGATCGGGAAATTGTTAGCGTCGGCCCGTGCGGATTGAATCTCAGCTGCTAGCGACCGGCCCCGGTCCTGTGCCGGCCGAGACGATCGTCGTGGCCCAGCGGCGGTCGCGGATCGATCGCGGCGAGCTCGCGCTGCTGGCGTTGTTCGCACTCATGTCGCTATGGGTGGTCGGCCTCGACCTGTGGCAGGTCGTGTCACACGGCGCGGTCTGGACGGGCACCGACGGCTTCTTCATCGTCGATCAGATGCAGTACCTGGCCTGGATCCAGTCCGCCTCGCACCACCTTCTGGTCGCTAACCTGTTCGTGCTCCGCGATACGCCCTCGGATTACTTCCAGCCCGCGGTGGCGATCTCGGGGGCGATTGCCGCGCTTGGGGTGGCGCCCTGGCTGGCCTTGTTGCTGTGGAAGCCGGTGGCGGTGATCGGCACCTTCTTCGCTCTGCGCGCCTACGCCCACCGGACCGTGACGACCACCGGCCAGCGTCGCGCGGTGATCATCCTCGGGCTGTTCTTCGGGTCCTTCAGCGTCGTCTACGGCTCGTTCGGGATCGTCGGCGACATGATGCCCGGTTGGCTCTCCTGGGGGTATCCGTTCGGGCTGATCGCGGTCGCGCTGATCGTGTTCGCGCTGCTCGTTTACGGCCAGGCCCGCGAGCGCGGTGAGCTGGCCTGGGCGCCGGGGCTGCTGGGTGCCGTGGCCAGCACGCTGCATCCCTGGCAGGGCGAGCTGCTGATCCTGATCGTGGGCATGGCCGAGCTGATTCGCTGGCGCGAGCACCGCCGCGGACGGGGGCTGGGGCTGCCGCTGCTGACCCTGGTGATGACCGGGGCCCCACTGGTCTACTACTTGGCGCTCGGCCACCTTGACCTGTCCTGGGGACTGGCCCGCGAAGCCAGCAAGCACACCTTTTCGCTGGGGACGATCGCGCTGGCGATCGCTCCGCTGGGGCTGGTGGCGGCGCTCGGCTACCGGGGGCGTCCGCACAGCTTCCTCGAGCTCATGACGCGGCTGTGGCCGCTCGCCGCGCTGCTGATCTGGCTGCTCTCGGCAACCGCGCTGAGCGCCACCCCGCTGCATGCCTTCAACGGGATCACGCTGCCCCTGGCCGTGCTCGCCGTCTCCGGTGTCACCCGACAGGGTTGGCACCGCTTGCCGCGCGCGCGGATCGCCGCCGCGCTCGCGCTGGCCGCCGCGACGATTCCCGCCAACGCGTACGCGATCGCCATTGCCCCCGCCTACGTCGCGCCGGCTTACGGCAACGCCAACTTCATCACCCGCGACGAACGTAACGCGCTGGCCTTCCTGCGCCGCGATCCCGATGACGGCGGCGTACTGACCCAGTTCTACCTCGGCGAGACCGTACCGGCCCAGACCGGCCGTCACACGCTGGTCGGTGACTGCCTGTGGTCACAGCCGGCGTGCATGCCCCGCTCGCTGGCCGCCGACGCGCTGTTCACGGGCAGGATGACCCGCGCCCAGGCGCGCGCTTTCGTCGTCTCGAGCGGAGCGCGCTTTGTTCTGGCCAGTTGCGAGCCACGGGTCAACATGCTCCGGCTGCTCGGCCCGCTGATCGTTTCGGTTCATCGCTTTGGCTGCGCGGCCGTGTTTGACCTCGGCCAGGGGGGTAAGGCCGAGGGGCCTCTGGCAGAATTGCCGACCCATGCGGCTGTTCGCGCTTCGCGGCGCCAATAGCGTCGAGGCGAATCAGGCCGACGCGATCCTCGAGGCCACCGACAAGCTGATCCGTGAGCTGATGGATCGCAACTCGCTGGCGCCCGAGGCGATGGTGAGCTGCATCTTCACGCTCACCGAGGACCTAGATGCGGAGTTTCCCGCCGTCGCGGCGCGTCGGCTCGGCCTTGAACGCGTGCCCCTGCTCTGTGCGCGGGAGGTCCCCGTCCCGGGCGCCCTGCCCCGGGTGATCCGCGTTCTCGTCCACTACTACGCCGACTCCGAGCACGAGCCCCAGCACATCTACCTCGGCGCCGCCCGCGCCTTGCGCCGTGACCTCGAATCGGCACAATGAGCGGCATGGCGATCGAGTTCGGTGAGCGCATCCGGCGGATCCCCGCCTACCCGCTGGCGGCCGGATATGACCTCGGGAAAGACATGGCGATGCTGGCTTCCAACGAATGCTGGGTGGCGCCGGGGCAGAGCGTGATCGATGCCGCCACCGAGGCCCTGACCGGCGTTCACCGCTACCCGGACCCGTCCTACGAAGCACTGCGCACGGCCCTCTCGGAGCGCTACGGGATCGCGCGCCAACGGATCGCGCTCGGCAACGGCTCCTGTGACCTCCTTCTCGCCGCCGGCGAGGCGCTGCTCGAGCCCGGTGCGGAGATCGTCTACTCATGGCCTGCCTTCAGCGTCTACCCCCACCTGGCCGCCGCCTCCGGTGCCCGCGGGATCCAGGTCCCGCTCGACGACGAGGACCGCCACGACCTCGACGCGATGGCAACCGAGATGACCGTCGCCACCCGGCTCGTCCTGATCTGCAACCCCAACAACCCGACTTCCACCTCGTTGCCCCTGGAGGCCATCGAGGCTTTCCTGGAGCGCGTTCCCCGCTACGTCTGCGTGATCCTGGACGAGGCTTATTGTGAGTACGCGCTCACCCTCGGGGACACCTACGCCTCGCTTGAGCTGCTGCGCCGCTGGCCCAACCTGGTGCTCCTGCGGACCTTCTCCAAGGTCTACGGCCTGGCCGGTCTGCGGGTCGGCTACGGCCTGTGTGGCGGTGAGGACTTCCGCGCGGCGGTTGACCAGGTGCGCCAGCCCTTCTACCTCAACGTGGCCGCCCAGGCGGCTGCCGTCGAGGCGCTGCACCATCAGGACGAGGTCGAGCGCCGGGTGGCGCGTACCGTGGCCGGCCGCCTCGAGCTGACCGACGGGCTGCGTGAGCTCGGCCTGTGGACCGCCGACTCGGACGCCAACTTCGTCTGGACCCACCTGCCCGACGACGTCGTCGAGGCCGACCTGGTCAGCGGACTGGCGCAGCGCGGGGTCCTGGTCAGAGCAGGAGAGAGCCTGGGTCGCGAGCGCTCGCTGCGGGTCACGGTCGGCACGGATTCCGAGAACGCCCGCTTTTTGGCCACCCTCGCCGACCTGGTCTGAGCCAGCCGCGCGCCAGGGGCGGTCCCGAGGCTCATCGCCGCGTGCACCGGCCGGAAACTTCAACCGGGGGCAACCTTGGCATCGTGGTGTCGGTGTCGAACCTGGTGAAATCCCGGCAGCCACGCACGCTGCGGCCCAGTGCAAAACGCTCCGCAATGCTTGCGACGCACGCTGCGGCCCAGTCCAAAACGCTCCGCAATGCTTGCTACGTTCTCAGGGGTTGCGTGAGATGCACGGCGCAGCACGAGGGCACATGAACTCTCCTGAGGTGGCCAAATCCTAGGATGGAAGCTTGCTCTGGGCGGGTTGGCGCTGAGCTTGCTTGCGCTGATTGCGATTGTGATCGTCGCCGGGGGTGCCCACGGATCGCTTGCCCTGGGCCGCGCTGGCGCTGAAGCACACGGCCAGCCACGGTATGTGCCGGGCGTGGTGCTGGTGGGTTTTCGTCCCGGCGTGTTGGCTGAGCGGCGGCGGATGCTGGAGCGTGCCGTAGGGGGTCGCGGCGTCCGGGCGTTCGGTGTCACGGCTGAACGGTCGGCTGCTTCGCGGCGCGTCCAGGCGCGCTTGGGGTCGTCGTTGGTGCTGCAGGTTAAGCCGGGGAGGGAATTGTCGGCGGTGGCGTGGCTGCGGGGCCAGCGGCCCTGGGTCCGCTACGCCGAGCCGGACTACATCATGACCGCGAGTGGTGCCACCAAGGTGCCCAACGATTCCGCGTTTGGGCGGCAGTGGGGGTCTCTGAACACCGGGCAGTCCGTCAACGGCACCTCGGGTATGGCCGGCGCCGACGACGGGGCGGCGCGGTCGTGGGCGCGTAGCACGGGGCGTCGCTCGATCGTGATCGGCGAGGTCGACACGGGAATCGACTACCACCATCCCGACCTGGCGGCAAACGTCTGGTCCAATCCAGGTGGGGTCGGGGGCTGTCCGGCCGGGACACACGGCTACAACGTGGTGGCGGGGACGTGTGATCCGATGGACGACGACACGTACTACGGAGGTCACGGCACCCATGTCGCTGGGATCATGGGGGCGCTGGGCAATAACCGCACCGGGGTGGCGGGGATGAACTGGAACACGACGCTCCTGCCGGTGAAGTGGCTCTCGAATCCCTACGCGTCGGGTTCGACGACCCAATTGATCAGCGCCTTGAATTGGTTGCTGGCGGCCAAGCAGGCGGGAGTCAACATCCGGGTGATCAATGATTCGGCGACCTTCGCGGGCGATGTGTACTCGCAACCTCTGTCGGATGAGATCGATGCCCTGGGCGCCAACGGCATCCTGTTTGTGACCGCGGCCGGTAACACCGGCCACAACGACGATGACCCCGCGAAGATCCGCTACCCGTGTGGGTACGGGCGTCCGAGCGAGATCTGCGTCACCGCCAGCGACCAGAAAGACGCACTGCCCAGCTGGGCTAACTACGGCCCCAACACGGTTGACCTCGCCGCTCCCGGCAACAACATCTACTCGACGCTTCGCAACGGCGCCTATGGCTACATCAACGGCAGTTCGATGGCCTCGGCTCAGGTGTCCGGTGCAGCCGCGCTCATCCTCTCGGTGAAGGACATGACCGTGACGGCGCTCAAGGCCCGGATTCTCACCCACGTCGACGCGCTCCGCGCCCTCTCCGGTCGGGTCCGTACCGGTGGCCGTCTCGATGTCTGCCAAGCGATGCCGGGCTGCGCTCCCCTCACCGGCGAGCTGTCGCTGCCGTCTCGCGCCGTCGCCTCCCGCGGCCAGGTGCGGCTGACCGTGCGCTGCTGCCCCTCGACACCCTGCACCGGCACCTTGACGCTGTCCAGGGTCACGTCGGTGCGGGTCCATGGTCATCGGCGGACGTATCGCGCGGTGGTGGCGTTCACTCGTTACTCACTCCCGGCCGGTGGCAGGCGCACGATCAGCCTAGGGGTGACCGGCGCCTTGCGGCGCCTGCTTGACCGCCGCCATAACGTTCGTCTGGACGAGTCCGCCGGTCGCTGGGGCGATCGCAAAACCCTGCTTGTGCGCCGGACTTAGCCGCCGGCGACCGAGTTTCGCGGCCTTGCCGCTGTTGGGGATCTCCATGGGAGGGTAGGGAAGGAGATGTCCCTTCTAACCCAATGTTCTATAAGGCTCTGCTAACTTCGCCAGGGTTGCGTGCGGAGCGCGCAATGCGCAGCACCACGCGGGCGTCATGAATCCAAAAGTCGGCTTCCGATACCAGCGAAAAAAAGGTTGCGCTGACCGCGTTTGTGCTGACGGCTGGCCTGATCGTCGCCGGAACTACGCCCCGATAAAGATCCTGGGTCTGACATGAGGCGTCTGCGAGTCCTGCGGGGGATCGCCGCTGTGGCTGTGGTGGGGGTGTGTGTGTGGGTGTCGGGCGCGATGGCGGGTTCGGTGCATCGGGTTGGTGTTGGGGGTCGGGTGTGGAGCGGGCCGGTGGGTGCGGGGGTGTTGTTGCCGGGGGCGGGGAGTGAGCGGTCGCGCTATCAGCCCGGGGTGGTGTTGGTGGGTTTGCGTCCGGGGGTGCCGAGCTCGGTGCTGGCGGGGTTGATGCGTGGGGTGTCGGCCAGTAGGCAGCATCGGCTGGGGTTTATTGGCTCTAGGACGAGGGCTGCTCGTAGCTTGCAGCGTCGGGTTGGGGCGGCGTTTGTGCTTCGGGTTCCGCGGGGTCGGGTGCGGTGGGCGGTGGCGTGGTTGCGGCGTCAGCGGCGCTTGGTTCGTTATGCCGAGCCCAATTATCTGATGCGGCCGGCCGCGGCCGCTACCAGTGTGCCCAATGATCCTTCGTTTGGGTTGCAGTGGGGGTCTTTGAACACCGGGCAGTCAGTCAATGGGATCGCGGGTACAGCGGGTGCTGATGACCACGCGGCGCAGGCGTGGGCGCGCAGTACGGGCAGTCGTTCGATCGTGATCGGGCAGGTGGATACCGGGGTTGATTACAACCACCCTGATCTGGCGGCCAATATCTGGTCTAACCCGGGTGGGGTTGGGGGTTGTCCGGCCGGGACGCACGGCTACAACGTGCTGAACTCCAACTGCGATCCGATGGATACCGACACCAGCTATAACGGGCACGGCACCCATGTCGCGGGGATCATGGGCGCGGTCGGTAACAACGCCACGGGCGTGGCGGGGATGAACTGGTCAACCACGATCCTGCCGGTCAGGTGGGTGAGTGACAACAACGGGGCCAACTCGACCAGCAACCTGATCACGGCCTTGGACTGGCTGCTCAAAGCCCAGCAGGCGGGGGTCAACGTCCGGGTCGTCAACGATTCCAATGTGTTCATCGGCACCGCCTCCTCCCAGGCCCTGTCGGATGAGATCGATGCGTTGGGCGCTAACAACATCCTGTTCGTGACCGCGGCCGGTAACACGGGCGAGAACAACGATAACCCGGCGGTACGTCGCTACCCGTGTGGCTATAACCGCCCGAGCGAGATCTGCGTAGCCGCCAGCAACCAGAGCGATCAGCTGCCCAGCTGGTCAAACTACGGCCCCAACACCGTCGACCTCGCCGCTCCCGGCGACAACATCTACTCGACGATGCGCAACGACTCCTACGGCTACATCAACGGCACCTCGATGGCCTCACCCCAGGTGGCAGGAGCCGCGGCCCTGATCCTCTCCGTCCAGGACATGAACGTGACCGCGCTCAAAGCCCAGATCCTCAACACCGTTGACCCGATCCCCGCACTGTTGGGACGCGTACGCACCGGCGGCCGGCTGGATGTCTGCAATGCGATGCCACCGCCCTGCGGGGTATCAGCGTCGGTGAATCCGATGTTGATTACCGCCGACGGGTCCTCGACCGCGACCGTCCAAGCGAGCGTGACCGACGCCCACGGCAACCCGCTGAGTGGCGAGCCGGTCAGTTTCACAGCATCAGATCCGGGCGTCACGTTCGGCTCGGTGACCGATCACGGGGATGGGACGTACACCGCCTCGGTGACGAGTTCCACGGCGACCGGACAGGTGACGCTGACCGCGCAGGACCGGAGCATGTCCGGGACGACGACGTTGACGCAGACGGCGACCGCGGCCTCGGCTTCCGCGCCACCCCAGCGCGATGTGACGCCGCCGACCGTCAATATTTTCAGTCCTCGCAACGGAGCGACCTACCTCCGGGGCCAGCGGGTAACCGTCAGCTACACATGCAGTGACGGCCCCGGCGGCGCCGGCGTCGCCATCTGCAGCGGTCCGGTGGCCTCGGGCCGTCAGCTCCATACCGCCACCGTGGGCACCTTCAGGTTTACCGTGACCAGCACCGATTGGGCAGCCAACACCCATGTCCAGAGCGTCCGCTACCGGGTCGTATCACGCAGACTCGCGCTCCCGCGTCGAGCCTTTGCCTCCCACGGCCGGGCCCGGCTGAAGGCCCGCTGCGGCAGCCCGGTGCCCTGCGCGGGCACTCTGACGTTGTTCACGGAGGTGACCGTGCGAGTTCATGGGCGCTGGCACGTTCGGCGCTCAGTGGTCGCTTGGACCCATTACTGGCTGCCTGCCGGAGCCACACGCGTGATCACCGTGAAGCTGACGGCCGCCTTTCAGCGCCGCCTGCACCACCACCGGCACCTCCGGCTGCACCTGTCAGCCAGCCAGCCGCGGCAGTACAAGACCATTCTCGTGGTGCGGACCTAGACCGGGGACCGGCTCGGGGCCCAGGGCGTCGGGCTCGCCGCCCCCTTGGCAGAACCGCCACGGTCTGGTAGAACCAGCAGCGCGCATGAACGACCCTGCCCGCACCGCGACCGTCAGCACCGCCGCCGCCTTCGGCTGGTCCTTCTACGCGCGCTTCTACGCCTGGCGATTTAGCTAGGCGCCCGACCGTCGACCGCAAGGTCGCCCTGCGCCCGCCTTTGCCGCGGGACAGCTCGGAGGTCGGGCGCCGGAGAACCACAAGTGGGGCCGTCTACGGCTCCGCCACCGGCCCGCGCGCCGCTTCTCGTAGATTCCCAGGTACAGGAAAGGACCAGCAGATGATGATCGTGATGAAACCGACGGCCACCGAAGAGGAGGTGGAGGCTGTAGTGGGCCGCGTACGCGACGCCGGCGCGCGCGCCCACGTGATCAACGGCGAGGAGCTGACGGTGATCGGCGCCATCGGCGACCGAGAGCACGTGGCCCGGCTCGAGCTCGAGGCCAGCCGCGGGGTCGACCGGGTGCTGCCGATCTCCAAGCCCTACAAGCTCGCCTCGGCCGAGATCGCCCACGGCCAGCGCTCGGTGCTCGACATCGCCGGCCGTCCGGTGGGCGGCCAGCACTTCGCCCTGATCGCCGGGCCGTGCACGGTCGAGTCCCGCCAGCAGACGCTCGAGACCGCCCGCATGGTCCGCGACGCCGGCGCCACGCTGTTTCGCGGCGGCGCCTACAAGCCCCGCACATCCCCCTACGCCTTCTCGGGGCTGGGGCAGGAGGGCCTGCGGCTGCTCGCCGAGGCCAAGGCACAGACCGGACTTCCGATTGTCACCGAGGTTATGGACGCGCGTGACCTCGAGCCGGTCCTGGAGGTCGCCGACGTGATCCAGGTCGGCGCACGCAACATGCAGAACTACCCCCTGCTCACCGAGATCGGGCGCTCGGGATGCCCGGCCCTGATCAAGCGAGGGCTCTCCAGCACGCTCGAGGAGCTGCTGATGGCCTCCGAGTACATCCTCAAGGAGGGCAACGAGTCGGTGATGCTGTGCGAACGGGGGATCCGGACGTTCGAGACCGCCTACCGCTTCACGTTGGACCTGATGGCCGTCCCGGTGCTCAAGCAGATGACCCACCTGCCGGTAATCGTCGATCCCAGTCACGCTGCCGGCCGTCGCGACCTGGTCCTGCCGCTGTCCATGGCCGCGGCCGCCGCCGGTGCCGACGGGATCATCGTCGAGGTGCATCCCGCCCCCGACGAGGCGATCTGCGATGGGCCCCAGCAGTTGGTGGCCGCCGAGTTTGATGCCTACGCCGATCGCGTCCGGGCGGCGGCGGCGCTGGCCGGCAAACTGCCCGCCGAGTCGATCGCCACCGGAACGCTGCCGCTGACGTGACCGTCACCCGTTCGTCACTGAGCGACGCGGTCCGCGACCGGCGGATCGAGCGGCTGGTCCCGCTCGCCGCCCCGCGCGAGCTGATCGAGGAGCTTCCGCTCACCGACGGGCACGCCGACGTCCTCACCCGCGGCCGAGCCGAGGTCGCGGCCGTCCTGGACGGGCGAGACGACCGCCTGCTGGTGATCGTCGGCCCATGCAGCGTCCACGACGTCAAGGCGACCTGGGAGTACGCGCAGCGCCTCAGCGAGCAGGTCCAGCACCTGTCAACTGACCTGTGCGTGGCCATGCGGGTCTACTTCGAGAAGCCGCGCACGACGATCGGCTGGAAGGGTCTGATCAACGATCCCCATCTCGACGGCTCCAGTGACGTCAACACGGGCCTGCGGATGGCGCGGCGGCTGCTGCTCGAGGTACTGGCCCTCGGCCTGCCGGTGGGGTGCGAGTTCCTTGACCCAATCAGCCCGCAGTACATCTCCGACGTGGTCAGCTGGGGGGCGATCGGCGCCCGCACGGTGGAGAGCCAGATCCACCGCCAGCTCGGCTCCGGACTGTCGATGCCGGTCGGCTTCAAGAATCGCACCGATGGCAACGTTCAGGTGGCGGTCGATGCCGTCCGCGCGGCCGGCGTCTCGCACGCCTTCGCGGGCATCGACGTGGACGGGACGCCGGCGATTCTCCACACCCGCGGTAACCAGGACTGCCACATCATCCTGCGGGGCGCCAAGGGGACCCCCAACTACAGCGTCGAAGCGATCGCCGACGCGCTGGCCCTGCTGCGCGAGTCCGGGCTCCCCGAGCGGGTCATGATCGATCTCAGCCACGACAACAGCGGTAAGGATCCCGCGCGCCAGCCCGCGGTGGCCGCTGCGGTCGCCGATTACGTCGCCGCCGGTGATCGGGCGATTGTCGGGGTGATGCTCGAGTCCTTCCTGGTCGCGGGCCGTCAGGACCTCGGCGGTCCCGGGCCGCTGACCTACGGGCAGTCGATCACCGACGGCTGCATCGGCTGGGACACCACAGTCGAGGTGCTCGACGGTCTCGCCGAGGCGGTTCGCACGCGCCGAGGCGCCGCATAATCGCCCCGGACATGAGGGTCGCGGTCATCGGAGTCGGGCTGATCGGCGGCTCGGTGGCGCTCGCCGCTCGCGAACGCCTCGGAGCCACGGTGTGCGGGTATGACCGCTCCGCGCAAGCGCTCGAGCGCGCCCAGCAGCGGGGGGCTGTGGACACGGCCGCCGGCACCGTCGCCGAAGCGGTCGCCGGTGCCCAGGCGGTGTTCGTGGCCGTGCCGGTCGGTGGGCTGCCCGAGCTGGTCGGCGAAGCTCTCGCTGCCGCGCCGGACGACTGTGTGATCACCGACGTCGGGTCCACCAAGCGGGCGGTCGTCGCCGCCCATCAGGACCCCCGCTTCGTCGGCGGCCACCCCCTCGCCGGGGCCGAGAACGCGGGGGTCGAGCACGCCCGCTCGGATCTCTTCGAGGGGGCCACCTGGTACCTGACCCCGGGGGCGGGGACCTCGGGCATCCTCTACGAGCGCCTGCACCGCCTCCTGCACGGGCTGGGCGCCCAGCCCACCGCGATTGACCCCGAAACCCACGACCGGATCCTGGCCACCGTCTCGCACCTGCCCCACGTGTTCGCCAACGTGCTCGTCTCCCAGGCCGCCGGCACGCTCGCCGCCGGGGACGAACGCCTACCTGCCACCGGGCCGAGCTTTCGCGATGCCACACGTGTCGCCGGCGCGCCCAGCGCGATCTGGACCGACATCTATTTGTCAAACCGCGACGCCCTGACCGCCGAGCTCGACGCCACGCTCATCCGCCTGACTGAGATCCGGGCCGCGCTCGCCGACGGTGATGGTGGCGCCATCGCCCGCTGGAACGACGCCGCCGCCGACGACCGCCGGCGCCTGCTCGAGGGCCAGCTGGCCGGCGGCCGGCTTTTTGAGTTGCGCGCCTCGGTGCCCAACCGTCCGGGTGTCATCGCGCAGCTCGCCCTGGAGCTGGGTCGGGCTGGGGTCAACATCACCGACATGGCGCTCTATCCAGCCGGGGACATGAGCGAAGGGGTGGTCGCGCTGTGGATCGCAGGCGAAGAGGCCGCCGCCCACGCCGAGGCGCTCGTGGGCGGGCTCGGATTTCCGGTGGCGCGAGGATGAACCAGCGCTTTGGCCCCGGGCAGCGGCTGCGCGGGCGTCTCACCCCGCCGGCCGACAAGTCGATCTCGCACCGGGCTGCGCTCATCGGCGCAATGGCTTCTGAACCGGTGAGGATCAGCAACTACCTCGCGGCCGCTGACACCCTCTCGACCCTGCAGGCCGTCCAGGCGGTGGGGGCGATCGTCGAGCGACGCGATGGCGAGGTGATGATCCGGGGTTGTGGGATGCGCAACGCTCAGCCGCCCTCGGCGCCGATCGACGTCGGCAACGCCGGGACGCTGATGCGGCTGATTCCCGGGTGGCTGGCCTTCCAGCAGGATTCCGAGTTCACCCTCGACGGCGACGAGTCGATCCGCCGCCGGCCGGTCGACCGGATCGCCGAGCCGCTGGAAGCAATGGGGGCTCGGATCACCGCCCGGGACGGGCGCTATCCGCCGTTCAGCGTCCACGGCGGGCCGCTGACCGGGATCGACTATCAGCTTCCGGTGGCCAGCGCCCAGGTAAAGTCATGCGTTCTGCTCGCCGGACTGTCCACCAGCCGCACCTCGGTGTGCGAGCCGGTTCCCTCGCGCGACCACACCGAGCGGATGCTCCTCGGCGCCGGCGCAGCCGTTCAGCGCGAGGCGCGGGGGCGCGGTGTGATGACCA
Organism: uncultured Solirubrobacterales bacterium; assembly: GCA_963847055.1. Lineage (GTDB taxonomy): Bacteria > Actinomycetota > Thermoleophilia > Solirubrobacterales > Solirubrobacteraceae > Palsa-465. The sequence continues at coordinate 398,072 of CAWJYE010000004.1, read as the reverse complement.
CGATCGGCAACGCCGACGAGCTCGAGCTCGACGCCCTCACCGTGCCCGGCGACATTTCGAGCGCGGCCTTCTTGATTGCCGCGGGCGTGATCACGCGCGGCTCGCGCTTGCTTCTCGACGGAGTCGGCGTCAACTGGACCCGGACCGGGTTTGTCCGCATCGCCCAGCGGATGGGAGCAGTGGTGGTCTGCGAACTCGAGCCCGAAGGTAGCTTCGCCGCCGGCGAGCCGGTCTGCGACCTCGACGTCAGCGCCGGCCCGATCGAGGCCACCACGGTGACCGCCGACGAGGTGCCGCTGGCGATCGACGAGCTGCCGCTGGTCGCCCTGCTCGGCTGCTTTGCCGAAGGGGAGACAATCGTGCGCGGAGCACACGAGCTGCGGGTCAAGGAGTCAGACCGGATCGCGACCGTGGTGGACGGCCTGCGCGGCCTGGGGGCCGACATCGAGGCCTTCGAGGACGGCTTCGCGGTCCGCGGCACCGGGAGCCTGCGCGGCGGCCAGCTCCAGGCCCACGGCGACCACCGCCTGGCCATGCTCGGGGCGGTGGCCGGCCTGGCCTCGCAGGAGGGAGTCGAGGTGATTGGGATGGAGGCCGCCGAGGTTTCCTACCCCGGCTTTGCCGACGACGTGGCCAGGCTGGCGGCCTGATGGTGATCGCGATCGACGGGCCCGCGGGCGCCGGGAAATCAACCGTGGCGCGGGCGGTCGCCAGGGAGCTGGGGTTCACCTTCCTCGATTCGGGCGCCATGTACCGGGCGGTCGCCCTGGCGGCACTTGAGCGTGGCAAGGAGCCCGCGGTCGTGGCCGGCGAGCTCCGGATCGAGCCCTACGAGGAGGTCCGGCTCGACGGACGCGACGTGAGCGCGGCGATCCGCACGCCGGCGGTGTCCGAGGCGGCGTCCCGGGTGGCCGCCGACCCGCTCGTCCGCGCCGCGATGGTGGTCGCGCAGCGCAACCTGCTGGGCTCCGGAGACTGGGTCGCGGAAGGACGCGACATCGGCACCGTCGTGGCCCCCGACGCGGCCGTCAAGGTGTTCCTCACCGCCAGCCCCGAGGAGCGCGCGCGCCGCCGTGCCGCCCAGATCGGAGCCGACCCGGCCACCGTGCTCGCCGAGCAGACAATCCGCGACCAGCGCGACGAGAGCCGCGAGCATTCGCCGTTGACCGCCGCCGAGGGTGCGGTCGTGCTCGATACGACCGGTTTGTCCCTGGCCGAGGTGGTGGAGCGGATCAGCTCGTTGGCTCAGGCGGCTTGCTGACCGGCTTGGGCGCTGCCGGCCGGGCGCCCGCGGCGTCAGCTGGGACGCCGGGCACCTGGGAAGGGCGATTCTGGGGCAATCGGCGGGCACGGTACGACGAGCATCGACCGGGTTCGAGGGGTTCGTCGCGCCGTGCCCGACAGGTGGATCCAGCACGACACACCCGGCCCGGTCCGCGCGCGCTCGTCGTGCTAGGCCCGCCGACGCGTGCTGCACCCCTTCCCAAAGGCGTTCCACACTGAGGAGCGTCGGGTAGAGCCTCAATGGCACCCCGATCCGGGTGGTTGGACTCACCTCACGAGTCCGCCCATGACCGAAACCAGCCGCTCGCGCTGAAACAACCCTCATACTCAGTCCCATGAAGGTCGCAATCGTCGGTTACCCCAACGTGGGCAAATCCTCGCTGGTCAACCGCCTCACCGAGTCCCGGGAGGCGGTCGTTCACGAGCGCCCGGGCGTGACCCGGGACCGCAAGGAGCTGCGCACCGACTGGAACGGCCGGTCGTTGACGCTGATCGACACCGGCGGCGTCGACCTCGAGGATCACGACGTGCTCGCCGGGCAGATCCAGGACCAGGCCCGGGCCGCGCTCGCCGACGCGGATGCCGCCGTGCTGGTGGTCGACGCCAAGGCGGGGCTGCGCCCCGGGGACCAGGAGATGGCTGAACTGCTGCGCCGCAGCCCGGTGCCCGTCCTGGTCGCCGTCAACAAGATCGACACCGTCACCGACATGCCGTCCGCGGCCGAGTTCTTCCGGCTCGGGCTCGGGGACCCGATTGCGGTCTCCGCCGCCCAGGGCCTGGGCACCGGCGACCTACTGGACCGGATCGTCGCCCTCGCGCCCGAGTGCGGCGAGGAGGCCGAGGAGAACGACCTGGCCGTACGCCTGGCCGTGATCGGGCGCCCCAACGTCGGCAAGTCCTCGCTCGTCAACCGCTTCGCCGGCTCGGAACGGGTCATCGTCTCGCCGCTGGCCGGGACGACGCGCGACGCGATCGACCTTCCGCTCACCTATCGCGATCGCGAGCTGATCCTGGTCGACACGGCCGGGATCCGGCGCGCGGCCAAGGTCGGGGAGTCGCTCGAGTACTACACGTCGCTGCGCTCGCGCCGCGCCGCCGAGCGCGCCGACGTGGCGCTGGTCGTGTGCGATGCCAACGAGGGTGTGACCACCCAGGATCTGCGGGTGGCCGAAATGGCCATGAAGAGCGGCTGCGCCACGGCGCTGGTCCTCAACAAGTGGGACATCGCCGAAGACGTCGACCTTGACCACGAGCGCGCCCACGTCAACCGCAAGCTGCGTCTGCGCCCGCGCGTGCTGACCGCCAGCGCCAAGACCGGCCGCCACGTCGACCGGCTGCTGGTCGAGGCGATCGCGTTGGCTGACCGCAGCCGCACCCGGATTCCCACCCCGCAGCTCAACCGCTTCCTGTCCGAGGTCACTGCCGCGCGCCAGCCTCCCGTGGGGGCGGGCGGCAAGGGCGCGGGCTCCGGGCACCGCCTGAAGCTGCTGTTCATGACCCAGACCGGGGAGCGGCCGCCGCGGTTCTCGATCCAGGTCAACTCGCGGGCTCGCGTGACCCGCGACTACGCCTACTTTCTCGAGAATCGCCTGCGCGAGCGCTACCGCTTCGAGGGCGTGCCGACGATCATCGACTTCGTGGCCCGCAACGAGCGCCGGCCGGTCGGCGCTCGCGGTGCCGCGGCCTGATCTAGTCAAGGATCCGTGACCGAGACCGAGGTGACGACCAGGGAGCCCCCGGCCGTCCCTGCGCCCGGGCCTCCGTCGGGGGAGCGCTTTGAACCCCTCATCGCCGTGATCCTGGGGCTGATCGCGGTCCTTGCCATGGTGATCATCGGCAGACCAGCGCCTCCGCCGCCGGCCACCGGCGCCGCCGCCCTGGTGCCCTCGGACGCACTGGCCTACGTCAACGTTTCGCTGGACCGGCACCGGCCGGCGGTCCGTCAGGCCGTCAGACTCGCCGAGCGCTTTCCCGACTACACGCTCGCCGTGGTCGCGGTTGAGACTCGCCTGGGGGCGATCCTCGCCGGCGGCCATTCGGTGGACTTCGCCGGCCAGATCGGACCTTGGCTGGGCAATGAGGCATCCTTCGCCCTGCTGAACACCGCCACCGCGACGGCCGGTTCCCTGATCGTCCTCGACGTCCGGGACCGGGCCCGGGCCCGGGCCTTCCTGCAGGCGCAGGGTGCGACCGTCCACGGCTCCTACCGGGGCACACCCCTCCTGGTCTATCCGACCGGGAGCGAGCTGGCCTTCGTCTCACATTTCCTGGTCCTGGGGCAGGACACCAGTGTGCGGGCGGCGCTCGACGTCAACGCCGGTTCGACGCGCTCGCTGGCTGGTTCGATCGTCTATCAGCGCGCGGCCGCCAATGAGCCCTCCGGACGTGTGCTCGACGCCTACTCGTCGCTGGCCGGCGTGCGTCGGGTGCTGTCCGCCCAGGGCGGTGTGCTCGGCGCCCTGGGCGCTCTTCTCGACCAGCCCGCCCTCCAGGGGGTCACGCTCAGCCTCTCACCCGCGTCCGGCGGAGCCCGAGTTGGGGTGCACAGCGCGCTCGATCCCAGCCTGGCGCGGATCAGCGCGCCCGCCACGGCGGCCTTTACCCCGACGCTGCAGAACGTGATGCCGACCGGCTCGATCCTGCTGCTCGATGTCGCCGGGCTGGACCGCGTGGCCCACTCGGTCCTCAATGCCGGCGCTGCGGCCGGCGTCGCGGGCGGCATCGGCCCACTTCTTTCTCGCCTGGGCTCGGCCCTGGTCTCCGAGGGCGTCAACGTCCATGACCTGACCTCGATCTTTCACGGCGAGTCGGCGGTGGCGGTGGTGCCGCACGCCAGCTCACCGACGCTGGTGATCGTCGCCCGCACCGCGCACGAGGTTCAGGTCCGCACCGAGCTCGCCCAGCTCCAGATCCCGCTCGTGCAGCTCTTCACGCCTCCCAACACGCCCGCGGGCAAGGCTCCGGTCTTCGCTGACCGCACGGTCGTCGGAATCCCGGCTCACCAGCTCGTGCTCTCACGAGGGCTCGAGTTCGACTACGCCGTATTCCACGGCTTGGTAGTGATCTCGACCAGCCTCGAGGGCGTTGCCGCCGTCGCCCAACACAGCCACGCGCTGAGCGGCGATCCTGGATTCCGGTTCGCACTCGGCGCCCGGCCCGCGAAGCTGACCTCATTGGTCTACCTCGACTTCGGGCGGCTGCTCGCCCTCGGGCAGCAGACGGGATTGACGCGCAGCGCCCGGGTCAAGGCGCTGCTCGCAGACCTCGACAAGGTCACCTCGATCGGGCTGAGCTCGACCCGCAGCCCGGGCGAATCCAGCGCCGTAGTTTCGATCCGCGTCCCGTGAGCGAACGGGGCGGAGGCTCAGACCGCGGCGCGGGCCTGGGGGCGCCTGGGCCGGGCTCAGACCGCGGCGCTGGCCTGGGGGGCGCCCGGGCCGCTGGACAGTTCCTGCAGCGCTCGGTCAATCGTCCGGACGATCCCACGTGGGTCGCTGACGCCCCGAAAGGAGAAGTCGTAGTCGGCCTCCCCGGCGGTGTCGAAGTCCACCGTGCCGATGTGCAGGATACGTTCGGCGAACGATTGTGAGGCGTTGACGTTCTGGACACGCTCGATCCGCGTCTGGCGTAGGCGCCGCGAGAAGATCCCGGTTTCGATCGTCAGCCGCTGGTTGGTGATCGAGTAGGTGGTCTTGAGGCGCTGGATCTGACCGAGCGCAAGTAGGAGCACGAACACGGCTAGCACCGCGATCATCACCCAGCCGACCTGGACGTGCCCGGCGCTCAACGCGGTGATGACCCCGGCCAGCGCCCCGGCGGCGACCGCCGCCAGCAGCCCCCGGCCGAACAGGCCGGCCATCGACAGCCATGACGGGTGGCCGTCGAAGAAGATGATCTCGCCCGGCTCAGCATCCACGGCCTGAGAGCGTAGAGGGTGCCCGCGGTGAAAGCGGCATCCTCGTGGCCTTCTAGATTCGAGCCTCCATGCGCCTGAGCCCCTCGTGATCGCCCGTGTCGAACCGCTGACTCGTACCCGAGCGGTGCGCGGGCCGTTCGATTACCGGCTCGATCCCGTCGAGCACGTCGATGTTGGGGTCGGCTCGGTCCTGCAGGTGCCGTTCGGGGGGCGGCGAGCGCTCGGCGTGGTCATCGCCCTGGCCGCTGACTCAGAGCTCGAGCTCGAGCGCCTGGCCTTTCCCCAGCGGGTGCTCGCCGCGTCGATCCCGGCTGACCTGGTCGAGCTTGCGGCTTGGATGGCCCGCGAGTACTGCTCGACGTTGGCGCGGGCGCTCAGCCTCGCGCTGGCCCCGGGAACTGCCGAAGGAGTCACGGCGCGCCGGGCGCTGAGCGCGGCACTGACGTCGACGGGGGCGGCCGCGCTCGAGGCCCCCGGGAGCCGGCTCACCGACCGGCAGCGTGAGCTGCTCAGTACCCTGCGCGAGCGAGGGCCCACGGTCGCCGCCGAGCTCGGGACGCCAGCATTGCGCCGACTCGAGGCCCGGGAGCTGGTCAGGCTCGAGACGCGGGTGCGTCCCCGGCGACCGGTCACGCGTCCGCTGGGGTCGGCCGCCGCTTCGCCACCGCCGCTGACCACCGATCAGCAGGCGGCGCTGGCGCCGATCCTGACCGCGATCGCCAAACCGTCGAGCGACGCCGAAGGGCGGCGCTTTCTGCTCCACGGGGTCACCGGCTCGGGCAAGACCGAGGTCTACCTGGCGGCCGTCGCGGCCGTCTTGGGCGCGGGACGCTCGGCGATCGTGCTGGTGCCCGAAATCGCGCTCACCCCCCAGGTGCTGTGGCGCTTCCAGACCCGCTTTGGCGACGTGGTCGCCGTGCTGCACTCGGCGCTCGGTGCGGGTGAGCGCTACGACGAGTGGCTGCGGCTGCGCGAGGGCGAGGCCCGGGTGTGCGTGGGCCCGCGCTCGGCGATCTTCGCGCCGCTTTCTGACCTGGGCCTGATCATCATCGACGAGGAGCACGAGAGCTCCTACAAGCACGAGGGCGACCCACGCTATGACGCCCGCAGCGTCGCCGAGCGCCGCGCCGCCCAGAGCGGCGCCGTGCTGGTGGCCGGCAGCGCCACGCCGCGCCCGGAGAGCATGCGGGCGATGACGCGACTGGGGCTGCCCGAGCGTGTCGACGGCCGGCCGATGCCGGCCGTGGAGGTCCTCGACATGCGCGGCCACCACGAGCCGCTGCATCCAGAAACGCGCCTGGCTCTCGCCGATCTGCGCCGGGCGGGCGGTAAGGCGATCGTGCTCCTCAACCGCCGCGGGTGGTCGAACTTCCTCTCCTGCCGGACGTGCGGGCGGGTGTGGTTCTGCCCCAACTGCGAAGTCGCGCTGGTCCTGCACCGGCGGGGGGATTTTGTCGCCTGTCATCACTGCGGTCATCGCGAGGCGGTCCCCAGCCGCTGCCCGAAATGCGCCTCGGTGAGCGTCGCGCGTCACGGTGCGGGTACCGAGCGCATCGAGCACGAGCTGCGCGCTGCGCTGGGCGGCGACGGCTTCCCGGTCTTCCGCCTCGATGCCGACGCGGCCACCCTCGACCGCCGGGCGGCCACGCTCCAGCGTTTTGAGGAAGCGGCGGCCGGGGTGCTGGTCGGCACCCAGATGGTGGCCAAGGGACACGACTTCGCCGACGTCTCGCTAGGAATCGTCCTCGACGCCGACCAGACCCTGCGCTTTCCGGATTTTCGAGCGGAGGAGCGGACCTTCGCGCTCGTCACCCAGCTGGCGGGACGCACCGGCCGGGGGGCCGACGGAGGCCGGGTTCTCGTTCAGACCCTGGCACCCGAGGCCCGTCCGATCGCCTTCGCGACTCGCCACGATGCCGACGGGTTCCTCAGCGACGAGCTACACCGCCGCGAGCTGCTCCGCTACCCGCCCTTCGCCACGCTGATCCGCATCGTCTGCTCGGCCCCGGAGGACGCGCCGGCGCGGGTGACCGCCGAGATGATCGCCGCCGCATTCGGTCCAGGGGTGGGGAATGTGCTCGGCCCGGCGCCCCTGTTTCGTCTCCGCGGCCGGGCGCGCAGCCAGCTCGTGATCAAGACTGGAGACCGCGGGGCGGCCATCGTGGCCGTGGGCGCGGCGGTCGACCGGCTCGCCCCGGCGGCCGCGCGCGAGGGCGTCAGCGTCAGCGTCGACGTCGACCCTCAGTAGCAGCGATGATGACCACCCTCGTAGAGCTCGTACTCGCCCCCGCGCTGACGGCTGGTTCGACGCTCGCGGTGCGACGCTGGGGTCCGCACTTGGGGGGTGTGGTCAGTGCCTTTCCGGCCATTGTCGGACCCGTCCTGCTGATCCTGGCGCTCGAGCGCGGCGGCGCGTTCGCGGCGCGAGCCGCCGCCGGAACCCTGCTCGGATTACTGACTTTGAGCGCATTTGCACTCGCCTACGGTGGTTTCGCGGCTCGCTACGGCTGGCGCGTGAGTCTCGCCGCCGGGTGGGCGGCGGCCGGGCTGACCGGAGCTGGAATTGGTTTCGGCGTCGAGGGAACCAGTCTGCCCACCGCTTCGGCGGTCGCCACGCTCTCGCTTCTGATCGCCTGGCGAGCGCTCGCGCGTTCGCTGCGGGGAAGCCTCGCACACGAGCCGACCGCCTCGGCAAGGCGCGCGGGCGTGACCGTGGGGATCCCCTTGCGCATGGTGCTGACCGCTGGGCTCGTGACCGCGTTATCGACAGGAGGCGCGGCGCTCGGCCCGCTGGTCGGCGGGATGCTGGCCGCGCTGCCGGTTGTCGCCTCGGTCCTAGCGGTCCTGACTCACCGCGAGACTGGCGGTGAGGCGGCCATCGCGCTGCTGCGAGGCACGATCGCCGGCATGGGCGGCTTCCTCGTCTTCTGTGCCGCGATCGCGCTCCTCGTCGCCCACCACCCGACGCTCTCGACATTCTTGATCGCCACCGCAGCGGCCGTGATCGCCCAAGCCGGAGCCGTGGCCGTCGCGGGTCCAAGCACCGATCCGCAGTCCAGAAGCTGACCGTCGCCGCAATCGGAGGTAGCACCGCGCCTGGATTGATGGCCGAAGCTTCACCGCACATCGGTATCGATTGGCCAGCGCCGGGCCCCGATTAGACTTGGGGTATGCCTGAGCATGCGACACAGACCGAGGACGAGCTCCAGTCAGCCGAGCTCGAACTGGCCGACGAGCTCGAGGAGGAGCGCGAGGAAGCGCTCACGCCCGAGGTCGTCGCGCGACGAGCGGCGGCGCTGGCCCAGGTTCGCAAGTTCGGCGATCCGGTGCTGAAGACCCAGGCCCGCCCCGTCGAGCGCTTCGATGACGCCCTGCGCGACGAGATCCGCCGGATGGGGGAGCTGATGAACGATGCCCTTGGGGTCGGACTGGCCGCCAATCAGGTCGGCGTCCTGCACCGCGTGCTCGTCTACCGCGTGCAACCGCAATCGCCGGTGGCGGCGCTGGTCAACCCCGAGATCGAGTGGATGGGAAACGAGGAGGAGATCCTCGAAGAGGGCTGCCTGAGCCTGCCCGCCGTCCACGTCGACGTCGAGCGGCCGGTGCACATCCGGGTGCGCGCCCTCGACGAGCACGGAGAGCCGATCACCGTGGAAGCATCTGGGCTCGAGGCTCGCGTGATCCAGCACGAGGTCGATCATCTGGACGGCAAGCTCGTACTCGATCGCGTCTCGCGCCCGCAGCGCAAGGAGGCCATGCGGGCCCTGCGCGACTCGCTCGCGGTCTAGGCCCCGGCTCGCCGGACCTTGCGCACGGTCTACCTAGGGACTTCTGAGTTCGCGGCCCGTGTCCTGCGCGCGCTCGTGGACTCAAGGCATCGGCCGTCGCTGGTCGTCACCCGCCCGGATCGCCCGCGCGGTCGGGGACGGCGCCTGACCGCGCCGCCGGTCGCCGCTGCCGCCCGGGAGCTCGAGATCGAGTTGCTCCAGCCCGAGCAGGTCAACGACGAGGCGGTCCGAGCCCAGATTGCCGCTGCGACCCCCGAAGTTGTGTGTGTGTGCGCGTTTGGCGCCCTGATCAAGGAGCCGCTGCTCAGCGATTTCGAGCTGCTCAACGTGCATCCCTCGCTGCTGCCGCGCTGGCGTGGCGCGGCTCCCATTGAGCGGGCGATCATGGCCGGGGACGTGCGCACCGGGGTCTCGATCATGCAGCTCACCGCGGGGCTGGACAGCGGTCCGGTGTGCGCCCAGGTCGGAGTGCCGATCGAGCCCGAGGACACCTACGGGACGCTGGCCGCGCGCCTGGAGATGCTGGGCGGAAACCTGCTCGTCCAAACCCTCGACGAGCGGCCGCCATGCGCTGAGCAGGACGAGGCCGGCGTTACCTACGCGGACAAGCTGACCGCCGAGGAACGCCTCCTGGACGGAGCCCAGACTGCCGATGAGCTCGCCCGCCGGGTGCGCGCCCTGACCCCGCACATCGGCGCCGCCATCATGCTCGCCGATGGCACGCGGCTCGGCGTCTTGGAGGTGCGGGTGGCGGCGTCCCCCGGCCCCGGCGGCGTGGGGTCGCTCATTCCCGGCGGTGAGGGGTCCCTCGCGCCCGGCGGTGATGGGTCCCTCGCGCCCGGCGAGGTTTCCGTGGGCGGCCTGCGACCCTGCTTCGGTTGCGCTGACGGTGCCCTGGAATTGATAACCGTGCAGCCGCCCGGCAAGCGACCCATGCCCGGCGAGGACTACGTGCGCGGACACCGGCCCTGATGCCGGCCCCACGGGCTGGCGCGGGCGCCCGCGGACGCGATCCCGGACGCGTCTCACCCGCCCGGGCGTGTGCGTTTGCGGTCGTGCGCCGCGTGTTTGAGCACGGCGCCTACGCCGACCGCGCTCTGGCCGGAGAAGCCTCGGGCCTCGAGCCCCGTGAGCGGGCACTGGCGATGTCGCTCGCCTACGGCACCGTGCAACGGCGCGCGACCCTTGACCACGTGGCCGCCCGGCTGTCCGCCCGGCCGCTTGAGCGGCTCGATCCCCCGGTGCTGGCGGCACTGCGCCTCGGGCTGCTCCAGCTCCTGTTCTCGGACGGAATCGCCGAGCACGCCGCCGTTCACGAGAGCGTCGAGCTCGCCAAAGCGGCCGGGGATGGCGGCGCCGGGCTGGTAAACGCCGTCCTGCGCCGGGCCACCCGCGAGGGCCGGGCGCTTGTGGCCGACCTCTCCGATGCCACAGCCCCAGAGGCCGCCATCCGGCATTCCGTGCCCGAGTGGCTGGCTGAGCTGTGGTGGCGTGAGCTCGGCGCCGAGCGGGCGCGGGCGCTGCTGGCCGTCATCAACGATCCGGCCGAGTCCGCGCTGCGCGTCAACACCCTGGTCAGTGACCGGGCCTCCGTCTTGGCGGAGCTTTCCGTGGCGGCCCGACCCGTGCCCGAGCTGCCCGAGGCCCTGGTGCTCGAAGGGCCATTTGACGTGCACGGCTCCGAGCTGTGGCGGCGCGGGGCGGTCATGGCCCAGTCCCGGGGCTCGATGCTGCCCGCCCGGGCGCTCGCGCCGGTTCCCGGCCAGAGGGTGCTCGACCTGTGCGCGGCCCCCGGCGCCAAGACCAGCCAACTGGCCGCCCTGATGGGCGACCAAGGGGAGCTGGTCGCCGTCGAACGCCATCCGGGCCGCGCCCGCGCGCTCGAGCAGACGATGGCGCGAATGGGAGCGAGCGGCGCACGGGTCCTAACCGCCGACGCCGGCGACGTCGACGCCTGGTCGGCTGGGGCGTTGTTTGACGGTGTCCTCGTCGACCCGCCGTGCAGCGGCCTGGGAACGCTCCAATCCCGCCCCGATCTGCGCTGGCGCACGAGCCCCGAGCGGGTCGCCGATCTGAGCCGGGTCCAGGCCCGGGTCCTGCGCGCCGCAGCCCAGGCCACCGCCCCGAGCGGCGCTCTCGTCTACTCGGTCTGCACGATCTCCCGGGCCGAGAGCGAGGAGATAATCGCGGCCTTCCTGGCCGAGCGCTCCGACTTTGCGCTCGAGGACCTCAGTGCCCTGTTCCCGGCTGCTTCCTGTAGCCCGTTCCTGCAAACGATGCCCGATCGTGACCGCACCGACGGCTTTTTTATCGCCCGTCTGCGGCGGGCCGGACGCCGCGACTCTCGTTAGCCTGTAACCGGTGAAGGATCCGTCAGCGGAGGTCCAGCTCGGCCCGGAGTGCCCGGGCTGTGGCGAGCCGTGGCTGCGCCCGACGGCGGTGCCCGGTCACTACCGCTGCGTCTACTGCCTTAAGCGCTACGAGCTCGTCTCTGTGTGCCCCAACTGTGGTGAGCACTCCACGATTGTGCGTATGTCGAGCACGATGTTGGTGGCCTGCAACCATTGCCAGGCCAGCATGCTGGTAGAAGTGTGACCAATGAGCGACGCCGACGAGCCCCGCGCCGCGCGACTGCGCGAGCTGCACGTAGCGCCCTCGATCCTGTCGGCCGACTTCGCGCAGCTCGGCGCCCAGGTGCAGGCGGTGCTCGACGCCGGGGCACGGATAATCCACGTCGATGTGATGGACGGCACTTTCGTGCCCCCGATCACCTTCGGCGCCGTGGTCGTGGGGGCGCTGGCTGACCTGGTCCACGCCGCCGGCGCCATCCTCGACGTCCACATGATGGTCGACCGCCCCGAGCGCCACGTGCACGACATCGCCTCGGCCGGGGCGGACAGCATCACCGTCCACGCGGAGGCCACGCCCCATCTGCACTACACGCTGGCGGCGATCCGCGAGGCAGGCTGCACGGCGGGGGCCGCGCTGTGTCCGGGCACCCCCGTCTCGGCCTTGGATGAGGTCGCCATCGACACCCTTGACCTCGTGCTGTGCATGAGCGTAAACCCGGGCTGGGGGGGCCAGAAGTTCATTCCCGGCTCGCTGGGCAAGCTCGAGCGGATGCGAAGCGCGCTGCCCGCCGAGGTTGGCCTCGAGGTCGACGGCGGCATCGCGGTCAAGACGGCCGGGCCGGTCGCTCAGGCGGGGGCCAACCTGCTGGTCGCCGGCGCGGCCGTGTTCGGATCCGATGACCCGGCGTCGGCCTATACGGCCATTGCCGAGGCCGCTGTCTCGGCTGGTTGACCGCTGGGCGCCCGGCTCGGTGCCGTTCACCACGGTTGCGAAACCGGGGAGGGGGACCGGAATGGGCACGAAGCGGACCTGGCACGGCACGCGGTCGCGATCTCGGCGGAGCTTGTCCTGCGATGCCCGAGGGGTGGCGCTGAGACGACAAACCCCACGAAAATGATCCGATGCTTGTCGTCTCGTGCCCATTGGCCCTGGATCTGATCGTCGCGCGCCGAGGGAACCCACGTTGGCGATCATCATCGCCTCCCCAGCCGCCGTCCGCGCTCGGGGATCTCGCCACCTGGACTTGGCCGGTCCGCCGGCCCCTAGCCGGCGCTCAGAGTAACGCTGGGCGCGCTCAGGGCGCCCCAGACCCGGCGGCCGTCACATTGGCGACCGCCGCCCCCCGTCTATAGACCAGCGCCAGCAGCACGCTGAGCACAGCGGTGGCGCCGAAGTAGCCGACCTCGACCCGGGTGACCTCGGCTGGGATGATCGAGGCGACCACGAAGACGACGAACAGCGCGGCCGAGATCAGCCAGGCGACCGCCGCCCAGGGAGCCTGTCCGCGGGCCAGCGCGGCCTGGTTGAGCGTGCCCGCGATCAGGTGCAGGCCCATCCCGAGCCCGACCAACGCCAGCCCGAAGCGGGCGTAGTGAAAGCCCTTGTTGCCCAGGAATGCGGTCATCACCGGCGGTCCCACGGCCAGCAGCCCGAGGGCCACGGCCAGGCCGAAGCCGGCGATGGCCAGGATCGTGATCCGAATCGCGTGGTGAAACTCGTCCGCGCTCTCGCGGGCCTCGAGCCCGGCCAGATGGGGCAGGATCGAGGTCTGCACGGCCTGAAAGAGCTGGAGCGGGGCGCGCACGATCAGCATGACGTTGAAGACGAAGCCGACCAGGCCCGTGGTCAGGTCACCAGCGCCGGCCTTGGCGGCCACGATCAACACGCCGGCGTTCATCAGCGTCTGCTCAGCGAGCATGATCCCGACCACTGAGACCGCGAAGCCGGCGCCGTGCCTGAGCGACAGGTCGGCGCTGGCCTCCTCGAGCTGGGCGTGGGCAGGTCCTTCCGCGGCGGCGTCGGCAACCGGCACCTCGGCCGGACCGCGTACGCGCATCCGCGAGAAGGCAAACGGCATCACGCACAGGGACGCGAACGGCGCCACCGCCATGCCCAGGCCGACCAGCCCCTGGCCCGAACCGATCCCGACCACGACGGCGAGCGCGAACAGAAAGCGCGAGGTCGACTCCAGGAACACCAGGCCGCCGTAGAGAGCGAAGCGCTCGTGGCCGGCCAGCCAGCCACGGGCGAAGTAGCTGGCGCCGTAGGCGAGCACCCCCACGACGAGGATCCAGTACAGCGTGCTCGAGCCGTCGAACATGCCCTGCTCGATGTCGTGGCGCAGGGGCAGCGCGATGATCAGGAAGACGACCGCGAACCCGAGCTGGATCGCGGCTGGGACGCGCAGGGGATGGCCGTGCAGACCTCGGGCCCGGCGGTCGGCGATTGTGCGCGAGAGCAGCTGCTCGATCGGCCTATAGATGACCGACAGGATCACGAACATGATCGCCCAGCACAGCGAGATCCGGCTATAGGAGCGGGGATCCAGCGCGTGGCTGGCGGCCGCCAGGTAGGCGAAGGTGAAGATGCCGGTCGAGGCGATCCCGATCGAGAGGACCCGGGCGCCCGCCGCGTAGGAGCCGGTCTTCTCGGGCTCGTCGTCTGAGGGGGGCTGCGCTTGGGTTGACGCCGGCGGTCGGATGACCGCCATCAGCGCACTGAGACCAGCAGCATCGTCCACGGAAACGGCGAGCGGACCTCGGTTACGACCCCGTGCCCGCTGAGCAGGTTGACGAACGCCCCGCGGCTCCAGTGGTTCAGGTGCCCGGGGGTGTTGCCGAGCTTGCGCAGGTAGGCGCCACGGGCCATGTTCAGGACCCGCCATAGCGGCTCGTGCGGTACCGATACCAGCAGGTGCCCCCGGGCGACCCGTGCCATCTCGGCCAGGACGCGCTCCGGGTCGGGCACGTGCTCGAGCACCTCGGTGGCGGCGACGAGGTCGAATTCACCGTGGGCGAAGTCAAGCTGCTCGGCGTCCATGGCCCGGAACTCGAGATTGGCGCGCCGGCGCCGGCTCCATTCGGCCTCGAGCTTGGGGTCAGCGAGGTCGACGCCGACCACCCGGCCGGTGCCCAGGCGCTGCGCCCACTGCTCGGAGAGGACGCCCTCGCCGCACCCCACGTCGAGCACCGAACCCGGGGCGGCGTGCGTGAACAACTCGTCCAGCGTGCGTTCGAAACCGGCCATCAGTCGCCGTACGACCGGGTTGGTGGAGCCGTACTTGTCGTAGGTGTTGCCGGTCGGAACGGCCGGCGCGGCAGTAGCGCCCGGCGCCTTCTCGTGCGGGTGCGCCGGCGTTGGGGCGGACGTCATACCTCGAGCGCCTCGCGGTCCTCGGTGTCGCCCGGGCCGGCAGCAGCCGCCGGCGCGCCGGGCTCGTAATGCGAAGGCTCGACGCCGAGCTGCAGCTCGATCCGCCGCACGCGCTCGAGCGTGCGCTGCGACAGCGTCCGCTGATGGCTGAGCAGATCCCCGATCACCCCCAGCGCACCGAGCAGCATGGCGGCGATGAACAGAACGGCGCCGAAGATCAGTGACTGTACGTGGCCCGAATGCCCGCCATGCTGAATGAAGGTGACGATGAAGCGAATGAACAGGGCCAGCGCCGGGACGCCCAGGATCACCGCGCCGCCCCAGAACACCCGCAACGGCTCGTATTGGGCGTAGATGCGGAAGATCGATAGCGCGTTGCGGCGGACATAGGCCATCGTGGACGGAAACAGCCGCGACTCGCGCGTCTTGGCATTGGTCCGGATCGTCACGTGATCGACGGCCACCAATAGCTTGCCGGCCTGGATGATCGTCTCCAGCGTGTAGGTGAACTTCGAGACGGCCTGCATCTGCAGGGCTGCCTCGCGGTTATAGGCGCGAAAGCCCGACGTGGTATCGGGGATCTCGGTCGACGAGGCCTGGCGAACGACCCAGGAGCCGAGCCGCTGGAGCCGGCGCTTGATGCGCGAGAAGTTCTGATTGACGTCGATCTGGCGGTCACCGACCACCATGTCGGCCTCACCGCGCAGAATCGGCGCCACCAGCTTGGGGATGTCGGCGCCCTCATACTGGTTATCGCCGTCGGTGTTGACGATCACGTCGGCGCCGAGCTTGAGCCCGGCGTCCAACCCGGCCTGGAAGGCGGCCGCCAGCCCCTTGTGGTTGGTCAGACGGACGACGTGATCGACTCCGTTGGCGCGGGCAGTCGAGATCGTCTCATCGGTCGAGCCGTCGTCGATGATCAGCCACTCGACGACGTCAAAGCCTTCGAGCTCGCGCGGCAGCCTGCTGAGAGTCAGCGGAAGCTGCTCTTGCTCGTTGAAACAGGGAATCTGGATGATGAGCTTCATGTCCTGAGAGCGCGCGACAGATCAAGACGCGCTGCGCTGCCCGGCGAGGACCGCTGCTGGGGCGCGCGCTTACGCGTCACACGGTAGCGGGATACTCGGGGGGAAACATGGATGCCGCCACCCTGGAACCGGCCCCCGTGGGAGTCGACGCGCCCGCACGCGGCCGCCTCGCGCACCTGCGTGAGCGCGTCCGCGGACGCCGCCTCGATCTCCACCGCCCGCTGCTCGCGGCGGTGTTGCTGACCACCTTCGGCCTGCGTGTCTGGGGAATCAAGGCCGGCCTGCCTTACAGCTACAACGTCGACGAGGCGACCCATTTCGTTCCTCGGGCGATCGCGTTCTTCTCGCATGACCTCAACCCCCAGTATTTCCTCAATCCGCCCGCTTACTCCTACCTGCTGCACATCGTGTTCGAACTCTGGTTCGGGAGCGCGGACGCGCTCTCGCGGGCATTCACGACCGATCCGACCGAGGTGTTCGTCGTCGCCCGGGTCGTGGCGGGGGTACTGGGGACAGTCTCGGTCTGGCTGACCTACCTGGCCGGCGAGCGCCTGTTCGGGCGGACGGTAGCGCTGCTCGGCGCGGCGATCTTCTCGGTCGCCTTCTTGCCCATGTTCTACAGCCACCTGGCGCTCAACGATGTACCGGCGCTGGCCCCGGTCGCTCTCTCGCTGTACGGGGTATCCGGAGTTCTACGCCGCGGTTGGCGCCGCGATTACGTGATCGCCGGGGCGGGGATCGGACTCGCGGCCGCGACCAAGTACACCGGCGGGATCACGCTCGTCTGCCTGCTGGCGGCCGCCGCCTGCGACGGGGCCGGCGGCGCGCTCCTGGTCGCTCTGCGGCGTCTGGTGCTCGCCCTGCTAGTGGCGCTGATCGCCTTCGTGATCGCCAACCCCTACGCGGTGCTTGACTTCTCGGCGTTTCAGAACGGAATCTCGACGCAGGCGGCCCTGGCTGGCGGTGCTGACCCGATCAAGCTCGGCACGACCTCGGGCAGCGGTACCGCCTACTACATCTGGACGCTCACCTGGGGGCTGGGCTGGGCGCCCACGCTGGCCGCCGCCGGCGGGTCGATCCTGCTCCTGGTCCGGCGGCGACTGACGATGGCGCTGGTCTTGCTCGCGGCCCCGATCTCCTTCATCGTCTTCATGGGTGACCAGCAGCGCTTCTTCGGGCGCTGGCTGATGCCGAGCTTTCCGATCGTCGCCCTGCTTGGCGCCTACGGCACGGTGGAGCTGGTGCGCTGGCTGGCCCGTACCGGGCGCGCCCCGATGCTGCTGATCGCGCCCGTGGCCGCCGTGATCATGCTCGGTCAGGGCCTGGCCAGCTCGGTCCACAACGACGCCGTACTGGCCCGCCCCGACACGCGCAACCTGGCCCGTCAGTGGATGGTGGGCCACGTGCCCGCGGGTGCCAAGGTGGTGGTCGAGCCGGTCGTGTCCGACAACTGGGGCGCCGATATCGGGCGCTCGCTGCCGGCCACGATGAGCGGCGCGCGCTGGCAGCGCTTCCCGACCTATGAGACCAACGTCGACCCGCAGGGCCGGCTGCTGCCCCCGGGTCAGCGGCGCTTCGTGCTCGTGGACCAGTATGAGCGCACGCTGCGCCCCGAGCTCCTGAACGAATACATCAACAGCAACTACTGCTGGGTGGTGATCGGTTCCTTGCAGGCCGGACGATCCTTCGCCCAGCCCAAGCTCGCCCCGGCCGCGATCGCCTACTACGCCCAGCTGGCCAACCACGCCAAGCTCATGTACCACGTCAGCCCGTTTGGCACCAACAACCATGCGGTGCCGTTCAGCTTCGACTGGTCGGTCGACTACTACCCCGGCCAATACGCGCGTCCCGGACCCGAGATCAGCGTTTACCGACTCTCCGGCGGTAAATGCGCACCGAACTATTCTTCTCAGCAGCTGAAACGATGAGCGTCACCGGAGCTGATACCGACAGCCTTCACCTGGCCCGCGCGATCGAGCTCGCCGAGGGCGGGCGCGGTCACGTGAGCCCCAATCCGCTTGTCGGCGCCGTCGTCGCGGCCGGCGATGTGGTGATCGGCGAGGGATTTCATCGCGCGCTGGGCTCGCCGCATGCCGAGGTCGAGGCGATTGCCGCCGCCGACGGACACGATCTGAGCACCGCCACCCTCTACGTGTCGCTCGAGCCTTGCTGTCACAAGGGCCGCACGCCGCCCTGTACCGACGCCATCCGCGCCGCCGGGATCCGGCGCGTCGTCGTCGCCTCAGACGACCCCAGCTCGCACGCCAATGGCCGCGGGCTCGGGATCCTGCGCGACGAGGGAGTCGAGGTCGTGCTCGCCGCCGGGGACCTCGCCGCTCGGGCCCGAATGCTCAATCAGCCCTTCCGCAAATACGCCAAGACCGGGCGCCCGTGGGTCCTGTTCAAGTCAGCGATGACCCTCGACGGCAAGGTCGCCACCCGAAGCGGCGACTCGAAGTGGATCTCGGGTGAGAGCAGCCGCCGTCGCGCGCACGATTGGCGCGCGGAGTGCGATGCGGTCGCCGTCGGGGTCGGTACCGCGTTGGCCGACGATCCGCTGCTCACGGCTCGAGATACGGCCCAGAGCCCGCCCAGCCGCCAGCCGCGGCGGGTCGTGTTCGACTCACTCGGGCGCCTTCCCCTTTCCGCCCAGCTCGTGCGCGACGCCCGCCGGATCCCGCTGACGATCGTCGTTTCCCGGGCCGCGCCGCGTACCGCCACCGACGCATTGCGTACCCACGGCGCCGACGTGATCGTGGCCAGCGGGGAAAACGAGCCCGCTCGGGTCCGTGACGCGCTCGATCAGCTCGGCTCGGCCGGGGTCGGCTCGATCCTGCTCGAGGGTGGCCCCCACTTGGCTGGAGCCTTCCTTGACGCTGATGAAATAGACGAGATCCGCCTCTTTCTCGCTCCCCTGATTCTCGGCGGCCGAACCGCACGGGATCCGCTCGAGGGTGAGGGCGTCGATCTGATTTCCGACGCCGTGCACGCCATGGCCCTGACCTGTGACCGCGTCGGCGAGGATCTGCTCATCAGAGCCCGAATCAGAGAGTGGTGAGAGACGTGTTCACGGGACTGGTGTCCGACCTGGGGCGGATCGCCGATGCCGAGCGCTCCAGTGACGGGGTGCGACTGACGATCACCTCGCGCCTGGCGCCTGAGCTCGGCGAGGGTGACTCGGTGGCTGTCAACGGGGTCTGCCTGACCGCGACCGCGATCGCGGGCGGTGCCTTCGCCGCCGAAGTCATGAACGAGACCCTGACTCGCAGCTCACTCAACGATGTCGCGACTGGGGCCGAGGTCAATCTCGAGCTGCCTCTGCGCGCCGGCGATCGGCTCGGCGGCCACGTCGTCCAGGGTCACGTCGACGGCGTGGGCGAGGTGGAGGAGGTGACCGCGGACGGCTTCGCCCGCCGCGTGCGGGTGCGCGCCCCGGCCGACGTGCTGCGCTACATGGTCAGCAAAGGCTCGGTGGCGGTCGACGGGGTTTCCCTGACCGTGGCTGACATCAACGGCGCATCATTTACCGTTTCCCTCATCCCCGAGACCCTGCAACGAACCAACCTCGGCCGCATCAGCCCCGGTACGATCGTCAACCTGGAGGTGGACGTGCTCGCCAAATACGTTGAGAAACTCGTCGGGGCCAACCGATGAGCAGCCGGATGACCGACGCCATCGCCATTTCGGCGAACCGGGATGGTGAGCGGCGATGAGTGTCGGCCGTGCCACCTTTGCCTCGATCGAGGACGCGATCGAGGACATCCGCCAGGGCAAGATGGTCGTCGTCTGCGACGACGAGACGCGTGAGAACGAGGGCGACCTGACCATGGCCGCCCAATTCGTCACCCCCGAAGCGATCAACTTCATGCGCAAGGAGGGGGGAGGTTTGATCTGCCTCGCGCTGACGCCTGACCGCTGCGATGAGCTCGGGCTCGACCTGATGGCGGCCAAGAACGAGTCCGCTTTCGAGACCGCCTTCACGGTCTCGATCGAGGCCCGCTCAGGGGTCAGCACCGGCATCTCAGCGGCTGACCGGGCGCGCACGATCCAGGTCGCGATCGACCCCCAGACCAGCCCCCGTGAGCTCGTCCAGCCCGGCCACGTGTTTCCGCTCAAGGCCAAGCCGGGGGGCGTGCTGGAGCGCGTCGGTCAGACCGAGGCGGCTGTCGACCTGGCCCGCCTGGCCGGTCTGATTCCGGCCGGCGTGATCTGCGAGATCATGAACGACGACGGGACGATGGCCCGCGTGCCCGACCTGACGGGCTACTGCGAACGCCACGGGCTGAGGATGATCACCGTGGCTGATCTGGTCGCCTACCGAAGGCGCCATGAGAAGCTCGTCGAGCGTGTGGTGGCGACCAAGCTGCCGACGGGGTTCGGAGACTTTGTCGCCGTCGGATATCGCTCGCTGGTCGACAACAAGCATCACGTCGCCCTGGTCAAGGGCGAGATCGAGGGCGCACAGGACGTGCTCGTTCGCGTCCACTCCGAGTGCCTGACCGGGGACGTGTTCCATTCGCTGCGCTGCGACTGCGGCGAGCAGCTCGAGTCGGCGCTGGCGATAATCGAGCAGGAGGGCCGTGGTGTGCTGCTCTATCTCAGTCAGGAGGGGCGCGGCATCGGGCTGCTCAACAAGCTGCGGGCCTACAAGCTCCAGGAGGAGGGGCTGGACACCGTCGACGCCAACCTCCGCCTCGGCCTGCCCGCGGACCTGCGCGACTACGGGATCGGCGCCCAGATCCTGGTCGACCTGGGTCTGACCAGCATCCGGATCCTCACCAACAACCCCAAGAAGATCTCCGGCCTGGCCGGCTACGGCCTGTCGGTATCAGACCAGGTTCCGATCGAGCACGCGTCCAATCCCCACAACGAGGCCTACCTGCGCGCCAAGCGCGAGAAGCTCGGGCACACCCTCCATCACCAGGGCCTGCCGTTCGACGAAGAGATGTTCCGCCAGGAGCAGGCGAGCGACAGTCGGGACCCGGATGGCGCCTGAGCGGCGGGTCGCGCTATGCGTGGCCCGCTTCTACGACGAGCTGGCGCGGCGCCTGGAGCAGGGCGCCCGCGAGGGTCTCGAGGACGGCGGTATCGCGGAGATCGATTGCTTTGACGTGCCCGGCGCCTTTGAGCTCCCGCTGGTGGCCAAGTACGCCGCCCAGTCGGGGCGCTACGCCGCCGTCGTTTGCCTCGGGGCCGTGATCCGCGGCGAGACCGACCACTACGACTGGGTGTGCGGGAGCGCGGCCCACGGGATCACCGACGTCCAGCTCGAGACCGGAGTCCCGGTCGGCTTCGGGGTGCTCACCGTCAACACGATGGAGCAGGCGCTGGCCCGCGTAACCGGCGGAGACAAGCGCGACAGCGGCCGCCACGCCGCCGAGGCGGTGCTCGCCTCGCTTGCCGCTCGTGACCAGCTCGCCGCCGCTCGCGGACCGGCTGGCTTCTCTGCGTGATCGGAGCACGGCTCGGCCGACTCGTCGCCTGACCCGGTGCCCGCCCGGCGCAGACTCAGTCGCCGCCGTTACCCTGGCCGTTGCCGTGCCCGTGGTCGTGACCGGGGCTTTGTCCGGGGGGAAGGCTCGTCCCGCCCGTGGCGGGGGACTGCCCGGCAGCGCGCAGCGCCTGATTGAGTAGCGCCTGCACGGTTGAGGTCTGGTTGGGGATCTTCAGCCGCTGCTCGAGTACTGGGACCGCCGCCTTGGCATTGCCCGAGAGCAGGAGCGAGCGACCTAGGTCATACAGGGCGTAGGCGTAGCTGAGATCGCTGGGCGAAGACGCGCTGATTGCGTGCTCGAGGGTTGGGATCGCCGCGGAGTAGTCGCCGGCCAGCATCTGCTGATGGCCCTGAAGCTGGAGTCCCGACCCGCTGGTGGGGGCACCACTGTCCGCAGTCCCGCTCGAGCTGGCGCTCGTCGTGCTGCTCGCCGCCGCGGTTGACGGCGCCGCCGCGGTTGACGTCGCCGCCGCCGATGTGCTGCTGGAAGCTGAGTGTGTGGTCCCGGCAGCCGGGGCCGCCGGCCGATGTCGGCTGGCCTGGGCGGCGGGATGATTGACGACTGCTGCCCGCTTGGTCGGTCCCGCGGCCAGCTGGGTTAGTACCAGGACCACGCCGAGGGCGACCAGACCCAGCGCGGTCAGCGCCAGCGCGCGGCTCGGGCGCCGGGGCGAGCCCGACACGGGCTGCAGCGGGGTAGCTATCGGCCGCCGCGGCGGATTGCCCGCGACGGGACGTGGGAACCGGGCGGCGAGCGGTCGCGTGGAGGCCGTGGGCGGCCCAGCGGCGGCCGCGACCGGCGCGGCCCCAGCGGCTGCCGAGGCGGGCGGGGCCTCAGCGGCGGCCGCGGCGAGCGCCGCGCCGCCCCCTGCCGCGGCGAGTCGGGCCCCGTTTGCCTGCTCTGGCCCGAGCACGCGGGTGGAGGCGGTTGCGTCGCCGTCCAGCGCGGCGTCCAGCGCGCGCACGAAGGCCGTCGCAGTGGGGTAGCGGGCATCGGGATCCTTGGCCATGCCGCGGGCCAATACATCGTCGACCGCCGGGGGCAGCGAGGGCTCGCGCTCGCTGGCCCGGGGCGGCTCCTCCTCAATGTGCTGACGCGCCTGCGCGGCGAAGTGCTGGGCGGAGAAAGGCCGCCCGCCGGTGAGCAACTCAAAGGCGGCGATGGCCAGGGCGTAGCGATCGCTGGCCGAGGTCGCCTCCTTGCCCAGAGCCTGCTCAGGAGCCAGGTAGGCAGCCGTCCCGAACAGCTCACCGGCACTGCTGATCGTTTCCTCGCTCTGGAGGTGGGCGATCCCGAAGTCGGCCACGTGCAGTCCCCGGTCGGTGTCGAGCAGGAAGTTGGCGGGCTTGATGTCACGGTGCACGATGCCGCGGGCGTGGGCGTGATCGAGGGCCTCGGCGGCCTGCCCCAACCACCGCCGCGCTTCCTCGCGGGTGACGGCATCACAACGCAGCGCATCGGCCACCGTGCCACCTGCCAGGTGCTCCATGACGATGAACGCGCCCGGATGGAGTCCGTCGCCGTGCTCGCCGGCCTCGAGGTCGCCGACATCAAAGATCGTGACCACGTTGGGATGGGCCGAAACCCGGGCGACCGCCCGCGCCTCGCGCTTGAATCGGCGCACCGCCTGCGCGTCCTGGGCGTAGCGATCAGACAGCACCTTGATCGCCACCGTGCGACCGAGCACGCGGTCCTCCGCGCACCACACCGACGCCATGCCCCCACTGGCCAAATGACGGATGAGGCGGTAACGGTCGGGCAGGCTCCGCGCAAACGGCGGGTTGGGTGACGTTCGGGCGCTAGTGCTCATCGCGACGGGTAGTACCCCAAACCCGAGCGTGGGTATCGGATCGGATCGTTGCCGGGTTGGCACAGATTGAGATCTGAAGCGGCAGTCAGAAGCCCCGATGGTAGGACGCCGGAGGTCTCCGTGCGCAGGCGCCGATCTCCCGCCGCGCTCTGACAGCCCCGCCCGCGGCGGTGTCCGCGGTGGGGCTGTCTATACTCGGCGCGCGATGTCCAAGATCTGTCATGTGTGTGCCAAGGGACCGGCGTTCGGGAACAACCGGAGCCACTCGATGGTCGCGACCAGGCGGCGCTTCGATCCCAATTTGCAGCGAGTCCGCATCGACGACGGCGGAACGCCGCGGCGCGTTTACGTCTGTACGCGCTGCCTCAAGGCCGGCAAGATCGTCAAAGCCAGATAGTGCTTCCGCTCCGCGAGCGGACTCGCGAAGGGGGTCGCTGATGGTGGCCCCGGAGCGCCCGGCGAGCCTGTCCGGTATCTCGGATCCGAGCATCGTCCGCTTTCGGGCCCTGGTGCAAGCCGGCCTGGCCGCCCTCGAGGCGCGGCGCGAGGAGGTCAACGACCTCAACGTGTTTCCGGTCGCCGACGGCGACACCGGGGACAACATGGTCCTCACCCTGCGCGCCGTCCTGCAGGAGCTCGACCGCCTGTCCGGGGCCTCGGAGGGCCGCACGATCGACGAGATCGGGCGCGATGAGATCGTTGCTTCGGTTGCCCGGGCGGCGCTGCTAGGCGCCCGCGGCAACTCGGGGGTGATCCTCTCGCAGCTGATCCGCGGTGCCGCCGAGGAGCTGGCCAGCCGCCCCGGCGAGCTCGTCGACCCGGTGCTGATCGGCGCCGCCCTGGCCCGGGCCGCCGACCAAGCCTACGGCTCCGTGCGCGATCCGGCCGAGGGGACGATCCTCACCGTGGTGCGCGAGATGGCCCACCGGGTCGCTTCCGAGCTCGCCCACACCCCGGGTGCCCGGCTTGGCAGCGACGCCACCGCCCCAGAACAGGACCGGGTCATCGCTCAGGTGATCGAAAGCGCGCTGGCCGCCGGTGAGGAGTCCGTGCGCCGCGGGCCCGACCTGCTACCCGTGCTGCGCGAGGCCGGCGTCGTCGACGCCGGGGGCTATGGCCTGGTCGTCCTGCTGGCGGGGATCGTGGGGGCGCTGCGCGGGGGTGACACACCGTCGCTGCCCCATCAACCTCCCGCCCGCGTCTCCCATCCCCAGCACGCCTCCAGCACCTACCGCTACTGCACCAACTTCGCAGTCAGCGGCAGCGGACTCGAGCCGCGCCGCT
The DNA here is from genome assembly GCA_963847055.1 of uncultured Solirubrobacterales bacterium. Classification (GTDB taxonomy): domain Bacteria; phylum Actinomycetota; class Thermoleophilia; order Solirubrobacterales; family Solirubrobacteraceae; genus Palsa-465. The sequence continues at coordinate 373,743 of CAWJYE010000004.1, read as the reverse complement.
ACATCGAGGCGTTGGAGCAGATTGGGGATTCGGTCCTGGTGGTGGGCGATGCCACCACGCTCAAGATTCACGTCCACACCGACGACCCCGATGCTGCCACCGCCCTGTTTGCCGACGCCGGGGTGGTCTCGCATCTCGACGTGGCCGACATGCGCGAGCAGGTCTCAGCCCGCGACGAGCGCCTGGCCGGGGCCGCCTCCGTCCGCGTCTGCGGCGCCCTGGCGGTCGTCAACGGCGACGGGATGAGTGCGCTGTTTGAGGGCTTCGGGGTACGGGTGCTCGACGGCGGCCCCACGCTCAATCCCTCGACATACGATCTGCTGGCCGCGATTCACGCCGTCCCCGCCGAGGAGGTGGTGGTGCTGCCCAACAGCGCCAATGTGCAGATGGCCGCCGAGCGGGCCGCCGAGCTGTCCGAGAAGACCGTCCTGGTCGTCGCGTCGCGCTCGCCGCAGGCTGGCTTGGCCGCCGCCGTCAGCCTTGATCCCGAACGCGGCGCGGCGCCGAACGCCGCCGCGATGAGCGAGACGCTCGAGCACGTCCGCACCGGCGCCGTGGCCCCGGCGGCCCGAGACGACGCTCAGGGCCGCTTCCGGGCCGGCGACGCGGTCGGGTTCGTCGAGGAGGAGCTGGTCGCCTGGGGCGCGCCCCGCGAGACCCTCGGGGACGTGCTCACCCAGCTGGCCGAGAATGCTGAGCTGATCACCTGCCTGCGCGGCGCCGACGCCCCGCTCGACGACCAGACCGTCCACGAGCTTGCCTTCAATGGGGTAGAGCTCGAGCTGTCCGACGGGGGTCAGCCCAGCTACTGGTGGCTGCTCGCGGCTGAGTAGTCCGCTCGGCCGGTCATCATCAACGGGTGAGCACCGCCGCCTTCGTCACTTCCGGGCCGCTCGCCACCGCCTTTGCCAGCTCGCGCCCGCTCGCCGCCGACGAGCTCGCCGCCGCCCCCGTGCGCTACCCGCGTCCTTCGCGGCTGGCCGAGCGTCTGCAGGTACCGGGGACCAAGGCCGAGCAGGCGGCGGCCTCGCTCGGCCTGCTCACCGTGGGCGACCTGCTCGAGCACCTTCCTCGCGACCGGCGCGACGCGCGGGCGGTCGCCGAGCTCGTGCCCGGAGAGACCGCCACCGTGGTCGTCTCGGTGCGCAGCATCGCCTCCCGCCCGGTCCGGCGCCGCGGCATGCGCCCGCTGGTCGAGGCCACTGTGGCCGACGACAGCGGCGCGATCAAGGCCACCTTCTTCAACCAGCCCTGGCTGCTGCAGAAGTATCCGGTGGGAACCGGGCTGGTCCTGCACGGCAAGTACGAGGCCCACAACCGCTTCCGCGTGCAGGGACACGCCCAGACCAACGAGGCCAGCGCCGGTGACGGTGCCGTCGGGCATTACGCGGCCACCGAGGGGCTTTCCTCGACCCAGATCCTCGCCCTCGTCCGAGCCCATGCCACCGCCCTCGCCGAAGTGGTCGAGCCGCTGCCCGCCCTCTTGCGCGTCCGCGAGCGCCTGCCCGAGCGTTGTAGCGCGCTCGCCGCCGTACACCTGACCGGCAGCGAGTCCGAGCAGACCCTGGGGCGGCGTCGTCTCGCCTTCGAGGAGCTGCTGCTCGCCCAGCTCGCGCTCCTGCGCCGTCGCCGTCTGCGCCGCAGCGGGGCGAGCGCCTTGGCTCTCGACCAGCCGCGCGGGCTGACCGCGCGCTGGCTGGGCACGATGCTGCCGTTCGCCCCCACCGCCGACCAGGTCGCCGCGATCGGCGAGCTCGATCGCGATCTCGCCTCCGTCCAGCCCATGCAGCGGCTCCTGATGGGGGAGGTGGGCTCCGGCAAGACCGTCGTCGCCCTGTATGCGCTGCTGCGGGCGATCGAGCACGGGGGACAGGGAGCGCTGATGGCGCCGACCGAGCCCCTGGCCGAGCAGCACTTCGCCACCCTCCAGAACCTGATGCCCGGCGAGGCGGTGCCGATCGGCCTGCTCACCGGCTCGACTCCCGCCCGCCGACGTCACGACCTGCTCGGAAAGCTCGCCTCGGGTGAGCTCTCGCTGCTGGTCGGGACCCACGCCCTGATCGAGGAGCCGGTGCGCTTCGCTCGCCTCGCCGTGGCCGTGGTCGATGAGCAGCACCGCTTCGGAGTGCGCCAGCGGGCCGCCCTGGACGGCAAGGCGGGCGCCGACCGCCGACCCCATGTCCTGCACATGACTGCCACGCCAATCCCGCGCACGCTCGCGCTGGCTGGCTACGGCGACCTCGACATCACCCAGCTGCGCGAGCTGCCCCGCGGCCGGCAGCCGATCCAGACCGTCGTCTGCTCGACCGAGCGCGAGCGCGCCCGCGCCTATGACCGCATCCGCGAGGAACTGGACGCCGGTCGCCAGGCGTTCGTGGTCTGTCCGCTGGTCTCTGAGTCAGAGCTGCTTCAGGCGCGCGCAGCCACGGCGGAGTTTGAGCGCCTGCGCGGCGGCGAGCTGCGCGACTACCGGGTGGTGCTGATGCACGGCCAGCTCAGGCCCGGCGACAAACACGACGTGATGGCCGCGTTTGCCGGCGGCGAGGCGGACGTGCTGGTGGCCACCTCGGTCATCGAGGTCGGCATCGACGTGCCCAACGCGACCGTGATGCTGGTCGAGGACGCCGAGCGCTACGGAATCTCCCAGCTACACCAGCTCCGGGGACGGATCGGGCGCGGGGAGCACGCCTCGCTGTGCCTGCTGTTCGGGACAAAGAGCTCTGAGCGGCTGTGCGCGCTGGCCGATCACAGCGACGGCTTTCGCCTGGCCGAGATCGACCTCGCGCTGCGCGGCGAGGGAGAGCTGGTGGGCACGCGGCAGAGCGGGCTGGCCCAGTTCCGGGTCGCCGAGCTGCCGCGCGATGCCGAGCTCCTCGAGCGTGCCCGAGCTCGGGCGCTGTGGATCGACGGCGAGGACCCCGAGCTCGCCATCCCCGAGCACGCGCTGCTCGCGGACGCGCTCGCCGGGGCCTACGGGACCGAGGCCGACTCCCCGATCCGGGCCTGACCGGGCGGTGAGCCAATGCGGGTGATCGCCGGCACCCACGGCGGCCGCGAGCTCGTCGCGCCCAAGGGGCTCGCGACCCGTCCGACCTCCGATCGGGTGCGTGAGGCACTGTTCTCGATCCTCGGTGACGTGCGCGGCGCGCGCGTGCTGGACCTATTCGCCGGCTCGGGCGCACTGGCCATCGAGGCCGTCTCGCGCGGGGCGGGGGAGGCGACGCTGGTCGACACCGCGCCCGCCGCCCTGACCGCCATCCGCCGCAATCTCAAGGCGGTCGGAATCGAGGCCTCTGTGTCCCGCCAACCCGCCCTGCGCTTCCTCCAGCGAGCACGCACCGAGCTACGTCAATACGATCTGGTGTTCCTAGATCCTCCCTATCGCCACGCGAGTTCGCTCTCCAAGGAGCTGACCGGGGCGCTGGTACCGGTGCTCGCCCCTCAGGCTCGCGTCGTCACCGAAAGCGACCGGCGGCATCCCCTGGAGCTCGGGCTGGACCTGCTCGACGAGCGGCGCTACGGCGACACCCTGATCAAGATCCATGGCTCCCGATAACCGCATCGCCATCTGCCCCGGCACCTTCGATCCCGTCACCTACGGCCATCTCGACGTGATCTCGCGGGCCTCGGCGATGTACGACACGGTGATCGTAGGGGTGGTCAATCTCCCGTGGCGAAAGGGCAATACGCTGTTCAGCGCCGACGAGCGAATGGGCTTTTTGACCGCCGCCACGAGCGAGTTCGGCAACATCGAGATCGAGTCCTTCAGCACGCTCCTGGTCGAGTTTGCGCGCGAGAAGGGGGCGATGGCAATCGTCAAGGGACTGCGGGCAATCTCCGACTTCGAGTACGAGCTGGAAATGAACCAGCTCAACCGCCGGCAGGCCCCGGACATCGAGTCCGTTTACCTCATGGCGTCACCCAAGTACAGTTTCCTGAGGTCGAGTGGCGTCAAGGAGCTCGCGACCTTCGGGGGGGAGATCGACGATCTGGTCCCCGATGAGGTGGCGAGACACTTGAAGGAACGGCTCGGCCGCTGACGAAACAGAGGTGCGCGAGATGGATGTCCTGGTACTCATCGACAAGCTGGACGACCTAGTCCACAACGCCAAGCCGGTCCCGCTGACCGACCAGGTCCGCGTGGACAAAGAGGAGATCTACGACATCCTCGACCAGATGCGGGCCACGATCCCCGAGGAGATCAAGCAGGCTCGCTGGATCGTCAAGGAGCGTCAGGAGATGCTCGCCGAGGCCAAGCGCGAGGCCGAGCGGATCGTCAAGGAGGCGCGCGAGCGTCAGGAGCGCCTGATTTCCGACGAGGAGATCACCAAGCAGGCCGAACGAGCCGCCGAGGACATCATCGAAGATGCCCGTGCCCGCGAGCGCGAGATCCGGCTCGGGGCCGAGGACTACGCCGACGAGATCCTCAACACGCTCGAGGTCAATCTCTCAAAGTTCATCGCGGCGGTCCAGCGTGGGCGCGATCGGCTGGCTGGAAAAGACGAGCCGGCCGAAGTCTCGTAGCTTCGTCGTCGATCCGCGCGGCTGAGGAAGCACCATGCGGCGTGGGAATGCTCGGCACGGCGCCGGCTCATTTACCGGGATCGCGCAACGCGACCACGCCGATGGCGCTCCCTCAACCACCCGGCCCCGCGCCTGGCCGCTCCGGCTCCCGCCCGGCGCCAGCCCCGCCCGTGACCGGCTCTGCTCCCGCACCCTCCCGCCCGTGACCGACTCCCCCGCACCTGCACCATGAGCATTTCGATCGAGGTGCTGGATACCGACATCACCGCTTTGAAGGTTGACGCGATCGCCAATGCGGCGAACACTGAGCTCTTGCACGGTGGTGGCGTGGCGGGCGCGATCTCGCGGGCTGGTGGGGAGGTCCTGGATCGTGAGAGTGAGGCGGTGGCTCCGGTCGGGCTCGGAGAGGCGGTGGAGACCTCGGGCGGCCAGATGCCGTGCCGGTGGGTCATTCACGCCGCCACGATGGAGCTGGGTGGGCCGACGTCGGCCGAGATCATCGACCGGGCGACGGCGAGCACGCTGGCCGTGGCTGAGCGGCTCGGGGCGCGATCGCTGGCCCTGGTCGCGTTCGGGACCGGGGTGGGCGGGTTTCCGCTCGCGGAAGCGGCGCGAATCGAGGCCGAGGCGCTGGCGCGCCATTTCGAGGGCGGGTCGGGACTCGAGCGTGTGGTGTTCGCGGTCCGGGGGGAGGCAGCCCGGGCCGCTTTCGCGGCCGCGCTGTCGTCAGCCGGGTTGTCACCGGCCGTGTAGCTGGGTCGCCTCGGCCTAGCGGATCTCAAAGCCGCGGAGCGGCTCCCCGTCGGCCTAGCGGATCTCAAAGCCGGGGAGCGGCTCCCCGTCGGCCTAGCGGATCTCAAAGCCGGGGAGCGGCTCCCCGTCGGCCTAGCGGATCTCAAAGCCGCGGAGCGGCTCCCCAGAGCCGACTGACTCGTCAATCAGCTCCACGTCGCGGACGTCCGCGTGCGAGGGACCTCTCGAGCAGAAGTCGATCACCGCCTGCACGGCACCGGGCGCCCCCTCGACCAGGGCCTCGACCGCACCGTCGTCGCGGTTTCTGACCCAGCCCACGACGCCGTGGCGCTCGGCAAGCTCGCGCGTCGAGTCGCGAAAGAAAACTCCCTGCACGCGGCCATGAACGACGAGGCGTCGGCGGATCGGTTCAGCGCTCATAGCCCCGATTTTGCCGAGTCGGCATTACGTCCGGCGTGCGCGCCACGCTGTGTGGCCGTCATGAATGCTCTCTGGCTTCTCCTCGGCCTCCTCATCGGCGCCGGCGCCGTGCTCGCGGTACTCCGCGTCCGCCTGCGTGTGCTCAGCGCCGAGGCAGTGCGAGCGGTCGAGCTCGATCGGGCGCTGGTCAAAGCCCAGGCCGACCTCGAGCACGAGCGCTCGCGCAGCGAGGAGCGATTGGCCACTCTCGGTGACGCCCAGGAGCGGCTGTCGGCATCGTTCAAAGCGCTGAGCGCCGAGGCGCTTCAGTCGAGCCTGGCCCAGCTCGCCGAACTGTCGAAAGCCCAGATCCAGACCGCGCAGGCACACGCCACCAGCGATCTGGAGAAGCGCCAGGCCGCGGTCGAGTCGCTGGTCGCGCCTCTGCGCGAGCAGCTTGGCCGCGTCGACAGCCAGCTGACCCGCCTGGACCAGGAGCGCCGCGAGTCCCGCGGACGGCTCGAGACACAGCTCAAGACGCTGAGCGAGACCGGTCAGCGCCTGCGCGACGAGACCGGGGCCCTCGTGACCGCACTGCGCAAGCCCAACGCGCGAGGGCAATGGGGCCAGATGCAACTGCGTAACGTGGTCGAGCTGGCCGGAATGCTGCGCCATTGCGACTTCGCGGAGCAGACGTCGATGAGCGGCGATGAGGCGACCCTGCGCCCCGACTTGATCGTCAGCCTGCCGGGCGGTAAGAAGGTGGTGGTCGACGCCAAGGCGCCGTTGCAAGGCGTGCTCGACGCCTACCAGGCGCGGGACGAAGCCGAGCGCGAGCGGCACCTGCGAGACCACGCGCGCCTGCTCCGCAAGCACGTCAAATCGCTGGCCGACAAGGCGTATTGGGACGGATTGGAGACCGCCCCCGACTTCGTCGTGATGTTCCTGCCCGGCGAGCACCTGTACGGCGCCGCGCTGGAAGTCGACCCGTCGTTGATCGAGGACGCGATGACGCGCCGGGTGCTGATCGCCACCCCGACGACGCTGTTGGCGATCCTGTGGGCGGTCGCCTACGGGTGGCAGCAGGAGCGGGTCGCCGAATCCGCGCAGGCCATCTCTGACCTCGGACGTGAGCTCCATACCCGGCTAGTCAAGCTCTCCAACTTGGTCGCGACGCTCGGCAATCGCCTCAACAGCACCGTGCGGGCCTACAACGAGACCGTCGGCTCCTACGAGTCGCGGGTTCTGCCCGCCGCCCGGCGGTTTGCCGACCACGGCGCCGTCGCCGACGGCCGCGATCTACCCCAGCTCGAGCCGGTGACGACCAGTGCGCGCAACGTGCACGCCGACGAACTGACCCTCGAGCTTGGCCTGGACGCACCGGCCGGCGACGAGGTCAACGCCCGCCGTCTCCGCGCCGCCGAGTAGCCCTGCGCGCCCGGCCACGTCCCCCTGCGCCGGCGAGACGGCCCTCGGCCCCGGCGAGAAGGCCCCTCGGCCCCGGCGAGACGCCCCTCGGCGCCGGCGAGAAACGCCCCTCGGCCCCGGCGGCCAACCTCCCTCTGCGCCGGCGTACCGACGGTTGCCGCCCCGTACGCCCCGTGATTGAGAGAGTTCATGGATATCCCGTGCCGTGGGGGACGAAGTTTTCCATCAGGTTGCCGGGATCGCCAGACCGCCGTTCGTCGCCGTGCGCCTAGCCAACCGGGATGGCCCGGCAAACTAGGAGAGATCGGGCGTCACGCGCCCCGCCGAGCGCTGGTGCCACCAAGCCTCCAGCTCTGCGCGCTGGTGGGGCAGCGGGTTGGCGGAGGGCTTGCGCCGGCGGACCTGGGCCAGCGCCTCCTCGATCTCGATGCCGTCGGTGACCGCGATGACGCCCGCCGCGACCGCCGCCGAGCGCTGCCAGCCGGCCCGGCAGTGCACGTAGGCGGGCTGGCCGTCCCGGAGCCAGCCGCTGACCTCGGAGACGGCGGCCTCGAGTGCCTCGCCCGGGAGATGTCCGTAGTCAGCGAGCTTGAGCCGGGTTTCCTCGATACCTGCGTTGGCCAGGGCATGCTCGACCTCCTCGCGCTCCCCCGGCCCGTACTCCCGGTCTTCGACCAAATTGAGGATTCGGCGGACGCCGAGGCGCTGGATCGTCCGCACGTCGGCGGTATCCAGGGGGTAAGCGCCGACGATCAGGCCGTCGTGCACGTCGGCAAAGCCGTAGGCCTGAAACCAGTTGGACATCTCCTCCATGATCGCGGTTACGCGGATGCACGTCCATTGGCAGGCGTGATTGGATAGACGGATGCCGCAAGCGCTCGCCGATGGCGTCCACATCGCGGGCACCTTCGCCCGGGCCGGAGTGCTTGCACCCTCGCGACCCGACCGCACGCTGCGAGCGTTGGTGGGGCTGCGCCGCTGGGGCCCAACGCTGGCCGCCGGTTACCTCGGGGCCGCCGCCCGCTATCCGGACGCCACGGCGATCATCGATGAGCTCGGGGCGATCTCCTTCGCCGACGTCGACCTGCGCACCAACGGGCTGGCTCGGGGGTTCGCCGGCTACGGCGTCAGGCCCGGGCAGGGTGTGGCAATCATGTGCCGCAATCACCGGGGCTTCGTCGAGGCCAGCATCGCGTGCTCCAAGCTCGGCGCCCACGCCATCTACCTCAACACCTCGTTCGCGGGTCCCCAGGTCACCGAGGTGGTCAACCGCGAGACCCCCACGGCGATCGTCTACGACGAGGAGTTCTCCGCCATCGCCAGCGGCGCCCTCAAGGGCCGCATGGGCTTCCTGGCCTGGACGGACGGCGATCCCGGCGACCGCCCGACCCTGGCCGAGCTGGCCGCCAGCAGTTCGCACGCGCCGCTGCGGCCCCCGCCGGATCCCGGGCGGAGCGTGATACTGACTTCCGGGACCACGGGCACACCGAAGGGCGCCAACCGGGCCAGCCCGAGCTCGCTGGGTCCGGCAGCCGCGCTGCTCGCGGCGATCCCACTGCACGCCCGCGAGACCACGGTGATCGCCGCGCCGCTGTTTCACGCCTGGGGCTTTGCCCACATGTTCCTGAGCACCGCGCTCTCCTCGACATTGGTCCTGCAGCGTCGTTTCACGCCCGAGGACACGCTGCGCGCCGTCGCCGAGCACGGCGCTTCGGCCCTGGTGGTGGTGCCGGTCATGCTCCAGCGCATGCTCGAGCTGAGCCCCGACGCGCGCCGCGCCCATGCCACGTCATGTCTGCGGATCATCGCCGCCAGCGGTTCGGCGCTCCCGGGCCCCCTCGCGGCGCGCGTGATGGATGCCTTCGGAGACAAGCTCTACAACCTGTACGGGTCGACCGAGGTCGCCTGGGCGTCGATCGCCACGCCCGAGGATCTCCGGGCCGCTCCAGGGACGGCGGGGCGCCCGCCCCGGGGTACGGCGGTCAAGATCCTCGACGATCAGTCCAACGAGGTGAGGCCCGGCGCCCGCGGTCACATCTTCGTCGGCAGCGAGCTGCTCTTCGAGGGCTATACCGGTGGTGGTGACAAGGCGCGCATCGGCGCCCTCATGTCCACCGGCGACATGGGCCACTTTGATGCCGACGGCCGGCTGTTCCTCGACGGCCGCGACGACGACATGATCGTCTCGGGCGGCGAGAACGTGTTCCCGTCCGAGGTCGAAGATCTGCTCGCGGGCGCTGACGGGATCGCCGAGGTGGCGGTGATCGGAGTCCCCGACGACGAATTCGGCCAGCGGCTGCGGGCCTACGCGGTCCGCGCCCCGGGCGCCAATCCGAGCGAGGACGAGCTCAAGGAGCTCGTGCGCGCCAACCTCGCCCGCTACAAGACCCCGCGTGAGATCGTCTTCGTGGACGAGCTGCCGCGCAACGCCACCGGCAAGGTCGTCAAGCGTCAGCTATCTGGTTGATCTCATGGCTGTCGGCGTGCGCCCTTCCTAAGCTCAAGGGGTGGCCATCCGGACTGACAACTTCGATCTCGGTGGGCTGCGCCTGACCTCGGGCGAGGGTCGCCGGCTGACCCTTGCAGTTGGGCTGGATCCGCTCGTTCTCGCCGGTGAGCGCTACACCATCGAACCCGCGTCGCTCGAGACTCGGCTCGACATCTCGCGCACCACCGGCGATGGATACGCGTTGCGGCTGCGCTTCACCGCTCGGGTGGTGGGACCGTGCATGCGCTGTCTGGCGCCGGCCGCGCCCGGGTTCGATGTCGACGTCCGTGAGGTGTCCCAGCCCGGGGAGGGCGAGGAACTCGAATCGCCTTACGTCAACGCGGGAAACCTGGACCTTCGCGGCTGGGCCCGGGATGCCCTTGCTCTCGCGCTCCCGGCTCAGATCCTGTGCCGACCTGACTGCGTCGGGCTGTGTCCGGTGTGCGGAGTCAACCTCGCGCAGGCCGGTCCCGATCACGCTCACGAGCGCGAGCCCGACCCCCGCTGGGCCAAGCTGTCCGAGCTTCGAATCGACCCCTGAAAGCGCCCGGTTCAGCGCTGGGAGCGGGAGAATCTCGCCTGTTCTGGCGTCGATTCGGGCGCGCTTGCGTTGCCCGACTTTCGCGCTGGACCCTACCCGGCCGACGTCCCCGGCGCGGGGGGCCGCGATTGCCTGCGCTTACCCCACCCGCTTGACGGGCGTGCCCAATCGGGCACGCGTCGAGCAGCTGCTCGAGCTCGCGCTGGCCCGAGCTCGGCGGGGCGGGCGCTCGGTCGCCGTGATGCTTGTCGACCTTGACGACCGAGACCAGGGCGCTGATAGCCCCGCGCCCGGTGGTCGGCCGCTCGGTGATCTAGCCCCTACTGCTAGCCTCCGGCGTCCGATGGCGGTTCCCAAGCAGAAGCAATCTCACGCGCGCACCACCCAGCGCCGTTCTCAACACAAGATCACGGCACCCTCGTACAACGAGTGCCCGCAGTGCCACAGCCCCCGGCGTCCGCATCGCGTTTGCCCCGTCTGCGGTAGTTACCGCGGGCGTGAGGTGATCGCCCCAGTGGACGAGCCGACCGGCTGAACGCCGAGTATCGATGGTCACCGTCGCCGTTGATGCCGGCGGGGCAGATCTCGGACCCGCCGAGGTGGCCGCAGGCGCGGCCCGCGCCGCCCAGGCCGGAACACACGTGATCCTGTTCGGACCGGCTGACGAGATCGGCGCTGTACCCGACGGCGTCGAGGTGGAGGACGCTCCTGTCTCGATCGCCAAGGCCACCGATCCTGCCTTCGCGGTCCGTTCGACCCCCGAGGCCTCGATCGTCCAGGCCGCCAGGGCGGTCGCCGAAGGCCGCGCTCAGGCCCTGGTTTCGGGCGGATCGACCGGCTCAGCGCTCGCTGCCGGGCTGTTCAACCTGCGCCGCGATCGCGGCATCTACCGGCCAGCGCTGGCTCTACCGGTGCCGATGCCCGGCGCACCGCCGGTGCTGCTGCTCGATGTGGGCGCCAATGTCAGCTGCCGGCCTGAGCACCTGGTCCAGTTCGCGCACATGGGCTCGGCCTTCGCCCAGGCCGTGATGGGCGTCTCCGCGCCGCGCGTCGCCCTGCTCTCCAATGGCGAGGAACCCAGCAAGGGGACCCCCGAGCTCGTGACCGTGCACGAGCAGCTAGCCGGAGAGGCCGGGACGGGACTGAACTTCGTGGGCAACATCGAGGGCACCCAGGTGACCAACGGAGCCGCTGATGTGATCGTTATGGACGGCTTTACCGGCAACATCACGCTCAAGCTGATCGAGGGCGTGTCGGGCCGGACGCTGAACGCGATCCGCTCGGCGGCGATGAGTTCGAATCGGGCCAAGCTCGGCGGCTGGCTGCTCGCGCCCGCCGTCCGCCGTCTGCGCGAGGAAATCGACCCCGAGGGGCCCGGTGGCGCCTACATGCTGGGTCTACGCCAACTCGGCGTTGTCGCGCACGGGCGCTTCACCCGGCGCGGGTTCGCGCGGGCGATCGAGGTCGCCGCCCGCGGCGTCGAGGAGGACGTGATCAGCGCCACCCGCCAGGCACTCGAAGCCGCCGGCGCGTTGCGCCTTCCGCAAGCGGTCGGCGCGGAGAGCAGCCATGGGTGACCGCAAGCGGGGGCGTTTACACCGTCCGCAGGGGAGGGTACGGTGTGCCGCCGATGACTCGTGAGCAAGTCTTCACGCTGATCCGGGCTCATCTGGTCGATGAGCTGGAGGTCGATCCGGAGCGGGTGACCGAGGCCACCCGCTTCCGCGAGGACCTGGAAGCCGACTCGCTGGACCTCTACACCCTCGTTCAGGAGCTCGAGGACTCCTATGGGGTGCGGATCTCCGACGAAGAGGCGGCCAAGATCCTGACCGTCGGCCAGGCGGTCGACTTCGTGCTTGCGAGCGGAGACCAGACCGGCGCCGGTGGGGCGCCGCACTCCTCAGCGACCACGAGTGCGGGCTCAGACGCTGAGTGACCCCAGCCCGGGAACCGGAGGACAACGCCGCCGCGGCGCGGGCGGCGCCGTCGGTGGCCACCTTGCACGAGCTCCTCGATCAGCTCCCCGCAGAGCTCGGTCGGCGCGTGTTCACGCACGCCTCATGGACGACACGGCGCTCGGAGTCTTACGAACGGCTCGCCTTCCTGGGGGACAGTGTGCTGGGGCTTGCCGTCACCACTCACCTGTTTCCCCGTTTGGAGGCCGATCGCTTCGGCGCCGGACGGCTGACCAAAATCCGCGCCCAGGCCGTGTCGGGCAGGGCGTGCCGAGCAGTGGCCGAGCGCCTCGGGGTGCCCGAACGGCTGCGAGCGGCAGCACCCTCGTTGGCCGGTCCCGGTGTGGAGGCATTGATCAGCACCGAGCGCGTGCTGGCTTCGGTGATCGAGGCGGTGATCGGCGCCGTCTACATGACCTTTGGCTACGAGAGGACGGCGGCGGCCGTGGTGCTCGCCTTCGCCGAGGAGATCGACGATGCACTCGAGAACCCCGAGGACTTCAAGTCGGCGCTGCAGGAGCGGCTCGCTCGGCGGGGGGAGATCGTGGTCTACACCGTGGTCGAGGAGGACGGCCCGCCACACGATCGTACTTTCCGGGTCAGCGCCACCGTCGGCGGTCTCCAGATCGCCAGCGGAGCCGGACGCAGCAAGAAAGACGCCGAGCAGCTGGCGGCACGCCTGGCACTCGAGACGATGGAGCAATGACCCAGCCAGATCGCTCACCGGCGGAGACCCCGTGTACCTGAAATCCATCACCGTCAAGGGTTTCAAGTCGTTTCCAGACCGTACGCGCATGGAGTTCGGCCCCGGCGTGAGCGTGATCGTGGGACCCAACGGCTCGGGAAAGTCCAATGTCACCGACGCTGTGCTGTGGGCACTCGGCGAGCAGTCACCGATCAACGTCCGGGGTCAGTCGATGCAGGACGTGATCTTCGGGGGCGCGCCCGGCCGCCAGGCCGCTAGCCACGCCGAGGTCGAGCTGGTGCTCGATGACAGCGAGGGCTCGCTGGCCCTGGGCGGCTCGGAGATCTCGATCGTGCGCCGGCTGGACCGCGCTGGTGAGGGTGAGTATCGCCTGGCCGGTGCCCGCTGCCGGCTGGTCGACGTGGTCGAGTTGCTGTCCGACACGGGCATGGGCAAGGAGATGCACTCGGTTATCTCGCAGGGCCGGGTCGAATCGATCGTGACCTCCAAGCCGCGCGAGCGGCGACTCCTGATCGAGGAGGCGGCCGGTCTGGGCAAGCATCGCAAGCGCCGCCGGCGTGCCCAGCTCAAGCTCGCACGAACCCAGGACAATCTGGACCGGGCGCTCGATGTCGAACGCGAGGCGCGATCGCGCCTACGGCCGCTCAAGCGCCAGGCTGAAGCGGCCGAGCTGCATGCCCGGCTCGAGCGCCAGACCCTAGAGATCCGCTGGGAACTGGCCCGCGAGGAGGCCCGGGCTCAGACCGACGCTGTCGCGACTGCCCAGACGGCCGCGACCGAGGTCCGAGCGCGCCGGAAGGCCCTCGAGGACGAGCTCGCGGCGGTGGCCGGTCGCCGCGAGGCGGCCGAGGAGACCCTCGCTGCGCTCAGCGCCCAGCGCGAGGAGCTCTCGCGTCGCTCGTATGCGGCGCGCTCGGCGGCCGAGCGGGTCGCCTATCGGGCCGAATCCACGCGCTCGACAGCAGCCGCGATCGAGCGGCGGCTGACCCATGCCACCGAGGCGGTGGCCACGCTGAGGGCCCGCGCCGAGCACGATCAGGCCGATCCGCGGGCGGCCGAGCGGATCGCCGCGCTCGAGTCCGAGCTGGGGGCGTTGCAGCGCGACCGCGAGGCAGAGCTGGCGCGCCAGCTGGCCGAGCTAGACGCCCAGCGCGAAGTGGCGCGTGCGAGCCACGCGCGCCAGACCGAAATCGTGGCCGAGCACCAGGCGGCCCGGCACGCAGCGGAGGCGCGAGTGGAGTCCGCCCGAATCGCCGTCCGGGAGGCTGAGCGCACCGTCGAGGCCGCCCGCCGGGAGGCGGCCCGGGTCGGAGGGGAGCTCGCCGGCGTCAACCAATTCCTGCGCCAGCAGGCTGGCTCGCTGAGCGGCGCCCCGTCGCTGGCGGACGACCTCGAGGTCGACCCCGGTTATGAGCTGGCGCTCGCGGCGGCCCTTGATGGTCGGCTGCGAGCGGCCGTCGTCGCCGACCGCGCGGCCGGCGCGGCGCTGCTGGACCGCACCGGCCGCGACGGTGGCCGAGCGCTCGTGCTCGGCTCCGGCGTGTCCCCTGACAGGGACGCCGCCGGCTCCCCGCCGGGCGCAGAGCCATTGCTCGACCACATCCGCGGGCCGGCACCTGCGCTCGCCCTCGCGCGCGCCCTGCTGGCCGGGACCTGGGTGGTCGACCAGCTCGAGCACCTAGCCGCCGACTTCAACGGCGTTGCGGTCACGCGCGGAGGGCGCGTCTGGTCCTCGCATGCCCACGAGCTGCGACAGGCCCCGGCGGTGGGCGAGGAGCGGATCCTCGCCGAGCGCAACCGGCGCGAGCAGCTGCTGCGTGAAAGCGAGGCAGCGGCCCAGTCCGAGCTCGACGCTCGCGCGGCGGTCGAGCGGGCGGGCGCCGCGGCTACCGGCGAGGAGACCGCACGCGACGAGATCGTCGCCGTCCACCGCGCCGCTCTCCACGCCCTCGACGAGGCGGCCGAGGAGCAGCGCCGTATCGCCGCCCAGATCGAGCGCCGTCGCGCAGCACCGGACGAGGGTCAGGAAGCCAGCCGGCGCCGCCAGCTCACCGCCGAGCTGGCCGCCGAACGTTCCCTGCTCGAGCGCGGTGAACGTGAGCGGGCCGAGCGCGCTGCGCGGATCGGGCGTCTGGACGGCGCCGTGGTCGCGGATCGCGCGCTCATTCCCGTAGTCCGAGCAGTGACGGAGGCCCTTGAGGACGCCGCCGCTGCGATCGGGGAGCAATTGGCCGGCTTTGACACCGCGCTGGCTGCCGACCGTGAGGCCGGTGAGCACGTGGCCGGCGAGCTGCGGGCCTGCGCCCAGCAGGAAGCCGCGCTACACAGCCAGCTCCAGCGCGAAAACGAGGCGCTGATGGGGGCCGAGGTGGCCCTGCAACGCGCCCGCGACCAGGCCGCCGACGCTGCCACCGAGCTGAGCGAGATCGCCGGTCGTCTCGAGCTGGCGGCCGAGGCCGCTACCGAGCCGCTGGATCACGAGGCCCGAACGGACCTCAAGGCCCGCCTTGAGCGACTCCGGCGTCGTCGCGAGCAGCTCGGCCCCGTCAATCCACTGGCTCAGGACGAATATGCCGAGGCGCTGGCGCACGTGGAGGAACTCGAGACCCAGCGCGCGGACCTCGAAGCCGCGCTGCGCGAGCTCGAGAAGCTGATCGTCGACACCGACCGCCAGATCCGCACCACCTTCGAAGAAACCTTCGCCGCCGCCGCGAACGGCTTCGAAGAGCTCGCCGCCCAGCTCTTTCCCGGCGGAAGCGGACGCCTGCGGCTGGTCAGCGAGCGCTCAGGCCCGGCTCGCGTCATCGGGGGGGAGACCCCCACGACTGACGCCGACGGCGAGGACGGCGCAGACGGGGAGGCGCCCGAGGCCGGCGAGGAAGGCTCAGAGGAGGATCTGCTCGGCGTGGAGATCGAGATCACCCCGGCCGGCAAGGAGGCGCGCCGCCTCTCGTTGCTCTCGGGGGGCGAGAAGTCGATGACGGCGCTGGCCTTCCTGTTCGCCGTCTTCCTGGCTCGGCCGTGCCCGTTCTACATTCTCGACGAGGTTGAGGCCGCCCTCGATGACCTCAACATCGACCGGTTCCTAGGACTGCTGCGCCAGTACTCCTCCCGCGCCCAGTTCATCGTCGTCACCCACCAGAAGCGGACGATGGATGCCGCCGACTGCCTGTACGGCGTGTCGATGGGCTCAGACGGGATCTCGAAGGTCATCTCGCGTCGGCTCGCCGACGTGCAGGCCGCCTGAGCGCGGCGCCGCGGCGCTGATAACGTCGCCGCCTCATGGCTCGCGATTGGCGTGATCTGTTCGTCCTCGACGGACCGGTGCCTGCTGGGCAGGACGGCGACCCGCAGAGGACAGAGCGTTCGGTCGGCCGCTTTCGCCGTCTGCGCGAGAGCCTGCGCAAGACCCGCCAAGCGCTCCAATCCGAGATCCAAGCCACCTTGTTCGAGGACCTCAGCGAGGAGACCTGGGAGCGGCTCGAGGAGGCGCTGATCTACGCCGACGTGGGCGCCCAGACCACGGCCAGGGTCGTCGCCCAGCTCGAGCAGGAGGCCTCCGAGAACAAGCTCAGCGGCGGAGAGGCGCTCTCCGCGCGGCTGGTCGAGCTGCTCACCGAGATCGCCCAGACGGGTGACGACAAGATCGACCTGCGCGCCCATCCGACCGTGATCCTGGTCGCCGGCGTCAACGGCACGGGCAAGACGACCACGATCGGGAAGCTGGCCTGGCACCTCAGCCAGGAGCTTGGGCAGAAGGTGGTGCTGGCGGCTGGCGACACGTTTCGCGCCGCCGCGGTCGAGCAGCTGGAGTTGTGGGCGCAGCGCGCCGGGGTGCAGTTCGTCAAGGGGCCGGCCGACGCCGATCCGGGCGCGGTCGCATTTGACGGGGTCAGGGTGGCGTTGCGCGACGGCGCTGACGTGCTGATCGTTGACACGGCTGGGCGTCTGCACACTCAGGACGACCTGATGGCTGAGCTCGCCAAGGTGGGCCGGGTGATCGCCAAACAGATCCCCGAGGCCCCCCACGAGACCCTGCTCACCGTCGACGCGACGACCGGCCAGAACGGGCTGCGTCAGGCCCGGCTGTTCTCAGAGACGGTGCCCGTGACCGGTCTGGTTCTGACCAAGCTCGACGGGACGGCGAAGGGCGGCATCGCCCTGGCCATTGCGCACGAGCTCGGGATCCCGGTCAAGCTGATCGGAGTGGGGGAGCAGCTCGAGGATCTGCGGCCCTTCGAGGCGGCCGAGTTCGCGCGCGCCCTGGTGTCCTGAAACGGCCCGGCCGGGGCGGCCACAGCGCTAATCTCGGCACTGAGATGTCAAGCCCGATCTTGTGGGTGGTGATCGCCGGAGCGTTCGGTGTCGGTGAGATGCTCACGGCCGGTGGCTTCTTCCTCGCCCCCTTCGCGATCGCCTCCGCAGTGGCCGCCGCCGCCGCCGCCGTGGCCGGCTCGGTCGCCGCACTGGTGGCATTTGTGATGGTGTCGATCCTGACACTGGTGATCGTGCGGCCGATCATGCGCTCCCACCTCAAGGTTCCGCCGCAGATGCGGACCGGCGCGGCGGCGCTGGTAGGCCGGCGGGCCGTGGTGCTGGAGCGGATCGCCAATGACGAGGGCGTGGGCTGCGTGAAGATCGACGGCGACGTCTGGACGGCGCGCTCGCTCTACGACGATCACGTGATTGAACCCGGCACCGTCGTCGACGTAGTCCAAATCAAGGGCGCGACCGCGCTCGTGAGTGAATAGGAGTCGGGCATGGCTGGAGCAATCGTCGCCATCGTGTTGGTCGTCTTCCTGGTCGCGTTGTTCGCCCGAACCGTGCGGGTCGTGCCCCAGGCCCGGGCTGGAATCGTCGAGCGCTTCGGGCGCTATCACCGCACGCTGAACCCGGGCCTAACCGTGCTGATGCCGTTTGTGGACCGGATCAAGCCGCTGATCGACCTTCGCGAACAGGTCGTCTCCTTCCCGCCCCAGCCGGTGATCACCGAGGACAACCTCGTGGTGGGCATCGACACCGTCCTCTACTTCACGATCAACGACGCCAAGTCCTCGACCTATGAGATCGCCAACCCGCTGCAGGCGATCGAGCAGATCACGGTCACCACGCTGCGCAACGTGATCGGCTCCCTGACCCTGGAGCAGGCGCTGACCGGCCGCGATCACATCAACACCCAGCTACGGGTCGTCCTCGACGAGGCCACCAACCGCTGGGGGATTCGCGTCAACCGGGTCGAGATCAAGTCGATCGACCCGCCCGGGCCGATCCAGGAGGCGATGGAAAAGCAGATGCGCGCCGAGCGAGACCGCCGCGCCGCGATCCTCACCGCCGAAGGGGTCAAGCAGTCGCAGATCCTGACCGCCGAGGGCCAGAAGCAGGCCGCGGTGCTGACCGCGGAAGGAGCCAAGCAGGCGGCGATCCTGCGCTCCGAGGGTGAGGCACAGGCGATTGCCACCGTGTTCAAGGCCATCCACGCCGGCGATCCCGACCCCAAATTGCTCAGCTATCAGTACCTGCAGATGCTGCCCGAGCTGGCCAAGGGCGATGCCAACAAGGTGTTCGTGATCCCCTCGGAGTTCGCCGAGGCGTTTGGTGGCATCAGCAAGGCGTTTAGCGCCGGGCGGGGTGGGGGCGAGCACAGAGGCTCCGAGGTGGCATCGGCGCCCATCACCAACGCGGGCCCCGAGGTGGCATCGGCGCCCATCACCAACTCGGGCTCCGAGGCTCTACCCACACCCATCACCAACTCGGGCACAACGCACGAGTAGCCTGAGACTCGGCAACGATGTTCGATTCCCTGGCTGAAAAGCTGCAAGCCACCCTGGCTGACGTCCGCGGTCGCGGCACCCTGACCGAAGACGACATCTCCGCAGCCATGCGGGAGATCCGCCTCGCGCTGCTCGAAGCCGATGTCAACTTCAAGGTCGTCAAGAGCTTCACCAACGCCGTCAAGGAGCGGGCGATGGGGGCGGACATCATCGGCCAGCTCAACCCCGGCCAGCAGGTGGTGAAGATCGTCTCAGACGAGCTGACCGAGCTGATGGGCGGCTCCGGCCGCGAGCTCGCCTTCTCGCCCCGGCCACCGACCGTCGTTTTGATGGCCGGGTTGCAGGGCTCGGGTAAGACCACCGCAACCGGCAAGCTGGCCCGGTTTCTCCGCGAGCAGCACGGCTCCTCGGTCGCGGTGGCGGCCTGTGACGTCTACCGACCCGCCGCGGTGGAGCAGCTGATCAAGGTCGGCGCCCAAGCCGGAGCGGCCGTCTACGAGCAGGGCACCGATCGCAGCCCGGTCGAAATCGCCAAGTGGGCCCACGAGCGCGCCAAGTCCGAGGGCAAGGACGTCTTAATCGTCGACACCAGCGGCCGGCTGCACGTCGACAAGGAGCTGATGGCCGAGCTGGCCGAGATCAAGCGCGCCGTCAGCCCCCACGACATCCTGCTCGTGGTCGACGCGATGACGGGCCAGGACGCGGTCAACGTGGCCGAGCAGTTCGCCGAGGTCGTCGACTTCGACGGCGTCGTGATGTCAAAGCTCGACGGGGACGCCCGCGGCGGGGCCGCCCTGTCGGTCAAGGCGATCACCGGCAAGCCGATCATGTTCGCCTCCACCGGCGAGAAGCTCGATCAATTCGAGCGCTTCCACCCCGACCGCATGTCGCAGCGGATCCTCGGCATGGGCGACGTGATGACGCTGATCGAAAAGGCCGAGTCCTCCTACGACGAGCAGCAGGCGGCCGAGCTCGAGCGCAAGCTGCGCAAGTCCGAGTTCGGGCTCGACGACTTCCTTGACCAGATGAAGCAGATCCGCAAGTTGGGCCCGCTCCAATCCCTGCTGGGCATGATCCCCGGCCTCGGCAAGGAGTTGAAAGGGGTCAAGATCGAGGAGCGCGAGTTCGATCGCCTTCAGGCCATCATCCTCTCGATGACTCCCGAGGAGCGCCGCCGACCCGAGCTGATCAAGGGATCGCGACGGTTGCGGATCGCCCAGGGGTCAGGTACCAACGTGCAGGCGGTCAAGCAGCTGATCAAGCAGTTCGAGTCCACCCGCAAGATCATGCGCCAGGTCGCTCAGGGCCGCATGCCCGACCTCGGGGCCTTGATGCGACAAGGCGGCCGCTAACGCGATCCGAGGCGCACTTGGGCCCGCGGCACGCTAACCTCATCGGTCGCTTATGGCAGTGAGACTTCGACTGACGCGAATTGGCGGACGCAAGAACCCCATCTGGCGGGTGGTGGTCGCCGATCAGCGCTCCAAGCGCGACGGGCGGGTGATCGAAACCGTCGGGCACTACAACGCCCAGACCGACCCCTCGACGATCGTGCTCAACGAGGAGCGCATCCGGGACTGGCTCGCTCGCGGCGCCCAGCCCAGCGGGACCGTGCGCAAGCTGTTGCGCACGCAGGGCATCTCGTAGGGTCCTTTTCATGAAGGAGCTGCTCGAGTACCTGGCGCGGGGACTCGTCAATGATCCTGACGCTGTCCAGGTGTCCGAGGTCCAGGAGGACGACGGGACCTTGGTGCTCGAACTCTCCGTGGCCCAGGACGATTACGGCAGCGTGATCGGACGGGGCGGGCGCACGGCCAGCGCGCTGCGCACGGTGATCAAGGCGGCGGCGGTCAAGGACGGCCGCCGCGTGTTCGTGGACATCGTCGACAGTTAGGCCGACGGTGGCCGACGCCGGGAGTTGGCTGCGGGCCGGGACCGTGGGAAGGCCACACGGACTCGACGGCAGCTTCTACGTCGGGGAGCCGAAGGCCGATCTGCTCATCGTCGGCGCCGAGGTCACCGTGGCCGGCGACGAGCGCACGATTGCCCGCCGAGCGGGCCTCGACGCGCGCCCGATCGTCCGCCTGGAGGGCTGCGAAGACCGCGCCGGCGCCGAGGCCTTGCGGGGTGAAGTGATGCTCGTGGGTATCGAGCACGCTCCGCCGCTTGACGAGGACGAGTGGTACGCGCACGAGCTCGAGGGGTGCCAGGTCGGCGACGGCGACCTCGACGTGGGGGTGGTCGCGCGCCTGATCGCCCTGCCCTCGTGCGAGGTGCTCGAGGTCAGGCGGGTCGGCGGCGGCCCCGACCTGCTCGTCCCACTGGTCAAGGACGCCGTGCGCTCGGTTGATCCTGCCGGGCGCCGGATCGACGTCGATCTGCGCTTTCTCGGGGAGCGCTGATGCAAATCGATGTCTTCACCCTCTTTCCCGGTGCCTTTCACTGGTTCGCCGGCCAGCGTCACGTCACCAACGCGCTGGCCCGCGGCCACCGGCTCGAGTTCGTGGACTACCGCGAGCACACCCCGCTCAGCGGCGGTCAGGTCGATGACACCCCGTTCGGGGGAGGCGCCGGGATGGTCCTGCGCGTCGACGTAGTCGAAGCCGCGCTGCGGGCTCGCTACGGCGAGGATCCAGTGGCGCTGCGATCGCGGACTCGCGTGCTCGCGCTTGACCCCAGTGGCCGCCTGCTCGACGACGCCCTCGTCGACGAGCTCGCCGCCGAGCCGCAGCTCGCTCTGCTGTGCGGGCGCTACGAGGGTTTTGACGAACGGGTGCTCGAGCACTTCGCCACCGACCGGGTTTCGATCGGACGCTACGTGCTGGCCGGCGGGGAGCTTCCGGCCATGGTGCTGTGTGACGCCGTGCTGCGCAAGCTGCCGGGCGCGCTCGGACACGAGCACTCCGCCCGCGAGGAGTCGTTCAGCGCGGCGCTGGAGGGCGGGCCCGAATATCCCCACTACACCCGGCCCGCCGAACACCGCGGTTGGAGGGTTCCAGAGATCCTGCTCTCGGGTCACCACGCTGAGATCGCGCGCTGGCGTCTGGAGCAGAGCCGGGGCCGTGCCCGCGGCGCCCCAGGCGCTCCCGATCCGTAACCCCCGCAAACTCGCGTTTCGGGCGGTCCGCTACCATAGGCGACCGCACGCGTGGGACGCGCCGTTGGCGCGATGGCCAGCCCGGTTCTCGTTCTCGAAGAGCCGCCCGACGTGCGGAGCGCGAGTCGCTGTAACTGACCTTTATGAGCACCGTCATCGAAAGCTTGGAGCGTTCACAGCTCCGCCGGATTCCGTCGTTCGACGCTGGCGACCGGCTGCGCGTCCACTTCCAGGTCATCGAGGGCACCCGGCGCCGGACACAGGTCTTCGAGGGCGTTGTCATCAAGCGCCAGGGCCACGGTTCGCGTGAGACGTTCACCGTTCGCAAGCAGTCCTTCGGGGTCGGCGTCGAGCGCACCTTCCCGCTGCACTCACCGAAGATCGAGCGTATTGAAGTCGCAGCTCGCGGCGACGTCCGTCGCGCCAAGCTGTACTACCTGCGGGGCCGGATCGGAAAGCGGGCGCGGGTGCGCGAGCGCCGGTCCACCGGGCCCGAGGTTGCGGTCGAGCGCGAGCTCCTGTACGGACCCGAAGCGGAGGTCGCCGAGGTCCCGGCCGAGGCTGCACCGGCCGAAGCGGAGGTCGCGGTGGCCGGGCCTGAGACGCCCCCCGCTGAGATTGAGACTTCCGCGGAGCCTGAGGCCCCCGCCGCTGAGATTGAGACTTCCGCGGAGCCTGAGGCCCCCGCCGCTGACGCTGAGTCCGCTGCCGAGCCCGAGGCTGCGGCAGCTGACGCCGAGCCCGGCACCGGCAAAGACCGGGTGTGACCGCTACGAAGAAGCCGCTCGCGCGGTCGGCCATCGAGCTGATCGTGATTGTGGCGGTCGCCCTGGGGCTCGCCTTGGCGATCCAGGCCTTCCTCGTGAAGCCCTACCAGATTCCCAGCGGCTCGATGTTGCCGACGCTGCATATCAACCAGCGGGTCCTTGTGGACCGGATCGGTACCCACTTCTCATCACCCGGAGTGGGGGCCATCGTGGTCTTTCACCCGCCGGCCGCGGAGACCTGCCGGAACCGCACCCAGGGCGCCAATCAGGTTGGCACGCCGCTGCCCAGCGCCTGTGACACGGTTGGACACCAGGCCTCGACGCAGACCTACATCAAGCGAGTCGTCGGCGTGGGGGGTGACCGGCTGTCGATCCGTGACGGCCACGTGTATCGCAACGGGGTCCGCGAGCCCGACCGCTACGCCGCGAGCTGCCTGGGGGCCGCGGAGTGCAACTTCCCGGCCACGATCACCATTCCGCACGGCGATTACTACATGATGGGGGACAATCGCCCCAACTCTCTGGACAGCCGGTTCTGGGGGCCGGTGCCCAAGGCGTGGATCATCGGCGAGGCGATCATGACGTATTGGCCGCCCGACCGGATCGGGCTTTTGTAGACACCTAGTTCCTCACGTCCCCCGATGCAGAGCAAGAGCAAGTCAGGTTTCAAATCCCTCATCGAGCTGATCGTCACGATTGCCGTGGCGGTCGGTTTCGCGCTGCTCATCCAGGCCTTCGTGGTCAAGCCCTACCGGATCCCGAGCCAGTCGATGGAGCCGACGCTGACCGTCGGCCAGCGCGTACTCGCCAATCGCCTGATCAATCATCCGAGCATCGGCGACGTGGTCGTGTTCCATCCGCCGGCCGGCGCCGACGCCATGGTGTGCGGCAACAACACTCAGGGCGAAGGGCACGGTCAGCCCTGCGATATGCCAACCCGCGGGGAATCCGGTCAGACCTTCATCAAGCGCGTGGTGGCCGGCCCGGGAGACCGGATTTCGATCGTCGGCGGCCACGCGATCCGCAACGGCAAACGCGAGCGCGACCCCTACATCCGGCAATGCACAGCCGGAGGTTTCTGCAATTTCCCGAAAACGATCACGGTTCCGCCCGGCCATTACTTCATGATGGGTGACAACCGTGGTCAGTCCGACGACAGCCGTTTCTGGGGCCCTGTCCCCAAGAATTGGATCATCGGGGTCGCCTTCTTCACCTACTGGCCCCCAGACCGGGTCGGCACCCTCTAAGGCCCAGCGCCGGCGAGCGAACCGTCCCGGACGCCGGCTGCTCAACTTTGACCGGTCGCTCGGCACGCGGTTCGTCGCGGGAGCTGACGAGGCCGGACGCGGCTGCTTGGCCGGACCGCTGGTGGCAGCCGCCGTGCTCTTCGATCTCGAGCGCCTCGGCCCGGGCCAGGCACGAGCGCTCGGTGCCCTGAACGACTCAAAGCAACAGACGCCCGAGGGTCGCGCGCAGCTCTACCCGGTGATCATGGCCCTGGCCACCAAGGTGTCGATCATCTCCCGGTGCGCCCCCGGAATCGACGCCCGCGGGCTGCACAAGACCAACCTCGCTGCGCTGCGAGATGCCCTGCAGGCGGTCGCCTGCGAGGGGAGCATCTGTCTCAGTGACGGTTTCCCGGTCGCTGGTCTGGGCTACGACCAGCGCGCGGTGATCGGCGGGGACGCCAAGAGCGCGGCCATTGCCGCGGCCTCGGTACTGGCCAAGGAGACTCGCGATCGCTACATGCGCCGCGCCGACTCCGCCCACCCGGGCTGGGAGTTCGCCCAGCACGTCGGCTACTCGACGCCCGAGCACCGCGACGCGATCGAGCGCCTCGGGGTCTCGCCGCTGCACCGGCTGTCGTTTCAGTCGACCGCCTACCAGCAGCTTGCCCTCGGCTGACCGCGGCGAGCCCATCCTCCGAACTCCGCGGCTGCTTGAGCCGACCGCCGCGCCCGGAGCGCTCCGCTAAATCGTGGCGCCGCGCAGCCGCCACCGGTGACGTCCCACGCTCGACATGATGGACGTGAGGTCTGCATCCGAGACCGATGTTCCAGCACGTACCCGCGGCTGCGAAGTGGCAGCGCCGACGCTTGCTCAGAAGGCGCCCTCCAGGTGCTCGAGCGCGAGCAGGCGATCGGCGCCATCGAAGGTGACGCCGATTGCGTCGAAGCGGATCACGGCCGCGCGTGGACGCTGGCATCGCTCGTGCAGCCAGCGGCTCGCAATCTTGCGTACCTGGACCTGCTTGGCTGGGCCCAGGGCTTCGAACGGACTTCCTTTCCGACCACCGGATCGGCGCGTCTTGACCTCGCAGAAGACAAGCGCCTGCCCGTCATATGCGATCAGGTCCAGTTCCCCCCAGCGGGTCCGGTAGTTGCGCTCGAGGATCTGATAGCCACAGCGAACGAGATGCTCGGCCGCGAGCCGCTCGCCGACATCCCCAAGGCTATGACGCCGGTCTCGGGGCGTCGTTTCGGACCCCGGGACGGATCCCGCTTGCGACCCCGGGACGGATCCCGCTTGCGACCCCGGGACGGATCCCGCTTGCGACCCCGGGACGGATCCCGCTTGCGACCCCGGGACGGATCCCGCTTGCGACCCCGGGACGGATCCCGCTTGCGACCCACGGCGGCCAGTATCAGAGTCGAAGGGAAGACCGTCGCCCATGTCCTCGACGCTACGGACGATCGCGTGCCGCGTGGGTCACTGGGCGTGCCAATTGTGCGTCAAAGCCAGGTGGTGATTGGCACCCAGCCGGCACGAACGTCACCCACGGGTCACGCGATCATCCCTAGCTTGGGTCGATGCTCGCCCGGGTCCGGACCTTCGCCATCGACGGGGTCCACCCCCGCCAGGTCTGGGTCGAGGTCGACCTGCGCTCCGGGCTTCCAGCCTTCACCATCGTCGGACTTGGGGACACGGCGGTCCGCGAGTCGCGAGATCGGATCCGGTCAGCGATTCTCAACTCCGGCTTCGAGTTTCCCGGCAGCCGCATTACCGCCAATCTCGCCCCCGCGTCCCTGCGCAAGGCGGGCCCCGGGTTCGATGCCGCGCTGGCCCTCGCCGTGCTCGCCGCCAGCGGCCAGGTCCGCAGCCAGAACCTCGAGGACTACGCCGTGTTCGGCGAGCTCTCGCTGGGCGGCGAGCTGCGGGATTCATCTGGAGCCCTCGCCGTCGCCGAGGGAGCGCGAAAGGCGGGCTGTGCGCGACTGATCGTCCCCCGTCAGCGGGGGCGCGAGGCGGCGCTGGTCACGGGACTCCAGATCGTGGCGGTCGCCGATCTGCGGGCAGCGGCTGAGGTGCTGGCCGGCGCCGAGCCGCCGCCGGTGCCCGCCCTGCCCATGGCGGCCGGACCGAGCGGCGCGGCGTCGGGTCCTGACCTGGCCGACGTCCGCGGCCACGCTGCCCCGCTACTGGCCCTGCAGATCGCAGCCGCCGGTGGTCACAACCTGCTCATGGAGGGACCCCCCGGCACGGGCAAGACAATGCTCGCCCGGCGTCTGCCGTCGATTCTCCCTGAGCTGACGCGGGCCGAAGCGATCGAGGTCACCCGGATCCACAGCGTCGCTGGTCACAACACCGAGCGACTCATGAGCGCCCGTCCCTTTCGGGCGCCCCATCACACCATCTCGCCCTCCGGACTGGCCGGCGGTGGCTCACCACCGCATCCCGGGGAGGCCACCCTCGCGCATCTCGGCGTCCTCTTCCTCGATGAGCTCTCGGAGTTCCAGCGGCCGAGCCTCGACGCCCTGCGCCAGCCCCTGGAGGACGGGAGCGTGACGATCGTCCGGGGCCAGCGGGCGCTGCGTTTGCCGACCCGCTTCATGTTGGTCGCGGCCACCAACCCATGCCCGTGCGGGTACGCGGGCACCGATGGCGACCGCTGCGCCTGTGGGGACGCCGAGCTGCGACGTCACCGCCGTCGCCTGAGCGGGCCACTTCTGGATCGCATGGATCTCGTCGTAGACGTGCAGCGCCCGGAGGCCGAGGCGCTGCGAGGACCGCCGACGACGAGCTCGGCACGGGTCCGCGAGGTGGTCGCGGTGGCCCGCGAACGCCAGCGCCGCCGTCTGCTCGGGACCGGGGCAAGCGCCAACGGCGAGATGGACGCGCGCACCGTCCAGCGGCTGGCCGGGTTGAGCGAGGCGGCCGACCGAGAGCTCAGCCGCGCCTACGCCGCCGGGCTGCTCAGCGCCCGCGGCCGTCATCGCGTGCTCCGGGTGGCGCGGACAATCGCTGATCTCGGCGGCCGCGAGCGAGTCTCGCGGGCCGACGTCCTGACTGCGCTCAGCCTCCGTCAGCGGACGGTGGGGGAGGCGGTGGCGGGCGGATGAGCGCGGTGGCGGGCGGATGAGCGCGAACAGCCACGGCGGCGCGGGTGGGGCCTGCGACGGCTGCCTGGCCCGCGCCTGGCTGCTCAGCCGCCTGGCTGGGCACCTGGACCAGACGCGTGACCGCGTCGACGAGCTTCTCACGCTCACTGATCATGATCTGATCGCCGCCGTGGGCGGGGGACAGCGGGCAACGATCGCGCGCGAACACGCTGGGTTTGGCGCCGGCCAGGGGCGGGAGGCCCGGCGCCGCGCCGCCGCCACCGGGCTCGCACTGCTGTGCCGCTGTCACGCCGCCTATCCCGAGGCTCTGCGCGCGCTCGCCGCGCCGCCCGCGGTGCTCCACGTCCTCGGCGGCCGGGATCGCTTTCTCACCCTGGTGTCCGAGCCGGCGGTGGCCATCGTGGGTGCCCGCCGACCCTCTCCGTACGGGGCCGCCGTCGCCCGGTCTCTGGCACGGGGGCTGGCTGCGGCCGGGCTGACCGTCGTGAGCGGGATGGCACTCGGGATCGACGGCGCGGCGCACCGAGGCGCGCTTGACGCGGGCGCGGCGCTGAACACCGGTGCCTCGGCGCGCTGGGCGTCCACGGTGGCCGTCCTGGCCGGGGGCGCCGAGCTGCCCTATCCAGCTTCGGCCCGTGCCCTTCACCATCGGCTCGCGACCGAGGCCGCGGTCGTCTCAGAGCTCCCGCCCGGGACGCCGGTCCGTCGCTGGATGTTTCCGGCCCGCAACCGGATCATCGCCGCGCTCAGCGCCATGACGGTGGTGGTCGAGGCGCGGGCACAGTCCGGAGCGCTGCTCACCGCCGGCCACGCGGGCAGGCTGGGACGCGCGGTCGGCGCCGTCCCGGGGCGCGTGACGTCGCCCTTGACCCGCGGGCCGCATGGGCTGCTGCGGGCCGGCGTCCGGCTCGTGGAGGGCCCCGAGGACGTGCTCGAGGCACTGTTCGGACCCGAGGCGCCCGAGGCGGCGCGCGATCACGCCCGGCGGGGCGTCCAATCCGCTCTCGAGCCGCCGCTTGCCGCCCTGCTCGACGCTCTCGCCGAGGGCCACGGGACGGCCGCAGCACTCGTGCACGCCGGTCTCGAGGCCGACGCCGGGTTGGCAGCGCTGGCTTCGCTCGAGCTCGCAGGCCAGATCCGGCGCGAGGCGGGCGGCCGCTACGGGGTCATGCCACCGTGATCACGGCGCCAGACGGGACGTGGTGTAACGAGGTGCCGCTCCCCGGGCCTCAGCCACTGCACGTCCGTCCGCTCACGGCTCCGTCGATAGCCTCGATGCCGTGTCTTCAGTTCGAACCAGACCTCCTTGTGTGCTCTCGATAGCCGGCTCGGACTCGGGCGGTGGGGCTGGCATCCAGGCCGATCTGAAGGCGTTCGCCGCCTGCCGTGTGCACGGGATGACCGCCGTGACGGCGATCACGGCACAGAACACCGTCGGCGTGATCGCCGTGCACACGATCCCGCCCGAGATCATCCGCGCGCAGGTCCTTGCGGTCGCGCAGGACATCGGGGTCGACGCCGTCAAGATCGGGATGCTCGGGACCACGGCCACGATTGAGGCCGTGGCTGCGTCACTCGAAGCGCTCCCAGACGAGACACCGGTCGTCCTCGATCCGGTGATGGTCTCGGAGTCGGGCGCGAAGTTGCTCGAGCCCGAGGCACGCGTCGCGCTGATCGAGCGGCTGCTCCCGCTCGCCACCGTGGTCACCCCGAACCTGCCCGAGGCACGCCAGCTCGCCGGGGCCCGGGCGCCCCAGTCGGCCGAGGCCCACGAAGACACCGAGGCCCAGCATCTCGCCCGGGCCATCCGCTCCCTCGGTCCGGACGTTGTCGTCATCACCGGCGGTCACCGAGACCAGGCCACCGACGTCTTCTTCGATGGCGAGCAGCTCCAGGAGATCCCCGGTCCGCGTCATCCCGATGGCGCCGCGCACGGGTCGGGCTGTACTCATTCTTCCGTGCTGGCGGCACGCCTGGCGTGGGGTGACTCACCGCTCCAGGCGGCGCGGACAGCCAAGCAGCGTGCCGCTGAAGCCGTGCGCCAAGGGCTCATCGAAGTCGGCGCGGGGCCCGGCCCAGTCGATGTGCTGGGCGTGACATAATCACGTCGGTGCGCTTTCTGAGGCTGAAGCCAGGGCATGGAGAGGTACTGATCGCAGAAGGCGACGTCGAGCTTGCGCAGGACGAACTGCGTCTCGTCGAGGAGTTTCGGCGTCAGCTCGATGCCGGTCTGTGGGCGGCCGTGGCGCTCGATGACTCGGCCGGACGGCGCCAAGCCCGGATGGTGCGCTCCTTTCAAGACATCCCGCGGGATGCCGACCGCGTGATCTTTTTCCCGCGGGCGGCCGGCGGCCGCTAGGCAGGCCGACATGCTGCTGGCGCTCGTTGCGACCGCGCTAGTAGCAGTCGCGCTGCTCGCTGAGGAGCTGATCCCCCGGGCCGAGGAGCTGTGGTCGCGCTATCGCGCGCGGCGGCAGATGGCTCCCGTCGTACCGTATGACCCTGGCCGCGAGCGCCGCGCCGAGCAGCGCGCGCGAGCGCTGCTTCAGTCGTGCGTGAACGACGAGGAGTGGGGGATGTACCGCGACCTGGGCTTTATCCGCGTCTGGGGCACATTGTCCGACGGTCCCTCAGACACGGGTAGCTCGCGCGGCGCCGCCTACGCCTACCTCATCTATCCCCACCGGGCGATCGTCGCCTACTTCGCCCAGACCCACCGGCTGCTGAACGAGTACTGCGTCGCCTTTCCGGACGAGACCCGGCCCTACGGCAGCACCCGCCTGCCCGACTCCGATGACGTGCTCGCCAAGTGGATGGCTTTGACCGGCGACGAGCGGCGGCTGATCTCGACCGCCAACATGCACCTGCCGGGCCGCCAACTCGACCCGGCGCGGGTCAAGCGCGACCTGTGGCGTCTGGCGCAGTGGGAACGGGCTTGGATGCGTGAGACGGCAGGACGCAGCGCCAGCGAGACCCCGCTCGACAGCGCCAACTGACGCACGGCCGAGCGCCGCTCCGTGTCCGAGGCGATCGGGTCCGGCTCGATACAGTTGCGCCCCGATGAGCACCGCCTCCGCGTTTGATCTCAAGCACCGCAGCCGCGCCCTGACCCAGGGGCCCGAGCGCGCCGCAGCCCGTGCCTACCTGAAGGGGATCGGATATGACGACGAAGCCCTCGCGCGTCCCCTTATCGCCGTAGCCAACACATGGATCGAGACGATGCCGTGCAATTTCCATCTGCGCGCGCTGGCCGCCAAGGTCAAGGAGGGGATCCGCGCGGCTGGGGGGACCCCGATGGAGCTCAACACGATCGCTATCTCAGATGGGATCACGATGGGCACCCCGGGGATGCGGGCGTCGCTGGTCAGCCGCGAGCTGATCGCCGACTCGATCGAGCTCGTCGTCGACGCCCACATGTTCGACGCCGTGATCGCCCTCAGTGGCTGCGACAAGACGATCCCCGCCACCGTAATGGCCATCTGCCGTCTCGACCTGCCCAGCGTGATGCTCTACGGAGGCTCGATCATGCCCGGCCTCTACCACGGCGAGCGGGTTACGATCCAGGAGGTGTTCGAGGCCGTCGGCGCCTTCTCGGCCGGGCGGATCACCGAAGATGAGCTGACCGAACTGGAGAACGTCGCCTCCCCCGGAGCCGGCGCCTGCGGAGGCCAGTTCACCGCCAACACGATGGCGATGGCCTTCGAGGTGCTCGGCATCTCGCCGTCGGGCTTCTCGATGGTTCCGGCCGAGGCGGCGACCAAGGCCGAGGTCGCGCGCGATGCCGGCGCGCTGGTCATGGAGGTCCTCAAGCTGGGGCTGCGACCCAGCCAGATCATCACCCGCCAGAGCCTCGAAAACGCGATTGCGGCCATCGCGTGCAGCGGCGGCTCGACCAACGGCGTACTGCACCTTCTGGCGATCGCTAAGGAGATGGGCATCGCGCTCTCGATCGATGACTTCGACGAGATCAGCGAGCGCACCCCGCTGCTCTGTGATCTCAAGCCGGGCGGCCAGTACGTTGCCCCCGACCTTTACCAAGCCGGCGGCGTGCCGCTGGTCATGGCGCGCCTCCAGGAGGCCGGCCTCCTCCACGAGGAGGCCCTCACGGTGACGGGAAAGACGATCGGTGAGGTCGCCGCCAACGCCCAGGAGAGCGAGGGTCAGAAGGTCGTACGGCCCCTGTCTGACCCGATCAAGGCCACCGGCGGCCTGGCCATCCTGCACGGCAACCTCGCCCCCGACGGCTGCGTGGTCAAGCTGGCCGGCTACGAGCGGCGCTCGCAGAGCGGCCCGGCCCGGGTGTTCGAGGGCGAGGAGGATGCCATGCGGGCCGTCACGCAGGGCACGATCGAGCCCGGGGACGTGATCGTGATCCGCAACGAGGGCCCGGCCGGCGGACCCGGCATGCGCGAGATGCTCGCCGTCACGGCGGCATTGGTCGGCGAGGGGCTCGGCGAGGAGGTCGCGCTGATTACCGACGGGCGCTTCTCCGGGGCCACCCGGGGGCTTATGGCCGGCCACGTGGCTCCCGAGTCGATCCGCGGCGGTCCGATCGGATTGGTCCGGGACGGTGACCGGATCACCCTCGACGTCGACGCCCGCCGCCTCGACGTTGACCTTTCCGACGACGAGCTTGCCGAGCGCGCCGGCACCTACCAGGCGCCCGAGCGTCCCTATCCCGGGGTCGCCCTGGACAAGTACGCGCGCCTGGTCTCCAGCGCCGCTGAGGGGGCCGTAACCCGCTGAACATCCGGCCGGGCGAAACCAATGTCCTGCCAAGCGTGTTTCCTCAGCTGTGCGCGACGTTTTCGCGTCCAAATCCGGGGCACGACGCACGACCCGCTCATCCAAAGAGGAGAAGAAAGATGTCGACGAACTCACGTCTGGCTGCGGCCATGGCGACCACCCTGTTCGCCACCGCGCTCGTCGCGGCGCCGGCGGGCGCGACCAAGGGTGGTTCTGGTGCCACCCAGAAGGACAGCGGCACCAGCTACGCCTCGATCACGCACACCAAGAATGGCCTGGAGATCGCGGCCGGCAACAACTACGACAAGGTTCTCGGCGAGGGCGCGGTTACCTACCAGCTCAAGATCGTGCCCAGCAACGGCACGGTCAAGGTGAAGGTCCCCAAGGTCGTCCTGTTCACGACCACGGGCTCGCTGACCGGGACCGCAAGTGCGACCGTGGCCGTGAGCGGCAACACGCAGACGATCACCAACGGCAAGCTCAATCTGACCAAGGGCGCCGGCAGCCTCAAGGGCCGCCACTTCGCCGGCACCTTCACGGGCACATCGGACCTGTCTAAGAACCTGATCACGTTCAAGTACAAGGGCACCCTCAGCTAAGGCCCGAACCGCCGGCCGGGCCGGCTCCGCGCGTCCCCAGCGCGGAGCCGCCCCGCCTTGTCTGCCCATGGCGGCAGGAGATGGCCTCATCTGTCGCCTCGCCGTGCTGAGCTTCAGCCTCGCTCGTTCTGGGCTTGCAGCCTCGTCGCCGTGAGCTTGCGCAATTGCGCTCAGCAGGCGCGAAGCGTGAGATGCATCTTGCAAAACCCCGCTCAGCACTGCTGCCAGCTTGAACGGGCGGGCACGGTCAGTAGGATCTGATTGGTGGCGAACGTTTCGTACTTGCGCACGCCGGGGGGCGGCCGAGTAGGGGAGGCGGGCACGGGAGTCAGATCTGGCTTCCGGGGCCGGGCTCCGCGTGGCCGCTACATCCTTGGCGTCGCGGTGCTGGCGCTTCTTATCGCCGTCGGGGCGGGGGCGCTGGTGGTCAGCTCATCTCATGCCACCCTGACCCCCGACGGCACCGCGCTGGCGCGGGTCGGGATGCCGGCCGGCGGTGGCACCGTACAGGCCGTGACCGCGGTCACCGGACCCCACAGCCGGCGAGTGCCCATCTCCATGCGCGGCAATCAGATCTGGCCGAACAAGCTCGTCCCGGCCGGCGAGCGGCTGACGCTCGACGTCGTCGTCAAGCGCCCGGGCTGGATCTCGTGGCTCACTGGCAGCACCGAGACGCTGCACACGAGTCTCCAGGCGCCGGTCGCCAGCTTGGTCACCCATTACCTCACGGTTCGGGGCCACGCTCCCCTGCGGTTGCGCTTCAAGACGCCGGTAGCCGTGATCGCCACCGGCCCCGCCGGCCGCCTTACGCGCCGTATTCTGAGCAGCCCTACCAGCACCGTAACCCTCCCGCACAGCGGCCCGGCGGGCACCGCCTTCGTCGCCGCGGCGCCGCGGACCTGGGAGAGCTCTCATCCGGCGATGGTGAGTTGGTTCCCGGCGGGCGGCGCGGCAACCGCGGTGGCCAGCCCCGCGCCGGGAAGCACGATCAAGCCTGGAACGCCGATCACGCTCACCTTTTCCAAGCCCGTCGCCACGGCGCTGGGCAGCCATATGCCGCCGGTTTCACCCGCAACCACCGGCGCCTGGCGTGAGGTCAACAGCCACACGATCACCTTTACCCCAACCGGCTACGGCTATGGCCTGGGCGCGAAGGTCGGGGTCGCGCTACCCAGTGGTGTCCACCTGTTCGGAGGGCTGCAGAGCGCCAGCGCCTCGGGCGGCAACTGGAGCGTGCCCGGCGGATCGACGCTGCGCGCCCAGCAGATTCTCGCCTTACTCGGCTACCTGCCGCTGAAGTTCAAGTACAGCGGGGCCGGGGTCGGATTGACCACCGCGGATCAGCTTTCGGCTGCGGTCGCTCCGCCGCCTGGGAAGTTCTCCTGGCGTTGGAGTGATACGCCTTCCGCCCTGAAGGGCTTCTGGTCCCCCGGCGCTTCGGGCGAGGTAACCCGCGGCGCGCTCATGGCGTTCGAAAACGACCACGGGCTACCCGCCGACGGCGCGGCCGGGCCGGTGGTCTGGAAGTCGTTGATCACGGCTGTCCTGGCCGGCCACCGCTCGAGCTTCGGGTACACGTTCGTCTCGGTCAGCGTCGCGTCCCAGCGGCTCACCCTTTGGCACAACGGTCATGACGTGATCGCCTCCACGCCGGTCAACACCGGGATTCCCTCGGCACCGACCGCGACCGGCACCTATCCGGTCTTCGAGCACTTGCCGTCGACGACGATGAGCGGGACCAACCCGGACGGAAGCCACTACAGCGATCCCGGGATCCCCTATGTGAGCTACTTCAATGGCGGCGACGCGCTGCACGGCTTCACTCGTGCCTCTTATGGGTCGCCGCAGAGCCTGGGCTGCGTTGAGATGCCGTTCAACGTGGCTGGCCAGATCTATCCCTACACCCCGATCGGGACCCTCGTCCACGTCGAGTAGCGATGATCGCCCGCGGCACGGATGTCCGCGCGAGCACCGTCAGGCGCTGCGCGACAGGCTCGGTCAAAGAGGGGCCCCCGCCGCGACGGCGAAACCCTGTGACGCACATGCTCGACACTGCGCCAGCCAGTCCGGATCAAGAGACCATTGCCCCCGTTTGGCAGGCGGCTCTTGACGCCTACCGCGACGACCTGCGTCGCCGCGCCGTGGCAAGCAAGACAGGGATTGCGTACGCGATCGACACCCGCCAGTTTGCTCGTTGGGCGACGGCGGCCGGGCTGCCCCCTGAGGCGATCGACGTCCGCGCCCTGCGCCGGTATGTCGCCTCCCTGTCCGAGCGCGGCCAGGCCCCCTCCACCGTGGCCCGCAAGCTCGCCGCCCTGCGCGGCCTGTTCCGGACTCAGATCGAGGTCGGGGCGCGTCATGAAAATCCCGCCGAGCTGTTGCATTCTCCCAAGCGCGCCTCGCGCCTGCCCCGGGTCCTGAAGTCCTCCGAGGTCGCCTCGCTGATGGAGCGAATTCCCGCTTCGAACCCCCTGGAGCTCCGCGACCGGGCCATGTTCGAACTCGCTTACGCCTCGGGCCTGCGCGCTGAGGAGCTGGTCTCCCTTGACCTGGAGGCGATCGACTTTGACGGCGAGTCGGTGCGCGTAGAGGGCAAGGGTCAAAAGACCCGCATCGTCCCCGCGGGCGAGCACTCGCTCAAGGCGCTCGAGCGCTACATCGTCACCGGCCGTCCGAGCCTCAGCACCGTTGATACGCAGGCGCTGTTTCTGTCCAAGTCGGGACGCCGGCTCTCGACCTCCGATGTCCGGCGGCGCCTGCGCACCTGGTCGCGGCTGGCGTCTGGGCAAGTGCCGGCTCTATCGGGGACCCACCCGCACGCCCTCCGTCACTCCTTCGCCACCCACCTTTTGGAAGGCGGTGCGGATCTGCGGGCGATTCAGGAGTTGCTCGGACACGCGAGCATTTCGACTACCCAGGTCTACACTCGGGTAGAGTCGGGACGGCTTCGCTCTGCCTATGAACGCTCTCATCCGCGGGCCTAAGCGCTGCTAGGGGTAATTCTGGAAACAAACGTTAAGGCGATCGAGCTTCACGACCTTTGGAGGCGTTACAAGGCCTCCGCGGACGAACGTGCTCGCGAGCGCCTCGTGGTCGCCTACTCACCTCTGGTCAAATACGTCGCCGGGCGGATGGGCTCGGGGCTGCCCGCCCACGTGGAGGAGGCCGATCTCATCTCCTACGGGCTGGGCGGCTTGATCAGCGCCATCGAGCGTTTCGACCTGTCAAGGGAAATCAAATTCGAGACCTACGCCATCACCCGGATTCGCGGCGCGATCATCGACGAGCTGCGCACCCTGGACTGGGTCCCGCGCTCGGTCCGCGCCCGGGCTCGGGCGTTCGAACGCACCAACATGAAGCTCGAGGCAAGGCTGCAGCGGGCACCCACCGACGATGAGATGGCTACCGAGCTCGAGATCTCGGTCGACGACTTCCAGGAGGCACTGGTCCAGATCTCCAACTCGACCATCGTCGCGCTAGATGAACTCTGGAACGTCTCGGATTCCAGTGGCGACTCGGTCTCATTGCTAGACACCCTGCCCGACCGCGGAGCGCCGGATCCCCAGGTCTTAGTCGACGAGTCTGAACTACGTGATCGGATCGCCGACGCGATCGCGGCCTTGCCCGAGCGGGAGAAATTGGTCGTGGCGCTGTACTACTACGAAAACCTCACCCTGAGGGAAATTGGCGAGGTCCTAGGAGTGACCGAGTCCCGAGTTTCCCAGCTGCACACCAAAGCGGTGCTGCGGCTGCGCTCCAAGCTGGCCGGGGAACTGGAGTAGAAACACCTATAAGGTTCTCCTTTCGGTAGGCGAGAGGAAGGAGACCAGCCATGCACAAGGCCGCGGATCGAATCCGCAATGTGGCGCTTGTCGGCCATCGCGGCAGCGGCAAGACCTCGTTGCACGAAGCGCTGCTGTTCAGCGCCGGCGTGACCAACCGGCTCGGTTCGGTCATCGAGGGCACGACGGTGTCAGACACCGACCCCGACGAGAAGGCGCGCCAGATGTCGATCTCGGCTGCGTTGAGCTCGTTCGAGTGGCAGCAGCGCAAGGTCAATCTGCTCGACACGCCGGGGGATCCGAGCTTCATCGCCGACGCGCTGGGCGCCCTGCGCGTGAGCGAGTCTGCCGTGTTCGTGATCAACGCGGTGATGGGCGTGGAGGTTCACACCACCCGACTGTGGCAGCGAGCCGCCCATCTCGACCTGGCCCGCCTGGTGTTCGTCAACATGCTCGACCGCGAGCGGGCCGACTTCTTCCGCACGCTGGAATCGCTCAAGTCAGCCTTCGGCCAGCACGTGGTCGCCACCGAGATCCCGATCGGGTCCGAGCACGAGATCTCGGGCGTGATCGACCTCGTCGACATGAAGGGCTACCGCTACCGCGATGCGAGCCGCGAAAACTGCGAGGAGATCCCGATCCCGCCCGAGCTCCAGGCTCAGGCTGAGGAGTATCGCGAGAAGCTCATGGACGAGGTCTCAGAGACGTCCGACGCGCTCATGGAGCGCTACCTGGAGGGCGAGGAGATATCGCACCAGGAGATCGTCGCCGCCCTCAAGGAAGGCACCAACCATGGGGCCTTATTCCCGGTCACCTGCGGGGTCGTCACCCGCAACCTGGGGACCAACCGCCTGCTCGACGCGATCGTCGAGGATCTTCCGTCCCCGGTCAAGCACGGGGGTCTCGAGGTTGGCGAGGTGACGCTCGAGGCGCGTGAGGACCGCGAGCTGTTCGCCTACGTGTTCAAGACCCGCGCCGACCCATTCGCCGGGCGTATCAACCTGTTCCGCGTCTACCAGGGAGTGATGAAGCCTGACTCCCAGGTGCTGAACACCCGCACGCACAACAAGGAGCGGATCGGGCAGCTGGTCACCTTCGAGGGCAAGAATTCGGACCCCCCCACCCGCACGCCGAGGAGTTCGGCCCCGGCGACATCGGCGCCGTGGCCAAGCTCAAGGAAACCAAGGCCGGCGACTGGCTGGCCGCCCGCGACGAGGCGATCGAAATGCCGAGTATCAAGCTCCCCGCGCCGGTCATGGCGTTTGCGATCGAGCCAAAGGCCAAGGGCGACGAGGATAAGGTCTTCACGTCCCTGCGTCGCCTCCAGGAGGAGGACCCGACGATCGACCTTCACCGCGACGCGCAGACCGGCGAGCAGATCGTCGCTGGGCTCTCGCAGGTTCACGTGGAGGTGATCGTCGAGCGCCTCAAGGATCGTTTCGGGGCGGAGGTAACGCTGAAGCCCCCGCGGGTGCCCTACCAGGAGACGATCCGCGGCTCAGCCAAGGCGCACGGGCGCCATAAGAAACAAACCGGCGGGCGCGGCCAGTTCGGCGACTGCCACATCTTGGTCGAACCGCTAAATGATCCCACCCACCCCAGCGGCTTTGAGTTCCTCAACGAGATCAAAGGCGGGGTGATCCCGACCGGTTTCATTCCCGCCGTGCAGAAGGGTGTGCAAGAAGCGATGCAGGAGGGCGTGATCGCCGGCTACCCGGTCAAGGACGTTCGCGTGCACCTCTTCGACGGCTCCTATCACACCGTCGATTCATCCGAGATGGCGTTCAAAGTTGCCGGCGCGCACGCCATGAGAGAGGCTCTCGAGCAGGCTTCCCCGGTGCTGCTGGAGCCGATCATGACCGTCACCGTCAACGCGCCCGAGGACACGGTCGGCGACGTCATCGGAGACCTCAATTCCCGGCGCGGCCGGCCGTTGGGGATGGAGCCGGCGGGGTCGGGGATGACTGACATCAAGGCCGAGGTGCCGATGGCCGAGATGCTCTCCTACGCGCCGGATCTCAGGTCGATCACCGGCGGCCAGGGAGAATTCACGATGGAGTTCCTGCGCTACGAGGAAGTGCCCGGCCACCTGGCCTCCAAAGTGGTCGACGAGGCCCGCGCCGAGCGCGAAGCGGTCAAGGCGTAGTACGCTGCAAGGCCGTGAATACGAGGGCAATCAGCACGTCGATCGCACAGTCGTCCTGCGACGTGTGCGGGAGGACGCTGCTGCGCGGCGAGCGCTCGCACGTGTACCTCCATGGTGGTGACCGCCATTCGGTCTGCGAGCTGTGCACCTCGCGGGCGCTGCACGGCGGCTGGGTCCGGGAGGGGACGCTCCCGGACTATGACGAGTCCAGCGCACGGGTCGACCGGCGTCGCACGCTCCTGGGGCGGCTGCGGTCCCGCCGCGACGTGCCGGGGCGGGCCGGCCCCGCGGAGCGGCCGAGGTTCGGCGACGACCCGCCAAGCTTTGACGAGCTGCCGCCCGCGGCGTTCATCACCCCGGCCCGCGCGGAGGCCCCGTCACGCCCGGCCCGACCCCCGTCGCCGCCGCGCGAGCCCCAGGGCGTACGCGAGCCTCGCCACGTGCGGGCCGTACCGACCAGCGTCGAGCACAAGATCTCCTCGGCGGTGGAGCTCTTCAACGCCTCCGAGCACCCCAAGACCGTGGCGGGGATCGCCCGCTCCCTTGGGATTCCCGAAGCGTCGGTGCTGCCTACCGAGCAGCCCAGCGCCGTGCACCTGATTCTGGCCTGGGAGCTGTGCTGGTACCGCTACGAGGTGGATCTTTCAGACGAGGTGCCATCGGTACGCGTCTCGGGCCAGGGCTATGAGCTCGACGAGCTCGCCCCGGGGGAGCGGTGTGGCAACGTTACGGCCGGCCAGCGCGGCACGCTCACCCTCTAGTCAAGCGTCACCGTTGGACAGAATTCAAGTCCTCGTGGCGCGGTGGACACCCTAGACGGACGTACGATGGCCACCAGTCACCTCCGTTGACTAGCATCCGGCCGGTGATCTACTGCGTCATACCAGAACCGATGGCCCCTGACTTGCTCGGCAAGCTGACCGACTACTACGCCGAAGACCCCAACGTCACGGTGATCGTCGACCGTCGCCGGGCCTCGCGGCGTGACGGGAGTACCTCCGGGGGCGGCCAGCGCGAAGTCCGCGATCGCCGTCGCCCGCGCATTCCCGGCGAGCTCCCTGAGCTCGCCACCGATTGACCGATAGCGAGGGACGGTCGCCATGCGGGTGATCGTCCACGTCGACGGCGGCGCGCGCGGCAACCCTGGTCCGGCGGCGATCGGAGTGGTGGTCTCGGACAGCGACGGCGGCGTGCTCGAGGAGGTTGGCGAGCAGATCGGAGTGGCCACCAATAACGTCGCCGAGTACAAGGCGCTGCTACGAGGGATCGAGTGCGCCGGCGCGCTCGGCGCGCGGGATGTCGAGCTGGTCAACGACTCCGAGCTGATCGCCAAGCAGCTGACCGGCGCTTACAAGGTCAAGCACCCGGCGATGAAGCCGCTCCACGAGCAGGCGATGGCGGCGCTGAGCGGCTTTGACAGCTGGCGGATCCGCAGCGTTCCAAGGGTCCAGAACGCCGACGCCGACCGGCTCGTCAACGAGGCCCTCGACGGCCAGCGCTGACCGGGCGATAACCTTCCGAGGGTGAGTGATCCTGAGAGCGAGTTCGGGCCCCTGAACGAGCTGAGCGCACAGCTGCACCGGACGGCGGAGCTATTGCGGGCTGGAGACCTCGAGCCGGAGGCCACCCTCGCCCTGATCGAGGAGTGCGCGCGTCTGGCCTCAGAGGCCAGCTCGCAGGTCGATCAGCGCGGCCGCGCTGCCCTCGAGCCACTGCCCGATCTCCCGGGCCAGCTCCCGCTCCCTGCCGCCTAGCGGGCCCCGTGGCTGCGCCCAGTTCGACGATTAGCCCTGCCTACCCTGAGCATCTGCGCTCTGAGGTCGAGCGCTACCTGGAGACGCTGCGCTTCTCGGACGAGTTCGCCACCTCCGGATTAGAGGAGGCGATGCGCTACTCGCTGCTGGCCGGCGGCAAGCGGATTCGGCCCGTGCTCGCGCTCGCCACTGCCGGCTCGCTGGGCCTGCCCCGAGCCTCGATGCTGCCGCTCGGGGCCGCGATCGAGCTGATCCACACCTACTCGCTGATTCACGACGACCTTCCGGCAATGGACGACGATGACCTCCGTCGTGGCCGTCTCACCTGCCACAAGGCGTTCGGCGAGGACGTGGCGATCCTGGCTGGCGACGGTCTCTTCGCCGAGGCCTTCCGCCTGCTCCTGAGCGAGCAGGTCGCCGAGCCCCGCGACCTCCTGGCGGCGGCGGGCGAACTGGCCGCCGCGACCGGCGTCAAGGGCATGGTCGGCGGCCAGTTCATGGATGTCGCCGAGACGATCGCCGCCGGGCTCGAGGGGCTGCGTCACCTGCACGAGCTGAAGACCGGGCGCCTGATCGGGGCGAGCATCGAATGCGTACTGCTCATCGCCGGTGACCGTCAACCTGCGACAATTGACAAGTACCGCGCATTTGCGAGCGAGCTGGGCGTCCTCTTCCAGATCGTCGACGACATCCTCGACGTGATCGGATCCGAAGCGACCCTCGGCAAGCAGCAAGGGAGCGACGAACGGCTCGGTAAGCGCACCTACGTGACCGAATTCGGACTCGATGGGGCTCGCAAGCTGGCTGATGAGTCGCACGACCGTGCGCGCGCCCGCTTGCGCGCCGCGGCACCGCTCGATCCCGTCGAGCTCGAGCAGATCACGGACTTCATCGCCAATCGGAGCTATTGATGACACCTATCTTGCCCAGCATCGAACGCCCCCGCGACCTGCACGGCCTGACCGACGAGCAGCTGCAGCAGGTCGCGCAGGAGGTGCGCGAGCACATCATCGACACGGTGGGCGAAATCGGGGGGCACTTCGGGGCCAACCTGGGCTCGTGCGAAATTGCCGTCGCCCTGCACTCGCTGCTGGACTCTCCGCGCGACAAGGTGCTGTGGGACGTCGGTCATCAGGCCTACCCGCACAAGATCCTCACCGGGCGGCGTGATCGACTCTCGACCATCCGCCAGTACGGGGGCTTGGCGCCGTTTTGTACGCGCACCGAGTCTGAGCACGACATCATGGGCGCGGGCCACGCCTCGACCTCGATCGGCTACGCGGTTGGGATCAAGGAGGCCATGCGTCGCGGGCATGGGCCGGACGGCCACGTGGTCGCGGTTGCCGGCGACGGCGCGCTGACCGGAGGGGTCGCCTTCGAGGCCGTGCACCAGGCCGGCGGAGAGGGGACGCCGATAGTGGTCGTGCTCAACGACAACGGCATGTCGATCGCCCCCAACGTCGGGGCCCTATCGCGTTACTTCAATCGCGTGCGGATGAACCCCAAGCTCTGGCACGCCCGCGAGGGCGTCGAAGGTGGGCTGGCCAAGCTGCCGGCCGGGATCGGCGCCGCCTTTGAGCGCTTTGGCCCGCACTTCAAGGAGTCGATCAAGGCCTTCTGGGCTCCCGGCCTGTGGTGGGAGGAGCTCGACTTCGCCTACATGGGTGTGATCGATGGCCACGACGTGCGCGCCCTGCGACGGGCGCTGCGCGAGGCGCTGGCCGCCGAGCGGCCCGTCGTCGTGCACTGCGCGACCGTCAAGGGCAAGGGCTTTGCTCCCGCCGAGGAGGGTGGCCTGGAGGGCATGGAGAAGTGGCACGCTGCCAAGCCTAAGTCGATCGCCAACGGCGCCCCGGCCCCGGCCACGCTGGCCCCGCAGCGCACCGGCCAGCCCCCCCGCAAGGCGTCCCCACCCGCCTACACCAAGGTGTTCGGCGAGGCCCTGGTGGCCGAGGCCCGCCGCGACGATCGAGTGATCGGGATCACGGCGGCGATGAATTCTGGGACCGGCTTGAACATCCTCCAGGCCGAGCTGCCCGACCGCTACTACGACGTCGGGATTGCCGAGCAGCAGGCGATTCTGTTCGCCTCAGGTTTGGCTCTGCAAGGGTGCAAGCCGGTGGCGGCGATCTACTCGACCTTCCTCCAGCGCGCCTATGACCAGATTGTGCACGACGTCTGCCTGCAGAAGCTCAACGTCGTGTTCGCGATGGACCGGGCGGGGCTGGTCGGCGACGACGGGCCCACCCACCACGGCGTGTTCGACATCGCCTACCTGCGCTGCCTGCCGAACATCGTGCTCATGGCCCCGCGCGACGAGGCGATGCTCGTGCACATGCTTCACACCGCCCTGGTCTACGACGGCGGCCCCGTGGCGCTGCGCTACCCGCGCGGCGAGGGTCTCGGTGTGCCGCTGCCCGCCCGCCCCGTAGCCCTCGAGATCGGCACCGGCGAGATCCTGCGCGAGGCCGGCCCGTCGGCGGGCAACGGAGGCGGAAGCCGGGTGGCCCTGCTCGCCTACGGAACCGGCGTCGTCAAGGCGCTGGAGGCGGCCGAGATCCTCGCCGCGCACGGGATCGCAGTCACCGTCGCCGATGCCCGCTTCGCCAAGCCGATCGACGCCGGGCTCGCGGCCCAACTGGCGGCTGAACACGAGCTGCTGGTCACCGTCGAAGAGGGCGTTCTGGCCGGCGGCTTTGGCTCCGCCGTCTGGGAGACGCTGTCTGACTCGGGCGTCGGGGCGGGCGGGGCGGGTGGGCTCCGTATCCTGCGGGTGGGACTCCCCGACGACTACGTCACCCACGGCGCGCCCAAGCTCCTGCACGAGGAGGTCGGCTTCACCGGTGCCCGGATCGCCGAGCGCATCGAGGCGGCTATCGCCGCCCCAAGCGGGGTTGCCATCCGCGAGTAGCCGCGCGTTTGCTTGCCTACGGCGGGCGCCGGAGCCGGGCCGGCCGGCTGGCGATCGCCCTGGTTGTCGCAGCTTCGGTCCAGTGCTTGACCTCGAAGGGTGAAACGGCGGGTTTCGCGGCAGCGTCACCTCGCGGACTCCATCCCAGGTATCGCGGACCCCATCCCAAGTGCAGTATCGCGGAGTCCCATATCAGGTATCGCGGACTCCCATATCAG
Source organism: uncultured Solirubrobacterales bacterium (assembly GCA_963847055.1). Lineage (GTDB taxonomy): Bacteria > Actinomycetota > Thermoleophilia > Solirubrobacterales > Solirubrobacteraceae > Palsa-465. The sequence goes on along the minus strand of CAWJYE010000004.1, from coordinate 330,818 downwards.
GTATCGCGGAGCCCCATACCAGGTGTCGCGGACTCCAGCCCGGGGTCGGAAGCGTGAGCGGTGATGCTCGCGTCCGGGCGCCACGAGCATGCATTTTGTGAAAATCCTGGCGGCGGCCGGCAAGATTTTCACGTGGTTGAGGCTGACCCTGCGCGACAGGAAAAACTTGGCTGGCGGGCCCGGGATTTGCACGGTTTGCAGGTTGACCGCGTTGGCCCGGCTGTAAGCCAGGAAGGCGCGCCTACTCGGGAGCGACGTAGCGCGTGGTGAGCCCGAGCGTGGTCTGTACGAGTACAACCCCGGCGAGCAGGATCACGGCCGCCGACTGACCCGACAATGCCAAGGCGAGGGCAGCCAGCGCCGTGACGAGCGCGAAGGCATTGTCAAAGCCTCGGTGAGAGCGCCCCGAACTCTGGCGCTGAGCCGTTAGGCCGAGCGACGTGCCGGCCAGGACCGCGCCCAGCGCGACGCAGACCAGGAGCGCCGCCGGTCCGAAGGACAGGGCGAGGGGAAAGATGATCATCGTCAACCCGGCGAGGAACTCGATCGCGCCGTGAGCGGGGAGGGTGAAGCGTTGGTACGTTCGCATACCCAGATATGCTGGCGCGACCCGCGGCGGCTGACTGTGAGAGCGATCACGTACCGTTCGCAACTGCGATGCGCCGTGTCCGCCTCGATTCGCTGCTCTCTGACCGCGGGGTCTTCCCATCGCGCTCGCGCGCGGCCGCTTCGGTGCTGGCCGGTGAGGTGATGCTGCTGCCCGAGCGACGCCGGGCCGAGAAGCCCGGGCAGATGGTCGCCGAAGATGTCGAGCTCGAGCTCCGTCAGGCACCAGCCTTCGTCTCGCGGGGCGGGGTCAAGCTCGCCAACGCGCTGGACGCGTTCGGGATCGACGTCGGCGGCCGCCACTGTCTGGACGTCGGCGCCTCGACGGGCGGGTTCACCGATTGCCTGCTCTCGCGTGGCGCTGACCACGTGGTCGCGCTCGACGTCGCCTACGGCCAGCTCGAGTGGGGGCTGCGCTCGGACTCCCGCGTGACCGTGATCGAACGCCGCAATGCCCGCGCGCTGCAAGCCGGTGAGCTGCCCTACCGGCCTGACCTGATCGTGATCGACGTCTCCTTCATCTCGGTGGTCAAGGTCCTCGATGCCGTGCTGAGCTGCGCGGCTGAGCGCTATGACTGTCTGGCGCTGGTCAAGCCCCAGTTCGAGGTTGGGCGCTCCAAAGTCGGAAAGGGAGGCGTGGTCCGAGATCCGAGGCTGCGCCGCCAGGCCCTGATCGACGCCGGCGAGGCTGCGGTCGGGCTCGGCGCATCGGTGCTCGGCTACGCCAGCTCGGGCCTGCCCGGGCCCAAGGGCAACCTCGAGAGCTTCGTCTGGCTCGCCGAAGGCCTGCGCGGCACCATCGCCGACTTGGGCGCCGCGGCACGCGAGGTGGAGCCGTGAGCAGCAGAGCCAGAGTGCGGACGGCTGCTGTCCTGACCCACCGCCGCCCCGAGCTGACCCGGGCCGCGCTCCAGGACCTGATTGGGCTGGCGCGTGAGCGCGGCGTCGAGCTGCGCTTCGCCGCCGAGGAGACCCTCAAGCACGAGCTTGAGCCCGGGGCGTCGCTGAGCCTCAACCCCGGCGCGGATTCGGCCGTCGACCTGTGCTTCGCGCTCGGCGGCGACGGTACGATTCTCAGCGCCCTGCGCTCCTTCGCCCGCAGCGGTGTGCCGGTGTTCGGGATCAACTTCGGCGAGATGGGGTTTTTGGCCACGGTCGACCGCGAGGACGCGCTCGAGGGCTGCGCACGGGCCCTGAGCGGCGATTTCGAGGTCCTCTCGTTGCCAGCGCTCGAGCTCTCCGGGACCGGAGGGTCGTGGCTGGCCATCAATGACGTGTCGATCCACCGCCAGCCCGGCAAGCGCGTGGCTGACCTCGAATACGCGGTCAGTGGCGACGAGGTGGGCCGGGTTCGTTGCGATGGGCTCGTCGTGGCCACGCCGGCGGGATCGACCGGCTACAACCTCGCCAACGGCGGCCCGGTGATGGCGTGGGGGGTGCACGGCTTCGTGGTGTCGTTTATCGCGCCGCACTCGCTCACGGCGCGGACCCTCGTGGTGGCGCCGCATGATGAGCTTGCGGTTCACAACCGCTCGCAGGAGGAGGCGGTTGATGTCAGCGTCGACGGGCGGCCGATCTGCCTGCTCGAAGCCGGCGAACGACTCGAGGCGCGCTTCGTCAACGGGCTCGCGGCGCTGGCCCAGATTCCGGGAACCAGCTTCTACCAGCGCTTGCGCCAGAAGTTCGGTCGCCTCGCCACGCCCCTCTGAGCGCCCTCAGCGTTGCCACGCCGCGCTGAGCTCCCTTTGGCAAGCCCGATCCGTCGGCGCCGGCTGGTAGACCGTGACCCATGCTGCATGAGTTGCGGGTGGAGAACCTGCTGTTGATGGAGCGGGCCGAGCTGCGGCTCGCCCCGGGCCTGAACATGCTGACCGGCGAGACCGGGGCGGGCAAGACGCTGCTCGCCCACGCCCTGGACCTGCTCCTGGGCGGCCGCGCTCGGCACGGGATCGTCCGTCCGGGCGCGCCGGAGGCCTATGTCGAGGGAGTGTTCGCGCTGCCCGCGAGCCTGGGGGACTGCGAGTGCATCCCGACCGGCGCCCAGGAGGTGGTCCTGGCCCGCCGCGTGTGGCCTGACGGCCGCACGCGCGCCTACGTATGCGGACGGGCGGCGACGGTCGCCGACCTGCAGGAGCTCGGCGGCCAGCTGCTTTCCTTCTACGGCCAGCATGAGCATCGCAAGCTCATGCTCCAGACCGCCCAGCTCGATGTCCTGGACGCCTACTGCGGTGAACCCCAGCGCAAACTGCGCGAGAAGCTCCGCGCGGCTTATGACTCGGTGCGCGAGCTTGAGTCACGGAGCGCCGAGCTGCGCGAGCTGGGTGGGACGCGCGAACGTGAGCTAGACCTGGTCTTGTTCGAACTCGAGGAGATCGAGGCCGCGGCCCCCAGCGTTGAGGAAGAGGCAGCGCTGACCGCCGAGCGCGATCGCCTGCGCCATCTCGAAACGCTACAAGCGGCCGCCGCCGGCGGCGCGGAGGCACTTGCCCCCGAGAGCGGTACCGGCGTGACCGAACTACTCGCCGTCGCCGGTCAGGCGCTGGAGCGGGCGGGGGAGATCGATCCTCGGCTGGCCGCCGTGGCGCAGCGTCTGAGCGCGCTGCGCTACGAAGCCGATGACCTCGCCGGAGAGCTGCGGGGTTACCTGGATGAGCTTGCCGAGGAGGGCGCCTCCGCGCAGCGAGTCGAGGTGGTGGAGGAGCGGCTGGCGGTGCTGGCCCGGTTGCAACGCAAGCACGGGGGCGACATCGCCGCCGTGCTCGCTCACGCCGAGCACTGCCGGGCTCGTCGCGACGAGCTCGAGCACGCCGACGAGGCGCTCGAGCGTGCCGAACAGGAGCTGGCCGGTGCTCGCTCGGAGCTGGATCGGCTGGCCTCCCGGGTGGGCGCCCAGCGCCGCAAGGCCGCCCCGGTGCTGGCGCTGGCGGTGCGCGAGCGCCTCGCCGAGCTGGCCATGGCCGACGCCCGGTTTGAGATCGAGCTTTCCTCGCGGCCGGGTGGCTGCGGGCCCCGCGGGGCGGAGGCGATCGAGATGCGGATCGCGGCCAACCCGGGGAGTCCACCGGCGCCCCTGCGTGAGGTCGCCTCGGGCGGTGAGCTCTCGCGGGTCATGCTGGCGCTGATGAGCGTCGCGCACGGCGAGCCGGCCGCGGAAGCGACCGGTGGCGCCCTGCTGGTCTTTGACGAGATCGACGCCGGGATCGGCGGTCATACCGCCCGGGCGGTCGGGGAGCACCTGCGGGGGCTGGCGCAGGGTCGCCAGATCCTGTGCATCACCCACCTGCCGCAGGTGGCCGCCCTGGCCCAACGCCATTTCACGATCGTCAAGGACACGCGCGTGGAGCCGGCGCGGACCACCGTGACCACCCTCGACGGTGATCAGGTCGTGGGCGAGCTAGTTCGCATGCTCGGCGCTGGCACCGAGGACAGCGCGGCGAGCGAGCACGCCCGCGAGCTTCTGCGGGCCGCCTGAGGGGACGGGACTCGCTCAGGCCGCACCTTGCGGGCAGCAGGGGATGAGCGAGGACGGTTCTGTCGGGGCCCGCGTTAGACTCGGTTACTGGCGATGGCTCACGGCGAAACGCGGTTCATATTCATTACCGGCGGCGTAGTCTCGTCGCTTGGCAAGGGCATCGCTGCCGCCTCGATCGGACGCCTGCTGGTCGCCCGGGGCCTCTCGGTCCAGCTCCAGAAGTTCGATCCCTACATCAACGTGGATCCCGGGACCATGTCCCCGTATCAGCACGGCGAGGTGTTCGTGACCGAGGACGGCGCCGAGACCGACCTCGATCTCGGTCATTACGAGCGTTTCACCGACGCCAACACCAGTCGGGCCTCCAATGTCACCGCGGGCGGCATCTACAACACCGTGATCCGCCGCGAGCGCCGCGGCGACTATCTGGGGGCGACCGTCCAGGTCGTGCCCCACATCACTGACGAGATCAAGCAGCGCATCAAGCTGATGGCCGACTCCAGTGACGTTGATTTCGTCGTCACCGAGATCGGTGGCACCGTCGGCGACATCGAGTCGCTGCCCTTCTTGGAAGCCATCCGCCAGTTCCCGGTCGACGTCGGTCGCCGGCGTTGCATGTTCATCCACCTGACGCTGGTTCCTTACATCGGGCACGCCGGCGAGCTCAAGACCAAGCCGACCCAGCATTCGGTCAACGAGCTGCGGCGCATCGGTATCGCGCCCGACATGGTCGTGTGCCGTTCCGAGGGAGAGCTCTCCACCGATATCCGGCGCAAGATCGCGCTCTTCGCGAGTCTCCCGGTCGAGGCGATCGTCTCGGCCTATGACGTCGACGACATCTATCGCGTGCCCCTGGTGTTCAACGATCAGGGCGTGGATCAGTTCATCCTTTCCGACTACTTCGGACTCGAGGCGAGCACCCCTGACCTCAGTGATTGGGAGCAGATCACGCGGCGCGCCCGCGAGGTCCGCGAGCACGTGCGGGTTGCGCTGGTGGGCAAGTACGTGCAGCTCGAGGACGCCTACCTGTCGGTTGGCGAGGCTCTGCGCCACTCGGGTGTTCACCACGGATGCAAGGTCGAGATCGACTGGGTCGATTCCGAATCGGTCGACCGGGCGGACGTGACCGAACGGCTGCAGACCGCCGACGGGATCCTCATCCCGGGAGGTTTCGGCGGTCGCGGCTGGGAGGGAAAGATCCAGGCCGCTCAGATCGCCCGCGAGCGTCGCATCCCCTATCTCGGTGTCTGCTTGGGGATGCACGTGGCGGTGAGCGAGTTTGCGCGCCACGTAGCGGACATGGAGGGCGCCAACTCCACCGAGATGGACCTGGAGACGCCGTTCCCGGTCATCGATCTGCTCCCCGAGCAGAAGGAGATCGCCGACATGGGCGGCACGATGCGCCTCGGCGCCGATCCCGTCAAGCTCCACGAGGGCACCCGGATCCGCCACCTCTACGGCGAGGCCGTGGTCTACGAGCGCCACCGCCACCGCTACGAGGTCAACAACCACCTTCGTAAGCGCCTGGAGACTGCGGGGCTCGTGTGCTCGGGCACCTCGCCCGACGAGCGGCTGGTCGAAGCGATCGAGTTGCCCGCCTCGGTGCATCCCTTCTACGTCGCCTCGCAGTACCACCCCGAGTTCAAATCACGCCCCGAGCGCCCGGCGCCCCTGTTCCGTGAGTTCGTCGGCGCCGCGCTGGAGCATGCGTCGCCGGGCGCCCGTGAGGACCGTGTCACCCCGGCGAGCGCCGGGGACGAGCACGACATCAGCGTCTCGCCACGCGCGAACTAGTTGCCGTGGGAGCCCCCGAGGCATTTTCGGCGAGCCCCACCCCTGGTTGCTCGTGAGGCGAGCGAGTGGGGACGAGCGGGCTCGGCTGCACGAGACGTTCTCGTCCCTGTGCCGGATCCAGAGCCCGTCCGGGCGCGAGCGTGCCTGCGCAGACTGGATCACCGGCGAGCTCCGGGGCATGGGGCTCGACGTTCACGAGGACGCCAGCGGTCCCGCGGTCGGCTCGGAAGCCGGCAACCTGGTCGCACGGGTGGCGGGCCGGGGCGAGGCAAGCGTCCTTGTCTGCGCCCACATGGACACCGTGCCCCCCGTGGCGGCGATCGAGCCGGTGCTCAGTAACGGGTATTGGGAAAACGCCAACGCGGGGATCCTCGGCGCCGACAACAAGTCCGCCGTGGCGGTGGCGCTCGAGCTGGCCCGCCGCCTGACCAGCGCTCCCGAGCCGCCCCCGATCGGACTCGAGCTCCTGTTCACGGTCTGCGAGGAGGTCTCGTTGCGAGGCTCGCGCGAGTTCGATGTCACGACTCTGCAGAGCGCGTTCGGATACGTGTTTGATCACGCCACTCCGATCGGCGAGGTCGTGGTCGCCTCTCCGACCCACTACCGGATTGTGGCCGAGTTCCGCGGCCGGGCCGCCCATGCCGGCGTCCGCCCCGAAGCGGGGCGCAGCGCCGTGGTCGCCGCCGCGCGCGCGATCGCCGCGCTGCCGCTGGGGCGCCTTGATCACGAGACGACGGCCAACGTCGGCATGATTGAGGGCGGAACGGCGATCAACGTCGTCCCCGAGCGCTGCCGGGTCGAGGCCGAGGTGCGCAGCCTGGACGAGAATCGCGCGGCCGCTATCACCACCGAGACCATCGATCATCTCGAGGACGCCGCCGACGCCGCCGAATGCGACCTCGAAATCTCAGTGGAGCGCATGTTCCGTGGGTACCGCACCAAACCTAAGGCGCGGCACCTGCTGGTCGCCGAGCGTGCGCTGCGCGCCTGTGGCTACGAGCCGCGGCCAATTCACTCCGGCGGTGCCTCGGATGCCAACTCGTTCGAGGCTGCCGGCTTTTCGGTCCTTAACCTCGCGGATGGGACCGAGCGCAACCACGAGCCCGGGGAGCGGATCAGCGCCGCAGCACTCGACGACCTGTTCGAGATCGCGATCACCCTGATCGACGAGGCCGCGGCCGAGCTGGTACCGGCATGAGTGAAACGCCCGGAGCCGGCTTCGAGCTGGTCAGTGCCTCCCTCGAGTGGCAAGGTGCCCTGTTCAAAGCGGGGCGTGAGCGCTTCCGGCACGCCGATGGGGAGGAGGTGTCGCGCGAGAAGGTATGGCACCCCGGTGCCGTGGGGATCATCGCCGTCGACTCAGAGTGTGTCTGGTTGACGCGCCAGCCCCGCGAGGTTGCCGGGTTGCCCGCCTCGCTGGAGATCCCGGCCGGCAAGCGCGACGTGGAGGGCGAGCCGCCGCTGCGCACGGCACAGCGCGAGCTGGGCGAGGAGATCGGCAAGCAGGCCGGGACCTGGGAGGAGATCAAGGTCTCCTACACCAGCCCGGGGTTCAGTGACGAGCGCGTCTGGCTCTACCTCGCCCGCGACCTCTCCGACGATCCGGATGCCGAACCCGAGGTCGGGGAACGGATCGAGATCGTGCCCTGGCCCCTGGATCAGCTCGACGCCGCCATTGCTGAGTGCGAGGACTCGAAATCCCTGATTGGCCTGCTCTGGCTGGCCGCCCGCTCGGCATCCGGCCTCGCCTGAACGGGCGGCGCCAGAGTCATCCGGCTGGCTGGCCGCCCGCTCGGCATCCGGCCTCGCCTGAACGGGCGGCGCCAGAGTCATCCGGCTGGCTGGCCGCCCGCTCGGCATCCGGCCTCGCCTGAACGGGCGGCGCCAGAGTCATCCGGCTCCCTCACCTGAACGGGCGGTTTGGACCAGCCGGAGGATCGCTCCGCCGGGCCACGAATACCCTCCCATGGCGGCGGTGGAAACCAGTGCGGAGCAGCGACATCTCACCGATCTGACGTTTGAGTTCCTGGCCTGCCTCGAGCTGGAGCGCGGCCTGTCGCGAAACACGCTCGAGGCCTACCGGTCCGATCTTCAGCAGTACGGCGCCTTCCTGGGTCGCGTGGGACGCGATCCGCTCCAGGCCCGCCCCAGCGATCTGGCCGGCTTCGTCTCCGAGCTGGCCGCTGGCCGGGAGGGCAAGCCGCCGGTGGCTTCGGCCACGCTGCAGCGCAAGATCGCCTGCCTGCGCTCGTTCTACCGCCATCTCCGCCGTGAGCAGATCATCGATCACGATCCGACCGCGGAGCTGCGTCCCCCGCGCTCGCCCGGTCGCTTGCCCAAAGTCCTCACCCGCGACGAGGTCAATCGGCTGCTGGCCCAGCCCAGGGGAACCTCGCCCGCAGGGCAGCGTGATCGGGCCCTCCTGGAGACCATGTACGCCTGTGGCTTGCGCGCCTCAGAGGCGATTACGCTTGAGCTCTCTGAGCTCGACCTCGAGCTGGGGATGCTGCGCGCACGCGGCAAGGGATCCAAGGAGCGGCTCGTACCGGTGGGACGTAAGGCGATCGAGACGCTCCAGGTGTATCTACGGCGCGCCCGCCCCCGGCTTGTCGGCCTGCACGACGAGGCCCACGTGTTCGTCAACCTGCGCGGAACCGGCCTGACCCGCCAGGGCCTGTACAAGATCGTTCAAGGTCACGCGCGAAGCGCCGGACTCGAGCAGCGGATGAGCCCCCACACACTGCGCCACACGTTCGCCACCCACCTACTGGCGGGAGGGTGCGACCTGCGGTCGCTGCAGGAGATGCTCGGTCACGCCGATATCGGCACAACCCAGATCTACACTCATCTCTCGGCCGACCGGCTGCGCGACGTATATTTCGACGCGCATCCGCGGGCGCAGATCGCCGCAGGCGCTCGCGACCGGCCGCGAGACGTGTGACATGTCGGCGTGAAACGGGCGTTCGTGGTTGTGCTCGACGCGTGTGGCGTCGGGGCGCTGCCGGACGCGTCGGACTACGGCGACGCGGGCACCAACACCCTCGGACATCTCGCCCGAGAGGTGGGGGGCCTCGATCTGCCCACGCTGGAGGCGATGGGGCTGGGTCACATCACCGAGCTTGCCGGGGTAGCGCCGGCGCCCGAGCCCATGCTTCACGGGCGCCTTCACGCCCTGGGCGCCGGTAAGGACTCGACCGCCGGGCATTGGGAGCTGATGGGAATCGTCGCTGCGACGATGCCGCCGACCTTCCCCGATGGCTTCCCGCCCGACGTCGTGGCCATGGTCAGCGCCGTCAGCGGCCGGGGCGTGCTCTGCAACCGGCCCAGCAACGGCCTGGAGGCCATCGAGCGCTTCGGCGCCACGCACGTCACGGGGGGCGACCTGATCGTGTACACCAGCCAGGACTCGGTGCTCCAGATCGCCGCCCACGTGGAGGTTGTCGCGCTCGACGAGCTGTACGAGATCTGCGCCGCCGTGCGGACCGGCCTCCCTCCCGAGCACGCGGTGGGCCGGGTTATCGCCCGTCCCTTCACCGGGCGTGAGGGCGCCTTCCTACGCACCGATGGGCGCCGAGACTTCGCACTGATTCCGCCGGGAACAAGCTACCTCCACGCCATGGCGGCCGAGGGAGTCGAGGTCCATGCGGTGGGCAAGGTCGGCCAGCTCTTTGCCGGCCCCGGTTTCGACCACCTCCATCCGGGGGCCACCAATGCCCGTGCCGTCTCGGAGACGACCGCGCTGATGGGCACGCTCGAGGCCGGCTTCGTGTTCACCAACCTGATCGAGACCGATCAGGTCTACGGCCACCGCCACGACTGCCCGGGCTTTGCCCGCGCGCTGACCGAGATCGACGATGCCGTGGCCGGCTGGCGCGACCAGCTTGGTTCCGATGATCTGCTCATCCTCACGGCGGATCACGGTTGTGACCCGACGGCCACCCATACTGACCACACCCGCGAGCACGTTCCACTGCTAGCCGCGTTCAGCGGCCACGGGTCGCGCCGTCACGAGGGGGCCCTGGCCGACGTCGGGGCCACCGTGCTCGATTGGCTCACTGGTCGTCGCGTCCCGGAGCTGCCCGGCCGCTCGTTTCTCTAGCTTAGGGGCCGTGCCCGAGCTCCCCGAGGTCGAGACGATCCGCCGTCAGCTCGCCCCCCACCTGGAGGGCCGCCTGATCGTCAAGGCCGAGATACTCGATCCGCGCTGGACTCGTCCTGAGCCGCCCGAGCTTGTCGAGGCGGGGCTCAACGGTCATCGCGTGGAGCGGGTGGGGCGCTCCGGCAAGTACCTCGTCTGGGAGCTCAGCGGCGATCTGCACTTGCTCGTCCACCTGCGGATGACCGGAGCGCTGCTCTTCGATCCGCCCACGGAGCCGTCGCACACCCGGGCTCGCTTCTGGCTCGATGCCGGACACCGCGTCGTCTATGTAGATCCGCGGCGGTTCGGCACCGGTCACCTGATGCCCGGCCGGCCGGCGCGCGACGCTTATCTGGGTGGACGGATCGGGATCGAGCCGATGACCCCCGAGTTCACCGTGGAGCACCTGCGAGCGATGGCGCGGGGCCGCAAGGCCGCGGTTAAGTCCTTCGTGCTCGACCAGCGCCGGATCGCAGGCGTCGGCAACATCTATGCCGACGAGGCCCTGTTCCGGGCCCGCATCCACCCACTACGCCCGGCCGGCGCTTTGACCAGAGTGCAGCTCGCCGAACTCCGCGAAGCGATCGAGGCGGCGCTGACCGCTGGGATCGAGGCCAAGGGCGCCACCATCGACGACTTTCGCCACGTCGACGGCGCCCGGGGCTCCTTCCAGGACCGCTTCCTCGTGCACCGCCGCGAGGGGGAGCCATGCCCGCGCTGTGGCACGACGATCCGCAAGCTCGTGGTCGGCGGGCGCGGAACCTACGTGTGCGAGCATTGTCAGCCGCGGCCCCGTCGGCGGCGCGCCGCCGTTTGATCACTCAGGCGGCGAGCAGCTCGTTGAGCCGGCCCGCGCGGTCGGCTGCGAGCAGCTGGTCAAAGCCCCCCAGGCTCTCGCCTTCGATCACGATCTGGGGAAAGGTCACCATTCCGGTGAGCTCGGCGAGCTTGGCGCGACCGTCCGGGTCACGTGACAGATTGATCTCCTCGTAGGCGATGTTGCGCCGCGCGAGCAGCATCTTCGCGCTCGAGCACATTGAGCAGCGATCAGTGGTGTAAACGGTGACGGACTTCATAACTTCAGAAAGGATAGCGTGGGGTTGACCGGTGGCGGGACCGCTCAAAACCGAGGCCATCGTGCTGCGCTCAATCCGCTACGGCGAGGCCGACCGGATTCTGCATCTCTATACCCCGGCGTACGGCCGAATATCCGCGATCGCCAAGGGGGCCCGGCGGGCGCGCAGTCGCTTCGGTGCCCGTCTGGAGCCGTTTTTTCACGTCCACACGGTTCTGCACGAGGGGCGCAGCGAGCTGCTCACGGTGACCAGTGTCGACACCATTGCCACCCATGGGGCCCTGCGCGAGCACGCGGCGACGCTCGACGCGGCCGCGCGAGCCTGCGATGCCGTCACGCGGCTGTTCGAGACCTCGGATCCCCATCCTGAGGTATTTCGGTTGCTGGCCAACGAGCTCGGGTTGCTCCATGCCGACTCGACACAGGCACGGACCGGCAACGGCCTCGCCTTCCGCCTCAAGCTGCTTCTGGCGGCCGGGATCGTTCCCCAGCTGGGCGCCTGCGCGCTGTGCGGTGAAACCGACCACCTAGTCGGGTTCTCGGGCGCCGCGGGCGGAGTCGTATGCAGCTCGTGTGAGGGAGCGGCGTTCCCGCTCGACGAGGACGCCTACCGGTTCCTGGTGGGGGCGCTAGGGGCGCCCCTGGCCCAGGCGCCCGAGGGCTCAGAGCGAACGCTGCGTCAGGTCGAGCGCGCGATCGGCGAGACCGCCGAGCATCACGCCCACGTGCGGTTGCGCCCACTGCTGGCCGCCTGACGGCTCCCGACGTGTCGGATTCGTGCCGGGGGCACTCGGTCGCGCAGCCGCGGTGTCAGAATCGAACCGTGAACGAGCCAAGTGTCAACGCCCCCCCTGAGCACCCCGCCGGCCCGGTCGCCGAAGGTTTTGAGCGAGGTGTCCGGGAACGTGAGGCGGTCACCCTGTCACCGCTCGCGGTGCGCTCCTATCCGGCGCAGCGTGCTAGCGCTGAGCCCGACTGCGGCCTGCGGACCCCGTTCATGCGTGACCGCGACCGGATCGTGCACTGCAAGGCATTTCGGCGCCTGAAGCACAAGACGCAGGTGTTCGTGGCCCCCAGCGGCGACCATTACCGCACCCGGCTAACGCACACGCTCGAGGTGACCCAGGTATCGCGGACCGTGGCGCGGGCCTTGGCCCTGAACGAGGATCTCGTGGAGGCGATCGGCCTCGGCCACGATCTCGGCCATCCGCCCTTCGGTCACGTCGGCGAAGAGGCGCTGGACCGATGCCTGCGCGATCACTTCGGCGCCGCCTTCCTGCACCACGAGCATTCGCTGCGGGTCGTGGACACGCTGGAGCGCGACGGCCGGGGCCTGAACCTGACCCTGCCCGTCCGCGACGGCATTGTCAGCCACTCCGGCCGCGCTCCCGAACCGGCCACCCTTGAGGGCAAGATCGTCCGGCTCGTCGACCGTGTGGCCTACATCAATCACGACATCGACGATGCCGTTCGCGCGGGAGTGATTTCAGCCCGTGACCTGCCCGTCGACGGGATCGAGATCCTCGGAGACAGCGGTCAGCGGCGGATCGACACCCTCGTACATGACCTGGTCGAGCATTCCCAGGCGGCAGGCGACATCGTTCAAGGCGAGCGGATCGGCGGTGCCATGGCCGATCTGCGCGCGTTCATGTTCGACCGCGTCTACCTCGGCCCGGTCGCGACCCGCGAGCACGCCAAGATCCACCTCGTGGTCACGTCTCTGTTCGAGTACTACTGCGCGCACCCCGAGGAGATCCCGGACTCGATTCCCGGCGGTGAGCTCGCCACCCGGGTTACCGACTACGTGGCAGGCATGACCGACCGTTACTGCATCAACCGGTTCGAGCAACTCAACGTCCCGGTCGCCTTCGCACGGTGAGCTCCCCCCGCCCGCTTCCGTCGGTGCCGTGAGTCGCTACACGGCCGATTCCCGCGACCGGGTGTTGACCGCGGTGGACATGCTCGCCCTCGTCGGCACTCGCGTGGAATTGCGGCGCGCGGGCGTCAACAGCTACTTCGGACTCTGTCCGTTTCACGACGAGCGCTCGGGATCCTTTCATGTCCGGCCCGACGAGAAGCACTACCACTGCTTCGGCTGCCAGGCCTCTGGGGACCCGTTCAACTTCGTCATGGAGACCGAGGGGCTTGACTTCAAGGCCGCGCTGGAGGCGCTCGCCGACCGTTTCGGCGTCAAGCTCGAGACCGAGGACGAGGATCCCGGCGCCGCCGCCCGGCGCCAGCACCGTGAGCGGCTACACGCCCTGCTCGGCCGTGCGGCAACCTACTACTCTCGCTACCTGTGGGAGGCGCGCGAGGCGCAACCGGCGCGGGCCTATCTGCTCGGTCGCGGTCTCGAGGAGGCGACCCTGCGCGAGTTCCGGGTCGGCTACGCGCCGAGTGCCTGGGACCGGATGCTGCGCGCCTCGCGCGCGTCGGGGTACAGCGAGGAGGAGCTTCTCGCCTCCGGCCTCGTGCAACGCTCCAAGAACCGCCCCGGCCAGGTCTATGACCGCTTCCGCGAGCGGATCATGTTCCCGGCCTCTGACGCCCGGGGTCGGATACGGGGTTTCGGCGCCCGGGCGATGCGCGACAACCAGCAGCCCAAGTACCTCAACACCTCCGATGGGGTGATCTACCACAAGCGCGAAGTGCTGTTCGGGATCGATCTCGCCCGTGCCGCCGCGGCCAAGGCCGACCGGATGATCCTGGTGGAGGGCTACACCGACGTGCTCGCCTTGCATCAGGCGGGAATCACCAACGCGGTGGGCATCATGGGGACGGCGCTGACCGAGGAGCAGGTGGGCGAGCTCGAGCGAATCTGCCATGTGCTGGAGCTGTGCCTCGACGCCGATCGCGCCGGCCAGGACGCGATGCTTCGGGCGGCGCGGATGGCCCGGGCACGCCAGCTCGAGCTGCGCGTGGTTGGGCTGCCGGAGGGGACCGACCCGGCCGAGCTCGCCGAGCGCGAGGGCGGGGAGGCGGTGAGCAAGCTGGTCTCGGAGTCAAAGCCGTTCGTGGTCTTCAACGTTGACCGGATCCTCGAACGGGCCGACACGCGCAGCGCCGAAGGCCGCGACCGGGCGCTCGAGGAGCTGCGCCCGGTGCTCGGCGAGGTGCCGCCCAGCATCTTGCGCGACGAGCTCATCCGGCGCGTCGCCGGACACCTGGCGCTGACCGCGGGGCGGCTGATCAGCCTCCTCGAGGATGCAGTGACGACGACCGGGGCACCCGGGGGCAGCCGCGCCTCGGCGCCGGGTCCGAACGGTGCCGGCGCCAGTCCGCGGCCTCATGACGGCCAGGTCAGCGAGGCGCCGCGGGGACCCCGGCCCGAGCGCACCTTCCTCGCGCTCTGCATCGCCTTACCCGAGCACGGGGCGGTTGCGCTGGAGGCCGTCGATATCGGCGAGCTGCTGACCAGCGAGCGCCTGCGACGAGCCGCGGAGCATCTCCGCGGGCGCACCGGATCGCCGCTGGCCGACCTGCCGCCCGAGGACGAGGACCTGGCGCGGACCGTCTCTGAGCTGGTGAGCATGGCGGGACGGATGCCCGAGGTCTCGCGTGAGCGGCTCGAGTACAACCGCCTGGTGCTCGAGGACGAGCGGCTGGGGCGGGCGATTCTCCGCGCCCGGGCCGAGGGGGGCGGCGGAAGCAACGAGCTGGCCGCCGAGCGCGAGCGGATACGCAAGGCGCTGCTCGAGGTCGAGGTCGAGGCCGAAGACTGAGGTCCTACGCGTAGATCCCGTCCAGCCACGCCTTGAGCGCAGTTTCGCGCTCCGCGGCGTCGACACCATCCACGAACAGGTGTGCGCTCATCCCGACAACGCTGCCGAAGTGGTTGCGCCCGAAGAAGCGGTACAGGCCGTCGGCGGTGCGGACGCCGAGGAACTTGGGCGTCGAATAGTCGATCACGCCGTCGAGCGTGCCGGCGTCGCCGAGCGACGCGTGGACAGCATCGCCCACGCTCGCGTCCGCAGAAATGCCCAGGGCGCCACGCAGTGCGTCCATTGCGTCAGCTGTTCCCGCGGCCTCGGGCCCCTCGATTCCGGACGACGGCTGGCCAACGTAGGTGACCGGACGGCCGTTGAAGTGGCCCAGGTACTCCCCGAGCGTGTGAAGATAGAACTCGGTGTGACCGTCGATGGCGTCGTACTGGTCCTCCCAGCCGTCGGCGAGTATCCCGCTGTGGACATAGCGCAGGTGCGCCGTGCCGCCTTCGCGGCCTTCGATCGCGTAGTCGAGGGCGTTGAAGGTCCCGTCGGGCGACTCCATCCGGATCACCAGGCGGTGCGGAGGGTCCCAAGTCGTGACGGGGCTCCCCTCGGGCGGAGCCGTGCCGGCGGGGATCTCCAGTCCCGTCGGGAACTGCCAGGCCGCGGTATCAGCGGTGATCGCGGTCCAGACGTCGTCCGGGGCGGCGGGCAGGTCGACCTCGCGGATGACCTCGAATTCACGACTCATGACTGGGCTCCTGTTTGCTCGTGATGGTTGGGTGGAGTGCGACGACGAATCGGTGCGGACGACCGCCGGTGGCAGCCTCGTCGTGGTACTTGGCGACGAGTCCGTTAACGGCTTCCGCCAGCTCGACCGCGAATGCAGCCCGGTGCTTGGCGGAGGCGAACCGCACCTCGCTGTCGATCCCGAGGGTGGCCAGCGGCTTGCCCGCCGCCCTCGCCCCGGTGATCAGCTCACCGACCTCACGGACCATGCGTCCCGCGACGGCGAGCAGCCAGCGTGCGGAGCGCTGGTCCGGCTCACGAGATGGATCTGGGGCGACCGTGGACAGCGCGGTGGGCGAGATCACATAGGACGCGGCTGTCGCCTGGAGCACGCGCTCGGTGCAGTTGCCTTTGCGACGCTCCTCGACGAGTTCCACCAGGCCGTGGCGCTCAAGCGCCCGCAGGTGGTAGTTCGTCTTCTGGCGGGTGAGTCCGACACGTGCCGCGAGCGTGCTGGCGGATCCGGGCTCGGCCAGCTCGGCGAGCAGGCGGGCGCGGATCGGATCCAGCGACGCCTCGGCGGCGGCGGGGTCGTCGATGACGGTGACGTCGTGCACGGATGCAGGTTCTCACCGACAAATTGATTTGTCAAGCACGTTCTTCTTGTCGGTGCCCAGCTGCCACGCGGAGGTCGGCGCGGAGCGCTTACACTCGCGGTAGATTCTGGGAGGTTCGATAGGCAGGGTGATACACCGTAATCCGGGGTAACTCAATTGGCAGAGTATTCGGCTGTTAACCGAAAAGTTGTGGGTTCGAGTCCCACCCCCGGAGCTCCCTCCCCGCCGTCCCCGAACGGGCCCTCGTGAAGCTCTACGTCTGTTGGGGAACCTGGACGGCGGGCAAACCGTTGCACGCGCACCCGTGCGGGGAGGCCAACCAGGCGTTGGTCAAGGCAGGACACCGGCCCGAGGTGATCCGGTCCTACGGGTTGGGTCTCCTGCCGAGGGCGATCGATGCGATCAATGATCTGACCCGGGGGCGGCGCGAGGCCAAGGCGCTGACCGGCAACTATTGGGTGCCGGTCTTGGTCCTCGACGATGAGACGGTGATCCAGGGCTCGGAGAAGATCGTCGCGTGGGCACAGGCCAACCCGGCCACGACGCCGGCCGGCGTTGCGGCCACGGCCTGAGCGGAGCCGTCATGGCGACGCGAGCTCCGATCACGATCGAGGCGCTCGAGCGCTGGGAGGAGAACGGAGCGCTCTGGCGCACCGCCGAGTTGACCGCGGACCGGGTGGTAGTGGAGCTGTGCACGTGCTCGGGCGAGCCGGTTGATGTTCTGGCCAGCCAAGACCCCGCGCTGATCGCTTTCGTCAGACGCCGCGGGTCGATGTCCTGAGCGCCAGCTGCTCGACCAGTTCAGCGGCTCTTACGGGGCCAGCCTCGACAGGGCTGGATTGACCGAGGCGACGGGCGGCGGCGGCCCGCTCGGGACTTTCCAGTGCCCGCCGGACCGCCAGGCGCAACGTGCGCGGCCCGAGCAGCGGCCAAGGCAGCCGCACGCCCACTCCTGCCCAGTCGGCGCGGGCGGCATTCTCTGCCATGTCCCCGGCGTGGGGCACCGCAAGCACCATCGCGCCTGAGGCCAGCGCCCGAACCAGGGTGCCGTGGCCGGCGTGGCAGATGACCAGCGCGCACCCGGGCATCGTCTGCGCGTAGGAGATCCACTCGACCAGCCGGGTGTTGGCTGGGACGGCCGCCGGGCCCGGCAAGGGGCGGCGATTCCAGGTCGCCAGGACCCGGATCGGATCCTTGCCCAGGCCGGCCAAGGCGGCGCGCAGCAGGCGGTGGTCGGGATCCTGGGCGGTCGAGGGCGCCACCAGAACCAGGGGGTCATCGCCCGGGGGAGGCTCGACGCGCTCGTAGGGCGGCTCCCAGATCAGGGGGCCGACGACGTGCACATGGTCGGGCCACTCCCGCGGGTACTCGAGCTCAGAGAACGTGGCGACCAGGCACAGCTGCGGGCTGAGACCGCCGTGGAAGCGGGTCACCGGTTCCAGGCCGAGGCGCCCCCGTGCGTGGTTGAGTTCTGAGCGCCCCCGACGAAGGCCCTTCTCGACCGGTTTCTCGAAGTGGCGCCACAGGGCCCGTCCCGCCGCCGTCCGGGGGAGCCGGGCGCCGAACGCATATGGAGGAAAGCCCGGAGCGCCGACCGGGTAGACGTGGGGGACAAGGGTGGCCACCGGGATCCCCTCGAGCTCACCGGCCAGCGCCGGCGCCAGGGTGAGAATGTCATGAACGACGACGTCTGGTGCTGTCGCGACGACCGACGGCCGGGTGTGCCCGGTGGCCCGTACGATCGCATCGAAGGGCGACAGCGGCTGCGCATGGGTCGGAAACACGGGGTACTCGGGAGCGGCCAGGAAGCGCATCCCGGCCGCTTCGACGGGCTCGCGCCACCGCGACCACGTCTCGTAGGTCACTTCGTGCCCTCGCGACACCAGCTCGCGGCCGAGAGCGAGCATCGGAAAGGCATGGCCCGGCTGGCCGAAGGCGCCGAGGAAGACGCGCAGGTTTGGCGCGACGCTCAAGCGGCCGCGAGCTCGGCGATTGCCTGCAGCTGTGCGGTCCGGTCCTCCGCCGTGAAGGCCATCGGGCTGACCATCAGCGTGCCCACGCCGGCGTCGCGGAAGGCGGCGAGCCGAGCGCGGACGACGTCGCGCGGGCCACACAGGGAGACCATGTCGATCAGCTCGTCGGGAATCGCCTCGCCGGCCTCGGCCTTCTTGCCGTCCAGGTAGAGATCCTGGATCTCCCCCGCGGCGTTCACGAACCCGTAGCGCTGGACGAGGTTGTTGTAGAAGTTCTGCTTGCGCGAGCCCATGCCGCCGATGTAGAGGGCGAGCACCGGGCGCATCAGGTTGCGCGCCAGCTCACGATCATCAGAGACGAAAGCCTGCACGGTGGGGGCGATATCAAAGCCGTCCAGCGAGCGGCCCGAGCGTGCCGCCCCCTCCTCGAGCAGCATGCGGAACTCCGCCACGTGTTCGGGAGAGAAGAAGGTCGGAATCCAGCCGTCGGCGATTTCGCCCGCCAGCGCGGTGTTCTTGGGGCCGATGGCGGCCAGGTAGATCGGGATGCGCTCCTGCACCGGGGTGATCATCAGCTTCAGCGCCTTGCCGGGACCGTCGGGGAGCGGAAGCTCGAGTGTCTCGCCCTTGAACTCGAGGCGCTCGCGGTTCAGGGCCTTGCGCACGACGGCGACGTACTCGCGGGTCCGCTGCAGCTGGCGGGCGAAGCGCTGGCCGTGCCAGCCCTCGGCGACCTGGGGGCCCGAGGAGCCGATGCCGAGGATCATCCGACCGCCCGAGAGCTCGTCGATCGTGGCAGCCGTCATCGCGGTCAGCGCGGGTGTCCGCCCCGGCATCTGGAAGATCGCCGAGCCGAGCTTGATCTTGCTCGTCCCGGCCGCCAGCCACGCCAGGACCGTGGCGGCATCCGAGCCGTAGGCCTCGGCCGCCCACACCGATTCGTACCCGAGCCGCTCGGCCTCCTGAACGATGTGCAGCTGGTCTTGCGGACCGATGCCCAGTCCCCAGTAGCCGAGGTTGACTCCGAGTTTCATTGCAAGGTTCCTTTCAGCGCGAGGAGATGGCTTGTCGGCTCCGACGGGCGTGACTAGAGTGGCCGGGGCCGCGGCCGCCAGGCGGCGAACCCTATGCGAACCAAGCGCTCAACGACCAGCCAGGACCTCCGCCTGGCGGTCGAGTGCCTGCCGCGGCGGACCCGGATCGCGATGCTCAAGGGGATGGACGCCAACGAGATCATCGTCGGCGCCTACACCAGCGACGACGGTATCTGCCCGATGCTCGCCGCCCACCGGGCGGGTGGACGCACCAACCTGATCGCCTTCGCCAAGGCCTGGGACCGCTTCGGTTTCCGCGATACCCGCTCGAGCCGCGCTCGGCGCGCCACCGAGCGTGAGCTGCGCGTCCTCAGGGTCTATCTGGAGGCCAGTCTGCTGGCCGAGGAGGCACCCGACACCGACCTGGCCGCCGTTCGCCGCGAACATTCGGCGTTGAAGGAGGCCCGGGCCCGGATCCGGGCGGGCGAAGCCGTCGACGCTGATCAGCCCGCCCACCGGCCGGGCGATCCCGACCGCAGCTCAGAGCTCGCCGGGCGCTCCGGCTGGGCGTGGACTCGGCTGGTACGCCGCTATGACGATTACGCGCGCATCCTGGCGAGGCTGGAGTCCGGGCAGGCGCAGGTCGGCGCCGGCGCGCGCGAGGAGGCGTGCGTCGGCGCCGACGTCCGCTAGGGGGTGCCGCCCGGTCGCTGAAAGATGATCTCGGGAATCACGCACGCCGGGGACACATGCAGGAGCATGCGCACGGCCTCGGCGATGTCTTCGGGGCGGATCATCTCGTCAGCGGAGACGCTGCCCTTCACGAAGTCGGTCATCGGGGTGTCGACGAAGGCCGGGCACAGAGCGCACGACTTGATCCCCTCCCCGCTGATCTCCTTGTTCATCGCCTCGGTGAAGCCAACCACGCCCGCTTTGGTAGCCGAGTAGACCGACAGCCACGCCTCGCCGGTCTTGCCCGAGATCGAGGCGGTGTTGACGACGATCGCGTTGTGATGCTCGGCGGCCGCGGCCCGCAGCAGGTCGACGCACTCTCGGTAGAAAAGAAAGATCGATCGCAGGTTGACGTCGAGTTGCATGTCGACGCGCTTGGTCTCGAGTTCGGCGACGGCGGCGCCGATCCCGACTCCCGCGTTGTTGACGAGCAAATCGAGGCGACCAAAGCGCTCGCGGTGGGTCGCGACCAGCTTCTGAATCGTGTCCTCATCGGCCATGCTGCCGGCCACCGAGATGACTCGCTCGCCGCCGTCAAGTTCAGCCACGGCGGCTTCGAGCTTCTCGGGCCGGCGGCCGCCGAGGGTCACCTCCCAGCCCTCCTCGAGCAGCATCCGGGCGATCGCGAATCCGATCCCGCTCGAAGCCCCCGTAACGATTGCTGCTCGCTGTGCCATCAAGTTCTCCTCATTCGTGCTGATCAGTCGGGGTATCCAATCAGGAGCGGGTCGCCCGGGCCCCCCGCATACTTGCGCTCGTGAGCGGGATCGACGCAAGACCCGGCGGCGAACGGCGCACCAGCCCGGTCGAGCTGCTCTGGGACCTGGTGTTCGGATTCGCGATCACCCAGGTCACGACCCTGTTCGCCGATCGGCCCGGCTGGGGGCGCTTCGGCGAGGCGATGCTCGTCCTGGCCCTGGTCTGGTGGGCGTGGTCGGCGTTCGTCTGGGCCGCGAACGCTCAGGCCGAGGACTCAGAGACGCTGCGCGCGTATCTGCTGGCGGCCACCGTGCTGATCTTCATCGTCGAGCTTGCGCTACCCCATGCCTACGGGCGCGAGGGGCGCTGTTCGCCGGCGCCTACACCCTGGTTCGCCTGATCCACCCCGCGGTGTACGTGGATGCCTCGCGACGCGGTGACGCCTCGTGGTCGGCGATCGTCGGCTTTGCGGTCACGGTGATCGTCGGGATGTCGATTTTGGTGGTCGGCGCGGTGGCTGCCCACGGGTGGCATCGCGCGGCGCTCTGGGTGATAGCGGCCGCGATCGACTATGCCGGTCCGGCCTGGCTGACGCGCGAGCGCCTGCGCGGGCTCCAGCAGGTGGCGGTTGCCCACTTCGCCGAGCGCTATGGCTTGTTCGTTCTCATCTGCCTGGGTGAATCCGTGGTCGCAATCGGCGTGGGTGTCGGGTCGGCGGGGCGCCGGCTGAGCGCTGAGCTGGTGCTCGGGGCGGCGCTGGCGCTGACGACCGCGGTTGGCATGTGGTGGACGTACTTCGCGCGTCTCGCCAATGAAGCGATGGAGCGCCTGCGCGACCACGACGATCCGGTGTTGGCCGCCGCCGACGGCTACAGCTACCTGCACCTGGTGATCGTCGCCGGGATCATCATCTACGCCGGTGGGGTCAAGCTCGTCGTCTCCAACCCGGCGTCGGCGCCGATGCCGACTACCGGACGCCTGGCTCTGTGCGCGGGCGTGGCCGTCTACATGCTCGGGCTGGCTGCCTTTCGGCGACGGATGGGCGGCGAGCTGAGCGTGGGGCGAATCGCGCCTGCGATCACCTTGATGGTGGTGTTCGCGGTTAGCGGCTCGATTCCGGCGTGGACAGTGGCCGCCGGCCTTGCCGTGCTCACCGTCGTGCTGTGCGCGGCGGAGGGCTTCACGGCCCGCGCCACCGCGGACTGCGCCGAGGCCGAAACGCAGCCCGGGCCCGCGCTCAGCGAGGAGCGCGGGCCGCGGGCCTAACGACGGTGCCGTCCTCGTCGGCCTCAGTGGCTGACGCCGAAGTCGAACACCGTGGTCGAGTTGAACGGGGTCCCGGGACTGAGGGTCGTGGACGGGAAGTTCGGTTGGTTGGGGGAATTGGGGAAGTGCTGGGTCTCCAGCGTAAAGCCGGCCGACTGCCGGTAGGTCCTACCTGTCGTCCCTACCAGTTCGCCCTGCAGGAAGTTGCTCGTGTAGACCTGGACGCCGGGCTCGGTGGTGAAGGCGGTCAGCGTGCGTCCGCTGACCGGATCCAGCGCCCGCGCGGCCAGCTTGAGACCGGTCCCGCCGCCGTTGATCACCCAGTTGTGGTCATAGCCGTGGGCGAGCACGAGCTGGTGAAACGGGCTCGTGATGTCGCGGCCGATCGCCTTCATGTGCCGGAAGTCCAGCGGCGTACCGGCCACGGGCACGATCTGCCCGGTCGGGATCTGGACGTCGTTGGTGGGCGTGTACTTGTTGGCGTTGAGCATCAGTCGCTGGTTGAGGACGGAGCCTGAGGCCTGTCCGGCGAGGTTGAAGTAGGAGTGGTTGGTTACGTTGATGACCGTTGGCTGGTCGGTGGTGGCGTGGTACTGGATGCGCAGTGCGTTGGCACGGCCGAGCGTGAAGGTCACGTTGGCGACCACCGTGCCGGGGAAGCCGTTCTGCCCATTCGGGCTCGTGTACGTCAACGACAGCGAGACCCGGTCGGCCTTACGGGTCACGGACGGCGTCCACACCTGCGAGCTCCAGGAGTTGGGGCCGCCGTGCAGCGTGTTGGGCCCGTTGTTGACCGGAAGCTTGTAGGTGTGCCCGTTGAGCGTGAACTGGCCGCCCGCGATCCGGTTGGCGTAGCGCCCGACCGTGGCACCGAAGTACGTTGAGCCCGATCCCCCGGCGGGTTGGGGAGAGACGTCGTTGGCCTCGTAGCCCGCCAGGTTGCGGAAGCCGAGGGCAATGTCGGCCATGCGGCCGTGGCGATCGGGGACGTAGATCGACTGGATCACGCCTCCGAAGTTGGTGATGCGGACTCGCATGTGCCCGTTGGACAGGGTGAAGATCTGGACGGGGGTGCCGCCGGTGGTGGTTCCGAACGGCTGGCTGGTGATGGTGACCGCCGTGCGGGTGGCACTCGCCTGCTGGGCCATGGCGATGGCGGTGACGGCGAGGGCGGCGATCACCGCCAGGACGGCGACCGAGGCCCCGCGCCGGAGAGCCCGGGGGGCTCGCGACTCACTTGTCATGCTTTCTCCTCTCGAATGGCCATCCGTGATGGGCTCGCGCCGGCGTCGTCCACGCATGCCGTCGCAATCCGGCGGCGAGATGGCACCGCTGCCCATCGTCTGGACAGGCCGCTCCGGCCTCGGCGGCTGCGCTCTACCTCCCTGTTCTGCGCTTGCTCGTACCCGTTAGCGTTCACATTTATGCGCGCAGTTTGCTCCCGGAGAGCTTCGTCTCCACCTCTCAGCGCCTGTCAGCTACTCATCAAGGTCGCGGCGCCGGTCGAGGATGGCACCCAGGTAACCGACCATCCGATGCGTGAGCGAGGAGGCGGAGCGAAGCTCGGGGGTAAGCGCGGTCCCGGTGGGCCCGAGGGCATCGGGGATGCGTGCCGCGATCGCGGGGGCGGAGCGCTGAAGGACGTCGGTGGCGACCTGGCTCGCCGAGCGCACGACGGCGGGCTCGAAGGACCAGAGAACCTCAAAGCGCCGTTCATCGTCGGCTAGCTCGTCGGGACTGGGATGCTCGAAAGCGGCCAGACACGCTTGAGTGCCGGGGGCATCGATGACCAGCGTCCATTCCCGGGCCATGGCCTGATCGCTGGCGACCGGCACCTCGATCGCGTGACTGTCGAGCTCGCGGAGGCGCTCGAAGTCAGCGACGGCGATGACGAGGCCGCCCGTACGGGCCAGCTCGGTCCAGCGTCGTTCCGAGCGGCGGTAAAAGTGTTCGCGCTGAAAGGATCCGATCACGACGCCGCGGGCGGCGCGGGCGCAGTACTCGTCCTCGAGGGCGTGGGTCAGGCTCAGCACCGCGCGCTTGGGAAGGACGGCTGGCGCGACCTCGGGGTGCAGCTCACGCAGGCCGGCGAACACCGAGGCCGGAACGGGCCGGGCTGTGCTCAGAACCCTGTCGATCGCTGCCGGCATCGACAGGCCCTGGTGGCGAAGCCGAGCCACCTCGCGGACCTGTTCGGCGTCACGGTCGCTGTAGCGCCGGTGGCCGCCGGGCAGCCGCGCGGGGCTAGGGAACCCGTGGCGGCTTTCCCACATGCGCAACGTCCCGGCCGGAACCCCGGTTCGAGCGGCCAGCTGGGCAGTCGTCAATTCTCCGTTTGAAGCGCCGATTCGGGGGAACGTAACAGTTTGTTGCGTTTTTTCAAACACAGTAAGGTGTCGAGCATGATCAAGCAGCCAATGATCCACCGGGTGGGTCTCTGATGCGGGTTCTGATCACCGGGGCGACGGGCACGATCGGCCTCTCGGTCGCCGATGTCTTGCGCGCCAGGGGCGATCAGGTGGTCGCGCTGTCTCGCGACCCCGAGCGCGCCCAGCGCGTGCTGGGACCCGACGCCGAGGTTCACGCGTGGCCCGATCCGACCAGCTCGGCGCCGCCGACTGGGGCTTTCAAGAACGTCGACGCGGTCGTTCATCTCTTGGGCGAGCCGATTGCCCAGCGCTGGACCAGCGAGGCTCGGGCGCGGATTCGCGAATCGCGCGTGCTCGGGACGCGGATGATCGTCGATGCGCTGCGCGGACTCCCGGACGGGTCCCGGCCCAAGGTTTTGGTCTCACAATCAGCCAGTGGCTACTACGGGCCGCGAGCCGACGCGCTGCTTGATGAGCACGCCTCAGCCGGTGAGGGCTTCCTGGCCGAGGTGACGGTGGCCTGGGAGCACGAGGCCAACGCGGCCAGCTCAGTGATGCGGGTGGCGTGCACCCGGACAGGCGTCGTGCTGTCGCCCAGCGGCGGCGCCCTGGCCAAGATGCTCCCGTTCTTCAAGCTCGGCCTTGGCGGGCCGGTGGCCAGTGGGCACCAGTACGTGCCGTGGATACACCTGGACGATGTGGTCGGCGCGATGATCCGGTGCGTCGACGACTCCGACGCTCAGGGACCGGTCAACGTCACCGCGCCCAACCCGGTCACCAACGCCGAGCTGTCACGTGCTCTCGGCCGCGCGCTGGGGCGCCCGGCGGTGCTGCCAGTGCCGGGTTTCGCCGTCAGGCTTCTGTATGGCGAAATGGCTGAGATCGTCACCACCGGGCAGCGCGTGGTTCCCGTCCGCCTCCGTCAGCTGGGCTACGAATTCCGCCATCCCGAGGTCGAGCCGGCGCTGCGCGACGTGCTCAATGGCTCGTGAGCACGCACCGGCTCGAGCGCGAGCAATTCCTCCCGCATCCTGTCGAGCAGGTCTTCGCCTTCTTCGCCGAGGCCCGCAATCTGGAACGGCTCACCCCGTCGTGGTTGAGCTTCCAGGTGTTGACCCCCGAGCCGATCGAGATGAAGGTCGGGACCTTGATCGACTACCGCTTGCGAATCCATAGCCTGCCGCTGCGCTGGACATCTCGGATCGAGGAGTGGGTGCCCGGTCAGGCGTTCGTCGATCGTCAGGTCAAGGGGCCCTACCGCCTGTGGCACCACCGTCATGACTTTGAGGCCCGGGACGGGGGAACCATGGTGCGCGACGTCGTCGATTACGCGCTCCCCTTGGGCTTCGCGGGTGAGATCGCGCATCCGCTCTTCGTCCGGCGGGACCTCACCCGGATCTTCGCGTTCCGCCACCAAGCGGTGCAGCGCCTGCTGGCGTGAGCTCACTGCTCTGGCTGCGGCGCGATCTGCGCCTCCACGATCATCCCGCGCTGCGGGCTGCGCTCGACGACGGTGGACCCGTTGTGCCCGTGTTCTGCTTCGACGATCGTCTGCTCAGGGGTCGTCACGCCTCCGGCTCGCGCACTCAGTTCCTGCTCGAGTGCCTGGCCGACCTCGAGGGCTCGCTGCGTGCGCGGGGCGGCCGGCTGTTCGTCCGCCACGGACCCCCAGAGCGGGAGCTTCCGGCCCTGGCCCGCGCCCTCGAGGTCGAAGCGGTTCATTACACGCGAGATGTGAGCCCATTCGCCCGGGCGCGAGAGACCGGCGTCCGTGACGCGCTCGGGCAGGCGGGCGTGGCGGCGGTTGCGCACCCGGGGCTGTTTGCCGTCGATCATCTGGAGCCGATCCGGACCGGTGCCGGGGACCCCTACACGGTGTTCACCCCCTTTTACCGAAAGTGGCTGCACGAGCCGCGCCGACACGTGTTCGGCGCCCCCAGCGGGCTCGCGTCACCGAGTAGCAAGGTCGCGGCGGGGCGCTTGCCCAAGCTCGCCGAGCTCGGCCTCGAACAGGAGTGCAGTGGTCCGGTGTCCGGGGGCGAGCAGGCTGGGCGTGCGGCGCTGCGCCGATTCCTGGCTCGCGCCGTGTGCGATTACGGTGAAGGTCGCGACGCGCTCACCGCCGAGGGCGTTTCGCGCCTCTCGCCTTACCTGCATTTCGGGTGTCTTTCGCCGCGAGAGATCGAGGAGCGGCTGCCGGGCGGGGAGGGGGCGGCCGCCTTCCGCCGCCAGCTGTGTTGGCGCGACTTCTACGCCCATGTCCTCGGGCACTTTCCGGGCAACGCTCACTCCGAGTATCAGGAGCGCTATCGCGGGACGATCCGCTGGAGCCGCGCCGAGCAGCGGTATGCCGCCTGGTGTGAGGGACAGACCGGTTACCCGACCGTCGACGCCGGGATGCGCCAGCTGCGGCAGGAGGGGTGGATGCACAACCGGGCTCGGCTCCTGGTCGGTTCGTTTCTGACCAAGGACCTCGGGATCGATTGGCGCTGGGGGGAGCGCTGGTTCATGCGCCTGCTGCTCGACGGGGACGAGGCCAGCAACAACGGCAACTGGCAGTGGATCGCGTCGGTCGGGGTCGATCCCCAGCCCGCCTTTCGACGCATCTTCAACCCGAGCCGCCAGCAGGAGCGCTTTGACCCCGAGGGCAGGTACGTGCGCTTCTACGTGCCCGAGCTCGCCCAGGTGCCGGACAGGTATCTGGCCGAACCGTGGACGATGCCCAAGGTGGTGCAGGACGACGTGGGGTGTCAAATCGGCCGGGATTACCCTCGGCCCATCGTGGACCATCGCCGAGCGCGCGAGGAGGCGTTGGCGCGCTATCGCGTCGCGAGGTGACGCGCGTCGTGAGGTGAGCTGCGTCTCAATTTGAGCTGGGTCTCAATTTGAGCTGGGTCTCAATTTGAGCTGGGTCTCAATTTGAGCTGGGTCTCAATGCGAGCCGGGCTCGATGTCAGCCGGGTATCAATGTGAGCGGCGCCTCGGGTTCACCGGGGCCGACCGATACCCCCATCGCCTCCGGCCCGACCGGCCCCCCGCTTAGGCCCGCGCACGATCCGCTTCGGCAGCGGCACCGGCGAGATCCGCTCGGCCGCCTCGCCAGCCAGGAGCCGTGGCTCCATTTTGGCTACCAACTCGGTGAGCTCGTCCCGGTCTCCGTCGTGCAGCTTGCTCGGACGTCCACGCGCGATGCGGATCAGCTCAAACAGTCGCCGCCGCTCGGCGGGAGTAAGCCGCAGGACGTGATCGCGGGCCAGCAATCCAACCTCGGCGATCGCGATCAGTCTGAAGACGGGGAGCCGGCGTAGACCAGGGACGTGAGTCGCGACGTGTCCTAGCGAGCGGGTGACAAAGCTACGAGCCATACCCGCAGTCTAGGCGCGTGGCGGCGCAGCCCGGCGCGGAGGCCCAGGGCGGCGCCGCTCTACCCCTGGGGCTCAGACGGTGATGCGCTCGCCGGCGAGAGCGGTGGCGGCGGGGAGCCGGCGATGGCCGAGCTGGATCTCGTCGGCCGGGAGGGGGCGCGAGAAGAGGAAGCCTTGGCCAAAGCAACAGCCGGATTGGCGCAACAGCTCGCGCTGCCACAGGGTCTCGACCCCCTCGGCTACGACCTCGATGTCCAGGCGGTCGCCGATCGCCAGAATTGACTGGAGGACGGCCAGGTTCCGCCGGTCGGTACCGATGCCGTCCAGGAAGGAGCGGTCGACCTTGATCACGTCGACCGGGAAGCGCTTGAGGTAGCTGAGCGCCGAATAGCCGGTGCCGAAGTCATCGAGGGCGATCTGGATTCCAAGCTGCCGGATCTGCTCAAGGTTTTGTCGCGTAACGAAGCCGGGGGCAACGAGCACACCTTCGGTGATCTCCAGCCCGAGGGCGTGACCGGGCAGGCCGGTCTCCATGAGGACGTCGCCTACCACGTCGGCAAGATTGGGCACCGCGAGCTGGACGGGGGACAGGTTGACCGTAACCTGCAGGTCCTGGCCGGATTGAGCACGCCACCTAGCCAGCTGCGTGCAGGCGGTGCGCAGCACATGCTCGCCGATCCGGACGATCTCACCGCTGGTCTCGGCGAGCGGAATGAACTCACTCGGCATGACGCAGCCCAGGTCAGGATGGTTCCAGCGTGCCAGCGCCTCGAACCCGCGCGTGCGGCCGCTGGAGATCTCGACGATGGGCTGGAAGGCGATGGTTACCTCACCCTGGGCGATGGCGCCGCGCAGCGCGCCGCGGACCCGGAGGCGGGCAGCGGAGCCCTGAGCGTATCCCGCCCCGGCGAACCCCACCCGTTCGCGGCTTGTCTTGGCGACTCGCATGGCCTCGACGGCGCGAGTGATCAGCTGGCCTCCGGGCGTCTCGGTGTCCCCGGTCGCGATCCCGACGGTGACGGTGATCAGAAGCTGGTCGTCCCGAACGAGAACCGGCTCGGCGGACACGCTGTCGCGAATGGCATCGGCAAGCGCGAGCGCCTCGGCCTGGTCACACACACCGGGACGCAAGATCGTGAAGACGTCTCCCTCGAGCCGGCCGAGGATGTCGTCGGTGCCCAGCTGACGCGCGATTCGCCCGGCCACACGCTTGAGGACTCGATCGCCGTGATCGGTTCCGTAGACCTCGTTGATGGCTCCGAGATCATTGACCCCCGCGGCGATGGCGAGCATTTCACCACTTGCGAGCGCCTCACCGCTCGCGAGCGGGCCGCCGAGTTGTTCGGCATAAGCGACCGTGAGCATGCGGTTGGGC
Source organism: uncultured Solirubrobacterales bacterium (assembly GCA_963847055.1). Classification (GTDB taxonomy): domain Bacteria; phylum Actinomycetota; class Thermoleophilia; order Solirubrobacterales; family Solirubrobacteraceae; genus Palsa-465. The sequence goes on along the minus strand of CAWJYE010000004.1, from coordinate 301,867 downwards.
AGACCGGTGAGCCGGTCGCGGAGACCCTGCTGGGCGACCAGGTAGCGAAGATCGAGGAGTGTCTTGATCGCGGCCCCGAGGTCCTCGAGGATGTGAAGCTCCCGGGGAGTCCAACGCCGGGGCTGGGTATCAATCGCGCACAAGGAACCGACCGCGCTTCCGTCCTCGAGCACCAGCGGGATTCCGGCGTACGCCTGCACCGAGAGGTCGCGAGCGGCGAGGTTGTCGGATACGAGCTCGTGATCGCGGGCATCCTCGACGATCAGAGGCTGCCGGCTCGCCACTACGTGCTGGCAAAGTGAGTGGCTGAGCGGGGTCTGCCGCACCTGGGCCCACCGCTGCGGCAGCCCGTAGTGGCTTTTTAAGAACTGGCGGTCACGGTCGACGAGGCAGACCAGCGACACGGGCACGTCGAGCAGCTCGGCCGCGAGCCGGGTGAAGCGGTCAAAGGCGGCCTCGGGAGCTGCGTCCAGGATGCTGAGATCCGCAAGCGCCGCAAGACGGGCGCCTTCGGCGACCGAGTCGGCGCGAGGATCGGGGCCGAGGCTGATGCTGCGCGGGCGAGCTTCCGGACCGGGCACCTGGGCTGGATCGTCCCAAGGCACCAGAACCTGAACCCACTTGGCAGAAAACGTACGCTTTCGGGGCTCAACTCGTGCAACTTGAGCGCAAGGGCACCATCTGGACAAATGACTGGCGCCGGTGACGTCCCCGCGCCGGCCGCATTATCGCCAGTTTCCCGATTGTGGGTCGTTTCAGATCTCACACGCCCGCGCCGCGGGCCGAGTGCTGACCCGGATTGTCCTGTCCCTGATCGCCTCAAGGAGAGACCCTGACTCGATGTTACGACGCCGCCTTTCGCAGCTCTGCCCTTGCGCTGACTTCTGCGCGGCCGCTCTCCTCACCGCCGCTGCCACCTCGGCGTCGGCCAAGATGATTCTCATGCCGACCCTCCCGGGCGAGATCCAGCATCAGCGTCAGATCTGGGCGCAACACGTCGTCGCCCCAGTGGGCAAGCTCCAACCACCGCCGCCGCCTTGCCCCGAGGGCAACCAGGGTGGCGCCTTCGCCGTCCAGTCGCTATGGAGCAACGAGGCCGCGGCGGGCGCTGGCTACCGCGCCGGCGCCGGCAACGACGTGCCGCAGCCGATACCGGCGCAGTAGGACCGACGCAGGTGGCCCCGGGGGTCGGCACGACGCCGGTCCCCCGGGGACTACGATCTGACCGCCATCGTGACCAGCACCAACCCGCCGCGCAGGGTCTCGTTGTTCATCACCTGCTTCAACGACACGCTGTTTCCCCAGACTGGCCAGGCGGTGGTGGCAGTACTCGAGCGCCTCGGCGTCGAGGTCGACTTTCCCCTCGCCCAGACGTGCTGTGGCCAGATGCATTTCAACACCGGCTATGCCGAGGAGACGATCCCCCTCGTGCGCCGCTTCGTACGCGCCTTCGCGGACAGCGATCTCGTCGTCTCGCCCTCGGCATCATGTGTCGGGATGGTCCGCGAGTACTACGGGCAGGTCGCAGCGCGGTCCGGGGACCCGGCGCTGGAGCGAGAAGTCGCGGCTCTCACCCCACGCGTGCTCGAATTGACCGAACTGCTGCTCGACCGCCTGGGCGTCGAGGACGTGGGGGCGTTCTTCCCCCATCGGGTGACGTATCACCCGACGTGCCACAGCCTGCGGGTGCTCGGGGTCGGTGACCGGCCCCTGCGCCTACTGCGCGCCGTCGGTGGGATCGACGTTGTGGAGCTGGCCGAGTCAGAACAGTGCTGTGGCTTCGGCGGCACGTTTGCGGTCAAGAACGCCGACACCTCGGTGGCGATGCTGACCGACAAGCTGCGGGCGATCCTCGATACCGGGGCCGAGGTCTGCACGTCGGCCGACAACTCCTGCCTCATGCACATCGGCGGTGCCCTCTCCCGCCAGCGCGCGGGCGTGCGCACCATGCACCTGGCCGAGATCCTCGCCCAAGCCCAGCCCGAAGGTCGGCGGCGTGCCTGACGCGGGCCGGCCGCCATCCTTCCCCGATGCCGCGCGAGTGGCGCTGGCCGACACTCAGCTGCGCCACAACCTCGGTCACGCGACCAAGACGATCCGCGCCAAGCGAGCGTCCGTAGTCGCCGAGGTGACCGACTGGGAGCAGCTGCGCGAGGCGGGCCGAGCGCTCAAGGAACGCGTGCTGCGCCATCTCGACACTTACCTGCTCGAGCTCGAGGCTTCTGTGCAGCGAGCCGGCGGCCAGGTGCACTGGTCCCGGGATGCTGACGAAGCCAACCGGATCGTGGGCGACATCGTCGCGGCCCATGATGCGGACGAGGTCGTCAAGGCCAAGTCGCTGACCACGGAGGAGATCAGGCTCAACGAGGCCCTGGAGCGGCGCGGAGTCCGGCCCTGGGAGACCGATCTCGCCCAGCTGATCGTGCAGCTCGGCGACGACGTGCCCTCGCACATCCTCGTCCCGGCGATCCACATGAACCGCGAGCAGATCCGCGAGCTCTTCGTGCGGACCCTGGGTGACGCCGGGGAGGACCTCTCGGATGACCCCCGGGCGCTTGCCGAGGCCGCCCGACGGCACCTGCGGCGCCTGTTCTTGGCCAGCCGCGTGGGCATCAGCGGGGTCAATTTCGCCGTCGCCGAGACCGGGACGGTGTCGGTGGTCGAGTCCGAGGGGAACGGGCGGATGTGCACGACGCTGCCCGAGGTCCTGATCAGCGTGATGGGAATTGAGAAGGTGATCCCCACCTGGCAGGACCTCGAGGTCTACCTGCAGCTGCTCCCGCGCTCGTCGACCGCCGAGCGGATGAATCCGTACACATCGCTGTGGACCGGGACCACCGAGGGCGATGGACCCAGGCATTTTCACCTCGTGCTGGTCGACAACGGACGGACCAACGTGCTAGCCGATCAGGTCGGGCGCCAGGCGTTGAACTGCATCCGCTGCTCGGCTTGCCTGAATGTGTGCCCGGTCTACGAGCGAACCGGAGGTCACGCCTATGGCTCGACGTACCCTGGGCCGATCGGCGCGATTCTCACCCCGCTGCTCAAGGGGCTGAAGGAGACTGGATCACTTCCCTACGCCTCGAGCCTGTGCGGCGCCTGCTACGAGGTCTGCCCGGTCAAGATCAACATTCCCGAGGTGCTCGTACACCTGCGCCACGAGGAGGTGACCCGCAGGCGTCGCGAAGGGGGCCGAGCGGGCCGCCTGGCTCCCGAGCCGGTGACAATGCGCGGGCTGGCTCGGGTGCTGGCCGATCAGCGCCTGTACGAGATCGCCCAGCGAACGGCCCGTGTTGCCCAGCGTCCCCTTGCTCGCGATGGTCGGATCCGGCGCCTGCCGGGCCCGCTGGCGGGCTGGACCTCGGCGCGGGACGTGCCGCCTGTGCCGGCTCAGACCTTCCGCGACTGGTGGCGCGAGCGAGGATGAGCGCGGCCCGAAAGGAGATTCTCGGGCGGATCCGGGCGGCGCTGGCTGACGTTCCCGAATCCGAGCGCCCGGCCGATGTGCCAGTGGCCGCGGACTACCGGAAGCGTGGCACGCGCGCCCCGGACGAGCTTGTCTTGGCGCTTGCCCAGCGACTGCAGGACTACCACGCTGACGTGCGGCGGGTCGATTCCGGACAGCTGCCCCAGGCGCTGGCTGAGGCCTGCCGCGACTTCGGGCTTCGGCGCATCGTCGTTCCCGTGGCACTGCCCCCCGAGTGGCGGCCCGCGGGTGTGGAGTTGACCGAAGATCGGGGCCTGAGCGCCGGAGAGCTTGACCAGATCGACGGGACCGTTACCGGCTGCGCGGGGGCGATCGCCGAAACCGGGACGCTGATCCTCGACGGTCAGGGGGTGTGCGGCCGGCGCGTGGTCACGCTGGTACCCGATCATCACATCTGCGTGGTCCGGGCCGATCAGATCGTCGACTCGGTGCCAGAGGGCATTGCAGCGGTGCGGGCAGCGGTCATCGATGAGGGCGCGCCGATCACGCTCATCTCCGGTCCCTCGGCAAGCTCAGACATAGAGCTCTCACGCGTGGAGGGAGTCCACGGACCCCGGCATCTACTGGTCCTGATCGTCAGCGAAGACCGTTCCCCGGTCGCGTTAGCAGCGGGCGCTCAGTACGGCCCGTAGGCGGGTGCGTCGCGCATAACCGATGGGCGCGGGTCGGGCGGCACGGCGGGCTCCGGGCGGGCCTGGGTGCTCTCCGCGAGCGGACCCCTCCGGTGTTGGCCCGGCACGCCAACCGACACGAGCCCCCAGTGGCGGCACCGGGGCCCACGACACCAACTCCGTCGACGCGAAGCTGGGCCTGAGAGACTGCCGGCATGGAGCGGGACATCGCGATCTCGGGCGAGATGATCCGGCTCGGCCAGTTGCTCAAGCTGGCTGGAATGTCGGCCGCGGGAGCCGATGCCAAGGCGCTGATCGCCAGCGGCCAGGTGAGCGTCAACGGCGAGCCTGAACTCCGGCGCGGCCGCCAGCTTCATCCCGGTGACGTCGTTCGGGTCGGGGCCGAGGCCCTGCGCGTGGTGGCCGGATACGGGCTCAGTACTGGTGCTTGATGGCCCCGAGGACGGTCATCTCGTCGCCCTGGCCCAGGTAGCCGGCCCGGGTACAGCCCGTGGTTATGGCTGACTCGATGCCGCGAGGACTGGGAACCGTGCCCAGGAGCGAGACGTGCTCGTTGACATACAGGTGGGCATAGGCGCTGCGCTGTGCCTGGCTGGTCGTCGTCCACTCCGAGCAAGAGGCCGAGTCGCTCAGCGGACCGGCGCTCGAGCCGGAGAGGGCCGGGGCGGCCATCGCCGCGATCACGACCAGCAGCAAGACCAGGCCGGCCACCGAGGCGGCCCTATGCACGGCCAAGAGAGCCTTGAACGAGGCCACGGGCCCAAGGCTATCCGTCTGCGATGGCGAAGCACAGACGTATGACCGAGGCCTGGGTCTACCTCCTGCGCTGCCGGGACGGCTCGCTCTACACCGGTTGGACAGTGGACATCGAGCGCAGGCTCGCGCGCCACCGCGCGGGTACCGCGAGCCGCTACACGGCCAGCCGCTTGCCGGTGGTACTCGAGCTCGCGCTCCCGATGCCCGATCGAACGGCGGCTCGGCGCGAGGAAGCCCGGATCAAGCGTCTGTCGCGGGCGGCGAAACTGACGCTGCTCGGCTCAGAGCTTGATCACTAGCGCGCCGGCGGCGAGTAGGACCACCGCCATCCAGAGGGCGGACAGCGCGCCCTCCAGCGGCGCGACGAGGCGACTCTGGTTCAGCTCCACGACCGTCCCGTCCGTGAGCCGCTGCTCGCCGGTGACCGCGATCGTGCGGCGGCGAAGTTCCCGCACAGGTGTGCTCAGTCGGCGCTGGGCCAAGCTCAGCAGGCAACAGCCGGCTGCCACCAGCACACCCGCGGGGCGGATCGCAAGTGACTGCGCGAAGTAGCCGGTGAGGGCCGGGAATCCGCCCCAGGCGAGCGCGAACCAGGCGTCGGTATGCATTCGGCCGTCGGCCAGCTCGAGGTTGTAGGCCGGCACCAGCACGGCGCCGACTGCGACCGGTGCCAGCAGCAGCGGTGAAACCAAGATCGCCCCCGCGATGCCGATCGCCACCGCGCCCACGAGGGCCACCACGGCTAGGCCGATCAGGAAACGCTCACCAAGCCTGGTTTGCAGTGGCCGTCCGTTGAGCTCGTCGAGGGCATGAGCGCTGATCCCGACGGCGAGAAAGAAAGCGCCCAGCGTCGCGCCGAGCCGGCCGGCGTACAGCCTGGGCGCGGCCGCGGCGCCGAGCACCACGTAGCTCAGGTGCCAAGCGGTGTAGGGGGGATGAAGCAGCGTGACGAGATCGCGCCAGCCGCCGCTCGCGAGGGCGTAGAAGGCCGGGCGGTCGAGACTACGGCGCTCGGCTGCCATCTCGCACCCCGGACATCACCAGGCCCGCGCCGAAGCTCGGACGTTGCAGCGTTACCGCTCGGATTCCGGCGGCCTCCCAGAGCGCGACCAGATCGGGCTCGACAGCCTGTAGTTCCTCGATGCTCGGACCCAGGAACCGGCCGACCTCAAACCACGATGAGGAGACGAGTCGACCGATGAGCGGCAGCCCGACGCGGGTGTGCAAGCGCCACAGCGCGCGAAGCACGGGGGAGGCAGGGACGCCGAACTCGACCATCCCGATCCGGCCACCGGGCTTGACGACACGAGCGAGTTCGCACATGGTCGCCGCTCGATCATCGACGTAGCGCAGCAGATACGTGAACGTGAGCGCGTCAAACTCACCATCGGCGAAGGGGAGATGCTCGGCCTCGCCCGGCATGAAGCTGATCTGCTCGGACAGGCGAGGGTCACTCGCTACGCGGGCGCGGGCCGCGCCCAGCATCGCCTCGCTCTGGTCAAGCGCGACGACTTTGCACGCGGAGCGGCGCGCCAGGGCCACCGCCACCATGCCCGTGCCGGAAGCAACGTCGAGCACACGCTGGCCGGGCTGCGGGTCGACCGCGCGCACCAACGCGCGACGCCAGAGCGGATCCTGGCCGAAGCTGAGCACCGCTCCCATCCGGTCGTAGTGGCGCGGCAGGCCTCTGAACAGGCCGAGCGCGTGTTGCTTGCGAGGAGAGGCTTGAGCGGACATTTGAGGATTGTGACTGGCACGTCCGCTGGAGGAGCGGCGGACGGGCGGCGCTAACCGTCAGCGGGGGGTCTGCATCCGTTGGTCAAGCGGCTCGGTGCTGGCTTGCGCGCGTAGCGCGCTGGGCTCGGTCAGCACCGGCGCGGCGAGTTTGATGTCGCCGGGAGTTCCACAGCACTCCGGTGCCCAGCGAGCGAGCTGCTCATCGGTGGCGGCCTGGCGAATCGCCGCCAGCGCGAGCGCCGGCACACGATCGAGAGCCCGACCCCGGCGCACCCCCAGAACAGCTTCTCCATCAGGATCGGCAGCGACAGACCCGTCGGATCCGTCGACAACTGCGCAGACAGCTCCCAGCCATAGAGCCCGCGGCGGGCGGCCTCGCCCAGCACCGGCCAGGGGAACTCCTGCGCCCGGTCGTATCGGGCTCGCGACCGGCCGGACCACCTCCCGTGCGAACGCGTGTGTCTTCTCGCGCAGGGCGAGCTGCTCATCGCTCAGATCAAGGGTGAAGCTCATGGCGCAGCAATCCTTCCTCGCCGGGCGTCAGCCTAGCTGTCTCGACGTAGACCAGGCCGCCAAGCCCGATGGCGTCGAGGCCGGCGCCGATCGCGGTGACGTCAAAGACGCGGGTAGCGGTGGCCGGCAGGATCCCGAGGACGACCGGGTGAAGAAAGATCGCGCCCTCGAGGAGCCCGACCGCCAGCGCGACCAGGCCGAGCCCGATCGCGGCGGGGACCTGCCAGTGCCTCGGGCCGCGGCGCAAGACCCAGACGCCGACGCCGAGGAACACGATGGCGTCGAACCCCTCGATCCACGTTCCCCGCGACGCGTACGCATCAGACATGAAGGCGACCAGGATTGCGACCGAGGCGACGGCCGCCGCAAGGGCGAACAGGGTCGCCGCCGGCGCCAGCGTGCCCCGACGTAGGGCCAACGGCGACCCCCCGGCCGCCGCCAACCCACCGGCCGCCACCAACCCACCGGCCGCCACCAGCACACCGGCCGCCACCAGCACGGCGAGCACTCCCAGCCAGGGCCATAGCGGAGGGGTGGGGAAGCGCCGAAGGTCTCCGCTTAGACGCGCATGCCGTCCATCGACGATCAACGGGACGCTCCAGACTCCACGTCGCACTCCCGGCGGCAGGGCCTGGGCCCGGCGGTCCTGCCAAACCACTGAGCGGCGCCCCCGTTCAAGCTGCCAACGGGATATCGAGGTCAGGACGTGCGATGACGTCCTGCGCAAGCGCAGGACAACCGCCGTCGGGGAGCCGAGGTTCACCCACAGCCCCGCAGCGTCAAGTCGGAACACCGGCTCGCCGAGATAGCCGAGCAGGATCACGACATGTCCGGCCTTGAGCGTGAGGCTGAGGGCACGGTCGCTCTGGAGGATCTGCGCCGCATAGGCCGACGTGTCCGCACGCGAGACGCTCGCTCGATAATCGACCGCAACCGTGCCCGAACGCAGATGCGCGCCGGCTGGCGCCGGGGTCGCGAGCAGAACGGCCGCGACAACGCCCGGTAGGCCTCTTGGTACGCGTCCTCTCAACCGCATCAGCGGGACAAGCCGCGTTTCATCACCCGTCGCGCAGTTCCTCGGGCGTGCTGGGGGGGCTGGCGCCGTAGCGCGGCAGCTCGTCCACGATCTCGTAGTAGTCGCCCTTGCTGTTCACAAAGATGTGGGCGGCGGTGCGCAACTCCGTCGGCTCGTCGAGCGTGCCGGCGGCGATCGAGGTACTGGCGGAGCCCGTCCGGCGCCAGAACAGGCTCGCCCCACACTCCCGACAGAACCCGCGCTCACGCCCGTCGGCGACATACCAGCCCAGGGCTCGGTCCTCGAGCAGCGCCAGGTCGTTGGACGCCACCTCGGCGTAGGCCGCGAAGTGACCATGCGTACGCCGGCAGCGGCCGCAATGGCAGTTGATGACGTCACGCAAGCGACCGCGCGCCTGGTAACGCACGGCCCCGCACAAGCACGACCCAGTCCAACCACCCGCGGGCCGCTTACTCATGCTCCCAGTATTAACTACTTTGCCTTCCGATTACTAGATCACGACGAGAGCGGGGACTTCGGGGAGCGGGGCCGCGCGCTGCTCGTGCCCGCCGCGGCCTGAGTTAGGCTGGATCGATCCGCCAGGAAACGTGGTCATTGGCATGGTGCGACGCGACGAGGTGAAACCAGAGACGTGGGCGATTGTGGCTGGACGTCCCGAGCCGATGCCCGGTGCCCCCCTCAACACCGCTGTCGTCGCCGCCTCGACCTACGTGCTCGGCAGCGAGAGGATCTATAGCCGCAACGAGGCTACCGAAGGCTGGGAATCGTTTGAGGCGATGCTCGGCGGCCTGGAGGGTGGACAGGCGGTGGCGTTCTCGTCCGGGATGGCGGCCTGCGCCGCCGTGCTCGGTCAGCTGCCCAGCGGTGCGCACCTGGTACTGGGCGACGACTGCTACCAGGGTGTGGTCGGGATTGCTCAGGCGGGGGCCCGGGCCCACCAATGGCGTGTCGAACGCCTTCCGGCGACCGATCCGCTGTGGTTGCAGAAAGCCGCAGAGGCGGATCTGCTGTGGTTGGAGTCCCCGTCAAACCCGCTGCTTGAAGTAGCCGACCTGGCGGCGATCTGCGCTGCGCCACGCGGGCCACGGACCCGGTTGGTGGTCGACAACACGTTCGCGACGCCGCTCATCCAGCGTCCGCTGGAGCTCGGGGCCGACATCGTTGTGCACTCGGCGACCAAGCTGATCGGTGGGCACTCAGACCTGCTGCTTGGCGCGGCGGTCACCGTCGATGACGGCGAGCTGGGGAAGCTGCGGGCCGCCCGGGGCCTAAACGGTGCCACCCCCGGGATGCTTGAATGTTTCCTCGCTCTTCGCGGCTCGCGGACCCTGCCGGTACGTCTTCGTCAAGCCGGAGCCTCGGCTGCAGAACTTGCCGCGCGGCTGGCCGAGCATGCTGCGGTGGGCCGAGTTCGCTATCCCGGATTCGGCACGATCGTGAGCTTCGAACTCGCCGACGCCGACGCCGCCGACCGAGCATGCCGCGCAACCCGGATCATGCGGCACGCCACGAGCCTGGGCGGGGTGGAGACGTGCCTTGAGCGACGCAGCGCGCACCCCGGTCAGGAGCACATCCCACCGGGCCTGATCAGGCTGAGCACCGGCTGCGAGGATCTGGAGGATCTGTGGCGCGACCTGGCCGCCGCGCTGGGCGCTCCGTGACGCTCGCGGAGCACCAGGAGGCGAGCTGCTCGGCTCCGGCGTCTCAGTGGCTGGCGGTCGCGATCCGGTAGCGATGCTCGGGGCGGCCGGTGGTCCCGTAGTGCAGGCGCAGCTCAATCTTTCCCTGGCGGGCAAGCTCGGCCAGGTACCGCTGGGCGGTCGAGCGGCTGATCCCGACCTGTTGGGCGATCTCCGTGGCAGAGACGTCCTCGGGGGAGGCTTGAAGAAGCTCGCGGATGTGGGTCATCGTCGGTGCCGATTGTCCCTTGGGCAAAGGCGCCGGGCCGCGCAGGAGCCCGTACAGGCTGTCGACATCGTGCTGCTCGGCCTCGTCGATTCGCTCGAGCCGTCCACGGAGGTCGCGGTAGGCGTTGAGACGTTCTTCGAGTTGGGCGAAGTTGAACGGCTTGACCAAGTAGTGGACGGTTCCGAGTTGCATCGCGGCACGGACGCTGGCCATGTCGCGAGCCGCGGAGATGACAAGAAAGTCCGGCTTGTGTTCCCTGTGAGTGACCGTCTCGCGCACCAGGTCCAGACCGTGACCGTCGGGTAGGTACAGGTCAAGCAGCACCAAGGTGGGCATGTGGCGCCGGATCTCCGCGCGGGCGCTGGCGGCCGTGGAGGCATGGCCCACCACCTCGAAGCCGCGGACCTTGCGTACGTACGCTGCGTGGATAGTGGCCACGTGGTAGTCGTCCTCGACGATCAGCGTGTTGATCATGTTCCCACCTCGATCTCCTCGGATCCGGGGGGTGGTCTTTCTCCGTCTTGGCTTTCTCGCGCTCCCGGCGCCTGCTTTGGAGTGGGGAGTAGCACGGTGAACAGGGTCGCGCCCGTGCAGTCGACCGTGATCGTGCCCCCCGCGCGGTGTACGAGCCGGTGCACCAGCGCCAGGCCAATGCCTCGATGGCGTTCCCCGTCGGGCAATTTGGTCGTAAAGCCATCGGTGAAGATGCGGCGGGCGAGTTCCTTTGGCACCCCTGGACCGGTGTCGGAGACCTCGATCGTCATGTCTTGGTCGCTTGCCGCCAGGCGAACCGTCACGCTCGCGGGAGTGGAGCCGGCGGCGGCGGCTTCGATCGCGTTGTCGATCAGATTGCCGACGATCGAGATGACCATGTTCGTCTCGATTGCGGTCTGGGCCAGCCGCGAATCCGGGGTGAGCAGGAGCTGCACGCCGCGCTCAGCTGCGACGGTGGTCTTCGCGAGCAGGAGCGCGGCGAGCTCCGGCGCCTCCACGCGTTCGCGAATCGACTCGGCCAGACCCGCCGACTCCCCTGTCACGTCGAGTGCGAAGTGGACCGCCGCGTCGTGATCCCCGAGCTCGATGAGGCCGGCGACAGTGTGCATTCGATTCGAGAACTCGTGCTGCTGGGCGCGTAGGGCATCGGTTAGCGCATCGACGCTGTCAAGCTCACGCAGCAGTCCTTCCAGCTCGGTTCGGTCGCGCAGCGTTACCACCGCGCCGAGCCCACGGCCCTGGTGGGTCACCTGCGTGCGGTTTACCACCAGGATGTGGTCATCGGTGACCACCATGGCATCTGGGTGCGACAGTCTGCCCGTGAGCAGATCAGCCAGCCGGCGATGCGTTACCGCCTCGTCGATCGCCTGGCCGACAGGATCGCCCTGTAGTGGTATCAGCCGACGCGCCTCGTCGTTGATGAGGGTCACGCGATCATCCTTGTCGAGGGTGATCACGCCTTCGCGTATGCCATGAAGCATCGCCTCGCGTTCCTGTACAAGGGCAGCGATCTCGTCGAGCTCCAGCCCGAACGTACTCCGCTTCAGCCGCCTGGCCAGCGTGAGCGACGCCACCACCCCGATGGCCAGCGCACAGGCGAAATACAGCAGCAGTGAGGGGAGCTCGTGCAGGAGTTGGTCGGAAACCTGTCCTTCGAGGATCCCGGCGGAGACCTCACCGACGATCGAGCCGTCGGCGGCGCGCACCGGTGTCTTGGCGTTGGCGGAGATGCCGAGGTTTCCGTGGTCGACGCCGAGATGGTCGCGTCCGTCGAGCGCGGCTACCGGCTCACTGATGCGCTTGCCGATCAGGGCCGGATTTGGATGCGAGTAGCGCACTCCGTGTCGGTCGATCACGACGATGTAGGTGGCGCCCGTCCGGCGGCGGATCTGCTGGGCGAGCGATTGAATCAGCCGCTGATCGGCGGGGCTGCGTCCGGTTAGCGCCTGGCGGATCGGCGGCATCGCCGAGAACGTCTGGGCGATCGTCAGCGCCCGTTGCTGATAGTCGTGCTCGAACTCGGCACGCTGACTGAACGTTACGAGCGCGAAGCCAACCAGCGTGCTGGCCATGAGGATCGCGACCACGCTGGCCAGGATTCGGCTCGAGAGCTGGCGCCTACGTCTCATCAGACCTCCTCGCCGGGCGAGTCTACGCCTCCAACGTGGTGAGCAAAACGCGCAAAACCCCCGGAAACGCGCCTTAGTCGAGTAACTGGCACAAGCCTTGCCGGTCAGCCCGGCAGCACCTTACCTTGGTGACGCCTCGTTACCGAGGCGACCGAGGGATTGGCTTAACAGGAGGAGAGAGATGACGATGGTGAGTACTTCGGCTGCCCCTGCCGGCGCCGACCGGCATGCCGGTGCCAGCGGCCCCTCGCAAGCGGCTGCTGCGGCGGAGAGGATCGAGCTCAGCGGCGTGACCAAGCGCTTCGTCACCCCGACAGGCTCGGTCTTTACCGCACTCAGAGATATCGATCTGGTGATCGAACCCGGCCAGTTCTGCGCCGTGGTCGGACCAACTGGGTGTGGCAAGTCGACCGCGCTGTCGCTCGTCTCCGGCCTGGACCGGCCGAGCGCGGGCGTGATCCGCGTGGGCAGCGAGGTTGTGGATGGAATCGCAACCGGGATGAGCTTCATGTTCCAGACCGATGCGCTGCTTCCGTGGAAGAGCGTGCTGAGCAACGTAGCCATGGCGCCTCAATTCAACGGCATCGCCAAGAAGGAAGCGCAGGCGCACGCCCGCGACTGGCTGCGGCGGGTGGGGCTGGGCGGCTTTGAGGACCACCATCCCCACCAACTCTCGGGCGGGATGCGAAAGCGCGTCAGCCTCGCCGCGGCGCTGATCAACGAGCCGTCGATCCTGTTGATGGACGAGCCGTTCGGCGCCCTGGACGTCCAGACCAAGGCAATCATGTCGAACGAGCTGCTCGGTATCTGGGAGCAGACGCGACCCTCGGTGATCTTCATCACCCATGACCTTGAGGAGGCAGTGGCGCTCGCCGACCGAGTAGTCGTGATGACGGCTGCGCCGGGGACGATCAAGAGCATCTTCGAGATCGATCTGCCCCGCCCGCGAGGTGCGGTTCAGGAGATTCGTTTCGACCCCCGCTTCCTCGAGCTGCATCAACAGATCTGGAAGTCGCTGCGTGAGGAAGTGCAGCGGGCCTACGAGCGCACCGCCAAGTCAGCGAGCAATGACGGGGCACGGGGATGAGCACGTTGTCGATCAACCGTGAAATTGCGGGCGTTTCGGCGTCGTCAGATGAGGAAGCGATCGCTGCTCGCGCGCGCAGGCGCGTCCATCGGCATCGGCTGGCGGTGTGGGCGGCGCGGGTGGCGCTGTTCGTGTTCATCGTCGGTGGCTGGCAGCTGTTCACCCACTTGAAGATCGTCGACCCGTTCTTCTTCGGCCAGCCGACCGGGATCGTCAAGCAGCTGCGTGATTGGGTGGCGAATGGCACCGCGTACGGCTCGCTGTGGCTGCAGATCTGGATCACGATGAAGGAGGCGCTGCTCGGGTTCCTGTACGGCGTGGTCGCAGGTGTGATCGTTGGCGTTCTACTCGGCCAGGTCCCGTTTCTCGCCCAGGTGGTCGGGCCGTACATCAAGGTGCTGAACGCGATCCCCCGGATCGTGCTCGGGTCGATTTTCACCGTCGCCCTGGGCCTGGGCACCACGTCAAAGGTGCTTTTGGCCGCGGTGCTGGTTTTCTTTGTCGTCTTCTTCAACGCCTTCCAGGGGGTGCGGGAGGTCGATCGCAACCTGATCGCCAACGCGCGCGTCCTCGGCGCCTCGCGGTTGCAGGTCACCAGGCATGTTGTCCTGCCCTCGGCGTTGACGTGGATCATCGCCAGCCTGCATGTGGCGTTCGGGTTCGCAATCATCGGCGCGATCGTCGGCGAGTTCCTGGGCGCGCAGAAGGGCCTGGGACTCGTGATCGCCACCTCGCAGAACAACTTCAATCCCAACGGCGTGTTCGCCGCGATGCTGATCATCGCCATCGTGGCCCTTACCGCCGAAGGGCTCATCGGCCTGCTGGAGCGGCGACTGCTCGCTTGGCGCCCGCCATCACAGGGGACCGAAGTCAGCGGCATCTAGCGTCGCCCGGGCGCGGCCTAGTTGCCCCGCGTCCCGGGCTCCCACCCATCACCCGCAGCACTACATCACCCCAGAGGAGGAGTCCCGAACCATGTTCAAACGCAAGCTCACCTTCGCGCTCGTCGCGATCGCGTTGGCCGCCGGTGTCGCCGCCTGTGGCTCGAGTTCCAGCTCGAGCAGCAGCGGTGGTGCCTCCAACGCCGCCAGCAAGAGCAGCCTGCCCACCGTGTCACTGATGGTGGGCGGGATCGACAAGCAGATCTACCTGCCCTACCAGCTGGCTCAGAACCTCGGCTTCTACAAGAAGTACGGCGTCAACGTGCAGCTCTCGACCGAGCAGAACGGCGGTGTCGGCGCCGAGACCGCGATGGCCTCCGGCCAGGTCGACATGGCGGGCGCGTGGTACGTGCACACGCTCGACTTCCAGCAGAAGGGCAAGAGCGTCGTCGACGTCGTGAACCTCTCCGGCGCACCCGGGGAGCGCGTGATGTGCGCTAAGGGATCAAACATTACGTCGGCCGCCCAGTGGGCTGGAAAGAGCGTCGGCGTGACTGACATCGGCTCGGGCACCGACAACCTGACCGTCTACCTGGCCGCCCGCAACCACCTGACCACCAAGCAGTTCAGTCGCGTGGCCGCCGGCGCGGCGAGCACCTTCGTCGCCGCCCTGCAGCACGGACGAATCGCGTGCGGCATGACCAGCCAGCCGACCGCGGGCGCGATCGAGCGGAAGGGCATCGGCTACTCGGCGATCAACCTCGCCAGCACGGCGGGCTCTCAGCAATGGCTCGGCGGCGTCTACCCGGCCGCTGGCGTGCTCGCCAAGGCCGACTGGGTCGCCTCGCACAAGGCCACCGTGCAGAAGGTCGTCGATGCCCTGGTGGCGACGATGCACTGGATCAACACCCACACGGCAGCGCAGATCGCCGACGCGATGCCGCCGCAGTTTGTCAACAACGGACTGACCACCAAGGCCGTCTACGCCGCAGAGCTGGCCCAGGACAAGGGCCAGTTCCTATCCGACGGAATGATGCCGAGCTCGGGACCCGCCACCGCCCTGGCGATCGACAAGCTGGCCGGCAACATCACCAAGCCGGTGAACATCGCCACGACGTACACCAACTCGTACGCGATCGCGGCGAACAAGCTGGAGGGATATACGAAGTAACTCGCTGCCCTTACACCGGGACCGCCTCCGCCGAGGGGCGGTCCCGGCGCTCGGACCGCCTCCGCCGAGGGGCGGTCCCGGCGCGGAGGTCAGGTGGCCACGAGGAATCCCGCGATGACGCCGGCTAGCTCTTTGGGATGGCTGAGCGCGGCGAGATGACCGCCGGGCACGATCACGGGATCGACGCCGAGCCGCTCGCGGGCGACACGCTGCTGGAGCTCGAGCGGGAAGAACCGGTCGTCGCGGCCGGCCACGACGTGGATCGGGATCGGGGGCCAGGCGTCAAACGTGCAGGCGTTATCGAATCTCTCGTCCAGTTGCGAGGCGGCCCGCGATTGCATCGCGGCGGCCAGATCAGCGGGGACGTCGTGCATGAAGTAGGTGGTCAGATCAAACTCGGTGCTATAGCCGTCGCGCGCCGCCGCGCTTGTCCTGGCGTCCTCTGATCCGACGTTGTCCCACCACTCGCCCGGCGTCTCGCCGGGCTGCGGAAGCATCGGGTTGACGAACACCACTACGCGGGTTGGCACTCGTTGCCACACCAGCGGTGCGGTGAAGGCTCCCATCGACTGCGCGACCAGGGCCACGCCGGTGCGGCCATTGATCGCGTCCACGACAGCGTCGGCGTAGGCTGGCAACCCGGTGCGACCGTGCGCCGCCAGGTCCACGGCGAACGCGTCAAATCCCCGGTCTTGCAGGTCGCGCTCGACCAGGTGCCAATACCAGCCCAGGCCTCCGGCTCCGGGAATGAGCACGGCAGATGTCATCGCAATCGCCTCCGATGTCGCTTGTCACCATCACGCTCAAGCGTCTATTTCATCGAAGTGCGCAGATCGCGCGATAAGCACATCCCGGTGCCCTGGCGCGATCGCAGTTCCGGGTCAGCAAGCGTGCCTAGCTACGAATGAGGGTGCGGAGCCGGGCGGCGGCCAGCAGGAGCACGAGCAGCAGTGCCGCAACCCACACGGCGGGCTCGCCCAGCGAGAGAGACCGAGCGCGCGAGCCTAGATATCCGACCAGTGCAGTCAGTGGAAGGAAGCCAACCAGCGTGGTCCAGGCGAACCGCCAGACGCGCACACGCGCCGCTCCGGCGGCATATCCGACGAGGCTGAAAGGGACGATCGGGACCAGGCGCGCGCCCAGCAGCAAGAAGACGCCGCCGCGATCGAGAGCGCGCTCGAGGGGGTCGAACTTCGGTCCCAGCACGCGGCGCAACAGAGGTCGTCCGAAAACTCGACCGAGGAGATAGGACAGCAGCGCGGACGCGAGCCAGCCGCACATCACAAACAGGAGGCCAAGCGGAAACCCGTAGACGTAGGCGGCGGTCGCGGTCACGATCTCGGTGGGGTAGAAGATCAGCGCATGGCCGAGCATCAACGCTGACAGCAGCGCGAGCCCCCCTGTCCCAAGTCCCTGGATGTAGGCCCGAAGCCCGGCAAAGTTGCCCTGGAACGCGAGTGAGACCGAGTGGCGCAGCTCGGGTACCACCACGACGACCCCAACGCCGATCGCAACTGCACCAACCGCGGCAGCCAATTCGCCACGCCGCCCAGGGAGGCCTGGTTTCCGCGTCGCGTTGGGCCGGGTGGGGCACATCGGGCAACGATGGCATCCGTCTGAGCACGGGTCGTGAAAAGCTGGAGACCAGCTGGCGCCCCAAGCAGCCGACGGTCGCGTTCTGGTCAGACATCTATCCGGTGGTGCGGGATCTGTCCCAGCTCGGAGGGGGAGCGGCTAGCTGGTCATCGACGTCCTCGAACTCGACCGGGGTGACGACGTGGAGGGCGTCACCGACGACCTCGAAGTCTCCTGGCAGGTTGGCGATTACCTCACCGTCGAGAGCGACGTCGAGCCGGCGATCGGTGTGGACGCACAGACTCTGGACGTGGATTGCTCGCACGCCCGGCACCTCGCGCTTGAGATGAAAGATCAAGAACATTGCCGCGCGGATGATCCGGTGCAAGGGAACGTCTTCCACGGCCAGCACGTCGAGCAGCCGATCGTCGGGGCTGGACTCGGGGACGCGCATACCGAGGCTGCCGCCGAACGTGGGTGCGTTGATGACCGACAGATGCGAGAGCCGCAGCCGCTCGATTCTACTTTCGTAATGAAGCTCGCAATCAAACGAAGGCCGCTCGCGTAGCGCCCCGACTGCGGCGACGAGGTACGTGAACCGACCTAGGTGCTCGCGCATCGCGGCGCGTGTCGCCAGCTTTGCAAAGCTGACGTTGAGCCCGACCGTGGCGGCGTGGACGAAGTGCCGCGCCCGCTGGCCGGGGGCCGTGAGGCGGCCTAGATCGATCGTCGCGGCCTTGCCGGCCGCGAACAGCTTGGCAGCTCGTTCTGGCTGGACGGGGATCCCCAGCGAGCGCGCGAAGTCATTCGATGTCCCCAGTGGCAGCACGCCAAGAATGTCATCGCTGTTGGCCAGGAGGTCGGCGACGGCGCCGACGGTGCCGTCCCCGCCTGCGGCGACGATCAGTCTCGGCTCGCTCTTGACGGCCGTGATCAGGCCGGGCAGCCGCTCGATGTGCTCGATCTCGAGCTGGGCGACGACCCGGATCCCGAGCCTCTCCATCTCGGCGAGTGCCCGTCCAAGCCCCTTGCTGTGTCCGGCATGAGGGCTGAACACCACGATGGCCTGGGTTGGCAAGCGCGGTTGCTCGGTCGGTCTGGGTTGATCGTGCGCGAGCAGTCGCCGAACGACCGGTCTTGTGACAATGCCAGCCGTCGCGCCAATCGCGCTGCCGAGCACGACATCGCTCGGATAGTGCACACCGAGGTAGACGCGCGAGTACGCGACCGCACCGGCTAGCGGGAACAGTGCGGGGGCGGCCAAGGGAAGCTCGCGAGAGGCCGCGGTGGCGAACGCGAACGCCGACGCGGAGTGCCCGGACGGAAACGAAGATGATCGCGGCTGGCGGATTGGGGAGGATCGGAGTTGCGCAGGGCGGTCCCGACGAATGGACAACTTCAGCGGTCCGTTTACGGTTGCCGACGCGATACCGATCGCGAGCATCCCGTGCCCAGCGGCGCGCCTCCCACGGTCTCCGCGGGGTGCCAGAGCGGCGGCGAGGATCAGCCACAGCATCGAGCGGTTGGCCGTCTGGCTGATCGCGAGGAAGAGCCGATCTAGGCCTCGGGAGCGTCCCCCTACCCATCGGCGCATCAACCATCTATCGCCGGCCAGAG
Organism: uncultured Solirubrobacterales bacterium; assembly: GCA_963847055.1. GTDB lineage: Bacteria > Actinomycetota > Thermoleophilia > Solirubrobacterales > Solirubrobacteraceae > Palsa-465. Next base: position 283,344 of record CAWJYE010000004.1, on the reverse strand, counting down.
CCGCAGCCGAGGCCAGCTTCAGTGCCCCCCGTCGATTGTTCGTGACTACCTGCCTCGGGCCTGCGAGCGGTACAGGCGCCCCCGGCGTAGGAGCGCGGCGACGACCACCGTCCAAGCCGCGCCGAGCAGCACGCCGGCGGCGACGTCGCTTGGATAGTGCACGCCGAGATAAACGCGGGAGACAGCGATCCCGAGAATGAGCGCGCCAGCTGTCACACCGGCGATGACCGCCACGGCAGGTGGACCCTTGCTGAGGCGCGCGGCGATCAGGAGCGCAAGGTAAAACGCCGTGGCCTGTGTCGCGTGCCCCGACGGGAAGCTCAGGCCGGTCACCCCTTCGAGATGGTGCACCACCGGCCGCGGGCGGCCCACGAGCAGCTTATCCAGGTTGGCGATCAGGACGCCTCCGCTGGTGCTCAAGGCGATCATGAGAGCGTTCGCTCCCTCACCACGGCGATAGATGAGAGCGCAACACGCTGCCGTCAGCGGGAAGATCACATACCCGCTGCCCATCAACGACAAGCCGTGTGCGATCGCCGTGAGCAGCGAGGTGCGCACTGCCGCGGTGTCGCGGACGAGGTCAAGATCCGACTGCTGCATGCCGGATCGTGCGAGCTGTCCCAGACCCCAACCAACCAGTAGGAATGCGATCAGCGCGACAGTCAGAGCGATGGCGCGCGCGCCCATGCTCGCTCGCGAAGGCCCCCGGGGGCACGGCTGGTTGAGGCCTCGGGCGACTCGTTGTTCGCGCCACATGAAATCGGTTGAGGTGGAGGCGTCGCCGGCTTGGCTGGCCATGAGCCGAATCTAGCGTCCGCGCCGCGCCCTCACGAGCGTTGCATTCACGCGTTGCTTCGATCGGTGCATGGTTGCCGCCAAGCAATCATGGCCCCGGGCAGGACTCAAACCTGCGCGCGACGGATTATGAGGGCCTGTTGGGTTGCCCGAAAGCCGCTTTACTCGCCGGCGAGCCCCGAACAGCGACTGCCCGGGCTAGAGGACGGCTTCGGCCGGGTCGGTGGCTGGGCGCCCGGCCCTCGCGCGAACGTGCCCGGACGCGAACGACTCGTTTGCCGGCCTGGCGAGGGGAGCGGCGGAACGGGTCCCCGGCCGCGTGCGCCAGGCAAGACCGGCGGCGACGAGGGCCAGGCCGGCAATGATGCTCCCCATGATCTCGAAGGTCGCATTGAGCCCGATCGATGCAGTCAGGACCCCGGCGACGATCGCCGGTACAGAGAGTGACGCGTAGGCGACAAGGTAAAAGGCGGACATCACCGAGCTGCGGTGCTCGGCTGGGATAGAGCTCGACAGGGCGCGCAGGGCGCCGAGGAAAGCGACGCCGAAACCGGCGCCCGCGATCACGGTGGCGATCACGTACAGCGCCCCCGACCCCGCGGCGGTGGCGAGGACGATGCCGAGCAGCCCGGCCGACAACACGATCGAGCCTCCTGCGGCGCCGGCCCACGGGACGCTGCGGCGAAAGACCAACTGGGCGATTGCGGCCGTGCCGGCGAGAGCGAAGACGCTGATGCCCCCGACCAGGTGGTCGGGGGTGTGAAAGAGGGTGGCCGAAAGCTCGGGACCCAAGGCGAGCGAGAGTCCCCCGATCGACCACGACGACATCACCCCGAGAGCGGCGAGCAGGAAAGCGGGACGCACCTCTCGTGGTATTCCCGGTCGCTGCGGACGCAGCCGCAGCCCCACGGGATTGGCGACGGGCTCAGGCATGGCCAGCGTGCCGGCGAAGGCGACCGCGAACAGGAGGAAAGCGGCGACGTAGGGGAGGACCCGTGGGGCTGGAAGCAGTTCGACGATCAGCGCCGAGACCAACACCCCGAGGCCCATTCCGCCGGTACTGGCCGCGCCGTTGTGCAGCCCGATGGCTCCGGAGTCACGCTGCGGGTGAAGGTCCAGCAGGGCGGCACTGGCCGCACTGAGGGCGAGCCCGGTCGCCAGTCCCTGCAAGGCGCGCGCCGCGAACAGCCATACCACCGAGGTGGCCAGCATGAACATGATGGTCGCCGCCATCAGCAAGCCAAGCGCGACCAGGAGGACCGGTCGGCGACCGACGTGATCCGAGACCGGGCCCGCCAGGAGCAGGGTCGCCAGCACGCCAAACGCATAGGTCGCGTAGACCAGCGTCAGCAGCACCGGCGTGAGCGACCACATCTCCTGATAGGTCCCGTACAGGGGAGAAGGCGTACCCGACGCGAACAGGGCCAGGCCGATCACGCTCGCCATCAATCCGTATGCGGCGCGTCGCGATACGGTCCGCCTTGATGTCAGTCTCTGTGGGCTCATGGCCATGGGTTCGCTGTCCTTGTCCGTTATTTCCAAATGTTTAGAAATAACGTAGCAGGTGCTAGAGTCAAGCCCATGAACATCACTGCCGCCAGTCGCGAAAAGATCCCGCATCCCGCCAAGGAGACGCTGGATCTGGCCACGGTCATGCGGGCGTTGGGCGATCCCATCCGCCTCGAGATCGTCGGTTTGCTGGCCGACGGGCAGCCCCGTCTGTGCGGCGAGATCTATACCGCGTTGGGGCTGCCCAATTCGACGGGCTCCTATCACCTGCGAACCATGCGTGAGGCCGGTCTCACTCGCCATCGTCCGGCGGGAACGCAGCGCCACGTGTCCCTGCGCCGTGACGATCTGAACGAGCGTTTTCCCGGGCTGCTCGACGTTCTCGTTGGCGATCGCCAGCGCGGTTGAGTAGGCTTACTGAGGGGACGGCGCGGTTCTCCCGGGGCGGGAGGTCTCACTCCATCTTTCCGTCGGCGCTGACCGCCATCGTGGCGCTTGAGTCCGGGCGGCTTGTCGGCTCCGCGCCGTTCGGGCCTCGTCCCGAGCACCTCCGGCTCGCTCGGCAAGGACGCGTGACGCGCTTGCCGTTCCCCGTTTCCCGAGAGGTGACAGACGCCCCTGTCGACGTACGTAGGTTGAAGCCGAACCCCGACCGCGTTGGCCACGCCGAGGCCTGAGACTGCAGGTTGTCTGGTGTTTGAGAAGTCTCAGCTGCTGGATCTGTGACCTGTCAGATCCGCCTCCGCCGTGAGGCAAGCGAGTCAGCGGCCGATGCGGTAGCGAACGTGCGTCGCACGCGGGGAGTGGATCACCTCGACCGGCTGCAGGCCGGGGTCTTGCACTCCGTCGAACAGGCGCTCGCCGGCGCCGAGCAGAACGGGAACGATGTCGAGCATCAGCTCGTCGATCACGCCCGCTGCGAACGCCTGCCGCACTGTGGAGGCGCCACCGGCGATGTCGACGCCGAGGTCGCCGGCCGCCGCCTGCGCGCGCTCAAAGGCGACATCGAAGCCTTCGGTGATGAAGTGAAACGTCGTCCCGCCCTCCATCGCGATCGGGTCGTGCGGGTAGTGGGTGAGAACGAACACAGGAGCGTGATAGGGCGGCTCGTCGCCCCACCACCCGCGCCAGTTCACGTCCCACGGGCCCCGAACCGGGCCAAACATGTTGCGGCCCATCACGTACGCCCCGCGGGGCTTCATGAGCTCGTCGCGCGCGCGGGCGTCGGCTTCATGGATGGGCTCGTCCAGGTGCCAGTGGTGGAGCTCCCGGCCGCCGACGCCGAGCGGGTTCTCGCGGCTCTGAGCGGGGCCCGCGACGAAGCCGTCGAGAGAGACGGTCATGTGGGACGTGGTTGGTGTCATGTGACCCAAGACCACCGAATCGACGAGAAATCATCGGTCGGGGAAACCCTCGCTAAAGGTAGCGGTTACCCGGGTCCGCCGGCCGACCTCGGCACCTCGCGGCGTCGTGGGCCGCCAAGTTCGGACCTGCCCCGGTTTCTTTGCGTGACGAGTACCTGCACCGCACCAGGTCTTTGCCTAGCCTCACGTGGCCGGCTCACTCAGGGGCGCAAACCCCGTTGCGTCGGGGCGGCGAATGCTCGTGGCGGGCGAGCTGCGGTCGGGGGGCTAGATTGGCCGTATGCCGGTTCAGTGGATGGACAATGTTGGGATTGTCGTCGAGGACCTTCCGGCGGCGATGGCGTTCTTTCGCGAGCTGGGCCTCGAGCTCGAAGGCCAAGCCACGATCGAGGGAGACTGGGCGGGGCGCGTCACCGGACTACGTGACATGCGCGTCGAGATGGCCATGATGCGCACCCCGGATGGCCACGGCCGGCTCGAGATCTCGCGATTTCTCACGCCCTCTCCGGTCGCCGATCACCGGAACGCCCCGGTGAACGCGCTTGGTTACCTCCGCGTGATGTTCGTCGTGGACGACCTCGACGAGACGCTCGCCCGGCTCCGTGAGCATGGTGCGGAGCTCGTCAGCAGCGAAGTGGTCCGGTACGAAGACGCGTATCGGCTCTGCTACATCCGAGGGCCTGAAGGCCTCCTGATAGGGCTCGCCCAAGAACTCGGCTGATCACCCGTCCTTGATCTCCTAATAGGTGGTTTGATCGAGACGCAGTGATTCGGAGGCGACACATACGGAGAGGAGTTCGGGATGGCCGTCCACTACTTGGAGATCGTTACCGACGACGTCGACACACTGGTGGGTCTCTACCAGCACGTACACGGCCTGTCCTTCGGTCTCCCGGACCCGGACCTGGGGCAGGCCCGTGTGGCGACTCAGTCAGACGGAACCGTGGTCGGCATCCGGAAGCCGCTGGCTGCGCATGAGCAGCCGATAATGCGTACGTACCTCGAGGTCAAAGACATCCAACAGGCAACGAGCAAGGCCGAGGAGTCCGGTGCGACGGTTGCCTATCCCCCAACCCGGCAGGGCGACCACGGCACCTTTGCGATCTTGATCCAAGGCGACGTGGAACACGGACTCTGGACACGCCAGTCGTCCGGCCGCATGGGAAGCCAACCGATCGTCACAGTCCGTGAGGACCGCGCCGGCGGCAATTCAGGTCTCTGAGGCAACTGCTGTCGGGCACCGGGTCGCTGCCCGTCGTCTTGGCGATGCGATCGACGTGCCGGGCCATGCTGGCGTCGGGCAGGTTGAGCACGCACGCGCCTGTGCGGCGAAGGTTCTGGGTCGTGCGTGAGGATCCGGCGAGACCGAGCATTGCCCGGTGTCCGAGCCACCACGCGGAAGACATGGGCGCCAGGTTCGGCGTGCCGTCGGGATTCAGGGTGCTGACCAGCACAACGGACGTGCCGAGGTAGAGAATTGCTGGGTCGACTGTTCTGTGCATACCGATAAGACGACCGGAGCCCCGTTTTGTGAGATCGGCCGCGCGAGCGGCGCGTGCTGCGTCGACGCCTGGGAACGCTCTGGGCGTTGACTACTACTCCGGCGGACCGGACCCAGAGCGGGTCAGAGCGCTCCCGAGGGGCCGTGGGTGCCGAGATCATCCATGACCTCCAGGCCGTAGCGCTCCCGCTCGGCCGCCCCCCGGGCACGTCTCGACCAGACGGCCTTTACGCCGAGACCCGAGGCTTAGCCGCGGTCTCAGTCAGTCCCCATGGTGCAGCACAGGGGCGTAGGAGATCCCGATGATCGCACCCTCTGGCGATTGCAGCCTGGCGACCGTCTGACCCCACGGCTCCTGGCGCGGTGCGTGCAGCAGCTCGTAGCCGGACTGCTCGAGCTCGCGCGCCGCCGGGCCCACGGCGGCGGCGTCCGCGACGTCGAACTCAATGCTGACCTGCGGCACGGGCCGCTCCAGCGGCCATTGCGTCGTCCCGAAGCACGCCTCAGCGGCCTGGGCCAGCGGCCAGATCCCGAAAGACTTGCATCCGGCCATCTGCTCGCTGTGGTGATAGTCGCCGCCGTCACTCTCCAGGGGCAGCCCAAGGGCGCCGACGTACAGCTTGCGGCTGGCGACCGGATCCGGCGCGATCACCGCCACGGTCGAGAGGAACTCGATGTCCATGCCACCTCCAAGCTTGGCCGATGCATGTTGAGCGAATCAACCAGATTCCGCAAGACGCGCCGCAGCCACGATCGACGCTCTCGGTCTGCTCGCTCTGTGACCCGCGCCCTCGCCTGCGCGCAAGGCGAGACAGCAGGTGCACGCGCGAGATGCTCGTCGGGTTCGCGTTCGGGCTGCGAGCGCCCTAACTGCTAGTCCGTGATGGGGCGGGTGAGGAACTCGAGGTTGTGTCCGTCGGGGTCGTGGGTATAGAAGCCGCGGCCGCCGTTGTTGTGGTTGAGCTCGCCGAGGCGTCGGTGGGTGGGATCGGCGCTGTATGGCTGACCGCCGGCGACGGTGCGCGCCAGGATGGCGTCGAAGGTCTCGTCGTCGACGGCGAACGCGAGGTGATGGGGTTCGACGCGTTCCATCGTGGCGAAGTCGATGGTGATGTCGTGCACGCGCACGACGGCGAAGTGCGCGTCGGGGCTGCCCGAGCTTTCGCCGGTGACCTCGAGGCCGAGGAGATCGGCGAGGAATCGTGCGGAGCGTTGTTGGTCGCGAGCGGGGATGAGGAGGTGCTCGAGGCGGACGGTCATTGGGGGTGATCCTCCTCGCCGACGAGGAGCACGGCACCGCCGGTGGCGAAGTTCTCGATGTCGGCCAGGACCGTACGGCCGTCGGGCGAGGCCAGCGCGGCGTGCAGTGAGTTGAGGTCACGCCAGGTCATTTCTGCGGTTCGGTAGTAGGGAGCCGTCCGGTCGCCGGGAGCGCCGACGATCCGCCGCAGCGCGGCGCCCCGTACGCCCGGCATCGTCTCGGCCGCCCAGGGCAGGTGGCGCTGAGTGTAGTAGTCCTCGAACGCTGCTGGGTCGTTCAGATGTCCGTAGAGGATCAACAGGGTTGCCATCCGTCCAGCCTCCTTCTCCAGTGCTTGGCTGCAGGATCGGCGGTCGGGAGCGCCCGGTCAGACCGTCATGGCGGCCGCGTCGTCGCTGTCGAGCCACTGCGCGAACGGAGGCCCCGCGGTCCGGGCCTCCGCGCTCGGCAGCAGCGCGTCGGCGGGCAGCCCGGCGATGCTCTCGCGATCGGGGCTGATCTCGATCGAGGCTCCGCGGCTGGCTGCGAAAGCGCGGGCCAGTCGACCAGGTCAGCGGGGAACTCGTGAAACTGCGTCGCGCGCACGATCTTGGCGGGCACCGAGCCGGCCACGCGCCACTGCTTGGCCCACGCGCTTGTCAGGACAGTGCCGGCATTGGACGAGCGCTAGTCGCGCATCGCGCTCGTCTTGGCGCGAACCTCAGAATGGGGTCGATGCCTATGCAGTCAGGCGCATTAGGCCCGCGCCGACAGTGCCGGACCGGCGACGGAGCGGAAGCACGACCGAGCGCCTCAGAGTTCCGCTCCGGCCCGATCGGTAGCAGCGAACCTGCGAGCAGGCGGGGTGGCGCGTGCTCGGTTCGCTGCGATGCAGGTGCGCCGGTATGGCCCTCGGGCCCGCGACGCGCCGGCCATGCGGGACTCACTGGGAGCCTGCGCCGGCGGCCTGTGAACGCACTCCTCCCACGCAACGTGTTTGTCGCTGGAGTGTCGCCTCCATCGTCCTCAGTCCAATAGTGTTCGCTTGTGACCGAGTACGTCTTGACGGCGGACCTCAACGAGGCTGAGCGGCGGCGGATGGCGCTTCTGTTCGCTTACCACGGGCAGCTGACTCTCGAGGTGCTCGAGGCAGCCGAGGTGTCCTGCGGTTGGCGGTGCCTAGAGGTCGGGGCGGGTGGTGGCGATATCACTCGCTGGCTGGCGAGGAGGGTGACGCCTGGCGGTTCGGTTGTCGCGGTCGACCTCGAGACGCACTGGATCGAGCCGCTCGCGAGCGAGGTGGTCGAAGTTCGCCGCGGCGACTTCGGGGAGCTCAACTTGGGGGAGCCGGGTTTTGACCTTGTCGTCGCCCAGATGCTGCTCTTGCACCTGCCGAGTCCCGCCGACGCCTGCCGGCGGTTCGTTGAGCTCTGCGCGCCGGCTGGCCAGATCGTGGTCCACGACACCGATTTCACCTCGCTGGCGCTCGCCGATGCCACGGCTTCTGAAGCAGCCGGGCTCGCGGTCATGCCAGACGTCATGCGCGCTGCAGGCATCGACCTATCGCTGGGGCCCAAGGTTGGCGCCTTGCTGAGGGCTGCCGGCGCGACGATCGAGCAGGTCGAGACCCGGCCGAGCGCGACCCTGGGCGATCGGCGCGTCGCGGCCGAGATCACCGCGATCACGATCGAGCGGTTCCGCGACCGCACTGTCGTCCCGGCCGCGGCGATCGACGCAGCGATCGCCGCCCTCAGAGACCCCGAAAGGCAGCTGACCGGTCCGACCCGATGGGTCGTCCGCGCGCGCGCCCGCATAGACGCAGCAGGCCCAGCCAGAGACACACCGCAATAGCCATCCGGCCGTCGTCGTGCGCGTCCCGGATCCCGCACGCAGTCTGGTCTCTCGACCGAGCTCACCACGCCGAAGTCAGACTTCTGGTCCCACGAATTTTCAGCAGTCTCCTGGAGCCACGCGATGCGCACTACTGCATAGGTAGTCAGCAACCGCCGAGCCACGGCAAAGGTGAGCGCTACCGCGTGCGAGCAGCCGTGCGACGGGCCACCGCAGGCGCGTCCTTTTCGCACAGCGATGCGTCCGGCTAGGCGATTGCCTCGGCCCCGATCCAGTGATCGCTGAAGATCGGCGTCAGGTTTTCCCCTCCGGCACGGCCGCGCGCGCACGGTCACCTCACCATCACTGCGCCCGCGCCGCTGCCGCCGATGCCGGCGGGTCAACTCGAGGTCCATCCACTCCAGCGCGCGACGTCGATCGCCAGCGCCGCGCCCACCGCGCGCTGCTGGGGATAGCGCTCGGCCAGCAGGGTGATTGCGTGCTCGGCCTCGGCCGTGCTGGCTTCGAGCACGCGTCCGGTTCCGTCCGCCCTCACCCACCACAGCTTCGACCAATCTTCGTCGTAGTGGTCGACGAGCAGGGAGACAGAAGGGTTGGCACGGACGTTGCCGAGCCGCCGCAGCTCGGTCGTGCGCTTGGGCTTGTCGTCGATGGCGCTGTAGACCGTGTCGCCGTCCACCGCAAAGACGATCGGCACGAGATGCGGGAGCCCGCTCGGATCGATGGTGGCCAGCCGGGCCACGCGCGCGGTGGCGAACCGCTCCCGCGCCTGCTGAGGTGTCACGCCTCGCCGGTGAACTGCGCGATCGCGGACTCCCAACGCTCGAGTGCCGGCACGACGGCGCCAAGGCCTCCGGAGGGGAGCCAGCAAATTGCGCGCCGGCAGCCCGCGCCGGCCAGCCGTTCAAGCACCCCTGGGTCGGCGGGCACGCCGATCGGGATCACGTCGATATGGCGGTCGGCCCTGGCGCGCAGCTCTGCCGCTCGCTCGGCGATGTCGCCACCACCACGCCCGTAGTTTGGAAACCAGGCGTCGCCGAAGGCGAGCACGCGGTCCAGCACGGTGGGGCCGTTGCCGCCTACGAGCACCGGCGGGTGCGGGCGCTGGGCGGGCTTGGGCCAGGACCAGATGCGCTCGAAGCTCACGAACTCGCCGCTGTAGCTCGCCTCTTCATGGGTCCAGATCGCCTTCATTGCCTGGACCCGCTCGGCCATCAACCGCATGCGGGTTCGGGGGTCGGTGCCGTGGTTGCGCATTTCCTCGCGATTCCAGCCCGCGCCGATGCCGAACTCCATACGCCCGCCGGAGAGATGATCGACCGAGGCGACCTCCTTGGCGGTGGTGATCGGGTCGCGCTCCACGATCAGGCAGATGGCGCTGCCGACGCGGAGCCGCGACGTCGCAGCGGCGGCAGCGGTGAGGGCGACGAACAGGTCGTAGGTGTGGAAGTACTTTGGGGGGAGCTTTTCGCCCCCGGGCCAGGGAGACTCGCGGCTGGCCGGGATGTGCGTGTGCTCGGCGAAGAACAGCGACTCGTGTCCGCGCTCCTCCACCAGTCGTGCGATCGCGCCCGGGCTGAGTCCATCGTGGGTGGGGAAGTAGCCGACTCCGAAGTCCATGCCGCCGAGTCTAAAGTCAGCCGTCCTGCCCCTGCTGCGGAGCGTTCGACCTCGAGGATTGGCGTCAGCCCGGCCCGGCGCGCGCATCCCGGGAGCGAGTGCTTTCGCTTCTGCGCCGACTTAGGCGGGCGAAGGGCTCCAACCGTGTCCCACGTCCACGCTGATCCTGGGACACATCGGGGACATGCTTGGGGATCCGGGCCAGAGTCGAACCGTCTCGACCCCAGGGTTACGGCCCATTTCCAATGGCCCGGGGAGGACTCGAACCTCCGCGCGACGGATTATGAGTCCGCTGCTCTAACCAACTGAGCTACCGGGCCGGGGCCTGGCAAGGTAGCGCTTGTCCGCGTGTTTGGAGCGCAGTGAGCAGAAGAGGCCCTCGTCGGAGCCGAGCGGAGATATATGATTGGGACATGGCCCTGCTCACCGCTAGCATCCTGGGACTTGGCAACGAGCCGAGCGCGTTCGGGCAGACCCTTGCGCTCCTGATCACCTTCCTGGGCATCGGCGTGATCGCCAACATCCTGATCGTTTACGTGGTCGCCCAGGTGATGGCCGAGCACAAGCAGAACCAAGAGCGCCAGCAGAAGTTCCGCAACGGCGGCTGACCGCCGTGCGCCGGCGGGATTAGCCCCGTTTAGCGCTCTCCAGCAACCTCGCGGAAGGAACGGTGGAGGCCGGTGTCGAATCAGACGCCTGCCGATGAAGCACGCCTCCGCCACCCCGGTCAGCCCCCAGCAGCCGCACGGACACCAAGCCCTCTCGGGCTACATCCGGGCTCGCTTCGACGACTTTTCGCGCTCGCAGAAGGACGTCGCCCAGTACATCGTCGATCATCTCGACGAAGCCGCTTTCCAGACCGCTGAGGAACTGGCCCGGCGGGCCAACACCTCCTCGAGCACGGTTGTGCGCTTCTCTCAGGCGCTCGGCTTCGAGGGCTTCCCCGAGCTTCAGCAGGCCGCCCGCGACGAGTATCGCCGCCGGCCGGCCGGTGCCGCGGAGCAGATCGGCGGCACCGCCCCGCTGTTCTCCCTGGACCACACCGAGTTCGAGGCTGCCCTAGCCGCCGACCATGTGAATGTGGAGGACACGGCCCACAAGCTGTCCCGTGCCGATGTCGAGGCGGCGATCGACGCGATCGTCTCGGCCGAGAAGGTGCTGATCGCAGGCACCGACCAGATGGCGTTCTTCGCCAGTTACCTGCGCCACCTGCTGATGCTGCTCGACCTCCGAGCCGAGATCGTGGCCAGCCCTTCACAGGAGGCGTTGGGGCGGCTGAGCCGGATTGACTCTGCCACGCTGGTCATCGGACTATCGGCGGGGCGCCCCCATCCGCTGATCACACGGACGATGAAGCTCGCCCGCCACCGTAAGGCGCCAACGCTCGCGATCACCGACGCCACCCTGTCCGAGGTGGCGCGACTGGCCAGGATCCGCCTCTACTACTCGTCCAATACGCCCGCCTTCGTACGCTCGCACACCGCGCTGCTCTCGATCATCCAGGCGCTCGCCTACGGTGTCTACGCCCGCGACGCCCAGCAGTACGACATCCGCATCAAGGCCTTCCGCCTCAAGTAGTGAGCCCGGCGCTTTGCCGCTCAGCGCCGGGCGACCAGCAGCGCCTGGGTGGCCCGCCCGATTCTGCCCACCGAGTCCCATAGGACGCTCTCGGCGGTCGCCACGCTCCCCGTCCCGACCCGCATCTCCGACTGGAGCGCCACCCATTCCCCTCGGGGCGCCCGCTCGGTGTAGAGGGTCAGGTCAGGGTTGATGAACACGTGGTCCTCCCAGGAGAGCTCGGAGGCGATGCCGTTGCCGAAGTCTCCCGCCGCCGCCAGTAGCTCGAACGGGCTAAGCGTCTGGCCGGCGACCAGCGGGCCGCGGAGGCGAAACCACGCCGTGGCGGGCCCGACTTCCCGGAAGGCGCCCTCGACGAAGCGGATCTCCATCGCGTGGGTGGCGAACATGGGCGGCCCATCGCCGAAATCGTTGCTGCGGCCATCCTCGGGGCCGGGAAAGGGCGGCGGCCCCCCTAAGGCGTTACCGATCTCGCTGGCCATCAGGTACAGCGCTCGGGCCCGTGACACCTCGACGCCGTGCTCATCTTCGATTTGCGCCTCGAGCAAGGTCACTCGGCGGCCTGGCCGGAGCACCTCGGTGCGGACTGACAGGGCTGCCAGCGGCACCGGGCGCACGAATTCGCACGTGAGCCGCGCCAGCTGGAGCCCGGACCCTTGGACGGCCGCCTCGAAGGCGTGAACGAATAGCGCCGCTGGCGCCCCGCCATGGAGGGCGCCGGGATCCCACGGCCCGCGCGCGGCGTCGCTGGGCACGAAGCGCTCGCCATCGCGTACAAAGAGCGGTTCCGGGCTCATCGCGGCACACGGTAGCGGCCCGGGTACACTGGACTGACGATGCCTGAGAACGGCGACAGCCCCCGCAGCGAGGCGACCTTCCGGGTCAAGTCGGGTCTGGCAGAGATGCTCAAGGGCGGCGTAATCATGGACGTCGTGACCGCCGAGCAGGCCAAGATCGCCGAGGACGCCGGGGCGGCCGCCGTGATGGCGCTCGAGCGGGTTCCGGCTGATATCAGGCGCGATGGCGGGGTGGCACGGATGTCCGATCCCAAGATGATCAAGGGCATCCAGGAGGCAGTCAGCATCCCGGTGATGGCCAAGGCCCGGATCGGCCATTTTGCCGAGGCTCAGGTGCTCGAAGCGCTCGAGGTCGATTATGTGGACGAGTCGGAGGTTCTCACCCCGGCTGACGAGGCCAATCACATCGACAAGTGGCAGTACAAGATTCCCTTTGTCTGTGGTGCCACCAACCTGGGTGAGGCCCTGCGCCGGATCGGCGAAGGCGCGGCGATGATCCGTTCCAAGGGCGAGGCGGGCACCGGCGACATCGTCGAGGCGGTCCGGCACTTACGCAAGATCCGCCAGGAGATCGCCCGGCTGGGCACCCTGGCCCCAGAGGAGCTGGCCACGGCCGCCAAGGAACTCGGCGCTCCGCTGCACCTCGTGCGCTCGGTGGCCGCGGACGGACGCCTGCCGGTCGTGCTCTTCTGCGCCGGCGGCATCGCCACGCCCGCCGACGCCTCGCTGGTCATGCAGCTCGGAGCCGAGGGTGTGTTCGTCGGCTCGGGGATCTTCAAGTCCGAGGATCCCGATCTCCGCGCCCGCGCGATCGTCGAGGCGACAACGCACTTCCGAGACCCCGCCCGGGTCGCCGCCGCCTCAACCGGTCTCGGGCAGCCGATGGTCAGTCTCGAGACGTCCAAGCTCGAGTCTGAGCAGCTGCTGGCCCCCCGCGGCTGGTAGCCGGTGAGAGATCAGCCCGGGGCTGTGCCGCCGCCGGCATCGGCGGCCTCGCGTAGCGCGGTGGTGGGCGTGCTAGCACTGCAAGGTGACTTCGAGGCCCACGCCAAGCTGTTGAGCCGGCTCGGAGCCACCGCGCGCGAGGTCCGCGTACCGGCCGAGCTCGAAGGACTCGACGCCCTGATCATCCCGGGCGGGGAGTCGACTGTGATGACCCTCGGCATCGAGCGGGAAGGTCTCGGCGCCCCGATTCGCGAGCTGACCCGGGCGGGCACCCCCGTGCTGGGGACATGCGCGGGGCTGATCATGCTCGATCGTGACCACCTCGACATCCTCGATATTCGCGCCGAGCGTAACGCCTTCGGGCGCCAGGTCCGCTCCTTCGAAGCTGACCTGGAATTCTCCGACCTGGAGGGCGGCCCGGTGCACGCGGTCTTCATTCGCGCCCCCTGGGTGGCCGAGTACGGCGAGGGGGTCGAGGTCCTGGCCCAGGCGGCAGACCATCCGGTCGCAGTCCGCCAGGGCAACGTCCTCGCTGTGGCCTTTCATCCCGAGCTGACCGGAGAGATTCGGATCCACGCGCTGCTGCTCTCCGCGCTCCGGCGCTGACCTGGCAGCTTGCGATCCAAGCCTTGTGCGTCCCGGCGCAGACCCGCTCAGCGTGTCCGGGCCGGCTCGTGCCGCTGGCGCTTGGCGTAGGCGCGGAACTCGCGCTCGAAGGTGGCCCAGTCCAGCCGCGGGACTCCGTCGGGCTCGGGGGGCGGCTGCTCGTCCTCGGGCTGATCGCCGTCGGGGGGATCCTCCTGGTCGCGACCTCGCGACAGCCAGGCGGCGAAGGCAGAGACCATGATGCCGGCTCCGTAGACCAACCCGGCAAGGAGCTCGTGGTGGGTGAGCGAGGCCAGGCCGCCGACCGCGTACAGGATCAGCGCGGACAGCACGAGCCGGCGAAGCTCGGCCCCGGGGATCGAGTGGCGTGGCGCCCGAGCGCAGGCGCTCGCAAAGATCGCGGCGCAGAACGCGATCGCCAGCGCCAGTTTCCACGCGGCTGCGAGCGAGAACACCATCCTCGTCCTTCATGATGCCCCGCTGAGCGCAGAAATCAAGTCCGCCGAGCGCAGAACGCAACTCAGCTGAGCGCAGAAATCAAGTCCGCCGAGTGCAGAAATCCGGTCCTCGTCGTCACCCGCCCGGCTCAAACCACCAGCCCGTGCCGCATGGTGTTCTCAGACACCGCCTGCTGCTGGACGAATTGCAGCAGATAGTCGGGGCCGCCCGCCTTCAGGCCCGTGCCCGATAGCCGGTTGCCGCCGAACGGCTGGCGGGCGACCATCGCTCCGGTGATGCCGCGGTTTACATACAGGTTCCCGACCGGAGTGCGCGCCTGAACGCGGCGCACCGCTCCGGGATCGCGGGTGAAGAGGCCGCCGGTGAGGGCGAACGGCAGCTCATCCACCACGTCACAGGCATGCTCGATATCGCGCACAGCCTGGACGGCCAGCAGCGGTCCGAAGATCTCCTCTCTGAGCACGGCTGAATCGGTTGGCAGGTTGGCGGCCACGGTCACCTGACAAAACCAGCCGCTGCCCTCCGGGGGTGCCGCGGAGGCGATGATCGTGCCCTCGCGCGCCGCGAGGTCGCGATAGCGGGCGACCCGCTCCTGGGCGGCCCGATCAATCACCGGGGGGACATCGGTGCCGAGTGTCTCGGCCTGGCCCACCATCAGCACTCGCACCGCTCCGGCCAGACGCTGGCACAGATGGTCGGCGATCGCCTCGTGGACCAGCACCCGGGAGGCCGCCGAGCACTTCTGCCCGGCATAGGCAAAGGCCGAGCCGACGATCGCCGGGACGGCTTCGTCGAGATCAGCGTCACCATCGACGATCACGCAGTTCTTGCCCCCGAGTTCGGCGATCACGGCCTTGAAGTGGCGCTGGCCGCGGCCGACCTCCGCCGCCGCCGTGACGATCTCCTTGCCCACTGGGAGCGAGCCGGTGAAGGCGATCGCCGCCACCTCGGGGTGACGGACGAGCTCGGCACCGACCTCGCCCGCGCCCGGGAGCAGGCTCAGAGCGGCCGGCGGGACCCCGCTGGCACGCAGCGCTTCGACGAGGCGGCCGGCCAGAGCCGGGGACTGCTCGGCGGGCTTGAGAATCACGGCGTTGCCGGTGACCAACGCCGCTGCGGTCATGCCGCAGGGAATGGCCAGGGGAAAGTTCCACGGAGAGATCACGGCGACGATCCCCCGGGGCAGGAAGCGAAGATCGTTGCGCTCCCCGGGGACCTGCAGCAGTTCGCGGCCTCGGCCCAGCTCGACGCCGGCCCGGGCGTAGTACTCGAGAAAGTCGATCGCTTCACAGACGTCGCCGTCGGCCTCGAGCCACGGCTTAGCGCACTCGCGGACCTCGAGCGCGGCCAGTTCCAGCCGCCGCTCACGGATCCAGGCGGCGGCCCCGATCAGGGCTTGCGCACGCGTCTCGGGGCTGGTCTCCCGCCACTCCCGCAGCCCGGCCCGGGCGGTCTCGATCGCGGCCTGGACCTCTTCGGGACGGGCCGCCGCCGCACGCGCAACCAGCCGCTCGGGCTCTCCCGGGTCGGTCGAGGACAGCTCATCACCCTCGCGCTCGTCGACGGCGATCCGCACCGGTGCGGAGAGTGGCAGCGTGGCGTCCAGCTCGGCCAGGGCGTCGGCCAGCCGGGCTCGGACCGTGCTGCGGCGCAGCTCGAGCACGGGCTCGTTGGCGAACGGGAAAAGCGACATCACGGCCTCACGTTACCTGCGCTGCGCTTACCCGGGCTGCGGGGACAGAGCATCTGGCTCCGGTCCTCAGGGAGCCGCGAGCAGCTGCTCCACAGGGGTCCCGCGGGCCTGCTCGGACAAGAAGCTCTCGTTTGAGGTGTTCTCCAAGAGTCGCCGCACCAGGTAGGCCATCCCGGCCACCAGGTCGCCCACCGGGCAGTACGTGCGGACGCGAAAGCCCCGGGCGGCCAGGGCGTGCTGCAGTTCGTCCCCGAGCCCGCGCAGGACCTGGAGCTCGAGGTCGCGGTCGTCGCCCCCCGACAAGCGGTTGACAGCGATGGCATGGGCGACCGAGCGCAGGTTGTGGGAGGCGACCGCGACCCGCACGAAGGGGCGCGCGGCGAGCAGCCTGCCCGAGAGGACTTCGAAGTTGCGATCGCATTCGTGCTTGTCCTCGAACACCGGTACCGGCCAGCCGTGCTGGCGGGCCTGGACGAGCTCGTGGTCCCAGTAGGCGCCCTTGACCAGGCGGACGGTCAGCGGCGACGTCCGCCGTGTCGCTCGGGCCCACGCGACGACCTGGTCAAGCATGTCGGGCGAGTCGCGCAGATACGCCTGCAGGACAATCCCGGCCGAGGGGCCCTCGCGGAACTCCGCCTCGTCGAGCAGCTCCAGGACGAGCTCGAGAACGGCCTCCCGCGAGTCCAGTGATTCCATGTCGATGTGGAGGTGAGCGCCGGACCGCTGGGCGAGCCTGAGCAACGGTCGCAGGCGCTCAGCGGCGTCACGCTGCCCCAGGGCCGGGGCGTCGGGTCGCAGCAGGGGCGTGAGGGCGGAGATCTTCACGCATACGTTGCAGCGCGGCAGGACGCCGGTGCCATCTGACTCGAGCATCTCCCGGGCCGGCCAGCGTGCCATGGGGGCGGTCAGCGACTCAATCGCATCGGCGCAGCGCCCGGCGTAGCGGTCGGCCTCGGCCTCGGTGACCGTGGCCTCCCCGAGCAGATCGACGGAGCTGGCGACGCCGTCGTCCCACAGGCCCCGCAGGACGCCAAGGGCAGCCGTCGGCGTCTCGCCGACGATGAAGCGATGGGCGAGGTGGCGTACACCGCGGGCGGCCGCGGCACCGAGCGCGGTCCGTCCCGCGCGCGTGCCCGAGATCCGCATTGCCGCCGACAACGGCGCCGGCGGGTCGGGGACCTCGTCTAAGAAGGCGCTCAGGTGTCGCGCGAGGTCGTCCAGCGAGCGGCAGGCGGGGACGACATCGACGAAGCGAAACAGCGCTGCCCGCAGTTCCTGGTCACCGGTGGCCAGCTCCATCGCCCGGGCGTCGAAGGCCTTGACTGGGTTGCGCGAGGCCGAGGGGAGGGCGGCGAACAGGTCACGGCCCACGCGTTGGAGTTCCTCGTCGACGGCGCCTGGACCAGAGCCGGACATGGTCACGCGCCAGCCTCAGGACGCATGGGCAGGTCAATCGTGGCCCGCTCGATCGCCGGCCAGCCCGCATCGGCCTGGCGGGCGGCCTCGTCGGCCGCTGCGCCCCCACGCAGGCCAAACAGCCGCTTGCGGAACAGGAGGTAGATGACAACGGCGAGGTTGACCAAGAAGCCCACCACCTTAAGCACCGTGCCCTTGTGAATGATCTCGTAGATCTCCAGCGGCAGCAGGCCGGTAGTGGCCAGGAAGGTCAGATATTCCGCCCAGCGGCGGGCGTACCATAGCCCTACCGCCTCGATGCCCTCGAGTAACGCGTAGGCCAGCAGGGCAAAGCCGGCCTCCTTGAGGGTGGTGGTGCGCAGCGTGAAGAGCTTGTCGAACTCGCCGAGGATTCCCACGTGGCCGCTGGTCTGGACCGGGCCACCGCCAACACCGCCCTGAATAGCGGTCAGCACCCGATAGAAGGCCGCTCGCAGATGCGCACGGTCAGACGCGAACAGGAGCACCCCGATGCCGATCAGGCCGAGGATCACGAAGTGCAGCGCCCGATCGATGGCGATCAACCGGAGCACGATCCGGTCGCGCAGGGCCTGGCCGCGAGTCGGGACGACGATCTCGTCGCGGCCAGGGGGATACTCCCGCGTGCTGTGCTGGGAGCGCGGCAGCGCCACCCAGACGTCGCAGCGCAGGCACCGATAGCGGCGCACGTCTCCGTCCTCGCGCACGATGAGCGCGTCCTCATCGCGCACCCGAGCCGCGCTGCGCCCGACGAGCGCATGGCCGCGCACGCCACACACGATCAGCTCCCAGTCGAGATGGCGCCGTCGCCGCGGGTGCTGGGTGCCCGGGGCGGGCAGGAAATCAGGCCGGGGTGAAGCCGGCATCTCAGAGGATGTTCACGGCGCGCGCGAACACCAGCCCGATCGTGGCCAGCGCGGTCACGGATTGGGCGCCGAACAGTGACTTGGCAGTCGCCGTCAGGGGCATGGTGTCGGTGGGGCTGAACGCGCTCGCGTTGGTCAACGACACGTAGAGGTAGTCGAGCATCCCCGGGTGCCAGTCGGTGGGCGCGAACCTGGGGTCGGTCATCTGCGGGAAGAGAAAATCGGGATACGCCTCGGAGTTCGCGGCGCGATCCACGGGGCCGCCGCGATCCAGCTCCCAATACCAGACCCCGAACAGCAGGACGTTGGTCACCCAGAGCAGTATCCCGGAGGCGAGCAGTCGCCGTCCGTCGTTGACGTTGCTGTGCAGGAGATGGCTGCACAGCTCGATCAGCGAGACGATGTTGGCCCCGCTCACCAGGCCGGTGAGCAAGATCGCGATTCGCCGTCGCAGCGGCGAAAAGCGCATTCGCGGGTGCGGGGAGGCCGCCAGGAGCCCGAGCAGAGCCAGCGTCTCCATGGCCGGCAGCAGCCAGCTCGGCCCGATCGTAAGCCGCTGGGGAAGCGCGAAGTCCAGCGCGATCGCCCCCGCGAGCACCAGCTGGGCAGGCAGGAACGGGTCGTAGCGCTCCAGCCGAGAGCGGAGTTCCTCTACGGCTCGCTCGGCGTTCGGCTCGATCCTCATCGGGTTGGATGGTGGCATGCCCCAGGGATGGGGCGGGAGGAGGATCCCTTGCGATCCGCGAAGATCACCTCAATGTCCGGTCACTTGTCATCCTGGGCCGCTCGCGCCACGCCGGTGGCTGTGGTGCTCGCCACCGCCATGGCGGCGCTCAGCGCCTGCGGCACCGCGACCTCGTCGAGTACGGGCACCAGGACGGCCGCCGCGACCGCCTCGACCACGGCCGCGGGCAGCACGAGCAGCTCAGCCGCGGCCACTACCACGGTCACCCAGACCGCGACCCGCTCAGGGTCGCCCACCTGCCGCGCGGCTGCGCTGAAGCTCAGCTTCCTGGGCATGCAGGGTGCCACCGGGCACGGGGAACTGGGCTTCGCCGTCCAGAACACGTCGGGCACCAGCTGCGACACCATCGGATATCCGGGGGTTCAGTTCCTCAGCCAGGGCCGGGCCCCGCTGCCCACCATCACCCATCGCGCGACGTCTGACTTCTTCGGCCACAGCCCCCTGGCCACCGTCCACCTGGCGCCGGGGGAGACCGCCTCGTTCCGGCTCGCGGTGACGCACGGGATCGGCTCGAGCGCGGGCTGCACGAGCGCCGACGGCCTGCAGGTCTATCCCCCCAATGACACGACAAACCTCCGGGTCATGATCCCGGGCGGCGCCGCCGAGTGCGGGGTGGCGATCGTGTCGCCGATGCAAACCGGCACAAGCGCCTACCGATAGTGCGGGGCGCGCGGGGCAAGCCGCGAAGGCGCAACGACTAACCGCGGATACCCGTCGACCGCGGATACCCGTCGATTAACCGCGGGCGCGGGGCCGCGTGCTGCGCACGGGGGTGGCCGGCAGCCAATCGGGACCGTTCTCGAGCATTTGTGTGATCGCCAGAGCTGGAACCGGGCGCGAGAAGTGAAAGCCCTGCGCATAGTCGCAGCCGAGCCGGTTGAGCTCGGCGACCTGCAGCCCGGTCTCTGCCCCTTCGCCGACCACGCGGAGGGAGAGGGCGTGCGACATGGCGACGATCGCTTCGGTGATCGCGGTGTCCCGGGGTTCGGTGCCGAGCCCGTCGATGAACGACCGGTCAACCTTGAGCACGTCGAGAGGCAATCGTGTCAGGTACGAGAGCGATGAGTATCCGGTCCCGAAGTCATCCAGGACGAGGCGTACCCCGAGCGCCTTCAGCGCGCTGAGCGCCTCGGTCAGCCCCTCGGCGTCGGCCAGCATCACGCTCTCGGTGATCTCGAGCGCGAGACAGCCGGGATCGAGGCCGGCGCCGCGCAAAGCGCTGGCGACTGTGTCGGCCAGGCCTCGGTTGGCGATCTGCACGGCGGACAGGTTCACCGCCATTGACAATGGCTTGGAATCAGGCCGGTCTCGGTACCAGCGGGCGGCCTGACGGCAGGCGTTCTGGAGCACCCAGCGGCCGATCGGTTCGATCAGCCCGTTCTCCTCGGCCACGGGAATGAAGTCGAGCGGTGCGATCCGCCCACGCTCGGGGTGCTCCCAGCGGATCAGTGCCTCGACGCCGACGATCGAGAAGTCCTGCAGCGAGACCAGTGGCTGGTAATCGAGGGTGAGCTCGTCGCGCTCGAGCGCCCGGCGCAGGTCGTTCTCGACCCGCAGCCGGGAAAGCGCCCGGCCGCGCAGACCCTCGTCGAAGAGCTCGTAGCGAGCCCGGCCTCGCTCCTTGGCGCGGTTCATGGCCGCATCGGCGTCCCGGACCACGTCCTCGGCCAGTTCGCCGCCCGCGGCGAGTGCGATCCCGATGCTGGTGGTCACGAAGTGCTCGTCGCCCTCGAGCACGAACGGGCGCGTGAACACGGCGGCGATGCGCTGGGCCATGTCGATGGCGTCCTGCTCGCATGCAATCTCCTCCAGCAAGATCCCGAACTCGTCCCCGCCGAAGCGCGCAACCGTGTCACTGGATCGCACCGCCTGGCGCAGGCGGGGGCTGGTGGCGGCCAGGAGCTCGTTGCCGACATGGTGCCCGAGGCTGTCGTTGACGAGGTTGAAGCGGTCGATGTCCAGGAACAGGATCGCGGTCAGCGAAGGGCGGCGGCGCAGACGCGCGAGCGCCTGCTGCAGGCGATCCATGAACAGCAGCCGGTTGGGTAGCCCGGTGAGGTCGTCGTGCAGCGCGCGATGGCGAATGTCATCGTCGGTCAGCTGGCGTTCGAAGGCATCGCCGAGGACGTTGGCCAGTGACTGGACGAAATCGACGTCCCCGGCCTGGAAGTCCCGCATGGTCAGCGAATGCAGACCGAGCACGCCGTACGGCGCCTCGCGGCCCTCGATCGCGACCGTCAGCCCGCTGCGGGCGCCGAGGTCAGTGAGAATCGGCGAGCGAGCGAAGCGCTGCTCCGATTCCCAGTCCGTGACCGTCACGGGGCCGCGGGTGAGGATTGTGTAGCCGGCCTGGGAGGCGGAGCCGGCCGGCACCGTCACGGCGGTCGCGTCGGGCAGCCCGACGGTCGAGCGAAACGCGAAGCTCTTGGCTCCGGGCAGGAGCTCGATCACGGCGCCGATCTCGACCTCGAGCAGTTCCGTCGCGGCGTGGACCGCCTCCTGCATCAGATCTGAGGTACTGGCGCCTTCCAAGGCGTGCTCACCCAGGCGTGCCACGGCGGCCTGCTGGGCGGCCCGTCGCTCGAGCTCGGCCTCGGCCTCCTTCTGCTCGGTGATATCGGACATCACCCCGTGCCAGCGGATCTCGCCGTCCTCGTCGTCGACCAAGACGGCGTCGTCGCGGACCCAGACCACGCGCCCGTCACGATGCAGAAGCCGGTACTCAGCGGCCCCGCCAGGGGGTTGGCCGGCGATCATCTTGATTTCCGCGCTGATCATCCGGGTGCGATCGGCGGGGTGGAGTTGGGTAGCCCACAGGTCAGGGTCGGCGCACCACTCCTCGGGGGTGAAGCCGAGGATCGCCTCGATCTGCGGGCTGACGTAGTGCCAAGTCCCGCCCACGCCCGGGTCGGCCGCGTAAAGAATCGCCGGAACGCGTTGCAGCAGCCCTCGCTGCTCGAGGGGCGTATTCCTCGTCACGGGGACACCGCGACGCGGAGGTCCCGGCTTGGGGGTACGACTAGACATGTCCAGGCACAGCATCGGCGCCGATCGACCGGAAAAGGATGGGTAGAAAACCCGGATCCGCGCGGCCTATTACGGATCACCGGGCCGGTCAGCGCAGGACGGCATGAAAGCGCGTCACGCCGTCCTCGTCACTCTCGGCCACTTCGTGGCGGGCGACGAGCAGGTCCATGTGTCCGAGCACTTCGGAGATCGTCAGGTAGGCCTGGGTGACGGCGACGTTGCCCCACATCTGACTGGCGAGCTCATATGCGTTGAGCGGGGCGGGGGCGAGCATGCGCAGCAGCTTGCGAGCCCGGCGCTCGTGCATCGCAAGGCGCTCGTCGATCAAGCCCACGTGGTCGGCGAAGGGATCGCCGTGCCCGGGGAGGATGAGGTTCAACGACAATTCGCGGGTGGCTCGCATCGAGGCCATGTAGTCCATCAGCGCGTGCGGGCGCGCCGCGCCCGGTCCGGCGCCGAGCGGCCGGCTGACCACCGGATTGGAGGAGATGTGCGGCAGCAGGTGGTCGCCGGCAATCAGGATTCCTCGCCTTTGGTCAACGAAGATCGTGTCCGAGGGGCTGTGCCCGGGCCGGTGCAGGACGCGAAACGTGCCGTCGCCGGCCACGAGTTCGTCGCTGTCGGACAACGGCCGGGTGACGTGTCCGCTCGAGCCAAAGGCACGGAAGGCCGCTCCGACCATGGACAGCGCCCGGGCCACGTCCACCGGAACGCCGTGGCGGCGCATGACCTCCATCGAGAACTCGTCGTCGGCCGCCATGCTCGCCCCAAAGCTCTCCAGGTAGGGGGCAAGACGATCCAGCGCGGCGACTTCGGCCCCCGAGCGCCGCGCCAGAATCTCGAGCAGCCCGAGATGATCGATGTGCTGGTGGGTGATGACGATCAGCTCGAGATCCTCGATCGCGTGGCCCAGCGCGGCCATCGCAACCTCGAGCTCATCCAGCGATTTTCCGGAGTTGGGGCCCGTGTCGACCAGGGTCAACGGGCGCCCCTCGATCAGGTAGCAGTTGACCCTCCCGACCAGGAAGGGCGTGGGGAGGGCGATCCGATGGATTCCGGCCGCCGCGGCGCGCCGCATGGGTTCGTCTGGTCCTGCGCTCGTCCGCCCGCTGGACATCACGAGCGAATCACGCTCAGGACCTCGTCCCGCTTGGCCTCCATGTGTTCGGGGGAGCGCAGCGACTCCAGGCACAGCCGCAGCAGCGGCTCGGTATTGGACGGACGCACGTTGAAATGCCAATCTTCGTAGTCGATCGAGACGCCGTCGAGGCGATCTTGTCGGCCGTCGCGATAGCGCTCGGCGAGCTCCTCTAGCTTGCCCTCCGGGTCGGAGACCTCGCTGTTGATCTCCCCCGAGATGTGGTAGCGCGACCGGTACCCCTCCAGGAGCGCAGACAGGGTGGCCCCGCGGCGCGAGAGCAGCTCGAGAATAAGCAGCGCCGGCAGGGTGCCCGAGTCCGCGCAATAGAAGTCGCGGAAGTAGTAGTGGCCGGAGACCTCGCCGCCGAAGACCGCGCCCTCGGCCCGCATGCGGGTCTTGAAGAAGGCGTGCCCGACACGGTTGACCAGGGCCGTGCCCCCGGCCTCGCGGGCCGTGTCGGCCACCGCCCGGCTGGCGCGGACGTCATAGAGGACGGTGGCACCGGATTCCTTGGCGAGCATCGAGGCGGTTAGCAGCGCCGTCAAGAAGTCGCCGTCCACGAACGCGCCGTGCTCATCGATGAAGAAGCAGCGATCGGCGTCACCGTCCCAGGCGATCCCGAGGTCGGCGCCCTGCTTGACCACCTCGGCCATGATGAACTCGCGGTTCTCGGGCAGGAGCGGGTTGGGCTCATGGTCGGGAAAGTTGCCGTCAGGCGTCCAGTAGGCAGGCACAAGATCGAGGCCGAGGCCTTCGAGGATCGGGCCCACCATCGGTCCCGCCATGCCGTTGCCCCCGTCCACCACCACCTTGAGGGGCTTGATCTGCTTGGGGTCGATGAAGGCCAGCGCCGCGGCACGAAACTGTTCGGCAATGGCCACCTCCTCAACGGACCCGCCGCCGGGCGCTTCGCCGAGACCCGCGAGGATCCCGTCGCGGACCTCGCCGAGGCCTGAATCGCCCGACAGGGCCAGCGCGCCGCTGCCGACGAGCTTGGCACCCGTGTAGGCCTTGGGGTTGTGGGAGGCGGTGCACATCAGCCCGCCGTCGAGATCGCGGGAGCCGACAAGGAAATAGAGCATCTCGGTCCCGACTTGCCCGGCGTCGAGCACGGTGGCCCCCTCGGCCACCATTCCCTCGCGGTAAGCCGCGGACAGCTCAGGGGCGCTGAGGCGCATGTCGCGGCCCAGGCCCAGGCGAAGCTCCGAGGTTGGCTTCTCCGCCCGTCCGGCGATCACCCGGGCGAACGAGCGGCCGATGGCCAGCGTCGTGTCGGCGTCGATCTGCTCGCCGAGGAGGCCGCGGATGTCGTAGGCCTTGAAGATTTCGGGATCTAGCGGCTCGCTCACCGCCGTTGATGATGCCTGATAATCCGCCGCCGTGAGCGCACGCGTCCCCTCCCAGCGCGAGACTCCTGTGGTGATCCTGTGTGGCGGTCGCGGCACCCGCCTGCAGGAGCGCATGGGCGCGATTCCCAAGCCGATGGTCGAGATCGGCGGGCGTCCGATCCTTTGGCACGTGATCCACATCTACCTCGCCCAGGGCTTTGCCCGCTTCTTGCTGTTGACCGGCTACCGGGGCGACCAGGTCCGCGAGTTCGTGGCCCAGGCGTCGTGGCCCGAGAGCGCGGATATCCAGTGCCTCGACACCGGCGTCGACACCCCGACCGGGGGCCGGGTGCACCAGGCGGCGGCGGCCCTGGGCGGACAGGACTTCTGCCTCACCTACGCCGATGGTGTCGCCGACGTGGACCTGGGAGCGCTGCTGGACTTCCACACCGGTCACGGTTGCCTGGCGACGATGACGGTCGTCCAGCCCGAACTGTCGTTCGGCGTCGCCACGCTGCAGGCCAACGGCACCATTCGGGGGTTCACTGAGAAGCCTCGCTCCGAATACTGGATCAACGGGGGATTCTTCTGCCTGCGCGCCGGCGTGCTGGACCGGTTGCGCCCCGACTCGGTGCTCGAGCGCGAGCCGCTGAGCAGCCTGGCAGCCGAAGGGGAGCTGCGCGGCTATCGCCACGTCGGCTTCTGGGGCTGCATGGACACCTACAAGGACGCGGTCAATCTCAACGACCTATGGGCCAGCGGGGCCGCGCCCTGGAAGCTGTGGAGCTGAAGAGATGGGCGTTGAGCCCCCGACGGCCGGGGTAGCCGGCCGCGTCGCGCTGGTGACCGGCGCCCATGGGCTGTTGGGCGGCTGGCTGGTGGCGGCGCTGCTGACCGAGGGCGCGAGGGTGGTCGCGATCCGCCGCGACGAGCCCGCCGCCTCCACGCTTGACCTACTGGGCCTCTCCGATCGCGTCGACACCATCCACGGCGACATCTGCCAACCGGGACTGATCGCGCGGGCCCTCAACGAATACGACGTCGACAGCGTCTTCCATCTAGCCGCTCAAACCCAGGTTGGTACTGCGAATCGCTCTCCGCTCTCGACCTTCGAGACCAACATCCGGGGAACCTGGCTGCTGCTCGAGGCCTGCCGCCAGCACGGCCCGGCGAGTGTGATCGTCGCGTCCTCGGACAAGGCGTACGGACGTCAGGAGCAGCTGCCCTACTCCGAGCGCCAGGCGCTGATCCCGACCTTTCCCTATGACGTCTCCAAGGCGGCCGCCGACCTGCTGGCCCGCTCCTACTGGCACACCTACAGACTTCCAGTCGCAGTCACCCGCTTTGCCAACCTCTACGGCGGCGGGGATACCAACCGTGCGCGGCTGATACCCGAGGCGATCGACGCGGCCCTGGCCGGGCGAGCGCCGATGATTCGGTCCGACGGTTCCCCCGAGCGCGACTTTCTCTACGTGCAGGACGCGGCCGCGGCCTACGTCGCCATCTGGCGCGCCCTGATCGCCGGCCAGGGCGGGGGAGAGGCGTTCAACGCGGGTGGCGGCGAGCCCCACCGGGTCGGCGACGTGGTGGCGCTGATATGCCGCCTCGCGGGCAGCGGCGTCGCACCCGAGATTCAAGGCTCGGGCACGCCCGCGGGGGAGATCGAGCGTCAGTGGGTGGACTCCTCCAAGCTGCGCGAGCTGACCGGCTGGAGCCCGCGCATCGCCCTCGAGGACGGCCTGGCCCGCGCAATCAACTGGTATCGAGAGCACCCTACGGCCTTGGGCACGGTCCTATAGTTCCCGGGCATGTCAGGTCATTCCAAATGGGCTTCGATCAAGCACAAGAAGGCGATCGTCGACCAGCGCCGTGGCCAGCACTTCACCAAGCTCGCCCGCGCGGTGACGGTCGCCGCCCGGGAGGGCGGTGGCGATCCCACCGGTAACCCGTCGCTGGCGCTGGCCATCCAAAAGGCGCGCGACGCGTCCATGCCCAAGGACAACATCGAGCGCGCGATCGCCAAGGGCACCGGGGAGGGCGTCGACGCCGATCAGATCGAGTCGGTGCTCTATGAAGGCTACGGCCCCGGCGGCGTTGCCCTGCTGATCGAGGCGCTGACCGACAACCGCAACCGGACCAGCGCCGACGTCCGCCACGCCCTCTCCAAGCACGGCGGCAGCCTGGGTGAGCCGGGTTCGGTGTCCTACCTGTTTGACAAGTCCGGCGTCATCATCGTCGACGCTTCGCGCTACGACGAAGACGACCTGATGGTCGCCATCGACGCCGGCGCCCAGGACATCACTCCCGATGACGACGTGTACGAGGTCCTGACCGAGCCGGCCGATCTGACCGCCGTCCGCGAGGCTCTCCAGACCGCCGGAGTTGAGATCGAGAGCGCCGACGTCACCCAGCGGCCCAAGGCCCGGGTCCCGGTGCAGGAGGCCGACGCCATCCGCCTGATGAAGCTGATCGACACGCTCGAGGAGTCCGACGACGTGGGCGCCGTGCACGCCAACTTCGATGTCGACGCTGGCGTGCTCGAGCGTATCGCCGGCTGAGCGCGCGCCCCGCTACCCTCGAGCCTTCCATGCGCAAAGCCATCACACTCACGTGCGCCCTGTTCGCCGTGGCTGGGGCCGTGTCCGCTTGTGGCTCGAGCTCGGCCGCTCCTGGCGTCCAGCTCGCTCCCTCCCAGGGTGCCACCGCCGCCGCCATCACCACGGTCAGCAGCAGTGCCACCACCACGAGCTCCACGAGTACCAGCACGACTCCGCTGCCCGCGGCCCTGAAGACCAAGCCCAAGGTCGTGGTGCCCTCCGGACCGCCGCCCAAGACGCTGGTCGTCAAGGACCTGATCAAGGGCACCGGGCCGGCGGCCACGCCAACCTCGACTGTCACCGTCAACTATGTCGGCGTCCTCTACAAGGGGGGCAAGGAGTTCGACTCCTCCTGGAAGCGTGGAACAACGGCCTCGTTTCCACTCAGCGGCGTCATCCAAGGTTGGCAGCAGGGCATTCCCGGGATGAAGGTGGGGGGGCGGCGCGAGCTGATCGTGCCGGCCAGCCTCGCCTACAAGAACCACGCGCAGTCTGGCATTCCGGCTAACTCGACGCTCGTTTTCGTGATCGACCTGCACGGCGTTTCTTAGCGCCGTCGGATTCGCCATCGTCAAGCCCCTCGCCGCCGTCAGTCCGCGCGCGGCGAGCGGGCGGGCGGGCTCGGTACAGCGGCACCGTACCGGACACGCCCTTGAGGCGATGACGGCCGGCCGAGGACCACTCGAAACCCTCGGCGGCCCCGGCGCGGATCTCCTCGCTGCACAGAACCGTGCCGGGCCGGGCGATCCCGGTTACCCGGCTGGCCAGGTTGACCGAGTTTCCGTAGTAGTCACCGGCCCGGACGAGCGCCGGGCCGAGGGCGATACCAGCCCGCAGACTGGGCAACCCGGCCTCTTCGACGGCGTCCACGAGTGACAGAGCAACCTCGACCATTGCCCCGGGCTCGGGGCTGACGAACATGGCCGCGTCGCCGATCGTCTTGATCAGCCGCACCGGTGGCTTCACCGCCGAGGCGGCCAGCCGTGCGAGCTGACCGGCGACCGTGCCCAGCTCGGTCACCTCCACCTGACCGCCGAGGCGGGTGAAGCCGACCAGGTCGGCAAAGCACACCGCCAGCTCCTGCGAACCGGCTACGTCACCGGTCATGAGCTCGTCGCGGCCAAGCACCCCGCGCCCCACGGCGTCGCGCAGCTGGGCCTTGAAGCCGGCCACCAACACGGGGGTGAACACGGGGGTGAGCTGGCCGGCCAGGGCCGCGAAGCGCTCGGCCACCGCCTCCTCGTTGTCCCCGGGGCTGAGGAAGGTGTCGGCGAAGGCGGCCGTGATGGTCGCCGCCAGGCGCCCCATGCCCTCTCCGAGCACGCGGGTGATCTCGACGATCGCGTC
This sequence comes from uncultured Solirubrobacterales bacterium, assembly GCA_963847055.1. Taxonomy (GTDB): domain Bacteria; phylum Actinomycetota; class Thermoleophilia; order Solirubrobacterales; family Solirubrobacteraceae; genus Palsa-465. The sequence goes on along the minus strand of CAWJYE010000004.1, from coordinate 254,901 downwards.
CTCGTCAAAGCCGGCGTCGAGAAACTGCTTGGTCGAGCGGGCGGCCTCGACGTCCTCGTCTGAGAACACGCGGGCGTCGGGCTCGGCGGCGGGAAGCCCGAGCAGACGGCGCATCCGCAGCAGCACCTCAGCGGGCAGGCCGGTCTGCTCCTCGGCCTCCTGGGCGGTGACGCTGCCACCCAGGACGCGGTCCACGGGCAGTAGGACCAGCCGCTTCTCCTTGACGGCGCTGCGAAGTTCAGCGAGGCTGAAGCCGTCACGCGCCAAGCGCTCCAGCAGCTCCCGGCGGGCGGTTCGCTCCTCGCCTTCGAGATCGTCGAGGAGGCCTTCGGCCGCAAAGTCCACCTGGGCATCATGTCCGATGCCGCGCCCATTCGCTAGGATCGCCTCTCCTCGCGAGCGGCTGCCGTGCGGCTGCGCTCGCTCAGACTCCCCGTCGCATATAGCCCACCATGCTGTCGATCCTGATGCCTGTCTACAACGAGCGCGAGCGCATCGAGCGTGCGATCGCCGAGGTCCTCTCGACTGAGCTCCCCGCCGAGTTTGAGCTCATCATCATCGATGACGGCTCCACCGACGGGACTCGCGAGATCCTCCGCGGAGGCGACTGGGGCGACCGCGTGCGGTTGATCGAGCACGACAAAAACCAGGGCAAGGGCGCCGCCATCCAGACCGGGCTCACGCACGCTCAAGGAGAATTCTCCTGCATCTTCGACGCCGACCTCGAGTACGACCCGGCCGATCTAGCCTTGTTGATGCCTCCCCTGCTGGATGGACGCACCAACGCGAGCTTCGGGGTGCGCGCCTTCGATGGCTACACCAGCCACTCGTTCTTGTTCGTGCTCGGCAACAAGGGCGTCACACTGGCCTGCAACGTGCTCTACAACGTGTACCTGCACGACATCATGACCTGCCACAAGATGATTCGGACCGAGGTCTTTCGCGATCTTCCGCTGCGCTCGGCCGGGTTCTCGATCGAGCCCGAGATCACCGCGCGGCTGGTCCAGCACGGCGAGCGGATCTTCGAGGTTCCGGTCCACTATCGCGCCCGTGCCACCGCGGAGGGCAAGAAGCTCACCGCTCTCGACGGCTTTCGGGTGATCGCAACCCTGCTGCGCTGTCGCTTTACGACGGCCTAATTTGCTCGGACGCTTGGGTCCGCGCGCGAGGACCAAAGTGGCCGGGTACCTGCCGATACTCGCGCTGGTATGTGCGTGGGTGCTGTTGGTTCAGGCGCCCAGTGCCAATCAGACCTCGCACTACGCGTTGATTCGAGCTTTGGCGTCGGGGACCGCGAGGATCGATCCGTACGCTGCGCAAACCCTCGACAAGTCGGAGTTCGCCGGCCACATCTATTCCAACAAGGCACCCGGTTTGGCCCTCGCCGCCGCTCCGGTCTACTTCTTGGTGCAGAGGAGCGGTCTCGCGGCGCTGGCGCGCCGCGCTGCCGGTGATGTGGCCGCCGGCGCGGGGGTGCGAGCAACCAGTGGTGCGGCGGCCGAGATCCGCAGTGACCGCGGGATCATCTGGACGCTCACGCTCTGGGCGGTGGTCCTGCCGGCCGCACTCCTGCTGGTCCTGCTGCGCGCGGTTGCCGACCGAGTCCAGCCCGGGTACGGGACCCTCGTCGCGGTTGCGCTCGGCGCTGGGACGCTGCTGATGCCGTTCGCAAGTCTGCTGTACTCGCACGTGCTCGCCGCGACGCTTGGTTTCGCTGGCTTCGCCGTGCTGTTCCTCGGGCGCCCCGGTAGCTCTCGGCGCTCGCTCGCCGCTGGCGCGCTGTGCGGTCTCGCCGTGACGACCGAGTACCCGCTCGCCATCGTGGCCGGGCTGCTCGGCTTCTACGTGATCGCCCGTGACCGGTCCCTGCGCCCGATGGTGCTCTACGGAGCCGGTGTCATCGTTGGGCTTGTTCCGCTCGGGCTCTACGACCTGTTCGCCTTCGGCTCGCTCACCCACCTCTCGTACGTAGGGGCGCTGCCGACCACCGGTGCTGCCATCAGCCCGCACCGGAGCGGATTTTTCGGGGTCGGGCTGCCGCAGCCACGCCGTGCGCTGGAGGTGCTGCTCGCCCCCAAGGGCCTGCTGGTTCTCACACCCTTCGTCGGAGCGGCGGTCGCCGGCCTCGCGCTCGTGAGACGCGGACCGTATAGGTGGGAGATCGTGCTCGCCGTGGCGACTGGGCTCGCCTTCTTCCTCTACAACGCGGGCTACTTCGACCCGCTGGTCGGTGAGACGCCCGGCCCACGTTTCATGATCGCCGCGCTTGCGTTCACTGCCCTCGGCTGCGGGAGCGCACTGCGTCGCTGGCCCGGGCCAGCGCTTGCGCTACTGGCCGCCTCGGTGGGGACGATGGTGCTCGCGACGATTACCAAGCCCCAGATCGGGAGCTCTGATCTTTCGGTTTGGACCTCGTTGGCCAGAACGGGCCACCTGCAGTACACGCTGCTCAGCGCGGTCGGGCTGGGTCACGGCTGGGCCTCGGTCATCCCCGTGCTGGCATTGGTCGCCGCCGCCCTCACGCTGGCGACACGGCGGGCGGGGCTCGCCCTCACAGACCGCGCCCTCGTCGCGGGCTTGGCTGCCCTCGGCGGCTGGCTGGTCCTCGTGCTGCTGTCTGGACAAATCAGTCAAGGCAGCGCGCTCCCCGCCGGCGCGGTGGGCGTGGGCCTCGCCGTGATCGTCTTGGCCGCTGCTCGGTTTGCCCCGACGAAGACGGCTGAGCGCCGCCTCAGGGCTGCTTAGAGGCGGTTGGCGCGTCGACGGTGGCGGATGGCTGGAACGCGTGAAGGTGGCCCCAGCTGCGGGGTCGAGGTATAGATCGCCTGGAGCACGCTGAACAGGGGGGTAGGATTGCCGTACTGGTCGATCGCTCCCTTCTGCACGAAGGGCGGGCTGCCCAGCGGGTCGCCCCCCGTCCAGCCGGGGTGAGCGGCGAAGGTGTTCATCGCGAACCAGATCGCAGCCGAGAGATAGGGCTTGGACGCGAACACGCCGAGGTGGTATTGGGCGGCGTCGGCCTGGAAGGCGTAGGTGCCGCGCTCCTCGACTGGCCCGACGCGGTTGCCCTCGAACCCGAACTCGGTGACCATCAGGCCCTTGTTGGGGTAGCAGCCGTGCAGGCTGTCCAGGAACGGGCCGAGCTCGTCACGGTCGTCGGTGGTGCCCCCCCCGGCGTCAAACCAGCCGAAGTAGTCGTTGAAACCGATCACGTCCAGAGAGGCGTAGGCGCTCTGACAGGGAATGCCTGGCCAGTCGGTGATGGCCATCCCCACCGGCCGCGTCGGGTCGAGCTGGTGGGCGAGCGCGGCGGCTCCCGAGATGTAGCTGCGCTCGTCGTCGTTGGGCGGGGAGACGAGCTCGTTGCCGATGCTCCAGAGCAGGATCGAGGGGTGGTTCTGGTTGGCGAGGATGTTGTCGCGCAAGATTCCGTGGGCGACGTGGAGCCAGGCTGGTTGGCGCAGATAGCTCGACTGAACCTGGTAGACGGGGACCTCTGACCAGAGCAGGATCCCGTCCCGGTCAGCGAGGTGCTCGATCTGGGGGTTGAGGGGATAGTGGGCGCGGATGATCGTGGCCCCGAGCCGACGCGCGGTGCCGACCATCGCCTCGAGCTGGGGGGTGGTGAGCGCGGCGCCGGTGGTGACGTTCTGCTCGTGGATGCTGAAGCCGCGGGCGTTGAGCGCCCGGCCGTTGAGCAGCACCTGACCGCTCGAGTTCACGGCCACGCTGCGCACGCCGCTGTTGGTTAGGTAGCCCTCCAGCCGGTGGCCGGAGGCATCGGTCAGACGCAGGGTGGCCTGGTAGAGGTGTGGATCGCCGGGCGACCAGAGATGGGGGGTTCTGAGCACCGTCTGAGCCTGGGCGAACCAGGTGCCGTGGGCGGGGATCGTGTGGCCCCGAACTTCAGCCGGTGCCCCCCGTAGACGCCGGTCAGCGCGACGGTCTGGGGGGCCGAGGTGGGATTGGTCACCGTGGCCTGCTCCTGGATGGTGGCGGCGCACGTCGGGCAGGGCAGGATCGGGCGGACCCGGACCACCGACAGGTCGGCTCGCGAGACCGAGCGCAGGTACACCTCGCGGTTGATACCGCCGAAGTTCCACCAGCCGCCCGACGGCCCGGGGGGGAGCGCGTTCCCACTACGGTGATCATCGACGCGCACGACGAGGGTGTTGACGCCCGCGTGCATTCCCTTCAGCGCGAACTCAAAGGGGGTATAGGCGACGTCATGGTGGCCGATCTGACGCCCGTTCAGCCACACGGTGGCGTGGTAGTTGACCGATTCAAAGCGCACGATCCAGCTGCGGAAGCGGGCCGGTGCCGAGGCGGCAAAGGCATTGGGCGGGAGCGTGAAGTCCCGCCGGTACCAACCGACGGAGCCGTTCATGCTCGCCACGCTGAAGTCGCCCGCGTTGTAGGAGTTAGGCACGGTCACCGGTGACCAACTCGCCGTGCTGGCGTTCGCCCGCCACCAGCCGTTCTGGACGCCGACCCCACCCGGATCGGCCTGGAACAGCCACTGACCGCCCAGCAGGTAGCGGTCGTCCTGGCCGTCGGGGTACAGCGCGCCCTTGGTCGGGGGCGCAGCGCTCGGGATCGTCTGCGCGTGCGCCGGAGATCCGCTCAGCAGAGCCACCAGAACCGTCAGGGCGAGCACCGCAGCGAGTTTGCGCCCGGTTACGGACGGCCCCACGCCGGGTCTGTGACCGCCGCGGCCGCTAGAATCGCGCGCCGATGCCAGTCGTCCATCCGCCACAGAAGCGGGTGCCCGCGGCCGGCCCCGAAGGTCCCGAGCCTGGCTCCGGCCCCTCATCGATGAGCTCCCTCGCCCGCGCTTTGCGCTCGCCGATGGTGCTCGCGATCGGCGCCTGCGTCGCACTCGCGACCCTGTCGGCGGCCGTGCTCCCCACGGTGCCCAGCTATGACCCGTTTTCCTGGGTTGTGTGGGGCCGCGAGGTGACCGATCCACACCTGAGCTTCCTGGTCAGCGGCGGCCCTTCGTGGAAGCCGCTGCCGTTCGTGTTCACGACCGTGTGGGGTCTGTTCGGCAGCGCCGCGCCCACCCTGTGGGTGATCACGGCCCGGGCCGGCGGTCTGCTCGGGCTGTACTTCGCCTGGCGCCTGGCCGCACGCCTGGTCGACGGGGGTGGGGCGGGTGCCGTGGCCGGGGGGCTGGCCGTGATCGGTGTCGTGCTGACCCAGGACTGGCTCTACTACTGGCTGCGCGGCACGTCCGAGGTGATCCTGATCGCGGTCACGCTCGGCGCGATCGACCGATTGCTTGACGGGCGCCGGGGCCAGGCCTTCGTGCTCGCCGTGGCCGCCGGGCTGATTCGCCCCGAGTGGTGGCCGTTCATCGGCCTGTACGCGCTGTGGCTGTGGTTTCGTGACCCGGCCTGGCGCGGCTGGAGGCCACGCCTGCTGATCCTGGTGGGGCTCTTCATGCTGCCTTTCCTGTGGTTCGTCCCGCCGTGGATCGGCTCCGGCCACCCCTTCCTGGCCGCCAGCCACGCCGCCGCCTACAACGGTCACCTGGGCGCCCACCGCCTCCGCGCCGTGCTCGCGCGGGGCACCGACCTCCAGGTCCTGCCCGCACTCGTGCTCGCCGCCGTGGCCGTGGCCCTGGGCTGGTGGCGCGAGCGAAACCGAATCCTGGTCGCCATGGCAGTGGGGATCGTGGCCTGGTGGGTGGTCGTGGTGGGCATGACACTCGACGGCTACCCCGGCCTCGAGCGCTTCTTTCTGCCCGCCGCGGCGCTGATCTGTGTGCTCAGCGGTGTCGGCGTAGTGCGCCTGGCGCTGCGGGCCGGCGAGGCCCTGCCCGGCGCGCGCGTGGTCGTCGCGGTCGCCGTAGGCGCCGTTCTGGTGGCGGTCTCGATCCCCTTCACGACGACTCGCTTCGCACAGGCCCGAGCCGCTGAGCCCGCCGCCCAGCGGGCCGTGGACACGCTGCACAACCTTGACCTGGCTGTCGCCGCGGCCGGGGGCCACCGGGGCGTATTCCCGTGTCAAACGAGCTTTGCCGGCGTCAACCACGGTGTGCAGACCGCCCTGGCCTGGAAGCTGCACGTCCCGCTGGAACGGGTCGGGACCTCGATGCGCAAGCCGGGCGTCGATTTTGTCGGGCCCCACAACCGCACCGACGGTCAGGCCGCCCCGGTCGATCCGCGCCTCACCCGCCATGAGACGATCGCCCGTGTGGCTGGCTGGCGCGTGGTGCGCTTGACCGATCCGCGCCTGCACACGACCGCCTGCGTCGGGCGCTAGCTCGCGAGGTCTGGACGGCGTGCCCGCCGCCTCGATGGTGTGGCAGGCGCCGGTCATGGCGCGATCCCGCCTTGTCGGATGGTGTGCTTGCGGCCCTTGCCCCGGCCCTTGCCCTTGCTCGCCGGGATCTTGATCTTCTTGGTGACGACGGTGCGGTTGCCAGCCCGGTCAAACGCGATCACGGTGACCGCGTAGGTGCGACGGCGGTGATAGACGTGGCCGGCCGCGCGCCTGATGAACGCCCGGGTCCCGTCGCCCCACTTGACCTGGAGTGAAACCACGCCCGAGCCGGCGGACGCCGGTAGCCCGGGCGGCCGGTCGGTGGCACGCACGTGCAGCCGGAGCCGGCGGCCGACTTGGCGCACGCCGCTGATCTGGAGACGCACCTGAGGCGGCAGCGAATCGACAAACACCACCGAGGCGCGGCTGGTGCTGGTCAGCCCGGCGAGGTTGGCGGCGGCGGCCTGCCAGACGTGGCGACCCTGGGTCACCGGCGCGGCGGTCCGCAAAGCCGGGCTCTGGCTGCTGCCGACCACGGCCCCATCCAGCTTGACCGTGTAGGTGAGCGGACCCCAGAGCTCACTGGGCGGCGACCAGGCCAGCAGCGGATTAGCGCTCGTCGAGTACGCAAATCCCGTCGAGGGCGCGAACGCCTTGGGGGCCTGGAAGAGCTGGGCGGTGACGATCTGGTTCTGGGTGCCGTTGCCCTGCACCCACGCAATCGCGGCGTCCCCGGCCAAGTCGCCGCCCGCGAAGAGGCCCAGATCGGCGTTGGCGGCGCCCAGGTTGGGCGAGGACACGATCAGGTCGGGGTCGAGGTGGGTGCCGTCGGGCGCGTAGCGAACCCGGATCTCGGACGTCCCGGTCGCTACTCCGGACTGCTGCCAGGCGAGCAGCGTCGAGACGATCCCGGCGGTGGCGGGGATCGCGTTCGGCGCCCCGCCCTCGGGGAGGCTGTTGAGCTGCTCGAAGGAGGCGACGCGGTCGTTGGTGGTCAAGTTGGTCAGGAAAGCATTATTTGACTGCTCGCCCTGGGCGCTGATCCAGCCGGTGCCGAACTCGGTCACTGCCACTCGGGGGGTCGTTGCGCCCTCGCTGCCGGGCGTGACCGGGGTGTCGGCGGCTACGGCCCCGTCGTACTGTCCGGCGTGCAGCCGGTTGACCAGCACTCGGGACTGCTTGACGGCGCCGCTCATCACAACCTCATGGAAGGCGATCGCGGCGTAGGACGAGTCACCGCCGGTGCCGACCGCGGGCTGGTCAGCCGAGACCTCATTGAAACCGCCCAACGACGGGGGATCAGCCTGCTGGAAGGCGATGCTGGGGGCGGGCCCGCGGACACGGCGCGTGTAGATGTGGCCGTTCTCGCCCCAGGCGACGATCGCGGTGCCATCCCCGGCCGTCGCCACCTGCGGGCGGGCAGTGCCAGCGCCGGCATCATCAAGGACATTGGCGTCGAGGGGAGCCGAGACCGCCCCCCACTGGCCCTGATTGAAGTAATCGGTGCGGATGTCGTGGCCCCCGGGACCGACGGCGGTGAAGGCCAGGTAAGCCTTGCCGAAGGTGCTGATCGACAAGGAGGGGTTGCTGGCGCCGCTGCCGTAGAGCGCCACGGGCGCCTGCCACGCCGACAGGGCGTTGGGCTGCTGGGCGGCGTAGAGCTGGCCGGCGTTGATGAACGCGACCAGCGTCAGACCGCCGTTGGTGACCGCGATCACCGGCTGACTCGAGGGCCCCACCAATCCCGTGTCGAGCTGCACCGGGGGCTGAAACGCTCCTGAGCGCAGCCCCGAGATGAACACGTGAGCGACCCCGGCGACGTTCTTGAGGTACACGAGGCCTCCGGTTCCGTCCCGGGCAACCGCCATACCGTTCAGGCTCGTGATGTCGGCACTGGGACCGTCGACCACCGTGTTGGCGGGGGCCAGCGTGGGGGAGCGACGGGCCGCTGCGGCCGCCGGCCCGGGCACTGCGGCCACCGCGGCGCCGGCCAGGAGCAGCGCGCACACCAGCATGGGCAGGGGCCAGCGCCGGCTGCCTGTGGTCCCGCTCCTAGGAGATGACGTAGCGGTCGGTCTGACACCGCTAGAACAGCAGAACGAGGCCCGGGTTGCGGCGCCCGGGGCCGACTGACAGAGAAATCTCATCTGCGCTGGCCCCCGGGCAGGCGTCCGAGCCGGCGCGGAGAATGACTGGCGCATGCTCGTGCTCGGCATCGACCCGGGAACTGCGAGCACGGGCTACGGGATCGTCCGCAGCTCGGGCTCTCATCTGCACGCCCTCGAGGAGGGCGTGATCGAGACGCGTCCCGGCGTGCCCGTGGAGCGGCGCCTGGCCGCGATCCACGTCCGCATCGGGGAGCTGCTCGACACCCACCGTCCCGACGCTCTGGCGATCGAGGAGCTCTACTTTGGGGCCAACGTCCGCACCGCCTTCGCGGTCGGGCAGGCCCGCGGCGTGATTCTCCTCGCCGCCGGCCAGCGCGCCGTGCCCTCGCGCGCCTACACCCCCCAGCAGGTCAAGGCGGCGGTATGTGGCCACGGGCGGGCCGACAAGGATCAGGTGGGACGGATGGTCGCCCGGCTGCTCGGGCTGGCCTCCGTGCCGACCCCCGACCATGCCGCCGACGCCCTGGCCGTCGCGATCTGCGACCTCAACCGGGCCCCGCTGGCCGGAGCGATCGCCGAGGCCCGCGCGTGATCGCGCTCGTCTCAGGGTCGGTTGCAGTGCGCCGCGCCGACCACGTAGTGGTCGACTGCAACGGCGTCGGCTACCGGCTGGCGGTCTCGGGCCAGACCCTGGGTCAGGTGCCCGCCGTCGGCCATCCAGTCACTCTGCACACCCATCTGGTGGTGCGCGACGACGCGCTCGCCCTGTACGGATTCGCCACCGAGGAGGAGCGCGACCTGTTCCTGATGCTGCTCGCGGTGCAGTCGGTCGGGCCCAAGGTGGCGCTGGCCATCCTCTCCGGAGCGCCGCCCCGGGCGCTGCTCGCCGCGGTCGCGGCGGGAGATGTGGCCACGCTTCAGGCCGCGCCCGGGGTCGGTAAGCGGACCGCGGAGCGGATCGTGGTCGAGCTGCGCGAGAAGGTGGGCAGCAGCTTCAGCGAGGAGACGATCAGTGTGCGCCGCAGCGACGACCCGCTCTCGATGGCGCGCGAGGCGCTGGCCGGCCTCGGCTACGACGCCATCGAGATCGACGTCCTCCTGGCTCAGGCCGCCGGCGAGAGCGCTGAAGAGCTGATCGCCCACGCGCTGCGGAGCGCCCGACGGTGAGCTCGTCGACCCCTCGGATCCAGACTCCCGTGGAGCTGGTCAGCGACGAGCTCGAGCTCGATCGCTCACTGCGGCCCCGTCGGCTGGAGGAATTCGTCGGCCAGCCGGGACTCAAGGATCAGCTCGCCGTCTCGATCGAGGCCGCCGCCAGCCGTGGGGAGGCCCTGGATCACGTCCTGTTGGCGGGACCCCCGGGGCTGGGCAAGACCTCGTTGGCCCAGATCGTTGCCGCCGAGCTCGGCGTCAGCTTCGTCTCGACCGCCGGCCCGGCCCTTGAGCGCAAGGGCGACGTGGCCTCGTTCCTGACCGCGCTTGAGCCACGGGCGGTGTTCTTCGTGGACGAGATCCACCGCCTCCCGAGAGCGTTGGAGGAGACCTTCTATCCCGCGATGGAGGATGGCGTGCTCCCGATCACGGTCGGACAGGGGGCCGGGGCCCGGGTGGTCACCCTGCCGCTGCCGCCCTTCACGCTGATTGGCGCCACCACGCGCACCGGCCTGCTGACCACGCCACTGCGCGACCGGTTCGGGATCCAGCACCGTCTCGAGCACTACGGGCCGGCCGATCTGGCCGAGATCGTGCTGCGCTCCGCCCGTCTGCTCGGGGTCGGGATCGACAGTGACGGGGCGCAGGCGATCGCCGCCCGCAGCCGAGGGACCCCCCGGATCGCCAACCGCCTGCTCAAGCGCGTCCGCGACTTCGCCGAGGTACGTCACGCCGGCGTGGTCAGCGGTGAGGTCGCCGGCTCGGCCCTGGATCTGCTCGAGGTCGACGCCGAAGGCCTCGACCGCCTGGATCGCGAGATCCTGCGGGCGATCTGCGAGCGGTTCAGCGGCGGCCCGGTCGGCCTCTCGACGCTCGCGGTGGCGGTCGGCGAGGAGCAGGACACGATCGAGGACGTGTACGAGCCCTATCTGCTCCAACGGGGGCTGCTCGAGCGCACACCGCGCGGTCGGGCAGCCACCCGGCGGGCCTTCGCGCACCTCGGGCTCGAGCCTCCGGGGCAGGGTTCATTGCTCTGAACGCGGCCCTCTATCCTGACTTGACGATGAGTCGTGAGCATTACTTCATCTGTCCTCATTGCGGCAACCGGTCGATGGGCACCGACCGCAACGCCGGATTCCGCCGCGAGGCGCGCGGCTGTGAGAAATGCGGCTTCGCCTACCTGTTCGAGTTGCTCGACGACTACTACCCGGCGCCCAACGCCGCCTTCTTTGCCTGTGACTCCGACGGACGTGTCGTTGACTGCGGCCGCGGCTCGTTCGAGCTGACCGGGCTGCGCACCGAGCAGGCGATCGGGCGCCCGGTCAAGGAGGTCCTCGGCCTGCAGTTCGAAGACGGCACCGACCACGTCGGCACCGTGCTCGAGTGGGAGGTGCGCGTACAGGGCAAGCAGGTCGAGGTCAACGCCGAGCACGATCTCCCCGCCCGCGCCGTGGCCGACCTGTTCCCCGCCTACGACGACGAAGACGGGGGACTTCTCGTCGTCCTCACGCCCACTAACCACCGCGAGTGACCTGCTCTCATCGGCGCGGCGGCGCCGTGGCTCTCGCTGCGCACATCTCCTCTAGCATCCGGCCCAGCTGATGTCTGATCGCCGGCGTCATGGCTTTGTCCTGCTCCTGGTGGCAGGGCTGATCGCCACCTCGATCTTCGTAATCTTCACCCAGTCGACCCGTCTCGGACTCGACCTCAAGGGTGGCGTCCAGCTTGTCTACCAGGGTGAGCCGACGGCTCAGACCCCCACCGTCACCCAGGCGGCACTGGGCCGAGCGGTGGACATCATGCGCTCGCGCGTCGATCAGCTCGGTGTCACCGAGCCCGTGATCCAGACTTCGGGCGGCAACCAGATCTCGGTCGGTCTGCCCTCGGTGACGAACATCAAGCGCGCCGAGCAGCAGGTCGGCACCACGGCGCGGCTGTTCTTCTATGACTGGGAGGCCAACGCGCTGAGCCCAGCGGGCAAGCCGGTGGCCAGCCTCCTGCAGGCCCAGGACCCGACCGCCGATCTGATCAGCCAGGGGCTCCCGACTGGTGCCCCGCCGGGTCAGACCGGGGCCGGCAGCATGCCGCTGTATCAGGCGGTCAAGCTCGCCGCTGCCCAGCCCTACAGCCCCTCATCCCACAACGCGCGCTTCGGCTCTCAGTACTTCGTGTTCGGCGCGCCCGGGAGCACCGCGTGCGCCACCGCGGCACGTGGCGCCCACGCCCAGGTTGCGGCGGGCGTGCACTGCGTGCTCGCCGGGCCGGTCAACGAGAAGCCGGGCGTCTCGACCGCCCAGGCCCAGCAGGATCTGACCGCCGCGTTGCCCGCCGGGGTCAAGCTCTCAGACGGGCAGACGCTGGAGATAAAGCAGGGGACGGTCGTCCTCCAGGCCGCTGACGCCAGTTTCAACCCCAGCACCAGCTTCACCAACCCGGCCAAGCAGTTCTTCGTCCTCAGGGACAGCGTCGCCCTGCAGGGCACTGACATCACCAACCCCCAGCAGAGCACCGACACAGCTGGCCAGCCCGACGTCAGCTTCTCGTTCACGGGCCCGGGCCAGAACGAGTTTCAGAACGTCACGGCGGCGATCGCCCACCGCGGAGCGCTGGACAGCCCCTTCAACCAGCAACGCAATCAGCACTTCGCGGTCGCGCTGGACCAGAAGCTGATCACCGTCCCGCAGATCGATTACAAGCTGTATCCGGACGGGATCACGGGCGGCGGCGGCGCCGACATCACCGGGGGCTTCACGATCCAGTCCGCCCAGGATCTCGCCACCCAGCTGCGCCTCGGGGCGCTGCCGATCAACCTCAAGCTGATCTCGGAGTCCCAGGTCTCGGCCACCCTCGGTAAGCAGGCGCTCCATCAGGGCCTGATCGCCGGCGGCGCCGGCCTGCTGGTGGTGGCGCTGTTCATGTTCTTCTACTACCGGGTGCTGGGAATGATCGCGGTGGCCGCGCTGGCCGCCTACGCGCTCTACTTCTACGCGCTCATCAAGCTGATCCCGATTACCCTGACGCTGCCGGGGATCGCGGGCCTGATCCTCACCATCGGGGTCGCCGCCGACGCCAACATCGTCATCTTCGAACGCGTCAAGGAGGAGATCCGGGCCGGCCGCTCGATCCGCTCCGGGATCGCCACCGGTTACAAGAAGGGCCTGACCGCGATCATCGACGCCAACGTGGTGACGATCATGACCGCGTTCATCCTCTTCGTGCTCGCCACCTCCGAGGTTCAGGGCTTCGCCTTCACCCTGGGCATCGGCACGATCGTCTCCCTGTTCACCGCCGTGCTCGCCACGCAGGCGATCCTCATGTCGATGGGTGACTCGCGCACGATCGCGCGGCCCTCGGCGCTTGGGGTGACCGAGAAACGACGGGCATGGCGATTTGACTTCATGGGTGCCTCGAAGTACTTCTTCTCGATGTCCGGCGTGATCCTGCTGATCGGCGCCCTGGCGATCGGTGGGCGGGGCCTGAACCTCGGCATCGACTTCACTTCCGGTACCCGGATCACAGCCAGCCTGGTGGCACCCGCCACCGCCCCCCAGGTCGCGTCGGTGGTTTCTCAGGCCGGCGCCTCCAACCCCGAAGTCCAGCTGGTCGCCAACAAGGCGCTCGGCGCGCATGTCTTTCAGATCTCGGCCAAGCACCTGAGCAGCACCACCGGCGTCCAATCCGCGCTGCAGTCGCGCTTCGGCCTGGTAGCCAACACCTTTAGCTCCACCAGCATCGGCCCCAGCTTCGGGCGCTCGATCGCCAACAGCGCCGTGGTGGCGATCATCGCCTCGCTGCTGGTCATCTCGGCCTACGTGGCCCTGCGCTTTCAGTGGAAGTTCGCGATTCCCGTCCTCATCGCCCTCATGCACGACCTGCTCATCACCGCAGGCGTCTACTCCCTCACCGGCCGGCAGGTGACGTCGTCGACGGTCGCGGCGCTGCTGACCATCTTGGGCTACTCGCTCTACGACACGATCATCGTCTTTGACCGCGTGCGCGAGAACATCCCCCGAATGCCGCGCGCGGCCTTCTCGCAGATCGTCAATCGCTCGATGAGCGAGGTTTTGACGCGGTCGATCGCGACCACTGCCTGCACGCTGATGCCGATCCTGGCCCTGCTCCTGTTCGGCGGCGCAACCCTTCAGGACTTCGCCTTCGCGCTGCTCATCGGTGTCGCCTCGGGCGCCTACTCGTCGATCTTCATCGCCTCACCGGTGCTCACGCACTGGAAGGAGCGCGAGGCTGTCTACCGCCACCGCCGTCATCGGATCGAATCCGACCTCGGCGCCGTGCCCGCCTACGCCGCCGCCGGGTCCGACCTCGATCCCGCTCGCGACCGTGGTCGCCGTCCTGCCGGCCGGATCACCACTCCCGAGCCCGACAATGTCTCCGCGGCCGAGTTCGAGCAGATGAAGCGCGACCTCGATCTCGAGCAGGAGCCGCCCAGCCGGCAGACGTCGACCCTGACCAAGCGCCCAGCCCCGGCCCGCAAGCCTCGCGGCCAGTCTCAGGCACCCCCCTCCCAGGCCGCGGGACCTTCGGCCAAGGCCGCCGGGCCTCCGCCAAAGGCCGAGGACGAGACCAAGCACCCGCCCGCGCCCGCCGAAGGTTTCCAGCAGGCTCCTGACGAGGCCGAGAACGACGGCATGGTCGCCCCCCAGAAGCCGGCCCGCCCCAAGCCCAAGGCGCGCAACCGCCGTCACGGGAGGCGCCGCTGATGGGCATGCTCGCCTGGGTGATGATGGGCCTCGCCCTGTGGCATTTCACGATCTGGCTGCCCGACCGCTACTGGGGCGGGATCGTCGGCGCCTTCATCGGCGCGCTGGTCGGCGCGGCGCTCTTCGGTCTGCTCGTCAATGGCTTGAGCATCCCCGGGCGCGGCGCAACCCACGTGGCCACCGCATTGGAGGCGATCCCGGGCGCGCTGCTCGGCATGGCAGTCGTATATCTCGAGGGCGCTCGCCGCGCGCGCGCCCACGGGGACGGCGGCGCCGTCGTAACCGGCTCGGGTGGCGATCATCCCGGACGGTAGGATCCGGACGCCATGGCTCGGCGGTTAACGCTCTTCGGTCTCGCTCTGGCGCTGGTGGCCGGGCTTGCGGTGAGTGCCGGGGCCGCGACGGTGTCGAGCCAGGACGTCGCCGCGGCCGGCCTGAAGGCCGTCTTCTCCTACGTCGGCAATCCCCCGGACGTGCACGGGGCTCATCTGCAGATCACCAGAGGCAGCCACGTCCTCTACAGCCGGCCGGTGACGGCCAAGCTGTGCGGCAAGGGCTGCGGGCCGGTCAACTCGCGGTCGATCGGCATCGCTGCGCTGGAGCCTCGCAAGCCCGCGGACGTGATCCTCGAGCTCTTTTCCGGCGGCGCCAACTGCTGCTTCATCGATCAGGTGTTCAGCTATGACCCCAGCCGCAGGACGTTCGTCGAGACCGAGCATGACTTCGCCGATGCCGGCGCCCTGATCAAGCTGATCGGACCCCACCATCGCCCGGAGTTCCGCTCCGCCGACCCCGCCTTCAACTACGTCTTCACCGATCATGCCAACTCGGGCGAGCCGATTCAGATCTGGCAGTTCGCCGACCGAGCCTTCTCCGACGTCACCCGGCGCTACCCCCGCCTCATTCGTACGGACGCGGCGCGGTGGTTCAAGTTGTTCCAGCGCGACCTCTCCAACGGGGTCGGCCTGATCGCTGCCTGGGCCGCCGACGAGGAATTGCTCGGCCAAGACGCGCTCGTGCAGTCCGTCCTGGCCACCCAGGCCAACCAGGGACACCTGCGCGCCGGCAACAGCGGCAACGCGTCCGGCCAGGCCTTCATCGCCCTGCTCAATCGCTTCCTGGTCAAGCAGGGCTACAAGGCCTAGCTGGCCTAGCCCCTAGCTAGTCGCGCGTCGCGAGTCCGTCTGGCCGCCCGCCTAGCCTGCCGGCATGGCCCCGGTCACAATGGTCGCCCCGCGTTTTGAGGTCCCGGCCTACGCGCTGGCCGATGCGCTGACGCTCGAGCGCGAGCTCGGCGTCGGTCATGTCCTGGCCCAGATCCTGGTCCGGCGCGGACTCGGGCACCCGGGTGAGGCCCGCGCCTTTCTCGACGCCGGCGTGGTCCACGAGCCGTCGGCGTTCACGGGCATCGAGCGGGCGACCGGCCTGATCGGCGAACAGCTCGCCGCCGGCGGGCGGATCGTCGTCCATGGGGACTACGACGTGGACGGAGTGTGCGCCACCGCGATCATGGTTCGGGCGCTGCGCAGCCTCGGGGCTGACGTCGGTTGGTTTCTGCCCGGGCGGATCGAGGACGGCTATGGGCTTTCCCTGGCCACCGTCCAGCGGCTGGCCGAGCGGGGCACGGCGCTGATCGTGACCGTCGATTGTGCGATCACCGCCGTCGAGCCGGTGGCCGCGGCCCGGGCCGCCGGGATGCAGGTGATCGTCACCGACCACCACGCACCCCGGGCCGACGGAATGCTGCCCGACTGCCCGATCGTGCATCCGGCACTCAGCGCGTACCCGTTTGCCGGGCTGTGTGGGGCGGGGGTGGCCCACAAGCTGGCTACAGCACTCGGGGCCGATACCCCGACCGATGACCTCGATCTCGTCGCCCTGGCCACCGTGGCTGACCTGGTACCGCTGCTGGACGAGAACCGGCGCCTGGTCAGGGACGGGCTCGCCGCCCTGGCCAACACCGCCAAGCCGGGCCTGCGGGCGCTCATGAGGGTCAGCAAGGCCGACCCCTCGGCGCTCGACACGGGAACGCTCGGCTTCCGGCTGGCGCCCCGAATCAACGCCGCCGGGCGCCTGCGCCGGGCAGACGCCGCTCTGGAGCTGTTGCTCACCGAGGATCCGCAGCGCGCCACCGAGATCGCCGCCGAGCTCGATCTGCTCAACGCCGAGCGGCGCGCCGTCGAGCAGCGGATCCTGTGGGAAGCCGAGCGTCAGGTGGCCGAGCTCGGCCTGCGCAGCGCGTACGTGCTCCACAGTCCTGACTGGCACCCCGGTGTGGTGGGAATCGTCGCCTCCCGGGTGGTTGAGCGCTACCACCGCCCGGCGATCCTCGTGGCGACCGACGGCGAGCACGGGACCGGCTCGGGGCGCAGCATCCCAGGCTTTGATCTCCTGGCGGCGCTGGATGCCACGGCGGCGGCTCTTGACCGCTACGGCGGCCATCGCGCCGCCGCCGGGCTGACCATCGCCGCCGCGCGGATCGATGCCTTCCGGGCCGCCTTCGAGGCCCACGCCGAGGCGGTCCTGACCGCGGAGATGCTCGAGCCGCGGGAGCGGATCGATGCCATCGCGTCCGGCGCCGACCTCGGCTTGACGGTGGCCGAAGAGCTCCGCCGGCTCGAGCCGTGCGGGATGGGCAACCCGTCGCCGCGCCTGCTCGTGCCGGGCGTGCGCTTCACCGATGTGCGGCCCATGGGGGAGGGCCGTCACGCTCGGTTCGCCGTGTGCTCAGGCGGCGTCCGGGCGCGCGCGGTGGCCTTCGGCTGCGAAGACCGCCTCGCTGCTGACCCCGACCTCCCCCGCGACGCGACCTTCCGTCTGGAGCGAAACGCCTGGAACGGCGCCGTCGAGCCCCGGCTGGTCCTGCGCCATGAGCAGCCGTGCGCGCCGGCCGCGATTGACGTGCTGGGCGAGCCTGCGGACTACCTGGCCACCGTCCTGGCCGAGATCGACGCCCCGGTTCCGGGCTCGCGGCCCGCGGGTTTGGCCCCCCCAGGTCGTGTGGTGCTCGATCGCCGCGGGCAGAGCCCGCTGGCGGTGCTCGGTGACGCCGTCGCGGCCGGTGAGAGGGTGCTGGCCGTGACCGCCGACGTCCCCCGCCGGATTACCGGCCTGCGCGCGCGCTGCGGCGGATTTGCCCTGGTCTCGTTCGCAGCTCTGGAGCAGGATCCGGGCCTGGCATCGCCTGGAGCGCACCTGGTGGCACTCGATCCACCTGCGGGGTCGCCCCGACACGATCTCCTCAGGGCCGGCGAGGGCTTCACCTCCCTGGCATGGGGAGAACCTGAGCTACGCTTTGCTGAACAGATGCACGAGCTTGAGTACGGCCTTCGTACTTCGCTCGTCGCCCTCTATCGCGCCCTGCGGGCGCGGGAGCGGGTGATCGGCGAGGAGCTCGAGCACCTGCTCCGCGGTGAAGGTCCGCATGGTCGCCCGGCCCGCTTGGCCGGCCGGCTCGTGAGGGTGCTGACGGAGCTGGAGCTCGTCAGCCTCGACCGGGATCTGCCGGCCCTGACGATCGCGGGCTCGGCGCCCACCGCGCTTGAGCGCTCGCCGTCGTACCGGGTCTACGCTAAGCGATATGAGGACGGACAGCGATTCCTGAGCAGCGCAAACCCACCGCCAAGCGGCTGAGCCGGGCCATCGGCCGCGGCGACGCCGGCGTGGCCGCGTCGCGCGGGAAGTCGGTGTCGGGCGAAAACGGGTCCGCATCCGCCGGCCAAGGCGGTTCTGCGACCGCGGGCGGCGCCGGGTCTGCCGTCTCGACCGTGGTCATTCCCTCGCGTTCTCCGGTGGATCGGGTCACCGATCCCGCGCTTCGCAAGCTGGTCCAGCGCACCGACCTCTCGAGCGTCGAGCGCGACTTGCTGGCTGACCTGTTCGCGATCGTCGAGGAGCACGCCAGCCAGGCGGCGATGACGATCGATCGCGAACGCGTCGAGGAGGCGTTCGTCTACGCCTGTGACCACCACGCCGATCAGCGCCGGCGCTCGGGCGAGGACTTCATCAACCATCCGGTCGGGGTGGCCAAGATCTGCGCGGGGATGCGGCTCGATACCGAGACGCTGTGCGCGGCCCTGCTGCACGACACCGTCGAGGACACCAGCGCGTCCCTGGAGGAGGTCTCGGCCGCCTTTGGGGAGGAGATCGCCGGCCTCGTGGACGGGGTCACCAAGCTCACCGGCCTCACCTTCCAGTCCCGCGACGAGGCCCAGGCCGAGAACTACCGCAAGATGGTCGTGGCGATGTCCAGTGACATACGCGTGATCCTGATCAAGCTCGCCGACCGTCTGCACAACATGCGCACGATTGCCGCCATGACCAAGCAGAAGCAGATCGAGAAGTCGCGCGAGACGCTCGACATCTACGCCCCGATCGCGCACCGCCTCGGTATCCACGCGATCAAGTGGGAGCTCGAGGATCTCGCCTTCCAGACCCTTCACCCTCGCAAATACACCGAGATCAAAGGACTGGTCGCCCAGCAGCGCGAGGAGCGCGAGCGCTACGTCAACGAGGCGGGGGAGTATGTGGCGCGTGAGCTCGCGGCGCTCGGTATCCACGCCGAGATCTCAGGTCGCGCCAAGCACTTCTATTCGATCTACGCGAAGATGACCAAGAAGGGCAGGGAATTCAACGAGATCTATGACCTGACCGCGATGCGGGTGATCGTTGACTCGGTCAACGACACCTACGGGGCGGTCGGCGTGATCCACTCGCTCTGGAAGCCGCTGCCCGGGCGCTTCAAGGACTTCATCGCAATGCCGAAGTTCAACCTGTACCAGTCGCTGCACACCACGGTGATCGGTCCCGAGGGCCGTCCACTCGAGATTCAGATCCGGACCCGCGATATGCACGATCTGGCCGAATACGGGATCGCCGCCCACTGGATGTACAAGGAGGGGTCGGCCGGTGACGGACAGCGTGCCCGTGGCCTCAGCGACCCCGACTCAAAGCTCAAGTGGCTGCGTTCGCTGCTCGACTGGCAGCAGGACATGAGCGACCCAAGGGAATTTATGGAGACGCTCAAGGTCGACCTGTTCGAGGACGAGGTGTTCGTCTTCACCCCCAAGGGGGAGGTCAAGTCGTTGGCCGCCGGCGCTACCCCGCTGGACTTCGCCTACGAGATCCACACGGACGTTGGACATCGCTGCGTGGGCTCCAAGGTCAACGGAAAGATCGTTCCGCTCTCCTACCAGCTGCGCTCGGGCGACATCGTCGAGGTCCTGACTTCCAAGCGCGAGCGGGGCCCGTCGCGCGATTGGCTGGCCCTGGTCAAGACGACCCGCGCGCGCAACAAGATCAAGGCCTGGTTCAAGGCCGAGTCGCGCCGAGACACCGAGCACTCCGGTCGCGAGCTGCTCCAGGATCACCTCAAGAAGCAGGGCCTGCCTGCGCAGAAGCTGGTCGGCTCGCCCCTGCTGGCCGACGTGATTCGCGAAATGGGCTTCCGTAAGGCCGATGACTTCTACGTCGCCCTCGGTGGGGCCAAGATCTCGGCCAAGATCGTCGTCAACAAGGTCATGCAGCGCCTCAAGCAGGGCGAGGCGGCCGAGTCCGAGCCGACCGCCGCCGACGACCTGCTTCAGACCAATCGGCGTCGGACGCGCCCCACCACCTCATCCTCGCGCTACGGCATCTCCGTCGACGGGATCGACGAGGTCATGCTGCGCCTGGCGAAGTGCTGCCGGCCGGTCCCGGGTGATCCGATCGTCGGCTACATCTCGCTCGGACGCGGGATCACCATCCACCGGGACGACTGCCCCAATGTGGCCGTGCTCAAAAAGGATCCCGATCGCTTCACGCCGGTCAGCTGGGACGGGGACGCCGACACCGCCTTCCGGGTCGAGATCGAGGTCGACGGCTGGGATCGCCACCGTTTGCTCGAGGATATGTCGCGGACCTTTGCCGAGGCGGGAATCAACATCCTCGACGCTCACTGCCAGGTCAACCACCCGATGGTCAAGAACCGCTTCGTGGTCGAGGTAGGGGATACCCGTTCGCTCGATCAGGCGATCAGCCGGCTGCGCAACATCGACGCCGTGTTCGACGCCTACCGCGTGACCCCCGGCTCGGGCTGAGGCCCCGGGGGATTGATCCCGACCCGGTGGACCCGGGCCGCCGGAATCTTGGTCAGCATCACCGCCTGACCGGTGGGCAGCGTCTTGATCTCGTTGGGATGGACGATGAAGCGCTCGACCGTGCGGCGCGTCCCGCGGCTGGCGCCGGCGGGCGCGAACGGGCCGCGGAGCTGGCGGGTGTCATCCCAGACCTGCTCGGTCCCGGCCATCTCGGCGACGGTCTGCGCGGAGCTGGGTACGTCCTGACGGTGAACGATCTTCAGTGAAGTCAGACCGAGGACCTGATCGCGAAAGCCTCGAGCGGCGCGCTCGAGATCTGAGAGCTCCTGGGTGGCCAGGAGGCCACTGACCCCGGACTCCCGCCCCCGGGCCAGCAGCGCCAGGAGTTGATCGGAACCCAGCGCTGAGAACTCGTCCACCGCCACGATGGCAAGGGGGGGCTCGGGACCCGCCGCGTCCTCGAGGCGGTGCCCGCTGGCGCTCACCAGGTCCTGGATGGCGAGCGTGCCGAGCTGGGCGGCCAGGTGGCCATAGCGGCTCGAGTTGAGGCTGAACAGCACGACTTGCGGGCCGTCCAGGGCACGGCGCAGGTCGATCGCGCCCCGTCCGGGCATCAGGAATGGGCCGGCCGTCCCCTCGCTGAGCAGCGCGAGCCGGGTGCCAAGGCCTCGCACCGCCGAGAGCTGATCGTTGGTCAGGCCGGTCAGGTAGTCCTGGGTCCGCTCGGCCTCGCCGCCGTCGAGCCGGCGGGCGGTGGCCGCGAGCCGCCGCGGCTCCATCAGCGCGACCACGCCGGCCACCGACGGCTCGGCTCCGGTGCTCTGCAGGATCTGAAGCGCGATCTGGACGTAGCGCTCCGCAGCCCGCTGGTAGTGGGGCTCGGTGAAGCGCTCGGTGGCCACGAGCTTGTCCTTGAGCTCGGTCGGATTGCCGTGGGAGAGCGGGTTCCAGTGGCTCGGGCCATCCGGGGTCCAGAGCGCGAACGGTCGCCCGGCGGCCCGGGCCTCGGCCTCTAGGGCACGCGCGAACTGCGGTGAGCCCTTGAGGTCGATCGCGACCACCGGCCGGTCGCACGCGATCTGCTCACCGAGGATCCGCAGCAGGGTGGTCGACTTGCCTGCGCCGCTGGCGCCCACGATCAGGCCGTGGGCGGCCAGTTGCCGCGGCGTGAGCCAGACGGGGCGACCGCGCCCGTCGCTGCCGAGCTTGAGCCTGCCCGGCGTCGCCGCCTGTTCCCGGTCGCGGCGACGGACGGCCGCCTGCCGCCACGCGGGCACGCCGTAACTGACCGCGATCATCGTGGCCAGGGCGATCACCACCCAGGTCATCGGGATCGAGATCAGGACCGCGAACGCCGGCAACGTCCAATAGGGATGGCGCCGGGGTCGCGCCGGAGGGAGCATTACCAGCGCTCCGCCGCCGCGGACGGTCGTACGGGACGGCCGGCGGGCGGTCCGGCGGTGTGATCGGCCTCGCGCCGGCCCGTGTGGGCGGCTCCCCGCTGGCCGATGCGGCCAGCTGCCCGCTCCCCGCTGCGGCCATCTGCCCGCTCCCCGCTGCGGCCCCGGGAGATCCCCCCGGCGCCCGGGCCGAAGGCCACCGGTTGCACGTGAACCAGATCGCTGACGCCCAGGACGGCGGCCGAGCGCTCGATTGCCCGCCCGACCTCGGGACGATCCACGAGATAGAGCACGACGTCGAAGCGAGCGTCGATCGCGTAGCCGCCGAGGATCTCCTCGCGCCGGCGCGGAGACTTGGCGCTCAGCTCGAGCTCGACCGCGACTCGGTGGCCGCTGGCTGTCTTGAGCAGAAGATCCGGGTAATGGCGCCGCTCGCCGCCCCTCGGGCCCGTCCCGGGGACGCGAACTCCGTACGGCGCCGAGAAGCGCTCGGCGCGCTGGTCGCCGGAGCGCATCTGACGCTCGGAGACGATCGCCCGCGTCGCTCCCAGCGCGCCGCGCTCAGCCGCCAGCCACAGCCAGGCTAGGCCGATGTCGTGCTCGTAGCTGGCCAGGTCGACATCGCGGGGACGAGCGAGCGAGCTCCCGATCGCCGCCAGCCCGGCGCGGTCGATCTGATACCAGCCCCGCCCTGCGAGCTGGCGGTCAGAACGCAGCAAGCCGCTGCGGGTCAGAACCCTGAGGCGCCGAGCCACCGCCCGTGGCGAGATCCCGAGCAGCGCCCGCGCGTGGGCGGCGAGCACCAGCCGATGCTCGGCAGCGAAGGCGAGCAGTGCAAGGTCTGCCTCATCCACATATGAGAGAGCGTGCCGCGGTCGGGTTTCACCCCGGGCTGGGCCTTTCCGGCGCCGGCAGCCGAAAACCCCCCAAGTAGCCCCCGGCCGCGCGCGCCGCCGGGAGTCAGAGTCCGGGGTGGGGCAGGGAACTCGTGTCCACGACCTGGAAGTCGCTGCCGCGCAGCCGGCCGAGCTCGTGCAGGGCGGAGTCGTTCCAGTGGGGGTCGGGCGCCCCCGAGATGTACCACGGGGAGCCGTTGTCGGCCAGGATCAGTCCGTACCGCTTGAGCGCCTGGGCGACGACGCGGGCCTGGCGGGGGAGGCTCGCGATGTTGACGCTCGCCTTGAGCCTGACCCGCAGGCCCATCGGCGGGGCGTCAGGGCCACTACAGCCGGGGGCGACGTGGCGGGCGGGGTAGACGTAGCGAGGGCCCGTGCAGGACGCGGTGAAGCGCAGGGCGTGATCGATCGCGCCGGCCGCGACGTCGCTGTAGCGGGCCAGGCCGGGGAGAATCGGCAGGCCTGCCGCGTCGGCCGACGTCCAGCCCGCGGGGCGCAGGTGATCGGAGTTGAGGTGGAAGATGGCGCCCGACCCGGCGGTCCAGAGGTGCTTGTGGGGCCGAGCGGCGAAGAGCTCATAGTCCGTGCAGGTCGTCCGGTCCAGGACGAGCACGTGCCGGTCGCCGCTGGCGTGCGGGCCGCCCTCGATGGCCACGCCCCGCGGGAGTGGATACCGGGACCGGTCAGATTCCGACGCGAAGGTGAAGCGGACCGGCACGCGGCGGACCGCACCGGAGACGACGGTGAACGGGATGCCGTTGGGAGCGCCCGCCAGGACGGTCCCGAAGTCCGGGTGGAGCGGAGTGCTGAGGCCGATCCGAGCCAGGATCGCGCTCGAGTCCGACGCCACTGCGAGCCGGTCGACACGCTGGTTGAAGGCGTTGTCGGCGGGCAGGACGCGGCAGCCGGCCAGGATCGGGACAGAGGGGCTGATGGCCGCCCGGGTCGCGCCGCTGCCAAGCCCGGTTGCGAAGCCAAGCGCAACCAGGGCGAGGGCGCGGAACACCCGCAGCTGCGGGCGAGCAACCATCAGGAGACGATCAGGATCCCACCGGGCAGGGTCGAGAACCTGGCCTCGTGGATTTCGCCGATGTAGTCGCCGTCCACCTGCAGCGGCAACGCCCGGTCATCGAGCGAGGCGACCGAAAACCGGTCGACACCGCTGAATGGATGCACGCGACGGTGACGGGACAGACGCGCCCGCTGCGACAGCGCCCGCCAGCTGATGGTCAGGACATCGATCGGGCTCGCACGCTGAAGCACCACGCCGGCCAGATCTCCGCTCTCCAGGGTGGCACCTTCGCCCATGTTTACCGGCCGCTCACCGAAGTAGGTGTACGGCTCGGCGTTCTGGACGATCGCGGTCACACCGGTCACCGTCTCGTCGCCGAAGACAGCCTCGAGTTGGGGTGGCCGGACCAGGTAGTGGCGGTTGAAGATCCGCACCCCAGTCCAGGCGTAGTACCACTCGCCGACGCGCGCCTTGAGACGGGGATGGGCATCCACCCGCTCGACGACGCTGGCGTCGAGGCCGACCCCGGCCGAGAACAGGAAATAGCGCTCGTTGACCAGGCCGACGTCGATCCGGCGAGGGTGCCAATCGTCAGCGAGACTCAGGAGATGCTCCGTCGCGTCGACCACGTCGGTGGGAATGCCGAGGATCCGGCAGCACACGTTGGTCCGCCCACCGGGCAGGCAATAGAGGGGGGTCTTGGAGCCGACGAGCCCGTTGGCAGCCTCGTTGACGGTGCCGTCGCCGCCGAACGCCACCACCACGTCGTAGCCCTCGCGCGCGGCCTCGCGGCACAGCTCGGTGGCGTGATCGCGAGCCTCGGTGTCGACGGCGTGGACCTCGTAGCGGCCGCGCAGTGCGTACACGACGAGATTCTTGAGCCGATCAGAGACCGTCGTGGCATACGGATTGACGATCACCAGCATGCGCCGGGACGGCGCCGAGCCGCCCTCGAGCTCGAGCATCGCCTCCAACCGCCCGAGGGGATCCGTTGCCGCCGTCATTCGCGTTGCTCAACACCAGCCCAAGCCGGGCGTTACGCGACGGGGTGGCACAGAACCGGCCGGCGGGTCCGATATGATGGCTTGCACATAGCAGTACGCATCCAGAGGGGTGGAGGGAAATGGCCCTTAGAAACCCCGGCAACCGCCCGCAAGGGAACGGTGCCAAGTCCATCAGGCTCCAACAACAAAAGGCCTGGGAGATGTGGAAAGGGCGGTTTCACGAACCTCTGACCACAGACCCCGGCGGAGGTTTTTCACATATGCCGCCAGAGTCGCTTCGCTGCAAGGAATGTCAGACTACCTATCCGCTTGACGCGCGTTACGTCTGCGAGCGGTGCTTCGGTCCGCTCGAGGTCGCCTATGCGTCGCGGGCGGGTGCCGACCCGGCCGCGCTGAAGCGCCGGATCCAGGCCGGACCGCAGTCGCTGTGGCGCTACGGCGACTTCCTGCCCGTGCCGGTCCCCCCGGCGGGGACTTTGCCGGCCGGGTGGACGCCGTTGCTGTGGGCCGACCGGCTCGCCTCGGCGTTGGGCCTCGAGGAGGTGTGGGTCAAGAACGATGCCGCCAATCCGACGCACTCCTTCAAGGACCGAGTGGTATCGATCGCTCTCGCGCGGGCGCGCGAGCTCGGCTTCGAGACGATCGCCTGCGCATCGACCGGCAACCTGGCCAACGCGGTCGCCGCCCACGCCGCCGCCGCGGGACTTGAGTCCTACGTGTTCATTCCCTCGGACCTGGAGGAGCAGAAGGTGCTGGCCACCGGCATCTACGGCACCCATCTGGTCGCGGTTCGGGGCAACTACGACGACGTCAACCGCCTGTGCACCGAGCTCTCCGGCGAGCACGATTGGGCGTTCGTGAACATCAACATGCGGCCCTACTACGCCGAAGGCTCAAAGACCCTCGCTTACGAGACCGCTGAGCAGCTGGGGTTCGAGCTCCCTGATCGCGTCGTCGCCCCGATCGCCTCTGGCTCCCTGTTCACCAAGATCGCCCTGGGCTTTCAGGAGTGGATCGACGTCGGCCTGCTCGAGGGTCAGCTCCCGGTCTTCCACGGCGCCCAGGCCACGGGCTGCTCGCCGGTGGCAACCGCGTTTGCCGACGACCAGGACTTCTGCCGCCCGGTCAAGCCCGACACCATCGCCAAGTCGCTGGCGATC
The DNA here is from genome assembly GCA_963847055.1 of uncultured Solirubrobacterales bacterium. Taxonomy (GTDB): domain Bacteria; phylum Actinomycetota; class Thermoleophilia; order Solirubrobacterales; family Solirubrobacteraceae; genus Palsa-465. Next base: position 229,107 of record CAWJYE010000004.1, on the reverse strand, counting down.
GGCAACCCCGCCGATGGCCCCTACGCGCTCGATCTCGCCCGCCGCACCCAGGGCACGATCGAGTCGGTGACCGACGACGAGATCCGCACGGGCATCAAGCTCTTGGCCCAGACGACCGGGATCTTCACCGAGACTGCCGGCGGCGTTACCACCGCAGTGCTGGCCAAGTTGGCGCAGCGGGGGGTCATCGATCCCTCCGAGCGGGTGGTCCTCTACATCACCGGCGAGGGGCTCAAGACTCTCGACGTCGCCCGGGGCACGTTCGAGACCTGGGAAATCGACGCCAATGTCGAGTCCTTCGAGCGCGCCAACGCCGGCGTCGGCGCTCTGGCATAGGATTGCGCGGCCATGGCGGTAAAAGTCAAGATCCCCACCCAGTTGCGTGAGGCGACGGGCGGTGAGTCCCAGGCCTCGGTTGAGGGGAGCACCGTCGGCGAGGTGCTGGATGCCCTCTACGCCCGTTTCGGCGAGCTGCGCAGCCGGATCGCCGAGGACGGCGGGCTGCGGCGGTTCGTGAACGTATACGTCGATGGAGAGGACATTCGCTTCATGGATGGCCTCGACACCCAGGTGCAGGACGGTGACGAAATCACCATCCTGCCCGCCGTGGCCGGCGGCTAGCTCGAGGCGGCGGCGCCGAGCCCGATCGGACAGCTGACGCCGGTACCGCCCAGCCCGCAGTAGCCCCACGGGTTCTTGTGCAGGTACTGCTGGTGGTATTCCTCGGCGTAGTAGAAGGCGCCCGCGGGTGCGATTTCGGTGGTTATCTCAGAGAAGCCCGAGCCGCGCAGACGCTCGGCGTAGGCGGCCCGTGAGGTCTCGGCGAGCTCGCCGGCCGCTTCGGAGCCGTAGTACAGCGCCGAGCGGTACTGGCTCCCGACGTCGTTGCCTTGGCGCATGCCCTGGGTGGGGTCGTGGTTCTCCCAGAACAGGCGGAGCATGTTCTCATAGGAGGTCTGGGCGGGGTCAAACACCACCAGGACCACCTCGGTGTGGCCGGTGCGTCCGCTGCACACCTCTTCATAGGTGGGGTTGGCGGTAAAGCCGCCCGCGTAGCCGACGGCGGTGGTGTAGACGCCGGGAGCCGTCCAGAACACCCGCTCGGCACCCCAGAAGCAGCCCATCCCGGCCACCAGCTGCTGAAAACCCTCCGGAAATGGCGGGGTCATCGGGGTTTCGAGTACGGCGTGACGGTCGGGGACCGGCATCGGCTGCTCGCGGCCGGGGAGGGCGGAGGCAGGATCGATCATCGAAGCTTTGGTCCGTAATCCGAACATGCTCTTCAGGTTACGACACCGCACTCGCAAGTCGCAAAATGTGAGGCCTCGTGGGACCAGTGCGGTATCGGATCGTCCCCAACCTCGCCTTCAAACCGAGGGGCGGATCGCCCCCAACCTCGCCTTCTCCAAACCGAGTGGCGGTCATGCCCCGCAGCTGCGACGCCGATAGGGATGGGGGACAATTTCGGCATGAGCGAGTCCGCGCCATCACCGCCTGAGCCCTCCCGCCGCGTGCGTGCGGCGCTGGCCGCCGTGGCCGGCATGATTCCGCTCGTCCCGATCGTGGTGGCGCTGGTCCTGACTGACGGTGGCGGCGGGGCAACGGCGCAGACTGCGAACAGCGCCACCGTGTTCAGACCGGTGGCGGTCCCGAAGCTCTCGGCCCCCAGCCTCGTCGTCCCACCCGGCCCGGGGGCCCTCGTCGCCGTCGTGCAGCGAGGCACTCAGATGCGCTCGCGTCCGGGCGGCCACGCCTACGCCCGGCTTTCCGTGCACACCGAGTTCGGTTCCCCGGAGGCGCTATGGGTGGTCCGGCTCTCGGGCCGCTGGCTGGGAGTCGTCAGCCCGGCGGCCGGCAACGGCCGGGTCGGCTGGATCCCGGCTGCCGCCGCGTCGCTGAGCCGGGTGAACTGGAAGCTCGAGGTCAAGCTTTCCGCTCGCCGCCTGACCGTCCTGCAGGCCGGGCGCCCGGTTGCGCACTTCACGGTCGCGATCGGCGCGCCCAGTGCGCCGACGCCGACCGGGCGCTTCGCGGTCACCGACCGCCTGCGCACAGGCGATCCAACCGGCCCTTACGGCTGTTGCATCCTCGCCCTCTCGGCGCAGGCGCCGCATGCCATCCAGGGCTGGAGTGGGGGCAACCGGGTCGCCATCCACTCCACCCCCGACAGCTCCTCGATCGGACTCCCCGTCAGCCACGGGTGCCTGCGTCTCAGCTTGGCGCAAGGCCGCTGGCTGCTTTCTCACATTCCCCTCGGGACGCCGACCCTGATCTCGAGCTAGCTCAACAAGGCCCAGCTCGAGCGGGCCGTGAACCGGGCCCGGGCCTAGCCGCCCGTCCCGGTTTCGCCGCTCGCGCGGCGGATCTTCTCGATCGCAGCGCGCAGCAGGCGGGAGATCTGCATCTGCGAGGTGCCCATTCGACGGGCGATCTCCGATTGGGTCATGTCGCGACCGAAGCGCAGGAACAGGATCAACCGATCTGCTTCCGACAGGGTTTCGACCCCGGCCGCGATCACGCTCAGGTACTCGGCCTGCTCGAGCCGTTCATCCTCGGCACCAAACTGCTGGGCCGGACTCAGGGGACCGTCGTCGTCGTCGGGCCCGGTCTCCAGCGGTGCGGCGTGCCGGGCGTGGTAAGCCTCGATCGCCTCCAGCGTCTGCTCTTCGGTGATGCTCATGGCCTCAGCGAGTTCATTCAATGACGGTGACCGTCCGAGCCGGGAGGAGAGCTCGTCGGTCGTCCGAGCCAGTTCAACCGCTCGTTCCTTGACCCCGCGGGGAACGTGGACCGCCCAGCCGCTGTCACGGAAGTAGCGCTTGAGCTCGCCCAGCATGGTCGGCATCGCGTAGCTGGAGAAGGCAAAACCCCGTTCGGGGTCGAAGCGGTCGATCGCCTTGAGCAGGCCGACCATTGCGACCTGGGTCAGATCCTCGAGAGGCTCTCCCCGGGCGTGATAGCGGCGCGCGACGCTGCGGGCCAGGGGCTCGAAGCGGACGACAAGTTCCTCGAGCACGACGGGGTCCTCATGCTCACGCCGAAGGGCCAGGAGCTCGTCAGTCGAGAGCCCCCGCAGCTGGCCACGACTGAACGTCAAGGCTGGAGAGGTCCGCTGGGAAGCCATGAAATGGCCGATCGGGGCATGCGCATCCTCCGTACAACTGTTTTGTACGACGGTCTGCGCCGGCGTTGACGCCGCAGCCTCCCATCGTGCCCGATGCTCTGCCCGGACCGGAAGCTAACCGTCGCGGGCTGCCCGGAGTTTATCCGCCCTACGGGTCGCGGTGCCAGGACTAACCGGCGTTCCCGCCACAGCGACAGGATCACCCGGCGTCCCGTCGCGGCGCCCGGCCTAACCGGGGTCCCCGTCGCGGCGCCCGGACTAACCGGGGTCCCCGTCGCGGCGCCGGGACTAACCGGGGTCCTCGTCGCGGCGCCCGGACTAACCGGCGTCCTCGTCGCGGCGCCCGGACTAACCGGCGTCCTGGTTACCGTCCAGGACGAAGACCTCGACCTGGAGGTTGCCGGACAGGTCGTTGGCGCTCATGAACGAGCGCACGCGACGGCCGAGGATGGTCTCGACAGCCTCGGTCATTCCGTTGCGCATCGCGTCCTGGAGGCCAAGGCGCCCTGCCGCCACGACGTCGGCGTTGTCGTTGTCCGCCAGCGTCTGCTCGGCCTGGGTGTATCCGCCCTCGATCAAGCACACGACCAGGTTTCCGTCGACGGTCGTCCGGGCATTAGTCGGTCCGCGCCCGACGTACTGCTTGTGCAGACGGGAAATGGCGTTGGAGATCTCCAGCGAGGGCGCCGGTGGCTCGGCGCTGAGCGTCTGGCGATCGGTATTCTCTTCGAGCATACGGCGGCGTCCGAGACTCGGAGTCTAGTGGGGCGAGACCTCGGCGCGGTCAACGGGAAGCCCGAAGCGCTCCCGCAGCTCGGCGTCGTCGACGTCCTCGCCGTAGCGCTGGGCGTCTGGCGGATGGGCGAAGACCACGATCCGGTCCGCCGCGAAGGTCTGCAGGGCGTCCTGGACGGCATCAAACACATCAGCCTCGCCGGTGTCGGCGGTGGCGGAAACACCCTCGTCGCCGAGTTGCTCGACGCTCTCGCGCCGTACCGAATCGGCTCGTTTGATCGCCTCGTCGGCGTCCGAAACCCAGAAGCGCAGCGCGCTGGCGTGCAGGGCGGGAGCGACCACCATCACCTCGGCGTCGGCGGGATCGGCGTCGCCTGGCAGCGCGTCGCGCAGTTGGCGGGCGGTGATCGCCTCGGTGGTGATGACGAGCAACTTCATCTCGCGGGGTCTACCCGACTGTTCGGCGCCCGAATCGTTACCCGTAGAGCGATTCGAAGCGATCGGCGAATCGCTCGTTGATCACGTTGCGCTTGACCTTGAGCGTCGGGGTGAGCTCCCCTTCCTCGATCGAGAGGTCCCGGTCCAGGATCACGAACTTCTTGATCTGCTCGACCTTGGCGTAGTTGGAGTTGGCTCGGTCGAGTTCGTCCTGGACCATCGCGGTCACCTCGTCGCGCTCGGCGAGCTGGGCGACGTCCTCCGGCAGCCCGTGCTCCTTGGCCCAGGGGAGGATCTCCTCGGCGTCGAGCGTGATCAACGCGACCGGATAGGGACGGCGGTCACCGTGCATCACCGCCTGAGAGATGAAGCGCGACTGCTTGAGGTCGTTCTCGAGGTTGGCCGGGGTCAGGTTCTTGCCCCCCGCAGTGATGATGATGTCCTTCTTACGTCCGGTGATCGTGAGGTAACCCTCGTCGTCGATCTTGCCGAGGTCGCCGGTGTGCAGCCAACCGTCGACCAGGGTTTCGGCGGTGGCGTCGGGATTCTCCCAATACTCGCAAAAGACGTTCGGGCCACGGAGCAGGATCTCGCCGTCCTCGTCGGCGATCCTGGCTTCCACACCAGGCATCGGCCGCCCGACGGTCCCGAACTTAAAGTGTTCAAGCGTCCCCACCGTGCCGACCGCGGTCGTCTCGGTCATGCCCCAGCCCTCCATCACGGGCACGCCACAGGCGTAGAAGAACGCGAGGATCTCGGCCGCGATCGGCGCCGCGCCGGTAACGGCTTGACGGATCTCGCCCCCGAACAGACTCCGTACGCGGGCGAAGAGGCGTTCGTCGGCCTGATCGAAGCCGGCCCGCATCTCGTCCGAGACCGATTCGCCCTGCTGTTGGCGCCGGCGCACGTCGACACCGAGCTCGATCGCCTGGGCAAACCGCGCCTGCTCCTGTTCGTCCCCCTGCTCCTGGAGCTTCATCGCCGCCGTGTAGAGCTTCTCGAAGATACGCGGGACCGACGGCAGGTAGGTCGGGGACGTCTCGACCAGCTCCTCGAGGATCTTCTTGGGGTCACCGCCGTAGAAGATGATCGTCGTCCCAAGCTCGAACGAGGCCAGCTGGGCGGTGAGCGCGAAGGCGTGAGCGAGGGGAAGAAACAGATACGTCCGCTCGCCGGGAGAGATGAAGTCCAGCTCCTGCACCATTTCGCCGACTGACATCGCGTTGCCGTGCGTTAGGACCACGCCCTTGGGCGGCCCGGTCGTCCCCGACGTGTAGATGATGGTGTAGGGATGCTCGCGGTCCACGGCAGCCTGACGTGCCCCGAGCTCTGAGCGGTCGCCGTCTCGCCCCCGCTCGCGCAGCTGTTCCAGAGTCGACTCGCCGGCGCCCTCCTCGAACCCGATCGTGACCATGAGATCGGGGAGCTCGTCCCGGACCTGATCGATCTTGGCCCGCTGGGCCTCGCTCTCGCAGAACACGGCGCGGGTCCCCGAATCGCCCAGCACCCAGGCGCACTCCCGGGGTGAATTGGTCGGGTAGACGGGGACCACGACGGCCCCGGCGGCCGATATCGCGTAGCTGGCCAGTGTCCATTCCAGGCGCGTGTCGGCCAGGATCGCCACGCGGTCCCCCGCGGCGATGCCGAGTGCCAGCAAGCCGAGCGCGATCTCGTCGACCGCATCACGGACCTGGGCGAAGGTGAGCTCGTGCCATTCCCCGCCGGATTTGTACTGCGTGGCCACGTGCTCGGCGAAGCGCTCACCGGCCGCGCCGACGAGCGTTGCCACCGTGCCCCGCCTCGTCGCGGTTTCGGGCGTCGTCTCGGTCATCAGCTCTCCTCTGGGCCCCCGGGGTACCGGATTTGCATCTTCCACGTCGGCTCAGCCGCCTGCCAGTCTGCCCTCGACTTCGACTGCGAGCTCATCGGCGACCTTGAGCGCGCCGAACATTCCGGAGTACGGCTTCATCCCCCAGTCGCTCTGAAGCAGGCGGGTGGAGGCGCTCAGCTCGCCGCTGTCGCCCACGCTGAGGGTGAACGAGATGGGGTGCCGACGGCCGAACAGCTCAAGCTCACCGTCCACCTCGAGCCCCGCAGCGCCATCGCGCGCCGCGGTGGAGGCAAACTCGATCGCGGTCCCCTTCAAGACTTCGTCGTCGATCGTCTTGCGGATGCTGTCCCGGTCCTTATCGCTGAGTGATTTCACCCCGCCCGTGCCCTCGCGCACCCGCAACGAGCGCGCGTCGGCGGTCAGGCTGACCCTGGTAGCCGCTGCCTCGGCGCCCGCTTCGATCGTGGCCTTCCAGGCCGTGACTTCGATCACCAGGTCGTGACCTGCCTTGGCCGCCGCGCCCCTTCGACCCGTCCGGATCCTCAGTTTGGCCTGCTCGGGTCCCAACGAGTACCTGCCCGGTTGCATCGCCATGCGCGGCTCCATCCTCTCCTTGTTGCGAAACCAGCCTTTGAGAACATACCCCCAAAGGAGCCCTCGACACGTGGCCGGTTACGCTCGAAAGACAGGTTCTACGGTTATCTTTCCGGCGTTAGATTCGTCATCACCTGAGGTACTTAAGCCAGCGGAAGTGGGGGAGATGCTGAAGTCGTTCCGGCGGGAGTCGCCCATCCAGCCCGCCGGAACGGTTTTAGCCTGCCGTGGTTGTCCGGGTCAAGGCAAGGGACCGCGACCGTTATCTCGAACAGAGCAGGGAGATGATCGCAATCCTTCGATCTCCCGCGCGCTCGTTGGCGCGGATCGCGGCCGGCGCGCTCGCCGTGCTCGCCGTGCTCGCCGTGCTCGCGATCAGCGCCGCGTCTGCCCTCGCGCTCGTCAACAGCGGCAACTATCGGGGCCGGACCTCACAGGGCAAGCTCGCCTCTTTGAGCGTCTCGCGGGGCGCGATCCACAACTTCGTCATGCGCTGGCTGGCGCACTGCTCGATCACCCACCAGACGGTGACCAACACCACGACCTTCCGCACGCTCGTGCTTCACGGGTCGCGCTTCAAGGCCAGAGCTCGTAGCGCTGGACCCGTCACCAGGGGCTACAGCGGCCGCTTCGTGACCACCTCACACGGCTCGTTCAGCACCGCGGGCGTGCACGGCACCTTCACGGGAGCGATGAGGGTGTACCGGAACTCAAGCCACACCCTGGTCGACGTGTGCAAGAGCGGCACGTTGCGCTTTGACCTGATTGGCTGACTGCTTTTCGCAGCCGTCGCCGCATCGAGCGATGGGCTCTGTGCCAGGGCTTGCTGGCTCGGAACGGAAGCAGGGCCACTGCCGGGAAGGGGCGGTAGCCAGGAGCGCACCTGATGTTCCCCCGGAAAATGGTGCTTCCCCGGGGCGAATGGGTTCGCCGTCCGGGGCGGGTGGTGTTTCGCCGTCCGGGGCGGGTGGTGTTTCGCCTTCTGGGGCGGGTGGTGTTTCGCCGTCCGGGGCGGGTGATGTTTCACTACCCCGGACCGCCGGAAGGATGTATTTTGTGAAAATCTTGCCGGCGGTCGGCAAGTTTTTCACGCTGAGGGGGCTGAGCCCGCGCGAGAGGAAAAACTTGGCGTGGGGGTTCGAGTTTTTCACCTTTTGCAGGTCCCGCTCCGGCAGCGGGGCTCCCGCACAAGTCACGCCCCCGCCGCCGCCGCTTTTGCGCACGTGGCAGGCTGGGTAGGCGGATTTCTATGGCCGAAGCTCTGCTGATCGTCGACGTACAGAACGACTTTCTGCCCAGGGGCGCCCTGGGGGTTCCCGACGGCGACCAGGTGATCGAGCCGATCAACGCCCTCGCCGCCGATCCCCGCTTTGCGGTCGTGGTGGCGACGCGTGACTGGCATCCGCCCGACCACTCTTCGTTTCAGAGCCAGGGTGGACCATGGCCGCCGCATTGCGTGCGTGACACCGATGGCGCCCAGCTCTCTGATCGCTTGGATAGGCGCCTCATCGACGCGGTGATCGATAAGGGGACGTCGGCTGAGGCAGAGGGCTACTCGGCCTTCGAAAGCGACCAGCTACGCGACCTCCTGCGCGAGGAGCAGGTCACGGCAGTGACGATCGTCGGGCTGGCCACCGACTACTGCGTGCGCCACACGGCGATCGCCGCGCTGCGCGAGGCGCTGATCGTGACCATCGACCCGGCAGCCATCCGGGGGATCGACGATCACGACTCACGGGAAGCCCTGGCCGAGCTGTCAGCAGCGGGGGCGACGGTGGGTGAGGGGGATTCCGGAGGTTAGAGCTCCGTGAGCGAGCGGGTGATTCGGTTGCTTGGGCCTGTTCGGGGGTAAGACCTATGTGTTCGGCGCACCCGCTCCCGCCACCGGTTCGGCGGAATCGGCTGCGCACCGTCAAGGACCGGCCAAGCGACCCGGCAGATCTGGTAATCGCGAGCAGGGCTGGGAAGGGCCGCCGCGCCGGAAACCGCTAAGAACGGTTTGAACAATGAACCGCAACTATGTGGCGCATCTGGGTATAGAAGGGTCTACGTTGTGAAGTCTACGTTTGTGAACGTCCTTCGCCTTCTGGGGCCGGGAAGCGAAGGCCAACTCCATCAAGGGGGCTTAGTCGAAGTGCCAAACTCAATCACTCGGGCTACGGTCGGCGCACCTGAAGCGACCGTCAGCACAAAAGCCAGACGCGCTCGGATCACCGGTGTCACGTGCTTGGCAGCAATCCTGGGGACCATCGCGGTGGCCGTGTTCACCAGCCCGGCAATGGCCGTGACCTTGTTGCACACCAAGAGCAGCAAGGTTGCCCTGATCCCTCAAAGAGGCCCGGTTCCCTCTTACGGGCCGGACGGCATCATGCCCGTGGCCTCGATCGTGACTGGCCGGCCCGCGGAGTCCTTTGACCAGTTCTCGTTCACCAACGTCCCGCTGGATCAGGTCACCTCAGCCACGCTGGCTCAGTACGACACCGCCGTGTTGGTCCAGGTGCAGACGTCGAGCCTTAGCGCTACGGCCAAGGCGGCACTTGCCCAGTTCGTTGCCCAAGGCGGCAAGCTGATCATTCACGATGCCGACAAGACGAACTCGAATGACTACTCGTGGCTGCTCCCGGGGTCAAATACGACTCGGGTGGGCCAGGGCTGCAGTAGCTGCGGCTCCCAGTCCGGGAGTTCGACCATCCTCACCAACAGCACTCTCATCAGCGCTAACCCCTCCGATCGCTCCTACGTGAACCTCAAGGACGTGTTCCATTTCACGGATCCCGGCGATTCCAACTTGCTGACCTCCAACGATCCGCGGTGGACGGCTCTGACCAAGGGCACTAACGCCCATAGCGAGTCTGGAGCGCAGATCGCCTATGCCGGCAACAACAACGGCTTGATCGTCTACAACGGGTTCGACCAAGACTTCATCAAGTCGAATTCCTCGGATACGTTCCGCTGCAACAACTGGTCGACCAACTACGTGTGCCCGCCCGGGGATACGCCGACGGTCGACTGGCTCGCTCACATGTGGTATTCCGAGCTCCTCCAGGGCTGGGGGACGCCGTCCGGCAGCGGCGGCGGCGCCAACGGCGGCAGCGGCAGCAGCGGCGGGACCGCCGGCCTGCCGAAGCCGATATCGGTGGCTGATATCGGCACCCCGCTGGCACCCAGCGTCGCTGGGGCTCCGTCTAACCTTGTCTGTGTAGCCAACCGGACCTTGCGGTTGCGTCTGTCGCGGCTGTCGCACGTGCGTCACAAGAAGATCATGCGGGTTGACGTATACGTCAACGGCCGTCACGTACTCGGTGAGAGTGGGCGCTTCACCGATCAGAAGCTCTCCCGTCTGCCGCTTCATGGCAAGTACACCGTCAAGATCATCGCGACGACCAGGCGGGGCTATCACCTTATCTCGAGGCTGCGCTATCACGGATGCTGACAGCGCTGAGCTGAGTTCCGGGTCGGACTGACCCGGAGTGCAAGTGCCGAGCGCCGCGCCGACGTCAGTGTCGGCGCGGCGCTCTGTCATTTGCGCAAGCTCCTTTACGCGCCCGGCAGGATTTGAACCTGCGACCTTCCGCTCCGGAGGCGGACGCTCTATCCCCTGAGCTACGGGCGCTCGCGATCGGGGAAGATCGAGCGTCCAGCTTAGAGCCATGCCCGCCCCTGCGCACCCCCAGATCGGCGCGTCCGCCGTCGCGATCATCTCCGACACCCACCTGCCGCGCGGCGGGCGGCGCCTGCCCGAGATGTGCGTGACCCGGCTGCGCGCCGCTGACCTGATCATCCATGCCGGTGATCTGGCGACCCTGGGGGTCCTGGCCGAGCTGCAGTCTGTGGGCGACGTGGTGGCGGTGGCCGGCAATGTCGACGACGCCGGGGTCGCTGCTGTCCTGCCGGTCAGTGCCGTGCTGACGGTGGCCGGCCGCCGGCTCGCGGTCGTCCACGACGCCGGCCCGTCAGCAGGCCGGCTGGCTCGGCTGCGGCGCCGCTTCCCCGACGCCGACGCGGTGATCTTCGGACACTCTCACATCCCGTGGCACGAGCACGGCCCAGATGGCTTTCAAATCTTCAACCCCGGGAGCCCGACCGAGCGCCGCCGCTCGCCCCATCACACGATGGGAATCGCGCACGTGAACGAGCATGGGGTCGCCTTCGAGATGGTCACGCTCGACTGACATTCGCGGGCGCGGCTGCCAGACTCGGGCGGCATGGACCTCTCGATCTTCTTCGCCGGCACCGGCGGCTCGGTACCGACCGCCCGGCGCGGGCTGCCCTCGCTGCTCGTGCGCCGAGGGGGTGATCGGGTTCTGTTCGACTGCGGTGAGGGCACCCAGCGCCAGCTCGTGGGGTCGGTGGGACTGGCCGACCTGACCGAGATCTTTCTCACCCATTTCCACTCCGACCACTGGCTCGGACTCCCGGGCATGCTCAAGACCTTCGATCTGCGTGGTCGCGACAAGCCGCTGAGGATTCACGGCCCCGTTGGTCTGCGCACGCTGATCGCGTTGGTGGAGCGGATGTCGGGCCGGGTCAGCTACGGGCTTGAGGTGGTCGAGCTTGAGCCGGGGCAGAGCGTGTCTCGCGATGGCTACGAAATCGTGCCCGTGGCCGTCGCTCACCGGGGCCCGGCGTTTGGCTACGTGCTGTACGAGGACGAGCGTCCTGGGGTGTTCGATCCCGACGCGGCCGTCCGCCTCGGGCTCACGCCCGGGCCCGAGTTCGGCCGCGTCCAGCGGGGGGAGACCGTCCGCGGGGTCGGTCCCGAGCAGGTGCTCGGTCCCAGCCGCCCGGGCCGCAAGCTCGTGCTCTCGGGCGACACCCAGCCGTGCGAGGCGGTGCGCATCGCCGCCCACCAGGCCGACGTGCTGGTCCACGAGGCCACCTTTGCCGAGGAGGAATCAGGGCGCGCCCGCGAGACCGGGCACTCCACTGCCGCGGAGGCGGCAACCCTCGCCCGGGAGGCCGAGGTGGGCCTGCTCGCGCTCAATCACGTCTCTACCCGTCATCCCCTGCGCCTGCTCCGCGACGAGGCCCGGGCCGTGTTCTCGCGCACGGTGATCCCGCGCGACTTCGACACCATCGAGATCCCGCTCCCAGAGCGCGGCCGGCCCGAGGTAGTGCGCTGGGATCCGGACGCGAGCGCGCCCGCCGACCCCCGGCCCGCCGACCCCAGGCCCGCCGACCCCAGGCCTGCCGACCCCAGGTCCGCCGACCCCAGGCCTGCCGACCCCAGGTCCGCCGACCCCCGGCCCGCCGACCCCAGGTCCGCCGACCCCCGGCCCGCCGACCCCAGGCCCGCCGACGCTAGGGCCGCCGATGCTGGGCCGTCCGATACCGAGCGGGCCGATGTCGAGCGGGCCGATGTCGAGCGGGCCGATGTCGAGTCGACCGCGGTCGAACGCGCGCCGTGAAGGTGCTGATCCCCGCGGACTTCGAGCGGGGTCCGCTGGGCTACGAGCGGATCCGTCCCCAGCACGCCGAGGACCTCGAGCCGCTCTCGCTCGATCCGCGCGTGTGGCGCACGCTGCAGTACCCCAGTGAGCCGCCGCCCACCCCCGCCGACGTCCGGCGTAACGCCGAACGCAAGCACGCCCACTGGGAGTCGCATGGGTTTGGCCAGTGGCTCCTGCGCGACCGCTCGGATGGGCTCGTGGTCGGCCGCGGCGGCCTGCAGTACACCGAGGTCACCGGCCAACGGGAGGTCGAGGTCGGCTGGGCAGTGCTGCCCGCCCGGTGGGGCCGCGGCTTCGCCACCGAGCTGGCCCAGACCTCGATCCAGGCCGCGTTCCGATCACTGAAGCTCGATCAGGTGATCGCCTACACCCAGCCCGACAACCTGGCCTCTCGCCGCGTGATGGAGAAAGCCGGGCTGCTCTACGAGGGTGACTTCGCGCATGAGGGCATGTCCCACGTCCTCTACCGCCTGCGAGCCCCGTCGCCCAGAGCCTGATCGCGTCCGCCCCGAAATTCCTCGCGAAATGCGGGTCGCGAGGTCCGAACCCGCCGGACCCGCTGCTAGCCTCATAGCTGCATCAATGACGCCCCTTTAACCCGGTCCCGAGAGGCCAGGAAGGAGCAGGTTGCCAGCCGCCACGGTCGTGCTCGACCGCGATGATATGCGCCGCACGCTGGTGCGGATCGCTCATGAGATCGTCGAGAAGAATCCCGACGGCTCGATCGCCATCATTGGTATTCACCGGCGCGGCGCGCATCTCGCCCGGCGGGTGCACGTGCTGATCAGCGAGCTGCTCGAGCCGGTGGTGCCGCTGGGCTCGGTGGACATCTCCTTCTACCGCGACGACTTCGGGATCCGGGGGGGTGGGTCCGGATCGCCCGTCGTGCACGCGACCCAGCTCGACTTCGCCGTCGACGGCCGCACGATCGTGATCGTCGACGACGTCCTTTACACGGGGCGCACGGTGCGCGCGGCGATCGACGAGATCTTCGACTTCGGCCGCCCCGAGCGGGTTCAGCTCGCCGTGCTCGTGGACCGCGGGCATCGCGAGCTGCCGATCCGCCCTGACTACGTGGGCAAGAACATCCCCACCTCGCAGGACCAGCGCGTCAACGTCCGCGTGGAGGAGGTTGATGGCACCGACGAGGTGACGATCGGCCCGGCTGCCGAGAGACGAATCCAGGCCGCGGCGCGATGAACGGCCGCCGATCGCGTCACCTGATCTCGATCGATGATCTCGATCGGTCCGGCATCGAGCGGATCCTCGACCGAGCCGAGTCCTTCGCCGAGGTCTCGGGAAGGGAGATAAAGAAAGTGCCGGCGCTGCGCGGGCGCACGATCGTCAACCTCTTCTATGAGTCCTCGACCCGCACGAGCTCGAGCTTCGAACTCGCCGCCAAGCGGCTGAGCGCCGACGTGGTCAGCATTCGCTCGGCCGGCTCCAGCGTCGACAAGGGCGAGTCACTGAAGGACACCGTGCAGACCTTGTCGGCCTACGATCCGGCGGCGATCGTGATCCGCTCACCCCAGGCCGGAGCCGCCCAGCTGGTGGCGGGCTGGACCGGGGCCACGGTGATCAACGCCGGGGACGGCAAGCACGAGCACCCGACCCAGGCCCTGCTCGACGTGTTCACGCTGCGCCGCCGGCTCGGCTCGCTGGACGGATGCAAGATCTGGATCGTCGGCGACGTCCTGCACTCCCGCGTGGCGCGCTCGGACATCCTCGCCTTCACGCGGATGGGCGCCACCGTGACCGTCAGCGGGCCCCCGACCCTGATCCCACGGAACATCGAGGCGCTCGGGTGCTCGGCGACGCCCACTCTTGAGCGGCTCGGCGAGGCCGACGTCGTTTACGTCCTTCGCATGCAGCACGAGCGCATGCACGAGGCCTTCGTGCCCTCTCTGCGTGAGTACGCCGCCCGCTACCAGATCAACGAGCGCCGGCTCGGGCCCGGGCAGCTGGTCATGCACCCCGGTCCCGTCAACCGCGGGGTCGAGATCTCAGCGGCGACCATCGACTCCCCGCAGGCGCTGATCGGTGACCAGGTCAAGGCCGGGGTCGCGGTTCGCATGGCGGTCCTGTACGAGCTGCTGGTCGGCTCGCCGATGCTGGCGGTAGCGGGATGACGTTGTCGACGATCTTTGCGGTGAGCCAGCCGGAACGCGCGGGGGCCGTTCATTCCGGCGCGCCCGGATGGCGTGCGGACGCCCTCGTCGCGGGCGAACGATGGTCAGGAGGGGGCGGGTGATGAGCGGGGCCAAGCTCTTCTCGCGCGAGCTGCCCGCGGCCGACCTGTTGATCCGCGGCGCGCACGTGCTCGACCCCCGGGCCGGGATCGACGAGCGCCAGGATGTCCTCGTCCGTGGCGGCATGGTGGCCGAGTTCGGCGCGCCGGAAACGTTGCCCGATCCCGAGGGCGGCGAGACGATCGAGGCGCGCGGCAAGTACGTCTTCCCGGGCTTCGTCGATCCCCACGTGCACCTGCGCACTCCAGGCCAGGAGTACAAGGAGGACCTCGATACCGGCACGGCGTCGGCTGCGGCCGGCGGCTACTGCGCCGTGGTGGCGATGCCCAACACCGTGCCGACGGTTGACAGCGCCGCGGTGCTCGGATCGCTGGTGGAGAGGGCCCGCCGGGAGGCCCGGGTGCCGGTCGGCTTTCTGGCCGGCATCACTCGGGGCCTGGCGGGTGCCGAACTGACCGAGATGGCCGACCTCCGCGATGCCGGGGCGATCGGCTTCACCGACGACGGCAAGCCCGTGGTCTCGGCCGGGATGCTGCGCCGCGCGCTGCAGTACCAGCGCCTGGCCGGCGGTGTCATCGCCCTGCACGAAGAGGATCCGACCCTCTCGGGTGATGGGGTCATGCACGAGGGAGCGGTCTCCGCCCGCCTGGGGATGGCCGGGATCCCGTCCGTCTCGGAGTCGACGATGATCGCCCGTGACGGTGCCCTGGCCATCTACGAAGACGCCCGCGTGCACTTCCAACACCTTTCCTGTGCGGAGTCGGTGGACGCGCTCGCCGCCGCCAAGGCGGCGGGGGCCCGGGTCAGCGGTGAGGCCTCGCCGCACCATCTGACGCTCACCGACGACCTCGTGCGCACGCTCGACAGCCGCTTCAAGATGAACCCGCCTCTGCGCAACGAGCGCGATCGACGGGCGCTCGTCGAGGGATTGCGCTCGGGCGTGATCGATTGCGTGGCCACCGACCACGCGCCTCACGCGCGTCACGAGAAGGAGGTTCCCTTCGAGCAGGCACCGATGGGCACGACCGGACTGGAGACCGCCTTCGCCGCCCTTTACACCGAGTTGGTCGCCTCGGGCGAGCTCGAGCTAGAGACGGTTGTCGAGCGCATGAGCGACGGGGGCGCCCTGTATGACCTCTTCACCCCTCGGATCGCCGTCGGGGAGCCGGCCAACCTCTGTCTCGTCGACCTCGAGACACGCTGGGAGGTGGGGGCGGGGGGCTACGCCAGCCGCTCGGCCAACTGCTGCTTTCAGGGCCGCACCCTTCAGGGCCGGGTTGAGCTGACCCTGGCCGCCGGGGCGATCGCCTTTCGGGCCACCGTGCTCGCGCAGGCCGGGACGCTGAGCCAACGATGACGCTGCAAACCACGGCCTACGTCATGCTCGAGGACGGGATGCGCTTTGACGGCATGGCGTGCGGGGCCGATGCGCCGGCGGTCGGCGAGATCGTCTTCACGACCTCCATGTCGGGCTACCAGGAGGCGATGAGCGACCCCAGCTACGCCGGACAGCTGATCACCTTCACCTTTCCGCAGATCGGCAACTACGGCGTCAGTGCCCAGGCGATGGAGTCTGACCGCGTCCACGCTCGGGCCGCGATCATGCGCGCCGGCATGGATTATGAGCGCGGGCATGCGAGCGGGCATGCGGGCGG
The DNA here is from genome assembly GCA_963847055.1 of uncultured Solirubrobacterales bacterium. Classification (GTDB taxonomy): domain Bacteria; phylum Actinomycetota; class Thermoleophilia; order Solirubrobacterales; family Solirubrobacteraceae; genus Palsa-465. The sequence continues at coordinate 213,031 of CAWJYE010000004.1, read as the reverse complement.
GCATGCGAGCGCCCCAGGGGCTGAGGGGGGGTGGCTGAGCTGGCTGACCGACCGCGGCGTGCCGGCCATCACCGATCTCGACACCCGTGCGCTGGTGCGTCACATTCGCGACCAGGGAGCGATGCGGGGCGGCGTATTCCCGGCCCGGATATCCAGCGACGAGGCTCGCGCCCTGATCGCGGCCGAGCCGAGCATGACCGGCCGCGACCTCGCCCGCGAGGTCACGCCCCGCACGGCCGTGACGCTGGGCGGCCAGGGCGACGGCGCCGCGCGCGGACTGCGGATCGCGATGGTCGACACCGGCGTCAAGCGTTCGATCGTCGCCAACCTGCGCGCCCGCGGGGTCACGGTCGAGCTTCACCCGTGCACGGCGAGCGCCGAGCGGCTGCTCGCCTCGGGGCCCGACGCGATCTTCCTGGCCAACGGTCCCGGCGATCCGAGCGCGCTCGACTATGTGGTGGACACCGTGCGTGACCTGGTCGGCAAACTGCCGGTGTACGGCATCTGTCTCGGGCACCAGCTGCTCTGTCGCGCGGTTGGCCTGGAGACCTACAAGTTGCCCTTCGGTCACCACGGCGCCAACCACCCGGTCAAGGACCTGACCACGGGCCGGACCGAGATCACCAGCCAGAACCACGGCTTCGCGGTCCTCGCCCCGGGGGGCGCCCGGACGATCGACGACGATGAGCCGGTTCGCTGGGAAACTGATTTCGGGGCCGCCGAGCTGACCCACATCAACCTCTACGACCGCACCGTCGAGGGTCTCACGTTGCGCGACGTCCCCGGGGCAACCGTCCAGTACCACCCCGAGGCTGGTCCCGGACCCCACGACTCGTTGTACCTGTTTGACCGCTTCGTGGACGAGATCGCCGCCGCGGCCGCTGCCTGATGCCCCGTCGCGAAGACATCCACAAGATCCTCCTCCTCGGTTCGGGGCCGATCGTGATCGGCCAGGCGGCGGAGTTTGACTACTCGGGGACGCAGGCCTGCCGGGTCCTGACCGAGGAGGGCTACGAGGTCGTGCTCGTCAACTCCAACCCGGCGACGATCATGACCGATCCCGAGGTGGCCACCGCCACCTACATCGAGCCGTTGTTGCCCGGCCCGGTGACCCAGGTGATCGAGCGTGAGCGTCCCGACGCCCTGCTGCCCACGCTGGGAGGCCAGACCGCCCTCAACCTGGCCAAGGCGTTGCACGAGAACGGAACGCTCGAGCGCTACGGAGTGGAGCTGATCGGCGCCAACTACGAGGCGATCGACCGCGCCGAGGATCGGGAGCGCTTTCGCGACACGATGATGGCGGCCGGCCTGCGGGTACCGCGCTCCGCGATCGTGCACAGCCTCCAGGACGCGCGCGCCGCGCTCGTGGACATCGGCCTGCCGTTCATCGTCCGGCCCGCCTTCACGCTCGGCGGGACCGGTGGCGGGGTCGCGCACACCGAGGCCGACCTGGAGCGGCTCGTCGCCAGGGGTCTGGCTGCCTCTCCGATCGGCCAGGTGCTGATGGAGGAGTCAGTCCTCGGTTGGGGCGAGTTCGAGCTCGAGGTGATGCGTGATCACACCGACAACGTGGTCATCGTGTGCTCGATCGAGAACCTCGATCCGATGGGCGTGCACACCGGCGACAGCGTCTGCGTGGCACCGCAGCAGACCCTGACCGATCGGCAATATCAGGCGTTGCGCGACCAGGCGATCACGGTGATCCGCGCCGTCGGCGTCGAGACCGGGGGCTCCAACGTGCAGTTCGCCGTCAACGCGGGCACCGACGAGATCGTCGTTATCGAGATGAACCCCCGGGTGTCGCGCTCGAGCGCGCTGGCCAGCAAGGCCACCGGCTTCCCGATCGCCAAGATCGCTGCCCGCCTCGCCGTCGGCTACACCCTCCAGGAAATCCCCAACGACATCACCCGCGCCACTCCGGCCAGCTTCGAGCCCGCGATCGACTATTGCGTGGTCAAGTGGCCGCGCTTCGCGTTTGAGAAGTTTCCCGGCGCCGAGGCGGGACTGACCACGCACATGAAATCGGTGGGGGAGGCGATGGCGCTCGGCCGTACCTTCAAGCAGGCGTTCGCCAAGGCGCTGCGCTCGCGCGAGCTTGATACCCAGCCCAGCTACCCCGAGGACGCCGAGGCGCTGCTGGCTCTGACCGCGCTGCCCGGTGCCGAGCGCTGGGATTACGTGCTCGAGGCGCTGCGCCGGGGGGCCGGAACCGAGGCACTGCACGAGCGGACCAGTGTTGACCCCTGGTTTCTGCGCGAGCTCGAGGAGCTGGTGCGCGGGACTGCCGGGATCGACTTCGCGTTCGCCGGCGAGCGTACCTACAAGGCGGTGGATACCTGTGCAGCCGAGTTTGCCGCCGAGACGCCCTACTTCTACTCGAGCTGGGAACGTCCCGGCCCCGGCGGTCCGCTCCACGAGGCGTGCCCCAGCGAGCGCCCCGGCGTGGTCATCCTTGGGTCGGGCCCCAACCGGATCGGACAGGGAATCGAATTCGACTACTGCTGTGTCCACGCCGCCCAGACGGTCCGCGAGCTCGGACGCGACGCGGTCATGATCAACTGCAATCCCGAGACGGTCTCGACCGACTATGACACCTCGGACCGGCTCTACTTCGAACCGCTGACACTCGAAGACGTGATCGCGGTCTGCGAGCTCGAGAAACCCGAGGGGGTGGTGGTCCAGTTCGGCGGCCAGACGCCACTCAAGCTCGCCTCGGGGCTCGAGGCGGCCGGGATTCCGATCCTGGGCACGAGCATCGACGCGATCGACCTGGCCGAGGACCGCTCCCGGTTCGGGCCCCTGCTCGATCGCCTCGGCTACAAGGCCCCGCCCTACGCGAGCGCCGCAAGCGGCGAGGAAGCACTCGAGCGGGCCCCGGGCGTCGGCTTCCCGCTGCTCGTGCGTCCCAGCTATGTGCTGGGCGGCCGCGCGATGGAGATCGTCTACAGCGTCGAAGGGCTGCGCGACTACCTGCGCCGAGTCGGTGCCGACACCAACCCCGCGCGCCCCACCATCTACCTGGACCGCTTCCTCGAGGACGCCATCGAGGTCGACGTCGATGCCCTGTGCGACGGCTCCGCCGTGTGGATCGGCGGGATCATGCAGCACGTCGAGGAGGCAGGAATCCACTCCGGTGACTCCGCCTGTGTCCTGCCGCCGCACACGCTCGGCCCCCCGATGCTCGAACAGATCCGCGAGCAGACGACCGGCATCGCCCTGGCCCTCGGGGTTGTCGGCCTGCTCAACGTTCAGTTCGCGATTCATGGCGACGATGGACTGCACGTGATCGAGGCCAACCCGCGGGCGTCCCGGACCGTGCCGTTCGTGTCCAAGGCGATCGGGCTTCCGCTGGCCAAGCTGGCCTGCCGGATCATGCTCGGCGAGCGGATCGGCGACCTCGGGCTCCCCGACGAGCCGGGTGCCGACGGGGTCCCACACGTGTGCGTCAAGGAGGCGGTGCTGCCCTTTGACCGCTTCGCCGGTGCTGATTCACTGCTCGGACCCGAGATGCGCTCCACCGGCGAGGTGATGGGGATCGCCGCAGACTTCCCGACCGCATTCGCCAAGGCCCAGGCCGCCGCTGGTGCCGGACTGCCGGCGCACGGCACCGCGTTCTTGACCGTCGCCGACGGCGACAAGCTCGCCGCGACCGGCATCGCCACCTTGCTGCACGACCTCGGCTTCAGGATCATCGCCACCCGGGGAACCGCCCAGGCACTACGGCGGATGGGGATCCGGGTCGAGGAGATCAACAAGATCGGCGAGGGCTCTCCACACGTGGTCGACTGGATCGAGCGCGGCGAGGTCAACCTGGTCATCAACACTCCGGTCGGCACCGGGGCTCGGGCCGACGGCTACGAGATCCGCTCGGCCGCGATCGCGCGCAGGATCCCGTGCATCACGACCATGGCAGGCGGGATGGCGGCCGCCCGCGCGATCGCCGCCGCGCGCCGGGGCGAGCCCGACGTCCTCTGCCTGCAGGAGCTGCACCGCCAGGCTCGCGTCACCCCGGCGTCGAGATGAAATTGAGTCCCGCCACCCCGGAGCGGGTGACGGCGCCCCTCGGCGCGCGTACGGTCGTGATCAGCGCTCGTGAGCAGCTCGGCGCCTACGTCGTCCTGTCTTGCCGGGATCCCGAAGGCCCTCGCCCGCAGCCCGGGCAGTTCTACATGCTGATGGCGGCCGCGCGATGGGGGGGAGGTGCGGGCGAGCGACCCTTCCTGCCTCGAGCCTTCAGCGTGCTGCGCCGCGGCTTGGGCCCGGGAACCGGGCTCGAGTTCCTGCTCGAGGATGTCGGCCCGGGCACCAACCGGCTGTGTGAGTTGCGCGCCGGCGACGGTCTCTCGCTCGTCGGCCCGCTCGGGCGCGGGTTCACCCCCCCGCGCGCCGGGCGCCGGGCGCTGCTCGTCGGGGGCGGGGTCGGGATCGCTCCGCTGGCCATCTGGCAGGACGAGCTCGGCCCGGGCACGACGGCGCTGCTCGGCTTTCGCGACGCGGCTCATGCGGCCGGTGCGCAGCTGCTGCGCGACGCCCGGGTCGCGACCGACGACGGTAGCCGCGGGCACCCGGGTCTGGTGACCGAACTGCTCGCGGACGAACTCGACGACGATGATCGCGCGATGGTCTACGCCTGCGGACCACCGGCGATGCTCGAGGCGGTGCGGCTGCTCTGCACCATGCGGGAGGTGCCGGCTGAGCTCGCGCTCGAGTCGGGGATGGCGTGCGGCTTCGGAGCCTGCTTCGGATGCGTGGTGGAGACCGACCGCGGTTACGTGCGCCTGTGTCTCGAGGGCCCGGTGCTGGCCGCCGAGCAGCTCACTCCCGGTGCCCTCGCGCACGCGGGACCGAAACCATGAGCGCGCCGCCGGCGACTGTCGAGCTGTGCGGGATCGAGCTCGCGCATCCGCTCATCAACGCCTCGGGCACGTTTGACGTGATCGCCGCGCGGAGGGTCTTCGGCGCCGCCCTGGACGAGCGCTTCCCGTTCGCTGCCTTCGTCTCCAAGACGGTCACCTTGGCGCCGCGCCAGGGCAATCCGCCCCCGCGCCTGCGGGAGCTCTCAGCGGGGCTGCTGAACTCAATCGGGCTGCCCAACAAGGGTCTGGAGGGCTTCCTGGCCGAGGACCTTCCCGAGCTGTCTGCGCTTCCCGTCCCCCTGATCGTCAACGTGATGGGATTCAGCCGCGCTGAGGTGGAAAGGCTGGTCACGGCGTTCGCACTCCGCGACGAGGTGGCGGGACTCGAGCTCAACGTATCCTGCCCCAACGTCGAGACCGGCATGGTCATGGGCGCCGACCCCGAGGAGGTCAGCCGGCTGCTGGCCGCGGTACGCCCGCTGACCGAGAAGCCGCTGATCGTCAAGTTGACGCCGAACGCCGGTGATGTGCCGGCCGTGGCCAGGGCCGCGCAGGACGCGGGAGCGAGCGCCGTGTCGCTGATCAACACCGTACGCGGGATGGCGCTTTCACCCGGCGGCCGTGAGCCGTGGCTGGGCGGCGGCACGGGTGGGGTCTCTGGGCCGGCCGTGCGCGCCATCGCGCTCGCCCAGGTGTACGCCGTCCGCGCCGCGGTGAGCGTTCCGATCGTCGCCATGGGCGGGGTCCAGTCAGGCTCCGATGCCCTCGAACTGATCCACGCCGGCGCGGACGTAGTGGCGGTTGGCACCGAGAGCTTTCGTGACCCTGCCGCCGGCACGCGGATCGCCTCCGAGTTGGCGGCGCTGCGCGCGTTTCCAACGCCGTCCAGGTGAATCTGAAGCGCTACTTGGGCACGAGCGTCGCTCACATAGGTAAATTTGGCCAGAGCTTATAAAACACCCTGCAAAGAACGCCTATTCCCGCAACCAGTCTCGATAATGCTCAAGCTCAGGTTGAGGTCGAGTCGACTTTGGCGGCCTGACCTTGATTGCCCCGCCCCAAGATGTATAGTCGCCGCCCATGCCGCCGGTCAGTGAATCGTTCTCTAAGTCTCTCGCCGCGCCGGAGCGCTCGCTAGTGCAACGCATGGAGGCGCTTCAGCGCGCTAACGACATTCGCAGCCGTCGCGCCCAGCTCAAACGCGACCTCAAGGCCGGTCGCCAGCCGATTCATGAGCTGCTCCTCGAGCCACCAGATTACCTGCTGACCGCCAAGGTCTTTGACCTCCTGCTGGCGGTCCCGAAGTACGGTCGCGTGAAGGCCAGCAAGATCCTCTCCCATTGCCGGATCTCACCCAGCAAAACGCTGGGTGGTCTCTCCGAGCGCCAGCGAGGCGAGCTCGTGGCGCTGATGCGCCGCCGCTGAGGCGGACGGCCGCTCCCCCTGTCTGCCCGTGGCCAGGGTGTTCGTGATCACCGGTCCCTCGGGCGTCGGCAAGGGCACGCTGATCCGCGGGCTGCTCGAGCGCGTGCCCGAGCTCGAGCTGTCGGTCTCGGCCACCACTCGGGCTCCGCGGCCCGGAGAGGTCGAAGGCACGGCTTATCACTTCCTCACCCCCGAGCAATTCGAGGAGCGCGTCCGCGGCGAGGAATTTGTCGAGCACGCCAGCTACTCGGGCAACCGCTACGGCACCTTACGCTGCGAGCTCGAGCGTCGCATCCGTGAGGGCGCCCCCGTGGTGCTCGAGATCGAGGTCCAAGGTGCGCGCCAGGTTCGCTGCGCGATGCCCGAGGCGCTGGCCGTATTCATTGCGCCGCCTTCGGCGGACGCCCTGCGGGCACGCCTGGTCGGCCGCGGGACCGATCCGGCTGACCAGATCGAGGAGCGCATGCGGACGGCCGAACGCGAGCTCGAGGCCCAACCCGAGTTCGCGCGCGTGGTCGTCAACGACCGCCTGGAACAAGCGACCGCGGAGCTCGAGGCGATCGTGCGGGATGCCTTGGCAGGAAAATGACCGCGGACCGCTAACCTTGATTGCCCCTAGGAAGGACTGACCTCGTGATCTCACCCCGCATTGACAAGCTGCTCGAGCACGTTGACTCCGACTACGCGAGCGTGGTCGTGGCGGCCAAGCGCGCGCGCCAGATCAACTCCTACTACCACAACCTCGGCGAAGGAACGTTCGATGAGTTCCCGCCGCCGATGGTCGATACGCGCTCCAAGAACTACCTGACGATCGCGCTCGAAGAGGTCGCTCAGGGCAAGCTGAAGTACCACTACCGGTAGCACCCGATGGCCCGGCTGCTGGTCGGCGTGAGCGGCGGCATTGCGGCCTACAAGGGTCTCGAGACCACGCGCTTGGCCGTCCGGGCCGGACACCGGGTTCGGGTGATCCAGACCCCGGCCAGCATGCGGTTCGTCGGTTCGGCCTCGTTCGCGGCCATCACTGGCGCGCCGGTCTTGGTTGACGAGTTCGAGACCGACCCCATGCGCGGCGCCTACCCCGGTGAGCCGACTCCAGAGCGAGTTCCGATCTCCCATCTCGCCCTCGTCGAACGCGCGGACCTGTTCCTGATCGCGCCCGCGAGCGCGAACACGATCGCCAAGCTCGCGTTGGGGCTTGCCGACAACCTGCTCACCACCGCAGCGCTCGCCGCTACCTGCCCGATTGTGGTGGCCCCGGCGATGAACAACCGGATGTACGAGCACCTGGCCACGCAAGCCAACCTGGCGCGGCTCGCCGACCGCGGAGTCCTGGTCATCGCACCCGGGGAAGGTGACCTCGCCTCCGAGGGTGAGCACGGCATCGGCCGCCTGCCCGAGCCCGCCGTGCTGCTGGCCGCGTGCGAGTCGCGGCTGGCCTCAGGCCGCACGGACGCCGGGGGTGTCGCGGGGCCCGGACCGTGGCTTGGTCGTCGTGTGCTGGTCAGCGCCGGCGGGACTCGGGAACCGATCGACAGCGTGCGCTACGTCGGCAACCGCTCCTCGGGGCGGATGGGTCTCGCCCTCGCCGCCGAGGCGGTGCGCCGCGGCGCGAAGGTGACGATCGTGGCTGCCAACGTCGCGCTGGCGCCGCCGCGGGGCGCCAAAGTCGTCTCGGTGCAGACCGCGGCTGAGCTGGCCGCCGCCTGTCAGGCCGAGTTCGCCGATGCCGACGTGCTCCTGATGGCGGCCGCGGTGGCCGACTTCCGCCCCCGGGATCCGGCCAGCACCAAGCTCAAGAAATCGGACCCACGCACCGCACACTGCATCGACATCGAACCGACCGAGGACGTTCTCAGCGCGCTGGCCGCTCAGCGCCGTCCGGACCAGGTCCTGGTTGGCTTTGCCGCCGAGCACGGTGACGGAGCTCGCGCCTACGGGCAGAGCAAGCTCGAGCGCAAGGGTCTGGACGCAATCGTCATCAACGACATCTCGCGGCCCGGGATCGGTTTCGACGCTCGCGACAACGAAGTCACGATCCTTGCCTCAGACGGCCGGGAGCGCCACGTTACACGGGCCGGGAAGGAGCAGGTGGCCGGGCTAGTCCTGGATGAGGTGGAGCCGTTGCTGGTGTCACCCGGGCCGCAACTTGAGAAGGAGAGAGACGATCGAGGCATCCGAGCAGACGCCGCTCGCGCCACAGGAGTTTGAGGCCTTCACCGCGGTCGCGCGGGCCCTGGCGGCAAACATTGCCAAGGCCGTGGAGGTCCGGGATGAGACCCTCCAGCACCTGATCGTCGCCCTGCTGGCCGAGGGCCACGTGCTGGTCGAGGACTATCCGGGGGTTGGCAAGACGGCGCTGGCGCGGGCCGTGGCCCGCTCGATCGACTGCCAGTTCGCGCGCGTACAGTGCACCTCGGACCTGCTCCCGGCCGACGTGGTCGGGACCAACGTCTATGACCAGCGCGAGCAGCGGTTCGAGTTTCGCCCCGGGCCGGTGTTCGCAAATATCGTCCTCGTCGACGAGATCAACCGCGCGTCGCCCAAGACCCAGTCGGGGCTGCTGGAGTGCATGCAGGAGCGGCGGGTCACGGTCGATGTGCACACCCACGAGCTGGCGCGGCCGTTCCTGGTCCTGGCCACCCAGAACCCGATCGAGTATGAGGGCACCTACCCCCTGCCCGAGGCTCAGGTGGACCGCTTCATGATCCGGATCTCGCTCGGTTACCCCGACCACGCGGCCGAGGCCGGCATGCTGGCTGCTCACGAGACGGGGGATAAGGTTCTGAGCCTGCGGCCGGTGGCGACCGCAGCCGAGGTGCTGGCCGCCCAGGACGCGGTTGGCCGCATCAGGGCCACCGGCGCGCTGCGCGACTACGTCGTCCGCGTGCTCTGGCGCACCCGCGAGGATCCGCGCGTCGACCTCGGAGCCAGCCCGCGAGCCGGCCTGATGCTGCTTCGGGCGGCCAAGGCCCACGCGATGCTGGCAGGTCGCGACCACGCGCTCCCCGACGACGTCCAGGCGCTGGCCGAGCCGGTCCTCGCCCATCGCTTGGTTCTCGCGCCCGAGACCCCCCGCGCCGCCGCGCGCGACGTGATCGCCGACGCGGTGGCCAACACCCGGGCGCTGTGATGCAACCGCCGCGGTTGTTCGCGGTCCGGGCCGGCGGGGTGCTGGGGGCCGGGGCGGGGATGATCCTGATCGCGTTCCTGTTCGATGCCGCTCCGCTGTTCGTCCCGGCGGTCGCCCTGATGCTGGTCGGACTGGTTACGCCCGCGTGGGTGTGGAGCAGTGCCCGGGGGGCGGTCGCGCAGCGCGAGTGCAGCGTCGACCGCGTGGTCGAGGGTGAGCCGCTGGCGGCCACGATCGTTGTTCAGCGGGGACGGCTGGGACTTCCGGGAGCCGAGGTGGTGGACCCGTTCACGAGCTCGCGCCTGGGGCTGTCCGGGCCACTTTCGCCCCTCCGCGGTGGGCGCACTGCGCATGTCCGCGTCGTGGCCCGCTTCCCCCACCGGGGACTGCATAGATTGGCGCCACCGGTCCTGCATGTCAGCGATCCGCTCGAACTGGCGCGGGTGCAGACCAGCAGCGCTGAGCCCGATCAGACGATGCTCGTGCTTCCTCGCACCGAACCGGTCCATTGGCTGAGCCCCGGCCGGGGCCGGCGGCTGCAATTGCTCGACGGCAACGACGCCGCGCAGACACTGGCCGCCGTCGATCTGGACGGACTGCGGCCTTATCGGCCCGGGACACCGGCCAGCCACATCCACTGGCCGGCTGTCGCCCGCGGCGCCGGATTGATCGAGCGCCGGCTGCAGGCCGATGGCGACACCCGACCGCTGGTCGTGCTCGACACGCGCGGCCCCGGGCCATCTGAGGAGCTCGACGCCGCCGTCCGCGCGGCCGCCTCGCTGACCTTGGAGCTCGCCCGTGGCGGCGGCTGTGGCCTGCTCCTGCCCGGTGAGCAACGCGCGACGCCGATCGACCGCGAACTGATCAGCTGGCCGGCGGCTTACCGGCGGCTGGCGCTCGCGACGGGCGGCCCCGAAGCCCGGGCCCCGGTGGTCGGTACCCCGCGCGGGCGCCTGGGGCCGATGATCTACGTCGCCGCCCGCGCGCCCACCCGCCTGTCCCATGCGGCCGACTTGGGCGGCGGTACCGTCGTACTCGTGGTCCCGCACGCGAGCTTGAGCGGGGGACGGCCGCGCGGCGTGCGCGGGTCTGCGCTGGCCACCCTAGACGTCTCGGGGTGTCGGGGCTTCCTGCTCGGGATCCGCCGGGAGACCGAGCGTCCGCGCGCGCGTCAGGGGAGGCCGGCGTGAGCGCGGCGAGGCCGGCGTGAGCGCGACGAGGCCGGCGTGAGCGCGGGCGCGTCAACGGTCATGGTCCCGCCCCACTTTGAGCGGGCTTCGAGCACGGCCGGACGCGAGCTCTCGTCCGCCTCGAGGACGGTGATCCGGCTGACCGCCTTCGCAGCGCTCGGCTTCTACGGCGTCCTGCGTTGGACGCGATTGACCGCTGGCGCGCCGACTGGGCGGCTGCTGGGGGTGCTCGGGCTGGCCATCCTCCTGGTCGGCGCGGTTTCGCTGTTGCGCCGCTTTGGGCGCGTCCCGGCGATCGGCGCCGCGGTCGTCTTGTGCCTGCTCGCGATACCGATGGCTGGACTGCCCTGGCACCTGTTCTGGCACGTCAAGATCGCGGTCAGCGTCCGCGACATCGGCGACGGTCTGGCCGGACTGCCATCCGCGGTGGTGCCCTACGCTGGCGCGAGCCCGTGGGTGCGGATGGTGATCACGCTCGGGGCCGCCGTCCTGCTGCTCGACGCCGCCGTTGTGCTCGCCTTCGCGCCTGAGGCGTTCGGCGATCTGCGTCGCGCCGCGTCGGTGCTGCCGTTGATCGCGCTGGCCGTGGTCCCGGCCACGCTCGTGCGCCCTGAGCTTCCCTACGCCCAGGGGCTGGTCCTGTTCGCGCTGCTGGCCGCGTTCATGTGGGCCGAGCGCCTGCGCCGTGAGACCGCCGCGGCCGCCCTGGCCCTCGCGCTCTTCGCGGGGGCGGTCGGTGCGGTGGCGGCGCCGGGCCTTGATCAGCACCGGGCGCTGCTCAATTACCGGACCTGGGCGGGGGGATTCGTGCGCCCACGCCTCGACGCGTTCGTCTGGAATGAGACCTACGGTCCGCTGCACTGGCCCCGCAAGGGGCACGTGGTGATGACGGTGGACGCCAAGACCGGCGACTACTGGAAGGCGGAGAACCTCGACATCTTCAACGGGTTTGCCTGGGTCGCGGGCACCGTCACGAGCGTCCGTCTGCCACCGCCGGCACCGGCGGCCGTCGGCGCCTGGTCGCAGACGATCAAGGTCCACATCGCGGGGATGCAGACCAAAGACGTGATCGCCTCGGGCTTTGCTTCGGACCCGCTCGCGGTGCCGGGGAACGCGGCCCCGGGCCCTTCGGACGGAACCTGGGTCGCCGGCCGTCCGCTGGGACCGGGAGCCAGCTATGTCGTCAACACCTACTCTCCGCACCCCAGCGCGACCCAGCTCGAGACCGCCGGACGCGATTACCCCCGCTACCTGCTCGACGACTACCGCTCGATTCGACTGCCCGAGCCCGGTGTGCCGGCCATCGCCGATCCGCAGATCGTATTTCCGGGCTTTTATGCCAAGCACGCCGTGCCGACCCAGGTGTCTGGCCAGGGAGTGAACGCCGCCACCCCGGCCGTGGCCATCGCCCGGTCGCCGTATGCACCCGTCTATGCGCTCGCCCGCCGCCTGGCGGCCGGCGCCCGCAGCCCGTACTCACTCGCGCTCCGCATCGAGCGCTACCTGCTGCGCGGTCACGCGTATGAGGAAAGCCCGCCGGTGCGGCCGTATCCGCTGGTCAGCTTCCTCTTTCAGGACCGGCTCGGCTACTGCCAGCAGTTCTCGGGCGCAATGGCCCTGCTGGTTCGCATGGCCGGCGTCCCGGCCCGCGTCGCGGCCGGTTTCACGCCCGGCACCCGGTCGGGCGCCAACGGGCCGTTCGTGGTCACCGACATCAACGCCCACGCCTGGGTTGAGGTCTGGTTTCCGGGCTACGGCTGGGTCCGCTTTGATCCCACCCCGTCGGTCGCACCGGAGTTGGGAGGCCGGACGGCCCTGCCCTTGGTCAAGAACCTGCCCGGATCGGGCCACAATGCGCCGGGAAGCCACGGTCTCGGGGCCGCGCCGGCGCCGTCGGCGGCTCGGACGCACCGAGCCCGTGGCGGAGGGGGCAGCCCGATCGCGATCGCGCTGGTAGGGGTAGCAACTGGCCTGCTGATCTGGCTCGGCGTCGGGCTGCGGCGTAGCCCGACCAGCACCGACGAGCGCCTGCGCGAGCTCGAGCGGGCGCTGGCTCGTACCGGACGTCCGCTCGCCGCCGGCGTGACCCTCACCGAGCTCGAGCATCGCTTCCGTGATTCACCGGCCGCCGCCGGCTACGTGCGCGCGTTGCGCCTGGCGCGCTATCGCGGGGCCGACGGCGATGCCATCCCCGGCGCGCGACGGGCCCTGCGCCAACAGCTGCGCGAAGGACTCGGGCTGAGCGGCGGGGCACGCGCGCTGTGGGCGCTGCCACCGAGGCCGGCACGGCCGCGAATCCGCCCCCGGGGGTCCTAAAATTCCGTGGCCATGGAAGACGTGTACGAACTGTTTCGTCGCGGGACCGAGCTACTCGAAGCCGGGCACTGGCACCAGGCGGCGATTCCGCTCACGCGCGCGCGCGATCTCGCTCCCGAGCAGACCTCGATCCGCGAGGCGCTGGGAAGGGTCTTCTTTCACGTCCAGAAGTACGAGCAGGCCGCAGCTGAGTTTCAGGCTGTGATCGACCGAGCTCCTACCAACGACTACGCGCTGTTTTGCCTGGGCCGGTCGTTGCAGTTGCTCGGCCGTCACGCTGAGGCTCGCCATCCGCTCGTGCTCGCCGCCTGCCTGCAGCCCGGGCGCCGGGATTACCGGGTCTACCGCGACCGGGCGCGGGCGCGGGCGGCCGATTAGCGGCGCCGGCACGGCCGCGAGAGCCGGCAGCGCCCGGCGCCCTCAGGGGCCTGGGGCGAACACGCCGGCGTCCCCCAAGGCGGCGCGGCAGTGCTACCCTGAGGGCACAGCTTTCGTCCGGGCGCTTCCCGGAAGTAGGACGTGAAAGTGGGCGCTCGCCCGCTTTTTTTATGAGTTAACGAGTATTGACGGAGGAGACAGTGAATGCCCTGCAGACCGAGATCGAAGCCAGACTTGCCGGCCTCGAGCCCGAGGTCGAGGTGCTGCTGGCAGAAGTGGTCTCGGGTTCAACCCTGCGCCTGTTCATCGACCATCCAGACGGCGTGACGCTGGCTGTCTGCGAGCGGGTGTCGGGCCACCTGGCTGATTACCGCGAGCGTTTTTCGCTCGAGGTCTCGTCGCCCGGTCAGGACCGCCCCCTTACCAAGCCCCAGCACTACGCGCGCTTTCTCGGCCGGCGTGCCCGCGTGCGGCTCCGCGGTGACGCGGCGCTGTCCGAGGGCGCGCACAAGCAGCTGACCGGTGAGCTGGTCGGCGCCTCGGATCAGGAGATCACCATCGCCGCCCACGACGGCGTGGTCACGATTCCCTACGAGCAGATCGTCCGCTCCAACCTCGTACCCGGAGACTGAGTCCATGTCCAAGGAGATCGTCGAGGCCGTACGAGGCCTCGCAGCGGAAAAGAACATTTCCCATGAGAAGCTGATGGAGGCGCTCGAGGACGCGCTTCTCTCCGCCTATAAGAAGACGCCCGGATCGGCGCCGTACGCCAAGGTGGAGATGGATCGTGACAGCGGCGACTTCATTGTCTGGGAACTGAAAATCCCGCCGGAGCTCGAGGAGAAGTTGCTCGTCGAGGCCACCGAGGACCAGCAGCCGACGGTTGATCCCGAGACGGGGGAGATGCGCGAGGCACCCGAGCCCGAGATCGACCTTGAGAAGCTCAAGGAGTACGAGGACCAGATCGAGACCGAGGACGTCACCCCGCACGACTTCGGGCGCATCGCCGCCCAGACCGCCAAGCAGGTGATCCTGCAGCGCATCCGCGAGGCCGAGCGCGACATGATGTTCGAGGAGTACCGCGACCGCGTGGGCGAGCTGATCACTGGCATCGTCCAGCAGTCCGATTCGCGCTACACGTTGGTTCAGCTGCGCGAGCGCGTCGAGGCGCTGCTGCCCAAGTCAGAGCAGGTCGACGGTGAGCGCTACGACCACTCGCAGCGGATCAAGGCCGTGATCAAGGACGTCTCCAACTCGACCAAGGGGCCGAGCATCATCGTGTCGCGTCGCGACCCAGAGCTGATCAAGTCGTTGTTCGAGCTTGAGGTCCCGGAGATCGCCGACGGCCTGGTGGAGATCACCGGCGTCGCCCGGGAGCCCGGGTATCGCTCGAAGATCGCCGTCGTCTCCCACGTCGACGGGGTCGATCCGGTCGGCGCCTGCGTCGGTCCGCGAGGCTCGCGGGTGCGCATGGTCGTGTCCGAGCTGCGGGGCGAGAAGATCGACATCATCCCCTACAACGACGAGCCCGCCCGGTTCGTGGCCAAAGCGCTTTCGCCGGCCCGCGTCCGCGAGGTCCTGGTCGACGACGCCGGTAAGCAGGCCACGGTCATCGTCCCCGACGACCAGCTGTCGCTGGCCATCGGCCGTGAGGGGCAGAATGCCCGTCTCGCCGCTCGCCTCACCGGTTGGCGGATCGACATCCGCTCTGAAACGGAGTTCGCCGCCGAGGAGGCCGAGCACGGCTACGAGGAGGACGACGCCGCCCAGGGGCGCTGCGCCGCGATCCTGTCCAACGGGCGTCGGTGTCCGAACGCCGCGCTGCCCGGCTCGCGCTACTGCGGCATCGATGCCCACCAGGCGCTCGCCCATCAGGACACCGATCAGGTCGCGGCCACCCCCGAGGAGACGGCGGCGGCGGCAGCCGCAACCGCGGAAGGCGAGCCCCTTGAGGGCCAGGACGGCGCAGCCGCGTAGGCGATCTACACTCACTTTCGATGAATAAACGCGTCCACGAAATCGCCAAGGAGCGAGGCCTGCCTGCCAAGGAGGTCCTGGCGCGCTTGCAGGAGGCCGGAATCAGCGTCAAGGCCGCCGCCTCGACGATCGATGAGGACGTAGCGTCCCGCGTGCTGGCCAACGGCTACACCACCGAGACCGAAAGCAAGCCCGGCAAGGCAACGTCCGCCCCCGCCAAGCGGGCTGCCGCGACTTCTCACTCCCGGGCCCCGGCCAAGGAGTCCCGACCCCCGGCCAAGGAGTCGCGACCCCCGGCCAAGGAGTCGCGACCCCCGGCCAAGGAGTCTCGACCCCCGGCCAAGGCGGCCGCGGCGACGCCTCCCGCCCCGGCCGAGGCGACGCCCACGCCGCCCACGGCCCCCGCCGAGGCGGCCGCACCGCCGGCCCCGGCCGCCCAGACTGCGGCCGCGGAGACGGCTCCTGCCCCCGCAGGCGCTCCCGCCGGGGGTGACGCAGGCGCTCCCGCCGGGGGTGACGAGGCTCGCGGCGGCGAGGCGCCCAAGCGTCCCACCCGCGACTCGCTGCAGGGCGAGCGGGCCCCCGCCAACTCCGGCGGGCGACGCCGCGTGGTCATCGACTCCCAGGCTTCGCGACGAGCCGCCGGTGGCGGCGGCCCGTCCAATCAGCCGCCCCGGCGCCAGCGCCGCGGCCGCCGCCGTCGCGGTGTCTACGACGAAGAGGCTGAGTCGAGACCGTCGCGGGCCCCCTCGGCCGAGCCGGGCACAGTCCAGATCAATTCCGGCTCCACGGTCAAGGACGTGGCCGAGTACCTCAACGTGCCGGTGCCCGAGATCATGAAGAAGCTGATGGCCCTGGGCGAGATGAAGACGCTGACCCAGACGCTCTCGGACGAGTCGATCCAGGTGCTGGCCGCTGAGCTCGACAAGGAGGTCGAGATCGTCCACTCCGAGGACGAGGAGGTGACCGAGCCCGTCTTTGACGACGCCGACGAGGATCTCGTCCTGCGCGCCCCGGTCGTCACGATCATGGGCCACGTCGACCACGGCAAGACCTCGTTGCTCGACGCCATCCGCGAGACCCAGGTAGCGGCCGGCGAGGCCGGCGGCATCACCCAGCACATCGGCGCCTACCAGGTCCAACACGACGGCCACTCGGTCACCTTCCTCGATACGCCGGGCCACGAGGCGTTCACCGCCATGCGCGCCCGTGGCGCCAAGGTGACCGACATCGCGGTGATCGTGGTCGCGGCCGACGACGGCGTCAAGCCCCAGACCCAGGAGGCGGTCGACCACGCCAAGGAGGCGGGCGTGCCGATGCTGGTCGCAGTCAACAAGGTTGACAAGGAGGGCGCTCAGCCCGACCGCGTACGGACCGAGATGACGCAGCTCGGCCTGCAACCGGTGGAGTGGGGTGGGGACACAGAGTTTGTAAACGTCTCGGCGAAGACCAGAGAGGGCCTGGACGACCTGCTGGAGACGATCATCGTCATGGCCGAGGTCGAGGAGCTCAAGGCCAACCCCCACGCCGCCGCCTCCGGCACAGTGATCGAGTCAAAGCTCGATCCGGGCCGTGGACCCGTGGTGACGATCCTGGTCAGCCGCGGCACCCTGGAGGTCGGCGACGCCCTGGTGGCCGGCGCCCAGTGGGGCCGAGTCCGGGCCATGCACGATTTCCTCGGCAAGCGCATCGGGCAGGCGCTGCCCGGCGAGCCGGTCGAGGTGCTCGGGTTCGACGGCGTGCCCGAGGCTGGGGAGCACGTCCGGGTGGTCGATCACGAGCGCCGCGCCCGTCAGCTCGCAGGCGAGCGCGCCACCCGCCTCAAGGCCGAGTCCCTGGCCCGGCGAAGCGGCAAGCGCGTCTCCCTCGAAGACATCTTCGGCAGCGGACTCCAGGAGCTCAACCTGGTCGTCAAGGCTGACGTGGCCGGGTCGCTGGAGGCGATCGAGGACGAGGTCGCCAAGTTGCCCCAGGACGAGGTCTCCGTCCAGGTCATCCGCCGCGCCGTCGGTGCCGTGACCGAGTCTGACGTGATGCTGGCCGCCGCTTCGGATGCCGTGATCCTGGCCTTCAACGTCCGTCCCGTGGGCGACGCTCGCGCCGTCGCCGACCGCGAAGGGGTCGAGATTCGCCACTACTCGGTGATCTACCGCGCGATCGAGGAGCTGCGCTCGGCGATGCAGGGCATGCTCGCTCCCGAGGAGGTGGAGGAGGCGCTCGGCTCGGCCGAGATCCGCCAGACCTTCCGGGCCTCGCGGGTGGGCACGATCGCGGGCTCCTACGTCACCGAGGGCACGATCACCCGTGGCTCCAAGGTGCGCCTGGTCCGCGACGGCACCGTCGTCTACGACGGCGAGATCGCCAGCCTGCGACGCTTCAACGAGGACGTGCGCGAGGTCGCCACGGGCTTTGAGTGCGGGATCGTGCTCCGGGACTACGCCGACGTCAAGGAAGGCGACGTGCTCGAGACCTACGCCACGCGTCAGGTCGAGCGCGAGCTCGCCTAGGGCGGCCGGTGGCCGCCGACGGCGGATTTGTGGCGGTACTCGTGATCGAGCTTCACTTCCCCGATGCGGGCTCCCTCAAGAGCAAGCGCAAACAGCTGTCATCGATCAAGGCGCAGCTGCATGGTCGGCTCGGCGCCGCGGTGTCCGAGACCGGCCACCAAGATCTGTGGCAACGCGCGACCCTGACCGCCGCCCTGACGGGGGGGACGCTGCATCGCCTCAGTGCTGCCGCCGATCAGCTCGAGCGCTGGGTCCTGGCCCGCTGTCCCGAGGCGGCGAGCGTGGAGCGGTTCGTGGCTTCGGTGGAGGACCTGCACGGGTCCGGATGGTGCGTGACGTCGCCGGAGGCCGGCACGCCCGGGCAGCGCGACCTGGGAGCCGGTGAGTAGGATGCGGGCTGGCCGAATGCGGCGTGTCGACGAGGCGATGCGAGCCGTTCTCAGCGACGCGATAGCGAAAGACCTCAAGGATCCCCGCGTGGGTTTCGTGACCGTAACCGGAGTCAAGACCAGCCCAGACCTTCGCCATGCCAGCGTGTATGTGAGCGTGCTCGGTGACGATCCCGAACGCGAGGAGAGCATGGACGGTCTGCGCTCGGCCCACGGCTATCTGCAGCGTCGCGTCGCTTCCGAGCTGACCCTCAAGCACACCCCCTCGCTCAGCTTCGAGTACGACGAATCGGTCGACCGGGGACTGCGGATCTCCGAGATCCTCGATACCGAGGTCGTCCCGGAGCTGGAGACCCACAAGCCCCCGGAGCACGATGGGCGGTAACGGACACCGCTCTGACCGCGAGCTGGTGCTCACCGAGCTGCGCGACGCGGACAAGCTGATCGTCGTCACCCACGAGAACCCCGACGGCGACGCCATCGGCTCGCTGGTGGCGATGCAGGGGATCCTCACAGCGATTGGCAAGGACTGCCTGATGTTCATCGACGCGCGAGATCTGCCGCTGCCCCAGGAGTACAGCTTCTTCCCGCTCGACGGCCTGGTCACGGAGCCACCGGGCGACCTCGGAGAGCGCACGGTCGTCTTCCTGGACTGCGGAAACCTCGATCGCAACCCGGCACTGGCCTTCCGCCGCTCCGGAATCCACCTGCTCAACATCGATCATCACCACGACAACACGCGTTTTGGCACCGTCAACCTGGTCGAGGCACACGCGTCGTGCACGGCCGAGATCCTCTGGGAGCTGATGGGTGACCTCGGCGTCAAGCCGACCATGACCATCGCCGAGGCGCTCTACGTCGGGCTGATCACCGATACCGGACGCTTCATGTATGAGAACACCGGCCGGCGCGCGCACCTGATGGCGGCGGACCTGATCGATGCCGGCATCGAAGTGCACGAGCTCTACCGCCGCGTCTACGAAGGCGTCCCGTACGGCAAGCTCGCCCTGCTCGCCCGGGGCCTGGCCAACATCGAACGCTACGACGACGGGCGTCTGACCATGACCGCGCTGACCGCGTCGGACTTTCAGGACTCACAGGCGCAGGAGAGCTTCTCGGAAGGCGTCGTGGACCATCTGCGCGCCGTCGAGGGCACCGTGCTGGCCGTCCTCGTGCGCGAGCGTATGGGCGGTGACCGGGCCGGCGCCAGCAAGGTCTCGCTGCGCGCCTCCGACGATCGCGTGGACGTCTCGGCGATCGCCCGGGCGCAGGGCGGCGGCGGCCACCGCCAGGCGGCGGGCTTCACCACCGAGCTCTCGCATCGCGAGCTCGTCCGCTTCCTGCGCCGCGAGCTGGCCGCCCAGCTCGCTTCGCGCGGCATGGCCGCACGCCGCGCGACCCCGTCGAAGTCTTGACGAAATCTCTATCCGGGGAGGCCAATTCTTAGCGGCGGATTGACGGCGAATGGCGCAACCTCCGGGTGTGCCCGTTGCGCGTGAATCCGAGGCCTCAGCTCCACCCCGCCCCGCTGACAGCGGGCCGCAGTTCGAGACGCCCGACGTGCCTTTCCGCTCGCCCCCGGGGGCGGTGAGGCGGAGCTTCAACGAGGCCGCCCACAAACTCGGATACTGGCCGGTTCGTGCAGCGCCGCTGCCCCAGACGGAGCAACCCTCGGCGGCGCTGCGTGCTGCGGGCGACGACGACCGCGACGTGGTCGCGCACGCCAGCCGGACGGTGCTGGCGCTGGGCGCCTTGGGGATCGTCTACGGCGACATCGGCACCAGCCCGCTGTACGCCGAGCAGGTCATCTTCACCGCGCACGCCCAAGCTGCGCGCACTACTACTGCCGGCGTCTACGGCGTCGTATCGCTGATCTTCTGGGCACTGACGATCCTGGTGACAATCAAGTACGCCGGGTTTATCATGCGCGCCCACAACCGGGGCGACGGCGGCATCATGGCGCTCACCGCGCTGCTGCATCGCCACAAGGTGGCGCGCGGGGCGGCCCTGGTCACGCTCGGGATCTTCGGGGCGGGACTGTTCTTCGGCGACGGGATGATCACGCCGGCGATCTCGGTCATCTCAGCGGTCGAGGGGATGAATGTCGCAACCCCGAACCTCGCCCATCTCGTCGTCCCGATCGCGCTGGGCATCCTGATCGCGCTGTTTGCCGTACAGCGGTTCGGAACCGGCGCCGTGGGCTGGCTGTTCGGCCCCGTGATTCTGGTCTGGTTTGTAACCATTGGGATCCTCGGCGGTCGCGAGGTGGTAGCGCATCCCGGGGTCCTGGAGGGGATCTCGCCGGTCTGGGGCGTGCGGTTCTTCCTTGATCACGGGGTGGCCGCGTTTCTGACGCTCGGGGCGGTCGTGCTGGCGGTGACCGGAGCCGAGGCGCTGTACGCCGACCGCGGGCACTTCGGCGCAGGGCCAATCCGGGCCACCTGGCTGACGATCGTCTTTCCCGCCGTGATGCTCTCGTATCTGGGCCAGGCGGCGCTGATCCGCGCGCACCCGAGCACCGTCTCCAACCCGTTCTATCTACTTGTCCCAAGTGTCGGTCGGATCCCGATGGTGGTGCTCGCGACAGCGGCGACCATCATCGCTTCTCAGGCCGCGCTGACCGGCTCGTTCTCGGTGGCCAAGCAGGCGGTGCAGCTTGGCTTCCTGCCCCGGCTCAAGGTCGTCCATACCTCCAAGCTCGAGGGCCAGATCTACGTGCCGTTGATCAACTGGGGTCTATGCGCCGGGGTTGCGGCGCTCGTCCTGTGGTTCCGACACTCCGCCCAGCTGGCGGACATCTACGGGGTCGCGGTGACGGGCACGTTCGTGCTCAACACAATCCTGTTCGTCGCCGTCGCCCGGTCGCTGTGGCGCACGCCGAAATGGAGGCTCGCCGCTCTCGCATCGCTGTTCTTGACCGTCGAGGTGGCGTTCTTCAGCTCCAACCTGGCCAAGATCGCGCACGGCGCCTGGCTCCCGCTCGGAGCCGGGCTGGCCATCGCCTTCGTGATGGTCACCTGGCGCCGCGGCCGCGATCTGCTCACCCACAATCGCACTGAGCAGGAGGGGTCTCTGGCGGAGTTCCTGGTCGGATTGCGCCACGCACAGCCGCCCCTGGACCGGGTGCCGGGCACCGCGATCTACCTCAACCCGGGCAAGCAGACGACCCCGCTGGCTCTGCGCGCGGAGGTCAAGCACAGCCACATCTTTCATGACAAGGTCGTGATCGTCTCGGTCGAGCAGGTCGGCCTCCCGCATGTCGAGGACGCGGACAAGTTGTCGGCCGAGTGGCTGGGCGAGGGCCTGTTCAAGGTCGCGCACGTCTGCTACCGGGTCGGCTATCACGACCAGACTGACGTCCCCAGCGCGCTGACGCTGGCGCGCAAGCGCGGGCTGCTCGAGCGGAGGCTCGACCTCGAGCATGCCTCGTACTTCGTGTCACGGATGACGATCGTGACCAGCAACGCTCCGGGCATGAGCCGCCGACGCAAGCGGCTGTTCGTCGCCATGGCCCGCAACGCCAGCAGTCCCATAACCCATTTCGGGCTGCCCGACGATCGCACCGTGATGGTCGGCTCCCAGGTCGCGATCTAGCTGACGCGCCGCCTCAGTCCGCCGGGTCGCGCAGCCGGTAGCCAACCCCCGGCTCGGTGATCAGAAGCCGCGGCCGCGACGGGTCTCGCTCGAGCTTGGCGCGGATGTGCGCGACATGCACCCGCAGATAGTGGGTCTCGTGCCCGTACTCGGGGCCCCATACCTCTGCCAGCAGCTGGCGTTGGGTCACCAGGCGGCCGCGGTGCTGAGCCAGGACGCGCAAGATGTCGAACTCGATCCGAGTCAGGTGGACCTCCTCGCCGTTGCGAGTGACCCGACGGTCGAGCAGGTCGATGCTGAGCTCGCCCACCGTCACCTCTGGCTCGCCGGCCGGATCGGCTGATCGGCGCAGCACTGCGCGCAGCCGCGCGAGCAGCTCATCGGTGCCGAACGGCTTGGTGACGTAGTCATCGGCGCCGGCGTCGAGCGCCCGGACCTTCTCACGCTCGTCACCGACGGCCGACAGCACGAGCACCGGAAGGCGGCTGAAGCCCCGGAGCTCCTGGCAGAGCTCGACACCCCCGCCGTCGGGCAGCACCAGGTCCAGCACCAGCGCGTCGGGGGGACGGGAGGCGAGGGCAGCCAGTGCCTGCGCCTTGGTCTCGGCGGTTTCGACGGTATAGCCGGCGTCCCGCAGGATGATCTTGAGCCCCCGTACGATCTGGGGCTCGTCGTCGACGACCAGGATCCGGGGGCCGAGGCTCGTCACAGCGCCGGCCCCACGGTCTCGGGCTGCTGGACGGTCGGGAAACTGACCGCAAACGAGGTTCCCTGGCCGCTATCGACCTGGAGCACGATGCGCCCGCCGTTGGCCTCGACGAAACCGCGGCAGATCGCCAGCCCCAACCCCGAGCCGGCGCCCGAGCCCGACCGCCCGCGAAAGAAGGGCTCGAACACCCGGGTCCGCTGGTCGAGGGGAATGCCCTGCCCCTGATCAGTGACGCGGACCGTCACCCGGCCACCGCTGGCGCCCCCGCTCACGCGCACACGGCCGCCTTCGGGGGAGAACTTGACGGCGTTCTGGAGCAGGTTTGAGAACACCCGCTCAAGTTGTGCGGCATCGGCGCGCACGAGCGGCAGATCGGCCGCCAGCGCGAACTCGATCGGATGCGAAGGACCCAGTTGGGCCGCCGCCGAGACCACTACGTCGTGTAGATCGCACCAGTCCGAGCGGGGGCGTACGGCACCGGCCTCGATCATCGAGAGGTCCAGGAGATCATCCACGAGCCTGGCGAGACGGAGGCTCTCGCCGTTGATTACGTCGAGCAGCTCGGTGCGCTCGAGCTCACTGACCCGGCCGGTGCGCAACGCCGAGACAGCGGTGGTGATCGCAGTCAGGGGCGAGCGCAGGTCGTGACTGATTGCGTGCAGGACTGCCGTGCGGGCGGTCTCGGCACGGCGCCCGGCTTCGATTTCGGCCTCCTGCTCGGCGCCCCGTTCGCGGGCGCGAGCGACATCGATCAGCTTGCCCAGCGGTTCGGTGAGGCGATGCAGCTGGCGCTCCTCCCAGGTCACGTCGCGAGATACGTACAGCCAGGTCGGCTGACGAGCCTTGAGTCCCAGCGCGAACTCGTCGGGACCCGGCGCGGCGGTGGGCTCGGTGACCAGGCGCACGACGCTGGCGCCGGTGGCAGCGGCGACCAAAGCCTCAACGCCGGTCAGCTGCGCTCCGAGGCTGGGTCCGGAGAGGATCGTCGAGGCAGCCTCGGCCAGCAGCTTGGCCTCCTGCTCGCGCGCGGCGGCCAGCCAGGCGCGAGTCTCGGCCTCCGCGGCGCGCAGGCGCTCCCGCGCGGCCAGCCGACCGACGACGAGCGCTGCGATCAGGAACACGGCGAGCTCGACCAGGTCCTGGGTGTGGGCGATCGAGAGCCGCTGGCGCGGGGTGATGAAGAAGTAGTTGAGCGTCAACACCGCGAGCACGGCGGTGGTCAGCGCCGCCAGCTCGCCGCGCCGCACCGCCACCTCGAGGACCGCGAGCAGGTAGATCACGCCCAGCCCGGCCGGCGGCGCAGCGGATTGCATCAGCGCGACGACCGCGGTCGCTGCCCCGACGGCGAGGACCACCTCCACCGCGGCCGGCACGATCGTCGCCGGCCCCCGGTTTGCGCCGCGCCGCCATGGACCGCGATTGCGGGAGCCGGAGCGGAGGTGGTGCAGCGCGGAGGCCATTGAGAACGATTTTCCCATCCCCGCGGACTGACCTCGCGGGGTCAGACGCGACGCCCGATGCCCGGCGTGCCGCCGCGGTTCGATATTGCTCGCCGCCCAAAGCCGCCTCCCGCCGGGCCGCCCACCCATTCGCGAGCCAAACGCGTACGGTCAGAGAGCGCAGATGCCAGAACCGGCCGATTACGTCCTCCTCTACGACAAGCCCGCAGGGATCACGTCCCATGACGTCGTGGCTCTGGTCCGCCGCACCCTGCCCCGGAAGACCAGGGTCGGCCACGCCGGCACCCTGGATCCGTTTGCGACCGGATTGCTCCTCATACTGGTGGGCCGCGCAACGCGCATCCAGCGCTTCCTGATGGCCTTGCCCAAGCGCTATGAGGCGACGGCGCGGTTCGGGGTCGTTTCGACCACAGGCGACCGCGACGGTGAGCTCACCGAGACCGGGGTCGTGCCGGCCGGCGATCTCGATCTGCCCGCCGGGCGTCTTCGCCAGCGACCGCCCGCCTACTCGGCGGTCAAGGTTGCGGGGCGCCGGGCCTATGAGCTGGCCCGCGCCGGCCAGGCGGTCGAGCTGGCCGAGCGTGAAATCGAGGTCCTCCGGTTCGCCGAGACCTGGCGTGACGGCGACCGGCGCGGCTTTGTCATCGACTGCTCGTCGGGAACCTACGTTCGCAGTCTGATCGCCGATCTCGGCGACGCTTACTGCGACGAGTTGCGCCGGACCCGGATCGGAGATTTCGACATCGCCGACGCCGATCCTGAGCGCCGGGTCAGACTCCAAGCCGCCTTGGGCTTTTTGCCTGAGGTGCGCCTGGATGCCGAGCGCGGCCGGCGGGCCGGGTACGGGGTGGCGATCACCGCTCCCGACCCCCACGCCGAGCTCGTCCGCCTCAGCGATGAGGACGGTCTCATCGCGCTCGCCCGGCCCGGGGTCGAGCCGGGCACGCTGAAGCCGATCGTCGGCTTTCGCTGAGGCCCGTCCCTTACCCTTCGCGCGATGCGGATCACGATGCTCGGCGAAGTGGAGCCCCGGCCCCGGCGCGTGGCCGTCGGTGAGTTCGACGGCGTCCACCTCGGCCACCGCGAGGTGATCGCGGGCAACGACACGGTTTTGACCTTTGATCCCCATCCGCTCGCCGTCGTCCGCCCCGAGGCCGCACCCAAGCTGCTCACCAGTCTCGAGACCAAGGCCGAGCTGATCTCGCAGCTCGGCGTCGGCGAGCTGGTGGTCATCCCTTTTGATCAGACGTTCGCGGGCCAGAGCGCCACTGCCTTCATCGACGAGATCCTGGTCAACTGCCTGCAGGCAAAGCACGTCTCGGTAGGGGAGAACTTCCGTTTCGGTCACGGCGCGGAGGGGGACACGAGCCTGCTGGCCCGGGACACGCGCTTCGTCACCAAGGTGGTGACGCTGGTCGAGGCCGACGGGGAGGTGGTCTCCTCCAGCCACATCCGTGGCCTCATCCTGGCTGGCGACGTTGAGCAGGCCGGTCGCCTGCTTGGCTCTCCGTTCTGCCTGTCGGGAGAGGTGGTGGCGGGTGACCAGCGCGGGCGGACGCTGGGTTTCCCGACTGCCAACCTGGTTCCCGACGAGGAGCTCGTGTGCCCTGGTCACGGGGTCTACGCGGCCCGGGCCGACGGCGCCTGCGCGGCGGTCAACGTCGGCGTCCGGCCCACCTTCGGCACCGGGCGGGCGGTGCTGGTGGAGGCCTATCTGCTCGATCAGGACGTCGACCTCTACGGTCACGTACTGCGGGTGGAGTTCCTGGCCCGCCTGCGTGGCGAACGACGCTTTGATACCGCCGAGCAGCTGGTGTCCCAGATGCACAAGGATGTCGAGCTCACCCGACGGTTGTGCGGGTGAGGCGGGCCGCATAGCTCTGCTAGCCTCACCGGCCGCATGACGATGACGCAGGAGCGAAAGCAGGAGCTGATCACCAAGTTCGGCACCAGCCCGACCGACACCGGTAAGACCGAGGTCCAGGTCGCGCTGCTCACTGAGCGGATCAACGAGCTGACCGAGCATCTGCGCTCCCACAGCAAGGACCATCACTCGCGACGCGGCTTGCTGATGCTGGTCGGCCGCCGCCGGCGGTTCCTGAATTACCTGCAGAGCACCGATCTCGAGCGCTACCGCACGCTGATCCGCGAGCTCGGCCTCCGTCGGTGATCACAGCCGGGCAACCGGCCCCCACCTTCACCCTGAAGCGCGGGGACGGAAGCGATTTCACCAACGCCGACCTCGAGGGCACGACGACCGTGCTCGTCTTCTACCCGTTCGCATTCAGCCCCGTATGCACCGATCAGCTCAACCTCTACGAGGAGGTGCTGAACGAGTTTCAAGAGCAGGGGGCGACCCTGTACGGCGTCTCCTGCGACGCGACCTATTCGCAGACCGCTTTTCAGCAGAAGCTCGGTGTCAGCATCGATCAGCTATCGGACTTCGAGCCCAAGGGCGCCGTCTCGAAGGCCTTTGACGCTTATCACGAGGGCGGTTTCTCCGAGCGCGCGCTGGCCATCATCGACGCTGACGGGGTGGTGTTCTGGAGCTACCAGGCGCCGTCTCCGGGTGATCTGCCGGGGGCCAATCTGATCTTCGACGCGCTCGACGCGCTCAACGCCCTCGACGCCCTCGACGCCTGAGTGTCTCGCGCCGTGGGCGAGCTGAGCTCTGCTCCGGTCCCCGCCCCCGGGCCCGACGATCACGTTCGCGGGCCGGCCGGCGCCCCGCTCGTGATCGAGTACGCCGACTACGAGTGTCCCTTCTGCGCAGCCCTGCATGGTCGCCTGACGGCACTCGGCGACGTGCGACTGGTCTTCCGCCACTTCCCGGTGCGCTCGAGCCATCCGCGGGCGTGGCCGGCGGCCGGGGCGGCGGAGGCGGCAGCCGTCCAGGGGCGCTTCTGGGAGATGCACGATGCGCTGCTCTCCGATCAGGCCCGGCTCGAGGACCCGCACCTGTGGCAGCGCGCCCGAACCCTCGGGCTCGACCTCGAGCGGTTTGACGCCGACCGCCGCGGCGATGAGATCCGCGAGCGGATCAAACGTGATTTCCGCACCGGGGTGCGGGCCGGGGTGGTGACAACGCCGACCCTGTTTCTGATCCTCGAGGGGCACGCCGAGCGGATCGAAGCCGCGGCGCTTGTGCGGCGGCTCAGCCGGTAACGCGTTCGGCTGACTCGGCTTCCGCGGTCGTTGCGCGTGGCACGGCCGGGTCGAGATCCTCGAGCTTGGGGGGCTGGCCCCGCAGCGGTCGGCACCCGGGGCGGGCGGACAGGGCGGCCCGGACAAGATCAAGCTGGCGGGCTCCGATCGCGGGATCGACGTGCTGGAAGGAACGGGTGGCCTCGCACGCGCCCTTGACCATCATCATCACGTCGACCGCGCCCACATCCTCGCGGACCGCGCCCGCCGCCTGGGCGCGAGCGACCAGCGCTTCGAGCACGCCCATCATCTCGACGTGGGCGGCGTGGATCTCCTGGTTGGTCAGCCAGTTGTCATCGAGGGCGTCGAAGAGCGCCCGGTCGGTCTGCTGCAGGCCGACGGACTCGTCGAGCAGGCCGAAGAGAGCCTCGCCTGGGTCCGGCGCGTCTAGTAGGACCCGACCGCGGACGATCATCTGGTGAATCCGTTCCACCACGATGGCCGCGATCAAGTGCTCCTTTGAGGGGAAGTTGCGAAACAGGGTCCCGCGTCCCACCCCGGCCCGGTCGGAGATCTCACCCACCCCGACCTCGAGCCCGCGCTCGCAGAACATCGCCGTCGCCGCGTCGATCAGCCGGCGCCGGTTGCGCTCGGCGTCGGCCCGCAGCGGTCTGCGCTCTGCCTCCATGGCTACGGGATTCTCCTCCATCTTCAAACACCCTGCGCCGGTGCCGGCCTACGCCGGCACGGGGGCAACCTGGCCCGCGGCGAGCTCGCGCTCGATTTCCCGCGTGTGCGACTTGCGCAGCGCGACGGTCATCAGGACGGCGCCTGCGGCGAGCATGATCGCGGCGGCCAGGAAGGCCACGTGATAGCCCGATACGCGCGCGGCCAGCTGACCGGCGCCGTTTGTGCTGTGCAGTACTTTGCCGGTCTGGCTGGCCGCCAGCGAGGCCAGAATCGCCAGCCCCAGCGAACCGCCGACCTGCTGAGCGGTGTTGAAAAGGCCCGAGGCCAGGCCCGAGTCCTCGCCCTTGACCCCGCTGGTCCCCAGCAAGGTGATGGGTACGAACGTGAGTCCCATACCGATACTCATCGGTAGCAACCCTACGAGCAGGTCACCGGCGTATCTGCCGTGGACGGGCAGCTGGGTTAGATAGAGCATTCCCGCGGTGGCGAGGGTGATCCCGATGATCGAGACCCGGCGAACACCGAGGCGCTTGATGAGCTGCTGGGAGAGGCCCGCTCCGACCATGATCCCGGCACTGACCGGCAGGAAGGCGAGACCGGCCCGCAGTGGGCTGTAGCCAAGGATCTCCTGCACGTACAGGGAGGCGAAGAAGAACATCCCGAACATCGCCGAGGCCACCAGCAGAAGCGCGGTGTCGGCCACTGCCAAGGTCCGGATCCGGAAGATGCTCAGCCGCATGAGCGGTGCCTTGCTGCGGCTCTCGATGACCAGGAAGGCGGCCAGGAGAGCCAGGGCGATTGCGCCCACGCCCAGGGTCTTGGCCGAACCCCAGCCATAGGACTGCGCCTTGACGATCGCGTACACCAGCACCACCAGTCCGGCGGTCACCGTGAACGCCCCGGCGGCGTCATAGGAGCGATGCTCCACCTCGGCGCGAGACTCGGCCACGTACCGCAGCGCCAGCGCCACGGTGGCGATGCCCACCGGGACATTGACGAAGAACACCCAGCGCCAATTGGCGATGTCGGTGAGGACGCCACCGACCAGCAGGCCAACGGCCGCCCCGCCGGCGGCGATCGCGCTCCACACGCCGAGCGCCTTCGTGCGCTGCTCGCCGTCGCTGAACGTGGTCGTCACGATCGAGAGGGCGGCGGGGGAGACCAGTGCGCCGCCGAGGCCCTGCAGGCCACGGCCGACGATCAGCATTCCGGATGACTGGGCGACCCCGTTGAGCAGCGAGGCGGCCGAGAACAGGATCACCCCGGCCACGAACAGCCGCCTGCGGCCCAGCAGGTCAGCCGCACGGCCGCCTAGCAGCAGGAAGCCGCCGAAGATGAGCGTGTAGCCATTTACCACCCACTGCAGATTGGCGACGGAGAAGTGCAGGCCGCGCTGAACCGAGGGCAGAGCGATGTTGACGACGGTGGCGTCCAGCACGACCATGAACTGGGCCAGGCAGGCGATGACGAGAACGAGCCAAGGGTTGCTGGCGCCCCGTCCGGCCGCCGATTCTGCACGTTTGGGGATGGTAATCGCGCTCACAGTGCTCCTTTGGAAGACGATAAACTGGACCAGGTGGTCCGCTTACCGTAACACAAGTGGACCGCGCGGTCCGTTTACGTTTTTGTGAACCAACCCGAAACCGCCCGCGGCCGGCCGCCTAGCCAGCATCCGCCCACCCACCCGCTAGCATCCCGTGGGTTCGGAACGAAAAGACGAATCGAAGAGACTCCGCCGACCGAAGGGCGGAGGAAGAAGGGAATTGAATATATGTCTGACGCCGTCAAGCGCGTCTCCGTCGAGATCGAGGGCAACGAGATCTCATTCGAGACCGGCAAGTTGGCTAAGCAAGCCTCCGGCGCCGTAGTCGTCCGCTCGGGCGACACCATGGTCCTGTGCACCGCGACGCGCGGAAATCTCCGCGAAGTCGATTTCCTGCCCCTCACCGTTGACGTGGAGGAGCGCATGTACGCCGCCGGGAAGATCCCCGGCTCATTCTTCAAGCGCGAGGGTCGCGCGGGGGAGAAGGCGACGCTGACCGCTCGCCTCATCGACCGGCCGATCCGGCCGCTGTTCCCCAAGGGCTGGCGCTATGAGACCCAGCTGGTGGCGCTGCCGATGTCAGTCGATCACGTTCACCCCTACGACATGCTGGCCATGAATGGCGCCAGTGCGGCGCTGATGGTCTCCGACGTGCCCTTCCCGAGCCCCGTGGGGGCGGTGCGGATCGGCAAGATCGATGGCAACTTCGTCGTCAACCCCGACGAGGAGGCGCTGTTCGACGGGGCCGACCTCGACCTGATCGTGGCCGGTACCGAAGACGCCATTCTGATGGTCGAGGCGGGCGCCAACGAGATCCCCGAGGCCGAGATCCTCGACGCTCTCGACATCGCCCACGACAACATCAAGAAGCTGTGTGCCGCCCAGCGCGAATTGGCTGCTCAGGTCGGTAAGACCAAGCTCGAGGTGCAGGCGCCCGTTGTCAGCGACGACCTCTACGCCCAGATCCAGGCCTCACACGGTGCCGCGCTCGAGACCGCGACCCAGGTCGAGGACAAGCTCGAGCGCCAGGAGGCGACTAAGGCAGTCGAGGAGCAGATCCTCGAGCGCTATTCGGGTGACCCCGATTCCGAGACTTTCGCCGAGTACCGGAGTAACGCCCAGCGGGCTTTCGACAAGCTCGAGAAGTCGATGATCCGCGAGCGGATCGCGATCCAGAAGAAGCGTCCCGACGGCCGTAGCTCCGATGAGATCCGGCCGATCTCGATCGAGGTCGAGGTGGCCCCCCGGACGCACGGCTCGGCGCTCTTCACCCGCGGTCAGACCCAGGCCTTCAGCGTCGCCGCCCTGGGCACGACGCGCGAGGAGATGCGTCTGGACACACTGGGTCTGGAGACGACCAAGCGCTACTTCCACCACTACAACTTCCCGCCCTTCTCGGTCGGGGAGGCGGGCTTCATGCGGGGTCCCAAGCGCCGCGACATCGGACACGGTGCCCTCGCCGAGCGGGCCCTGGTGCCGATGATCCCGTCGCAGGAGGAGTTCCCATACACGATCCGTGTCGTCTCGGACATCCTCGAGTCCAACGGCTCCTCGTCGATGGCCTCGGTGTGTGGTTCGACGCTTTCGCTGATGGACGCCGGCGTGCCGATCAAACGCCCCGTGGCGGGTATCGCGATGGGCCTGATCAAGGAGGGGGACGATTACATCATCCTCACCGACATCGCGGGCGTCGAGGATCATCTCGGTGACATGGACTTCAAGGTCGCCGGGACCTCGGACGGCATCACCGCGCTGCAGATGGACATCAAGATCACCGGCGTCACGTTCGAGATCATGCGCGATGCCCTCGCGCAGGCCAAAGTCGCCCGGGAGTTCATCCTCGGCGAGATGAACAAAGTCATCGGCTCGCCGCGCAGCGAGCTGTCGCGCTACGCGCCGGGCATCTCCTCGGTCAAGATCGACCCCGAGAAGATCGGGCTGCTGATCGGCAAGGGCGGCGAGACCATCCGCGCACTGCAGGAGGAGTTCGAGTCCCAGATCGACGTCAACGACGAGGGCCAGGTGCTCGTCTACGCGTCCAACCGCGAGCTCGGCGACGCGCTCGTGGACCGGATCCGCTCGATGACCAAGGAGGTCGAGGTCGGTGACGAGTTCACCGGCAAGATCGTCAAGACGACCACCTTCGGCGCTTTCGTCGAGCTGGCCAAGGGTACCGATGGTCTCCTGCACATCTCCAATGTCGCCCCCGGGCGCCGCATCGACACCGTCGAAGAGGTGCTCAACAAGGGTGACGAGATCGCCGTCAAGGTGGTCGAGGTGGATCGCGAGCGGGGTCGGATCGGCCTGCGGCTGGCCGAGGATCCCGAGATCCAGGGCAAGACTCCCGAAGAGCTGCAGGCGATCGCCGCGGCCGAGAACGGCGGCGCCTCTTCACGAGGAGGCCGTGACCGGCCGCCGCGTGACCGCGACCGTGGTCCGCGTGACCGTGATCGTGGCCGGGGCGGGGATCGTGACCGCGGGCGCGTTCGCGATCGCGACCCTGAGCGCAGTTAAGCGCTGAGCAGCGCTCAGTGCGCGAAGAGCACCGCTTGACGACGCTCGAGTCGGGCGTCCGGGTCGTGACGGAGGCCATGCCCTCCGTCCGATCCGTGTCGCTCGGCTTCTGGGTCGGGACCGGCTCTCGCCACGAGGCCGCCTCCCAGGCGGGCTTGTCTCATCTGCTCGAACACCTGCTGTTCAAGGGCACTGCCAAGTACGGCTCGCTGGAGATCGACCAGATCTTCGACGGCATGGGAGCCGAGCTCAACGCCGGCACCGGCAAGGAGACCACTTCGGTCTTCGCACGGGTGATCGACGAGCACCTAACCGACGCCCTTGACGTGATGGCCGACATGGTCTTCCGGCCTACCCTCACCGATCTCGATTCCGAGCGTGAGGTGATCCTCGAGGAGATCGCCATGTACGAGGACGACCCGCAGGAGAAGGTCTTTGACCTGCTCGGCGAGGCGACCTTTGGCGATGATCCGCTGGGACGGGCGATCATCGGCACCGCCGACGTCGTGTCGCGGACCCCGGCCGCCGACATCGCCGCCTTTCACGCCGCGCGCTACACGCCGGCCAACATTGTCATCGCCGCTGCCGGCGCGGTCGATCACGACGAGTTCGTCCGCCTGGCGGCCGACCGAGTCCCAGGAGCGGTCTTAGTCCCGCCCGCCGGCTCACCGGCGACGGCCGAGCCGCTGCCTTTCCCCCCGGCGCCCAGCGCAACTTCGAGCGCAAGGACACCGAGCAGTTCCATGTCTGCCTAGGGGGGCCCGGGATCTCGCGCCACGACGACCGCCGCTTTGCCCTCCGCGTACTCGACACCGTCTTCGGGGGCACCTCGTCGTCTCGCCTCTTTCAGGAGGTGCGCGAGCAACGCGGCCTGGCGTACGCGGTTTACTCGTTTGCCAGCACCTACCACGACACCGGGCAGGTCGGCCTCTACGTTGGCACCCGGGGGGAAAACCTGAAAGCCGCCCTGGCCGTGGTGGGCACCGAACTCGCGCGCTGTGTCGAGGAGCCGGCGACCGCGGCCGAGCTCCAGCGGGCCAAGGAGAACCTCAAGGGCCGCGTGGTCCTCGCGCTGGAGTCGACGGGGGCGAGGATGAACCGGCTCGGGTCCGAGGTCCTGGCTGGAGTCGAGCTGATGCCGATCGACGAGGCGATCGAGCGCATCGAAGCCGTCTCTCACCAGGATTTGATCGACCTCAGCCGCGAGCTGTGGGCGCCCGAACGACTCTCGGCGGCCGGGATCGGCCCCGACCAGCTCCGCTTCGACGACGCCTTGGCGGTCGTGTCGCCAGAGGCGACGCCGAGCGCCTCATGATCCGCGTGGCGGTGGCCGGTGCCGCCGGCCGCATGGGGGAGACCGTATGCAGGGCTGTCTCGGGTGCGTCCGACATGGAGCTAGTGGCGCGAGCCGACCCGGCTCTGGGGATGTCCCTCGAACAGGCGCTGAACGCTGAACCCCAGGTGCTGGTTGACTTCACCGTTCCCGCCAGCGCCCTGCCCAACGCGCGCCAGGCGGTCGCGGCCGGCGTACACGTGGTGATCGGGACGACCGGCTTTTCCGCTGCCGAGCTCGAAACCTTCCGTGACGCCCGCGCCAACGTGTTCGTGGCCCCGAACTTCGCGATCGGCGCGGTGCTGATGATGCGTTTCGCCGCCGAGGCGGCCCGCCACATGCGTGCCGCCGAGATCATCGAGCGCCATCACGACGGCAAGCTCGATAAACCCAGCGGCACCGCCGCCCGCACCGCCACCCTGATGGCGGAGGCTCGCGGGGAGGAGGGTTACCACGTCCCCGTGCACTCGGTCCGGCTCCCTGGCCTGGTTGCTCATCAGGAGGTGATCCTCGGTGACCT
Organism: uncultured Solirubrobacterales bacterium; assembly: GCA_963847055.1. GTDB lineage: Bacteria > Actinomycetota > Thermoleophilia > Solirubrobacterales > Solirubrobacteraceae > Palsa-465. The sequence goes on along the minus strand of CAWJYE010000004.1, from coordinate 179,356 downwards.
TGGCCAGACGTTGACCATCCGCCATGACTCGATCGACCGCGAGTCGTTCATGCCCGGGGTGCTGCTGGCTGTGCGCCGGGTCGGCGGACTCGAGGACTCGCCCGTGGTCGGACTCGAGGCGCTGCTCTAGCGAGCTCGGCGGGCCGAGGTGATCGCCGCTTGGGTCAGTCCCACGTACCAGTCGGTGACGTCCTCGCGGCTGACGGCGGGATGATCGAGCCACCAGTTGGCCAGCGATTCGCCGGCGCCCACGATCGCGTGGGCCACGCCGTCGGAGGCGGGTGGCGCCAGCGCCGGCCAGGAGCCGGTGCCTGCCTCGAGCATCCGGCGCACCTCATCGACGATCTGGGCACGCAGCTGGGCGACGAGCGTGACCAGTGGACGGCTGGCGGTGACCTCTCCGAACAGCACCTTCCACCCGTCGCGGTGCTCTGAGACGAAGGACAAAAACTCGGAGATCGGCTCACGCAGCCGGGCCCCGCGAGGACCCTGTGCGCGATCGGTTCGGGCCAAGCGCTGCACGAGTTCGCCTCCCGTCAGCTGGATGTAGGCCGAGTAGAGGCCCTCCTTGGAGCCGAAGTAGGCGTAGAGCATCGGCTTGGAGAGACCGGCCAGCTCGGCGATACGGTCCATCGAGGCGCGTTCGTAGCCGTCGGATGCGAACACCTGACCGGCGAACTCGAGGATCAACGGCTCGCGCACGGACCGCGGGACACCGCGTGTCCCGGCCCGGCGAGCGGCCCGGGAACCCGGCGCGTCCGAGGCTTGTGCCCCTTGCGAACTCAAATCGTGTAGAACTGTACCGAAGCGGATATTACTTCTCAGTAGAAAGAATATGCCGGAGAGAGGAGCCAGGCCCAACGTTCACCCCGTCCAGCGGCGCGTTCTGCGCGTGCTCGCCGCCCTGAGCTCGCCCCTGCTCCCGGACGACTACCTGGAACTGATCAACCCGCTGTGGTCCACGCGCGAGCTGCGCGGACGGGTCGAGCGGATCGAGGCCGAGACACCCGATGCCGCCACCGTGCTGATCAAGCCCGGCTACCGCTGGGGTGGGCACGAGGCCGGCCAGTATCTGCGCATCGGCCTTGACATTGAGGGCGTCCGGCATTGGCGCGCTTATTCGCTGACCTCAGATCCCGCCCGTCCCGACGGTCTCATCAGCATTACCGTCAAGAACGTCGACGAGGGAAAGGTGTCTCCCTACCTGGTGCGGCGTGGCCGCCCGGGGACGATCGTGTCGCTGGGCGGGGTGGAGGGCGAGTTCCTGCTCCCCGAACGGCTACCCGAGCGGCTGCTGTTCATCAGCGCCGGCAGCGGCATCACTCCGATCATGAGCATGATCCGCCACCTCGATCGTTCCGGCGAGCTCGATGACGCCGTGCTCCTGCATTCGGCCCGCAAGGCCGACGAGGTGATCTTCGGGGACGAACTGCGCGAGCTGGCCCAGCGCCACCCGAAGTTCGTCCTGCACGAGCAGCTCACCGCCGAAGCGGGCCGCATGGGTCCCGCCGACCTCGGCGAGCTCTGCCCCGACTGGCGCGAGCGTGAGACCTACATCTCCGGCCCGACCGACATGCTGGACGCCTTCGGTGAGCACTTCAAGGCCGCGGGCCTCGAGGACCATTTGCACATGGAGCGCTTTCAGCCCAAGCTCGGCCTGGGCGACGGCGACGAGGGCGAGGGAGGAAGCATCAAGTTCTTGGTCTCCGACACCGAAGCCGAGTCTGACGGAAGCGTCCCGATCCTGGTCGCCGGTGAAGAGGCGGGCCTGGATCTGCCCTATGGCTGCCGCGAGGGCATCTGTCACACCTGCGTGGGCGAGCTTCGCACCGGGCGGGTGCGCGACCTGCGCACCGGCAAGGTGCATGGCGAGGAGGGCGAGGTCATCCGTACCTGTATTCACGCCCCCGAGGGACCGATCGAGATCGAACTTTGACCTGCGACACCGAGGAGAACGCATGACAACCGCCGTACAGAACGGCCACGGCCCCTCAGAGACGCCGGCGGTCGACACATCCGAGAACCCACTGCACCGGCTGACCCCGGAGCAGATCGAGGCCATCGGCAAGGAATTCGATGAGCTGCACGAGCAGGTCAAGGCCGACCTCGGAGATCGCGACGCGCGCTACATCCGCTCGATGATCGCCTTCCAGCGACGGCTGGCTCTGTTCGGGCGCGCTGAGCTGATCGCCTCGCGCTGGCGAGCGCCGTGGCTGGTCGGCGCCGCCACGCTCGGGCTCGCCAAGATCCTTGAGAACATGGAGATCGGCCACAACGTCATGCACGGGCAGTGGGACTGGATGAACGACCCGGTCATCAACTCCAAGAGCTGGGACTGGGATACCGCCTCGACGGCCGAAGCCTGGCGCCATTCCCATAACTTCATCCACCACACTTACACCAACATCCGCGGCAAGGACCGTGACCTCGGCTACGAGATCATGCGGATCGACCCCGAGCAGAAGTGGTATCCGTTCTATCTGCTGCAGCCGTTGTACAACCTGATCCTGGCCAGCCTGTTCGAATGGGGCGTCGCGATGCACGACCTCGACTTCGACGCCATACGTTCCGGCGAGAAGAGCCAGCAGCAGGTGCGCAAGGAGCTCAAGGGGATCGCCGGTAAGGCGCGGACGCAGATCGTCAAGGACTACATCGCCTGGCCGCTGATCAGCGGTGCGGTGATGGTCGCAATCGAGGCCGGGGTGCTCGCGGCTAAGGCCCACGATGAGAGCCGTGCCCAGGGCCTCTCCCGCAAGGCGCGGCGGCTGGCACGTAAGGCCAGCGGCAAGACGCCGGTGGGGGCGGGGCCGTCGGATTCTCTCCTGGCCCAGCTCGTCGCCCGGCGCTCGTTTCGGGAGCCGTTCAAACGCACGTTGACCGCAGACGTGGCGGCCAACCTGATCCGCAACGTCTGGTCCTACGCGATCATCTTCTGCGGCCACTTCCCCGATCAGACCTACACCTTCACCCAGGAGGAGACCGCCGACGAGAGCAAGGGCGCCTGGTACGTGCGCCAGCTGCTGGGAGCGGCCAACATCGACGGCGGCCCCATGTTCCACGTGATCAGCGGCAACCTCGGCTACCAGGTTGAGCACCACCTGTACCCGGACATGCCCAGCACGCGCTACGGCGAGATCGCCCCCAAGGTGCGCGAGATCTGCGAGCGCTACGAGCTCCCGTACAACACCGGCCCCTTCGCCCAGCAGCTGGGGATGGTCCAGCGCACGATCCTGCGCCTGGCCTTCCCGGGCGGAAAGCCCCGGGCCAAGCCCGGTCCCTACCACGGCCCGCGCATCCGCGGGCAGGGTGAACGCAACGCCCCCGACCTCAAGACCGCGTAGGGGCCCGGAGCTCGAGCCGGTTGCCGGTGGTCCAAGGTGCGCCCCCTCCGCTACGGTTGCGCCGAATGTCGACCGAGGTCACCATCGTCAAGGGCCTCTCGGACCTGCGGGAGTTCGTTGACCTGCCCTTTCGTCTGCACGCCGGGACGCCCTGGGTTCCGCCGCTCAAGCTCGAGCGCTACCAGTTCCTGACCCGTAAGCTCAACCCGTTCTTCACCCACGGCCGTGCGGAGTACTTCCTGGCCCGGCGGGACGGTCGCGTGGTGGGGCGGATCACCGCCCAGGTCGATGACGGCTACAACGGCTACCACGACGCGCGCTGGGGCATGTTCGGCTTCCTCGAGCTCGAGGACGACCAGGAGGTGGCCGACGCGCTGCTGGCCGCAGCGGAAAGGTGGTGTCGCGGCCAGGGATGTGATCGGATGGTCGGCCCGATGAGCTTTGCCCTCAACGACGAGGCCGGCATCCTGTTCGAGGGCTTCGAGCACGAGCCGCTGATCCGCGAGGCCTGGAACCCGCCTTACTACGCCGCCCGCTGCGAGGCCGCGGGTCTCGCCAAGGCCATGGACCTCTACGGCTGGGGGCTGGAGATCTCTGATCGGGAGCGGATGAACCCGATCCTGCCCAAGATCGCCGAGCGGGCCGCCTCCAAATACGGGATCACGATCCGCAAGATGTCGCGCCGGCATCTGCGTAGCGAGATGGACGAGTTCGCCGCCGTCTATAACGCCGCATGGTCGGGGAACTGGGGCTTTACGCCCTACTCCAAGGCCGACCTCGACGCCTACGCGATCGATATGCAGCTGGTCTTCGCCAAAGACTGGTACATGATCGCTGAGCAGGACGGCAAGACGATCGCGCTGGCGATCACGATCCCCGACATCAACCAGGTCTATCAGAAGATGGGCGGCCGGCTTTTGCCCTTCGGCTGGTGGTACTACCTCACCCGGGCCCGGATCATCGACCGAGTGCGCATCGGCTTCCTTGGGGTGCTGCCCGAGTACCAGCACACCGGGGTCGCCGCCAGTCTCTACCTAGAGCACTTCGCCATGGCCGCCAAGACCCGTCAGTCGCGCGGCGAGGCGAGCTTCATCCTGGAGGTCAACACGGCCATGAACCGGGGCCTGGAGGCGATGGGGGCGAGAATCGTCAAACGCTGGCGCATGTACGAGCGAGAGCTCTGAGACCGGGTGACGCCTGCAAGCCTGCGATAATGGGCTTGATGGGAGAGAACTTTGGGTCCGTCCTCACCGCGATGGTGACGCCTTTTGACGAGCGCGGCCGCGTCGATGAGGAGGCAGCGGTGACCCTGATGAACCACCTGGTCGAGCACGGCTCTGACGGCTTGGTCATCTGCGGGACCACCGGGGAGGCGGCAACGCTGGACGACGAGGAGCATCTGGGCATGGTCGCGCTGGCGGTACGCGAAATGCGTGGCCGCGCCAAGGTCATCGCCGGCGTTGGCTCCAACGATACGCGCCATGCCGTGCGCTTGACCGAGCGTGCAAGCGAGATCGGCCCCGACGGGCTGCTCTCGGTCAACCCCTATTACAACCGGCCCAGCCGGCGCGGAGTGGTGGCCCACTATCGCGAAATCGTGCGCGCCACCGAGTTGCCCATTCTGCTCTACAACATCCCCCAGCGCACCGGGGCTGACCTGCCCAATGACCTGCTCGCCGAGCTGGGACAGCTCGATCACATCGTCGGAGTCAAGCAGGCCAATCCGGACAACCTGGCGCCGATCGACGGGATGATGATCTACGCCGGCAACGATGACATGCTCGCCGACGTGCTCGACCTCGGTGAGCCGGGCGGGATCCTCACCGGCAGCCACCTGTTCGGTCCCGAGATGCGCCGCATGGTCGATGAGCCCGAGCACCGTCGCGAGATACACGCGAGCCTCCAGGATGTCTACCGAGATCTCGCCGTCGCGCCGGCCGCCTGCGGCCTCAAGGCCGGGCTGGCGATGATTGGCTTGCCGGTAGGCGCGCCCCGGCTTCCGTACGTGGAGCTCGATGCCGACGAGCTGGCGGTCGTGCGCGGGCTGCTGGAGCGCCACGGACTGCTCACCGTGGCCGCTGGATGACGCGGGTCACAGCAGCGTGAGCGACAAGTTACGCGTCCTGCCGCTCGGCGGTCTGGGCGAGATCGGCAAGAACATGACCGTGGTCGAGTATGGCGACCGGATCGTCGTCGTCGATACCGGCCTGCGCTTTCCGACCACCGACATGCTCGGGATCGACCTCGTGCTGCCCGATTTCGCCTACCTCCGCGAGCGCGTGCAGGACATCGAGGCGATCGTGATCACGCACGGGCATGAGGACCACCTCGGGGCGCTGCCCTGGGTCCTGCGCGAGCTCGGCGCCGACCGGGCCCCGACCGTATACGGCGGCCCTCTGACCATCGCCATGGCCCGCTCCAAGCTCGACGAGCACAAGCTGCGCGAGGTGGCACTCGAGGACCTGGCCACCGGCGAGGAGGTGGAGCTTGGACCCTTCGGGCTCGAGCTGATCCACATGACCCACTCGATCCCCGACTCGTGCGCCGTGGCGTTGCGGACCGAGCTCGGCACCATCCTGCTCACGGGCGATTACAAGTTCGATCAGACCCCGGTGGACGGCCCTCCGGCCGACATGGCGAGGCTGGCCGAGCTGGGCTCGGAAGGGGTGCTGTTGCTGTGCGGCGACTCCACCAACGTCGACCGGCCGGGTTTCTCGCCCTCCGAGCGCGAGGTCGGCCCCCATCTGGAGGAGGTGTTTGCTCGCGCCGACGGCCGGATCATCGTCACCAGCTTTGCCTCCAACATCCATCGCGTGCAGCAGGTGGTCGATGCCGCCGGAGCCATGGGCCGCAAGGTTGCGCTGGTGGGCCGCTCGATGCGCAAGAACGTCAACATCGGCCGCACCCTGGGGCACATCGACGTACCCGAGGGGATGCTCATCGCCCCCCACGAAGTCGAGGATTGGCCCGACCACAAGGTCGTGGTGATCTCGACTGGGTCCCAGGGGGAGCCGCTGTCCGCCCTGCGTCGCATGGCCTACAACGATCATCGCCAGATCACGCTGCGCGGCGGCGACACGGTCGTCTTCTCGGCCACCCCGATTCCGGGCAACGAGCGAGCCGTCAACGAGACCGTCGACCGCCTCTACCACATCGGCTGCAGCGTCATCACCCCCCGGGAGGCGCCGATCCATGCCTCGGGCCACGGCTACGCCGAGGAGGTCAAGCTGATGCTCAATCTCGTTCGGCCCCGCTACGTGCTGCCAGTACACGGAGATCACAAGCGCATTCAGCTCCATTCCGACCTCGCCGACGCGGTCGGAATCCATCCGGACGCTGTTTTCCGGGGCGAGAACGGTCTGCCGCTGGAGATCGACGGCTCAGGGGCACGCTTCGGCCCGCTCGAGCAGGCGGGCATGATCTTCGTAGACGGAGTGGACATCGGCGATCCGGCCGACGTGGCCCTGCGCGACCGGCGGATGCTCTCCGCCGACGGCATCTTCATCGTCGTGGCCACGGTTTCAGAGCAGACCGGCGAATCCGTGGTGGCCCCGGAGGTAATCTTCCGCGGCGTCCCGTTTGTCGAACAGGCCGACGAGCTGGTGGAAGAGATCCGGAAGGAGATCGAGCGATCGCTTGCCCGCTCTGCCGACGAGAAGGTGCGCGAGATCGACCTCATCCAGCAGGAGCTCCACGACGACCTGGCGACGTTCGTCTATGAGCGGCTGCGTCGCCGGCCGATGGTCCTGCCGGTCGTGGTCGAGGTTTGATCGACCGCCGGCGCGACCTCCGCGGCGTCGATTCCCTCGGCCGGGATCCTGATCACGAACCGCGTCCCATGGTCCGGGGCCGCGCGCTCGAGCACGACGCTGCCGCCGTGGGATTGCGCGACCGCGCGCACGATGGCCAGGCCCAGGCCTGAGCCGCGACCACCGTCACGGCCGCCGCGGACAAAGCGCTCGAACACTCGTTGCTCGAGCGCCGGTGCGATGCCCGGTCCCTCGTCCTCGACGGTCAGCACCGCGTCGCTGCCCTCCACGTAAGTGGTGGCGCGGATCTGGGTCCCGGGTGGCGTGTGACGGACCGCGTTCTCGAGCAGGTTGAGGACCAGGCGGTGAAGCTCATCGCGAACCCCGGTGACCACGGCCGGCCCGGGACTGATCGAGAGCTCGTGGCGCTCAGCCATCGGACCGAGCTCGCCGGCCGCCTCGACCAGCACCTCGGCCAGGTCGGTCGGGCGCTGGCGCGGCACGCGGCGCGCGTCGGCCCGGGCGAGCAGGAGCAGGTCACCGACCAGCCGGCGCATGCGCCGCGTCGAACGCAGCGCCGCCTCGGCGGTCTCTGCCTGCTCACCGTGTAGCTCCTCGGTCAGCAGCTCGAGGTTGGCGAGGACGCTGGTGAGGGGCGTCCTGAGCTCATGGGACGCATCGGCAACAAATTCCCGCTGACGATCGAGCATCCCCTGGGTGTCATTGCGAGCCGAGTCCAGGGCCCCGAGCATTCCCTCCAGGGTCCGGGCCAGCTCGGCGATCTCGTCCTCGGCCTCGGGGTGGGGGATGCGGCCGGTGGCGTCACGCGTGCGCCCGATCTCACCGGCGGCAAGGGTGAGCTCGACGATCGGCCGCATCGCTCGCGCTGAGACGAACAAGCCGGCAATCAGGGCTGCCACCGTTCCCCCCAGGACCCCGAGGAGCAGGAAGATCTGGACGTCGGCGATCGTGTGGTCGAGATCGGAAAGGGGAAGGGCGTAGAGCAGCACCGCCTGACCCGTGGGCTTGACCTGGAGTTCGCGCACCACCACCCGGTAGCCGTTGGCAGTGAGCGTGCCGCTGGTCTTCTCGGGCGCCGTGCCGAAGTACTGGGGCTTGAGCGGTGAGCTGGTCCCGCGGATGTTGTTCTGCGTGCACAGCAGCTGTCCGTCGGCGGCGTCGAAGATCCGGATCTGCGCGTTCTCGACGTTAGCGAAGTCGTTCAGGTGGACCTTGGTCTTGTTGCACTCCAGTTGCCCGGTGCGGTTGAACGCCAGCTTGTGGTTGAGCTGGCTGGCCAGACGGTCGACCGTGGCGGTCTGCTGAGACGAGAACTGAGAGCGGACCTGGCGGTTGGTGAGCGTGCCGACGATCGCGGCAAAGCCGGCCAGGATCACGAACGTCAGCGCCGCGGAGCCACCCGCCAGGCGCCAGCGGATCGGAACCGACCTATACGCGGAGAACGTAGCCCGCGCCGCGGATCGTATGTAAGAGCCGAGGCTCGCCATCGGCTTCCAGCTTCCTCCGTAGGTTGGAGACGAACACTTCGATCGTGTTCGTCATCGAAAAGGGGTCGTAACCCCAGACCTCGTCCAGCAGTCGCTGGCGCGAGATTACGATGCGCTCATTGCGCATCAGATATTCCAGCAGCTCGAATTCGCGCTGAGTTAAATCAACCGCACGATCGCCCCGCGCAACCTCGTGGGTATCCGGGTTAAGGCGCAGGTCGCCCACGGCCAGATTGGCCTGCCCGCGGGGGGGACGGCGGCGCAGCAGGGCGCGCAGCCGAGCGAGCAGCTCCTGACGCTCAAACGGCTTGACGAGGTAGTCGTCGGCGCCGGCGTCGAGCCCCTCGACGCGAGACTCGACGGCGTCGCGGGCGGTGAGGACGAGGATCGGGACATCGTCGGATTGACGGCGCAGCTCCTTGGCCACCTCGATCCCGTCGATCCCGGGCAGGCCCAGGTCGAGCACCACCAGGTCGGGAAGAAAGGCATGCGCCTGCTCGAGCGCGATCGTGCCGTCCTCGGCCACGCGCACCTCGTAACCCTCCATGCGCAGCGAGCGCATCAACACCTGAGCAATCGCGTCGTCGTCCTCGACAACCAGCACGCGGGGGGGACGCTCAAAGTCGGGCATCGTGAGGAGGATGGTAAGGCTCGCGACGGCGCCGGCGTCGGCCCGTTTCGGGAGGATCTGGGTGGCAGAGGTCGAAGCCCGAAATTGGAGATGGCCGCCACCCGCCAGAAGCGCAAGCCGACCAGGCGCAAGCCCAGCCCACGCAAAGCGCCGCCCAAGCGCGCGCAGCGCTCACTGCTGTCCACTCGGCCTGACCTCCCGACGTTCGCTCCCGAGGCTCACCACTTCGACATCCTGGGCCTGGCGCTGATCGCCGTCGGCCTCTTCCTCGGCGGCGTGGCCTACGCCCACTGGGCGGGGGGGACGCTGGGAGACGGGGCGGTACGCGCCAGCCGGCTCGTGTTCGGCGCCCTGGGGTACGGGCTCCCGGCCGTCCTGGTCACGGCCGGTGGCCTGATCCTGATCCGCGAGCTGCGGCCCCCGGCCCGGCCGCTGCGGACGGGAACCATGTGCCTGGTGGCGGCGCTGACGCTGGCTCTGGCGGCCGGAACGCTGGGTCTCGGCCCAGGACCGGTCCCAGCTCACCGGTTCTGGCATCCGGCGGCCTTTGAGAGCCGCGGGGGCGTCATCGGCCAGGCCGAGCTGTGGGCGGTTTCGCACCTGTTCTCGACCGTGGGCGCTCACATCCTCGCCGTCTTCCTGTTCATCGCCGGCTTGATCCTGGTCAGTGGCGCCACCCTGGCCGGGGTGCTGCGCTTCACCGGGACGGGCATGGCCGAGACCAGTCGCGCCCTGCGTCGTTCCACGCACGACCTCAGGGCCACCGTCGCGCGCCGTCCAGCCACCGCCGCCGCCCAGGCGACCGCAACCGGCACAGGGTACCCAGCCGAGGGCTTGCTGCCGCCTGAGGCGGACACCTCTGAGCTGGTGATCGGCGCCACCCATGTCGAGGCGCCTGCGATCGCCTTCGAGGACGACCCGGTCGACGAGCTGCCGCTCGAGCCGCTGGATCTCGGCTCCGCGCCCGGGGGATCCCCGGTCGAACCCGAGCCACGGTCGAGAGACGAGGCAACCCCTGCCGGTCCCGGCTTCGAGGTCTCAGCCGAGGACCTCACGCCCCAAGGTCGCTACCGCGCCTCGATCACCGACGATCCCGACTTCGAGTGGTGCGTGCCGGGTCCGCGCTTCCTGATCCGATCGACCGGGGAGGCGGCCAAGCCCGACACCGCCGGCCAGGAGCAGGTGGCCCGCACGCTGCTCGAGACCCTCGGGCACTTCGGGATCGAAGCCAAGGTCATCGGCAGGGTCACAGGCCCGCACATAACCCGCTACGAGATGCGCCTGGCTCCGGGGATAAAGGTGGCCAAGGTGGCCCAGCTCAAGGACGACCTCGCCTACGCGCTGGCGGCGACCGACATCCGCATCCTGGCGCCGATCCCGGGCAAGCACGCAGTCGGAGTCGAGGTGCCCAACGCTCTGCGCAAGATCGTCCATCTCGGTGACGTGTTCCAGAGCGCGCCGCCGGACTGGTCTCCCCTGACCGTCTGGCTGGGCAAGGACATCTCCGGGCGCGCGATCGGCGCCGACTTGGCCAAGATGCCGCATCTGCTCGTCGCGGGCACCACGGGAGCCGGCAAGTCGGCATGTGTCAACGCCATGCTCTCGAGCATCCTGTTGCGGGCCACGCCCCACGAGGTACGCCTGGTGCTGGTCGATCCCAAGCAGGTGGAGCTCAATCATTACGACTCGATCCCGCACCTGCTGACGCCGGTCATCACGAGCCCCCGAATGGCCGCCAACGCCCTCCAAAACCTGGTCAAGGAGATGGAGCAGCGCTACTCGATCATGTCGCTGGCTCGGACCCGCAGCCTGCCCGAGCTCAACCGTGCCCGGGCCAAGCGCGACGAGCCGGCGCTGCCCTACATCCTGTGCGTGATCGACGAGCTCGCGGACCTGATGATGGTCGCCCCCGCCGACGTGGAGGACTCGATCATCCGCCTGGCCCAGAAGGCTCGGGCGGTCGGGATTCACCTCGTGCTGGCTACTCAGTCGCCGCGTGTGGACGTGATCACGGGCATGATCAAGGCCAACGTCCCTTCGCGGATCGCCTTCGCGGTCTCCAGCCAGACCGACTCCCGCGTGATCCTCGACACCGGCGGCGCCGAGGCACTGCTCGGCCAGGGCGACATGCTCTTCTCGCCCGTCGGCTCCTCCAAGCTCCAGCGGATCCAGGGCGCCTACATCGATGAGGGGGAGATCCTCGAGTTGACCGAAGGCTGGCGCCGGCAGGGCGAGCCTGAGTTCCGTGAGGAGCTCCTGGCCGAGGTGGCCAGCGAGGAGGCTCCCGCCGAAGACGATGATGCCCTCAGCGCCAACGAGGACCCCTTGCTCGAGGAGGCGATCTCAATGGTGGCCCAGATGGGGACAGCCTCGACCTCGATGCTCCAGCGCCGTTTGCGCCTCGGCTATACCCGCGCCGGGCGTCTGATCGACATGCTCGAGCGCCGCGGGATCATCTCCGGCTACGAAGGTTCCAAGCCGCGACAGGTTCTGATCACCGAGGCGGATGTGCCCCGGATCCTCATGCACCTCGCGGAAGCCGACGGTAACGGCCCGCCCGCCCGCCCGGCCGCCGTGCCCGAGGCCGCCCCGCCGCTGCCTGCACCGCCCCTCGAGCCTGCGGACGACCGCTAGCGCCATCACCCGCCGGTTGCCACTTTGCGTGGGCGTCGCGACGGTAGCCTGTCGCCTATGGCGGAGATAGGTGCTCAGCTGCGAGAGGCGCGAATGCACGCCAAGATCGACATCAACCAGGTCGAGGTGAGCACCAAGATCCGTGCCAAGTATCTGCGCGCGATCGAGAACGAGGAGTGGGATCTCCTCCCGGGCGAGGTCTACGCCAAGAGCTTCCTGCGCACCTATGGAGAGTTCCTAGGCCTGGACACGCGCCAGCTGATCGACGATTTTCGTCGCCGCTACGAGAGCCCGCCTGACCAGGAGCTACGGCCGATCGCCCCACTGGGCAGCCGCGAGCGCGAACGCCAGTCCCGGGGCCCGCTGATCCCGCCCTGGCTGATCGTGGGGCTGGTGCTGGCCGTCGTGGTCGCGACCCTTTACGTGGTCGGCAGGTCAGCGACGTCGAGCACCCCGACGCCGACTCACACGGTCGCGATCCAGCCGCCTCACCGGACTGCCCGTCGCCACCGCACGGCCCCCGGGCGCACGGTGGCGCGCACCGTCAAGCTCCAGCTGGTGCCCACCGGACGGATCTACGTATGCCTGGTCAACGGGAGCGGGAAGGTCCTGATTCCGGGCCTCATCTACACCGTCGGCCAGACCATCCCGGTCACTACCGCGCCCAAGCTGCTGCTCACCCTGGGCAACGCCGCCGTGACGATGAAAGTCAACGGCAAGGCGTTCCCGGTCACGGCCTCCCCGGGCTCGATCGGCTACGAGCTCGTGCCGGGCTCGGCCCGGAGACTGTCGGCAGCCAAGCAACCGCGCTGCGCATGAGCGTGGCGCGACCGCTACGGGCTGGCATCCTGATCACCGGCACCGAGGTGCTGACCGGGATCATCTCTGATCGCAACGGACCCTGGCTATCCGAGCGCCTGACCGAGGTGGGGGTTGACGCGGCGATGATCCAGATCGTGGGAGACCGTCCCGACGATCTCCTGACTGCGCTGCGCTTCATGCGTGATTCTGGGATGGCCCTGATCCTGACCAGCGGAGGGCTCGGCCCAACTGCTGACGACCTCACGGCCGAGATCGTGGGGCGTTTCTGCGAGCGCGAGATGGTCCTGGACGAGAAACTCGAGCAGCGGATCCACGTGATTCTCGAGCCAATGATGAAGCGCTGGCCCAATCTCGACGCGGACGCCGTGCGCAGGTCCAACCGCAAGCAGGCGGTGATCCCGTCTGGGGCCACTGTGCTCGAGCCGGTCGGCACCGCTCCGGGGCTGATCGTGACACCCGCCGGAGAAGGCCCCACCCACCCGACCGTGGTCGTGCTGCCCGGGCCACCGCGCGAGCTGCAGCCGATGTGGGAGGCGGCCCGGGCCACGGAGGCGTTCGCCCAGGCGATCGCGGGGGCAACCACCTACCGCCGCGAGATCGTGCGCCTGTTCGGCATCCCGGAGTCAGAGATCGCCAACACACTGCGCGCCGCCGAGCACGCGGGCCTCGCGCTCAAGGCCCTGGAGATCACCACCTGTCTCCGACGGGGGGAAATTGAGATCGCCACTCGCTTCGAGCCGCCCGCCCAGTCCGACTACGACGCCCTGCTGGCGTTTATCGGCAGCCGACACGCCGACACGCTGTTCTCCCTCGATGGCTCGACCATCGACGAGCAGCTCGCGGCCCTGCTGGCCGACGAGACGCTCGCCACCGCCGAGTCCTGCACCGGTGGGGGATTGGCGACCCGTCTGACCGACAGAGCGGGCTCCTCGGCTTACTTCCTCGGGGGCGCCGTCGTCTACTCAAACCAGGCCAAGATCAGCCTGGCCGGGGTGGACCCCGCGCTGATCGAGCGCACGGGCGCGGTTTCGAGTGAGGTCGCCGAGGCCCTGGCGGCGGGCATCGCCGAGCGCTTCACGGCTCGGCTTGGAGTGGGAATCACGGGCATCGCCGGGCCCGGTGGGGGCACGGAAGACAAGCCCGTCGGAACGGTCTGCATCTCCGTTTGGCACCGCGACGGACGCCGTCTGACCCGCCGTGCCCGGTTGCCGGGGTCGCGCAGCGACGTCCGTGACCGCTCGGTGACCGTCGCCATGCACATGCTGCGCCGGCTGTTGCTCGGAGAGAGCGACACGGGCGGCGCGGGGACCGGCTCGCGGTCTGCGTCCTCTGAGGCGTGACGCCCGAACGGGCACGACTGTTCGTCGCGCTCGAGCTTCCCGGCCCGGTTCGGGGCGCCCTGCTCGCCTGGCGGCAATCTGCGATCGGCGATGACCGGGCCTGGCGGCCGGTGGCGCCCGCTGCCCTGCACCTGACCCTGTGCTTTCTGGGTGACCAGCCGGTGCCGGAGGTCGGCGCCATTGCCCGAGCCTGCGCGGCCGCATTGTCGCAGGGTGATATCGCCACGCCGCCGGGGCCGGTCCAGAGCTTGGCTGCACCCGTCCTGAACTTGGCGGCGCCGCGGTTGCTCGGCCCCCGGCGTGCCCGCGTGCTCGCCGTCACCCTCGAAGCTCGCGATCATGCTCTGGCCGTGATCCAGAGGCGCCTGGCGCAGAGCCTGGCTGCGGGTGGCTGGTATGAGCCCGAGTCCCGGCCGTACCTCCCGCACGTCACGGTGGCCCGGGCCCGGCGCGGCGCCCGGCTGTCGCCGGCGCCGGCCTATCCCGCTCCGCCGGCGCTCGGCTTCAAGGCAACGACCGTCTCGCTGCTGCGCTCGCGGCTGGGGGGTCAGGGAGCGCGCTACGAGCAGCAGGCCGCGGTCGAGCTGGCTCCCAACGCCTAGGGACCCCTCGGTGTGGTGATCTCGCCGGGGCCGGCTAGGGCAGCTGTGAGTCGATCCACTTCTCGAGCGCGGGTCCGCTCTCGCAACTGACGATCAGCGCGTAGCGAATGCCCGGGCCATGGTGGTAGCCACCGTGGTAGAGAAACTCGGAGTCGACCACCGCCTGCTGGTAGCGAGGGAGCGAGATCTTGACTTCGGATGCCTTGCTGAACTGGTCTCGCCGGACCACGAGCGCACTGGAGTCGTCATCGGTCAGCTCGAGCCAGATCCGGACCACCCAGCCGTTCTCGTCTGGGTTGTTGGCGGCGTTGTTGTTGTCCAGATGCAGCCCCCAGCGGCACTCGCGCATCGTGTTGGGCTTCATCTTGAGCAGCTGCACCCGGCCGAAGCGCGCCCCGATCGACTCGACCCAGCTGACCACCGTCGGGCACTTCTTGGCGTTCTCGGTCCACACCCCGTCGAGGTCGGGCTTTCCGTAGGCCTCAAAGCCCTTGAGCTCGAGCTCGCCCGTGCACGACGTGATCGGCGCGAAGGTGGTGGAGTCATCGGTGGAGTAGGTGGTGTAGGTCAGATCCTCGTACTCGTGCCGGGGGATCTCCGGCCCGTCGTACTTCTTGAGCGGCAGGTAGCCGCCGTTGGCCTGGAGCTTGGGCATCCGGTAGTGCGGAGTCTGGCGCTGCACCAGCGAAGGCCGGCGGATCCCGGTGACGTGCAGGACCCGCTTCAGGTGCTCATTCTTCAAAGATTCGGTGAGAGTGGACATGCCTCTCCAAGGTCGTTTTCTTTTGATTGACGGTGCATTCTCGCAGCCGTGGCGGCGGGAGGCAGGCCGGCCGCGCGGGTACCAGACCTCCAGCCGGCCGCTCTTCGGCCCGCTCTGCCGGGGTGCGTGCAACTACCGGCCATATAGGCCGGTTTCGCGTCTCGCATCCCCCAGAGCTCAGCCCGGGCCGTCCGGCGCCCCCGGTGCGGGCCGTACGGGTTGCCCCTCAGTAGCGGGCCGTCCGGCGCCCCGGTGCAGGCCGTACGGGTTGCCCTCAGTAGCGGGCCGTCCGCGCCCTCGGGAATGATTGACACAGCTTCGTCGCACTTCTGGCACGAACAGGCCTTGTTCTGTTTCGGTGGGCGGATCTAGCTTGTGCTTCCGTCCGCCCGCCGTCTTACCGTGTTGGGTTCAACGCGCATCAGACAAGGAGCCGCAGCGAGCATGAGCGACAACCAGAAAGGCGCAAACGTTGGCGCGTCTGATCCCAAGGCCGACGCCAAGCGTCAGGCGGCGCTCCAGGGCGCCCTGACCCAGATCGAGCGGCAGTTCGGCAAGGGGACCGTCATGCGCATGGGTGACCCGGGTGCGCGCGTGAACTGCGATGCGATTCCCACCGGTGCGCTGTCGCTTGACATCGCGCTCGGGATCGGGGGTGTGCCCCGGGGGCGGATTATCGAGATCTTCGGCCCGGAGTCCTCGGGTAAGACGACGCTCGTCTATCACCTCATCGCCGAAGCGCAGAAGCTCGGTGGGGTGTGCGCGTTCGTGGATGCCGAGCATGCGATGGACCCCTTGTACGCCCAGGTGATCGGCGTCGACATCGACGAGTTGCTCGTGTCCCAACCCGACTACGGGGAGCAGGCGCTCGAAATCGTGGACATGCTGATCCGCTCCGGCGCGGTCGATCTAGTCGCGATCGACTCGGTCGCGGCGCTGACCCCGCGTGCCGAGCTCGAAGGCCAGATGGGCGATCAGACCGTCGGTGCCCAAGCCCGGATGATGTCCCAGGCCATGCGCAAGCTGGCCGGCAACCTCAACCGCGCTCAGACCCTGTGCGTGTTCACCAACCAGATCCGCGAGAAGGTCGGGGTCATGTTCGGCTCGCCCGAGACCCAGCCCGGCGGTCGGGCGCTGAAGTTCTACGCCTCTCAGCGTCTGGACATCCGCCGGATCGAGACCCTCAAGGACGGAACCGAAGCGGTCGGTAACCGGGTGCGCGTCAAGGTGGTCAAGAACAAAGTCGCGGCCCCGTTCAAGCAGGCCGAGTTCGACATCGAGTTCGGTCGGGGCATCTCGACTTCGGGCTGCCTGCTCGACTACGGCATCGAGCACAACATCGTCACCAAGTCGGGGTCGTTCTTCTCCTACGGCGATGAGCGGCTCGGTCAGGGCCGGGGCAACGCCAAGGCGTTTCTGGACGAGCACCCCGAGATGGCCGACGAGATCGAAGGCAAAATCTATGCCGCCCTGGGCCTCAGCCGTGACCTGGTCAAGGAGATTGAGCACGACGAGGAGCCGGCACTGGCCGCGGTCGGGGACAGCGAAGATCGAGCCGCCTGAGACCACCGAGGACGAGCGGCTCCAGCGGGGGCTGGAGCTCAGCTTTGCATTCCTAAACCGGCGCGAGCGCACCGCCGGCGACCTGAGGCGACAGCTCGAGCGCAAGGGAATCAGCGCCGAAACCGCCGCGGCGTGCCTGCGCGAGCTTCAAGCGCACGGCTACGTGGACGACGCCCGGTACACGCTGATGTTCATCCACGACAAGCGCGAGCTCGAAGGTTGGGGGATCGAGCGGATTCGCCGCGGGCTCGCCGAGCGCGGCGTCGACCGGGAGCTGATCGAGACCGCGCTACACCGTCATGACGCCGAGTGGGCGCCGGAGCAAACCGAACTCGACCGCGCGTTGGCCCTGCTGCGCCGGCGCTTTCCCACGCCTCCGCGGGGACGCCGGGAGCGCGACCGCGCCCTCGGGGCGCTGATCCGCAAGGGCTTTGAGGGCGAGATCGCCCTCGACGCGCTCTCCGCCTACGCCCGAGGCGACTGACGCCGTCGTCACGAGAGTTTGCGCCCGCCGGGTGCCGATACTACGATGCAGACAAGCGAACGAACGGTTCTCGGACCGCAAGAACACCAGCAAATCTCCAGCTAATCGAAACCACTGAGACCCCAGGATTGACGGCAATCTCTACCGGGCCGCCCGAACGGCCCAGATCAACCACCTAGGCTTCACCAGCCGCCACCACACGGTGAACCCATGGTCTGGAGTGCCTCCGTTCGACGGACCGAACGGACCGCTCGGTCGCTCCCTATAAGAAATCTGAGATATGGACCCGTGCGCTACCTGTCTACACGGGTCCAGCGAGAGGAACGACCATGCAAATCATCGGTGCCGCTGCGCTCATCGCGTTCGGAATCGTGGTCGCCGCTGCTCTCTACGGCCGTTCGCATCGCGGCGCCGTTCCCGTCGCCACCAGCGCGGATCGCGAGGCGACGAGCGTACTGCAGGCCACGATCGCCGAACGCAACGCGAGCCTGGAACGGCGTGAGGACACCATCTCGCGCCGCGAGGACTCGCTCGGCAAGCGCGAATCGGAGTTGGAGCGAGAACGCGAGGCACTGGCCGAGGGACGGCTCGAGGTCGAGCACAAGCTCGAGGGTCTGGCCGGCCTATCAGGTGCCCGGGCCAAGCAGCTGCTACTCGAGGAGATCGAGGATCAGGCCAAGCACGATGCGGCGCGGCGCCTCCGCCAGATCGAGGAGGAGACCAAGCGCGAGGCCGAACGGCGGGTCCGCAACATCCTCTCGGTGTGCATGCAGCGGCTCGCAGCCGCCCACGCCGCCGAAACGACGGTGTCCGTGGTCCAGCTCGCCACCGATGACATGAAGGGGCGGATCATCGGTCGGGAAGGCCGCAATATCCGCGCGCTCGAGAACCTGACGGGAGTCGATTTCATCATCGACGACACGCCGGGAGCCGTGGTCCTGTCGGGCTTCGACGGGGTGCGGCGGGAAATCGCCCGGCTCACCCTCGTGAAGCTGCTCGAGGACGGGCGAATCCATCCCGCTCGGATCGAGGAGACCTACTATCAGACCAAGTCCGAGCTCGAGAGCCGCATGGTCGAGCTCGGCGAGCAGGGCGTGTTCGATGCCGGCGTCCAGAGCGTTCACCCGGAACTGGTCAAGCTGCTGGGGCGGCTGCGCTTCCGCACCAGTTACGGTCAGAACGTCCTTGCCCACTCGATTGAAGTAGCTCAGCTGGCGGCGATGATGGCCCACGAGCTTGGAGCCAGCGCCAAGACCGCCCGCCGGGCCGCTCTCCTGCATGACATCGGCAAGGCAGTCACGCACGAGATCGAGGGCCCGCACGCGCTGGTCGGCGGCGACCTGGCCCGCAAGTACGGTGAATCCGCCGCTGTCGCCCACGCGATGGAGGCCCACCACAATGAGGTCGAGCCCCAGACGATTGAGGCCGTGATCGTCCAAGCGGCCGATGCCCTCTCGGGCGCTCGACCCGGGGCCCGCGGCGAGTCGCTGGAGCAGTACGTAAAACGCCTGCGCGACCTGGAGCAGATCGCCACCCGCCACAAGGGCGTGGACAAGGTCTATGCCATGCAGGCGGGACGGGAGATTCGCATCATGGTGGCACCCGGGGCGATCGACGATGATGCTGCGACCATCCTTTCGCACGAGATCGCTCGCGAGATCGAGAAGGAACTCGAGTACCCCGGCCAGATCAAGGTCACGGTGATCCGTGAGTCACGTGCCGTCGAGTACGCGCGCTGAGATGCCCGGGCGGATTCTGGTCATCGAGGACGAGCCAGGAATCGTTGACTTCCTGGAGCGCGGCCTACGCTCCTACGGGTTTGAGGTCGAGTCCGCCGGGGACGGCATCCGCGGCACGGAGCGTGCGCTCAGTGAGCCCTTCGACCTCGTGGTGCTCGACGTAATGCTCCCGCTGCGCAGCGGCCTCGAAGTGCTCGACGAGGTGCACACCAAGCGCCCCACCCTGCCCGTGATCATCCTGACCGCCCGGGGTGACGTCGAGGACCGCGTGAACGGCCTCGACGCCGGCGCGATTGACTATCTGACCAAGCCGTTCTCACTCAGTGAGCTCGCCGCCCGGATCCGCGCCCAACTGCGCCTCGTCGCGCAGACCCCCACCACCACGCTCTCCGGGGGAGACGTCGAGGTTGACCTGATCACCCGGGAGGTCCGGCGCGGCGATGCCACCGTTCGCCTCTCGACGACGGAGTTCGAGCTGCTCTCCTACCTGCTGCGCAACACCGGCCGGGTCCTCTCGCGCGAGCAGATCCTGCGTGCCGTCTGGGGCTATGAGTACGACCCTGGGACCAACGTTGTCGATGTCTACGTCGGGTACCTGCGGCGCAAGCTGCGCCAGCCCGGGGAGAAGGATCCGATCGTTACCGTCCGGTCGGTCGGCTACCGATTTGATGCGCCGGGTTAGCCTTCGGGTCCCGAGCGGATTGCGCTGGCGGCTGACCGCCTGGGTCGCGGCGGTGATGCTGGTCTCGGTGGCGGTGATCTTCTGGGTCGTGTACACCGACACCGGCACCGAGCTGCGCCGGCAGATCGACCGCGATGTCGCCGGGGACACGGCCCAGCTGGCCCAGGCACTCGGCGACCAATCCGACGCCTCGCCTCGCGAACTGCTCGCCACGGCCAGGGCCTATCTCGCCGGGCAGCCCTACGGCGCGTCCTCGAGCCTGCTGTTTGTCTCGGTCCCGGGAGTCGGCGCCGCCACCAACCACCCCGAGATCGTGAACTTGGGCGGGTATCCCGACGGTGGCGAGACGTCCGCCGACGAGCGCTCCGAGCGTCAGCTTGCGGCAGCGCTGCTCGTGCCCCGCCTCGGTTACACCGTCCAGCGCGTCCCCGACAGCGGTCCGACGAGGATTGTCGAGCGCTGGGTGTCGATCGGTGGCACCCGGGTGCTGGTCGGAGCCGGTGGGCCCCTTTCGCTCGTGGATCGGGCGCAGCGCGGGGTGGCCAGGACGTTTGTCCTCGCGGGCGCGATCACACTCGCGCTGGCCCTGCTCATCTCCTACCTGGCAGGCGCCCGCGTTTCGGCGCCGCTGCGGCGGATGGCGTCCGTGGCCACCAGAGTGGACGCCGGCGAGCTCGAGCCCCGAATGGACACCAGCCCGGGCGGCGGCGAGGTCACCGTGCTGGCCGAAGCATTCAACAGGATGCTCGATCGCCTCACCGGCGAACTCAAGGGGCAGCGCGAGTTCATCGCCGACGCATCACACGAACTACGCACTCCGATCACGGTTATCGGGGGCCAGATCGAGGTCCTGGCCGCCGAGGCCAATCCCACCACCGAGGACGTGCGCCGAGCCGCCGGTCACGTCCAGCGCGAGATCACCCGGATAAGCCGTCTGGTCGACGATCTCCTGCTCCTCGCGCAGAGCGAACACGGCGATTTCCTGCGCCCCGAGCGAATTGAGCTGAACACCTTCGTCGAGCAGCTCTGGGACGGCATCAGCCTGACCGCGGAGCGAAACTTCGAGCTCGGAGAGGTCCCGCAGGGCACGATCCTCGCCGACCCCGACCGGCTCGCACAGGCCCTGCGCAACCTGGCCGGCAACGCGATCCGGGAGACGGCCGAGGGGACCGGCGTGGTGCGACTCGAGGTCGAAGAGGCGTCGCCCGGGCGGCTGCGCTTCGCCGTCATCGACGACGGTCCCGGGATCCCCGCGGCGGAGCGCGAGCGGGTGTTCGAGCGCTTTCATCGCACCGACCCCGCCCGCAGCCGGGCGGCGGGCGGCGCGGGCCTCGGCCTCGCGATCGTGCGTGCGATCGCCGACGCGCACCACGGAGAAGTCCACGCCATCGACCCCCGGGGCAATGGCACCGGTGCCCGGGTCGAACTGGTGCTGCCGGGCTTTCAGCGCCTCCCCTCACCCTGGAGCGCCGTTCGCGCCCCGGCGGCCTGAGCTACTAGACCTTGGCGGCGTTGGCGTTGAAGAGGTTGGAAACGCTGCTGCCGAACACCGCTGCGGCGACGATCACGATGACGGCGATCGCCGCGACCATAATGCCGTACTCGGCCATCGTCTGACCCTCGCTGCGGCGAGCTGCCTGGAGCAGATAATTGAGAACTTGCGGGAGGTTCCCGAACATGGATCAGTGGTTCGGCCAGCCCCAGGAAGACCTTTAACACCGTGGACGGAAGTATGAGCCTTGCGGCGGCTCTGATCCTGGCCACTCCGACCCCGCCAGTTGGTCGTTTCACCGCAAGCGAGCTCGCCCGGCGCTGAGGACTGGCATGATGGTGGCGGTCTCCGTCTCAGGCTTGCCGATGCAGAAGCGCTACCACGTCACCACCTTCGGGTGCCAGATGAATGCCCACGACTCCGAGCGAATCCAGGGGATGCTCGAGTCACTCGGCTACACCGAGGCGCCGTCGCGCGGCGATGCCGACCTGATCCTGTTCAACACCTGTTCGATTCGCGAGGCGGCCGATACGCGGCTGAGCGCGCATCTCGGGGAGGCCAAGCGGCTCAAGCGCGAAGACCCAGCCAAGATCGTCGGGGTGGGGGGCTGCTGGGCGCAATCGGTCAAGGACGAGGTGTTCTCCAAGTTCCCGTTCGTAGACGTCGCCTTCGGCCCCGGCCAGGTTCACCGGCTGGCCGAGTTCTTGACCAGCGATTCTCTGACCGCCCAGGGGTTCTTCGAGTTCGAGGGGTTCACCGGGCACCTGCCGGCCAAGCGAGCCCGCGAGTACCAGGGCTGGGTGCAGATCTCGGTCGGCTGTAACTCGGTTTGCTCGTACTGCATCGTCCCGTCCACCCGTGGGCGTGAGGTCAGCCGCCCCGCCAACGAGCTCGTCACCGAAGCGAGCCGGCTGGCGGCAGATGGGGTCCGCGAGGTGACGCTGCTGGGGCAGAACGTCAACTCCTACGGCCGTGACCTGCCCCGTGACCAGCGCGTCAGCTTCGCCGAGCTTTTGGCCATGGTCGACGCTGTGGACGGCATCGACCGGATCCGCTACACAAGCCCGCACCCCAAGGACATGCGCGAGGACGTGATTCGTGCCCACGCCGAGTTGGGCGCGCTGTGCGAGCACATCCACCTGCCGCTGCAGTCGGGGTCCAGCCTGGTGCTCAAACGGATGCGGCGCACCTACACGCGCGAGCGCTACCTCGACCGCGTCGCCTCCATCCGCCAACACGTCCCCGACTGCGCCCTCACCACCGACATCATCGTGGGCTTTCCGGGCGAGACCGAGGCCGACTTCGAGCAGACCCTGGAGGTTGCTGAGGCGGTCGGTTACGACGGCGCCTTCACCTTCATCTACTCCCCGCGGCGCGGCACCGAGGCCGCGACGCTGCCCGCGCAGGTGCCCCACGAGCTCAAGGTGGAGCGCCTGGAGCGGCTGGTCGAAGTGATCCAACGGCGTGCCCGTGAGCAAGCCCAGCGTTTTGTCGGCCGCACGCTCGAAGTGCTGGTCGAGGGTCCGTCACGAACCGATCCAAGCCGGCTGCGCGGACGCTCGCGCCACAACAAGGTGGTCAACTTCAACGGGCTTGGCTCGCCCGGGGAGCTCGTGCCCGTTGAGATCAGCGCCGCGACCAGCCAGACGCTCAGCGGCGAGGCGACGCTGCTGGCGCGCGCCGCCGGCTGAACCGACAGCCGGCACGCCGGCTGCTCGTCCGCCGGGCCTGCCGTCCTCGTTTCCGTCTGGTAGGCGTGCGAACATACGTTCGTGCGCTGGACCAACCTCAGCACCGACGTCGAGCAACGAAGCCGTCTCCCGGGCTACAGGGACGAGGCCGTGGTGCGCCATTTCGATGCTCCCGAGGCGGTGTCGACCAACTTCTACGAGGTGCGGGCGAAAACGATCCTCAATCGCGTGCCCGAAGCCTCGCAGATGCCCTTCCGGTGGACCGTCAACCCCTACCGCGGATGCACCCACGCCTGCAATTACTGCCTGGCGGGCGACACGCGCGTGCTTCGCGCCGATGGGCGCGAGGTCTCGATCCGTGAGCTCGATGTCGGCGCCCGGGTCTATGGCACCCAGCGGGAGGGGGCATACCGGCGCCTGGTCGCCTCCGAGGTGCTCGACAAGTGGTCCAGTATCAAGCCGGCTCTCGTCGTCGAGCTCGAGGACGGGACCGAGCTCGTGGCCAGTGAAGACCACCGGTTCCTCAGCCGGAATGGTTGGAAGTACGTCCGGGGGAGCGGCCGCGAACCGGGACGGCGACCCCAGCTGACCGTGGGTACACAGCTCCTCGGTCCGGGCGGCTCGAGTGCGGCGCCAGAGCACGACCAGGAGTATCGACGCGGCTATCTGTGCGGCGTGGTGCGAGGTGACGCCGAGCTGGCGCGATCCAGCTCCGAGCGACCGGGGCGGGTACACGGAGACGCGTACCGCTTTCGCTTGGCCCTCGCCGATCAGGAGGCGCTGGACAGGGCTCGTCGGTTCCTGGGCCCGCAATCGGTTGCCACCTCAGAGTTCAGCTTCGCCGCGGGCGCGGGCTCCCGTCGACCGACTCGCGCGGGCTGGAGCCAAGCCCGGGACGTCTACCGCCAGATCACCGAGCTGATCCGCTCGCCTGTCCTGCCCACGCTGCAGTGGGCGCGTGGCTTCCTGGCCGGGATCTTCGATGCCGAAGGCTCATGCTCGACGGGAGTCCTGCGCATCTTCAACGCCGACGAAGAGACCATTCGGGTCACCGTCGCCTGCGCTCAGCAGCTGGGCTTTGGTGTTGCCGTCGAGCGCCGTCCTGGGGAGGCCACCTCGGTCCGCGTCAGAGGGGGGATGGCCGCACGGCTGCGATTTCTGCTCAGCACGGATCCGGCGGTCACGCGAAAGCGGCGGATCGAAGGGTGGGTGATCACGAGCGCAACCGCCAAGCGAGTCAAGTCCGTGCGTGCCCTCGACATGACGCTGCGCATGTACGACATCACCACCGAGACCGGGGACTTCATCGCCAACGGAGTCGTGAGCCATAACTGCTTTGCCCGCCCGACCCACAAGTATCTGGACTTCGACGCCGGCCGGGACTTCGAGCGCGAGATCGTGGTCAAGGTCAACGCGCCCGAGCGGCTCCGGGTGGAGCTGGCAAAGCCGTCATGGCGGGGCGAGCACGTCGCGCTGGGAACCAACACCGACCCCTATCAATGGGTGGAGGGGCGCTACAAGCTGATGCGCGGGATCTGGGAGGCGATGATCGAGGCGCGTAACCCCGGGTCGATCTTGACCAAGTCGCCGCTGCTGCTGCGCGATCTGGACCTCATGAAGGAGCTGGTGGCGCGGGCGCCGTTCAGTGCCGCGCTGTCTGTGCCCACCCTCGACGAGCGTGCCTGGCGAGCCACCGAGCCGCACACCCCGCACCCGCGCGCCCGGTTGGAGGCGGTGGCCGAGCTCGTGCGGGCAGGAATCCCGACCGGGATCCTGATCGCGCCGCTGATGCCGGGCATCAACGACGGCCCGGAACAGCTGGCCCCGCTGATGGAGATGGCCGCGGCGGCGGGCGCCTCGTACGTGACCGGAATCGCCCTGCACCTGCGCTCCGATGTGCGCCGCCTGTTCTTTGACTGGCTGAGCGAGAACCGTCCCGACCTGTTGAGTCGCTACCGTGAGCTGTACCGATACGGAGCCTACGCGCCCGCTCAGGAGCGTCGGCGTCTCGCCAGCCTCGTCCAGGGGCCCGATCTTAGTCCCTGGCAGCGCGGCCGAAGCGTCTTCATGGCTGCTCCCGAGCCCGCGGCCGAACGAACCGCGCACCGCCAGGGATCGCTGTTTGACACGGGTTGAAGGTGAAACCGCGCACCGTGAGCGGTGATAGGTAGACGAGACCGGATGTATCCAGGAGTCTGAGCAAATTGCCGAAATTCCGACCGCAAAGACCAGACCTGAACCTCGACCGCATGTTCGAGACGCGCAGCGATGCCTGGGATAAAGCCGGGCTGAGCTTCGGGGTCACGGACGAGAAGCTGGTTTCCAAGGCCCGCCGCCGGGCGTTGGTGCTGATCCCGCTGCTCATCGGGGTGCTGATCGCCTACCACGAGCGGATGGCGATCTTGGGCAAGCAGGTGGTCAGGAACCACCACGTCCAGACGATCATCCCGAATCATCTCCAGACGCCCATCCAGATCGCCACTGTGATCGCGCTGATGGCGATCGGCTGGGCGCTCGCCAGCGACATCGGGCGGGCAGCAGCCCCGATGTTCCTGCGGCGCATGGATCCCGCAACGGCGGGCACGGTCGGATTCCTGATGCGGCTAGCCACGATCGGGATCAGCCTCCTGCTGGCGCTCAGCACGGCGGGACTGGGGACGGGCACGATCGCCGCTGGTGGCGCATTCACAGCCGTGATCTTCGGTCTTGCCGCCCAGCAGACGCTCGGCAACCTGATTGCCGGCATGGTGCTGATCAGTGCACGGCCGTTCCGGGTCGGAGAGCGCGTGCGCTTCCAAGCCGGGGCCGTGGGTGGCTCGGTGGAAGGCATCGTCAGCTCGCTTGGTCTGCTCTACACCACCCTCACCCAGGGCTATGACCGGGTCTTGATCCCCAACAATGTCGTGCTGGCCGCGGCCGTGGTCCCGCTCAAGGAGCCCGACTCGGTGGATGTCAGGGTGACGCTCACGTCCGGGGTGCGGCCCAGCCAAGTCCAAGCCATCCTCGACAGCGAGATCACCACCCCGACGATCCACAAACCGTCGGTTCTGCTCGAGGAAATAGAGGGATCCGAGGTCGTGGTCCGCGTCCAGGCGACGCCCGAGATGGACGCCGATGGCGCAAAACTGGCCGACCAGATCATCGCTGCGCTCGGCTCCGTGACCGGCGAGCACGCCACGCAGGGCAACTAGCGAACTGACCGGCATCCGCGGCGAGAGCGCTCGATGGTGTCCGATCACCCGCGCTAGCGGTGTCGGCGCTGACCCTCGGACATCTGCCGGGCGACGTCGTGCGAGCCCAGCCGGCGCGTGACGGCGGCGACGACCGCGGGGGCCACGGCCCCAAGCGCGGCCCCGACTCGCAGCGGCGCCGGGGCGACGTCGATCTCGGCGCGGTTCTCGGCGATGGCCCGTACGACTGCGGTGGCGACATCCCCGGGCGAGCGGGTGCCGACTCCCGGACGCAGCCGCACCCCGGCGTCGGCGAACATACCGGCATCGCGGATGAAGCCGGGGAAGATCGTCGAGACGCCAACTCCATGCTCACGCAGGTCCTCGCGGACGCCCAGCGCGAAACCACGGAGCCCAAACTTGGTGGCGGAGTAGATCGAGGACGCCGGGGAGGCGGTCTTGCCCGACAGCGAGGAGATGAAGACCATGTGGCCGGCGCCGCGAGCGATCATGGCCGGGGCGAGCGCCCGGGCCAGGGCGATCGGCGCCCGGAGGTTGACCTCGAGCATCCGGTCGATCTGCTCCTGACTGAGGTCGGTGAGCAAGCCGCTGGCCGGTAGCGCTGCGTTGGCGATCAGGATGTCGGCCGCGGCGGCGTGATCGGCCAGCTGCGCGACGGCATCACGCGAGGCGAGGTCACCAATCAGGGTGCGGGCCCCCAATTCCCCGGCCAGCGCGTCGAGCACCCCTTCGCGTCGGCCGGTGAGGATCAAGCGCGCGCCGCGCTGGGCGAGCGCGCGAGCGATAGCCTGGCCGATCCCGCCGGTGGCGCCGGTCAGGAGTACGGTGGAGCCCGAGATTTTGACGCGGCCGGCCGCCATCAGGCCGCCGTTCCCGACCTGATCGCGCAGGCGCCCGCCATCAGCCCGGGAACACCGCAATCGTGGCCGTGAAGGCGTGGAGAAAGCTGCGACCCCCCACCGGGCCGATCTCGCCGGCGGCGAAGAACCCGGCCGCCGGCGCACCGCCGAGCTCCGCCTCGACCGCCGTCGCGTCGTGGTCGCAGGCCCCGAACATCTGCTGGCCGCGGCCGTTGCAGGCGAAGACCAGCGCGCCGGCGGCGCGCTCACCGCCGATCGCCTCCGTGCGCAGCCGCAGTTCGCGCCGTAAGTCCGCGTCCGCCGAGCGGGCATCGCGGGCGTGCAGACGGACCACCTGACCCGCCTCGACGGAGGCGCCGACCGCCACCGCGCCCGTCGCGGGATCAACACCGAGCACTCCCCGGACGAGAAAGTCACCCTGCACGTACTCGGGCTTACCGCGGTCAATGACGATGCCCAGGAGCAGTCCCGCGGCGACCAGGGCGCGATCGTGGAGCGGGAGCTCGGCGATGACGTGTTCGATCGTCTCGATCGCCGGACGGCCGGCGAGCTCACGGATGACGTTTCCGTCCGCGGCCGTGATCGTGACCTCGCGACCGAGGGGCGCCGCCCCCTGGGAGACGCACGGGAGAAGCTCCACGCCCTCCAGAGCCACCCCAACCGCCCCCTGCTCGCAGACCGCATCGTCGATGAACAGCGCGCCCGAGCCCTCCGCAGTCCGGGCGCTGGCCAGGCCGCCGAGCACCGGAATGCCGGGTGCTGCCTCGGCCAACCCGGTGAGCACCGAATCGGTGGGAAAGCTGAAGGGATCTGAGAGCAGGATCAGCGCCCCGTCGCT
This sequence comes from uncultured Solirubrobacterales bacterium, assembly GCA_963847055.1. Taxonomy (GTDB): domain Bacteria; phylum Actinomycetota; class Thermoleophilia; order Solirubrobacterales; family Solirubrobacteraceae; genus Palsa-465. The sequence continues at coordinate 151,426 of CAWJYE010000004.1, read as the reverse complement.
GGCCAGCTCAGGCAGACCATCGAGGATCTCCTGGCCGTCCTCGCCGACGACCTGGGCGTGGAAAGAACGCGCTCGCCCGTCGCCCAGGCAAGCCGCCCAGACCGCGATCGCCGTGCCTGACTCGAGCTCTCGGCGCCCCCCGAGCACACCGCCGGCCCCGCAACCAATCAGGGTTGCGGGAGCGACCGCGTCGCGCACCGCCTCCAGCGTCGCCTCGGGCGCCGCCAGGTGCGCCCCGGAGGCGAACACGATCGCGAGGTCAGGGTCGCCACCCAGGGCGCGGCCGGCTTCCGCGGCGGCCTCGGTGGCGGCCGCGAGGGGGTGCTGGGAGGTGGACACGGCAGCGCCGATGGTGACGGTCATGCCGGCCGGTCCGGTCCGCCTCGCGCCGATGTCGCGGGTCCCCCGCGTCGCGGTCCACGCACCATTGCTCCACGATACTGCCCAGGCATGGCCCGGCCCGCCCTCATCGCGCTCTTTGGCCCCACCGGGGTTGGCAAGACCGGCGTCGCGGTGGCGTTGGCGCAGCGCCTGCGCGCGGCCGGCGAGAGCCCCGTGGCCGTGTCAGCCGACGCGCTTCAGGTTTACACGGGCCTGGAGATCCTCACCGGCGCCGCCGCGGCCGGTGAGCGGGTCGCCCTCGAACATCGGCTGCTGTCGTTTCTGCCCGTTGACGCGACGTTCAGCGCCGGCCAGTACGCCGAGCTCGCCCATGCCGAGATCGACAGCCTCCTAGCCGCCGGCCGCCGGCCGATCGTGGTGGGCGGCACCGGGCTCTATCTCCGCGCCGCGCTGAGCGAGCTCAGTCTGCGCCCGATGCCGGCCGAGGGGGTGAGGGAGCGCTGGCTGACCGAGCTCGAGCGGCGCGGACCCAAAGCCCTGCACGCGATCCTTGACCGCAGGGCACCCTGGGCGGCAGCCGAGATCGCGCCGTCTGACCGGCAACGCATCGTGCGTGCGCTCGAGCTCCTGGATTCCGGCGAGCTCGAGCCACCGCCCGAGCGCTCGCAGCTGTGGAGCGATGAAATGCGTCATCCCACCCTGTTGGTCGGACTGGTGATGGAGCGCGAGCGCCTCTACGCGCGCATCGAGGCGCGCGTGGACGCGATGGTCGCGGCCGGCGTCGAGCACGAGGTACGTCGCGCGAGTGCCCGTGGCGCGTCGCTCACCGCTCGCAAGGCGCTCGGCTTCGAGGAGTTGCTGGCCGGCGATGTCGAGGCGACCAAGCGCCGCACGCGCAACTATGCCCGTCGCCAGCTGACCTGGATGCGTAAGTTGGCCGGTGTCGTCGTGCTCGATGCCACCGAACGCTCACCTGCGGACTTGGCGGCCGAGATTCACGCCCGCTGGCTCGGGCTCGGGCCGCGCCTCTAGAACGCGGGCACGAACGGGTACATGAGCACCGTCGCCGCCAGCACCAGGACCCCCCAGACCGCGATCAGCGATCTCACCCATGTGCGCCGCAAGCGCCAGGCGAGCGTGAGCAGATAGCTCACGGCGAGGTAGATACCCGGCATCACGATCACCATGTAGTAGAGGTAGCTCGTGCGCTGATCGATCAGGCTGAGGAGGGCGAAGGGAACCCAGGTGCCGACAAACCACGCGGGGCCGAGCGCCGCCAGCTGGCGATCGGCCGGCGTGGCGGGGGTCGCCGGAGCGCTTCGCGCTGCGGGGGTCATGGGAGAACTTCGCGGTGCGGGGGTCGCCGGGGCCCCCGGGGTGGCGATGGTGGCCTCTGGGACGAGCTGCGCCCGCGGGCGCAGCCACCGATACAGGCCGACGCCGAGGGCGGGCAGCGCCAGGAGCAAGATCGGTGGACTGACCATGCCCAGGAACTTCGAGACCGGATGGATCGCGTTGAGGCCGTTGCCCGGTAGCGACGGGTTGATGCGCAGGTAGACGATCGGCTTGAGATCGACCAGCCACGCCCACGGGTAGGAGGCGATCCCCTGTGGCCCGTTGGGGCTGACCTGCTGGGCAGCGTAGGAAACCATGTGGGCGAAATGATCGAACGGTCCGCCCGCGATGAGCTGACCGGCGGCGTCGTCGTACGGGGGGGCGATGACGTCCATCACACCGAGCAAACCCATGAACACCCCGGCGCCGGTGAACACGCAGATGGCCAGCCGCCGGAGCGCTGGGCCCGGGCGCCAATCCTCGGGACTCCCGCGGTCGCGCCGGCGAGCAATCACGCGGGCGAACTCGACCAGCGCAAGCACGGCCACCGCGTAGGGGGCGACGAGCTTGAAGGCCGACGCGACGGCGAGCGCCAGGCCGGCCAGCAGCGTTCTCCCCCGCAGGAATAGCGCCAGGCCCCAGATCATCATCGCCACCGTGCAGATGTCCAGCGTCCCGATCCGGCCGTGGACGAGGAGTAGGTTGTCGGCGGCCAACAAGGTGCTGGCCGTCAGGGCCATCCAACGGCCGCCACCCCCGGCGCGGACGAGCGCGAAGATGCCCAAGATCGCGATCGAGCCGAAGCCGAGGCTCCCGAGCCGCCAGGCCCAGGGACCGTCACCGAACAGCTCGATCCCGCCGGCCATGATCAGCTTGGCCAGCTGCGGATGCTCGGCGTTGGGATCGGTCCCCAGCGGTGCAGCCGCGTAGTGTGAGCCGGCGGGGGGATGCAGGCCGGCGATCACCCGGGCCGCGTTTACGTAGTAGGCCTCGTCGAAGATCAGGGTGTGCTGGGGCGCCCGGGTGCAAGGCGACTGGCAGGGTTGCCCGAGCCACGCGGCGCGGGCGGCGAGGGAGAGCACCGAAACGACTGCCAGGAGGAGCAGCGGGATCGACGGTGAGGGGCGCAGACGCCTGACCATGGCCGAGGCGACGGTACACATACACTGCCGCCGGGTGGACTTCGAGAAGTGGCATGCCCTCGGCAACGACTACCTGATCCTCGAGCAGACGGCCCTTCCGTTCGAGCTCACCCCGGCCCGGGTGCGGGCGCTGTGCGCCGGGCACACCGGCGTGTTCGCCGACGGTGTGCTGCTGCTCTCAGCGCCCGACCAGCCTGGGTTCGTGGCCCGCCTACAGATCTTCAACCCTGACGGATCCGAAGCCGAGCTGTCGGGGAATGGCGCCCGCGAAGCCGTGCTCTATCTGCGGCGATCGGGCTGGGCGCAGAGTGACCACTTCCGGATTCAGACCGCGGCGGGGGATATTCAGCCGACGATCACCTCACCCACCACAGCCAGCCTGGCCATCGGCCGGGTGCGCACCGCGAGCCCCGATTATCCGGCTGGTGGGCCCGACGGGTTCGGCGAGCTGGCCGTGGCAGATCGGACGTGGGTGTTTCAGCATGTGCAGGTCGGCAATCCCCAGTGCGTGATCCGGGTGCCCGACGAAGCCGCGCTGGCGGCGCTCGACCTGCCTCGCATCGGACCCGGGATCGAGAATCATGAGATGTTTCCCAATCGCACCAACGTCTCCTGGTACGCCCCGGTCGCGTCGGACCGGATCCGGGTCCGGATCTTCGAGCGGGGCGTGGGAGAGACCTCAGCCAGCGGCACCGGGGCCAGCGGCGCCGCCGTCGCCCATGTTCTGGCCGGGGGCGGATCCCCCGTCACGGTAGTGCTCGACGGCGGCGAGCTCGAGGTCGAGATCGGAGAGGATCTTCACGTAACCTTGACCGGCTGGGCGGTCCCGGTGTTCCGCGGCACGCTCGCCGACGAGTTCGTCAAGGAGCTGCATGAAGCCGAGTAAGCGTCTGGATCAGATCCCGCCCTACCTCTTCGCCGAGCTCGAGCGCAAGGTCGCGGCCAAGCGCGCCGCCGGCGTGGATGTCATCAGCCTCGGGATCGGGGACCCCGACACAGCCACCTACGCCCCGATCGTGGCCGCCGCCCAAGCCGCCGTCGCTGACCCGAGCACGCACACCTACCCGTCAAATCGGGGCCTGGCGGCTTTCCGTGAGGCGGTGGCCGCCTTCTATGATCGCCGCTTCGGCGTCTCGCTGGATCCCGAGACCGAGGTCATGCCGGCGATTGGGGCCAAGGAATGCATCTTCAACCTCAACCTCGCCTTCCTCGATCCCGGCGATGTCGCGCTGGCCTCCGATCCCGGCTATCCGGTCTACACCGGCGGCCCGCTGCTGGCCGGGGGGCAGCCGTACCTGATGGGACTCGTCCCCGAGCGGGGCTTCGCGCCCGACTTCGCCGCCATCCCCGCCGCGGTCCTCGAGCGGGCGCGGCTGATGTTCATCAACTACCCCAACAACCCCACCGGCGCGATCTTGCCCGACGGCGCGTTCGAGCAGGCGATCGAGCTTGCGCGACGCGCCGACCTGCTCGTCGTCCATGACAACGCCTACAGCGAGACGACCTTCGACGGATACGTTGCCCCGTCGTTCCTGGCCTCTCCCGGGGCCAAGGAGGTGGGCGTCGAGGTGTTCTCGCTCTCTAAGGGCTACAACATGACCGGCTGGCGGTGCGCGGCGATCGTCGGCAATCCCGAGGCAATCGCCGAGTACTGGCGGCTGAAGTCAAACATCGACTCGGGACTCTTCGAGGCCATTCAGCTGGCCGCTGTGGCTGCGCTGGCGCCGGAGATCGACGATCAGGTCCGGTCCATGAACGCCATCTACCAGCGTCGCCGCGACCTGGTCTGCGATGCGCTGGCCGCTGCTGGGGTCAAGGTGACGCCGCCCAAGGGCACGATTTACGTGTGGGCTCCTGTCCCACCCGGGTTTGCGTCGGCCACGGCGTACTGCGAGCACGTGCTTGAGCAGGCCGCGGTGGTCATCTCGCCCGGTGGGGCTTACGGACCCCACGGAGAGGGGTTCTTCCGGATCTCGCTGACCACGCCCGACGAGCAACTGCTCGAGGCCGTGTCGCGCCTCTCGCGCCTCCGGGCTGACGCGGGATCTTGACGGCGACGCGGCTACCATCTGAGCTAGTGCCGCCTGCCGCAGCTGAGCACAATGGGCGCCCATCACGCAATGGCGATGGGCAACCTTCTCATGGCCGGGCGCGCCAGCGGGCCTTGATGATCGCTGCCGTGCCCGCCGGCGAGGAGGACCATCTGCCCGAGCTCAGCGAGCTGCTGCGAACCGCGGGCGTAGCCACCGCCGGTGAGCTCGTTCAGCGCCGCGACGCCCCACACCCCAATTCCTATCTCGGTCCCGGCAAGATCGACGAGCTCAAGGCGGCGATCGCTGAGGCCGACGCCAACCTGGTCGCCTCCGACGACGAGCTCTCGCCCCGCCAGGAGCGCAACCTCGAAGCCTCTCTCGGGGTGCCGGTGATCGACCGCACCGCGGTCATCCTCGACATCTTCGCCGCCCATGCCCATTCTGCTGAGGGCAAGCTCCAGGTCGAGCTGGCCCAGCTCGAATACAACCTGGCCCGGATGCGCGGGCTGTGGTCACACCTCGAGCGCCTGGGCGGCGGCATCGGCACCCGGGGTCCAGGCGAGACCCAGATCGAAACTGACCGCCGGCTGGCCCGTGACCGGATCGCCGCCCTCAGGCGCCGACTGGCGCACGTACGATCGACGCGATCGGTGATGCGCGCCGAGCGCGAGCGGGCGCAGATGCCCCAGGTCGCCCTGGCCGGCTACACCAACGCCGGCAAGTCGACCCTGCTCAACGCGCTCACCGGTGCCACCGTTCCGGTTCGCGACCGCCTCTTTCACACTCTGGACCCCACCACGCGGGTGATGCGGTCGGGCGGCCGGGACTACCTGCTCACCGACACGGTCGGCTTCATCCGCAAGCTTCCCCACCAATTGGTCGACGCGTTTGGCGCCACGCTCGAGGAGACGCGACGCGCCGACCTGCTGCTGCACGTGGTCGACGCCTCGGTCTCCGAGGAGGAGCTGAGCGAGATGACGCGTGCCGTCGAAGACGTGCTGCAGGAGATCACCGCTGACCAGGCGCCCCGGCTGCTGGTGCTCGCCAAGGCCGATCAGATCGATGCCGACGAGCGTGCTGGACTCCTCCGCCGACACCCGGAAGCGGTGCTCGTCTCCGCCGTCACCGGCGAAGGCATACCGGAGCTGATCGAGCGGATCGAGACCGAGTTCGCCCGTCGCCTGTCCGACGTTGAGCTCCTCATGCCCTACGACGAGGGCGGCCGCCTGGCCGAGCTGCACGAGCTCGCCGGTGACCTCGAGCGCGAGGACACTCCCGAGGGTGTCCGGGTGCACGCTCGGCTCCCGGCCCCGGTGGCGGCGCGCTATGCGGCCTTCGTGCTCGGGCCCAAGCCGACAGCCGGATGACCGATGACAACCCCGGTTCCAGCGAGCTGCGCTTCGTCTTGCTCGATCCGCGCGCGACACTGCCCGCCCGGGCTCATCCCGGTGACGCCGGGCTCGATCTCTGCGCGTTGGAGCCGGCTTGGCTTGCCCCCGGCGCGCGGGCGTCGATCCCGACCGGGCTCGCCGTCGAGATCCCGGCCGGCCGCGCCGGGCTCGTCCTGCCCCGCTCGGGCCTGGCCGCTCGTCACGGGGTCACGGTAGTCAACGCGCCGGGGCTGGTCGACTCCGGCTACCGGGGCGAGCTCCGGGTGTTGCTCATGAACACCGACCGCGAGGATCCGTTCGCGCTGGGGGCTGGAGACCGGATCGCCCAGCTGGTGGTGGTGAGGATCGAGCTTCCCGTGCCCGAGCAGGCCTCGCTGCTCACTGACAGCGCTCGGGGTGCGGGCGGCTTTGGCTCCACCGGCGGCTTCGGCGCTCGTCCCGGAGCGAGCGCCTAAGAGGTCGGCGGGATTACCCCGTGGGTCTCCAGGAAGATCCGCGCGACGGCGACCGGATCCTGGCCGGCGACGTCGACCGCCTCATTCAGCGCGCGCATGACCGGCATCGTGAGCAGCGCGCTGACCCGGTCGATGGTCACGGCGAAGGCCGGTCCCTCCTTGGTCAGAGCCTTCTGCGAGACCACGGGCGCGGCGTTGCCCCAGCCAAAGACGTTCTTGGGGTCGGCGAGCAGCGCGTAGTTGCCGCTGACGAGCTGACCGTCGGTCGTGTTGACGTAGGCCACCTGAACCGTGTTGGCGTTCAGGTCGGTGTACTGGTCGCCGACCGCGAGGGCGTTGAAATTCTTCACCGTAAATCCGTAGGCTCGCTCGAGGTCGGGTAACCCGGGGCTGATCTGCTTGATCTCGGGCGGCCCGCCGACGATCATCGTCGACTGCATTCGGGCGAGATCGTGCAGGGTCTGCAGATGGTTGCCTTCGGCGTAGCCGACCGTGACTCCCAGGGCGGGGGTGTCGGAGAACGGTGTCGCTGTGAGGAGGGCCAGCCCGTGGGCCCCGGCATAGCGCTGCGCGGCCCCGTAGGCGGCCAGCTCGGTCGCGAAGGCGCGCCGATTCCCCGCCACCGAGGTGTTGAAGACATTGACGTACTCCGGGTACATGTCGAGCGCTCCGGTCCCGAGGGCGCGGAGGGTCACGGCGGTGGGCCCGATGTTCTGATTGAGCGCGACCGTGAAGCCCTGGGCCCGCAGGGCCAGGGTATAGAGCTGGCCGAGGATGAATTGCTCGGTGTAGTTCTTGTCGCCGATCGTCACTTGCGGCTTGCCGGTCCCGGGCAGCGGGGTGGTGGCCGTGCCGGTGGTGGCTCCCGAGCTCGCCGTTGCCGTGCTCGTGGCGCCCGCGTTGGCGCCTGAGGACGTTTGGCTGCTCGAGGGGGTGGCACCGCAGGCGACACACACCAAGGTGGCGAGCAGGGCGCCGGCGGTTGGCCCCAGTCGCGAGGCAGCCGGGGCAGAGGAAGGGCGAGGCAGGCGCATCATGAAGATGGGGGCGAGCTTCATGCTAGTCCGCACCCGGGGTTCGAAGTCCGGCCGCGCGCCGGGCCTCGGCGTGGGCAGCGTCTTCGAGCCGGTCATCGAGCCTGGTCAGCGGCAGCTCGAGGCTCAGCGCGGCCGCGATCAGCCAGTCAGCGAACCAGGCGTTCTTGGGCAGCAGCGGACCGTGCAGATAGGTGCCGATGACGTTGCCGCGTCGGATCCCCTCGGCACCGCTACGGCCATCGTTGCCGTGACCGCGTAGCACTCGCCCCAGGGCCGTCTCGCCGGGCCCCAGGGTGGTGCGGCCGCCGTGGTTCTCAAAGCCGGCCAGCACGCGGCGTCGGCCCGGCTCGAGTTCGACTTCGATGGCCACGTTGCCGATCAGCCGCGGGCCGTCGGCGCGGACGGTGACGAGATCGACCAGGCCGGCACCAGGGAGCAGCTCGTCGCCCAGCTGATAGGAGTGTCCGAGCAGCTGATAGCCGCCACACACGCCGAAGATCACCGCCCCGCGCGCGGCCGCCGCGTGCAGGTCCTCACGCTTGGTTGCGACGAGATCGCCAGCGCACAGCTTCTGATCGCGGTCCTGGCCCCCACCCATGTAGTAGAGGTCGGCGCCGTGGGGATCAAGCCCGTCGCCCAGGCTGCTCGCCATCAGCCTGAATCCCAGCCCCCGCCAGCGACAGCGCTGCTCGAGCAGCCGCAGATTGCCGCGGTCGGCATAGATGTTCATCAGGTCCGGATACAGGGCACAGACCCGGAGCTGGCGTTCAGCCACTGAACATCACCACCCGGCTGCCGACGTGATCCTCGGTGGCCGCGATCTCGGCTCGCCCGACCTTGTTCAGGCCCGCGGCTTGCGCCTCGCCTTCCAGCTGGTCGGCACTGACGTCGTCCAGCCGGACACGGTCCCGGGCCCGCGTCAGGGTGCCGTCTCGGTGCACGATCTCGCGCTCGCGCTCCAGCACGAAACCGGCGCCGTCGGCCCGAACCGCGGTGGGCAGGCTCGAATAGACGATCCCGTCGCGCTCACACACGTCGGGCAGCGGCGCCAGCGCGCCCGTCGCGACATCGAACGGTTCCAGCCCGTCGGCGATCGCCACCGCCACCAGGCCGCCCGGGGCCAGATGCCGGCGGGCGCAGCGCCAGAAGCCGGCCCGCCCCGGCGGCCCACCGAGCAGCTGGATGGTCTGCATCGGCATCAGGCAAAGCGCAAAGCGCTCGGGCAGAGTGAACCCGCGGGCATCGGCACAGACCGTGACCACAGGAAGCGCGGCGGCGCGGCGGCGCAGCTCGGCCACAAGGTCCGGATCGCTATCCAGCGCGGTCACGTCGACGCCGGTGCGGGCCAGATCGAGCGTAACGCGGCCCGTGCCGGCCCCGATGTCGAGCACCGGGCCACCGCGGGCGGAGACGAGGCTGCGCCAGAAGGCCAGGTCCGCCGTGTAGCTCCCGCATTCGAGGTCGTGCCAGATCACGCTCACTGCGGTACCGGCGACGGGGTTGACCAGAAGCGGGCGACCTGACCGCGCCGGGCAAGCTCCTCGCGCAGCTCGAGCAGAGCGGTATAGGTGGGAAGAGCGAACAGCTGGCCCTGACCGGTGCTGGCGAGTGCGTGGTCCAGAGCCGCCGCCAGGCGGGGCTCGACGTGCAGCCGCTCGGTGGCAACGCCCGCATACTTGAGACGCACCGCGAGCTCGCCGGCCCGCGTGCCGGCGCACGTCACGTGGCGCACGCGTCCGGCCAGCAGCTCGAGGTCGGCGTCCCATACCCAGGACACGTCGCGGCCGTCGGCGGTACGGTCGTTGAGGATCGCGAGTAGATCGAGGTCTCCGGGCTCGAGCACCAGGGTGCGGGCGACCTCGTTGGCTCCGGCGGGATTCTTGATCAGCAGGATCGAGAGCTCGACGTCGCCGACCGAGACGCGCTCGCCTCGACCGAAGGCCGGGCTGACACTCTCCAGCCCGGCGGTCACCTCGGCCAGAGACGCGCCCAGCTCGAGGCACAGGGCGGCCGCCCCGAGGGCGTTGTAGACGTTGTAGAGGCCCGGGAGGGGGAGTGAGACGGAGGCCACGCCCGCCGGTGTGCGCAGGGAGAAGCGAGCCCCCTGGGTCCCGCGCAGCTCGATGTCATGCGCCGCCACAGTCGGCTCAGGGCGCCGCTGACCGCATACCGGACAGTGATAGCGACCGAGGTGTCCGAGGTAGATCGCATCATATAGGTAGGGCGAGCCACACCGCCGGCAGTGCTTTGAGTCCGAGGCGTGCTGCATCTCGGCCATCGCCACCGAGCTGTCCTGCACCCCGAAGTAGCTCACGCCGCTGCGCTCACGGCCGAGATCGGCGATCAACGGATCGTCCGCGTTGAGTGCCAGGGCCGTCCTCGGCAGCGCGCTGACCAGCGCCGCCCAGCGGTCGGCGATCGTCTCCAGCTCGCCATAGCGATCGAGCTGATCACGAAACAGATTGCCGAGCAGCATCGTCCGGGGTGCCAGCTCAGGCGCAACGCGGTCCAGCCAGAACTCGTCGACCTCAAACAGGCCCAGCTCACCGCGGATCGTATTCCCGGGCGCCGCCGCTTCCAGCAGCGTCGAAGCGACGCCGCCGGCCATGTTGGCGCCCGCCCGGTTGTGGACCAGCGTCCGCCCGCCCCGTCCCAGGATCGACGCCGCCATGGCCGCGGTGGTGGTCTTGCCGTTGGTGGCCGAGATCACGGCCGTCCCCTGACGCAACCGCGCGGCCAGGAATTCGATCGCGTGCGGCTCGAGACGGGTCAGGACCTTGCCCGGCAGGCTGGTGCCGCCCCCTCGTCCGGCTCGGCGCGCCAGCTGGCCTACCGCCCGGGCGGCGAGGATCTTGGCGTCCAATGTGCTCATTGCGGTGCCGGAACGATCGTCCGCACAGCACCTGCGCGCGCGCTCACGGTTACCGGTAGCTGGGCGATCGGGTCTCCGTCGGCATACATCTCAAACGGCCGCGAGGCGCTCACCCGGGCGCGCACGGTCCGGATCACCTCGACGTTGGGCTGGCGAACATGTTGCCCGCTGAACACCGTCGGGAGCAAGCGGAGGAAGCGCCGCCGTGGGACCTCGCCGACCATCACGATGTCGAGCAGGCCGTCCTGGAGCGAGGCGTCGGGGGCCATCATCATCCCTCCACCGTAGGCGCTTGAGTTAGCCGCCGCCACCGTGTAGCCGGTAACCGTGCGTGGCTCGCCGCCATCGGGCTCGACTGTGAAGGTGGCCGGTTTCCAGCCCACCAGGGCGCGCAGCGCGCCGTAGGCATAGACGAGATTGCCGCGCACCAGCTTGGTCTCGTTGGCGATCCGGTTGGCCGCTGAGTCAAAGCCGCAGCTGGCGATCCCGACGAAGGTCCGACCGTCGACATCCCCGAGGTCGAGGGCCTCGATCACCCCGCTGCGCAGCACCTCGCAGGCGGGGAGGGGGGTCAGCGGTATGCCGAGCACGCGAGCGAGGTCGTTGCCGCGGCCGCCCGGGAGGAGCCCGAGGACACCGTCAACCTCGCTCAGGGCGCCCGCTACCGCCCCGATCAGGCCGTCGCCCCCGAAGGCCACGGCTGTCTCATCTCCGGCAGCGGCGGCCCGTGCGAGCTCTCGAGCATGCTCCAGGGAGCGCGTGCGCTCGGTGCGATGCTCCAGGCCGAGACGGGTGAGTTCGGTCTCAACTTCACTGATGGCGCGGCCGGCCCGCCCGCCGCCGGCCGACGGGTTGACGATCAGCAGGACCCTCATGTGAGCATCAGCAGAAGCCTCATGTGAGCATCAGCAGAAGCCTCATGTGAGCATCAGCAGGAGCCTCATGTGAGCACCAGGGCGCGCAGGGTCTCGCCGATCGCCACCGGCCTGGGCCGGACCGCGGCCTCGGCCTGCTCGCGCGTTGTAACGCCGCTCAGCACGATCGCCCCGTCGATCTCAGCCGCGGCCGCACCGGCAAGATCGGAATCGAGCCGATCGCCGATCATGAGGGCACGACCGGGCCCCAGCCGGTCCAGGGCGGCGCTGAACATGAGGCGGTCGGGCTTACCGACCACGCGGGCGGTCCGCTCGGTGGCGTACTCGAGCGCGGCCACCAGCGCCCCGGTGCCCGGCGATTGACCGTCGGCGACCGGGAAGGTGCGGTCGCGGCCCGCGGCGATCATCTCGGCGCCCGCCAGCACCGCCTGGGTGGCATCTCGCAGCTCGGCGAAGGTGAACTCGTCGTGTGCGGCCACCACCACCACGTCGGCACTGGTCGCCCGGGGCGTGCCGTTGACGATCCGATGTCCGGACTCGCTGACGTGGCGAAAGATGGCGGGCGCGCCGATGACGTAGGCGGTCGCACCGGGGAGCCGTCCGGCGAGGGCAAACTGGATGGCGGCGCCGACGCTCACGATTTCCTCGAGCGATGCCCTGAGCCCGAGTGACCACAGCTTGCGCACGTACTCCTCCGGCGAGTGGCGAGCGTCGTTGGTCAGGAACGAGATCGTCTTGCCCGCGGCCCGCAGCTGACCGAGCGCCTCGGGCGTGCCCGGGATGCATGTGTCCTGCACCCAGACGCAGCCGTCGAGGTCGAGCAGGACGTGGTCATAGCGGGCAAGCAGGGGGGAGAGGGGCATGGCGGGAGGAGGTGGGCGGGCCGGGTGATCCGTAGCCCTTACGGAGCAGAACCAGCAGGGGTTGCGGTCCAGCCGCGGGCCGTGCTGCCGATGCACAGGCACCGGCCACGTGACCACGGAAGGCACATTGCAGCAAATCCAGCCCAGCGGACGGATATCCCAGCCAGAACGCGTCGCTCTCTGGCGCCGGTACCGCGAACAGGGAGACACCCGCGCGCGTGATCGCCTCGTCCTCTCGCTGGCCCCTTTGGTCAAATCAATCGTCCTCCGCAAGGCTCGTGAGATCCCGCCCCACCGCGGGGTGGATGACTTCCTGTCCTGCGGTATGGAGGCGCTCGTGCGCTCGATCGATCGTTATGACCCGGACAAGGGCGCGTCACTGGAGCAGTTCGTATGGAAGCGAGTCCACGGCGCCGTGGTCGACGAGCTGCGAGCGTTCGATTGGGCTCCCCGCTCGCTGCGACGGTCCGAGCGCGAGATCAACCGCGCAGCCGAGCGCTTCACCCGTGGTCACGGCCGGCCGCCCACGCGGGAGGAGCTGAGCAGCGCCCTCGCCATCAGCGAAGCCGAGCTTGCGAACTTGCAGGACGACATCGCCCGCACGGAGATCGGCTCGCTCAATGCCCTGGCCAGCGGCGAGGACGGCGATCCCCGCGAGTGGCTCGACCTCCTGGCCAGTTCCGACCCGGCCTGTGATCCTGAGCGAACCGCCCTCCACGAGAGCGCGATGTCTCGCTTTCGAGCCGCCTTTGATCGGCTCAGCTCGCGCGAGCAGCATGTGGCCGTGCTCCTGTACGTGGACGAGTTGACCCTGCGCGAGATCGGCGAGATCCTCGGGGTCTCTGAGAGCCGCGTCTGCCAGATCCACAGCCAGCTCAAACGTGCCCTGCGCGCTGAGCTCGCTGTTGACTCGCGGTTGCTGCTCGAAGTCGCGTAGCGACGATTAGGTATTCGGCCGCAACCGCGCTAACCTGCTCGCGTAGCTATAGGGCGGTTTGCAGCGCTTTTATCTGGTTGGAGATCGCCTAGAGTGGGCCTGGTTGGGCTTGGACTTGAGCACGTGCGCAATAGTGCACGAATTTTTGTCCGAGAAGTGACCAAAAAAAGTGGCGCCAGGCCTAAAGCCCGACGCCACATATGCCGATTGGCCCACTGTTACCGGTAGCCGTTCCTGCTCATTGGAAGGAGGCCATCCATGGGCGCTCGTAATCACTAAGCCATACCGAGGGGTCCGTGTTCCAGACGGGCCCCTCATTTTTTTGCTCAGCCAGAGGATCGGCGGCGGGCGAGGAGACCTTTAGCGGTCTGGACGTTTGATCGAGTGTGGATCGCCGGCGCCGGCAGGACTCAGGGTTCCTGGCCGCGGAGCCGATAAAGCGCGGAGGATGGCCGCACGCAAACAAGCCGCCATGGGCCAACTCCCGGCACGACCGGGTCGTCTGGCTTGGTTTTTGATGACAGCGGGTCCGGCTGTCGCGGCCGGCTTGGCGGTGCTCGCCGGCGGCTCTGATCACTGGCGCTTGCTGCCGTTTGTGATGCTCGCTGTGTTCACCCTCGTCAGCGATCGGATGGGGGTAGACCTGGGCCGGACGATTCTCTCGGGAAGCTTTTTGGGCATCGTCGTTGCCGCCGTCCTGCTCGGCAGCGGTCCAGCGATCCTGATCGGCGCGCTGACGATCGTCGTTGGCTGGCTGTGGGTGCGGGAGGCTCCCCACTGGTTCTGGAGCAACCTGACCAACTTCACCTGGTTCCCGCTACTGGCTGGGCTGTTCTTCACGGTCATGACCGGGGCGTTGCACGTGAACCCGCGCCAGTTGGGCTTCTACCTGCTCGTGTTCGCCACTTTTCTGGTCGCCTTGTCGATCAACATCCTGATCGCCTTTGGCTACTACTGTTACGTCGAGCGCAAGCCGCTGAGGCGCCGGCTACTCGACCTCTTTGCCCCGATGATGGCGGCGGAGCTGTTCTCGTCGCTGCTCAGCGTCGCCGCCGTGTATCTCGCCCTCCGGGTCGGCACCGCCGGCTTGGCCCTGTTCGGGCTCGTCGTAGTGATCATGCAGTACCTCCTGCGCGAGCTTTGGACCTCCAAGCGCCGCAGCGAGACCCTGCAGCGCATGGTCACCACCGACGAGCTCACCGGCCTGGCCAACCGCGAGCGCTTCCGGGAGGTGGTGGAGGAGCGAATCGCCTCGGCGCGCCAGTGGAACAGCACCTTCACGGTGATGCTGATGGACTTGGACCGCTTCAAGGAGATCAACGACACGCTCGGCCATCACTACGGCGATGTCCTGCTGCAGGACATGGGGCCGCGGCTGGTCGAGGCCGTCGGGGCGGCTGGCCTCGTGGCCCGCCTGGGCGGCGACGAGTTCGGGATCCTGCCTGCGCCTGGCACCCACGACATCCAGTTCATCGAACGGGAGGTCGGCCGGCTGATCGGGTGCATCAGCGAGCCGTTCTCGGTCGATGAGCTCTCGCTCGAGGTCGGCGCTTCAATCGGTGTCGCTCGCTTCCCCGAGGATGGGGAGGACTCCCACGCCCTGCTTCGGTGTGCCGACATCGCCATGTACGCCGCCAAGGAAGCCCAGTCCGAGTTCAAGGTCTATACCGCCGAGCAGAACCAGCACTCGGTGCGAAGGCTGAGCGTCCTCAGTGACATGCGCCATGCCCTGCTCTCCGACGAGATCGTCGTGCACTACCAGCCGATCGTCGATCTCGATGACCTGCATGTCACCGGTGCCGAGGGTCTCGTGCGCTGGCAAC
The DNA here is from genome assembly GCA_963847055.1 of uncultured Solirubrobacterales bacterium. Taxonomy (GTDB): domain Bacteria; phylum Actinomycetota; class Thermoleophilia; order Solirubrobacterales; family Solirubrobacteraceae; genus Palsa-465. Next base: position 136,321 of record CAWJYE010000004.1, on the reverse strand, counting down.
ACCCCGAACACGGTCTCATCCCCCCGGGCGCGTTCGTGCAGACCGTCGAGCAGACAGGCCTGATCGGGCCGCTGACCCGCCACGTGCTCGAGCACTCGATTGCCGAGTGCGCCTCCTGGCGCAAGGGTGGCCGCAACCTTTCGGTGGCCGTCAACCTGTCCGTCCGCAACCTGCTGGACCGCGATCTCCCTAAGGAGATCGAACGCCTGCTGGCAACCTACTCGCTTCCCGCTGGGGCACTGCAACTCGAGATCACCGAGAGCATGATCATGTCTGACCCCGACCGCGCGCTCGCCACGGTGACGCGTCTCAGCGACCTCGGCGTGCGCATGTCAGTAGATGATTTCGGAACCGGTTACTCCTCGCTGGCCAATTTGCGGCGGCTGCCGATCGACGAGCTCAAGATCGATCGCTCCTTCGTCTCGCCCATGCTTCGTGACGAGAGCGATCTGATCATCGTTCGTTCGACCATCAACCTCGGGCACGATCTCGGTCTGAAGATCATCGCCGAAGGCGTCGAGGACGGGGCCACGCTCCAGGAGCTCGCGCTGCTCGGCTGCGACCTCGCCCAGGGCTATCACCTCAGCCGGCCGATGCCGGCCGATGCCTTCGGTACCTGGTTGCGCAACGCGACGCCCGACAGCGTCTCCAACGGCACCACGGTCAGCACGCCGGCCGCGGCGCACAAGCCGGCCGCGATCGAGCTTCCGGTCGGCGTCGACGCGCCCGCCCCGGTCAATGAGAAGGTCGCCTAGAACAGCGCCGCCTGAGCGTCCTCGGACGGGGGGGCGAGACACTCGGGCCCGTCGTAGCGGGCGTCGTTGACAGCGAGGCTGACCGGCCTCAGCGCGGTCTGGCCGGCAGGCAGGCCGCCGAGAATTTGACCGAGTCGGTCCCGGGGCGTAGCCACGTCAAGCCAGTCGCGCTCGTCATGGGGCGCCAGGATCACCGGCATCCGGTCGTGCAGGCCGGCCAGGGCAGAGTTGGCCGCCGTGGTGAGAATCGTGCAGGTGCGCAGCTTGCCACCCTCCGGCGCGTGCCAGATTGACCACAGGCCGGCGAACGCAAACGGGCCGCCGTCGTCGCGGGTGATGTGAAAAGGCTGCTTGGGGCCGGCGGCCGTGCGCTGCCATTCATAGAAGCCGTCGGCCACGATCAGGCATCGGAAGCGCTCGAACGCGCGGCGGTAGGCGGGCCGTTGGGTGACCGTCTCCAGCCGGGCGTTGATCATTTTCAGGCCGGTGTCGGGACCCTTGGCCCAGGAGGGCACCAGCCCCCAGCGCAGCAGCTCGCCCCGCGGGTTTCCCTCGCGGTCGGTGGTAACTGCCAGGACATCGTCGCTCGGGGCGACGTTGAAGCGCTGACGGACCTCGACTGACTCTCCGATCGGGAAGCGATCGCGAATCGCGCCCGGGTCAGGCGCTGCCAGCGTGTAGCGGCCGCACATGGCCCTCGCCGCCCCTCAGCGCGAGCGGGCCGCTGTCTGTTCGGCCCGCTGCGCTTGGGCCTTCTGCTGGCGCCTGCGCCCGAAGAGGACGAGCACTCCGATGGCGATCATCACCAGCACCAAGCTGTAGAAGATGCCGAGGTCGAGCGAGATGCCGCCGAAGGGCAGCGCGACCAGGTTCACGATCCCGAAGCCGACCAACAGGATGGCCACGATCAGGAGGATGATCAGGACCACGCCGCGCGCTCGAGCCAGGCCGCCGGCGCTCTTGGGGGGGGCGATCAGGCCCATGGCCTTGAGCCCGAAGAGCTGGCGGTTGGTGGGGGTCTCGACGCCGAGGCGCTGGGTGGCCTGCTTGAGGTCATCGGCGCGCCGCTCGGCAAGAGCCAGCGAAGCGTCGGCCATGCGCCGCAGCTGGAGGCGCTCCTGGGGCCGCGCGGCGGCGAGCGCCCGCTGGAAGTGTGCCCGTGCGGCCTTGGCGTCGTAGCGTTCGGCCGCGCGCGCTCCGAGGATCGCCTGAGCCGCGGACTTGAACTTGGTCTCGGCCTCGAGCTCCTCATCGCTGCGCGTCTCGAGTTGCTGCATGGCAGCCAGCTGGCTGCGCTGTTCGACTCGCATCATTCGCTGCTGCTTGGGCATCGCGGAACGGAGTCTAGTAACGCGAGCCCCGCCGTTGTTGGCTAGTGGCGCGCCTTGATCACATACATCCTCGCCCCGGTGAGATACTGACCCGGGTCCGAGGAGCTGGCCGGGGGCGGCCGGTAGACGTCGATGTGGCGACCGGTGATCGCCCCGCCGGTGTCGGCGGCGATGAACCAGCCGCCGTGTCCGTCGTTTCGATAGGCCGGCACGTAGACGCGGCTGCCGAGCGGGACCAGCTTCGGATCGACCGCAATCGACTGGTAGTAGTCCAGGGGCAGCGACTGCCCGGCCGCGAAGCTGACGTTGGCCAGGGGCACGTACTGACGGCCGAACCCCGCCGACCACCCGCCGGCAGCGAGTGGGTATGTCACGGCCCGCCGGCGGTTGCGCCAATAGCCGCCTGCCCGCCAGAAGGGAGCACCTGCACGCCAGCCGGTGCTGGGGTCGGTGGCGCGGCCGGTCGCCGTGACCCAGCCGCCATCGCCGAGCGACTGGATGTGGTAGAGCTGACCGTCGAGCCCGATGCCATCGCCCTGCATCGAGACTCCCGTGGCCGAGTAGAGCCAGTCGATACGGTGCGGTCCGGCGATTCCGGGAGCCTTGACCAGGCGTCCGACGAACCACGCCTCGGGGGCGGGCCAGTACTCGGTGATCGTCACGCCGCGCAGCCAGGTGCCGCGGTCGTGCCTGCTGGGCGGGGCGGGAACCCGCTTAGGACCGCCGGTGGGGGCCAGGCCGCCGCTCCAGATGGGCGCGCCGCCGCTCGAGGCGCCGGCGCCCACCGGATTCGGCACACCAGTGCCGCGCGGCGACGCCACGGCGGGTGAAGCGGGAAGACACGCCAAGACCAGGGCGCCCACCAGCGAGAGCTTTCGGGGCAGGGAGAACATGCTGGCAACGGTCCGGACGGCGCGAACGGCCCCCGGAACCTGCCTAGGGTATCGGCGCCCCCGGGCGTTTGACGCCTCGCGCGAGGGAGGTTGCACGGGTTCACATAACGCTCAGAACAGGATCGAGGGCAAATACGCGCCGATTGGCTCGCTGTAGAGCCCGTTCGTCATCAGCGTCGACTGCTGAACGATCCGCAGCCCGTGACGCAGGCACCAACGGAGTAACTCGGTATTCCGCGATGGCACGAGGATGCCCAAACCCATGAAGGTCTCGGCTGAGCCCAACAGCGCGATCAAGTCCTCGTTGGTCTCGGCGACGGCGTGCCAGCCATAGCCAAAGCCGGTCGCGTAGCCGGAAACCCGTCCTCGACGTTCTACGACGGCCGCGCTCTCGAGGGCGATCGCGTCCCGGAGCTCGCCGGTTCGGTCGTGGCCGTGCACCCGGGTGCAGAGCTCGGCACACGCGGCGACATCCGCCTCGGCCGCTGGCCGGACGCCGAGGCCGGGCAGACTGAGCACCGGCGGCTTGCCCTGAACGACCGAAAGCGGCTCGCGGACGACGAACCCGAGCTTGGCGTAGAGCGCAAGCGAGCGATAGTGGTACGCGGTCTGGACGAGCCTGACGCCAGAAACATTGCGCTCGCTCTCACGCTGCAGCGCAGACTCCATCAGTGCCCGGCCGATGCCATGGTCCTGAGCAGCCGGGTCGACCGTCATCGGGCCGATACCGACGATCGATGCCCGCTCATCCACGAACACGCTGCCGAGCACTGCGCCGGCCCTCTCAGCGACCAGAGCCGCGAAGTTGTCGTGGGCCAGCATGTTGCCCACCATGAACCGCGTGAACTCGGGCGAGCTCGGCTCCACGGGGAGGTTGTGGCGGCGTGCGATCGCCTCGAAGGCGCTGTAGAAGATCCGCCCGCAAGCGTCGGCGTCCTCCGCGGTGGCCTCGCGGAGGACCAGATCCGCAGTGGGTCCCGCGATAGTCGCTGCCGATAGTTGCATCGCTGCCTCCTGAGGCTCGGTTGGGACACCATCTTGGACAGCCGCGGCAGCCGCCACAATCCCCAGTTCTAGGGGGTGTACCGTCGACAGAGGGCTGCCATGACGACTAAGACCGCCAGCCGGGGAATGTGGACACCCGAGCGTCTTTTCGACGACCTCGAGCGTCTCGCCCTTCGCGCTCCGACCCGCGTGGAGTTCTTCGACGAGGCAGCCGCTCGGTTGAAGCGGGGGGTGCCATTTGATGGGGCGTGCTGGCATACGCTCGACCCGGGCTCGGGCCTGATCACGCAGCACTGCCTTCAGGACCTTCCTGACCGCTTTCCCGTCCTGGCTCAGAATGAGTACGGGGCACACGACGTCAACAAGTTCGCCCAGCTGGCCCGGGCCAGGCGCAAGGCGGCGACCATGCGGGAGGCGACTGCCGGTCACCCCGAGACGAGCGCGCGCTTCCGCGAGCTTCTGCGGCCGGCCGGACTTGGCCCTGAACTTCGCAGTGCGTTCGTGGCCGACGGCACCACCTGGGGCGCGCTGATCCTCGTCCGCCAGGCGGGCAGGCCCGAATTCGATGACCGCGAGGTCGGCTTGCTCGCAGCTACATCCTCTTTGTTCGCCCGCGCCGTGCGACGCGGGCTGATCGCCGAGGCTTGTTGTGCGACCTCCACCGGTCCTGACGCTCCCGGGATGGTCGAGCTCGATGCCTCGGGCGGCCTGATTCAAGCGTCCTCATCTGCCGAGCCGCTGCTGGCCGAGCTGTCAGGCAGCACGGCCGAGGCCGGGCTGCGCTTGGCCTCAATCCACGCCGTGGCGAGCGCCACGCGGACGGCTACCGGAGACGGCGGGGCCGGCTGCGCAACGGGGCTGCCCAGTGCCACCGTCCAAACGCCGCTTGGCACGTGGCTGGTCCTGCACGGCGGCCTGCTCGGGCCCTCAGGCACTGGAGACGTGGCCGTCTTCATCCAGCGCGCGCATCCGACACTCGTCGCACCGATCCTCCTCAAGGCATACGGTCTCAGCGCACGCGAGCAGGAAGTCACGCAGCTGATCCTGCGAGGGGCAACCACGACCCAGGCCGCGCAGAGGCTGGCGATCTCACCGCACACGATCAACGATCACTTGAAGTCGATCTTCGAGAAGACCGGCGTCCGCACGCGCGGCGAGCTGTCAGCGGCGCTGTTCTTCGGCGAGCATCTTCACCGAATCCAAGACCGGATCGGCGTCGGCGACGACGCCTCCTTTATCGATGCACCGCGGCCCCGCGGTCAGCGCTCGTAACACCAGCACCGCTTACAGCGTCTAAACGGCGCTGTCTGCGTGCCCTACGGGCTGTCCGAGCCCCTCGTTTCCCCGTCTAGTCGACATAAGCCCGATTATCGAGCATTGCCAGCCGAGATTGAGGGTGCCAGGCGGTGCTCGAGCGATACCTCGAGCTCGGGCTCGTGGCCGTCGCCACGCGTGGTCTCGATCGTCAGCCGCAGGTCACGCCCGTCGAGGTGCAGCCAGCCAAGCTGGTTCTTCCAGGTCGGCTGTTGCAGAACGCTCCAGCGCACGGCCGGATCCTGGACGCCCACCGCGTGAGCGACGCGCCGGGCAAGCCAGCCGATCACCTTGGAGCGGCGCGCGACTCGCAGCAGCGTCCGATCGCGCCTGCCCAGCTGATTGCGAAACGGCGAGCAGACCGCCTGGTAGACGTTGCTCTGAACGCCCGCCGCGGCCCGGAACGCGACTGTCTCGAGGTAGGCCTGATGGACGTCACCACCGAGCATCACGATCGATGCCGGAGCCTTGCCGCGACGACCCGATCCCACTTGGCCGATGAGGTCGATCATGCGGTGAAAGGAGGACTGAAAGGCGGCCCAGTGCTCGAGATCGAGCGCGCGACGCAGCTTTTCGCTCCAGCGGGCGGCGAGCGTGCCCCACGCCCCCGCACACACGGCCTCGTTCCACGCCTCGACGTAGTGCAGGGTCGGGGCGAGCAGGATCGGCAGGGTGCTGGCGATCAGCACGTGGTCGTAATCGCCGGTCAGCTGAGCTTGCAGCCAGCCCCACTCGCTCTCGTCGAGCATCTCGCGTTGGCCGTCTGAGAGCACGCGCCCCTCCCGGCCGTCGATGACGACCAGCCGCGTGCCCGCCAACTGGCGCGAGAAGCTCCACAGGCTCCCTCCGCCCTGGCGGTCGGCCAGCTCGGCGAACTCGCGCAGCAGCGGCGCGGCATCATCGGCGGCCAGCACGTTCTGAAACAGCGAATCTGCCGCCAGTTCGGCCGGCGAGAGGTTGCCGATGTGCTGATAGATCCAGTACGTCCACAGGCCGGCGATGATCCGCTGTTGCCACCACGACGTGGCCCGCATGTCCTCGATCCACGCCTCGGAGATGTTCCAGTCATCGTGGATGTCATGGTCGTCGAAGATCATCGCCGTGGGCACGGTTGAGAGCAGCCAGCGCAGCGCGGGTTGAGACCATGCTTCGCGGTAGAGCATCGTGTATTCCTCGACGTCGAGCACCTCCATCCCCGGTGGCTGGCTGGTGTCGCGCCGGGCGGCAACGAACTGCGCCGTCTGCGGTGACAAATGGTCGGCGTAGATCTGATCGCCGATCAGCAGCAGGAGGCCCGGCCAGGTTGCCGGGTCGCTGTGGCGCAGACGCTGGCTCAGCGCGTAGAGCGCGTCTACCCCCGCCCCGCGCTTGTCCTGATCGGCGTTGAGCGTGTACGGGATCTCCTGAGGCGCGGTGACCCGGCACGATCCCCAGGCGACGCTGATTGCCCCGGCCTCGGGCAGGGTCTGGATGCGGCTGGGCGGGAAGGCCGAGACCGGTGGCGGCCAGCACGCCTCGCCGTCGAGCCGGACGTCGTACTCGCAGCTGGCGCCCGGTTCGAGACCGGTGATGATGACGAGCGCGTAGTGCTTGGCGTCCACACAGAACGTCGTCGCCCGCCGGCCGAGGATCTCGACCTCGCAGCGCGCGTCGGTTTCCAGCCAGATCGTCGCCTCGCTGGTCGAGACGTAACGGAGCATCGGTCCGAGCAGCAGCGAGGCCATCCCGAGACGATCTCCCGCTGGCGCTCTACCGACCCTCGAGGGTCAGCGAATAGGGAAAGTCGGTCACCAGCTCGCAGGTGACCGGATGCCACACCGGTTCCCGAGCCTCCCCCGCGAAGGTAGCCGAGTGCTTGGCGCCGTGGCTGGAAAAGGCCAGCGTCGGAGGAGCTTCGACCATCGCGTTGAAGAAACTATAGGGCGCCAGGCTGATCGACCTCCGGCGGCGATCGTCGAGACCCAGCCAGGCGGTCCGCAACTTAGTGCCCAGAGCCGGTTTGAAACGGGCGTACCCGCGAGGAGGAGGCACCAGTGAAGCGCACCACCCAATCCCTTTTGGCCATCGTCGTGCTCGGGCTGAGCATCACTGGCGTTGCCTGGGCGGCATCATCCCCGACCGTCACCACGGGCCCGGTGACCGGCTTGACGACGACCTCGGCGACTCTGACTGCGACCGTGAACCCGAACGGAAATCAGACCGGCGTCGGGTTTCAGTACGGGATCACCAGCGCCTACGGGCAGGCCAGCAACACCCACTCGGTTGGCGCCGGCACCAAGCCGGTCAAGGTCACCTCGGCGATCATCGGCTTGACTCCCGGAACCGTCTACCACTACCACGTGATCGCGCTCAACAAGGCGGGTTCGGCGACCGGTGCTGACCGGACCTTCACGACCAGCGGCCCTCCCCCGGCCGCCGTGGTCACCGGGCCTCCGGTCAACGTCTTCAAGACCGCGGCCACGGTGACGGGCAGCGTCAACCCGGAAGGCGCCGATACCACGTGGGCGGTCGATTACGGCCTGAGCACGAACTATGGGGCCGAGACGGTTCCGGCCCAGCCGCTTGCCAAGGTTGTGACTTCGCTTCCGGTTTCGGCCACCCTCGCCGGTCTGTCCCCGGCGACCTTGTTCCACTACCGGATCGTCGCCTTTCACAACGGCAACGTGGTCTCGACTGGCGCTGACGCGACCTTCTTCACCGAGCCCGCCCAGCGGCCGAAGCCGCGGTTGAGTGCGAGGACGACCCCGGGACGTGATCGGCAGCGGCCCTACGCCTACAGCACCAGCGGCACGATCGGCGGGGCCGGCTTCATCCCGGCGTCCTCGCGGTGCGCGGGAACGGTGAACCTGGCGTACTTCCTCGCCAAGCGTCGCATCGGTACGGCCATCGCTTCGGTCGGGCCTGACTGCAAGTTCACCGTCGACAACTCGTTTAGGCGAGTCAAGGCGGCCACGCCGGCCACAATCCAGATCAAGCTTCACTTCAACGGCAACGGCTACATCGCATCAGCCGACCGCACGAACTCGGTCACGGCCGGCTGACAGGCACTGCGCTCCCGGCCGGGCCCAGGCCGGGAGCGTCACCGTGGGTAGGCTTGCGCGCCATGGCGAACCGCCAGTCGCGTGCTTCCGGGGCCGAGCTGGCGCTGCTGGCGGGCCTCACGGCATGGGCAGCCTTCCCGCTCGTGCTGTTGCTCGTCCGCGCGGCCCAGACGCACACGATCTTCACCGGCGCCGACGGTTTGATCGGGGCCGACGGGGTCCTGGGTGCCGATCAACTGCAGTACCTGGCCTGGGCGCGCGATGCGGGCCTGCACGGTCTCGCCTCCGACCTGTTCACCTTCACGCCGAGCGGCCACGTCTATCTCGAGCCCTTGTTCACGATCACCGGTGCGCTGTGGAGCGCCGGATTGTCGCTCCCGGTCGCCTATCTGCTCTGGAAGCCGGTGGCCGTGATCGTCCTGTTCCTGGCCGCGGCGTCCTGGGCGCACCGCCTGTTTGAGGATCAGCGCACCGCCCGGGCGGCGACGGTCGCGCTCTCGCTCTTTCTCTGCACCCCGCTGGCGGCCCTGTTCAGTTGGGCAAAACTCGGCGGAGGCACTCTGCGCTTTGGGCTCTATTTGCTCGAGGATGAGCTCCTGGTCGCCTCCAAGCTCTGGGGCTATGTGCCGAGCGCGCTCGGGCTGGCCCTGGTACCGGTGGCGCTCTTGGCTGTCGAGCGGTCAGTCGATCCGCGTGGCTTCGGATCACCAAAGACTCGCGTGCAGTCCATGACCGGGGGATTGGGAGCTCTGGTGGTGGCCTTTCTGGCCTCCGCGGGGGCCTCGTGGCTGCATCCTTGGCAGGGGATCACCCTGCTCGTGATCTACGCAGGCCTGGTCGTCTGGCAACGGCTGCAAGGAGTGCTGACGTTCGCCCTGGCGGCCCTCGGGGCGGCGCTCCCGCTGGGCTATTACTACCTGCTCAGCCACCACGACCCGGCCTGGAGAGTCGCCTCGCACTACGAAGTGATTGCGCGCTTGCCGGCCCTGGTACTTCTCCTCGGCTTTGGGCCCCTGTTCCTCCTCGCCGGACTCGGTCTGCGCCGCCCCCGCGGAGAGGTAATCGAGCAGGGTCTCCTGCTCTGGATCGCCGCCTGCTTTGTCACCTACTTCGCCAACAACGCCTTCGCCGTCCATGGGCTTCAGGGAATGAGCTTTCCGCTCGCGGCGCTCATCGCGCGCGGGGGCCAGCGGCTACGTCTCCCCGTGCTCGCGGGCGCGCTCGGCGTGGCCCTGCTGACCATCCCCGGGCTGGCTTACGGAGCGCGCAAGTTCGTCAACAGCGCCGGCGGCAAGGCGGTGCAGTACTACCTTCCTCGTTCTGACGCCACCGCCCTGGCCTGGGTGGCGCACCAGGCACCCCCGGGCGGCGTGCTCGCGCCCACCCCGTTCGCGACCGTGGTGCCATCGCAGACCGGGCGCAACGTCTGGGTTGGCCACGGCTACTGGAGTCCCGACTACCCGGCGCGGGCCCGCCAGGTCGACCGGCTGTTCCGGGGCCGGGCGCGCTCCACGGCGGCCCAGGCGTTCGTCACAGCCACGGGCGCGACCGTGCTGGTGAGCGACTGCGCGCACCGGGCCGATCTGCAGCGCACGCTCGGGCCCCTGGTGAGCAGCGTCCACCGCTTCGGCTGCGCTCGGGTCTACGTCCTGGCGCGGTCGGCGAGGCGATAGACGAAGCGCAGCCCCGACCAGGTGGCGTCGATCGCGCAGACCTTGTTGTCCACCAGGCCGGCGGCGAGCCCCAAGTCACGCACGATCCCCTCCCCCAGCTCGGTTGTCACCCCCGAGCTGCCCTTGGGCCAGGCCAGCCACAAACCCCCGGACGCTTCCAGGGCGCCGCGCAAGGCCGGCAAGCGCTGCTCGAGCGGGCCTCGAGAGACGAAGAAGGCGACGATCACATCGAAGCTGCCGCTGAGGCGCGTGCGGATCTCGACGCCGGGCGCCAGCTCCCCGAGCGTGTCCGTGAAACCAGCCGGAGCACCGATGAGGGCGAGCCGTGCCGCCGGCTTGATGCCGAGCTTGCGCGGGAGCGGGGTGCCCGAGTACCCGGCTGCGCTGGAGCTCATAACCGGGCCTCGGCTGCCACCTCGGCGATCAGCTTGGATAGCTGGCTGCCCTGCCACGCGATCGGAGACCGTCCCGGCTCATCCTCGACCAAGCGCGCGGCTGGGATCGCAGCCGCGTACGCCTCCCCGACCGCTCGCGGATGCTCGGTATCGGCCTCGTCGTCGCTGACCACCACCACCGTCGGGACGGCGATCGCACCGAGCTGATCCACACGCGCGAACGGCCGCGAGCGTGGTACCGCCCGCAGCGCATCGGCCACCGCCTCGGGATGTTCGTGCAACGCCAGCCGCTGGACGATCACCTTGATCACCGTCTCGCGCCAGCGCTCAGGTACGCGCGGCTCGCCGTAGGCAGCCAAGAAGCCCTCGATCCCACCGGTCCGCAACCCGTCCGAAAGAGCGTCCCAGCCCGCCAGCCGCTCTGGATCATCGTTGGTCTGCACTTCGTAGGCCGGGGTTATGACTACCAGGCCCCCCACGCGCTCGGGGCGCCGCAGGACCAGCGAGAGCATCGTGTGGGCCCCCATCGAGGCCCCGGCCAGGACCGCCCGCTGCACGCCGGCGTGATCGAGCACTGCCTCGAGGTCAGCGGCGAGCTCCTCGTATCCGTAGGCGGACGGATCGCCAGCCGGCGAGGAGCGGCCGTGCCCCCGGGCGTCGTAAGCGATCACGCGATGCCCTGAGCGCTCCAGGGCGGCGGAGCCCATCACCACGTAGCGCCGGGTGGCGGTGAGGCCGTGCAGGAGGACCACGGGCGGGCCCTCCCCCGCCTCCTCTCCGGCCAGGCGGACCCCATCGCGGTCAACCGTGAACTCCTGCATGCTTGTTGTCTAGCGCATCGCCGCGCCGCGGCGTGGCTACCATCAGTGGCATGATCGACGTAGCCGAATCGGACTTCCAGACCGCGGTCCTCGACCGCTCGGCCGTCGTGCCCGTGGTGGTCGACTTCTGGGCCGAATGGTGCGCTCCCTGCCGTCAGCTCGGACCGGTCCTCGAGCAGGCTGTCGCCGCACGCTCGGGTCAGGTCGAGCTCGCCAAAGTCGACGTCGACGCCAACCAGAACCTCGCCCGCAGCTACGGTATTCAGGGCATCCCGGCAGTTAAGGCGTTCCGTGATGGTGAAGTGGTGTCCGAGTTCGTCGGCGTGCAGCCACCGGCTGCGGTGCAGCGCTTCCTCGACCAGCTCGTGCCCTCCGAAGCCGACGGGCTCGTGGCCGCCGGTGACGAAGCGTCGCTGCGCCGGGCCGTCGAGCTCGACCCGTCCCGCGCCGACGCGGCCGTGCCGCTGGCTCGCATCCTCAACGCCCGCGGTGACAAGGACGCGGCGCTGGCCATGCTCGAGGGCGTGCCCGGCAGTTTCGCAGCCGACGGTCTCGCGGCCCGGATCCGCCTCGAGGACAGCCCTGGCCAGCTCGAGCTCAAGGCAGCCTTCAAGGCCCTGGATGGCGGCGATACCAAGGGTGGTCTGGACGCCCTGATCGCGTCGCTCCCCCATGCCGACGGAGCCCGCGACGACATCCGGCGCGTCGTGGTTGGAGTGCTCGATGAACTCGGCGTCGACGACCCCTTGGCGCGCGACTCCCGGCGCCAGCTGGCCGCCGCTCTCTATTAGCTGACGCTCACAGCACGAGGCTGAGCTGCTCGTCCGTGCGCCGCGCCTCGAGCCCCGCTACCCGCACTCCCAGCAGCCGCACCGGCCGGGGCGGCGCAAAACGACGCAGCAGGTCGACTGCCACGGGACCGACGCGGTCCGCGCTCCAGATGGCCTCTCCCAGCGTCCGTGCCCGCGTATGGGTGGAGAAGTCGTCCAGGCGGACCTTGATGGCGATCGTGCGGCCACACCGGCCCTGACGCTCCAGCGTGGTGCAGAGCTCAGCGACCAGGCGGCCCAGAATCAGCTCGAGCTGACCGAGGCCGGCGATGTCTTGGTCAAAGGTGGTTTCGCGCGACTCCGAGACCACCTTGCGGATCTCGGTCACCGGGCTGTCATCTTCAAAGCGGGCGCGGCGTTGCAGCTCGGCTCCCAGGCGGGACCCGAACCGCGCCCCGACCTCTTCAGGCGGCGCTGCCGCCAGCTTGCCGAGCGTATCCAGGCCGCAGGCGCGCAGCCGCTCGGCCGTCTTGGGTCCGATCCCCGGGATCAGCCCGCACGGAGAGCCGGCGAAGCGCACGCGGGCCTGCTCGCTGCTCAGGGCGACGAAGCCGCGCGGCTTCTCGGCGTCGGAGGCGACCTTGGCCACCAGCTTGTTGGGCCCGATCCCGATCGAACAGCCCAGCCCCGTCGCGCGCTCGATCTCGAGCCCCAGTCGCCGCATCTCGGCCCGGGGTGCTGGCATCCCGCTCAGATCGAGGTAGGCCTCGTCGAGCCCCACCACCTCGACCGCTTCGGCACACGCCCGCACCAGCGCCATCACCTCGCTTGAGGTCTCGCGGTAATAGGGAAAGTCGGGCGTCAGGTAGATGCCGTGCGGACACAGCCGTCGAGCCCGCGCCGCCGGCATCGCTGAGCCGACACCGAAGCGCCGAGCCTCATAGGAAGCGGTGGTGACAACCGCTCGCGGACCGGAGCCGGCCACGATCACGGGACGGCCCCGAAGGTCCGGACGTCGTCTCAGTTCAACCGAGACGTAGAACGCGTCCATGTCGAGGTGAGCGATGCAGCGGCCGGGCATCGCTTTGAGAGGCTAGAGGGGGTCCCCGACGCATCGGAGAACCCCCTCCAGGGCCGAGAGACAGTCAGGCCGCTACTGGCTGACCCAGATGGTCCCGACACCGCCGAAGCCCAGCGCGGCGGCCGTGTTCTGGTTCAGATCCCAGTTGCGTCCGCCGACGAACGGCCCGCGGTCATCGACCGTGGCGGTAACGCTGCGCCCGCCGTAGCGCATGCGCACCTTGGTCCCGCACGGAAGGCTGCGGTTGGCGACGCCGAAACCGGCGTGAAAGCCGCAGGCGGTATTGCCGCCGTCGTTGTACCACGAGGCGAGGCTCTGGCCGTACACGGTCATGGCGCCGACCGCGCGGGTCGCACCGGAGTTGGCCGCGTCGCCCGGAAAGTGCACCCGCAGACGACGCTGCAGCCCGCTGGTGGGACGTAGCCGAAGCCGGAATCCGCCGGTGCCACCAGTTCGCCCACTGGCCAGGGTTTGCCATCCCGAGCCAGACCGGGCCTGGATGTGCACGGCACGCCCCGCCCGAGCCGGACGCAGCCGGCCAGTCACGAGCAGAGCCGAGCCGGCGAGGACTTCCCGGGAGTGCGACGCGACGCGAAATGCGGCCGCGACGGCGACGCGCTGGGGAGCGCTCACCAGGCCACCTGCGGGAGCCGCGACCTGGCGGGACGTGACCGCGGGCGCGAATGCGGTCGGGCTGGCGTCGATGACGCGCAGATAGCCCGAGTTGCGAAGCCGCGCGCGGATCCGGAATCGGCCCGCGGGGTCGATACTGCTCGTAGCCACCGGGCGCCAGTTGGTCTGGTTACGGGGTGCGGTCTCGAGCACGGCTTGGTGTCCGGCGTCGGTGACCGGCGCCTGTCCGCTCACGATGACGGCGTGGTTGAGGGTGGTCCGCCGCGGCGAGATCCGCACGTGGAGCGGGGCGCCAGCGGAGGCTTGGGTATCGGTGACGGTGCTGCTCAGCGCAAACGCCGAAGCCGGCACAGTCAACATCATCGTAACAATTGCTACATGAATCGAGCGCTTCGTGCGCGCTGTCATTTTGGACCTCATCCGAGGACCTCCTGATACGTCAGTCGACCCGTGTGCCTGCGTGGTTAGCTGTCGGGCTCGCGAGCATCGAGGCGCGCCGTATGCACGGCAGGCTCGGAAGTCGCTACGGTCGCGGCTGGAAGAGTCCAGGCGCCGATTCGCCCCGGCCGGGGGGTGTCACGACTCCCCGGCAATGGGTCCCCCGCTCGCCGCGCACCGGGCGACAGCGATTCGGCAGGTCGATTATTGGAACCGCGTGAGGGTGGCAGGGGTTCTCGCCGCTTTGCGTGAGCCTCGTCACACACCGCTCGGCCTGCAAGAATCCAGCTGTGCCCACTTCTGACCGCCTGACGGGCCTCGACAGCTCCTTTTTGCATCTCGAGCGCGACGCGGCCCACATGCATGTAGCGGGATGCATGGTGTTCGCGGGAGCGCCACCACGCTACGAGGAGCTCGCCCAGCACATCGTTTCCCGCCTGCACCTCGTCCCCCGCTATCGCCAGCGGCTGGCCTTCGTGCCGCTCAACCAGGGACGCCCGGTGTGGGTGGACGACCCCCACTTCAACGTCGCCTTTCACGTGCGGCACACCGCTCTACCCAGCCCAGGAGGGGAAGAGCAGCTCAAGCGCCTGGCCGGACGAGTCTTCTCGCAGGCGCTGGACCGCAGCCGTCCGCTCTGGGAGCTGTGGCTGGTCGAAGGTCTCTCCGGCCGTCGCTTCGCGCTGCTGTCAAAGACCCACCACGCGCTCGTCGATGGCATCTCCGGGGTCGATATCGCCACCGTGCTGTTTGACGCCTCAGCCGACCCCATGCCCGTGCCGGCACCCGAACACGAATGGGTCCCCCGCCCGCTTCCCAGCCGGGCGCAACTGCTCGCCGACGCGCTCGTAGAGCGGGCTACCGTCCCGGCCGAGATCGCGCGTGGCGTGCGCGCCACTTTCCGCGGGCCCCGCCAGGTCGCCGAGCGTCTCGGGAAGGCGCTAGGAGGCGTGAGCGCGATGGCGCGCGTCGGTCTGCAGATGGCACCCTCGAGCCCGTTCAACGTCCGCATCGGACCCCACCGTCGTTTCACGTGGGTGCGGGGCGACCTAAGCGAGTTTAAGGCGGTCAAGAACGCCCTCGGGGGCACCGTCAACGACGCCGTCCTGGCCTCCGTGGCAGGCGCCCTGGGCCGCTACCTACGCCTGCACGGGGAACCGACCGAGGACGTCGTGCTCAAGGCGATGGTGCCCGTGTCGATTCGGGCCGACGTCGAGCGGGGCGTCCTGGGAAATCGCGTCGCGGCGATGTGGGCCCCGCTTCCCGTCGGTGTCAGCGACCCCGTGTCGCGCCTGCTCACGATCAGTAAGGAGATGGATGGCATCAAGGACTCCGGCCAGGCGGTCGGCGCCCAGGTGCTGACCGAGCTCACAGGCTTTGCCCCCCCGACCATCATGGCCCAGGCGGCACGCCTCCAGGCCCGCCAACGCCTGTTCAACATCGTGGTCACCAAC
This sequence comes from uncultured Solirubrobacterales bacterium, assembly GCA_963847055.1. Classification (GTDB taxonomy): domain Bacteria; phylum Actinomycetota; class Thermoleophilia; order Solirubrobacterales; family Solirubrobacteraceae; genus Palsa-465. The sequence goes on along the minus strand of CAWJYE010000004.1, from coordinate 120,717 downwards.
GTCCCCGGTCCCCAGTTCGCGCTCTATATGCTCTCCCGCCGGCTCGAGGCGATGTATCCGATGGTCCCGCTGGCTGAGAACCAGGCTCTGGGCATCGCCATCATGAGCTACGACGGACAGCTCAACTTCGGCCTCAACGCCGACTACGACGCGATCGGCGACCTCGAGGCGCTGGCCGACGAACTCCGGGCATCGATCGAGGAGCTGGTGGCGGCCGCGGGAGCCAGCCCCCGACCCGACCGGGCGGAGCGACGCGCCGTCCGCGCGGTCGACTGAGATCAGCCATCATCCGGTAGCAGTCGGCCGGCGTCGTTCGCCCATGCCACTGGTCGAGCGGCTAATCATCGTGCTGGTCGCCTTCGCGCTCGCCGTGGGCATCATCGCTCTCCTCTCGGGTGGCTTGCTGGCGGGGCGTGACAACCCCGGAATCGCTGGTCAGACTGGTCCCCTCGGTGCTCAGTTTCGCGATCTCGGCCACGCCCACCTCGCCCCTGGCGCCTCCCACCCCGCCTATGACTCCCAGCCGCCGACCAGCGGCGCGCATGTCCCGCTGGCCATCACCCGCGACGCACAGAACATCAACGACGACCAGCTGCTGGAGGCCCTCGAGCTCGGCGACGTCGTACTGTTCTACGGTGGCGACCGGCCGCCCGCGGGCCTGCGCGCTGTCGCCTCCTCGATCGCCGCCCCCTTCACGCCGGCCCTGGCTGCGGCGGGGCAGGCCGTGATCCTGGCCCGGCGGCCGGGCACCAACGGAATCCTGGGCGCCGCCTGGACCCGCCTGATCCACGTGCGGACCGCCGCCGATCCCGCCCTGCACAGTTTCATGGTCGTCACCCTCGGCCGGGGCGCACCGGGCGGTTGAGCTCGGCGGCAGAGCGCCTGCCCCGCGGCTCATCCCATAATGAGGGCATGTCTGATCCCCTGCGGCTCGCCCTCTGCCAGCTAGACCCCACCGTCGGTGACATCCTCGGCAACGAGGCCAAAATCCGTGACGGTCTCGGGCAGGCCGTAGCCGCCGGCGCCCAGCTGGTCCTGTTCCCCGAGCTCGTCATCACCGGGTATCCCCCGGAGGACCTGCTCCTCAAGGAGCATTTCCTGGCCGACGCGCGCGCCGCGCTGGAGCGCGTAGCCGAGGCCACGCGCGAGACGGTGGCGCTGGTGGGCTTTCCCGAGCGCGCCGACGACGTCTACAACGCCTGCGCGGTGCTCGCCGGCGGCCGCGTCCAGGCGATCTATCGCAAGGTCTTTCTTCCCAACTACGGCGTGTTTGACGAACAGCGCTACTTCCAGGCCGGGCCCGGGGGAGCAGTCATCGAGCTCGGCGACTCGGTGATCGGGCTGACCGTCTGCGAGGACATCTGGGAGCCCGGCCCACCTGCCTCCGACGAGGCAGCCGCGGGAGCCACCCTGCTGATAAACCTCTCCGCCTCGCCGTATCACGCCGGCAAGGGTTCTGAGCGCGAACGCATGCTGATCCAGCGCGCTCGCGACAACGTCGCCGCGGTGGCGTTCTGCAACCTGGTCGGCGGCCAGGACGAGCTCGTCTTCGATGGTCACTCGCTGGTCATCGACCACGAGGGGACGGTCATCGCCCGGGGTCGCCAGTTCGCCGAGGAGCTGATTGTCGCCACGATCGATCCCGCCGGCCCGCGCGGGGTCAGGCTGCGCGATCCCCGCCACAGGCCGATCAACCTTCGAGCCCGCCCCGACGTGCCGGTGCTGGCCAGTCTCGAGCTCCCCACCGCGCTCGCCACCGTGCCCACCGCGATCGGCGGACCTGTCACCGAGTCAATGGACCCGGTGGCCGAGGTCTATGCCGCCCTGCTCCTCGGGCTGCGCGACTATGTCGAGAAGAACGGCTTTTCCCACGTGGTCATGGGACTGTCAGGCGGGATCGACTCGGCGCTGGTGGCGGTGATCGCGGTCGACGCACTCGGACCCGAGCGGGTTTCGGTAGTGATCATGCCCTCCCCGTACTCGTCCTCAGAGAGCCAGGACGACGCCCGGGCGCTGGCCGCCAACCTGGGGGTGCAGGTCCGCGAGCTGCCGATCGCGCCGGCCATGAGCGCCTACGAGGCGACGCTGTCAGAGGTGTTCGCCGGCCGCGACGCCGACCTGACGGAGGAGAACCTCCAGGCCCGGATCCGTGGCAACCTCCTCATGGCCCTGTCCAACAAGTTCGGCTGGCTGGTGCTGACGACGGGAAACAAGTCGGAGATGGCGGTTGGTTACTCGACCCTGTACGGGGACAGCGCGGGCGGCTTTGCGGTCATCAAGGATGTTCCCAAGACCTTGGTCTACGAGCTCGCCCGGCACCGCAATCGAGGCGCAGCGCCGATCCCGGTGTCGATCATCGACCGTCCTCCCAGCGCTGAGCTGCGCCCCGATCAGCGCGACGCCGACTCGCTACCACCCTACGAGGTGCTGGACCCCATCCTCGACGGCTACGTCGAGGACGATCTCGGCCGCGAGGCGTTGATCCTGCGCGGGTACCGCGAGGAGGACGTGGACCGGGTGCTGGCGCTCGTCGATCGAGCCGAGTACAAGCGCCGACAGGCGCCCCCGGGGATCAAGATCTCGACGCGGGCGTTCGGCCGCGACCGGCGGGTCCCGATCACCAACCGCTACGGCGGCTAGCGGCTCATCGCCTCCGGCGGGGCAGCCCGGACGGCCACGGTGACCCGCGCCAGCACGCACAGCTTGCCGGCGTCATCACTGATCTCGACCTCCCACACCCAGGTCGTGCGGCCGCGATGCTTGGCCTTCGCCTCGGCGTACACGGTGCCGCTCGTGATCGGGCGCATGAAGCTGGTCAGGTTGGAGATTCCCATCGCCACCTTGCCCTCTGGCTTGACCGCGATCGCCGTGCCGTTGCTGGCCAAACTCTCGGCCATCGCCGCGTAGACGCCGCCGTGCACGAGACCAGCCGGCTGCTTGAGCTCGTCCCGAACCCTCACTTGGCCTCGCAGCAGACCGTCCCGTGCCTCGGTTATCTCAAGACCGAGGTGCCGGTCGAAACCGACCCCCGCGATGGGCTTGATCTCCGCGTGCACGGACGGGCACGATAGCTGGCAGCTACGCTGTGTCATTCCGGGGACCTCTCATCTACCCTTGCATCCGCATGGCTTCCCTGGACAATCTGCCGCCCGATCAGCGCGCTGTCCTGCAGCTGGTCTTGCAGCGCGGCCGCAGCTATGAGCAGATTGCGACCCTGCTCTCGATCGATCGCAGCGCAGTTCGCGAGCGCGCGCTGCTTGCCTTCGACGTCCTGGGCCCCCAGACCGGGGTCCCGACCGACCGGCGCGGGGTGATCGCCGACTACCTGCTCGGTCAGCTCGAGCCCGAATCGGCAACCCGGGCCCGCGAGAGCATCGCCGGGTCCCCGAGCGAGCGGGCGTGGGCGCGGGTGGTGGCCTCGGAACTCAATCCGGTGGCCGGCGGGCACCTGCCAGAGATCCCCACCACGCCGTCCCCCCGGCGCCGCACCCGTCTGAGGCGCCGACGTCCCCACCGCCGGCCGCTTCCCCGTCCCCTGCGCACAGCACGCCAGACCGTGCGCCAGCTGCGCCCGAGCCGATCCCGCCGGCTGCGAGGGACGAGTCCGCCGCGGCTGGCGCCGCCGGTGCGGTTGACGCCGCTGGTGCGGCGGGCGCCGCTGGTGCGGCGGGCGCCGCCGGTGCGGCCGGTGCGGCGGGCGCGGCCGGTGCGGCGGGCGCCGCCGGCGAGGCCGAGAGCAAGGCGCCACGCTCCCGGCGCCGCGCACGCCGAGAGCGCAAGCCCAAGGAGCCCGCAGCGACGGCGCCCACGGCACCTGAGCCCCTGGTTCCGGACGTCGGTGACGGCTCCAACGGTCGCAGCTCGAGGCTTGGGGGCACGGTTCTGATCGCGCTGACCGTGCTGATAGTCGCGGTGGTAGCGATCATCCTGCTCAGCTCCGGCTCTTCGAAACCCAAGCCGGCAACGGCCGCCTCCACGCCGCCCCCGGCCTCCACCACCTCGGCCAGCGGTTCGAGCACGACGCCCCCCAAGGTGGTCGCGCAGATCAACCTCACGCCCCCCGCCGCCGGAAGTAAGGCGGCTGGAATCGCCGAGGTCCTCAAGCAGGGCGCCAGCAACGGAATCGCGATCGTCGCCCAGAACGTGGTCCCGAACACGACAAAGCCGCCCAACGCGTACGCCGTGTGGCTCTATAACTCCCCCGCCGACGCCCATCTGCTCGGCTTCGTCAACCCCGGCGTGGGTGCCAACGGCCGCCTCTCCACCGCGGGGGCCCTGCCCATCAATGCTGTCCATTTCAAGCAGCTGATCATCAGCCTCGAGAACAAGGCAAGCCCGAAGGCGCCGGGGACGATCATCCTTCACGGGACCCTGACGGGCCTCTAGGTTTCGTTGCCAACCGCTTAGGGGCCGAAGAGCCGCTCCAGCCCGTCCAGAGCTTCGTCGAGCTTCCCCCGCGTAGCTCGCGTGAGCATGAAGCCCCCGGTTCGCGAGTACCCGCGGAGCCTTTGCTCGTGGCTGAGCGTGACCTCGGTCCTGGCCCCGGCGGGCTTGAGCTCGACGCTGATGACCGACTGGTTGAGAACGCGCTCAAACGGGGTCCCGGCGATCTCCTGCTGCCAGGAGCGCCGCCACGGCGGATCGGACTCGATGACGTGGAAGTCGAGCCGCACCGACCGTCCCTTCTTGGTCTTGAAGACCTGGGTGAAGCGATCCTCGCCGACCCCCTCCACGCGTGCCACGCCGGGCCACCAGCGGGGCATATGGTCGGCATCGGCGATCAGCGCCCAGACATCCTGCTGAGCGGCGGCGACGTTGCGGCTGCGGCGTGCGGTTGCCATCGGTCGCCGGCTAGCCCGGAAACTCGATCAGGGCGTGCACGGGATGGGGCTCGAGGCGGCGACGACCACCGAGTTCTGAGAGCTCGACCAGAAAGGCACAGCCAACGACCACGCCCCCGAGCTCGATGACGAGATCACACAGCGCCCCCGCCGTCCCGCCCGTGGCCAGCAGATCGTCGTGGATGAGTACCTGCGCCCCGCCCGCCAGCGCGTCGGCATGGACTTCGAGGGCGTCGATTCCGTACTCGAGCGCGTATTCGGCGCTGATCGTCTCCCCGGGCAGCTTGCCGGGCTTGCGAGCGGGTACGAAGCCGGCCCCGAGCTCGCGGGCCAGGGCCGCCCCGAGGATGAAGCCGCGGGCCTCGGCGGCGACCACGAAGTCCACGCGCGTGCCCGGGATCAGCGACGCGAGGCCGATCACAGTCGCGTCGAGCGCGTTGGCGTCCAGCAGGAGCGGGGTGATGTCTCGGAACAGGATCCCGGGGGCGGGGAAATCCGGGATCTCCCGAACGTATTCGCGCAGGTTCACAGACAGCTGAGTTAGGTCGCGATCTTGCGCAGATCACGGATCAGCAGCAGATGCTTGAGGTGAGTGGTGACCGAGGCGAGGTTCTCCAGAGCTTCGATCGCCTCCTTGCGCCGGTCGGGGTTGCGTGAGCGGAGGGCCGGGGCCAGAATGCTCTGCAGCAGTTGCGCCTCGCGATCGGCAGAGCTGCGAAAAACTCGCAGGTTACGCCCGCCCACCCCGTAGCGGGCGAGTTCGGATACCGCCCGCACGATTTCGCGCTCGGTCTCGTCGTAATATCGATTTCCGCCCCGGACCTCGCCTTTGATGACGCCGAAGTCGACCAGCTCGCGCACGAGCTCGGGGCCGGCCCCAGTCTCCTCCACCACGTCCTCGAGCGAGTACAGGGAGCCAGGGTCGCGGACGGTGACGACAGCTCGGCGCAGACCGCGGCGTTCGCCGGGGGGCGGGGCTACCTCGTCGTCGGAGCGACCGCTGGCGAGCTCCTGGCGGATCACGCGCAGAGGGAGGAACTCGTCCCGTTGCAGCCGCAGGATCGTGCGCAGACGTTGGATGTCGCTCTGGCTGTAGAGGCGGTAGCCCCCCTGCGTGCGGCGCGGGGTGAGCAGCTTCTGATCCTCGAGGTAGCGGATCTTGGAGATCGAGATGTCGGGGAACTCCTGAACCAGCGCCTTGCAGACCGCTCCGATCGTCACCGCCTTTTCGCGCGGGGGACGCTGACCGGCGTCGGGATGGTCAGGCAGGTCGACCGCCGGGGCGGGAATTTCGGTGCTGGCCATCAGCGGCTCAGGAACGCCAGCTTGTACTTACCGATCTGCAGCTCATCGCCGTCGGAAAGGCGGTGAGAGTCGATCCGGCGGCGGTTGACGTAGGTGCCGTTGAGCGAACCGCAATCGTCGAGGTAGTAATCGGTGCCGCGCTGGACGATCAGCGCGTGATCGCGTGACACGGTGACGTCATCAAGGAACACGTCGCTGTCGGGGCGGCGGCCGACGGTCAGGCGGTCGCCCTGGATTGCAAAGCTCTCGCCGGCTCGGCCGCCGCCGGCCCGGATTACCAAAGCGGCTCCGCGCGCGACGACCTCTTCTAACTCCACCGCCTCCAGCTCCCCCGTCTCGCCGACCTGATAGGTCGCCGTGGTGGCGCTCGCCGACTGCTCGGCCGACGCCAGAAATGCCCCGCACCGCTGGCAGTAGCTCGCCCCGTCGTCGTTGGCGAAGCCACACTCTGGGCAATGCTGGGCCATGTGACCCGGCGTTTACTCGGGGTCGCTGGCCGGCACCCGACCAGCCAGGATGTCGGTGAGCTGTTGGACGTCGGCGCCGGAGATGACCAGCTCTCCACCCTCGTCCTTCTTACGGAGCCGGTTGACGAGCTCAGCCCGAAGGATGTCGATCTTGCCGTGCAGAATGCGCCGGCGGTAGGAGATCTCCATCTCCTCTTCGGTCAGCTGCTTGATGAGGTCCTTCAGCTCCTGATCCGTCAGCGAGCCGAGGTCGGGAAACGTGTCCATACCGATGCTCCTCCCCGCTTTAGCGGGGTGATGGTCTTTGGCGATGGCCGAGTATAGCTTGAAATCCCATAGGGTCAAGCTGAGCTTTAGGGTCGGCTCCAGCCCCTGAGCCGCGAATAACCCTACGCTTTCCGGCGCTTCCGTGCCTCGCTGAGCCCCCGACGGACATACAGGACGCTGGCCGAGATCGACAGGACGAGCCCGCTGTAGAGCATTATCAGCGCCAGCCAGTGGACTCCGGCCATGGCGAAGAAGGGCGCGCCCATGGTCGGCGCCACCCCGACCCGGCCGGGCCAGTTGATCTTGACCTCCACGCCGTGCTTGAGGCCGTAGCGGCTGAGACCGAGCATGAACAGCTCACGGGCGATGGCGACGCCGATCGCCCACCGCGGCAGCAGCGAGAAGTCAAACGCGACCACCATGCCGGAAACGATCAGCAACCGATCGACGATCGGATCCAGCAGCGCTCCGAGCCGGCTGTACTGCCCGGTCAGCCGGGCCGCGAAGCCGTCGAGGTAGTCGGCCCAGCCGATCGCGGCGAACAGGATCGTCGCCACCGTGTCCTGCCCGTGGCGGCTGGAGAGCGCGAGCACGAGGAAGGCCGGAACCGCGGCCAGGCGAAGGTAGCCGATCGCGTTCGGGATCGTCCAGGGATTCAGCGGTTGGTCTGACAGGGTCGCCGTCGGCGGGGGGCCGGAGCGATCGATGCCAAACAGGCGGCGTTTGGTTATCGGCGGACTCATGGCTCGGTTGTGCCCGTGCCGGGCGCCCGCTCAGGGCAGGCCGCGCCAGAGCTCGGCGACCGCCGCCGCGGCGCCCGGCACGGGAACGGCACGGGACTCGCGCCCGCGCCGGATCTGCACTTCGATCTCCCCCGCTTCGAGCGTTCGGCGCCCGACCGTCAGACGCACCGGGCAGCCGAGCAGCTCGGCGTCCTTGAATTTCTCCCCCGGGCCTGCGTCACGCTCGTCGTAGAGGGTCTGCAGCCCGGCCGCTTGGAGCTCGGGGTAGAGGCCGTCGGCGAACTCGCGCTCCGCAGTCCCGGGCTTGCCGAGCACGACCAGCTCGACGTCAAAGGGAGCCATCGACCGTGGCCACGAGATTCCCTGCTCGTCGGCGTACTGCTCGACCGCGGCGGCGGCCGCCCGGGCGGGGCCAAAGCCGTAGCAGCCCATCCAGATCAGCTGGCCGCGGCCCGCCTCGTCGAGGTAGGAGGCGCCGAGCGGCTCGGAAAAGCGGGTGCCGAGCTTGAAGATGTTGGCGACCTCGATCGCGGGTTCGATCCGCACCGTGGCGCCGCCGACGGTGTCGCCGGCCACCACGGTCCGCACGTCCACCCGCTCAAAGGAGAAATCACGCCCCGGCTCCACGCCGCGCAGGTGGGCGTCCGGCTCGTTGGCGCCGGTGATATAGGCACCGGGCGCCACGCCGGCGTCAAGCAGGACGGGGAGCTGCGCTCCGACCGGCCCGATGAAGCCAGGCGGGCCGATCCTGCCGCTGACCTCGGCCGGCGTTGCGGCGCGGAACTCTCCCCCCAGCGCGTTGGCCAGCTTGACCTCGTTGACGCGATGGTCGCCCCGCACCATCACCAGCCTCATCTCGCCATCGCTCAGCACGACCGGAAACGCCTTGAGCAGCGCCCCAGCCGGCACCTTGAGCTCGCCCGTCACGGCCTCGATGGTGCGCATGCCCGGAGTGGGCACGCGCTCGGGGGCGGTCAGGCCGGCGTCCAGAGAGACCGGCCGTGGGTCGGCGCTGGCCACCTCGAGGTTGGCGGCATAGCCCGCAGCCAGCACGACCTCGTTCTCACCTGCGGCGCACGGGGCCATGTACTCGTGAGCGCCGAAGCCGCCCATCATCCCGACGTCGGACTGGACCCGGTACCACTCCAAGCCGCAGCGGTCAAACATCCGGTCATAGGCGGCCCGGTGGCGCTCGTAGGACTGGTCAAGCCCGGCCGCATCGCGATCGAACGTGTAAGAGTCCTTCATCACGAACTCGCGCGTTCTCAGAACTCCGGCCCGGGGTCGCGGCTCATCACGCTCCTTGACCTGGAAGTGGTAGAGGAGCAAGGGGAGATCGCGGTAGGACTGGATGGCTGCCGCGACGTGGCCGGTCACGATCTCCTCGTGGGTCATGGCCAGCACCATGTCGGCGCCGCGGCGGTCCTTGAGCTTGAACAGTTCCTCAATCTCATAGCGGCCCGACTTGCGCCACGGCTCGGCCGGTTGCAGGACGGGCATGAGCATCTCCTGGCCCCCGATCGCGTCCATCTCCTCGCGCACGATCTGCACGATCCGCTGGTGCACGCGCCACCCGGCGGGTAGCCAGGACCACAGTCCCGAGCCGACCTGACGGACCAGGCCCGCGCGGACCATCAGCTGGTGAGAGATGGCCTCCGCGTCGGCGGGTGGCTTGCGCTCGGTGGGTAAGAAGTAGGTCGAAAGCCGGGTCACGCCGCTGCAAGGGTACCCGCCCCGGCGCCTCGCTGGCCGAGGGCTATGGTCTGATAGAACGGCACGAATTTCTGCAGTCCGACCAGGAGAGCAAGCGATGGCATATACGGTCCCCGACCTTCCCTACGGCTACGACGCGCTGGAGCCTCACATCGACGAGGCGACAATGCGCGTGCATCACGACAAGCACCATCAGGCCTATGTGGACAAGGCAAATGCGGCCCTGGAGGGCACGGAGTACGCCGACCAGCCGGTGGAGGAGCTGATCAAGAATCTCGGCTCGCTGCCCTCCGACAAGCAGGCGCCGTTGCGCAACAACGGCGGTGGCCACCTCAACCACTCCCTGTTCTGGACCTGGATGTCGCCCGACGGCGGCGGCGAGCCCGACGGAGCCCTACGCGAGGCGATCGACTCCGCCTTCGGCTCCTTTGGGGACTTCCAGACCAAGTTCAAGGAGGCGGGGGTCAACCAGTTCGGCTCCGGCTGGTCCTGGCTGGTCCACGACGGCAGCGGCCTCGCGGTCGTCTCGACCCCCAACCAGAACAACCCGCTGACCGACGGCAAGACGCCCTTGCTGGGCGTCGACGTCTGGGAGCACGCCTACTACCTGAAGTACCAGAACAAGCGTCCTGACTACATCGACGCCTGGTGGAACGTCGTCAACTGGGCCAAGGTCGCCCAAACCTTCCAGGGCCTCTAGGGCGGCTGGGTTCCGCCACCGAGATCGGCTAGGCGAGGCCCCAGGTGGTGGCCGCGGCGGTGGGCGATTGGCCTGCCGCCGCCCGGTTGCTAGGTGACCGGGCGGGCGCCCGACCGCGCTCAGGTGCGGGTGAAGCGCCGCCCGGCGATCGGCGACTGATCCTCGTCAATCGGCACTGACCTGGGCTTGGTGCCCAGCGCTCCGGCGGCCAGCGCTGCGACGCCGCTCTCGCCGTCGGCGGCCAGCGCTGCGACGCCACTCTCGCCGTCGGCGGCCAGCGCTCCGGCTCCACTCTCGCCGTCGGCGGCGAGCGCTCCGGCGCCGCTCTCGCCGTCGGCGGCCGCCGCCTCCAGCGCAGCCAGGCGCTCGGGCGTCATCGCCGTCTCATCCTCGTTCTCGGCCAGCCAGGCACGTGCTTCGGCGGCACGGGCCTCATCGCGCACGACCTGCCTGCCCGCGGCGTAGTAGCGATCGATCTCCGCGAACAGCTCGTCAACCAGGTGCTCGGTGGCCACCTTCTTGAGGGGCTCGCCCCGCGAGTAGATCATGCCCATGTCCTTGGCCCCGGTGATGCCGAAATCGGCATGACGGGCCTCGCCGATGCCGTTGACCGCGCAGCCCAGCACCGAGACCTCGATCGGATCGTCGTAGGCCGCCAGCCGCTGCTCGATCTCGGTGACCACGGTGTCCATGTCGAATTGGAGGCGGCCACAGGTCGGGCAGGCGATCAGCACCGGCCCCCGCTCGCGGAGCTTGAGTGCCTTGAGGATCTCCCAGGCCACCTTGACCTCCTCTTCGGCGTGAAAGGTGGAGAGCGAGATCCGGATCGTGTCGCCGATTCCATCGGCGAGCAGCGTCCCGAGCCCGACGGCCGACTTCAGGGATCCCGACCACTTGGTGCCCGCCTCGGTGACCCCGAGGTGCAGGGGGTAGGGAATGCGCTGCGCCAGCAGCCGGTTGGAGGCGATCGTGTTGGGAACGCTGGTGGACTTCATCGAGACCTTGAAGTTGGTGAATTCGAGCCGTTCCATCAGGGCGACGAACTCGACCGCGGCGGTGACCAGTGCCTCGACTGGGTTCTCGAACTCCAGATCGCGCAGATGCGCGGGCAGCGAGCCCGAGTTGACGCCGATCCTCAGCGGGGTTCCGAGCTCGTTGGCGCGCTGAGCGACCTGGGCCACCTTGTCGGGACCGCCGATGTTGCCGGGGTTCAGACGAACGCAATGAGCGCCGGCGTCGAGGGCTTTGAGGGCCAAGGTGTAGTTGAAGTGGACGTCGGCGATGATCGGGATCGGTGCCTGCGCGACGATCGTGCGCAGCGCGTCCACGTCCTTGTCACGCGGGACGGCGACGCGGACGATGTCGGCACCCGCCTCGGCGACCCGGCGGATCTGGGCCATGGTGGCCGGCAGATCAGCCGTCTCGGTCTTGGTCATCGTCTGGACAGCGACGGGCGCTCCGCCGCCGATCGGCACCGCGCCGACGTGAATCTGGCGTTCTGAGGGCATGGCCTTCAGTGTAGAGCGGCCCTCAGAGGGCTCAGGCGCCGGGCGCAGGAGCGTCCGGAGCGCGATCCAGATCGCGGTCGGGGTCGCGCCGGCGACGCGCGGCAAGGGCGCCGAAGGTGACCCCGGCCAAGACCAGGACGACGAGGATGATGAGCACTGGCGTGGGCAGGAAGGAACCGCCGCCGCCGCCACCCCCCCCGTTGCCGCCGTGTCCGACCGCGGCCAGGAGAGCGCGGTTGATCACGTCGGGACAGCTGGTGTACTCCTTGGTCTCGGCCGGCATGACCTGCAGAGCGTGGTTGAGCTGAGAGACTGTGTAGTGCCCGGTCAGCCCGGCTCGATGGCTGAGGCAGTCGGTGATCACCGCGTTGGCGCCGTTCTTGGCCAGCGCCGGCCCGGCGCCTAGCACGCCGGCGACGAGCACGGCGAGGACAGCCAGCTTTGCGTGACGGCGGGTGAGCATTCGCGTGAGGATCTTAGGCGGCGGGGCGCTGGACCATCACCACGGCGCCACCGGATGAGGGGCCGAGCAGGGTCGAGGCGCGGGTCGCGATCACCTCGGGAGTGAGCATCCAGGGTCGGGACAGGCCGAATCGCACGACCCGATAACCGCCCACGGCCCGTGATGAGATGACCCGGACCCCGGGGGGCAGCGGGCTCAGGCGCTGCGCGAGATTGCCGACCACATCGACCTCAGAGACGGTGACCGGGGCCGGGGTCTGGGTCAGGCCCGGCCCCGACCACGGCACCCCAGCCAGATAGATCGAGAGCGGCGCGGACGCGAATACGCCGTCGTAGGCGACGACGGCCCGCGGGGCGTTGGGGCGCGGCCCCAACGCGACCGCCACCCCTCGCCAGTCCGGTTTCTGGAAGGCGGGATCGACCTGAATCCTGATCCCGGCGTACACGAACAGGGCCAGCAGTAGCACCGCCAGAACGGCGCCGGCCGCGCGCGCGCCGCGCGCCGTGCAGGCTGCGGCGAGAACGATCGCCAGCGGCACCCAGCCCGGCATCAGGCCTCGGGCGATGTAGGCGTCGTGGCCGGCCAGCGCGAGGACCAGGGGGATCAGGATGACCGCGCCCGCCAGAGCTGCCGCCAGGCCGGCCCCGCGCAGCTCCCGGCGCCCGGCGCCGGCGATCAGCAGCGCGATGACGGCGGCGCCCAGCACCGCTGCCCCGAGCAGCCCGTAGGAGGCCACAGAGCTCTGATACAGGGTGTTCATCGCGAAGGTGACGGGCACCTGCTGCAGGCGCAGAGAGAGCGGGAAGATGACGATGAATTGGACGGGTCGGTCCAGGCGGGGGACGACGTGTGGGAGCAGTGCCAGCTCGACGGCGCCGAGCGCGGCCAGGGCCAGCACGGTGATCCGCGACCGGTGCCGATACACAAGCGCCAGGCCCTCGGGGGCGACCAGGAAGCCCGCGTAGTACTGGGTCAGCAGGGCGAGCATTGACAACACCGCCCACCAGATCAGATCGCGCCGGCCCCCCCGCCGCCAGGCGCGGGCGAAGAAGAGCAGCGAGCCGGCGCACAGGACCACCAGGAGCATGTACTCGCGGGCCTCCTGCGAGTACCAGATCATGAACGGGTTGACGGCCGCCAGGGCGGCCGCCACCAGCCCTGCTGGCCGGGAGACGAGCTCGCGACCACACAGGTAGATGAGCGGGATCAGGCCGACGCCCAGCAGCGCCGAGAGCGAGCGCAGCGCGAACTCGCCGGTCCCGAACAGCTTCGCCCACGGCCACGCCACCAGCAGGTACAGCGGTGGGTTCCACTCATAACGGCTCCAGGCGCCGAGCATGGCGCCGAACGAGAGGTGCAGCTCGTGCACGGCTTGTGCTTCATCGAGCCAGAGGCTCTGACTGGACAGCGTGGCGAAGCGCAGCACCGCGGCCAGGCCCGTGATCGCAGCCAGGGCCCAGGTGCCGGCATCGATCCCAAGCGGGCCCGAGACACCTGTCGGTCGGGCCTCGGCGGCGGCCTCCGTGGGGGCCGGCGAGAGCATGCGGGCGGAGTCTACCTCTGGCCGGACAGGCTTCCCGAGGGCGAACCAGGTCTTGGCGGCAGCGCAACGCGACACCCGAGGGCGACGTTATTGTCAGCGGCTTGCCCACGACCCGAAATCTCCCCTCGCGCCGGGCGCGAACGGCCCTGGCGGCGTTGGCCGGACTGGCTGCGCTCGTCCTCGCCGGCTGCGGCGGCTCGGGCTCCACGGTGTCCAAGCTCCCCCCGGAGCATCCCGGTCTCAAGGGGCCGACGTCGATGTTCACTCCGGCCGGGATCGATGCCAATCCCGCGCCGATACTCGACGAGCTCCACACGCTCGGGGTCGACTCGGTGCACATCTACATGCATTGGTCAGACATCGCGCCCAACCCCGCCGCGCGCCAGCGCCCAAGCTTCAATGCCGCAGATCCGGCCGCCTACCCGGCCTCGGGCTGGAACACCTACGACGCGGTCGCGCGCGGGCTCGCGGCCCGCGGCATGACGCTCTACCTCGACCTCGTCCCCCCCGTGCCCCGGTGGGCGTCGGGTCCCGGCGCTCCCAAGCCAGCCTCCCAGACCGAATGGCGCCCCTCAGCCGCCGCGTTCGGGCTCTTCGTCCATGCCGCCGGGACCCGCTACAGCGGCCATTACGTGCCGCCCGGGGACTCGCGCCCTTTGCCGAGGGTGAAATTCTGGTCAATCTGGAATGAGCCCAACCTCGGAATCGAGCTGGCGCCCCAGGCCGTTCCCCGCTCGACCGTTGAGGTCGCGCCCCAGCTCTACCGCGGCCTCGTGGATGCGGCTTGGAGTGGTCTGCACGCCACGGGACACGGGCAGGACACGATCCTGATCGGCGAGGTCGCCCCTGCCGGGGCCACTTTCGGCAATGCTCCCGGGCTGTTCGCCGCCATGGCCCCACTGCGTTTCCTGCGCGCCCTGTACTGCGTGGATGCCGCCTACCACCCGCTCACGGGCACTGCCGCCAGCCAGCGGGGGTGTCCGACTACGTCAGCCGCCTCGGCGGGCTTTGCCGCCGCGCACCCCGGCCTGTTTCACGCCTCCGGCTTCGCCGATCATCCCTATCCCCAGGGCCTGCCTCCCAACCAGCCCACCCCCGGCGAGCCCGATTACGCCGAGCTGGCCGAGATCGGAAAGGTCGGCCAGACCCTCGACAGGCTCCAACGCGTGTACGGATCGCACACCGTGTTTCCGATCTACTCGACCGAATACGGCTACCAGACCCACCCTCCCGACACCGAGGCCGGGACTGTCAGCCAGCCGGTCGCCGCCGACTACATGAACTGGTCTGAGTATCTGACCTGGCTGGACCCGCGGCTGCGCACCTACGACCAATACCTGATGAATGACCCGGCGGCCGGGTTCTTCGCCACCGGGCTGAAGTCGACGGCCGGAGTGCCCAAGCCGTCCTACGCCGCCTTCCGGATGCCGATCTACCTCCCGGTTACCAGCACCGCCCGCGGTCATGCCCTGTTGGTCTGGGGATGTGTCCGGCCCGCCCCCAACGCCGCGCGGTCCAGTCATCGCCCGCAGCGGGTTCGCATCCGCTTCCAGGCCTCAGGCGGTGGCGCCTTCCGCACCGTCGCGACCGTCCCGATCAGCAATCCCCACGGCTATTTTGAGGTCGCGGCCAAGTTCCCCGCCAGCGGCACCGTCCAGCTCGCGTGGCGTTATCCGCATGGTCCCGAGATCACCAGTCGGATGGTCGCCATCAAGCTCCGCTAGGCTGGCCGCGGCCGCCCACGGCCACCGCCGTCCGCCTCCCCCTCTCCGCGTCGGCGCCGCAACTCTATTGCCTTGGAGCTGTTATCTAAAACTATGCCCAAACTCCCCGAGACTCGATCCATCCTCCGCCGTGGCAGCGCGATCGCGCTGGGTGCGGCGCTCGCCACGAGCGGCGCCGCCGCGCTACCGGTGGCCGCCTCAGCCAACCCCTCGCAGCTCGCGATCATTCAGGACAACGCGGACCTGAGCAGCGCGGCGGCCGCGTTTGGCCAGTTCCGTGCGCTCGGCGCCAACGCGGTACGGGTGATCGTTCCCTGGGCGCTGATCGCGCCGAACTTCAATGCCACCACGAAACCCAACTTCAACGCCACCGACCCCAACGCCTACCCGGCCAAGAACTGGGTCCCGTACGACAACATCGTCAAGGCGGCCCAGGCGGCCGGCATCACGGTTGACATGACGGTGACGGGCGGGGCGCCGGTGTGGGCCGACGGCTCCGGAATCCCGCCCCAGGGCAAGGACCCGGCCTTCGCCTGGAAGCCCAACGCCCAGTACTACGGCGAGTTCGTGACCGCGGTCGGCAAGCGCTACAACGGTCACACCGACGGGTTGCCCGCCGTGCACTTCTGGGCCCTGTTCAACGAGCCCAACTTCGGCCAGGATCTCGGTCCCCAGGCGATCAACGGCTCGCGGACGTCATTCGCCCCGATGCTCTACCGCAGCCTCGTCAATGCCGGCTGGAACGCGCTCCATGCCACCGGGCACGGCCGCGACACGATCCTGATCGGCGAGTTCGCGGCCCGCGGCAGCACCCCGGCTCGTCCGAGCCGTCGCGCCCCGCAGGGCTACCCCGGCAACTACGGCCAGACCAAGCCGCTGCAGTTCATCCGCACGCTTTATTGCCTGAGCCCGAGCTACCGCCAGCTGCGCGGGGGTGCCGCCCGGTCGGTCGGCTGCCCCACCAGCGGAGCCGGCTCGCGGCGCTTCCGCGCCCAGAATCCAGGGCTGTTCAGCGCCAGCGGCGTCTCTGACCATCCCTACCCCGACAATCTCTCGCCGCTTCTCGACGGGCGTAACGATCCCGACTTCGCAGCCTTCCCGGACCTGGGCAACCTGGGCCGGACGCTTGACCGGGCCACGGGTGCCTACGGCGCCCACCCGCACTTCTCGATCTACAACACCGAGTACGGGTACATCACCAGCCCACCGGCTAGCCGCCATTACGTCTCGCAGGCGACGGCCTCCTATTACATCAACTGGGCCGAGTACCTGAGCTACAAGAACCGTCGGGTGAAGTCATACATGCAGTATCTGCTCAAGGATCCGCCCGGGTCCAGCGGCGCCTATGCCGGCTTCGCCAGCGGTCTGGAGACGGCATCCGGTGCCCACAAGGCCAACTACGACGCCTACCGCATGCCGTTCTACATGCCGCGCACGTCATTCTCGCGCCGTTCCAGCGTCGAGGTGTGGGGCAACGCCCGGCCCGCCGGGTTTGAGAAGCTGAGCGGCTTCGGAACCCAGCAGGCTCAGATCCAGGAGCGGATCGGCCGGACCTGGAAGACGCTCAGCACGGTCAAGCTGAACTCGGCCCAGGGGTACTTCGACGTCAGGATGAAGTTCCCGTCCAGCGGCCGGGTTCGCCTCCAGTGGACGTATCCGAATGACCCGCTGCTGCCCGCCGGCTTCGCCGGGCACACGATCTACAGCCGGTCGTTCAACATCGCGGTGCATTAGACGGTCGGCATCGGGAATACTGGACGGTAGATGCCGTCCGGTATTCCCGAGCTCGTCTCCCGACTACAGGAGATCTGCGGCCACGAGCACGTGCTGACGCACCCGCACGCGCTGGCCACCTATCGCTCCGATGGACTGCTGCACTACCGCCAGACCCCGGTCGCGGCGGTTCTGCCCGGCAGCGCGGAGCAGGTCCAGCAGGTGCTGGTCGCCTGTCACGCGGCCGGTGTCCCCTGGGTCGCTCGGGGCGCGGGTACCGGCCTTTCAGGGGGTGCCCTGCCGATCGCCGAGGGCGTGCTGATCGTTCTTTCGCGACTGCGGCGCATTCTCAGCGTCGATCTCGACGACAGCACGGTGGTGGTCGAGCCCGGGGTGACCAACCTGGCCGTCTCCAAGGCCGTCGGACCCAGCCATTTCTACCCGCCCGACCCCTCAAGCCAGATCGTCTGCTCGATCGGCGGCAACGTGGCCGAGAACTCGGGTGGCGCGCACTGCTTCAAGTACGGCTTTACGACCAACTACGTGATCGGGCTCGAGGTGATCCTCAGCGACGGCAGCGTCGTCACCCTGCACCGCGACGACCCCGGCTATGACCTGCTCGGTGCCTTCGTCGGCTCCGAGGGGACCCTCGGCGTCGCCACCCGGATCTGGTTGCGGGTGATCCCCGCGCCCGAGAGCGTGCAGACGCTGGTCGCGTTCTTTGAGGGCACCGGCCCCGCGGGTGCCGCCGTGTCGGCAATCGTCGAGGCCGGGCTGGTCCCGGGCGCGATCGAGATGATGGACCGGCTTTCGATCGAGGCCGCCGAACAGGCCACCGGGGCCGGCTATCGCCTGGACGCCGGGGCGGCGCTGGTGGTCGAGCTCGACGGTCCCCGCGAGGAGTGCCTGAGCGGCCTGGAGCGCGTCATGGAGCTGTGCTCAAGCGCTGGCTCGCTCGACGTTCGCATCGCCCAGACCGACGAGGAGCGTGAGCAGATCTGGCGCACCCGCAAGGCGGCCTTCGCGGCCATGGGCCGGATCGCCCCGGCCTACTACGTCCAGGACGGCGTGATCCCTCGTACCCGCCTGGGCGAGGTGCTGGGCGAAATCGACCGCCTGGCCGCCGAATACCGCCTGCGGGTGGCCAATGTCTTTCACGCCGGAGACGGCAATCTGCATCCCCTGGTCTGTTACGACGCCGAGCAGGAGGGCGAGGCCGAGCGCGCCGAGGAGCTCTCGGGGCTGATCATCAAGGCGTGCGTGGACGCCGGCGGGTCGATCACCGGCGAGCACGGCGTCGGTGTCGACAAGCGCGCCTACATGCCTTCGATGTTCGCCGACGCCGACCTCGATGCGTTCCAGCGCCTGCGCTGCGCCTTTGATCCGGTCGGGCTCGCCAATCCCGGCAAGGTGATGCCAACCCCGCGGCTGTGTGGTGAAGTTCCCGGCCCCTACCGTGAACACCCGCTCGAGCGGGCCGGCATCGCGGAGCGCTTTTAGATGACAGACCGGCAGCGGCCATGACCACGGTCACGCGAGTGCAACCCGAAACCTTCGCCGAGGCGGCTGCCACGCTGGCTCAAGCAGGCTCCGGCGGGCTCTCGGTCCGCTTTCACGGGTCAGGGACCAAGCTGGGCTGGGGCCGGCCCGCGCCGGCCGTCGACATCGAGTTGCACACCGCCGGCCTGAACAGAATCGTTGAGCACAACGCCGGCGACCTGACCGCGATCCTCGAGGCCGGCGTCCCCCTGGCCGTCGCTCAGGACACCTTTGCCGCCGCCGGCCAGATGCTTGCCCTCGATCCGCCCCTCGGTGACGAGGCCACGGCGACGATCGGCGGCATCGTCGCCACCGGTGACTCGGGTCCGCTGCGTCACCGCTACGGCGCTCCCCGTGATCTCGTCATCGGCGCCACGGTCGCCCTCGGAGACGGGGCGATCGCTCACTCGGGTGGCAAGGTGATCAAGAACGTCGCCGGCTATGACCTCGCCAAGCTGTTCGCGGGCTCGTTCGGGACGCTGGGCCTGATTCTGTCGGTCAGCGTGCGCCTGCATCCCCTGCACGACCGCACCACGGCCCTGGCCGTCTGCCCGGACCCCGAGCGTCTCGGCGCCGCCGCGGTGGCGCTGGCGGCCGCACCGCTCGAGCTGGAGGCCCTCGACATAGCCTGGCGGGACGGACGGGGCGGCATTCTGATGCGCTGCGCCGGCCCTGAGCACGCCCGGCGCGGCCAGCGGGCCGCGCGCCGCCTCGAGCAGCTCGGCCTCACCGGTGTCGAAGTCACCACCGACGACGAGCCGCTGTGGCAGCGCCAGCGTGCCGGCCAGCGCAGCCGCAACGCCGCGCTGGTGAAGGTCGCCGCCGTGCCCACGGCTCTGCCCGCGGTGATCCGCGCCGGCGAAGCATGCGGTGGAACCGTGGTCGGCCGGGCGGCGCTCGGGACCAGCTATGTGAGCCTGCCGCCCGAGCACGTCGGCGAGCTGCGCCGCACCCTGCCGCCCGGAGCGGTGAGCGTTGTCCTCGATGCCCCCGCCGAGCTTCGCATCCAGCAGGACCCGTGGGGTGCGCTCCCGGCGCCCGTTGGCGCCCTGATGCACAGCGTCAAGGGTCGCTTCGATCCGGCCCGGGTCTGCAACCCAGGCGTATTCGTGGACGGAATCTAACGTGGCCGGGAGCCACTGACCCCGATGCCCGCCTTTGACGCCCATCGCCCGCCCGAGCAGTCCGTGATCGAGGACTGCGTGCACTGCGGGTTCTGCCTCGACACCTGTCCCACCTACGTTCTCTGGGGGGCGGAGGCCGACTCGCCGCGGGGGCGGATCGTGCTCATGAAGGAAGGCCTGGAGGGCGAGGCGGCCATGTCGGACGAGATGGTCAGCCATTTCGACCGCTGCCTCGGTTGCATGGCCTGCGTCTCGGCGTGTCCGTCCGGCGTGCAGTACGACCGCCTGATCGAGCGCGTCAGGCCCCAGGTCGAACGTCATCACGACCGTTCCCTGGCCGAGCGCGCGCTGCGCCGACTGCTCTATGAGACCCTGCCCCATCCCCGGCGTCTGCGCGCCCTCGTGCCGCTGCTGGCGGCGGCGCGCCGGCTCGGGGCCGACCGGCGCCTTCCCGAGCGCCTGGCCGTGCTGGCCAAGGTCGCTCCCCGCACGCCTTCGCGGGGGGCGCTGACGTCACGGCTGCCCGAGCGAACCCCCGCCGTCGGCTCCTCGCGGGGGCGGGTCGTGCTCCTCCTGGGCTGCGTGCAGCGGGTCTTCTACCCTGACGTCCATCGCGCCACGATCGCTGTCCTGGCGGCCGAGGGTTTTGAGGTCCTCGCCCCTCGGCTTCCCGACTGCTGCGGGGCCCTTGAGCTCCACGGCGGCGCCGAACCGGCGGCCCTGGACCGCGCCCGGGAGACGATCGCGGCTTTCACCGCAGCGGCCGGGAACGATTTCGACCATGTCGTGGTCAATGCGGCCGGCTGCGGCTCGGCGATGAAAGACTACGGTGACTTGCTCGAGACGCCCTCCGCGCGCCGGTTCTCAGAACGCGTCAAGGACGTCACCGAGCTGCTCGGTTCGGTGCCCTCTCGCGCGCCCCGCGGCCCGGTCCCCCTGCGCGTGGCCTATCACGACGCCTGCCACCTGGCCCACGCCCAGGGCATCCGCGCGCAGCCGCGCGCCCTCCTGGACGGGATCCCCGACCTCGAGCTCGTGGAGGTCGCCACCGAGCGTGACGTCTGCTGTGGCTCGGCCGGGATCTACAACCTCGTCCAGCCCGAGGCCGCGTCCGAGCTCGGCGCCCGCAAGGCCCGCAATCTGCTGGCCACCGGCGCCCAGGCGATCGCGGCTGGCAATCCGGGGTGTGCCGCCCAGCTCGATCTCCATCTGCGCGAGCTCGGTCACTCGCTGCCCATCCACCATCCGATCGAGCTCGTCTGGCGCTCGATCTCCGCCGCGGCGGCGCACTAGCCGTACATCTTCTCGATCACGGACTCGTACTTCTCGGCTATCGGCTTGCGCTTGAGCTTGATCGTGGGGGTCAGCTCGTCGCCTCCGGGCAGCCAGTCGCCGGGGATGACGGTGAACTTCTTGATCTGCTCCACCCGGGCCAGTCGCTCGTTGGCCCGGTCGATCCCCGCCTGCACGGCGGCCAGCAGCTCCTCCTCGCCGGCTAGTTGCTCCAGCGAGTGGTCACCGAGCCCGCTCTGCGCCGCCCACTGGGGCGCGAAGTCAGCGTCGAGCACGATCAGGGCGGTGATGTAGGGACGCGCGTCGCCGATGCAACAGGCCTGGCCGATCAACGGACTCCCGGACTTCACAGCCGCCTCGATGTTGGCCGGGGACATGTTCTTCCCGGCGGCGTTGATGATCAGCTCCTTCTTGCGATCCACGATCTTCAGGAAGCCGTCCTCGTCGAGCGTTCCGATGTCCCCGGTGGCGAGCCAGCCGTCCGCGTCCAGGACCTCGGCGGTCTTCTCGGCCTGGTTGCGGTACCCCAGCATCATGAACTCGCCCCGGCACAGCACCTCGCCATCCTCGGCGAGCTTGATCTCGACCCCTGGGGCGGCGGGGCCGACGGTGCCGATCTTGACGTGACCGGGGGGATTGATGGCACCGAGCCCGCACGTCTCGGACATGCCCCACAGTTCTGAGAGCTCGATGCCCAGGGCGTGGAAGAACTCGAGCACGTCGACGGGCGTCGGTGCCGCGCCGACGTTGACCGCCAGAGCCTGGTCGAGGCCAAGCATCTCGCGGATCTTGGCGAACAGGTTCTCGTCGGCCTCAGCCACGCGCCGTTCGAGCTCTGCGGGGACCGGCTTGCCCTGCTGTCGCAGCCGTACCCGCTCGATCGACGCCGCCAAGGCCTCCCTGACCGGCCGGCTCTGCTCCTCGGGCTGAGCAGCCTGCATCGCCTCCAATCCGGCCTTTAGCTTCTCCCAGATCCGCGGCACGGCGAAGAACCAATTCGGCCGGACCTGGGGCAGGTAGGAGAGCACCTCGCGCGGGTTGGGCGCACAGGTGACCGAACCGGCATAGATGATCGGAATGTAGTGATGGGCGTTGCGCTCGGCGATGTGAGCCGAGGGCAGCCACGAGATGACCCGTGATCCGGGGGGAAACTCGATCACCTGCTCGACCATGCGGGCGGTGAACATAACCGCCCGGTGGGTGAGCTGAACACCCTTGGGGTGCCCGGTCGTCCCCGAGGTGTAGATCAGCGTCAGGATGTCATCGGGTCCCACCTCGGCCCCCGCCGCGGCGACGTCGAAGCCTGGATTGGACCCCTCCACGTCGGCCAGGCCAACCGTCCCGTCCCCGGGGTTGGCCCCCGGCTCGCCGTCGACCACGACAAGATTCTCGAGCCCGGCCCCGGTCTCGCGAGCCTTGAGCACCTGGTCAAGGAAGGCCTGCTCCACGATCGCCACCTTGGCCTGCGAATCCCTGATCAGGTATTCGATCTCCTCCGCCGGGTAGGTGGTGTAGATCGAGAACGGCGTCGCCCCGAGCATCACCGCGGCGAGATCGACGAGGTGGAACTCGGGGCGGTTGGAGAGCATGATCGCCACGCAGTCCCCCCGCCCCACGCCCAGCTTGGCCAGCCCACCGGCGATCGCATCCACGCGCGTGAGCAGCTCTGACCAGGTCAGGGAAACGCTGTCGTCGGGCATGCGCACGGCGACGACGTCGGGATGATTGGCCGCGGTCCGGCGAAGTGCCTCGGTCAGGGTGGCAGCGTCCACCGCCCGCCCGGCGGCCGCCAACGTGGTACTGCTCTCCATGTGCTCCTCCTCGACGCTGAATCTGCTGCCACGGCCCGCAAAGCCAGACCCGACCCGCAACGGTACAACAGCGGACCGGGCTCAGCGCGGAGCGAACGGGATACCGGAGCTGATCTGCGAGATGTCGTTGCTGAGGCCGATGAAGAAGATCATGATGATCAGCACGAAGCCGACGATCCCGGCTCGCTCCATGACCGCGAACGGGATCCGCCGGCCGCGAACCTTCTCGGCCACCGCCCAGAAGATGTGGCCGCCGTCGAGAGGCAAGAACGGGAACAGGTTGACGATCCCGAGCGAGAGTGAGATCAGCGCCAGCACATAGAAGGCCTGTGAGCTGCTCTGGGCAAAGGACTGCTGGGTCGACTCGTAACCTCCGACCACGCTGTGGAGCTGGCGGCGCACCTGGGGCTGGAAGATGCGCGCGACCGTCGACACGAGGCGAGCGCTGGTCGACGCCAGCGCCGATACCGACGTGCCCGCGGCTCGGCCGGGGCTCGGAAACACGCTGGTGGACCCGAACACGAAGCCGACCTCCATCCGCCCCGCGCTGGCCACGAAGCGGGGGCGGACGTTCACGGTCACGGGATGTCCTGCCCGCCGTAGGACGACCCGCACGGGGGTGGCGGACAGGCAGCCGTTGACGGCTACGCCGGCGCAGCGGTGGGTTGCGATCTGGTTGCGAAACGTGGTCTCCGACCCGGTCCGGCCGTCCACCGAGACCAGTTTGTCACCTGGTTTCAGCACCGTCGCGGCCGGCGTGCCGCGCTGCACGGCGGCCACGCTGCTGGCAGGGACCGCCTGTCCGAGCGAGAGCAGCAGCACCCAGATGATCAAGAACGCGATCACCAGGTTGACCATCGGCCCGGCCAGGATGACCACCACGCGCTTCCACACTGGCTGGTTGTAGTAGGCCCGAGGGCGCGCCTCGGCGGGGATGTCCTCGTTCGGGTTCATGCCCGTGATCTTCACGTAGCCTCCGAGCGGGATCGGGCCGATCCCGTACTCGGTCTCGCCGCGGCGGAACTTGACCAGCAGCGGCCCAAAGAACAGCGAAAAGCGCTCGACCCGCATGCCGACCGCCTTGGCGGCGACGAAGTGGCCGGCCTCGTGCAGGATGATCAGAGCGGCAAAGCCAAGGAAGGCAAGAACGTAGGACACGCCCTCTAGTGTGCCAAGCCGAGCTTTGCGCCCGATCAACCGCCGGCGCGCGCGGTCACGAACTCCCCCGCCACCCTGCGAGCCTCGCCATCGGCGGCGGCCAGGGCATCGAAAGAATGCACGGGGTGAGTCGGGAGCTCTGCCAGCGTCTCCTCGATCACGCGGGCGATGTCAAGAAAGCGCAGGCGGCCGCCGAGAAAGGCGTGGACCGCGACCTCGTTGGCCGCGTTCAGGGTGCAGGGCGCGGTACCTCCGGCGCTCCCCGCCGCGCGAGCCAGACGCAGGCAGGAGAACGTCTCATCATCGGCGGCCTCAAAGGTCAGCGAGCCGAGTTCGGCCAGGTCCAGGGGGCGCACGAGGACGTCGACCCGCTCGGGATAGTGCAGTCCGTAGGAGATCGGCACCCGCATGTCGGGATACCCGAGGTGCGCCAAGGTGGCCCCGTCGCAGAGCTGGATCAGGCTGTGGACAATCGACTGCGGATGAACGACGACGTCGATCTGGTCATAGGGAGTGCCGAACAGGTGGTGGGCCTCGATCAACTCCAGCCCCTTGTTCATGAGCGTCGCCGAATCGATCGTGATCTTTCCCCCCATGGCCCAGGTTGGGTGCGCCAGCGCCTCTGCCACGGTGACCCGCTCTAGCTGGGCCGCCTCCCGGCCTCGGAACGGACCTCCGGACGCGGTGAGGATCAGCCGGTCGACCGTGCCGGGACGCTCGGCGGCCAGCAGCTGATGCAGGGCGGAATGCTCGGAGTCGACCGGAATGATGCTCGCCCCCGTCGCCTCGGCCAGCGCAGTCACCAGTTCGCCCCCGACCACCAGCGACTCCTTGTTGGCCAGGGCCAAGTCGATGCCCTCGCCCAGGGCGGCCACCGTTCCGACCAGCCCGGCCGAGCCGACGATGGCGTTGAGAACCAGATCGCAGCCGGACTCGACGATCAGCTCCACCAGGCCGTCGGGACCGCTCAGGACCTCGCCGGCGAAGCCGGCGCCCGCACGCTCGGCGCTCTCGGGATCGTTCAGGGCGATCCGTTGCACGCCGTGGGTGCGGGCCTGCTCGGAGACCCCCTGGAAGTCGGTGCCGGCGCTTAGTCCGACGACTTCGAGCTCGCCGCCCGAGCTGGCCACGACCTCCAGAGCCTGAGCTCCGATCGAGCCGGTCGCGCCCAGGATGACGACCCGGCGAGCCATGTTGGTCAGTGCCTTCCGCCGCGACTGCGATCGAATGGGAGCGTATTCATGGCCGGAAAGCACCTACGAGATCGCGCCGAGCCACACGTAGTAGCCGGCCACGATCGTGAAGATGACGGAGTCAAGACGATCCAGGGCGCCGCCGTGGGGTCCGAGCACAGCCCCCGAGTCCTTGGCACCGGCGTCACGTTTGACCACCGACTCGAACAGGTCCCCGAGCGGGCCGAGCACGGCTACCGCGAGCCCCAGGAGCAGGGCGTCGCCCTGGGTCAACCAGCTCTGGTACAGGCCGGCGATGAAGACACTCAGGATCGCGATCAACATGCCGCAGAACAACCCCTCGACGGTCTTGTGGGGAGAAATCGAGGGAGCCATCGGCCGGCGCCCGAACAGGCGCCCGCCGAGATACGCAGCGGTGTCGGCCAGGAAGGTCCCGACCAGGATGTCGATGATCACGGCGCCCCCGTGGGGAAGCTGGCGCAGGAGCTCGGCGTGCGCGAAGGCGAAACCGATCCAGAAGATCCCCAGCAGTGTGCCCGCGATCGAGACCGTGGCGGCAGCGTGCTGCGGGCGCGCCAGGATGGCCAGGAAGCTCACCGGCAGGGCGGCCACCGCGATCTCGAGCACGTCACGCTCGGTGCCGTAGCGGGCAGCGATCACCATCGCAGCCAGGGCGGCGAATCCGACCGCGGGAGCGGGACGCCAGCGGCGGAGCATCGCATACAGCTCGTACATGCAGACCGCGCCGGCGGCGATCATCGAGAGCGCGAAGGGTAGGCCCCCGAGATCGACGAACACGATCGCCACAATCGCGGCCGGTACGGCCACCAACACACGGGAGAGGAGGTCCGAACGGCGCCCGCGGGGGGCTCGCGGCGCGCGCGCGGTTGGCTGCTGGGGCGCACGGCGGGACCGCGGGCTGTCCTCCTCCTCGGCATCACGCGCCTCGCGTTCCTCGTCGTAGAAGTCGGGCTCGGGCGCCGAGCTCCGGCGTGACCGTCCGGTCGGACGGCGGCTGCCCCCTCGGCCCGAGGAGCCCGAACCGGAACCACGGGCGGACGGCATCAGCGGGCCCCGAAGCGGCGCCTGCGCGCCGCGAACTCGGTCAGCGTCTGCTCGAAGGCCGACCGCGAAAAGTCGGGCCACAGCTCGTCGCGGAAGACCAGCTCGGAATAGGCACTCTGCCAGAGTAAGTAGTTGGAGAGGCGCTGCTCGCCGCTGGTGCGGATGATCAGATCAGGGTCGTGCATGTCGGGTGCGTAGAGGTGGGCCCGGAACTCGTCCTCGGTACTCCCGGCAAAGCTTCGAGCGGCGTCGAGGATCTCTGCCCGCCCACCGTAGTTGAAGGCCACGAACAGTGTGATCCGGCGGTTGTCACGGGTTACCTGCTCGGCCCACTCCATCCGCTCCACGAGCTCGGCGGCCACGGGAGCGGTGCGCCGTCCGATGAACCGCATCCGCACCCCCTCGGCGTCGAGCTCGGGGGTCTCGGTCTCGATCCGCCGCCCAAACATCTCCATCAGCGCGGACACCTCGGCGTCGTCCCGGGACCAGTTTTCGGTCGAGAACGAGTACACGGTGAACTCCTGGATACCGAACTCGGCCGCGTCGCGCAGGCGAGCCTTGACGGCGTCGGCCCCGGCTTCGTGGCCGGCCACGACGGGTAGGCCTCGACCCTGCGCCCAGCGGCCGTTGCCGTCGGTGATGATCGCCACGAAGCGAGCCCGCCCGTCGCCGACCACTAGACCTCGAGGATCTCTTCTTCCTTGGCCTTGAGCACCTCGTCGAGCTCGGCGACGCGCGCGTCGGTCACTTTCTGGAGATCGACCTCGGCCCGGTGCTCGTCGTCGGATCCGGCGTCTCCTGCTTCCTTGAGCTCTCGCAAGTCGTGCATGACGTCGCGCCGGACGTTGCGGATCGCAACCCGCCCCTCCTCGGCGATGTGGCGGACCACCTTGACCAGCTGGTGGCGGCGCTCCTCGGTCAGCTCGGGAATTCCGAGACGGATCAGATTGCCGTCGTTATTCGGGGTCAGCCCGACGTCGGACTCGAGAATCGATTTTTCGATCGCCTTGATCGAACTCTTGTCGTATGGCTGGATGGTGAGTAGCCGGGCCTCCGGCGCGGTGATCGTGGCCAGCTGCTTGAGCGGCGTTGCGGTGCCGTAGTAGTCGACCACGATCCGGTCCAGGAGCGCCGGAGTGGCACGTCCTGTGCGCACCGACCCGAACTCGTGCCGGGTCGACTCGACCGATTTGGCCATGCGGTCGCGGGCGTCGGCCAACAGCTCATCGATGATCTCGCTCATGCTGATCGTCTCCGCTCGCCCGCGGGCTGGCTGCCCGCTCGGCCTCCGCTCGCAGGCTCGCGCTCGGAGTCCACGGCAGCGTCCGCGTCGTCCAGCTTGCTCGCCCGTATGTCGGCGGCATGAGTCATCCGATTGTTCTCACCAGCGTGCCCACTCTCTGGCCGGACACTATCTTGTCGATGTTGCGCTCGTCGGTCATGTTGAACACGACGATCGGGAGATTGTTGTCCATGCACAGCGCGAAGGCCGTCGAGTCCATCACCGCCAGCCCGCGGGTGAGAGCGTCCTTGTGCGTGATCTCGGGGATGAACTCCGCCTCGGGGTCCTTGGCGGGATCAGCACTGTAGACGCCCTCGATGTTGTTCTTGGCCATCAGGATGATCTCGGCGTGCAGCTCGGCCGCCCGCAGCGCCGCCGCCGTGTCGGTGGTAAAGAACGGATTGCCGGTGCCCGCGGCGAAGATCACGATTCGGCCTTTCTCGAGGTGGCGCATCGCCCGGCGCCGGATGTAGGGCTCGGCGACCTCGGAGATCGTCAGCGCCGACTGCACACGGGTCGGGATCTCGAGCTTCTCGAGCGCATCCTGAAGGGCGAGCGCGTTCAGCACGGTGGCCAGCATGCCCATGTAATCCCCGGTGGCGCGGTCCATTCCGGCGGCAGCGGCCTTCAGGCCCCGGTAGATGTTGCCGCCGCCGACCACGATCGCGATCTCCACTCCGCGCCGTTGCAGCGCCGCCACCTCGCGCGAGATCGAGTCCACGCGCAGGGGATCGGTGCCGTAGTCCAGATCACCCATTAGGGCTTCCCCGGAGAGCTTGAGCAGCACCCGCTTGTAGGCGGGGGGCGAGGGCGTCTCCGGTCCGGCCGACACGAGCGGGTTCTCAGCCGCCGACTGCGAACCTGGCGAAGCGGCGGATGACGACGTTCTCTCGGGTTTCGGCCGAGAGCGCGGCACGCAGGTCCTCGATCGACTTGCCGCCGTGCTTGTCCTCGTTGACGTGGGTCTGGCGCATGAGCACGACCTCGTCGAGCCACTTGTCCAGCTTGCCGGTCACGATCCGCTCGCGCACGTTCTCGGGCCGGTCGGCGGCCTGCTCGGTGGCGATGCGCTGCTCGCGCTCGCGATCCTCGGCGGGGATCTCCTCCTCGGTCAGCGCCAGCGGGGCTGCGGCGGCGATGTGCAGGGCGAGATCGCGCGCGAACTCGATGAACTTCTCGTTGCGGGCCACGAAATCGGTCTGGCAGTCGACCTCGACCAGCACCCCGATTTTGTTGCCGGCGTGGATGTAGGACTGCACGACGCCCTCACGAGCCTCCTCGCCGGAGCGCTTGGCGGCCTGGGCCTCGCCCCGGGTGCGCAGCAGCTCCGCGGCCTTGTCCAGATCGCCGTTGGCTTCGGTCAGGGCGTCACGGCAGGCGAGCATTCCCGCCCCGGTGCGGTCGCGCAGGGCCTTGACGTCTTGGGCGGTGACGGCGCTCATGCCGGCCCCTCAGCAGGGCTCGGTTCGTCCCCAGCGGGCGGTGCCGGCTCCTCAGCCGGCGGGGTCTCGGCCTGGGCCGCCGGGGTCTCGGCCTGGGCCGCCGGGGTCTCGGCCTGGGCCGCCGGGGTCTCGGCCTGAGCCGGCGGGGCCTCGGCCTGAGCCGGCGGGGCCTCGGCCTGGGCCGGCGGGGCCTGGGCCGGCGGGGTCTCGGCCTGAGCCGGCGCGGTTTCGGCCTGGGCCGCCGGGGTCTCCGTCTCTGCCGCCGGGGTCTCGGCCTGGGCCGGCACCGGCTGGTCGGGCTCGGGGGCGGGAGGCTGCGGAGCGGCCGGGGTGGGAACCGGCTGTGTCTGGGGCTCGGGGGCGGGCGGAGGCGCCGGCTCGGCGGCCGCTGGTGCGTCCTGGGCCGGCGCGGCTGGAGCGGCGGGAGTCGGGGGCATGGCCTGCGGGTGGGCCGCGGCGGCCTCGGCCGACTGAGCGGCGGCCGCTTCACGGGCCCGCTGCTCCTCGGCGCGCGCCTGCTCCTCGGCTCGTGCCTGCTCCTCGGCCTCGCGCCGTGCCTGCTCCTCGGCCTCGCGCCGGGCGCGCTCCTCGGCCTCCAGGCGCTCGCGCTCGAGCCGGGCGGCCTCCTCCTCGGCGCGGAAGAGACCGTGACCCTCGGATACGACGTCGCCGATCGCGCTCGTGATCGCTGCGCACGAGCGGATCGCGTCGTCGTTGCCCGGGATCACGAAGTCGATGCCCTCGGGGTCGCAGTTGGTGTCGACCAGCCCGATGATCGGGATCCGCAGGCGCTGGGCCTCTCGGACGGCAATCGCCTCGGTCTTGAGGTCGATCACGAATACGGCGTCGGGAACGCGCTGCATGTTCTTGACCCCGCCCAGGTTGGCGCGCAGCTTGGCCAGGTCAGCCTGAGCCGCCATCCGCTCACGGGTCGGCAGCAGCTGAAGCTGCCCCTCGGTCTCGTACCGCTCGAGGTCGTGCAGACGCCTGATCCTCAAGGAAATGGTCTGAAAGTTGGTCAGTAGGCCGCCGAGCCAGCGATGGTTGACGTACGGCATGTCGGCAGCCGAGGCGATGTCCCTGACCGCGTCGCGGGCCTGCTTCTTGGTGCCCACGAACAAGACCGTGCCGCCCCGGCGCGAGATGCCGGCGGCGAACTCGCGAGCTCGGTTGAGGAGCTCCTCGGTCTGCAGCAGATCAATGATGTAGATGCCGTCGCGCTCTCCGAAGATAAAGCGCCGCATCTTGGGGTTCCAGCGGCGTGTCTGGTGGCCGAAATGTACGCCGGCCTCCAGCAGCTCCTTGATGCCGATTTGAGCCACGGTTACTGCTCCCTTGCAAATTTTGTTGATACGGCCCGGGAGCGCCGGTGACCCGCAAACCCGGGCGGATGCCCGAGCAGGGTTGCGGCCCGCGCCCGCGGGATTGGGGAAAGAGTTCCTCCCAGTCTACGAAAGTTTTCGCCTTCGGCTCCGTTTCAGCACCCAGCGGACGTCCTCATCCCTACCACTGGGGACGTCCGCGGCACGAACCGAACCCCTTCCCTACCTCCGGTGGATCGGTTCGCGGGCAGTTCGGCGGGGCGGCTTTTGGACGGGCCGCCCCGCCGCTATTCCCGCTCGGCGCGCGCCAGCGCCGCGGTCAAGTCAGCCGGGAGCGCCGAGCGCACGTCCAGCTCGGCGCCCGTCACCGGGTGCTCGAAGGCCAGCCGGGAGGCGTGCAGGAACTGCCGGGTGAGTCCGTACTCGCCGCCGGTCCCGTACTGGGGATCGCCGCACACGGGGTGCTCGATCGCGGCCAGGTGCACCCGGATCTGATGGGTGCGGCCGGTCTCCAGGGTCACGCGCAGGAGCGCCGCCGCCGGCAGTTGGCGCTCGAGCTCGAAGTGGGTGCGCGCCTCATGGGGATCATCGGTATCGATTGACATCAGCACCCGGTCACGCCGATCGCGACCGATGGCGGCATCGACGGTCCCGGTCCGCGCCTCCGGGTGGCCAGCGACGAGAGCGACATATTCGCGGCGCAGGGCCCGCTCGGCGAGCCGCGCTTTCAATCGCCGATGAACTGCGTCGTCTTTGGCCACCACCAGCAGCCCCGACGTGTCACGGTCAAGCCGATGCACGATCCCACCGCGCCAAGGTTCCCCGCCCTGGGCTCCCCGCGACGCCAGCGCCTGGGCCAGGGTGCCGGTTCGATGCCCTCGCGCCGGATGGACCACGACGCCGGCGGCCTTGTCGACGATCAGTAGGTGTGAGTCCTCGTAGGCGACCGTGTAGGCGACCTCGTGGGCGACCTCGGTCGCGGCAGGCCCAATCGGCGAGTCAGCCTCCTCGACGCGGATCCGCTCGCCGCCGCTCAGCGCATGGCTTTTGGGCTGGGCCGCGCCGTCGACCCTGACCCTCCCGGACCCGATCAGGCTCTGGGCGCGGGCCCGAGAGCCAAGCGGCTGGGCCAAGAACCGGTCCAGCCGCGCCCCGGCTGCTTCGGGCGGCACGTCGAGCTCGATCATGGCTCCGGGTCGACGCCCGCGGTCGGCTCGGCCGTGCTGCGCGGTCCTTCGAGCACGTAGAGCAGGGCCAGGACACCGAACGTAATCGCCGTGTCGGCCACGTTGAAGGCCGGCCACAGGGGGAGCTTGATGAAATCGGTGACCGAGCCGCTGGCCACGCGATCGATTAGGTTCCCGACCGCCCCACCGAGGAGCAGGCCGGTGGGCAACCACAGTCCCGCCCGCTGGGGGCGCAGCGCGAAGTAGACCAGGAGCGCGCTCAGCGCCAGCAGCGTGACGACCAGGACCGGCGCCCCGCCCCCGGACAGAAAGCCAAACGCAACCCCGGCGTTGCGGACGTGCACGAGCTGCACGCCGGGCAGGAACTTGTGCACGTCGCCGATCGCGATCCCGCTCACCACCGCGCTCTTGGTGATGCGGTCGAGGACTAGCACCACCCCCATCACGATCGCGGCCCGCAGGAAGGCTCGGCGGCGGCGCGCCGGTGCTCGCGCCTGCCGACCTCGGAGATCGGGCGGCCGTTCGGCCGGTTCCTGACCGTGCGGCATGACCGCCCCGGCATGCTCAGGCGATGGCACCCGTCACGATCCTCCGCAGCACGTAGAGGACGATGATCGCGAGCATCGGCGTGAAGTCGAAACCGCCCATCGTCGGCAGGAGCCGGCGGAAGATCCGCAGGTAAGGCTCTGACACATCGCGCAGGAAACCGAGCACGGCATCTGTCCAGCGCGAGTAGGGCAGCCGCACGCCGAACGAGAGCATCAGGTTGACTAGCAGGTAGACGAACAGCACGACGATGTAGACCGTGAACAGGGCACTCACGTAGCTGGCGATATCCGCGCGCGTGGTGGCGAGCGCGAGCATCAGCGCGCCTCGCAGACGCGGTCGGCGGCGGCCTGGAAAGCGGCGCGGACACCACCGCGCTCGAGCGCGTCCAGGCCGCGCGCGGTGGTCCCGCCCGGTGAGGTGACCTCCCGGCGAACGGCCAGGGTGTCGTAGTCACGGGCCGCGAGCAGGGCGGCGGTCCCGGACATCGTCTCGGCCACCAGGCGCCCGGCCAGGCCGGGCTTGAGCCCGTGGCGTACCGCGGCGTCGACCTGAGCCTCGGCCAGCAGCGCCTGGTAGGCCGGTCCGACGCCCATCACGGCCGTGGCCGCCGGGAGCAGCCGCTCGGGGACGGTCACCACCGAGCCGAGGCGCTCCAGCAGCGCGATCACATCGTGCTCGACGGACGCGTCGACGTCGGCCCCAGGCGAATAGCAGATGACTCCCCGGCGGACCTCGACCGGCGTGTTGGGCATCAGCCGGAAGACGGGACGGTCTGGGTAGCCCGCCCTCAGCGTGTCGGTGCTGATCCCGCCGAGCACGGAAGCGACGACCTTGGCGTGCCCCCCGATTTCCCGCGCTATGTCCTGGAACTGGGCCGGCTTGTGGCACAGAATCACGAGCTCTGCCTCCGAGGCGACCTCGACGTTGCTGGCCGCTCGGCCGCCCAGCTCCTGTGCGAGCGCCGCCGCGCGGCCCGAGCCCCCGTCCGAGCACAGGACCTGATCCCGCAACCCCCTCGCCATGGCTCGCGCCATGTTGCCAGCTCCGATGAACCCGACTTGCATACCGACAAATCTACCGGCGTCGTGCGCCCGCCCTCCGCGGCGGGATCTGACCCGGTGGCGTCCCGTGCCCAGCGGAGGCGTAGTTCTCGGTCAGGACTGGTTGAAAAAGCCCTTCTCGACCAACCTGGCCCGCTCCTCGGCCGAGACCTCGACGTTGCGCGGCGTGAGCAGGAAGACCTTGTCGGCGATGCGCTGCATTCCCCCGTCCAGGGCGTAGGTGAGGCCGCTGGAGAAGTCGATCAGGCGCTTTGACAAGTCGGTGTCGGTGCTCTGGAGATTGAGGATCACGGGGATCGTGTCCTTGAACTTGTCGGCGACGTCCTGGACGTCGTTGAAGCTCTTCGGGGCGACGAAGTGCACCCGGACGTCACCGCCGGCGCGCCCGTTGGCCACCCGGCCGGCGCCACCCACGGCCCGCAGCGACGTCGTCCGGCGCTCGGCGCTTGAGTCGTCGGCGAAGATGTCGTCGATCTCGTCGCGCCGCCGGCGCGAGCTCAGCTTGCGCACGTTGGGACGCTCCCGGTATGAGTCCTGGAGATCGACCTCCGGCTCGCGGTAGGGCTCTACCTCCTCGTCCTCGTAGATGTGATCCTCGGCCAAGCCGAAGTAGACGAGCGTGCGATGCCAGGTATCTCGAAAGGCCATGGTGGGTCAGGGGTTCGCGCAGTGGCGGTGTTTCCCTGCCCGGGATTATGGCGCGCGGGCGTACAGAATTGTCCCCAGGCGCACGATTGTGGCTCCCTCGGAGACGGCGACGAGATAGTCCTGGCTGGTGCCCATCGACAGGTGGCGCAGCCCATGGGCCTCCGCGAGCCGTCGCAGAGCCGTGAAGTGAGGACGGTTGGTCTCGGGGTCCGGGGCGAGCGGCGGCATCGTCATCAGCCCCACCACCGTCACCGGGCACCGGTCCAGGAACTCGGGTAGCTGCGCCGGGGCGACACCGCCCTTGTCACGCTCGCCGGCCACGTTGACCTCGACCAGGACCTGGGTCTCGTCGCTCCCGTGCTTGGCGAGCTGGGCGAGGACCGAATCGGTGGAGACGGAGTGGATGTAGCGCACGCGGGGCAGCACGTCCTTGACCTTCCGACTCTGCAGATGGCCGATGAAGTCCCAGGTGAACGCGTCCGGGAGGGACTGGCGCTTGGCCACGAGGTCCTGGGCTCGGTTCTCGCCCACCAGCGTCACGCCCGCCTGCGCGAGCGCGGCCAGCTCCTCGAGCGCCACGTACTTGACCGCCGCCAGGATCTCGACCGCGTCGGGGTCGGCCCCGGTGTCCGCGATTCGCTCGCGCACCCGTGCCAGGTTGGTGCGCACGCGGTCGGGAGTCAGGCCTCGGATCAGATCAGCCACGCGATCCCCGCCTGGCGCCCGGTGACTCCATGGTCGCGGCGGTGCGAGAAGAACAGCGCCGGGTCAGAGCAGATCGTGCACAGGCCGAGTGCGTGAATGGTCCGGACCCCCGCCGCCTCGAGGTCGTGGCGGGCAATCGCCGCCAGATCGAGGTTGCCGCCGCGGTGCACGTGATCCGGGCGGTCGGCAAAGGCACTGTGGACCTCCTCCCCCACCTGGTAGCAGCACCCCCCCGCCCCCGGCCCGACGGCGGCGCTCAGCGCCCCCTGCGCACCGGCCGTCCGCAGCGCCGCCACTCCGGCGGCGATCACGCCCGTCGCCAGTCCCTTCCAGCCGGCATGCAGCATCACCACCGCTCCCTCGCCGGCCACGGCGATGGCCAAGCAGTCGGCGGTCAGCACGGCCGGTGCCAGCCCCCGATGCACGGTGAGCTGTCCGTCGGCCCGCGGGAGCGAGCCGGGCTCGGCCGCGGCGTCGCGGGCCCAGCTCGCGGGGCTCAGCTCGTGGACGTCGGCCCCGTGGACCTGGTGAGTGAAGCCCAGCGCGACCTCGAGCTGCGCCTCGAGCGACGCGCGGTTGCGGGCCACCGTGTCCGAGCGGTCGTTGGTCAGCCACCCCAGGTTGAGGCTCGCGTAGGGACCAGCGGAGAAGCCACCCCGCCGCGTGGTGAACAACACCCGGGCGCCCGGCAGGTCGACCGCGAACTGCTCGCCGAAGCCGTAGAAGGGCTCAGCCAAGGCTGTGGTGGCCATCAGCTTCTCATCCGAGTCGGGGGCCATCTCCGGGTCAGGCTAACGCCGCCCTGAGCGCTTCGGCGAGCTCGGCCTCTCGTCCCCGGGCGCGGCCGTCGAGCTTGGCGGCCAGCGCGGCGCGCAGCCCGGCACCGACCGCCGGGCCCCGGGCGACGCCCGCGGCCAGCAGATCCGCACCGTCGATCTCGAGCGACACGAGCCGCAACTCGTCGAGCCAGCGCCGTGCAGCCCGCTCACCGGCCTCCGACCGCTGGGCAGCGAGAGCGCCGGCCAGCGCCACCGCCTCAGCCGGTGCCGTCCCCACCGCGCCCGCCAGCGCCGAGCCCGTTGAGGCCGTGGCGAGGCCATCAGCGAGCGATCGCGCGCGCACCGCGGCCGCCCGGATGGTTTCGCGGCCCGGGGCGGAGAAGGCCAGGCGGGCGAGCATCTGATCAAGATCAGACGGTTCCATGCCGAGCGCCGCCGCCGCGATCACAAGCCCGGCTCGGTCACCGTCCTCGGGGAGCAGCTCCAGCGCGCGGCGGGCGAGCTCGGGCTCGGAAAGGCCGAACCCCGGGGCCAGGGCAGCGTCGATCGCCAGCTCCCCCAGCGCGGCGAGCGCCCCGACCGGGTCGGCCTCGCCAGCGGCCAGGCGCAACTCGGCGCCGAGGCGATTGCCGCTCACGGTCTGCAGGGCCCCGGACGCGACCGCGGCCCGAGCGAGGCGCAGGGTGGCGGACTCGACCTGAAATCCGAGCCGGCTGGCGTAGCGGGTCAGGCGCAACAACCGCGTCGGGTCATCGAGGAAGCTCGCCGGGTGCATGACCCGGAGCTGCCCCACGCCCAGATCCTCGAACGCGTGCTCGGCAGCCATCAAACCGCCCCGCGCCGACCCGTATAACCCTAGGGCGATCGCATTCACGGTGAAGTCGCGGCGCCTGAGATCGGTAGCCAGATCGGCCGGCGCCACGGTCGGCAGGGCACCGGGATGCTCGTAGGTCTCGCCGCGTGCCCGGGCCACGTCATAGACGAAGCCGTCTCGTCTGATCGTCGCCGTCCCGAACCGTTCAAACTGACGCCGCTCCCCGGCCAGGGCGAGAATGACCGGCTCGAGCTCGTTCTCGACCACAAGATCGAGCTCGCGGGGCTCGTGTCCCACGATCAGGTCACGGACCGCACCCCCCACCAGGTGAACGTCGGCTGATTGCGACGGCAGTCGTGCGTCCAGCGGCTCGGCGGCGGGCAGCGCGTGGAAGCGCTCGAGGAGGCGGGCGGGATCCGGGGTCACCACGCAGGCCATGATCGCGCGCTGCGCGCGCGAATGCTCGCCACTAGCATGCTCGCCATGCCTAGTCCCGTTCCGCGGCGACGGCTGCGGCGCGGGCTCCTGCTCGCAGCAGCGGTCGGCTTGGTCGTGGCCGGGGGTGTGGCAGCCTTCGTGCTCCTCCACGCCCCGGGCAACGTCTCACACCCCAATCTCCAGTTCACCTCGCCCGTGACCACGGCGACGACCACCACCGCGCCCAAGAAGCCGGTCAACAACTTCCAGTGGCCGTGGTACGGCTACGACGCCGGGCGAACCCGCAATTTCAACGCCCCGGCGCGCCTGCACCCGCCGCTGCACGTCGGCTGGCGGTTTGACAACCGCGCGCTGCTCGAGTTCTCGCCCGTCATCTACCACGGCACCCTGTTCGTCCTCGGGGATGACGGCCTCGCCCGAGCCCTCGATACCACCACGGGTCGCGTGCGGTGGGTCAGGAGGGTCGGGACACTGGCCGCCGCCTCACCGGCCGTGGCCGGCCATGCCGGGCTGGTTGTCATGCCGGTGCTCTCGGTCAGCCACCACAGCCAGGTGCCAGGTGACGGCAGCTTCGTCGCCCTCTCGATGAAGACCGGCCGGGTGGTCTGGAAGCACCCGATTCCCGCCGGCAGCGAATCCTCGCCGACCGTGCACGGCCAGACGGTCTACTTCGGCGATCAGAGTGGCACGCTCTCCGCCCTGCGCCTCCGTGACGGGCACGTCGACTGGACCTACCGTGCCGGGGGCGCCATCAAGGGCGGCCCGGCGCTGGTCAACGGCGTCCTGTACTTCGGCGACTACTCGGGTCACGCCTACGCAATCCGGGCCGCGAACGGACGCCCGATCTGGGCGGTGGGGACCAACGGGGCTCGCTTCGGCTTCGGTTCGGGCCAGTTCTACGCCACTCCCGCGGTCGCTTTCGGCCGTGTCTACATGGGCAACACCGATGGCCGGGTGTACTCGTTCGGGGCCCGCAACGGTGCCCTGGCCTGGGCCACGGGCACCGGCGCCTACGTGTACGCGTCGGCGGCCGTGGCCGATCCGCCTGGTCTCGGGCCGACTGTCTACATCGGCTCCTACGACGGCAACCTCTACGCTTTCAACGCCCGCTCGGGGGCGGTCCGCTGGACTCATCCCGGCGGGGGACAGATCTCTGGCGCGGCGACCGTGATCGGCAACGTCGTCTACTTCTCGGCCCTGCGCATCCGTCAGACGCTCGGCCTCGATGTTGTCACGGGACGCCAGGTGTTCTCCTTCCCAGATGGCGATTTCACCCCCGTCATCGCCGATTACCACGCGTTGTATCTCGACGGCTACAGCATGATCTACCAGTTGCTGCCGGGGGCAGCCAGGCGCGGACACGCAGCCGTCCGCCACCGTCGCACCGTCGCCCGACATCACCGCAAGCGGCCGCCGCAACACGGCCGCAAGTAACCGCCGCAACACGGCCGCAAGTAACCCCGAGCCCCGGGCACTCCAAACGGCTTGCTATCATTATACGTCTATGCGTTGTCGTAGTGGAAGCCATTGTCAGAGTCCGGCCGAAAAAGGCCGCCGGTTCTGTGCCGAGCACGCGGCTGAGCTTGATCGCATGCGCGAAGAGCTCAAGGACGCCGCTGCCGCCCGGATCGGTCGTGGTCGACCCAAGCGGTCCTCCACGTGCTGTCGCCCGGGTTGTTATGAGCCTCGGGTCCCGCCCGCCGCGTACTGCGATACGTGCGCAGCGGCTGGCTATGTCGAAGAAGCCGCCTAACCGCGGCTGCCGGCAGGCGACTCAACATAACCGCATCACTGGCCAGTTCGGCTCGGGCAACTGCTCGTGGTTGTGGGGCGCCTTGTCAGGCACGGAGCTAGCTGCGAGGATCGCCTTTCCGGGTTGCGGTCCAAGGCCAGGTTCATGCCCAAGTTGATGTCAGCCGTACTGAGCATCGTCGCGATCGGCTCGATCCTGGCAGCGAGCTCGGTGTTCGCCGCGCCCCGCGCCGCGGCGACCTACCGCGGCAGCGGCCTGGACAACTTCAACAACGGTCCGCACTGGCGCGCCGCACCCGGCGTCCAGACGATCTCGTTCCGGGTCTCCAAGGACGGCTCGCGCGTCCTCAGTTTTCGTGGCCGCTACCGCTACTACTGTGGAGGCGGCCGCTCGACGATCACCGCCGCCTCGCTGAAGATCAAGCACGGTGGCTTCGGCGGAACCGGTAGGCGAGTCAACCCCAGCGGCACCAACTACTTCGCCCTCAGTGGTCACTTCTCAGCCGACGGCCACCAAGCTACGGTGACCTACCTCGACGACTTCGTCTACAAGGGCAAGTCGGTCAGCAACCCATACTCGTTCTCCTACCATGCGCCCGCCCAGGCGTGCGAGAGCCGGGTCACGGGGACCGCCACCGCCAGCTGAACAGCGCCCGGCGAAGCGCCCCGGGCCGCTCAGCCGGGGCTGACCGGACGCATGGCCAGGCCGGCGTCGGCCAGGTACTCCTTGACCTCGGCCACCGTGTGATGGCCGTAATGGAAAATTGAGGCGCACAGCACGGCGTCGGCCCCGGCCCGCAGGGCGGCGCTCAGATGAGCCAGCTTGCCCGCCCCTCCCGACGCGATCACCGGGACGCTTGTGACGGCGGCCACGGCCTCGGTCAGCTCCAGGTCGTAGCCGGCGCTGGTGCCATCGCGATCCATGCTGGTGAGCAGGATCTCCCCTGCTCCCCGCTGCACCCCCTCCCGCGCCCAGGCCACGGCATCGCGTCCCGTCGGGGTCCGGCCGCCCGCCAGGTAGGCCTCCCAGCCGCCCGCCACCCGCCGCTTGGCGTCGATCGCGAGCACCACGCACTGGGCGCCGAAGGTCGCCGCCAGCTCGTCGATGAGCCCCGGCCGCGCGAGTGCCGCTGAGTTGACGGAAACCTTGTCGGCGCCGGCGTCCAGCACGGCCTGGGCGTCGGCCACCGAGCGAATCCCACCGCCGATCGTGAACGGGATGAACACCTCGTCAGCCGCCCGGCGCGCCAGCTCGACCACCGTCTCGCGCCGATCGGAGGTGGCGGTGATGTCCAGCAGCACCAGCTCATCGGCTCCCGCCGCGTCGTAGCGCGCGGCCAGCTCGACGGGATCACCGGCGTCGCGCAGATCCAGGAAGCCGATGCCCTTGACCACCCGTCCACCGTTGACGTCCAGGCACGGGATCACCCGTTTGTAGTGCATCACCCGCTCAGTGCCGCCTGACCGGTGCGCACATCGAAGCGGCCTTCGTACAGCGCCGTGCCGACGATCACCCCGGTCAGGTTGACCTGGCGCTGTGCGGCCAGGGCGCGGAGATCCTCGGTGGTGGAGATGCCGCCGGAGTACATGAACGTCCCCCGCACCACCGCCGCCACCTGGCGGATGTCGTCCAGGTCAAGTCCGCTGAGGGTGCCGTCGCGCTCGATGCTCGAGTAGACGAACTTGGTCACTCCGCGGCGTCCGAGCGTCTCGAACACGGCCGCCACGGGGATCTCGGTCTGCTCGGTCCAGCCCGCGGCGGCCAGCCGGCCCCCGCGGGCGTCGACCGAGACCACCACGCGGTCCCCATGTCGAGCCACGGTCTCGTCAAGGAAGTCGTGGTCTCGGAAGGCGGCCGTACCCAGCACCACCCGGCTCGCCCCGGCGTCCAGGGCGGCCGCTACGGCTTGCACGCTGCGCAGCCCGCCGCCCACCTGGACTGGGACGCCGGCCTCGGTGGCGATCCGCCGGACGTGCTCGAGGTTGGCGGGCTCGCCGCCGCGCGCCCCGTCGAGATCGACCACGTGCAGCCAGCGCGCGCCCGCCTGCACCCAGCGGAGGGCGGCATCGAGCGGATCGGCGTCGTAGACCGTCTTGTCGTCGAACTCCCCCCGCCGCAGCCGTACCGCCTTGCCGTCGAGGATGTCGATCGCCGGCAGCAGGATCATGCTTGGATGGCGCTCGCCCGGTCCGCCGGGACCGTTGCAGCCCGGCAGCGGCCGGTGAAGCCCGCGAGCATGCGCAGACCGGGTGCGGAGGACTTCTCGGGGTGAAACTGGACTCCGAACACCGAGCCGCGGGCCACGATGGTCGCGAAGCGTTCGCCGTATTCGGTGCTGCCGACGACGTCGGTGGCTTCGCTCGGGCGCGCGGCGAGAGAGTGCACGTGGTAGAAGGCACAGCCCGCCTCCGGCAGGCCGGCGGTGAGCGGCGAAGGCTGCTCGAACCGGACCTCGTTCCAGCCGATGTGCGGGATGCGCAGCCCGGGTGCGGCCAGTGGCGTCACGGCGCCGGGAATCAGGCCCAGGCCCGGGGTGGTCCCGAACTCCTCCGAGCCCTCGAACAGGACCTGCATCCCCAGACAGATCCCCAACAGCGGCCGCCCGGCCGCCGCCACCGCGCGCAGCGCCGCGTCCAGGCCGAGCGCCCCCAGGTTTTGCATGGCGAGCGGGAAGGCCCCGACGCCGGGCACGACGACCCCATCAGCGGCCTCGATCTGGGCCGGATCGCGGGTGATCTGGGCGCGGGCGCCGACGTGCTCGAGCGCCTTCTGGACCGACCGGCGATTACCCATCCCATAGTCGACGATCGCGATCTGGGGCGGCGAGCTCATGACAGGGTCCCTTTGGTGCTGGGCACGCCGGGTTCGCTGGGATCGAGCGTCACCGCCGTGCGCAGGGCGCGGGCCACTGCCTTGAAGGCAGCCTCGATCATGTGGTGGGCGTTGGTCCCCGCCTCCACGGTCACGTGCAGCGTCAGCTTGGCGTTGGCGGCCAGGGCGCGAAAGAACTCCTCGCTCAGCTCATGGTCGAAGTTCCCGATCGCCCCCGGGGGGAGCGCGGCTGTGAAGGCACACAGCCCGCGGCCCGAGATGTCGATCGCGCACGAGGCCCGCGACTCATCCATCGGCACCGTTGCGTGTCCGTAGCGGGTGATGCCCGCCCGATCACCGAGGGCGCGGTCCAGCGCCTGACCAAGGCAGATCCCGACGTCCTCGACCGTGTGATGAGCCCCGGTGTCGAGGTCTCCGGAGGCGCGCAGCTCGAGATCCATCCGCCCGTGGCGGGCGAGCAGATCGAGCATGTGATCGAAGAAGCCGACCCCGGTGGCGCGCTCGCCCCGTCCCTGGCCGTCGAGCTCGAGGGTGAGCTCGATCTCGGTCTCGGCGGTCCTACGTTCGATCTGCGCGCTGCGCGTCATCGCGAGCCATTGTCGCGAATGCGTGCCTCCAGCGATTGAGCGTGGAGCTCAAAGCCCTCCGCGCGCGCGATCGGAGCCGCGGCCCGCGCGAGTCCCGCCGCGCCGTCGCCGATCCGGACTTCGGTGAAGCGGCGCCGGAAGTGCATCGGTGACAGCGCGGAGGCAAACCGGGCGGCGCCGTTGGTGGGCAGCACGTGGTTGGAGCCGGCGACGTAGTCCCCGAAGGCGGTGCCGCTCTCGGCGCCGACCAGAATCGTCCCCGCCATCGTGATCCGCCCGGCGAGATGCTCGGCCTCGGGTCCGGCCAGCTGCAGGTGCTCGGGGGCAAACGCCTCGGCGATGGCCGCGGCCTGCTCTAGCTCTGAGACCCGCACCAGGCGGACCACGGCTCCCGTCGGCTCCCCCTCGGCGATGCGTTGGGCCAGCGCCTGGAGGAGCTCATCGGAAGTCGAAATGCCCACCACCAGCGACCCGGCGCCGTGCTCGGCCTGGGCCAGGAGGTCAAGGGCCAGCGCCTCGCGATCGCCGCTGCCGTCGGCGATCAGGACGAGGTCGCTGGGGCCCGCGAAGCCGTCGATACCGACGTGGCCGAACACCTGGCGCTTGGCCTCCTGGACGTAGAGGTTGCCGGGCCCGACGATCACGTCCACGGCGTCCACGGTCTCGGTGCCGTAGGCCAGGGCCGCGATCGCCTGGGCTCCTCCCATCCGGTAGACGACCGAGGCGCCGGCCAGACGGCAGGCGCCCAGGACCGCGGCGTTGACCTCGCCATCGGACCCCGGGGGCGCGCAGACGGCGATTTCGGCCACCCCGGCCACGCGGGCACAGACAGTGCCCATTACCACCGTGCTCGGGTAGGGGGCGCGCCCGCCGGGGACGTAGACCGCGCCCCGCCGGACCGGGACCTCGCGCACGGCCACGCTGTGACCATCGAACTGGACCATCCGGTCCTCGGTCAGGGACGCCTGCGCCACGCGGGTCACGTTCTCGATCGCTACCCGCAGGCCGGCCCGGACGTCCTCGCTGAGACGGTGGGCGGCGGTATCCAGCTCGGCCTCCGGGACCTGTAGCGCCGACGGCGTAGAGCCGCCGGTGTCGAACTGGCGGGTGTAGTAGCGCAGCGCATCGTCGCCGTTAGCCCGGACCCGCGCGATGATCTCAGCCACCGCCTCCGAGACCGACTCGGGAGCGGGCACGAGCCCCCGCAGCTCCTCGGCGAGCCCGGCCGGGTCACCGGTCAGGGTCATCAAGTCACACTGCATGCAGACGCTCCAGCAGTCCGTCAATCGTCTCCGCGCGCAGCTTGTGGGCGACCGGATTGGCGATCAAGCGAGCGGTGCAGACCGCGATCTCCTCACGAACGACGAGCCCGTTCTCGCGCAGCGTGGTGCCGGTGGCGGTCAGGTCGACGATCGCCTCGGCCAGCCCGGTCAGCGGGGCCAGCTCGACCGAGCCCTTGACCTCAACGATCTCGGCCTGGCGACCGGTGTCGAGGAAATGGCGAGCGGCTATCCGCGGGTACTTGGTGGCAATCCGCACCACCCCCAAGCGCCGCAGCGCCTCCTGCGCCCGGTCCTCTCCGGCGACCCCGGCCAGCACCATCAGGCAGCGGCCGTAGCCGAGGTCCATCAGCTCGTAGACCTCGCGTTCGGCCTGCTCCATGAGCACGTCCTTGCCGGTGACCCCGAGGTCAGCGGCGCCCGCTTCCACGTAGGTGGGGACGTCGGAGGGGCGCATGGTGACGATCCCAACGCCCTCGAACAGCAGCTTGCGGTCGTTATCGCGGACCTCGCGAGTGTCGATCTCCAGCCGATCGAGGAGGTCGAGCGTGTCTTTGAAGAGCGCCCCGCGAGGCACGGCGATGCGCAGGCCGTTCACCGTCCCCCCCGTCCTCTCTCCTCACCGGTCAGCGCGATGTGCAGCCGTTCGACGTTGAGCGCGAAGCCGACGGCCGGCATCGGCCGGCCGAAAGCGCCCAGGAGCTCGTCGTAGCGCCCGCCGCTGCCCAGCGGCACCCCGTAGGCAGGGTCATAGACCTGAAAGACGGCGCCGGTGTAGTAGCCGATGGATCGGACCAGCCCCAGATCGAAGATGATCCGGTCCGCCACCTCGGGCGCGAGCAGAG
The DNA here is from genome assembly GCA_963847055.1 of uncultured Solirubrobacterales bacterium. Taxonomy (GTDB): domain Bacteria; phylum Actinomycetota; class Thermoleophilia; order Solirubrobacterales; family Solirubrobacteraceae; genus Palsa-465. The sequence continues at coordinate 77,023 of CAWJYE010000004.1, read as the reverse complement.
CCTGGACCTCGAGCATGCCGCTCATCGCCCCGCGCAGCGGCTCGACGAGATTCTCGAGCACTTCAGCCCCGCCTCGGGTGCGCGGCACGCGCAGCAGCACGCCGGCGTGCTCGGCGGCAAGCCCGAGCTCGTGCACCTCGCGCTCGACGCCGACGAAGTCGCCGCGCGCCGAGCTCGGCCAGGATCCGCTCGCTGCGCTCGGGCGCGACCCCCAGGGCATCGAGCAGGAACGGGTAGAGCGACGCGTCACCGAGCCCGACGCGGTAGGTCTCGAGCCCGGCCGCGTCCAGCGAGGCGCACAGCACCGCGAGCGCCTCGGCGGTGCCCTCAGGCCCTGGAGACCCGATCAGCTCGACCCCGGCCTGGAGGAATTCTCGAGACTGCCCGCGCTGGGGGCGCACGCCGCGGTAGGCGTGGGCGAAGTAGGAGAAGCGCAGCGGCGGCTGCGCTCCGGCGTAGCGGGTGGCGACCAAGCGCGCGATCGGAACCGTCATGTCGGGACGCAGGACGAGCACGTTTCCCTGCTCGTCAAAGACCCGATAGGCGGGGCGGCTGCCGGCCATGTCCGAGCGGGCGAAGGTGCCCTCGTACTCGAGCGCCGGGGTCGCCACCTCGCCGTAGCCGGCCGCCTCGAACACCGCTCGGACCCGATCGGTCATTGCTCGCAGCTCGCGCATCTCGTCGGGCAGCACGTCGCGCGTGCCGCTGGGGATGCGATCAATCATCGCGATCAGGTTAGGGATCGAGGCGGGGCGAGTGCGTCCGGTCGTGCCCGGCGCCGGGCGAGCGGCGCGGAGCGCTCAGGCAGCGACCGGTGCGTCTTCTAGCCGCGTGATGCGAGCCCCGAGTGCCTGCAGGCGCTCGTCGATCCGCTCGTAACCCCGGTCGATCTGGCGCACGTTGCCGATCTCGGTGACGCCATCGGCGCACAGCGCGGCGATCAACATGGCCATTCCCGCCCGGATGTCAGGCGACTCGACCCGGTTGCCGGTGAGGGGACGCGGGCCCAGCACGATCGCGCGGTGCGGATCGCAAATGGTGATCGCCGCCCCCATCATCACCAGCTTGTCGGTGAAGAACAAGCGGTTCTCGAACATCTTCTCGTGGATCATCACCGACCCCTCGGCCTGAGTGGCCAATGCCAACGCGATGCTGGTCAGGTCAGCCGGGAAGGCGGGCCAGGGACCGTCCTCGACCTTGGACATGTGGCCGCCGTCGTCGTTGCGGACCTTGAGCTCCTGGTTGCCGGGCACGATCACGTCGTGGCCATGAACCTCGCTGCGCAACCCCAGGCGCTCGAACACGAGACGGATCATCCGCAGGTCCTGGGGGACGGTGTCCTTGACGATCAGCTCTCCCCCTGTCACCCCAGCCAGGGCCATGAAGGAGCCGATCTCGATGTGATCGGGGGCAATGTCGTGGGTGCAGCCGCGCAGGCTGCCCTGGCCGTGGACGGTCATCACGTTGGATCCGATCCCGTCGATCGGCGCGCCCATATCGGTCAGCATCCGAGCCAGGTCCTGGACGTGCGGCTCGGAGGCCGCGTTGCGGATCACGGTCGGACCGCGCGTGAGCGCGGCCGCCATGAGCGCGTTCTCGGTCGCCATCACCGACGGTTCATCCATGAGGAAGTCACACGGCGTGAGACCGAGCGGAGGCGCGGTGAGTTTGAGGTTGCCGCGCTTTGACTCGACCACAGCTCCCAGCGCCCGAAACGCGTCGAGGTGGGGATCGAGGCGGCGCCGGCCGATCACGTCGCCGCCCGGGGGCGGCATGCAGGCGCTCCCGAACCGGCTCAGCAGGGGGCCGGCGAGCAAGAAGGAGGCCCGGATTCGCTCTGACAGCTCGGGATCGACCTCGGTGCTGTGGACCGGCGCGGTGTCAATCAGTACTTCACTCGGGCCACGCCACTCGACGCGCGCGCCCAGCGTACGCAGCAACAGGACCATCGCGTCCACGTCCGCGATTCGCGGGACGTTGCGCAGGATGACCTCGTCGTCGGTGAGCAGACACGCGGCCAGGATCGGCAACGCGCCGTTCTTGTTTCCGGCGGGAACGATCGTGCCCGACAGCGGCACCCCGCCTTCGATGACGAATTTCTCCAGGGGAATCGACCTCGAATCGGTAAGACCGTACGCGTATACGGCCGGTAGTGAGCCGCTCAGCCTAGCTGGTGAACTCGGGGCGGGAAGCCCGGCACCTCGCGAGTGCTGAGCTAGGGTAACGGCCATGCCGGTGCCTATTTCGCGCGAGGATGCCTGGACCCTTCTCTGTTCGTGGACTGAGTCAGACTCCCTGCGCCGTCACATGCTCGCCGTCGAGGCTGCCATGCGCGCCTACGCCCCCCGCTTTGACGGCGATGTCGACCTGTGGGGGCTGACCGGACTGCTCCACGACCTCGATTACGAGCGCTATCCCGACCTCGCTGACGGACACCCCCGTTACGCGCTGCGCGAGCTCGAGGCGCAAGGCTATTCGCCCGAGCTGGTCCGGGCGGTCGCCTCGCACGCCGACTTCATGGCCGTCGCGCGCGAGACCCCGATGGAGAAGACCCTGTTCGCCGTCGACGAGCTTTCGGGCTTCATCCTCGCCTGCGCCTACGTCCGCCCTGAGGGCCTGGTCGGGATGACCCCGAAATCGGTCAAGAAGAAGATGAAGACCCCAAGCTTCGCGGCCGCCGTCAGCCGAGACGACCTGCGAAATGGCGCCGATGAGCTCGGTGTGGACTTCGACGAGCACCTCGCGACGGTCATCGCCGCCCTCGCCGAGCACCGCGACGTGTTGTTGCCGGCGCCCGCCTCGCGAGAGACCTCCTAGCCGAGTTCAGATGGCCGCGGCGCCTGAGACCACGATCACCGTCGTCGTCCTCGAGGGTGACCAGACCGGCCAGGAGCTGCTCGAACAGTCCCTGCGCGTCCTGGACGGCGAGCTGCTCGGACTGGAGCTCGAGCTCGTCCGGTTTGACCTCTCACTGGCGAACCGGCGCACGACGTCCAATCGGGTGGTGACCGAGGCCGCCCGAGCGATGCGCGCGGCCGGCCTCGGGCTCAAGGCCGCCACCATCACCCCCGAAGGCGCCGAGGACGTCGGCTCCCCAAACCGCATTCTGCGCGAGGAGGTGGACGGCAAGGTGATCATCCGCACCGGGCGCCGGCTACCCGGCGTCACCCCGATCGCCGGCGTGCATCACCCAATTTCGGTGGTGCGGATGGCGGTGGAGGACGCCTACGGCGCCAAGCAATGGCGTGAGGGCGAGCCCGGGGCCCCCGACGAGATCGCCCTGCGCACCGAGCGGATCACCCGCTCCACCTGCCGAGCCGTGTCCGAGTACGCCTTCCGCACCGCCGCCACGATCGGCGCGCGCGTCTATGGCGGCCCCAAATGGACGGTGTCGCCCATCTATGAGGGCATGCTCAAGGAGGAGATGGACGCCGCCGCGGCGCGTCACGATGACATCGAGTACCGCCCGGTCCTGATCGACGCCACCTACGCCGGCCTGCTCTCTGGAGCCACCGACGCTCCGCTCGTCATCCCCGCGCTCAACCGCGACGGTGACTGCCTCTCGGACCTGATCCTGCCCATGTTCGGCTCGATCGCCGGTGCCGAATCGGTTCTGCTGGCCTTCGGCGAGGACCTCGAGACGACGGTGGCCATGGCCGAGGCACCGCACGGGACCGCCCCCGCCCTGGAGGGCAAGGATCTCGCCAACCCACTGGCGATGATCCTGGCCTGCGGAGCCTTGCTGCGCCACGCCGCCGACCGCCATGGGGCCGCCTGCGAGCGCGCCGCCCGGGCCGTCTACGAAGGAACTCTGGAGACCGTGGCCGCGGGCGTCAAGACCCCGGACCTCGGCGGCCACGCCGGCACGAGCGAGTTCACGGGCGCCGTCGTCGAGCGCGTGCGCGCCAAGCTCGAAGCCTGGTCCTCGCTGGGATCCTGACGGCTCCGCCCCGCGCGCCCGCCGCCACGGCCCGCACGCGGGCGTGCGTGTACGCCACCACGGCCCGCACGCGGGGGTGCGCGCCCGCCACCACGGCCCGCACGCGGGCGTGCGTGCCCGCCACCACGGCCCGCTCGCGGGCGTGCGTGCCCGCCACCACGGCCCGCTCGCGGGGGTGCGCGCCCCGGCACTACCGCCCGCACGTCGACGTGCGTGCAGTTACCGGCCTATATGGCCGGTTTCACGCCTCACCTCAGGGAGTCGCCCAGCGAGCGGCGACGCCTGCGCTTGCAAGATTTCGCCCAGGCCTACACCTGCCGTCCGAAGCTGTCTCGCCGACCTAAATCTCGTGCAGTTACAGGCTTCTCGGGGGCTCCGCGCGACGATCGCGAAATGCTGTGGCACCGCCGTGGTGTCGCGTAGCGCACCGCTGCCGAAGTTCTGTCCGTCGACCTCCGTACCTTTACGAACGTATGTTCCAGTCTTCAGCCCGACGATTGCGCGCCCTGCTCAGCCTCGCCGACGACATTCTCGGCGATCCTGAGCCCGAGGCCCCGCATCCCCATCGCCGCCCGGTTCGGGTGCGCTACCAGCGCCGGCCTGGTGCTGTGGCTGCACCCCCGGCCCACTGCCTCTCCCCTGTGCGGCCAAATTCTCAGCACGTACGGCGAGAGACGATCCGCTAGATGCCGAATCGGCACGGCGACTGATCACCCCAGCAGCGCCGGCAGCCCGAAGATCGCGCCTGACGAGTAGCCGTTGGTGACCGTCGTGCCGGAGCTGACGACGTCGAACACGATGGCCAGGAACGTGCCCAGGCCGAGCACGAGGCAGATGATGAGCAGGATCAGGACCTGCGGGTTGGCACGAAAGAACTCGCTCAGACCCTTCACGCTTGGGATGGTGCCACGCCGCACCGCCAAGCCGGGGCACCCACGCCGCACCGCCAACCCGGGGCACCCACGCCGCACCGCCAAGCCGGGGCACCTTTGCCAAGATGGACACATGTCCCCTTCAGATCCCAACGGCGAGCCGATCACCGAGGCCGGACTGACCACGCTCAAGGCCGAGCTCGGCGAGCTCGAGACGGTGGCCCGGCGGGAGATCGCGGCACGCATCCTCACCGCCCGCGGCCACGGTGACCTCAAGGAGAACGGCGAGTATCACGCCGCCAAGGAGGACCAGGCCCTGCTCGAGACCCGCATCCTGCGCCTGCGTCAGCGGCTGCGTGGCGCTGTCGTGGTCGAGGCCACCACGGGCGGCGACGTCTTCTCGTTTGCGCGACCGGCCGAGATCCTTGACGAGAACACCGGCGAGACCCACATCTGGACGGTCGTCGGCGCCACCGAGGCTGACCGCGCCCAGGGCAAGCTGTCTGCCGAGTCACCGATCGCCAAGGCGCTCCTCGACCACCCGGTCGGCGAGACCGTGGAAGTACCGACCCCCAAGGGGTCCCGCCGGCTCACCATCGTCCGGCTCGTGTAACCGGCCGGGGCGCCCGCGCCGCCCGCCCCACATCTCACGTTGTGCGCCATTCCCGGGCCCCGGGGGCGAGGACAGCGCTTCCGCGCTCGGGATAGGTTGCTGAGGCGCGGAAGGTCGGCCAGGGTGCGGCGACCGAGCGCGGAAGCGCAACCTCGCCCCGCACCCGCGTGCGGCCGGCATGGCGCTCACGCCCCCGTGCGCCGCCGGCTCTTGTCTTCCCGCGCCTACGTGGCCAGGACTCGCGGTGCGACTCGCGCGCCGAGCTGCCGGTCGGGGGGCTGACCGTTCACGTTGGCGGCGGTCGCGATCACGATCGACGGTCGCAAAATCGACACTCGCTCTTCAGAGCGTTCCCGCCGCCAACGGGAAGCGGCCAGCTCCCCGAAGCGACACTCAAGCAACCCGAAGCCCGAAACGACGAAACCCCGCCCACACAAGTGTGAACGGGGTTTCGAGATAAGAACCGGCGGCGACCTACTCTCCCAGGCCCTTGCGGGCCAAGTACCATCGGCGCTGAGGGGCTTAACGGCTCTGTTCGGAAAGGGAAGAGGTGTTTCCCCCTCGCCATAGCCACCGGAAACCGGTGGAGACCGCCACCACCGCTTCGCGGGTGCCTGCGGGCCCTCAAAACTACACAGTGCCAATGCACGGATATCAAATATCCGTCAAGCCCTCGACCCATTAGTACCAGTCTCCTACAGGTGTTACCACCCTTCCAGATCTGGCCTATCAACCTGGTGGTCTACCAGGGGTCTTACTCCCTCAAGGGGATGGGAGAGCTCATCTTGAGGCCGGCTTCCCGCTTAGATGCTTTCAGCGGTTATCCGATCCGCACGTAGCTAACCTGCGGTGCCCTTGGCAGGACAACAGATACACCAGAGGTGCGTTCATCCCGGTCCTCTCGTACTAGGGACGAATCCTCTCAACTCTCCAACGCCCACGGCAGATAGGGACCGAACTGTCTCACGACGTTCTGAACCCAGCTCGCGTACCGCTTTAATGGGCGAACAGCCCAACCCTTGGGACCTACTTCAGCCCCAGGATGCGACGAGCCGACATCGAGGTGCCAAACCGGGCCGTCGATGTGGACTCTTGGGCCCGATAAGCCTGTTATCCCCGGAGTACCTTTTGTCCGTTGAGCGACGGCGCTTCCACTTGCTACCGCCGGATCACTAAGGCCTACTTTCGTACCTGCTCGACCTGTCGGTCTCACAGTCAAGCTCCCTTGCTGCCTTTACACTCTACGCACGATTTCCGACCGTGCTGAGGGAACCTTTGCGCGCCTCCGTTACATTTTGGGAGGCGACCGCCCCAGTCAAACTACCCACCTGTCACTGTCCAGCGCCCGGATTCACGGCGCACTGTTAGAGATCCAATACATCAAGGGTGGTATCTCAAGGTTGGCTCCACGCCAGCCGCAGCCGGCGCTTCCAAGCCTCCCACCTATCCTGAGCGAGATGCATCGAACCCCAATACCAAGTTGTAGTAAAGGTTCACGGGGTCTTTCCGTCTAGCCGCGGGTACTCGGCATCTTCACCGAGACTGCAATTTCACCGAGCCCCTCGTTGAGACAGCGTTCAAGTCGTTACTCCATTCGTGCAGGTCGGAACTTACCCGACAAGGAATTTCGCTACCTTAGGACCGTTATAGTTACGGCCGCCGTTTACCGGGGCTTAGTTTCGGTGCTTCGAGCCCGAAGCCCTAACACCTCCACGTAACCTTCCGGCACCGGGCAGGAGTCAGCCCCTATACGTCGTCTTACGACTTAGCAGAGACCTGTGTTTTTGGTAAACAGTCGCTTGAACCTATTCACTGCGGCCCTCTCGGGCTCCACTCGCGAAGAGTTTCACCCTACTGGGGCGCCCCTTATCCCGAAGTTACGGGGCGATTTTGCCGAGTTCCTTAACGAGGGTTATCTCGATCACCTTAGTGTTCTCCACTTGCCCACCTGTGTCGGTTTTGGTACAGGCACGCGCTTCCTCCCTAGAGGCTTTTCTTGGAGGCATGGCTTCCGGGACTCGCCGGCTTAGAGCCAGCTGGCATCGCACCTCGGGTTATGCGGCTCCGGATTTACCTAGAGCCACCCCTACATGCTTACCCCAGGACAACCATCGCCTGGGATCCCATAGCCTTCCTCGTCCCCCCATCGGTCAAACGGAAGCGACGTGGTACGGGAATATCAACCCGTTGGCCATCGACTACGCCTTTCGGCCTCGCCTTAGGTCCTGACTAACCCTGAGCAGACGAACTTTACTCAGGAATCCTTGGGCAATCGGTGGAGGGGATTCTCACCCCTCTTTCGTTACTCATGCCGGCATTCTCACTTCCGGCGCCTCCACGGCTGGCTTACGCCGCCGCTTCACTGGCGCCGGAACGCTCTCCTACCGCGCGATCGGTCCGAAGACCTCACGCACCCGCAGCTTCGGTGACTAGCTTGAGCCCCGTTACATTGTCCGCGCTCGAACACTTGACCAGTGAGCTGTTACGCACTCTTTCAAGGGTGGCTGCCTCTAAGCCAACCTCCTGGTTGTCTATGCATTCAAACATCGTTTACCACTTAGCTAGTACTTGGGGACCTTAGCTGGCGGTCTGGGCTGTTTCCCTCTTGACGCTGAAGTTTATCCCCCAGCAACTGACTCCCGGAGTAACCGTGACGGTCTTCGGAGTTTGCCTGAATTCGGTAACCTGGTAGGGCCCCTAGTCCAAACAGTGCTCTACGGCCGCCACGGAATTTATCCGAGGCTATACCTAAATATATTTCGGAGAGAACCAGATATCACTGAGCTTGATTAGCCTTTCACTCCGACCCACAGGTCATCCGCCCAGTTTTCAACCTAGGTCGGTTCGGTCCTCCACGAGGTCTTACCCCCGCTTCAACCTGCCCATGGGTAGCTCGCTCAGCTTCGGGTCTACCGCCTACGACTATGTCGCCCTATTCGGACTCGCTTTCGCTACGGCTCCGCTCATCGCTTAACCTTGCCGCAGACGAGTAACTCGCCGGCTCGTTATGCAAAAAGCACGCGGTCACGGCACGAAGTCTGCTCCCACCGCTTGTAGGCACGTGGTTTCAGGTACTATTTCACTCCCCTTCCGGGGTACTTTTCACCTTTCCCTCACGGTACTAGTCCGCTATCGGTCACCAAGGAGTACTTAGCCTTGGAGGGTGGTCCCCCCAGGTTCAGTCCGCGTTTCACGGGTGCGGACTTACTCAGGAACGCCTGCGGAAGGTCATGTCGATTTCGTCTACGGGACGATTGCCCTCTATGGTGCGCGGTTCCACACGCTTCGACTATCACATGACTTTGTAACTTCCGCCGGATCGGTCACGACCCGGACCAGGCGCCCTACAACCCCCGACACGCAACGCGTGACCGCTTACACGCGCCGGGTTTGGGCTGATCCCTTTTCGCTCGCCACTACTCAGGGAGTCTCGGTTGATTTACTTTCCTCGGGGTACTGAGATGTTTCACTTCCCCCGCTTGTCTTCGCCGCGCCTATGTGTTCAGCGCGGGATAACGCCGCATTACCGACGCTGGGTTTCCCCATTCGGGCATCCGCGGGTCACTGGCTATTCAGCGCCTCACCGCGGCTTATCGCAGCCGTTCACGCCCTTCATCGACTCTTGGTGCCAAGGCATCCACCATGTGCCCTTACTATCTTGACGGTGATCTTGGGAGAACGCCCGAAGGCGTCCGCCCGGTGATACCCGTGTCATTGGCTACTGTGCAGTTTTCAAGGTCCGCGAAGAGGCGTGACCGCCGCGCAGATGCCCGGGACCGAAGTCCTCGAGCCGCCGGCGGCGGGCCGGTCTCTCAAAACTCAACAGCATGCGAGCCGCCTCGACGCGCGCTCGAGCGCGCGGCGTGCGACCTGTCAGGTCCGGTCGACATGTCTAGTGGCCGATCGCTGCTCGAGGAGAGCGCCGCGGAGCTCCGAAGAGCTCAGACGACGGTCCTGCTGGCGATCGGTGCCCTCAGGTTGTATGAGGGCTCCCTAGAAAGGAGGTGATCCAGCCGCAGCTTCCGCTACGGCTACCTTGTTACGACTTCACCCCAGTCACGAGCCCCACCTTCGACGGCTCCCTCCCAAAAGGGTTAGGCCACCGGCTTCGGGTGTTGCTCACTCCCGTGGTGTGACGGGCGGTGTGTACAAGGCCCGGGAACGTATTCACCGCGGCAATGCTGATCCGCGATTACTAGCAACTCCGCCTTCATGCAGGCGAGTTTCAGCCTGCAATCCGAACCGAGACGCGCTTTAAGGGATTCGCTCCACCTCGCGGTATCGCAACCCTCTGTACGCGCCAATGTAGCACGTGTGTAGCCCTGGACATAAGGGGCATGATGACTTGACGTCATCCCCACCTTCCTCCGGTTTGTCACCGGCAGTCTCGCATGAGTCCCCAACTAAATGCTGGCAACATGCGACGGGGGTTGCGCTCGTTGCGGGACTTAACCCAACATCTCACGACACGAGCTGACGACAGCCATGCACCACCTGTGATCCTGCCCCGAAGGGAAGCCGTGTTTCCACGGCGGTCAGGAACATGTCAAGCCCAGGTAAGGTTCTTCGCGTTGCGTCGAATTAAACCACATGCTCCGCTGCTTGTGCGGGCCCCCGTCAATTCCTTTGAGTTTTAGCCTTGCGGCCGTACTCCCCAGGCGGGGCACTTAATGCGTTAGCGTCGGCACGGAGGGAGTCGACACCCCCCACACCTAGTGCCCATCGTTTACAGCGTGGACTACCAGGGTATCTAATCCTGTTTGCTCCCCACGCTTTCGCGTCTCAGCGTCAGTACCGTCCCAGCGAGCTGCCTTCGCCATTGGTGTTCCTCCTGATATCTGCGCATTTCACCGCTACACCAGGAATTCCACTCGCCTCTTCCGGACTCTAGCTCGACAGTTTCCACCGGCATTCCAGGGTTGAGCCCTGGACTTTCACAGCGGACTTACCGAGCCGCCTACACGCTCTTTACGCCCAATGATTCCGGACAACGCTTGCCCCCTACGTATTACCGCGGCTGCTGGCACGTAGTTAGCCGGGGCTTCTTCTGAAGGTACCGTCACTCCAGCCGGCTATTCACCGACGGAGCTTCGTCCCAACTGAAAGGGGTTTACAACCCGAAGGCCGTCTTCCCCCACGCGGCGTTGCTGCGTCACGCTTTCGCGCATTGCGCAAGATTCCCCACTGCTGCCTCCCGTAGGAGTCTGGGCCGTGTCTCAGTCCCAGTGTGGCTGATCGTCCTCTCAGACCAGCTACCCATCGTCGCCTTGGTGAGCCGTTACCTCACCAACAAGCTAATGGGCCGCGGGCCCATCCCGATGCGGAGGCCGAAGCTTCCTTTCCCCAGCGGCCTTATGGCCGGAGGGCACATTCGGTATTAGCCCGAGTTTCCTCGGGTTGTCCCAATCATCGGGGCAGGTTACCCACGTGTTACTCACCCGTTCGCGGCTTTGCCCCAGGCCGAAGCCTGGTTCGTCGCTCCACTTGCATGTGTTAGGCACGCCGCCAGCGTTCGTCCTGAGCCAGGATCAAACTCTCCGTGAAGAACTGCCACAAAGAGTCGTCAGGGGTACAACCCGACTGTCCGTCCCCAGCCAAAGAGCCACGGTCAGGTGTCGGGTCAAATCCTGGGTCTGTCCCTGGTGGGATCGGACCCTTGCGCCCATCGCAGTCGACCGGCGTTTCAAGGGCCGGCGATGTCGGAGCCCGAGTACACAGGTGGGCTCCGGGACGCAAGACGGGGTCAATCTTGGCACCGTCGTCCGAACTGCGCCACGCAATGGCGTCGATCGAGCGACGGCGTCGAACCTGGACACACTCCTCGACCGAGGGTTCGGTCGAAGGGTGCGCATGCTGTTGAGTTTTCAAAGACCGTCGCACCCTTCAAGGAAGGTATTCCTCCTGAAAGGCGCGCCCGGGAGCCGAACGTCGGATCCCGGAGCGGACCGACGAGTATAGCACTCGAGAACCGGCGTCAACCAGATGCTTCGGCTGACGCAGATGCCGTGCGCTGCTCGGCGGTCGCTCAGCATACGAACCTGGACCGTCACCGTCCGGTGACGTGGCCGTCGTCGAAGTCGAGCAGGACGATCTGCTGCCAGGTTCCCAGGCTGAGGCGGCCGTCGACGAGCGGGATCGACTCCGAGGGCCCGATCAGCGCGGCGCGCAGGTGGGCGTGGGAGTTGGTGTCGTGGTTGAGCCGGTTGTGCTCGTAGTCCCCGCGCGCGGGGATCAGCCGTTCCAGCAGCGCGCTGCAGGTCGGCCACGCCGCCCGGCTCGTACTCCATCGTCGTGACGGCGGCGGTCGAGCCGACCACGAACACGGTCACCACACCACGCTCCACGCCGGCCGTCTCGACCACGCGGCGAACGCCCGCGGTGATGTCGACGATCTCGCCGTCGCCGGGGGTCTCCAGCGCGAGCATGCCGCCGTGCACGGTCACGACCGGCTCGGTGCTCGGGGGGCCAGCTCCGCTCCCAGGGCGCCATCTCAGCCGACCCGGACGCGGGCAAAGCGCCGCTTGCCGAGCTGGAGCACCCGGCCGTCGAGCTCGGCGGCCGGCAGGTCGAGCGCCCCGCCCGCGATCGGGGTGCCGTCGAGCCGGACCCCGCCCTGGCCGAGGCTCGCCGGGCCTCCGAGGTCGAGACCGCCGAAGGCGGCGGCGAGCAGCGCCGGCAGGTGCACCGTGCCGTCGACTGGCAGCGAAGGGCACCTCGGGAACGTCGGCGGGGGGCCTCGTGGTCGGACGTGGACCCGGTCGAAGTGCTCCTCGGCTGCGGCGGCGGCCGGCGCGCCGTGAAAGCGCTCGACCAGCGCCCGCGCCAGTGCCCGCTTGGCGTCGCGGGGGCTCAGAGCCGGGTCCGGGGCCGCCGCCGAGCAGCAGCGAGTACCAGTCCGCCAGCGACGCGTCGGGGATGCTCAGCGTCTTGCCGTACATCTCCTCGGGGCGTTCGGTGACCCCGATGTAGTTGTCGTAGGACTTCGACATCTTGCGCTCGCCGTCGGTGCCGGTCAGCAGCGGCAGGGTGAGGATCACCTGCTCGGGCTGCCGTAGGCGCGCTGGATGTCGCGCCCGAGCAGCAGGTTGAACTTCTGGTCGGTCCCGCCGAGCTCGACGTCGGCGCGCACGGCCACCGAGTCATAGCCCTGGAGCAGCGGATAGAGCAGCTCGAGCATCGAGATCGGCTCGCCCGGCCGAGTAGCGCTTGGCGAAGTCGTCGCGCTCGAGGATGCGGGCCACGGTGGCGGTGCGCAGGAGCCCGAACAGCTCGCTCATCGGCATGTCCAGCCACTCGCTGTTGTGGCGGACCTCGAGGCGCTCGGGGTCGAGGACCTTGAGCGCCTGGGCCTGGAAGGTGCGGGCGTTGGCGTCGATCTGCGCCGGATCGAGGACCGGACGGGTGCTCGAGCGGCCGCTGGGATCGCCGACGCGCGCGGTGTAGTCGCCGATGATCAGCACCACCGTGTGGCCGAGGTCCTGGAACTCGCGCAGCTTCTGCAGCACGACCGTGAACCCGAGATGGATGTCGGGCGCGGTCGGGTCGATGCCGAGCTTGACCCGCAGCGGACGGTCCTGGCGCGAGCTTGCGCTCGAGCCCGCCCTCGGGCAGGCAATCGACGGCGTTTCGGGCCAGCCAGGCCGCGCTCTCCGCCGCCGTCACGCCGCACTTTCCGCGGCCGTGGAGGACAGGGAAACCATCCGGCGCAATGCTAGACTCTCGCCGCCGCCAGAGAGACGTCGCCCGTGCCTCCGCGGGCTGTCCGTCCCGTTTCAGCCAATCACCGGCCCGCCGTCTCCGGCCGGTCCCCGGGCGGCGCCGCGGCGCCATCGATCGCATGAGCGACGACGAACAACACCACACCCCGGGCGAAGCGTCCACGCGGGCCGATCCCGTTCCGCCCGCCGCGCCCGCCGCTGGCGCCGGGACCGCGATGGCCAGCCGGCCAAGCCCAGGCTTCGCAAGCTCCGCCTGCTCTCGATCCTCGTCGGCCTCGGGGTGCTGGCCATGATCTCGACCGTGTTCGGGATGATGATGGCGGTCGCCTCCGACCTGCCCCAGCTCGAGAACCGCCAGCAGTACCGCCAGGAGGCCAACTCCTTCCTGTACGACGACCGCTGGCGCCCGATCGGCATCTTCGCGCCGCCCAACCACGTCGTGATCGACACCTTCGGGCAGATCTCGCCGTCGATGAAGGACGCGATCGTCGTCGATCGAGGACAAGCGCTTCTGGAGCGACCCCGGCGTCGACATCCGCGGCATCGCCCGCGCCTTGGTTGCCGACGTCAGCGGCGGCGCCACGCAGGGCGCCTCGACGATCGCCCAGCAGTTCGTCAAGAACGCCCTCGCCGAGCAGAACAACCGGACGGTCCTCGAGAAGCTGCGCGAGGCGGCGCTGGCCTTCCATCTCACCCACAAGTGGAAGAAGAAGCAGATCCTCACCGAGTACCTGAACTCGATCTACTTCGGCAACGGCGCCTACGGCGTCGAGTCGGCGGCCCGGGTGTACTTCGGCAAGATCCACGGCTTCAATCAGAGCGCGGCCAGCAACGGAACCGTCAGCGGTTGCGGGGACAGCACCCCGTCGGTCCACCGCCCGACGTGCGCCTCGGTGCTGGCCCCGTGGGAGGCGGCCCTGCTGGCCGGCATGGTCGCCAACCCGTCGGCGTTTGATCCCGTTCGCGCATCCGCAGGCCGCCAAGGCTCGGCGCAACCTCGTGCTGCGCGACATGCTCCAGCAGCACTACATCACCCCCGCCCAGTACGACCAGAGCATCGCCAAGCCCCTGCCGACCGCGAGCGACATCGAGCAGCCCCAGGAGCCGACCGCCGCGCCGTACTTCACCAGCTGGCTGCGCCCCAGATCCTGGCCGCGATGGGCGCCGGGCGCGGGGTGCCCGCAGAGCTACGCCGAGTACCGGGCCTACTACGGCGGGCTGCAGATCCGGACGACGATCGACCTGCCGATGCAGCAGGCTGCCGAGCAGGCGATCTCGAACTCCTTGCCCAGCGGGCCCGGGCAGCCGACCGCCTCGATGGTCGCGATCGACAACCGGACCGGCGAGGTCCGGGCGATGGTCGGAGGGCCCCTCGTCAACGGTCAGCAGGACTTCAACCACTATCCGTTCAACCTCGCCACCCAGGGGCAGCGCCAGCCGGGCTCGGCGTTCAAGCCGTTCACGCTCGCCGTGGCCCTGCAGCGCGGCTACGGCCCATCCTCGGTGATCGACTCCCAGCCCCTGAACCTGATCGTCCCCAACAGCGGCGGCAAGGAGCACTTCATCGTCCACAACTTCGGCAATCAGTACTCGGGGCCGATCACCCTGGCCAACGCCACGGCGATCTCGGACAACAGCGTGTTCACGCAGGTCGGCATCTCAGTCGGGGTCCAGCGAGTCGCCCGCATGGCCAAGGCAATGGGCATCCGCACCCCGGTGTCCAGCAACTACGCGATGATCCTCGGCGGCCTGCGGATTGGCGTCACACCGCTGGACATGGCCCACGCCTACGAGACGATCGCCGAGGGCGGCCGGCGCGTGTACAACCCCCAGCTGGGTGCTCCCGACCAGGGACCTACCGGCATCGCGCAGATCAACTGCCCGGGCAGCGTGTGCCGTCATCACGTCATCGTCGATCATCCCCATTACAAGCGGGTGATCCCGCTGGCCGTTGCGCAGACGATCCACGGCATGCTCAACGGAGTGGTCACCAGCGGCACCGGCACCGCGGCGGGCATTTCGGGAGTCGACGTGGCCGGCAAGACCGGGACCACCACCAACTACGGCGATGCCTGGTTCGTCGGCTGGACCCCGCAGATCACCACTGCCGTCTGGGTCGGCTTCCCCGACAAGCTTGTCCCCATGACCACGCTCTACAACGGCGGCCCGGTCGAGGGCGGAACCTATCCCGCCGTCATCTGGCACGACTTCATGACCTCGGCGCTGCAGATCCTGGCCAGCGAGCAGGCGGCGTCACGGGCCCGCAATCAGGCCAACGGCAAGGGCACCGGCACGGGCACCAACATGTCTGGCTCGACCGATACCCAGACAGGCTCCGGTGGCACGGCCACCCAGACGACCGCCGCGCCGCCCGCGCCGACCGGTGCGAGCACGAGCACGGCTCCCGCTGGCGGTGGCGGTGGCACGACTCCCGCCGGCGGTGGCGGTGGTGGTGGCACGACACCCGCCGGCCGGGAGCGGCACGACCCCAGCGCCCGGTGGCGGCACGGGCGGAGGCGGTGGTGGCGGCGCCGGGAGTGGCACGGGCCCCAGCGGCGGGGCCGGCCTCGGGGGAGGCGGCTAGAAGGCGCTCCGCGGCGCGGTGCCGGCTACCGGCGACACGCCACGGGACAGATAGCGGCTGCCCGCCGCGCAGAAGCGCCAGGGCAGCTCAGCCGCGCGGGTGATCCCGATCCGGCGGTCGGTCACGATCGGGACCGCCCGCCAGGCCCGCGGCCGGCCCGAGATCACCACCGGCCCGTCGCGCAGGTCACCGCCGTTGTGATGCAGCTCCACATCCAGCGCCTGCGTCAGCTTGCCCGGACCTGAGCACAGCTGCCGCTCGCCCTCGAGCCCGCGCCGCGCGCGCATCAGATCAATCCCGGTCACGGGCTCGAGCGCGCGGATCAGCACCGCGGCGCCGACGCCCTCGGGCTCAGAGACCGCGTTGAGCAGGGCGTGGATGCCATAGGAGCGATACACGTAGGCGATACCTGGGCGCGCGAACAGCGTGCTCGTGCGAGCGGTCAGCCCGACGTAGGCGTGGCAGGCGGGCTCGGACTCGTGATAGGCCTCGGTCTCGACGATCACCCCCGAACACTCGCCGTGGGTGAGCACGCAGCCGATCAGGTCCCGGGCGACTTCGAGCACCGGCCGGGCGTAGAAGGACGGCCTCACGCCAGCGACGTGCGCGCCCGCAACAACTGCTCGCGCACGCGGCCGAGGCTGGTCCCGCCCTCTGACACCTTGGACTCAAGCCAGGCTCCGTCCGCGAGCACGCCGTAGTAAGCCTCGTCGAGCAGCGGGGACTGCTCGGCCAGCTCGGAGAGGGTCAGCTCTGAGAGCTGCTTGCCGGCCTCGACCGCGCGGCGGACGAGCCCCGCCACCACCCCGTGAGCCTCGCGGAAGGGCATGCCGCGACCCACGAGCAGGTCGGCGATATCAGTCGCGGCGAGAAATTCGTCACTGGCCGCACTGGCCAGACGGTCGCGCTTGAAGGTGATCGTCGCGAGCATGCCCTGCGCGGCCTCGAGACACAGCTCGAGGGTGTCGCAGGCGTCGAACAGCCGCTCCTTGTCCTCCTGCATGTCCTTGTTGTAGGTCAGGGGGAGGCCGTGCATGACTCCGTGGAGAGCCATCAGGTCAGCGACGATCCGGGGCGCCTTGGCCCGCAGGAGCTCGGCCGCGTCGGGATTCTTCTTCTGGGGCATGATCGAAGAGCCCGACGCCCAGGCGTCAGCGACCTCGCAGAAGGAGAACTCCTCGCTTGACCAGAGCACGATCTCGGCTCCGAGACGGGAAAGGTGGGTAGCGCAGGTGGCCGCGGCGGCCAGGTAATCGAGCACGAAGTCGCGATTGGAGACCGCATCGACCGAGTTCTCCGCCACGGCGGAGAAGCCCAGCTCGGCCGCGACGGCCGTGCGGTCGGTGTCAAAGTTGACGCCCGCCAGCGCCCCGGCGCCCAGGGGTAGCTGGGCGGTGGCGTTCACCACGGCGTCAAAGCGGCCCCGGTCGCGGATCAGCATCCATGCGTAGGCGAGCAGGTGGTGGCTGAGGTAGATCGGCTGGGCCCGCTGGAGGTGCGTATAGCCCGGCATCGGCCAGTCGAGGTGGCGCTCGGCCAGTTCGACCACGGTCCCGGCGAGCGACGCGATGGCCTCGCGGGCGGCCGCCGCGTGCGCGCGCACGAACATCGCCATGTCGGTGGCGACCTGGTCGTTGCGCGAGCGGGCGGTGTGCAGCCGGCCCCCGACCGGGCCGGCGATCTCGGTGAGCCGGCGCTCGATCGCCATGTGGATGTCCTCGTCATCATCGGCGAAGGGAAACGAGCCGTCACCGAGCTCGCCCCGGACCTGCTCCAGGCCCCGCAGCAGCTGGTCGCGGTCGCTTTCGCTGATGATCCCCTGGGCGGCCAGCATCCGCGCGTGGGCGACGGACTGGTCCACGTCGTAGGGACTCAGGCGCCAGTCGAAGGAGACCGAGTCGTTCAGGCGGCGAAAGGCGGGGTGCTGGGGCTCGGCGAAGCGCGACATGGGCGCCATTATGGACGCCCGGGACCGGGCGGCGGTCAGCGGCCCAGCACCGCGCGCAGCGCCGACACCACCCGCTCGGTCTGGCCTTCGCTCATCTGGGGGAAGAAGGGCAGGGCAATCGAGCGCGCGGCCACGTCCTCGCAGACCGGGAACTGGCCCGGGCGGTGGCCGAAGCGCTCGCGGTAGAAGCTCATCAGGTGGATGGCGGGCAGATAGGGCTTGCTCTGCACTCCGTGTCGGGCGAGGGCGAGGACGGTCTCGTCGCGGTCATGGCCGGGGGGCAGCTGGACGACGAACACGAACCAGCCCCGCCGGTTGCCACCCGTGTCGGGGCACGGTAGCTCAAGCCCCTCCAATCCCGACAGCGCTTGGCGATAGCGCGCCGCCACCTGCCCCCGGGCGGCCAGCATCGCGTCGAGCCGTTGCAGTTGGGCGAGACCGAGCGCGCAGGCGATCTCGGGCAGGCGGTAGTTGAAGCCGAGCCGGTCGTGGTCAAGCCAGCCCATGTCCGGAGTCCGCCCCTGGTTGCGCTCGGAGTCCAGCTGGGCCTTGACGGCGGAATCGGAGGTGGTGACCATCCCCCCCTCCCCGGTCGTGAGCTGCTTGTTGGGGTAGAAGCCGAACACGGCGGGGTGGCCGCGACCACCCACGGCCACGCCGTCGGCGTGCACGGCCCCGAGCGCCTCGCAGGCGTCCTCGACGATCGGCAGCCCGAGCCGCTCGAAGGCGGCCAGGTCAGCCGGGTAGCCGAAGATGTGCACCGGGAGCAGCGCCGTCGTGCGGTCGGTCACCGCCGCCGCAGCCGCCTCGGGATCGAGGTTGAGAGTCGACCGGTCGATGTCGGCAAAGACCGGACGAGCGCGCTCGTAGAGGATCGAGTTGGCGCTGGCCACGAACGAGAACGGGCTCGTCACGACTTCGTCACCGTCCTTGACTCCCGCGGCGCGCAGCGCGAGGTGCAGGCCCGCCGTGCCGCTCGAGACGGCACTGGCGTGGGCGACACCGAGGCGGGCGGCGAAGGCGGCCTCGAACTCGGGTAACACCGGGCCGAGGGAGAGCTGGCCGGAGCGCAGCACGGCCAGGACCCGTTCCTCCTCGGCGCCCCCGATCACCGGCTGGGCTAGCGGGACGATCGCCCGCTCGGTCTCGATCACGTGCCTGGAGCCGAGGTCGTCCGGGCCGCGCGGTGGGCGTCGTTGCCCGCCTGCATCCCGAACTCAAGCGAGTCGACCAGTGCCTCCCAGGAAGCCTCGATGACGTTCTCGGAGACGCCGATCGAGCCCCAGACGCGAGCGCCGTCAGAGACGTCGAGCAGGACGCGGGTGACCGCTCCCGTGCCCTTGGTCTCATCGAGGATGCGGACCTTGAAGTTCACCAGCTCGATGTCGCGCAGGTGAGGGTGGATCTCCACCAGGGCTTCGCGCAGCGCCCGGTCCAGCGCGTTGACCGGGCCGTTGCCCTCGGCGGTGCGAACGTAGCGCTCCCCGTCCACCCAGATTTTGATCGTCGCTTCGGTCTCAACCCGGCCGTCAGCGCGCTTTTCGACGATCGCGCGCCAGGATTCCAGCCGGAAGAGCGGCTCATACTCGCCCGTCTGCTTGCGCAGCAGGAGCTCGAAGGACCCATCGGCCGCCTCGTAGTGGTACCCGAGGTGCTCGAGCTCCTTGACGCGCTCGACGACGTCAGCAGCGGCTGAGTCGGAGAGCTCGATTCCCGCCTCGTGGGCGCGAGACAAGACCGTCCCCTTGCCCGACAGCTCGGAGATCAGCATCTCGCGGCGGTTGCCGACGATCTCGGGCTCGACGTGCTCGAAGGTGGCTGGGTCAGCGGCGACGCCGGCGACGTGCATACCGCCCTTGTGGGCAAAGGCGTTGCGCCCGACGTAGGGCGAATCGGGATCGGGGGTGAAGTTGAGCAGCTCGTCAACGTAGTTGGCGGTCAGCGTGAGCGCGGCCAGCTGCGCCTCCTCGATCACCGGTCGTCCGAGCTTGAGTTGCAGGTTGGCGATGATCGTGGTCAGGTTGGCGTTGCCGCACCGCTCGCCGTACCCGTTGATCGTGCCCTGGACGTGGGTCGCGCCGGCTTGCACGGCGGCCAGCGAGTTGGCCACCCCGCAGCCCGCGTCGTCGTGACAGTGAATCCCGATCCGGACGCCCGTGTCACCGAGCTGGCCGACCACCGTGGCCATCGCGGTGGCGATGCCG
The DNA here is from genome assembly GCA_963847055.1 of uncultured Solirubrobacterales bacterium. Lineage (GTDB taxonomy): Bacteria > Actinomycetota > Thermoleophilia > Solirubrobacterales > Solirubrobacteraceae > Palsa-465. Next base: position 57,144 of record CAWJYE010000004.1, on the reverse strand, counting down.
TCGGGGAGGGTGCCGCCGTTGGTGTCACAGCAGACGACGGTGTCGGCCCCGGCCTCGGCGGCGATGCGCAGGCAGCGCAGGGCATAGTCGCGATCGTCGGCGAAGCCGTCAAAGAAGTGCTCGGCGTCGTAGATCACGCGCTTGCCGTGACCAGCGAGAAAGGCGATCGACTCGGCGATCATGCGCAGGTTCTCTTCCCGGTCGACCTTGACCACCTTCTCGAGGTGTAGCGCCCAGGTCTTGCCCACCAAGGTGCAGACCGGGGCAAAGCACTCGGCCAGGACCCGCAGACCCGGGTCCTGCTCGGCGCGCGTGTCGCGCCGGCGGGTCATCCCGAAGGCGGCGATCTCTGACTTCGAAAACGTCTCGGCGGCCAAGCGCCCGAACAGCTCGAGCTCCTTCGGATTCGAGCTCGGGAACCCGGCCTCGATCAGGCCGATCCCGAGCGTGTCCAGCCGATGGGCGAGGCGCAGCTTCTCCCCTGCCGAGAGTGACATGCCCTCGCCCTGCATGCCGTCGCGCAGCGTGACATCGCAGATCTCGATTTGCGTCATCCCGAACCGGCCACGGGCGCGGTACGCCCGGACGGGACCTCGATGACGTCCAGCCATTCTGCGTACTGGGACTCCTGGCCGCGCAGGGCCCGGTCATAGACGCCCTGGAGCTCGCGCGTGATCGGACCCGCCCCGTCACCGTCGCCGATCGCGTGGTCGTCGATCTCGCGCACGGGAACGAGCTCAGCCGCGGTGCCGGTCATGAACACCTCGTCGGCGAGCACCAGCTCGGCGCGGGCCATATCGCGCTCGATGACCTCATAGCCGCGATCGCGGGCAATCGTCAGCAGCGACGCGCGGCTGATCCCATCCAGGATGCCGGCCGACTGCGGAGGGGTGAAGATCCGCCCGTCGCGGACCACGAAGATGTTCTCGCCCGAGCCCTCGCACACCATGCCGTGCGAATCGAGCAGGATCGCCTCCTGATATCCCGCCTTGGACGCCTCGATCTTGGCCAGGACGCTGTTGAGGTACTGCCCCGTGGCCTTGGCGTGCGGGATCAGCGAGTCCGCCGAGATCCGGCGCCAGCTCGAGACCTTGGCCCGGATCCCGGCCAGCTTGGACTCCTCGCCCAGGTAGGCGCCCCATGGCCAGGCGGCGATCGAGACCGAGACCTCGCAGTCGAGCGGGTACAGGCCCATGTGACCGTAGCCCCGGAACACGATCGGCCGCACGTAGCACTCGCGCAGCCCGTTAGCGGCGATCAGCTCATGGGTCGCGGTGCGCAGCTCCTCGAGCGTGTAGGGCACTGGCATGTAGTAGAGCTCGGCCGAGCGCAATAGGCGCGCGAGGTGATCGCGGTGTCGAAAGATGGCCGTGCCCTTCGGCGTGTCGTAGGCGCGCTCCCCCTCGAACACTCCCGTTCCGTAGTGCAGCCCGTGCGTCAGTACGTGGACCTTGGCGTCCTCCCAGGCAACGAGTTCTCCGTTGTGCCAGATGAGGTCGGCTTGTTCCACGTCGTCTCCTTAGAGGTGGTGCAGGACTCCCTGGGTGGCCTGCGCGGTGGTGGCGCCGCCCCCCAGGTCGGGCGTGCGCAGGCCGTCGGCCAGTGCACGATCGACCGCGGATTCTATCGCTGACGCCTCGCTCTCCATGCCAAATCCATGCCGCAGCATCAGCGCCGCCGAGAGGAACATGGCCAGCGGATTGGCCACGCCCGTGCCGGCGATGTCAGGGGCCGACCCGTGCACCGGCTCAAACACACCCGGGCCACCCTCCCCCAGCGATGCGCTCGGCAGCATCCCCAGCGAGCCGGTCAGCATCGCCGCCTCGTCGGAGAGGATGTCTCCGAACATGTTCTCGGTCACGATGACCTCGAAATGTCGCGGCGCCGACACCAGGCGCATGGCGGCGTTGTCGACCAGCAGGTGCTCGAGCTCGATGTTGATGAATTCCGCCGCGTGGATGCCCGTGACCACCTCCCGCCAGAAGCGGCTGGTCTCGAGCACGTTGGCCTTGTCGACGCTGGTCACCCGCGAGCGGGCGGCACCGAAGGCGACGCGGGCGATCCGTTCCACCTCGGGGCGGGTGTAGACGCAGGCGTCAGAGGCCGAATCGGCGGTCCGGGTCTTCTCGCCGAAGTAGATTCCGCCAGTCAGCTCGCGCACCACGAGCAGATCGGTCCCCTCGAGCACCTCCCGTTTGAGCGGGCTGGCGTCATAGAGCGCGGGGATCGGCTTGACCGGTCGCAGGTTGGCGAATAGGCCAAGCCCCTTGCGCAGTCCGAGCAGACCCTGCTCGGGCCGGGGCGCAGCGGGGTCAGTGGTATCCCATTTCGGGCCCCCCACGGCCGCCAGCAGGACGGCGTCGGCGGCGTGGCAGGCGGCCAGCGTCTCGTCGGTCAGGGCGGTCCCGTGGGCGTCGATCGAGGCGCCCCCGAAGACGTGCTCCTGGTAGTCAAACTCGGCCCCGACAGCGGCCAGCACCTCGAGCGCGGGCGCGATGACCTCGGGGCCGATCCCGTCACCGGGCAGCAGGGCGACCGTCGGAGCCATTGACACGGACCCTAGCGGGCATCGAGGCCCGAGCCCCGTGCGCGACCTCAAACGTTCGTCCAATGCTTTCAACTCTGGCCCCAGGAGCGTCGACACCGATCCAGGACCATGAATGGGGCATCTCTCTACCGGCGTACGCTTCACCGCACCTTGACGACGCTGATCGTCGCGGTCGTGAGCCTGTGGGTGGCCGCAGCCGTCGCCAAGGGCAGCGGGACGACGCTGTACGCCGCCCCGGGCGCTCCCGCGTCCGGCGTGTGCTCCTCCGTCTCACCGTGCGACCTGAGCTTTGCTATTAGCCAGGCGGTCGTTGGCGACACGGTGATAGTCAAACCGGGCACCTATTCCGTCAGTTCGGGCATCGTGGTCGCCAAGGCGATCACCGTTCAGGGCGATCCGACGCTGGCCCGCCCGTCTCTGGTCGGAACCCTCCCACTCGCGACCAACGTCGTCACCGCGTCCACGGGCGCTACGCTGCGTCACCTCGCCCTCCAGTTGCCGACAACAACCTCGGTCCACGGGATCGCGGCGCTGGCGATCGATGGCGCGACCGCCGAGGACATCAAGGCTTTTGCGGGTGCCGGCAACAGCCAAGCCGAGGCGATCCTCGTCGAGGACTCAGTCTCCGGCACGTCGCTGCGCACCGCGCTCGCGATGAGCGCGGCGCCGGCCGGGCAGGCGATCTTGGTGCAGGACAGTGCCACCGGCGCCGGCACAGCCTCAGTTGTCAACGTCACGGCGGTCTCCGCCGCAACGTCGACGAACACGGTGACGGGCAACATCGTCGCCGGAGCGGCGACGATGCGCAATGTGATCGCCACTGGCTCCGGCACCAGCATCTGGCGTACGCCCGGCACGCTGGCGATGAACCTCTCATACTCGAGCTTCGCCTCGACGACCTCCGGGGCGGTCATCGACGGCGGGGGCAATTCGTCCCTCCCGCCCCTGTTCGTCAATGCCGCCGCGGGCGACTACCACGAGGCCGCCGGCTCGCCGACGATCGCCACCGGGTCGAGCAGCACCCCGATGTCGTCCAGCGACCTCGACGGCTACGCCTGGCCGATCAGCTCACCGGACATGGGGGCCTACGAGTTCCAAACGAGCTCGAGCGCGACGACGACTCCCACGATCCCCACGCCGACGTCCCCGACGATCAGCACGCCCACGATCCCCACGGTCAGCACGACAACAACTCCAACGTTCAGCTCAAAGCCGACTGCACCGAGCACGACACCAGGCGCACCCCGGGCCACCAGCTCGTCGGCCGGTCAAGCACTTCCGGTCGCCTCACCCCCGATCCTCGGGGGGTCGGTGACCCTCAGGCCCGCCTCGGGCTCCGTCAGCGTCGAACTGCCCGGGACCCACGCCTTCGTGCCCCTGGCTCGAGCAGCTCAGGTCCCGCTGGGCACGATCATCGATACGACCGCGGGGGTCGTGACACTAACCAGCGCGAGCGGACGGAGAGGAGAAACCAAGACGGGAACCTTCCACGCCGGTCGCTTCACGGTGAGCCAGACCGCTGGGGTACGCCCGCAGACCCTTCTCCGGCTCACGGGCGGAGACTTCACCGGCTGCCTGGTTGCCAAGCCGCGCATCCCGTCGACTCGGCTCTCGCTCCTCCCGACGCCGGTTTTCAGCTTCACCCCGGCCCTGAGCATTGCCCGGTCCCCTAACCCCTCCGCTCACCATGTCGCGCGCCAGCTGTGGGGAAGTGACAACGGTGGACAGTTCACCACCATCGGGCGCAGCGGATCAGCCGCGGTGCGGGGCACGGTATGGCTGACCCAGGACCGCTGTGACGGAACGCTCGTTCGCGTGCTGCGTGGCCGGGTGTTCGTCAAACCGGTTGGAGCCCGTCACGGCGTGACCGTCGGCGCTGGTCACCAGTATCTGGCCCGTGCTCGTTGAGCGCCGGGTTCGACGCAGCCGACCGCTGCTGTTAGATGGTCGCAGGCTCTCCCGACCGATCCACGGCACGGATGGACTGCCCCGACGACGCTACTCCCCCGGCGCCGCCGCGCTCGGAGCGGTCATGGCGGGCCTGCTCTCCGCCGTAGTCGGCGTATGCATCGTGGTCGTGCCGTGGCTAAGCGGGATCGAGCAGGCCACCTTGGCAGCGCGCTTCTCGGTCCGAGGCCCCCAGCATCCCAGGGGCATTTCGATCGTCGCAGTCGACGGTCGCTCGTTCGGGATGCTGCGTCATCGATGGCCGTTTCCGCGATCGTGGGAGGGACGGGTGCTCGAGCAGCTGCATCGGGCCGGAGCCAGACAGGTCTTCTTCGATATCCAGTTCACCGAACCGACAACGCCGCAACAGGACGGCGCCCTCTTCGCAGCCCTGGGCCGGTCAGGCGGAGCCACGCTGGCTACGACCGAGACCGACGCTCACGGTCACAGCAACGTCCTGGGTGGCGACGCGAACCTGAGATCAGTCCACTCCCAGGCGGCATCGAGCAACCTTCCCGTCGGCGCCGGCGGCGTCATGCTCCGGGTGCCCTACGCGCTGGGTCATCTGGACAGCCCGGCGATCACGATCGCACGCCGCCTCGGTCTCCGCGTGCCCGCACGCGATGCCTTCTCGGACGGGGGCGCATACGTTGACTACCAGGGGGGCCCCGGCACCTTCCCGATGCTGTCCTTCTCCGATGTTCTGCGCGGTCATTTCCCGGCTTCGCTGGTGCGCGGGCGGATCATCGTCATCGGTGCCACCTCCCCAACACTGCAGGATCTGCACGCCACGCCGGTCTCCGGCAACCAGCTGATGAGCGGCGCCGAGATCCAGGCCAACGCAATCTGGACCGTGCTCCAGCAGGTCCCGCTACGTCCGGCGCCGCCATGGCTGAGCATCATCCTCGTGCTATTACTCGCCATCCCCGCTCCGGTCACGCGATTGCGGCGCTCGGCGGGGGCGGTGGCGATCGTCACCGTCGCGAGCGCGGCTGTGGACCTGCTGCTCGCGCAGGGCGCATTCGACACCGGCATGATCCTGCCCGTGATCGGCCCGCTGGTCACGCTCGTGCTCGCGATGATCGCCACCCTGGTTTTCGGTCACCTGCTGGTCACCCGCGAATTGCGCGCCACGCAGCTCGAGATCGTGCATCGGCTCGGCCGAGCTGCCGAAGCTCGGGATGGGGAGACGGGCCGCCATCTGGAACGTATGGCCTTCCTCTGTGAGCGCCTGGCTCTCGCCGCCGGTGTACGTCGCGCCGAGGCGCAACTGCTTCGGCGGGCGAGTGCCCTTCACGACATCGGCAAGATCGCCGTGCCCGACCGCGTCCTGCTCAAGGCGGGCGCCTTCGACGAGCATGACCGAGATGTCATGGCCACCCATGCGGGCATCGGGGCGAGCATGCTCCGGGGGTCGTCGACGAGCCTTATTCAGGTCGCGGAGGTCATCGCCCTCACCCACCACGAGCACTGGGACGGCTCGGGGTACCCGCGCGGCTTGCAGGGCGAGGCAATCCCGCTCGTCGGTCGCATCTGCGCCATCTGCGACGTGTTCGATGCCCTCATCTGTCGGCGGCGGTACAAGGACAGCTGGACGCTCCAAAAGGCCCTGGACGAGATCGCCGACGGCGCGGGCACGCATTTCGATCCCGAGCTGACGAAGCTCTTCTTGAGCATCGCCCCGCGCCTGTTTCAGCAGCTCGTCGAGTCCGTTGACCGGGACATCGGTAGGGCTGAGCCACCCACCGATAGAGTGCCGCCGCCCCCGGCTGACGATGCCCCGGCGTCTGAGGACGACCCGGTCCAATCAGAGCTGCTGGTGCCGGCCGGCGCCTGAGCCGGACCGGTGCGCCGTCAGCTGCGTCGTGCCGTCATGTTCAGGCGCACGTAGTCGAGCACGACCGGTGCGCCCCCGCGACGATCGCGCTTGACGTCGCCGCGGCTCGCGGCCACACCGGAGCGGGCCGGCGGATCGTCCAGCCGGGCCATGACGCGGTCCACGAAGCGCTCGCGCAGGTCCTCGGGCAGCGGGTCGAGGTGTCGCACGAGGCACACGGTCGCAATGAACGCGCGGGGTTCGGGCAGTTGCGTCGGCCTGTCCTCGAGCCACGTCTGCACGTCCGCGAACCCGGCTCGTCCCAAGCGTTCGGCGGTCTGCTCGGCGGTGGCGTAGTTCCAGGGTCGCCGCCAGTCCGCGAAGTAGGGCGCGAACGGCTCCTCGGCGGCCACCGCGTCCGCCAGCGCCCGGAAGCGATCGATGTTGCCCCGCCCCCCGCACTGGGCAAGCAGCCGCCCTCCCGGCTTGAGGCTGCGATGCAGAGCGGCGAACAAGGCGTCGTGGTCGGGGATCCAGTGAAAGGTGGCGTTGGAGAAGATCACGTCGACGGGTTCGGGCAGCGCGAGCCCGGTCAGGTCCTGACACAGCGCCGTCACCCGGTCTCCGAGGGCTTGGCGTGTGTGCTGGACCATCGAAGGCGCCGCGTCGACGGCGTAGACCCGGCCCTGCGGGACGCGGCGGACGAGTTCGGCCGTGATCTTGCCCGATCCACACCCGGCGTCGAGCACCACCTCGTCGCCGGCCAGGGCGAGGCGGTCGAGCTGCTCGGCGGCCCAAGCCTGCTGCGGCGCCGAGATCCGGTCGTAGGTGGTGGCGTCCCAGTCGCTCACGCCTGGCATCCGCTCGCCTTCCAGGCTCGCCGACCGGATGCCGCGTGAGTCATCCGGCTGCTCACAGCGCGCTGGTCACCGGACCGCGGCGCTCGCGGTCACGCTCGTAGGCGGCGATCGCATCGTCCTGGGCCAGCGTGAGGGCGATGTCGTCGAGGCCGTTGAGCAGCCTGTGCTTGATCTCGGGATCGATCTCGAACCTTCCCGTCCCACCCGGCCAGCGCACCTCCTGCTCGGCCAGGTCCACCTGGGCTTGACCCGCCGCGGCGATCGCGGCGCACTGCTCGGCGGTCAACTGAATCGGGAGCAGGCCGATCTTGGTGCAGTTGGAGCGGAAGATGTCGGCAAAGCTCGAGGCGATCACAGCCTGAAAGCCGTAGTCCTCCAGTGCCCACGGAGCGTGCTCACGGCTCGAGCCACAGCCAAAGTTGCGCCCGGCGACCAGGATCGGGTTGCGCGGCAGCTCCCACCCGGGCTCCTGGGCCCAGTCATAGAACAGATATTGCCCGAAGCCGGTGCGCTCGACGCGCTTGAGGAACTGCTTGGGGATGATCTGATCGGTATCGACGTCGTCGCGATCCAGCACGCTGACCGGCCCGGTGATGGTCTCGATCGCCTTCATGACCGGTCACCTGGGTCGCGGCCGGCGGCCGTCTGTGTCTCCCAGTCTCGGATGTCGACAAACCGGCCCTCGATCGCCGCCGCGGCCGCCATCTGCGGCGAGACCAGGTGCGAGCGCGCGCCGCGCCCCTGGCGACCCTCGAAGTTGCGGTTCGACGTCGAGGCCACGCGCTCGCCCGGGGCTGCGATGTCGGGATTCATGCCCAGGCACATCGAGCAGCCCGCTCCCCGCCAGTCAAACCCGGCGGCCCGGAAGACCTCGTGCAGGCCCTCCTGCTCGGCCTGCTCCTTGACCCGCTGGGACCCGGGTACGACCATCGCGTAGACGCTGTCGGCCACCCGGCGGCCCCTGACCACCTCGGCGGCTGCTCGCAGGTCCCCGATCCGCGAGTTCGTGCACGAGCCGATGAACACCCGGTCGAGCTTGATCTCGCGCACCGGGGTCCCGGGCTCGAGCCCCATGTAGTGAAGCGCCCGCTGATCCTGTTCGGAGCGCGGCTCGGGGACGGGATCGCCGACCCCGATCACCATCTCGGGGTTGGTTCCCCACGTGACCATCGGGCTGACCGCGCCGGCGTCGACCACCAGCTCACGATCGAAGCTCGCCCCCTCGTCGCTGCTCAGCGCCCGCCACTGATCGGGAACCGACGACGGCGCCGCGTCACGCCCGATCACGTACTCGAAGGTGGTCTCATCGGGAGCGATCATGCCCGCGCGGCCGCCGCCCTCGATGGTCATGTTGCAGACGGTCATCCGCCCCTCCATCGAGAGGGCCTCGATCGCCGGCCCGGCGAACTCGACCACGTGGCCGGTGGCCCCCGAGACACCCATCTGCCCGATCGTGGCCAGGATCAGGTCCTTGGCGGTCACCCCGAAGCCGAGCTCCCCCTGATAGCGGATCCGCATCGACCTGGGCTTTGACTGGACCAGGCACTGAGTGGCGAGCACGTGCTCGACCTCGCTGGTGCCGATCCCGAACGCCAGCGCCCCGAAGGCGCCGTGGGTCGCGGTGTGCGAGTCCCCGCAGACGATCGTCATGCCCGGTTGGGTGACCCCGAGCTCGGGGCCGATCACGTGCACGATGCCCTGCCGGTCAGAGCCGAGCGAGTAGATGGGGATCTCAAATTGCTCACAGTTGCGCTCCAGGGTCTGCACCTGAACGCGCGAGAGCTCGTCCCTGATCCGCGCCGCCACCGGCGTTCCGTCGGTGGGGACGTTGTGATCGGCGGTGGCCAGCGTGCGGTCGGGGCGACGCACCCGCCGGCCGGCCAGCCGCAGGCCGTCAAAGGCCTGCGGGCTGGTGACCTCGTGGACGAGGTGCAGGTCGATGTAGAGCAGACCCGGTGCGACCTCGTGGGTCTCCCAGATCTTGTCGAACAGGCTCTTGGGCATGGGCGGTCTCCTCAGCTGCGACGCAGGCCGGCGCTGACGACGGCGAGCAGGACGGCCGGTCGGTCTCCGGGGTTCTCAAAATGATGGGGCAGGTCGGCGTCGAAGGTGACGCAGTCGCCCGCGGCGAGCTCGTGGCGAGCGCCGTCGCAGCACAGGATCACGGGCCCCGATTCGACCAGCGCGGTTTCGCGGCTGCCCGGCTCGTGCATCGGCGGGTCGCCAGAACCGCCGGTCACCGCGCGTGGGGCGAGCGTGTGGCGCGAGAGCTCGGCACGCTGACCGGGCAGCGGCGGGGTGAGGATCTCGTAGCGGTGCCCGCGGGCGCCGGCCGGCCCGGTGCGGCGCTCGCCCGCCCGGACGACCGAGACGGCACCGTCCTCGTCTAGGCGCAGCAGCTGGGAGAGGCGCAGCCCGAGGCCGTGGGCGATCCGGTTGGCGATCTGGAGCGTGGGACTGGTCTCCCCGCGCTCGACCTGGGACAGCATCGGCGCACTGACCTGGGAGCGCTCGGTCAGGTCGCGCAATGACAGCCCTTCGGCCTCGCGCAGGGCGCGGACGCGCGCGCCGAGCGCGGCGGGATCGGTGACCGGAGCCAGGGGGGCAATCGCCATACAAGCGTATGTAATCACATACAAGGCAATGACGCGGGTAGCCTGCCCGGGATGCGAACCCGTCCCGACGTCCTCGTGCTCGGCGGCGGCGGCGTGCTCGGGGAGGCCTGGATGATGGGAGTCCTGGCCGGGGTCGAGGACGCCACCGGCTTTGACCTGCGCGACTGCGAGGGCTTCGTCGGTACCTCGGCGGGCTCCATCGTGGCCGCGCATCTCGTCGCCGGGCGATCGCCGCGCCGGCCCTCGGCGGTGGGCACCGAGCTCGAGATCGGCCACTCAGCGCCGGTCCGCGGCCTCGCCGTGGCCGCGGTGACGGCCGCCAAGCGGGCGGGCTCGGTCGCCTTGGCTGCCAGTTCGGCCTTCGCCCCCCTGGCGCTCGGGGTGGCGGCGCCGGGGGGCGCGCTCCTCCGGGCCTTTCTCCTCCGGGGTCTCCCCCGCCCAGCCGAGACGCTCGCGCAGCTCCGTGCCCAGGTCGAGGGCTCGGGGGCCCGCTTCGACGGGCGCCTGCGGGTGACCGCGGTTGACCGCCGCTCCGGCCGCCGCGTCGTGTTCGGCAGCCCCGGGGCTCCGGACGCCAGCGTCGCGGAGGCCGTGCAGGCCTCGTGCACGGTCCCGTGGCTGTTCGCCCCGGTCAAGATCGGGGGCCGCGAGTATGTCGACGGCGGTGTCTGGAGCCCCACCAACCTCGATGCCGCCCCCGCCGGCCGCGACACCCACGTGCTGTGCCTGAATCCGACCGCCAACCTGACCGGCACGCAGACCCTGCTCACCCTGGTGCGCAACGTCTCGCGCTCAGCCGTCTCGCTCGAGGGTCTGACGCTGCGCCGGCGCGGTGCGGCGGTCAAGACCGTCGCGCCCAACGCCGAATGCGCGGCCGCGATGGGTTCGAACTTCATGTCCTCCGAGCCCCGCACGCGAGTTCTCTCGGCGGGCTACCGGCAGGGTCTCCTGGTGGCCGCCGATGACGGCCGCTGGTAGGGCCTCAGGGGGCTCGGACGACCTCGGGCTCGGGCGCACCAGCCTGCTCGGCGGCCTCCAGCAGCGCCTGACGGCGCACGGCGTTGGAGAGGGCGCGCACGTAGGCGCTGGCTCCGGCCTCGAGGATGTCGGTGGACACCCCCTGGCCCGAACCCGAGGCGCCTCCCACCTCGAGCACGACCGAGGTCTCGCCGAGTGCATCCTGTCCGCCGGTGACAGCGGCGACACGGAACTCCCGTAGCCGGGCATCGACGCCGGTGGCGGCGTTGATGGCGTGGAAGATCGCGTCCACGGGACCGTCGCCGGTGAACGAGCCGACCAGCTCCTCGCCTTCGGGGCCGCGAACGCCGACGGTGGCGTGAGGCGGCCGGCGCGAGGAGGCCTCGACGTCGAACCATTGCAGGGAATAGCCGGGAATCTCCTCGCGCAGCTCGTCGGTCACCAGCGCCTCAAGATCCATCGCCGTGACCTGCTTCTTCTTGTCAGCGATCTCCTTGAAGCGCTTGAAAGCCGTGACCAGGGTCTGCCCGGAGAGCTCGAAGCCGAGCTCGGCCAGCGCCTGCTGGAGGGCGTGGCGGCCGGAGTGCTTGCCGAGCACGATCGAGTTGGCATCCAGCCCGACCGTGGTGGCGTCCATGATCTCGTAGGTGGTGCGCTCCTTGAGCACGCCGTCCTGATGGATTCCCGACTCGTGGGCGAAGGCGTTGCGGCCCACGATCGCCTTGTTGGGCTGCACCGGGTAGCCGGTCAGCCTCGACACCATCCGCGAGGTCCTGGCGATCTCCGTCGTCACCGCGCCGGTGTGCATGCCGATCGCCGCCTCGCGGGTGTGCAGCAGCATCACGATTTCCTCCAGCGAGGCGTTGCCGGCCCGCTCACCGATCCCGTTGATCGCGCACTCCACCTGGCGCGCGCCCGCCCGCAGGCCGGCGAACGAGTTGGCCACCGCGAGACCGAGATCGTCATGGCAATGAACGGACAGGACGACGTCGCGCAGATCGGGGACCAGTTCATACAGGCGGCCCAGGAAGTCCGCGTACTCGTGGGGGATCGCGTAGCCGACGGTGTCGGGGATGTTGATCGTCGTCGCCCCTTCGTCGATCGCGATCTGGCAGACCTCGGCCGTGAACTCGAGCTCGGCGCGGGTGGCGTCCATGGGCGAGAATTCGACGTCGTCCACATATTGCTTGGCGTGCGCCACCGCGGCTCGCGCCTGGCCCTTGACGTCCTCGCGGGTGGTCTGCAGCTGGTACTCGATATGGATGTCCGAGGTCGAGATGAAGGTGTGGATCCGCGGCCGGGCGGCATCGCGGACTGCACCCCAGGCGGCATCGATGTCGGCCACGTGGGTCCGGGCCAAGCCGGCGATCACCGGGCCTTGCACCGTGCGGGCAATCGTCTGCACGGCCTCGAAGTCGCCCGGGGAGGTGATCGGGAAGCCGGCCTCGATCACGTCGACCCCGAGGCGGGCCAGCTGCGTCGCCAGCTCGAGCTTCTCCTGCGGGTTGAGTGAGATCCCGGGCGACTGCTCGCCGTCGCGCAGGGTGGTGTCGAAGATCAGTACTCGGTTGGGATCCTCAGGTTTGATCATGGCGTTGCATCCTTCCGGCTCGAACTTGGCTTCTTCTCGGTGCTGGTTTCGCGGCTACGTGCGGCCGCCGGCGCGCTATTCCCCCCGAGGGGGGAGGAGAAGAAGTCGCAGGTCGAGGCAGAACGCCATCGCCGCAAGCCTAGCAACGACGGACGTGACTGTCAGCCGCATCCCGCGTGGCCTGACTGCTCTAGGCTCGCCGCGATGGATTTTCGGTTTTCTCCGGCGCGGGCGCCTGCCGTCGGATCTGAGGCGATGGTCTCCTCCAGTCAGCCGTTGGCGACGATCAGCGGGCTGGATGTGCTGCGCGAGGGCGGAAACGCTGTCGATGCGGCGCTCTGCATGGCCGCGGTTCTGTGTGTCGCTGAGCCCGGCGCGACCGGGCTGGGCGGCGACCTGTTCGCGCTTGTTCGCGATCCAGCCTTGGGGCTGCTGGGCTTGGACGCCGCCGGTCCCTCGCCGGGCACAGCTCCGGTTGGGCCTCCGGCGATGTTTGGCCCTCGTTCTGTGGATGTTCCCGGCGCGGTCGCGGGATGGGGGGAGCTTTCCCGGCGCTTGGGACGTGTCGGGCTTGACCGGTGCCTGCGCCCGGCGATCGAGTTGGCCAAGGGAGGGCTCGCGGCCGGCTTCAATTGCGCGCGAGAGTGGCAGGCGAGTCCGCGGGCGCCGCAGGCGTTCGGTCCCCCGCCGGGCTTCGGCCAGCGTTTCCGGCTGCCGGGACTGGCGCAGACGCTCGAGGCGATCGCGGCCGAGGGACCGGGGTATCTCTACACGGGGCCGCTGGCGCAGGCGATCGTTGAGGCGACGTGGTTGACGCACGACGACTTGCGCGACTACCACCCACGCTGGGTCGAGCCGCTCATCGGTGCCTACCACGGTGTCGAGGTCGCCGAGCTGCCGCCGCCGACTCAGGGTGTGGCCGTGCTCGAGGCGCTGGCGATCCTCGGCGAGCGCGATCCGGGGCTGCGCGAAGAGATCGTTTCGGTGTCACTGGCGCTTGAAGATGCGCTGGGGACGGTCCGCGACGGAGCCGACGTCCAGCACCTGCTGTCCGGCGAGCATGTCAGGCGCCGCCGCGGACAGCTACCAGCGCGCGTCAGCGAGCCGGCGGGCGGAACCGTCTGTCTGTGTGTGGTGGATCGCGACGGGATGGCCATCACGCTGATGCAGAGCCTGTATGAGCCGTTCGGATCGGGGATCGTGGCCGGTGCCAGTGGCGTGGTGTTGAACAATCGCGCGGCATGCTTCTCGGTGCAGGGCGCCGTCGAGCCCGGCAAACGCCCATACCACACGCTGATTCCCGGCATGCTGATGCGCGGAAACGAGCTCATCGGTCCCTTTGCAGTCATGGGTGCCTTCATCCAAGCGCAGGCGCACGTGCAGCTCATCACCGAGCTGATGCAAAACGGTCTCGACCCGCAGGCCGCGTTGGACCGTGGGCGTTTCCGGATCGACGGCGACGTCCTGAGTCTCGAGGAGCCGCTCTGGGATCAAGCCGCCGATCTCGAGGACCTTGGGTTCCGGATCGAGAGGCGAAGCGATCGCGCTGCCTTTGGCGGCGGTCAGGCGATAGTCATGCGGGACGGCGCGCTGTTTGGCGGTTCCGATGCCCGCAAGGACGGATGCGCGCTGGGGATATGACCCCGCCACGCGAGGCAGGCAGTTAGAGCGCCACGGTCTGCCCGGCGACGAAGCCTTCGCTGGACACGATCTCGTCCACCACCTCGCGCGGGACCGGGGTGGTGGTGGTGATCACCATCGCGGCCAGCCGGCCATCACCGCCGGGATCCTCCTCGGGCTGGCGCCCGACGGCGGCCGAAACGATGTTCACCCCGTGGCGCCCGAACACCGTCCCGACCCGGCCCAGCATCCCCGGCAGGTCCCGGTAGCGAAACAGCGTGATGTGACTCTCGAGTTGCACGTCAAAGCGCTGACCCCAGGCCTCGATCAGATGAGGTCGATGGCGACGGCCGATCAGCGTCCCCGCCACCCGGACCGAGCTCTCGCCACCCCGCACCTCGACGCGGACGAAATCGGTGTAGTCGCGCGCCACCGTGTGCTTGCTCTCGACCACCTGGATGCCGCGCTCCTCCGCGATCGCCGGCGCGTTGACCGAGTTGACGTCCTCCTCGACGTGGCCGGCCAGGACCCCGCGCAGGACGGCAACCGCGAGCAGGCGGGTGTCGCGCTCGGCGAGACGGCCGAAGAAGTCAGTCCGCAGGCCGTCGATCGGCTCCCCCGAGGCGACCGCCAGCGCGATCGCGACCGCGCCCAGCGAACTGCACAGCGGCACATAGGGGCCCAGCACCTCCGCGTCCTCGGCCGAGATCGCGGGCACGTTGACCGCGCTGGTCACGGCACCGCCGGTCAGCGCGGCCACTACCTGCTCGGCGGCCTGGTACCCGGCCCGGTCGGTCGCCTCGGCCGTCGAGGCCCCGAGATGCGGGGTGACGATCACGTTGGGATACGCGAACAGGGGGTGCTCGGTGACCGGCTCGGAGCGGAACACGTCCAGTGCCGCGCCAGCCACCTTGCCCGAGTCAAGCGCGGCCTGGAGATCGGCGTCGACGACCAGCGGCCCCCGGGCGACGTTGAGGATCCGCACGCCGTCCTTGCACTTGGCCAGCACCTCGGCGTTCAACCAGCCCTCGGTTTCCGGGGTCTTGGGCAGGTGCAGGGTGATGAAGTCAGCGGCGGCGTAAACCGCATCCGGGGAGTCGGCCGCCTCGACCCCGAGCTCGCGGTAGCGCTCGCTGCCCACGAACGGGTCGTAGGCGATCACCTTCATGTTGAAGCCCCGGGCGCGCTGAGCCACGAGTTGGCCGATGCGCCCGAAGCCGAGGATCCCCAGGGTCTTCTCGTACAGCTCGACGCCGGAGAACTTCGCGCGCTCCCAGCGACCGCTGATCAGCGACTGGTAGGCCTGGGGGACGTTGCGGGCCAGCGCCAGCAGCAATGCCATCGTGTGCTCAGCGGCGGTGATCACGTTGGACTGGGGCGCGTTGGCCACCACGATCCCGCGCTTGGTGGCCGCCCCGACGTCGACGTTGTCAACGCCCACTCCGGCGCGGCCGACCGCGCGCAGACGCTGCGCCCGGGCAAGCAGCGGCTCGTCCAGCTGGGTCGCCGAGCGGATCAGGATCCCCTCGTACTCGCCGATCCGCGCCGCGAGCTCCTCGGCGCCCCAGCCGACCCCGATCTCGACCTCGAAGTGCTCGCGCAGCAGCGCCACGCCGGAATCGCCGATCTGCTCGGCCACGAGCACCTTGGGAAGGCTCATCGGCGTTCCAGGACCCAGTCGATGCAGGCCGTCAGGGCCCGGACGTCGTCGGGCTCGGTGGCCGGGAACATCGCGATTCGCAGCTGGTTGCGCCCCAGCTTGCGATAGGGCTCGACGTCGACTATCCCGTTGGCCCGCAGGGTGGCTGCCAGGGCCGCGGCATCGACCTCGTCGTCGAAGTCGATCGTGCCCACGACCAGCGAGCGTTTGCCAGCGTCGGCCACGAACGGGGTGGCGTGGTCGTGGGCCTCGGCCCAGCCGTACAGGTGCTCGGCGCTGGTGCTCGTCCGGGCGACCATCGCCTCCAGGCCTCCCTGCTCGAGCATCCAGTCCAGCTGTGCGCGCATGAGCAGCAGGGTGGCGAGCGCCGGGGTGTTGTAGGTCTGGTCCTTGCGCGAGTTCTCAAGCGCGATGCTCAGCGACAGCGAGTCGGGGATCCAGCGCCCGCGCGGGTTGGCAGCGATCTCGGCGATGCGCTCGAGCGCCCGCGGGCTCACCGCCGCCAGCCACAGCCCGCCGTCGGAGGCAAAGCCCTTCTGGGGGGCGAAGTAGTAGACGTCGCAGGCTCCGATCTCTACCGGGAGCCCGCCGGCGCCCGAGGTGGCGTCGATCAGGACGAGGGCATCGTCGGCGCCCTGGGGACGGATGACCGGGACCATGACCCCGGTGGAGGTTTCGTTGTGCGCCCAGGCGATCGCATCCACCCCCGGTTGCGCGACCGGCGCCGGGGCATCGCCGGCGGGCGCCTCGATCACCACCGGGTCGGCGAGAAAGGGGGCGCCGCGGGTGCCGGCCGCGAACTTGGCCGAGAATTCGCCGTAGGCCAGGTGCAGCGCCCGCTCGCGGACCAGTCCGCATGCCGCCGCGTCCCAGAAGGCGGTCGTGCCGCCGTTGCCGAGAACTATCTCGTAGCCGTCGGGGAGCGAGAACAGCTCGGCCAGGCCGGCGCGGATGTGCCCGACCAGCTCGCGCACCGGCTTCTGACGATGCGAGGTGCCCATCACCGCGGCCCCGGGGCCGGCCAGGTAGTCAAGCTGGGCCCGACGGACCCGCGAGGGACCCGATCCGAAGCGCCCGTCCGACGGCTTGAGCGCGTCGGGGATCTGCAGAACTGTCTGGGCCATGAGGCTTCCTCGAACGTAGCGGGATCTACATGCCCAGGCGCGCGGCGATTTGCGCCATCGCTTCCCGGTGGTCTGGGCCCACCTTCTCGCGCCAGTCACGACAGCCCGAGAATTGTAACGAACGCCCTACTCGGCGAACTCGGGTGCGGATCCTGTCCATCTGCGAGCGCAGTTCCTTACCACCACCTCGACCTGGTGGGCCGCCTGCTCCTCTTTGCACTTGAAGTTCGCCTGCCGGCCGGGGTCCGTGGGTTGTTATCCATCTTGACCTGGAGGTCCAAAAAGGTGACAACACTGGTAAAGGTTGACTAAATCCGCTCTGTGCGTTACTTTTTTCCTGCCGCGGCAGGAATTTGATCCCGGGCCGCGATGGGGCACATCACCAACCGGGGCGAGATGAGCGCACTCAAGGATGAGCAAAACGCGTACGCGTTGGTGGCGGGGGCCGCAGCGGCGGACCTCCCCGAGCACCGGCCTGGCTTGGCGGCTGGTCCGTTGGCGAGCCGAGTCACGCAGCGGGCGGCGAAGCGTGCTGTTGACATCAGCGTTTCGGCGCTGCTGTTGATCGCGCTGTTGCCTATCCTCCTCGTGGTTGCCATAGCCATCCGGGTCGAGTCTCCCGGGCCCATGCTGTACCGCTCGCTGCGGATCGGTCGCGGCGGACGCCGGTTCAAGATGCTCAAATTCCGCAAGATGCATGAGGACACGGCCGGGCTGCCCATCACCACCGCGGAGGACCCTCGTTACACGCGGATTGGCCGCTGGCTCACCCGGTCCAAGCTCGACGAAGTTCCCCAGCTCTGGAACGTTCTTCGGGGTGATATGACCCTCGTCGGACCCGGCCCGAGGATCCGCTCTTCGTCGACGAGCGGCCCTATGATTACGACACGATCCTGCTGGCTCCGCAGGGAGTGACCGGCCTCTCACAGCTCGCCTACTACGCCGAGGCCGACATCCTGGATCCAGGCGACCCGCTCGCCCACTATCGCAATGCGATCTGGCCCGGCAAGATCGCGCTCGATCATCTCTATGTGGCCCAGGCGACGATCTGGTGGGAACTGCGAATTCTGTTCTGGTCGGCGCTGCGCACCGTCGTGCGCCGTCCCGTCGCGGTCCATCGTCAGACCGGAGCTATCACCCTGCGCCGTCGCTGACCCTCGGCAGGGCTCAGTTCCGCTGATCTTCCATGGTCATTCTCGCGTGAGCTCGGCTCGGAGCTTGCGCAGACCGCGGTCACCCGGCCCTCCGCTGTCGTAAGGCTTACTCCGAGCGCCGACGCCAGCTCGGGCACGGTGAGCCCAGCGCCGAACCGCAGGGCGATTGCCTCCCTCTCCTCTGCGGACAGCAAGGCGAGCGCGTGACGCACCTCATCGCGCTCGGCCACCACCTCGAGCGCGCCGCCAGCATCGTCGGTCGGGGTGCGCTCGCCGGCCATCCGTTCATAGGCGCGCTGCTCGACCCCGCGACGTCGTGCACTGTCACGAACCGCATTGAGCGCCACCGTGTATAGCCACGGCTTCTCCCCCGCCCCGGACGGAGGAGGCCGGCGGCTGCGCAGCACCTTCTCGAAAGTGTCGGCAAGAAGATCCTCGCTGAGCGTCCAATCGCCGGTTCGGTACGTGAGGAATGCGAACACCGCCTGGGCGTGCTCCTCGTACAGCCGCTCAAAGTCTGCGTCGCGAATGACTGGATTATCGGCGGCCAGTCAGGAATCGCGGGTCTGGCTCGTTCTAATAGATATGAACGAAATTAACGACAACGATCCTGGCTTTCGAGCCGAGATCCACAAACTCTCCGAGAATCGCCCAGCGCTGTCAGAGATGCGCCTTGACGAGATCAAGCGGCAGGTCATCGGCCGGCGCCGTCGTACCGGCTCCAGCCTGAGCCTGTTTCTCCGCACCCGGGCTGCGATCATCACGGCGATCGCAGCTGGGGCGATATGAGCAGCGGGGCATCGCCCTCGCGCTCTCGGGCACCGGATCCAACGGTACGGCGACCAGTGCGCAGTACGGCAAGCCCGGTAAGGGTCCGGCGGCAGCCAACCCGCCGGGAACGAGTTCGGTCAGCGCCGTGCAGGTCAGCGAGCAGACAAGCGCCGCCAGCAGTGGCCAACTGCCGTTTACCGGGTTTGTGGCCATCACCCTGGTTATCGTCGGAGTGGGACTTGCCGGCACCGGCTTGGTCATTCGCTTCGTCGCCCGAGCGCCGAGTTCCGCGTCAGTAGGGCAGAGCGTTCACCGCCTCGATCACCTGATCCTGTTCGCTCTCTCCCGCCAGGGACGCAGCGGCAGGCCCAGGAGCCGCCGGCTGAGTTCCTGGGAAGCGGATCCCGGCCGGGTCATCCAGCGCCGTCGACGGGCCGTCCATGCCCTGTCCGCCGGGCTGTCAGCGAAGCGGTCGGGGTCACGCCATCGCTGGTCAGGAGCGGGAACACGCGGCGACGTCGCGGCGATCGCCGCCGAGGCGGCCAACCGGAGCCGTCGCCATCTGCTCGCGGTACCGTCGATCGGCAGCACGGCGGAGCTCGACTTGATCGGTCAGGCCGGGCAGCCGGGCCATCGCCAGGGCTGCACGCGGCTCGTCGATGCGGAAGTTGAAGCCGATATCGACGACGTCGTAGGAGTCGGAATGCCCTCGGTGCCGATCCCACGTCGTGGCCGTCAGCGCGTGCGAGCGCAGCAGCCGGGCTCGCGCAGCGAGCTCTGCGTCGGCGGTGGTCAGGACACCTCCCTGCCCGATGCCGACCCCGCGCCCCCAGGCCAATGAGTAGCAACCGACATGCCCGATCGTCCCGGCAAGGGCGCGGCTGCCATCCGATCCAGCCGTCTCTGCGCCATCGCCTCGGTCGCGTCCTCGATGAGCACCACTCCGGCTTCATCGCAGATTTTGCGCACCGCTGCCGACGGAGCCGGGTAACCCCAGGGATGGCTGACCAGAACAGCTCGGTGGCCACGCTTGAGCTGGGCCGCAGACCGTCTGGGTCGAGGACAGGCTCGGCGAGCGAGCCGACATCCGCGAGAGCGACCACAGCGCCTACCGACGGGCTGCGGCGTGGGCTGTGGACGCGCGATGGCCGCCAAGACGACACTGTCGCCCGGCTTGATCCCGCGACCACGAAGGCAGCCGGAGGGCGGCCGTCCCGGTCGAGAGTGCTACCGCATGGTCGACCGCGAGGCGTGCGGCGAGGTCGAGCTCGAGTTCTTGGGTGCGGGGACCCAGGTGAGGACCCGTCCCGGACAGGCGAGCACCGCTGCGACTTCCGGGTCTTCGAGGCGATCGGCGACGAGCGGAATTCGGGGGGTCACGCCCGCAGCGAATCCTCGAGCGCGGCAACGACTAGATCCTGCTCGTCGTCGGTCATATCGGGATAGAGCGGCAGCGTAATCTGGGACGCCGCGACGCGCTCAGAGTTCGGCAGACTGTTGCTTCGTGGCGTGCACGAAATGCGGCGAGCTCGTGCAGGGCGGGATATAGAACCGATGTCTGAACGCCGTAGGTCGCGCGCATCCGGCTTCGGATCGCATCGCGCCGTGTGGCGTCGGTGAGCGCGACCGGCATGATGTAGCAGGCGGATTCCGCCAGCTGGTCCTCACTGAACGGTATCTCCACCTCGGTGAGATGAGCGAGCTTGGCCCGATAGGCGATGGTGAGTTCGCGGCGCCGTGCGATTTCGGCGTCCATCCTTCGGAGCCGGGAGAGCAGTAGCGCCGCACGAGGCTCATCGAGGCTGTAGCTGATCCGCTCCTCCCCTCCTCCTGGCTCGCCGTTTAGCGGGTCAGAGCTAGCCCAACGGCGCACGCGCTCAGCGCATGCGGCGTCCGGAATCGCGACCAGGCCGCCCTCGCCGGCCGAGAGGACCTTGTTGGAGAAGAAGGAGAATGCTCCCGCAGCGCCCCAGGTGCCGAGGGGGCGTCCCTTCAGGGCGGCTCCGGGCGGGGCGTGAGCGGCGTCTTCCACGAGGGCGATGCCGCGGTCCGCGCAAAGGGCAGCGAGCTCTTCAACCGCAGCCGGATATCCGCCGTAATGAACTGCGCACACCGCCTTCGTCCGCGGTGACAAGCAGGCAGCGACGTCAGCCGGATCGATGCCCCAATCGTGCCGGCCGCTGATGTCTGCGAATACGGGAGTTCCCCCGCAGTGCACGACGGCGCTCGCCGTCGCCACGAAGGTGACCGCCGGAACCACCACTTCGTCGCCCGGTCCGACCCCGCAGAGGCGGTAGCTCAGGTGCAGCGCCGCTGTGCCCGAACAGACGGCCACGGCGTGCGCGGCGCCGAGACGAGCGGCCAGGGCGGCCTCCAACTCGGCGACCCGCGGTCCCGGGCTGAGGGCGCCCGCCCGCAGGGCGATGGCCACCTCGCGTAGATCCTCCTCGGTGACCCGCAGGTCGAAGAGCGGGATCTGCGGCCCCTGGCCGACGGCGCTCGGCTTCATCACGAGTAGCCTACCTGCCTGCTGATGGCTGCGAACGTGCTCGTCACCGGAGCCGGGGGGTTCATCGGGAGCCACCTCACCGAGGCGCTCGTGCGTCGCGGTGATCGCGTCCGAGCACTCGTGCGCTACAACGGACGGGGTGAGCCCGGGCGGCTGTCCGGGGTCTCGCCCGCCGTCCGCGAAGAGGTCGAGATCGTCACTGGAGACGTCACCGATCCCTATGCGATCGCTGCCCACGTCAGTGGGCGCGACACGGTCTTTCATCTCGCCGCGCTGATCGCGATTCCCTATTCGTATGAGGCGCCGCACTCGTTCTTCGCCACCAACACCCTGGGCACGGTCCACGTGCTCGAGGCGGCGCGCCGTGCCGACGTCGGCTGTTTCGTCCACGTTTCGACCAGCGAGTGTTACGGCACCGCCCAGACTCCCCGGATCGCCGAGACGCATCCAATCGTGGGACAGTCGCCATATTCGGCCTCCAAGATCGGCGCCGATCAAGCCGCAGAGAGCTTCCGACGGGCATTCGGGGTGCCAGTGGTCACAGTTCGGCCGTTCAACGCCTACGGGCCCCGCCAGTCTGCGCGGGCGATCATCCCAACGATCATCACTCAGGCCATGGCCACAGGCGTGGTGAAACTCGGTGACCTGCACCCCCGTCGTGATCTTACCTTCGTGACCGACACAGCAGCGGGGATGATCGCGGCCGCTGACGCCCCCGCCGCGGTTGGACAGACGGTCAACCTCGGAAGCGAACGCGACATCTCGATCGGGGAACTGGCCGACCGCATCCTCAGGCTGCTGGCGGGGCAGGGAACGAGAGCGCGACTCGAGCACGACGCAGCGCGCGTGCGCCCGCCGGCCAGCGAGGTCGGCCGACTGTGCGCGGACGCTGGTAAAGCACGCGCGCTGCTCGGCTGGACGCCCGCGGTTTCGCTCGAGGATGGACTCGCGGCCACGATCGATGCGATTCGATCAAACCTCGACTCCTACCCGCAGGTGGGGACATACCAGCGCTGAGGGAGCCGATACCGGGGCCCCGCGTCGACCTGGACGTCGTGATCGTCAACTTCAACGCCGGCGACCACCTCGGGCGCTGCCTTCGCGCCCTTGGTCGCGCCGATCGGTCGTCTTTCACGCTCGCGTCCGTCACTGTGGTGGACAACGCCTCCGAGGATGACTCGATGACGGTCATTGCAGCGGACCCAGACGCTCAGCCGGTCGATTGCGTCGTCAATGTGCTCTCGAACACCGAGAATCGAGGCTTTGCCGCCGCGTGTAATCAAGGTGCTCGAGCCGGAGCGGCCGAGTTGCTGGTGTTCGTCAATCCCGACGCGGAGGTGTTTCGCGAAACCCTCGCTGCCACCGTCGCAGTCATGGCCGACCCGATCCGGGTCGGAGTCGGGATCTGCGGCGGGCAGATGGTCGACGACCGGGGAGAGTACCTCTTATCGTGCTCACGATTTCCGACCTTCGCTATGTACGTGACGAAGATGTTGGGGCTGGCGCAACTACTGCCGCGGTGGGTTCCACGACAGCGCATGAGTCCTCAGGAGACCACCGAGAGCGGGCCCGTCGATCAGGTCATCGGCGCGTTCTTCATGATCCGCCGCTCGCTGTTCGAATCGCTGGGAGGCTTCGACGAGCGTTTCTTCGTCTACATGGAGGAGGTGGACCTGGCCCTGCGGGCCTCTCAGCGCGGCTACCGGAGCTACTTCGTGAAGTCCGCACGCATCTACCATCGCGAGGGTGCCAGCTCCGAGCAGATCGGCGGCCGAAGGCTGTTCTATCTCCTGCGCAGTCAAACCGAGTTCGCCCGCAAGCATTTCCCCACGTGGCAGGCCATGGCTTTGGCATGGCTGTTCGCCTGGGTCGAGCTCCCGGTTCGCCGGCTTCGGGCCGTTGCCCGGGGACGCCGCACTGAGGTGAGTGAACTCCGCGAAGCGGAACGGCTCTATCGGGCGTACTCGCGGAACGTCGGTCCTAGCCGGCCCAGGCGAGGACTATGGCCGCGCAAGTGGCGCGACCGCGTGATCCGGTGAGACCTGGTCCGCCGGACGCGAGCCGTCTGGCTGGAGGCATGACGCTTTGGGCTGGTCGCGCACAAGTAGGGCGCGATCGAATCCTGAGCCGCCGCCCCGGGGGCCTGGTTGTTGGCGACCATCACCGAGCAGGAGGAGTCCACCGCAGCCATCGTCCCCCCGCTAACGGGAACCGTGTTGCCGGTGACCGTCAGGCCGTTGACGAGCGACAGGTTCATCGCCGATGGTGCCTGGGAGACGCCGGCGGTGTTGCCGGTGACGGTCACACCAAAGACGGGGTACGGGTGACTGATCAGCCTGCTCTGCCCGATGGTGATCTTCATGCCGCGCGTGGTGAACCGGTTGTTTGTGAACGACTGAGCTGAGATCGGGGCATTCTCGACGAGGGAGTACGCGCTCCCGTGATACGACCCGATCGTGTTGGCCGTGAATGCAACCGATTGAGCCCCCCAGCCCAACCCGACGTTGGGTTCGACGTCGAATACGTCGTAGCCGATCGCGTTGGCGGTCATGCCCTGTACGAGGATATTGTTGCCCGCGGTAACCGAGACGGCGTTGCGGCCCGTGCCGGTGCAGCGGGAGTCACTCACCCCTCCGGAGCTGCGCGTGAGTGCTGATGTCGACCCGAGCCCGAAATACACGCAGTCACCCGCCACGTCGCCCATGGACACGTGGTCGATCTGTGCGGCGCTGCCACGCAGATCTATCGCATGCGCGTGCTGAAGGGCTGCGGCGAAGCTACCTCCGGCACTGTAACCACCGTCGATGGTCATGTTGCGGAAGGTCAGGCCTGACGAGTTCCATGCGCGCCAGATGGCGTGCTGGTCAGTCGGGGCTACCAGGGAGCGGAACGCCGCACCATTGCCCTCGAAGTCGAGTCCGACCCGCCCAGACAACTCGATCGTGCCGTCGACGCGGTAGCAGGCCCCGGGCGCGAAGGCCAGGCTCGAGTTGTCGGGGACTGACCCGATCCATGCGACGAGGGCCGGCGTCACGTCGGCCGAGCAGTCGGCAACGACTGACGGCGGGACCTGATAGGCCGCGGCCTGGGCGGCGGATGCGTAAGCGAGCATGACGCCAAGCACCGCGAGGCCGATCACCACGCACCGTCGCATGGAGCCACCCGGCGTCGTGGGAGCTGAGGCCAGAAGCATGAGGCCTGTATCGGGCCGCGCCGCCAACCTCCAAGCCGATGGCGCAATCCTGGACGAAATGGCCAGCCGACCCCCCTACTGACACCATGAGGCGATGCCCGTGACTCCGAAGGAGACACCTGATGCGGCTGCAAGCAGCCGCTGGCGGCCGGTACACGGCGCGGGCTTACCGCAGGTCGCGTCGCGAATCGGCTTCAACGGGATTGCCCAGCTGATCCCGCTACTCGTCGCCTTCGCGGTCACTCCCCTGCTCTTGCACCGCCTCGGTCTCGACCGCTACGGAATCTGGTCACTCGCGCTCGCCGTGCTCAGCACTCTCGCTGCCCTCGACGGCGGGGTGTCGGCATCGTTGGCTCGCTTCTTCGCGCTCTATGGCGCTCGAGCGGACCGCCGTGGAGCCGGCCAGCTGGTCACCGGGGCGTTGCTCGGATTCGCGCTCTTTGGTGCCGTCCTGACTCCGCCGGCGATTGTCCTGGCCCCCACGATCGTCCACCTCCTCAACATCCCCCACCGGCTGAGCGGCGAGGCGATCCTGGTATTGCGCTGCTTACCTGCCCTGGCCGCGCTCGGCCTCATATCGGACGCCACGGCAGCCGTGCTGGAGGGCAACAATCGCTACCGGGCGCTGGCCACGAGTACGCTCGCCTCCTCAGGCACGTTCTTGGTCGCCGTCGTCGTGCTGGTCGGGCGCGACGCTCACCTGTCCGACCTGCTCATCGCCACCGCCGCGCGCTATGTCGTGCTCGGCCTGGTCAGCTCCCTGTTCGCGATCCGCCACCTGAGCATTCGCCTCCCGCTGCTCCCCGCCCGTACGGCTGTCGGCGAACTCTGGCAGTTCTCCTCGCGCATGCAGCTCTCGGCCCTGACCGGGTTCGTCAACAGTGAACTCGATGCCCTGGTCATCGCGGCCGTGCTTCCAGTGCGCTACGTGGGCCTCTACGGCATCGGGATGCAGGCGGCTTCGGCTGCCCGGAGCCTCCCGCTTTATGCGTTCTCTCCGCTGCTCACCATCCTCGCGCGCACGTTTGGCAGTGACGGCCCGGCGGCCACCGTTGCCGCCTACCACCGTCTCGAGGCCCGGTGGCTGCCCGCCGTGCTCGGGTACGGCGCGATCGCGATCGCGGGAGTCGGCTTCAGCGTCGTGGTTTGGCTTGGCCCCCGCTACCGCTTGGCGGGTCTGGCGGCCGCGATCCTGCTCAGCGGCTATATCGTTCACGTCGCGCTAACTGGGATGCGAACCTGCTTCGTACGAGCGGTGGGACGGCCTGGGCTCGAGACGCGCTGCTCGTCAGTGTGGACCTTGGGCAACGCGATCCTCACCGTTCCCATGGCTTTAGCTGGCGGCCTGCTCGGCGTGGTGGGAGCCACCGCGATCACCGGGATCGTGGCGTCGGTCTATTTCGTGGGCCTATGCCGGCGCCAAGCGCAGCTGGAGGTGATCGTGCCAGGCCGCGCCTGGTGGTATCGGCTTGCCGTGGCGACCGGGGTCACGGTGGCGGGCGAGCTGGCCATCCTCGGCAGCGACACGACTGGATTCCTGCCCCTTCTCCTCACCGGCATTCCTGGGCTCGCCGGGCTGCTCATCATCGGATTCGGCGGACGCCGTCGGCGGCTGGCAACGACGTGACAGGCGACCCCAGTTCATCACCCCGTACGGACGCTGGGGGCCGAGCTCGCGCGTGCGGGTCTACGAGTGGCTGGACCGGGTTACCGAACCGGCCGAGGCCTGCGGCTATCTTGGCCATCACAATTCGGCCCCGGGGTACCTGGCTCGCCATCCGCGGGCCGTCGCCCGTGCCGAGATGGCTCTGCGCCGGATCGCCGCGGCGCCGCCCGAACGGCTCATCCTGCACCGCGAGGCCTCGCCGCTGAGCCGTGGTGCTGTCGAGCGGCGACTGCTGGCTGGGGCCGGGTTTAGCGTTTATGACCTGGATGACGCCCTCCAGTGGGACCCGGCGAGGGCGGCCTCGCGCGCCGTTGGGCACCGAAGGCGCCCAAGGCCCTTCTCGCAGCGCGCAACGCGGACCGCGTGGTGGCCGGTAGTCCCGTGCTCGCAGAATGGGCGGCCGAGCACAATCGGGATGTAATCCTGATTCCGAGCTGCGTTGACCCGGGGGCCTATCGATCCAAGGACGGCTATGAAATCGCCGATCCGCCGCGGTTGGGCTGGATCGGATCGGCCGGCAACGAGCCGTACCTGACCCGGATCGCGTCGGCCCTGCTCGAAGTGCACCGCCGCACCGGGGCTCGCCTGACGCTGATTGGCGGCTTGCGCCCGAGCCTCGGCGCGCTGGAGGCGATGATCGATCGGGTCGCGTGGTCAGAGTCGAGCGAGAAGGTCGCCCTAGCCGATATCGACCTCGGAATCTCGCCGATGCCCGACGAGCCGTACACGCGGGGTAAATGCGGGTACAAGCTCCTGCAATACGCCGCCGCCGGCACGCCCCTGGTGGCCAGTCCGATCGGAATCAACCGGGACCTGCTCGGGCGCTTGGAGATGCCAGGCCCGACGACCATCGCAGACTGGCGGGACGCCATCCTCGCGCTGCTCGAGGTCCCGGTGGCCGAGCGCGAGCGGGTCGGCACCGGCGCCCGCAGGTTCGTCGAGGAGCACTACTCATATGCGGCTTGGCTTCCTCGGTGGCGAGCCGCGGTCGGGTTCGACTGATCACCGGGCCCGCAGTCCAGCGGCCGGCCGACGGTTAGGGAACCAACAACCGGGCTTGAAGGGCGTGGCTCGAGTATTCGTGGGCTGGAGCCGCGGACCGCGGCCTGAGAGCCGTGGTCACCGGCGAGAGGGGATTCATCGCGACCGCCAGGGCGGCGTCTGGGCGGGGGTCCCAGCCGCCCAGCGCTGGACCAGGGCCATGTCGTACCGGTACTCCCAATCTCCGGGATCGCGGTTGATCGCGTTCTGGATTGCCGTCACCGAGAGCCCGCGCAGCCCCGCGCGGGCATCGCAGTAGCCAAGGATCTCGTACGGCTCAGCGCGCGCGCCGAGATCATCGCTCGAGCGCAGCGCGCCGGCCACCGCGGCCTGGCAATTGCCATTCTCCAGTGCCGCAACCGCCGCATTCAGGTGCGACTGGGAGAGCTCCACCTGGAGGGGCAGTACGGCGACGGCGGCAATCCCGACCCCGAGCGCCAGCCGCCGCCACTGCCCGAGCGCAGAGCGGACCGGGTATGGGCCGCTCACGAGCCAGGCAGAGGCCGCCGAGCGCAAACACCCACCAGCAATTGGCCGGCATTGGCCAGTCCCAATCCACCCCGGCGTGCACGAGCCAGCAGGTGAGCGTGGCCATCATCCCGGCAACCAGCGGACGATCGGCCGATTTCAGCCGCGCGACGACCGCTGCGAGAATGCCCACCAGCGCCCCAACGAGCGGCACGAAGCCCGCGATTCCGAGTTCGGCGAGGGCCTCGAGGTAGAGCGAATGGGCATTGACGACATCGATCGCGTAGGTGGGCGGGCGGTGGCGGTCCCATAGCTCCTGATACGTGCCCGCGCCGTGACCGCGCCACGGCTCCGACCGCCACGCGTCCAGCGCCACCCGCCACAGAGGCAAGCGCCGTTGTTGCCGACATTGAGCAGCCGGTCGCGGAGCGGAACGTTGGCCGGTAGTCGCACTCCGACGACGAATTGGTGGTACTGCCGCGACAGCTGATGCGGGACATCAATCGCGACCGCTCCGACGACCACCGCCCCAGCGGCGATCACGGCGGCGACCAGCCGTGCCACGCGCCGCTGCCGGCGGTCGAACCACCAGACCCAGGGGAACGCGGCTGGCGGCGGATGAACAGGAGTCGCAGCCCACCTGCCAGCAAGCAGCTGCAAGCGACCACGAGAACCAGGGTCCGGCCCTGGGCGAGAGCCACGCGACTGGTCGGGTTACTCTGGGCCAGAGCGGTGGCCGCGTAGGACCACCGTACGGCAGGAATTGCACCGACGCCGGAGGCGATCAGGGCGTGACCCAGTGAGCGGCGACGTGCCAACGTCCCCATCAGGGCGAGTGCGCCAATCCCGGCCACGAGTGGGCCGCGCGAAAAGGTCAGCAGGAGGGTGGCGGCGAGCAGGGGCACAGCCGCTGCCGCCGCAACGCGGACGGCGCTCGAGACCCGGTCTCCGGCCGACAGCGAGATACACATGAGGATGCCAAGCACCGCGGTGAGGCCCAGCGCGTTGCGGTACGTGAGCGGATATCCAAGCCGGCCGGTGTTGACCGATGGCGACAGCGGAAAGGTATGCGGCAGGGTCCTGGTCAGCAGCCCCGCGCCGCACAGCACCACGGTGGCAACAGCGAATCCGGCGGCCAGCGCCGCCAGGTAGCGGTCCTCGCGGGGCAGCGTGGCGAACACGATGAACACGACCAGATAGAGCAGCGCCCGGTTGAACTCGAGCACCGCTCGTCCCGGGGCGTGCGACCAAGCCGACGAGAGGAGCGTGAGCGCTGCGAACGCCGCCAGCGCAGCGCACGCCGCCAAACCTTTCCCTCCCAGCCCGGCGAACGGCCGGGTTATGACCCCCACCCGGACGATCAACGACAGCAGCAGGGCAATCGTCACGATCGCCACCGACGCAGGAAAGAAGCCGCCCTGGTTGAACCCGAGGTACCCGGTGACCAGGCCCGAGGCGAGAACCATCGTCCCGCTAGAGGCGTGGGCCGCCAGCGCGGCCCGAACCCGCGCCTCGCGCTCCTCACCCCGATCGCCGTTCATGCCCGTCCGCGGCGCCGGCTAGGGCGGAAGCACCGGCTGGCCGCCTGGACCCGGTCTGGTCGCAGACGGGGAAGACTCGCCCGTGTCGAGCTGCGGCCTGGCGCCGATGGACACCGCTGGCCTGGCGGGCCGCGTTCGGCGGCCTGCCACCTCAGAGTCACCGGTGAGGATAAGAGCAATCATCGTGAACGACAGAAAATCGAAGCTGCCGACTTGCCATGTCCCCTCAGTGGCGCCGATCATCTAATCGAACCGAGGATGATGAGAATCCCTGGCCGGGCTCGTCTGGCTGTGGCGATCGTCACCCCGACCATCGCCGCGAAGAATGCGGCTCCGAGGTAGCCGCTGGCGAACAGTAGGTCCAGCAGTTGGTTGTGGGCGGATCGCTGGGCGGTGGCCGGGATCTGGCTGATCTTGTACAGGTCGGCCCATTTGGCCGGCCCATAGCCGATTAGTGATGATCGACTGATGTCGTGCTTCGCCAGGCTCCAGAGCACGCCCCGGTCAGTCAGCGCGGTCGCCGACCAGCGGTGGTTGACGAGATAGATCCAGACGCCGAACGCCGCGGCGACCACCAGTCCCGGGAGCAGTCCAAGTGGCCCGCGCTGCCCAGGACCGCCCAGGCTGGGCCGCGCCAGGACCAGTAAGGCCACTGCAATCGCGGCGGCCGCCATCGGGGTTCGGGCACCGGTTGCGAGGGTCATCAAAAGCAGATAACCGATCAGCCAATTGTGTGGACGCCCCCGGAATCCGAGGTAGACGAAAGGGATGCTCGCCGCCAGGGTGATCCCCAGCAGATTGGCATTGGGCACCACCCCGGTGAGCAGCGAGCCCAAAAAGCTGCACTTGCGGGCACACGGCAGCAGTGCGACGCCAGGGCGAAGCGCGGCCAGCAGCCCGCTGGCCACCGCGATGGACACGCCGGCCAGCCCCGCGCCGACGCAGGCGCCTGGGCCGCGGGGCATGACGCCAGCGGCGAGAAGGCAGGCCAGCAGCGTGCCGCTGCTCAATGAAATGAGCGTCTCGCCCTGAAGTCCGGAGGCGAACGCGGCCACGCCCCAGACCGCGATGCCCAAGAGCGAAGCGGGGTTGAACCGAGCGCGGCCCGCGGATAGCTGGCGCAGCACGAGGCCCAGGGCGAGCAGAACCACGACCGCCTTGGCCATCTCGTCCACTCTCCATACCAGCTCGGGAACAGCGCGACCAGGTCCCCTCTCGTGTTGAGCTGGTAGGTAAGGCCGCCCGAGAACGCGGTCACCGCGATCGGCAAGCTGATCAACAGTCCCATCCCCGCGACCAGCACTGTGGCGGCGTCGAGCTCTCCGCTCGTGTACGCGATCTTCAAGGCCCGGTAGAGCATGCGCGCTGCTAAGCCGGCACCGCCGGCCATGATGATCGTCACGATGGAACGAGCCAAGGGTCGGCATAGAATGGCGGATACGCCGATGAGGCGAGAGACCGACCAAGGACGGAGAGCCGTGGGCCAGAGCCCCAGGAGCCGCCGTGTCCTGCTCGTGGCGCAGGTCGACGGGTACGCGAACGGAGTTAAGTCCACCGCGATCGAGGCGTTCCTGCGCGCCCACGGGCATGACGTCACGCTCGTCAACACCTACTTCCTCAGTCGGGCGTCGACGGACTCCACCTCGCCGCTGCGCCGTCTGCCGCGCCCCGGTCTGCGCCGGATAGCGATCTACGCCTCCGAGCTGGCCGGCCTGGCCCTCACGCGACGGTGGCGATTTGGCCGCCGTCACCTTTCCTATTACGTGCTCTTGGCCGACCTTTGGCTGCGGCGCAGCCTGCTCGCCGACCTGTGCGTCGGAACCTATGACCTCATCCTGATCGCGCCCCTCAGGACGCTGGGCTTCTGACCAAGCCGACGTCGGCCCGGACCTTCTAGGACTGTCAAACCCCCTGGGCGGACGAGCTCTACTACGAGGAGCGGGTCACCGAGGGCCAGCGCGACCGTCTGCGCCGGCTCGAAGCGCGGCTGTACGGGAGCGTCGACGGCCTTGCCTTCTCCTGGGAATCCTACGCCCCCTACGTCAAGCGCCACTACGGCGTCGCCCTCCCCAAGCTGCGGCAAATCAACTGGGGCTGCATCCCCGTGCCGGAGACCAAACGGGCCCGCTTCGCCGACCCGCCCCGGGTCATCTACCTCGGATCGCTCAGCTCCCGTTTCATCGACCTCCCGCTGCTCACCCGTCTCTCCCGCCTGTATCCGATCGACGTCTACGGCGGGCCCCCGCCGGATCCCCAGCTGGGCCTCAACTACTGCGGATGGGCGCCGCCGACCGTACTGAGCCAGTATCAGCTCGGACTGATCACCTGCACCCAGGACGAGCTGCGGCGCGACGGATTCTCGGCCAAGAACCTTCACTACATCTCCTACGGCCTGCCGGTTCTCGTCCCCCGCCTGGCGTCGACAGATGGAGCTACTGCGTGGCCACGTCAGCTACGAGGAGAGTACGTTCCTCGAAGCCATCGCCAGTGTCAGTGACGCGGCGAGCTGGCAAGCGGTAAGCGACGAGGCCTACGCGCAGGCCAAGGCCCTGACATGGGACCGGACGCTGGTCCCGTTGCAGGCCATGCTCGACGAGGACTGAGACGGGTGGCTCTCGTCGACTTGCCGGCTGTCGCGCAGCTCCTGCGCTGCCCTCGCTGCAGCCAGCGGTTGCTTGGTATCGAAGGCGACGCGACCGTGCGTTGCGCAGCGGCCGACTGCGCGCTGGGCGGGCGGGCTTTCCGGTCGTCGGCCGTTGGCCGGCGCTGGTGGATTTCGCAGACAGCGTGTTAGACGCGGAGACGGTGCTCGCCGCTCGTGAAGCGGTGCCCGAGACCGTCCGGCCACGCTCGGATCGGATCCCCGCCGGGCTGCGCTCCGCGTTGCTCAAACCGCCCAATCGGGTGGCCGAGCGGAACATCGCGTGCCTGCTCTCGCTGCTGAGCGAGCCATATCCCCTGGTCATGGTGGTCGGTGGTGCGACGGTGGGCAACGGCGTTGCGGCGCTCTACTCCGATCCCCGCGTCCGAGTCATCGGGTTCGACATACACCCCAGCCCCAACACGCAATTCATCGCCGACGCGCACAAAATCCCCGTCGCCGATCACAGCGTGGACGCAGTGCTCGTGCAGGCGGTGCTCGAACACGTGCTCGATCCGCCCCGCGTGGTGGCCGAGCTTCGCCGGGTGCTGAAGCCGGGCGGGATCGTGTACGCCGAAACCCCGTTCCTTCAGCAGGTACATGCCGGACCGCACGATTTCACCCGCTACACGGCCAGCGGTCATCGCTATCTGTTCCGCGCCTTCGCCGAGGTTGATGCCGGACCGGTGGCCGGCCCGGGCACCCAGCTGCTGTGGAGTGTCGACCACCTCGTGCGGGGGCTGGCCCGCTCCCGTGTGGCGGGCGTCGCTGCCCGCGCGGCGTTCTTCTGGCTGCGCTACCTGGACCGGCTAGTCGGAGCCCGGTTTGCCATGGACGATGCCTCGGCCTACTATTTCCTCGGCCGGGCCTCGGGAGCCGAGTTGAGTCCGGACGACATCCTGGCCTATTACCGGGGCGCGCAGCGCACCGATTCGCAGGGGGAAGGCTCGAATCGATGACCAACATGGAGCCGAAACAGTGGGTCCGCGTCCTTCGCGGACGCTGGCGGATACTCGCGATATGCGTCGTGCTCGGCGGGGCCCTGGCGGCTGCCTACGCGTGGACCCGGACCCCGTTGTATTCGGCCTCCACGGAGCTGTTCGTGGCCACCGTCGGAAACACCAGTGATCCCGCCCAGACCTATCAGGTGGGCTGTTCGCCCAGCAGCGCGTGCTGTCCTACACCACGATCGTGTCCAGCCCTCCGGTCCTGCAGCAGGTCATCGCCGATCAGCATCTGAACCTCACCCTGCCGGCCCTACAGAGCGAGATCACCGCCACTGTCCCGCAGGGCACGGTGCTGCTTGACGTCAGCGTCAAGGACCGCTCACCGCAGCGAGCGCTGGACATCGCCCGCTCCGTCGGGGTCCAGTTCCCACGCTTTGTCAACACACTCGAGGATTCGGCCCCGTCAGCGAGCCGGGGCCCGTCGAATTCCTCGGTCCGGATCAGCGTCGTCTCCCCGCCCCGGCTTCCCACCAGTCCGGTATCCCCACGCAAGCCGGTCCTCATCGGCCTGGGTCTGTTCCTCGGGCTCATCCTGGGCCTGGGCGGGGTTGTGGTCCGCGAATATTGGGATCGCCGCATCCGCGACCCCGAGGATGTGGCTGCGGTCGTCGCGGCTCCGCTGATCGGCAACATCCCGGAGGACTCGCGCGCCGGGAAACGCCCCCTCGTGGTTCAGGCTGACCCCCAATCGGTCGTGGCTGAGGGCTACCGCCAGCTGCGCACCAATCTCCAATTCCGGGAAGAGACACATGATCTCCGATCCTTCGTGGTCTGCAGCGCGGTTCCGTCCGAAGGCAAGACGGTGGTGGCGGCAAACCTGAGCCTGGCCCTGGCCCAAGCGGGGCTCAACGTCATTCTGGTCGACGCGGATCTACGCCTGCCCCGGCTGGCTTCGCTGTTCGGTCTCGAAAACGAGCACGGGCTGGCGGACGCACTCACCGGCCAGCTGCCGATCGACGAGTGTCTTCAGAGCCACGATGAGCTTCCCCTGCAGATCATGACCAGCGGCTGGCAACCCTCCAATCCGAGTGAGCTGCTGGAGCAGTTTCCGGCCGTCCTCGCCGACCTCCTCAGCCGGTCTGACATCGTCATCGTGGACTCTCCTGCGCTTCTGCCCGTGACTGATGGTTCGATCGTCGCTCAGTCAGTTTCCGGGGCCATCCTCGTGGCGCGGGTCGCTTCCACCCGCGCCAATCAGATCGAAGCCGCCGCCCGTTCGCTGCGGCTGGTGGGTGCCGAAATCGCCGGGGTTGTGGCCAACTTCACGGCCCGGGGCTCGCACTACGGCCGCTACGGCCGTTACGGGGAGGGACCGCCGTCAACGCCGACCCCGCCACCGACGCCGCGTCCGACTGACGCCGAGTCCGCCGGCCGGGTTCACGGCGCTGAACCCCGCTGACTGCCGCCGCACCCCGAAGCCGGAACGCCCTACGTCCCGATGCCGAGCCGGCGCGCGTACACCGCCTCGACCATCGCGCACATCAGCTCGGGGGCGAACAGACGCCGGACCCACTCGCTGCCGGCGGCTCCCATGCGAGCACCCTCGTCCGGATGCTCAAGCATCCAAACCACATTGTGGGCAAGCGTCTCCGGATCGGCGGGCGGGCTCAGGAGTCCCGTCGACCCCGGAACGACCAGGTCCACGACCCCGTTGACGGCAGTCGCAACTACCGGCCTGGCCGAGGCCAGCGCCTCGGTCAGCGCTCGACCGAGGCCCTCGTAGAGCGATGCGATCACGAAAACGTCGAATCCGGCCGCGAGCCGTGCCGCATCTTCGCGAAACCCGAGCCGCTCGATGGTCACCCCGAGACGCTGAGCTTCGGCGTCCACTTCATCCTCGAGATCCCCCTCTCCGATCATCACGAAGCGCGCCTGGGGATGAGCCATCGCAACGAGAGCCGCCATCCGCACGAAATCCAGCGGCGCCTTCTGAAAATCCAGGCGGCCGACGGTCCCAACGATCGGCGTCTCCAACCCGACACCGAGCTCGCGGCGAACGAGATCATCGACGGCGAGCGGTATCCGGTCAAGTTCGACGCTCGAGGGCACAACTGGCATCGCCTCACCGCCGAGCGCGATCCGCTCCTCGATTGCCTCGCGGGCCACAGCGGGTGCCACGGCGATGAATCCATCGGTCATGGGACGAACAATCCGTTCGAGGGTGACGTATGCCCACCGCCGCCGGCGGCTCATGTGATCGTGGAAGCTGAACCCGTGCAGGGTGTGAATCACGATCGGCGTACCCGAGAGACGCGCAGCCAACCGACCCAGGAATCCGGCCACGGAGGAATGTGTGTGGACGATCGCGAAGCGCTCCCGGCGCATCAGCCGCACGAGCCGGACAAGCACCCGCGCGTCGGCCCGGATGTCCAGGGTGGGCGGAAAGTTCTCAAGCTTGACCGTCCGGATCCCCGCCGCATCGGCACGCGCCCACAGCGGCCCGACATCTGACCCGGCGACCCACATCTCGTAGCGATCAGGGTCGGCCCCGAGCATCGTGATCAGCGTGTTGCCTCCCGCACCGTCGGTGAACCGGGTGATCACGTGCAGCACCTTGATCGGCCTGCGCCCGGGCTGCGCCGGAAGCTCAGCTGAACCGACGACCGGAGGCGGCGGCGCCGGCCATTGGGCGATCAAGCCTGTACCCGCTGACTGCGCCCCTCAGTGATCATCGCCTCCAATCCCGCGCGCAGCGTCGTCTGGGGGGCATAGCCGAACTCGCGTGCGGCGACGCGGATGTCAGCCTCAGTCCGTTTCACATCACCAGCGGCGTGTGCCGCCCGGCGGACCGACACCGGACCGCAAAGTTCCGACACCAGCCCGATCACGTCATTCATGGATGCCGGAGATCCTCCGCCGATGTTGGCCACGCCGGTCCACTCGGACCCGGCCGCCGCCCTCATCGCGCTGACCACATCACCCACGAACGTGCAATCGCGCACCTGCTCGCCATCGCCGCGGAGCTCGAAGGTCGTCCCGTCCAGCGCACAGTCAATCAGGCGCGAAAAGGCCATGTCCGGGCGCTGCCGGGGCCCATACACCGTAAACAGCCGCAGAGCGACCAGCGGCAGTCCATGAG
This sequence comes from uncultured Solirubrobacterales bacterium, assembly GCA_963847055.1. GTDB lineage: Bacteria > Actinomycetota > Thermoleophilia > Solirubrobacterales > Solirubrobacteraceae > Palsa-465. The sequence continues at coordinate 21,315 of CAWJYE010000004.1, read as the reverse complement.
CGACCCGGTAGGTGTGACACAGATGCTCGCCGGCGAGCTTGGTCACGCCGTACGGAGAGATCGGCAGAGTCGCGGAATCTTCACTGAGCGGATAGGCGATCGCGTCTCCGTACACCGAAGAGCTCGAGGCGAAAATGAACTTGCGCAACGGATTGCTCCGGCACGCCTCGAGCAGACGCTGGGTCGCGAGCACATTGTGCTGCAGGTAGGGATCGAAGGCCGGGCCCCACGATGCGACGACGCCGGGCTGGCCTGCCAGGTGATAGACCACGTCCACCTCGGCGATCACCGGCTCTAGTCCGAGCGTGAACAGGTCACCGCTGACCATATGGAAGCGGGCGCTCCCTGCGATCTCGGCCAGGTTGCCGCGTTTGCGGTCCGGCGAGTAGTACTCGGTGAAGGCATCAATTCCCCAGACCTCGTCCCCCTGGTCCAGCAGATGCCCACAGAGATTGGATCCGATGAATCCTGCCGCACCGGTGACGAGTGATTTCACAGCTACCCCCGGGCCTGCGCCATCCTGGCGCTCGGTTGCGAAGACATGACCGCGACAGGATGCCACACGCGAGACAGCGCGCGGAGAGAGAAGTTGCACAGCCTCAAGACCGGGGCGCCGCATGCCGATGAGTGAACCCGCGTGGGAACGGTTCTGGAGTCGACATGAGCAAGGACGTCAAACAACGATGAGAGCGGTCATTCTCGCTGGCGGACTGGGAATGCGGCTGAGGCCGTACACGATGGTGCTGCCCAAACCACTGGTGCCGATCCTTGATCGGCCCATTCTCGAGCACCTCATCGCTCAGCTCGCGGCCAGCGGGGTGGGTCGTATCGACCTATGCGTTGGGCATCTCGGCGCGCTCATCGAGACATATTTCCGCGACGGCGCCCATCTTCCCGAGGGGGTCTCGCTCACGTTTCACTGGGAGGACGAGCCCCTCGGAACGGCTGGGGCCGTGACCCAGGTTCCCGACCTCGAGGGTGCATTTCTCGTCCTCAACGGCGATCTGCTGACCACGCTCGACTTCGCCGCGCTCCTCGCTCACCACCGCAGCTACGACGCCCTGCTCACGGTCGCCACCACCACCAAGCGAGTCGACCTCGAGCTCGGGGTGATCGAGAGCGCCGACGGCCTGATCACTGGCTATCGCGAGAAGCCGTCTCTTAGTTTCGACGTCAGCATGGGGATCTACGTCTACGATGCCGCTGCGCTCGACCACATCCCTGACGGATTGTGCCAGTTCCCTGACCTTGTGATTCGCCTGCTCGCGGCGGGCGAGAAGGTCGCCACCTACCGGAGTGACGCCGAGTGGTACGACATCGGCACGACTGGCGAGTACGAGCGCGCGATTCGCGACCTCGAGACCCGGCCAGGCTTCTTCGGGCTGACCTGACCCGCAGGCCGATGCTCCGGAGGCGGGATCACGGCGAGCGCTTAGCGGCGGGATACTCGCCGGGCCGCTCGCCCCTTTTACGTGGCACGAGCGGCCTACTCCTGAAACTCGGTGTCGATCCAATCCATCTGTGAGCGCAGCTCCTTGCCGACCACCTCGACCTGGTGCCCCGCCTGCTCCTCGCGCATGCGCTTGAAGTTCTCCTGGCCGGCCCGGTTCTCGGCGATCCACTCGCGGGCGAAGTCTCCTGACTGGATCTCGGCCAGCAGGCTCTTCATGGCGGCGCGCGACTCGTCGGAGATCACGCGCCGACCGCGGGTCAGATCGCCGTACTCGGCGGTGTTGGAGATCGAGTAGCGCATGCCGGCGATCCCCTTCTCATACATGAGGTCGACGATCAGCTTGAGCTCGTGCATGCACTCGAAGTACGCCAGCCGCGGGTCATAGCCGGCCTCGACGAGCGTCTCGTAGCCGGCCCGGACGAGCTCGGTGACACCGCCGCACAGCACCGCCTGCTCACCGAACAGGTCAGTCTCGGTCTCGTCCTTGAAGGTGGTCTCGATCACCCCGCCGCGCGTGCAGCCGATCCCCTTGGCGTAGGCGAGCGCCAGGGCGAGGGCGTTACCGCTCGCGTTCTGGTGCACCGCGACCAGACCGGGCACGCCCGATCCCTCGAGGTACTGGCGGCGAACGAGGTGGCCCGGGCCCTTGGGGGCGACCAGCGCGACGTCGACGTCGGGCGGCGGCACGACCTGCTCGTAGTGAACCGAGAAGCCGTGGCCGAACAGGAGCAGGTTTCCGGGCGCGATCCCGTCGCTGACCCCCGAGTCCCAGATCTGGCCGTGCAACTCGTCAGGCGTGAGCATCATCACCACGTCGCCGGCGCTGGCGGCATCGGCGGGCTCGGTCACCTCGAGGCCGTGCGCCTTGGCCTTGGCGACGCTGCTCGAATCCGGGCGAAGACCCACGACCACCGAGACGCCGGAGTCCTTGAGGTTGAGGGAGTGGGCGTGGCCCTGGGAGCCGTAGCCGATGATGGCGACGGTCTTGCCGTCGAGCTGGTGGAGATCCGCGTCGTCGTCGTAAATCATGGGGCCGAGGCTACAACGCCGCCGGCCCGCGCGCCGCCCTACGGTCCGCCGAAGCGCTGGCGCAGCGCCAGCACGCTGTCGACGTAGCGCTGGGTGTCGGAGTACATGCCGTGGGCTCTGACCGAGGCCAGGCCCTGGTAGTAGCCGGCCGCGGCCAGCGCCGGGTCCCCCCCGGTCTGGGACAGCAGTGATTGCAGCAGCAGGACGCCACCGCGGATGTTGTCCTGGGCCGAGGCGGACGAAAGCGCAGACGGTGTGGCCAGGTTCTGTCCGATGTAGCCCCAGGTCCCAGGCTCGATCTGCATCACTCCGGTCGCCCCGCTCGGCGAGACCATCGCGTTGTTGAAGCCACTCTCCTGATAGCCGATCGCCTCCGCCAGCGAGGGCGAGACGCCATTGGCGGCCGCGATCGAGCCGACCGTCGAGGGGCTGACCGTTTCCGCGGTGGGCTGCGCGCCGGCGCTGGAGGTGGCGCCCGGCGCCGTCGTGGCATCGGACACCGGAGGCGAGCTGCCCGCCGCGCCCGGGATGCTGATCGTCGTCCCCGAGATCAGGAAGCCGGCGGGGTCCAGGCCATTGGCGGCGGCCAGCGAGGCCACCGAAAGGCCGTGAGCGGCGGCGATCGCCGACAGGGTGTCGCCCGGCGCGACGACGTAGCCGCCGCCGGCCGGAGCCGTCTGCACGCTGGTGGGCGCGGCCGGTGAGGTGGTCGCGCCCGAAGCGTCGGGCGCCGGTGCCCTGGGGCGGAATCTCAAGGGTGGCGCCGGCGGTCAGCTGGCTGTCGCTCGAGAGCCCGTTGGCGGCCGCCAGGGCAGCGGCGGACAGGCCGTCGGCGGCGGCCACCGAGGACAGCGTCTCGCCGGGGGCGACGACATGCGCGAAGTTGGCCGAAGCGGTCGCCGGCGCCAGGAGGGCGGCGGTGAGGGTGAGGAAGAGGATTCTGGAGCGCATGACACGACAGTGTTCACCGTCACGGCCGGTGCGAACACCGCTGCAACCACCCGCCCAGACTGCAAGATCGGTGTCAGGCGGTGGCGACCGCGACCAGCGAGCTGCCAGGCAGCGTCACCGAGCCGTCGGCGGCTACGAACGGCTGTGCCCCGGCCGTGACCCGCGCCAGCACCGCTTCCTGGGCCTCGGCGGACAGCTCCTTGAAGGTGGTGCTGAAGATCGGCGACATGTCGACGGTCTCCTCGATGTAGCGATCCAGCTCCTCGTAGTGGCGCTCCACGGCCACTGGCCGCACGGTCACCTCGGTGAACCCGGCCGACTCCAGCAATGCCGCCAGCGCGCCGTCGTCGCCGAGCGTGAACATCCCGGGCGCACCCGGCTCGGGCGGCTCAGAATGGCCGAGCTCGATCAGCGCCCGACCGGGGATCGTGGCCCACGGGTTGCGCTCGGGGCGGTCCCAGACCGCAAACGCAGCCCGTCCCGAGGGACGCAGCACACGCCGAATCTCGCCGGCGGCGGCGGCCGGATCGACGATCAGCATGATCCCCCAGCGGCACAGGACAGCGTCCACGCTGGCCGCTTCGAGATCGATCCACTCGAGTTCGAGCTGGCGAAATTCGGCGTTGTTGACCCCGAGCGCCCGGGCCCGCCCGCGCGCGATCTCGACCATCGCCTCGGCGCCGTCACTGCAGATCAGCTTTCCCCCGGGCTGGATCAGTTCGGCGGCCATGAACCCGGTATCGCCCGGACCTGCCGCGAGTTCGAGCACCGTGTCTCCGGGCTGGAGGGCCAGCGCGTCGACCATCGTCACCGACACCGGCATCCCCCAGTCCCTGACCCGATCGGCCCGCTTGCCCCAGCCGGCGGCCGCCTGCTCCCACATCCCTCGGCTGGCTGCGCGCTGTTCGTCGGGGTCGACCGGACTCACCGACGCCAGCCTAGTGCTTGGGCGGCGGTACGTCAGCGGGCCGCGGTCGGTCAGCGCGTGGCTTTGAGCCAGGCCGAGGCTGAAAGGCGCGCTCGATCTGAGCGCTCATCCGTGCCGCGAAGATGGCCAGCAGGGCCTCTGTGGCCAGCGGGCGCAGGCGATCGATCGAGGTTTCGATCTCCGTCCAGCGCTCCAGGGGCATCCCCGCGGCCTGAAAGGGCGACCACACCTCGTCGAGAAACAGCTTGACGAACGCGGCCGAGACCGCATCGCAGTGCTGCTCGAGCTCCTCGAAGACAGCCAGTGCGCCCTGCAGCGAGACGCCGCGGGCCACCACCTGCTCGGCGACGCCCAGCAGCGACGGGCTCGGGGCCTCGTACGCGTCGTCTCCCACGGCCCGCAGGATCCCCAGGCGCTGGGCGCTGGCCAGCACCCGGGGCGCGTCTCGAGACGCGACTCCGAAGCGCTGGCCGAGCTGCGCGGCGTTGATGATCTCGGGCTGCTCGGCGTGCGGTGGCCCGGTCAGCGCCTGGCGAAACCGGGCCAGCCGCTCGGCGGTGCCCTGGCGGTCGTCGAGCAGTCGCTTGATACCCGCCAGGTTGAAGCCTTCCTGCTGAAGGTCGCGGATCAGGTGCAAGCGGGCCACGTGCTCCGGGCCGTAGTAGCCGACCCGCAGCCGGACCTCGGGCGCCTCCAGCAGGCCCCGGGCCTGATGGGCGCGGATGTTGCGCACCGACATGCCCGACTGGGCGGCGAGCTGCTCGATCGTGAGCTCCGCGGGCATACCGCGATCATACGCCCGACCGATGTCACATCGCTCGATGTGACATCAGGCTGGCTGGTGCTCAGTGCAGCTCGCGCCGCAGCAGCTTGCCGGTCACTCCGCGCGGCAGCGCCGCCACGGCCTCAAAGCGCTTGGGCACTTTGAAGCCGGCCAACCTTCGCGCGCAGTGGGCTCGCAGGTCGGCCTCGGGCAGCGCGGCGGCTGGGTCGCGCAGCACGACCTGGGCCACGATCGCCTCCCCCCACTCCGGGTCCGGGCGCCCCACAACCGCGGCGTCGCCGACCTCGGGATGCTCGAGCAGCACGGCCTCGACCTCGGCCGGCGAGACGTTCTCCCCCCCGCTGACGATCGTCTCGGCGATCCGCCCGTCGATCTGCAGGCGCCCGTCGGCGGCAAACGAACCGCGATCGCCGGTGTGCAGCCAGCCGTCGTCACTCAGCGCGCCGGCGGCCACCGTTGGGCCCCGCACCAGCACCTCCCCGTCGGCACCCAGGGCAAGCTCTGTCCCCAGCAGCGGCCAGCCGAAGGTGGCGATCTGCGAGCAGGCCTCGGTCATCCCGTAGGACGGCGCCACGGGCACCCCGGCGTCTCGGGCGCGGTCCAGCAGCGCGGGCGCGATGGGACCGCCACCCAGCAGCGCCCAGCGCAGCGTCGGGGGCCGCTGAAGTCCGGCCTCGAGCAGGCGCGAGAGCATCGTGGGGACGAGCGAAACGAGCGTCACCCGCGCTGCCTCGTCGCTCAGGGCGGCGAGGGCGGACTCGGTGTCAAAGCGATCGTGGAGCAGGACCTCGGTCCCGTAGATCGCACTGCGAATCGCGATCGAAAGGCCCCCTACGTGGGCCAGCGGCATCGGACACAACCAGCGCTCCTCCCGGTCGAGACCCAAAGCCAGCGAGGAGCCGAGCGCGTTCCACAGCCAGTTGTCGTGACTCAGCGCCACCTCCTTGGGTCCCGCCGTGGTCCCGGAGGTGAACATGACCGTCGCCGTCTCCGCGCCCGCCGCCGGCGCCGGGTCGATCGGCTCGCCCTCCACGAGCTGCCCCAGCACGAGGTCCGCCGTGGCCGTGCGGCGCGGCCTGCTCGGCGGCCGTCAGGCGGAGGTCCACGGGCAGCGCGGCAGCGCCGATCAGCAGACAGCCGTGCAGGGCGAACACCAGTTCCTCGCTGGGCAGAGCCAGGGCGACCCGGTCGCCGGCGCCGATCCCCCGGTCGCGCAAACCGCCCGCCACCGCGCGAGCGCGGGAGTAGAGCTCAGCGTAGGTGTGCCGGGTGCCGTCGCGCGTGCTGAGCGCGACACGTCCCCCGGCCTCTCGCGCTGCTCGTGCCAGCCATGCCTCCATGGCCGGCCAGTGTCGCGGTTTTGGTGCTCCGGGCGCAGCACCGTGCGGCTTGCGTAGAGTCCCGCCCGACTTAGCGCTAGGACAGACAGGAGTCGTTTTGTGAGCATCACCTGGCAGGCGGCGGCCGACTACACCGACATCCGCTACGAAGTCGCCGCGGGCGAGAACGCAGGCATCGCCAAGATCACCATCAACCGCCCCGAGGTCCGCAACGCCTTTCGGCCCGAGACCGTGGTGGAGCTGATCGACGCCTTCGAGCGCGCGCGAGAGGACGAGTCGGTCGGCGTGATCATCCTCACCGGCGAGGGCCCCGACGCCTTCTGCTCCGGCGGGCGACCAGCGCGTGCGCGGTCAGCGGGGCGGCTACGTGACCGGCGCCGACCCAGCCGACGCCGGCGCCCAGCGCGCCGTGGGCCGCTTCCACGTCACCGACCTGCACGTCCAGATCCGGCGACTGCCCAAGCCCGTGGTGGCGATGGTGGCCGGCTACGCGGTCGGCGGGGGTCATGTCCTGCACGTCATCTGCGATCTCACGATCGCCGCCGACAACGCCCGGTTCGGGCAAACCGGTCCCAAGGTGGGCTCGTTTGACGGTGGTTTTGGCGCCAGCGTGCTCTCGCGCCTGGTCGGGCCCAAGAAGGCCAAGGAGATCTGGTTTCTGTGCCGCCAGTACGACGCCCAGCAGGCGCTGGACATGGGCCTGGTCAACACCGTGGTCCCGCTTGAGCGCCTCGAGGAGGAGACCGTGGCCTGGTGTCGCGAGATGCTCGCCCTCTCCCCCTTCTCGCTGCGGCTGCTCAAGGCGAGCTTCAACGCCGACGAGGACGGGCTGGCGGGCATCCAGCAGCTCGCCCACGACGCCAACCTCCTCTTCTACATGAGCGAGGAGGCCGCCGAGGGCCGCGACGCCTACCTGCAGAAGCGCCCGGCGGACTTCTCGCAGTTCCCCCGGCGGGCCTAGGCTCGACCGTGTCCGGCGGGGTGAGGATCTGGCTGATGGCCGCCCGGCCGCGGACGCTGCCGGCCGCCGTCGCACCGGTGCTGGTGGGCACCGCCTTGGCCGGCTACATGGGCGTGTTTCACGCCCTGCGCTTCGTGGCCGCCCTGCTCGGGGCGATCCTCATCCAGGTCGGCACAAATTTGAGCAACGACTACTCCGATGCCCGCCGCGGTGCCGACGCCGACGATCGTCTCGGCCCCGTCCGCGTCACCGCCGGCGGCCTCGTCCCCCCGCGGCAGGTGCTGATCGCCACCTACCTCACCTTCGGGCTCGCGATTCTCGTCGGCGTCTATCTGATCGTCGTCGCCGGCTGGCAGCTGCTGCTCGTCGGGGTCGCCTCGATCCTGGCCGGGGTCGCCTACACGGGCGGTCCCAAGCCCTACGGCTACGAGGGCCTGGGCGAGGTGTTCGTGTTCCTGTTCTTCGGGATCGTGGCCGTGGCCGGCTCCTACTTCGTCCAGGTGCGCGCCCTGGACTGGGAGGCGTTCGCCCTCGCGGTGCCGGTCGGCCTATTGGCGGCGGCGATCCTGGTGGTCAACAACGTCCGCGACATCGACTCCGACCGCCGGGCCGGCAAGCGCACCCTCGCCGTCCGCCTCGGCCGGGAACGCACGCGCAGCTTGTTCGCGGGAGTCGTCTACCTGGCCTATCTGCTCGCCCCGGTGACGTGGATCTTCGGTCCGCTGTCGGCCTGGGTCCTGTTGCCCTGGCTCACGTTGATCCTGGCCGCCCGGGTGGTGCGAGTGGTCCGCAACCATGCCGACGGACCGTCGCTAAACCAGGCACTGGCGCAAAGCGGAATGCTGCAGCTGGCCTTCTGCACGCTGCTGTCTGCCGGTCTGCTGCTCAGCGGGTGAGCCAGCACATCGCCAGCCGGCCACGCGGAGGGGCGGCCGGTTCGGAGCTGCCCGTGCCTTTGACTGTGTGGCACGCCGCCTAAGCTCCAGTCCGTGCGAATTGTTCTGGTGCCGAGTGCCTATGCGCCGGCGGTCGGCGGTGTCGAGGAGCTCACACAGCGCCTCGCGCACCACTTGATCGCCACTGGCCATACGGTCGAGGTGTGGACCATTCGCCACCCGCCCGAGTTGCCGGCCCTCGACAGGATCCAGGGCGTCACCGTTCGCCGCTTCACATTGCCCCTACCGGCGGCAAAGATTGGTACCGCCCTACTGTTCGCACCGGCGGCTGTGAGTGCGCTTACGCGCGACGAGAAGGGCGACTCGTGCCTTCTCGCCGGATGTTCTCCACGTTCAGTGTTTCAGCGCCAACGGGGTATACGCGTCGGCGCTCTCTGCGCTGTTCGGAGTGCCGCTGGTGGTGACGCTGCAAGGTGAGACATTCATGGACGACAACGACATCTACGAGCGCTCTGCTTCGCTGAGACTCGGTCTCCGTGCGGGCCTTCGGCGAGCACACACCGTCACCGGCTGCTCACGGTTCGTGCTCGATGATGCTGTACGTCGCTTCGGACTTGCGCCTGGTGCCGGCGTGGTCATTCCCAACGGCGTCGAGGTGCACGGTCATGTACCGGAAATACCGCTTGAGCTTCCGTTCAAGCGCTTCGTCCTAGGGCTCGGCCGGGCGGTCGAGAAGAAGGGATTCGATCTCCTCATCGACGCGTTCGCCCGACTCGCGCCGGATCAACCAGATGTCGGACTAGTAATCGGAGGCGACGGCGCCGCCCGGCCGGGCTTGTCGGCGCTGCTCAATCCCTCGGCCTGTCAGATCGGGTAGCCCTGCCGGGGATGCTGTCGCGCGGCCAGGTCGCCTGGGCCATGCACAACGCCGCCGCGTTCGTGTTGCCCTCGAGGGTCGAACCGTTTGGCATCGTCGTGCTCGAGGCGCTTCAGGCGGAGCGTCCAGTGATCGTCTCGGCGCGGGGTGGCGCTTCTGAGATCGTGCGCGACGGCAAGGAGGGCCTCGTCGTCGATCCGTTTGACTGTGCGGCGCTGGCGGCAGCGATCACCCGCATCCTTGACGACGCGGCGCTTGGCAAGCGACTCGCTGAGGCGGGCCGCACTCGCGTCATCGACTTCGCCTGGGAGGCGATCACCGAACGCTACGTCGAGGTCTACGACAAGGCGGCGAAGAGCCGGCAAAACCGACGACGCACCATTGAAACCTGAGGATTGCCGCCTTGGACGCGTTGTCTACTCCCCCCTCCCCACCTGCTTCCGCCACCCATCCCCCGCTCGGCCGAGTCGCTCTGGCGCACGACTATCTGAACCAGCGCGGCGGCGCGGAGCGCGTAGCGCTCGCCCTGACGCAGATGTGGCCGGATGCCCCGCTCTACACCTCGCTCTACCGTCCAGGGTCAACCTTCCCTGAGCTTCCGGGAGGTCGAGGTGCGCACCAGCTTCCTGAACCGCCTGCCGGTCGACGCCCGCTTCCGGACGCTGCTGCCGCTTTATCCGGCCGCGTTCGCCGCGCTAGGCCCCGTCGACGCCGACGTCCTGATCTCCAGTTCAAGCGGATGGGCCCATGGCCTGCGCGTTCGTCCCCCTGGCCGCCACGTCGTCTACTGCCACAACCCGGCTCGCTGGCTCTATGGCGAGCAGTACCTCGGCGCGTCGTCGGCCCAGCAGAAGGCGATCGCCCCGCTGCGCGCTTGGCTGCGCCGCTGGGACCGGGCGGCGGCCCGCCGCGCCGACGTCTACCTGGCCAACTCGCACACCACCCGGGCTCGGATTCTGCGACACGTACGGGATCGAGGCGACCGTCGTGCACCCGCCGGTCGACGTTTCGCGGTTCGAGCCAAGTCCACGCGGCGAGCGCCTGCTGGTCGTTTCGCGGCTTTTGCCCTACAAGCGCGTCGAGGTCGTCGTCGACGCGGCCACCAAGGCCGGTCTACCGCTCGACGTGGTCGGGATCGGACCCGCCCTGGACGATCTGAAGCGCCGAGCGGGACCGACCGTCACCTTTCACGGCCGCGCCGACGACGAAACCGTCCGGCAGTTGATGCAGAGCTGCCGCGCTCTTTGCGTGCCCGGGATTGAGGACTTCGGGATCACGCCGGTCGAGGCACAGGCGGCGGGTAAGCCGGTAATCGCATTCGCCGGCGGTGGGGCGCTGGAAACGGTAGAAGAGGAACTCACCGGCGTGTTCTTTGACCGGCATGACCCAGATACTTTCCTGGCAGCGGTGCGGAAATGCGACACGATCGCCACGTGACCCGCATACGATTGCTACGCGGGCCAGACGTTTCTCCCAGGAGACGTTCCGGGAGCGGATCGCGCAAGTACTCGAGCGCTTCGTGTCACACATGGATTAGCTGCCCCGGATGGCTACGCCGCTGAGAGAGCAGTTAGGAGCATTCCGGCGGCTTCGTGCGCTTCGCCGCGGTCTCCCTCTAGCACCTGGGCAGTCGCTGCGGCTCGAGAAATCGCCTCGATGGTGGCTTCGGTTCGTGGCCTGGCCGGAACGGCGTTCGTCAGGAGCGCCAGAGCTCCTATGCCTGGCTTGCGTCGCTGCGGATCAAAGCGGACTCCGGGGACGTATTTCGTCGCCGCGATCAAGGTACAGGTAACGGGCCGTGTACCGGCTGTACCCCCCAGAGCCCCTATTTCCGCGTACTGCCCGTACCTTTCGCCGTCCGTCCTCAGCGAGAGCGGGCGAGGGTACGGATGGACTAAGCCATGTTGATCGAGTACGGCGAATTCGTCCGAGTAATAGGTTGCCCCTTGAGACACCAGTGCGGCCACGAGCGTGCTCTTGCCACAGAAGCTCGGGCCTGGCACCAACAGAGCCCGCTCCTCACAAGCAACGACACCGGCGTGCACAAAGATGCGGTCGCGCGCGAGGACCGCGATGCGGGTCCGAAGCTGAGAGTCGAGCACATGCACGGCGACATCGGCGGCCAGGCCAGTTCCAATCGCCACGCCGTCCACCAGGACGTCATAGGTGCCATCCGCGCCTGTGCTCAGCGTGAAGTGGCCGTCCTCGGGAAACTCGTCCGACGGCTGCCACCCAGGCGGTAGAATCTGTTCAACAGCTGGCTGCAACGAAAGGTCTTGCACTTCGACGTCGAGCTTGACGCCGTAGGTGTTGAGATAGATGTGGGGCACGCTCAGCTAGTTGAGACGTCGCTCGTCAGTCGCCACAAATCGGAAGCCTGATCTTGGATACCGTACTCATCGTCGCACGTGTCGCGTTGGCGGCCGTCTTCCCGGTCGCGGCGATCGCCAAGCTCACTGACATGCCGGGCTCGCGCCGCGCGCTCGAGGACTTTCGGGTTCCGCCTGGCCTGGTCCCGTCCGCCTCGCTCGTCCTTCCGGCAGCGGAAATCGCTTCGGCAGTCCTCCTCATCATTGCGCCTACCGCACAAGCCGGAGCCGCGCTTGCAACAGCCCTGCTTCTCATGTTCGTCGGTGGGATCACGGCCGCGCTGCGTCGCGGCACCGCGCCTGACTGTCACTGCTTCGGCCAGCTTCACTCAAAGCCCGCCGGCAAGGAGACGATCGGACGTAACGGTGCTCTTGCCGGGTTGGGTCTCTTCGTCCTCGTGGTCGGTCCTGGCCCCGGAGTGACCTCGTGGCTTTCCAGCAGCGACCCTCGGGTCGTGGCCTTGGCCGCAACTAGCCTGGCCGGGGTGACGCTCGCCTACGCGTGCCTCTCGCTGTGGCGCGACAACCGCGAGCTAAGAGGGCTTGGACGCCGGCCGGACCTGCCGGTCGCCGCTCGCGGTCGGCGTCCCGATGCCCGGAGTTCCGAGTTGTCGACGAGGACGGCAGCGAGGTTCGCTCGGGAGAGCTTCCTCAGCAACGAGCAGCGCACGATCCTCGTCTTCACCAGCGCCACATGTGGACCCTGCGTCGGCCTGCTTCCAGAGTTGGCGCGATGGCGAGAGATGCTCGTCGGACGGCTTGGAATCCACGTGCTGGCTTCGGGCGATGCGGAGGCGAATCGTCGCCTGGCCGACGAGCATGGCATGCCGGTGCTCCTGGACCAGGCGGTACGGTCGGCGAATGCCTTCGGCATCCTGGGAACTCCCAGCGCCGTCGAGATGGACGCGACGGGTCGCGTCGCGGCGCCTGCGGCGGCCGGCGCACCCGCCATCGAGGGGCTGATCCGGGCGGCGCTCAAGCGGCCGGCGGAGCATGCGCGATCTCGAGGTTCGTCATGTCGAGGGCAAGCTCGGGCCGCCGACGCCCGAGGCCGCGCCTAAATGCTGGCGCGTCGGCGCGCCTTGAAGAGCCGCGGGTAGCTTCCGAGCGATCTGGAAAGGGCGAAGCGCGTACGCCGCGATGAGGCCCGCGGCGGCCCCGCCGGGCGAGCGCGGAACCACGCCGGAGGGCACCCGGCGTGGGCCACAGTATGCGCGCGATCAGCCTCGACGCGGCGCGCAGGTCGCGCTGCCGGACCACCGAATCGACAACGCTCGCGCCCCAAGAGGCGCCCGCCCACAGTAGGCGGTTTGCCGGACTCGGCTCGGTCGGAAGCGACAAGTTGCCGAGCGATCTCCCGCCCGGCGTCGGTTAGCCCAAGGCCGACGCCCATCGGCGTTCAGCCTGCAGCGTGACCGCGAGATCTCGTGCGGCTCCCCAGCATGCGAGGTCGAAGACCTCGACCGCGCGCTTGAGATCGACGTGCTACCCCAGTCCGGTCCGTGATGAGCGGCATGTAGAGCAACGAGCAGAGCCGAGGCGGGTCGATCGAGTATTTCGGTCGGTACGCCGGCAACGGTGAGCACATCGAGATGCTGCGTGATTTGCTGCCAGACGATGGCTTCGGGCGCACCGACTTGCGGAAGGCTGTCGTGCAGATCGATGACGAAGCTGTCGCGCTCCCGCAGCCATGCCGTCCGCGTGAGAGGCGCCTTGCGCGCCCACTGCTCGTTCCTACGGCGGCATCTGTCTGCCTCACCGGCGCTTCGCTATCGAAGCGCCGGAATCCTTGGGCCGCGAGTATCTGCTCGGCCGCCTGCCATAGCGGCTGGATCGATCAGCAGGTCGACGTCCGAGTACGCCCGCGACACTGCAGCTCCGCATAAAGCAGATGGCGGAACGCCGGGCCCTTGATCAAGACCGTCCGAATGCCGGCTGCCTCCAACAGCTGTCGGACCTCCGTGCCCTTGACGTCCAGGCGGAACGTGCTCGCCGCAATTGCCGCATCCGTGTCGCCGAACGCTCGGCTTCAGCGTCGAGCGAACCAGGTCAGCAGCCGCGACAACACCGCGGCTAGCGGTCGGATAGACTCGCTAATCAAGTGCCGTGCCGTCGGGATACGCACTTGCTGGGCTGGTCGCGTTCCCGTTGCATACGTGCCGCTGCAGCAGCTTGCGCGTTTGGTTGCTGTTGTTGCTACCACCGCAACCAGCACGTGACGATGCCGAAGTCGGATGCACGTCTGGCAGCTGACTGCTCGTGTCGCAGTAGAGTTCGAACGCGCCCGGACGTGCAGCAGTTGTTGCCGTGAGTTCGCAGTGTTCGTCGTCGTGCACGCCCCGGTTTCGCTGATGCACGTGGTCGGCGATCCGGCGGCCTCGGCCGACTTGGGGACGGCCGCGGAGACCACCAGCGGAGCTGCGATCGCGGCTGCACCGACGCCAGCCATGCGACGCAACGCATGCCGGCGGGAGATTCGTCTGCTCCGAAGCCTGCCCTCGAGTAGCCCCTTCTCCTCGAGCTCTACGGCTGCGCGCTGAACCAGCGTCTCAGCGTCTACACGGCTGCTATGCTGCGAGTCTGCCGCGACCATGACTCCGTTCTACAGCTCGTCGAGTCGAGCCCGCCTTCACAAGCCCGCCACACCAGCGCCGCGACGCTGCTCAAACAATGGGCGACATCGCGTCCGCCGGTCATAGATCAGCAGCTCGTCGCCCAGCTCCTGAACCACCAAATCATCCGTGCGTGCGGTGTATAAGGACCCTGATTGCATTTAGAAGACGCCCCAACGATCGTAGATCGAAGACGTAACCGTACCAAATTCCGGCCGAGATGCGAAACTTTTGCGAGAAATGCGTAGATATGAGCGCGGAGCGGCCAGCGCCGGGGCGCGCGATAACGGCGCCCGCAAGTAGCGTTGGCGTCCGCAAGTAGCATTGGCGCCCATGGAAACCGGTCCGCCGCAGCTGACGCTCCGCGATTACCTGGCCCCAGTCATGGCTCGTCGCTGGCTGGTGCTGGGAATCGTTGTGCTCGTGACCGCCGCCGTCTACGCCTACTACGAGCGCCGAGCGCCCGTTTATACGGCGTCGACGAAGCTCTACGTTGCCCAACAAGGCAACCCCATCGTCGGTGTCGGCGCAGGCTTCACCAGCGACCGCACCGTCGCCGATCAGGCGGCGCTGGTCACGACCACCGAAGTAGCGGCGCTCGTCGCTCGACAGATTCATTACTCCGGCTCTGCCGCCGCGCTAGCCGGAAGCGTCACGGCCACGCCCGCCACGGGGGCCGACTTCGTCACCATTTCGGCTCACGAGTCGACTCCGAGCTTAGCGGCGCGCACAGCGAATGGTTTCGCAAGGGCATTCATCAACATCAGCACCTCGCAGGGCCACGCCGCCACCCAGAAGGCGATCCTGCAACTACGGAAACAGCTTCGGCAGCTATCACGCAACCCGGCAAACTCAAGCAATCGGTCGCAGATTGTTAGCCAGATCCAGCAGCTTCAGGTCGCTGCCAGCAGCGGCGTTGGCAACGCATCCCAGATTGATCCAGCCCGACCCCCCGGCGCCGCAGTCAGCCGGCCACCCTGGGAGTACGCCCTTTTCGCGGGCCTCGCTGCGCTCATTGGCAGTGTCCTGCTCGCCTACATGCTGCACCGCCTCGATCCGCGCCTGAAGACCGTTGAGCAAGCCCTGGACGTCTACCGCCGTCCCGTCCTGGCGACGATCATCCACGACCCGGACATTGACTCGTTCGTCGACGGGCGTCCCGCGCTCCCCGGCAAGGCGAAGGAGTCCTTTCGCGAGCTCCGGGTCAACCTGGACCTCGCGGCGCCCGATCACCGATTCAAGACGATTTTGATCACCAGCGCAGGACCCGGGGAGGGTAAGACCACCGTGGCGCGCAATCTGGCCCTCGCCCTCAGCGAAGCGGGTCGCCGGGTGGCCCTCGTCGATGCCGATCTCCGCCAGCCCACCCTGCCCAAGACCCTCGGACTTGAGCCCGGCCCCGGGCTCACCGACGTCCTTGCCGGCACTCGAAGCCTCGATGAGATCGTTACCCGCGTTCCGACCGCCGACGCAGGAATGGTCGGACCTCTGGAGATTATGGTGCCCGTAACCGATCCGGAGAACGAGTTCGGCGAGTGGCAGACCAACGACATGACCTTCGTGCCGGCCGGCAAGAATCCGCCGAACCCCTCGGCAGTACTGGAGTCCGCGGCGTTTCGGTCGCTACTGCAGCACGTCGCCGACAATCACGACGTGGTCGTCATCGACACCTCGCCGCTGACCGCCGTCAGCGACGTCCTCCCTCTGCTTGCCCATGTGAACGCGGTCTTGCTCGTCGCGCGCAGCGGCAAGTCGGACCGGCGGAGCGCGCGCCACGCAGCGGAGGTCGTCAGCCGGGTGATGGGGGTCAACTTCGTCGGGATCGCCGTAAACGGCCTTCCCGTCGCCGAAGCGGCTGCCTATGGAGCCGGCTACGCCTACGGATACAGTGCTCCCGAGCCGACCACAAAGCAGCCCAGGTCCCGATCAACGGCGCGCGAAGACGCCCCCGCCTGACAAACGCCGCCGATCAGTGTCAGCGAGCGCGATGGCCCGTTCGTAGACCGAGATGACCTCCGCGCCGTGCCGCGCAGGACCGAAACGCTCAATGGCGTAGCTGCGCGACCCCTGAGCACGACCACGGCGAGCCATTGAGCGAACGGCCTCAGCCCATCCGTCGAGGTCGCCGGGGGCAAGCACGATTCCGTCGATCCCGGGGCGGATCACCTCCGGGGGCCCACCAGCGTTGGTCGCCACGACGGGCACCCCCATCGCGAGCGCCTCGATTACCGACCGCCCGAACGGCTCCTCGCTAGATGGAACCAGCACGACGTCGAGTGCCGCGATGATGCGCTCCACGTCGTCGCGCTCGCCCAGCAGATGTACCGCGTCATCGAGGCCGAGCTTGCTCACGAGTCCCCTGACCTCGGCCTCGTAGGCTAGGTTGTCAAAGCGGGTTGCCGGAGTGACGAACTTTGTTTCGCCCACGATCACCAGCTCGGCGCTGGGATGGGTGATTCGGAGCCGCTCGAGGATATGAACGGCCCGCGTCTGCCCCTTCCAAGGTGTGATTTGCGCGATCACCCCGAGTACCGGAGTTCCCTTCAAGCTCAGCGAGCGTCTTACATCGTTGGATTCGAAGCGCTCCGGATCAAAGCGTTCCGGATCAACCGGGTTGTCGATGACCACGACACCCCGCTTGGCCCACTCGGGGCCAGCGAGACGGGTGGCAGCCGCCTTTGAGACTGCGACCACCGCCGAACTGCTGTTCAGCAGGATGCTTTGAACCGCAGCTGCGGCCAGGCCCTCGGGGAAGCAGGTCACGGCAATGCACGACCACCGCGGTCTCATCGCGCAAGCCAGCGACCAAAAGCCCGGCCCGCAACGAGTTGGCATGGACGACGTCCGGTCGTAGCCGTTGAACGTGCGCCCGCAGGGCACGCCGCGCCTGTACTGCACGCGTCACCTCGCGAGCACTCCCGCGCGGCTCGAGCCTGAACGTCAACTGGCTCTCGGGGATCGACTGGATCGGGATGCCGGAAAGCTCAGCAGCTTCGGCCAATGGTCCTGGTGGACATGCGAGCATCACGTCGTGCCCACGTCTGAGCACCCGCATGAGTTCGAGCAGCGAGTGCTGCCCACCGCCCAAGACGCTCGAATACTCGACGAGGAGAATCCGCAGGCGCGGTCGCCCGCCGGGCTCAGCTTCTGTGCCGACCGGCGATCTTCGACCGGGCGGCGCAGTCGAAAGCTCTCGCGGCGTCGCTGAACTGACTGGCGCGTCGCGCACGAGCTCCTCGTAGACGCGAACGACCTCTGCCGAGTAGTCGCGCCGGTCGAAGAGCTTGCGCACCTTCTGGCTGGCCCGTCGGCCGATCTCGTGGCGAAGATCTGGGTCGTCCAACAGATCACCGACGGCAGCGGCCCACGCCGGGACGTCTCTGGGCGGCAGGAGAAGGCCGTCCACACCGTCGGCGATGTACTCCGGCGGCCCCCCCACGTTCGTCGCCACGACCGCCGTCTCCATGGCCATGGCCTCGATGACGCTTCGTCCGAACGGCTCCTCCCACGACGGGGCAACGAGCACATCGAGCGACCGCATGACCGCGGCCACGTCGGAGCGCTCGCCCAGGAACTCGACGTGATGCTCAAGCCCGAGCTCGCCGACCAGCCGGTGCAGTGACCTGAGGTAGGCGAGATTGTCGTAACGAATGGCTTGACCGGCGAATTTCACGTCTCCGATCACGAGAAGGCGCGCACCGGGGTGCCGGTGATGGAGCAGGCTGAGAGCACGAATCGCGACTTCGTGGCCCTTCCAGGGTGTGATCTGGGCGACCAACCCGATCAGCTTGTCGTCAGCTGCCAGATCGACCGCGGCTCGAGCGGCTCGTCGCGTGTAGGCCTCCGGATCGAACCGCTCAGTGTTGAGCGGGTTGTACAGCATGTGAATCCGCCGTCGCGAACCGCCGAGCGGCGAAATTCTCGGTCGTGTACTCAGAGACTGTGATCACCGCACTGGTCGTGACACGAAGTGTCCAGCGAATGAATCCAGCCGTCCTCGACGACGGAAGCGCATCGTGGACGTGCACAACGGTGGGGGTGTGGCGGGATATGCGAGCAAAACCGGCCACGAGACCCGCACGCAGCGAATTTGCGTGAACGACGTCCGGACCAATCGCCGAGACCGCGCGTCGTAGGACGCGAGCAGAACCGAGCATCTGCCGGATGGCGATGAGCGTTCCTCGTGGGTGTAAACGCAGCCCACCAGAGGTCCCGGCGAACTCCACGACATCGATGTCCATGTCGCGCAACGTTTCGGCCAGTGGACCGTGAGGACACATGACCGTTGGGACGACTGTCGGGGGCAGAACCTCCAACAGATCCAGCAACGCCCGTTCGGCACCGCTGATCACGCTTGTGTGCGAAACGTAGAGGACCTTCAAAGCAGCCCCCCGCCCCGGTGCGTACGTCCATTGCGCCGTATCGTAGGACTCATGCCTCAAGTAGGGCGAAAGCGGCTGCCCGATTGGTTGGTGATCGGTCAGGAGGCCTGGGACCAGGTCGAGCGCCGGAACCAGTTGCTGATCCGGGCCCTCGCGGCTCGCAATCCGCGTGCACGGTTCCTCTTCGCCGAGCAGCCACTCCGTCCCAGGGAGGTTCGCGAATGGCGGTGGCCTCGGCCACGGCAAGTGGCGCCGAACATCTGGAGCCTGCTGCCGCTGCGGCCAGTCCCAGACTCGCGTGTCGCAGCGAGTCAGCGACGATGTTGAGTGCGCACAGATTCGCAGAGCCGCCAAGCAGCTCGGCCTTGAACGGCCCCTGCTCTGGACACAGGACCCCCGCGCCGCAATGCTCGTCGATCGTCTGCCGGTCGACGGAGTCGTCTATGACCTGACCGACGACTGGGCAGCCTTCGAGACTGATCCGGGTCGGCGCGCAGCGGTGCGAGACCAGATCGAGTCTCTCGGTCGCCGCGCGCATCTGGTTACGGCCTGCTCGCGCTCGCTCGCGAACGACGCTCAGGGCTGGGGAGCTCAGCCGATCTTGCTTCCGAACGCGGTGGATCCTCCGCAGCCCGACCGTCCCGATCCCCGACGAGCTCGCTCGCCTTCACCGGCCGCGGCTTGGCTACGCCGGGACTCTGCACTCAGCGCGACTCGACGTAGGGCTCGTCGCTGGCGCGGCCCGGCTACGCCCGCAATGGTCGTTCGTGTTCTTGGGACCGGATCTGCTGGAGCCGTCGGATCGCCGTCGACTGTTCGCGATCTGAGAACGTTCATCACCTCGGCGTCCGCGCTCATTCCGAGGTCCGCTCCTACCTTGCCGGCCTTGATGTGGGGCTGCTACCGAACCTTGTGACTGACTTCACGCGGAGCCTTGACCCGTTGAAGACGTACGAGTACCTCGCGGCGGGGCTTCCGGTAATTGCCACCCCGGCGGGCATCCCTGCCGAGCTGGCTCCGTATGTGGATTTGGCCACTACGGCCGAGGAGCTCGTGGAACAGGCGGAAACCGCGATGCGCGAAAACGACGCGACGCAGGCGCGGGCTCGCCGCGCCGCGGTCGCCGACGAGACCTGGGACGCGCGCGCCGCGGAGATCGAGCAAGCACTCGGAGTCCGATCGCCGGATCCCCGGACCTCAGAGGTGTCGGTCGTGATCGTCAGCTTCAACACCCGCGAGCTGCTCGAGCGCTGTCTTACTGACCTTGGAGCCCAGGCCGGCGTGGCGCTCCAGACGATCGTCGTCGACAACGCGTCGAGTGACGGTAGCCGAGACCTGGTCCGCCAGCGCTTCCCGGAAGTCGAGCTCATCGAGCTACCCGAAAATGTCGGCTTCGCCCGGGCCAACAACCTGGCGTTCGAGCGGTGCCGTGGACAGTACGTCCTGCTTCTCAACTCGGATGCGTTCATGCACCCGGGAGCGATCGCTGAACTAGTCGCAGTCGCGGAGCGCCACCCCGAAGCTGGTGCCGTCGGTCCACGGCTGCTCAACCCTGATGGGTCCCTGCAGCGATCTGCGTGGCCCTTCCCGGACCCGGTGCGGCTGCTCCTGGAGGCGTTCGGAGCCGCATCGTCTGCTCCGACATGTCGGGCTCTACGAAGATCTGGGCATCTGGCGGCACGACCAAGAGCGCGCCGTCGACTTCCTGATCGGCGCGTGCTTGCTGTCCGCGCCGACGTGCTCATGGAGGTGCACGGATTCGACGAGCGCTTCTGGCTCTATGCCGAGGAGACGGATCTCCAGCGCCGCTTCGCCGATCGGGGTCGGACCGTGGTGCTCGCGCCGCGGGCGGTGGCGACCCACGTCGGGAGCGCCTCCTCCGCGGATCCCGCCGTCCGTTTGCGGCAGTTCTATGCGGGGCAACGGAACTTCCTGCGCAAGCACCGTGGAGAGGGCGCCTGGCTGGTCGCGCGGCTCGCTTTGCTGCTCGGGTCGCTGCTCCGGCGCCGATGGCGTGTCGCCTGGATCGCGGTGTCGCTGCGATGAGCGCCAGAGGGCACGAAAGGCCGACCAACTCCGCGGCTTCGGATCGCCATGATCTCCTACTACCTGCCCAGCGAGAGCAGGATCGGAGTCGGCCATCAGGTCCACGCGCTGGCAAACGCACTCGTCGAGCGGGGCCACGAAGTGACCGTATTCAGCGGCTGCGCTCACTCCGACGGCGCACGTTACGAAACCGTAACCATGCCACTTCCCGGGACCAACCGAACGTTCAAATTTGCCTGGAAGCTCCGGCGAGTCGACTGGTCTCGCTTCGACATCCTGCACGCCCATGGCGATGACAACTGGCTGCGAAGAGCACATCCAATCCGGGTCCGGACTCTGCACGGAAGCTGCTTGGCCGAAGCGCGTGGATAGGCACCATCCGCGGGCGATTGCGGATGACACTGTTGGGGCTTGGGGAGCTCGTTTCGACGATCACCGCCATCAGGTTGTCGCGGTGTCGCGGAATACCTACAGCTGGCTCCCTTGGGTGCGTACGGTGATCCCAAACGGCGTCGACACTGCTCGTTTCGCCCCGGGGGTACGTTCGGCCAACCCGTCAGTGTTGTTTGTCGGCACCTATCACTGGCGCAAGCGCGGGAAGCTGCTGGCGGATGTATTCGAAGCTGAGGTTCTGCCGGCCATTCCGGACGCCGAGCTGTGGATGGTCTGCCCAGATGCGCCCCCGCG
>CAWJYE010000003.1:0-25401 GCA_963847055.1 uncultured Solirubrobacterales bacterium | reverse complement strand
AGACCGACGAGCTCCTCGAAACGTCTGCAGGTCAACATATCCCGTAGCGACGAGATTGGGATCATGTCCGGCGGTCAGCGTCAAGCGGTTGCATGCGCACGCGCTCAGAGCTCGCCTTCGGCAAGCGCATCGTGATCCTTGACGAGCCCACCTCGGCGCTGGGCGCCAGCGAGTCAGGCAATGTCCTGCGGCTGATCAAGGAGGCCCCCGAGCACGGGGTCTCGGTGATCGTGATCTCGCACAACCTCGAGCATGTCACGCGAGTAGCCGACCGCGCGATCGTCCTACGACAGGGCAAGTACGTCGGCGAGGCTGAGCCAGATGCCGAGCATCAGGAGGAACTCGTGTCGATGATCGTCGGATCGGGCGAAGGCAGCGACGAGGGCCCGAGCGCGAGGTGCAGGAGAGACGAGCCCGCGGATAACGCGTCGGCGCGCGCGGAGGCCTGAGCCATGCGACACGCAACTCGCGGTGCTACTGATCACTGGCTTCACCCTCTTGGCCGGCTGTGGAGGACAGCTCTCTGTTACCCCCGACAAGGGAATCCGCGTCGGCTTTGTGCCCAAGTCGCTCAACCAAGAGTACTGGGTCAACACCGCCCACGGCGCAGCCGCCGGGAGCCGCGAGCGCACATGCGACCGTGCTCACCGAGGCCGGGCAGGCTGACACCCAAGTTGACCAGCAGATCAACATCGTCCAGAACCTGCTGGCGGAAAAGGTCAGCGCGCTCGTCATCGCCCCGACGGACTCCGCGCTCTTGCAGCCGGTGCTCGAGCGGGCGGCGAAGAAGATTCCGGTCATCCTGTTCGATTCTCCGATGCCTGGCTGAAAGCCACAGACGGGGTTCGTAGGGACACCCAACATGGACGGCGGCCGGCGCATGGGTCGCTACCTGGCCAAGGTGATCCCGCACGGGACGCTGGCCATCATCCGCGGCATCCCGGGTTCCCAGGTGGACCTCGAGCGCGTCAACGGGGTTCTTGCCGGACTAAGGGCTCGGGCATCAAGGTCGTGAAGCAGGTCGCAGCCAACTTCGACCGCGAGCAGGCCGTCGGCGCCATGGAGGACATCCTGCAGACCAACCCCAAGGTGAGCGTGGTTTCTGCGCGAACGACCAGATGGCACTCGGTGCGTTGCAGAGCCTCAGCGCCAACAACGCCACCGGACGGACCAAGCTCGTCGGCTTTGACGGCGCGATCGAGGCCACGCAGCAGATTATCGCCGGCAAGATGTTTGCGATGGTCGCTCAGGATCCGTACGGGATGGCCCGGATTGCCGTCCAAGAAGCGGTGGCCAAGGTCAAGGGCCACGCCGTTCCCAAGAGCGTCAACACGGGCGACCCGCTGGTGACCCAGCAGAACGCCAAGGCTTATCTCAAAGTGGCCGAGCAGAAGCTAGGTCACCCCGCCGGATAGCGCGCCATCAGCCTGGCTGGGGACTCAGTGCCGAGCCGGGGACCGGCTGCTCGGGTCGGCATTCCGCTCCGGGCTCCGCAAGCGGCCACCCAGCACGACCCCGCGAGGACCCCCCTCTGGACCGCAGCAGCGAGCTCATATCCCTGGGCCAGGGCTGCGGCCAGCGCCCCGTTGAACGCGTCGCCGGCGCCTGTCGTGTCCAGCGCCTCGGTGGGCGGCGCGGTTACCTCGCGGCTCTCCTCACCGCTGACCAGGAGGGCGCCGTGCGACCCCCTGGTGACCACCACCGCAGCGCCACTCAGACCGCTCAATCTGCGTGCCGAAGCCTCGTGGGAGTGATCACCGGCGTCGCTCAGGGCCTCGAGCTCGCCTGCGTTGGGGGTCAGGATCGGTCTTACGTCCAGCAGTGCACCAGAGGCAGCGTGCGTGCCGGGGCCGGGTTGACCACATCGTCCTGACGCCGCTTGCCGCGCTGCGTAACCGAGCCGCGGCGAGCAGCGCCGAGTCGAGGATCTCGAAATTGAGCAGACACACCGCGTCAGCGGGCAGGGTCATCGACGTCCAGGGCCCCGCTCCACGGCCGTCTGCCCGTCGAGCTCGGCGTTCGCCCCCGAGGCCACTGCGATCTGGTTCTCGCCCGCAGTCGTCGACCACGATTGCCGCCACCCCGGTGCCCACCGCAGACGGAGTCGGACGACCCCTGTTACATCGACGTTCTCCTGCTCGAGTTCGGCCAGCGCCTGCTCGCCCGAAATCATCCTTTCCAATCGGCCCCCATGAACCTGCACCTGGCCCCGCCGGGCGGCGGCCACCGCCTGATTGGCGCCCTTTCCACCGCCGTGACGCTCGAGCGTTCCACCCACCACCGTCTCACCGCCTTCGGGGCAGGCGATCAATGCGCACGACCAGGTCGAGGTTGATCGAGCCGACAACTACCACCAGTCCTGGCCGAGCGCCATCGGCGAGACCAGCTGACTCCTCCGCCGACTCGTGCATGCCGCGATGTTAGAACCGGCGCGTCCGAGCAGGCCCGGCCAGTGTCACCACGTCGGCTCAGGCGCCGTGGCGCGCGACCGCGGTCGGCCAGCTGGCTAATCCCCGCCATGACCGGCGTCAAGCGTCGAAGCCCCGGCCGTCCGTGCCCGCTCGGCCCGCCGATCCTCGAGCATGCGAGCGGGCCCAGGAAGGCGCCGTCGGGGGCCAGCCCTTTGCCGGCAGGCTCGCGGCCGTCGACCGCCAGGCGCCCGCCGTCGGTGACCCCGCGCTCGATCCACTCCCGGATCCGCCCGTTCGCGGGCGGCACACGAGATCACCGGGCCCACGTCCGTGCCCTCGCGCAACCCGTCGCCCACAACCAGGGCCTCGGTGGCCGCCACGAGCGGCGGGAGCAGGCGGTCGTGGGCCTCGCCGACGGTGACCACCACCGAGCCGGCCATGCAGCGCTGCCCCGCGGCTCCAAACGCCGAACCGATAATCCCTTCGACCGTCGGGTCGATCACCGCGTCGGGCATGACCACGATGTGGTTCTTGGCTTCGCCCAGCGCCTGCACGGCTTGCCGGCCTTGGCCGCTCGCTCGTAGACCCGTGGAAACCGGTCCAGCTCAGCCGGCTGGCGGGTGGAAGCTTGATCCGTTCACGGCAGCCGCCGCGGTCCGCGGGCTCGGCGAGCAAGCGCGGCGCCCGCGGGCTCCACGACGCGGCGTTGGTGATGACGGCGACTGGTCGCCGTGGAGACCGCCGAGCCGACCCGCGATCGCAACCCGGAGACGGTCCCCCTGGGCGGTGATCTGGTTCTCGCGCTGGCCGCGGCCTGAGCGATGAGGTGAAGCCTGGCCTACTGTCAAAGGTCGGTCGACGGATCAGCTAAGTCTGCGGGCGGTAGCGAAGGCCGTCGAGGGCGATGCGAAGGATGCGCTCGATCTGGCTGGGGTCACTCGTCGGGATCTTGGCGATCCCCATGACCATCTGCATCACCTCGGGGAACTCGACGTCCGCCCGCACCGCGCCGGCCTCCTGCGCGCGCTTGAGCAGCGGCTTGCCGGCCGCGTAGAGCGAGGTGCGGCAGGTCTGAAAGAGCGGAGCGTCGAGCTCCATGTAGTTGAGCAGCTCGTGGGCGAGTGCTCGCTTGGTCGCGAGGTAGCCGATCAGCCGCTCGAACCAGGTGTTGAGTGCCTCCCACGCGTCACCGCCGTCGAGTCGCTCCGCAGAGCGACACACCTCCTCGACTTCGTTTACGTAGAGAGCCTCGAGCAGCGCCTGTCGGTTGGGGAAGTGGCGGTACAACGTGCCGATTCCGACTCCTGCACGACGGGCGATCTCCTCTAGCGCGGTCGATTCGCCGCCCTCGGCGAACGCCTCGCGCGCAGCCGCGAGCACCTTCTCGTAGTTGCGCCGCGCGTCGGCTCGCTGGGGGCGCGTCAGCAGTGTTTCGGTGATGGCTTCAGTCGTACTCATAATTCCGCTTGACAACCGGAGGGTGCCTCCGTATATTTCCGGAGGGTTCCTCCAGATATTTCGGAGGTGGCCTCCAGTTTAGCTCGGAAACCAGTCCTCCACAAGTTGGGACCTTTATGAACCTCGTCTCCTTTCCCGCCCTCTCACCCGATCGTCGCCGCTGGTCCACCCTCTTCGTCGTCTGCCTGGCCCAGCTCATGATCGTGCTCGACGTAACGATCGTGAACGTCGCACTGCCCTCGATCCAGCACGACCTCCACTTCAGTCAGGCCAACCTCACGTGGGTCGTCAACGCGTTCCTGGTCACGTTCGGAAGCCTGCTGCTGCTCGCTGGCCGGCTCGGCGACCTCGCCGGCCGCAAACGCGTCTTCCTCGGCGGCCTGATCGTATTTACGTTCGCGTCGCTCCTCTGCGGCATCGCACCAAGCCAGGAGACGCTGATCGCCGCGCGGTTCGTGCAGGGCATCGGCGCCGCCGCGCAGGCCTCGGTGATCCTGGCGATCATCGTCACCGAGTTCCCCCAGGCCAGTGAGCGGGCGCGCGCGATGAGCGCCTACGTCTTCGTGTCGGTAGCCGGGGGCTCACTCGGACTCCTGGCCGGCGGTGTTTTGACCGAGGCGCTGAGCTGGCACTGGGTCTTCTTCGTGAACCTGCCGATCGGCGTGGTCACCTTCGTCCTCGCCCAGACGCTCATTCGCTCCGATGGCGGACTCGGCCTCAGGCACGGCGTGGACTGGCTCGGCTCGCTGCTCATCACCACCTCGTTGATGAGCGCGATCTACGCGATCATCCAGGCCACCAACCACGGCTGGCTCTCCGCTCAGGTACTCGGGATCGGTGGGCTCGCCGCGGTGCTGTTGGGTGCGTTCCTGACCCTCGAGGCGCGGATCGAGAACCCGATCATGCCGCTGCGCATCCTGCAGCTGCGCGGGTTGGTCAGCGCCAGCCTGGTCAGGGGCTTCCTCGTCACGGGGATGTACTCGACCTTCTTCCTCGGCACGCTGTACCTCGAGCACGTCCGTCACTACAGCGCCGCGCAAACGGGGGCCGCCTTCCTGCCCTGGACCCTCACCGTCGCCGTACTCTCGCGAGGTGTCACCGCGCGTTTGATGGCACGCTTCGGATCGCTCCCCGTGCTCGTCGCCGGCATGGCCAGCGCCGTCGTCGGCCTGATCCTGTTCAGCACCGTCGGGCCGCACACCACGTTCTTCCCGACGATCTTCTTCGCCTGCTTCGCCATCGGCTTCGGCATCGGCAACGCCTTCATGCCCCTGCTGACGATCGCGATGGCGGATGTTCCCGCCGCCGACGCCGGCCTTGGCTCCGGGATCACCAACGTCTCACAGCAGATCAGCGGCGCCCTCGGACTCGCCGTCCTCAGCACCGTCGCTGCCGACCACACCAAAGGACTCCTGACCACCCACCACGGTCTCACTAGCTCGCTGATCAGCGGCTACCAACTCGGATTCCTCGTCGGGGCAGGTGCGATCACCGCTGGGCTGTTCCTTGCCCTCGTCCTGCTGAGGCCCCGCGCCGCTGCGCCCGACCTGGAACTGGCCGACAGTCCAGTCACGCCCATTCAGACCAACTTCGAACTTCAGAAGGAAGCCGCATGAGCAATATCGACCGTCCCCGTTCAAATACTCGTCCCGTCGGCCCCCGTTCCCTGCGACGAGATCTCAGGACCGTCCGGCGGCGACCGAGCGTCCAGCTGGTCTCGGATGGGGTCGTCGCCAGCTACATCCATGACATCTCGGAGCGCCAGCATCCTCACGCCCGCGTGGTCCCATTGCGTCGGGCCGAAGCGACCTCACGCCCAGCAGAGACATTCCCGGCTCGGGAGGCAGAGGCGGAGGCCCAGACCGCGTGAGCCCACCTAGGCTGGAGGCCGTCCAACGAGGCAGCGTCAGTCGAGGAGCTCGGACTGGTGGGCGCGAAAAATCGCACCGTAGTCGCCGGCTCCGGGCTCGTGGAGAGCCTGTACCAGAGCCCGAAGGTTCGGCGTCATCACCAACAGGTAGCGAGCAGACTGGCCACGTTTTGCGTTGCCATACGCGTGCGGTGTGCCCTTTGGCGCCAATACAGCACCATGAGGTCCGACCTCGCGTATTTCGTCGCCGATCTGGAACCGGAGCATTCCTTCGAGCGCGTACCATGCCTCATCGTCGGCGTGATGGACGTGCAGCGGCGCGATCCATTCGTACTCAGATTCGCCCGAGTCAGTCCACTCGACGATCACGAAATCGCCCTGAGATCCACCGAGCTGCTCGCCCGCGAGCGAAGTGAAGAAGCTTCCGCTCGGCATCACGTGGACGATCCTAGTCGACGGTCGCAGATCGTCGGAAAGTCCCTGACCGCCCGTTCGAGATCCGTGCTTTTCGCGGGTCTCGAGACCTGATGGCGCCGACCGAAAACGGACAGTGACGGCGGCCCGATCCTGCCACCTGATCGTCGCCGGAGGAACGCGCGGCGCAGGCGAAGCGACGACCAAAGCAACCGTGGAGATCGCCGTAGCACTTTGCAATCAACGGGTACCGCTACGAGAATCCGAGCGGTGCGGAAGTGGCCCCTCATCGGATTCCTGGTCACATGTGGCGCAGCCGTTCTGCTCGCTGCGCCGGTGGCGGCTAGTGCTCGCTCCTGCGGAACCATCCGCGCTGAGGGAACCAGGTTCGCGGTGACCGTGACGTATGGGCGGGCGCCAACGAGGAGGAGCTCCGACGCATAGACGAGGCCATGAACCAGTGACCGTCCCCGGCGGTGGAGGTTCGCGTACGAGCGTTGAGATGTATGAGGTCGCGGTTGACCAGCAGCCATCCTGACGCGCTGCGGCGATGGGCTCAAGGGCCCCGTAGCGCCACGAGTGGATTGCGCGACGTGCATCGTTGCTGGGCACCACTTGCCGCTCCCGCTGCGCCTACAACGTCGGACCATTGCAGGCACGCGGACGGGCATCGCGGCAGCTGGCGTCCGGCCACGCCCGCACTGCATTAGCAGGATTGGCCTTGACCGTGCAGCCGACCGCTGCTCCCGATCGCGCAGGCGGGTGGGGGTGGCCAAGGGCGCGATGCTTGGGATGCGGGCGATGTGGGTTCGCGTGCATCCGCCGGGCTGAAGGCCGGGCGCGGTCGTGAAAGTTGTCGCTCAGCGTGCCGCGGGCTGCGGCTCGACGTCTGTCTTCAGTGAGGAGAGCTGCTGGGTGTCGTACTTGGCCCTGAGGGCGGCAATCGCCTCGCTGTCGGGCGGGCCGCTTTGTTCGAGGATCTCCGCGAGCTCAACAAAGTAGCGATCGTGCGTTGGCGGGGACATCAGCATGAGGAACTTTGCCGGAGCCTGGCCGCGGTTGGCGAAGGCGTGAGGAAGGTGGGGAGGGACGAATACGCACGCGCCTGAGGCGGCGGCGACGACCTCGTCGCCCAGCCGGAATTCGAGCTCGCCGTCGAGGACATACCAGGTCTCCTCAAGCCGCTCGTGTACGTGCAGGCCGGTGTCGAACCCTGGCGCGGCAATCCACTCGGTGCAGCTCGCCCCCTCGGCCTCCCCGCTCCTGACCTTGAACGTGACTCTGGTCCCGCGCAGCGATACCGACTCGCCTTCCTCCGCCTGTAGCCGAACCGACTGCCCCATGGTGCACGTCCTCCTCTTGAGCGTTACCGTCTAAACAGGTAACGTACCTTGCCATGAGTCGGACTGTCAAGCCCAAAAAGCCAGCTGATGACCAACTCTCGTTTCGATTTGTCTCCGGTCACCGGGCCCTCGACTTCGCGGCGACGTTCGGCGATCGCTACGGCCGCGGGATTGAACGCTTACGCCAACCCTCTGATCTTGAGGGGTGGTTGCGATCAGCAGGACTTTCGGTCCCGACGCCCGCGAGCAGCGAACAGCTTGATGACGCGCGTCAGCTGCGAGAGGCGATCTATCGCCTGGCGCGAGCGGCACTCAAAGACGAGGCGGTCGCTACCGCGGATCTCGACCCGCTCAACGCCTGGGCGCGAACACCTCGACTTGCCCCACAGCTCGACCGGCGCCTCCATCGTCAATGGATTTCATCACAGGGCGTCGAGGACGCCCTCGCAGTGATCGCGTGTGAGGCGATCGAACTGCTGAGCGGCCCGGAGCGTCCGCTGATCCGTGAATGCGCGGCCACGCCCGCCTGCTCGTTGCTCTATCTCGACCGCTCGCGAGGACACCGCCGGCGCTGGTGTGAGATGGAGAGGTGCGGCAGTCGAGCCAAGATGGCCGATTACCGCAAAAGGCGCGGGCGCGAAGTCCCTGGCGTCAACGCGACGTGAGCCTCGTTCGCGGGACGACGACAAAGCACTCGCGCTCAAGAGGGCTCCTGCCGGCTCGGCGCCAGAAGCAAGGCCAATGCGCACTACCTCGGCTTGAGTGTCGCATGGGCACACCTCCTTCGAACCGGCGCTCACAGTAGAGGGGCCTGACGATCGCGTTGTGCGAGGAGCGCTAGCAAAACCCGCGTCGGTGCTGGCCGACGGGATGATCGGTGGGTCAACCATCGTCCAGAGGAGGACGTATGCCATCCATCGTGCAGTTGGACGCTTGCGGCCGACGGCGCTCGCTCGCGACGCTGTCGAGCTTCCACCAGGGCCGGCCGCCGCGTAATAAGGGTCGGCGGTATCCCGCTGACCCGCCCACGGTCGAGGAGATCATCGCCGTGATGCACGCCGCCGGCCGCGACGCCGAGGCGGTCAGGTTGCGCGAACTAATCATCGTGCTTTGGCGGGCCGGCTTACGGATCAGCGAAGCGCTCGCGCTGAGCGAGAGCGACCTTGACCCCGTCCGAGGCGCCGTCTTGGTGCGACGGGCAACGGCGGCAAGCGACGCGAAGTCGGCATGGACCGATGGGCTTGGGATCAGCTCGCGCCGTGGCTTCAGCTGCGAGCCGAGCTGCCGGTCGGCGCGCTGTTCTGTGTGCTGCGCGGCCCGACGCCAGGTCGGCCATGGGCGCCCGCCGGCGTGCGAGCTCAGCTGCACGCTGCGGCTGCTCGCGCGGGCGTGCGCCGTCGCGTCGCGCCGCATCAACTGCGCCACGCGCACGCGGTCGAGATGTCGCGCGAGGGCGTACCGCTGCTGATCATCCAGCGGCAACTCGGACATGCCGACCTCGCGATCACCTCGGTCTACTCGCGCGGCATCGATAACACCGAGATCGTTCATGCCGTGCACAAGCGGTCAGCGCCGATGATCCCCGCCAGCCACGGCCTATAGCCGCCGCCCCAGAACGGTCCGGTGCACGTGCACGCCTGCGACCCACCGGACCCGGGCATCAGCGTTCAAGCCGCCGGCAACGATCACGCGGCGAACTTGTCGCCGAAGGCCTCACCAGCCCGCGCCGTCCATTTCGGCACGCCGGTCGCAGCGGCGCACAAGTGCTCGTCGCGCATTGCAATCACACGGCGCCTCGATGTCAAGTTTCAGGTGGACGCGCTTCGCCTATGCACGGGCGCTATCAGGAGCAGACGTTTGCTCACCGGAGAGGAACCCTCCCCTGGCCTCTCCGTTCGCTCTCGTATTCTCGCGCCGCCCCGAAGTTTGACCGGTTCTCCGGTAGGTCGCCGCAGGTGATTGAGCGTTGCGCAGCGAGCTCCGCGCTGCCGCGCGGTCAGGCATGATCATGTCCATCGTGCTCCGGGGACCCCAGCCGTGATCCAAGATCCACAGGTCAGACACGTTGAGGTTGACGGCGGTCGACTCGTTTATCACGTGATCGATGGAGGTTCGGAGGGGTACGTGGTGTGGTGCCAGGAAATCGGCATGCATCTCGACCTGGCCTGGACTGACCCGACGATCGCCGAGATGGTCAGTGGACTCGCGCGGGACGGCTTGACGAGCATTCTCTTCCAGCAGCGAGGGTTCGGCTTGTCGGATCCCGTGGCTCGGCTGCCGACGTTGACTGAGCAGGCGGCGGATCTGTTGGCCGTGCTTGATGCCGAGGGAGTTCGCCGCGCCACGTTGTCGACTATCGCCGGGACGTCGATTTCCGGCGCCCTTGTGGCTGCTCAGCATCCCGAGCGCGTCAGCGGGATAGTGATGCTCGCCCCGGTTCTTGTCGGTCCCCTGGTTGACGATTGCAGCGAGGGCTGGACACCCGCTGAAGCCCAGGCCTTCGTCGATGGCTATCGCCGGGCGGGTGAAGAATGGGGCTCGGGCGGCTTGCTTCGGTTGTGGGATCCCGGCCTGTGCACACCGTTCACCCAGCGCCTGTTTGGGATGCTTGAGCGCTGCGGGGCGTCGCCCGAGACGGCGAGAGCCTATTTTGAGCGTTGGTTTACGCTCGATGGCCGCGCGATCTTTCCGGAGGTGCGGGTTCCTACGCGCGTGTTGAGCGTGCCGGGCAGCTCGTTTCCCGCAACAGCCGCGCAGGCCGTCGCCGGTTGCATCCCCGGGGCGGAGTATCACGAGCTCCCGGCTAGCCAGATCGGCGACTCGATGGGCAGCGCCTGGAGGCCGATCGCCCGCCATATCGCTGAGATGGCTCGGGGCGCGGCGGCTAAGACCGGCACCCCGGACCGCACACTGACAAGCGTGCTGTTCCTGGATATCGTGGACTCGACAAGCCAGCTTGCCCGTCGCGGCGACAGCGACTGGGCTCAAGTACTCGACCGCCTCGAGCAGATGACGCGCCGCGAGGTCGCGCAGGCCGGCGGTCGCTACATCAAGAGCACCGGCGACGGAGCCCTGTGTGAGATCGCAAGCCCCGCGCGCGCGGTCCAGAGCGCCCAGGCGCTGTGTACCGCCGCGACGGAGTTGGGCATTCAGCTTCGCGTCGGCATTCACACCGGGGAGTGCGACCGGCTGGGCGACGACCTCGCCGGGCTGTCCGTACACATCGGCGCTCGCGTCTGCGCGCTTGCCGCCCCCGGGGAGGTGGCGGTTTCGCGCACCGTGCGCGACCTCGTCGTCGGCTCCGACCTGACCTTCTCCAGCCATGGCGAGCATGAGCTCAAAGGGATCCCCGGCCGCTGGGAGATCTTCGCCGTCGCAACCGGCGAGATACCCGCCACCGCCTCAGCCAAGCCTGCGCAACCGCGCCCGCTGGATCGCGTGGTGATGGGGATGGCCGGCCGGGCGCCCGGGACGCTGCGAGCCGCAAACCGAGTGGCCAACACCCTGCAGAGGCGGCGCCACAGGCAGCGCTCACCCGATTCGAACTGATCTGACCTGTCCAGTGGGGTCGATGATCTGATCCTGTTCGGTGGAGTCCAGTTTCTGGAGTCGTCTGGCTTTATCGAGTTGTCGGCGGTTGAAGGCTAGGTGCCCTGCCGGCTGCGGTTGCTAGAGCTAGCCGTAGGCGGGCGGAGGGAACTGCGACCAGGCCCGCCGGCCGGTGTGCCACGCCCGTGGCACTCGTTGGCCGCGGGAGAGCCCTCGGTTGCAGACAGCACCCGTGGTAGCTCCAAACGGTGGGCCCCGACGCCGAGCAGGGTGCGCACAAGCCGACTCACCCGGTTGCGAGTCCTTTCGCGTGGACGCGATGGCGCCGGCTGGGGGAAGGAGATCGCGCCCGACACGACTTCCCTCTCGCGATCGCATTCGTCGAAGGACCGGAGGCTGCCGGCGAGTGCTTTCACGTCGCGGTTCGTCGCCGCGCCGTCGACGACGGGCGAGCGCATGGCCGCGAATGCGCTCGCCGGCTCGGCGGCCAGCGCATGAGGCCTATGGCGACCAAGCGCCGCGTACGCGGACCCGGGGGGCACTCGCTATGGCTTGCCTGGTGTGTGACGGTCGTGCCGGCTCTTGCCGGCTTGAAGGACCCGTCTCTCCACCGCGTCGAGGATGGTGTCGAGGCCGGTGCGGAAGGTATCCCTGCCGCGCACAGGCCCGGGTTGAGTCAGCGCGTGTGCGAGGTAGGGGTAGTCGGCGGGGTCGAAGGTCGGGTAGGTGTTGGGGGGCGCTGTGGGTGCGTGAGCGACGCGCATGGCGTGACCGAGCGTGTAGTCGTTGATCAGGAAGAGGACGTCCCAGGCGTCGCGGGCGGCGAGTGCGAGCGGGGCAAGCGCCGTAAGTTGTTGTTCGGCGTGGCGTAGGCCGTTGCGGCCGAGGTTGGTGCGGCGCTGGGAGATGGCGAGGACCCATCGGTGGCGGGTGAAGACGTGGTGGGAGCGGGTTGCGATCAGGGTGAGTGCTTGCCGCCAGTCGTCTGGTAGTGGCTCGCGGACGAGGACCTCGCCCACGATCCGCTCTCCCATCAGCTCGAGCAGCGCCTCTTTGGACGGGATGTAGGTGTAGAGGCTCATCGGGCGCATCTTGAGTTCGTGGGCGATGCGGCGGATCGATACGGCATCGAGTCCTCCCTCATCGGCCAGTGCGACCGCTGCTGCGACCACGCGCTCGAGGACGGTGGTCGTTTCGTCAGTGGCTCGGCGGTGTTGGGCGCGGTTCGGCATCGTCCAATTGTTGCCGTACAGCGTAGCGAACTGCTGATACGGTGTACGGCGTGAACGATACCGTCTTCTCCGGACCAGCCGTGACCGCGCTCGGTCTCGCGGCGGCCCGCTCGGTCGAAAGCGGTCGGTCCGACCGCTTGATCGAGGACCCGCTCGCGCGGCGCCTGTTCCTAGCCGCCCGCCGAGACCTGCCGATGCGCCTGGACTGGCCGGATCCGGATGAGGCGATCAGCACGACGGAGGCGCTTCACCTGCACGGGTCCCGGTACATCGGTCTACGGACACGCTTCTACGACGATGCGTTGACGAACGCGGCGCGGAAGGACGTCCGGCAGGCCGTGCTGCTTGGCGCGGGCCTCGACACGCGCGCCTACCGGCTCCCACTCCGGCCGGACCTGCACATCTTCGAACTCGACCAGCCCGAACTGCTCGCATGGAAGCGCGAAACCATTCATACGCTTGGAGCAGAGCCCCAAGCGCGAGTCCACGACGTCGGCGTCGACGTGCGCGATAACTGGATCTCCGCGCTCCGCCAGCAGGACTTTGACCCGAGCGCCCGCGCGATCATCATCGCCGAGGGGCTCCTTCCCTACCTCACCCCAGACGAACAGATCGAGCTTCTCGGCGACGTGACCGACATCGCCTCCGCCGGCAGCACCTTCACCGCTGACCGCATCGCCGGCGACCCACACGCAAACCAACGCCTGGATCAGCTCTCTCAGCGCTCCGGCATCAACATGCGATCCCTCATCGCTGCCGGCGAAGCGCAACTCCGCAGCGCGCTCACCACGCTCGGGTGGGACACCGACGAGCAACCGGTAACCGCAATCGCCGCTCTACACAACCGCGACCTCAGCGACCCGTTCGCTCCTCAGAACGCAGAAGCTAGCGCCGAACCACCCTGGCTCGAGACCACCTTCATCACCGCACGCCGTCCGACACCCGTCACAGAGACCGGCGGAGCAGATCACCTTCGGTGATCGCTCTGCTCTCCGAGTTTCAGAGGCGCGCCAGCGCTTCGGCGACGACGCTATTACGCGGGGGGGAAACGCTCGTGCGAGGTAGTCCCAGACTCGGTGAACGGCGGGTGGGTCGAGCGGGCCTTGGCGGGCGGTGAGCTTCTCTGGACAACGTCCCTCCTAAGTTCTCGGGGAGGCCCGCGCAGCCATCGACCGGCGGACGAGCGACACGCTACGACGCCCGGAACGCTCAGTTGTTACCGCGGGTACGCTCAGCTGTTACCGGCCGGAGAACGGGCGGCGTTCGCACAGTGTCTGTGGTGTCCCGCAGCCCAGTCTGCGCAGTGGACCGGCTTCCCGCCCGCCGCTGTGGCCGGCTTGCTAGTTGATCGTGACGTAGAAGGACAGGTTCACGAATCTGCCTGCCGAACTTGTGGAGATCTCCACGTTGTCTCCGCTGGGGCAGCCGTTCGCGGTTCCCCCGGGCGGCGCCACGTTGCCGCCGATCTGGCTCGTCCGTGGGTCAGCACCCGAGCTGTCGATCATTGCTGTCACGTTCTTTGGAGTGCCGCCAGTTACGACGAAGCAGGTGACCCCGGCGGTGGCAAGGTCCACGGTCTGCGGGTCAATGTTCTTGCTCGTCGCGGGATCGACAACACCATTTTGGAAGTGCGCGTAGGCAAGCGCAGACCCGGGTGCACCAGCCGTTCCCGCGGGTCCAGCGGGTCCACGAAAACCTCTAGGACCTCTCGGACCCCTAGGACCCGGCGTCCCCTTGGCCGCGTGTGCGCTATTCCGGCCGCCGACGCTGGAGCTGCCCAAGGCCGGCCCCTCCAGAGCCACTATCAACGCCACAAACGCGATCACCGTCGCTACTGATGGCCCTAGGTGTGGACGGATCGTCTTGCGTGACAAATCTTGGTGTCGCACTGCCTCCTCCTCCGTTCGAGTGCACGCAGATCGCTCCACGGAGCAGTGTCTCAGACTGACGTCGCGTAGAGTCGAAATTCGGCCGACTTTGCCCGAATCCGCCTTCGGGTTATGAGAGGCCTGCGGTGGGTCCTCAAACCCGATATGGCCGATATGGGGGCACGTTCGGTCTGTGTGATCAGGCGAGATCAGCTCAGTTTGGTACCCGTTGGTACCAAACTTCCTGTATTCGGCCTGTCGTGTGCTGCGCCCGCTTAGTACGGGCCCGGAAGCCGTTTGCAGTCCCTTAGGCGTCGGCGAAAGTAGGCGTCCTACTGAGCGATCCCCGCCGGCCACCGCGCCGCTCAGACGGCGATCCCGCCGCTCTCGAATGGCACATGGAAACCAGCAGTGAGCTTGCACGCTGCTGATGCGATCGCGTTGAACCAGCGGGGGCTCGTGCGATGTGGTCGGCGAGGACCCAGGTAGCGCGCGTGGTCAGCGAGGGACCCAGGTGAGCGCGCCGATGGTGTAGACACCCAGGTTGTCGCCGACCGCCTGCTTGCGCACCCGGCGGCCGTTCTTGCGCTCGAAGACGACGATGGTCTGGACGGGCGATCCGCCTGACTCGGGGTCGGGGAGGTCCTCGACGGAGGCGGTCCGCTTACCGTCCGGCGAGAACACGGGGGTGCCTCCGCCCGGAACCCGCTCGGGTGAGCCACCCTTGGCCTGGACGATGAAATCGCTGTTGATGCCCTGATAGACGATGCTCCTGCCGTCGGGAGCGCAGTCGGGCGTCGAGGCGTTCCTGCGCACGAGCCGGCGCAGGTGGCTGCCGTCGACGTCGATGAGGTAGAGCGCGCCGTGGTTGATGAACGCGATCGTGCGATTGGCGCACGGTGCGGGCCACGAGCCCCCCGTCATCGTCAGCTGCTTCAGGCCGGTGCCGTCGGTGGCGACCTCGTAGAGGTTGGTCCTGTTGTTGGCGTTGCCGGCGAACACGATCATCTGCCCGCCGGGCAGGAACGCCGGCTGCTCGTCGTCAGAGGTGAGAGGTGAGAGAATCCGGACGTTCCCGCCGTTCCTGTCGAGCACGGCAAGCTGTCCCGAGGGCGCCGCGCTGGTCTGCGACCGCGCCGCCACGATCTGCTTGCCGTCCGGCGAGTAGCCGAACCGCCCGATCTCACAGCTGGTCGAGCCGTCGTTATTGGTCCCCGGGCAGTTCACCGCGCTCTTGCCCGGGATCGAGCTGATCTCGGTTTGGGTCGCTCTTCCTGTGTCGGGGTTGTTGATCGAGTCCGGGTAGGCAATCGGCCCGTTGACCCCTCGATACGTCGCGCTGGCGGCAGGTGCGACCGTAAGCGCGGCCACCACGGCTGCCGCGGCCGCGATTGATGCGTGCGCGGTGCGAGGATTGGCGAGGCGCGGGATTGCCATGAACAGGTGACCTCTTCGGTTCATGCGAACGCATCATTGCCTCGCAGGCGCGGACTGTATCGCGCAGCCACAGTCGACCCGCGTGATCGCAGCGTCGCCGTTGCGCTCACACCGACTGCTGGCGGGCCGACATCGCATCTGTGGCATAGCGATTGCGTGACTGTGGGTCGTCTCGGCATCGCTTTCATGCCACTGGGCGACGGAGCAGCGTTCAATTGTGGTCGGCGAGCTCCGCACAGAAGCGAGTGGACGGGCAGCTCACTTGGGCGACGGACGGGGGGGAGTTCGATCCCAGGCGTCGAACCGGTCGGGATGCCCGATCACGACTCGTCGGACGCGGATCGCGCCGCGCACCCTCGCGGCCTGCGCGCGAGGTTGGTCTGCGGTCTCGGCCAATCGCTGAGCGGAAATGCGACCGCGTTCGGGTACTCGGTGACGATAACGGCCAGCTTTGGTGCCGTTGAGCTCGCTCGCGGTGCCCCGCGCTTCGGTGATCTCATCGTGTTCGGGCTAGGCGCCGTCGTAGCGTTCGGTGGCGTGGAAGGCGTGGCCAGTCGCGGGTTTCAGGCCCCCCTCGAGAAGGGCTCAGATGACGTGATCCTGCTCGGGACCGCGCTGGCGTTCGTCTCGATCGTGCTCGCGATCGCAGCCGCCCGCGGGGTCGCTGCGGTGCTCACTGGCGCGTGGGCCTGGTTTGGCGCCGCGTTCGGCGCGTCGTTGGTATTTGCGCTGGTCGAGAGCGTGGAGTTCATGCTCGCCGAGTGGCTGCAAGAACGCCGCGGCGAACCGGTTGAGCCCGACCAGTAGCCCCGGCTCATCCGCAGCTGCGACGTTCCGCGACCGGTCCTGGCGTGCCCGGCGGGACCCGCAACTCAGCGCTGGTTCGCCACGCCGGCACCGCAAAGGCCGGTACATCGGCGGCCGACACTAAGCCGCGGTGCCGCTCATCGCCAGACGAACGTCCGAAGCGCAACTCGCCGGTTCACGGCCCGGGCCGCCGGGGGATCATCGGCACCGGCGATCCCGGACGATCGCTCGTTCCTCCTGGGTTCTCGGGGAGGCCTGCACCGCCATTGACCGGCGGACGAGCGACCACGCTACGAGGCCAGAAACGCTCAGGTGTTACCGCAGGTAGGTTCAGTTGTTACCCGGCCGGGGAACGGGCGGGGTTTCGTGATCATCATCGGCGCGCATCGAGACTCCTCTGATCTGGTACGCAACATCATTACGACGAGCCAGCTCGCCGAACCGAACACCTCGCGAGGCGACCTTGCCGACCCGACGGCGGCGTCCTCGGCCGCCGGCGGGCGGCCCTATCCCCTGGGAAATCCGCTGGTGCGTTGAGCGCTCGAGCGGGTCAGCGTCAGGAGCCCGTGCGCGCGTGCGGATGAGCCCTGCGCTTCCGCCTACGGGCCGGCTTCTTCTTGGCGCGGTGCCTTGTCGCCGTCGACGGCGGATGGCAGCCCAGGCGCTCGAACGCAGTGGTCGTCGGGTAGTAGCGCCCGACCGGGTAGTAGGGCCCCATCACCGCCTGCTCCCGACCGACCTGGACGTTCTGGATCGCCTGAGCGAATTGAGATGACGGCAGCATGTTCCGCAGGATCACGACCGACTGACCGGGCGGCCCGGCAGGGAGCCAGGCGACGCCGCAGCGCGCCGTGGCATTCGCCGGCCGCGCCGCCGCGGTGGAGATCGCGAGAGTGAACTCGCGGTTGCGGTCGATCGAAATGTCCTTATCGACCAGGCAGTCGTACGTCGTCGTGGTGGCAACGACCCCCGTGCAGATCGACCAGAAGCGCAGCTGGCCGCTGCCCATGCGTGGCTGACCCTCGAAGGTTCGCGGCGTCGTCGGCAGCTTCGCCCGGAAGGTGAGCACCTGCCCGAAGTCCATCGAGATCGTGGTGGCGACGTACTTGTTGTAGATGTTTTCGAAGAACCCGGCCGGCAGCTGGTAGGTGACCTTGGTCAGCGGCGTGTAGATCGTGTCACTGAGAGTGTCGTTGTCGGTCAGCGCGCCGAACAGACCGGTCGCCGCGTTGACGAACTTGCGCCAGACCGGGACACGATGAGCGAGGAAGGGTCCGGTGCCGGGCAGCACAGACGTCTGCGGACCGGTAGCGGCGATCGTGCTCGTGTAGCCGGGGTCGCCGAGGTTGTCGGTGCAGGTCGGCGTGGGAATGCGCTGGCCGGTCGCGGTGACCAGCGTAATCGTGGGCGCCGGCACTCCAGCCAGCCGGCCGGTCCGCTGATCCGGGAGGTAGTAGCGCAGGGTGACAAGAGCGGCCAGGGGCGCGCTTCGTACGCTGCCGTCGGCGCTCGTGCTGTACAGCGTGTTCGGCGCCGGACCACTAGCGGGCACCGGCGCGTCGACGACGCGCATCGTGTACCCGCGGTGGGTCGCCTGGCGGTTGGCGCCCGGGACGAAGGGATTGACCGAACCGGCGTCGGGAGTGATCTGGTAATCGGCCCAGCCGCTGACGTTCTTGCCGTTGAGTCCCGAGGTCTGCAAAGAGAAGAAGCGTGCGTGCGGATACTCCCCACGAATCTCCGTGTAGCCACCTGGCAGCACCGGCACCTCACCCGACTCGTACGTCGTGGTGATCTCCGGCCAGATGATGTTCTCGCGGTCGGACGTAGGTTCAACCGTGAGCAGGCAGGGCCGGGTGGCGGCGCTGGCTGACGCGGGTGCTAGCCCCATCCCACACACCGCGATCAGTGCCGCGGCGATCCTGCGGAAACGCCAAGCTGCGCCGGACTGGCGCTGTAGATCCGCTCCCTGTCCCATAACCGCCCGTTCCCGTCGTTGTTGGCGGCATGTATAACAGCTTGTTGACGCCGCGTCAAACAAGTACCATCCGCTTCAGATGCCCGCGGAACGTACTCTCACGCTCGCGCGCCTCGACCCCGAGGGCCGCCGGCGCCAGATCATCGACGTCGCCCGAATCGTGTTCAGCGAGACGCCCTACAGCGCGGTCTCGATCGCCGATGTCGCGCGAGCGGCCGGGGTGACGCGTGGGCTCGTCCATCACTACTTCGGAGGCAAGGCGCAGCTGTTCGCGGCGGTCGTCGAGTCGCTCGCAGAATTCGCTCCCTCCCCCGCCCCGGCCCGCGCCGGCGTACCGCTCGAGGATGTCGTGTCAGATGGCGTCGACGCGTGGCTGGACTTCGTCGCCGATTTCCGTGAACTGGCGCTCGCGGTCGGGGCGGCGGGCCGCTATCCCGAGGATCCCGCGCTGCAGGCGGTGGTCCAGGGTGCGCGTGAGTCCATCGTCCTGCGAATCGTCCCGAACCTCAGCGCCGGCGAGCCAGCGCCGCCGGAACTCGGGTTCCTGATCCGCAGCTACCTCGGGCTGGCCGACGCCGCCGCCCGCGAATGGCTGTTTCACAACCGCGTGGGGCGGGACGAGGTACACACGCTGCTCAGCCGTGCGCTGCTCGAGCTGATTCATAGCGTGCTGCCGTCGCTCACGAGTGGGCGCGATCGAACGCTGTCAAACACCGCGGGTCCTTAGCGACGAAACCCCCCACTCGGGCCTCGGATTTGCGGCGACTGTCGTGACACGCCTCTTCTACGCTCCCAAAACTGGCCGCGTTAGGCGTGATTGAGTGCGTCAAAGTGACCGAGAAACCCGGTTGAGCCGTGTGCTGGGCCGACCAGGACGTCGCTGTTGGGAGCGCGGAGGACGCCGACCGAGGTCCCCACATCGGGCGCGCAGAACCGGGTGTCAGTCCAGCTGATGACCCGGCCTGTCCACCTGAGGTGCCGAGGAGTCGGTTTCGGGGTAGGTGAGTCCTCACCAGCGATCAAGGGAGCTCAGTGGAGGAGACAAAGAAGCAGCAGACAGATCAGGATCCGGCTCCGCTTGAGCATTCCGACGCCGAGCGGGTGACGGGCAAGGAGGCCGAGGCCGGCCAGGGGCGGGATCAGTCCGGTGGTGAACGGGAGGGCACGGACCCGGACGGTGATAACCCTTAGGCGCCGGCAGCGCCAGCTCCAGCTTTTGCGTTCTTAGCCCAGGCCGGGTTAGACGCCTCGCTGACCGCCGGAGCCCGAGGTCGGATCGCCGCTGACCTGGGCGAGGCGCGTGCTGAACACCAGCCCCACTCCGCCGATCAGGTTGCCGAGGATGGCGATCGAGACGTTGCGAACGAGATCGACCCAGCCTGCGTGCGTCGTTCCAGCCAGCAGCCCGAGGAACATCTCCCCGAAGCCGACGACGGCGTGGTTGAGCGTTGGAGCGATCAGGAGAAACCCGACGAGGAGTGCCGCAAGGATCCGCGCGGTACCGCTCTCGGCTGCTGTCGTGACCCACGTGAAGGCGGTCATCACGACCCCGGCGACAATTGCGCTAACGAGCGCGGCGATGAACGAGCGGTCGCTCAGCGTGTTGGTGATGACGCCCGCCGCATGCAGGGAGCCCGAAGGCAGAACGCCCTCGACTGAGACGAGCGCTCCCAGCACGGCCAGACCGACAAAGTTGAGCACGAGGGTCGTGCCCCACATCCGCCAGAGCTTCAACGCCGGGGCCCGATCGGCGAACACAACCCCCACGGGGATCAGGAAGTTCTCGGTGAACAGCTCCGCCCTCCCCAAGGTGATGAACACAAAGGCCAGCCCGAACAGCAGCGAGGCGAGCACGTGCGCAGTCGGCTCCGGCATCGCGGCGGACAACCCAGCGGTCGAAACGGTCACGGCGACGATTCCAAGCATGACGTCGGCGCCCCCGGCAAACCCCGTTGCCATGAGCGCTGGCCATCTCCGGTCAAGTCGACGTTCCCCCTCCTCCAGACTCTCGGTCCAGATGTCCTCGGGCGTGCGATCGGGCATCGTCCCTCAGAGCACCGGCGGCCGGCGCCGAGGTCGACGGTCGTGGCGCGGGGTCCTCGTGCAGCGCCGGCGGCACCCACTACCGGCGTCGGATGCCATCTGATGGAAAGTCGCGCGCTTCGCGGCGCCGTCGCGTTCGGGTGTTTCGGGAGAGAGCACTATGAACCGGAGCAGTACCCGCAATGCCCTGCTCGCTACCGCAGCCGGGTGTGCGCTTCGCCCGAGCCGCGGCGACTCTTCGCCAGCGACAGAGGCGGTTCCGGTCAGGATTGGCCGGGGCGCCGCGCGAGATCCAACCGGTTCACGACGCGCTCGTGTCGGGGACGCGGCCTTCGACTTCCGTCGGATCCCGTCCTTGGGACAACCTAGGACCGCGACCGCGACCGCGACCGCGACAGCGACAGCGCCGCGCAGGAGCTATCGCGGACCGTGCCCCTGGATCTCGTCGGCCTGCTGGAAGGTTGGCCGGTTGATCCATCCGATCAGGGGCTGCGTGATCCCGCCGATGGCCCGGAACTGGATTGAGTCCGAGCACATTTGATTCCCGGCCGCACAGACGCCGTCGGCCGGATACACCTGTTGCGAAGTCTGCGCGACGGCGGCGGCGAGGGAGCTCGCAAGCGCCGCACGGCAGCGCGCCGGGGACCCTGAGCCGCAGAAGACCCGGTTCAGCGGTGCGGCGACGTGCTGCTTGAGGACCGACCGCAGGTCCTTCTGGACGATCCCGTAGAAGCCGACGTCCCAGGCCGAGCCGAGGTGGTTGCCGCTGGTGCCGTGTCCCGGCTGGTCGTTAATCGCAAACTCGGACTCCACCTGGCCCAGGAGGGTGGGGCCCAACACCGATGAGAACTCAGCTCGAACGAGAAGGGGCCACCACGCGTCCATGATCCTGACTGCGTCGGTCTGGTCGTAGTTGCCTGAAGCCCCGGGAGCTGCGCGGTTAATCCGGTGCGCGCCGCTCGCAACCCAAGCTTGAAGCGTGTTGACGGCGTTGGCGAGGGTGGGGTCGCTCGGATGGCCGATCACCCGGAGCGCGTACGGCAGCACCTCTACGCCGCGGAGATCCTGCGTCCCCGCGACCCCCATCGCGTTGATCAGATCAGCGAGCGTCAGCTGTCCGTGGTCTCGCTTCAGGTAGGCGTTGAGGTTGTTGTCGAGCAGCTGCGAGCGAAAAACCGACGAGAACTCCTGTCCGGTGGCACCATTGCCGTAACCGGGAGCCTGCTTGTTGTTCCAGCTGGTCAGGTAGTTCTGGTCGATCACCTGCGGATGCGCGCTCTGGGGCGCGTCTCGCTCGGTGAGGCTGGCCGGCGTGGTCTGCGCGCTGGGATTGAGTCCGCGCCACGCG
Source organism: uncultured Solirubrobacterales bacterium (assembly GCA_963847055.1). Taxonomy (GTDB): domain Bacteria; phylum Actinomycetota; class Thermoleophilia; order Solirubrobacterales; family Solirubrobacteraceae; genus Palsa-465. The sequence goes on along the minus strand of CAWJYE010000003.1, from coordinate 3,643 downwards.
TACTGAGACCAGGTCGGGAACAGCGGATTGGTGTGCGCCGCGCGCACCGGGTTCAGTCCCGAGTTGAAGTAAGCGATGTGGTTGTCATCGGTGTAGAGCCAGTTGAACGTGTAGCCGATCTTGCTGGCCGCGTTGAAGAAGGCTCGGGGATTGCGCATCTGCGCCGGGTCATTGAACGCGGCGAAGCCGGCCGCCGAGTCGAGCTCGTGCATGTAGGTCGAGCGAAGGTTTGTGTAGGCCACCGGCTTGCCCTTGACCGTGGCGCGATCCGTCACAATTCCGTAGGCGGTCCGCTGGGTCTGAAACGTGACCGAACCGGCCGGCGTCGTATCCGCGAGGCTCGGCTGCCAGGACTCCTGGCGGGTCAGCGTCTCCATCGGCACGCACTGGCCGTGCAGCAGGTAGTAGCCGGAGCTGAGGGCCGGTGGTCCGCCGCCCGGGTTGCACAGCGGCACCGCGAACGTGTCGATGATGTTTTGGCCCGCTGAGGTCGCCGACCACGCATAGTCCCGGCCGTGGCCAAGCTCGACATACAGGTTGACTCCGGGGAAGGCCGCGCCGTTGGCGTCTATCCCGGGTCCGTGAATGTCCTCCTCCATCAGGATCTGGGGCGCGAAGTAGGAGACCTGGGGACCCATGACTGCGAGTGGATGCCCGCTCGCGCTGTTCTTGGCGCTCACCAGCAGCGCGTTGGACATCCCGCTGGGGAATGAGAGCAGTCCCGGGCCCGCGTTGGCAAGCGCTCCGAGACCGAGGCCAGTTGCGCGCGCGCCGGCTGCTCGGGCGCCACGGAGCTGAGCCCGTGGCGCGGCCCCGGCGACCATGTGGTTGACGGGCTGGACGCTGCCAGGGTCGGGTAACGCAATCGTCCGGCTGACCGCGTTGCTCGGCTTCGGGAGCGTTTGGTAGTTGAACCTGTGGCCGTGGACCGTCGTCGGCGCCTCGGGATCGTTTGCGGCATTGAAGCTGAGGAACGTTGCCAAGCCCGATCGATCGACGACCTTCGGCTTCCGCCCGCGACGCGGCTTGGACTTGCCGGTCCGCTGTTGCTTGACGTTTATCACCGTGCGGGGATCCGTTGACCACGTAATGCTCATTGCCGAACCGGCGCTGGAGGCTCTGGTAGAGAACCGCGTTGGAGAGCTGGTGACCGCCGCCCTTGCCGAAGATGCCGCCGACCAGAGTCGCGATCGACACCAGATCCTCGAGCGAGAACCTGGCCGGGCCCCCGGGCATCCCGATCGCGGCGTACTCGCCGGGCAACATCGTCAGCGAGTTGAGTGGCTGCTCGGCCTTCGAGATATAGGCGTTGATTCCATTCACGTAGCTGGTCGCGTCGGCGAAGACCTGAGGCTCAGTCGACTTGCCGTAGCTCACCTGGTTCTGGAGGTCCTGCTGTGTGTAGGGCTCATTCGCCCAGACGCTCTGGTCCATCGCCACGTTGGCGCCGCCGGCAAATGCGGCAAGGTCGCCCTGCCCGGAATGCCGAAGGACGTCGATGAAGAACAACCGATCCTCGGCCGTTGCGTAACCGATTCCGAACATCAGCGCCGACCGCGTGGTGCCGTAGATGTGCGGCACACCGAACCGTTTGTCGCGGACGATCGTGACGCCGGCCTCCGGACTCTCGCTGCTGGCCGTGTCGCCAGGCGGAACTCCGAACGTGGCGTCCTTGAAATAGTTAGGGATCGTCGCCGGCGTGATCGAACCGGCCGCGGTGGTCAGCCCCGAGTACATCGGGAGCTGATCAGAGCTATGCGCTGGACGCGCACCGGTAGCTCTGAACTGGGCGAGCTGCGCGAGGTTGTCGAGCCCGTTCGTCCCCGGCGGCAGCACGTTCCGGAACCCGCCGTAGTCACTTGTGCCGTAGGGCTGTACCTGCGCGGCCGCGGTCGGGACCACCGTCAGCGCGAGCAGTGCGGCGAGTAACGGCGTTCTGACGACGCACCGGAACAAGGGTTGCGCACCCTACTACGCCGCGAGGTGGATCGAGCCGCCTCTCACTTCTCCCCGGCCCGCTCTTCTCTACGCCGCCGGTACAACCTCGCCACCGCCCGGTGGAACGGGTCGAGCTCCAGCCCGCGCGCGGCACGCAAGCGCCGGCGGGTGCGCAGCAGGCCGATCAGTCCTACTCCCCAGAACAGGTACTGGACGCAGAAGGCGAGGCGGAAGTCGTCGAGCGTGTAGCTCGTTGGGCCGCCGCTGCTGCGGGCGCTGAGGACGATGCCGATCAGGGCGATCGTCATCAGCGAGGCGACGAACCCGCCGACGTTGACGATGCCGGTGGCTGAGCCGATCCGTTCAGCCTCGTTCTCGGTGCGGGCGTAATCGAAGCCCATGAGCGATCCCGGCCCGTTGGACGCCAACACGACGACGAGCACGACGAGTAGCGCGAGTGGCGCTCGTCCCGGCCACGCCAGCACGATCGTCCAGATAACGACGGTCGACCCGAGGATTGTCAACACGGGAATCGAGCGGCGGTAGGGCCACCGCCCCGCCAGATGGCCGAGCACAGGACCGACCACCATCGCCACCAGCACGAGCAACGTGATCAGCACGCCCGCCTCCGCTGGGCTGCGGTGCTCACCCAGGACCAGAAACGGATAGCCCCACAGAAGCGCGAACACCGTTCCGGAGAACTGGGTCACGAAGTGCGTCCACAGGCCGAGCCGCGTCCCGTGCTCGCGCCACGCGTGGCCCAGGCGGCGTATGGCCTCCCGGGCGCTCACCGCCGCTGCCGCCGGCGGCGCGCCGGGCGGCGTGTCGCGCAGCGCCAGGGTCGCGCTCACCCCAACCGCCAGCCCGGCCGCAGCCGCGACGAGGAAGGAGGTGCTCCAGCCGCCGCCCTGGAGCAGCGCGACCAGCGGGTAGGCAGCGACGATCTGCCCGAACTGGCCGAGGATCCCGGTGAGCTGAGTCAGCACCGGGACCCGCCGCGGCGGAAACCATGCCGCCACCAGGCGCAGGACGCTGATGAACGTCATCGCGTCGCCCGCACCGACCATTATCCGGCCGAGCACGGCCAGCGGAACCGTGTGCGCGGTGGCGAGCACAAACTGTCCGGCTCCCATGATCAGCGCACCCCCCGCGACCAGGCGCCGCGGTCCGACCCGATCGAGCAGGACCCCCACCGGAATTTGCAGGCCGGCGTAGACCGCGAGCTGCAGCACGCTGAACAGACTCAGCACCGAGGCCGTGGCGTGGAAGCGGTGCTGAGCCGCCACCCCAGCCACCCCGAGCGAGGCGCGCTGGAACACCGCGACGGAATAGGCCGTGACGCCGAGGCCGAAGATCAGCCAGGCTCGGCGCGAAGTCCGGGTTGCGTCCACCAGACCGTTGTACCCGGGTCTGGTCGACAGCGGCAGCAGCTCCATCGGGTCGCGTGCTCGGCCCGGGATTACCTGCCCCACCCCGGTTCGCCAGCGCGGCGTCAGTGGATCCGAACCTGCACCGAGCGCTCAGCAATGGTTTGCGGGGAGCACAGCCCGCTACCGAGGAGTTTCCGACCCAACCTGCAGCCGGTTTTTCGGCATGTCGAGCGGGATGCTCGTGCCGGTTAGGTGCCTCGTCGATCGGGCTCCTGACGCCCCGGGGCGCGTTTGAGGCGCATGGCTGCCGGCCTAGGACTGGCCTGCCGGTCCAT
>CAWJYE010000002.1:0-30722 GCA_963847055.1 uncultured Solirubrobacterales bacterium | reverse complement strand
TTCGTGCGCGGCGGGGATGTCCCTCTAGGGGGCGTTAGCTGACGTCACGGTCGTCACCTTCGGGGTTATGCGCCCGCGGTGATCGGTGCTTGAGCCTGGGCGGCAAGGCGCGGGCGCAGGCGCGCATACGCCAGCACCCCGCCGAGGGTTGGGATCCAGAACGCGACCGCGTGGTAGACGAGCACCGCCGCCGCGGCGTGCGCCAGCGGCAGCCCGTAGAGCGCGAGCGCGCCCACCAGCCCGGCGTCCAGCACGCCGATACCACCGGGGATGGGCAGCACGTTGACGAGGTAGCCCACGAGGTAGGCCACCACCAGCACCGCCACCGGCGGCGCCGGGCCGACCGCGGCCAGCGTCGCCCACAGGACGGCGATGTCGAACACCAGGTAGCCGATCGCCCCGCCCAGACGCCAGCTGGGCCGCAGCAGCGCATGTCGGGCGGCGGGAACGCCGGCGCCGATGTCATCAAGCCAGGCTGCTCCCGGGCGCCGCCTGGAGACCCGGCGCGTGACATTCGCCAGACCGAGCACGACGATGATCGCGGTGACGGCGGCCGCAGCCGGAACTCCCGCGCGCAGCACGTCGTGGGGGCCGCCTCCGATACCCAGCAGCAGGACGAGGCTGCCGACGCCGAGCGCGATCACATTGATCGCGCTGGTGAGGAAGAACAGGCCGCTCGAGCGCTGGAGGATCTGACGGGTCGGCATGCCGGCGAGGTGAAGCAGCCAACCGCCCGCGGCAAGCGAGCCGACACCGCCGCCGGGCAGAAGAGCCCCTGATCCCATCTGCGACCACGCCATTTCTCGCGCCATAGCGCTCGGTACGGGACTGAAGAACAGCCGGAAGATGACCACGAAGCTCAGGCACGAAGCCAGCTCCAGGACAACCGCAGCGGCCACGAGTGCCGGGTTCATGTCAGCGATCTCCCGCACCACGGGACGCAGGTCGGGCACCGCCAGCAGCACGGTCCCCACACAGATGGCGAGCACCAGCACCGTGAGCAACCGCCGCCGCAGCTCATGGCGCGCGAGCGGCGCCGGCGCGGGAGACTGGCCCGATCCCTCGCGCCACGGCCTCGACTGCGCCGGCCCCTCGCGCCACGGCCTCATCGGTGCGGAGCCCGCAGGGCTGGTGGCTGCGGTGGATGCCGCTAAGCACGGCGGGGTTGCGGTGGCTGACAACGTGGACGACCTGAACAAGACCGGCGCCGCCGTGGTCAGGCGGTCGGGCGGCGGACGGTGGCCGCGCGGGCGATGAGCTCAGCGACCGACCATCGGCGCAGGACCCGCGCGGCGCTCGCCGCGCCCGGAGTCGCGCGGCGCGCCGTGCCGCGAGCAGCCGACGCCACAGGGGGTGCTACTGCCCCGGCCCTCCGTCGGCGAACGGTGGCGCGGCGCACGGCGGGCTCGGGGATGAAGTCTCCGGTGAGGTTGTGGGTGCGGGACTGCTTGCTCATCACAGAAGCTCCGATCGTTGAGCGCGGCCGGTGTTGTGCAGGGCGATTTCGGGGAAGCGTGGTCCGGGTCATGTCGTCTCCAGGCTGAGCTGGAGGTCGCTGCTGGCTTCGGCCTGGGCGACACGAGCACGGGCGGCACCGTCCTTCGGGAGGACGAAAATCGCCACCAGCAACCCGACGGCGAACAGGCCCGCCGCCCATTCGAAGGCAGTGGTGTAGCCGTGGATCGAGGCCGCGCTAGCAAGCCCGGCGGTCCGGGCATGGGTGGAGGCGAAGCTGGCTGCCGCGCTGGCGAAGATCGTGCTCAGCAGGGCGGTCCCCACCGAGCCTCCAACCTGCTGGGAGGTGTTGACCATTGCCGAGGCGATCCCGGCGTCGCTGTTCTTGACCCCGAGCGTCGCGGTGGAGAAGGCGGGAGCGAACACGCAGCCCATTCCGACTCCGGTCAGCATCAGCGCGGGCAGGACATGGGAGATGTATGCACCGTTGGCAGTCAACTGCGTGAACAGGAGCATGGCGATTACCCCAAGCGTCATTCCCGCCATCACCAGGGGCCTCGCTCCGGTGCGGTGCAGAATCTTGGTCTGCACCGTTGTCGAAGTCAGGACGATCATCGCGGTCATGGGCAGGAAGGCCAGGCCCGTCTTCAGTGGTGAGTAGCCGAGGTTCTGCTGCAGGTAGTAGGTGAGAAACAGGAAGACGGCAAACACCGCCGAGCCGGCCAGGGCGATCGTCGCGTAGGCGCCTCCGCGGGCTCGATCCCAGATGATGTGCAGGGGCAGAAGCGGATGCGCGACGCGCCGCTCGAGCGTGACGAAGCCGGTCAGCAGCAGAGCGCTCGCGGCGAGCGCCACGACTGTGATCGGATCCGACCACGAGTGCGTCTCGGCGTTGGAGAAGCCGTACACGAGGGCGAACAGGCCACCCGAAGCAAGCACGGTGCCGGGCAGATCGATGCGCGGACGCGCAGGCTGGCGTTCGTTGTTCAGCAGTCGCCAGGCCAAGATGGCGGTCGGCACGGCGATCAACAGGTTGACGTACAGGCTCCAGCGCCACGAGATGGCCTGTGTCAGCACACCGCCGAGCAGCAGCCCGACCGACGCGCCCCCAGCGGCGATCGCGCTGAAGATGCCAAATGCCTTGGGCCGGTCGGGAGAGCCCTGGAAGGTCACGGTCAGCAGGCCGAGCGCCGAAGGGGCGAGCATCGCTCCGAACGCTCCCTGCAGTGCCCGAGCCCCGACGAGCATCCCGAACGATTGCGAGAGTCCGCCGATCGCAGAGGCCACGGCGAAGCCGGTGAGGCCGCCGATCAGAGTCCACTTGCGCCCGAACAGATCGCCGAGCTTGCCGCCTACAAGCAGAAGACTGCCGAAGGCCAGCGCGTAGGCGGTGATCACCCACTGCCGGTTGTCGGTGGTGAAATGCAGGGCGCGCTGCGCCGACGGCAGCGCGATGTTCACGATCGTCGCGTCGAGCACGACCATCAGCTGGGCAATTCCGAGGAGGGCGAGGACTGCCCACCGATTGGGGCTGAGAGTTGCGGGGCTGGGGGTGCTCATCTGAGTCCTTTCGGGTCGCATGTGATGACCAGGCTAGCATGAATGATCCATGTCATAGGTACGAATTACTTTTCGGATATCGTATCTATCTTGTGTACGATGCCTGGATTGCGCTATACTCGTGACGTTATGGACTCCTCCGAGAATCGTTGTTGTGGTGCCAGCTCGATGTTCCTGTTGCCCCGGCTGGCAAAGCAGGTGATGCGACGCAGCAGCCCCGAGCTCTTGGGAATGGACCTGCGTCTCCTGATGGCTCTGAGTTACCTGGGCGATCACGACGAGACCCCCCAGCAGGAGCTCGTCGACGCCCTGTGCATGGATGCCAAGAACGTCGTCCTCCTCCTCAACGAACTGGAGGAGCGTGGGCATCTCGTCCGGCGCCGCGATTCCGAGGATCGCCGTCGCCACCGTGTCTACATCACCACCACAGGCCGTGACGCCCTGGAGCATGCAAAGCAGGCAATGCAGGGGGTCGAGAATCAGGTGCTGCAGGCCCTGGACACCGACGAGCGCGCCACGCTGCTGGAGCTTCTGGCCCGCGCCCTGCGCGATGTCGAGCGTCCCGCCGACGAGCCGCGCACCCCGGCGCTGACGTCAGCCGCGCCCTAGTCCGCGCTGCCGGAAGGTTGGTTCTGGGCCTGACGGAGGCGCACGGTGTCGTCCCTACCTGCGGCGTTGGCTCACCTGAGTGGTGAGGGTCGCACGGGCGAGTGTCGAACCGAAGCCCGACCCGACCCTTGTCGCCGTGACCTTGAACTTCAGTTTGCCGGCTTTGAGCCCTGAGACTTTGAGCAGCGTGAAGGTCTGACTAACCGACTTCTTGACCTTCAGCCGACGAGGGGTCCGGGCCGCGACTGCGACGGTCTTGCCGTGGACCACGAGCTGGAGGTTCGACAGCGTGAAGCGGTCCAGCGGGCTCGACCACGTAAGTGCGATCTGGACCGACCGCGTACCGGAAGCAAGCGTCAGGCTGTGCGTCCTGCTCGCACCCTGGGCCAGGCGGTCGGTGAATGAGCTGGGCGCGGCCTGACAGGTCAACGCCGCCCCGATGTTGTTCATCACCGACTGAAGCTGGCTCGAGTCCGTGAGCGGGATGTAGAAGCCGCCGGTGTCGTGCGCGATCTGCTGTAGACGCTGCTGGTCGGTGGGCGCCGCGAGTCCCGGGCTGAACCCGATCACGTAGGTCGGAACCGTGTGCACGAGGTGTCCGTTGAGGTAGTCACCGGCGTTGTGGCCGCCATCGGTGAGGAAGATCCGTGCCTGCCCGTTGGGGTTGTCAGCGTCGGATTGAGCAAAGGCCGCGTTGTAGTCGGTGCTGCCATTGTCCGCCTGGACCCTCTGGTCAAGCGCCTTAGCCATCGCGGTTGCGTTTGGCCCGATGGCCTCGGGTTTGAAGACGGTGTCGGCGGAGGTGCCGAACTCAACCGCCCCCATGAAAGTGCTTGGGCTCAAGGTGTTGATGAGCAGCTTCAACCCCTTGACGCGCAGGGTGTTCGGGTCGGTGCTCGCCATGGAGCCCGAGTCGTCGATGATCGCCTCCAGGTTGGTCACTTTGATGCACGCCGCAGCGTGGGCGAGCGGTGCCCTGGCGATCGTCGGTGCGGCAACAACCGCGGCGACCATCATGCCCACCGCCGTCGTGCCGAGTAGCACGTGCCTCACCCGTCTCATGCCGAGCCCCCCAGTTTGATCGGGGACGGACCCTACTTGAGCGTGGGAGGCCAGTCAATCGCCCCGTGTCGGCGCCGGCGATCCTTCGCCTGTCAGCGGCCGGGAGGGTGACGTCGTTAAGCATCCTGGACCTCGTCCGTTCTTGGAGCTAATCTACGCAAGCCCATGACGACGAGCGAGAGCGATCTCCGGGCGGCCGGACTTCGGTGCACCGCCCAGCGCATCGCCGTGCTGGACGTCTTGCGCATCCGGCAGTGCCACCGCCCCGCCGACGAGGTGTCCGCCTTGGTCCGTGAGCGCCTGGGCGCGGTCTCGACGCAGGGCATCTACGACGCACTGGGCGCGCTGGTGCGCGCTGGGCTGGCTCGGCGGATCGAGCCGGCCGGCAGCGCCGCGCTCTACGAAGCCCGGACCGGGGACAATCACCACCACCTGGTCTGTCGGGGCTGCGGCGCCGTGGTCGACGTCGACTGCGTCGCCGGCTCAGCCCCCTGCCTGGAGCCGTCTGACGGTCTGGGCTTTGTCATCGACGAGGCGGAGGTCACCTTCTGGGGCCGGTGTCCCGAGTGTGTCCAGGCAAACCATCAGCAAGAGATAGGGAGAGAAACCACGTGACCGACAGTGTCAGCGAATCCGAGAATCCAGCCATCCCGGCTCCGACCCCGTCGGCGGCTCGCCCCCGGACCAATCAGGACTGGTGGCCCGATCAGCCCAACCTGCAGGTTCTGCGCCAGCACCAGGGTCTCACCAGTCCCCTGGGCAACGACTTCAACTACCGCGACGAATTCACCAAACTCGACGTCGAGGCGCTCCGGCGCGACATCTTTGAGCTGATGACCACCTCGCAGGACTGGTGGCCGTCTGACTATGGCCACTATGGCCCGCTCTTCATCCGCATGAGCTGGCACTCGGCCGGCACCTACCGCATCGCCGATGGCCGGGGCGGCGGCGGCCAGGGCGCCCAGCGCTTTGCGCCCCTCAACAGCTGGCCCGACAACGCGAGCCTGGATAAGGCTCGGCGGCTGCTGTGGCCGATCAAGCGCAAGTACGGCCGGACGCTCTCCTGGGCCGACCTGCTCGTCTTCGCCGGCAACTGCGCGATGGAATCGATGGGATTCAAGACGTTCGGGTTCGCCTTCGGAAGAGAGGACATCTTTGAGCCCGAGGAGGTGTTCTGGGGCCCTGAGGACACCTGGCTTGGCGATGAGCGCTACAGCGGCGAGCGCGAGCTCGGTGGCCCGCTGGGCGCCGTGCAGATGGGCCTCATCTACGTCAATCCCGAAGGTCCCAACGGCAAGCCCGATCCACTGGCGGCCGCCAAGGACATCCGGGAAACCTTCGGTCGCATGGCGATGAACGACGAGGAGACCGCGGCGCTGATCATCGGCGGCCATACGTTCGGCAAGACTCACGGCAACGCGAAGCCCGACGACATCGGTGCCGAGCCTGAGGCAGCACCGGTCGAGCAGCAGGGTCTGGGCTGGAAGAACAGTCGCGGAAGCGGCGTGGGTGCCGATGCGCTGACCAGCGGCTTGGAGGGCGCCTGGACCGCCGAGCCGATCAAATGGGATAACGGCTTTCTCAAGAACCTGTTCGAGTACGACTGGGAGCTGACGGAGAGCCCCGCCGGGGCCAAGCAGTGGACACCCAAGAACCCCGAGGCGCAGGGCACCGTGCCCGACGCGCACGTCGAGGGCAGGCGCCACGCGCCGATGATGCTCACGACCGACCTCGCGTTGAAGGTCGATCCGATCTATGAGCCGATCGCGCGGCGCTTCTACGAGCACCCCGACGAGCTGTCGGAGGCGTTTGCCAAGGCGTGGTACAAGCTGCTGCACCGCGACATGGGGCCGATCTCGCGCTATCTCGGGCCGTGGGTTCCCGAGCCGCAGCTGTGGCAGGACCCGGTGCCGGCAGTCGATCACGAGTTAATCGACGAGGCTGACATCGCGGCCCTCAAGGAGCAGATCCTGGCCTCGGGTCTATCGGTCTCCCAGCTGGTCAGCACCGCCTGGGCCGCAGCGGCCAGCCACCGTCGGACGGACAAGCGCGGCGGCGCCAACGGGGCGCGGATTCGCCTGGCCCCGCAGAAGGACTGGGAGGTCAACCAGCCCGAGCAGCTGTCCAGCGTGCTGGAGACTCTGGAGCGGATCCAGCAGGGCTTCGGTAAGCCGGTGTCGCTGGCGGACGTGATCGTCCTCGGCGGATGCGCCGCGGTCGAGAAGGCGGCTGCGGACGCCGGGGTGACAGTCACGGTGCCGTTCACGCCGGGGCGCACGGATGCCTCGCAGGAGCAGACCGACGTGGAGTCCTTCGCCGTGCTGGAGCCCAAGTTCGACGGATTTCGCAACTACATCCAGAGCGGCCAGACGCTGTCTCCGGAGACGCTGCTGATCGAGCGGGCCAACATGCTGAACCTGACCACCCCTGAGATGGCGGTTCTGGTCGGCGGGATGCGCGCGCTGAACGCCAACTACAAGCAGTCCAAGCACGGCGTGTTAACCCATCGACCCGCGACGCTGACGAACGACTTCTTCGTCAACCTGCTCGACATGGACACGGAGTGGCAGGTCGCCTCGACCAATGGCTCCTCGACCCGCACCTACCAGGGACGTGATCGCGCCACGGGTGAGGTCAAATGGACGGCTACGGCCGTCGACCTCGTCTTCGGTGCCAACTCCCAACTGCGGGCGGTCGCCGAGGAGTACGGGACCGATGATGCACAGGCGCCCTTCGTGCGTGACTTCGTGGCCGCTTGGGACAAGATCATGAACCTGGATCGCTTCGACCTGGCCTGAGGATGATCCCGCCATCTGGTCGGGCGCGCACGCCCGACCGGATGGCCGGCATCAAGTGCCCGACAGGGCCGCCAGAACCGCGCTGACCGCCGACACCACGGACGTCGGCCGGCACCGGCCCTGTCGTCCTCCGCGGACCCTGGCGGCCTCCGACTCGAGGTCGGTCGCGAACGGACGCCGCACACGGAGCGGGGCCTAGAGCTTCCAGTTCTTGCGGTACTCGCCGAACTCGTGCCCCCCCGGCGCCAGACCCGACGACCGCGGGCGACGCCGTCCGCCGCAGCGGGCGTTCGATGCCGAGTTGACAAGCTCATGCCTAAGTGGCATGCTCATGCCACATGCCGGAAAATGGGACGCAAACAGCAGCGAGTGCCGACCGGGCCGGGGAAGCCAGCGACGTGACTCCTCCGCGAGGCCTACGCGACTTTCATAACGCGCTCACGCGCGAGCTGATCCTGAAGTCGGCGGTCGCACTGCTCGAGCAGGGAGGCACCACCGACCTGACGATCCCCGTTGTCGCGAAGACCTCAGGGGTTTCGATCCGGACGATCTATCGTCACTTCCCGACCCGGGACGATCTGCTGGTGGGCGCCAGCGAATGGATCGGGAGCAACCTGTTCCGGCTCGCTGAGACCGGGCTACCGGACACGCTCGAAGGCGTCTTACGGGCGATGGCGATCAACGTCCCGACCTGGGACGAGCGCCCGGAGCTCGTGCGGGTGATGGCGCTGACCCGAGTCGGCAACGCGGTCCGTTCGGTGCGACGCCGTCGGCGCCTTGAGAACCTCCAAACCGCCCTCGGGGAGGTCACGAGGCACCTCCCCGAAGGTGAGCGCCGGCAGGCCGAGGGCGTGTTCGGGTGCCTGAGCAACATGCTCGCCTGGGTGACGATGCACGACGAGAACGGAATGTCAGGCGAGGAGATCGCCGCGGCCCTGCAATGGGCGATGAGAACCTTGATCGAGGACTTACGAATCCGGAACGAGGCCGCTCGGACCGGCCAGGCACAACCAACGAAACGGGGGTCAACTTGAAGCGCGAGGAGATGGACCGACTGATCGAGGAGCACCTGATCGCCGAGAAGGCGAGCGACCCAGACGGGTCAGTCGCGATGTACACCGACGACGTGATCCACGATGTCGTCGGGTCGCCGCTCGGGGCGCTGGAGGGCCCCGAAGCGGCAAAGCGGTTCTACGAGTTCCTCACGGCGAACATCCACACCGAGGAGATGGACGTCAACCATGCGAAGTACGGCGAGGACTTCTGTGTGTTTGAGCACCAGTGGCGCGGGACGATCCCAGGTGAGTTCATGGGCATCCCGGGGCACGGCCGGCGAATCAGCTTCCGGATGCTCCACCTCTGGGAGTTCAGGGACGGCGCAATGTCACGTGAGAACGTCTGGCTTGACGCCGGCTCGATCATCCAGCAGCTGACCGCCGACGAGGCAATCGCAGCCCACGGCTGAGGACCTCAGCCGCCTGTGGCCGGCGCGTGGTACACGATGTGCTGCACGCCGGCCTTCAGCAACCAGCCGCGAAATGGCGCGCGCGACCAGAAGCCAGCGCCGCCGAGCACCCCCGCCACAATCGCAGGCCCAGTCCTGCTTCGCTCGTCCCACGAGCATCCCGCGCCGCAGCACCGCGCGTCGTCCTTGCGCGGGTTAGGGGGTACGCGGCAGGATCCGGCGGAGATGCGCCAATCGCGCGCTGGGTACGCCTCGGGTCGCCCTGGAAGGGAAGGCGGGGCCACCCTGTGTTCACCGCTCGACGCGGTAGTGCATGTGGGTAACACCGTCCTCGCCCTCGATGATCCGGGTGCGTTGTAGCTCGATGTGCTCGGGCCCGAGGTTGTCGAACATGCGGCGTCCTTGTCCGAAGAGCACCGGGATTAGATGGAGCTCGAGCTCGTCGAGGAGACCGGCAGCGAGCGCGAGCTGGGCGGTAGCGGCTCCGTGGACCAGCACGTTCTTCTCGCCCGCCGCGCGCTTGGCCTCGGTCATCGCTCTCTTGACGTCGTTTGTATAGGTGACCAGCGGCCACTGGCTCACGTCGATGCCGGGCGGTCGTCGGCTGAGGATCCAGATCGGCACGCCGTCGTGATGGTCGCCGCCCCAGCCGTCCGCGGGCTCGAAGGTCCCACGGCCCGCGACGATCGCACCAGTCGCCATGATCTCGTCGAAAAGCTGGCCATTGACGCCCGCCGGACGGCCGGGGACTCCCGAGTCCGGATCGGCGCGCCTCCAGTGCATCCACTCGTGCAGGCGTTCCCCGGCGTCGCCGAGCCCGTTACCAGGCCCTGCATTGGGGCCGGCGATGAATCCGTCCAGGGACACGGACATGTAGAGAACGGTTGCGGACACGGCGTCTCCTCTCCTCGCGTGCTGTTTTCTACTAAGACCGTTGGGTGCCGCGAACCTCATTGCTCGGCCCGACGACAGCTTCCCGGCGCTCTCCCGCTTGATGACGACCAGGTGCCTCCTGCGTTACGCGGCCAGAGCACTCACCAGCGCTTCTGCGTTGCTCCCGGCCAGCAAGCTCCCGCCGGGCGGCTAGATTGGGCACATGGCGGTTCAACGCATGGATAACGTGGGCATTGTCGTCGACGACCTACCGGCGACGATCGCGTTCTTTCGCGAGCTCGGCCTCGAGCTCGAAGCCCAAGCCACGATCGAAGGAGACTGGGCAGAGCGCGTCACTGGACTGCGTGACATGCGCGTCGAGATCGCCATGATGCGCACGCCGGACGGCCACAGCCGGCTCGAGCTCTCGCGATTTCTCACGCCCCCTGCGGTCGCCGATCACCGGAACGCCCCAGTCAACGCTCTGGGCTATCTACGCGTGATGTTCGCCGTGAACGACATCGACGAGACGCTCGCCCGGCTGCGTGAGCACGGCGCGGAGCTTGTCAGCAGCGAAGTGGTCCAGTACGAAGACGCGTATCGGCTCTGCTACATCCGCGGGCCCGAAGGACTCCTCATAGGGCTCGCCCAAGAACTCGGCTGAGCGCTCCTCGAGGGGGGAGGTGCAGCGCCCAGAAGGCCGGCCATCGGGTGCTCGGACCAGATCGTTCCGAGCACCCGATGCCCCATTGGCCGACCCTAATGGTTGTTGGTCAGCTCGTGAGCTCGCTCGAGGAGCCGTTGGGCGCGCTCGATGAGCTCCTCAGCCTGCCCGCGGTCAAGCGTCGCGCGGTTGAACTCGACATCACCGAGGACGTTGCGGATCTCGGCGCTCAGCTGGTCACGAGCTGCGCCCAACTTGGCCAGCCGCCGGCCGCTGCGCCTGCGCGAGTCGACGCTTCGATCTTTGCGCGCAGCTATTCGACTCAATGAAGCTCTCCGATCACATCTGCTCCGTGATGCGGTCAAGGATGTGGCCTGGCCAGGGTGCTCGGCGACGTGCCACGGCCGGAACGTAGGGCGCCACCCCGGCCGGCGTCATCGTCATCCTGGCCGTGCTGCTCGACAGCGCTTGCGCCGGCCGGTACCGCTGCCGTGGGGATGGTGGTGTCGATGAGGACTGCTGCGATGGCGGCGGCGGTGCGTTGAGGTGTTGAGGACTCGGCTGCGGGCCGAGGCGCCATCCAGGAGCAGCGCCAGTTGCTCGCCGAGGTTCGGGGTTGGCGGCACGGGCCTCGCGGGCGGTTTCAGTGAGCCGCGCGGCAAGGGCCTGCTTGTAGTCGCGGGCGTATACGCGTGCCGGGTGACCCGGGTCGGGGATTTCGAGGGCCGCTGCGATGAACGGGCACAGCGGCGGGTGGATGTCGAAGGCGGCGAGGAGTCGTTCGCGGGGCGTCAGGTCGGCGCAGTCGAACACTCGGGCAGGATGTCGGGATCGAACCGGCGTAGGTGTTCGGCGATCAACTCGTCCTTGGCCACCCTCCGTCTTGGACCAGCGCCTGGGGCCCGGCGAAGCCCATCCCACTCGTGCTGGCCGCGCCGGTGACGAGCGCGACACATCCACGGAGAGAACTGCTCCCGTGAGGACGCTCACCTAAACCGGCTGCGAGTCGATCGCTGAGGCGAGCTCGCCGGTGTTGCCCCGTCTAGGCTCGCTTGCTGCCCGGTACCCGGTTCGCGAGCCGCCCGAGCGGCTCGACGGCGTTGTGCAGCGTCAGGACGTCGCCGTCCAGTCGCGACATCGATGGCGCCAGCGGTTCGATTGAGGATTGCAGCGCGGCGACAGAGCGATCGAGCGTCGCCATTGAGCCGTGAAGCGGAGCGAGCGAGCGCTCAAGCCCAGCGACATTCTGATCCAGCTCGGCCATCGATGCGTGGAGATCCTTGAGCACCGCCGTCATCTCCCGGATCGCGCCGGGCAGTTCGGCGAGATGCTCTTGTACCTCCACCAACGTCGGCATTGCCGCTTCGATGACCGCCATGCGCTGGTCCATCCTCGGCAAAACGGACGTCGCCTCGGCCATCTCGGGAAGTGGTCGGGTGGCGTCGGCCACCTTCGCCATCGCTCGCTTCAGCCCGGGTAAGGCCGAGGTGTCGCCGGCCACCGTTTCAATGGCTTTGCTCATGCCCGGGAGCACCGCGGTCGACCGCGCGACGACGTTCAGGCGATCTCGCGTCTGCGACAAGGTCTGCAGTGCGTCGGCCACGCCACCTGGTACCGCGAGCAACCCGCCCAATCCGGGAATTGAGGTCACCGGCGCAGGCTAACCCAATTCGGGTCCACGGGCGCACGTTCGTGCCGGCGACCGGAAGCACGGTGCTGGGGCTGACGGTGATCTGCATTGTCACCGTACCGCCGAGAGCCGCCCACAGGGGCACGCAGCGGGCCCTGCTGTTTGGGCCTTGGTTGCTGGGGCAGTACCAACTTACACCGGGTCGTTTCCGGCCACGACGTGAAAGGCATATATGTCAATGATCGAGCAGTCCATCGAGGTCGAGGTGCCGGTGCGCACGGCCTACAACCAGTGGACGCAGTTCGAGGAGTTTCCCAAGTTCATGGATGGGGTCACCGAGGTACGCCAGCTGGATGACGGCCACCTTCATTGGGTTGCGGAGTTCGGCGGCACACGGCATGAGTGGACGGCGGAGATCACCGAGCAGCGTCCCGACGAGCGTGTGGCCTGGCGCAACACCGACGGCAAGGACAATGCCGGCGTGGTGACGTTTCACCGCCTTGATGACCACCGCTCGCAGCTGATGGTGCAGATGGACTTTGTGCCCGAGGGAATCAAAGAGAAGCTCGGCGATGCGCTGGGCGTTCCCGACCGTCGCGTTCAGGGTGACCTGCAGCGGTTCAAGGAGTTGATCGAGTCCCGCGGGACCGAGACCGGTGCTTGGCGCGGGGACACGCAAAACAGTTCGTCGTGAGTGGCTCCAGAGGTGCACCCTCCGGCCGGCCGCCTCCCCGGACGACGGACCAGATTTGAACCTGCGACCTCCGGCGTGACGGCGCGGGCGTCAGACGGTCACTAACCGGTGGGGGCGGCGAGTCGACGGGTCTGACCCCACAGCGCGTGGTGCATATGCAGAGCGGCGCTGGTCACCAGCTCAGATTTGACATGGTGGTCGCAACGCGCGGGGAGCACTAGCAAGCCCACTCAGTGCCTGGCCGGCGAGACGATGGGTGGGTCAACCATTGTCCGAGGGAGACGCATGCCATCCACCGTGCAGCCGGACGCGTGCGGGCGACGCCGGTCGGCCGCCATCCTGTTTAGCTTTCACCAAGGCAGCCGGGGACCTCGCCAGGTCGCAGACTGGTTGTTGAAGCGTCCGTTCTGTTCATGCCTTGTTGGGGCCGTTCGGCGGACTGTCCCTGTCGGCGCAGGAGCGCTGCGGGATGGTGCGGCGACAATGGGGAGATGATGACGACCGTCCCGCCGGGTGACGAGGTCCCGCGCGCCGGCGCTGGGCGGCGTCGCGCCGAGATCGTCTGCGTCGCGGCCATCGCGGGCAAGACCGTTCTGGGTCTCGCGCTCCTACCCGTCACGCCCTCCCTGCTTGGGACCGATCCCGTGCTGCTTGAGGCGCTGCGCGGATCGACGTCAGCGATGGCATCCGGTGGCGCGTTTGCCCGAGTGGGCGAGGCATCGCTCGTGCTCGCCATCCTCGCTCCCCTTCCGACGCTGCTGTTCGCCACGCCGTTCTTCTGGTGGGCGGGGCGGTTGTGGGGTCCCAAGGCGGCGGCCACGCTGGGTGGTGGCCACGCCAAGGCGGAGAAGTGGGCGCAGCGCTCCGGCGCTCACCTGGAGCGCTTCGGTGGGCTCGCGGTCGCGTTGGCGCCCTACCTTCCGGTTCCGTCGGCGTTCATCTACGCGGCCGCGGGTTGGACGGGGATGAGCCTCCGCCGTTTCATGGTGTTTGACCTCTTCGGGATGATCTCGTGGATCGGCCTGATCGTCGGCCTCGGGTACGCGGTCGGGCACCCCGCGGTCCAGGTCGCTAAGGCAATCTCGCACTACGCATTGCTCGTCACGATCGCGCTTGTGGCGATCGCAATTGCCGTCGGCGTGGTGCGTACGCGTGGGGCCTCGGCCGGGCGACACCGACCGAGCGATAAGCAAGGCCGCGGCGAATAGCTCGATCAGAACCGGGCGACCGTGAAGCGCCCCAATGCCTCGTGAGCTCGGCCCAGCCGGCACCTGAAGCGATCGTGCCGGTGGAGCCGCGCCAGCCTGGTAAACGCCGTGTTTGGTGGCCGCCCGCCCGGCAAACGGATTCACGCGGTAGCGCTCACCTTGCCGTGGCTCGGCGGTTGCTGGCTACCTATGCAGTAGTACGCATCGCGTGGCTCCAGGAGACTGCTGAAAATTCGTGGGACCAGAAGTCTGACTTCGGCGTGGTGAGCGCGCCTAGGCGGTAAGGACAAGTGGAGCGCCGGTGGTGATGATGATGGTGTGCTCGGGATGGTGTGCTCGGGATGGGCCGCGTAGCTGCCGTCCAGAGTCGTGATCGTCCATCCGTCCTCGGCGGTGAACCACAATCGCACCGCTCGGCGGTGAACCACAATCGCACCGCTACTCCCGTCTCGCCAATTCCCGCCGCATCCGCTGTGGGCGTCCGGATCTCGGCGCCCGAGAGATGGCACGGCGCCGCCTTGATGCCGTGCGAGAGTGCACGGCGCATCCGCCCGGCGCGTCCGCTCGCAACCACGTTGGACGGCGGCCGACCTGAGCCTGAACGACGATGTCGTAGCCAGGAGTCTGGTCGTCCTATCGGTCATAGCCTCCGGTCCCGGCCGCCCAATGCGCTGCTTCGCGCCTCGCCTCGCCCGGATCTGAGGAAGCCCTCGAGGTTGGTACGACGCACTCGTCCGCTGCGGCCCAGAGCCCTCCCTTCGGGGTGGGACGCGCCTCAACCCCGAATCGGGCGAGAGGCCAGATTGGGTGCGGGATCCGGGACGCGCACGACGACGGCCGGATGGCTATTGCGGTATGTCTCTGCTGGGCCTGCTGCGTCTATGCGGGCGCGCGCGCGGACGACCCATCGGGTCGGACCGGTCAGCTGCCTTTCGGGGTCTCTGAGGGCGGCGATCGCTGCGTCGATCGCCTCGGCCGGGACGACAGTGCGGTCGCGGAACCGCTCGATCGTGATCGCGGTGATCTCGGCCGCGACGCGCCGGTCGCCCAGGGTCGCGCTCGGCCGGGTCTCGACCTGCTCGATCGTCGCGCCGGCAGCCTTCAGCAAGGCGCCAACCTTGGGCCCCAGCGATAGGTCGATGCCTGCAGCGCGCATGACGTCTGGCATGACCGCGAGCCCGGCTGCTTCAGACGCCGTGGCATCGGCGAGCGCCAGCGAGGTGAAATCGGTGTCGTGGACCACGATCTGGCCAGCCGGCGCGCAGAGCTCAACGAACCGCCGGCAGGCGTCGGCGGGACTCGGCAGGTGCAAGAGCAGCATCTGGGCGACGACAAGGTCAAAACCCGTCTCCCCCAAGTTGAGCTCCCCGAAGTCGCCGCGGCGAACTTCGACCACCTCGCTCGCGAGCGGCTCGATCCAGTGCGTCTCGAGGTCGACCGCGACAACCGAACCGCCAGGCGTCACCCTCCTCGCCAGCCAGCGAGTGATATCGCCACCGCCCGCCCCGACCTCTAGGCACCGCCAACCGCAGGACACCTCGGCTGCCTCGAGCACCTCGAGAGTCAGCTGCCCGTGGTAAGCGAACAGAAGCGCCATCCGCCGCCGCTCAGCCTCGCTGGGGTCCGCCGTCAAGACGTACTCGGTCACAAGCGAACACTATTGGACTGAGGACGACGGAAGGGACACTCCAGCGACAAACACGTTGAGTGAGAGGAGTGCGTTCAACGGCCGCGGGCGCAGGCTCCCAGTGAGTGTGGGTCAACCATCGTCCGAGGGAGGACGTATGGCATCCATCGTGCAGCTGGACGCCCGTGGGCGACGTCGGTCGCCCGCCATCCTGTCCAGCTTTCACCAAGGCCGACCACCGCGCAACAAGGGCCAACGCTACCGGGCAGACCCGCCAGCGGTCGAGGAGATCATCGCCGTGATGCACGCCGCCGGCGACGACCACGACGCGGGGCGGCTACGCAGCCTGATCATCGCTCTCTGGCGCGCTGGGCTGCGCATCAGCGAAGCCCTGGCGCTGCCGGGGATCATCGGCGCTGGGCGTTCATGGACGGCGTGGACGATCTCTGTGTTGTCAATCCTGCGAGGCGCTGGGTGGCGTTCGCCGCGCACTCAAACAGCGTCGCGGCGTTGAGCGGGGCGCGGGCCGCCCATCGACTCGTCGGTCAGGGAACACGGTCCAGCGGGACAGGTTCTCGGGCCGGTATCACCGGCAGCCTAGAGAGACGTGTTCACGCAGAGACGTCTTACGCACGCGGCGGTGGTTCTGGGCCTGCTCGCGACCGGCGCGGCTGCTGCCCTACTGATCGTGGTGCTCAGCCACGGGTCCGGCTCGATGCGCGCGGTGCATGGGTCTCAGGGGCAGCCGTCGCAGACCGATCAAACGCGACCAGCTCGGCCGCAGCCGTCACAGACGGCTCAAACTCAACCGTCTCAGTCGCAGCCGTCGCGGACTCAGCCGTCACAGATCCGTCCGTCGCACAATGGGGGCTCTCACACCCCCCCTCGCCTCGTGCGGCCACGCCGTCGAAATCCGGTTCGTGTGCTTCTGGTCCCCTGGGTCCTAATGGACCCCTCGGTCCCAACGGACCGCTCGGCCCGCATGGACCCCTCGGACCAGGCCACCTCCCCGCCCTCCCATCAAGTTGCGCCGACCTTGGGCCCAAGGGACCGCTCGGACCCAACCGGCCACTGGGTCCCAACGGACCACTCGGGCGAGGCTATTAGCTCCGGCCAGACACCGCGGCGCGACCTCGCCGCTCAAGCTCTAGATAGGCCGCCTCCACGACCTGCCGGTCGCCTCCGGCTGCTGATTCTCCGTAACGATCGAGTTTGATTCGGCGCACTCAAGCAGCGACTCGAGCAGCGTCTGGTCAAGCTCGCTCAGATCGCATCGGGTAGCGATCGAGACCCAGTCACGCCGCGTTTGTTCAGTCCCGTCAGCGCCTTCACGAGAAAGTCGTAGCGCGTCAAACGTGGTCCTCCACCGCCGCCTTCCCATTCGACGTGCGGCAAGTGCGCAAACGCCGGCGGATCAACGTAGCCGGTTGCTTCGCAATGCGCCCTGAAGAGAGGCATGGCGGACATCTCAGCCCACTCGAGAAGCTGATGTCAGACGTTGCTTAGCGAGACCTGCTGCGTCGCAGTTAGCGTTCCCTTCCGTACGCAGCATCCGCTTGGCGCGGTGGTCAAACCGGCCCTCGGTGCGGCCTGACCGATGATCTTTCCGCGCCATGCTGCTCTGTACGCCGATTACCGACTCAAGGAAGGCTGACGGCATGCGAAAACTGACCTTTGGCATGAACCTGAGCCTGGACGGCTACATCGCCGCGCCCGGCGACGACCTCGGCTGGAGCGTGCCGAGCGACGAGCTGTTCCAGTGGTGGTCTGACCGGGTGGGGGCGACGGGGCTGGCGCTGTACGGGCGCAAACTGTGGGAGACGATGAGCTCCCACTGGCCGACCGCCGACCAGCAGCCTGGCGCCACCCCGGCGCAGATCGAGTTCGCCCGCCGCTGGCGGGACATGCCGAAGGTGGTGTTCTCCTCGACGACCAGCGCGGTCGACTGGAACGCCCGCCTGGTCACCGGCGACGCTGTCACGGAGATCACCCGGCTCAAGACTGAGGATGGCGGTCCCATGGACGTCGGCGGCGCCACCCTCGCCGCGGCGGCCATGCGGGCCGGGCTGATCGACGAGTACGCGATCGTCACCCACCCGGTCCTGGTGGGCGGCGGCACACCGTTCTTCACGGCCCTGGACAACTGGGTGAACCTGAACCTGGTGGAGACCCGGACGTTTCCCGACGGCGTGCTCCTGACCAGGTACGAGACCAGGCGCTGAATACCCGACCTCGGATCAGTGCGGGCTAGGACCACCCAAGGATCTCGTGGCCGCTAGGGGATCCGTTCTGAAATTCCGCCTCGCCAGATTGCCTGCCTGCGGCGGTAAGGGGCAGGCTGCCCGAGACTGCCCAGTTGCGACCAAGGAGACGCGAAAGCGACGGCTGCAGAGTCTCACCGATAACTCTCGCGGCCCCAGAGACGCCAGGGCAGCAACGGCTGGCAGGCCCTCGGCGCTACCGCTTCAGCAGGCCCTCGGAACGTATCGCGGCGGCTGTGATGGCCGTAATGTCGCCGAGGAGATAGGCCTCGACGTAACTCGCGAGCGGATATCCGCCTTCGGGCCTGGGCGTCTCGCACAGGCGCTGCACGCGGGCCATGACTTGATGAACCGTCGGTAGCTGTCCCTGGGCCTTCCCGGTATAAGGATCTGATTCGGGCAACGTGACCCCCTCGGCCAACATTCGCTACAGAACGCACAAAGTATTCCACGCGCGTCCGCAACGCAACCCGGTTGACGCTCGCATCGCGCCAAGCGAGCGCCAGCGAGATCGCGCCGCCAACGCCCCCGTCTTGCTCGGCAAGCGCCCGTTCGGTGGGCCGCGATCAATTGCCCTGGGCGAACCCGGCGCACGGGGTCACCGACCAGCTGAACTGCGTCCGGCGGCGCAGCCATTGACCCGTGGGCAGCCGTCGGCATAGGATCGCCGTGCGAGCGGCGGCAGCGGCTCCGGGCAGCCGGACGGTTTGCCGCGTCGCCCACGCGGTCGTTCTGATAAGGCTGCGTTGGGAAAGGACGAAGCGGTGCAACCCATCAAGGACGCGGACGGGACGCCCCGACGACGTTCGCTCAACCTTCGCCCGCGGAACCGACCCAGGGGGTCAGTACTCGTTCTTGAACGCGAAGTAGGAACCGCGAATCGTCCCGGCCAGCTTCGACTTCTGCCTCGCGAACTTGAACCGCGAGGCGAGCTCCACGGGAACTTCCATCCCTTCGGAGAGCTTGAACCCCACCGCCCGCTTGTCGGGGTCGTCGACGGTGTACATCACATTGATCGACAGACCGCTCTCGTAGAAGACGTAGGCGATACGGATGTTCTCGACCTGGAAGGCCGTCGCCTCGAGAGGGCGAGACGAGATGACGATGTCACGTTCTTCCTCGAGGATCCCATGCACCCAGTCGATGGTCGTCTTGGCCTTGCTGGCAGGCTCCACCGTGAAGACGTGGTCGTACTTGTTCTTGAAGTAGCGAGCCTCGTGCGCCCGCAGACCAGCGAGCGCGGCCGCGACGGGCGAGGACTCCACACCGACGGTCGAAACAGTGTGGAAATCCACGGTGTAGGGCATTGATGCACTCCCGAAGGCGCCAAGGTGTGTTTGGTCTGGTTGGCCGTACGCTACCTCAGTCCGCAGCAGCACCATCGGTCTCGCTTGGACCCGGGCGGCGGGCCCTGTTGTGCTTCCGCGACGAGCATCTCGGGCGCTCGGCGGCGAGCCGCTCCGGCGGCGCGGGAGCCCCCAGGGGCTGTTCATGCTCTCGGCGCGGACGTTCTGGGCACGCGGCCGGCGGTAACGCTCCCACCTTTGGCGGTGCGGGGCCGCCGCTGCGCGCTGAGCGCGTCAGTCTGCAAGACGCCGCCGTTTGCTCACTCCCGCGTTCAGCAGCCGGCGATAGCGTGCATGGTGGTGACAGATCGGTTGTTCGGATCGTGTTCGGTTGGCGAGCGTTGCGGGCATTGCAGTTGACCGCGTCGTGAGCCACGGGCATACTCGGCTCGTGGCGGCTGCCTTTGAGTCGGTGTCCGTTTCAGGGTCCTCGTTCGCCTACCGTGAGGAGGGGCGCTGGCGAGCCGGTGGTGTTCGTTCACGGTGATATCAGCGACCCGCGGACCTGGGAGCAGCAGCTTCCCGCTGTCGGCGCCTCAGGAGCAGCGAACGGTTCGGATGGGTCCCGGTTTTGGACCTCGGCCCCGCGAGATACGTGATACCCGCCAGCATTTGCGAGCAGGACCGTGGCTGCTAGCAGCACGACTCGGTCCGGGCCGCGCCAACCCGAACGTTGACCTTTGAGCGGACTTGGGTCAGAGCGCTCGCGGGACCCGGCCGGGCTGCGGACACTTGCCGGCGCGTACCGTCTCTCACAGGCGGTAGCGGCCGCAGCCCGCATCGGCATCGGCGACGCGCTCGCGGACGGTCCGCGAGACAGCGCTTCCGTGGCACGAGACCTCGGCGCCCATCCGCCGACGTTGCACCGGCTGATGCGCGCACTGGCCGGCGAGGGTGTCCTCTGCGAGGACCAGGACGGTCGCTTCGCGCTTACCGCGCTCGGCGAGTGTCTGCGCAGCGATGATCCCGACGGCACCCGCGCGATGATCCTCGGCTGGAGCTGCCTCGAGCAGGGCTACCTCGCGTTCAGCCGGCTGCACGACACGGTGATGACTGGCCGCAGTGGCTTCGAGCTCACCTTCGGAGAGCCATTCCACAGCTACCTTGAAAGCCATCCCGACGTCAGCGCAAGCTACGGCGCCGCGAAGGACTCGACGGTCGAATCGTTCCGGGACGCGATCGCGGCCTACGACTTCTCCTCGTTCAGCACGGTCGTCGACGTCGGGGGCGGCAGCGGCGTGTTGCTGACCTGCCTGCTGCGCGCATACCCCGACATCCGCGGAGTCCTGTTCGAGCTGCCGGCCGTCATCGAACGGACGACGATCCCCGAAGATGTCGCCGACCGGATCGAGTGCGTTGCTGGGGACGCGCTAACCGCCGTCCCGGCGAAGGCTGACGCGTACGTGTTCTCCACCGTGCTGCGCTGCTTCGACGATCGACAGTGCGTAGCGCTCCTGACAGCGTGCCAGCGATCGATGCACGACAGCTCCCGGCTGCTCGCCCTGGAGATGGTCATCCCCCCCGGACCCCCCGAGCCCCTCCGCGGGCTCGCCGACCTTCAGGCCCTCGTTGCCTATGGCGGTGGTGACCGAGACCAGGAGACGTGGACCCACCTCATGGCACAAGCCAACCTACACATCGAAAGCGTCCAGCCCGCGGACGGTCCCTACTCCTGGCTCACCGCAACGCGGATCTAACCCCGCGCTCGCCCCGGCGGATCGTGGGAGAGCATCAGTGGGGACGGCGACGTCGCTTGCTGGCACCGCAGCGGAGGTTCCCAATTGTCCGCCCTCGGGCTCGCTTGCACCGTTACGGCGTCAGCAGGTAAAAGCGCCAGAAGTCGTTCTCAATCGGAGCGACCTCGAAATCCGCAAAGCCCGCCTGCTTTGCGTAGCCGCGCACGGTGCCCTCGCGCATCACGGTTCCGGTTCCGGCGGCGTTCTCGCCGATCATCCCGACGGGGAGGCAGTGCAGAACGCTGAACCCGTAGTAGAGGCGCTCGACGTCTCCAGCGTCGAGGGCGAACCGTTCGGCGGTTCGCTCGTCGGCGATGAGGATGTGACCTCCGTCCGAGAGAAGGCCGCGCGCAGTCCGCAGCGCTTCGATGGGCGGGACATGTCGTGGAGCGCCTCGAAGATCGTGACCAGGTCGTAACGATCTGACAGCTCGAAGTGAGCGGCGTCCCGGCACTGGAACGCGACGCGGTCCTCGACGCCGCTTCCGGGAAGCAGCTGTAGAGCTCGCTCGATCGAGGCCTGGTCGGCGTCGGTCCCGTCGACCGTGACCTTGGGATAAGCGCGGGCGATCGCGATGCTCGACCGCCCGAGCCCGCAGGCGACGTCGGCCACACGCGCCGGGGGATCGCGATTAAGGCGGTCGTGGATGGCCGGCACGGCCGGGAACCATTCGGTCGCAAGGAGATTGTCGAACAGCGGTTGGGTGAACCGCGCCTGGCCCTCGTGCAGGTCAGCGCCATAGTTGACGTACGGGACTCCGTCACCGGTTCGGAACGCCTCGAGCACGGCGTGAATCGGCAGCGCACAGGCCACAACAATCTGCGCCATCGGCGCCATCCCGTTGAGACTGCCCGCGTCTAGCAGCACCTCGTCGTGGCCATCCGGCAGCGCGTACCGGCGTTCGCTATCGGTTGCGCTGGGATCCTGGGTCTCGAGGATGCCGGCCATCGTCTGCTGCTCGAGCCACTCGCGTGCGTATCGCTCATGCACACCGACGTTGCTCGCCAACTCAGTGGAAGTCGAAGGGCCCGCATTCGCCAGTGCCTTGTACATACCAAGCTGATCACCGACGTAAATGCAGAAGAGGTCCAGTGCCCCCAGCGCGCTGTCGAACAGCCGCTCGACCAGCGTATTCCGGCGAGCGTCGGCGGTACCTGTGGTCGGCATGGGGCTCCTCGCTCTTGAAGGCGTGTTTGCGAGCAGCATGGCCGCTGCGGTAGGGCGCGTCAACCGCCGCCGTGCACCAATCCGCGATAACGAACGTTTTCAGGCCGGGTCGGTTAGATCTCGCGGAGCGCGTCTCACCCGGCGTCAGGCGAGACACGCCACCCACCAAGAGCAGGCGTCAGCCCTGAGTGTCCCGAAACCAGCCGTTTGGAGAGATCGCGTTCCCTGCCTTCAGGCGGGGGAGGTATTGCTGGTCGTAGACTCGCCCGACGAGTTCGCGCCGGCTGTGGACGCCGGTCTTCGCGAAGATGGCCTTCACGTGCTCGTTCACCGTCCCCGGCGAGATCACTAGGCTGGCTGCGATCTCCTTGGTCGAAAGGCCCTGGAGGATGAGTCCAGCGACTTCGCTCTCACGGCGCGTCAGCCCGTACGCGCTGACGATTAGCGGCGCGATCTCGCGCTGGCTGGCCGGTTCGAGGATCACTGCGATCCGCTCACCCACTTCGCCGTGCAGTCGCGACGCCTGCACTGAGAGCCACTGCCCGCTGCCAAGCCGCACTCGAACCCTCGGCATCAGATCGGCGAGCGGGCGGTCAAGTTGCTCGAGGTTCCGCAGGCGGTTGACGACCGCGTAGACCGACTGCGGCAGTGGGCCCATCCACTCCGATTCGCTCTCGCGCAGCTCGGCCAGCCAGCGTTGTCCGGCCGGCGATGTCGCCGTCGTCCGCAGCTCGTCGTCGAGCGTGAGTAACCCTGGCCCGAACGTGGCATCAGCGAGCAACTCGGTTGCAACGACCAGCGACGCTCGAAGCCCGAGTGCGATCGTCGGCCCGAGCATGGCGATGTAGCCGACATCGTCCTCTGTGAAGTCCTTGCCGCTGGCGGCCCTGGCGAACGAAAGGCAACCCCAGCAGGTGTCCTCGACCAGCAAAGCCGCCCGCAGCTCGTCTCGCAGGCCTGCCGGTTGACAGATGTCTCGCCAGTAAGGGTCGTCTTCGATCTGACCGTCGGTGGCCGATACCAAAGTCCCCGCCGGGGGCTTGCGTCGCGCCAGATCGGCGAACTTGTTGGCGCTCTCCTCGGAGTACTCGATCTCAAAGAAGCGCCCCGTGCCCTCCATCGGGTAGCCCTCGCCAACGCTTCCAGTCACCATCAGGGTCGCTGGGTCGACAGTCCCGATGCACCATGCGTCGCAGGGCAGCGCCCGCCGCAGCGTTGTCATCACTTCCTGCTGCAACGAGCCGCGCTCGAGCCCGGCCGTGCAAAGGCGCGCTACCCGGTCGGCCACCTCCCCCTTGGTGTGCGATCCCACCCTCAATGGAGCCTGATCGTACGCCCGGGCCTCCGCCGCGCCAAATACCTAGTTATGGGTATTTACGGTCGTCCGTCGCGGCCGCAGACTCGGCGATCCAACCGACCTACGGAGGAACCGATGGCACAGTACGCAGTGTTCGCTAACCCAACCAGCCCCGACACGTTGCACGCCAAGTTCGTTGCGGCCTGCGAGGACGGCGACATCGACGCACTGGTCGCCCTGTACGAGCCGGACGCAACGATCCGCGAACTGAACGGCGAGCGCACGATCGGCACCGAGCCTATCCGCGACCACATCGAGCGGCTTTTGGCGATGAAGCCGAACATGGAGATCCTCTCCTCCCACTCGGTGGTATCCGGTGACCTTGCCGTCAGCAGCAGCCACTGGCGCGCCGAAGCGACCGCGCCCGACGGCTCCGTCGTGAACATGGAGTTCCGCGGCGCTGAACTCACCCGTCGCCAAGCCGACGGCACTTGGCTGATCGTGATCGACAACCCATTCGGCTCCGAAGTGCTCCAATCCGCCTAAGCGCATGTGGCGGCCCCGCGCGGCAACCGCGGTGCCGCCACCACACCCCGCGCCGCCGCAAATGTACGCAGCAGCGTGGAAGTGGTCTCAGCCGGACGTTCGCGAGTCGCGCTTCTCTCCGGTACCGGGCCCATTACCTCATCGCCGATCAGCTTGTGGTCCGACAATCGACCGGCCCGGCTCAGCGAACGGAGCCGCGCAGACCCGATTGACATCGACGGACCCAGCATCCTGCCCACAAGCACCCCGTGGCTTCGCTGGTACCCGATCAGGTCGTCAGGGGATCATCCTGCGCGCGGCCATGGCCTGAGATAGGCGCGACTCGCGCGGTTGATGAGTCTGGTCGAGCGTGCCGCGCTGCTCATGCTTGATCGGCGCGCTGCCTATCCCACTGGGTGGGGCAGGCCGGGGAGCGTAGGCAGGCTCGGCAGCGGAGGTGTGGGCAGGCTGGGCAGCGGGGGGACGGGAGGCCCGGACTTGACGGTAACCGTGCCGCTTGCACCTGCTGCACTGCCAGATGCGCTAATGGATCCAGGTGATGTCGTGACCGAAACGGTACTCGGGGGGGTTCCCGGCGCGGTCGTACTGACCGTCGACCCGCGAGGAGCGATGGTCGTCGTCGTGCCACCCACGGTCACGGTACGCACTGGGCCCGAGCCGCGGTCTGGGCCGGGGGAGGGGGAAGCCGGTGGGTTGCCGCTCGGGCCGCCGGCTGTACCGGGCGAGCCGGCCGAGCCGGCCGAGCCGGCCGAGCCGGGCGTCGCGCTGCCAGCGCCGATCGGCGCGCCGGGGGTGCGCGGGGCGGTGGGGACGAGTTTGTGCCCGTGTCCAGCGAGTGATGTCAGCCTGACGGAATGGGTCTGGCCCCGGTTACCACCGGCGCCGCGATTGGACCGGACGCTGGCGCGGACCCGGACGCGGGCCCCGCCGATGATGGGCGACGCGGCGCTGGTCCTCAGACTGACGCTTGACGCCAGCCGCGCGGTCAGCTTCGAGCTGGGAGTGGTTCCGTGAACCACCGGGACGATGAGTGGCGTTGCGGCGACCGCCGCCCCGGCGGCGATCGCCGCGGTATCCGCCACGTGCGCTGCCGTCCCCGCCAACAGCCGCCCGGCGGCGTTGACCGCTGCAGCGGGGATCCATAACCTGCGACGGCCGAAATATGCGCTGCGAAACGCTCTCACTGCGTCGGGGTCAAGCTGAGCGCCGGCCTCACTTCGCATGATGTCGAGAGCCGCCTTGTGGGGGCGCGACTGGCGGTAGGAACGTCTGGATGTGATCGCATCGAAGGTGTCGGCCACGGCAATGATTCGGGCCCCGAGGGGGATCTCGTCGGCGGCCAGCCCGCTCGGATATCCCTTTCCGTCCAATCGTTCGTGATGGTGACGGACGATCGCCACGAGCTCACGGTCGTCGATCACCGTCTGGATCATGTCGGCGCCGTCACCCGGATGCTGCTTAACCACGGCGAACTCTTCGTCGGTCAGTCGCCCGGGCTTGTCGAGGATCGCCCGCGGGGTGTGGAGCTTGCCGATGTCATGCAGCGCAGCAGCCAGCCTGATCTGACGGACCTCCGCGGGCGATAGATCCAACCCCCGGGCGATGAGCGAGGCGTATCGCGCCACCCGCCGGGAGTGACCATGCGTGTAAGGATCAGTGGCCTCGAGATCTGCCGCCAGCTGGCGGAGGAGCGCGAGTGGATCATCGAGATGCAAATCGTCGTGCGCCCTGGCACTGCTCGCGGCCGGAAAGAGCCGAGCAGCGTTGGCGAGGCGGCGCTGCATCAAACGCCGGCGTACCCAACCCCAGAGCAGCAGATCGGAGAACAGAAGGTCGCGGGACTGGCGATTGCGCTCCCACCAGAGCCCCGCCAGATGGCTGACGGCAACACTCATCGCACTCCCGAGCGCGACCGAGACCCACAGGGAAGTGACGGCGCCGTTGGCGACCAGCAGCCAGGACACCGCCAGCGGCCCGGCCAGCACCCCGCCGGTCACCAGGACCGCTGAGTAGAGGCCCTGCCGACCTGAGATCATCGACCGACTGGGTCCCGTGTCGAGACCTGTACCCGGGATCACCGTCCGTGACATCCGTCTTTCCCAGTACGAAGTTCCTCTACTGACAACACAGGCCAGCAGACTGGTGACGCAATCTTCGACCGATGGCTTCGAAATCGGAATGTTTATGTGAACGCGTAGAACAAATGGCCACTCGCAGCGGAGTGCGGATCCACAAGCCGGCGGCTCGGGCGAGCCTTTCGCATGGCCGATGACGCAGTGCAGATCGAGCTCAGTCTCGGACATCGTCTTGAGGGCAAGTGACAATGCGACCCGCAGGCGCTCGGTGGGACGTTGGGAAACGGATTTCGGAACCGAAAGGGAGGCTGGACCAAAGTGTCCCCTCGTCCAATGCCGTCGTGCTCATCTCGCTTGGAATGAAGGGGTGGCGTGGCCGCGTCGGGATCCCTAACAGGCCTGCCGTTTACGGCCATCATTCCGTGACCAGGTTCGACACCAGGCCCCGGTGAGGCCCTCAGGACTGGTGCGCACAATGACGAAAGGGGTGACTGATGACACAGATACTGCGAGCAGGTCGAAGGGCGGGAGCCGTGGCCGGCATTACGGCGCTGGTCATCGCCGCGACGGCCGGCGGGTACGCGGGAACCGCCGGCGGGACGATCAAGGTGTGCGTTCACCGGCGCGGTGGCGGGCTCTACCAGGCGCGGCATTGCCGGCGTCAGGACCGAAAGCTGAGTTGGAACGCGAGGGGAGAGCGCGGGCCCTCGGGTGGCCCCGGCCCCCTGGGTCCCGCTGGGCCGGGCGGCCCCGTCGGCTCGACCGGTCCCGCAGGTCCGTTGCTGAGCACGCTTCCCAGCGGAAGAACCGAGACCGGCACTTACTATGCGAGCGCGTATGCCTCCAGCCTTCCAACGCTTGCGTCCACGCAGATCTCATTTCCGATCCCGTTGGCCTCGGCACCCACCGCCAACTACCTCACGAGAGGAAGCCCGCCTACCGCGGCGTGCCCCGGTTCTCCCGCCGCACCCGCCGCAGCCCCCGGGAACCTCTGCATCTACGAATCGAGCGCGGGGAACAACGTAAGTACGCTCATATTTGATACCGCGGACAACAAACCCGGCGCCAGCGCGTACGGAGTAGGCCTTCTCTTCCGAGATGACACCACAGCGGGCGGAGGCGTAGGAGCCGGGGGGACGTGGGCCGTATCCGCCCCATAGCGCCACCCAGTCCTCGTGCTCGTATTCGTGGAATGTGCAGGCGGCCGTTGTTCAGGCGCTCGTACCGGAAGCCGATCGCGGCAAGCCAATCGTCGAAACGGTGCGCGAGCTCGATCACAGCCGCATTGAGCTGATGGCGATCTGTTGCGACGTCGGCTGGGTATCGCGCGGAACGCAGCGATGACCTCGCGCCAGGCGTCGCCCAGCATTCGCGGGTGGAGCGCTGTGTTGTGAGAGCGAGGGGACCCCGCGCTCCCACCGCATGCTCCATGCCTGCCGATCACAGGCAGCGCGCGCGGAACGCCCGCTCAATCCCTCACCAGGTCGGGGGCGTGGGCCTCGGCCCAGTCGGCGGTGAAGGTCTCGCCGCGGAAGAACTCGCGCGAGCGGGCGTTCCAGAGCAGCATGAGGACAATCCCGAGGAGGAGCGTCGCCACCCCGATGACGAACACGCCGCCGATGCCGAACAGCGAGGTGAGGCCGTAGTGCTTGTCGTAGGTGTCCTTGAGGTTCCGGACCAGGGCCCAGCCAAGGATCCCGGTTCCGATCGCCGGGAGGATGCCCTTGGCCACCAGTTCGCCTGAGCTGCGGAGAACCTCGTGGCGGAAGTACCACAGGCAGCCGAGACCGAGCAGCGTGTAGTAGAAGGCGATCATCAGCACGATGGCGGAGATCGAGTCGCCGAGGACGTTGTTGGAGATGAGCGCGAGGACGACCAGGACCGCTCCCGAGGCCAGGCCCACGGCGATCGTCGCCACGACCGGCGACCCGCTCCGCGCGCTGACGCGAGCGAACGGCTCCGGCAGCGCGCGGTAGACCCCCATCGAGAGCATCGAGCGAGCCGTCGGCACGACCGACGCCGTCAGGGCCGCCGCGGCCGACAGCATGACCGCGAGCTTCATCAGGTGCCCGAGCCCCGACCCCAGGACCTTGTCGCCCACGACCGCCAGGACGTCGCCGCTGTTGCTCGTGTTGCCGAGGCCGATGCCGTGGGTTCCGACACCGGCGTAGGCCTGGATCACGATGGCGATGACCAGGTAGCAGCCGAGCAGCGCGGCGGCCGAGAGGGCAAGCGCGAGGCGGGGCGTGTGAATCCCGCCTCGGCTCTCCTCCACGATCGCCGCCGGGCCGTCCCAGCCCCAATAGAAGAAGATCGCCAGGAGCAGCCCACTCGACAGGGCGCCGCTCCCCGAGATCGAGCCGGGGTTCAGCCAGTCGAGCGAGAAGGCGATCGACTGCGGCCCGGCCGTCCCCGCGATGAGCTTGACGATCGCCACCCCCGTGAAGAGGACGAGGACCCCGAGACCGAGGGCCAGGAGCAGGATCTGTGTTCGTGACGAGATCTCGAGCCCCCGCACGCCGAGATAGACGCACACGGCGAGCCAGGCGCATCCAACCAGAATCGTCGCCCACTGTGTCCCGGCGGCGCCGTTCGCCCCGACGAGGAGGAAGAAGTAGCGCCCCGTAATGTTGGCCAGGTTCGCGAGCGCGATGAACGTCGCCGCCAGGAGAGTCCACGAGGCCATCCAGCCCAGCCGCGGCCCAAGGGACTTCCCCACCCAGACGAACACCGTCCCGGCGTCGGGCTCACGAGCCACGAATTCACGCTCCGCCACGGTCATGCAGAGGATGGGCACGAAGCCGAGCAGCAGCGCGGCGGGCGATTGCAGGCCGACGGCGGCCACCAGGAACCCGAGCGTCACCGCGATGCTGTAGGCCGGCGCCGTCTGGACCACCCCGAGGACCGTGCTGCCGAGCAGCCCGATGATCCCGCCGCGCAGGCCCTTCGAGGCGACTACGTCCGGCGTGTCG
Source organism: uncultured Solirubrobacterales bacterium (assembly GCA_963847055.1). Lineage (GTDB taxonomy): Bacteria > Actinomycetota > Thermoleophilia > Solirubrobacterales > Solirubrobacteraceae > Palsa-465. Next base: position 1,677 of record CAWJYE010000002.1, on the reverse strand, counting down.
GCGGCGTGATCGGCCGCCTGCGGTCCCGTGAGTACCGTGTTCATCCTGGCTCCTTGGCGGATGACAGCCCTCGCGGCACGTAGCCGCCGTACATGGGGAGATCGAGCGCCGGGGCCAGGCGATCGAATTCGTCCAGCAACCGATTCAGGCCGAAGCTCCCGACCGTGCGAACCCGGGTGACGGCGTCGAGATCGAGCACATCGGTGACGAGCTCCTCCCCCGCGCCGGCCTCGATCCGGACCAGCCCCTCGGGATCGATCACCACGCTCCGTCCGAGCGCCGTCGGGGTCGGCGCGTTGACGTTGACCAGGTAGAGCTGGTTGGCGATCGCGTTGGCGCGGGCGAGCGTGAGCTCGACATCCCGGTCGCTCGTCGTGGTCAGCGTCGGCTGGATGACCACCTCCGCGCCCATCCACGCCAGCTGGCGAAACACCTCCGGGAACGCGCCGTCGTGACAGATGGCCAAGCCGATCCGTCCCACCTCGGCCATCTCGAACACCGTGAACTCCGTCCCGGGGAGCGTCTGCTCGTAGGGCTGCCAGGGAAAGCACTTGCGATAAGTGGCGACGACCTCCCCGCTCGGCGCGATAGCGACGGCGGTGTTGCGGATGTCCCCCGCCCCGTCGCGCTCATATAGCGAGCCGGGGACCAGCCACAGCCCGGTTGACCGGGCCAGGCCCCCGAGCCGGTCGGTGAGCGGTCCCGGTATCTCGACGGCCACCTCGGCCGCCGTCTCCGGGCGCTCGTCGAAGAATCCGCCGACCGCCGACAGATGGAGCTCCGGCAGGATTACGAGCTGAAGCTCATTCAAGGTTTCCCTCAGCATCATGACGCGTCGCTCGAACTCCTCGAGTGTTGCTTGCGGATCGTGTAGGCAAGGCGCCAGCTGTAGCGCCGCGATCGATAGGAGTCGCACGGTCAGTCCCGATTCTCTGAAGAGCGTTTAGGAAAACTTATTCTCGCCGACAGGCCGTGTCAAGTCGTCCGGCGGAGGGGCAGCAGGTAGGCTGACGCGGTGGCACGCACTCGGGATCAGGCTCGTCGCCGGCAGGAGCTGGTCTCGGCAACGTCCGCCCTGGTGTCACGCAAGGGACTCTCCGGCGTGCGGCTACGGGACGTGGCAGATGCCACCGGACTGACCTCAGCAGCCGTTCTCTACTACTACGACGGCGGGCTCGACGATCTCTTCACGGCGGCCTATGACCGAGCCATCGAGCGCTTCTGCCGCCAGCGTGAACGGACGATCGCCGACGTCGCCGATCCCGCGCAGCGCCTCGCCGCGGCGATTCGCATGGCCATTCCAAGCGGTCGCGACGATCACGAGATCCGCCTGCTCTACGAGCTCGAGGCGGTCGCGTTTCGCAACTCGGAGTGCGCGGCGCTGATGTCGGCATACATCGAGCGTCAGGTCGCGCTCTACATGGCGATCCTCGAGATCGGAGCGGCCACCGGCGTCTTCACGCTGACCCACGACGCCCGCACGATCGCCCGCAACCTGGTCGCGCTCGAGGACGGACAAGGCCTCTATGTGGTGATGGGACGCGACGATCCGGCGGAGGTGGAGCGACGGATCCTGGACTACTTGGCCGCTGCGACGGGGGTCGAGCGGGCCACGCTGGAATAGCCGCCGGAGGCCGCGCACTGTGCCCGTCAAACGGTGTCAACCATGGCCGCTCC
>CAWJYE010000001.1:0-321852 GCA_963847055.1 uncultured Solirubrobacterales bacterium | reverse complement strand
ACTGTCGGTTAGCGGGTGAGGAGGAGGCTGTCTTGGGGGCCGGTGGTGGTGCTGCCGGCGGTGAAGGTGGCGCCGTTGTGGTTGATGGTGCCGCCTGACTGCACGTCGCCGCCGTTGAAGGTGACCTGGTGGCTGTAGCCCTGGGTCAGCCAGGAGGAGGCGACGGTGACCGGGGAGGCGGTCGTGTTGACGATCGTCGCGCACGGGCCGATCGCGGTCGCGCGGTCATAACAGGCAGCAAACTCGCGGCGGTAGACCCCGGGCGCGACCTGCAGATCGTTGTGACCGCCGGTTGAGCACACGTTGCCGGTGCCCGCCAGGCACCCACTACCGCCCGGCGCGCCCATCGACTGCACCGGCTGGGTGGGATAGATGCCCTCCTCGGGCCACACCGAAAGATCGTTAGAACCCCCGTTGAGATTGGCCCAATCGACCAGATGCCCGGGGCTATAGCCCAGCAGGATCGTGCCCTCCTGCACCCGACGACTCTGCGCCTGGCTGGCAGCACCCGCCTGGCCGTAGGACAGCGGCACCATAAAGCTGTTGCTCTGAGCCGCGACATAGGCGATCTGATCCAGCAGCGTCGAGTAATAAGGATCAAGATGACCGTTGTTCTCCGGCGAGCCCTCCTTGAGCAGCCCGTGCACGCCCCCCTGGAGCATGTCCAGCCCCTGAGGCTGATACGGGTTGGGCGGCAGCGTGTTATCGACCTGCACAAACGGCTGACCACTCGCATGAGTCATCGCCGCGCTCATGCTCACGTGCGCCCCCCGCAAAGCCTGATCACTGCCGATCTCAGCCGTCGCCTTGCAACCACAGTTCGCCGAATAAAGCTGCGAGCCAAGACTCGGACCCTGATCATCCATCATCAACCCATCCGCCGACTCATAGTGGCTGCGCACATAACCCTGAAAGAACGACTGCACAGCACCACTGGACTGATTGATCAAAGAACCACCCCCAAAAGCACCCGTCTGCACCCGCGAACCCGACCCCGGCACATGCTGATACCAGCTCTCCGACGCCGCCTGACTAAACGCCCCATACGGCGGCGACCCCTGCGGATACAGCCAATTCGTATCCAAATACTGGATCACATTGCAAAACACCAACCCACCCGAATGACAATCACCCAAAGCCTTAGCAACCCCACCCGGCCCACAATTCGTCTCCGCATAAGACACCCAAGCCCGCACCAACCCCGACCCCGACCCCGACCCCTGACGGCAACCGACCACAGCCCACGTCTCCACATGAGACGGGGGCGCGACGGAAGCCCTCCGGGTCGCGACGGCGAACGCCAGCAGCCCACAGGCAAGAACCACGCCGGCGAAGATCGCCGAGGCCCGCTTGCGCCTCATCCAGTCGCGCACGCGGCCCTGGTCCTCGCTGCCCCGTGGCAACCCCTAGCGTCCTGGGGCAATGCGCGAGCGAGGCATACCGCCCATTATGCTGATCGCCCTTGGGGGTCGGCCGCGATGGCGATGCTCGCGGGGAACGTCAACAAGAACTCCGGCGATCGCGGGGAACGTCAACAAGAACTCCGGCGGGATCGCGTAGGGCCGGGACAGACCAGCGATTGCCCTCCGCAGACGGTCGACAGAACTGAGTCCGAGCGCGCCGCTGGCTGTTGGCGCGCTCGGACCGCAGTGTTATCGGATCAGTGCCAGACCCAGCGCGCCAGATGCACCACGTAGGTGAGCGTCTGTCCGTCGTTGGTCTTCACGTTCACGTCGACTCCGAGGAGATTGAAGACGCGGTTATGGCTTAGCAGCTTCCGGCCCGCCGCGGTGAGTGCGAAGTTCTGAAAGCCGCCGCTGTCGGGGGCGATAGAGAAGTCGTGCTCGCCAACGAGAGTCCCGTTGTGGGTCACCGTAAAGTGACCGGCACAGGTGGTCTGACCGGCAAAGCAGCCGAGCTCGACGCCGATGATGGAACCGGGCGAGACGAATCCCTCTCTGCCCAGCACCCTGACCTGGGACGTGGCTACGCCTCCCCCTACGAAGGTCTGGTCGGCGCCGCGGGTGGTGCCGGCCGGGTTGACGGCCACCAGCCGATAGTGGTAGGTGATGCCTTTCGTCAATCCCGTCACGATTGCCGACGCCGAGACGTTCGCGGTTCCAGCCCCAGCATTGGTCTGAGGCGTGACCGAACCGTAGTTAGCGTCCGTTCCGTACTCAAAGTGGTAGGTCGTCGCGGTCCCGTTGGGGTTCACCACGCCGTGTAGGTTTTCGCTCGAGGGGCCCGTGCTGGTCGCAAATCCAGTCGTCGCGGCCGGGGGACTGGTCGCGGCCGTCGCCGGAGCGGGGCCGGCTGAAGCGCCAATCGCGACGGCCACGCAGACAGCCGTGGCGGCAGCGGCGAGCACCCAGGTGTTGATGCTTCTGCGCATCTGTTGCCTCCTTCGTGAATAGTGGACTCCCCTGCACCAACACTCGGCGGCTCACCTGAGTTGCGCTACTCGCATCAGCGTCGTCGCCCCGCTTACGGTTGGACCCGGACGGGGAGGGGCCATAGGCGTTCAGATCACCCTCGGCGCCGACCCCGACACCAAGGCGATCGAGATGGCCAGGCCAGGCCCCAGGAGAACAGCCGAGCGGAGGCTTATTGGGTGAGGAGGAGGCTGTCTTGGGGGCCGGTGGTGGTGCTGCCGGCGGTGAAGGTGGCGCCGTTGTGGTTGATGGTGCCGCCTGACTGCACGTCGCCGCCGTTGAAGGTGACCTGGTGGCTGTAGCCCTGGGTCAGCCAGGAGGAGGCGACGGTGACCGGGGAGGCGGTCGTGTTGACGATCGTCGCGCACGGGCCGATCGCGGTCGCGCGGTCATAACAGGCAGCAAACTCGCGGCGGTAGACCCCGGGCGCGACCTGCAGATCGTTGTGACCGCCGGTTGAGCACACGTTGCCGGTGCCCGCCAGGCACCCACTACCGCCCGGCGCGCCCATCGACTGCACCGGCTGGGTGGGATAGATGCCCTCCTCGGGCCACACCGAAAGATCGTTAGAACCCCCGTTGAGATTGGCCCAATCGACCAGATGCCCGGGGCTATAGCCCAGCAGGATCGTGCCCTCCTGCACCCGACGACTCTGCGCCTGGCTGGCAGCACCCGCCTGGCCGTAGGACAGCGGCACCATAAAGCTGTTGCTCTGAGCCGCGACATAGGCGATCTGATCCAGCAGCGTCGAGTAATAAGGATCAAGATGACCGTTGTTCTCCGGCGAGCCCTCCTTGAGCAGCCCGTGCACGCCCCCCTGGAGCATGTCCAGCCCCTGAGGCTGATACGGGTTGGGCGGCAGCGTGTTATCGACCTGCACAAACGGCTGACCACTCGCATGAGTCATCGCCGCGCTCATGCTCACGTGCGCCCCCCGCAAAGCCTGATCACTGCCGATCTCAGCCGTCGCCTTGCAACCACAGTTCGCCGAATAAAGCTGCGAGCCAAGACTCGGACCCTGATCATCCATCATCAACCCATCCGCCGACTCATAGTGGCTGCGCACATAACCCTGAAAGAACGACTGCACAGCACCACTGGACTGATTGATCAAAGAACCACCCCCAAAAGCACCCGTCTGCACCCGCGAACCCGACCCCGGCACATGCTGATACCAGCTCTCCGACGCCGCCTGACTAAACGCCCCATACGGCGGCGACCCCTGCGGATACAGCCAATTCGTATCCAAATACTGGATCACATTGCAAAACACCAACCCACCCGAATGACAATCACCCAAAGCCTTAGCAACCCCACCCGGCCCACAATTCGTCTCCGCATAAGACACCCAAGCCCGCACCAACCCCGACCCCGACCCCGACCCCTGACCACAATCATCCACCACCCACGTCTCCACATGAGACGCGAACGACGACCAACCATTCGGGGAGCTGGCGACGGAAGCCGGCTTGGCGCTCTTGTGGTGCTTGTGCGACGCCGCCCGCGCGAGAATCCGCCTGGCCGGAGTGGACCTGCCGTGCGAGCCGCAGCGAACGACGCCACCGTGCTTGCGTCTCGCATGGCGAATAACGCAGGCGTGACGGTGATGTCCGTGCGGCGCCCAGTTGGTCCGGGTGAGCACCTTGCGCGGAGCGCGCGAGGCGGCGTGGCTACTGGCCGCGGCAGCCGACGCGGCCAGCCCACCAGCGGCCATGGCGCAGGTCAAGAGGGTCCCCAGGCGTGCAAGCATGGATTTTGTCTCGCCCGCCTGCCCCGGCCACGCGAATGTCCGTACCTGCGATTGGACGAATGTCCGACTGTCGGTTAGCGGGTGAGGAGGAGGCTGTCTTGGGGGCCGGTGGTGGTGCTGCCGGCGGTGAAGGTGGCGCCGTTGTGGTTGATGGTGCCGCCTGACTGCACGTCGCCGCCGTTGAAGGTGACCTGGTGGCTGTAGCCCTGGGTCAGCCAGGAGGAGGCGACGGTGACCGGGGAGGCGGTCGTGTTGACGATCGTCGCGCACGGGCCGATCGCGGTCGCGCGGTCATAACAGGCAGCAAACTCGCGGCGGTAGACCCCGGGCGCGACCTGCAGATCGTTGTGACCGCCGGTTGAGCACACGTTGCCGGTGCCCGCCAGGCACCCACTACCGCCCGGCGCGCCCATCGACTGCACCGGCTGGGTGGGATAGATGCCCTCCTCGGGCCACACCGAAAGATCGTTAGAACCCCCGTTGAGATTGGCCCAATCGACCAGATGCCCGGGGCTATAGCCCAGCAGGATCGTGCCCTCCTGCACCCGACGACTCTGCGCCTGGCTGGCAGCACCCGCCTGGCCGTAGGACAGCGGCACCATAAAGCTGTTGCTCTGAGCCGCGACATAGGCGATCTGATCCAGCAGCGTCGAGTAATAAGGATCAAGATGACCGTTGTTCTCCGGCGAGCCCTCCTTGAGCAGCCCGTGCACGCCCCCCTGGAGCATGTCCAGCCCCTGAGGCTGATACGGGTTGGGCGGCAGCGTGTTATCGACCTGCACAAACGGCTGACCACTCGCATGAGTCATCGCCGCGCTCATGCTCACGTGCGCCCCCCGCAGAGCCTGATCACTGCCGATCTCAGCCGTCGCCTTGCAACCACAGTTCGCCGAATAAAGCTGCGAGCCAAGACTCGGACCCTGATCATCCATCATCAACCCATCCGCCGACTCATAGTGGCTGCGCACATAACCCTGAAAGAACGACTGCACAGCACCACTGGACTGATTGATCAAAGAACCACCCCCAAAAGCACCCGTCTGCACCCGCGAACCCGACCCCGGCACATGCTGATACCAGCTCTCCGACGCCGCCTGACTAAACGCCCCATACGGCGGCGACCCCTGCGGATACAGCCAATTCGTATCCAAATACTGGATCACATTGCAAAACACCAACCCACCCGAATGACAATCACCCAAAGCCTTAGCAACCCCACCCGGCCCACAATTCGTCTCCGCATAAGACACCCAAGCCCGCACCAACCCCGACCCCGACCCCGACCCCTGACCACAATCATCCACCACCCACGTCTCCACATGAGACAGCACCGTGACGGGAGGCACGACAGCCGGCACGACCCCGGGCACCGGTAGCACGACTGGCGGCATGGGCTTGACCACCGGCCTCACGGGCTTGTGGCCCGCCGGCAGGTGCGGCCGGCCGAGCCTACCCCACTTCAGCCGCTTGCCGGCCTTACCCCGCTTTGACCGCTTGCGGGCGGGCTTCTCCGCCAGGGTCGCGCATCGGCGCGACTGACGGGGCGTCCGGGCCGCATAAGCGACCAGCCTGGGACGCACGCGCGTGCATCCAGGATGACGAGCCGGCTGAACCGTGCGGGTCGTGGCCGACGCTCCCGCGGTGGCGGTCTGGGCACCACCGGCGGCGATCAGGCAGGTTACGAGCAGCAAAACGCGTTTGAACATGCGATTCCGTCGCCCCGGCTGACGCCGAGGACAAGTTCCCGTTCGCCCACTGGACCAATGTCCGACCCCGGAGGGGTCCGAAGAACTTGACAGGATCAACCAGGACGACCCGTGCGGACCCTGAACATCAAAGCTCAGCTGGGACCGCACCTGCTCGCGCTTGTCCCCGGGTTGATCGCGGTCGGGCTCCTGCTCCTGTGGGCTTTTCACGACGGCGGCTACGACGCCGAGACCTGGTACTGGGGAGCGCTCGCGACGCTGGCCCTACTCGCCGCGATGGTCATCTCCCTGGGTCCTGGGCGGATCAAGATCTCGCGCTGGGGAGTGACCGCGCTGGTGCTGTTCGGCCTCTACGTCGCCTGGTCCTACCTCTCGATGAGCTGGGCACAGTCCCCTGGCGATGCGCTCCAGGGCGCGAATCGGGCCCTGCTCTACCTGCTGCTCTTCTCGCTGTTCTTGATCCTGCCCTGGACCCCGGAGGCCGCCCTGGCGGCGGTGATGGTGTTCGCCATCGGCATCGGAGTCATCGCGATCGCCCTCGTCGTTCGCTTCGCCTCCGATGACAACGTCAGCGGCCTGATCGCGGGCAGCCGCCTGGCCGGCCCCACCGGTTACTTCAACTCGACCGCGGCTCTGTTCACGATCGGCACCCTCGTCAGTACGTGTCTCGCGCCCAACCGCCGCCTCCCCGGGCTCCTGCGCGGACTGTTGCTGGCGCTGGCCTGTGCCGACCTCCAGCTCGCGCTCATCGTCCAGAGCCGCGGCTGGCTGTTCACGCTTCCCTTGGTCGCCGTGGCCACGGTGGCGCTGGCCAAGGATCGCTTGCGACTGGCGGTCTTCGCCATCCTGCCGGCTGCCGGTGCCGGGGTTCTCGTGCACCGTCTCCTCAACGTCTTTCAAAGCTCAGGCGCCGCGCTTGGGCACGCCGGGACGAAGGCCGGACAGGCTGGGCTGCTCGCCTGCGCGGCTGTGTTCGTGGTCGGGACGCTCGTCGCCTGGGCCGACTGGCTGCTTCGCGAGCGGTCGCTCTCGCGTAGCAGCCGGCGCGTGATCGGTACGGCTCTCGTCGCCGGGATCGTGGCGGGCGTGATCGCCGGCGGCCTCGCGGCCACCGGCGGCCATCCGGTCCGCTTCGTGGCTCGGCAGTGGAACGGATTCAGCCACCAGGAGAAGGTTTTCTCCACGCGGTCGCATTTCGGAGATGTCGGCAGCGGCCGCTACGACTTCTGGCGAGTCTCGCTTGACGCGTTCGTGGCCCATCCCATCGGAGGGCTTGGTCAAGACAATTTCGCCGACTACTACGTCACGCACAGCCGCACCGGCGAAGAGCCGTCCTGGACCCATAGCCTCGAGATGCGCCTTCTCGCCCACACCGGAGCGGTCGGCTTCCTGCTCTTCACCGGCTTCCTCGTCGCGGCCCTGGGCCTGGCGTTGCGCAGCCGCCGCCGCGGCGAGCCGCTTGCGGCGGCCGTGGTCGCTGTTGCGCTGCTTCCGCTGGTGGTATGGCTGATCCACGGCTCGGTGGATTGGTTCTGGGAAATACCGGCCCTGGCGGGCCCGGCCCTGGGCTTCCTTGGGCTCGCGGCGTCACTCGGCGCCCAAACCATTACGGACTCCACCGTGCCCATGACGACCGATGGCGTTACCGACGCCCGCGGGCAGAAAGGCCGCCGACGTCGCGCTGTTCCCCGCCCCGTGGCGGTGGCGGTAGGCGGGCTGGCGCTGGTGGCCGGCGTCATCGTGCTGGGTTTCTCCTATCTCTCGATCCGCGAGGTGTCCCTGGCCTCCAACCTGCGCTTCAGCAATCCCCGGGCGGCGCTGGCGGACCTCGCCCGCGCCGCCCGGCTCAACCCGTGGAGCTCGGCGCCGGGACGACTGGCAGGGGCGATTGCCCTGCAAAGCGGCCGGTACGCAGTGGCCGAGCAGCGGTTTTCGCAGTCCACCGAACGCGAGCCCGGCGGCTGGTTTGCCTGGCTCGGGGCCGGGCTCGCCGCGTCGGCCCTCGGGCACACGGCAACCGCGGTGAAGGACTTCAAGACCGCATATACGATCAACACCCATCAGCCCGCCATCACGGTCGCTCTAGCCCGCGCTCGCTCGCCTCGCCCGCTGACTTACGATCAGATGCTCACGTTTTTGGTTCTCGCCCGATGAACCAGATTGCGGATGTTTTATCAGACCTTGTACTCACGGGGGATCGCTGTTATAACTTGCCAACGGAACGGTTGTTGGTGGGCAAGCGGAGCTACCTCCGCAGCAGATCGTCTGACGCCAGAAAGGGCAGAAAGCTTCATGAAAAGAATCGTTGCGCTCATCGTCGGCTTGGCGCTGATGGCCCCTGTCGCGGCGCTGGCCCAGGGAGGTTCGACCTGCCAGTCGTACAACCCTCAGCTCTGCTCCGTTTCGAGCAACACCGACGCTAAGACAACCGCTACCACCGCGAGCACGCTGCCGTTCACGGGGCTCGATGTGGTACTGCTAGCCGCTGGAGGCGGTGCCCTGCTGGGGGCCGGTCTCCTGGTTCGTAGGCTCTCGCGAGACTTCGACTGATCCAGTCGCGCTGTACAAGCTGAAGTGACCGGCCCGTATCAGCGGGCCGGTTGTCTTTTCAGCCCCGCCCGGCCAGCCGCTGGGTGATCAAGCGGGTGACCTCGCCGCCGTCGGCGCGCCCCTTGCTCTCACGCATCACGAACCCGACCAGGGGACCGATCGCTTTGGCGTTGCCGGCGGCGACCTTGGCCGCGGCCGCCGGATCGGCGGCGAGCGCTCGCTCGACCAGACCGGCGAGCTGATCACCATCGTCCTCGTTGAGCGCGCCTAGACCTTCACGATCGACGATCTCCCGGGGGTCTCCCCCGCTCTGCACCAGCCGGGTGAGCACGTCACGGGCGGCATCGCGGCTGACCGCCTTGGCGCTGACCATGGTGGCCAGCTCGGCCAGGGCCGCCGGGGACACCTGGCTGCTCGCCGGGTCGGTATCAGAGCCGATGCGCTCCACCAGCTGGGGAATCCAGTTGGCCACCGCAGTCGCCAGCTCGCGCGGGCGCTCGGTGCCGGCCAGCGCCTGTTCGAAGTAGTTGCCCAGTTCGCGGCGGAAGGCAAGCTCGCGGGCCCGGTCCGCGTCCAGGCCGAGCTCGAGCTCAAAGCGCTGCGCCCGCGCGGCCGGAAGTTCGGGCAGAGCAGCGGCAGCCGCCACCAGGGTGTCGTCGCTGACCACCAACGGCACCAGGTCGGGCTCGGGGAAATAGCGGTAGTCGTGGGCCTCCTCCTTGGAGCGCAGCGACGTCAGGCGCCCGGAGGCGGGATCGAAGTGCAGCGTCTCCTGAACGACGGGGTCTCCGCGGTCGAGCAGCTTCGTCTGGCGCTCGATCTCAGCCCGCACGCCGCGCTCCAGGTACCGGAACGAGTTCATGTTCTTGAGCTCGGTCTTGGTGCCCATCTCTCCTGAGCCCACCGGCCGGACCGAGACGTTGGCGTCGGCGCGCAGCGAGCCCTCTTCCATGTTCACATCCGAGACGCCGAGCTGGCGCAGCGTCGTGCGCAGCAGCGTGAGCCACTGGTGGGCCTGCTCGGGCGAGGTCAGATCGGGCTCGGTGACGATCTCCACCAACGGCGTGCCGCAGCGGTTGAGGTCCACCACGCTGCGGTCCGAGCCGTGGATCCGCCCGCTCTCTCCCACGTGCACTAGCTTGGCGGCGTCCTCCTCGAGGTGCACGCGGTGGATCCGGACCCCGCCGAGCTCACCGCCGCGGCACAAGGGCACGTCGTACTGAGAGATCTGGTAGCCCTTGGGAGAATCGGGATAGAAGTAGTTCTTGCGGTGAAAGAGCGAACGGGGAGCGATCTCGGCCCCCAGGGCGAGGCCGATGATGATTCCGAACTCGACCGCGCGCGCGTTGAGCACGGGCAGGGCGCCGGGCAGTCCGAGGCATACCGGGCAGGTATGCACGTTGGGGGGGTCCCCGAAGGACAGCTGGCAGCCACAGAACATCTTCGTGCGGGTCTTGAGCTGGACGTGGATCTCCAACCCGATCACGGGCTCCCAGCGACCTTCCGGGGTGGTGGCGGCGGCGCTCATCGCCGGGCCTGGCGGGAGTCAAAGCCGATCGCGCGTTCAAGCGCGTAGGCGGCCGAGAGCAGGCGGTTCTCGCTGAAGGCGGGTCCGGCGAGCTGGAAGCCGACCGGCAGGCCCTCGCTGAGCCCCGAAGGGATCGAGATCGCCGGAATTCCGGCCAGCGGCATCGGCACGGTACAGAAGTCGTTGAGGTACATGGCGAGCGGATCGGCGGTCTTGGCGCCCTGCGCAAAGGCGACCCAGGGACTGGTCGGCGTGACCACGAAGTCAAAGCGAGAGAATGCTTCCCGGAAGTCCTCGGCGATCTTGGTTCGGACCTTCTGCGCGGTCCCGTAGTAGGCGTCGTAGTAGCCGCTGGACAGCGCGTAGGTCCCAAGCATGATCCGCCGCTTGACCTCGGGCCCGAAGCCGGCTGCCCGGGTCTTGCTGTACATGGCCTCTAAGGGCTCGTCACCCGCGACCCGCAGGCCGTAGCGGACACCGTCAAAGCGGGCCAGGTTGGCCGACGCCTCGGCGGGCGCGATCAGGTAATAGGCCGAGAGGGCATGCGGGGCATGGGGAAGCCGACACGACTCGATCCTGGCCCCGAGCTCCTCCGCCTTGCCCAGCGTGGCCTCAAAGCTCGCGCGGACTCCCGGCTCGATCCCGGCGCCGCCGTCCTCGCCATCGCCGATCAGCTCCTCGGGCACTCCCAAGCGCAGCCCCCGCAGGTCCTCGGCGGTGGGAAGCTCCACCGAGCCCGGGAACGCGACCGAGGTCGAGTCCCGGGGATCATGGCCCACCATTCGGGAGAGGAGCAGAGCGGCATCGGTGACATTCCGGGCCAGGGGGCCGGCCTGGTCCAGCGAGGAAGCGAAAGCGATCATCCCGTAGCGTGAGCACGCCCCGTAGGTGGGTTTCAGCCCCACGATCCCGCACAACGCGGCCGGCTGGCGGATCGATCCGCCGGTGTCGGTACCGATCGCCCACGGGGCCAGGCCCGCAGCCACAGCGGCGGCGCTGCCCCCCGAGGAGCCCCCCGGGACTCGGCTGTGGTCCCACGGATTCAAGACCGGCCCGTAGGCAGAGTTCTCGTTCGAGGAACCCATCGCAAACTCGTCCTGGTTGGTCTTGCCGAGCAGGGGCGCGCCGGCCTCCAGCAGCTGGGCAACCACGGTGGCCGTATACGGCGGCCGGTAACCCTCGAGAATTCGCGAGCCGGCCTGGCTGGGCACCCCGGCGGTGCAGAACAGGTCCTTGACCGCGACCGGGACACCCCCCAGGGGCAGGTCAGCATAATCCGCCCGCTCGGGACCGCCGTCGGCGACCCATGTGAAGGCGTTGAGCTCGTCATCGTCAGCGGCGGCCCGCGACCGGTACACCTCGAACAGCTCGGCGGGATCGATCTGCCGCGCGTGTACGGCCGCGGCCGCCTCGGCTGCGGTCAGCTCGACGAGCTCGCTCATGGCGCCGGCGTCAGCACCGGGTTGACGATGCCGCCCGATCGGCACGCGCTCATTGGCTCCCCGGCCCGGGACTGGGGACGCCGAAGCCACCGTCGACCGGCTCCGGCGCAGGCGCCAGGACAGCATCCCGCGGCAGGCAGGGCACCGGCTCGTCGGGACGCAGCACCGTGTTGACGTCGACGGCGTGCGAGGTCGGGGCAACGTCTTTGAGGTCAAGCTCGCGGATTCTCTCCACGTGCTCGAGCACGTCAGACAACTCACCGGCCATCCGCTCGACCTCGGCGTCGTCGAGCTCCAAACGGGCGAGCCGAGCCACGTGGAGGACCTGGGCACGATCGAGCATCGTCGGCATTCTAGGATCGCGCTCGCCGGCGGGCCGCCCCGGTGCCCGCGGCCGGGCGCCAGCGGCGCCAGCAACCGGTTGCGCTAGCCGACGTGGACAGTCTCGATCCTCGCGTTGGCAACCGGATCCGGCGGATCCTCCTCTCGCAGCGAGAGAAACGCTCCCACCGTGAGGGCGAGCGCGCTGAGCAGCCCGACGTACGCGCCCGCCCGAGCGCTGACCAGGTCCGACGGCCCCGGCACGTTGATCAACACGCGGTAGATCAGGGCCAGCGAGGTCAGGGCGCCGAGCAGAGTCGCGATCACACTCAGGCTGACCGGAAAGGCGGGGGCATGGGAGGTGGCCTGAGCGAAGGCCAGAGCCAGCGCGACGATGGCGGTGACGAGGATCAGCCAGCGCAGATCGGTGAGCGCGTCCCAGCCGCTGATCGTGGTGGTGATGCCGAGCGCGGCTGCGTTGCGCTGCACGGCACCCGAGAGCCCGTACCACGGGAGCAGGATTAGGGAAATCAGCAGCACCACGGCGCCCGCCGCTGCGATCACCTCGCCGCGGCGCAGGCGCGACCCGACCATGCTCATGCGCCGCAGCGAAGTGGGGCGGTCAGACCCCGCCCGCCACTCCCACGGCGCTGCCGCGGCGGGCCTGCATGGCCACGTAGACCAGCGCGGCCGTCAGGATCACACCCAACCAGAAGCCGAAGCCGAAGTCGCTGAAGTGGACGTTGAAGATGAACTTCAGCGCCACGAACAGGGCCACCAGGGCGGCGAGGATGAAGCGGGTCTGCGTACGGCTACCCCCCACCGACGGCAGCGTCGTCTGCGGTGACATGCGCTCCACCGCCACGTCGGCGATGAGCGCAATCGCGGCCAGGACGGCGAGGATGCCGAAGACCCCGTCGGGTGCGTCGGTGGCGGTCAGGTCAAACGAGAACGGACCGGCCGAAATGCTGAACCAGGGAAACAGGAGAAGGTCGATGACCAGCAACAGCGCGACCCCGCCGATGATCCAGTCGTCACGAGTGATGTTCTGCGTATTCACGTGCCCTCCCGGTAGGTACCAGCTTGCGATTCAAGATTCGCCGAAAACCGCCGCCCTCCTGCGTCTCCGAGTGCCGCGAGGAGAGCGTAACCCTAGCGCGCGCCGCGGCCCGACGCCAGTCGTCGCCGGTGCCGGGGGCGCGCTCGCACGGCGCGCTGGAGGCGGCGTTGCTCGGACACTGATTCCACCGCGCCCAGCGCGATGCCCAGGGCGCAGGCGACGCCGAGGACAGCGCCGAGCTTCTGATCGATCACCTTGTCGCCCTGGGGCAGGTTCAACAAGACTCGGTAGACCAGCAGGCCCGAGGTCAGGACCCCGAGCGTGAGCACGATTATGCTCGTGTCGGTCCGCGTTCCGTGCGAGCGCTGCGAGGCATGCAGGACGACCGAGCCGAGCGCCGCCAGGATGGTCACCAGCATCACCCAGCGCACGCTTGTCAGCCCACCCCACGCGTTCTCGGCCGTGGAGACCGCCGGGCGAGCCGCGGACGGGTCCGGGACCCCCGCGACGCCGTACCACTTGGTCAGGAACATCAGGCCCAGCAGCCCGACCGCCGCCATTGCGCTGGTCAGCTCGCCGCGGTACACCCGCGGCGGCGCCACGGGAGCCGAGGGGTCGGCCGCCGCGGCCGATCCCGGCGGCGCCGGCTCGCTCGTTCCATCTCCTCCGGTCACGGCGGTCATCGGCGAGGACGGTAGAGGATCGGCCCGAGCGCCTCAGCGCTTGGAGATCGGCGCCAGGTCGGCGACCAGCTTGCGCTCTGAGCGGTCGGTACGGAAGCGGATGACCACGATCCCGCCTGGTTCCATGCCCGTGACCACCCCCTCGCCGAACGCGGCGTGGACGACATCGTCCCCCAGCCGGTAGGCGGGGGGCGGTGGCTCGGCGCGCGAGGGCGCGATCGGGTCGGTTGCGGGTGAGTGCCACGACGTGGCCCGGGCCCGGAAGGAGCCAAACGACCGGGGTGGCTGGCGCTCGTGGTCGGTCAGCTGCACCGGAATCTCGCCCACGAAGCGGCTGGGGATGCCAAAACCGCGGGCCCCGAAGACCGTCCGGCTTCGCGCCGACGTCATGTACAGGTCGCGCTCGGCGCGGGTGATGCCCACGTAGCAGAGCCGGCGCTCCTCCTCCAACCCTCCCTCATCGAGGGCGCGCGAATGCGGGAACACTCC
The DNA here is from genome assembly GCA_963847055.1 of uncultured Solirubrobacterales bacterium. Lineage (GTDB taxonomy): Bacteria > Actinomycetota > Thermoleophilia > Solirubrobacterales > Solirubrobacteraceae > Palsa-465. Next base: position 307,891 of record CAWJYE010000001.1, on the reverse strand, counting down.
CTCCTCACAACCGATCATGAATACGATCGGGTACTCGAGCCCCTTGGCGTTGTGCAGGGTCATGAGGGTGACCAGGCCTTCATCGTCGCTGCGGGTGTCGGCGTCGGCGACGAGCGCGATCTGCTGCAGGAACTCGCCTAGGGTCCCCTGCTCGCCAGCTCCGGCGTCGTACTCGACGGCGACATTGACCAGCTCCTCGAGGTTCTCGAGCCGCCCCTGGGCCTCGATCGTGCGCTCCGCCTCGAGCGCATCCAGGTAGCCCGTCTCACGCAGGGTCTCCTTGAGCAGGGCCGAGATCGTTGCCCCGCTCTCGAGCCGCTCGCGCAGGATCTCCATCGTGCCCATGAACCGACGCAGCGCCTTGATCGCCGCCGCCCCCAGGCCGGGCACCAGCTCCGGAGCCACCGCCAGCTCCCACACCGTCTCCCCGCTGGTGTTGGCGTAGGCGAGCAGGCGCGAAATCGAGGTGGCACCGATCCCGCGGCGAGGGGAATTGACGATCCGGGTGAAGGCGCCGACGTCCTGGGGGTTGATGAGCGTCGTCAAATACGCAATCGCGTCCTTGATCTCAGCCCGGTCATAGAACTTGGTGCCGCCGATCACCTGATACGCGATCTCCGCTCGGACCAGCGTGTCTTCGAGCACCCGCGACTGGGAGTTGGTGCGGTAGAAGACCGCGATCTCAGCCCGCGACGAGCCCTCGTCGACGAGCCGCTGCATCTCGCCGGTCACGAACCGCGCCTCGGCGTGTTCGTCGTCGAGCTCGCGGACCTTGATCGGGTCCCCCTGGCCGAGGTCGGTCCACAGGGTCTTGATCTTCTGGCCCCGGTTGTTGCGGATCACCGCGTTGGCGGCATCGAGGATGGTCTGCGTCGAGCGGTAGTTCTGCTCGAGCTTGACCACCTGGGCATCGGGAAACGAGTCCTCGAAATTGAGCAGATTCGTGATGTCGGCCCCGCGAAAGCCGTAGATGCTCTGAGCATCGTCCCCAACCACCATCAGGTTGCGGCGCTCGCCGGCCAGGAGCTGCAGCCAGCGGTACTGGGCGTGGTTGGTGTCCTGATACTCGTCCACGAGCACGTTGCGAAAGCCGTTGGCGTAGCGGTCGCGAACCTCGGGGAAGAGCTCGAGCACGTTGACCGCGCGGACGAGGAGATCGTCGAAGTCCATCGCGTTCATGCGGTGCAGCTCGCGCTCGTAGGAACGGTAGACGTCGGCCACCGTCTGCTCGAAGAATGAGCCGACCATCTGCGCATAGGCTGTCGGCGTCGCGCAGCTTGTTCTTGGCGTCTGAGATCTGGCTGCCGATCGAGCCGGGCGTGAAGCGTTTTGGGTCGATGCCGAGCTCGTCCAGGCAGCGCTTGATCAGACGGCGCGAGTCGGCCGTGTCATAGATCGTGAACTGGCGGGTGTAGCCGAGCCGCTGGGCCTCGGCCCGCAGCATCCGCGCGCAGGCGGCGTGAAAGGTCATCACCCACATCGCCCGGACCCGGCGGCCCACCAGCAGCTCGGCGCGATCACGCATCTCAGCCGCCGCCTTGTTGGTGAAGGTGATGGCCAGGATCTCGTTGGGCTTGGCAGCGTCGGTGGCGACCAGGTAGGCGATCCGGTGGGTGAGCACGCGGGTCTTGCCCGAGCCGGCCCCGGCCAGGATCAGCTGCGGCCCCTCGCCGTAGGTGACCGCCTCGCGCTGGGGGTCGTTGAGCCCGGAGAGAAGCGATTTCAGATCATCGGTCAGCTCAGGCATGGCGGCAATTGACGTTAGCGGCCGGCGCGGCGGGCTGGCGGCGCCGGCAACGGGCATCCTGTGGGCATGCAGGACCTCCGCCGCGCCTGTGCGCTGGTAACCGAGCGCGCCCGCCACGTCCGGGTCCAGACCGGCCTGATCCCGGCTTACGCGGCGACGCTGCCGCTCGCCACCCCGACACTCTCCGCTCCGCAGCTCACGACGGACCAAGAGCGCGAGCGCGCGGCCGCCTACTGGCTCACCCTCGATGCGATCAACTTCGGCTCGGGGTGGTTTCCCACCCTGCGCAAGCCTGATGGGCGCTCGGGCTACGGCACTATCTCGGGTGCCCTGGAGCGACACGCGGCCCGCGTGGGCACCTGGTCGGCCGCCGAGCTGGCCGGGGTCGATGCGGGCGCGATCGCGGCCGTGCTGGGCCAGGACCCCGAACACGAGCTGATGGCTCTGTTCGCGCACTCGCTGGCAGACCTCGGAAAGCACGTCGCCAGCGATTACGGGGGCTCATTCGCCCGGCTGGTCGACTCGGCCTCGGGCAGCGCCGTCCGCCTCGCCCGGCGGCTCGGCAGCTGGCCGTGCTTCGCCGACCTCGCCGTCTACGAAGAGCTCGAGCTGCCCTTCCTCAAGCGGGCGCAGATCGCCGCGGCCGACCTCGAGCGGGCCGGCGTGGCCCGGTTCTCAGATCTCGAGCGCCTGACCATGTTCGCTGACAATCTCGTGCCTCACGTCCTGCGCCTGGACGGGGTCCTGGTCTTTGACCCAGAGCTCGTCGGCCGGATCGGGCGCGGCGAGCTGATCGAGCCGGGCTCGCCAGAGGAGGTCGAGATCCGGGCCGCGGCCGTGCACGCGGTCGAGCTGATCGTGGCAGCGCGGCCCGGTGCTCGCGCGGCCGACGTCGACCAGCTGCTGTGGGAGCGGGGTCAGGGGGCGAGCTACAAGTCCTCGCCCCGGCACCGCTGCCGTTGCACCGCGTACTGACGCTGGCTACTCGTCGCCGTCAGCCGCGTCGGCGCGGGCCCGGGTGATCGCGTCCGCCCCCGCCTGGCCGACGAGCAGCTCCGGCCGCAGGGCGCCGCTGGCGAGCAGATCCAGAGCCGGGAAGCGGCCGGTGCTGGCCAAGGCGACATCGAGGGCGATCACGGTCGTCTCGCCCCCCAGCGGCGCCGATGAGACGGCGATCACGGTCACGCGAGCCTCCGTCGACGATGTTGCGCGCGGCGCCGAGTGCCTTGCGCGCCATCGCGTGGCTGCACCCGTCCAGGGAATCGATCAGGACGACCGCGTGCGAGCCGCGGGCGGCGAGCCTGCGGGCCTGGTCGATGACCGGCTCCACGGCGGCGTTCTGGGTCTCCTCCGAGGCGGCCAAGCTGACCGCCGCGTCTGGGGCCACGGGGCCCTGCGACCATTCCGAGATCTCCTCGGGCCGGGCGCCCGGTGAGCACGACGTGGACCACGTTGTCCGGGTCGCCGGACAGGGCAGTGGCGATCCGCCTGAGCGCCTCGGACTTGCCTGAGCGCGACGCCCCGACGATCGAGACCCGCGAGCCCTCTGCCGAACGGGGTCAGGAACTCGATCGCCTTGAGCGTGGGGTCCTCCGAGCCCAGCTTCAGCCGCTCGGCAGGGAAAGCGGCCGGGAGGTCATCGAAGCGGACGCTGTCGGCCAGCTCGGAGGCCGGCTGGCCGTTGATCGTCTCGATCCGGATCAGCGACGCAAAGCGCTCCGAGCGGCGGGGGGCGCGCTTGGGCCCCGCGACTCGGTCTCCGGACACGAGCTCGCAGCGCTTGACCTGGGCCGAGGAGATGTAGACGTCCTCGTCGGAGGGCTCGGGGGGGTCGACGCGTACGAAGCCCGAGCCGCCGGCCAGGAGCTCGACCACGCCCTCGACGAGCTGGCCCTCAGCGGTCTCGTCGTCGTCGTCACCGGTCCGAGACTCCGGCTCGCTTCGGGATCCGCGCTCGCTCGAGGCCCCCTCTGAGCCGGCGTCCTCGTCACGAGCGCTGCGTCCCCGGCCGCCACGCCGTCCGCGGCGGCGGCGAGCCGGGTGTCCCATCGCCATCTGAGTCGCTATCGGATTCGCCCGTCCCGTCCTCCGGGGCGACTTCGGGGCTCGCCTCGTCGGCGTCCTTTTCCGGCGCTGACTCCTCGGAGTCCTTGCGGCGTCGCGAGCGGGGAGCGCGGCGAGGCGGGCGACGACGGCGGCTCGTCCTCGGGGGACGGGACAGGCTCACCGGCCTGCTTGGCGAGGATCGCCGTGATCAGTCCCGGGCGACGCAGCCTCCGGTAGCCGTCGATCGACAGCTCTGACGCGATCGTGTGGAGGTCGGCGAGCGGGCTGGCTTCGAGCGCGCTGCGGTCAAGTACGGACATGGGTGCTCCTTGGTAGATGAATCGGTGGGCTCCGGTCGCGTTGAGGCCAGCGACCGGCGATTTGCTCTTGGGAGCCTAGCGGCTAGGCACGCCATCTCCCTGTTGCCAGCGCACGGCGTCAGATAGGGCGAGCCCCGGATCCACCTCCCGGTCTCCGCGCAGGGCAGCGCGGACGGTCAGGAAGTCATGCACGGCGGCGACATCGTGGACCCTGAGTACGTGCGCGCCGGCATCGACGCCGTAGCCGATCGCCGCCAGCGTCCCCGCCAGACGCCCGCGCGGCTCGCGCCCGGTCAGCGCGCCGATGAAGTCCTTGCGCGACACGGCCAGCAATACGGGGCGGTCGAACTCGGCCAGCGTGTCCAGCGAGGCCAGCACATCGATCGTCTGCGCGGGAGTCTTGGCGAAATCGGGCCCTGGGTCGAGCATCAGCTGCTTGCGCTCGACGCCTCGCTCCACCGCGAAGGCGATCTTCTCGGCCAGGAAGGACCTGACGTCGGCGACGATGCGCCCGTCGTAGCCACGGTCGAGCACTTTCTGCTTCGGGCGCGCGCGGGTGTGCATCAGTACCAATCCCGCCCCGTCTGCGCGCACACATCGGCCAGGGCGGGGTCGCGTAGCCCGCTGACGTCGTTGACCAGGCACGCTCCGGCCGAGATCGCGGCCCGGGCCACCTCTGGCTTGTAGGTGTCGACCGAGATCGGCACCTCGAGCTCGGCGTGCACGCGCTCGATTACGGGCACGACGCGCGCGATCTCCTCCTCCGGGCTGACCGGTGGCCGGTTGGTGACCCCGGACTCCCCTCCGATGTCGATCAGCCGCGCCCCTGCTGAGATCAGGCTCGCAGCCAGCGCCACGCGCTCCTCGAGCGTCTCGTGGCCGCCGAGGTCCGAGAACGAGTCAGGCGTTGCGTTGACGATCCCCATCAGCCACGGCTCGGGCCCCAGGACGAGCTCGTGACCGCAGGCGTGCAGGACCGGCGCTGCGCCCGTCACGTCGCAGTGACGGTGCGGCTGGGGGCGGGGCCGGTGCTGCGTCCCTGCGGCGCCGCGCCGGCCGACGCCCGGGCGGTGTCGGACAGCGACACCGGCCACGCCCGGTAGCAGACCGAGGCCTCGAGCATCGTGGCGTGCAGCCGCCGGCAGCCACGCAATGCCCGAGGTGATCGAGCAACCAGTCTTCGTCGAGCGTCGCTGACCGGTTCGCCATCCTGACGCAATGGTGGCGGCGCGTAGCGTCCGATCACGCTCTGGACACGACTCCGGCTCGTGCTTGACGCCCCGCAGCTCGGCGTGCAGGCGCGTCCGCGAGCGAGCCAGGAGCGCCGGAGCCGCCGCCGGCTCGATCCCGAGCACGTCGGCCAAGAGCTCATGCGAGAGTCCCAGAAGCTCGCGCAGTGCGAGCGCCTCCTGCTGGCGCTGGGGCAGACGAGCCGTGGCCGCGGCCAGTTCTTGGGCGACGGCACCGGCGAGGCCTGCGCGAGCGTGGAGGTCCGCTGGCGGTCGTGCTCGATCGGCGGGGCATCGCCGCACAGCTCCCGGCATTTCGCGAGGGCCCCGGCAAGCTGCCCGACGCGCCCCTCAGCCTCACGTCCCTGCGCGGCCGCCTGCTTCGCCGCGTCGCCATCTCCCAGCAGCCGCGTGCACAACCCAGTCAGCTCATCCATCAGCCGGGAGCTTACCCGCGGCTGCCCACAGGCCTTCGGCCGCCGCCTCGGCGGCGAACCGATCAGCCTCCTGGTCCACCCGAGGCGGATCCCAGCCGAGCTCCGGCGCCATCGCCCGCGCGACTCGGAGCGCAACCTCCCCGTCGGGCCCGTCCAGGGCCCGGGCCGCCAGCAGCCCAAGCCGGGTCCGGCGCAAGAGCACGTCAGCGACGCTTCGCGCTTGCTCGTAGCGAGCCGAGAAAGGCGCCTCGGCGAGCAAGTCCGGGCGCCCTGGGACGATCGGCTGGGCCAGCTCGCCCGCGGGTCTGGGCCGTAGCCAGGACGCGGTCTGCGGCGTGACCGTAGCGCGCCGCCAGCTGGGCGTAGGCGCCTTCGGCCACGCCCTCGACCCGGCGCAGCTCGGCCGGGTCGGCGGGCGCGCCGAGCGGGATCTCGTGCGTCCGGCACGGAGCCTGACGTCCGTCGCGCTCGACGAGACGATCGACCGCCATCTTGGCCATCCGCCGCCAGGTCGTGAGCTTGCCGCCGGTGATCGTGATCAGGCCGCTCGAGGTCTCATAGAGCTCCGCCTTGCGGGAGATGTCGACCGACTTGCGGCTGTCCCCGCTGGAGATCAGGGGGCGCACGCCGGCGTAGGCGCCCGGCCAGGTCGGCCGGGAGTCAGAGCGGTTGCCGAAGAACTCGTTGACCGCGCGCAGCAGGTAGTCGATGTCCTCGCCCGCCGGCCGGACGTGGTCGATCTCGCCTTCGTAGTTGTTGTCGGTGGTACCGACCAGGCTGCGTCCCAGCCAGGGCAGGGCGAAGATCGAGCGCGACTCGCCGGCGGGGACGATCGCCCCCGCGCGGAGGGGCAGATCGCTCGTGGGCGAGGAGGATGTGGGTACCCCGGCTGGGGGCGATCCGCGGCACCTCGGCCTCGGAATAGAGCTCCTCGGGACGGATCCGGTCCGCCCACACCCCGGTCGCGTTGACGACGTTGTCGGCCTGGATCGCAAACTCCTCCCGCTCTCGCGGTCGCGCACGGTGACCCCGGCGCCGAGGTCGCTCGCCCCGCCCGAGCCCGATCACCTCGAGGCGGTTGGCGCAGATCGCGCCGAAGCGCTCGGCCTCGCCGAGCACGGTCAGCACGAGACGCACGTCGTCGGTCTGGCAGTCGTAGAACAGGTAGCCGCCGGTGGGATGTGCGCCCGGCCAGCGCCGGCAGCAGCTCGGCCACCTCGTCGCCGGAGATCACGCGATGGCGGGCCGGGCTCCAGTCGGCGTCCCCGGCCTCCGCCCCGCTCTTGCGCGCGTTGCGCCGCGCCCGCAGGGACGGCGCCGCCATCACGTCGTACATGTTCAGGCCGATCCCGGTGAGCCGGTCGGGCCGAGCGCCGTCAAAGGCCGGGACCACCATCTGCAGCGGCCGCACGAGATGCGGAGCCAGCTTGACCATCAGCTGGCGCTCCAGCAGCGCTTCGCGAACGAGGCCGAGATCGAAGTTCTGCAGGTAGCGCAGCCCGCCGTGGACGAGCTTGGAGGAGCGGCTGCTCGTCCCTGACGCGTAGTCGGCCGCTCGACCAGGGCGACGCTGAAGCCGCGCGAGGCGGCGTCGAGGGCGACGCCGGCCCCGGTTATGCCACCGCCGATGACGACGATGTCAAAGGGATCGCGGGCGAGCGTCTCGAGCGCGGGTCGCGGTTGAGCATGCCGGGCAAGATAGCCGCCGCCGTGGCGACCGCGGGGTGCTACCGGCCGCCGGCCTGCTTGTAGAGGCCGAGGACCACGTCGTACCAGGCCGGCGAGGTCTGCTGGTAGCCGGGGCAGCACACCGGCCCCCCGGGAGCGCTGATGCCGTCTCGATGTGCGGACCCGTGGAGATGCCAACGTCGCCACAGCCCAGCTCGGCGATCGGCTGGCCGGCGGTCACGGTCGCGCCCACCGGCACCAGCGCCGGGGCAGCGTGACCGTAATAGATGTAGCGGCCGTCGTAGGGACCGCCGGAGACCTTGAGCACGGGGGCAGTCGGGGCCGAACCCGTCGATCCCCTCCTGGACGATCGTGCCCGCGGCCATCGCGACCTCGGTCACCTGACTGCCGCATGCGCCGTTCAGGGTGCTGATGTCGATGCCCTGATCCAGGGACCAGGTGCTCGGGCCGAGCACGCGCGAGAGCGGCTTGAGCGGGAAGACGAGGCCGGTGGTGGTGTTGGTCGGAGTGCCGGTGCCGGCAGTCACCCCGGTGCCCTTGGCGGTCTTCTGGACGAGCGGCCTGCAGCGTGGCGGCGGTCCGGGCCCCGACTGCCCCACTGGCGGGCAGGAGGCGGTTGGCGACCTGGAATCGGCGCACGGCAGTCTTGGTCATCGGGCCGAAGTAGCCGGTCTGCGGGCACCTGATAGCCGACGTCGGTGAGCCACGACTGCAGGGTTGTGACATCGGCACCGTGCTGACCCTTGCGCAGCGTGCGCGTGAACACCTGGGCGTCGGAGCTGACCTTGACGATGCCCTTGGGCGTCGTGGCCGCGACCAGACCGGCGCCTCCGGAGCCGGCGAAGGCGCCACCGGCCGGGAGCACGACGGCCAGGGCGGTGGCGATGACAAGTCGACGGAGCGCGCGCATTGCGCGGTAGCGTTCGACTCCGCGATCCGCCTGGCGGCCGGGTTTTGACCCGGCTTGCGCACGTTGGCGGAGATGAAGCTGCTGGAAATGGACACGTAGACCAGGGCCGCTGACAGCGGCTTGCACGGCGGTGCCTATTGGGCCTACGGAGTTAGCTGACGGGCTCGCGCTCTTTCGAGCGCTTCTCGTGGATCACCACGGGACTCGCCCCAACGAATTGGGCTCCCCGCTCCCCGGGGCGGCTGTCCGGGGATTCGGCGAGCGGCACGCTATCAGAAAGTCCCGACGTCGGGACCGCCCGGCAAACGTGTGCAGCTCGCGACCGCAAACGTGTGCAACTAGCGACCGCAACGTATGCGGCTCGAGCGGTACCGCGTGCCGCTCGGGACGGTGAACGGCGCCGATTCGCGCCCGATCACTCCCGGTGGTCGGCGGGGTCGGCGACCCCGTCCTGGCGGCGCTGCTCGATCAGTCTCCTTGATCCGGTTGACGGTCTCCTCGGACATGCGCCGGATCTCCCAGTGGGTCAGCTTGATCAGCCGCATCGGCGAGCTGGCGATCACGTCGGCGTTGCGAGGACGACGCTCGAGCAGGCCCATCTCGCCAATCAGGTCACCCTGCTTCAGAGTGGCGATCTCGTTTCCGTTCTTGATCACGTCCGCGGTCCCCTCCTCGATCGCGATCAGCTCGACCGAATAGTCGCCCTCCTTCATCAGGATCTGGCCCTCGGGCGGCGCTCGTCTCGGTCGCGAAAGCGGCCAGGCGCTTGGCCTCCGCTTCCGAGAGCTCGGAGAAGATCGGTATCGCGGTCAGGCGGTTGGCGTCCATGGTCGATCCTCGCTTGCGTGGTCTTGGCTGATCCCGGCGCGACTCTAACCGGCGCCCGAGACGGCCGCCAGTGTTGTGAGTCCTATAGGGCCTGCACCTCAGCCGTGACCTCACCCACCGAGGCCTTGGCGTCTCCGAACAGCATCGTGGTCTTGGGGTCATAGAAGAGCGGGTTGTCGATCCCGGCAAAGCCCGAGGCCATCGAGCGCTTGAGCACGATCACCGAGGCCGACTTGTCGACCTCGAGGATCGGCATGCCGTAGATCGGGCTCCCGGGCTCGTTCTTGGCCGCTGGGTTGGTCACGTCGTTGGCACCGATCACCAAGGTCACGTCGGTGCGGCCGAACTCGGGGTTGATGTCGTCCATCTCCCGCAGCAGGTCATAGGGCACGTTGGCCTCGGCCAGGAGCACGTTCATGTGGCCGGGCATCCGCCCCGCCACGGGATGGATGGCGTACTTGACCGTCACACCCTTGGCCTCCAGCGCGCGCTGGAGCTCGTGTACCGCGTGCTGGGCCTGGGCCACGGCGAGGCCGTAGCCGGGCGCGATCACAACCTGGCGGGCGTAGGAGAGCTGAATCGCGACGTCCGGGGCGGTGGTCGAACGCACGGTCCCGCCGGTCTCGCCGGCGCCCCCGGTCGGCGCCGCCACGGTGCCGCCGAAGCCGCCGGCGACGATTGATGGGACCGAGCGGTTCATGGCCTTGGCCATCTGGTCGGTGAGGATCGTCCCTGATGCCCCGACGATCATCCCGGCCACGATCATCACCGGATTGGACAGCGCTAGGCCGGTCGCCGCCGCCGAGAGGCCGGTGAACGCGTTGAGCAACGAAATCACCACCGGCATGTCGGCGCCCCCGATCGGGAGCACGAGCATGTTGCCGAGGATCCCCGCCGCCACCAGGATCCCGAGGATGAACAGCACCTGGGAATGAGTGCCGGCGGCCAGGATGACCGCGCTCAAAACGCAGACGAGGAGCAGGACGAGGTTGATGACGGCCTGACCGGCCAGCTTGAGCGGCCGGCCGGGCAGCAACTCCTGCAGCTTGGCGAAAGCGATGTTCGATCCCCAGAACGAGATCGATCCGACAACCGCTCCGAAAAGCTCGAAGATCTCCGAGCGCAGGGGCCAATCACCCCCGAAGTGATGGCGGTACTCGACCCACGCGATCAGGGCCACGGCGCCACCGCCGACACCGTTGAACAGCGCCACCATCTGCGGCATCTGGGTCATCTTCACGTTGCGTGCCGCGGGCACGCCGATCGCCGTGCCGATGGCCAGGCCGACGATGATCAGCACGACCGTGCCTGAGCCGTGGAACTCGCCCTTGCGCAGGAGCGTGGCCACGACCGCCACGGCCATGCCCGCGGCCGCGATCTGGTTGCCGCGGACGGCGGTGCGCGGGCCGGTCAGCCCGCTCATCCCGTAGATCATCAGCCCAAAGGCAACGATGTAGGCCGCGTCAATGAAGTTCGTGTCCTGGAGAAACACGGTGGCCAGCACATTCACGACCCTTCGCCCTCAGCCTCGTCCGCCTTGGGGGGATCCTTGGCCTTGAACATCTCGAGCATCCGGTCGGTGACCAGAAAGCCGCCGATCACGTTGATCGTGCCGAACGCCACGGCGATGACGAGCAGGATCTTCTCGAGCACCCCGCTGGACTCGGCCATCAGCAGCAGGCCGCCGAGGACGACGATGCCGTGGATTGCGTTGGTGCCGGACATCAGCGGCGTGTGGAGCGTGTTCGGGAACCTTCGAGATGACCGCGAAGCCGACAAAACCGGCCAGCACCAGTACCGCGATGTCAATGACAAGTGGGTCCATGCTGTTACCTCCCGGCGGCTGCCTTGGCGCCTTGGTGGACTATCTCGTCCATCCCGCGTGATGCACGCCCCGGCGATCACCTCATCCTCGAAGTCGAGCTCCAGGGTGCCCGTTTCGGAGATCATCAGTCCCAGCAGGGCCGAGATGTTGCGGGCGTAGAGCTGCGAGGCGTGTTCGGCCATGGTTGAGGGCACGTTGAGCGGCGCGAAGATCTTCACGTCGTGGCGAAGCACGAGCTGACCCGGCTCTGACAGCTCGCAGTTGCCCCCCGATTCGGCGGCAAGATCGATGATCACCGAGCCGGGCTTCATCAGCTCCACGGCCTTCTCGGTCACGAGGATGGGGGCGCGCCGGCCCGGCACGGCCGCCGTGGTGATCACGACGTCGACCTTGCCGATCGCCTCGGCCATCAGCTCCTGCTGGCGGGCCTGCTGTTCAGGGGTCAGCTCCTTGGCGTAGCCACCGGCGCCCTCGAGGTCTTGACCGCCGATCTCGAACTCGAGGAAGGTTGCCCCGAGCGACTCGACCTGCTCCTTGACCGCCGCCCGGACGTCGAACCCCTGAACCACAGCGCCCAGACGCCGCGCGGTGGCGATCGCCTGCAGTCCCGCGACGCCGGCGCCCAGCACGAGCACGGTGGCGGGGCGGATCGTCCCCGCCGCGGTCATCAGCATCGGGAAGTAGCGCCCAAGCTCCATGGCGCCCATCAGCGCGCCGCGGTAACCGGCGATGTTGGCCTGCGAGGAGAGCGCATCCATCGACTGGGCGCGGCTGATCCGCGGCACCGCCTCGAGGGCAAAGCTGGTCGCGCCGGTGGCGGCGATGGCGCGGACACCCTCGGCGTTGGTCAACGGCCCGAGAAAAGCGATCAGGATCGAGTCCGAGCCCAGCCGGCCCGTCTCCTCCGCGTTGGGGGCAGCGACCTTGACCACGACGTCGGCGCCGAACGCGGACGCGGGATCGTCGCCGATCGTCGCACCGGCCTCCTGGTAGGCAGCATCGGGGATGAGCGCGCCGGCACCGGCTCCGCGCTCCACCACGACCTCGATCCCATCGGTGGCCGAGAGCTTCTTGACCACCTCGGGCACCAGCGCAACGCGCCGCTCGCCCTCAGTCGTCTCCTTGGGGACGCCGATTCTCATCTGCGGCGGTGCAGGGTATCGATCTCGGCGCCCCCGCGCGGGACGGCCGCCACGGTGCCAGCAGAATCAGGAGCGAAGGTCTGCCCTCGGTACTAGCCCAGGTTCAGGGGAGCCAGCGCGACGGCGGTGGCGATCCCGATCGCGGCGACCAGCCCGGCCACCGGACCCGCAGCGGCGGCCGATGGTCCGCTCCGGTGCCGAGACCGATGCTTGGGGACCGGGTTTGCGCGTACTGGGGGCGTCCGGGGGTGGGTCCCGGTCCGGGCGCGCGGCGCGTTGCGGTGGACCGTCGCGGTCGCCGAACGGCCTGGAGCCGGGCTCGCGGTCGAGGCGGACACTGCCGCCAGCGGCAGCGGCTTACCCTCCAGGGCCATCAACGCCTCGGCCGTCACCCACACCGGGGTCTGTGACATGCCTCGGGAATACCGGACGCTGCCGTCGGGAGCGATCAGGCCGCGCAGGTAGGCCAGCGGCGAGACCGCGCCGTGGCGGTGAAGGGAAGCCGGAGCCACCCCGGCGGCGTCCAGGCCCTGAATCGCCCACGCGGTCGACTGGGTGTTGGAGGCCTCCCCGGCCTGGCTGCTGAACCCGCCGTCACGATTCTGCGCCCCGCGCAGATAGGCGACCGCGCGAGCGCGCACGGCGGCCAGACCGGGGGCGCCGGCCAGCGCCTCGAGCGCGGCTCCAGTGTCATCGGCGTCACTGGGCGCCCCGCCCGAGAACCCAAATCCCCCGTCACGGTTCTGCTGGCTGGCCAGCCAGGTGTAGCTCCTTGGGGTCAGCCCCGCGCCCGCACTGCGCAGCGCCAGGATCCCGAACGAGGTGAGGTTGACCCGTCCGGCGATGGAGCCGTCAGCGCGACGCCGGCGCGCCAGCTCGGCGACGAGATCCCGGCCGCCGAAGGACCGCGCCGAGAGCCCGGCCGCTCTGACCACCAGGATCGTCCGCTCCAGCGCGCCGATGTCGTTGCTGGGCGCCCCGGCGGCCACGTATCCGATCAGGCCCGCTCCAGCCGTGGGAGACCCGCGACCGGGGCGTAGCCGGCGGAAGCCAGCCCCAGAGCTGCCCAGCCCGAGAAGATCTGCGCGGAGGGCTGACCGGGAGCCGAGCCGAACCCGCCGTCGCGGTTCTCGGCAGCGAGCAGGTAGGAAGCCACGCGGCCATTTGAGGCCGCCACCCCCGTGGCGACGGCGGGGGCCGCCCGCGCCTGCGCCTGCGCCTGCGCGAGCGTCCCGAACCCCCCGGCAAGCCCGGCCCCGAGACTCGTGACCACAACCACGGCGAGCACCGGCGCGATCGCCCCGGGCGGGATCCAGCGGACCTGCAGGCGGCGAGAAAAGCGCTGTACAGATCGCGTCAAGGCCGGCCCGAAGGCAAGCGCAAAGGCCAGGCACCCGGCAGCGTGGACGGCGTCGAAGGCCAGCCCCCGGCCGGCGTAGAGGCCAAGCTGGGTGGCGCTGTGATCGCTGTAGGTGACCCAGTCGCCGACGTCCTGCACGACCGTGAAGGCAAACCCCGCCGCGCAGCACGCGAGGGCCAGCGGCCAGCGGCCGATTCGCCGTCGGGTGACGAGCGCCAGGCCCGCGCCGAGCATGCCCGTCGCTCCCCAGGCCGCCATCTGCCACGGCGTCCATGGCCCCTGTCCGAAGAAGAAGTTGGAGGTCAGGGCGGCCAGCGCCCCCACCGCGAAGCCCGGTCCGCCGCCCAGGGCATAGCCTGCGATGAGCACGATGTCGGTGGTCGGCTTGACGTTGGGCACGGCGGCGAAGGCGATCCGGCCCAGCGCGGCGAAGCCGGCCAGGGTCCCGACCAGGGCGACGATGCGGGCGTCCGGGCGCGCCCGCTCGTACCAGCCAAAGCCGGCCGCGAGCGCGGCCCCGAGCAGCACCAGCGAGCCCAGCTGCCAGCTCACGCCATCACCTCGTGCGCGACCGGGACGCGACGCGATCAGGGCGCGCCGACCCCTTCGGCAGGGGTCAGGCGCCACCGGCATGTCCCCCCAGGATCCGCGCCGTCTCGGTGGCGAAATAGCTCCCGCCGGCGAGGATCTCGCGCACGGGGCCGTCGGCGATCGGGGCGCCGTCGGCCAGGAGGACGACGCGGTCGGCGAAGGCGGCGACGAACTCGGGATCGTGGGTGGCCACCAGGACGGCGGCGTCGAGGCCGGCGAGCAACTCAGCCAGCTCCCCCTTGCGCCGGCGATCCATGCCCCGGGTCGGCTCGTCGAGACAGACGACGGGAGCTTGGGCAGGCTGATGCCGGAGTCCTCGTCGCCCAGGACGATGGCCAGTGCCAGCCGCTGGCGCTCTCCCCCCGAGAGCTCGCGCGGATGGCGTTGGCCGAACACGGCCGGGTCGAGCCCCACCCGGGCGAGGGCAGCGGCCGAGGCCTCGGCGGCGACGAGCTCGTGCACCAGGTAGTCGTTGGGATTCTGGAGCAGGAGGGCGACGCGGCCGGCGCTGCGCACTTCGCCGCGGGTCGGCGTGATCAGCCCGGCGGCATGGCGCAGCAGGGTCGATTTGCCCGCGCCGTTTCGCCCCATCAGCGCGACCCGCTCCCCCGCTGCCAGGGCCACTGAGACGTCACGGAGGATCACCGGCCCGGCGCTCAGCTCGTGCCAGACGTGGCGCAGCTCGAGCACCGGCGAGCCCCCCTCGGCCGTGTGCCGGCGGCGCGGCCAGCGCCCGCGGGACGACCTGGGCTCCGCATCGATCCCGTCCGGCACGGGGGCGTGCAGCAGGGGGGCGTGCGGCACGGGGGCGTGCGGCACGGGGGCGTCCGGCACGGGGGCGTGCGGCACGGGGGCGTCCGGTCGACGCGGAGGCGTGCGCCGATGGCAGCAAGCCGTGCTGGCGCAGTGCCGCCCGGGCCCGCTTGACCCCGGGCACGGGCGCGACATCGAGCCCCCCCAGCAGTCGCGCGCCGGGGGTCTGCAGGGCCGGGGCATGGCGGCCCGCCCACTCCAGGAACTCCTCGGGGGCGGCATCGCAGGCGAGCGCTCCCCGTTCCGAGCACGAGCACTCGATCAGCGGCCGCCAGACAGCGTTCGAGCCGGTGCTCGCAGAGCAGGATCGTGGTGTCGAAGTCCTCGTTGCAGCGGCGCAAGAGCCCGATCAGCTCATCGCCCGCCACCGGGTCCAGCTGCGAGGTGGGCTCGTCGAGGACGACCAGCTGCGGCCGGCCCACCAGCGCCGCCCCGAGCGCGACCCGCTGCAGCTCGCCGCCCGAGAGCTCGGCGGTCGATCGGTCGAGCAGGTCGGCGATGCGCAGCGCCAGCGCTACCTCCTCGACGGCACGGGCGATCGCCGCCGGCCGGCTCGCCCCGGTTCTCGAGCGGAAAGGCGAGCTCGGCCCGCACCGTGCCCATCACGACCTGGGTCTCGGGGTCCTGGAACAGGCTGCCCACCACCGAGGAGAGCTCCCCCGGGCCGTGGTCCCGGGTGTCCAGACCGGCCACGACGCAGGCGGCCGGCAAACGTGCCCCCGTGAAAGTGCGGGACCAGTCCCCCCGCGGCCCGCAGCAGGGTCGATTTGCCCGACCCCGAGTCGCCGGCCAACACGACCAGCTGTCCGGCGGGGATCTCGAGGCTGAGCTCGCGCAGCGCCGCGGCGCCACACCCGGGTACGTGTAGGACACCGCCTCGAGCTCGAGCACGTTGGCGGCGCCCGAGCAGCTAACTCACCCCTCGGCGATCGACGAAGGGCACGAGCGCCACCACCAGCAGCGCAGCGGACGACGATCAGCACCGCCGCGCCGGCCGGTGCGCTCAGCGTCGGGTAAGCCGAGAACGCGGCCAGACCGCCCAGCCGTCCGACCGCGGCCAGACGCGGCGATCCCGATCGCCGCCGCGGTGAAGCCGAAATCGTGCCGGCCGTGAGACCGGTGCCCGGGGGCGGAGCACCGGGCACGGCCCGGGCGGTGGGCGGGGCCGGGTCCGGGTCCGGGTCCGGGCGCGCGATACCCGCGGACTTCGAGGGCCGCGGCCACGTCCAGGGCACGGTCCAGCACACCGCTGGAGACCGCGCGCATCAGCGCCAGGCGCGACGGCGGCGGCCCCGAGCGGCAGCGCTGGGCGTCGGCCAGGCGCCGCGAGTCGCGGATCAGGACCGGCACCATCCGCGTGGCCAGGGTGGCGCTGAGGGCCGAGCGAAACGACAGGCGGCGGAACAGGCGCAGGACCTGATCGGGATCGATGGCGGCCGTGTAGAGGGCGCCGACCATGATCAGGACGACGGCCCGCAGGCCCAGCAGGCAGCCGTTGACCGTCGCCTCCAGGGTGATATCGGTGTGCCCGAGCAGGGGCAGATCCCCAAGACGCAGGATCACGGTCAGGCCGTCGCGCGTGACCAGAGCGTTGATCGCTGCAACCACGAGCGCGAACGGGAACGCGAACCGCGCCGCGCGGCCGATCTCGCGGCCGACCCCGGCGGCCACGCCCGCGGCCACCGTGGCCACGGCTACCGCCCCCAGCGCGACCGGATTGGAGAGCGCCAGCGCGGCCATACCCAGGGCCAGGCAGTACAGGCAGCCGGCGCCGGCGCGCGCGGCATGCAGCGGGCTGGACCGGCGGCGGTAGATCATCCCCCGCCCCCGACGGGAAGCGGGATCTGGCGCCCGCCCGAGACGGCGAGCGCGAACCGGTTGTGGAGGCTGTGCCGGGCGAGACGCGCGGCCGCCGCCGCCGCCACGCCCCGGGCATCGGTGCCGGTGATCAACCACGTGGGCGCCGAGGAGCTGTCAGCGGTCGCGGCCACCAGACCGGCCACCGGGACCGAGCGTGTCGGCCACCTGGCCCCCCGGGTTCAGCAGCTGCAGCCGCTCGCCACCGGGCCCGGCGAAGCGGGCGTACACCCCGCTGGCCGAGGGCCCGTGCTCGATCAGGCTGGCGGCCACCTCGGGCGCGAGCTCGCGCCAGGTCCCGATCACGACCCCGAGCGTGTCGGGGCCCGATCCGGTCCCCAGCAGCTGGCTGGCGGCCGGAACGCCCGGCCGCGGCCAGCGCGGAGGCGACGCGCTTGCAGGCCGGCTGGACGTCGGGCGCGCATTCGACCGTGGTCGGCAGGCGCTTGCCGCCGAACCCGTGCTTGAAGGGCTCGGGAAACGAGCCCACCACGGCCGGAACCGAGTCGGTGGCCCGCCAGTCGTGCAGGTCAAACCAGATCGCGTCACCGCGGTGCACCGTCGTGCGTGGCCGCTCCCTGCTTGGCCTGGACCCCGTTGACGTAATAGAACCAGTCGCGCTGGGCCGAGGTTCCCGAGTGGCCGTTGATCGACTGCACGAAGCCGCCCCCGTAGCGGTTTGAAACCCGGAAGGAGCGCTCGAGCATCCGCATCACGGTCTCCGATCCGGGGACGTGGGCGGTCGCTGACCGTCGCCGACCGACCGGTTCCCGAACCCCTGGGTGACGGTCAGGCTGGCTCCGCCCGCGCCGCGGCCCGGGCCGAGCCCGCAGCCGCCCACCACCCCCGTGACGACGAGGGTGGCGAGCGCGACGGCGGACCCGGCGGGCCGGGGCCATCGGCTACCGGACGCTGACGGTGGCCGCGGCCGAGCGGATGTAGCCCACCTTGGCGGCGGTGTAGCTGAGCTTGCCGGCGTGCTGCGGGGTGATCGAGACGGTCCCGCCCGCGCCCGTCGTCGCCGATCCCCCGCCGCCGTGCACGGTCGCCCCGGCCAGCGGCTGCGCCACGCCCTTGGCGTTGAAGTAGGTCACCTTGAGCTTGACTCGATGACCGGCCTTGGCGTGCTTGGGGGCGGTGATGACGATCGGGTACTCGGTGCCCTTGACCGGCACGGCCGCGAACAGGAGCTGCTCGCCGCGGTGCAGCTTGAGCCCGCAGATCCCCGCCGGGGCGAACTTGTTGTCGACCCAGATGCTCCAGTAGTCCTTGGACGAGAAGGTGTGGGTCTCGCCGAAGATCTGGGTCACGCTCAGCCCGTAGGTGCCGTAGTGCCCGACCACCGGTGCCGGGTCGCGACATCCAGGGCGCCGGCGGCGGTGGTGGCGGACAGGCGCCGGCTGGGCGTGCCGCCCTTGGTTATCGAACCGGAGTGGGTGTGCACGACCTTGGTCGCGAGCAGCGTCCGGGTGAGTCCTTCGACCCGGACCGAGACGGTGGTGCCGGCCGCGAGTGCGGCCGCAGGTGCGCCGGCGACGAGCGCGAGGCTCACGCCGGCGAGGGCAATACGACGGGTTACTGATGACATAAGGGCCACCCCTTTCCACGAGGGCTGTCGGCTTGTGGTCGGAGGCTGGTCTCCTGGCTTACGGGCCTATCGGTCGCGCCTTCCCGGTCGGCTCGACGCCGGCCAGTGGCCCTGCATGCGACAGACATCCCCGATCACAGTGGCGGGTCCGCGCCGGATCTGCCCCGGCTTCCCATCACCTCCGACCTTGAATGCGCGGATCGTAGCGCTCCCGCGCGGTCCTGAGGCCGCCGTAGACTCCCAAGACCCATGACCGTGAACCTGACCCGCATCTACACGCGCCTCGGCGACGACGGTGAAACCCACCTCGGGCGACATGAGCCGAGTGCCCAAGACCGATCCGCGGATCGCGGCCTACGGAACGGTCGACGAGCTCAACGCCCAGCTCGGACTGACGCTCACCGTCGACGGGCTCCTTGCCGTCCACGCCGAGTGGCTGCGCCGGATCCAGAACGACCTCTTCGATCGTCGGCGCCGACATTGCTGTCCCCCCCGACGGCGAGCAGCCCGATGACCCGCGCGCCGCGCCGGGGGGCGAGGCCGGACGCCAGGCGCGCGGCCAGCGCCTGCGGGTGATTCCCGAGCAGACCGCGTGGCTGGAGGAACGCTGTGACGAGGTCAACGCCGGCTTGGCGCCGCTGAAGTCCTTCGTGCTCCCGGGCGGGACCCCGGCCGCCGCCTCGCTGCACGTATGCCGCACCGTGTGCCGGCGCGCCGAGCGGCTGGCCGTCGCCGTGCGGCGATCGAGGTCAGCCGCGAGGTGATCCGCTACCTCAACCGGCTCTCGGATCTGCTCTTCATCCTCAGCCGGGCCGCCAATCGATGGCGACGAGCCCCTCTGGGAGCCCGGTCGCTACCGGTCAGACAACCACTAGCGCCGGAGCGCCAGCGAGGCCGCGGTGGCGATCGTCAGGCCACAGGCGGCGATCGCCGCCGACCCGAGAATGAAGGCCGAGTGGGCGGTGGCGTAGGCGAGCACCTCGTGGGGCCGGGCCAGGGCGACGATTCCGGCCAGGACGAGCGCGGCGAGGATGAGGATCCCGACCGGAGCCAGCGCCCCGGCCAGGGAGACGCGCTCGCCGGCGGGGACTCGATCAGCGCACGACGCACCGGCCTGCGCTGCTCGAGCCAGTAGAGCGCCCCCACCCCGAGCAGAGTCCAGCTCGAGGCGACCAGAAAGCCGCCCAGCACGTCGCTGGGGTAGTGCCAGCCCAGCTCGAGGAACGAGTAACAGACAGCCACCGCGAAGCCTGCCATCAGTGCCCCCACCGCGGGACGCAACCGAGCCGGCGCGACGAGCACGCAGCACAGCGCCAGCGCCATGGCGGCGGTGGCGTGCCCGCTCGGCCACGACGCCGCGTCGATCGCGAAACCCGGGACCGCAACCGTGCGCGGGGCGGCCAGCAGGGGCTTGAGCAGCTGGGTGGTGAGGTTGGCCCCGAGCATGATCATCCCCGCCGCCACCGCGACCCGGGGTCGGCGCCGGACCAGCGCCACCAGCACCGGAATCGCGGCCAGGAAAACGTAGGGCTTGGGATCGCACAGATTGGCGATCAAGTTGGTCACCAGGTCCACCCGCACGCGGTGCAGACCCCCGAAGCCGTTCAGGATCGCGCGGTCAGCCCGCCCGGCGAGGGCAAGGTGGAACGTCAGGTACCACGCCATCACGAGCAGCACCACGCCGGCGGCGGCGCCGCGCAGCGCCATCCGGGCACGATTCGGCATCGCCCTCAGGTTACCTGGGCCCAGCCCCAGGCTGGCACCGGACGGAAAGCCCGGTCAGGCGGTTTCGTGCTCGGCCTGCGCCTTGCGGCTGAGGCGGAACTCGGGCGCGCTGCCGGTGCGGCGAACGTGGGAGTAGTGCTCGAGATCCTCGGGCGCCGCGACCTCGACGCTCACACCGTCGGCGACTTCGAACCGGGCGGCCTCGTAGAGCAGCTCCTGGTAGCGCGGGCCGACGTCGGCGGTACCGGTCCGAGCCTGGTCTCGATGTGAGGCGGCGGCTTCGATGTCGAGGTCGTGGGCCTCGCAGCGCAGCAGCCAGCGCCGGCCGCGGGCCAGCTTCTCAGCGGTGAGCTTGACCGGCGCCTGGGTGGTGTGCGCGACGCCTCCGCGCACCGCCGCCTCGGTCCGCAGCCCGGCGTGACCGCCCACCAGTGCCGAGCACAGCCGCTCCCAGTTGCGACCGTAGGGAGCGGGGACGATCGCCACCGGCCCCCGGGTGTCCGCGTCGCCCCGGATCGCACGGGCCACCGGGCCCACGAGTACGTAGTCGACCCGGTTGGCGTTCAGCCAGCGCAGCACGGCGACCGCGGCCTGATCAAGGTGTTGGAAGCCGTCGGCGAGCTCCGCGGGACGGGACTCGAGCTTGGGCGGGCGGTGTTTAAGGAGCATGGTGCTGCGTTTCGCTACCCCCGGCCCGAGTCCTTCCTCGTCAGGCGCGATCGGACCGGGTTTCAGCGACGAATTCCGCGATCCAGCGCGCGACGAGCTCGGGATGACTGCGCTGAGCCCAGTGCGACCCGGGCAGCGTCCGGCGCCGCAGCCCGGGCGCGACCCGCTCGGCGTTGTCGTAGTAGGCGGGTGAGATGAAGCGGTCGCCGCTGGGGATGATCAGCTGCACCGGCACCTGCGCGGCGCCCAGCGAGGGAGACCGCCACAGCAGCGGCAGGATGTTGCACCGGTAGAGGTTGGCGCCGTGGAGCCCGTCGGCGACCACGGTGGCCGCCGGATAGTCGACATCCACCGCCAGGCCCTCGAGCGTGACCAGGGCCCGGCGCCAGCGCTGCGCCGACAGGACCCCGCGCCATGCCAGCGTGGGGCCCCCCGGCAGGCACAGGGGCGCGATGTACCACGAGCGGCGCACATGCGCCAGCCAGGTGAGCAGCCGCCCCCGGCGCAGCGGCTCGCGGGTGGCAGCGATTGCATGGTGCAGCGCCGGGCCGGCGATGCTGGTGAACGACGCCAGGCGTCCGGCGAAGCGCCGCGAGGTGGCGAACTCCCAACCCTGGATCCCACCCCAATCGTGGCCGACGAGATGGACGGCGGCCCCGGGCGCGACAGCCTCGCACACGGCCTCGAAATCCGCCGCCAGGTGCTCGAAGCTGTAGGCGGACCGACCTCGAGGAGCCGATGATTGGCCGGCGCCGCGCACGTCGTAGGCGACCACGTGGAACTCAGGCGCCAGGCGCTCGAGCACCGGATACCAGACCGATTTGGTGTCCGGGTACCCGTGGACGAAAACGATCGTCGGCCGGTCGCGCTCGCCGGCGCAGACCACCGAGAGCGTCACGTCACCGCGCACGACCGTGCGTGTGTCAGCGTCTGCCTGCAACGCCGTGGCAATCTATACGCTCGTTTCGCCGATGGACTCCGAACTGCTGCAGAGGCGTCGCGCCGAGCGGGCGCGCGAGCGTCAGCGCCGGGCGCTCCGGCGCCGGGTTGCGGCTCTCGCCGTGCTGGCGGTCGTGGTGGTCGTGGTCGCGGTGGTGATCGCCTCGTCGGGTGGGGGCGCGACCACCACCGGGCGGTCGGCTTCGGCTTCCCACGGCGTGGCTCGGCGCGAGCCGCACCCCGCCGGCCAGCCGGCTCGCGGTGGCTCCTCGGCCGCCTCGCTCGGGCCCGCCACGGGCCATCCCGGCACGGCCACGGTGCCGATCCTCATGTATCACGTGATCGCGCCCCCGCCGGCGGGGGCGCCGTTCCCCGGCCTGTACGTCCCACAGGCCGAGTTCGCCGCTCAGATGCAGGCCTTGAAGTCGGCCGGCTGGCATCCGGTGACCCTTGACCAGCTTCGCTCCTACTGGCAGCACGGGGCGCGCCTGCCGCCCGGCAAGCCGATCGTGCTCACGTTCGACAACGGCTACTTCTCGCAGTACTCACACGCGCTGCCGGTTCTAAAGCGCATGGGCTGGGTGGCCGACGAGAACATCCAGCTCGCTGGGCTGCCTCCCTCCCAGGGCGGCCTCACCGCCCCGCAGGTCAGGGCGATGATCGCCGCCGGCTGGGAGCTGGACACCCAGGGCATCAGCCACGCCGACCTGATCGCGCTCAACCCCACACAGCTGCACTACGAGGTGGCGATCGCACGGGCCCGGCTCCGCCGCCTCTACGGGGTGCCCGTGAATTGGTTCTGCTACCCATCGGGTCACTACAACGCGACCGTGATTGCCGCCGTTCGCGCCGCCGGGTTCGTGGGCTCGACCACCGTCGTGCCAGGCTGGGCGCAACCGTCCACCGACAGCTACCGCCTGCCCCGCTTGCGGGTCCTCAACGGCACCAGCCCGTCCGCTCTGCTGGCGCAGATCGCCAGCGCCCGCGGGTCCTTCACACCGCCTCCCGCCTACGGCGGGGCGTGAGCTCGCGCGGCCCGGTGCAGCCGCGCCAACGGCCGGCGCGCCGCGCGGGCCGGCTCGAACGCCCAGCCCGTGGCGCAATGAGATCAGCTCAATCGTGGAGATGGAACGGCAGGGTGGCGACGACCACATCGGTTCGGGACTTGAGCGCCACCGCCAGCAGGCGACCGCGCTGATTGTGCAGGATCTCGTGGCGGCGCTTGCGGGGCACGATCTCGGGAATCAGGACCGTCACCCAGGCGTCCTCCTCATGGATTGACTCCACGTAACGCAGCACGCTGCGGATCAGCGAGCGCTGACGGTCGACGAGAACCTCCAGCGGGGCCCCGCATTCCCAGTCTCCCCAGTTGCGCAGGATCTCCTGACGCTCGTCCTCGTCCCTGGCCACCGCCACCGCCACCACGGTGTCGGCAAGCGAGAAGGCCACGCTCAGCGCTCGTGCCGTCAGCAGATTCACCGTCGAGGTCGGCACGATCACAATGCTGGGCCGCTTGCTGGGCAGCGGTGGCGTGCGGCCCAGCTTGAGCTCGCGGGCCACCCCCTGGTAGTAATTCTCGGTCCGTGCAAACAGGAAGATCAGGGCCGGCACGATCAGCACCACCACCCAGGCGCCGGCGAGAAACTTGGTCCCCAGCAGGACGACCACCACGACTCCGGTGATCACGGCGCCGACGCCGTTGACCCCCACCCGCAGGCGCCACCGTTGCGGCCGCTCCGCTCGCCAGTGGCGAACCAGGCCGACCTGGCTGAGTGTGAAACCTATGAACACCCCGATCGCGTACAGCGGGATGAGCTTGGTGGTCTGGGCGCTGACGGCGACCAGCAGCAGCAGCGCGGCAAGCGCCAGCGAGACGATCCCGATCCTGTACACGGGCCGCTCGGCCCGTAGATAGAAGGCGTGCGGGAGCCGGTGGTCCTTGGCCAGCAGGCTCATCAGGACCGGCAGGCCGCCGAAGCTGGTGTTGGCGGCCAGGCCAAGCACCACCGTCACGGCGAGGTTGGAGACGTAGAACGGCCAGCCGGAACCGAGCGAGCTGGCGGTCAGCTGGGCGAGGACGGTCACCCCCCCGCGGGGCGCGATGTGGTGGATGTGGATGAGCACCGCCAGGCCGACGAGCATGATCCCGAGCAGCACGCCGAGCGTGACCTCGGTTTGGGCCGCGCTCCTGGATCGGGGCTCCTTGAACGCCGGGACGCTGTTGGCGATCGCCTCGATCCCGGTCACAGCCGAGCACCCGGCGGCGAAAGCCTTGAGGATGAGGATGAGGCCGAGCGCCTGAGTGACCCTGACCGGCTCGGGCCGGCCGACCACCGCCTCGGCCTGGGGATGCACCAGGCCGATCACGATCACGGCCAGGATGCTGAGCAGGAACACGGCAAAGGGCACGAGCAGCAGCCGCGCCGACTCGGTGATCCCGAACATGTTGACCGCCGTGAGGATGGCCAGGCCGGCCAGCGAGACGAGCAGCAGGTGATGGGAGAGGGCGGGAAACACGCTTCCCAGGCTCGCCGCCCCCGCGGCCAGGCTGACGGCAACCGTGAGGATGTAGTCGACCACCAGGGAAGCGGCGGCCAGCAGCGCCGGCCAGCGTCCGAGGTTTCGCTTGGAGACCGCGTAGGCGCCCCCGCCGTCGGGGTGGGCGGAGATCACCTGCGTGTAGGAGATCACCAGGAGCACGAGCATCCCGGTGATGACGAGCGTCAGCGGCAGCGTGTAGCTCAGCGCCCCGGTGCCGGCGGCGACCAGGACCAGGATCATCGCCTCGGGGCCATAAGCGACGCTCGACAGGGCGTCCAGGCTGAGTGCGGCGAGACCGCTGATGACGCCGAGGTCGTGTCCAGTGTCGGCGTGCTTGCCGGTCCGCGGCCGGTGGCCTATGTGAAGCGTGCGGCCGCGTCCGCGCAGGACGGTACGGCCGGTGTCGACCTCGTCGCGGCGATCCTCGTCCGAGCAGCCTTCACCGGGTCGGCCGGCGTCCGGGGCCGCGGGGTCAGGGGTCGTGTCGCTGGAGCCGGGCACTCGGACCGATCGGCGCCAACTCTGTCACTTCGCCCGGCGCAACGATGGGCTCGGCCACCCACCCGAGGCTACCGGCGCCAGACCGATCAGCTCGACGCTCAGGCCTGGTAGGCGCGCTCGATCTGCCGTGCGGTCTCGATCACCGCCCGCCGCACCGGAGCGATCTGGGCGGTGATCCGCGCCACCGGACCGGCCACCGACAGCCCGGCCGCAATCTCCCCCCGGCGGTTGAGAATCGGGGCCGCCACCGCGGCCGCACCGGGGTCAAGCTCACCAAACGTGACCGCGAACCCGACACGCCGGATGTCCGCCAGCTCGGAGTCCAACGCGGGTAAGCCGACGGCCGCCAGCAGCCGCGCCTGCTCAGCAGGCTCGAGGTGCGCGGCGAGAATCTTGCCCGAGGCGCCCCGGTGCATGGGCGCCCGCCGGAAGAGCGCGTAGGACAAGCGCACGGAATGGCGCTCAGTCTCCACCGCGTGCAGCACGATGCCCTCCAGGCCGCAGGGCACGGTCAAGATCGCCGTCTCCCCCGCCTCCTCGCTCAATCGCGCCATCGGCCGCCGGGCCGGCTCCACCAGCCGCTCGCGCAGGCCCTCCTCGGCAGTGCGACCCAAGGCGACCATCCGGGCTCCCAGCATCACGGTGGCGTCGGAGCGCCGCTGGACCAGTCCGTACTGCTCGAGCTCGGCCAGCAGCCGGTAGGCGGTGCTGGTCGGCACCCCGGCGTCGCTGGCCAGCTCAGACACGGTGAGCTCGGCTTGACTGTCCCCCAACCGGTCGAGCAGCCGGGCGGCGCGCTCCAGGGCACCGTTGGCCATCAGATCCCCGGGGACGGGGCGCCGCTGGCCATCAGATCCCCAGGGCCGCGTGCTCAGACAGGGCCGGACGCGAGCCGGCCACCCGAGCCACCCGGCTGGCCAGCTGGCCTTCGCCCACGAACGCGGTCAGTCCGTCGATGTCGGCGTTCCATTCCGTCTCGTCGGTCAGCTGGCCCGCGTATTCGCGGACCAGGGCGTAGGCACGCTGGGTGCCACCCCCGAGGCGCTCGGCCCCGCCGCGAAGATCGACCGCCTGGGCGGCCACGATCAGCTCGATCGCCACCAGCCGGTGGATCAGGCTGACCAGGCGCGAGGTGGTGCTGACGGCCAGGGGCGCCATCGAGGCGTGATCCTCGACGCCTTCGGCCAGCTGGCCCCGATAGTCCAGCGACACCGGGTTGGCGAGGAAGCGCGCCTCGGAGGCCAGAGCCGCGAATGAGCGCCCGAGCGGACGCAGGCCGCCGGTCGGTCCCTCTTCGAGGGCCAGCCCGGTCGGCAGCCCGCTGAAGTGACGCCAGAGCAGCTTCTGCACGCGCTCGTTGGCTACCTGGGCGGCGTGGGCGATCCCGAGCCGCACGTAGTCAAAGGCCATGGCCAAAGAAGTGGTGTCGAAGTTGCCGACCGAGACAATGACGCCCTCGTCCACCAGCACAAGCGGGTTGTCGGCGGCCGAGTTGAGCTCTATCTCCATCATCCCCCGCGCCACCGAGAGGGCGTCGTAGACCGCGCCGTGGGTCTGCGGAACGCACCGGATCGAGAGCGGGTCCTGGAGGTTGCGCGCCGCCCCGGGGCGCCACAGCGCGCTCTCCTCGAGCAGCTCGCGCAGCCGGTTGGAGGCCGTGACCTGGCCCGAATGAGGCCGCGCGCGGTCCGCCGCGGGATGGATCACCGACAGGTTGGCCACGAAGGCCTCGAACGAGAGCGCGGTCGCGATCTGCATGCTGTCGACCAGATCGGCGGCGTCGACGAGGACCAGCGAACCGCGGCCGACCGTCACCCCGTTTGCGCTGATCATGCCAAGCGCCTCCTTCGGACCGAGCCGGAGCGGGGCGATCTGGGCCTGGGCCAGCGCTTGCTCCCCGGGCATCGTCTCCCCGTGGTACTCGGCCCAGCCGCGGCCGATCACGACCTTACCGATGTCGGCCATCTCAGAGAGATCGCCCTGTCCGACGGAGCCGACGGTGCGGACGATGGGATGGATCCCGGCGTTGAGAAGCGCTACCAGCACCTCGATCAGCTCGCGGCGGACCCCCACCCCCGCCTTGAGCATGCCGTTGACGCGCGAGACCATCATCGCTCGCACCACGTCGGTGGCCAGGGGCCGCCCGTAGGAGGACACCTGATCGGCCACGGTCGCAAACGAGAAGGCTCCGATGTCGGCCATCGGGATGTGGTGGCGGGCGAGCGATCCGAGGCCGGTGTTGAGCCCGTACACCGCCTCGCCGCTGGCCAGCACGCGGTCGACGACCTCCCGGGCGGCGCGCACGCGCACCAGCGCCTCGGCGTCCAGCTCAACCCGGACACGACTGCGGGCCACGGCCAGCACGTGGTCCACCGTCAGGCCGTCGCCGCTCAGAACGATGCTCTCGTTGGTTGAGACGGCAGTCATCTTGTATCAGCCTATATGCTTGGTCGATCTCATTCAACGGGAAGATTTCGGGTTGCCTGCTGGGATCCAGAGGGATGCCGGAGCGAGCGTCGCTGACCATCAGCGATGGGCGGGTCTCGGAGCTCGGGCCGGCCGCCGCCGGCGGCCTCGACTTCGGTGACGCACTGCTGCTCCCGGGAGCAGTAGACGTTCACGTCCACACCCGCAGCTATGCCGGCGAGGGCATCGCGCGCTGCACGACCGCCGCGGCCGCCGGCGGCGTGACAACGATCATCGACATGCCCTACGACGCCGGTGGCCCGGTCGACTCACTGCGCGCGTTCACGGCCAAGGTCGCCGACGTGGAGCGCGAGGCGCGCATCGACGTGGCCCTGTGGGCGACAGTCCCGCCCTGCGGCCCGATCGAGGAGGTGGCTGAGCTCGTCGAGGCCGGCGCGGCCGCCTTCAAGCTCTCGACCTTCGAAACCCACCCCGAGCGCTTTCCGCGCATCCCCGATGGTCAACTGCTGGCCGCCTTCGCGGCTATCGCCGCAGCCGGCGGGCTGGCCGGGGTGCATGCCGAGAATGACGAGATTGTCCGGGCCGGAATCGCCGCCGAGCGGGCGGCCGGCCACGGCAGCGATCCGCTCGCTCACGCCCGGTCGCGGCCCCCGGTGGCCGAGCACGAAGCGATCGCTCGTTGCCTTGAACTCGCCCGGGTGACCGGAGTGGCACTCCACGTCTGTCACGTCTCGACCGAGCGCGGCGTCGAACTGATCACGGCCGCGCGCGCCGCGGGGGTCGACGTCAGCGGCGAGACCTGTCCTCACTATCTGCTGCTCGATGAGTCAGCGCTCGTGGCGCGCGGTGGCGAGGCCAAGATCAACCCCCCGCTGCGGTCTGCGTGTCTCGCGGTCGAGGGATTGGACCTCGTCTCCTCTGACCACGTCGGCTGGCCGCCCGAGCGCAAGCACGGCCCCGACATCTTCGCCCTGGCCTCAGGGGCGCCCGGGGTCGAGTTGATCGTGCCCCTTGTCCACGATGCGCTCGGGGCTGGCGCGCTGACGCGCCTGGTCAGCGAGAGCCCCGCTCGGCGGTTCGGATTGTGGCCGCGCAAGGGCAACCTGGAACCGGGGGCGGATGCGGACGTGATCGTGCTCGACCCCTCGGTCGACTGGACGGTCGATCCGGCCCGACTGGTCACGCCCGCCGGCTGGAGCCCGTACTCGGGTCGGCGCGTGCGCGGGCGCGTCCTGGCCACCTTCTCGCGCGGCGTCCAGATCTGGGACGGCATACGGGTCTCCGCGCGGCCCGGCCACGGGAGCTTCGTCCCCGCGGCGCGCCAGCTCGCGGGAGCCGGGCTCTCGCATGTCTGACACCGGGTTGCGGTGCCGCGGCTGGCGGCCGGAGGCGATCCTGCGCCTGCTCGAGAACAACCTCGCGATCGCTGAGGACCCCGAGCGGCTGGTCGTCTACGCCGCCCACGCCAAGGCGGCCCGCGACCGGCCGAGCCTGGAAGCGATCATCGCCGCGCTGTCGCGTCTGGACCCAGGCCAGACGCTCGTCGTGCAGTCTGGCAAGCCGATCGCCGTCCTTCCCACCGGCCCAAGGTCACCGGCGGTGGTGATGGCAAGCGCCAACCTGGTCGGCCGCTGGGCGACCCCCGAGGTCTTCTACGACCTGGAGCGCCAGAACCTGATCGCCTGGGGCGGCCTGACCGCCGGGTGCTGGCAGTACATCGGCGCCCAGGGCGTACTGCAGGGAACCTACGAGACGTTCGCCCAGGTGGCACGCGAGCATTTCGGCGGCACGCTGGCCGGACGAACGGTCGTCACCGCGGGGCTGGGCGGGATGGGCTCCGCGCAGCCAACCGCGATCGCGCGAATGCTGGGCGGAGTCTGCCTGGTGGCCGAGGCAGACGTGGGCAAGGCCCGGCGTCGAGCGGCCGAGGGCACCGTCGACACGCTCGCCGCTGATCTCGATCAGGCGCTGGACGCGGTTCTGAGCGCCGCTGCCGAGCGCCGGCCGCTTGCGGTCGCAGTGGGGATGAACGCCGCCGACCTGCTCGAGGGGCTGCTGGCGCGGGAGGTGGTGCCCGACGTTGTCACCGATCTGACGGCCGCTCACGACCTGCGCAGCGGCTACCTCCCGGCCGGGCTTGGGCTCGACGAGGTCAGCGTGCTGCGCCGCGGCGATCCCGGCAAGCTCGAGGCGCTCGCCCTGGCCACCGTGGTTCGTCACGTACGGGCGATGCTGGCCCTGCGCGAGCGCGGGGCGGTCGTGTTCGACTACGGCAACAACATCCGCCCCCAGGCCGCGCTTGGGCGGCGTCGGCGAGGCGCTGGACATCGACATCTTCACCGCCCGCTACCTGCGCCCGTTGTTCAGCCGCGGAATTGGACCGTTTCGCTGGATCTGCTTGTCGGGGTCAGATGCGGACCTGGACTCAATCGATCAAATTTGCCTGGAGCTGTTCGCCGACGTGGAGCGGATCACGGACTGGATCTCGCTGGCCCGCGCCCATGTTCGCCGCCAGGGCCTGCCGGCGCGGATCGCCTGGCTCGGCCACGGCGAACGCGCCCGGCTCGGCCTGGCCGTCAATGCCGCGGTCGCCGATGGGCGTCTGGAGGCGCCGGTGGCGTTCACCCGTGACCATATGGACAGCGGCGCCATGACCCATCCCAACATCATCACCGAGGGTATGCCCGACGGCTCGGATCCGATCAGCGACTGGCCGCTGCTCAACGCACTGCTGACCACCGCGGCCGGCGCTGACCTGGTCGCCCTGCACGCCGGCGGCGGGGGTTACGCGGGTTACTCCCAGAGCGCCGGCATGACCGTGGTGGCCACCGGCGACGACGAGGCGGCGGCTCGCCTCGGGGCCTCGCTGCACGTCGACACCGCGCTGGGGGTTCTGCGCCATGCCGATGCCGGGTGCCCGGAGGCGGTGGCCTGCGTCGCGGAGCACGGACTCGGCCTCGGCGGTGGTTCGGCGTGAGAGACCTCGATCTCGCCGCGGTCCACGCTGCCGTGGCGGGCGGCTCGGTCCTGGCCGCGGGCGGCGGTGGCTGGGTTGATCACGGCCTGCTGGTCGGGTCTACCGCGGTGAAGTACGGCAACCCGCGGCTGGCCACGCTGGGCGAGATCGACCCGGAGGCGATGCTCGCCACCGTCAGCGCCATCGGTGCCCCCGCCGCGGTCGGGTGGGAGATGCGCCCGCGCGACTACGTCCGCGCCCTGGAGCTGTTGATAGCGGCCGTGGAGGACCCGATCGTCGGCACCGTCACGGCCCAGAATGGCTCCTCGACGACCTGCAACGGCTGGGTCGCCTCGGCGGTCCTGGGCACGCTGGTGATCGATGCCGCCGGCGACGGGCGTGCCCACCCGACCGGCAAAATGGGTTCCTTCGGGCTCGCCGCCGACGACGAGTACGAGACCGTGCAGGCGGTGGCGGGCGGCAACCGGGCGCAGAAGCGCTATCTCGAGGTGGTGACGCGGGGCACCGTTCGTCACACCGCGAACGTGCTGCGTACCGCGTCTGAGCAGTCCGGGGGCTTCATCTCCGCGGCTCGTAACCCCCTCCCGGCGTCGTTCGTGGCCCGCCACGCCGCGGTGGGCGCGATCAGCTTCGCGCTCGCCCTTGGGGAGGCGATCCTGGCCGCCGAGGCAGGCGGTCCGCGGCGGATGATCGAGGTCACCGCCTCGCACCTGGGCGGCCGGCTGTTGACCGAGGGGCCGGTCCGGGACCGCGTGCTCCGAACCGAGAACGCCTTTGACATCGGCACCATCACGGTGGGCGAGATCGAGCTCGGATTCGTCAACGAGTACCTGACCGCCGAGGCGGCCGGCGAGCGCCTGGCCACCTTCCCCGATGTCCTGACCACGCTGTCGCTGCGTACCGGGCGGATCATCTCGATCGCCGATCTGCGGGTCGGCGACGAGGTAGCCGTCCTGTACGTTCCCAAGGCGCAGGTGCCGCTCGGCGACGGAGTGCGAGAGCCCAGCGTCTACCCCGAGGTGGAGGCGATGCTCGGCAAGCCGCTGGCCGAGTACGCGCTTGGCTGACCCGGATCGCATCGCCGCCCGCCTGGCCGCGCTGTGGGAGATCTCCCGCGGGCCGGGCGGCGGGGCTGACCGTCCCGCCTTCTCGGCTTTTGAGGCCCACGCGATGCGGCTGGTGGCGCAGTGGGCACGCGATGCCGGGCTCGAGCCCGGGTTTGACCGGTTCGGCAACCTGTGGGCGTTGCCGTCGGGTTTTGCCGATCCTGTCGTCACGGCGGGCTCCCACGTGGACACCGTTGCGGACGGGGGCCGCTACGACGGCGCGCTGGGGACGGTGCTCGGGCTGGAGCTCGCGCACGAGCTGCCGGCGTGCGGTTTGTTGATCTGCGTGGCCGAGGAGGCACCCCGGTTCGGGGCGGGGACGATCGGCTCGCGGCTGCTCGCCGGGACCCTTTCGGCCGGCGACCTGGCCGGCCTTCACGACGCGAGCGGCCTCTCCGCCGCCCACGCTCAGGCGGGGTATCTCGAGGCGCTGGCTGACCTGCCGCGCTGCCAGCCCGCGCCCGAGCGCGTCCGTGCCCACGCCGAGATCCACGTCGCTCAGCGCCGTGCCCTGCACGAGATCGGGGTGGTTTCGCGGGTCGCGGCCCCCCGGCGCCTGGAGGTCGTCATCACCGGCGAGGCCGGTCACTCGGGCGAGGTTTCGATGGCCGAGCGCCGCGATGCCCTGGCCGCCGCGGCCGAGCTCGTGCTCGCGGTCGAAGCGGCGGCTCGGGCCGAGCCCGCCGAGACCGTGGCCACCACCGGCACCCTGACCGTGTCGCCGGGGGCGCTGAGCATCATCCCCGGTCGCGTCACGCTCGGCATCGACGCCCGCTCGACCTCAGCCGCGCCCTTGGATCGCGTTGAGAAGGCGGTCCGGCGGGCGGCGAGCGAGATCGCCGCCGCGCGCGGCGTCGGCGCCGCCGTGCGCCTGGTGCGCGACGGGTCCCCCACGCAGCTCAACGCCGAGTTGGTCACCACCGCCCTCGCCGCCGCGGATCGGCTGGGCGTCCCGGCGATCGAGACCTGGTCGGGGGCTGGGCACGATGCCCAGCACCTGGCCGCGCTGATGCCGACCCTGCTGCTGTTCGTGCCGCTGCACGGCGGCGAGAGCCACACCCCGTCCGAGGGCGCGGACATGGCCGAGATCCTGGCCGCGACTTCGGTGGCCGCCGAGGTCCTGGGGGGAGTTTGACCCCGCTCGAGGCTCTCTCCCTGAGATGGCCTTGGGGAGATTCTCTGCATATCAGAGCAAACGCCCAAGCCCCGACGAACGTGAGCTGGGAAGGCTGGCCGCACGACAGTACGGCTACATCACGCGCGCGCAGCTTCAAGACCTCGGCGTGGGTGCAGGAGCGATCGAGCACCGGCGAGGCACCGGGCGGTTAGTCCGCGTCCACCACACCGTCTACTCTCTCGGCACCCCACGGCGTGAGCCGATCGCCCGCGCGGCCGCAGCTGTCCTGGCCGGCGGCCCGGGTGCCGTCCTCAGCCACGAATCAGCGGCCGCCCTGTGGCGATTGCGCAAGCTCTGGCCAGATCCGCCCGAGATCACGGTCGCCACCGACCGCCGTCGGACCGACATCCGGGTCCACACGACCACGACCCTCTCCAAGCGAGACATCCGCACCCACCTCGGCATCCGGACCACCAGCGCCGCGCGAGCCCTGCTCGACATCGCGCCACGCCTGTCTGACAAGCAGCTCGGCCGAGCTTTCAACGACGGCCGCCTGGACCGCCGCCTTTACCGCGCAGAGCTCGAGCAACTCCTCGCCCGCCTCCCCCGCCATCCCGGCACCCGACGGCTTCGCGATCTCGTATCCACCGCAACCGGGGCACCCACCCGCTCGGACTGGGAGACTGACTTCCTCGTTTTCGCCCGCGCGCACGGGCTTCCCGAGCCCCAGCTCAACGCCCGGGTGGCCGGCTACGAGGTCGACGTGCTGTTCGCCGACCAACGTGTGATCGTCGAGCTCGACAGCTGGGAGTTTCACCAGGACCGTCGGACGTTCGAGCGCGACCGCCGACGCGACGCCGACACGCTGGCTGCCGGTTACGTGACCGTGCGGATCACTTGGGAACGGCTGACCAGCGATCCCGAGGGCGAGGCCCGGCGGCTGCGGAGGATCCTCGCCGCGCGTTCTCATGAAGGTTTGGCTTAGGTACTATCGCGGCCTGAATGCTTGCGAGCCGGCCTCAGCTTCGACTCCTCTCGCTGCCGGGCGCGGCCGCCACGCTCCCTCGCACAGCCCGCGGGCCAGTCCCTCTCCGCGGATGACGGACATCGCTTTTGTGGGCTTTGGCGAGCTCGCGTCGAGCCTGGCCGAGGGTTTGGCGCCTTCCGGCCGTCATCGGCTCCGCGCCTACATCCGGGGCTGGCCTAAAGCCAGTGACACCTACGAGCGCCGCCTCGCCGCGTCCGGCACCAGCCCCTGCGGTTCGCTCGCAGAGGCGGTTGCCGATGCCGAGGTAGTCCTTGCGGCGGTTCCGGCGATGTCCTCGCTCGAGTTGGCTCGTCAGGCAGCCGCGCACCTCAAGCCCGGCGCCCTGTACGCCGAGCTCGCCACGGCCTCGGGCACCGACAAGCTGGCGGCCGCCGATGCCCTCCAGCCGAGAGGCGTGGTTTATGCGGACGCGGCCGTGCTCGGAACCGTCGCCAGCGATGGCTTTCGCGTTCCGATCCTCGCCTCGGGGCCGGGGGCGGCAGCGCTGCGCTCACTGCTGGAGCCGAATGGTTTCAGGATCACGGATATGCCTGGCCCAGTAGGTCAGGCGGCGCTCGTCAAACTTCTGCGCAGCGCCTACCTCAAGGGCCGGGATGCGCTGATCGTTGAGACGCTGCTCGCCGCCCGACGCCACGGACTCGCAGAAATCGTCGCCGAGACGCTCGAGCGACCAGGCGATCGCCTGTCGTTTGATGACATCTCGACTCGCGTGGTGTGCTCGGTAGCCGTCCATGCCGGACGGCGCGCTCACGAGCTCGAGCAGGTAGGCGAGGCGCTGCGCGAGGTGGGCATCGACCCGGCGCTTGCGCAGGCAGCGTCGCGGACGCTGCAACGAATCGCCGGACTGGGGCTCAGCGATGTGCTCGGAGACGACCGGCCGACGGATCGTGACGCGGTGCTGGCGGCCATTGACGAGCTTGACAGGAACGTGAGCCGGCGCTAGCGGGCTTGGCTAGGCGCCGGTGGGGGCGGCCGACCGGGGGCCGGCGGACCGGGGGCCGGCGGACCGGGGGCCGGCGGACCAAGGGCCGGTGGACCGGGGGGCGGAGACTGAAACGCCCGGACCCCAACCATCGGGCACGGCGAGAACCCCGCCCTCAAGCGCCTGCACAGAACTCTGCCCACAGTACGCCATCGCCATCTCGAGCTGCAGGCGAAGGATCTCTATCACCCGGCCAACGCCCTCGGGGCCACCTACTGCCAAGCCCCAGAGCCATGGACGCCCGACTCCGACCGCGCGAGCCCCGAATAGCAACGCCTTCAACACGTCGGTTCCGCGCCTGACGCCGGAGTCGAGGTACACCTCTGCCCGGCCGTCCACCGCGGAGATGACTTCAGGCAGGACCTCGATCGTGCTCGGGGCCGTGTCCAGCATTCGGCCGCCGTGGTTGGAAACGAAGATGCCGCTGGCCCCGGCCTCGACCGCGAGGGTGGCTTCCTCCGCGGTGACAACTCCCTTGAGGACGATTGGCAAGGATGTCGCCTCGCGCAGCCAATGCAGGTCGTCAAGCGAGAAGGGGTAACCGGGAACCCGGAGATCTGGCAATGCCTCGTCGTGCAACCGGAAGTGGACCCGATCGTATGGGGGTAGGAACCAGTTGCGACGATCGCGCTCCCTGGGATTCTGAACCGGTACGTCCACCGTGACGCACAGCGCGCGGTAGCCGGCGGCGTGCGCTCGACGAGCCAGTTCCTCGGTCGTCGCTCGGTCGCGATGGTATAGCTGCAGCCACAACGGGCCTCGGGCGGCGGCGGCAATCCGCTCAATACGCTCACCGGTCGCGGCAGGAACGATCGTAAGCGTGTCCGCCAGCGCCGCCCCGGCACAGGTAGCGATCTCGCCGTCAGGGTGGACATTGTTCTGATAGGCGGCCGGTGAAAGCATCACCGGAAGGCTGATCGGTGTGCCGAGCACGCTGGTGGAGAGTTCGGGCGCCGTGACGGGCTGCAGGAAGCGCGGGCGGAGCATCAGTTCCGCAAGCGCCCTGCAGTTGCGAGCGAGCGTGACCTCGTCGGCGGCACCCGCGGCGATGTAGTCCCAGACGTGCCGCGGCAGCCGGCGCTCAGCAGCGGACTCGCAGTCCGAGAGCGTGATCAGCTCGTCTAGCACGACTGCTCGCCCCGGCGACCTCTACGAGTCGCGGCCGGCATCCTTACGTCCGGCGACCACGTAATGCCAGCCGCTGCCCCGCAGCCGGGGGCGTCCACGGGCAGCGCGCTCGAGACGCTCGTGCAGCCAGGTGCCGACCCGGTCAGGGAGCGGTCGCCTGCCCATCACCGTGAAGGGTCCGTAGCCCACAGTGGTGCGACGGATGACGTTGACCCCCTGGCCGGCCAGCAGGCCGTCCACCTCGCGAGGCGCATGCCGGTAGGCCGGAGCGCTTTCGCCCAGGCGGTGGGACGGAGGCATGAAGATCTGCTTTACCGGACGTAGCGGGCTCAGGATCGGGTTCTCGCGTGGCTCGACGAGGCGGTTGAGTCGGTAGTGGTTATCCGCCGAGACGATGATCCAGCCGCCAGGCGCGAGCACGCGCGCAAACTCGGCGACCGCTCTTCCAGGGTCGTGGAGCCACGGCAGCAAGCCGAGCGCGACGATCAGGGCGAACTCTCCGTCGGCGAACGGAAGCTGATGGACGTCAGCGGTCGTGAAGCGGATCGAGAGTCCCTGGGCGGCGGCGCGCTCAGACGCAGCCTGCACCATCTGGGGGCTTGAGTCGGTGCCGGAAACCGAGAATCCGCGACGGGCCAGCTCGACGCTCATCAGGCCTGCGCCGCACCCCGCATCGAGCGCCGCCGCGCCGGGCGCGAGACCGAGTTCAGCCGCCCAGGCCGCAACCGTCTCCATGCGCCGCCGATAAACGAGACCTTGGAGCTCCGGGCGGCCGTAGATTGCCCCCCAGTAGTCGACATTGGCATCGAAGAAGCTGTCGACCGTACCCTGCTGATCCGAGCTTGGAGCGGTCACCGGCATCCCGACGCTCCGGATGTGCGCCCGTGCGTCACATAGCCCAGGCCGCTACGCGTCGTTGTGGACACCGGCTTGCCAGCCCGCCAGTCGATCTCGATGAACTTGCGCGTATCGCGCAGTGGTTGGAGAAAGGCGACCGCGTGGCGGGTCGCGGTGGAGATGACGTCCCCGGAGTCGCCAACGTAGACGTAGCAGCCGCTGCGGCTGTGCAGAAGCCAGCCCTCGCGCAAGCAGTCCGCCGCGCAGCCCTGTTCCGAGCCGGAGAACGGATGTGGGAGACGGATGTCGGCCACCGGCCGCGGCGCCCGCGCCGGGAGGCCTGATACGTCGAAGACATGTACATAGCTGTTGGGCCAGTCGATCACCCACAGCTCGCGTTGGTTGGGCGAGAGGCTGATCCCGTGGCTCGGGGCCGTCGGCGAGCCCGGGCCCGGGTGATAGGCGAAGCGGGGGCCAAAGTCGACTGTGTAGAGGACCCGCCCGGTCTTGATGCTCGAGACCTGGAAGCCCGGATACCCGGTCGCCGTGGTATAGGCGAGGGTTTCGCGCGCCATTGATCGTGAACGGCCTGACGCCGCCGCGCAGGGGGCCGATCCGCTTGACCACGCGACCGGTGGTGGCACTCGCGACGTCAAGGTAGGGGTAGTCATGACCACCCAGATACACGCTGCGCCCGCTTAGTCCGACGATCGTGTTGTGGGGCCCCCGGCCGCCGTCGATTCGGCCAATGATCGCACCCGAACTGGCATCGATAACGCTCCAGATCCCATCCGACGCCAGTTCGCCGTCAGGCATGTAGATGCGCGAGCCGGACGGATCCATCGCCATGCTGTCGACACCGAGCGAATAAGTCTTGCGCCACAGCACACGGTCGCGCAGCAGGTCGTAGGCGAGCAGCGAGCCATGGGTTCCAGGGCCACCAAAGTCGCCGTAGGAGATGTACAGGGTGTGCGTGCGTGGACTGGCCGCGACGCCACGAACACTCGCGACCCCGGGAAGGTCCAGGCGGCCGATGAGACGATGGCCGTGATCGATGTCGTAGACGACGATGGCCGCATCAGAGACGACATACAGATAGTGGCTGACGCCACCCCGGTGGCGTGACGCCACGCGGGTCGGTGCCACCGGCTGATGCTTGGTGGCGACCGAGGGACGCAGAGGCGTCGCCGCTCCGTGACGCGGGTCGGCCGCCAACCCAGCCGTGGAGATCACTGCACCCGCGGCAGAAATCGCGGCGAGCACGCCAATGCGACGCCTCGTCCGCGGGTTTAGCCGGCCCACTGACCGTTCCTAGCCGTCAGCAGACGTATGGCCTTTGGCAGCGCCTGAGCACCCATTCCGAAAAATGGTAATGGATCGTCGAGCGCCCACCACGCGGCCTCATCGAGCCCCTTGAGGGAACCCGCCCATGACCGCAGACCGAGGGCTCGCTCGCGCGTGAGCTTGATGCACGTCGCTACGTCGCCCAGCTCGTCGATCCATTTTCGTCCGTCGGTCATCGGCGAGTCCGGTACCGGACGGCCCGTCAGGTCGAGGTGCATCGCGCGCAGCACGTCGATGCCATTGTCGGCGACAAACATCCTGAAGCTGCTCCCGAGCCGCGGGTTGACATCGAACAGCTTGTATTGGCCGTCTCGGCGATCGTAGTGAAAGCCGATGTCGACGATTCCGCGATAATCGAGCTTGCGGAGCAGGCGGCGTCCAAGGGCCTCGACCGTTGCGTTGGTGGCGGAGACACCGAGTGTGGTCTGCCCGGTACGGGGGCCCTGCTGGCGCAGTCTGCGTCCGGTAAACGCGCACAAGCACTCGCCCCGATCAGCGGCGTAGCCGTTGAACGTCCAGACGGCGTCCGATCCCCCGGGTATGTACTCCTGGAGCATCACCTGCGGCGCAACGTCTGACTCCATTCGGTCGTACGCCGCCACCAGCTGCTCCCTCGTGTGGGCGATATAGACGCTTGGGGCGGAGCGGTCACGAGGCGCGAACCAGCGTTCGGACCGCTTCATCACCACCGGATAGCCGAGCTCGGCAGCCTGCTCACGTAGCTCGTTCTCGCTGGCCGGAAACGCGCAGCTGGGAGTGGGGATGTCGAACTCCTGGCACACTCGCCACAGTTCACGCTTGGATGCCAGCCGTCGCTGGATGCCGGCCGGGGCGTCCGGGAGCGCGTAGTACTTGGCCAAGCGAGCCTGGTGATCGTTGACGACGACGGCGGCGAGGTCGTCGATCGGCACCAGAATCGCTCGCCCCAACCGCGGT
This sequence comes from uncultured Solirubrobacterales bacterium, assembly GCA_963847055.1. GTDB lineage: Bacteria > Actinomycetota > Thermoleophilia > Solirubrobacterales > Solirubrobacteraceae > Palsa-465. The sequence goes on along the minus strand of CAWJYE010000001.1, from coordinate 269,232 downwards.
CGCATCGCGATCAGGGCGTCGACCCACTCGTCCTCGGGAGCGCCAGGCGAAAGCGCGAGGCCCCCCGCGGCGTACCGCGAGCGCGTAGCGGGCTCGTGGGCGTTGTGGCGCACGGAGAAAACACGAATGCCCAGCCGGCCCGCGCTACGCGCCACCGCTAGTGCGCAACGCTGAAACCCCTCGACGTCGCGGCGCAGGACGAGGATCGCCGTAGACGTGTCAACGTCGAGTCGGGGCATCGGGCTGCCGAGTTGGCGCATCGGCCTGTCGACTACCGTCACGGCGACTCGCTCAGCACGAGTTCGCCATTTCGCATCTCGTATACCGAGTCAAGGTCCTCTATGTGCTCCAGGATGAATTCTGCGTCGTGAAACTGCCCGGTGTCTGCGAGGTAACGGACGCTCTGGCTATCCATGAGGGCGGCATCGGGCGCATCCGCCCAATGCTTGACGATCTCCTCCACCTGAGCATCGCGCGGCTCGAAGCCCGCCTTCACAAGGGCGCCCGCGATCCGGCCACAGCACAGGCGATCCTCTTCCCGGAACTGGACTCGATGCTCACCGGCAACCAACAGCACGTGCTCGTGGGCTGCGATCAGCCGCTCCGCTTGGGCACGCGCATTACGCAGGCAAGCGGCATAAGTGCGGCCACGCGCCGCCGCGGCCGCCAGCAGACCCGTCCCCGAGCTCGAGAGGAGGATCACCGGCCGGTCGAGCTCAATTCGGCGCTCCATCTCGGTGGGGCTGTTCTGGAGGTGAAACCCATACGGCATGTTGCCGCCCAGCTCGCCAACCAGCAGCGGATTCTCGAGCCGACCCGCGAGAGGCACCGCCTCCTCGATCGACGGTACGGGGAAGCACCGGCGGCCTGCATGGACCGCGGTCACCGCAGTCGTGGTCGCTCGGATCACGTCGATCCCCACGATTGTCCAGCCCTCCTGCACCATGCTGAAACTGGGATAGCGGGTAATCCCGACGGTTCGATTAGCGCTCATCGGGTAGCTCGCGCCCACCGCATCTTGACGAAGCGGCCGTCACGCCGATACTCCGCGGACGGGCCCGCGCCGCCAGATCCATTGTTGCTCTCACAGACTCTTGTTAGCCCCAAGTTTCCGGTCCTCCTTGACCAGTCACAAAGGTCACGGTTGCTGGTGGCCGTACGATAGCTGGTTGAACAAGGAGCCGGATGGCTGCCGGGGTTGACCGGACGTCATCGCAGCCGGGCGGGCCATTTACCCGGGTCACTCGTCAGGTGCTCGTCCTACGTGCTCGTGTTGAGGCACGAGGTCGAAGCGGGCGCATTGCCACCCAGGGCGCGAAAGTCTCAATTTCTGGCTAAGCGAATGAACCCTCACAAACGTTAGCCAAAGCGCTACACTCTGCCCAGAGCCGCACGGAATGCGATGGAGGCAAGTCGTCCTTCGTCCCGCCAGGGTTGCCATACCGAGGGATGGCGGGGTCCGGTTATGGCCAGGATGAAAATATGTTGGGGGTCTGACATGACGTTGCTGCGAGTCTGCCTGCGGGGGATCGCCGCTGTGGCTGTGGTGGGGGTGTGTGTGTGGGTGTCGGGCGCGACGGCGGGTTCGCTCCCGTGCATCGGGTTGGTGTTGGGGGTCGGGTGTGGAGCGGGCCGGTGGGTGCGGGGGTGTTGTTGCCGGGGGCGGGGAGTGAGCGGTCGCGGTATCAGCCCGGGGTGGTGTTGGTGGGTTTGCGTCCGGGGGTGCCGGGCTCGGTGCTGGCGGGGTTGATGCGTGGGGTGTCGGCCAGTAGGCAGCATCGGCTGGGGTTTCATTGGCTCTAGGACGAGGGCTGCTCGTAGCTTGCAGCGTCGGGTTGGGGCGGCGTTTGTGCTTCGGGTTCCGCGGGGTCGGGTGCGGTGGGCGGTGGCGTGGTTGCGGCGTCAGCGGCGCTTGGTTCGTTATGCCGAGCCTAATTATCTGATGCGGCCGGCCGCGGCCGCTACCAGTGTGCCCAATGATCCTTCGTTTGGGTTGCAGTGGGGGTCTTTGAACACCGGGCAGTCAGTCAATGGGATCGCGGGTACAGCGGGTGCTGATGACCACGCGGCGCAGGCGTGGGCGCGCAGTACGGGCAGTCGTTCGATCGTGATCGGGCAGGTGGATACCGGGGTTGATTACAACCACCCTGACTTGGCGGCCAATATCTGGTCTAACCCGGGTGGGGTTGGGGGTTGTCCGGCCGGGACGCACGGCTACAACGTGCTGAACTCCAACTGCGATCCGATGGATACCGACACCAGCTATAACGGGCACGGCACCCATGTCGCGGGGATCATGGGCGCGGTCGGTAACAACGCCACGGGCGTGGCGGGGATGAACTGGTCAACCACGATCCTGCCGGTCAGGTGGGTGAGTGACAACAACGGGGCCAACTCGACCAGCAACCTGATCACGGCCTTGGACTGGCTGCTCAAAGCCCAGCAGGCGGGGGTCAACGTCCGGGTCGTCAACGATTCCAATGTGTTCATCGGCACCGCCTCCTCCCAGGCCCTGTCGGATGAGATCGATGCGTTGGGCGCTAACAACATCCTGTTCGTGACCGCGGCCGGTAACACGGGCGAGAACAACGATAACCCGGCGGTACGTCGCTACCCGTGTGGCTATAACCGCCCGAGCGAGATCTGCGTAGCCGCCAGCAACCAGAGCGATCAGCTGCCCAGCTGGTCAAACTACGGCCCCAACACCGTCGACCTCGCCGCTCCCGGCGACAACATCTACTCGACGATGCGCAACAACTCCTACGGCTACATCAACGGCACCTCGATGGCCTCACCCCAGGTGGCAGGAGCCGCGGCCCTGATCCTCTCCGTCCAGGACATGAACGTGACCGCGCTCAAAGCCCAGATCCTCAACAACGTCAGGCCAGTCGGCGCCTTGTCAGGACTCGTACGCACCGGCGGCATCCTCGACGTCTGCAAAGCCATGCCCGGCTGCTCTGGCTCACCCCCGACGCCGGTGCCGGTCAACACGACGGCGCCGGGGATCTCGGGCACGGCGCAGGCCGGTCAGACCCTGACCGCGAGCACCGGCGCCTGGACCAACTCCCCCACGGGCTACACCTACGCCTGGTCGCGCTGTGATTCCGGGGGCGCTAACTGCGCCGCGGTCGGGACCAACTCCTCCAGCTATCCCGTGCAGAACAACGATGTCGGCTCCACCCTGCGCGTCGCGGTCACGGCCTCAAACGGCGGCGGGAACTCCACCCCCACCTCGTCCTCCCCCACCGCCGTAGTCACCGCAGCAGCGGCAACGACGTTTGGCACCACCACGATCGGCGGCACCTACGATGCGTTTGCCCCAGACCGAAAGCGAGTCAACGCCTACTCGCTCTCCCAGGCAGGATCGGTATCGAAGCTGAGCGTGTACCTGCAGCCCGGGTACGCGACTGGCAACGCCGATATCAAGGGAGTGATCTACGCCGACTCCAACGGGTCACCCGGGGCGTTGATCGCGACCAGCAGCCAGCTGGTGTTTCCCAGCACCGGCACAGCCGGCTGGTATGACCTGCCGTTCGCCTCACCGCCAAGCCTGACAGCCGGCCGCTACTGGATCGGCGTGTTCACCGGGGGCCCCACCCACACAGCCGGCTATCGCTACACCAGCGTGAACAACAGCCGTGCCCTCAACAGCAACACCTACACATCCGGACCCAGCAACCCGTTCGGGTCAGCCACCATCGACAGCCAACAAATGTCCCTCTACGCCACCTACAGCGGGCAGGCACCGACGCCGGTGCCGGTCAACACGACGGCGCCGGGGATCTCGGGCACGGCGCAGGCCGGTCAGACCCTGACCGCGAGCACCGGCGCCTGGACCAACTCCCCCACGGGCTACACCTACGCCTGGTCGCGCTGTGATTCCGGGGGCGCTAACTGCGCCGCGGTCGGGACCAACTCCTCCAGCTATCCCGTGCAGAACAACGATGTCGGCTCCACCCTACGCGTCGCGGTCACGGCCTCAAACGGCGGCGGGAACTCCACCCCCACCTCGTCCTCCCCCACCGCCGTAGTCACCGCAGCACCGACGCCGGTGCCGGTCAACACGACGGCGCCGGGGATCTCGGGCACGGCGCAGGCCGGTCAGACCCTGACCGCGAGCACCGGCGCCTGGACCAACTCCCCCACGGGCTACACCTACGCCTGGTCGCGCTGTGATTCCGGGGGCGCTAACTGCGCCGCGGTCGGGACCAACTCCTCCAGCTATCCCGTGCAGAACAACGATGTCGGCTCCACCCTGCGCGTCGCGGTCACGGCCTCAAACGGCGGCGGGAACTCCACCCCCACCTCGTCCTCCCCCACCGCCGTAGTCACCGCAGCACCGACGCCGGTGCCGGTCAACACGACGGCGCCGGGGATCTCGGGCACGGCGCAGGCCGGTCAGACCCTGACCGCGAGCACCGGCGCCTGGACCAACTCCCCCACGGGCTACACCTACGCCTGGTCGCGCTGTGATTCCGGGGGCGCTAACTGCGCCGCGGTCGGGACCAACTCCTCCAGCTATCCCGTGCAGAACAACGATGTCGGCTCCACCCTGCGCGTCGCGGTCACGGCCTCAAACGGCGGCGGGAACTCCACCCCCACCTCGTCCTCCCCCACCGCCGTAGTCACCGCAGCAGCGGCAACGACGTTTGGCACCACCACGATCGGCGGCACCTACGATGCGTTTGCCCCAGACCGAAAGCGAGTCAACGCCTACTCGCTCTCCCAGGCAGGATCGGTATCGAAGCTGAGCGTGTACCTGCAGCCCGGGTACGCGACTGGCAACGCCGATATCAAGGGAGTGATCTACGCCGACTCCAACGGGTCACCCGGGGCGTTGATCGCGACCAGCAGCCAGCTGGTGTTTCCCAGCACCGGCACAGCCGGCTGGTATGACCTGCCGTTCGCCTCACCGCCAAGCCTGACAGCCGGCCGCTACTGGATCGGCGTGTTCACCGGGGGCCCCACCCACACAGCCGGCTATCGCTACACCAGCGTGAACAACAGCCGTGCCCTCAACAGCAACACCTACACATCCGGACCCAGCAACCCGTTCGGGTCAGCCACCATCGACAGCCAACAAATGTCCCTCTACGCCACCTACAAGGCTGGGTAGCATTCACGGCAGCATAGGCGCAGCACCCACCCGCCGGGGTTGCCCCGGGGCCACAAGGTGACTGCTGCGTCAAACCGGCATTGGCCTACGTTGCAGGATCCGAGGAGTTGACGACCGCGTCTACACGAGCGACTGCGCAGGAGACGGAGCCCGGCTTCGAGCGGTACCTGCGAGAAATTGGGGTAGCGGAGCTCGCGCCCGCGACGTCTCCGTTTGACCCCGGCGTCGCTCCAGCGGTGTTGGAGAGCCACTTGGCTCAGAGCGCGCACTTGATGCAGAGCCTCAAGGTCTCAATGGCCTGCTGGATGATCGCGACGCCGGCCGCCACGCGACGCAAGGTCGCAGCCATACGTGGCGCAGGAGTGACGGTGCAAGCCGGCGGCGGCCCGTACGAGATTGCGGTTGCGCAGCGGCGACTCCCGGCCTACCTGGACCTATGTGCTGACGTGGGCTTTGACGCGATCGAGTGCGGCACTGGATTCACCGACGCCGACGTGAAGCCCGCTGAGATCGTGAACGCGGCTGGCGCGCGCGGCCTGGCCGTCTCATACGAGCTGGGCAAGAAGCATGGTGGGGAGTTCGAGCCAGATGTTCTCGGCGAGCTCATCGACGAGGGACAGCGCTGGCTCGATGCCGGTGCGCGCATCCTGATCGTCGAAGCGCGGGAGAGCGCCGCCGGGGTGGGCCTGTTCGGCGCTGACGGGCGACTCAATGAGGCGCTTGCCGACCGCTTGGTGAGCAGCTTCGGACTCGAGATGCTGATCTTTGAAGCCCCGACAAAGCCCAGCCAGTTTTCGCTGCTCGACCATTTCGGCCCCCGTGTGCAACTCGCCAACGTTCGCCTCGACGAGGTGCTACGGGTCGAGATCTATCGGCGGGGCCTGCATTCCGATGCGTTCTCCAAACCCAATCTCCGCCCGCAGGCCGCCGAAAGCGTCCCGCCTGCCGAATAGCCTTTGGCCTGGCGGGTCAGGCCGTTTGTCAGGGCGCAGCAGTCTCCTTGACCACGCGCACATAAAGGTGGCATAATGGCAACAGAGGATGGAGCCCAGGGGGACAAGTCTCAGGCGCGGACTCCAAATTCTGATCGCGCTGGGGTCGGATGCGGCCCTCACCGAGGGCGGGCTCGGCGTCACCCGGCTAGCCGCGATCACCGGGCACGAGAAGAGCCAGGTATCGCGGGCGCTGGCCGTCCTGGCCGAGCACGGGCTGGTCGAGCGGTCGCCTGGACTTCGTGTGTACCGGCTGGGATGGGAGTGCTTCGCGCTTGCCACCCGGGCGGGTGAGCCGCGCCTGATCGAGGAGGCCGGGACCGCCCTGGCGCAGCTGGTCGAGGAGGCGCACGAGTCCGCCCACCTGTCGACGCTGCGCGGCGCCATGGTGCTCACGCTGCTGACCCGGCCATCGCCGCACGCGGTCGCCGCCCGTAGCTGGGTGGGACGCACGATCCCCGCGCACTGCACGTCGTCGGGACGCGCCCTGCTTTTCGACCACGACCGGGATGCCCTGCTCGAGCTATTCGGACCAGAACCGTTTCCACTTCAGGGCCCCAACGCCCCGGCCGACGTCGGGGAGCTCGAGCGCCGGACGGCCCGGGCCCGGCAGGCGGGCTACGCCGTCGCCGACGAGGAATCCGAGCCAGGCCTGGTGGCCGTGGCGGCGCCGATTCGTGATTTCACCGGCCGCGTAGTGGCAGCGATCAACGTGTCGGCCCCCAAGTTCCGCCTCGGAACCCGCCTGCACCCGGCCGGCGAGCTGGTCCGCGCTGCCGCCGAGCGGTTGTCCGAGGCGCTCGGTGCACCCGGCAAGGCGCGGGCCACGAGCGTTGCCGTCCTGGGAACCTCGGGCGGGCGTGGGCCCCAGGGCGCATGACCCCGGTCAACGCGCTTGCGGTTCGGTATGGTGCTCGCAGCAGGGTGGAGGGCGACGACCGGTCGCTGATTTCCGGGGGATCCGGAGTTGGTCAGCAGGCACAGTCCGACGAAGTCGAGGAGAAGCGATGGAACCTATGTTGAAGCGTGCATTATCTGGGGCAGGGGTGGTCTTCACGGTGGCGGCGTTGGCCGCGTGCGGAAGCTCCTCGTCCTCGTCGTCGTCCTCAGCGGCCGGCGGATCAAGCTCGAGTTCAAGCTCCTCAGCCGCAGTCTCGGGCCCCGGCACGGGCAAGCCGCCGATCACGATCGGCGACAAGAACTTCACCGAGGAGTTCATCCTCGGTGACCTCTACGCCCAGGCTCTGAAGGCCAAGGGCTTCACCGTGAACCTGAAGCCGAACATCGGCAGCTCTGAGCTGACCGATAAGGCTCTGCGGGCCGGGCAGATCGACATGTATCCGGAATACACCGGAGTGATCCTCAGCGTGCTCGCCATGCAGACGCGGCGACCGGCGAGCGAGAACGCGGCCTACGCCGCGGCTCAGAAGTTCGAGCAGGCGCGGGGCTACACGCTGCTGGCCAAGACGCCGTTCTTCGACGCCGATGCGATGGCGACCCTGAAGCCGTTCGCGCAGAAGAATCACCTCGTCACGCTCGGGGACCTCAAGAAGCTGAAGTCGTTCTCGCTCGGCGCCCCGCCCGAGAACAAGACCCGCTACGAAGGCCTGGTCGGCATGCGGGAGGCCTATGGGATCACCAACGTCCAATTCGTCCCCCTGACCATCGGACTCCAGTACTCCGCCCTGGACAAGGGCAGTGTCGACACCGCCAACGTGTTCACCACCGACGGTCAGCTCCAGAGCGGCAAGTACGTGATCCTGCCCGATACCAAGCATATCTACGGCTACCAGAACGTCGCTCCCGTTGTCTCCACCAAGCTGCTGGCGAAGGAGGGGCCGGCGTTCGCCCAGACGCTCAACGCGGTCAGCGCCAAGCTCACCACGCACGTCATGCAGCAGCTCAACGCGGCCGTCGACATCCAGAAGGTGGATCCAGCCACGGTGGCGAGCAAGTTCCTGCAGGCCAACGGACTGAAGTAAGCGCACCGACGTGTTCGGGTACCGTCGCACGGTCGCAGGGGGCTGATCCACATGGCGGATCAGCCTCCCACGCAGCGCACGCCGACCAAGGGCGATCACTCGGCGGCAGCGCTCGAGTTCCGCAACGTGAGCAAGCGCTATCCGGGCGGGGACCGACACGTCCTGGTCGACCTCTCGTTCGAGGTCCCGGCGGGCGAGATCTGCGTGCTGGTCGGTCCCTCGGGGTGCGGCAAGACCACCGCGATGCGGATGGTCAACCGCATGATCGACATCACCGAGGGTGACATCCTGCTCGACGGCGAGAGCGTCCGCAAGCGCGACCCCGCTGAGCTCAGACGCCATATTGGCTACGTCATCCAGCAGATCGGTCTGTTTCCACACCTCTCCATCGGCGACAACATCGCCACCGTACCCCGCCTGCTTGGGTGGGACCGCAAGCGCGTCGAGGCCAGGGTCGAGGAGCTGATCGAGCTGATCGGGCTGCCGGCGGAGACCCGCGAGCGCTATCCGGCCGAGGTTTCAGGCGGCCAGCGCCAGCGGGTGGGGGTCGCGCGCGCTCTCGCCGCCGATCCGCCTCTGATGCTCATGGATGAGCCATTCGGTGCCATCGACCCGATCACCCGTGAGCGCCTCCAGAACGAATTCCTGCGCCTGCAGGAGGAGATCCGCAAGACGATCGTGTTCGTCACGCATGACATCGACGAGGCGATCAAGATGGGAGACCGGATCGCGATTCTGCGCGAGGGCGGCGTGCTCGTCCAGTTCGACACCCCCGAGCGGATCCTCGCCGAGCCGGCCGACGACTTCGTGGCCAGGTTCGTGGGCCTTGACCGGGGTCTGAAGCGTCTGTCGCTGCACACGCTCAGTGACCTTTCGCTCGAGCCGGCCGACTGCGTGCCCGATGGCACCCCGGCGACCGGACGCGCCGACCGCAGCCGGGTGGTCTTCGTCGATGACCAAGGCCGTCCCGTCGGACGCCTCGGGCCCGACGGAGAGCCCGAGCCGATCGGGGTTCTCGCTGATCCGGATACCACCTTGCGCGACGCCCTGTCGCTGATCATGAGCGACGGCACCGGTCCGCTGGTGGTGGTCGACGCCGACGGCAAGGTGGCGGGGTTGGCGCGGATCGAAGTGATCGCCGGTGCGCTCGCGGTCGGAAACGGAAGCGACGGCTCGGAGAAGCCCAGGACCTGATGGGACCCGTGATCGCCGCCGGCTCAGGACCGGTGATCCCCAACTTCTCCAGTGGCAGCAGCGCGTGCGAGCGCAACAACGGTCTCTTCTGCTGGCATTGGTTCAGCTCCCACTGGTCCAGCACCTTCCAGCCCGCCCTCCTTCAGCACATCGTGCTGGTGCTGATCGCGGTGGGCGTCGGCTTCGCGATCGCCTTCCTGCTCGCGCTGCTTGCCTACCGGGTGCGCTGGCTGGAGTCGCCGATCGCCGGCATCTCGAGCTTGCTGTACACGATCCCCAGCCTGGCCCTGTTCCAGATCCTGGTGCCGTTCACCGGGCTGACCCGCCTGACGGTCGAGATCGGCCTGGTCTCCTACACCCTGCTGCTCCTGTTTCGCAACATCGTCACCGGGCTTCGGGAGGTGCCTCAGGAGGTGCGTGACGCCGCTCGGGGAATGGGCCTGACCCAGCGCCAGATCCTGGTGCGGATTGACCTGCCGCTGGCTGTGCCCGCGATCTTCGCCGGCCTGCGAGTGGCCACCGTGACCACCATCAGCCTGGCCACGGTGGCGGCGATCGTCGGCATCAACGAGGGTCTCGGCGTCCCGATCTTCGACGCCATCCAGCGCGTCAACTTCAAGACCGAGTTCATCGCGGCCGCGCTGCTGGCGATCGGCCTCGCCTGGGTGGCCGACCTGCTCCTGGTGGTGCTCCAGCGCCTGGTGGCGCCGTGGGCGGCGCGCCGCCGCTCGTCGCTCGTCCCTCGCAGCGTGGTGCGGGCAATCACGCGTCGCCCGCGCCCCATCTCCACCGTGCGGGGGGCTTGAGATGGTGGCGCTCGCGGATGCCGGCCTCGGTCAGCAGTTCCTGGACTCGTTCACGTTCATGGGTAACAACCTCAGCCACCTGCTGCACGACACCCTGGGAACGATTGCCCTCAGCGGCGCGGCACTCGCGGTGGCGCTGGCCGTCACGTTGCCGCCTGCCGTGGCGCTCGGCCACCTGCACCGCGGCTCGGCGCTGGCCATCCGCATCGCCAACCTCGGACGCTCGCTGCCCGAGCTGGCCCTGATCGCGATCTTTCTTGCCCTGCTCGGCATTGGCTTTGTCAACGTGATGCTGGCGCTCGTGATCGTCGGCATCCCGCCGATCCTGGCCAACGCGTTCACGGCCGTGGACGGGGTCGAGCCCGACGTGGTCGATGCGGCGCGGGGCATGGGCATGAGCCCACTGGCGGTGTTGCTGAGAGTGGAGATCCCGTTGGCGCTGCCGTTGATGTTCGCCGGGATCCGCACCTCGGTGCTGTTCATAATCGGCGCATCGCCCCTGGCCGCCATCGCCGGCGGATCGGGTCTCGGCGAGATCATCGTCAACCAGGCGAGCTATGGATTCTCGGGCGTGCTAGCCGCCTCGCTGTGGGTATCAGCGCTCGCCCTGCTCGTCCAAGGCCTGTTCGCGCTCCTGCAGCGCGTGCTCACGCCCAAGGGCCTCAAGGTCGGCGCTCGCGCCGACGAAAAGCCGGCCCGGATCGATGTCGGCGTTGCCGACGCCGAACGCATCACCGCGCAGGTGACCTAGGTAGCGAGGCCTTCACCGCCGGGAGCCGGTCCAACTCCAGCGAGCGAGAAGAAGTTACGCAGCACGCGGGCGCCGTCAGGGTGCCGGGAACTGAACTGCTCAGGGTGAAATTGCGTGCCCCACCACGGGCGGTCGCGCGCCCCAACGGCCTCCACCGCGCACTCCGGGCTGCAGGCGAGCACGTCGAAGTCCGCGGGTAGGGTGACCACGTCCCAGGAATGGTGCTCATAGGTGACTGCCGTCGGGCCCAGGCCGCCCAGCAGACCCCTGTCGTCCAGGACGTCAACCGCCGCAAACCCAACCGCAGGACGCTCCCGCGGCCCGATTGCTCCACCGCCAAACACGGTTAGGAGCTGCATTCCCGCGCAGATCCCGAGCACGGCGCCCCCGAAACGCCTCACGCTCTCGCCGAGACGATCGAGTGCGCCCGCATCATGCTGAGCCCACGGGGCGAAGGATCCGCTGAGGATCACCGCGGCGGCGGCGAGGTTTTCAGCGTCGCAGTAATGCTGACTTCGAACCGGGACACCGGCCAGCCGCTCAAGCCGCTGCCGGATCACCTCGTAATGACGCTCCAGCGCCCGGGAGATCGCCGGGCGATGCTCGGTGACGACGAAGTCCACGACGGGGGCCGCCATCCGGGTGAGGTGAACCGACGGTCCCTGCCGTCAGAGCTTGGGCGCGTAGTCGAGGTTGCGCTGCTTGAGACCGGCGGAGGTCCCGAAAAATGCGTGGCGCGACATGTCGGGGCTGTAGCGGCTGGCGGGGGGCGTGCGACCGAGGGCCTCGGCGACCGCGCGAATGTGGTGCGGCGCCGCCCCGCAGCACACGCCCAGGTAATCAACACCGAGGGCGTGCGCCTCGTGCGCAAACTCACCCAGCTCGTAGCGATTGCAGGTGAACGGATCGAGGGCGGTCGGAAATGGCCGATCGCCTGGGATGCAGTCGCAGTCAGGATCAGTCAATGACTGAAAGCTGGGTTGGCCGTCATGCGTGCGGTACGGCACCGGCAGCGCGGCGACAGGGCAGGAAACGGCCTCCCGGATGGCGCCCAGGAACGGCATCATCGTGCCCGGGCCCCGAATACAGTTGAGACCAACGACGTCTGCCCCGGCAGCCTCCAAGCGCCGACAGGACTCCTCGGGCGTCCACCCGTCGCGGGTCACCGGCTCACGGTGGATCGCCAGCGTCACCACTGCCGGGAGTCCGGTCTGCCGGATGACGTCGGTTGCCAGCAGCGCCTCCTGCGCCCAGGAGAACGTCTCACCGATGATGAAGTCCGCGCCGGCCTCGACCGCCCACCCGACCTGCTCCTCGAACATCCCTCGCACCGCCGCCTCGCTGGCGGGGTCGGCGGGGTCGTAAACGTTGGTGTTGCAGATGTCGCCGGCGAGCAGCGTGCCCGTGCGCCGTGCCACATCGCGGGCGATCTCCAGAGCCTGGCGGTTGATCGTCTCGAGCGCGGCTTCCTTGCCGATCAGGCGCAGCTTCTCGCGATGGGCGTAATACGTGAACGCCTCGACCACATCCGAGCCGGCATGCACGAACTCCTCGTGGAGCTGGGCCACGATTTGGGGGTGCTCGAGCACCACCTCGGGAACGAAGGCGCCCGCCTGAAGGTATCCGCGGCGCTCGAGCTCAAACAGATAACCCTCGGCGCAGATGACCGGCCCGGTCGCCAAGCGCTCCAGCAGACCGTCAGTTCGTGCCTCAGACATCTTGACTTCCGCCTTTCTCGCCCTGGAGCGTCCACCATGAGTGGTGCGATAGATGCAACGCGCCTTGCAGATTAGCCACCGAAGCGACTCTGCACCCAAAGAATTCCCGATCGCCAATCTGCGACACAGTACGATTCTGGTTGTCGGTTGCAAAATGACGCGTTTCGTTTGCTATGACAGATTTGGTCGATCAAAATCGGATTGACCTCAAGGCCTTGAGGGCGCTGGTGGCGATCGCGGATGCCGGCTCGTTCCGGGCCGCGGCGAAGTCTCTCGGCTACACGCAGTCGGCGATCTCCCATCAGATCGCGATCCTGGAGCGAGGCTTGGCCGCCCCGATGTTCACCCGTCCGGGCGGCCGTGGCGCGACGGCGCTTACCCTCGCCGGCGAGGCCGCCTATCGGCGAGCGCGGCGGGTGCTGGGCGAGATCGAGACGCTCGGCGCCGACATCGCGGCGATCCAGAGCGGCGAGCGTCAAACGCTGCGCATCGGCGTATTTCAGACCGCAACCACCGAACTGCTGCCCGGCGCTCTGCGGACGCTGCGCGAGGAGCGCCCCGACGTCGAGGTGATCCTCTCGGAGATTCAGGACAACAGCCGCACCTTCGATCGCCTGGCCGCCGGCCAGCTGGACCTGGCGTTCCTGGTAAATCCCGAGCCCGACGAGCGGGTCCAGTCGATCCAGCTGCTCGATGACCCGTGGGTGATCCTGACGCGCCGGGACAGCGAGCTGGCCGCCGCGGCCGTCCCCTCCTTCGACCTGCTCGACGGCGTGGACCTGGTGGCCTGGAACCTCCGCTGGAGCACACAAGTGGAGCTCGAGGAGGCCTGGCGACGACGGGCGATCAATCCCAGGGTCGTCTACCGCACCGACGACAACCTCGCGCTGCAGCGCCTTGTGGCGGCCGGCTACGGCCACGCCTGTCTCGATCGTCTCGGAGCCGCCGGCGCGATCGAGCCGTCGCTGACGTGGCTGGAGCCCGAGGAGATCCTGATCCCGCGGACGATCGCCCTCTGCCACCCCCGCCGCCGCGACCCCAGCGCCTCGGCGCTGACGTTGATGGAAGCCGTCCGGAGCCAGTTCGGAGCATGACCGGCCGCTTCGCATTTGACTACGACGGTCTGATCGGCGAAGGGTGGGGCGGCGTCGATCCCGACGGCGCGCACGTCAACGTCGTCCTGGCCGAGCGCGGCACGCCGACCGCGGCCGCGCTGCTGACCACCTTCACCTCCCCGGCTCCCGGCCACACCCCGATCCTCGTCGTCGTCGGCGAGGACAAGCAGCGTTACGAGCCGGTGTGGCCGCCGACGATCATGATCAACAAGGAGACCGCGCTCGAGCCGCGCCACCAGCAGATCACCTGGGGCGCCGGCCAGCTGGGGATCGCGCAGGGGGTGCTCGACGCCGTTGCGGCGGCGCTGATCCCGGCCAGCGGAGACCTGCTCGTGTTCGTGGCGATCTACATCGACCCCGGAGCCGCGGACGAGACCGCCGTCCGCATCGCCAGCCGCGAAGCCACGCTCAAGGGCGTTCGCACCGCCTGCCAGGGCCGAGACCCATACGGGGTGCACGCGCTCGTTGACGGGCGCGATCGCTTGCGCAGTCCGTTCTACGCTGGCTCGTGAGGACCTCGAGCCGGGCATGACCCGTGTGGGATTCATCGGGCTGGGCCACATGGGCGGCCACATGTGCCGTCATCTCGTCACCGCCGGGTTTGCCGTCAGCGCGTTTGATCTCAACCCGGCGGCACTGGCGCGGGCGGGGGCCGCGGGGGCGCAGGTGAGCGCCGAGGCGGCTGAATGCGCCCGTGACGCCGAGATCCTGGTCACCAGTCTGCCGGGTCCGGCGCAGGTGGAAGAAGTGCTGTGTGGCGGCGGCGGCGCGATCGCCGCCCTGTCTCCCGGCGCGCTGATCGTCGAGATGAGCACCAGCTCCCTGGAGGTCGGGCGCAAGGCGCTGGCCGCCGCCACTGCGCGGGGAATCGAACTGCTCGACGCGCCGGTCGCCGGCCAGACGATCGGCGCGGAGGCCGGGTCGCTGGCGATCTACGTCGGCGGCGAGGCCAGCGCCTTCGCCCGAGCGCTCCCGGTGCTGGAGACGATCGGCGATCCCCAGCGGATCTTTCACCTCGGGCCCCACGGGGCCGGCTACGCCGTCAAGTTGCTGCTCAACCTGACCTGGTTCGCGCACGCGGTGGCCACCGCCGAGGCGCTGACGATTGGGGTCAAGGCCGGTGTGGAGCTCGACAAGCTTCACACCGCACTGGTGAGCTCACCGGCCAACTCCGTGTTCTTGGAGCGCGACGTGCGGATGGTGCTCGACGACGGCGATTACGACCCTGGCTTCGCCATGGAGCTCGTGACCAAGGACCTCGGCCTCGCCGTCGACCTCGCCCGCGACCTTGACGTCCCGGTCGAGCTGGCCACAGTGGTGGACGAGATCCACCGGCGCGCCCGGGCGAGCTACGGAGACAGGGCCGGCGAGATGAGCGCGATCCGGCTCTATGAGGATCGCGCCGGGGTTTCCCTGCGGTGGCCCAGGCCGTAAGCGGGCCGGTGGTCAGCGCCCGCCCGGCGAGCCGGCCCCGGCGCTGACCACCCCGGCCGACGCACAGGTAGCCAGCGCCAGGCGCAGGTCGGAGTCAGCGACGCCGGCCAGATCGGGATGGTCGAGGTTCAGCTCGATCGTCGGCGCCGGGTGGGCGGGTCCATCGATACCCAGGCTGGCCCGGCCGTTGGCGACCAGCTGGCCCCATAGGTCCCCCCCGGCCGCGGCCAGCAGAGCATCCCGGGTCTGGCCCTCCCGGCGGGCAAGGGTCTCAAGCTCGCGGCACTCCTCAAAGGGGTCGATCCGCACCTGCTCATCGGTGCCGATGGCCAGCCGCACGCCGGCATCGCGGTAGCGTAGGGCGGGCAGGACGCCATCGCCGAGGTTGCCCTCGGTCGTCGGGCAGCTGACGACCATCGTCTCGCTCGCGGCGAGCCGGGCGATATCGCCGCGTGAAACGTGGATGCCATGCACGACGCTGGCGCGCGGCCCGAGGAAGCCACAGCGCCCCAGCAGCTCGATCGGCGAGCAGCCATGCTCGGCCTGGCACTCGTCGAGCTCACGGCGCTGCTCGCAGGCGTGGGCGTGTCGGACCAGCGAATGCATCTCGGCGTACTGCGCCACGGCGGTGACCCAGTCAGCGGGCACGGCCCGGACGCTGTGCACCCCCACCCCCACATGCACGCCCGCGCGGGTTTGTCCCCAGGCCCGCAGCGCGTCCACCCGCTCGAGAAAGGTCTCCACGTCGGGATCGCAGAAGCGCCGCTGGCCGGGTTCGGCCGCGCGCCCCGGGCCGGCCCGGTGGTAGGCCACCGGCAGCAGCACGATCTCCAGTCCGGCGGCGACGGCCGCCTCAGCGAGCGCGATCGCCATCGCGTTGGGTTCGGTGTAGGGACGGCCGTCGGGCTGGTGCACGAGGTAGTGAAACTCCCCCACCGCCCCGTACCCGGCCGCCGCCATCGCGCGATAGACCCGGTCTCCGACCGCGCCCATCGAATCCGGGTCGTGCGAGCCGGCGAGTCGGTACATCTCGGCCCGCCAGCTCCAGAAGTCATCGCCGGGGTGCGAGCGTTCGCCGACGCCCCGGAGATCGATCTGGAAGGCGTGACTGTGGGCGTTGACCATCGCCGGGACCCGCGCCGTGCGAGCCGCGCCGGTCATCGCCGAGTAATCCTGGCCGCGGTCGCTGCATCGCGCACGTACACAGGTTCGCCGGCGATGAATACCGCGAGCACCGGGTTTCGGCCGAGCCGATAGGCGATCCGCTCCACGGGGCCGTCGAGCAGCAGCAGGTCGGCTTGCTTGCCCGGCTCGATCGAGCCCCGGGTGCGCTCGAGCCCGAGCGTCCAGGCGGCATTCAGCGTCACCGCGGCGAGCGTCTCGCGCACGCTCATGTTGTACAGGCGGGCCCCCAGCCCGATGACGAGCGGCATGGAGACGACCGGGGCGGTGCCCGGATTGGCGTCGGTGGCCAGTACCACCAGTGCTCCCGCGTCCACGAGCGCCCGCCCGGGCGCGCGGTGCTCGCCGCCCATGAGTTCCGCCACCGGCAGCAGTACCGCAGCACACGCCGCCGTGGCCAGCGCCGGGACGTCCTGCGGCGAAAGCATCGAGAGGTGATCGACTGACCGTGCGCCGGCGGCCAGTGCCACCGGCACCGATCGATGGCTGGCGAACTGCTCGACATGGGCGCGCAGCGCCAGGCCGCCGGCGGCCGCCAGCTCCCCCATCCGCTGCAGGTGCCGGTTCTCGAACGCGATCGACTCGACGAAGATGTCCAGCGCACTGACACTTCCGGTGGCGAGCACCTCGGGCATCATCGCTTCGACCTCGGCCATCCATTCGTCGGCCGTGAAGCCGGGCGCAACCGCATGGGCGAGCAGGCCCGTGGAGAGCGTGGTCTGCGGCACGAGCTTCTTGAGCTCACAGGCCAGCCGCAGCGCGCGTAGCTCGCCGTCGCGCGAGAGGCCGTAGCCCGACTTGGTCTCGAAGGTGGTCGTCCCGGCCGTCAGCATCTCCGCCGCCAGCTCGCAGGCCTGAGCCAGGACGGCTTCGTCTGAGCTCTCAGCCAGAGCCCGCGCCGAGGCGGCGATACCGCCGCCGCGGCGGGAAATCTCCTCATAGCGGACGCCCTCCAGCTTCTGCTCGTACTCTCCCTCGCGCCAGCCGGCGAACGGCAGGTGGGTGTGGCAGTCCACGAACCCGGGGATCGACCGCACAGCCGCGGGCGTCGACCACGATCTCGGCCTCCCAGATCACGGCCGAGACCGGCGATCAAGCCATCGCGCACGACCAGATCGCCCGGTTCGAGGGTCTGAGCCGCAGAGTCGCCGCCCCGCAGCCACGGCAGCCCCTCGGCGGGCGGGCGCAGGATCTGCTCGGCGCCGTGCAGCGAGAGCGACGCCGGGCTCACCGCAGGTCGGGCTCGGGATCGAGCATCGGCATCCGGATCCCGTGCCGCTGCGCAGCGTCCAGCGCCTCCGGGTAGCCCGCGTCGGCGTGACGGACGACGCCGAGCCCCGGGTCGGCGGTCAGGGTCCGGCGGACCCGCTCGCCGGCTGCCGCCGTCCCGTCCGCGACCACCACCTGCCCGGCGTGGATCGACTTGCCCATCCCGACCCCGCCGCCGTGGTGGATCGAAACCCAGCTGGCGCCGCAGGCCGTCATCAGCATCGCGTTGAGCAGCGGCCAGTCCGCCACGGCATCCGATCCGTCACGCATGTCCTCGGTCTCCCGTTCCGGGGAGGCCACCGAACCGGCGTCGAGATGATCGCGGCCGATCACGATCGGGCCCTTGAGTTCTCCATTGGCGACCATCTCGTTGAAGCGCACGCCCGCCCGGTCGCGCTCGCCGTAGCCCAGCCAGCAGATCCGCGCCGGCAGGCCCTGGAAGTGACACGCGCTCACCGGCCAGCTAGATCCAGCGGGCGACGTGCTCCTGGTCGCCGAACAGGTCGAGGATCGCCTGGTCGGTGGCGTGGATGTCGGCCGGGTCACCGGACAGGGCCACCCAGCGAAAGGGGCCTTTGCCCTCGCAGAACAGGGGCCGGATGTAGGCGGGCACGAACCCGGGATAGGCGAAGGCCTCGGCGTCGCCGTGCTCGGCGGCCAGGCCCCGCAGCGCGTTGCCGTAGTCAAAGGCCTCCGCCCCGGCGGACTGCAGGGCGCGGATCGCGCCCACGTGGGCGACGGCGCTCTCCCCCACCCGGCGTAGGTAGTCCTCGGGATCACGCGCCCGCAGGACGTCGGCCTGCTCGAGCGTCAGCCCAGCCGGTATGTAGCCGTTGAGCGGGATCGTGGGCACTGGTCTGGTCGGTGACCACGTCGATCGCCGCCCCGCGGCGGACCAGCTCGGGCAGGATCTCGGCCGCGTTGCCGGCCAGCCCGATCGACAAGGGACGTCGCTGCGCGCGGGCGGCGTCCAGCCGGGCCAGGGCGTCGTCGAGGTCCGCGGCGCGCTCGTCCAGGTAACCGGTCTCGATCCGGCGCTCGATCCGGCGCAAGTCGATCTCCACGCACAGGACGGCGCCTCCGAGCATGGTCACGGCCAGCGGCTGGGCACCTCCCATGCCACCCAGTCCCGCCGTGACGACCAGGCGTCCGGCCAGCGTGCCGCCAAAGCGCTTGCGCGCCACGGCGGCGAACGTCTCGTAGGTGCCCTGGAGGATGCCCTGGCTGCCGATGTAGATCCACGACCCGGCGGTCATCTGGCCGTACATCATCAGCCCGGCGGCGTCGAGCTCGCGGAACTTCTCCCAGGTCGCCCACTGCGGCACCAGGTTGGAGTTGGCGATCAGCACCCGGGGCGCGTCCGGGTGGGTCTCGAACACGGCCACCGGCTTGCCCGACTGCACGAGCAGGGTCTCCCCCGCCCCCAGCCGCTGCAGCTCGCGTTCGATGGTGTGAAAGCTCCACCAGTTGCGCGCCGCCTTGCCGATCCCCCCGTACACGACCAGGTCCTCCGGCTTCTCAGCGACATCGGGATGCAGGTTGTTGCGCAGCATCCGCAGCGCCGCTTCCTGCGGCCAGCCCCGGCAGCGCATTTCGGACCCGAACTCCTCTCCCATGGGCGGCACGCTACCGAAGTCCAAGCCGGCGCCGCCCGAGTCGGGCCAACCCTGCCCGAGCCGGCCAAGCCCTGCTCGAATCGGGCCGACGCTGCCCGAGCCGTCACAACGCTGCCCGAGTCTTGCCAACCCTCCCCTCTCGTGCCGCGCCTACCGCCCCCCTGTGATCGAGATCACACAAATTGATCGCCGAATCGCGAGTCTCCTCGTTAGCTTCCGTGTTCGAGCGGAAAAGGCCAGATCTGCTCCGGACGGGCCGCCACCGTCTGCTCCGGAGGAGCCTGAAGTTGCCGTCGCGCCCCAGTCGGGCGCGCGTGTGCGCCGGTCATAGCCGGCGTGGCACCAGTCGGTCTGCGCTCATCGCGCCCAATCCGCCGCCGGTTTCGGCGTGCGCGAACAACGTCAACCCCTGCCGTTGGAGGTCTTCGTGCGCTTGGACATAGTGATTCCCGCCCACAACGAGGAGCACCGGATCGGACGCACCTTGGACGGCTACCGCCGTCGTCTCGTCGATCCTGAGATCCGCTTCATCGTCGCCCTGGATGCGTGCACGGACGCCACCGAACAGGTTGTCCGTTCGCACACTGCGCAGGACGAGCGCATCGAGACTCTGCAGCTACCGAAACTCGGCAAGGGGGGTGCGATCCGAGCGGCCTTCGCGCGCTCGGATGCCGACCTGGTCGGGTTCGTCGACGCCGACGGAGCGACACCTCCGGCTGAGCTGATGCGGCTGGCCGAGGCCGCCGCTGACGCCGACGGAGCGATTGCCACCCGCCGCCATCCTGCCGCGGTGGTTCCGGTGGGACGCTCGATCCCCAGGCGCCTGACCTCGGCCGGGTTCGCGTTCAGCGTGCGAACACTGTTGGGCCTGCCCTACCGCGACACCCAGTGCGGGGCCAAGGTACTGCGCCGCGAGAGCGCGCAGCGCATCCTGCCCAGCCTGACCAGCTCTGACCTCAGCTTCGACGTGGACATGCTGCTCGCCGCGCGCGAGCACGGCCAGCGGATCGTCGAGCTGCCGACGGTCTGGATCGACCGGGATGGCTCGCGCGTGCGACCGGTGCGCGATACCCGCCGCATGGGCGGCTCGCTGCTGAAGTTGTGGGCGCGTCATGAGATTCGCCGCCGCCGCGGAGCGCTGACTCCCGGCGCCCGGATGCGACGAGGCGGGGAGGTGGCGAATGCCGCGCGCTGACGTCACCCTGATCACGCCCTATCCAGAGGTCGGCGTACGCCATGGAGGCCAGAGCGGGGTGGCCGCTTACTCCGCCCATCTCGCCCATGCCATGGCCGAGGCGGGGGCGCGGGTCGAGGTCGTGGCCCCGCTCCCCCCGGGGGAGCCGGCAAAGCGCGAGGCCGACGGGCCGGTCACCGTTCATCGGGCCTTCCCCGGCAACAGCGCCGGGGCGCGAGCGGCGGTGAGCGCCGCCCTGAGCTGTGACTCCCCGGTCATCCATCTCCAGCACGAGTTCTTTCTCTACGGCGGCGCGACGTCAACGCCGCGTCTGGCCCACGGGCTACACGCGCTGCGTCGCCGACGTCGCGGGGTCGTGGCCACCATGCATCAGGTGGTCGACCCGGCGAGCGTCGATCGCGGGTTCACGGATCTGCACCGCGTCCGGATCCCGGCCTGGGCCGCGCGGCGAGGCCTGTCCACCGTGCAGCGGTCGCTACTGCGCAGTGCCGACCGAGTGCTCGTGCACGAGCCCGAGTTCGCCGCCGTGCTCCCCGGGGCTTCGGTCGTTCCGCTTGGGGTCGAGCAGCCCGGACCCCCCCCAGACCGGGAGGCCTCGCGCCGCGCCCTGGGGTTGACCCCCGATCGGCTGGTCGTGCTCTGCTTTGGCTTTCTGGCCCCTTACAAGGGCCTTGAGACGGCACTTGAAGCGGCCCGTGTGGCCGCTCCGCCGGTTGCGCTGATCGTGGCCGGGGGCGAGCATCCGCGGCTCGTGGCCGGGGGCGATTCCTACCACGAGCTGCTGCGGGACCGCTACGGTGAGTCGGCTCGGTTCACGGGACGCGTCCCGGAGTCCGACGTGGCCACCTGGTTTGAGGCGGCTGACGTGGCGGCCTTCATGTACCCCCGCCCGTTCTCGAGCTCGGGGGCCCTCGCGCTCGCCGTGGCGCACGGAACTCCGATCCTCGCTTCGCCCGAGCTGGCCCGCACCGCCGGTCTGCCGTCGTCGTTGACCGTTGCCCGTGACCCGCACGCGCTGGCCGCTCGCTGGCGTGAGCTGGCTGCCGATCCCGCCCGGCTGCGCCGCATGCGCGCTGACACCGTCGCCCTGGCCGAGTCGCGCCGGTGGCCGGCGGTGGCCGCCACGCACCTGGAGCTCTACGAGGAGGTGAGCCGTGAGCGCGATTCTGCTCGCCGGGCATATGGGTACGCGTGAGCCCGGGGACGCCGCGCTCGTGACCGCGTTTGCCCATGAGCTGCCGCGCTGGCCGCTACGCCTGGTCAGCACCGACCCCACGAGCGCCCGCCAGCGCCACGGGCTACCGGCGGTCAGCCCCCGCGACCCGCGGCGTCTGCTGTCTGCGCTGCGCCATTGCGAACTGCTGGTGCTCGGTGACGGCGCTCTGAATGGCTCGAGCCGAGGCGAGCGCAAGTTCGACGTGCTGACCATTGCTCTGGCCGCCAAGTCCCTCGGCCGCCCGGTGGCCTTGATCGGCGTCGGTGCCGGGGCGTTGCGCGGCGGTGGCGACCGAGCCCGGGTGGGCGCGCTCGTGCGGTTCTCGGATCTGCTCGTGCTCCGTGACCCGAGCGCCGCCGAGGCGCTGCTCGCTGCCGGCGCTCCCGGCCCGTTCCGGGTCGCCGCCGACCCAGCCTGGGCCGCTCCCCCGGGTCGGCCGGTGAGCCGGGCTAGGCGCGAGGAGGCCCTGGTGATCCTCGACTCACACACCCTGGGCGCCGATGGGCCGCTCGTGGCCAGGCTGGCCGCTGCCCTCGACCTGGTGGCGGTCCGCGGGCTCCGGATCCGTCTGGTTCCGTGGCGGATCGGGCGCTACGGCCTCGACGATCTCGACCTCGCCCGCGCGATCGCGCGGCGCGTCGGCGCGCGGACTCGCATTCTGCTTCCGCCGAGCGATCTCGAGGAGGCCCGCGGCGAAGCCGCCCGTAGCCGCGTGGTCCTGGCGCTTCGCGTGCACGCGTTGATCGTGGCCGCTCAGTCCGGCACACCCGCGGTCGCGCTCGACGGGGGCGGGGAAGCGGCCAGCCTGGCCGCCCGTCTGGGTCAGCCGGCCCTGCCCCTCAGCGCCGAGCCGGCCGAGATTGCTGATGGCGTCCTGCGTGCTGCTCAGGGACCGCCCCCGGCGGCAGACCGGATCCGAGCCGAGCAGGACACCGTCCACGAGGCCTTCCGGCTGCTACGACTGTTGATCGACGCCGAGCGCAGCGAGGAGGATCACGACCTCACCGCGCTGCCCCTGGTTCCGACCCCGAGGCTCGAACCCGAGCCGGTATCCCCGGCGGTGCCGCGGTGAGCGCGACCACACTTCAAGGCATACGCCGACCGCGGCGGACGACGCTGCTGGCAGCCGGCCGCGAGCAGGCGCTGCTCGCCTCCGGCCAGCTGCTCGCCGGGATCGGCAACCTCGCTTTCGCGCTCGTCTGCGCCCATGTGCTGGCGCCGGGTCAGTACAGCCATCTCGCTGCCTTTCTGGCCGCCTACCTGCTCCTCTACATGCCCTTCTCCGCGCTTGCCGCCGGGGCTGCTCTGGACCCGGCGGAGAGC
The DNA here is from genome assembly GCA_963847055.1 of uncultured Solirubrobacterales bacterium. Classification (GTDB taxonomy): domain Bacteria; phylum Actinomycetota; class Thermoleophilia; order Solirubrobacterales; family Solirubrobacteraceae; genus Palsa-465. The sequence goes on along the minus strand of CAWJYE010000001.1, from coordinate 246,323 downwards.
AACCGACGGCGGCGCCACTCGCTGGCCATCGGCTCCCTGGTCGCGCTCCCCTTGGTGGCCACGGGTGCTACAGGCCTCGGTCCCGATATCGGCCTGTCGGCCAGCCTGCTGGTGATCCTGGCCAGCGCCGCCCCCGTTGCCGGCCACCTCGCTCTCGAGCGTGGGCGTGCCCTCGGCGACGGGCGCTCGAATGCGGCGATCGCCTCGCTGCTCGCCGAGCCTCTTCTCCGTCTCGGCCTGGGGGTACCCGCCGCGGCCAAATTCGGGGCTCCGGGGGCGGCGGCCGCGGTGGTCATCGGCGGTTACGCGGCCAGTCTTGCGGCCGCGAGGGGAACCGAGCCGTTGACCGCTCCCAGCGCCAGGCCGGCGCGACCGTCTGGCGCCAGGTCAGTAACGGTCGCCTTTGGGCTGCTCGCGGTGCTGCAAAACCAGGACATCCTGTGGGCCAACGCGCAGCTCAACAGCTCCCAGGCATCGTTGTTCGCCGTGCTCTCAACGCTCGGCGGGATGGCCGCCTTCGCGAGCACGACGGTCCCCCTCGTGCTGCTGCCTCGAGTCCGCCGCGGTGAGCGTGGTGCGCTACCGGTGGCGATCGGCGCAGCCGCAGCGCTCGGTCTGGCGGCGGTCGTGCCGATGGCTTTCGAGGGCGGCGCGATCATCGGCACGATCTTTGGCCCCCGCTACAGCATGGTGGCCCCGCTGGTCGTTGCCTACCTGCTCGCCATGGCCCTGCTTGGGGTAAGCCGGGTGCTCGTCGCGCACCGCTGCGCGGTGCGCTCTCCTCGCCCCGTGCTATTGCTCCTGGCCATCTGCGCGATCGTCCAGGCCGGACTGATCGCGCTCCTCGGAGATAGCGCCGGTGACGTCTCGCACGCCACCCTGGCGGCGTGCGCCGGCCTGACCGCCGGCCTGGGCATTCTGGCCCTGCGCGGCAGGCGGCAGGCGCCGCGACGGGAAAGCGATGCCCTCGACGGACCCCCGCACGACATCTCCTCGGCCAGCGCACCCGCTGGGGCCGTCGAGCCGGTGGAGCTGGCGCCTGAACGCACCCGGCACCGGCCGAAGCCGCCGGCGCGCCGGCGGGCGAGCATCGAGCCCACCCTGGCACCACCGGCGCGTGCCCGAGCCCGTGCGCGCCGACCTTCCAGCGCCACCGTCGCCGTGCTGGCCCTCACGGCGGTGGGCCTGATCCTGCGCCTGCTGGCCGGGCGCTCGTTCTGGCTGGACGAGGCGACGTCTGTCACCCAGGCCCGCATGCCGTTCTCGGCGATGCTCACCTCGCTGCGCACCAGCGACGTGCAACCTCCCTTGCACGACGTCCTTCTCTGGGTGATCAACCGCGTCGTCGGTGACAGCGAGACGGCGATGCGTTCCCCCTCGCTGTTGGCCGGCACTGCACTGATCCCGTTGCTGTATTGGATCGGACGCGACCTGTGGGACCGGCGGACCGGACTGATCGCGGCGGGCTTGATCGCCGTTGCGCCGTTCGTGGTCTGGTACAGCCAAGAGGCCCGCATGTACGCCGTGTTCATGCTGGTGGCCAACCTCGCGCTATGGGCCCAGGTGCGGATCTTGCGCGACCCCGAGGACGCGGAGGATCGCTGGCGCTGGCGCTGGTGGTTGCTGTACTCGCTGAGCACGGCGGCCATGGCCTGGACGCAGTACTTCGGGGCGCTGGTCGCCCTCGCCCAGCAGGGGGTGTTCGTGGTGGCGATCGTGGCGCGACCCGGCGATCGCCGGACGCTGATCATTCCCTGGCTCGCCAGCATGGTCGTGATCGCGGCCTGCGTCGCGCCGCTGCTCCCCTTCGTCATGCACCAGTACCAGGTCAACCAGGCCTCGGGCAAAGGATTCGGCGCCACACCATCACAGACCGGCACCGACCTCGAGGCCGGGCACACCAAGCCGACCGTCTACGCGGCGCTCACCAACCTGATCTGGGGCCTCTGGGGCTATCACTCGACCGTGACCATGGCGGCCCTGACCGCCTTGTGGCCGGTCGGGATCCTGCTCACCCTGGCGCTGCTGGGACGTGGACGCTCGTGGCGGGTTGCCGTGCTGCTGGCGTTCGCCGCCGTCCCGGTGGTGATCCTGTTCGTGGTCGGGCAATTCAAGCCCTTCCTGTTTGAGATCCGCTACTTCTGCGCCGGCGTGCCGGTCGTGGTCCTGCTCCTGGCGCGGCTGTGCTCAAGCTGGGCGGGTCGGCGCACGATGGGCTCTGTGGCCCTGGGCGCAGCCCTCGCCGCCAGCTTCCTGTTTGCCTTCACCGACCAGCAGTTCTCGCAGACCAACCCCCGCATCTATGACTTCCAGGGGGCGCTGAACCGGATCCAACAGCAGATGCGCCGCGGCGACGAACTCCTCTATGCACCCCAGTACCTCAACGATCTCGTCGGCTACTACGAGCCGCACATGCGCAGCGCGCCACTCACAGCCGACCCGTCCCGGGTTGCCCCCCACGGCCGTGTGTTCGTCATGGCCTCCTTCCAGCAACAGCCCCAGAACGCGCATTTCGTGCGCAGCGCGATCGATCGCCTGCTGACCGCTCACCGCAGCCAGATCGGCGCCTTCCGGCGGCCCCAGGTCCAGGTCTGGGAGTTCCGATGATCGACGCTCCGGTCGCCACCGAAATCGGGGCTGGCACCGACGCGCGCTGCAGACCGGCAGCCTGGAAGGCGCAGGCACGCCCTGGCCTGCGTCGCCGGCTGCTCATCATGGTGATCCTCGACGTGGGGCTGGCGCTGTTCTACTTCGCCTGGCTGCTCCGCCCGGCCCGCGTCGGGACCGTGGTCCTGTTCGGGCTACTGATGGCAGCCGAGCTGTTCAATCTCGCCCAGGCCTCGGGCTTCTGGTGGACGGTTCTCGGCGCCCGCCGCTACCGGCCGCGGCTGTGGGATGGCCCGCCGCCGAGCGTCGACGTGCTGATCCCCGTCTACGGCGAGCAGATCGCGATCGTCGAACCGACCGTGGCCGCCGCCCGGCGAATGCACGGGGCTGACGTCCGCGTACACCTGCTCGACGACGGCGACGATGCCCAGATCCGCGCCCTGGCCGAGCGTCACCGCGTCGGCTACGTCACGCGAGCGCGGCATAACGGGGCCAAGGCGGGCAACATCAACCACGCACTGCCGCTGACCTCGGCGCCGTTCGTGCTCGTGCTCGACTGCGACCACGTACCCGAGCCCCATCTGCTGACGGCGACGCTCGGCCACCTCCAGGACGAAGGGGTCGCCTTCGTGCAGACGCCCCAGTACTACGCCAACGCGGCCCAGGGCGGGATCGCCGCGGCCGCGTGGGCTCAACAGGCGCTGTTCTTCGGGCCCATCGCGCGCGGGAAGGACGGGCGCGGAGCGATGTTCTGCGCCGGGACCAACGTCGTCTTCTCGCGCGCGGCGCTCGAGGCGGTGGGCGGCTTTCCCGAGAACTCGCTGACCGAGGACTTTGCCCTCTCGATCCGGTTGCACGAGCTTGGGTGGCGATCGCGCTACGTCCCCGAGGTGCTGGCCAAGGGACTGGGACCCGAGGACATGGCCTCCTATGTCTCCCAGCAGCAGCGCTGGGCGCGCGGCTGCCTGGGCGCGATCGGGCTCGCGCTGCGGGCCCGCCTTCCCCTGCGCGTGCGCGCGCAGTACCTGCTGGCCTCGACGTACTTCCTCTCGGGATGGACGGTCCTGCTCTACATGAGCTTTCCGATCATCCGCATCGTCGCCGGCGTGCAGCCGCTCGCCGGCGCCACCGCCGATCAGTTCCTGCTCCATTTCGCGCCCTACTTCTGCGCCTCGCTCTCCACGGTGGCAATCGCCGGCGCCGGGGCCTACACATGGAACGGGTTTACGCTGGCTGCGGCCTCGTTCTGGATTCACATCCGGGCCACCGTCTTGGTCGTCATCGGCCGCCGCGGGCGCTTCGTCGTCACCCCCAAGCGCGGGGCGGGCGCGCCGCAGCCGGCGGCGGCGTGGCCGACGCTGGTCATGCTGGCGGCGCTGGTCATGGTGGCCGCCTACGGCCTGGCGCGTCAGCGCGACCCGGCCACGCTCAACAACGTGTCCTTCGCGGCGCTCCATGTCACGGTGCTCAGCGCCGGCGTGTGGCCGGCCCTGGCCGGCGCGGCCGCGCTGTCCGGACTGTCCTCGCGGGCGGCACGCCGACGCCTGCTCCGGCAGCGCCTGCTGGCCGCGAGTGCCACCACCGGGCTCCTCGTCGTGGCGGTCGCCCTCGGCATCGGTCTCGAGCAGCACACCGTGCCGGGCACCACCCCGCGGGTCGTCAACCCGACGGTGCTGGCGCGGACGGCCGGCGAGCGGTTCCTGGCTCGCTACGAGCGCCCCAACGGACAGGTGGTGCGGTCCGATCAGGGGGGCGACACGGTTTCGGAGGGCCAGGCCTACGCGATGCTGGTCAGCGTCGCGCTCGGTGACCGGGGGCGCTTCGATGCTGCCTGGACGTGGGCGTATCGGCACCTGGAACTCCCCAGCGGGCTGCTGGCTTCGCGCTGGGCGGGTGGCCGCGTGGTGGACCGCCAGCCCGCCACCGACGCCGATCTGGATGCGGCGTGGGCCCTGGCTCTGGCTGCTGAGCGCTTCCACGCCCCCGTCGGCACCGCCCGAGCCCGGGTGATCAGCCGTGCGATCCTCGCCCACGATACGTTCACAATCGGGGGTCAGCGGTGGCTGGCGGCCGGCCCGTGGGCGCGGACCCAGCGGATCGTGGATCCCAGCTACTATAGTCCGGCGGCTTTTGCCACGCTCGCCGGGGTCGATCGGCGCCACGCCTCCCGCTGGGCACAGGTCGCGCTCGCCAGCCGCCGGTCGATCGCGAGCCTGACCCAGGGCGGCACGCTGCCTCCCGACTGGGCGCAGGTAACTGCCCGAGGTGTGCCGGTCCCGATCGGCAGCCCGAGCCAGCCGGCCGGCCAGCCCCGCTACTCCTTTGATGGCGCCCGGGTACCGGTCCGCTATGCCGCCACTTGCGCCCCCGCCGATCGACGGCTGGCGGCGTCGCTGTGGCCGACCCTCAAGCAGGCCGGATCGCCCACGCCCTACTCCCTGAACCTGTCAGGCGCAGCCCTGGTCAACGATTCTCACCCGCTCGGACTGGTGGCCGCCGCGGCCGCCGCGGCCGCGGCCTCAGACGCCCGGGAGGCGACCCGCCGCCTCGATCAGGCGACCAGGCTCGACGCGCAGTTCCCCACCTACTACGGAGCGGCGTGGACAGCGCTCGGGCGGATCCTGCTCACCACCCGCTGGCTGCGCGGATCCTGCCCGCCCAGCGGATAACCGCAGCCGGCGAGCCGGGCCGGGGGTCGCATCCGGTGAGGCAGACCGGCATCGCTGCGACGATACTTGCCCCGGCGCCGCCGGGATTAGAGTGCGCTCCATGCCCACCCCGCCAGGAGCACGCGCGCCAGCGGCGCGCGAACCGATCACGCTGGACGGTGCCACTCTCACTCCCAGGCGAGTGGCCCTGATCGCCCGCGGGCACGCGCCGGCCCAGATCGCTCCCGAGGCCCGAACCCGCAACGACGATGCCCGCCAGACGATCGCGAACTTGCTGGCCGGCGGCGAGGACCTCTACGGCGTGACGACCGGGGTCGGCGCTCTCCGCGCCTATCGCGTCCCCGACGACGACCGCGAGAACTACTCGCTCGGCCTGCTGCGCAGCCACGCCTGCGGGGCCGGGGACCCGCTGCCCGCGGTCCTGGTGCGCGCGGCCATGGCCACGCGTGCCAACCAAATCGGCGCCGGCGGCGCCGGGGTGGCCCCAGAGCTTCTCGATGGACTGGTCACGGCTCTGAACCATGGGCTATCGCCGTTCACGCGCGAACTCGGTTCGCTTGGCACCGGTGACCTGACCAACCTGGCCGACATCGCGCTGGCGTTGCTCGGCGAAGGCGAGATGTGGCGCGGCGACGAGCTCGTCGACGCCCGCGCGGCGCTCGCGCACGCCGGGCTGTCGCCGGCCCGCCTGGGACCCCGCGACGGCCTGGCCTTCATGAGCTCCAACGCGGTCAGCATCGGCCGCACGGCGCTGCTGGTCGTCGATGCCCGGCGGCTGCTCGACGCCTGGCTGTCGGTGGCCGCCCTGTCCTTCGAAGCCGCCGCGGCCGATCCGGTGGTGCTCGACGCCCGCATCCACTCGTGGCGCCACCGTCCGGGTCAGGCCGCTGTTGCCGGCCGGATGCGGGAGCTCCTCGATGGCCTGACCGAGCGGACTCGCGATCCCGGTCCCCTCGGAATCCAGGACCCGTACCCGTTTCGCGCCCAGCCCCAGGTCGACGGCGCCGTCCACGACGCCCTGCGGGTGCTCGAGGAAACCGTCGGGCACGAGCTCAATTTCGCCGGTGAGAACGCACTGATCATCCCCACTGACGGCGTGGCTCTGCCCAACGGCAACCCCCACGCCGCCCCGCTCGCCAACGCCATCGACGGTCTTCGCACCGCCCTGGCCCAGTCGGCCGCGCTGATCGCCGCTCGGGTCAGCACGCTGCTCGACTCCAGTCTCACCGGGCTGCCGCCTTTCCTGGCCCGACATCCGGGCCCGGAGTCCGGGGCGCTGGTGCTCGAGTACACCGCCCACGCCGCCGTGGCCGAGGTGCGCTCGCTGGTCACGCCGGTCGCCGCGCAGACCGTGGCGGTCTCGCGCGGGGTCGAGTCGCACTCGAGTCTGGCCCCGATCGCGGCCCGGCGCGCCGAGCAGACCCTCCACGCCCTGCGGGTCGTGGTCGCCACCGAGCTGGTGGTCGCCGTGCGGGCGCTACGCCTGGCCCGGCAGGTACCGGTGGGTGCCGGCACCCGCGAGCTCTGGTCTCAGGTGCAGGCCGAGCTCGATCCCGACCTCTCAGACCGGCCACTGCACGGCGACATCGAGGGGGCTCGCAAGCTGATCGAGGGTTGGCAGTCCGAGCTCGGCTGAGCCGGTTGTCTGCGGAGCTCGGCTGAGCCAGTGATCTCCGGACCAGACGGGCCCATATCAGTAGGGCTGCCCTAGCATCGATGGGCGCCACTAGCATCGATGGCCATGTCCGTGCCGGTGCACAACCAGCTGGTACCCGATCGCCGGCGCCGGTTGCTGATCCTGGGCATCTGCTCGATGAGCCTTCTCATCGTGGGCCTCGACAGCACCATCGTCAACGTCGCCCTACCGTCGATTTCGCACTCGCTGCACGCCGGGTTCTCGGGCCTGCAGTGGACGATCGACGCTTACACGCTGGTCCTGGCCAGCCTGCTCATGCTCGGCGGTTCGACCGCGGACCGCGTCGGACGCCGCCGCGTGTTCCAGCTCGGACTGGCTCTGTTCTCCGCCGGCTCGCTGCTCTGCGCGCTGGCGCCCACCTTGGGTCTGCTGATCGCCGCGCGCGTCATTCAGGCCCTCGGCGGCTCGATGCTCAATCCGGTCGCGATGTCGATCATCCGCAATGTGTTCGAGGACCCGCGCGAGCGCGCCCAGGCGATCGGCGTCTGGGGCGGCGTGATCGGGATCAGCCTCGCCCTCGGGCCGGTGGTCGGCGGGGCACTCGTCGATTCGGTCGGCTGGCCGGCAGTGTTCCTGGTCAACGTCCCGATCGGGCTGGCGGCGATCGTCCTCACCGCGCTCTATGTCCCCGAGTCCCGCGCCGTCCACGCGCGCCGCCTGGATCCCGTCGGCCAGGTGCTGGTCATCGCCGGGCTCGCCACCCTCACGTACGCCATCATCGAAGGCCCCGGGAACGGTTGGCTGTCGGCCCAGACGCTGATCGAGTTCGCCGTCGCCGTCGCCGCCTTCGCGATCCTCATCGTTCATGAACTAGGGCGCAAGCAGCCGCTGATCGAGGTCCGCTTCTTCGCCAGCGCCCCCTTCTCCGGTGCGAGCACGATCGCGATCTGCGCCTTTGCCGCGTTGGGGGGCTTCCTGTTCCTCAACACGCTCTACCTCCAGGACGTGCGGGGGCTGTCACCGTTCCATGCCGGGCTCTACCTGCTGCCGATGGCGGCCGTGACGCTCGTCGTGGCGCCCGTCTCAGGACGGCTGGTCGCCAGCCGCGGCAGCCGGCTCCCGCTGGTGGCGGGTAGTTGCGCGCTGATCGCTAGCGCGGCACTGCTCACGAGTCTGAGCCCGGCGACGGCGGTCACGCAGCTCTTGGGCTCTTACTTTCTCTTCGGGCTCGGCTTCGGCTTGATCAACCCGCCGATCACCGACACTGCGGTTTCCGGTATGCCGCCCTCGCAGGCCGGGGTGGCCGCGGCGGTCGCATCGACCGGCCGCCAGGTTGGCGCGACGCTCGGGGTTGCCGTGCTGGGGGCCGTGGCCGGCGCCAGTGCCAGCGCCACCACGGGGGGACTGGGACGCTCGTTTGCCGCCGCCACCCACAGCAGCTGGTGGATCATCCTCGTGCTCGGCCTGGTCATCTTCATCGTCGCCCTGGTGACAACCACAGGATGGGCAGAGGAGACCGCGCGCCGGACCGCCGAGCGCTTCCGCGAGGAGCCCGACGGCGACGCCACCACCGCCGCCGCTGCCGGGGACCGCGCCGAGCTGGTCACCACGTAGTGACCAGCGCAACGCCGGCGCCCTGATGGAGCTCGTCCCGGGCCGACCGAACGTCGAGCTGCGCGCGGCCCCCAGCGGAGAGCGGGTGGTCGTGCTCGCCTTCGCCTACCAGCGCTCGCTGGTCGAGCTGGTGCGCACGATTCCTCATCGCCGCTTTGACTGGGACACCCGCGAGTGGTCAGCCCCGGCCGGCGACTGGGCGGCCCTCAAGGTGACCGAGATCCTCGAGCGCCATCCCGAGCTTATCGCCGACGACGCGGTGCGGGAGTGGCTGACGGCCGTCCGTCAGCGCTGGATCGGCTCGGTCACCACCCGGCGCCACGATGACCGGGGTTGGCTGGTCCTCAAGACGCTGGCCGGCCCGCTGCCCGAGGCCCTGACCGACGTCATCCTCGAGCGCGACGGCGAACTGCTGGTCCCGCTGATCCCCGTCGTGGCCGAGACACTGCGGGCCCAGCGCTCGGCCCACCTCGACGCCGCCGCCGAGCGCTGCCTGCAGGCGGTCGAATCCGGCAGCGAGCTGCCTCCTGCTCGCCTCGTCTGGGCGCGCGGTGTGGATGGTGAGGAGCTGCGCCTCGAAGTCCTCTGGGATCCCGACGCGGGCGCCGCCTTCGCAGAGCTACCGGGAGCCGAGGGCACGCGGTCGGTCCCCCTTGACCCGTGGCTGGCGGTCGACCTCGACGCCTTCCTGGCCCGGCATCAGGTGCAGGTCACCAGCCTCGCCGCGGAGGTGCTGGTGCGTCTGCTCGCCGAGCACCGAGAGGCGGCCGCCGCGGTCCGTGATTCGCGCGCCACCGCCGCTGAGCCGATTGCTGGCGCCGCCGCGGTGCTGGGCGGCGAGCTGGCGCCTTTCCAATGGGCAGCAGTCCACTATGCGCTGCGGGCACGCAATACGTTTCTGGCCGACGAGCAGGGGCTGGGCAAGACAGTCGAGGCGCTGGCCGCGCTGGAGGCCGACCAGGCCTACCCGGCCGTGGTGGTTTGTCCGGCCTCGATGAAGCTCGGCTGGCAACGGGAGGCCGAGCGCTGGCTGCCGCACCGGTCGGTGGCGGTGATCAGTGGGCGCGTGGCGGTTCCGCCCCACGGGGACATCACCATCCTCAACTACGAGATCGTCGCCGCCCACCGCCAGGCACTCGGCCGTACCGCGGCCGCGGGCGCTCGTGATCGACGAATCGCACTACTGCAAGAACCCGAGCGCCAAGCGCACTCAGGCGGTTCGAGCGCTCGCGGCCACGGTGGCCGCCGACGGCCTGCGCCTCGCCCTGACCGGTACCCCGGTGCTCAACCACGTGGACGAGCTGATCGCCCAGCTGCGGGTCCTCTCGCGTCTGGAGGACTTCGGCTCCGGTGCGCGCTTTGCCCGTCAGTTCCGCGGCCAGGTCAGCGAGGAGCGGCTGCACTGGCACCTGCGGCGCCGCTGCTTCGTACGCCGCCTCAAGTCCGAGGTGCTCCCCCAGCTCCCGGCCAAGCGTCAGGTGGTGGTGCCGGTGACGCTGACCAACGAGGCCGAGTACCGGCTCGCCGAGCGTGACGTGATCGAGTGGCTGCGCTCCCAGCCGCTCGATCTCGCCGAGCTCAACGCCCGCATCGCCGCCACCCTCCGGGCGCAGCGGCTCGCCCAGCTCGGCGCCTTGCAGCGCCTCGCCGCGCGGGGAAAGCTCGCGGCGGCGCTGGCCTGGATCGAGGCCTTTTTGGCCTCGGGCGAGGCGCTGGTGGTGTTCGCTCGCCACCGCGAGGTCCAGCAGGCGGTCCTGGCGCGCTTCCCGTCCGCGTTGCACCTGTTCGGCGAGGACTCGCTGCCCGCACGGGAGGCCGCCATCGCGTCCTTTCAGCGTCCCGATGGCCCGGCGCTGATCGTCGGGGCCACCCGGGTCGCCGCGCAGGGCATCACGCTCACGCGGGCCTCCAACGTCGCCTTCCTCGAGCTCGAGTGGACGCCGGCGATGCACGATCAGGCCGAGGACCGATGTCACCGGATCGGTCAGCGTGACGCCGTCACGGCCTGGTACTTGCTGGCCGCCGGGACGATCGACGAGCGAATGGCGCGCCTGATCCAGAGCAAGCGCGCCCACGTGACCGCCGTCACCGACGGCCACCGGCCGGAGTCGAGTGGGCTGGTGGAAGCGGTGGTCCGCGAGCTGCGCGAAGGGCGTCCGTTCTCACACCTGCGTGCGGTCGGCTAGCCCGGAGATTGGCGTATTCTGGGCCGATGCCCAAGGCCGCCGTGCCGGTCCGAACCCCGAACGTCCACCCCCACTGCAAGAACGTCCCAGGCCGCAACGAGGAGGGCTTTGAAGAGCTCTGTCACCTCGTTACACCCGAGGATCCGGATCTCGCCCTGTGTGGCAAGGACGTCACCGGTTATCCGTGGAATCCGCCCTGGCCGCACTGCGAAGCGTGTCTGATGGTGGCTCGCGGACAGCAGAACTGACCACCGGGCGCAGCCGGCGACGCTGTGGCCGTCCGCCTCCCTCGGAGTTAGACTGGCCGTCGGCCGGCGGTACCTCGCAATCCACAGACAGGGGAACTAATGCGCTTTTGCGAATCATCTGGGGGCCGTGGCCGGCTTCTCGGCGCGGCGGTCGCGGTGGTCGCGCTCGCCGGCCCGGCGGTCGGCACCGCGTCGGCCTCCGCCGCCACCATCAAGGTGACCAAGAAGTGCTACGTCAACGCCGACCCCGGTCACGGAGCCTTGATCGCGGTGGTCGGCAGCGGCTTCACCCCGGGCGACACAATCGCAATCCAAGGCGCCGGGGCGTCGGGAACGGCCACGGCGTCACCCGGCGGACAGATCCTGGTCAGCACCAGCGGTCCGACCCTCACCACCACTGGCCCGGCTGCCCAGACGTTCACTCTCTCAGCCACCGATCAGACCACCTCCAGCGGCACCCTTGCCACGACCACGGTGACGATGGCCAACCTCAGCGTCGCGACCAAGCCCGCGGTCGCCAAGCCAACTCGCAAGGTGATCTGGCAGTTCTCCGGGTTCACGCCCGGTAAGACGATCTGGATCCACTATCTGCGCAAGCGCGTGGTCAACCGGATGAGCTTCGGCAAGGCCAACGGCCCGTGCGGCCTGCTGACCGCCAAGCGCAAGTTCTATCCCGGCGGTCACCCGCGGTTCACCAAGTACACCGTGGTCATCGATCAGCTCGCGCGCTATCGCAAGAGCTCCCGGCCGCGGATCGTCACCACGCTGAGCTTCTTCTGACTCCTGGCTAGGACCGTCGCCGGCGCTGCGCCCCGCGCCGGCGACGATCGATTCCCACCGCGACCCCGATCGCGGCCCCGAGCGCCAGCGCGCCGACGTACGGCGGGCTGATCAAGAGCATCAGTGCGATCCCAAGCATGGCCAGCCAGATCGCCGGTCGGTAGGCACGCCAGTCGCTCATGGCGCCAACCCTAGTGGTTGGGGGCGGGGAGGTTCTCCCCTGTCCGCTCCCTGTCGTGCCCTGGCTCAGCGCACTCCGAAGCTCAACTCAGCAGCCAGCCGGCGCTGGATCGAGCTCACCGCCCGGAACGCCTCCCGAAGCTGGGTGCGGCGCAAGCTGCTCAGCTCGCCGGGGCTGAGATGGTCGTCGGGGTCCTCGCCGGCTCGCAGCTGGGCCACCTGATGCTCGACGCGAAGGTTGGAGATGAGGCGGAAGGCGTCCTGAAGCGAATGGGCGTCGGCGGCCGGCATCGTGCCCGCGGCCCCGGCAGCGCGCAGGCGCTCGACCGTCGAGGCACTCGTCACCCCGGCGGCGATTCCTGCCCACCGTGCGAGGTCGATGATCGGAAGCAGGCCGCCGCGCTTGAGATCCAGGCGACCGCGGTGGCGTCCCGAATGCTCGACGACGATTCCCCGCATGAACCCGGTCGGGGGCCGGTGCGAAAGCGCAAAGCGGGCGAGCAGGCGCAGCAGAGCCGGACGGTCGGCGCCGACGTGGAACGTGTCGGCGACCGGGTTACCGGTGTGCACCCCCCATACAGGCCGGCTGTCGATCAACGTAGAGGCCAGGATCAGCGCCTGGGGCTGGCCGGGATCGGCGATCCAGCTGCGGGCCAGCGACTGCCAGGAGCTCAGTGAGCGTACGAACGACGGCTCCGAGGCGCTGGCTCCGTGCTCGTCGCTGGGCAGCCCACAGCGACGTAGCCCGGCCACCACCGCTGCGGTGATCTCCAGCAGCCGCGGGCGCACGTCCGACTCGGCGAGGTCCCCGAACCAGACCAGCGCGCTGTCCACGTCGGAGGCCGGGAGCGCCTCTCGCCGCGCCTGACTACCCAGGGCCAGCCACGCGAAATCAACCGGCGGCGCCGGCCCGCGGGCGAGCTCGAGCTGGAGCAGGCGCCGGGTGATTGCGTCCACGGCGACCGAGTACACCGCCATCGAGTTGGCGGCATGGACGCCCGAGTCGTGAAGGGAGATCACCATCGGCGCCAGCTCGGAGGCGACCACGGCGAGTTCAGAAACGCTGCGGGCGACCGAGATGCGCTGGCGTAGATAGAACGACGAGCGGGTGCGCGCCGCCATCAGGTCCACATCCTCGACCACCCCGAGGACCGAACCCGCCGCCGACAGGACCGGGAGGTGGCGCAGTCCGCGGTCAAGCATCTCGAGCAGTACCTCGCCGGCGGGGCGGTCCGCCGTGCAGGTGTAGGCCGGCGCTGACATGGCCATCGACACCGGCGCGGTGCCGGGCAGGCCGGCGGCGAGCACGCGGGTGCGCAGATCGCGGTCGGTGAGGATGCCGAGGGTGCCGTCGCCGATCTGGATCACGGCCGAGGTGGCCCGCGCGCTGGCCATGCGCTGCGCCGCCTCGTGAATCGAGGTCCCTGGGCCACACATCACAGCTTCGCCCCGCAACAAGGTGCCGACCGGCTGATCGGCTGTGTTGCGGGCCGGCTCCCGGGCCACGAGGTGCAGATCGGTGGGGGGCTCGGCCAGCGAACGGGCCACGTAGCGCACCCCCTCGGGAGCGGCCAACAGTTTCTCGGCGACCGCCGCGTCGATCCGGAAGCAGACCGAGTCCTCCGCGGCGCGGGCTTCGAAGCCGGGCGGCAGACCGGACAGCATCGAGGCGTGTCCGAACATCTCTCCGGTCCCGAGCAGATCGAGCACTCGCCCCTCCGAGGCGATCTCCACCGCGCCCTCCCGGATCACCCACAGGTGCTCCAGCGGGCCGTCCCCCTGGGCGAAGATCGTCGTCTGGGCTGGGAACCGCTCGAGCTGGGCGGCCGCCGCGACCCGCGCGACGTTCTCGTGCGGCAGCGAGGCGAAGGGCGGGTACAGGCGCAGGAAGCGGGCGGCCTCGGCGGCCTCGGCGTCAGCCGGGGCGCTCACAGCTCCCTCAGGTCACGGCGCGGCCTCGCCGAGCGGCACGTGCTCGCCGGGCAGCGCTGGCACCTCGGCCGCGTGCTCCCTCAGGACCGCGATCGGCTTGCGGTTGTAGACGGCGAAGTAGTAGATCGAGCCGACGAGGACGACGGTGCCGATGAACAGGACCGCGATGTACTGGAAGTACCAGTGGCCCGCGATGACGTGTCCGGCCGAGTCCTTGGTCCCCGCCAGCGAGTCGTAGACGGCCGAGCGCGGCCAGGCGATGTTGACGGCCACGATCAGACCGTAGGTGACCGCGACGGCGTTGACCAGCAGCCCCCAACGTCCGAGAGAGAAATATGGCCCGTGGTCGGGGCGCGGCCACTGCCCCCGCAGGCGCTTGACCAGCATCCCGCCGGTCACCCCGAGGTAGGCGATGTAGAACATCACGATCGCGACCGAGGTCAGGGCGACGAAGGCACTCTGGTTGCTGATGTTGATGGCCAGGATGCACAGGGCCAAGAAGCCGACCACGAGGGCCGGCACGACCGGGACCCGACGCGTGCCCGAGACGCGCGCGATGTGGCTGCCGAAGGGCAGGCGACCGTCACGCGCCATCGCGAACAGCAACCGGATGCAGGCGGCCATCACGGCCAGCGTGCAGACCGAGATCGCGATCGCTGAGTCGATCAGGAAGATGTTGCCGAGCGTGTTGCCCAGCGCCTGCTTGATGATGAAGGGCAATCCGAGCAGCCCGATGTTCGGATCGTGGATGTTCTTGACGTCCATGAGCGCGAACAGGATCAGCAAACCGCCGATGATCGCGGCCGCGGTCAGTGCCCGGAGAATGGCCGGGGGCGCCGCTCGCCGGGGCTCGTTGGTCTCCTCGGCGAGGGTGCCCGCGGTGTCGAAGCCGTACATCACGTACGCGCTCATGATCCCGCCGATGATGAAGGCGCCGAAGTACCCCCAGCTGTGGCCCTTGCCGAGGCCAAGGCTGTGGAAGACGACCCCGGGGCCGCGGGTGAAGTGAAAGATGAGCAGGATGACCAAAACCGAGGCGCCGATCAGCTCAGCCATGACCCCGAAGTTGTTGATCCGGGCCATGATCTTTACGCCCAGCATGTTGATGACAGTTCCGAACACCACCAGGATCGCGCCCAGCAGCAGCGCGTTTTGCGCGCCGCCCTTGGTCACGTAGGTGCCGGCGTCCGCGGCCGAGCCGAGGACCTGGAACTTGGTCGAGACCTGGGGCAGCACGACCTGCCAGGCGACGGCCACCGCCGCCACGGTGACGATCGAGCCGACCACGTAGATCCAGCCCGTCATCCAGGCGGCGAAGTCACCGGCCACGCGCTTTGACCAGTTGTAGACCGAACCGGCGAGCGGGTACTGGCCGGCCATCTCGGCAAAGCACAGGGCGACCATCATCTGACCGCCGAGCACAACGAACCACGTCCACCAGACCGCCGGCCCGGCAAACACGAAGCCGAAGGCGAACAGCTGAATGACCCCGGTGAGGATCGAGATGTAGCTGAAGCCGGCGGCGAAGGACGAGAAGTTGCCCAGGGAGCGATCGAGCTCCTGCTTGTAGCCAAAGCCCGCGAGTTCGCTGCTGTCGCCGGCCTCTGCTCGAGGCGCGTCTACGGTGGCCATCAATCAACCTCCCCATCCGCGCAGCCGCGCGGGTTGTTCAAACGGTTCGCGCCTCGCACGGCGCGTTCGTAACAGCTTTGCGCAACGTTGACCCGGTCCAGACACCTCGTTATATATCAGTTGTCTATACGTGTCAACGACTGCGCCGCCTGTGGGCGACCGCGGTCTCATACCGGGAGACGGACGATTGAGCACCGATACGGCATATGCGATGTTCGTAGGGGGGGATTGGCGAACCGCCGTCTCGGGCGAGACGACGGACGCCACCAGCCCGGCCACCGGCGAGAGAATCGGCTCCGTCGCCACCGGTGACCGCGATGACGCCCGAGCGGCGATCGCCGCGGCGGGCCAGGCGGCCGACGGCTGGTCGCGGCTGACCGCCTTCGAGCGCGCGGCCAAGATGCATGCCGTCGGCGATCTGATCGAGTCCCGGCGCGATGCTCTCGCCCGTACGCTAACCCTCGACCAGGGTAAGCCGCTGCACGCCGAGGCTTTTGATGAGGTGGACGAGCTGGCGGAGTACTGGCGGATGGCCGCCGAGGACGCCAAGCGGCTGGGCGGCGAGCACCCGAACTCGTTCTCGCCCGGCAAGCGCGTGCTCCTGGCCCGCCGGGCCCGGGGCGTGGTGGCAATCATCAGCCCCTGGAACTGGCCCTACACGATGCCGGCCGAGCTGATCGCGCCCACGCTGGCGTGCGGGAACACGGTGGTCTGGACGCCCGCCCCGACGACCTCCGTGTGTGCGGTGGCGCTCGCCGAGTGCGTGGCCGATGCCGACCTGCCGCCCGGCGTCTTCAACCTGGTGACGGGCCCCGGTCCCGTGGTGGGAGATGAAATCGCCCGCCACCCCGCCACCACCGCGGTCGGGTTCATCGGCTCGACTGCCACCGGGCGCCGCGTCGCCGCCGCCGCGGCCGGCAAGGCGGTGGTGCTCGAGATGGGCGGCAACGGGCCGATCGTGGTGCTCGAGGACGCCGACCTCGAGGCGGCGGTGGAGGCGACGCTGACCGCATGCTTCCTGTGCGCCGGTCAGAGCTGCACGGCCGGGGAGCGGATCCTCGTGCACCGTTCAGTCCACGACCAGTTCGTCGCCATGCTCGCGCGGGCGGTCAGCGAGCGGATCACCCTGGGCGACCCGTTCGCGCCCGAAACGACGATGGGGCCACTCAACAACGAGCCGGTGGCGGCCAAGATGGACGAGCACGTGTCCGACGCCCAAGCGCGCGGCGCCACCCTCCTTAGCGGGGGCGCGCGAGAGACCGACATGCCCACCGACCTCTACTGGCCGGCCACCGTCCTCTCGGGGGTGCCCGGCGACGCTCGGGTCAGCACCGAGGAGACCTTCGGTCCCATCGCGCCGGTGATCGCGATTGACTCGCTGCACGAGGCGATCGGCCTCGCCAATGCCTCGCCGTACGGGCTGCTGGCGGCGATCTTCACCGCCGATTTGGCTCAGGGCCTCGAGTTCGCGGATCGCGTGCGAACGGGCTGGGTCAACATCAACGAGTCCAGTAACTATTGGGAGGCCCACCTCCCGTTCGGAGGCCGGGCCGGGAGCGACAGCGGCATCGGTCGCGTGGGGGGCGCCCGCGTGATGGAGTCCTTCACCGAGCTCCAGACGGTGGTGATCACCCCCGACCGCCGTCGGGACTGAGGCAAGCGCGACGGTGGCGTCGGCTCGTGCGGCCTAGACCTTGGCCGCCGCTCGGCGCCGCTGGTTGGCGGCCCCCGCTGGCTCGCGACGGAAGAACGGCTCGTCGATCGCGGGCAACGGCGTGTTGCCCATGATCAGGTCCGCGCCCTTCTCGGCCAGCATCACGGTTGGCGCGTGGATGTTGGCATTGGTGATGTAACGCATCGAGGAGGCGTCGACGACCCGGATTCCCTCCAGCCCGTGGACGGCCATGCTGGTCGGATCGATGACCGAGTCCTCGCCCGTGCCCAGCCGACAGGTGCACGAGGGATGCAGCGCCGTCTCGGCGTCCTTGGCCACCCACTCGAGGATCTGCTCGTCGGTCGCGACCCCCGCACCGGGCGAGAGCTCGCCGGCGTTGTACTCGTCGAAGGCGGGCTGGGTGAGGATGTTGCGGGCGACGTGGATCGCCTCCACCCACTCCCGCCGGTCGGTCTCGGTGGACATGTAGTTGAAGCGCAGCGCGGGATGACGCCGCGGATCCGTCGAGACGACCTTGACCGAGCCGCGGGCATCGGAGTACATCGGGCCAACGTGGACCTGGTAGCCGTGTCCCTTGGGCGCCGTGCCGTCGTAGCGGATGGCGATGGGCAGGAAGTGGAACATCAGGTTCGGATAGGCAACTTCCTGGTTGGAGCGCGCGAAGCCACCGCCTTCGAAGTGGTTGGTGGCGCCGGGCCCGCGGCGCCCCAACAGCCACTGGGCTCCCACCCACGGCCGGTTGCGGTACTTCATCGCCGGAGCGACTGAGACCGGCTGCTTGGACGCGTACTGGACATAGACCTCGAGGTGGTCCTGGAGGTTCTCGCCCACGGACGGCAAGTCATGGACGGGCTTGATCCCGATGGCCTCGAGCTCATGGGCGTTGCCGACGCCCGAGAGCTGAAGCAGCTGCGGAGAGTTGATCGCCCCGCCTGACAGGATCACCTCACCGGCCTCGATCCGCTCCGTCCGCCCGCGCTGGACGACGTCGACGGCGACCGCCCGCTTACCCTCGAAGATCACGCGCGAGACAAAGGCCCGCGTGCGCAGTTCGAGGTTGGGGCGCCCCAGCACCGGATGCAGGTACGCCCGGGCGGCACTCAGTCGATGCCCGCGATAGATGTTGCGATCAAAGGGCCCGAAGCCCTCCTGCCGGTAGCCGTTGACGTCCTCGGTGAGCTCATAGCCAGCCTGCACGGTGGCCTGAAAGAAGGCCCGGAACAACGGCCCGTCGGCCGGGCCCCGCTCGAGCTTGAGCGGCCCGTCACCCCCGCGCCACAGGTTGGCTCCCGCCAGACACGTCTCCATGCGCTTGAAGTAGGGCAGGCAGTGCGCATAGTCCCAGTCCCCCATGCCCGGGTCGGCCGCCCAGCGCTCGTAGTCCATCGGGTTGCCGCGCTGGAAGATCATCCCGTTGATCGAGCTCGAGCCCCCCACGACCTTGCCGCGGGCGTGGTAGACCTTGCGCCCGAACATGTGGGGCTCGGGCTCGGACTCGTACTTCCAGTCATAGAACCGGTTGCCGATCGGGAAGGACAGTGCGGCCGGCATGTGGATGTAGACGTCCCACAGCGAGTCGTTGCGCCCCGCCTCGAGCACCAGCACGCTGGTCGACGGATCTGAGCTCAGACGGTTGGCGAGGACCGAACCGGCGGAACCGCTGCCGATGATCACGTAGTCGTAGCGCATCTCACTCCACCCTTTCAGTTACAGAACAGCGCGGATCTCGCGCTCGAAAGTCTCGATGTGCTCGGTCACCACCGCGCGCGCCCGCCCCGGATCGCCGCGCGCGATCGCGTGCAGGAGATCATCGTGTTCGTGCACGCGCGCGAACAGATGCGGGAGGCGGTCGAGCACCAGGTGCCAGATCCGCAGAGATAGATTCAGGTAGCGGCCGAGGGTCTCCTCGAGGAAGGGATTGCCGGCGGCCCGGTGGATGAAGCGGTGCACGGCGGCGTCGAGGGCCATCAGGGCGACGATGTCGTCGCTGCCCTGGCTGTGGTCCAGCGCCTCGAGCAGTCGGTCGAGCTCCACGCGCCGCTCCTTGTTCAGCCGTTGCGCCGCCCGGTAGGCGGCGTGACCCTCGAGCTGGACGCGGACGTCGGAGATGTCAGCCAGATCGGTGATGTTGATCTCGGAGGCAAAGGTGCCGCGGCGGGGGAACACGGTGACCAGGTTCTCAAGCGCGAGGCGCTTGATCGCCTCGCGCACCGGGGTCCGTCCGATGCGCAGCTCAGCGCCGAGCGCGTCCTCGTCGATCGGCTCGCCGGGGGCGATTCGGAGAGTGACGATGCGGTCGCGCAGCTCGGCGTAGGCCCGATCGGCCAGGAGCTGGCGCGGCGCGGGCGGCGGCGGGGAAACCCGCGTGCTCATCGCCGGGCCTTCGTGGTCGCCACCGCAAACCCGGTTCGAATTCGCGCGACCCCGGTCCACGCGTCCGCGGGGCCGGATCGCTCGGCGTCACGGACGACTGATATATGAGTCATCGGTTAGGAGTCTAACATTGGCGACATCGTGCGCCAACCCAACGGAACTCGTTAGTGCCCGTCTCCGGGGCCGATGCGGTGGAGCGCCGGATCGCCGCCGGCGAGGCCGCCCACGCCCGGCGGGTGGTGACCACGCTGGCGCGCGAGACCCCGCTGCTGAGCTCGCGCAGCCTGTCGGACGGCTGCGGCGGCCACGTCCTGCTCAAGGCCGAGAACCTTCAGCGCACGGGGTCGTTCAAGCTCCGCGGGGCGCTGCACAAGATCTCTCGGCTGGACCAGCCCCCGGGGGTCGTGGCGGGCAGTGCCGGCAACCACGGGCAATCCCTGGCCTACGCGGCGCGCGCGCGGGAGATCCCCTGCCAGGTGTTCATGCCCCGCGAGGCGCCGGTGGCCAAGGTCGCCGCCGTCCAGGCGTTCGGCGGCGAGGTCATCATCGGCGGCGACTCGGTGGACGAGTGCGTCGCCGCCGCGCTGGAGCGGTCCGCCGAAACCGGCGCCGAGTTCGTGCACCCGTTCGATGATCCCGACGTCATCCTTGGGCAGGCCACGCTGGGGCTGGAGCTGCTCGACCACGTCCCCGACCTCGCCGCCGTGGTCGTCCCGGTGGGCGGCGGCGGGCTGATTTCGGGCGTGGGTGGGGTGATCAAGGCGGTCCGCCCCCAGGTGCGGGTGATCGGCGTTCAGGTCTCGGCGTGTGCGCCGTTCCCTGAGTCGATCGCCGCCGCCGCGCCGGTTCCGTTTCAGGCCCGTGCCACGATCGCCGACGGCATCGCGATCAAGCGCCCGGGCGAGATCACGCTGCCGCTCGTCCAGCGCTGGGTCGACGAACTCGTGGTCGTCGAGGAGGACGAGGTCGCCGACGCCATGGTCTGGCTGCTCGAGCGCTCCAAGCTCGTGGTGGAAGGCGGGGGCGCGGTCGGCATCGCCGCGCTGCTCGGGGGCAGACTGGTCCCAGCGGCAGACGGCTCGACCGTGATCGTGCTCTCGGGCGGAAACGTCGACGCCGGCCTGCTGGCCGCGATCGCCAACCGCCACGAGACCACCGCCGGGCGCCGGCTCCGGCTGTTCACGCGCATCTCGGACCGGCCCGGCGGGCTGGCCGCCCTGCTGACCACGATCGCCGCGGCGGGTGGCAACATCGTGCAGGCCGATCACGTCCGCGAAGCGGTGCCGCTGCATGTCCGCGAGACCGGGGTCGAGATCGCGCTCGAGACCCGGGGGGCCGAACATGGCGCCGAGATCATGGGCGCGCTGGAAGCGGCCGGTTACAGCGTCCGCCGCCTGGACTCCTGACCGCTGCAGCGAAGCTCAGTCGCCCAGCTCGGCCCGCCGGCGGACGACGTACTCCTCGAGCTCGGCGCGGATGGCATCGTCGAGCGTCGGCGGCTCGTAGCGCTCGAGCGTCTCGCGCCAGATCTCACCGGCCCGGGCCGTGGTGTCGCGGGCGCCCTTCTTGGTCCAGCGGTCGAAGTTCTCGGTCGAGGACAGCAGCGGGCGGTAGAAGCAGTCCCGGAAGCGCTCGAGCGTGTGGGCGGCGCCGAGGAAGTGGCCGCCCGCCCCGACCTCGAGGTGGGCGTCGAACGCCAGTGAAGCCTCATCGATCTCCAGCGGCGTGAACTCGTGCTTGAGCTCGCGCAGGAGCTCGATGTCGACGATGAACTTCTCATAGCAGGAGACCAGTCCGCCCTCCAACCAGCCGGCCGAATGCATGACGAAGTTCGCCCCCGCCAAGAACGTGGGTAGCAGGGTCATCAGCGACTCGTAGGCGGCTTGGGCGTCGACCGTCTGGGAGGCGTTGAGCGCACCCCCGCCGCGCCACGGCAGTCCGAAGTGCCGGGCTATCTGGCCCGTGCAGAGGACGCCGATGCCCGACTCGGGAGTGCCGAAGGAGGGCGAGCCCGACTGCATATCGGTGTTTGACAAGAATGAGCCGAAGACAACCGGCGCGCCGGGCCGAATCAGCTGGGAAAGCGCGATCCCGGCCAGGGCCTCGGCCATCTGCTGGACGAGCGTCGCCGGTAGCGAGACCGGCGACATCGCCCCCATGAGCAGAAACGGGGTGAGGATCACGGCCTGGTTGGCCTTGACGTACTCGAACATCGCACCCAGCATCCGGTCGTCGTAGCGCAGCGGGGAGTTCACGTTGATCAGGGAGATCGACGCCGGCGTCGCCTCGATCGCCTCCCGGCCGCCGAACAGGATCTCCCCCATGCGGATCGTGTCGGCGGCATTGGGACCCGAGGTGACCGACCCCATGTAGGGCTTGTCGCTCAAGGACTGGAGCGCGAACACCATGTCGAGGTGGCGCGAGTCCAGCGGACGGTCCTCGGGCTCGCAGATCGTGCCGCCCGGTGAGTCGAGCTCGGGGAACGCCTGGGCGAGGCGGACGAGGTTCTCGAAGTCGGCCATCTTGGCGTCACGCCGGACCTCGCCCTCGCGGATGAACGGGCAGCCATAGACCGGGGCGAAGGCCATGTGGTCGCCCCCGATGTGCAAAGTGTTGGCGGGGTTGCGAGCCTGGAGATCGAACTCACCTGGCGCCTTGGCCACCTGCTCGAGGATGAACTCGGGATCGAACCGGACTCGGTTCTCGTCCTCAACGATCTGCCCCGCTTGGCGCAGCAGCTCCACCGCCTCGGGGAGCAGGAACTCGACTCCCAGCTCAGACACGATCCGCCTCCAACCCCGGTCGAGGGTGGCCATTGCCTCCTCGCTGAGGATCTCGTAGCGGGGCATGGCGTTGACGAACATGCGGGCCTCCCTCTGAGGTTGGGGTCCAGCGCTTGACTCAGCGTGTGCGAGCCCTAATATAACTTGCATGGAACAACAGTTCCAACATACGTCAGAGTCTGAGGCAGCCGGTCGCGGTACCACCGCGATCGACCGCGGCGCCGAACTCCTGCTGCGGGTACTGGAGTCCGAGCGGCCGGTCGCGCTGACCGACCTGGCCAGCGCCAGCGGCATCCCCAAGAGCACCGCCTCGCGACTCGTCTCGGCGCTCGAGCGTCAGGGCCTGATCGAGCAGGACGGCGAGCGAGGCCGGCTGCGGCCCGGCCCTGCGATCCTCCGGGTGGCCGAACGCAGCCTGCTCGAGCGCAGCGTCGTCGACCTCGCCCGCAGCTCGCTGGACGAGTTGGGCGCCATGAGCGGGGAAACGATAAACCTCGCCGTCCCCACACGCCACGGCGTCGAGCACGTCGCCCAGGTCGACAGCCGCCACTTCCTCGGCGCCGGGCAGTGGGTGGGGCGCCAGGTGGGCTTCCACACCACCGCGGTGGGCAAGGTGTTCATGGCCTTCGGACGCGCCACCTTCGTGGCTCCCGAGATCAGCGAGGAGGGCTCGCTCGCGGTGACGCCGTCGCCCCGGCTGCGCTCCGAGCTGGATGCCGTGCGGCGTGAGGACTTCGCCATCGCCGTCGACGAGCTCGAGCCGGGCCTGGCGGCAATCGCCGCCCCGGTGCGCGGCGCGGGCGGCGAGGTGGTGGCCGCCCTGAGCATCTCGGGACCCACGATGCGCATGACGCCCGAGCGGATCGCCGAGCTCAAGCCCACCCTGATCGAGGAGGCGCGCAGCCTGAGCCGCCGCCTCGGCAACCCCGACCAAGGAGAAAACGCGGCATGACCCATGAGGAGACCCTGCAGCTGCTCTATGACGAGACCCTGATCGGTAACGCCCCGGCGGTCACCGACGGCGTCAAGGCCGGACTCGAAGACGGCCTGGAGCCCGAACGCATGCTCTATGACGCGCTGATCCCCTCCCTGGAGGAGGTCGGGGCTCGCTTCGAACGGGGCGACTACTTCGTCCCCGAGATGCTGATTGCCGCCCGGGCCATGCAGGGCGCGCTGGACATCCTGCGCCCCCTCCTGGCCGAGACCGACACCCAGCAGGTGGGCACGTTCCTGATGGGCACGGTGAAGGGCGACGTCCACGACATCGGCAAGAACCTGTGCAACATCATGCTCGAGGGAGCCGGCTTCACCGTCATCGACCTCGGCGTCAACGTGCCCCCGGAGAAGTTCGTGGCCGCGATCGGCGAGCACAACCCCGATGTCGTCGGCTTCTCGGCCTTCCTGACCACGACCATGCCGATGTTCAAGGCCAACATCAACGCGCTCGAGAAGGCCGGCATCCGTGACGACGTGATCGTGATGGTCGGCGGGGCGCCGGTCACGCAGGAGTACGCCGACGCGGTCGGCGCCGACGGCTACTCGGCCGACGCCTCGTCGGCGGTCAAAATGGCCAAGGAGCTGATCCAGCACCGTCGGAATCGGGTCCCGGTATGACCTCGGTCGGCCCGGCGGCGAAGGGGCTCGTGGCGCGCGCCGAACACGCCGTCAAGGCGCCGGTCTGGGGGTGTCAGATGTGCGGGCAATGCGTCCTGCACTCAACCGGGTTGACCTGCCCCATGACCTGCCCCAAGCAGCTGCGCAATGGTCCCTGCGGTGGCGTCCGGGCCAACGGCAACTGCGAGGTCAAGCCTGAGATGCGCTGCGTGTGGCTGAAGGCCTACGAGCGGTCCGAGCGCCTGCCCCTGTGGCGCGGACACTTCGACGAGCTGCGGCCGCCGGTCGACCACACGCTCCAGGGGGACTCGGCGTGGCTGAACCTGTTCAGCGGCCGCGACCGGCAGACCCCGGCGGGATGGGCCAGCCCCGATGTCGCTCCTTGAGCAGAAGCTGACCCGGCGCGAGTTCGTCGTCACAGCCGAGATGCCCGTGATCGACGCCGGCGGCCAGACGGAGATCGTCCGGCAGCTGGAGCCGATGCGAGCGTACGTCGATGCCTTCAACGCCACCGACAATCCCTCCGCCCACGCCCACTGCTCGCCGCTGGCAGTCTCAATCGGCCTGCGTCAAGCCGGCGTGGAACCGATCATGCAGCTGGTCTGCCGTGACCGCAATCGGCTCGCCCTCGAGTCCGATCTCGTCGGGGCGGCGATGCACGGCATCCAGAACCTCTGCTGCCTGACCGGTGACGACGTCACCGCTGGGGATGAGCCCGAGAGCAAGCGGGTCTTCGACCTCGACGGCGTGCAGCTGATCGCGCTGGCTCGGATCCTGGCCGATGGGCGCTATCTCTCGGGCCGCCCCCTGTCCCCCGCCCCGCGCTTCTTCGTGGGGGCGGTCGAAAATCCCAGCGCCCCACCGCTTGCGTACCGAGTCCGGCGGGCGGCCAAGAAGGCCCTGGCCGGAGCTCGCTTCCTGCAGCTCCAGCTCTGCTACCGCACCGAGTTGCTCGAGCGCTTCATGCTCGCCGCCCACGACAGCGGACTCAGCGAGCGGATCGCCCTGATTCCGTCGATCTGCATCCTGCGCTCGGCCGGCGGCATGCGCTTCGTCGCCTCCAGCGTCCCCGGCATCGACGTCCCGCCCTCCTACGTCGACCGCGTCGCCGGGGCACTTGACGCCGAGGCCGAGTGCTTCGAGATCGCCTACGAGCTGGCCTCTCACGCCATGGCTCAACCGGGCGTAGCCGGGCTGCATTTCATCTCGTTCCGCCGCGACGCCGGCATCGCGAAGCTCTGTGAACGGCTGGGAATCAAGCCACGAAACGAAAGTGAGAGTCATGGACACCGTCCTTCGGTCGCGCTCGGGTAGCGTGACAATCGGGGCCGAGCAGCCCTTCTGCGTGATCGGCGAGCGCATCAACCCCACCGGGCGCAAGATGTTCGCCGAAGAGTTGCGCGGTGGGGACCTCTCGACGGTGACGGCCGACGCGCTGGCCCAGGTCGCCGCGGGCGCCAACATGCTCGACGTCAACGCGGGCATCCCGATGGTCGACGAGCCCGATCTGCTCAAGGCGATGCTGCGTACCGTCCAGGACGCCGTCGACGTGCCGATCTGCATCGACTCGTCGGTGATCGAGGCGCTCGAGGCCGGCCTCTCCATCTACGAAGGCCGGGCGCTGGTCAACTCGGTCACCGCCGAGGACGAGCGGCTGCAGGAGATCCTTCCCCTCGTCGCCCGTCACGACGCCGCCGTGATCGGGCTGGCCAACGACGAGACCGGCATTCCCGAAACGCCGCACAAGCGCCTGGAGTGCGCGCGCAAGATCGTCAGCGTCGCGGCTGACTACGGCATCAAGCCCGAGGATGTGCTGATCGACCCGCTGGCCATGACGGTGGGAGCCGCCACCGACGCGGTCACGATCACACTCGAGACGATCTCGCTGATCCGCTCAGAGCTGGGCGTCAACATGTGCCTGGGCGCCTCCAACGTCTCCTTCGGCCTCCCCCAGCGCCACGCGCTCAACGCGGGCTTTCTGCCCATGGCGATGGCCGCCGGGCTGACCAGCGCGATCATGTCGACCGCGGAAGTCTGCGTGCAGTCCGTGCGCGCCGCCGACCTGCTCCTCGGACACGACCCCTGGGGCTCCAGCTGGATCGCCGCCCATCGGGCCCGCCTTGCCGCGCAGGAGGCCACAGCCGCAGCATGAGTGCCTCCGCCCCCAAGCGGCGCCCGGTCGAGCGCGAGATCGAAGCCGTCCCCGAGGACGGGGCGCAGCGGGTTCGCCTGCGCTTCCTGCCCGACGGCGGCGAGGTCCGAGTGCCCAGCGGCACCCCGATCTTCGACGCCGCCAGCTGGAACGGGATCGCGATCGACTCGACCTGCGGCGGTCACGGCACCTGCAAGAAGTGCAAGGTGCGAATCGTTTCGGGCGACGTGCCGGTGTCCAACGTCGATCCACGCGCCTTCACGACCCAGGAGCTGCGTGACGGCTGGCGGCTGGCCTGCCGGGCGAGCGCGCGCGACGATGTCGTGGTCGAGGTGCCGCCGCTGCAGACCCGACCCAAGGCGGCGCTGGTCGGGGTCGGCCGCCACGTCATCCTGCGCCCGTCGGTGCAGAAGCGCCACTTGGTCTTGGAGGAACCGACGCTCGAAGACCAGCGGCCCGACCTCAAGCGGGTCCAGGACGCGCTCGAGGATCTCGAGCCCTACGCCACCGTCGAGCTGCTGCGCACGATGGGCGGCAGCCTGCGGCGCGCCCATTTTGACGTCACCGCGGTCGTCTGTGACCAGGAGCTGATCGAGCTCGAGCCGGGTGACACCACCGACCGGCGGTTTGCGATCGCCTTCGACCTTGGCACCACGACCGTGGTGGCGACCCTGCTGGACCTGGAGAGCGGACAGCCGGCCGCCGTGCGCTCGATGCTCAACCGTCAACAGCCCTTTGGCGCCGACGTGATCACCCGGATCTCGGCCACGATGATGGACGAGACAGCGCTCGGGCAGCTGCGCGAGCGTGCCCACGAGACGATGGCGACCCTGTGTGACGAGGTCTTGGCCGAGGCCGAGGTGGACCGCGGCGAGGTGTACGAGATCACGGTGTGCGGCAACGTGACGATGATGCAGCTGGCACTGGGTATCGATCCCGAGCCACTCTCGATGGCGCCCTTCGTGGTCGCCACCCACCGCTTTCCCCCCTGCCGGGCCTCTGACTTCGGCGTTTCGGTCCACCCGCGTGCCCCCGCCTTCGTATTCCCCTCGCTGGGCGCGTACGTGGGGGGGGACATCGTGGCTGGGATCCTCGCCACCGGCTTGACTCGCGATCGCCGTCTGCGGCTGTTCATCGACGTGGGGACCAACAGTGAGATCGCCCTGGGTTCCGTGGACCGGGTGGTGGCCACCGCGGCTCCGGCCGGCCCGGCCTTCGAAGCGGCCCAGATCCGCTGCGGGATGCGCGCCGCCGAGGGCGCGATCGAGGGCGTCAAGATCGCCGACGACGTCCTCTCGCTCCAGGTCATCGGCGACACCGAGGCCGTCGGCATGTGCGGCTCGGGGTTGGTCGACGCCGTGGCCGAGCTCGTGCAGTCCGGCCTGCTTGACCATTCCGGGCGCTTCATCCCCGATGAGGACGCCACCGCCCTGTTCCCCGGGCTGTCCACGCGGCTGACCAAGATCGGCGCCGAGCGGGTGTTTGTCCTGCACTGGCGCGGCGAGGACCCGGCGGATTCGATCTTCCTCTCCCAGCGTGACGTGCGCGAGCTGCAGTTCGCCAAGGCCTCAATCGCCACCGGCTGGGAGATCCTCATGTCCGAGCTCGGGGTGACAGCCGAGGACATCACCCAGGTTCTGCTCGCCGGGAGCTTCGGCGCCTTCCTGACGCCGCTCAGCGCGGTGCGGATCGGGCTGGTGCCCAAGCTCGCCTTGCCCCGCATCGTCTCGGCTGGCAACGTGGCTGGCGAGGGGGCCAAGATCGCCGCCTTGTCACTGCGCGAGCGCGCCGAGGCCGAGTCGATCCTGGTCGAGGTCGAGTACGTCGAGCTTTCCGGACGCGCGGACTTCAACGACCGCTTCATCGACCAGCTGGCGTTCCCCGGATGATGAGCGCAGGACCGGCATGAGCACCCCCTCCGCCGCCGTGATCGCCTGTGGGGCCCTCGCCTTCGACGTCCAGGCCATTTCTCGCCGCCGGGGCTGGGATGTCGAGGTCATCCCCGTTGACGCATTCCTGCACAATCGCCCTGCGGAGATCGCCCCCGCCGTGTCCGAATTGCGCGAGCGCCACGAGGTGGTCGCCTTGGCCTACGCGGACTGCGGCACCCACGGGTCGCTGGACGCCCTCGGGCTTCCTCGTCTGGCCGGCGATCACTGCTACGACGTGTTCGCAGGCGAGGAGGTGGCGGCGGCGCTGGCGCAGGAGCCCGGCACCTACTTCCTGACCGACTTCCTGGCCCGCACCTTCCAGCACACCGTGATCCGCGAGCTCGGGCTCGACCGCTACCCGGAGCTGCGCGACGAGTACTTTCGCCACTACACCCGGGTCATGTGGCTGGCCCAGCGCCCCACGCCGGCGACCCGGGCCTGCGCTGAGCGGGCCGCGTCGACCCTGGGGCTGGCGCTCGTCGAGCGCGCGGTCGGCGTGGGCGGCCTCGAGCGCGAGCTCGAGAGCCTGCTCGCCTGCGCCGCCTAGTCTCGTCCCAGCGCTCGCGGATCGCGGGACGCTCGATCCTGGACGCAATATGTCCAGGATCGGCCGCCCACCGGCATGCCGGGGCGCTCAGGCGTCGCCGATGGCTTCGGACAGCAGCGTGGCCACGTCGGCCACCCGCATCGTCTCGCCGGCGCTGTGGACGCCGTCGTCGAGCATCACGGTGCAGAACGGGCACGCCACCGCGAGCGTGTCGGCGCCCGTGGCGGCCGCCTCACGCGCCCGGTTCTCGTTGATCGCGCCCGCGCGCTCCTCCATCCACATGTGGGCGCCGCCTGCGCCGCAGCAGAACGTCTCCTTGCCGCTGCGCGCCATCTCGACCGGCTCGCCGACCGCCCCGATCAGGTCTCGGGGCGGCGCGAGCACGTCGTTGTGGCGGGCCAGATAGCAGGAGTCGTGGTAGGTGACCTTGAGGCCCTCCGAGCGCTGGGGCTGCAGGCGGCCCTCTGCGACTAGACGGGCCAGCACCTCAGAGTGGTGGATGACCTCGTAGTCGCCGCCGAAGTCGGGGTACTCGTTTCCCAGCGTGTTGAAGCAATGCGGGCAGTTGGTGATGATCTTGCGCACCCCGGCCTCGTTGAGGGTGGCAACGTTCTGCTCGGCGAAGGCCTGAAAGACGTACTCGTTGCCCATCCGCCGGGCTGGGTCCCCGGTGCACGCCTCCCGCGGCCCGAGAATCGCGAACTCGACGCCCGCCTTCTGGAGCAGACGAGCCGTCGCTGCGGCTGTCTTCCGTGCGCGCTCGTCAAATGAGCTGGCGCATCCCACCCAGTACAGGTACTCGGGGGCCGGGTCACCCGGCTCGAGGATCCGCACTCCGAGCGAGGCCGCCCAGTCGGCGCGTTGGGACTGGGCGTTGCCCCACGGGTTGGAGTTGCGCTCGATGTCGCGCAGCATCGGCTCGGCCTCGGCCGGGAAGCTGGAGTCGACCATGACCAGGTGGCGGCGTAGATCGACAATGTGGTCAACGTGCTCGATCGACACCGGGCAGGCCTGCACACAGGCGCCGCACGTCACGCAGTCCCAGACCGATTCCTCGGGCACCGCGCCCGGAACGAGGGCGGCGAGGTCTGGCCCGTGGGAATCGGCGGCCTCCGAACGCGCCTTGACCAGTGCCCCACCGTCGGAGAAGACCTGGTCGCGCAGGCCCATGATGAGGAGCTTGGGTGAAAGCACCTTCCCGGTCGCAAAGGCCGGACATGCGTCCTGGCAGCGCCCGCACTCGGTGCACGAGAAGGTGTCGAGCATCTGCTTCCAGGTCAGGTCGGCGGAGGTGCCGGCGCCGAAGCGGATGTCCTCCTCGGGAACGTCCGGGTCGTCAAAGCGCAGCGGCTCGAGGCGGCCGCCTGGTCCGGTGCGCGCGTACCAGACGTTGAAGGCGGCGGTGGCGATGTGGAGGTGCTTGGAGCGCGGCAGGTAGGCCAGGAAGCTGAGGATGGTGATGACGTGGGCCCAGACGAACACGCGCTCGAGGACCCGCGTCGCCCCGCCGCGGGCGAAGAGACCAGATAACAGGTTGGAGACCGGGGCCGACGAGGCCGGCCACTCGTTGAGGTGCAGCGCGATCCGGGTTGCGTGCCAGAGCAGCAGCGTGGTGGCGATGATCGCGATCAGGGCCAGGATCAGGTCAGCTTCACGCAGGTGGCTGCCCGCGAAGCGGGCGGGCTTGACCACCTTGCGGATCCACAGCGCTGAGGCAACCCCGATCAGGACCAGGATCGCGAAGACATCGACGAGGAAGGCAAACCAGCCCTGCTCACCCAGCCAGGGCAGGGTGGCGTGCTTGGAAACCGCCCCGATGAACGCGATCAGGATCGTCGGGGCGAGGACGAGAAAGCCCCAGAAGATGAAGGCGTGGATCAGCCCCGGCCCCAGGCGCTGGAGCAGCTTGCGCTGGCCGAGGACGATCGTGGCCTCGTTGCGCACCCGCCGCGGGATCTCGTCCGTCCGCGACACGGGCGCGCCGGCGCGGATCAGCGCGAGCAGGAACCGCACCCGCAGCCCGAACAGGCCCGCGCTCACCCCGGTCAGCGCGGCCAGCACTACCGCGGCCACGACGACCCCTATGCGCCCCTCGCCTTCCTGATCTCCGCGGAGATCGCCGGTACCACCTCGTGCAGGTCCCCGATCACCGCGTAGTCGGCGCTGGCGAAGATCGACGCGTCGCCGTCCGGGTTGATGGCCAGGAGACGCTTGGCACCCTTGCAGCCCGCCATGTGCTGGGTGGCGCCGCTGATCCCGCAGGCGATGTAGATCTCCGGCGAAATCTTGGTGCCCGTCTGGCCGACCTGGTCGGTGTGGGGGCGCCAGCCGGCGCTGGTCACCGCACGCGAACAGCCCACCGCGGCGCCGAGCAGCTCAGCCAGCTCCTCGATAACGCTGAAGCCCTCCGCGGAGCCGACCCCTCGTCCGCCCGAGACGACCACGTCGGCGTCGGTCAATGACACCCCGCCGGTCGCGGCGGGGACGGTCTCTGAGACCATCACCGCGCGGTCCCGGGCCGACGCCGAGTCAGACACGGCGACGGTCTCGCACGCGTCAATCGGGGCGGCCACAACCGCGTGGGCGGCGCAGGTGAAGAGCAGCGGTGAGCCGTGCAGGCGCGCCTCCTCGAGCAGGCTCCCGCCCCAGCGCACGCGCCGGACAGTGGCCGGCGTGCCGGTCGTCACCGATAGGCAGTTGGCGGCCATCGGCTGATCGAGCTTGGCGGCGACATGGGCGAGGACTTCGTTGCCGCGGTCGCTCCCGGGGCCGATCACCGCGCTCGCCCCGCGCCGCGAAGCCAGTTCGACGATCGTCTGCGCCCAGGCGCCGGGTGCGTACGGTCCTTGGAGGCTGATCGGCGCCACGTCCTCACCGAGTCCGCCGGCGAACGCCACCGCCTGCTGGGAGAGCTCGTCGTCGATCGCCTCGACGAACACCAGCACGCTCATCACACCACCCCGATCTGCTGCAGGACCGAGACCACGGCGGGCGCCGCCTCGGGGCCGCGGCCGAGAATCTCGGCCTGCTTGCTTGACGCCTCGGGAAGCACGAGACGCACCAGCTCGAGCCGGGCGTCCGCTTTGGCCGGCTCCAAGCTCTCGATCGGCTTGCGCTTGGCGCGCATCCGGCCGGGAACCGAGGGGTAGCGCGGGAGGTTGATCCCCTCCTTGACGGTTACCACCGCCGGACTCGGCACGACGTAGACGTCACGGCCACTCGCCACCTCCTGCTCGCAGCGCAGCCCATCGGGCACTACTTCAATCGATTTGATGGCGTTGACCACCGGTAGGCCGAGCGCGGTCGCGACCCGGATTGCGACCTGGTAGTTGCCGGCGTCGGCAGACTCAGTGCCGAACAGAATCAGATCAAAGGGCTCGGCCTCGGCGGCAATTGCGGTGACGATCGCGGCTGCGGTGGCCTGCGGGTCCCACTCGCTGCCATCGGTGACGAGATGGATTGCGCGGTCGATCCCAATCGCCATCATGTCGCGCAGTTGCTCCTCAGCCTCGGGCGGCCCGAGGGTCAGGACCGCGGAAGCGCCGCCGTGCCGCTCGACCAGGCGGATCGCCTCCTCGGCCCCGCACTCCTCATGTGGGCTGACGGTGAAGCCGAGATGGCGAGTCTGGATCTCTTGCTCGTCATCGGTGAGTGTGATCTTGCCCCCGGTCAGGGGAACACGCTTGACGCAGACCAGGATGTTCACGACCGGACCCGCGTGTTCTCGGGGTCAAAGACCGAGGTCGAGTCTGCCGAGGCCACCTTGACCGGGTACTGCTCGCCCATGTACTGCACGAGCAGCTCTTCACCCACCCGTGCGTGCTCGGGCGGCAGGTAGCCCATCAGCAGATGCCTGCCGACTGAGGGGCCCGCACCGGCGCTGGTCACGTACGAGCGCCGGCCCTTGGCATCGACGATCGCGTCGCCGCTCTTGCTCAGAATCGGCTCACCGCCGAGCATGTAGCGCTTGACACCGCTGTCAGACATGTGGTCCTCGACGGTCAGCGTGCACATGCTCGCCGCCGGCGGCGCCTCGCGCTGGGCGACATGGGCGTCCTTGCCTACGAACTCCTGGTCCTTGACCTTGCCCCACGCCATCCCGGCTTCGACGACGTTGTACTCGCCTTCGAGCTCTGCCCCGTAGGCGCGGTAGCCCTTCTCCAGGCGCCCGGTGGTTCCGTAGACGCCGGCGCCGATCGGGACGGCCCCGTACGGCAGGCCTGCCTCGGCGACGATGTCCCACAGCCGCGCGCCCTGCTCGATCGGGACGTAGAGCTCCCAGCCGAGATCGCCGACGTAGGAGATCCGCGAGGCGATCACCGACAGCGGTCCGACCTCGATCGCCTTCCAGCGCGCGAACGGAAAGCCCTCGTTGGAGACGTCGTCGGAGGTGATCGAGGCGACGATGTCGCGGGCCCGGGGACCCCACAGACCGAGCGTCGTCCAGGCGTTGGTTTGATCGTGGATCTGCGCGCTGCCGTCGGCGGGCAGGTGATCGGCGAACCACTTGAGGTCCGACATCCCCCACGCGCCGCCGGTGACCACTCGGAAGCGCTCCTCGCCCATACGCATGATGGTCAGGTCGGCCTTGAAGCCCCCCGCCGGCATCAGCACGGGCGTATAGACCACTCGCCCCACCGGGACGTCCATCTGGCGCATGGCCACCCGCTGGACAGCGTCCAGCGCCCCGGGCCCGCACACATCGAAGATCGCGAAGGCGGTCAGGTCGGTGTAGCCGGCCCGGTCGCGCATCGCCAGGTGCTCGGCGTTGATGATCGGCGACCACCAGCGCGCCTCCCACTCGGATTCGCGCCGCGTGACCTGCGCTGAGAACTCCTCGAGCAGGCCGGAGTTTGACTCATACCACTGGGGCCGCTCCCACCCGGCCGCCTCGTAGAAGACCGCCCCGAGCTCCTGCTGGCGCTCGTAGAACGGCGAGAGCTTGACCCGACGATCCGATTCCCACTGCTCGGCCGGATGGACGATCCCGTACATCTTGTTAAAGCCCTCAGCGGCCCGGGCGCGGACGTGAGCCCGGGTCTTCTGGTGGGGATAGGCGCGGGCAATGTTGGACTCGTAAATGTCGATTTCGGCCTCGCCATGGACCATCAGCTCGGCGATCGTCTTACCGGCCCCCGGGCCTTCCTTGATCCAGATCGCCGCCGCCGACCACAGGCCGCGGACCTCGGGGGTCTCGCCGATCAGCGGCAGCCCGTCGAGGGTGACCGAGAGCAGGCCGTTGATGGCGTACTTCACGCCCACGCTCTCGTCGCCGACGATCTCGGGCATCAGCTCGAGCGCCTGTTCCATCTGAAGCTCGAAATCGGCCTGGGTGAAGGGCAGCTCGGTCGGGCTCAGGGCGGACTCCTCGAGTGAGGGAATCTCCTCGCAGTCCATCAGGATCGGCCGGTGGGCGTAGGACCCGATCTCGAGGCTGGTCCCGTCCTGGCGCTCGTACATGTTGAGATCGACGTCACGCACGATCGGGTACTCCACCAACCCTTTGGTGTCGGCAAAGCGCGGGACCGGGCCAATGTCGATCATCTGGTGCACGGCCGGGGTGAGCGGGATCCGGGCGCCGGCCATGGCGGCGATCCGGGGGCTCCAGCACCCGCAAGCGATGACCACGCGATCGGCCTCGATCTCGCCCCGGGTGGTGCGCACCCGCCGGATCTGGCCGTGCTCGACGTCGAGGCCCAGCACTTCGGTGTTAGCCGAGACCGTCATCCCGGCTTCGATCGCGCGCTCGCGCATGATCGTCGCCGCCCGCAGCGAGTCCACCACTCCGGCGCCGGGGGTGTAGAAGCCGCCGAGCAGGAGCTCCTCGCTGATGAACGGCACCATCGCCTTGATCTCGGCGGGCGTCTGGAGGGTGACCGGCTCGATCCCCCAGGTGCGGGCCGAGACGACCCGGCGGGTGAGCTCCTGCATGCGCTCCTCGGTGCGGGCCACCTCGATCCCGCCGCATTCGATGTAGACCTCGAGGTCGTGGTACTGACGCATGCTCTCGAGCGTCAGCGATGTCATCTCCTTGGAGTGATCGACGGGAAAGATGAAGTTCGAGGCGTGACCGGTCGAGCCGCCCGGATTGGGCAATGGGCCCTTGTCGATCAAGGTGATCTCGGTCTCACCGAGCTGGGTAAGGTGATAGGCGACGCTGTTGCCGACGATGCCCGCGCCGATGATGACGACACGCTGGCGCGCGGGCAGCGACCTGGGTTCGGTGGCAGCCATGCCCCTGATATATCAGATGCAGGTCAGGAATGCACGGCCGGGCGAACCGATCGCCGGCGTGCCGAGCAGATCTGGGGGCGCTGACGGCCCGGGGGTCACGGCGCCCAGGCAGCCCCCCGGTCCTGGCTGTCGCCGAACGGCCGATAGGTCTCGGTGCTACGCCTGTCACTCGCATCGACCCTCACCGCACCGACGCTCACCGCAGTACGTCCGCGGCCAGCACGTAGCGCAAGGGCGTCGTCGAGAGGCCGGAGCCGCCACTGTTGACGCGGGAGCCGTGCAGGCCGCCGCCGACCGTAACCGGCTTGAGCGCCTCCGGATGACCGTCGTGATCGGTGATCCAGGCCAGCACTTGCGGAAAGTCCGGTCCCGCGGCGAGCAGCGCAGCGCGCTCGACCGCTCGGCCCCCCGACGGGTGAGGTCGCGCGAGCCTCGATAGCAAAGCGCGGATTCCGTCTTCGTCCATGCCACATCTCCCTACGAGCATCTCGAGGGGGAGCGATCGAGCGGTAGAGAGCTCACAAAGGGCCGGTCGATCGCACGCTGTCCCGGGCAGCGGACGGCGGATCTACTCAACGTAGCAGGCGAGGTTGGTTTCTGCGCTGGATGGTTGACGGCGCAAGCAAACGGCCCGATGCGCGCGTTCAGGCCGTCGAAACGTGGCCATCGCTTGTCGAAGCGTGGCCATCGCTTGTCGAAGCGTGGCCATCGCTTGTCGAAGCGTGGCCATCGGTGATCGGGCCGTGGCCATCGGTGATCGGGCCGTGGCCATCGGTGATCGGGCCGTGGCCATCGGTGATCGGGCCGTGGCCACCGGTCGTCGCGGCGGCCCCATCGAGCGCCGGCGCCTGGCCGTGGGTGGCTGACTCGCGCTCCAGCGGCTCGAGAATGAAGATCTCGACCCCGAGGTCGGGGCTGATGTGATTGGTACTCATGAAAGCAATCACGCGGCGTCCCGACAGCCGTTGGACGGCCGCGACCGCGTCGGCCTCCATCGTGTCCTGAAACGCCCGACGCCCATGGAGCACGACATCGGCCTTGCCGTGTGCAACCAGGCTCGCCTCGCCCTTGGTCAGGGTCGAGCCGAGAACGCAGACGATGATGTCGTCTCCAATCGTGGTTCGGGCGCGGGTCGGACCCCGGCCCGTGTACTGGTGGATCACGCCCACCATTGCGTTCGAGATCGCGGCGGTCAATGAACCGTGGCCGCTGACTTGTGGTGTGGTGCTGGACATTGGCCAGCCCTCTCTGCCTCTCTACCGCTGGACGCCACACGCAAGGAAGAGTCGGCAGAGACCCGAACGAGCGACGGCTCCAGCAAGCTTAGCGCGTAATTCCGACGCTTCCGCTTGGAATTCTCGATGCTCCGCGAGCCCCGATAGCCCGACCCACGCAGTACGCCGGAGAGCGCCACGAGGAGCGCGCCGGCCGGACCGGCCGGACAGCGACGCGACTAGGAAGGGAAATCTGATCCTCCTCGCAGACCGAGCCGATACCGGGCAGGCTCAAGTTGACCGGGGTGAGGCCCCGGCAGTTCCGAGCCTGCGCGGCGCGTCTCACTCTGTCGCCGCCGTAGTGGCTTTGGCCGCGGCGATCATGGTCGTGTCCGTCGCACCCACGGAACGCACCGCTGGTGCCGCGGTGGTCTACGGCGCCGGGCTCGTGGCCCTGTTTGCGGCCAGCGGTCTGTATCGCCGCTGGCCCGGCCCCGCGCGCTTCAAGCCGCTGCTCCAGCGAATCGACCACGGGACGATCTACGTCTTCATCGCGGCCACCTGCACGCCGATCGCGCTCGTCCTGCACGGTGCCGTGCTGTGGATCATCCTGGTCGCCGCCTGGGCGGGGGCCGCGGCGGGGGTCGGCTTGCGGCTCGGCTGGCTAACCGCGCCGCGGACCGCCGTCGCCGGTAGCTACCTGCTCCTCGGCTGGCTCGCCGTGATTGCCATCCCCAACTCGTCGGCGTGCTCAGGCCGGCGCCGTTGGCGCTGCTCGGTGTCGGCGGCCTGATCTACTCCCTTGGAGCCGTCGTTTACGCCCGGCAGCGACCCGACCCGTAGCCCCGGACCTTCGGCTTTCACGAGATCTTCCACGTGCTGGTGATAGCGGCCGCCACTCTGCAGTACATCGCCATCATCGGGTGGGTGGTGCCCGCCGCCTGAAACCGCTCGCGGCGGTCGCCTCGTTCTCGAGGCTCGCCGTTCCCAGGCGGCCCCGGGTACAACCACAGAGCCATAGATCCGGGCGGGGACCACACAAAATGAGCTCGTCACGAGACTGCGACGCACCGATTTGGGGTAGAGCGCGACTGTGCCGGACCCGATCGCTGAACACGTGCTGGACCTGGCCCGACCTCCTGTAGGGGGTGCCGCCCGGATGGCGGCGGCGTTCCTGGGCGACATCGCGAATGCGCTCGACGTAGTCGGCTTGCTCGGCGATGACGGGCGACCGGAGATCGACGCCCGCGATCCCGAGTACATCCGCGCGACCCTGCCGATCATCCACTCGGTCTGTCGCCTCTACTTCCGCGGCGAGGTCACGGGTCTCGAAAACATTCCTCAGGGGCCGGTGCTGCTGGTCGGCAACCATTCCGGCGGCACGCTGATTGCCGACACCTTCGTGTTTGGCCAGGCCTTCTACCGCCATTTCGGCGCCGACCGCCGCTTCCACCAGCTCGCCCACGATCTCGTCTTCGCCGTACCCGGCGTGCGAGCCTTGCTGTCGCGCTACGGCACGATCCCGGCCTCGCCGGAGAACATGCGCGAGGCGCTCGCGCGCAACGCGGCGCTGCTCGTCTATCCGGGCGGCGACCATGAGACGTATCGTCCGTCCTGGAAGTCCGACGAGATCGACTTCGCGAATCGCACCGGGTTCGTCAAGCTCGCACTCGAGTTGGGAACACCGATCGTGCCGGTGGTGGCGATCGGCGGCCAAGAGACAGCTCTCTTCCTCGGCCAGGGACGCGGCTTGGCGCGGCGCCTAAAGCTCGACCGGCTACTGCGACTCAAGGTGTTCCCGGCGCAGATCGGGATTCCGCTCGGGCTCACAGTGCTCGATCTGCCCCTGCGGGTGCCGATGCCCGCCAAGATCAAAGTCAGGGTGCTGCCGCCGATCGACCTCAAAGTCCGCCTCGGGGCCAAGCCTGACATCGCCGACGGCTACCAGCTGATCACCGAAACGATGCAGGAGGCACTAGATCAACTCTCTGATGAGCGAACCCTCCCGATTGTGGGGTGACCACCACGGGCCACACCGCCGCGGGACCCGACACCGGTACTGTGGAGCCGATGCCCGCCGCCCCAGCGCGTAAGCCCCGGCCTGCCAAGCGGCAGCCGCCGCGAGTGCGGGCGGTGGCGCCGATCGAGCGTGTAGAGGTCTCGCTGCACGGGCACCGGGTGAACTTCACGATCGCCGGTCAGGGGCCAGCGGTGGTACTTATCCACGGTGTCGCGGGCCGGGCGGCCCAGTGGGATCAGACGGTCGCCCAACTGGCCAGCGGCCACACCGTGGTCGCGCCGGACCTGCTCGGACACGGCGACTCGGCCAAGCCACGCGGCGACTACTCGCTGGGCGCGCACGCGTCGGGCATCCGCGATCTGCTCATCGGGCTGGATATCGATCGGGCCAGCGTGGTCGGGCATTCGTTGGGCGGCGGGATCGCGATGCAATTTGCCTACCAGTTCCCCGAGCGCTGTGAGCGGCTCGTCCTGGTGTCGAGTGGCGGGCTCGGGCCCGAGGTCAGCCCGCTGTTGCGAGCGGCGACGCTGCCCGGGTCAGAGTTCGTCCTCCCCTGGCTCGCCCACCCGCGCGTACTCGAAGCGGCCGCGATCATCCCCCGGGCCCTGGGCAAGCTCGGTCTGCATGCTCGGCCGGATGTGACCGAGATGGCCCGTGGCTACCAGTCGTTGTCCAATGCCGAGGCCCGCAACGCCTTCATCCACACGCTGCGCAGCGTGATCGATCCGACTGGGCAGCGCATCAATGCCAGCGATCGGCTGTATCTGGCTTCGCAGATGCCGACCCTGGTCGTCTGGGGCGCTCGCGACCGAATCATTCCCGTCGACCACGCTGAGCCGGCCCACAAAGGGATGCCGGGAAGCCGGCTCGTGCTGTTCGATGAGTCAGGGCACTTTCCCCATCTCGACGACTCGTCGCGGTTCGCATCGACGCTCGAGGACTTCTTTTCCGAGACTGAGCCGGCCAAGGTGGACTCGCGCATGGTGCGCAAACTGGTCCTGAATCGCGATCGCGGCGCCGCGACAGTGCTCGAGCGGCTGCGCCGCGCGCACGCCGTCGGTTAAGCCCCCCGGCTCAGAGAGCTTCGACGCCGCCTCATCAGCTGGTGTATGTCAAATACACCCCCGCTAGGGGTGGGGGAATGGTGCAACTCGCCTGTATTCTCCTCGATCTCGCTGCTGCCTGATTGGAACGTCGCCCAGCGGGGAAGCGCAAAGGTATATTGGATTTACGAGAGGCAACCCTTGAGCTCGACTTGCCATGCGACGAGCGCGCTCCTGCCACTGTGCGCCAGGCTCTCAGCGACGTCCCAGATGCTCCGTGGGCGATCGGGGACGCGATGCTGGTGGCCAATGAGCTGGTCACAAACGCGGTTCGACATTCGGGCTGCCAGGCCAACCACGACATCAAGGTCAGCGTCGGCATACGCGAGCAGCGTCTCGTGATTGCCGTGGTCGATCCGGGTTTGTCCGGTGGCGACGCTCGGGTGCATAAAAGCTCTGACCTTGGCGGCTTCGGCTTGCAGATCGTCGACCAACTGGCCGCAGACTGGGGTTCCGAGCGCACGCACGGCTACCGCGTTTGGGCAGAGGTCCCACTCTCGAACTAGAGAAGCCCGTCTGACCCGCCGTCAGCGCCAGCCGGCCACATAACGCACTCCCAGGCTCGCGCGGGGCGAGGAGGGCGCGAGCAGACTAAGGCCGGCGGAGGCGCTCTGTTTCTGCAAGCGCGGCCGCGGGTCTTCCCTGCCCGGAGGTTCGTGGACCTCTAAACGTCGACAAAGGTCAGCCTCAACGCCTCGCGACAGCTCAGCCAACGCGTGAAGCGGGCTACCTCGGCGCGGAGGACCGAGTGCGCGCGACGATGGCGTCGGCGGCGCCGTCACGGACGGCAGCTCCGGGTTGCTCGGGCTTCGGGACCGCGCCGCCGCCCTGAACGGCGAGCTACGCATCGAAAGCCCTCCCGGCGAGGGGACGGTGCTCGCCGCCGTGATACCGATTCCGCCGCTCCCCAGCGGTCCGTGACCCTGCCGCTGGACGCTCGAGAGGGATCGCAGCCGGGGGTGTCCCCGTTTGCTAGGTTTCAGCAGACTAGTTAAGCTTTGACGCAGCTAGCGTTGGGGGCTAGTGTCATGTGGCGCAGGGGATGCGGGTTCATACGGCGGTCGGTACGAGGGTTCATCGGCTCTCTTCTCGCCCTGGGCGTGGGGTTCCTGGCCGCCGGTTCCATCGCCGGCCAGGCCGCCTCGTTGATCTCCCCCACGGTGCCAGGGCTGAGTACTCCGACCGTCACGGTGCCACCGGTCACGGTGCCGGTCAAGCCGCCGGTAACGGTGCCAACGGTCACGGTGCCGCCCGTCACGCCGCCGGTCACAAAGCCGCCCGTCACGGCGCCCGCGCCGCCCCCTGTCCCCAGCGCTACCGGGCCGTCGGTCACCACTCCCGGCGATCACCGGACGCCTTCGGTCACCACGCCCGGCACGAGCTCACCTCCACCCGGCACGTCGACCCCCTCATCCGGCCAATCATCCTCTGGACAGAGCTCGCCCTCCGGACAGAGGTCGCCGTCAGGTAGCCGCTCCCCGTCTGGGTCGCTCGCTCAGGCCGGTTTCAGCGTCTCAGGCACGGGGGGCGGGACTCAGGCTGGTCACGGTCGCGGCGGGTTGGGGAGCCTAGGCGCCGTCACGCACAGATCAGGGGCGCGAGCCGAGACCGGGCGTCAGGCTCGGGCACGTGTGCAGGAAGACCGACGCCTGCGGGCCATGGTGGCGCGGGACCGGGGTTGCGTCAGTCGCCTTAGCCCAGGCCAGGCTCAGCTGCTCGGATTGAGGGCCGGACTCACGGGAGAGCAACCCCGGAGCGCCCTCACGGTCGCGCGCGTACTCCACGTCACCGCTCAGCGCGAGGCGCAACTGGAACACGATGCGCTGACCGCGCTTAGTCGGACCAGCGTTTACGGGTGCCCGGGGACCCCGACCACTACGTCCGTGTACGACGCCGGCTTTGCGCTCCTGATCACGCCCAACGGGCCTTTTGGGGCCGCATCAGCCCCCCGGCCGGGTTACAGCGTCGCTTCAGGTCCGCCCGCACCAGTGCCAAACCCGACGCAGGTGATCGAAAGCCCTCGAAGTGGTTCCTCAATCCGCCAGGGCCGTTCCGCGGCGTACCCCGGGGCGGGGGTGCAGGGGGCATCAGTCCGGCCGGCAACGGCGGCCCCCGCCACGAACGTCCTCCTCGACCGCCTCCTGCTCTTCGCCCTGGCGCTGGCTGCCGTGCTGATGGTGGTCTGGTACAGCCGGGCATATTCGCTAAGTGCGCGGTGGGGGCGCTTCCACGCCGGCGGGCACACGCTCCCCGGGCGGCCCGCGTTGCCCGCCGCGCGCACCCTCCTCGAGCCACGCCCGCCGCAACCGATCCGCTCACGCACTGGCATTCGGATGCTCCCCTTCATGGCCGCTCGGCCCAACCATGGCGCGCGCGCACGTAGCGCACCCCTCCTGGCTCCGGCCGCTCATCACCGGGTTAGTGAACCCCCGCGTCCGGCCGAGCTCCCGCCCGCTGTCTCGGACGAGAAGGTCCACACCCCGAACCCCCTGGCAACGGAAAGCGAAAACACCGAGCTGGGGCTCTGGCGCGACGAGATCCTCTTATACGCCAGCGAGCGCGCCGTGGGCG
Organism: uncultured Solirubrobacterales bacterium; assembly: GCA_963847055.1. Taxonomy (GTDB): domain Bacteria; phylum Actinomycetota; class Thermoleophilia; order Solirubrobacterales; family Solirubrobacteraceae; genus Palsa-465. The sequence goes on along the minus strand of CAWJYE010000001.1, from coordinate 204,622 downwards.
GCGTCGACCTGACAAGTGCCGGTGAGAAGTCAATCTTGGTGGACGGCGAGCCTGGGGTGTTTACCGACACAGAGGGGAGGCTGTGGATCCACGCGGTTAGCTTTGCGGGGTGGCTCCGGCACGGGAGCGAGATCGATCCGAAGGTCATGGACGTCCGCGCCCGCCTCGCCGCCATGGGATGGGAGCGCGCCAGGCTCACCGCCCGCAGCCGCAACCAACCCGGCAAGACTCGAGGCCGACACTACTGGCGGTCACCCCCGGGGTTTGCGTCCCGGCCAGCGTCGGGGACGAAGGACACCGAGTCGGCCTGACCGCCTCGGCGGCGAACCGAGCCAGTCGCTGAGCGCCGCCAGCTGCGCGGCGCGCGGTGACGCGGACGCGTTCGGCCTCGCTGCTACACCGAGAGTATCCGCAAGATACGGCCACCGGCACGGCCGCCACCGGCCCAGTCACCACCAACAGCGGCTCGTCCACGCGGACAGACACAACCGCCCCGGTCACCATCAACAGCGGCTCGTCCACCCAAACGGTAAAGAAGACGGGTGGCAGGCGGACCTCGTCTCAGTCGCCGACGCCACGCAAGAAGCACAGGCACGTGAGAGTCCGGCGTAAGGCGGCGACGGTGCGAAAGCGCCTGGTGCACCACCGAGCACACACGCCCATGGCCCATTTGGCTTTGGTTAGGGAGAACGAAGCCCACTGACGTTCCGGCGTGAAGCCGCTTCTCGAGCGGCTTGCCGCTGGTCACAGCTTGCCATGGATGAGGGGGGCAACGACTCGGGCTCGGGCGCGAGACCGGCGAGCGCCGCGACTCCGCCCCCGGCGATCACGACGTTGAACGGGTGCTGATGGCAGGTCGCAGCATTCACGGCCCGACGTTACGGCGCTCGTGTGTTGATGGAACCGGCGTAACGCCGCCGAGGCGCCGCGGGAAACTACGTAGCGCGTGCAGCGGAGCATAAATCGCGTCCGCAAGAATTAGTCTGATATCGTACTTTCTCGGTGAGTGATGCCAAACGTCTCGACACCGGCAACCTCGGATTCCTGCTGGCCAAGGCATCGCAGCGCTGGAACGAGCTGCTGGCGGAGCGCTTCGCCGTGCGGGGGTTCAGCGAGGTCCGTCCCTCCTATGGGTCAGTGCTGCTGCCGCTGTTCGAGGAGGACGCGTTGAGGATGGGCCAGATCGCCGAGCGCGCCAGGCTGTCCAAGCAGACAATGACCACGATGGTCCGGCTGTGCGAGCGTGACGGCCTCGTGGTCCGCGAGCGTGACCAGGCCGACGCCCGCGCCGTTCGGATCAAGCTCACCCAGCGCGCGAAGGACTTCCAGCCAGTGGCCGGTCAGATCCTCCGCGAGCTGGACGAGAAGGTGCTCGCCGCGCTCGGGCAGTGCCAGACAGCCACGCTCACAAGAGCATTGAAAGGAGTGACGGACCTATGAGGAGCGAGACCGTGACGACGATTTTGTCCACACCGCAGGAGCAGGTGTTCAAGTACATGTCAGACATCGAGAAGCTTCCGGAGTGGGCAACCGAGTTCGCTCGCGAGCTCAAGCGAGAGGGCGCGGACTACAAGGTCGTCAACGGCCTTGGCGAGTTCTACTTCGAGATCAAGGCCGACCCCGAGACCGGCGTGATCGACATGTTCGCCGGCCCGACCAAGCAGCAGATGGCGATCTTCCCCGCCCGCGCGGTTGGGCTGCCCGACGGCCGAACCGCCTTCACTTTCACGATGTTCCAAGCGAATGACATGCCCGACGAGCTGTTCGAGTCCCAGCACCAGTCCCTCAAGCGCGAGTTCGCCCACATCGAAGCCGCGTTGGCGCGCTGATGCCAATCCCACCCAGCGAACGCCAGAAGATGCTCGAGGTCTGTCTATGCGGACCGCGCGTCATCGCCCGCCTGGAGTCGATCGGAATCACCGCGCTGCGAGACCTCGCCCGCCGCGACCCCTACCAACTCGTACACGAGGTCAATCTCGCCGCCGGCCGACCCCTCTGGCACCCCCCGATAGCTACACAAGCGATGGCCAACCTCATCGACGCAGCCCGCCAATCGGCGACCAAGCAGCACGCCAAGCGGGTGGGACGACACTGAATTGGAGGACTTTCACCCCACCTCTGCGTTGTGACCCGACGGTCGCGCGACGGCTCGGATAGTGTCTCCGCGTGAGCGGGAGCCCGGGACCGGATTGAGCGGTGACCCACCGGCTTGCCGTGCTTCGCCGCGCGCTTGCCGCTTCCCGGCTGCGTCGAGTCGAGGCGGCGTTCCTGGGCTTTGGGATCAGCGAGTACGGGGTGTGGGTCGTGGTGCTCGTGTTCGCGTTCCGGCGCGGCGGGACGACGGCGGCGGGCGTCATCGCGGCGGTGCAACTGCTCCCGGCATCAGTCGTCGCGCCGCTGGCCGCTCGGCTGATCGACGTCCGAGGCGCGGCGGCAACGCTGTGCGGGGGCTACGTGGCTCAGGCCATGTCGCTCGGCGTCACCGCGGCGCTGATGCTTGCAGGCGCTCCAGCGGCGGTCGTGTACGCGGGAGCGGTGGTGGCGGCCTGCGCGGTGACGCTCACGCGCCCGGCTCAGGCGGCGCTGCTGCCCGCGCTCGTGGACACGCCCGGTCAGCTCACCGCGGCCAACGTGGTGACCGGCTGGGTGGACAACATGACCCTGTTGGCGGGACCCGCGCTGGCGAGCGTCGCGCTGGCCATCGCCACGCCGGGGTCGGCGATGATCGTCTTCGCGGGCGTGGTGGCGGTCTCGGCGGTGGTGGTGACGCCGCTGCGGCGGCTACGGGGGGCGAGCGGCGGGGAGGAGCCCGAGGACAGCCGGGCCGGCCTGCGGGATGCGATCCGAGACGCCCCCGCCGCGCTCCCGGCGCTCGCGATGCTGACCGCGGAGTACGCGGTGCTCGGCGCGCTGGACGTGCTCGAGGTGGTGCTAGCCGCCCTGGTCCTCGGTCTCGGGGCGGGCGGGGCGGGCTATCTGGGCGCGGCGTTCGGCGCCGGCGGCCTGCTCGGGGCGGCCCTCGCGCTCACGCTGGTCGGCCGTCATCGCCTGGCCTGCCCGCTGTTGGTGGCGGGGGTGGCGTGGGGTGCCGCTTTCCTCGTGATGGGGGCGTGGCCCGCGCCGGGCGCCACTCTGTGCCTGCTGGCGATAGCGGGCGCCGGGCGGACGGTCCTGGACGTCGGAGGCCGTACAATCCTGCACCGTACAGTCCCGGGGACTTTGCACGGCCGCATCTTCGGTGTCCTGGAAGGCCTAGAGACGCTTGGGCTGTCCGTGGGATCGCTCCTGGTGTTGCCGCTGGTCACGATCGCCGGGCCTCGCGGGGCGGTGGCTGTGGTCGGCGCGCTGCTCGTCGTCGTCCCGCTCCTCACCATGCCGATGCTGCATGGCATCGAGCGCACGGCGCCCCGGCTGGATGCGGAGGTCGGCGTCCTGCGGGAGGTGCCGCTGTTTGCCATGCTCAACGCGCCCGTGCTCGAGGACCTCGCGCGGGCCCTCGCTTTCCGCGAGGCGCCCGCCGGTGAGACCGTCGTCCGCGAGGGTAAGCCCGGCGCCCAGTACTTCGTCGTCGCTGCCGGCCTGCTCGACGTGTCGATCGGTGGCGCCTACGTCGGCACGATGGGACCCGGCGACGGGTTCGGCGAGATCGCGCTGCTGCACGACGGCGTGCGCACGGCGACCGTCACCGCCACCTCGGACGTGGCTCTTTACGCGCTGGAGCGCGCGCCGTTCCTCGAGGCGGTGACCGGCTCGCGTCAGGCGCATCGAACAGCCCGCGAGCTCGTCGCCGAGCGCACTCGCCACGCCAGCGCTGGTGCCGGAGGGGAGGTGTGACACCGCTTGGCGGACTCTGTGTATTTGGCGTAGGTCAGCGTGACCTGGTGAGGTCCAAGGATTGACGCTGGAGACCCAGATCTCGCGCTGGACGATTGCTGTGCCACGGTCGCGATCCACCCGCGCGCCCTCCTGTCCGCGCTAGGCAGGACAGTCGGCCCCGGCGTACTCGTCGTGTCGGCGAAGCAAGACTCGCGGAGTCTGCTCTACAGGTGGTGGTGGTTGACGTCTAGTAGTTTGCTGACTAAGGTCAGAGAATGGCTGAGGCGATGGTTGAGCAGGTCCGTCGCTTCAACCGGGTGGTGACCGAGTCTGTCGGCGCGCTGAACGACCGCTTCCTAGGTCGCCCCAGGCCGCTCGGGGAGGCGCGGCTGTTGTGGGAGATCGGCCTCGGCGGGTGCGAGGTGCGCTTGCTGCGCTCCCGTCTCGCGCTCGACTCGGGCTATCTAAGCCGGCTTCTGCGCTCGCTCGAGGCCGCTGGTCTGGTCGAGGTATCGCCGAGCCCCTCCGACGCCCGCATGCGGGTCGCGCGCCTGACCCGGGCCGGCCGCCGCGAACGCGTGGCGCTCGACCGGCGCTCCGACGAGTGGGCGGAGTCGCTGCTGGCTCCGCTGAGCGCTGAGCAGCAGGATCGACTGGTGGGGGCCATGCGCGAGGTGGAGCGGCTGTTGATCGCCGCAGGTGTGGAGATCACTTCGGTTGACCCCGAACACCCCGACGCGCGCTATTGCCTTGCCGAATACGTCGCCGAGCTCAACCGGCGCTCGACTCGCGGCTTCGATCCCTCCGTCGGAGCGACGGCGCTGCCGCATGAGGTCCGGCGGCCAGCTGGCGAGTTCTTCGTCGCCTACCTCCACAGCGAGCCCATCGGCTGCGGCGCTGTCAAGCATCACCCCAATGCGCCGGCTGAGATCAAGCGCATGTGGATCGCACCACAAGCGCGAGGGCTCGGGCTCGGTCGGCGCCTGCTCGAGACATTGGAGGCGTGCGCTAAGGCGGGCGGTGCACGAGTCGCGCACATCGAGACCAGCGCCGTCCTTACTGAAGCCCTGTCCCTCTACCGCTGTACTGGCTGGGTCGATGTGCCGCCATTCAATGACGAGCCATTCGCTGACCACTGGTTCAAGAAGCAACTGGCGTAGAGCGTCAGTCCTGGCGCAACACCAGCGTCCCTCGTCTGCGCGGATCTGCGCGCTAACAATCTGAGAACAACTGGGAGGTATCGGTGCAGAACTACGACATCAGGTACGACGACAAGTACGGTCAGCTGGCGCAGATCGACGTTGCCGCGGAGGCCGAGCGGTATGAGCCGTGGGTGAATCAGACGCTCACGAGCGTGAATGATTGCGTCGTTCGCGTCGCCGTGATCGAGGGCGAGCTCGTCGACTGGCACAGCCACGAGAACGAAGACGAATTCTTTCTCGTGCTCGAGGGAAGGCTCGAGCTCGAGGTGGAGGGGCGGGAGCCGTTCTTGCTTGGCGTTCATCAGGGAGTGACGATCCCGCGTGGCGTTGTTCACCGCCCAGGCGCGCACGGACGCACGGTCTTGCTGATGGTCGAGCCGGCGACGGTGATCCCGACCGGGAACGATTGACAGTCTGCGCCTAGGTGTCAGCGATCGACCGTCGAGAAGGCACGACCAAACCCCGTCGGAGCTGTTCTGCGAGAGCAATCAGCTCCCGCACGAGGGCTGCGTATCGTCGCCGTTCTCCTTCGTCGGGCCGTGAGGTCACGATGTTCGCCACGAGGCGAACACTCAAGCTCGATATCAGCTCGAAGGTCACGAATCACTCCTTGTGCTTCCGCATGAAGCTGCCTCTCCGCGCGCCCCCGTTCGATGGGGCGCAAGGGCGCAGCAGCACGAGAGGCGTGTTCGAGGATCCCCGGCATCCGCCGGCGCGTCACGTCGCCTCCGGTGCCGCTTGCACCGCGGGCATTGCGTCTGCAAGAGCGGGTCGGGTATCCGGTCGCCGAGTCGCAGCAAGCCCGGCTCCGACCAGTGCTGCCGTCAAGGCGCCGCCCCATCAGACGGCGTCGGGCGACGTTGCGAGCACCGCGCCCCCGACCGCGGGGCCGAGGGCCAGGGCTGTCGCGAAGGTGAGGGTGTAGAGCGACATGGAGAGGCAGCGGCGAGCCTGGTGCAAGTAGATGATCTCGAACGGGACGATTAACCCGTAGCCGAAATAATTGACCGCGGTCCCAGCTTGGAGAACGATGACGGGCCCCGACAGGCCCGTCCGCCAACCGGCGAACGCACGGACGAGCAGCCTTCTCACTTGCAATCTCCGGCCTGATCCTCGCGGGGTTCCAGGCGGCCGTTGGAGTAGCGGCGAAATGCGCCACGCGGTGCTCGGTGCGCGCGGAATCGGCGGCCTGCTCGCCGCCGCCCTTGCGCGCACTGGGGCCGAGTTAGCGCTGTTGCTTCGACCGGAGACGCTCGATCGCTTGCGGGGACGGCGTGGCTGTTGGTGGCCGTGGTGGCGGTGTGCACGAGGCGATAGTGCTCGGCGGCTCGGTGCATGTCGGCGATCTGCTGTTGGGCGGCGATGAGGAGGAGTTGGGGATGCATGGCTGACCTCGTGTGGGTTTGTGGTGCGGGCACTGTGATCCGCACGGGTTGCAGCCGGCTTGCAGTCGGATAAACGCCCCGGCCCAGGCATTGCAACCGCGGGTGTGGTGCGGTCGGCGGCGAGCGGCCGGGATCGGTACGGTCGCGAGGGCGCATGCGTTTCGGGATCCTGGGCCCTTTGCAGGTGATCGGTGACGATGGGCGTGAACTCGCCCTGGGTGGGCGGATGCCGCGAGCCGTGCTTGCTTTGCTGCTGCTGCGGGCGAACGAGGTCGTGTCGAGCGATCAGCTGGTTGAGGAGCTGTGGGCGGGTGCGCCGCCGGCGAGCGGCGCGAAGGCGCTGCACGTGCACGTATCGCGGCTGCGCCGGGCCGTTGCCGCCGCTCACTCAGACCCGGACGGGGAGCGGCTGGTCACGACTGCCGGTGGCTACGTCTTGAGAGTCGGGCCGGAGGAGCTCGATGTGCAGCGATGCGAGCGGCTGATCGGCGAGGGCCGATCGCTGTTGGCGGCGGGCCGATCAGATCAGGCACTCGCAGCGCTGAGCCGCGCACTCGAGCTGTGGCGCGGCGACGCCTTGGCCGACTTTCAATACGACGCGTTCGCGCAGGGGGAGATCGCGCGGCTCGGCGAACTGCGCGCCGCCGTGTTGGAGGAGCGGATCACGGCCGAAATGCTGCTGGGCCGGGAGGCGCAGGTGCTGGGCGAGCTCGAGCGTCTCATACGCGACTACCCGTACCGCGAGCGGCTGCGGGGCCAGCTGATGCTGGCTCTGTACCGGACCGGACGGCAGGCGGAAGCGTTGGCCGCATACCGTGCCGCACGGTCGGCGCTGGTCGACGAACTGGGGATCGAGCCTTCGGTCGAGCTTCGGCAACTGCACGAAGCGATCCTTGCTCAGGACCGGGCGCTGCTCCAAACCGACCCAGGCCAGCCGGCCCCGCTTGCCGGCGCCACGGCGGACGAGCGAGCGCCCGGCCACGTCCATCTCCCCGTGCAGGCGACACCCCTCATCGGCCGCGAGCGCGAACTTGCCGAGCTGATGACGCTCGCTGATTCGCACCGGCTGATCACCCTGACCGGAACCGGTGGGACGGGAAAGACCCGGCTCGGGATGGCGTTCGCGGCGGGTCTCGTCGACCGCTATCCGGACGGCGTGTGGTGGGTTCCGCTCGCCATGGTCAGCGAGGCGCGGCTTGTACCAGCGGCGATCGCGGCGGTGCTCGGCGACATCGCGGATCTGCCGATGTATCTGCGCGGGCGAGCCCTCTTGCTCGTGCTTGACAACTTCGAGCATGTGATCGAGGCAGCTCGCGCGGTCGCCGAGCTGCTCTCCGGCGCGCCGGGTTGCGGGGTGATCGTGACGAGCCGGGAGCGGCTCGGGGTGGCCGCCGAGCAGGAGTACCCGGTGGCGCCGCTGTCGCCCCACGCCGCCGTCGAGCTGTTCACCGCGCGGGCACGGCAGGTGGAGCCGGACTACCAGCCGGGCGCTGAGATCGACGCTATCTGCGAGCGACTCGATCGGCTCCCGCTCGCGCTCGAGCTCGCGGCGACGCGGGTCAAGCTCCTCTCCGAGCAGCAGCTCCTCACCCGGCTGGAGCAGCGGCTCCCGCTCCTCGCCGGCGGGCGCCGCGACCTCCCCAAGCGCCACAGCACGATGCGGGCGACGATCGCCTGGAGCTACGACCTGCTGAGCGAGCCCGAGCAGCGGCTGCTCACACGGCTGGCGGTGTTCGTCGGCAGCTTCGAGCTCGAGGCAGCCGAACAGATCTGCGACGCCGATCTCGACGCCATGCGCTCACTGATCGACAAGAGCCTCGTGCGCCACGCCGACAACGGCCGGCTCTTCCTGTTGCAGACTACGCGCGAATACGCGCTCGAGCAGTTCGACTCAAGCGACGAGCGCGACGAGATTCGCGCCCGCCACGCACGCTGGTACTTCGCACTCGGTGTCGCTGATGGTAACGGCCCCCTGGAGGGCACCGATGACCTTATTCGGCTGCGCCAGGACGCCGCCAATGTCGCACTCGCGCTCGCGTGGGCGCTCGATCACGATATCGCCGCCGCTCTCCCACTCGCCGATGCCCTCTTCACCCCTTGGCTAGGGGCCGGACGCATCCGTGAATTAGAGCGGTGGTACGAGCGGGCGCTGGCCGATCCGACCGCACTGTCGCCGGGAGACCGCGCCAGGGCCCTCGCCGGGCTCGGCCACGCGTTGGTGTTCCTCGAGCGCCTCGAGCAGGCGCGCCCGGCACTGATAGAGGCGCTCACGCTCTACCGTGAAGCCGGCGATGAACGCAGCGAGACCCTCGTGCTGCTTCACCTCGGCGTGGCCGAGTTCATCGCCGGCGCGCCGGAGAGCGCCCTCGCCTGGGCGGAGCAGGCGCTTCCGATCTACGAGCGCCTCGACGACACGCTGGGGATCGCCCGCACCTTGCACTCCATCGCCGAGGCTCTCCGGGACCTCCGCGATTTCGAGCGGTCCGCCGAGCTGTTCGCTCGTTCCATCGAGATTCGGCGCGCAAACGGACTCGGCAGTGGTGCGGCCACGGTGCACAGCCTCGGCGACCTCTATCTCGACGCCGGCGACATGCACACCGCCGAGCGCTACTACCGTGAGGCGCTCGCACTCGGCCTGCAAGAGGGAGACGTGCGGTTGGGGGTGTACGGCCTTGCGGGTCTCGCCTGCGTCGCCGCGCGAAACGAGGACGCAACTGCGGCCGGCCGCCTGTGGACTCTCGCCGAGCGGCTCGAGCACGAGATCGGCTTCCGGATGGTCGCCGCCGAGCGAGTCCGCTACGAGCGGAACCTGACCCCACCACTCACCAACACCGACGAGTACCGCGCCGGCATCGCGGACGCAGCAAACATCGACGCGCTCACCGTAGCCGCCGAGATCGTCAACCCGTAGTGCGACAGACGCAGTCGAGAAACAAGTCGATCGCGCGCACGCTCATTGTCCGGATCGGACGAAGGCAGCCAGCCGTTGAGTCGGGAACCACGGACAGTCGTCACGACCGCTTGGCGCGCGCAGACGCTCTAGCGGCACTTCCTCTTGGCCACGATCTCGGTGGCGCGAGAGGCCGGTGGCGTCGCCGGTCGCAGCGCGATGCGGTCACGGCGTGGGCGTGACCCCCCCGCAGGCGTGAAGCGTGCTGCTATCGCGCGGCGACGAGAACCTCGGATTCGCTGGTGCGAACCGAGCCGACCAGGTTCTGGGCCTGCGCCCGCTTCGTGAGGTTGTGGACTGTGGTCCCGGCCGGGCGGACGTCGATCGTGAACTCGATGCCCAACTGGGCCGACGCGCGCATCAGCGTCTCCATGCTCGGGTTGACCTCGCCTAGCTCCAGGCGGGCTACTTGGGGTTGCTTCATCCCAAGCCGTTGGGCGAGATCGCGCTGCGAGAGGTCGTGGTCGGCGCGGTATCGGACGATGGCGACCGCCACCGCACGTGCCAGCACCGTCCGCTCCCACTCAGCGCGGAACTCCGGGTCGGTGCGGAGCTGCTCTGCGATCAGCTCATCGTTGGTCTTCATCTCGCTCAGCTTCATAGGCTCCACGATAACACCACTGTTATCGGCAATTCCAAGCCCCTCAATCGAGTTCAAGCTGTCCGAATCGCTCGACTGCTCGCCTGCTGGAAGCTGTCCGAGCTGCGCCGCGACGTTGAGGACTTCGTCCACGGCCTGCGCAGCCAGGGCCTCTCCCCCGCCACCGTCACGAACATCCTCGACCCGCTCAGGGTCATCTTCCGCCGGGCGATCCGGGCTTCTGGGCGGTCGCGCTGTTCCGCGGGCTCAGACGCGGCGAGCTTCGCGGCCGCCAGTGGACCAACGTCGACTTCGACAATGGCGTGATCCGCGTCGAGCGCTCCTGGGACCCGGTCAAGGGCCCGGTCGACGTCAAGACCGGCGCCGGCCGCCGTGCCGTCCCGACGCCTTCGTCGTCCGCCGCGAGCTGATGACCCACAAGCAGCGCACGCAACGCGAAGGCCCGGACCTCGTCTTCGGCCGTACCAAGACCGAGGCGTTCTTCGCCTCCACGATCCGCGCCCGCGCGAACAAGGCCTGGAGCCAAGCCGGCCTCGAGCCGATCACGCCCACGAGGCGCGCCACTGCGCGATCTCCTACTTCATCGCCGCCGGCCTCGACTGGAAGCAGATCTCGACCTGGGCCGGCCACGGTGATGTTCGCCAGACGTGGAACCGCTACGGGCACCTCGTCCCGGGCGGCGAAGAGCAGGCCCGCGAGCGACTGGATGCCTACCTAAACCCTTCTAAGCCGATACCGACTGTGGCGCACAGTGTGGCGCACGACCCCCAATAACGAAACCCCCGACAACGCGGGGGTTCTGAAGTACCGCTACCGGGATTCGAACCCGGGTTTCCGCCGTGAGAGGGCGGCGTCCTAGTCCCCTAGACGATAGCGGCGGGACCGCTGCGTACCTGGGCCGCGCACGGTCGCAGGGGCAGCGGCCATGAGGTTAGCGGGATCGCAAGTTCACGTTAGGCCGGCTAGGCCTCCTAGCTTTACACCGCTTTCTGGAGTCTCGGGATCCGAGCATGACCCTGACAGCACGTCGGAAACGGTCTGTCGCGACCGCGGCTGCTCGTCAGCTGGACGAGTGCGATGGTGGGCGCGACCCGGGCCGGACCGCTCGGGTCGTTGCTCGATCCGCATCCGCTGAGACGCCCCCCAGTTGCTAAGTTGCAGCCCAGCCAGCGGCTGTGGTGAAACTGGTATACACGCGGCGTTCAGGTCGCCGTGCCCTCACGGGCGTGGAGGTTCGAATCCTCTCAGCCGCATCTTCCGTCACCTCGTTCCGAGCTGTTGGGACGTTCACGGTTCGTTCGTGGCGGTCGAGCATTGGGGAGGCACGTGCTCTGCTTGTCCAACCGAGGAGCGGCCGCTCAAGCACTGCGGCGGTCCTGCCGACTCCTGATGACGAGGACCATCGTGGAGCTGCCCCCGCATGGGTCGCTCCACGTGTCGCTCGGGCCCCATGATCACCTCACCTTCCCGCCGTCTCAGTCCCCCCCGCGTGCTGCCCCGCCTCCTGCTGGCCGCGGTCATCACCGCCGGCACCACACTTCTGAGCGCCATGCCCGCGCTGGCCGGAACCGCGAACGCCGGCATCCCCGGCGCCCCGCGCTCCAACCCGCTCGCGGGTATGCCATGGGGCGTTTACAGCGGCCCACAGAACAACGACGTGTATCCCGTCTGGCAGCGCTCCACCGGGCGCACCAGGCAAGTCTTGGCCGCGATCGCTCTGCAGCCCACCGTGTCCTGGTTCGGCGCCTGGCAGACCGACAGCTCCGCCGCCGACTCCGCCCGCGAGTACATCCAGAACACGACGAACGGCAACCCGAACGTGCTCTCCCAGATGGCGGTGTTCCGGCTTGACCCGTGGGAAGGTGGAGCGTGCCCCGGCTCCTGGGGGACCGCCAATCAGGCCAGCTACCGCGGGTGGATAGACAACTTCGCTCACGGCATTGGCTCATCCCGCGTCGCGCTCATCCTCCAGCCCGACCTGCCGTTCGCGGTCTGCGCGCCCTCCACCGTCCCCTTGCAGCTTGTCGCTTACGCCGCCCGCGAGTTCTCCGCGCTGCCGCACACCACCGTGTTCATCGACGGCGGCGCGCACTGGTTCCCGATGCACACCAGCCAGGCGGTGGGGATGCTGGAGCAGGCCGGTATCCGCTACGCGCGCGGTTTTGCGCTCAACAGCACCGAGTATGACTCCACCGGCGCTGAGCTTGGGTACGGCGCCGGCATCATCCACGCGCTCCAGGCCGCCGGCTACGGCACCAAGCACATGGTCATCAACACCTCCCAGAACGGCGCCCCGTTCCTCAACGGTCAGTACTCCGGCGACATCAACAACCCCAGGGTGTGCCGCAGCCGGCACGACCGCATCTGCGCGACGCTCGGCATCCCACCCACCACTGACGTCGCCAACGCGCGCTGGGGTCTGAACGGCCGCGACCGCAGCCTTGCCCGGCGCTACGCCGACGCTTACCTGTGGATCGGCCGTCCGTGGCTTGATTACGGCTCAGCGCCGTTTGATATGAGCCGAGCGCTGGGCCTGGTTACCTCCTCGCCGTTCTAACCAGGGGGGCAGTACCCCTAGAGCCAACCGTGCTCCTCGGCTCGCCGGACCGCCTCGGCACGGTTGCGGGCGTCGAGCTTCTGCATCACCGAGGACAGGTGGTTGCGCACGGTACCCGGGGACAGGAAGAGCGCCGCGGCCAGATCGGCGACCGTCACATGCTCGCGAGAGGCGGCCAGGACTTCGTGCTCGCGCGGGGTGAGGGGAGACTCGCCCTGAGAAAGGGCGTCCGCGGCGAGACCGGGATCGACGATGCGCTCACCCGCCACCGCGCGGCGGATCGCGCTCGCCAGCTCACTGGCCGGAGCGTCCTTGAGTAAGAAGCCCGCCGCCCCACCCTCCATCGCGCGGCGCAGGTAGCCCGGACGCCCGAACGTGGTGAGGATCAGCACCCGGCAGGCGGGTAGCTCGCGACTCAGCTCCTCGGCCGCCTCGAGTCCCGTCGCGCCCGGCATCTCGATGTCCAGCAGGGCGACATCCGGCGTAGCCGCCCGGGCCACGGCGACCACCTCGTCCCCGCGCGCAACCTGAGCTACGACTTCAACGTCAGGCTCGAGCGCGAGCAGGCTGGCCAGGGCCCCGCGGACCATCCCCTGGTCCTCGGCGATCAGGACTCGGATCACCGCCGGATCCCGGCGGCCGGCACCGAAACGGCTAGCCGGAAGCCTCCGGTGGCTTCCGGACCGGCCTCGATGCCCCCGCGGAGGGCGTGTGCCCGCGCAGCCAAACCGGCCAGCCCGTGACCACCACCACCCCACGCAGGCCCGCCGGGACCGTCATCGACCACCTCCACCGCCGCCGATCCGAGCTGCGCGCTGATTCGCATGGTGCACCGGCGCGCATGGCTGTGGCGGATAACGTTCGTCGCCCCTTCGCGCACCGCCCAGGCGAGGACCGCCTCGACCTCGGGCGCGAAGGTCACCGACGCCCGTTCGATCTCGGCTTCGATGCCGGCTGTCGAGAGCGCCATGCGAGCCCCGGCGAGCTCGCCGTCGAGGGTTGGCTGGTGATAGCCGCTGACCGCCTGGCGCACCTCACCCAGCGCCTGGCGCGCGACCGCCTCCACCTCCCCCATCTCGATCGCCGCCTGTTCGGGCCGGTCGGGCAGCAGACGGCCGGCCAACTCAGCCTTGAGCGCGACCACCGAGAGGGTATGGCCGAGGAGATCATGCAGGTCACGGGCAAAGCGCTCTCGCTCAGCCGCCACGGCGACATCGGCCAGTTCCGCGCGCGCCTCCATAAGCTCCAGGTTGCGCGTCCGGAGATCGCGCATCAGCAGCATGAGCAGGCCGACGCCGAGCGTGCTCGTCCCCGCTGCCAACGCAGTCGAGGGTGAGCCGCCCAGCACCGAACCGCCCACCGCAGCCGCGCTACAACCGAGGACGGCCGCGAAGGTCAACGTGGGCGGGGCCACGAACACCATGCAGGCAGCGCAGTACGTGAACAAAAAGGCCCATCCCGGGCGGTCGAGGAGGGTCAGCGCACCGGCATCGAGCACCAGGACCGCCACCAGCACGACGGGCAGCAGCGAACGGTGCTCGGCGAAGGAGATCAGCACCAGCCAGACGTAGATGGCCACGAACACCGCCGTGCCCGCGATGGCGGCCAAGTGCGTCGCCTCGGGCCCTCCGTTCTGGATCGCGTCGATGAGGGGAAAGACGATGAATCCCAGCCAGACGACCGCAGCTCCGACCCGCGTCTTGGCCCGCGGCTGGGAGCGAAGCCAGGGAATGCTCACGCCGGCGGATACTCGCCGACGAGACACGCCCACCTCCCCCTCGGGCCGGCTCGGGCTCTCTTCCAACTGGATGCTCACCCCACCTCACCCTGGGGCTGACGCAAGAAGCGCAGCATCAGAAAAATGCCGATCACGGTCCAGATGGCCAGCGTGCGCAGATCGGCGCTGTTCAGTCCCGCGCCGCCGTGGCGGGGGTCAAAGACGTACTGCAGGGCGTTGGCCAGGGCCTTGATCGGGAACAAGCTGGCGATGTCCTTGAGGGCAGCGGGCAGATTGTCGGTCGGGAACCAGATGTTCGAGATGAAGGTCAGCGGCAACACGGCCAGGTTGACGACCACCGGCCCCGCCTCGGCGTTGGGGATAAACCGGGTGATACCGATCCCGATCGCCGTGAAAGCGGCCGTTCCCAGCAGCAGCGTCACGATCAGGCCGGGAAGCGCGGCAACCCGGAAGCTCAAGCCCCAAACCGATGCTCCAAGGCCGATCACCACGGCCGTCATTGTCATCGTGGTCGCGAAGGTTGATCCGATCCGGGCGGCGGCGTAGGCCCAGCGCGGCAGCGGCGTCCCCTGCATTCGCTTCAACACGCCCTCGTCGCGGAGGATCGCGGTGCTGATCGACAAGTTGACGAAGGTAGTCGCGATTACGCCATAGGCGAGGATCCCGGGAACGAAGAAGTCGTTATAGGGAATTCCGCCTCGGGTCGCGATGTGCTGGCCATCGTCCAGGCTGGCGAAGATGACCAGGAACATGATCGGGAACGCGAAGGTAAAGATTCCCCGGCCCCGGTTGCGCCAGTAGGCCCGCTGCTCGTAGCGGATCTGCCAGCCGACGAGCCCGAGATCCCGGCCCAGGCTCGAAGCGTGCGCGTTGGTGTGCGGGACGGCGCTCATACGGTTACCTCCTGGGGCTCAGCATGTTCCTCACGGGAGCCGGTCAGCTCGAGGTAGATGTCCTCGAGCGAGGGCTGGGTGACCGAGAAGTGACGCAGCTCGATGTCACGTTCTAGGGCCCAGCCGGTGATCAGGTATACGGCCCGGACGGCCTCGCGGGTCTGAAGGACGATGCGGTCGCCGTTTAGTGAGCGAGACACGAGCGGTAGCGGCGGCAGGTCGCCGGGAGCCACCGTGCTGGGCAGCGAAAAGCGGATCTCGGCCGGGCGTACGTCACGACCCCCGAGCTCGTCGGGCCGGCCGATGGCGATGATTTCTCCAGCGCGCATGACCGCGACGCGGTCAGCTAGATATTGGGCCTCGTCCATGAAATGAGTGGTCAAGATGATGGTCTTGCCCAGCTCGCACAGGGAGCGGATCGTCGACCAGGCCTGGCGGCGGGCCGCCGGGTCAAAGCCCGTGGTCGGCTCATCGAGGAAGATCAGCTCGGGCTCGCCGACCAGGGCCAGCGCAAGGTCGAGCCGACGGCGCTGGCCTCCTGACAACTGCTTGGCCCGCTCGTCGCGCTTGTCGGTCAGCTCGACCAGCTCGATCACCTCCTCGACACCTCGGCGGCGCACGTGGTAGCGCCCATACATCGCGACCAGCTCGGCGACCGTCAGGTCACTCTGGACGCCACATTGCTGGAGCACGATGCCGACCCGCTCGCGCAAGGCCCGGGAACCGGTGGCGGGATCGATGCCGAGTACCACGGCCTCGCCACCGGTACGGGTCCGGTAACCCTCGAGGATCTCGACCGTCGTCGTCTTGCCGGCCCCGTTAGGTCCGAGCAGGCAGAAGACCTCGCCGCGGGCGACCTCGAAGCTGACGCCGCGAACCGCCTCGGTCTCGCCATAGACCTTGCGCAGGTCCCGCACCTCGATGGCCAGTCCCTCGCTGGAGACTTCGATTGAGTTCTTCATGCTCGCCAGCGTAAGTGCACGAGACGCAGCGCGTAAGTGCCGGCCGGCCGGAATCGGCCGTGACTTCTGTCACCCCTCCACCATCACACCGGACGTTTGCTGGTCATGCGTTCCACCGTTCGATCACGGTCGTCTCGCGCTCGTGGCCGAGCGTCCCCAACGCTGCCGTGGCCAGCTTGAAGCGCGCCCCGGCGGCGGGTTCCATCTCCAGCCAACGCGCGGTCAGGACGCGCAGCACGTGGCCGTGGGCGAACGCCAGCCCATCCCCTTCGACGGCCTCGAATCGGGCCAGCACACGGTCGACCCGGGCGGCAACATCAGCCGGAAGCTCGCCGCCTGGACAGCCCTGACGCCACAGGTTCCAGTCTGGAGCGAAGGCCCGGATCTCGGGCGTGGTCAGGCCCTCGTACTCGCCGTAGTCCCACTCCACGAGGTCCGGACACGTCTCGCCGACGCCGGCGAAGCCGGCCAGCCGGCAGGTTTCGCGCGCCCGGCGCAGCCCACTGCAGAGCACGAGCGCAAAGCGTTCACCGGCCAGACGCTGGGCGAGGGCGGCCGCTTGCCTGCGTCCGATTTCGGTCAGTGGCACATCGGTGCGGCCGGTGTGCCGGCCAGCGGCGCTCCACTCCGTCTCGCCGTGGCGAACGATCAGGATCCGGTCAGCCACGGCGGTCAGGCACGGCCCCTAGCTGAGACGGTCGGTCTTGCCGCCGGTGCGCTCGATCTCCTGCACCTTGGCGCGGCGGCGCACGTGACGCTCGTCGTCAGAGATCTCGGCCCGAAGGAAGGTAGTCACGATCTCGGCCGCGACCTCGACCCCCACCACCCGGCCACCGAGGCAGAGCACGTTGACGCCGTCGTGCTCGACCGCCTGGTGGGCGGTGTAGGTGTCGTGGATCGTGGCCGCCCGAACACCCTCGATCTTGCAGGCGGCCACCGAGACTCCCGCTCCCGAGCCACACACGATGATCCCGCGCTGCGCTCGGCCCGAGACAATCGCGTGGCCGACCTCGAGCGCCTTGTCGGGGTAGTCGATCGGATCGGCCGAGTCGGCGCCGAGGTCCAGCACTTCGTGACCGTCGGCCTCGATCAGCCCCAGTAGACGCGGGCGCAGGACGTATCCGGCGTGGTCAAATCCACAGGCGACGATCATGGTTGCACCTCTATGCCGGCCGCAGCCCGGGCGGTCGGATCAGGCACCGCATCCGCGGGCAGTTCGTGGACGGCGAGGAGAGCGGCCCCGAGCACGCCCGCTCCGACCCCGTGACGGGCGATGCGAATCGTCGTGCGACCGCCGAGACCGGGCACGATGAAGCCGGCCGCGATCCGGCGGGCGGGCTCGAGCAGCAGATCGCCGGCGCCAGCAGCGCCGCCGCCGATCACCACCTCCTCGGGATCGAAGGTGTTGATCGCGTTGGCGATCCCGATGCCGAGGCGCTCCGCCCACAGCTCAACGGCCTTGGCCGCTGCGGGGTCGCCGTCACGTGCCGCCTGCACGGCCTCGGCGCCGCCGACCGCCTTTCCGGCCGCCGCCCGCCGGCCCAGGACGGAGTCGGGATGGCGCCTGGCGCACACGGCTGCCAAGTCATCGAGCGTGTGTCCGGAAGCCTCGCGCTCGAACGACCCGGGCTGGGGAAAGTCCGAGGGTTGCGGGGCCCCTGAGCTGAGGTCAGCGGCGATCAGGGTGTGCCCGAGCTCACCGGCCCCCCCCGTGGCGCCCCGGTAGATGCGCCCGCCGAGCACGAGGCCGCCGCCCACTCCGGTACCGACGGTGATCATCACCAGGTCATGCGCCACGAGCCGCAGGTCGTGGTCATGCGCCTCGGCCAGCGCGGCGACGGTGGCGTCGTTGTCGACGAACACGGGAACCCCGAGTTTCTCGCCCAGCACCTGGCGCAGGCGAACATCGGCCAGCGGCACGTTGACCGAGGACACCACACGGCCGCTTTCGAAGTCGACCACCGAGGGCACCCCGATGCCCACGCCCGCGAGCTGCTCGCTTCGGCGTGACTCGATCATTCTCGCGAGTTGATCGACGAGGGCGTCAGAGCCCGAGTGATCGGTCGGTTCGATCAGCGAGTCCGACAGTTCATGCGCGCGCAAATTGGCCACCGCCACCTTGGTGCCCCCGAGATCGACCCCGATCACCTCAGCACTCATCGCAGAGCAGCCCCGGGCAGGAGGGTGGCGGCGGCGGCGTCCATCAGCACCGTGATCAGCTTGGCCTCGGGCACCAACAGCGACGCTGGGACGCGGGCGTCGGGTTCGGCTTGCGAACCGAAGGCCGCGGCGATCGCCTCGGCTTTGGACTCACCCGCGGCGAGGACGACGAGCCGGCGGGTGGCCGCCAGCGCCGGCAGCGTCATCGAGACTCGCGGCACGAAGGGCTCGAGCCCCGCCTCGGGAACCCCGACGACGAGACGGTCGCCGACGTCCAGGGACGGCTGCCCAGGGAACAGCGACGCGGTATGGCCATCGGGGCCGATGCCCAGGATGACGAGGTCGAACTCGGGGGGGCCGGCCGCTCGCAGCCGGCGCTCATAGTCGTCGGCTGCCTCTTGGGGACTCAGCTCGCCGTGGATCCGCTCCACCGTGGGCGCAGCGCGGTCACCCAATGGCTCGAGCAGCGACTCGCGGACCATCCGGTAGTTGGCAAGGGGGTCGTCCGGCTCCACGCAGCGCTCGTCGCCGAACCACAAGGTCGTGTTGGCGAGGTCAAAGCCAACCGCCTCGACGGCGGCAACGAACTCCTCGTAGGTCTCCCGGGGCGTTGAGCCTCCCGCCAGCACGATGTCGCCCCCCCCAAGCGCAGCGCCAACCATCAGCGCCGCACAGGCGCGAGCGGGATGATCGACGATCTCAAAGGCGACACTCATGTGGCCGGGCAGAGTCTCTTCGCGGCCCGCAGCGCGGGGTCGTAGGTGGGATTGCGCAGCAGCGCTTGCCGGACCCCCTCACCGAGGATCCCGGCCTCGCCGCGCGACGCCCCGAGAATCTTCCACTTGCGCATCTCGCCGTCGTCGGTGCGTTCGCAGGCGTCGAGGCCGCCGGCTCCGCGCTGGAGCGAGAGTTCGGAGCCGGCGGCGCAGGTGACCGTCACGCCGCCGAGTCCGGGCGCCTGCTGGCCGCGGGCGCTCAGGCGCAACTGGATCTCACCGCTGGCGCGCGTCGCCACACCCTCCAGCCGGCCTCTCTCAACGTAGCTCAGAGGCGAGTGATCCCACCCCAGCCGTGAGGCCAGCCAGCCGGCCAGGAGCAGGCCGCTGGCGGTCGAGTTCTCCTGATGGCGGACCTCGAGGGCGTCCATCCCCCATAGCATGGGCAGGCGCGAATCGAGGCCGAAGCTGGCCGCCAGCCGCTCGCGCCATGGCGTGGTCCGCAGCCATGCCAGGTCGACTACATAGACATCGGAGCAGAGCGTGGTGGCCCGGGCGAACGCCTCGGCGGGGTCGGACCGGTCATCTGAATCGAGCAGGATCACGTCGACCAGCGGCAGCAGCCGCTCGACGGCCTCCTCGTGGCCATGGGGCGACCACACGACGGTGGGCATGTCGGAGGCGAGCACCGGGTCGACGATCGTCCGCAGAGCGGATAACTGCCCCGGGCCGAGGTCGATCTCCACCAATTCGTGCATGACCCCAATCCTTCCGGGTCCCGGGTCGTCGTACCTGACGGTTGCGGTTGCGTCGAGCTCCTCGCGACCCTCCTCGATCGCACACACGACCGTGCGTGAGGCCTCGTAGCGCCCGACTCGCTCGAGCCGGTTGGAGATCTCGCCCTTCCATTCGCGATCCAGGATCACGACCAGATTCAGGACCCGAGCGGGCGCGAGATTCTCGTTCTCGGCATGGCGACGGCGCAGCAGGGTGCGCAGGGCGGCCTCGATCGCATCTGGCGTGGTGTCCTGCTCATGCCACACGTCCTCGGTCACAGCCGCCTCCACCTCTGCCCGGGCGCGAGCAGCGCGTCCGCTTCCACCGGGCCGGCCAAGCCCGACTCGTACTGGGGCACGGGGGACTCCTGGTCTGTATCCCAGGCGTTGAGGATCGGATCGATGATCCCCCACAGGGCCTCGATCTCGTCGTTGCGCGTGAACAGCGTCGCGTCGCCCCGCATCGCGTCGAGGATCAGCCGCTCGTAGGCCTCCGGTGACTCCGAAAGGAACGAGGTTCCGTAGCGGAACTCCATGTTCACCGGCCGGATCCGCATCCGCGAGCCGGGAATCTTGGCCCCGATCGAGACCGACACGCCTTCGTCGGGCTGGAGCGTGAAGACGATCTGGTTGGCCTGGATCCCGACCGAGCCCGACGTCTGGAAGGCGATGTGGGGTACGGGCTTGAGGATCACGGCGATCTCGGTCAGCTTGCGAGCCAGGTGCTTGCCGGTGCGCAGGTAGAACGGCACTCCGGCCCACCGCCAGTTGGAGACGTGCAACCTCAGCGCCGCGTAGGTCGGGGTGCGCGAATCTGCGGCTACGCCGTTCTCCTCCAGGTAGGCCGGGACCTTGACGCCCCCGATCACGCCCGCGGCGTACTGGGCGCGAACCGTCATGCCCGCCACCTGGTCGACGTCGGGCGGCACGATCGCCTCCAGCACCTTGAGCTTCTCATCGCGCAGCCGGTCGGCGTCGAAGGCGGTCGGGGGTTCCATCGCCAGCAGCGCCAACAGCTGGAGCATGTGGTTCTGGACGAGATCCCGCAGCGCGCCCGCCCCCTCGTAGTAGCCGGCGCGGCCCCCGATGCCGATGTCCTCGGCGGCCGTGATCTGCACGTGGTCGATGTAGTTGCGGTTCCACACGGGCTCAAACAGGGCGTTGGCAAAGCGCAGCGCCATCAGGTTCTGGACGGTCTCCTTGCCGAGGTAATGGTCGATGCGGAAGATCTGCGGCTCGGCGAACACCTCGAGCAGTTCGGCGTTGAGCTTGCGAGCCGACGCGAGGTCGTAGCCGAACGGTTTCTCGATCACGATCCGGACCTCGGCGTCCTTCGCCCGATCCAGGCCGGCGGCCCCGAGCTTGCCCGCGATCAGCGGGAAGAACTCGGGCGCCGTTGACAAGTAGAAGATGCGGTCAAGCTTGCGCCCCGCCCGGTTGTCGAACTCGTCCAGCGTGCGACTCAGCTCGGCATAGACGCCGTCGTCGTCGAACGAGCCTTGGACGTAGCGCATGCCGTCGACAAGGCCTTCGAGGACCTGGGAGTCGGGCTTGCGCCGTGAGAAGCGTTCGATCGAGTCCAACGCGGCATCGCGAAAGTCCTCGTGCTCCTGGTCGCGGCGCCCCACTCCCACCATTTCGAAGCGCTCGGGCAGCTGTCCCTCGTGGGCGAGGTTGTAAAGGGCGGGCAGCAGCTTGCGATGGGCGAGGTCGCCGGTCGCCCCGAAGATGATCAGCGACGTCGGATGGACGGGCAGTCGCTCGAGACCCTCGGCGAGCGGGTTTTCGCCCTCGGGGATGCTCACGGTGGAGGTCACGCCGCTCAGACCTTGGGCGCCGTCTTGACGGCGTGACCGCCGAACTGGTTGCGTAGGGCGGCGACCATGCGGGCGGAATAGTCGCCGGCGCCGCGGGAGCTGAAGCGAGCGAACAGGGCCGCCGCTAGGGTGGGCATTGGGGTGTCGTGGGCGATCCCGGCGTCGAGCGTCCAGCGGCCCTCGCCGGAGTCATCGACGTAGCCTTCCAGCGAGCTGAGGTCGTTGCCGTCGGCTTCGAAGGCTCGGGCGGCGAGCTCGAGCAGCCAGGACCGGATCACGGACCCCTGGCTCCAGAGCTTGGCGATTTGCTCCATCTCGAGTCCGTAGTCGGAGCTGTGGAGAAGATCGAACCCTTCGGCGTAGGCCTGCATGAGCCCGTACTCGATTCCGTTGTGGACCATCTTCACGAAATGGCCGGCGCCGGGACCGCCCATGTGACCCCAACCGAACACGGGCTCATCCTTCTTCTCGGCCTGCTCGGCCCGGGGGGCGAGAACGTCGAGGATCGGGCTCAGGGTCTTGACCGCCTCGTCCTCACCGCCGACCATCATGCAGTAGCCGATCTCGAGTCCCCAGACGCCACCGCTGGTCCCAACGTCGAGAAAATGAACCCCGTGTTCGGCGCATTTGGCGTGGCGGGTGATCGATTGGGTCCACCTCGAGTTGCCACCATCGACGATCACGTCACCCTTTTCGAGGGCCGCAAGGAGCTTGTCGATCGTCTCCTCGGTGGGGTCGCCGGCCGGAACCATGATCCACACGACGCGCGGGGCAGACAGCTGACTGACCAAGTCCTCAAGCGAGCTCGCCCCGGCGGCGCCGTGCTCCTCGGCGGCCTTGACGGCCTCGGCGCTGAAGTCGAAGGCCACGACCTCGTGCTCGGAGTCACGGCGGATCCTCGTCACCATGTTGCCGCCCATCTTGCCCAGTCCGACGAACCCGATCTGCATCAGCGACTCCTCCGCAATTGTTTGTCTTGACCGAGCGGAAGCAGACGGCTCACGCTCCCTGGGGTAGTCCGGTGATCCGCCGCGCCAGGGTTCGGACCGCGGCCACCGGGTCGCCCTCGAGCAGGATCCGCTCGGCCAGCAGGTCGTGGGCCCGTAACGTCTGCAGATCGCCAGCCGACTGCGCCGCGATCAGCGTCGCAAACGAATAATCCGACCCCGGGATGTCCTCATCGGTGTTCGGCTTGTCCACGAGCTGGAGAAAGCGCCCGTTCGGGGGGCCACCCTTGTGAAGCTGACCGGTCGAGTGAAGGAAGCGCGGTCCGTAGCCGAAGGTGACCGCGGCACCGGTCTTGTCGCGGATGGCGCGCCGCAGCTCACCGACGGCCCCGTCGACCTCCGCGCTCGGGGCCAGGTAGCCCATCACGGCGACGTAGTGCGGAGGCGCGGCATCGAGCAGCAGGGCACCGAGCGCCTCGTCGGAGGCCGACCCCAGGTCAGGCAGCGCGCCCGAGGCGAGCACGCGCTTGGTGGCGTCCTTGGCCTCCTGCACGTTGGGCTGGTCAAAGGGGTTGATCTCGAGCGCCCAGCCGGCCACGGCGACTGCGAACTCGGCGAGAAAGAAGATCCGCCCCAGGTCAGTTGCCCCGCGGGTGGCCAGCGTGAGCGTGGGCTGGCCCGCGTCCGCGAGCTTGGCCACCGCGTCGTCGAGCTCCGCGGAGGGCTCATCGGCGTTGCGCAGATAGATGATCACGCGGTCCTCGCCGTAGTCCGCGGGGCCGCCCAGGGGCTCGTCGGCGACAGGGAGCATGCCGCGGCCCTGCTTGCCCGTCGATTCGGCGATCAGCTGCTCGACCCAGAGTCCGAAGCTCTCGACCGGCTCGGAGACGACGAAGGTGAGCTTGTCGTGGCCGCGGCGGGTCAGCTCGCCCAGCACGGCGCCCAGCCACAGTCCCGAGTTGCGCTCGCTCGAGTCGTAGTGAGCGCAGTTCTGCTCGGCCGCCTGGCAGCCGTGCAGCAGCGCGGCCAAGCTGATCCCCATCACAGCCGCCGGAACCAGGCCGAAGAGGGAGAGCACGGAATAGCGGCCGCCGATGTCGGGCGTGTTGATGAACGCGCGCCGCAGACCGTCGTCCTGCGCCAGTTTCTCCAGCGGGCTGCCGGGATCCGTGACCACGACGAACTGCTCGGGTCCGGCGAGGGCCCGGAAGTGGTGGTAGTGAGACAGGGTCTCCACCGTGCCGCCGGATTTTGAGGAGACGATGAACAGGGTCTTGGCAAGGTCGACTGAGCTCTGCACGGCGGCGATCGCGTCCGGATGCGTGGAGTCCAGGACCTGGAGGCGCAGGCCGCCGGGGATCTCCCCGAAAGATTGGCGCAGCACCTCGGGACCGAGCGATGAGCCACCCATCCCCAGCAGCACGGCGTCGGTGTAACCGGCTTCGCGGCACTCGCTGACGAACGCCTCCAGCTCGGGAACTTGCTCGAGCATCGTCTCCGACACTGTCAGCCAGCCGAGTCGATCGGTGATCTCGGGGGTGTCGGCGTCACCGCCCCACAGGGTCGGGTCCCTGCGCCAGATCCGTCGCGCCACCTCCTCCGAGATGGCCGCCTTGACGCGGGCGGCGACCGGCTCGGCGAGCTCGGCCGGAAGCCGCGCCTCGATCGTGGTCGGCCTTCCGGTCAGCACTCCCTGGCGGCGCTCCTCGATCCCGGCCAGCAGCCGGTTCATCGCCTCCTCGAACTGGTTGACGCCATCGATCAGCAGCTCGTCGGTGATGGCGCTCAGATCCACGCCCGCCTTGGCCAGGGCGTCCAGGTCGGCCTGGGGATCATGCTGGGCGGTGGGACCCGAAATGTGGCCGTGGTCGGCCACCGCCATCAGCGTGGCGGGCGGCATCGTGTTGACGGTATGCGGGCCCACCAGCTCGTCGACGTACATCGTGTCGGGGTAGCGCGGATTCTTGACTCCCGTCGAGGCCCACAGCGGACGCTGGACGTGTGCACCGGCGTGGCGCAGGGCGTCCCATCGCGGCCCGGCGAAGATCCGCTCAAAGCTGCGGTAGGCACGTCGGGCGTTGGCGATCGCCGCTTTGCCCTTGAGGTCTTCCCGCCCGAGCTCCTCCAGGCGCTTGTCCACCGCGGTATCGATCCGCGACACGAAGAAACTCGCCACCGAGGCGACGTTGAGCGGCTTGTCCTCGGCCAGCCGGCGCTCGAGACCGCGCAGGTAGGCCTCGGCCACCTGCTCGTAGGCCTCGACCGAAAACAGCAGCGTGACGTTGACGTTGATGCCCTCGTGGATGGCCTTCTCAATCGCAACCACGCCCTCGGGGGTGCCGGGGATCTTGATCATCACGTTGGGGCGCGAAACGCGCTTCCAGAAGCTCCGCGCCCCATCGACTGAGCGCTGCTGGTCGTGGGCCATGTCCGGGGCCACCTCGAGCGACACGAAGCCGTCGGCGTGGTGACTGTCATTCCACACGTCGCGCAGGACGTCGCAGGCGAGCTGAACGTCCTTGATCGCAATTCTCTCGTAGATGCCTTGGGCGTCGAGCTGCTCGCGGGCCATCGCCTCGAGCTCCTGCGCGTAGTCCTCGGAGCCGACGATCGCCTTCTCGAAGATCGACGGGTTCGAAGTCACGCCCCTGAGGGAGTCCTCTGCCACCATCCGGGCAAGCTCGCCCTGCTCCACCAGGCTGCGGCGCAGGAGGTCAAGCCAAGGGCTGGTTCCCGCCTCGGCCAGGGCGCGCAGGTTGGGATTGACATTGGTGGCTTCGGTGGTGCTCACGGACGCGATGCCTCAGGTTCGCCGCACCGCGGCGCGGCCCAGCTCGGCGACGCGTTCGGCGGTGATGCCAAAGTGCTCGTAGACCTCCTTGGCAGGGCCCGATTCCCCGAAGGTCTCCATCCCGACGAAGGTTCCGTCGGAACCGATCCACTTGTCCCAGCCGAGCGGGCTGGCCGCCTCAACGGCGATACGCGCCCGGCACGCCGCCGGTAGCACCGATTCGCGATAGGCCTCGTCGGCGTGCGTGAAGGTGTCCATGCACGGCATGCTGACCACCCGCACACGGATCCCAGTGAGGGCGTCGGCGGCCTCGAGGCAGAGCGACACCTCAGAGCCTGTCCCGATCAGGATCAGCTCCGGCTCGCCGCCCTCGGCGTCGCGCAGGACGTAGGCCCCCCGCTCGATCGCGTCGTCGGGGATCGCGTCCGGATCGAGAATCGGCAGGTTCTGGCGTGAGAGAGCGAACGCTGTCGGCGCCTCGAGGTTTTGCAGGGCAAAGCGCCAGCCGAGCGCGGTCTCGTTGGCGTCGGCGGGGCGCACCACGTTCAGGCGCGGGATGGCCCGCAGCGCCGCCAGGTGCTCGATCGGCTGGTGGGTTGGGCCATCTTCGCCGAGCCCGATGGAATCGTGCGTATAGACCCAGATCGCCGGCAGCTTCATCAATGCCGACAACCGCACGGCGCCCCGCATGTAGTCAGAGAAGGTCAGGAAGGTGCCTCCGTAGGCCCGGAACCCGTGCAGGCAGAGGCCGTTGGTGATCGCCCCCATGCCGTGCTCGCGGACCCCGAACCGCAGGTTACGCCCGCCGTACGACCCCTTCTCCACGTCGCCGCCGTCATCGATATCGGTGTTGTTAGACGTGGCCAGATCGGCCGAGCCACCGATCAGATGGGGCACGGCAGCGGACGCCCACTGGATCACCTTGCCAGAGGCCGCGCGGGTCGCAACCGGCTTGTCGTCGGGCGAAAAGCGCGGCAGATCCTTATCCCAGCCGTCCGGCATCCCGCCGGCGTCGATCGTTTCCAACAGCTGGGCCTGGTCGGGAAACGCCTCGCGGTAGGCGTCAAAGCGCTGCTGCCATTCAGACTCGAACTCACGCCCCCGCTCGCACGATTGGCGGCAGTGCGCCAGCGCCTGCTCGGGAACACAGAACTGCTTGTCGGGGTCCCAGCCGTAGGCTTCCTTGGTCAGCCGGATTTCATCCTCGCCCAGCGGCGAGCCGTGGGCGCTGGAGGTGTCCTGCTTGTGGGGGCTGCCGTATCCGATATGGGAGCGAACGATGACCAGCGAGGGCCGGTCTTCGACGGCCATGGCGCCGCGCGTAGCCTGCTCGAGGCGATCCAGCGACATGTCCTCGCCGACGTTCTCGACGTGCCATCCATACGCCTCGTAGCGCTTGGCCACGTCCTCGGAGAAGGACTGCGAGGTGGGACCGGCGAGCTGGATCTTGTTGTCGTCGTAGTAGGCGATCAGGCGGCCGAGGCCGAGGTGGCCGGCCAGGGACGAGGCCTCCGAAGCCACGCCCTCCTGCATGTCTCCGTCGGAGGCGATCGTGAACGTGTGGTGGTCGACCACCTCATGACCGTCGCGGTTGAAGCGCGCGGCCAGCATCCGCTCAGCGAGGGCGATCCCGACCGACATCGCGATCCCTTGGCCGAGCGGGCCGGTGGTGGCTTCGATTCCCGGGCTGTACTTACGCTCCGGGTGGCCGGCGGTGGGCGACCCAACCTGCCGGAAGTTCTCGATGTCCTCGAGCGTGAGCGGATAGCCGGTCAGGTAGAGGATCGAGTAGAGCAGCATTGAGGCGTGCCCGGCGGAAAGAATGAAGCGATCGCGGTCGATCCAATCGGCGTTGCCCGGGTTGTGCTTCATCACCCGCGTGTAGAGCACGTAGGCGAGGGGCGCGAGCGCCATCGGGGTGCCCGGATGCCCCGAGTTTGCCTTCTGCACCGCGTCCATCGAGAGGGTACGGATCGTGTCCACGCACAGCCGGTCGAGATCGGTGGTGGCGCCGGTTGCAGTCATCGGTTGCCGGGGAAGCGATGGAGGACGGCCACGGTTGTCAGCATAGTCGGAACTCCTGGAGTCAAATTGGGGTTTGCGATTGCGCTGATGCCCGCCGGTCAGCCGAACAGAACGCCGTAACGGTCGTATTCCCCGGTCGGGACGCGCCGAACCTCGGCCACCGCGTCGGCAAGGGCGACGAGCTCGATCTCGGTCGAATGCAGGGCGGTCATCGAGCCCCAGCGTCCGTCGTGCGCAGCGTCGATCGCGGCCAGGCCCAGGCGGGTGGCAAGCACCCGGTCAAAAGCGGTCGGCGTGCCTCCGCGCTGGATGTGGCCGAGCACTGTCGTGCGGGTCTCAAAACCGGTCCGCGACTCGATCTCCTTTTCGAGCATGCGTCCGATCCCGCTCAGCCGCGGATGTCCGAACTCGTCGGTCTCGCCGGGGGCGACGCTCAGCGTCCCCTCCTTGGGCAGTGCCCCCTCGGCTACCACCACGATCGCGAAGTAGCGGCCACGGGCATGGCGGCGGGCGATCAGCCCGCAGACCTCGTCGATGTCAAAGGGTTGCTCAGGGATCAGGATCACGTCGGCGCCTCCTGCGATCCCCGAGTGCAGGGCGATCCAGCCGGCGCTCCGGCCCATGACTTCGACGACCAGGTTGCGGTGATGACTCTCCGCCGTGGTGTGGAGGCGATCGATGGCATCGGTGGCGACCTGAAGCGCGGTGTCAAAGCCGAAGGTCTGGTCGGTGGCGCCGAGGTCGTTGTCGATCGTCTTGGGCACCCCGATCACGTTGACTCCCGACTGAAAGAGCCGGTGCGCTGCCCCCAGCGTGTCTTCGCCTCCGATTGCGATCAGTCCGTCCAGGCGATGGCTCTGCAGGGTCGCGCGGATGACCTCGGTCGCGCCGTCCCGCTTGGTCGGGTTGGTGCGCGAGCTGCCAAGGATCGTCCCGCCTCGGGGCAGGATCCCGCGCGTCGACTCGATCGTGAGCTCCTCGGCCACATCGTCGAGGACCCCGCGCCAGCCGTCGCGGAACCCGATCAGCTCATCGCCGTAGGCGTCCACGCCCTTGCGGACCACCGCGCGGATGACCGCGTTGAGCCCTGGGCAGTCGCCGCCTCCCGTGAGCAAACCGAATCGCACCGCCGCAATCCTACGCACCGGCAGCATTCCCCCAAGTGGCCGCGGTAGGGTGGCGGGCGTATGCCCCCCCGCCGCCCTGCTCGCGCGCTGACGATCTCCGTCGCCGCCGCTGGCACCGCCGCCGGAATCGCCCTTGAGCTTCGTCATCTTCGCCGGGTCGCCCGGGATCCGGACTACGCGATGCTGACTGCTCCGCTCGAAGGTCGTCCGGTGGCCGTCACTTCGGCCGACGGGACCCGGCTGCACGCCGAGATCTTCGGGCCCGAAGACGGCGCCACCGTGGTTCTGATCCACGGCTGGACCGAGGTGCTGGCGCTCTGGGGACCCGTCATCCGGCGGCTGCGCGACGCCGGTCTGCGCACGGTCGCCTACGACCTGCGCGGGCACGGCGCCAGCGCGCCAGCCACCGACCACGACTATTCGCTCGAGCGCTTCGGGGAGGACCTTGAGGCGGTGCTGGTCGCCCTCACCCCCGGGCCGCGGCTGCCCACAGTGGCCGGCCACTCGCTGGGCGCGATGTCGATCGCCGCCTGGGCCGAGCATCATGACGTCTCCGCCCGCGCCCGGGCCGCGGCGCTGATCAACACTGGCTTCGGGGACCTGATCGCCGGTCACCTGCTGTTAGGCGGCTTGGCCAAGCGCTTCGAGAGCCCGATCGTGACCCGCTTCATGCTCGGATCGCGGACTCCCCTGCTTCCCTTTTCGACCCCGCTTCAACAGGCCGTGATCCGCCACGCCGCTTTCGGCCCCACCGCAACTCGGGGGCAGGTGGCATTCTATGAACAGATGCTGACCGCGACCCAGCCCGGCGCCCGCGCCGCCGCCGGAGTGGCGCTCACCGACATGGATCTCTGGCACGCGGTCGCCCGCCTGACCGTCCCCACCATGGTGGTGGCCGGGGAGCGTGACCGGCTGACACCTCCGGCTCACGCGCGGCGCATTACGGAGACGCTGCCCCACCCCGCCGGACTGATCGTGCTCCCCGAAACCGGTCACATGAGCCCGCTGGAGCGTCCGCAGGAAGTCGCCGCCGCGCTGATCCAGCTCTCAGCCAGACCGTGACGAACGTCGTTCCCCACGTTCACCGTGTGGGTCAGAGCGCCCGCCAGCGCGTGTTCGGCGCGCTGCTCCCCGCCGTGCAGGCCGCCGGCGCCGCAGCGCTGGCCTGGCTCATTGCCCACCGCGTGCTCGGCCACGTGCAGCCCTTTTTCGCCCCGATTGCCGCCGCGATCGCGCTCAGCACGAGCCCGGTCCAGCGCAGCCGCCGCATCGCCCAGATGGTCGGTGGGGTGCTGCTGGGCATCATCGTCGGCGAAGGCCTGTACAGCCTGCTGGGCGGCAGCACCGCCGCCCTGGGAGTGATCGTGCTTGTGACGATGATGCTCGCCCTCGCGGTCGGCGCCGGCTTCTTCGGCGACGGGATGATGTTCCCCAACCAGGCCGCCGCCTCGGCGATTCTGGTGGTAACGCTGCATCGGCACGGCACCGGGTCAGAGCGGGCGGTGGACGCGGTGGTGGGCGGCGCGGTGGCCCTGCTGATCGGGGTCGGGCTGTTTCCGGCCGAGCCTCTGAAACTCATGCGTAACGCCGAACAACGCGTGCTCGAGGTGCTGGCCACCCGCCTGGGGGCTGTGTCCGCTGCCCTGCGGGAGGGGAACCTCCCCACCGAGGACTGGACCCTGGCCGCGGGCTTGGAGATCCACCAGCAGCTCAATGCCCTGGCCCGGGCGCGGGCCACCGCACGGATCAACGTCCGGGTCGCTCCTCGGCGCTGGCGGCGGCGGCGCACCGTCGACGCCGAGGACCTGCGCACGGCTCGGCTTGATCTCCTGGCCAACGCGGTGATCAGCCTCATCCGCTCGGTCACCATGCAGCGTGATCCACCTCCGCCCGACCCCGAGCTTCAGCAGCAGATCAAGGGCATGGCGGGGGCCTTGCGCTGGCTGGCCGAAGCGCCGCGCCCCTGGACGGAGGCCGTGCTGCGCGAGACCGAGGCGGCCGCTCGGGCGGCGCTGAGCCACGCCGAGGCGCGAGGCATAGATCGCGACCACGTCGTAGCCGCGGTCGTGCGCGCAGTGGCGCGTGACCTGATCGCCGTGCTCGGATCGGAACCGTGAGCAGCTCTCCTGCCCCCGCCGCGACCTACTGTCACCTGTGGCCGAGGATCCCGATCTGGCCGAGGCGATCGCTCCCGCGCTCCGTGACGCCGCGGTCGAGGCGATCGTCGTCGAGGAGGTCCAAATTGGCCCGGGCCCTCTCCCCGCCCGC
The DNA here is from genome assembly GCA_963847055.1 of uncultured Solirubrobacterales bacterium. Taxonomy (GTDB): domain Bacteria; phylum Actinomycetota; class Thermoleophilia; order Solirubrobacterales; family Solirubrobacteraceae; genus Palsa-465. Next base: position 173,891 of record CAWJYE010000001.1, on the reverse strand, counting down.
GTGCGGCAGCACGACGGCGTCGAGGACGGTCTGGGACTGCTCGTACTCGGCGGCGTGTTGCTTCATCGGGTCGGCGTCCGGTGCCGCTTCGGAGCGGAGCTGATCGGCGAGGGCGACGTGTTGCGTCCCCCGTATCACCAGGGAGAGTCGGCGTTCGCGCTGACCAACGACTGGCTCGTGCTGCAGCCGTGCCGTCTCGCCGTTCTGGACGAGGGCTTCGTGCGCCAGCTGGCCGAGTACCCACAGATCGCCGGTCGCCTGTTCCGGCGCGCGGTGGAACGCTCGCGACAGCTCGCGGTCAACATGGCGATCATTCATCAGGCCCGAGTGGACGCGCGTCTGCACTTGCTGTTCTGGCATCTCGCGGATCGTTGGGGGCGGGTTCGCAGCGACGGGGTCATGATCCCGCTCCGGCTGACGCACGCGGTCCTCTCGGATCTCGTCGCCGCACGCCGGCCGACCGTGACCAGCGCGCTCTCAGACCTCAGCCGGCCGGGCGTGGTCAACTCCGTGCCGGGAGGCTGGCTACTCTCCGGCGAGCCTCCCCGCGGCGGCGAGTTCGCGGATCGCGCTGATAACTGAGGCGCCAATCCCCGGTCAAGGCCCGAAGTGCACATCGATCCCTACATAGTCCTGGGCAGCGCGATCATCGGCCTGCTGGTCGGCATGACCGGTGCCGGCGGGGGCGCGCTGATGACGCCGATGCTGATCCTGCTGTTCGGAATCCAGCCCTCGACGGCCATCTCGAGCGACCTCGTGGCCGCCGTGCTCATGCGTCCGTTCGGCGCCGCCGTCCACATGCGGGCCGGCACCGTCAACTTCAAGCTCGTTCGCCTGATGATGCTCGGCTCCATCCCAGCCGCGTTCTTGGGCAGCTATCTCCTGCACCTAATGGGCCACGCGAAGTCCGCCGAGAACCAGATCCAGGTCTTCCTGGGCGCCGCACTGCTGACCGGCGCCGCCGCCATGATCCTGCGCTTTGTGCTCGATCGACGCGCCGGACAGGCGCGGACCGTGTTCGTAACCGACGTCGAGCCGCGGCCCCTGCTCACCGTGGTCATCGGCCTGGTGGGGGGGATCGTTGTGGGGCTGACCTCGGTTGGGTCCGGATCACTGATGATCGTTGGGCTCCTCTTCATCTACCCTGCCCTCGGTGCCAATCAGCTGGTTGGCACCGATCTGACCCAGGCGGTCCCGCTGACGCTCGCCGCTGCGCTCGGCGCCTTGGCCTTCGGACACGTTGAGGTCTCGGTGACCGGTTCGCTGGTGCTGGGCAGCGTCCCCGCGGTTCTGATCGGCTCGATGCTGTCCGCCAGCGTCCCCGACCGCTACGTTCGGCCGGCCATCGCCTTTGTGATCTTCGCCTCGGGCCTGAAGTACATCGGCATCGGCGCCAAGCCCCTGGGCTGGATCCTGTGCGCGACCCTGCTCGGCGCCGGGATCGCCTGGCTGGCCGCCGCCCGCCCGTGGAAGCTGTGGGCCGCCCCGCCGGCGGACCCAAGCGCGGACGGCGCGGACCCACCGAGCCCGCCGACCGAGCCTGACAACCGCGAGGACCGCCCCCTCGTCCGTGACTGAGCCGCGACGCGCAAACATTCCCGTCTCGGGGGGCGAGCTTGCCACCTTTCGCCTCGGCGCCACCACGCCGGGCGTCCCGATGGCGCTCGCGATTCATGGCATCACCTCCAATTCCCAGGCGTGGCGGGCCGTGGCCCGTGCGGCCGGGGACGAGGTGGGGCTCGCCGCCGTCGATCTACGCGGTCGCGGGGCCAGCCACGCCCTGCCCGCGCCGTACGGGATCGCCGCCCACGTCACCGACATGCTGGCCGTGCTCGATCACTTCCAGCTCGCGCAGGCGGTGGTGATCGGTCATTCACTGGGCGCGTACGTCGCGGCCGGCCTGGCCACCGCCCATCCCGAGCGCGTGTCGGCGCTGGTGCTCGTCGACGGTGGGCTGACGATCCCCCTGGGTGAGGGGGTCGACCCGGAGGAGTTCCTGGCGGCCTTCCTCGGCCCCGCCCTGGCCCGGTTGCGCATGACCTTCGCCGACCAGGCGGCCTACCGAGCCTGGTGGAGCGAGCACCCCGCGATCGCTGCCGGAGACGTCGTCTCAGATGACCTTGCGCACTACGCCGACCATGACCTGATCGGCCTGCCGCCGCAGCTGCGCTCGAGTGTTAACCCCGAGGCCGTGCGGCTCGACGGTACCGACCTTTTTCGACTCTCCGACGCCAATGCGCTCACCGTCCCGGCCCGGCTGCTCTGTGCGGAGCGGGGACTGGTCGACGATCCCCGCCCCATGCAACCGCTCGAGCTCGTCTCGGCCTGGGCGGCCGCTGACCCCGGGCGACGCCAGGCAGTGCCCGTGCCCGACGTCAACCACTACACGATCACCTTGGGTCGCCGCGGCGCTGCGGCCGTCGCCGACCACCTGCTGCGCGCGGTCGCCAGCGCCTGGGAGATCTGATCGGGGCTCACGAACTGGCTGGCGCTGTCAAATGACTCCGGATTGGGCAGGTCAGCGTTGACCTTCCAGCCCAGGCCAAACCACTGGAACTGCTCGTGCGCGCGCTGGACGGCGGCGGCCCGGTCAGGGTCGTAGGAGATATGTCCCCCAGCTCGGCCTGGGGCTCTACGGCGACCATCCTGTCGGCCTCGTGGCCAGCCAGCTCGCACGAGCTCGGTCCCGAGACGGCTAGGCCGATCGGGACGCGTAGCGCAACGTCGGGCGGCAGTTTGCGAAAACCTTGGCGGCGGCGGTCGACTTTGGCGCAAACTTGGGCCCAGCCTGCGCGACAGGAAAAACTCGCCCGCAGGACTCAGGATTTTCACGATTTGCAGGTCCGACGGGAAGCTCGCCGGACTCCCGCGGCGGGCTAGTCCGTACCGTGGCCGCGCAACCGGCGGTTGCCCGGCCGATCCCGCGGGTAGGTCGCTCGTGTCCCCATTCGTCAGGAGCACTGGTGTCTGAATCGAGTACCTACAAGATTGTCGAGATCGCCGGCACCTCACCCGACAGCATCGCCGAGGCGATGCGCTCCGGCGTCCGCCGCGCCAGCCAAACCCTGCGTGAGGTCGACTGGGTAGAGGTGGTGAGCATCCGCGGACACGTGGAGGGTGGCGAGCTGGCCCACTTCCAAGTCGAGATGAAGATCGGCTTCCGCCTCGAGGACACCTAGGGTCGCGAGCGTGACCGAGCAGCCGTCGGCCGGGGCGCAGGAGCGCACCTTCGTGTGCGTCGTCGAGATCCCCAAGGGCAGTCGCAACAAGTACGAGTACGACCCTGAGCTGGGGGGGATCAAATTCGACCGTCTCCTGATGAGTGCGGCCACCTATCCCACCGACTACGGCTATCTCCGCAACACGCTGGCCGAGGACGGGGACCCGCTTGACGCGCTGATCTGCCTGACCGAGCCGACCTTCCCGGGGTGCCTGATCTTGGTCAAGGCGCTGGGCATGTTCGTGATGGCCGACGAGAAGGGGCCCGACGACAAGATCATCTGCGTGCCCCTGCACGATCCCTACTGGAATGGATTCGAGACCCTCGACGACCTGCCCAAGCTGCTGCGCCAGGAGATCGAGCAGTTCTTCTCGATCTACAAGCAGCTCGAGCACAAAGTCGTCGAGGTCGGCGGCTGGTGCCCCCGCAGCGCCGCGCTGGCCGAGATCGAAGCTTCAGAACAGCGCTGGCGCGAACGGGGGAACGACGGCTAGGAGGCGGCGGTGGCGCCGGACCGCGCGACGGCGTGCTCGCCTTCGGCGAACTCCTCGACGATCTTGGCGCAGAAGGCGGGTAGGTCATCGGGCGTGCGCGAAGTGACCAGACCCTGGTCGACCACGACCTCCTCGTCTACCCATTTTCCGCCAGCGTTGCGGATGTCGGTGCGAACGCTGGGGTAGGAGGTCAGCGTGCGATCGCGTACGAGGTCGGCCTCCACCAGCGTCCACGGCCCATGGCAGATGACCCCCACCGGTTTGCCGGCCTTGAAGTACGCCTGCACAAACGCCACCACGTCATCCTCGATCCGCAGCTTGTCGGCGTTGACGGTCCCTCCGGGCAGGATCAGGCCGTCGTAATCCGCAGGTGAGGCGTCGGCAATCCCCTGGTCGACCGAGAACTTGTCGGCTGGCTCGAGATCGTGGTTCATGGCCTGGATCTCGCCCGTCTTGGGCGAGAGCAACTCGGTCGTCGCGCCGGCCTGCTCCACCGCCTCACGGGGCTTGGTCAACTCCACCTGCTCGACGCCATCGGTGGCGATGATCGCGATCTTCTTTCCGTTCAGTGACTCGGGCATGAAGCTCCTTTGGTTCGCGCCAGAAGAATCCAAGGTCCAGTAAAGGGGTACCCCGGTTGGGTGTCCTTACACGAGCCCGAGGCCGGCTTGCGCCGTGCCCAAGGCGCCCCTCCCCGCGCCGTGCCCAAGGCGCCCCTCCCCGCGCCCGGCGCCCTGTTGGGACGCCGGAAGACGACACCTCGTCGCGCGGTCAGGACGGCGCTGCTCATCGCGCACCAAATGGCGTCTCAGCGAGCCTGCTCTCGAGGTCAGCCACCGACTCAAAGACAGCCGCGGCACCGGCGTCCCGGAGCTCCTGCTCGCTGAAGCCGCCGGTGATCACAGCGAGGGTCGGCACGCCTGCCTTCTGGGCCGCCTTCACGTCCCAGGGTGTGTCACCGACCATGACCGCCGTCTCATCACTGCCGGCTTCCACTCGCTTCAAGGCCGCGTGTACCAGGTCGGGCGCGGGCTTGGTCGCTTCGACATCGGCTGAGGTGGTCCAGCCATCGATGATCTCGCGCGCATCGAGCAGCTCGAGGTAGTGCTCGACTTCGTCGGCTTTGGCCGAACTGGCCAGGACCGCCCGGTGGCCGCGGTCGCGCAGCGCGAGGATCAGCTCGCGCGAGCGAGCCATGGTGCGGACCTCGCCGATCAGCCTCTCGTACTCGTCGCCCTCGGCTTCGCGGATGTCGTCCCCGAGTTCTTCCTCGATCTCGTCTCCGCACAGCGCGGCGACCATCTGGTCGCCGCCCATGCCGATGTGGCGATGAATGCGCCAAACGGGGAGGACCAGATCGAAGCGGGCGAGCGCCCGAAACCACGCCACGGCGTGGTGATAATTGGTGTCGACGAGCGTGCCGTCGATGTCGAGAATCGCGATTGCCATTCCCACGCTTTACCCGCTCTGCGCGCGCTTTCACAATCAGCCCGCGCGACCGAGCCGGGCTCTTCCGAGGTGAGATCGGCCGGCGCCCGGGGTATTGCAACTACGTGTCCTACCTTGCCATGACCTTCGACGACGGGCCCGACGAGCGATTCACGCCTCGCTTGCTCGACCTGCTCGGGGAAGGCGGCGCCACCGCCACCTTCTTCCCAATCGCCCGCCGGGCCGAGCGTCATCCCGGGCTGATCGCCCGCATGGTGGCCGAAGGCCATGGTGTCGGCATTCACTGTCAAGAGCACGTCCGGCATTCGAGCCGCGACAAGGCGTGGGGTCGCCGCGACGCCGATCGGGCGCTGGAGTGCCTGCGGGAGCTCGGCGTCACGCCCAAGCTATGGCGGACGCCATGGGGCGACCTGGCTCCGTGGACCGCGAGCGTCGCGGCGGAGCGCGACCTCCGTATCGTGGGCTGGAACGTGGACACGCACGACTGGCGGGGAGATAACGCGGCCGAGATGTTTGCGGCCACGCGCGCCGGACTGGTTCCTGGCGCCATCGTGCTCGCCCACGACGGGATCGGCCCAGGCGCCCGCCGCGACGGCTGCGAGGAAACCATCGCCTACGCTGGGCTGGCGATCGCCCACGCGCGGTCCCTGGGCCTGACCCTGGGAGCGCTGGTTTGACCGACCTCCTCCAGCCCCAGCTTCCGGACACTGACCTGACCGCCTCCGTTCTGGAAGACATCGCCAGCGGCGCCGCTCGCCGCGACGAGGCGGCCGTCCCTGTCTTCCCCGAGGAGGCATTCGCCGCCCTGGCCCGCGCCGGACTGTTGAGCTGGGGAACAACGTCCGGCGCCGCCCGTCCCCCGGCAGCGCAGGAGCTCGCCCTCATCCGCAGCGTGGCGTGGGCCGACGGCTCGGTGGGTCGGATCTACGACGGACATGTGAATGCGATCGAGCGCCTCGCGGTCCAGGGGGCTGGCGAGTTGCGTGAGCGAGAGCTGGCTGGCTTCGCAACCGGAGAGCTGCGCGCAGGAGTCTGGGGCGGTGATCCCGCCGCCGGCGAGGGCGAGCCCGCTCGGGTGCTGTCAACCCGGGCCGGCCTTGTCCTGCGGGGCGTCAAGACCTTCTGCTCAGGCGCCGGAGGGCTGCACCGAGCGCTGGTGCTGGCCCGAGCCCCGGAGGGCGGCCCACCGTGGTCGGTGTGGGTCGACCTCACGGTTGCCGAACGGGTGGCGATCGATCCGGCCTGGTACCGCTCGCACGGGCTGCGCGCCTCGGTCTCCCACCGGGTCGTGTTTGACGATGCGCCCGTCCTCGCAGTGCTGGGACCGCCCGGGGCCATCGCCATCCAACCGTGGTTCGCACGAGACGCGCTGCGAACCGCGGCCTCGTGGGCAGGGATGGCCGACGCGGCTGTGGAGGCGGCCCTGCAGGAGCTGTCGTCGCGTCCCGCCAGCGGCCCGCTGGAAGCGCTGGCCGCCGGGCGGATCATCACCGCCCAACGGACGATTTCGGTCTGGCTGCAGGCGGCAGCGTTGGCGATGGACGAGCCGTCAGACGAGCTCCCGGCGATCGCGCTCCACGGCCGGGCGGCGATCGCTGACGCCAGCCGTACCCTGCTTGACGAGGCAGCCCGCGCCTGCGGCTCGCGGCCGTTTGCGCGCGGCGGCCAGCTCGACCGGGCCCGCCGCGATCTCGAGGTCTTCCTCCTGCAACATCGCCTCGATCCGTTGCTGGCCCGAGCGGGACAGGTTTTGCTCGACGCGGGAGCGCAGCGATGAGCTCGATGTCAACCGGTGACTTCGAGGCCCTGTACCGGGCCGATTCAGATCCCTGGCGCTACCGGAGCTCCGAGTACGAGCGGCGCAAGTACGAAGCCACCTTGGCCGCCTGCGGCCCCGGGCCCTTTGACTCCGCACTCGAGCTGGGGGGCTCGATCGGCGTGTTCAGCGCGATGCTCGCGCCACGCTGCCGCTCCCTGGTCACAATCGATGCCGCTCCCACGGCTGTCCGCGAAGCCCGTGCGCGCCTGCGCGACGAGCCAGGGGCCGAGGTCGTGCTGGGCGATATTCCGGCGGCGATACCGGTTCGGTCCTACGACCTGGTGGTCGCGTCGGAGATCCTCTACTACCTCCCGCCCGACGTGCTGGAGGCGACCTTCGTAACTCTGTCCACACGCATGCCGCCCGGTGCCCGAATCGTCGCGGTCCACTGGCGACCCGCCGGGCCGGAGCGACCGTTCACCGCCGCGGAGGCCCACGAACGGCTGCGCACACAGTCGTGGCTAACCCCCGTGACCTCCGGCTCGACCGACGATTACCTACTCGCTGTGCTTGAGCGGACGTGAGCGACGCCGGCGCCCACGAGCTGCTGATCGTCGGTGGGGGGCCGGCCGCCCTATCGGCGGCTCGGGCCTACCGCGAGGCCGGGGGACCGGGTTCGGTGGGGATGGTCACCGACGAGCGGCGGATGCCCTATCAGCGCCCGGCCCTCTCCAAGGAACTTCTGCGCGGCGAAATCGCTGAGGAGGACATTTCGCTGGAGTCCGATCGCTGGCCGGCGCAACACGATGTCGCGCTGATCGGCGGCCGGGCCGTCAGCCTCGACTTCGCGCAACGCACCCTGCTGCTCTCCGGCGGTCGCGAGATCGCCTATGGCTCCTGTCTGCTGGCTACCGGGGCCGAGCCGGTCCGGCTACCGATTGCAGGTGCCGACGATCCCGGCGTGCGCACCCTGCGCTCGCTCGAGGACAACCGCGAGCTGCGGGCGCGCCTGGGCCGGACCCCCTCGATCCTGGTCATCGGCGCGGGCTTTATCGGCTGCGAGATCGCCGCCTCCCTGACCATGCTCGGCCACCGGGTGACCTTGGTGGCCGAGGAGTCCGCGCCGAACGTCGGGCGCCTCGGCGAGCAGGCGGCCGCCGAGATCCAGCGCTGGCTCGAGGCGCTCGGGATCCGGCTGATCCTCGGCTCTGCGGTTGACGCGATCGAGCGCAGCGGAGATCGCCTCAGCGTCATCGCCGGTGACGACCGTCCGGCTGGCGACATCGTCGTCATGGCCGTCGGCGTCAAGCCACGCGCCGAGCTCGCCGCCCAGGCTGGAGTATCCCTCCAGAACGGGGCGATCCCCGCCGACGCACAGATGCGCACAGAGGTCCCCGGCGTGCTCGCCGCTGGGGACGTCTGTTTGGCCGAAAACGCCGCTGCCGGGCGCCGGGTGCACATCGAGCACTGGGGCGACGCCCTCGGCCAAGGCGCAGTAGCCGGCCAGAGCGCTGCCGGGCGCGAGGCCAGCTGGGCGCAGGCACCCGGTTTCTGGTCAACGATTGGCGACCACACCCTCAAATATGCGGGCTGGGGCGACGGGTTTGATGACGTGCGCTGGGAGTCTGCACCCGAGGGGTTCGTGACCTGGTACGGACGCGAAGGCCGGCTGGTAGGCGTGCTCGCCCACCAGGCCGATGACGCCTACGAGCGCGGGCGGGACCTGATCACCCAGGGAGCAACATGGGACTGAGCAGCGTGGTCGTGATACCAGCGCATGACGAGGAAGCGACGATCGGTGCCTGCTTGCGGGCCCTGGCCGTCCAGACCGTTGGCCCCCATGCCTTCGAAACAATCCTGGTTCTCGATGCCTGCCAGGATGCGACGCCGGCACGGGCCGGGCTGGCTGCCGCTGAGCTCGGGCTGGCCGTGAGCATAGTCACCGGACCGGGCCGCGGCGCGGGGGCGGCTCGCCGGCTGGGCATGGATCTGGCGGCCGAGCGGCTGCTTGCCGGGGGCTGCCCGGACGGGCTGATCGCCTCCACCGATGCTGATTCCCAGCCCGCGCCCGACTGGCTGGAACGCCAGCTTCACCACCTGCGCGCGGGCGCGCGAGCCGTGGCCGGGCTGGTCGAGTTAGATCCAGGTGAGGGGACCGAGCTGCCCGCGGGCGTCCGCCGCCGGCGCGAGCGCGACGCCCTCGATCGGCTGAGCCGCGTCCGCGAGCTCGACCCAAGTGCCGAGCACCATCACTTCGCGGGGGCCTCGATCGGTATCACTGCCAACGCTTACCGCCAGGTCGGTGGTCTGGAGCCCGTCGAAGCTCTCGAGGACGCCGCCTTCGCCACCCGGCTGCAAGAGCACGGGGTGCCGATTCTCCGCACCCGCGACGTTCGAGTGCGAACCTCGGCGCGTTCACGGGGACGGGCTTCGCGGGGACTCGCGGTCGATCTCGAGGTCTCCCGGTGGTTGGAGCACCGCCGCTTCCGGGCCGACGAGTTCGACCCGGCGGCGCTCCTGGCAAGCAAGGCCGGCCGCAGCGTCACCGTGGTGATCCCGACCAAGGATTGCGCCGAGACGATCGGAGCCGTTGTCGGCGGCGCGGTGGGGCCGCTGCGAGAAGCCGGGGTGATCGACGAGCTCGTCGTGGTCGACGCCGGCTCGCGGGACGGTACCGCGGGCGCCGCCGCCCGGGCGGGAGCACAGGTCATCCAACAGGACGAGGTGGCGGTCGAGCTCGGGCCGGCCCTGGGCAAGGGCGACGCGATGTGGCGCGCGCTCCGTGCGACCGGTGGGGAGATCGTCTGTTTTCTCGATGGCGACACGCGCGATCCCTCGCCGGCGCACCTGATCGGCTTGCTGGGGCCGATCCTCGCCAACCCGGAAATCAGACTCGTCAAGGGTGCCTTCGAGCGCCCCCTGGCCGCCGGCGGGCAGGTCCTCGCCAATGAGGGTGGGCGCGTCACCGAACTGATGGCCCGTCCGCTGATCAATTTGCACGAGCCCCGGCTGGCCGGCTTCTCCCAGCCCCTGGCCGGCGAGCTCGCCGCCCGCCGTTCGCTGCTCGAAGCAATCCCCTTTCCCGTGGGTTACGGGATCGAGATCGCGATGCTGATCGATGCCCTGCGACGTGAGGGACTAGCCGCGCTGGCCGAGTGCGACCTGGGGATGCGTCAGAACCGCCACCAGTCGCTGCGCTCCCTCGGGGAGATGGCCTATGCGGTGCTGGCTGCTGTGCAACGACGCTGTGGTCGTCCCGACGCCGTGATCGCCGGAGCGTATCTCCGGCCCTGGGATGATGGTTCCGTGGCCGCCGTCCCGGTCCAGGAAAGGCCGCCAATCGCCAGCCTGGGCGGTGCCCGGCCCGGTCCGTTCCCCGTGCCCACTGGCGACGCCCTCGGTTAGCGGGTCTGGGCGGGATCGGGCTCCGGATCGGGCTCGGGGCCAGGATCGGGGTCGATCGGCGTGGCCGGCTCCTCGGGGAGCGGAACGCTCGGCGGTCGAGCAGGGTCAGCGGGCGTGCCGGGATCGGGATCGATCGGCGCGACCGGGGCATCGGGGACGACCGGCGTCGGTGCTTGCACCGGCTGGGGAACCTCGAGCGCTGGAGCCCAGCGCGGGGTGATGGTGATGGTGGGCATGTCCGAGGGCTACCCCGGCAGCGCCACTCCTAGCCAGCGGGATGCGTAGCCTCCACGCCCTGACCGCAACCACGACACCGAGCATTTCGCCCGCTCCGGCCTCCCACCGGCGTGACGGCGCGGTCCGCCTGGCCATCGCGCTTGCCTTTGCCGACGCTTCGGTGGCCGTCCTCGCCTTGCCCCAGATCGTGGTCCGCCTGCATACCTCGATCTCGCACGTGACTTGGGTGATCACGGCCTACAACCTGGCCCTGATCGCGACCACCCTTGCGGTGCTTCCGATCGCCTCGCGGCTTGCCTCGCGGCGGGCGCTGGTGGCGGGACTGACCGTGTTCGGGCTCGCCTCGCTGGGCTCGGGCGCGGCTGGCAGCCTGATTTGGCTGATCGTCTGGCGATGCCTTCAGGGAATGGGCGGCGCACTCCTGCTGTGCGCCTCCCTCCCCCTCCTCCGTCCCCGCGCCGCGGGCGGCGCCGATGTCACCGCGCAACTGCGCTCCTGGGCGCTAGCCGCCGCCTTCGGAGCCGGCGTCGGTCCGACGGCCGGCGGGGTGCTCACCCAGGTCTTCGACTGGCGCGCGATCTTCTTCGCCCAAGCCCCGGTGGCGGCGGCGGCTGCACTGGCCGCGCTGGCCGGGCACGTGGGTGGTCCCCGTCCGGCTACCGGTCCGCCCGACGCCGCCGCCCTGTCCGACGCCGCCGTTTCTCCCGTCGCGCCCCAAGCGGCTGATCCGCCCCAAGCGGCTGCTCCATCCCAGGCGGCTGCTGCGCCCCAAGCGGCCGCTCCGGCCCAAGCGGCCGCTCCGGCCCAGGCCGCTGCTTGGTCTGAGCCGACCGGAAAAGCCGGGACGACGCCCGCCCTCGCCAACCTGGCCCTGGCGCTGATCTCGGCGGGACTGATCGGGGCCCTCTTCCTGGCCACCGTCCTGCTCATCAACGTCTGGCAGCTCACTCCGCTCGGGGCGGCGGCGGTCCTGGCTGTGATCCCGCTCACGACCGTGATCACCGAGCGAGCGGTGACCGAACGTCCGGCCAGCGCGGCCGGCGGTGCGGGCGCCGTCGTACTGGCAATCGGGCTGGTCGTGCTGGCGCTCGTCTCACACCGCATGGTCGGGCTGGCGCTGATCGCGCTGGCCCTGTGCGGCGTCGGGCTCGGGCTCGCCTTTCCCGCGCTGACCCGCGTCGCCCTGAGCACCTCCGGCCCGCCGATGGCGCGGGCCGCCCGCACCGTGGCCGCCCGCGAAGGCGGACTCGTGCTCGGCCTCGTCCTGCTCACCCCGGTTCTGGTCAACCAGCTCGACGCCGCCCCTGCTCGGGCGACGCCGCCCATCCTCCGCGCCATCATCAGCGCTCCGCTCTCGCTCGCCACCAAGTTTCAGCTCGGGGCCGGGCTTCAGGCCGCCAGCGCCAAGGCGCCGGCGAGCGAGCTGCCGGATCTCGGGCCGCCCTTCTCCCGGGCGGCAGCCGGAGCCGACCCGACGACGCGAGCCCATCTCGCCGCGCTCGAGGTGCAGGTTCGGACGCTGGTCCAGAGTGCCGTGACGCGGAGCTTTCGCACGCCGCTGCTGCTGTGCGCAGTGCTCAGCCTGCTGGCCGTCCCGGCGCTGATCATGGCGCGAATCGCCCGCTGGCTTCTGCCCCGGCGGGAGTAGGCGCGCGCTACCGTGCAGGCATGGACGGCAGGGAGAAACCCGTCATCGATGTTCCGGCTGACCAGCCGCCGTCGTATCAGCTGGAGCTCGAGGACCTCGTCGCCGGGGAGGGCGAGGAAGCGGTGGCCGGCAAGGTGGTCGAGGTCCACTACGTCGGGGTCTCATGGTCTACGGGCCGGCAGTTCGACGCCTCCTGGGACCGTGGCGACACGTTCAAATTCGGCCTGGGCCGCGGCCAGGTGATCCCGGGCTGGGATCAGGGCGTGGCAGGCATGAAAGTCGGCGGGCGGCGGCGGATCACGATCCCGCCGATGCTCGGCTACGGCAAGCGGGGGGCCGGCGGCGTCATCGGTCCCGACGAGACGCTGGTCTTCGTCGTCGATCTCATCGGCGTGCGCTGAGCCTTGGCCCTCGTTGCCGACCGGTGATCAGTCCATCTTGCGCTCGCGCTTGACCTGGGCAGCGGCGGCGCCCAGGCGCTCGGCCTGGTGGCGCTGGTCAAGTGCCTCGGACCGTTGCTCGGCGGCCTGCGCCTGCTCCTGAACGGCGGGGAGGCGGTCTCTGGCCTCCTGTGCCTCGATCTTCTCGGTCGAGCGCTGCTCGCGCACCTTACCTGCCTGACGCTGGTTGCTCTCGGTGCTGCGCGCTTGCTTGACCGTCTCCTGACGGCGCTTACTGGCCTGGCGCTTGCGCCTGCTGGCTCTGGCCGTCGCCCGCTGGCGCTCGGCAACGGCGGCGTCGTCAGTCTCCTCGAGCTGCTCCTGCGCCGAGGCGAGCTCGTCCTGAGCCTGGCGCCGGAGGCGCAGGGCCTGCTCGCGATGCTCAGCCGCGTCTGCCCGCCGGTGTGACGAGTGGTGCAGGGCGTCGCTGCCGAGGCCACGGGCGAGCAGCCCGCGGATCGTCGCGTCAACGCGGTCGATGCTGACACGGGCAGCCGCCCGCGGGCCCAGCCGCTCCCCGGGCAGCAACCGGGTCGCCGTGTCGATCGGCAACCGCACCAGTTTGAGGTAGTTGTCCATCGCCGCAGCGGTACGTCGGCGCGCGCTCATGCTCGGTCCCTTCTGTCGAGTTCATCTGCCTTGCGGGCCTCCTCGCGGGCACGCTGCTCGAGCCGGTTGGCCCGCTCAGCCGCGTCCGTCCGTCCCCGCTCGGCGTTGGTGAGCCTGGCGTCAGCGCGTTGGCGCTGGTGGTCGGCTTCGGCGTCCGCGGCGGCGCGTTCGCGCGTGGCCCGGGCGTCGGCGCGGGACTCAGAGGCGACGCGATCGCGCTCAGCCTGCTCGTCGTGCAGCTGCGCCGCGACCTGGTTCTCCAGCCGCTCGCGATCGGCCTGAAGCTCGGCCTCGTGCTCGCGGGCAGCCCCGCGCTGCTCCTGCTGGGCGGCTTGCGCAGCCGACTGCTCGGCCTCGAGTTCCGCTTCAGACTGCGCCTGCTGGAGGCGACCTTCACGCTCCAGCCTGTCGCGACCGATGGCACTTCCGATCGCCGCCTTGACCTTGCCGACCGCCTTGCCCGGCGATCCGCCCACCGTGCGCTCATCGTCAGTCATTGCTTCTCCTTTCGTAGTGACCGTCCGCACTGCGACAGCTCAGCTCGAGGGCGACGCCTCGATCCACAGCAGGACTTGTGACTCCCTATGCGGCAGCGAACTGCTCGCGCTTGCTCGAGACCCCTTCGACCAGCTCCCGGAACGAGGCGGCGAACTTCTCCACGCCCTCGCGCTCGAGCACCTCGACGACGTCGTCGTAATCGACTCCGGCCTCGGCGAGCCGGTCCAGCGTCCGGCGCGCCTCGTCGACGTCTGACTCGAGCTGGCTCTCGATCCGGCCATGGTCGAGCAGGGCCTGGATCGTCTCGCGCGGCATCGTGTTGACCGTCTCGGGCCCTACCAGCGCCTCGACGTACATGAGGTCGGGATAGTCGGGGTTCTTGGTCGATGTCGACGCCCACAGACACCGCTGGGGCGAGGCGCCGACCGCCTCGAGCTCTGCCCATTCCTCACCCGAGAAGATCTCCCGGTAGTTCTGGTACGCGAGCTTGGCGTTGGCGATGGCGAGTTTGCCGCGCAGCTCGTCGTGGCCACCGATCTCCTCCAGCCGGCGATCGGCCTCGGTATCGACCCGAGAGACGAAGAAGGAGGCCACGGAGGCCACCGAGGCCAGGTCACCGCCATCGTCGCGCAGGCGCCGAAGCCCCTTCAGATAGGCGTGCGCGGCCGCGCGGTGGCGCTCAAGCGAGAACAGCAGCGTGACGTTGACCGGGATCCCGGCAGCGATCGTCTCCTCGATCGCGGTCAGACCCGCCTTGGTCCCCGGGATCTTCACGAACAGGTTGGCACGATCGATCATGTCCCGCAGTCGCCGGGCCTCGGCGGTGGTCGCCTCGGCGTCGTGCGCCAGGTTGGGATCCACCTCGAGGGAGACCCAGCCGTCGCGGGTGCTCTCGCCGCGGTCAAACGCCGGACGCAGCAGGTCGCAGGCACCGCGGATGTCCTCGCGCGCCAGCTGCAGAAAGACCTCCTTGGGGTCGTCCTCGGACGCAAGGACCTCGCGCAGCTGCTCGTCGTAGGCGTCACCATCGGCGATCGCGCCCTGAAAGATGGTCGGGTTGGAGGTGATGCCGGTCACGCCCTGGGCGATCAAGCCCTCAAGCTCGCCATCCCGGACGAACGAACGCGACAGATAATCTATCCATGGGCTCTGGCCGTGATCGGCGAGGGCATTTAGCGGCGTTGACATATCAGCTCCTGAAATTGACTTACCCCTGACGTTACCCCGGTTTGCGAGCCGCTTATCGCGACCGGCCGGAAGCTCGCCTGACGATCACTCGGCTGGTGCTCTGCCTGAGCGTTCGCGCTCCCGCCGGATGAGCGGCAGCCCGAACCAGAGGACGGTGATCGCGACCGTTGCGACCGCGCCGACCACAGCCGGAAACCATCCACCCAGAACCACGTCGGAGACCAGCAAGAGGATGCCGGTAAAGCTGAGGGCGAGGAAGACCATGGCCGCGATCGCCAGACGATTGGCGACCCACACGAGGTAGGCCTTCTCGCGGTGACGGAACAGGATCCGGTGGTGGATCGAAGGTGACATCAAGAGCACGGCCGAGGTCGCAACACACAGGAGGGTGACGAAGTAATCCGTGCGCTCGAACGAAGACACGCGGCGAAAGCCGCCGTTGAAGGGGACGATGAGCAGAAAGCCGAACATGACCTGAATCCCGGTCGCGACGACCCTGAGCTCGTTGAGCAGCTCAATCGTGTTGCGGTCAAGCTTTTGCTCCTCGCTCTCTCCGCGCCGGTCGCTGTCCGGCGCCGGCTGATCGCTCATCCTGGCTCTCCTCTCATCCCGGCCCGGTGGCGTGCTGATCCGGGTGCAGCGTAGATCGTCGCCCCGCAACCTTTATCCCTGCCTGCTAGATGTTGATCAGCTATGCCTCAACCTCGAAAGCTGCGCCCCCGACGGCGGCGAGCCCCAGCCGGCATGCGCGCCACGGGCGACAGTCTCATCCGGACCCTCAAGCACCCCGCTGACCGCAGCGAAGAACGGCGGGGTCTGTTTGACCGATTCTCAGAACGGGCGTCGTTCCTGGCCAGCTCTCCCCTGTTCTTCGTGATGTGCACCGGCCTGGTGCTCGTCTGGTTGGCCGGACTCATACTCGGGGCCAGCGACCGCTTCGAGGCCGCCACCGCCGGCCTGATGTCTGGCCTTACCTTGATCCTGGTGGCGGTCCTCAAGAACTCCGAGCTGCGCGCCGAGCGTGCTGTGCAGACCAAGCTCGATGCCATCGCCAGCGCTCTGCTTGAAGATCGGCGCGGCCATCGCGGCGACGCCGAGGCGCAACTCGAGGAGTCGATCGGCGTCCACGAGGAGATCTAGCTCCCGACGCGTCGGCTGGGACGGATCAGCTGATCACCCCGAGCTCGCGCACCCGCGTGCTCGCCCGCTTGAGGAGCCGTGAGACCTGCATCTGCGAGCAACCCAGGCGATCGGCGATCTCGACCTGCTTGAGCTCATGATTGACCCGGAGGTCGAGCGCCTGGCGCTCGCGCAGGGGCAGCAGGAGCAACGCCGAGGTCAGCGACACCGCCGTGTCGACGAGCTCGAGCCGGTCATCATGACAGCCCATCGTCTCGCCGAGCGGCTCACGGACCCCGTCGTCGTCGCCCGGTGCCGCGGGCGCGTCCAGCGAGGCGGCATAGTGGGCGCTGGTCGCCTCCAGGCCGGCCATCACGTCCTCGACCCCCAGCTCGAGGTACTGACTGAGCTGATGCACGCTGGGGTTGCGACCGTGGCGAGCCGCGAGGGCGCGCGAAGCCTGGTCCACGCGCAGCGATAGCTCCTGGGCCCGGCGCGGGACGTGAACAGACCACGCGGTGCTCCGGAAGTAGCGCTTGAGCTCGCCGAGGATCGTCGGCACCGCGAACGACGAGAAGGCAACGCCGCGCTCGGGATCGAAGCGGTCAACGGCTCCGATCAGTCCGATCACCGCCACTTGCACGAGATCGTCAAACGGTTCGTGCGGATTGCGGTAGCGCGACGCCAGTTTGCGCGCCAGGGGCATGAAGTTCGCGATCAGCTGTTCGCGCGCCCGGCGGTCGCCATGCTCGAGCCAACGCCGAAACAGGACGGCGACATCGCGGTCGCTGTCGGCGGCCCGCGGAGCGTGGGACTGAGCGGGGAATTTCTCGGACGTCATCTGTCTCCTTTGGAGTTTCCGCAAAACGCGTCGCTCGTCAGGAGGCCGCACCGACCGGGCGATCCACTGCCGTAAGCTCGACTTCACGGCTGAAATGGCGGGTCCCGCCGGTCAGCTCGTTCCTAAGCGTGTTACCCGCTATGCCTAACCCTGATCGGTCCAGGTTAGCTGCTCGATCGTCGCCCCCGATTTGACCGATTCCGGCTGCGTGGTCTGCGGGCGCCGGCGGGCATCGGCCCGCTCGTCGCGACGTTTGATCATCAGCCAGTGAGGCTTGGCTCCAGCCCGGGTGCGTTGCATCGTCCAACCCCCGGTCAGCTTCTCCCCCTCCAGCCAGATCTTCACATGGCCGGCAGCGATCATCTCGGCTGGCGATCGGTCAGGATCCAGGCTGCGATATCGCCCCCAGTCCCAGATGATCACCGCCCCGGCGCCGTAGCCCTGCGCGTGCACGCCCTCGAAGTCGAGGTAGTCCAGGGCATGATCCTCGACCTGCACGGCCAATCGTTTCTGGCGCGGATCCAGCGATGGGCCTTTGGGTACCGCCCATGACTTCAGTACGCCATCGACCTCGAGGCGAAAGTCGTAGTGCAGGCGGGAGGCAGCGTGCTTCTGGATGACGAACCGGGGAGGTCGGGACCGGGCCACGCCAAGGAGCTACCCGCGTCTGTCCCCCAATCCACGGTCACAGCCGGGCGAGGGCCACGATTCGTGATCTAAGCCGGGATCCTAGGAGCGCGAGAGCGCCGGCCGGGGCACGGCCGCCCCCTCGCCGGCCACCGGCCCAGCAGCGCCGGTGGGCACACCTGAGACCTGTTGGACGGGCAGGCCGAGGGCGCGGATCTTGCGCGGGAGGTCGAGCCGCAGCCAGCGCGACACGCGCCAGGGCAGGGTCGACAGTATGACCTCGTCGAAGCCCCGAAGATGAAGCGCATCGGTGACCGCGGCCAACGGGTTGGCATCCCCGACATGGCCCAGCACGGTTATCCCCGCCGCCTCCGAGAGTCGTGGCAGCGCCCGAGCGAGGCACTCGGCGGCGGCTTCGCGCCCGGCGTCCTCGGGATCAACTACCCGATGCAGACCTCGCGGGGTGGCCGGCACGACGAGGTGAAAGCTGGCCGGCCCTTGCTGCGCACGACGGCGGACGGCCTCGACCAAGGGCAATTCTGTCGCGGTTCGGTTGGCGACTAGCAGAACGCGGGTGATGGGTTCCACGGTGATTGCTCCTTGTGTTGATTGCCACTAACTTCAGTGACAACCATCACAGCAATCGCCCCTGTTATCCATCGCAATCGCCCGTGGTTCCATTAGGGATCGCCGATGGACACGCCGCTCGGTCAGACCCGAGACGCACGGCCGAGCAGATGCGGGATGGCGGGCTGCCCCCAAGTCGGCTTGATGCGCTGTTCGCTGTAGACGACAAAGCCGCACTCGCGGATCAGCGCGCCGGTATCGCGAGCGAGATGGCAGCCCCCGGCCACACGTGGCCAGACAGTGGCATCAAGGGCTCGCTGAAGCCAGGCGGCGGCCGGGCGCTGGGCGATGACATGTTCCAGGTACCGCAGACCCCCCTCCGGGCGCAGCACGCGGTGGGCTTCGCCCAGCGCAGCCCGCGGGTCCGCGACCGAGCACAACACGAGCGAGAACACCGCGTGGTCAAAGGCGCCCGCTGCAAACGGCAGCTGGTCGGCGACGGCGTCGAGAACACTGATCGATACGGGCGCCTTGGCGGCCTTGCGGCGGGCGAGCTTGCGCAAGTGGGACTCAGGCTCGACCGCCGTCACCTCATTCACGGTCGTCGGGTAGTGGGCGAAGTTCAGCCCGTTGCCGGCGCCGATCTCGACCACTCGCCCCGAGAGGCCGGCCAGGAGCTCGTCCCGCTGCTCGCCCAACCCCCGCGACTCGGCGCCCGGGCTCATGCGAGCGTAAACCCGCGCGAACAGAGGGTGAGCGATTTGATCGCCGGGGGGGGCCACGCGAGCTGCCCTATCGCGGCCTGATCGGGTGGATGGACACCGGGCGAGAATAGACCGGTCGTCGCGGCGGGCGCGGGCTGCGTGAGCCCCGGCATCTGGCAGACTCGCGGCCATGGCGTCGGAGGTGTTCCGCCCAGGGCTTCTCGAGGGGCAGGTGGCAGTCGTGACTGGAGGCGGCTCGGGCCTGGGTCGGGCGATCGCGCTCGAGCTGGCCGGCCTCGGCGCCCAGGTTCAGATCTGCGGCCGCCGCCTGAGACCCCTGCAGGAGACCGCCGACGCGTCGCCCGAGCGCCGCATCGAGGCGACAGCCTGTGACATCCGCGAGGAGGACCAAGTCAACGCGCTGATCGACCGGGTGGTCGCCCGCCACGGTCGGGTCGACCTGTTGGTAAACAATGCCGGCGGGCAGTTCCTGTCCGCCGCCGAGGACATCACTCCCAAGGGCTTTCGGACCGTTCAGCGGCTCAACGTGGAGGGGACATGGCTGATGACCCACGCCGTGGCCACCAAGGCGATGATCCCCGCCGGCTCGGGCAAGATCCTCAGCATCACGATCTCGCCCCACCACGGGATGCCCGGAATGGCGCACTCCTCGGCAGCGCGTGCGGCAGTGGAGAACCTCATGCGGGTGCTCTCGATCGAGTGGTCCCGCTACGGGATCAAGCTCAACGCGATCGCGGCCGGCCAGTTCGGAACCGACACCCTTTACACCAAATACCCCCCTGCGATCGTCGACTCACTCGCCGGCACGATCCCCCTGGGCCGGTTGGGAAAGCCGGAGGAGATCGCGTGGCTGGTGGCCTGGCTCGCCTCACCGGCGGGCGACTTCGTGTCTGGGGCGATCATGACCATGGACGGCGCCCGCGACAACTGGCATGGGCTGTGGCCCCCGGCCTTCGCGACCGAGGAGGACGGCCGGCCGCTCGCCGAGGCGCGCCGGACCCCCAGGCCGGGGGAGCCCGCTTCGTGAGCCACGCCGATTCCGTGGCAGTGATCGGCAGCACCGCCGTGACTCAAAGGGCCGCCGTGGTCGGCAGCGCCGCCCGCGTGGGGTGCGTGGACTGCGTCGGCTGCATGGGCTGCGTCGGACTCCGGGGTCGCGTGGCTCAGGTCGGCGACCGCAGCTGAGCGGGCGGCTCGCGATGCTCTGGCCAACGTCGCCTCGCCGGCGCCTCGGCGCCCTGGTGGCCGTGAGCGCCTCGGGCCTGGTGCTCGCCCTCCCGGCCTGTGGTGGGGGCGCGGCGGCCCCCCGGGAACACGTTAAACCGGCCCGGGAGAAGTCATTGCCCAGCGCCCAAGCCCACCCTGGTTACCACTGGCTCATACGCACCGACGGACCGCCACTGTCGATCGCCGCAGAAAACCGGCAGCCGGGGACGCGGGCCTGGCGGCTGCCCGGACCCGCGGCCGATGTCGGAGGGCGGGCCCGTGGGGTGGTGACCGGCTACGCGTCCCGGCCGTCGGTTCTGCCCGGGCAGATCGAGCGAATCTACGTGAGCGCCCCGGGCGCGCGGCGAGTGAAGATCGCAATATTCCGGATGGGCTGGTACCACGGCCGGGGTGGGCGTGCGGTGCTCGTGACCGGCTGGTTGCGAGTCCGGCCCCAACCCCGCTGCCGGCACAGCTCTTCCTCGGGGCTGACCCGGTGTGACTGGCGAGCGACCCTACGGTTCGTGGTCCCATCGGCGCTTGTCAGCGGCGTCTACACAGCCAAGCTCACCACGTCAAGGGAGGCTCGCGACTGTCTGTTTGTGGTCCGTGCGCGAACGACGACCCCGTTGCTGGTTCAGATCCCGACCGCCACCTACCAGGCTTACAATGCCTGGGGCGGCGACAGTCTCTATCCGGGCGGCGCCTTGCGGCTCGGTGTCACCAGAACCACCCAGGGCACAGCGGTCTCCTATCAGCGTCCCTATGACAGCCTGAACGGCGCGGGACAGTTCTTCGCCCGTGATGTGGCCATGGTTCGCTTCCTCGAGCGCTACGGCTATCCGGTTTCCTACACCACCAGCGAATCCGTCGACGCCGAGCCGGCCCAAGTTCTGCACCGCCGGGCCCTGATCGATATCGGGCACTCCGAGTACTGGTCGGCCCGTCAGGAGCGCGCCTTTGCTCGCGCGCTGCGGAAGGGCACGAGCCTGCTGTTCTTCAGCTCCGATCTGCTCGCCGAGCCGATCAGCTATGTCTGGTCGGGGGCCCGCGGCACCAGCGCCACCGGCCCGACGATCATCGCGCGGGATGGCCGGGGGGCGCCCCGGGGCCGCGTGGCCCGGGGTGATCAATTCCGTCTGCACAGCGCTGCCCTGACCGGCTCGGCTTACCTCGGGTGCATAACCCCGCGCCTACCGGGCTCCGGGCCGCCCACCTATCACTACTACAGCTGGTCGCCGACCGCGACGATGAAGCCTGCCTGGGTGTTCCGCGGCACTGGAATCAGACTCGGCACCACGATCCGCGGGATCGTGGGCTACGAGCTCGACGCCCGCACCTCCGCCAGCCCGCGCGGGACCCGCGTGATCGGAGGCGGCAGCGCCCCGTGCATGAGCGCAGGTGCGATCCCATCCCGCGACACAATCCTGGCGGGCAGCTCCCATGTCGCCCAGTCCACCCTTTACACGATGCCTTCCGGTGCGATCGTCTTCAACGCCGGCACGCTGGGCTGGGAGCTCGGCCTCGAACCGGCGCCCAGCGCCTCTCCCGACGCCCCGCGGGCCCCCGACCAGCGGCTTGTGGCCATGACTCGCAACCTGCTGGCCCACGTTCTGGGCGCCCGCTGACCGGGCACCATCGTCAAACCGAAAGCCGCCGCTAACCGGCCGCTAATCGGTCCCATAGCTATCCGAAAGCCGGTGCTGCGAGAACTCACGTGGGGCAACGCACGGCCCCGAGTCGATCCAAAACCAAACGGGAGTCAAGATGCGGGAGAAGTTGCTCGTGGGGTCCGTGGTTGCGCTTGGGCTTGGCGTGGCCGGGTGTGGCGGCGGCTCGGGCTCGAGCTCGTCGGCCGCCTCGGGCAAGTCCGCGGCCAAAGCGGGCCCGATCGTCATCTTCCGGACGGCCCTGAGCGGCACCACGGGAACGCCCACCGGGGCGCCGGGTGGCGCCGGAAGCGCCATCGTGGCCTTGCATGGCCGCACCGGCCTGTGCTGGCGCTTCGCACACCTGCGCGGCTTCGTCCACGCCACGTCAGCCCGCATCCAGCTCGGCAGCAAGGCCTCGGCCCCTGTCATCGCGTCTCTCTCAACCGGCTCGCGCCTGCACCACCGGGGCTGCTCAACCGTGTCACCGGCCACTGCGAACGCCATCCACAAGCGCCCGAGCGCCTATTACGTGGCCATCAACAGCACGGGCTACCCCACGGGCGCCGTCCGTGGCCGGCTCTAGCCAGGAGGCCTCAGATCACGTGTTCGAGACCCGGCCAAAGTCCCCCCGGCAGCTACGCCCCGCCCGCCGCGGGACCCCCACGCGCCAACCGTCGCGGGCGCCCGAGACGCTCGTTGATGTGTTCGCAGCCACTGTCGCGCGCCATCGCCGGCGTCTAGCCGTCGATGCCCCCGACGGGGCGCTGACCTACGCCCAACTCGACGAGCGCGCGGCGGACCTGTCGGCGCGCCTGCACGCGCTTGGCATCGGGCCAGGCGACCGGGTGGGCGTCCGCGTTCCGAGTGGCAGCGTCGAGCCCTACGTGGCGATCCTCGGAGTCCTCACCGCCGGCGCCGCGTATGTGCCGGTGGACCACGACGACCCTGATGCACGCGCCGAGCAGGTCTGGCGTGGGGCCGAGGTGTGCGCCGTAATCGGCGCCGGTCTTGAGGTCGAGGCTCGGCGCCCTGCCCGCGTATCGGCTCACCGCCCGCCCGGCCCGGCCGACGAAGCGTGGGTGATCTTCACATCGGGGTCCACCGGCCCGCCCAAGGGGGTGGCGATTACGCACCGATCGGCGGCTGCCTTCATTGGCGCCGAGCAAAAGCTCTGGACGGTGCTGCCGACGGATCGGGTGCTGGCCGCATTCTCGGTGGGCTTTGACGCCAGCTGCGAGGAGATCTGGCTGGCGTGGGGTAACGGTGCCGCGCTGGTTCCAGCGCCCCGGGCCCTGGTCCGGGCGGGCTCAGAGCTCGAGCCGTGGCTGCTCCAGCACGGGGTGACGGTGATCTCGACCGTGCCCACGCTGGCCGCCCTGTGGAGTGAAGCCGCCCTGTGCGAGGTCCGGCTGCTGATCCTCGGCGGCGAAGCCTGCCCGGACGCGCTGGGCTGGCGGCTGGCGGCGGGACGCGAGGTCTGGAATACCTACGGTCCCACCGAGGCGACGGTAGTCACGACCGCGGCGCCGATCCGCCCCGGCGAGCCCGTCTCCGTCGGGCGCCCGTTGCGCGGCTGGGAGGTGGCGGTCGTTGACCCCGAGGGCGCGCCGGTCGGGCTCGGCCAGCCGGGTGAGCTGGTCATAGGCGGAGTCGGCCTGGGGCGCTACCTGGACCCTGAGCTCGACGCAACGCGCTTCGCGCCGCTGCCCACCCTCCCGTGGGCCCGCGCCTACCGCACCGGGGACATCGTGTGCGAGACGATCGACGGGCTCGAGTTCGTCGGGCGCCGCGACGATCAGGTCAAGCTTGGCGGCCGACGCCTCGAGCTCGGCGAGATCGACGCTCACTTGAGCGCCGTGCCCGGCGTCGTGGCGGCGCGGTCAGCCGTGCGCATGAGCAGTACCGGGAATCGCCTGCTCGTCGGCTACGTTGTGGGCGACGTCGATCCGGCCCGCGTCCGCGCCCACCTTGCCCAGCGGCTCCCTGCCGGGATCGTGCCGATCATTGTTCCCCTTGACGAGCTCCCCCGGGGAACCTCGGGCAAGGTCGATCGCGAGCGTCTGCCCTGGCCACCGCCGCGAGCCGCTGCAGCCCCGGCCGACGGCCAGCAACCCGTCGAGCTGGAGTCGGAGACCGCGGTCTGGCTCGCCGAGCGGTGGGCCGAGCAGCTCGGCCCGCTCGCGATCAGCGCCGACAGTGACTTCTTCGCCCTCGGCGGCACTTCGCTGGCCGCCGCCAAGCTGATCTCGACCTTGCGCCAGCGCTGGCCGGCCGTGGCCGTGTCTGACCTCTACCAGTACCGCACGCTGCGGGACTTCGCGCAGCGACTGGACCGGCTCGGAGCCGCCGATTCCCCCGCCGCCACGCTCCCTCCCCGGGGGCGCCGGCGGTGGGGAGCGGTGCAGGTCCTTGGTGTCCTGGCGCTCCTCACCCTCAGCGCGGCTCAGCTGCTCCTGGTGATCCTCGCCTACAACGACTGGCTCGGGATCGGGCCACAGCTGGGATGGGTGTGGGTGGTGGCGGGGTGGTTGATGCTGTCCAGCGCGCCTGGCCGCTCGCTGCTCGTGCTGGTCGCCCGGCGCGGGCTGCTCTCGGGGCTCAAGCCCGGCCGCTACCCCCGCCGCAGCTGGCTCGCCTGCCGAATCTGGTTCGTCGAGGCCCTGTCGGAGGCGTGCCGGCTCGAGAAGCTGGCGGGAACTCCCTGGGCCGGTCGCTACGCGCGCCTACTCGGACACAGCGTCGGGCCGGGCGCCCGCCTGGGCACGATCCCCCCGGCCACGAGCCTGGTCACGGTGGGCGCGGGCGCCACCCTCGAATCCGAGGTCGACCTCCACGGCTGGTGGCTGGACGGCAACGAACTGGTGATCGGTGAGGTGACAGTCGGCGCCGGGGCACGGATCGGAAACCGTAGCCTGCTCATGCCCGGAGCCCGGGTCGGAGCCGGGGCCGAGATCGAACCCGGAAGCGTGATCTCGCAACCCGTCCCGGGTGGTCAACGATGGTCAGGCTCCCCCGCTCGCCACGTCGGCCGCGCCGGGGAGAGCTGGCCATCGGAGCCGGCGCCCACCCCCGCTCGTCCGCGGCTGTGGCAGACCATGTTCGCGCTCGGCCTCGCGGTGCAGACGGCGCTGCCGGTGGTCGCCGCGCTGCCCGGATTGGGGCTGCTCATGTTGCTGACTCCCTCGACGGGCTCGACCTCGGCCATCGTGACCGCCATCCTTCAATTCGCGCCGCTCGTGGCAGCCAGCTTCCTGGTCAGCTACGGGCTCGCGGTGGCGGCACTAATACGCGTCGTCTCGCCGCTCGTGCGCGCCGGCCGTCATCCCGATCTCGGCGCCACCAGCTGGGCGCTGTGGTTCTCAGAGAGCCTGACCAGCGCCGCCCGCGGCGTGCTCTTTCCGCTCTACTCGAGCCTCTACACGCGTGCCTGGCTGCGGCTACTCGGCGTCCCGGTGGGCCGCCGGACCGAGGTCTCCACCGCGGTCGGGCTCAACCGCCTGACCAGCTTTGCCGAGCTGAGCTTCGCCGCCGATGACGTGGTGTTTGCGGGCGCCCGTGCCCGCAACGGGTGGCTCGAGCTGGCTCCGATCACGATCGGCAGCCGCACATTTCTGGGCAACGGCGCGATTCTCACCAGTGGAAGCGAGCTTGCCGACGACAGTCTGCTCGGGGTCCTCACCACCTCGCCACACCGCCCCGCCGCGGGGACCTCGTGGTTCGGCGCGCCGCCGATCGAGCTGCCGCGGGTCCCCGAGCAGCCCGATCGTGCCCGGACCACCGATCCACCCCGGCGCCTCGTGCTGGCTCGCGGGGGGATGGACTTGATCCGGATCCTGCTCCCGGCTTCTGTCTCGGTCGTGCTCGGGACGCTCGTCTTCTGGGCCCTGGACGCGATCAGCACACGCGCCGGAGTCGCGGTGACCGCCCTCTCGGCGCCGCTCGTGCTGTTCGCCGCCGGCGTCGTCGCCGCTTTGTTCACGGTCGCCGTCAAGTGGCTCGTCATCGGTCGCTACCGTCCCGGCGAGCACCCGCTGTGGTCGGGGTTCATCTGGCGCGACGAGATCGTCAACAGCTGCCAGGAGCAGCTCGCCGTAGCGTGGCTGCTCGGACCGGCGCTCGGCACACCGCTGGTGGGAATGTATCTGCGGATGATGGGCGCGAAGGTCGGCCGTGACGTGTGGTGCCAGACGCTGGCGATCACCGAATTCGACCTCGTCAGCCTTGGCGACGGCGCCGTCGTCAATCGCAACGCCTGCATCGAAACCCATCTCTTCCACGACCGCCTGATGCGGATCGGGACCGGGGCGCTCGGCGCCGGCGCCACGCTCGGCCCGGCGAGCGCCGTGCTTCCGGACTCGGGCCTCGGAGCCGGCTGCACGGTCGGCGGACGCTCAGTGGTCATGCGGGGCGAACACCTGCCCGCGCACACGCGATGGCACGGGGCGCCGGTCACCGCCGTTTGAGGGCCGGGGTCCCCGCCGTTCACGGCACGCCCCAGATCGAGATCATCCGTGCCGATGACAGTGAGGACCCGGCCGCCCTCAAGGCCCGCGTCCACGCGCTGGTGCGGCCAGGCGGCGCGCGCTTTGCCAGCCGCTCCTACCGCTTTCCCTTCGCCGTGATCGCCTGGCACGAGCGGCCGGTCGGAGTCGACATCGAGCGAATCGAGGCGTGCCCACCGGAGTTCGCGGCCTCGATCTCAACCCCCGCCGAGCTCGCCCTGGGGACTGCGGGCGACGAGGAGACGATCTCTCTGTGGTGCAGCAAAGAAGCCCTGGCCAAGGCGCTCGGCGACGCTCTGGAGTATGACCCGCGCCGGCTGCAATCGCCCGCCGCATGGCCTGAGGGCCGCGCCGGCCCCTGGCGCGCGGCCCGACAAGACGCGCCGGACGGACACGTGGTCTGGTGCTGTTGGCGTGAGCCCTAATTCCCCACGGGTGACCCCGCGCGTGAGAGAGTGGGAACTGCAGATTGCAGCCAACTTCTCTGGAGGAACCAATGGCAGACAGCGTCTATCGCGTCACCGAAGTGGTCGGGGTCAGCAGCGAGTCGTGGGAGGCGGCAGCGCGCCTAGCGGTCGAGACGGCGGCCAAGAGCGTGCGTGAGCTGCGCATTGCCGAGGTCGTGCGCCAGGACCTCACGATCCAGGATGGCGGTGTTCTCAACTACCGCGTGCGGCTCGGAATCTCGTTCAAGTACGACCCCAGCGAAGCTTAGGACTCGTCTCGGGTCGCGCCTCTGGATCCCGCGTCCACGAAGCTCGTGGGGTCCAGGGCGGCGACCGCTTGCGTTAGCCGTCCGGCGGCGCGACCCCGGTCTGATTGGGACTCTTTGCGGCTGACCGCCGCGCGCACCACCGCTGCCCCGACAGCGCGAAAGGGCTCTGGGGGCATCGCGCCCCCCGGAACCCGGCACAGTCCCTCGGGACCGGGGTGGTCGTCCTCGTCAAGGGCCATGGCGCCGAGGATCTGGCCAGCCACGAACGAGGGACCGACGCCGCTGCCCGAGAAGCCCGCGCCGACCAGGATCGCCGGCTCGCCACTCAGCGCCGCGAAGAACGGCAGGCCAGTGAGCGAGTAGTCCACGGGACCCCGCCACGAGCGTGGTGCCGGAACGTCGGCGAGCATCGGGTACAGGCAATGAAACTGCCCGCTCACCTCCTGGGCGCGCGGTGACTCGTGCAGGAACGAAGGTCCGATGCGACCACCAGGCGCCACGCCGCCTCCGCCCTTGCCGAATACCACCCGCCCGTCCTCGGACTGGCGGTAATAGTTGACCAGCCGCCGGGAGTCCGAGATGGCCAGGCCCGGGCGCCAGCCAATCGCAGCCAGACGGTCGGGAATCGGCTCCGTGGCCACGATGTCTGAGGCGATCACGACCAGGGCGCGCCGAACCTCCGCGATCGCCGCTGCCCACGCCCCCAGGGCCACCACCACCCGCTCGGCGCGCAGGATCCCGCGCGAGGTGGCGACGGTGGGACGGCTTCCGCCCTCGAGCGAGAGCACCGGGGTGTGCTCGCAGACGGTCACGCCCGCGGCGAGGGCTGCGGCCTGCAGACCCCGAGCCAGGATGGCCGGCTGGACGACGGCCGCGGCAGGGTCGAGCACACCCCCCCGGTGAACGTCAGAGCCGGTAATGGCCTGCACGGTCTCCGGATCCAAGGCCTCAAACGGGCTCACGCCGGCCGCGTCGAGCAGCTCGAGCGCCTCCTGCCAGGAGTTCATCTGGGCGTCGTTGGTCGCCGCCCACAGCCAGCCGTCGTTGCGAAACTGGGCCTCGATCCCGTGGGCGTGGCAGAAGGCGCCGATCGCCGCGACACCAGCCTGGACCGCACGGCCGTACTCCACTGCGTCGGACTCGCCGCACGCCTTGCGCAGGCTCGTGAACTTCGACCACGACGTGAGCACGAAACCACCGTTGCGACCGCTCGCCCCGCTGCCACAGAGGTCGGCTTCGAGCACCACGACCTCGCTGCCGGGGCGCCGCCGCTTGATCTCCAACGCCGTCCACAGGCCCGTGAAGCCGCCGCCGATGATGCACACGTCGGCGTGGGCGGGCACCGGCTCGCGGCCGGAGTCCACCCCGGGCCGTCGCCGACGTTCTGACTCGCCGGCCAGGGCCTGCTCGAACCACAGCGAGGTGCTCGCGCCGGACGGCAGGATCCGCCGCGGCGGAAACCGCAGCACGGGCCGATCAGAACGTCGGCTGAGCATGAGGCGGGTCATCGGTCCTCTCAGGGTGGCGCAGGCGCCGTAGCTGAAGCGATGAATCCTGACCCCTGGACCTGTCCGATGTGTACGAAGGCCGCCCGCGCGGCGCATGACAGCCTGAGCCGCGGTCCGCTCGGCGATCTCGGTGCCGCGCCCGGGGTGTCGCCCTGGGCATTTGGGGGTAGCTACGCGCCAACTGATGAACTCAAGTAGCGAGGTGCGGCTATGGCCAAAGATCACGGGCCGAGCATCAAGGACGACAAGCAGTACGAGGGCCTTCGAAAGAAGGGAATGAGCAAGGCCCGAGCCGCAGCCATCGCGAACACGCCCGACGCCTCGAGCAAGGGAGGCAAGCGGTCCGGAAGCGGGCAGGGAAGCAGTCAAAGCCGCAAGAGCAGCGGGCCCGGCAGTGGTGGCAACCGTGCGCAGAAAGTCGCCGCCGGCCGGAAGGGCGGCAAGAAGTCCAGCTGACGCGCTACGGGTCGGTCTCCAACTGCTGGCGGTCGATGATCAATTGATCGTGGTCAGCCAGGACGTCCAATCGGCTCCTGTGCCCGACCGGTGCGCCCGTCGCTGACCGACAGCTTGTCTGGCGATAGCGAGCTCCAGAGCCGGCGGCTGGTGAGGTAGATGGGGACGGAAATTCCATGGCGGCCCAGACAGCGGGGGCAGCATTCCCACGCGTTGCACTCGGGTCGAAGACGGGCAGTCAGGCCGCAGCGGGGACAATTCATGTAGGACATCGCATCCGGCTTTCTCAAGCGTGACGAAATGCCGAGGACCGGACAACGACCGAAGCGAGAGACCGCTGTCGTTCCGGGCTATTGAAGCTCTCGCCACACCCGTGCGAGGAGGCGAGCGCACCTGGAACCGTACCACCGTGGGTCGCGCCTCCCGACCCTTTGGCGCAATTCCGCTAGCGCCGACGCCCAGGCGTGTTTGCGTGTGTGTGGCGACGGCCGTATCCGAGGTCGCAACTCGCCGGACCAGCGGACACCCGCCGCACCGAACGGCGGCGCTACCCGCCTGCGACCCGATCTCGCTGCGGCCCGACGGTGGCCTCGGGGTCGCGAGCCGATTGAAAGCCGGCGTGATAGACGGCGAGACGCTCGCACAGCGATCCGCCCAGCAGGAGCAGCCCGCCCGCTGTGGCACCTACTCGTCGCCGCCCGAAGCGCGCGGTCACCGCTGCCCCGCTGACCGTCAACGACTTGGCGGCGAGCGAGAAGCGGCCCGCTGAGCCTTCGTGGTAAGGCCGTCCGAGCTGCCCCAGGTGCCGCTCCATAACCAGTGACGCCACGCCTTCAAGCGTCGCCCCCGCGACCGCCAGGTGTCGCGCCGGCGCGGCATTCGCGACCGGGGTGAGGATGGCGGCGGCACCACCGGCGGCGGCCAGCGAGCTGCCGGCGAACACGAACGGCAGCTGGCGGCGGGCCTGATGCCAGACCGGGATCGCGGTGTCGGCCACCAGGACGGCTGTATACGTGCTGAGTGCCGGGCCGAGCACGGCGCCCCCGAGGGCCTCGCCAACCGCCCCGATCCGGGTCAGACGCCGCAGGACCACGCGCGCGAACGACGCTGTGAACGCCGCGCCCGCGGCGCTGAGGATCCACGAGCCGACGCTCATCGGCGAGGTGACCCTGAACACGCGCAGCATGTTCAAAAAACGCTCGGGTCTCCCCAGATCGGATATCAGAAATGCGGGACTCACCGTGACCCCGGCAAGCGCAGCGGTCCAGGCGCTCTGCGCGAGCCGCTCCCTACCAGTTACGTCGGCCATCAACCCGAGCGTGGCGGAGGCGCCGGCGAGCCCGCCGGTGAAGAAGTAAGCCGGAATCTCCCAGGTCCAGACCGGTTCCTTGAGGATCGGTCGCCCGTAGTAGGAGCGGGTGGGAGCCGTCTGGGTCGCGCTCATCGCCGGCGTCCCGCAAATGCGGCAAGCACGGTTCCGACCATGAGCAATGCGGCGACTCCCGCCGCTGACCAGGTTTCGGCGAGGTCGCGTGTACACACGCTCGGGTCAGGAGGCAGCCCATAGACCTCGGGTTCGTCGAGGAGCAGGAAGAACGCCCCGAACCCGCCCACCCCGTCCGCGTCGTCTCGGCCATAGAGGCGAGCTTCTGCCACCCCCCGCTGCTTGAGCATCTGCAGCCGCTCGTCCGCTCGGCCGCGAAGCTCGTCCAGCTCCCCGAACTGGATCGAGTCGGTGGGACACGCCTTCGCGCATGCCGGCTCCTGATCGTCCTTGAGGCGGTCATAGCAGAGGGTGCACTTCCACGCCCGCCCGTCGTCCTTGCGCTGGTCAAGCACGCCGAACGGGCACGCCGGTATGCAGTAGCCGCAGCCGTTGCAGATGTCCTCCTGGACGACGACCGTCCCGAATTCGGTCCGGAACAACGACCCGGTCGGGCACACGTCAAGGCAAGCTGCCTCGGTGCAGTGCTTGCAAACGTCCGCGGACATAAGCCAGCGCAGCCCAGCGTCCTCGTGCACCGCGACCGTGTCCAGCTCGGCCCGGGCGGCCTGGGTGACCAGCGGCGCCTGCTCGTCGAGCCCGAGCGGCAGCCGCTGCTCGATAAAGGCGACGTGGCGCCAGGTATCGGCACCGAGCGCTCCGGTGTTGTCGTACGAATCGCCGGTGAACTTCAGGCCGTCCTCCGGGACCTGGTTCCATTCCTTGCACGCGACCTCGCACGCCTTGCAGCCGATGCATACCGAGGTGTCGGTGAAGAAGCCGACCCGGGGCCTTGCGGCGGATTCGTAGGAACCAGGCCAGGACTGCACGCGCAGCGATTGGAGACTCATGCGATCCCCGCTCTCGCCCGATAGGACTCGACCAGCTTGCGCAGCCCAGGGCCGCGTGGGCGGCGGCCGGGACGGATGTCGCAGGTGGAGACCTTGTATTCGCTGATGTGGACGTTTGAGTCCATCCCGATGCCCAGCAGCTCGTTGGCCGAGTCCCCCTTGCTGTAGCCCAACCGTCCCCAGTGGTACGGGAGTCCGACCTGATGAACCGGGCGGCCGTGCACCTTGAGCGCTCGCAGACGAGCGGTCACCATGACCCGTGCCTCCACCGCCGCGCGGGCGGTGACGATCGTGGCCCACCCGGCGTGCTCGAGGTCACGCTCGGCCGCCAGCTCGGGCGAGACCTCGCAGAAGAACTCGGGCTGAAGCTCGGCCAGATAAGGCAAGGTTCGTGACATCCCCCCGGCTGTGTGGTGCTCTGTGATCCGGTAGGTGGTGGCCACGTACGGGAAGACCTCGGAGCCCCGATGCCCGTGCGAGGGGTGGTAAGGGTTTTCGCTGCTCCAGAGGCGCTGGGCGGCCGGATTGGAGTGGCGCCCATAGAGCAGGTTGGGAAAGGG
The DNA here is from genome assembly GCA_963847055.1 of uncultured Solirubrobacterales bacterium. Lineage (GTDB taxonomy): Bacteria > Actinomycetota > Thermoleophilia > Solirubrobacterales > Solirubrobacteraceae > Palsa-465. The sequence goes on along the minus strand of CAWJYE010000001.1, from coordinate 142,132 downwards.
CGACTCGATCGGCTCGTAGTGGGTCGGCATCGGCCCGTCGGTGAGTCCGCTGGGCGCGAATAGCCAGCCGCGCCCGTCGGCCTGCATGATGAACGGGGTGTCACCCCGTAGCGCGTTCTCGGCCGTCGCGTCATCGTCGGGTACATAGGCGGGGGCCATGTCGACCTTGAAGTCGGGGACGTCGTGACCGGTCCACTTGCAGTTCTCGGCATCCCACCAGAGGTAGCGCTTGCGCTCTGACCACGGGTTGCCGTCGGGGTCTGCTGAGGCCCGGTTGTAGAGGATGCGGCGATTCATCGGCCACGCCCAGCCCCACTCGGGGGCTACCCAACTCTGCTCCGAACCCGGCTTGCGCCGCGCGGTCTGGTTGACCCCCCCGGCGAAGCAACCACTGTAGATCCAGCATCCGCACGAGGTCGAGCCGTCGGCCTTGAGGTCGGTGTACCCCGACAGCGACTGCCCGTCGGGTCCGTGACCGTTGATCTCGGCCAGGACCGCTTCGGCGCTGGGATCTTCGTTTGGTCCCTCGGTCGGGTAATCCCAAGTCAGGTCCAGGATCGGGCGGTCCCTGGGATCGGTCGACGCCGCCAGCTTCTCGCGCACTCGCTGACCTAGGTGGTACATGAACCACAGCTCCGAGCGCGCATCCCCGGGTGGCTCGACCGCCTTGTGGCGCCATTGCAACAGGCGCTGGGTGTTGGTGAAGGTTCCGTCCTTCTCGGTATACGCCGCCGCGGGCATCAGGAAGACCTCGGTGTCGATCTCCTCGGGTCGCACCTCGCCGGCCTCGATCTCGGCGCATTCGCGCCAGAACGCGGCCGTTTCGATCTCGACCAAGTCGCGGACCACGAGCCATTTGAGCTTGGTCAGTCCCAGGGTCTGCATCCGCGAGTTGGACGAGCCGACGACCGGGTTCTCGCCCATCACGAAGTAGCCCTCGACCTTGCCCTCGTTCATGTCGGCGACCGTGGCGTAGTGCGAGTGATCGCCGGTGATCCGCGGCAGGTAGTCAAAGCAGTAGTCGTTCTCCTCGGTGGCGTGGTCGCCCCACCACGCCTTGAGCAGGCTCGTCGCGTAGGCGTCGGCGTGCCCCCAGAAGCCTGTCTCGGGGGTGACCGCCTCGACGTACTGCTCGAGCGTCGGATGCTCGCGCGGGTGGGGCATGGGCAGGTAACCGGGGAGGATGTCGTAGAGCGTCGGAACGTCAGTGGACCCCTGGATCGAGGCGTGACCCCGCAGGGCCAGAATCCCGCCTCCGGGACGGCCCATGTTCCCGAGCAGCAACTGAACGATGGCGGCGGCGCGGATGTACTGGACGGCGACCGAATGCTGAGTCCAGCCCACCGAGTAGACAAACGCGCTCGTGCGCTCGCGTCCCGAGTTCTCACACAGCGCCTCGGCCACCTGTTCGAACAGAGCCTGCGGCACGCCGCAAACCTGCTCGACGAACTCCGCCGTGTAGCGGCGATAGTGCTTGCGCAGCAGCGCGAACACGCACCGCGGGTGCTCGAGCGTGGGATCTTGGGCGGGTGGCTCGCCCCCGCTGAGCTTGGCCCCGTGCGCCCCGTGGGCCTGCTGGCCGACGGGCGCCCCCCTTCCGGGCTTGCCCGCCGCGGCCGCCGTCTGCGTCCCTTCGTACTGCCAACTCTCAGCGCTGTAGGAAGCCGTGTCAGCGTCCCAGCCCGAGAACAGCCCGTCGAGGTCCTCGGTGTCGCGAAACTCGTCGGTAATGATCGTGGAGGCGTTGGTGTAGGCCTTGACGTAGTCCTGAAACCACTTTCCCCGCTCGAGGATGTAGTTGATCACGCCGCCGAGGAATGCGATGTCGCTGCCGGCGCGAATCGGGACGTGAAGGTCGGACACCGCGCTGGTCCGGCTGAAGCGGGGATCAATGTGGATCAGCTTGGCTCCGCGACGCTTGGCCTCCATCGCCCACTGGAAGCCGACCGGGTGGTTCTCGGCCATGTTCGAACCCATGATCACGATGCAATCGGAGTTCTGCAGATCCTGCTGGAAGGTGGTGGCTCCGCCACGACCGAACGAGGTCCCCAGACTGGGGACGGTGGAGCTGTGTCATATGCGAGCCTGATTCTCGATCTGGACCGCGCCCATCGCCGAGAAGAACTTCTTGATGAGGTAGTTCTCCTCGTTGTCAAGCGTGGCGCCCCCGAGATGAGCGAAGCCGAGCGTGCGGTTCAACCGGCCGCCGCTGTCGGGATCCTCGTCCTGCCAGCCCGCCGCGCGGGCGGCGATCACCCGGTCGGCAATCATGTCCATTGCCTGATCGAGCTCGAGCTCCGTCCATTCCGTCGCCCTCGGGGGGCGGTAGCGCACCTTCTGCAGCCGGGTCGGATTCGTGACCAGCTGTAACGAGGCTGAGCCCTTCGGACACAGCCGGCCCCGGGAAATGGGACTGTCGGGATCACCCTCGATCTGGATCACCCGCTCGTCCTTGACGTACAGCCGCTGTCCACAGCCGACCGCGCAGTACGGGCATACGGAAGCGACCGTGCGGTCGGCGTCGCTGGTCCGCGGCGTGAGCTCCGCGGAGCGCCGTGACTGCGCCGCCCGCCCCAGGCCAAGGGGGTCCTCGCGAAGCTGGCGCAGTATAGGAAACGATGGGGACACGTCGATCGCCGCTGACCCTACCCCACGCCCGACTGAAAAACACGTGGCCGACCCGCGATCGTTAGCCAGCGTCATCCTGCGAACGAGGGCGGTTCGCGCACCAGCGCCACTCCGCACGCCGGCTCGGGTGACAGGCCAGCCGGCACCGCACTTCCGGTCCAAGCGAAACACGCGAGCAAAACGTGAGATCCCGGGCCTGATCCGCACCGCCATGTTGGCCTGGAGCGCTCAGCGGAAGATCAACCGGCGGGAACTTCAACCGGTGCGGCGTTCCAGCCCGAGACCGTCACGAACGGCGAGGCGCCGCGCAGGTCGGCACGGCGGTAGGTCACGTGGAGGGTCTCGGACTCGCCCGGCCACAGCGACAGATCGTTGTGGCTCCAAAACTCGGGTCGGACCCCATTGTCGCCGGCCACCGGAGTGGCGGTCGTAGGCCCGCGGTGAAGGTCGGCCCGTAGGAAGAACGCCGCCGCGGGCGTGGACGAGGTGTTGGTGATGGTCACGTCGGTCACCGCGGTAGCACCGCCGGTGCCGGCCTCAGGGTGCGTCGTGGCGGTCACGTGCACCTGAGCCTGGGCGAGCTGCCGGAGTTGGCTCAGGTCCGCGTAGCTGGACATCATCGCCTGCGGTTTACCGATCGTCTTTTTCCAGTCGATCGCGTCGAGCTGGGTCGAAAGCCAGTAGACGTTGCGATCGATCACCTGCCCGCCCCGCGAGAGCAGCAGCTCCACGAAGTAACTCTTCGCCGGGGCGGGGGGAATCGTCGGCGCCGGAACGCTCGGGTGCAGCAGCGCGCCACTCACGCCTTGGCTGCCGATCTTGAGCCCGCGCGCGCTGCGCTGATCTAGCAAGGCGCCGTTGACATCGTACGCGCGCGCTGTCACTGACAGGCCCCCGACCGGCCGTCCAGTCAGATTGGCGACCGAGACCGCGCCCGTGTCGTAAGCGTAGATCGCGTGCAGCGGCCGGTTGGCTTCCTGGGCTCCGAAGTAGCTCCCGGCCTGGTTGTAGTCGTTGTTGTACAGGTCCCAGAGGAGCGTCGGCCAGCCCTTGTTGAGCTGCCAGTAAACGATTCCCGTGGAGGGAGCGTGGGCGCGATGGGAGTGGGCGATGTATGCCTCGAACTCGGCCCGCTGGGTCTCGTAGTTCTGGACCTGGGCCTCCTCCACATACTGGGGAAGGCTCGACCACGGGCCGTAGCGGGCGCGGATCGCCTGGTCGAGGTCGTGGAGCGTCCCGAAGGAGTACCCGCCGTTCTTGGGGCCGGGTAGATCAGGCTCGTAGTTGAGGTGATACTGGTTGTAGTCAGGGCTCTGCCAGAGCTGGGTCTGCTCGAACGGGGACAGGAAGCGGCTGAGCGAATCGAGCGTCGGGATCGTGGCGCCGGCGCTAGCCTCGCTGTTGAAAGCCCAGGCGCCCCCGGCGTTGGTTCGGGTGCTGTCGCCAGGTGCGTAGTGGGTGCTGTCATACCAGTAGGCGGGCGGGACCCAGTCATATGGTCCCTCCTTCTCGCCTGACGGGCCGAGCCTCGGCGTGCTCTTGTACTCGGCCGAAGCGATCAGGGGCTCCTGGAAGTCCGCGCGCCTGAAGCCCGCGAGCGAGACCTGTTCCTGGCGCGGGATCGGAACGTTGTCGCTCCAGCTGAAGTTCAGGATGCTGGGGTGGTTGCGGAGCTGGCGCCCGATCTCCAGGGCGGAACCTTGCAGGACCCGATAATCGTGGGCCGTCACACCTTTGCCGTTGTCCGGTAGCTGCCAGGCGTCACAGCACTGGAAGCCCGCATCCACCAAGATTCCCGCGCGGTCCATCTGGTAGTAGAAGTTCACCGGCATTTGCTTACCCTCGGTGCGGATCCCGTTCAGGCCGAGGTTCTTGATCAGCGCGATCTGGTTCGCAGTGTCGGAGGCGGAGTAATGCAGGAACAGGTTCTCAGCCCAGCCCCCGGCCCGAAACACGAACGGCCGGTCATTGATCAGGAACTGGCGCGAGCCGTGGGGAGCGATCGGCGAGGCCCCGATCAGTCGGCTCGTGATCGTTCGGATCCCAAACGACTCTGACTGCGAATCGATGGCGCCGCCGGCTTGGTGCACGCTCATCCGCAGCCGGTACAACGGCTGGCCTCCCATCTGGTATGGCCACCACACGCGCGGGTGCCGGATCCGCAGCTGCGGGTAGCCGGCCGCTGTCAGCGAGACCGCTCGCACGGCGTGGGGCGCGAGCATCACGGGGCGATGAATGCGGATCGACGCGCCCGAAGGAGGGCGCACCTCAGCGGTCAGATCGCCGGCTTGGCGCACGCCTGTCTCGTTCGAGACCGTGGCCCTGACAGTCAGCGCCGAGCTCGACAGGCCCGGGGCGTTGCGCTGCACGACGTGGGCATCAGTCAGGGCCAACGCGTGGGAGGTGTGGAGCTGGACCGGGAACTGGATGCCGGTGCTGTTGTCGGGCGGGATCTGGGTCCAATCGACGTTGTCGAGCGTGAACATCTTTGTGGGGTCGTTTGGGTGCAGCTCCAGCGCGAGTGCGTTGACCCCCGGGCGCAGGCGGCTCGAGACGTCGAAGGTGTATTGCGCGAAGGCACCCTGGACCGTCGCCTGACTCGCCAGCCGACGGCCATTGAGCCAAACATCAGCCTGGCCGACAACGCCGTTGACGATCAGGCTTGTGTGCTCCGAGCGGCCGCGGCGCGAGACAAAGGTAGTCCGGAACCACCACGGAACGGCGAACCGGGGGATCGTGTCGCGGCCGATCGCGCTCATATAGCCAAAGCAGTCCTTCATGTTGGTGGAGAAGAAGACGCCGGGGCACTGGCCGTTCTGGAGCAGGGCCTCAACCTCGGTGCCAGGAGCGCCTGCGGCATCAGGACGTACTGCCAGCCAGGAATCGGGGGCGAAGCCAGGCTGGGATATCGCCGCGCCGCCCCTGGTCACGCGCGCGGTGCTTTGCACCTGCCAGCCCCGCAGACCAACGGTCTTGACGGCCGCCGACGCCGCAGTCGGGATCGTCACCGCGGCCGCCACCACCGCGGGGGCCACAAGAGCGGTGGACAGGAATCTAAGGCCTGGGCGTCGCGACATTCTGTAAAGCTCCTCCTAAATCGAACCTAGCGACTGGCGATTCTGTCGTCAAGAGCGGTGTATTTAGATATACCTTTACGAAATGTCCTAGCGGGGTGAGGCCCCCCCAGACATCCGCTCGCCGCTCGAGCGATCAAAGAGGTGGAGCTTGGAGGTGTCGAGCCAGAGCTCCCCCTCGTCACCGTCAGTCAGTGAGCTCGAGCTGTCGACCCGGGCGATCACATCCGGTCCACTCAGGAGCGCCCCGTCTTCGTCCTCGCTGGCGGTGGCCGCGGCCAACTCGCGCAGCAACGGCTCCTCGAGCCCGGCGAGGCCGATGCCACCCTCGAGTGAGAGGTGCGCGTAGATGTCGGAGCCCGTCGACTCCAGCACGTCGATCATCGCCTTGATCGTGACCCCCCTCCCCCGGTCACCGACCAGCGCCGCATCCTCGAAGTCCTCCGGGCGGATCCCCACGATCACCCGGCCTGTGGGATCAGAACCACCCCCGCCGCCCCCACTGGGCATTGCGACGCCGAGCGGGACCGTCCCGAGGGCAAACCGCAACGACCCGTCAGCGACCTCCCCGGGAAGGAAGTTCATAGCCGGTGCGCCGATGAAGCCGGCCACGAACAGGTTGCGCGGGCGCTCGTAAAGGTCGCTGGGGGTCCCGACCTGCTGCAGGACGCCATCACGCATCACCGCCAGCCGATCGCCCAGCGTCATTGCCTCGGTCTGGTCGTGGGTCACGTACACGGTCGTCGTGCCCAGGCGGCGTTGGATTCGCACGATCTCGGCGCGCATTTGGATCCGGAGCTTGGCGTCGAGATTGGAGAGAGGCTCGTCCATCAGGAACGCCTGGGGATCGCGGACGATCGCCCGTCCCATGGCGACGCGCTGGCGCTGGCCACCGGACAGATTGCTTGGCTTGCGCTCTAACTGGTCACTGATCCCGAGCATCTTGGCCGCGCCCTGGACCTTCTCGCGGATTTCCGCCGCCGGGATGCCCGCGCGCTTGAGCGCAAACCCCATGTTCTTGGCCACCGTCATGTGCGGGTAGAGCGCGTAGTTCTGGAAGACCATCGCGATATCGCGATCCTTCGGGGTCAGGTCGTTGACGATGCGATCGCCGATCTCGATCGTGCCCGCACTGATCTCCTCGAGGCCCGCGATCATTCGCAGCAGGGTCGTCTTCCCGCAGCCGGAAGGCCCGACCAGGATCATGAACTCGCCGTCTGAGATCTCGAGCTCGAATTCGCGCACCGCGACAGTCCCGTCTCGATAGCGCTTGGACACGCCCTTGATCTCGATCGCAGCCATCGCGACGTCCCCTAGCGGCTCAGCTCTCGCAGCGCAGCGGCGTTCTTGCGCGCGTCGACGCCGGCGGTGCCCTGCGGGATCAGCCGCGCCCGCGCGCCGTGCAGCGCCACGGCGATCGCGCCCTGGAGAGCCGCCCGTTCGCCGAGCAGGCTGGTCTCGATTCGAGCGGTGATCGGGACTAGCGCTGCAGCGCCACCCCGCACCGGGCTCAGCAGCAACGGGCTCGAGCCGATACCGCCGCCGAGCACCACCAGTTCGGGGTCGAGGATCGCGCACACGGTGGCGATCGCCGCACCCAGTCGCGCGGCGACGTGCTCGACGACCGCTCCGGCCTCCCGGTCCCCGCGCCCGGCGAGCTCGAACACCTCCTGAGCCGAGGACACGTCCTGTCCGCGGGCGGGATCACGGGCAGCGAACGCGGCCAGGATCCCGGCGGCGCCGACCTCATCCTCGAGCCCGCCGTGAAGCTTGTGCCGCGGATCAAAGGGGTCGCCGACCAGCGGCAGGTAGCCGATCTCGCCTGCGCCACCGTGGGCCCCTCTGACCAGCTCGTCATCCATAATGATCCCCATTCCGACGCCGGCGCCAACGCCGATGAAGACCATGGTCGAGATCCCCCGCGCGAGGCCGAATGACTTCTCGCCTAGCGCTGCCAGGTTGACGTTGTTGTCGATCAGAACGGGAACGCCGAAGCGGGAGCCAATCGCGCCCACTGGGTCGATCACGCCGTCGGGCGAGACGTTGTAGGCCAGTCGTACCCGGCCGCTCTCGCGGTCGACGACGCCCGGGGTCGAGATGCCGATCCCGAGTAACCGCTCGTGGCTCCCCTGGGCCTGCTGCACTACGCGCGTCGCGACCTTGACCAGCTGCGCGGCCACCGCCCGGGAGCCGCGCTTGGTGGTCAGTTGCTGCTCGTCGTAGATCGGTTCGCCGAAGATGTCAGCAGCGCCGGCCCGGATGTTGGTGCCCCCAACGTCGACGCCCACCACGAAACCGGCATTGTCGCGCACCACGTAGGCGATCGGGCTGCGGCCCGGCCTCCCGTGCTGAGGACCGAGCGCGCGGATCATTCCCGCCTGCTCGAGTCGGCTGACCGCCGCCCCGACGGTCGGCTTGGACAGCCGGGTCGCGGCGGAGATCTCGGGACGGGTGATCGGGCCCGCCCGAAAGATCACCTCGAGCACCGCCTGCTCGCCCAGCTCACGCAGCAGGCTCAGCCGCGACTCCTGGGCGCCGTGGCCGGTTCCGGCGGGTGTCCCATTCGGGTTGAGATCAGCCATTCTTGTAGATACCTTTACGAATGTACTGGGGTGCTTGACGCCCAAGAATAGGGACTGTATGGTCGTTAAATCAAGCTGCTTACAAAAGGTGACCCGCTACGAGTCAGCTGCTGGAGGAGGAGACGATGGAATCTGAGCAGACGCCCACTGAGAAGTCGAACTACACCCGACGTCGGTTCCTCACCACCACGGCGAGCGCGGGCACCGCGATGTATCTCGCCGCCTGCGGCAGCTCGAGCAGCTCCAGCGCGTCCAAGAGCGGCTCCGGCTCGAGCGCGGGCAAAGTCACGCTCAACAACCTATTTCAGCAGCAGGCGGGCTACAGCGCCACGGACCTGGCGGGGATGACGGCTGCGTTTGAGAAGGCGAACCCGAATATCAAGGTCAATAACACCTTGGTCGCCTACGAAGCGCTCCACGACAAGATCATCGCCGCCGCTCCGGCCGGAACCTACGACGTCGTCCTGGGCGACGTGATCTGGCCGGCGGAATTCGGGTCCAAAGGAATCGTCAAGGACATCTCCGCCAATGTCAACTCGCTCCCCACGGGCCAGATCTTCCCGGGCGCGCTGGTGATGGCCGACTACCGTGGCAAGTACTACGGAATGCCGTGGATCCTCGACACCAAGTACCTGTTTGCCAACGGCTCGATGCTGAAGAAGGCGGGGGTGGCACCGTCCGAGCTGAAGACGTGGCCGGGCGTGGTGAGCGCACTCAAGAAGATCAAGGCCAAGGGAATCGTCAAGTACCCCTGGCTCGGAAGCTGGTCGCAGGCCGAGGCCGTGGTGTGCGACTACGCGCAACTGCTCGGCGCGTTCGGCGGCAAGTTCCTGGACTCCTCGGGCAAGCCCGCGTTCCAGTCCGGCGGCGGATTGCAGGCCCTGCAGTTCATGCGCATGCTGATCACCGACGGTCTGGCCAATCCGGCCTCAACCAGCTCGCTCGAGGCCGACGTGCTCAAGGCCTTCTCCCAAGGGACGATCGCGATGAATCTGAACTGGACCTTCCAGCTCGCCGGCGCGCTCGATCCCAAGCAGAGCAACGTCTCCAAGAACGACGTGCTGATCATGCACACGCCCGCAGGCTCGCCGGGCGCGTCGGCACCCGGGTGTAACGGCGGCCAGCCGCTCATGATCACAACCGGCAGCAAGCATCCCAACGAGGCGTGGGAATACATCAAGTTCATCACCAGCCAGCCAGTCCAGGCCGGGTACGTCAAGGACTCACTGCCGATCTGGGCTGCTTCGTATTCCGATCCCGCCGTTATCAAGACGGCCGGCCCGCAGCTCGTGTCAGTCGCCAAGATGCAGCTCCCGAACATGATCCTGCGACCCCAGGTCCCCAACTACAACGCCGCCTCGCAGGCCCTTCAGGTCCAGATCCAGAACGCCTTGCTCGGACGCAAGTCCCCGCAGGCGGCGCTGAATGCCGCCGCCGCGGCCTTCACATCGGGCGCGCCGCCGGCCTGACCTTGAACGCGGGCCACACGTGAGGCGCTCGTGACTGACACCGCCGGGCCGCTCCCCCGCGCCCGCGGAATGAGTTGGCGCGCACGCACGCGCGAAGGTCGCTTCGCGCTGGCACTGCTGGCGCCGAGCATCGTCGTCGTCTTCGGGATCGTCATCTATCCGATCCTCAAGACCCTCTACACATCGCTGTTCGCAGTCAACACGCCGTTCTCCGGCCATTTTCCGTTCGTCGGCCTCGACAACTACACATTCGCGCTTTCCCAGAGCGACTTCTGGTCGGCTGTGCAGCGGACGGCATACTTCACGCTCGTCTCGACCGGCCTCGAGCTCCTGTTCGGGATCGGCGTCGCGCTGCTGCTGTACGCGCCGTTACGTGCTCGCTGGCTGTTTAGGACCATCGTGGTCATTCCCTGGGCTCTGCCCACGATCGTCAACGGCGCCATGTGGCGCTACTTCTTCAACGCCCAGTACGGGGTCGTCAACGCCGCGCTCACCCAGCTCGGCCTCAGCTCGTCCTACCACGCCTTTCTGAGCTCGCCGTTCGGGGCCCTCAACATCGTGATCCTGGCCGACGTGTGGAAGAACACCTCGCTGGTGGCGTTCTTCCTGCTCGCCGGACTGGCGACGATCCCCAAGGACCTCTACGAAGCGGCGCGCGTCGACGGTTACGGGCGGTGGGGAGCGTTTGTGCACATCACCCTGCCACTGTTGCGACCGGTGATCGTCGTGGTGCTGGTGCTGCGGACGATCGAGGCCTTCAAAGTGTTCGACATCATCTACGTGATGACCGGCGGGGGGCCGGCCAACGGCACCCAGAGCATCGCCTTCTACACCTACCAGCGAGCGTTCTCAGACGAGTACTTCGGCTACGGATCAGCGCTCGCGTATCTGATCGTGATCTTCATCCTCGTACTGGCGATGATCTACATCCGTCTGCTGCGGTCTGAGTCCTACGGGATGGCGTGACCTGATGCGTGACTCGACCCGCTACCGAATTTTTATTCACTGCGCGGCGGCGCTGGTGGCGCTGATCATCCTGGCGCCGGCCGTCTGGCTAATGATCGCCAGCCTGGCCTCACAATCAGACCTGCTCAAGATTCCGCTCAGCTGGATCCCGAGCCATCTCTCGTTCAGTCGCTATTCACACATCTTCACCTCGCAGAGTGGGACGATCTTCGCCAACTTCCGCGCCTCGCTGCTGAACAGCCTGATCGTCGCCACCGCGACCGTCGCGATCTCGATCACCGTCGGGGTATTCGGCGCTTATGCGTTTGCGCGGCTGCGCTTCCGCGGTCAGCGCGCGTCGCTGCTGCTGTTCCTTTCCACCTACATGGTGCCCCCGATCGCGCTGGTGATCCCGCTCTATCTGATCATGGTCAAGCTGCATCTGCTCAATACGCGGATCGGGCTGATCGTCGTCTACTGCACGTTCGCCACCCCATTTGTGCTGTGGATCATGGGCAACTACTTTCAGACCATCCCGCGCGAGCTCGAGGATGCGGCCCGGATTGACGGCTGCTCACGGATCGGCGCCCTGTTCCGCGTCATCCTGCCGCTTGCCCGGCCGGGACTGCTCTCGACCATGCTGTTCGCATTCCTGATCGCCTGGGATGAGTTCCTGTACGCGCTGATCTTCACTTCGACAACAGCCGCCAAGACAATCCCGGTTGCGATCGCCGAGTTCACCGGGCGCTATACCACTGACTTTGGCCTCCAGGCCGCCGGGGGCATCCTGGCGGCGATCCCGCCGGTGCTGATCGCGGTCGTCTTTCAGCGTTACATCGTCGGCGGCCTCGCCTCCGGGGCGGTCAAGGGATGAGCGCCGGCCAACAGATCAGACCATTTCGCGAAGCGATCGAGGCGCAGCCCCAGAACCTGCGGGCGGCCGCGCAGGCGTTCGAGGACGCGATCGCCGAGGTCGACCTCGGTGCTCTGTGCGCGGGGACACTCGTATTCGCGGGCATCGGAGCGAGCGCGCATGCGCTGCTTCCAGCGGTGCGCGCGTTGCGGGCCGCGGGCCGGAGGGCGTTCGCGGTCCCGGCGACCGAACTCACCAACCGAGGCGCACGGAGCCTCGGGGACGCCTTCGTGCTCGTCTCGCAGTCAGGAGCCAGCGCCGAGACGGTCGCGGCGCTCGAGCGGATCCAAGGCGCGCCCGTGATCGCAGTCAGCGCTCGCGGCGCCAGCCCCTTGGCGCGGGCCGCACGGGCGTGGCTACCGCTCGGGCCGTTGACCGATACGCCCGTCGCGACCCTCTCCTACACCGCGACCCTGCAGACGCTCGGAATGCTGTGCGACGCTCTGCTCGGCGCGCCGACTCGCGATCGCGTCTGGGGGCCACTACCAGAGATTGCCGCCGAGGTGATCGCCCGCAGTGAACCGACCGTTGAGAGGCTGGCCTCGGGTTTCGCCCGCGTTGCCACGGTCGACGCCGTCGGCGGCGGGCCCGGACACGCGTCCGCCGGCGAAACCGCGCTGCTGGTGCGCGAGGCACTGAGGCTCCCGGCGGCCGGCATGGAAACGCGCGAGTACCTGCATGGCCCGCTCGAGGCGGTAGCGCCCGGGTTCGGGGCCATTGTCTTCGGTCGCCTGCGCGAGCACGGCCTCGCCGCCGAGCTGGCCTCGTTCGGTGCCACCGTCGCGCTCGTCAGCGACCGTGCAACACGGACCGGCGACGGCGTCGGAGCGATCGAGCTTCCCGAGGTCGCCGCCCTCGCCGCGCCAATCCTGCAGATCCTCCCTGTGCAACTGCTCGTCGACCACGTCGCCAGGCGACGCGGGCTGACGATCGGCGAGCTTCGCCGCCACCAGGACGACACCAAGGTCGCCTGATGGAGTCCGAGGAGCGCAGCGAGGGTGGCGCGACCGTGATTGGGTGCGTGCAGGCCGACGTCGTGATGAGTCCGGTCACCGTGCTCCCGCCGGCAGGGGCGACGCTGCTCACCGAGCGAATGAACATCCGCGTCGGCGGCGCCGGTGCCAATGCCGCGCTGGCGTTCGCCGGGGCGGGCTCACCGGTGCGGCTGATGGGCTGCGTGGGTGACGATCAGCTCGGTGACTGGATGCGAACAGAGCTCGCCGCCGCCGGGCTCGTCGATGAGCTCAGTGTGCTCGCGGGCCGGCCGACCGGCCTGACGGTGGCGCTTGAATCGGAGTTGCGGGACCGCACCTTCCTCACCTATCTCGGCGTCAACGCGCACTGGGACGCAACGATGATCCCGCCCGACGCACTCGCATGCGAGAACCTGCTGCTGTGCGACTACTTCGTCGCCCCGCGCCTCCAAGGCGACGCGGCGTACTCGCTCCTGCAGGCGGCGCGGGCCGCCGGGGGGCGGACGTTCTTCGATACCGCCTGGGACCCCGACGGCTTTCCCGCCGCGACCCGGGCAACCATCCATCGCCTGCTCGCGAGCGTCGACGTGTTCCTGCCCAATGAGGCTGAGGCATGTGCGCTCGCCGGCGTGCCGGCCGGGGCACCGGGCGAAGCCGCCCGGGTGTTGCAGCGACACTCCGCCGGTTGGATCGTGGTCAAACTGGGCGCTCGTGGTTGTCTCGCCGTGGGCCCGGACGGAGGCGAGCATCGGGCCGCGGCGCCCGAGGTCGACGTCGTCGATACCACCGGCGCCGGTGATGCGTTCAATGCCGGTCTCGTCCGCGCCCTCAGCCAAGCGGCGCCGTGGCCCGTGGCGCTCGAGTCCGCGACGCGGTTTGCCTCGGCGGTCATCTCGCGCCCGTCGCAGCATCGCCACGGCCACGGCCCCGGCCTCTGGCTCAACCCTCGCGTTTGAGCTCATGGCTCAGCGAGCTGAGATGAGAACTCAGCCGCATTTTGATCAAGGCCGAACACCTTCAGCATCGTGACGCTCTGGATGATGATCTGGCTGACCGTTTCACCCTGGAAGATCCAGTTGCGGTCGCGCCGGTAGACCGTTTCCAACTTGCGCACTGCGGCTGACGCTGTCACCCCCAGCGTGATCATGTCCGCTCGCTGGCTGCCGGGAAAAGCAGTGACCTGATAGCTCTCACCGCATACGGTCGAGATCCCGCTGGTCGCGACGCCGAGCTTCATCGCCTCCGGAAGGGTCTTGCGCATTTCACGCGCCGACCAAGTTTGACCCAGAGGGTTAGCCCCCTTTTGGCCCCTCGGGAGTTCTAGCGAATCGAGCTCGACCGAGTGGTGGAATTTCAGCCCGTTCGTATCGGGGAGACAGGATTTGAACCTGCGACCGCCCGGCCCCCAGCCGGGTGCGCTACCAGACTGCGCCACTCCCCGTGGTCGCAATCGATTCTACGTCGCAACGTCGCCCCGGGTCGACCGGCCGTCTCCGCTGCGCGGACATCCCCGGGTGGCGATCCGCCACCCGCCGCTTGTGCGAGCCGTATTCGACCGGCAGGCGGTCATCCCACGACAAGCGGCGGGCCATCCGGGGGGGCGGGTCATGAGTTGCCCACCTGTCGGGTCCAGCACGACAACCCCGGCGCGGATTGGATCCGCTCGTCGCGCGGTGCCCGTTTATGCGAGCTTCGTCCGCCGCCAGGCGAGCTCCGTCAGAAGGAGAGCGGGCGACGGGAATCGAACCCGCCCTAGAAGCTTGGAAGGCTTCTGTGCAACCACAACACTTCGCCCGCGAGAGCGTCATCGTACCGCGAGGCGGCGGTCTCCTCGTGCGCTTCGAGCGCTACTCACCTAGGACCTTGATCACGAGGCGCTTGGGGCGTCCGCCGTCGAACTCGCAATAGAAGACCTGCTGCCAGGGGCCGAGATCGAGCCGGCCGTCGGTGACCGGAACGATCACCTGATGGTGGACGAGCAGATTCTTGAGGTGGGCATCGCCGTTGTCCTCACCGCCGCGATGGTGGCGATAGTCGCCCGGGTCCGGCAAGAGCTCGCGGGGTACATCGTTGGCGGGCTCGCGCCAGCTCGGAGGGGCGAGCTTGTCCAGCCACTCGAGCGCGTCGGCCTGCAGGCCGGGCTCGTCGTCGTTGATCCACACGCCCGCGGTGATGTGCATCGCGCAGACGATCGCCATGCCCTCGGCGATCCCCGCCTCCCGGACCGCGTCGGCCACGTCCTCGGTGATGCGGATGAACTCGCGGCGCTGTTTGGTGTTGAAGGTCCTGTAGACGGTGTGCGAGTTCACTGAGCAGGGGAGCCGGGATTCGAACCCGGATTCGCGGTTTTGGAGACCGCGCGCATAGCCCTTAACTCACTCCCCTGGGCCAGCGATCCATGGTACTTATCGCCGCTGTTCTTGCCCGGGTGGACGATGCGGGCGGAGGGACTCGAACCCCCAAGGGCTTGCGCCCACCGGCACCTAAAGCCGGCGCGTAGACCAGTTCCGCCACGCCCGCACGCGAGTAACGGGCACGATTGTAGGCAGGCGTGGCGCGGTCAAGCGACCGCGAAACTGCTGCATGCGCGCCAGGCAAGAGGTATCGTCCGGATTTCGTGGCCCAGGTACGGAACATCAGGCCCGGTTATACCGTCATCCATCCCAACCGGGATAAGGCCTCGTGCAAGCTGACCCGGCTGCTGGTGGTGGTGGTGCTGCTGGCGTCGGTGGCGCTCATGCTGGTCCTGACGATCGGCGGCTGGAGCAAGTTGCAGGGCCTCAAGCCGGTCAATTTCGTCTGGTGCCTGATCTACATCGCGAGCGCGGTCTTCATCTGGCGCTGGGCTCGCGGGCTGCTGCCGATCGCCGCGGCGTTCGCGATCCTGCTCCTGATCATCGCGGTGATCGCCGGGACTGGCCTGGGCGGCACCAGCTGGTCTGACCGCAACCATCCGGGCTACGTCAGCGCGCAGTCCCTGCTCGGCGGCGCCGGGCTGGGTACGAGCACGCTCTCCGCGCTCACCCTGCTCCTGATCCCGCTCGAGGCCCTGCTGATCGTCGTGGCCATGATCGGCTTCGCGCAGGGCTGGAACGTCGAGCTGGAAGTGCCCGAGGACGAAGCCCGTAAGCGCGGCAGCAAGTCAGTCGCCAGCGGTCCGCAGGCCCAGACCGCCTGATCTCAGCCCGCGCGGCCGGCGGATACGGCGGGTGGGATTCGAACCCACACGTCCCGAAGGACAATGGCTTTTGAGGCCATCGTGTCTACCGTTCCACCACCGCCGCGCGCAAGCGAAGTCTAGGCCCCCGGTCAGCCGGAGCCCAGGATGAGCCCGAGCAGTTCGCCCGCCAGCGCCGGCGGTGCGGCCAGCACGCCCTCCGGTTCCGCAGTTCGGGCCGGCAGCGGGTGTAGCTCGAGCCCGGCCCGGGCGCAGATCAGGCCGCCGGCGGCGTGGTCCCACTGCTTCAGGCCCCGCTCGTAGTAGGCGTCGTAGCGCCCGCACGCCGTCCAGCAGAGATCGAGCGCCGCGGCACCGAAGCGCCGGATGTCGCGCACTCTAGGCAGCAACCGGGTGAGAGCCTCGGCCTGGCGAGCCCGAACGTGGCTCTCGTAGCCGAACCCGGTGGCGATCAGCGCCGTGGCCAGATCATCACGCAGCGCGACCTTCAGCCGCGCGCCATCGAGCTCGGCCGGGCCCGAGCGGGTGGCCGAAAAGCACTCATCTCGGACCGGATCGAGCACGACACCGGCGAGCACGCCGGTGGCGTCCTCGCACGCCACGCTGACCGCGAACTGGGGTACCCCGAACAGGTAGTTGGTGGTCCCGTCGAGGGGATCGATGACCCAGCGCAGATCCCCGTTACCGGTCTCGCCGCCCTCCTCGCCGAGGATCGCGTCCGCGGGCCTGAGCGTGCCGAGCACGCGGCGAATCGCCTCCTCGGCGGTTACGTCGGCCTCGGAGACAAGATCAGTGGGGCTGCTCTTGGACTGGATCTCGTGCTTGACCCGGCCGAAGCGGGGCATCAGCTCCGCGGCCGACGCGCGGGCGGCCTCGCGGGCCACGGCCAGCAGTTCGGACTCCAAGGCGGGATCGCTCATCGCCATGCGTTCTACACGATGATCCCGGCCAGCGGCTCATGCCCGACCACGGCCTGGGATGATGCCCGGGGCATGGGTGCCGCCGACACAGTCGCCGCCCTCACCGGGTTCGAGGGGCGCGGCGCGGGAACCGACAGCGAGCGGCGGGCTGCGGCATGGCTCAGTCGCGAGCTCCAAACCGGCTCGCGCGACGCAGTTCTGGAAACGTTCTGGTCGCGACCCAACTGGGCCCTCGCCCACGCTTGGCATACCGCGCTCGCCCTGGCCGGCAGTCTCGTCTCGGTGGCGTCGCCCAAGGTGGGTGGCGCGCTGATCCTGCTCGCCGCGCTCTCCCTTACCCTCGACGCAGTGACCGGCGTCTCCCTCGGACGCCGCCTGACCTTTGAGCACGCCAGCCAGAACGTGGTCAGTGCTCCGCCGGGCGCCAACCGTCCCGTGCGCCTGATCGTGACCGCCAACTACGACGCGGGCCGGATGGGCCTCGTGCACCGGCCCGCTCTGCGCATCCCCGCCGCCCGCTTGCGCGCCGCCCTCGGCACCGCCTCCCTTGGGTGGCAGGCATGGTTGGCGATCGGCTTCGTCTGGCTGCTGGCCATCGCCGTTGCCCGCGACGGTGGCGCCACCAGCCAGGGTCTGGCCGTCGCCCAGCTGATTCCGACCGCGGGCCTGGTCCTCACCCTTGCCCTGCTGCTCGAGCTGGCCAGCTCCGAGTTCGGCCCGGGCGCCGGTGACAACGCCAGCGGGGTCGCGCTCGCGCTCGCGCTCGCGCGCGCGCTCGATGTCTCCCCGCCGCGCAATCTCGAGGTCGAGGTCGTGCTCCAGGGGGCCAGCGACGGCTCGATGATGGGCCTGGCGCGGTATCTGCGCGCAAGGCGTCGCGAGCGCGGCGCCGCCGGCACGATCGTGATCGGCATCGCTGCCAGCGGCGCGGGTGACCCGTGCTGGTGGACCAGCGACGGGACGATGCTGCCGCTGCGCTTTACGCCCCGCCTGGCCGGCGTCGTCGCCGCCGCGGTCGGGCCTGGGACGGTGCTGGCTGCGCGCCCCCACCGGGGCCGCGGGGTCTCGCCGGCTTTTCCGGCGCGTCTCGCCCGGCTGCCCGCGATCACGGTCGGCAACCTTGACAAGCGGGGTCTGGTCCCCCGCTCCCATCTCCCCTCTGATCTTCCCGGCGGGCTCGCCGACGAGGCGATCGACCGGATGCTGGAGCTGGTGCTGACAGTGGTCGACGCGATCGACGCCGACCTGGAAGCCGCGGCTAGCGGTAGAGCAGCTTCATCCCCAACAGCTGCGTGATCGTCACGAACTGATAGCCCCGGGCCTCGAGCGCCGTGATCTCCTGGGGCAGCGCGGCCAGGGTCTGCCCCCGGTCCCCACCCCCATCGTGCTGAAGAATGATCGCTCCCGGGTGGGCGTTGGCGATCACGTTGCCGTAGATCGCGCCGACGCCGGGCATGGCCCAATCGCGGGGGTCGATGTCCCACTGGATGGTCTTGAAGCCCAGGGACGTCGCGGTCGTCAGCAGTCCGCCGCCCACCGCGCCATAAGGCGCACGGAACAGGCAGGGCGTGAAGCCATGGGTGGCCTGCTTGATCGCGGCCGCGGTTGCGCTGATCTCCCCGGCCGCGAACGGACCGCCGGCCAACACGTTGGCGTGGTTCCACGTGTGGTCGCCGATCATGTCGCCATCGGCGAGCATCCGGCGTTCGATCGCGCCCCCCTGCCCGAAGCCGGCGACATGCCGGCCGACCTCGAAAAAGGTGGCGGGCACGCGGTAGCGCTCCAACAAGGTGAGGAACTGGGCCGTCTGGTACCACGGTCCGTCATCGAAGGTGAGCGCGATCATGTGCCCGGTGCTCGGGCCGTGACTGACGAACGGGGTGCCGCTGTCCACGCAGCCGACCAGCTGCGGCGGGTGCAGAAGCGTGGACGCGGGACGCGCGGGAAACAGATTCACGCAAGCATGGGCGCCGGGCGTCGCCAGCGTGCACGGTGGCGATCGCAGCGTGCTGAGGACCTGCCAGCGCAGTGGCGCATAGCGCAGGCCAAAGGCAGTGGGGTCAAAGGACGCGGTGAGGCCACGTGCGCCGTCCGGGGTGATGGTCGCGGCGATGACGCTTGCCCGGCCCAACCCGGCTCGGGTGACCGTCTGGTAGGTGAGCCGCGCGCCGCCGGCTGCGGCGCGGGGACCGATCAGGCACAGCCGGCCCGAGACCGTGCCGGTGCTGTGACTTTCGAGCAGCAGGCAGAGCGAGCGGGCCGCCGCCTTCAGTGCCCCGGGCGAGAACGGAGCGGTGAGGCTCAATTTCCACACCACCTGCTGCCCATCCTGGGTGAGGGAGGCGGACCGCACGGCGAGCGGCCGGGGCCCAGCGCCGGCCGCTACGGCCAGCGGCACGGTCCCGCCCAGTGCCAGCGGCACGGTCCCGCCCAGCGCCAGCGGCACGGTCCCGCCCAGCGCCACCACGAGCAGAGAAAGGACGAACCGGGCGCGCACCGCGGGCGGACTATATGGCGCGCCGCGTCCATAGACTGCACGCACAGTGTCAGGCCCTGTCTGCATCGTAGGCGGCACCGGCGCGCTTGGTTTCGGCCTGGCGGTCCGCTTCGGCCGCGCCGGCGTCTCGGTTGTGATCGGCTCCCGGGATCGCGGACGGGCTCAGGAGGCGGCCGCGCGGGCCGCGGCGCTCGTCCCCGATGGCTCTTTCGCAGGCCGCGAGAACGCGACGGCGGTTGCCGACATCGAACTGGTGATCCTCAGCGTCCCGTTTCGTTCCCAGTCCGAGACCCTCACCAACCTCAAACAGGCTCTGAAGCCGGGGCAGCTTGTCATCGACGCGACCGTGCCACTGGCGGCTGCCGTGAGTGGTAAGGCGACGCGGACCCTCGGCGTGTGGCAGGGCTCCGCCGCCCAGCAGGCCCAGGAGATGGTGCCCGACGGGGTGACCGTTATCTCGGCCTTTCACACCGTCAGCGCCACGCTGCTCACCGACCTCGAGCACGACCTCGACGAGGACGTGCTGATCTGCGGTGACCGGCGCGCCGACAAGGCCAAGCTGGCCGAGCTCGTCGAGCGGGTCGACGGTCTGCGGGCGGTCAATTGCGGGCCGCTGGAGATGGCCCGCATCGTCGAGCAGCTGACGCCGCTGCTGATCTCGATCAACGTGCGCAACAAGGCGCATGCCGGGATCCGCGTCACCGGTCTGAACCGGTGAGTCCGGGATCGGTGGTGCTGCTGTCCGGCGGGACTGGCGGCGCCAAGCTGGCCCGGGGCATGCTCGACGTGGTCGGGCCCGGCGAGCTGACCGTGATCGCCAATACCGGCGATGACATCGAGATCTACGGCGCCCACGTGTCACCCGACCCGGACCTGATCTCTTTCTGGCTCGCGGATCGGATCGACGCCCGGGGCTGGGGGCTGGAGGGGGACACTTTCCACGTTATGGACGGGTTGCGCGAGCTCGGGGTCGAGGTGTGGTTCAACCTCGGAGACCGTGATCTGGCCATCGGCCTCGAGCGCCGGCGGCGGCTTGATGCGGGGGCCCGTTTGACCGACGCACAGGCCGCCCTGACCGCCGCCCTCGAGATCGATGCCACCGTGCTACCGATGACCGACCGCCCGGTCCGGACCCGCGTGATGGCCGACGGGCGGTGGTGGCCCCTGCAGGAGTTCCTGATCCGCCACCGGGGACAGGGCGAGGTGCGCGATGTCGACTTCCGCGGTGCTCGGGCGGCTGCGGCGACACCCGAGGCGCTGGCGGCGCTGGCCGGCGCGCGGGCGATCGTGCTCGGCCCGTCAAACCCGGTGATCTCGATCGGTCCGATTCTGGCTCTCCCCGGGATGAAGCAAGCCCTCGCGGACAGCCCCGCCCCGGTGGTCGCGGTCAGCCCGCTGGTGCAGGATGAAGTGGTCAAGGGTCCGACCGCAGCCTTCATGCGCGCCGCCGGGTGGCCGGTGTCAAGTGACGGGATCGTTGCCGCCTACACGGAGCTGCTCGACGGCCTGGTCGCCGATCAGCGCACGCCTGAGCTGCCGGTGCTGGAGACCAGCGTGTTGATGGACACGCCCGAGGCCCGCCGTCAGGTAGCCGAGGTGACGCTCGCCTTCGCCCTCGGGCTCGCCTGACCCGCGCCGTGTCCAACCCCATCGCCATCCTCGCAATCAAGACCTTTGACCATCGCCATCCTCCCGATCAAGACCTTTGACCAGGCCAAGCAGCGGCTTCGCGACGCCCTCGGCCCCTCCCCCCGCGCCGCCCTGGTCCAGGCGATGTTCTCCGACGTCCTCGTCGCCCTGCGCCGGGCCACGCAGATCGAGCGTGTGCTGGTCGTCTCCCGCGACCACGGTGCTCAGCGCATCGCCGAGGGCTACGGCGCCGTGGTGGTCGAGGACGATCAGCGCGGGCACAACCAGGCCGCGAATCGCGGAATCGCTCGCGCGATCGAACTGGGTGCGACGCGCGTCCTGCTCATCCCTGGCGACACTCCGCTGCTGGATCCCGGTGAGCTTGACGCGCTGATCACCGAGCACGCGGACCCGCGCTCGGTGGTGATCGTGACCGACCGCCACGGCACCGGGACCAACGCCCTGCTCCTCTCCCCGCCTGACGCGCTCAGGCCGGGCTTCGGCCCCCTCAGCCGGGCCCGGCACGAGCAGAAAGCCCGTGCGGCCGGGATACCCGCGGCCACGGTGACCGTGCCGACCCTGGCCCTCGACCTCGATACGCCTGAGGATCTGCTCGCCATCCAGGACGCGCTCAGCCGTGGCCACGGCGGCGCCGCGCACACGCGGGGGATGCTCGCGCAGTGGGCGAGAATCCAGGCACCATTGTGATCTGCGCTCGGGCGCTGACCGGGATCCCCGAGATCGAGGCCGGCGACGACCTCGCCGCCCGCCTGGCGGAGGCGATGCCATCGGGCTCCCCCGCTGCCACCGACGTTCTCGTCCTCGCCCACAAGGTCGTCTCCAAGGCAGAGGGGCAGACCCGGGCCCTGTCCGGCGTGCAGCCCAGCCCCGCGGCGCAACGCCTGGCCGTCAAGCTCGACAAGGATCCGCGTCACGTCCAGGTCATCCTGGACGAGTCCCGCGAGGTCCGCCGCGCCGAACGTGGGGTGCTGATCGCCGTCACCCACCACGGCTTCGTGTGTGCCAACGCCGGCGTTGATGCCTCCAACGCCCCCGAGGTCGAGACGGTCATCCTTCTCCCCACCGATCCCGACGCTTCGGCCCGCCGGCTGCGCCGTCGTCTCTCCGAGCTATGCGGGGTCGCCCCCGCCGTGTTGATCACCGACTCCTTCGGCCGGGCTTGGCGCCACGGCCAGACCGACGTGGCGATCGGGTGCGCCGGGCTGGAGCCGCTGGATGACTGGCGCGGGCACCAGGACGCCGCCGGGCGCGAGCTGCGCGCCACGTGGATCGCCGTGGCCGACGAGATCGCCGCCGCCGCCGATCTGACCCGGACCAAGGACTCGATGCAGCCTGCCGTTCTGGTCGGCGGGGCCGGACGGCACGTGACGGTGCAGGACGGCCCGGGCGCCCGCGGACTGCTGCGCGCGAGCGGCGAGGATCTATTCCGCTGAGCCCGGGCTTACTCGGGTGCGGCCGCTAGCCCACTCGCGGGAGCGCCGACGGCGTGAAAGCCCCCGTCGACATGCACGATCTCGCCGCTGATTCCCTGGGCGTACTCCGACAGCAGCCAGCAGATCGCCCTGGCCACGGGCCTGGGATCCTCGACGTTCCAGCCGAGCGGCGCCTGGGCGCGCCACAGCTCGGCTAGACGCTCAAACCCGGGGATGCCACGTGCCGCCACCGTGCCCAGGGGCCCGGCGGACACCAGGTTGACGCGGATGCCGGCCGGCCCGAGGTCACGGGCCAGATAGCGCGAGACCGACTCCAGCGCCGCCTTGGCGACTCCCATCCAGTCGTAGATCGGCCACGCCACGCTGGCGTCGAAGTCCAGACCGACAATTCCCGACCCTGACGGCATCAGCGGGGCCAGCGCGCCGCCCAGCGCTTTGAGCGAGAAGGCGCTGGTCTGGAAGGCAGCCATCGCGCTTTCCGCGGGCGCGGTCATGAAGGCACCCCCGAGGGCGTCCTGGGGCGCGAAGGCGATCGCGTGAAGCGCTCCGTCAACGGTGCCCCAGCGCTCGCGCAACGAGTCGGTCAGCGCGGCCAGGTCTTCGTCGCGATTGACGTCAAGCTCGAGGACATCGACTGGCGTCGGAAGCCGTTGGGCAGCCCGCTCGGTCATCCGGCGCACGCGGCCAAAGCTGGTCAGGAGCACTTCGGCGCCCTCCTTCTGGGCCTGCTCGGCGACGTGGAAGGCGATCGAATCCTTGGTGATGACCCCGGTGATCAGCAGGCGCTTGCCGGCCAGGATCACCGCTCGCCACCCGCCGGAGCACAGAAAGCGTCCAGTGCGGCAGCGAGCCGGTCACGGGTCTGCGCCGGCTCGATGATCTCGTCGATGAAGCCTTCGGCCGCGGCGGTCTCAGCGCGCAGGTGCTCGCGGGCGTAGAGATCGGCGAGGCGGTCTCGTTCCAGGTCGAGATCGCCGGCAACACGGAGCTCGCGGCGGTTGACGATCCCGACGGCGCCGCGCGCGCTCATGATGCCGAGCTCGGCTCCGGGCCAGGCCAGGACGAGGTCGGCACCCAGATCACGTGAGTTCATCGTGATGTAGGCGCCGCCATACGATTTCCTCAGGACGACGGTCAGCTTGGGCACCGTCGCGGCGGCGAACGCCCGAACGAGCCCGGCGCCGTATCGGATGACCCCGGCCTGCTCCTGGCGCGAGCCGGGCATGAAGCCGGGCGTATCGACGATCGCGATCAGCGGCACACCGAACGAGTTGGCGAAGTTGACAAACCGGGCCGCCTTCTCCGAGCCCTCGGCGTCGAGGACACCGCCGAGATAGCGAGGCTGGTTGGCCACGATCGCGACCGGACGGCCGTCGATCCGAGCCAGGGCGGTGACCAGGTTGCGCGCCCAACGAGGGCACAGCTCCTGAAGCGAGCCATGGTCGATGATCGCGCCCAGGGCGTCGCGGATGTCGTAGGCGCTACGGGCAGCTGCGGGCACGAACGACCCCGGGTCAGGGTGCTCGGGCTCGAGCGAGGCAACGCGGGGCGGTGGCGAGCCGGCCAGCGAGGGCAGGTAGCCAAGGAGCTCCCGCACGCGGGTGGCGGCGCTGGCCTCGTCACGCTCGACGAGATGGCAAACGCCGTTGCGCTCGTGCACCGACGGGCCACCGAGCCCCGCGGCGTCGATCTCCTCGCCCAGGGCTTCGCGCACGACCCCGGGGCCGGTGAGGAACATGGCGGCGTCCTGGGTCATCACGATCAGATCGGTCAGCGCCGGCGAATATGCCCCGCCGCCGGCCGATGCGCCGGACACGACCGAGATCTGTGGCACCCGCCCGGTCAGGGCGACGGTGTGGCGGAAGATGCGTCCGTACCCGGCCAGGGCAGCGGTCCCCTCCTGCATGCGAGCGCCACCTGACTCGACGAAGGACACCACCGGCATTCCGGCTCGATCGGCCATGCCGAGCAGGCGGACGATCGTGTCGGCGTGGCGCTCACCCAGCGAGCCGCCAAAGAACGCTCCGTCCTGGGCGTAGCACGCGATCGGGCGTCCCGCCACGCTGCCGGTGGCGCCCACCACCCCGTCGCCGGCCGCCGCACGGTCACCGAGCCGGGCCGAGCGCACCCGCGAGCGCAGGACCCGCAGGCTGCCTGGGTCACAGAGTGCCTCCAAGCGCTGCAGCGGATCCAGGCGCTGACCCGAGCTGGCGAGCGCGGTGGCGCTCACTTCGGCGCTCCCCGGAAGGCCAGGGCGACGTTGTGACCGCCGAATGCGAACGAGTTGGAGATAGCCAGGGGCGGATGCCCGTTGCCGGTGATCAACGGCCGCGCCTCCCCCGGCACATAGTCGAGGTCGAGCTCGGGATCGGGGACCTCGTAGCCGAGCGTCGGGGCGATCACGCCCGTGATCAGAGTCCGCAGCGTGGCTACCGCCTCGACAGCCCCGGCGGCGCCGAGCAGATGCCCGATCGCCGACTTGGTGGAGGAGATCGGCACCCGGCGGGCGTCCTCACCCAGGGCGCGCTTGAGCGCCGCCGTCTCGGCGGCGTCGTTGAGCTGGGTCGAGGTCCCGTGGGCGTTGACGTAGTCGACGTCGGCGGGAGTTGCCCCCGCGTCGGTGAGGGCGAGCTCGATCGCCCGCGAGGCGGCTGCACCGGTCGGCTCGGGCGCGGTCAGGTGGAAGGCGTCCGAGGTCGAGCCGTACCCCGCCACCTCCCCGAGCACGGTGGCGCCGCGGGCGGCAGCCGCTTCGGCCTCCTCGAGCACGACCATGCCCGCTCCCTCGCCCATCACGAAGCCATCGCGACGCAGATCGAAGGGCCGGGAGATGCCGGTGGGCGAGAGCGCCTGCATGGAGTTGAAACAGGCAAACCCGAACTCGGTCAGCGTCGCCTCGGCGCCGCCGCACACCACCGCGTCGGCATCGCCATATTGGATCATTCGCACGCCCGAGCCGAGGGCGTGGCCACCGCTCGCGCAGGCCGAGACGACGCCATAGCTCTGACCACGCAGTGCGTGCTTCATCGACACCGCGGCCGCGGCCGCGTTGGGCATGTACTGCGGAATCCCCAGCGGGGAGACCATCTTGGCCCCTCGGTCACGCATTACGTCGTGCTGGGTCTCGACGGTGTCGATTCCGCCGATTCCGGTGGCGATCACGCACCCGAGCCGCAGCGGGTCATACGGCGGCTCGCCGTCCCATCCAGCCTGGGCCACGGCCTCTGAGGAAGCGATAACGGCGAACTGGGCGAAGCGGTCCAGGCGGCGCGCCTCCTTGACCGAGAGGTAGTCCTTGGCCTCGTAATCGCGGCACGCCCCGGAACCGTCGGCGATCCCGCACACCCCTTGCGCCCAGCGCTCGTGCAGGGTGGCGGCGCCGACCCCGAGCGGGGTCACGGCGCCCAATCCGGTGACGACGACCTTGCGTCTGTCCAGCCGGCCGGTCATTACGCGGCCCGCTCGACGATCAGGTCAATGGCGTCGCCCACCGTCTTGAGCTGCTTCATGTCCTCACCCTTGAGAACGACGCCGTACTCATCCTCGACCACTTGGGCAAGCTCGACCAGGTCAAGTGAGTCGATGTCGAGTTCTTCGAAGGTCGCAGTCCGGGTGATCTGGTCCTGCTCGGGGCCAAAGCTCGCGAGGGTCTCGGCCACTCGAGCTTCGACCTGCTCGGTTGTCACTGACATTGGTTGCTCCTATCCATTTCGTGGGTTCATGCCGCCAGGCCACCATCGACGCTCAGCACGGCGCCGGTCACGTAGCTCGCGGCATCGGAGATGAGAAAGCGTACGCACGCTG
Source organism: uncultured Solirubrobacterales bacterium (assembly GCA_963847055.1). Taxonomy (GTDB): domain Bacteria; phylum Actinomycetota; class Thermoleophilia; order Solirubrobacterales; family Solirubrobacteraceae; genus Palsa-465. Next base: position 116,065 of record CAWJYE010000001.1, on the reverse strand, counting down.
CGACCTCGTCCGGCGTTCCCATCCGGCGCGCCGGCACGTGAGCGAGCAGGTCAGACGCCAACTCTGAGGTCATGTCGGTCTCGATCACGCCGGGCGCCACGGCGTTGATGGTGATCCCGCGGCGGGCCACCTCGATCGCCGCCGTCTTGGTCAGGGCAATCAGGCCGGCCTTGGCGGCGGAGTAATTGGCCTGGCCGGGATTGGCCCGCAGCCCGCTAATCGAAGCGATGTTGACAATCCGTCCGGTGCGGGCGCGCAGCATCGGCTTCAGCGCCCGCCGGATGAGACGGAAGGCAGCGCTGAGATCCGTGTCGATGACCCGCTGCCACGCGTCGTCGCCGAGCGAGGGAGTGAGATCGTCGGCAGTGATCCCGGCGTTGTTGACCAGCACCAGGACCGGAGTCTCGAACTGTTTCTCCAGGGTGCCGAATAGCTGATCGGCGACCGCCAGGTCCGCGATGTCCCCGGCCACGGCCAGCGCACGTCCACCGGCCGCCTCGATCTCGGCGACCACGGCGTCGGCGGCGGCCTGATCTGCGCGATAGCCAATCCCTACCGGCCACCCTTCCGCGGACACGGCGCGCGCGATCGCGGCTCCGATCCCTCGCGAGGCGCCGGTTACCAGCGCACAGCCCTGTTCGCGAATCTCAGGCACTCCCACCCCATTCGATCACGCCGCCCCCCCAGGTGAAGCCGGCGCCGAACGCGCTGAGCAACACCCGGGCTCCGGGGCGCAAGCGTCCGTCGGCCTCGGCGGCGGCGAGCGCCACCGGCAGCGTGGCCGCCGACGCGTTGCCGAGGCCCTCGATGCAGTCGACGACGCGCGCGGCGGGCAGACCCAGCCGCTCGCCGAGCGCGCGAGTGATACGAGCGTTGGCCTGGTGGTAGACGAACAGGTCGATGTCGGCGACGGTGAGTCCGGCCTGGGCGACGGCGTCAAGGGTCACCTGGCTCATACGCGCGACGGCGTGCCGGAAGACCTCGGGTCCGTCCATGCGCAGCTTGCGCTCGCTCACGCTGGCGTTGATCGTGTGGGCGTGGGAGCCGTCGGCGCCGAGCACGATCGGTCCCACCGTGCCCCGCTCGCCGCCGCCCGGGCCGAGCACCACGGCCCCGGCCGCATCGGCGAACAAAGGTGCCGTGCGGCGATCGTCGTAGTCGGTGATCCGGGTGATGAAGTCAGCGCCGATCAGGAGGACGTGCTCGGCGCGGCCGCACTCGATCTGCGCCGTGCCCTGGGAGAGTCCGACCAGGAAGGCGCTGCAGGCGGCTCCCACGTCGAATACGCCGGCACGCTGGGCACCGATCGCGTGGGCGACGATCGGAGCGGTGTTGGGCGTCAGCTCGTCCTGGGTCATGGTGGCGACGATGACCAGGTCAAGCTCGGCGGCGGCCACGCCAGCCCGGGCTAGGGCGGCCGTGCCGACGCGGGCGGCGTAATCGCTGAGCCGCTCGCCGGGCTCGGCCCGGCGGCGCTCCCGGATCCCAGTCCGCGACACGATCCAGTCCTCGGTGATCCCCAGGCGAGCGGCGAGCTCGGCGTTGGTGAGGCGGCCGGCGGGCAGCTCGGTGGCGACGCTGAGAATGGCCGCCGGGCGCACGTCAACCCGTGCGGGGGCGAGATGATCGTGGGCATCTGCGGTCCTGGTTTCAAGCATTGACGAGCTCCACGTCAGACAGCGTGCGCTTGGCCAGCCCGGTGAGCACCCGGCCGGGACCGACCTCGACAAAGCGTCCGGCTCCGAGCTCGTGCAGGGCGAGCATCGTCTCGCGCCAGCGGACCGGCATGGTCAGCGCGTCGGTGAGCTCGCGGACCGGGTCCTCGAAGGCGCGCGCGGTCACCGCAGACAGCACCGTGACCACCGGGGTCGAGAACTCGGTGGCGGCGAGCGCGGCGGCGAACTCGGGCACCGCCGAGGCCATCATCGGCGAGTGAAAGGCGCCGGTCACGTCGAGCTGCATCGCCCTCAGGCCCAGGTCCTTGGCGTGCTGCACGGCAGCGGGCAGCTCGAGGCGGGCGCCGGAGAGGACCACCTGTTGAGGAGAGTTGTCGTTGGCGACCACCAGGTCATGGGCCAGCGCGACCTCGAGGGCGTGCTCCGCGGCACCGGCACCGAGCACCGCCACCATGCCGCCGTCACCGGCCCGGCGGCCTGCCTCATCCATCAGGCGACCTCGCAGCGCGACCAGCTTCACCCCATCGGGTTCGGCGAGCGCCCCGGCGGCGACCAGCGCGGCCAGCTCGCCCAGGGAGTGCCCGGCCATGAACTCCCCTGCCGGCCGGCCCAGGGCGTGCCAGCCGGCCAGGCTGGCGCAGAAGATGGCGGGCTGGGCGAACTGGGTCCCGTCGCCGGCGCGTGCAAACGGGTCCTCGCCGACGGCAGCGACGACGGCCTCGAGAAGGTCCGGCCGCTCGCGCGCGACGACCTCGCGCATGTCAGCCGTCTGGCTCCCCTGGCCGGGGAACAGGATCGCGGTAGCGGTGCTCATCGGTTTGTCGCAACCTACGCCGCGCGTGTGATTGAGATACGCGGTGGCCACGGAGTTCCCCCCGTTCGGGGGGAGGCCGGTAGGCTGCGCGCTCGTGAGCCTTCCCGCCCCATCCGCGTCCAGCGCCGCCTTGATCACGGGCGCGTCGGCCGGCATCGGCGCCGCGATCGCCCGGGAGCTCGCCGCGCGCAGCCACAACCTTGTCCTCGTCGCCCGCCGCAAGGACCGCTTGGACGAGCTCGCCCGGGAGCTGGCCGGCAGCCATGGCGTGCGCGCCCAGACGCTCGGCTGTGACCTGGCCAAGGCGGCCTCGCGCCAGCGTCTCCCCGGTCGGGTCGCCGCGCTCGGACTCAACGTGGAGGTCCTGGTCAACAACGCCGGCTTTGCCACCGGCGGCGCCTTCGCCGACGCCGACCCCGCGCGCGAGCTCGAGCAGGTGCGGGTCCTGGTCGAGGCTGTGGTCGCGCTGACCTCGGCCTTCCTGCCCGAGATGGTCCGCCGCCGGCGCGGCGCGATCCTCAACGTCGCCTCCACCGCCGGCATGCAGCCCCTGCCCTATTCGGCCGGCTACTCAGCGGCCAAGGCCTACGTGCTCAACTTCTCCGAGGCCCTGCACCAGGAGGTGCACGGCGCGGGGGTGACGGTGACTGCGCTTGCCCCAGGTCCGGTGTCGACCGAGTTCTGGGACGCCGCCGGCTGGGAGGCCGGCGGCCACAGGTTTGAGAAGGCCGTGCCCGGCCCGGTCTGGGTAACCCCCGAGGAGACCGCTGCGGCCGGGGTCAAGGGACTGGAGGACGGCCGCCGCGTCGTGGTCCCCGGACTCCAGGTCCGCACGGCGATGCTGGCCGCGCGCTACCTCCCCCATGCGCTCAAGCTGCCGGTGATCGAGCGCGTCATGCGCCGCCGCTGACGCCGTCGGGGCGCACGGCCCAGCTAACCCAGCAGCCCGACTCGCTGGGCCCGCTGCACCGCCTCGGCGCGGTTGCGCGCACCGAGCTTTCGGTACAGGGCGCTGGTGTGCTCCTTGACGGTATGCGGGGAGAGGAACAAGCGCCCGGCGATCTCGCGGTTGGTCGAGCCCCCCGCGATCAGGTCGAGTACCTCGCGCTCGCGCTCGGAGAGCAGCGGCGCCGGCTGCTCGGAAGTGGGCGCGAACATGGTCATCCCGAGGCCGACCGCGCGCACCGCCCTTGCCACCTCCCTCGCCTCCCAGTCCTTCGAGACAAAGCCCGAGGCACCGGCCGCCCGGGCCGCTGCCGGGGACATTCGCCCCGCGCCGGAGATCAACAGCACGCGCGTGCCTGGCGACTCTCGGCGGATCGAGGCACAGACGTCGGCCCCCGACTCGCCGACCAGGAACAGATCGACGAGGGCCACGTCGGCGGTGAACGTCTGCAGCAGCTTTAGCGCCTCGGCCCCCGTCCGCGCCGCCAAACAGCGTTCCACCCACGGCTGCTCGCCCAGCAGGACGCGGAAGCCCCAGTGCACAACATCGTGGTCGTCGACGACCAGCACACGCAGCTTGCGCTGTGACGCCGCCGCCGGGCTCATGCGCGACCCGGCGCCCGCGGCACCACCAGCCGCACTCGCCACCGGCCGGCCTCCGGGGATCCGAAGTCGACCACGCCGCCGTGTTGGAGAGCCTCGAAGGCGGCCAGCCGCAGACCCATCCCCGCTCCGCGCGCGCCCGGAGCGACCCCGTCGTTGTGCAGCTCGAGCGTAAAGGTGTCAGCGTCACCGGCCACGCGGACCTCGACCCGGGTCGGCGTCGCGTGCTTGCCGACATTGCGCAACGCTTCGGCAAGTACGGATTGGGCCAGCGGCTCGACATCGGCCGGGACCGTCACCCCGGGCTCCCAGTGGACCTCGATCGGCGGCCCGGGCGCCGCCACCACCCGTTCGAGCTCGACGGCGAGCGTGGTCCCGGTCTCCTGGGGAAGGACGGCCAGCGGGCGCTCCAGCGCGCTGCGCAGATCGCTCAGCGCCTCCTGCATCTCGAGCCGGCAGCGCTCGCGCTCGTCCTCGTCGAAGGAACGCTCGGCGCTGAGCGCGAGCGAGACCCCGAACAGGCGCTGCATCACCCGCTCGTGGATCTCGCGGGCCAGCTCGAGCCGCTCGCCGAGCCGCTGGTTGCGCTCCTGCTGACGGGTTGCGTTGCGAGCGGTGGCGACCAGGGCCGCCGTCTTGCCGAGCGTCCAAAGCAGGTGGCGCTCGCCGTCTGAGAGCTCAAAGCGGCCACCGCCCCGGTCGGCGCAGATGACCCCGTAGGCACGACCGGCGGCGCTCAGGGGGGTGCAGACCAAGGTCGTGATTCCGAGCAGTCGCGCGTACTCGGGAGGCACCTCGTCCTCGATGCCCTCCGCGACGACCACCACCTCGTCCTGGAGCAGGGCGCGCTGGGCGATCGGCGTCGAGACGAGCGTCGGGGTCGGCTCCAGCGTGGCCAGCTGTTCGAACGAGGTTCCGTGGGAGCCGACGGCGCGGACCCGGCGCCGGCCTGCGTCGGCCATGAAGATCGCCGCCCGGCGCATCGTGGTCAGCCGGCAGATCGCCTCGCAGATCCGGTCATAGAACTCCGTCGAGCTCGTGTCGTTATCGAGCTCGGCCAGCAGCTCGACGAACACCTCGAGCGGCTCGACGCCCGCGAACAGTGAGGGCGGGCGCTCGACGCTCACGCGCACACCCGGGGAAGGGTCACACCGACACCGGCACCTCGAAGCGGCGCCGCAGCTCGTAGCCGGTGGTCCGCTCGGCTGCGGGGCGGCCGGCCCGATGCGCGGCGGCGATCAGCTCCTCGGGCTCCAGGCGCACTCCGTGATAACTCCCAGCCATCCGCGAGATCGACTCCTCCATCAGGGTACCGCCGAGATCGTTGACCCCCCAGCGCAGCGCTTCGGTGGCCGTGTCCAGGCCCATCTTGACCCAGCTGGCCTGGAGGTTGGTGACCGTGTCGCCCAACGCCAGGCGGAAGGCAGCGGTGTGCTTGAGGTTCTCCTCGCGGGAAATCTCCTGCACGCCGTGGGTGCGGCCGAGCAGGGTGTGGAAGGGGATGAAGGACAGCGGCACGAACTCGGTAAACCCGCCGGTGCGCTCCTGCAGTTCGCGCACCACCCGCATGTGCTCGGCCAGCTCCCACGGCTCTTCGATGTGACCGAACATGACCGTCGCCGTGGAGCGAATCCCCTCGGCGTGCGACGCCTCGATGATCTCCACCCAGCGGGTCACCGGGAGCTTGTTGGGGGATATGCGCTCGCGGACGCCGTCGTGCAGGACCTCGGCCGCGGTTCCCGGCGTGGACCCCAAGCCGGCCTCGCGCAGGCGCGAGAACACCTCTCGGGGGGCGAGACCGCTGACCTCGCACATGTGCGAGACCTCCATCGGCGAGTAGGCGTGGAGGTGAAGCTCAGGGGCCAGGCCCTTGGCGAAGCGCAGCCAACCCAGGTAGTCCTCGAGCCCCCAGTCGGGGTGGATGCCCGACTGGATGCAGAGCTCAGTCGCCCCCGCCGCGATCGCTGCCTCCACGCGCTGGGCGAACTCGGCCTGGGAGTGCTCGTAGGCATCGGGCGAGCGCCGGGACTGGCCAAAGCCACAGAAGGCACAGCCGACCACGCACACGTTGGAGACGTTGATGTTGCGGTTCACGACGAAGGTGACGGTGTCACCGGCCAGGCGACGACGCAGCTCGTCGGCGGCCACCCGCATGTCCTCGATGACCTCGGGGCGCTGCTCGGCGAACAGCGCGGTCAGCTCCTCGGCACTCAGCGCTCGCCCGTCACAGGCACGCTCCACCGCGCGGGGCGCCGCCTTGGCGTCGAGGTCGAGCTCGCGTCGCCGTCCGCTCCCGCGCCGGGGGATGAACGACCAGTAGCGGGCCTTGATCACATCCATGACGGGAGCGGAGATCCACTCGGAATCGATGTACTCCGGGTACACGCACAGGCGCTCGGAGACCGCGAAGCCATCCTCGGCCAGGCGCTGACGGACCTGGGTCGGAGACGGGAACGGATGCTCGGGGGAAATATGGTCGCCGTTGGCGCTCAGCCCCCCCAAGTCGGTCGCGCCGGCTCGCACGAGCTCCGGCCACCAGTCGGCCAGATTCGGTGGGACCTGGATGCCGATGTCTGGCATCAGCCGGCGGGTCTCGCCGATCAACCGCTTCATGTCCTGCACGCTTACCGGGCACGCCCACTTCGGTGCCACCCGCTCCGGTCCCTGGCCCACCCCGGTGCGCCAGTACTCAGCGGCGGCTGCCCCGGCGATCTCGGCCGGCTCGCGGCCGTAGTAGCTCTGGTGGGGCACGAAGTTCTGGAGGATCACCTCCTGAAGATGGCCAAAGCGCCCGTGGACCCCGGCCAGGGCGGCGAGCGCGGCCATCCGCTCTGCCTCGGTCTCGCCGATCCCGACCAGAACCCCGCTCGTGAACGGGATCCGCAGCTCACCCGCGGCGGTAATCGTCTCCAGGCGGCGCGCCGGGTGTTTGCTGGGCGAGCCGGCGTGGACGGTCTCCATCAGCCGCTCAGAGACCGATTCGAGCATCAGGCCCTGCGAGGCGGTGACCTCGCGCAGCGCGGCGAGCTCGGCGCGCTGGATCACGCCCAGATTGGTGTGAGGTAGCAGGCCGCGCTCGAGCGCCTGCTCGCACACCCAGACGACGTAGGCGGTGAAGTCGGCAAAGCCAAAGTCGGCCAGCCGCTGCGCGACCTGCGGATTGTGATCGGGCGCCTCGCCGGTCAGGACCAGCAGCTCCTTGGCACGGTGGCGCCCGGCGGCGCGGTCGAGCATCGCCCGTACCGCATCGGGCGCGTGCAAGTGCGGTTGATGGGTGGCGAACGCGCAGTACTTGCAGTAGCAGCGACAGGTCCGCGAAAGCGAAAGCGCGTAGTTTCGGCTGAACGTGACGCGGCGGCCCATCCCGGGCAAGTCTACGAGGCTGCCGGAGACGCCTATGCTGGCCCGCCGGATGCGCCGTTTCCTTTTCGCCGGCTTGTGCCTCGCCGTCTGCCTCGCCGGCTGCGGCGGTTCGACCTCGGCGCCACCCAGCCTTCCCGGGACCACCCTGGTCCTCGATTTCACCCCCAATCCAGTTCACGCCGGCATCTACGAGGCCCTTGCCCGCGGCGACGACATCCGCGCCGGGGTGCGACTGCGGGTGGTCGCACCCTCGGCCTCCACGGAATCGATCCGCCTGCTCGAGACGGGCCGAGCCGACTTCGCGATCCTCGACATCCACGATCTCGCCCTGGCCCGATCCCGTGGCCGGGACATCGTCGCAATCATGGCCATCGTCCAGCTGCCGCTGGCCGCCGTGATCGCTGCGCCGGGCATCGCCAGCCCGGGTCAGCTCCCCGGCCGGACGGTCGGGGTCACGGGCCTGCCCAGTGACACCGCCGTCCTGCACTCGATCGTGGCCGGGGCGGGCGCTGATCCGGCACGTGTCAACACGATCACGATCGGCTTCAATGCCGTCGCCGATCTGCTCGCCGGCCGCGTCGCGGCCGCAACCGCGTTCTGGAACGACGAAGGGGTGACGATCCGCCGGCGGCGCCCGGGCTTTCATGTCTTCCGCGTTGACCAATACGGCGCCCCCGCCTACCCCGAGCTGGTCCTGGCGGCCACGCGAGCCAGCCTCCGCACCCATCCAGAGCTCGCCCGCTCGGTCGTGAGCGCCCTGACCGCCGGCTACCGCCAGGTCCTGGCTGACCCCGGCTCCGGAGAGCAGGCGCTGCGCTCACTGGTTCCGGGCCTTGATCCCCACCTGCTGAGCGCCGAACTCCGGACCCTGCTCCCGGCTTTCCGCGGCCCCCGGGGCCGGGTCGGCGTCCTTGACTCAAAGCGCCTGCAGGCCTGGGCGCAGTGGGAGAAGCGCTTCGGGATCGTGCCCCGGACCCCGCGCGTGAGGGCGATGTTCTCGGGGCGCTTTGCGCCGCCGGCGCGTTAGCACCCGCCGCTAGCCGGCCAGCTCGGTGACCAGCGCAGCAGCGGCCCGTGCCATCCGCGACCGCGGCACCACGAGATCAAAGCCGGCCTGCTGTGCCGCCTCGCGCACGTCGGCCTCGACGTGGGAGAAGAAGGCCAGCGTCTTGGGCGACCGTGCTTGCAGCGCCGGGCGCGCGAGCTCGATCCGAGCCTGCGCATCGGCGGTCAGGTCGACGATCAGCACGTCGGCGCCGATCAGCGCGACTTCCAGCTCAGCGGCGTCAGTGACCAGGCGCGAATCGTGCCCGCCGGCCTGTAGCGCGCCGATCACGTTGGACCCGAACAGGAGGTCGGGGATGAACGCGACCGACCGGGCCACCACTACTGCGCCCGGCGACGCTTGAACTCCTGGCGGACCGACTCGGTACGCCCCCACATCTGCGTGACCTCAACTCGTCCGGTGCGGACCTCGCGCACGACCAGCTCCCCGTCGATACCGGCGTCGTCTAGCAGCTTGAGGCCCAGGTGGACCGAGGGCACGGGAGTGCCATGGCCGAAGCGGTGGGCGACGACCAGGCGCCAGTGCCAGTCGTGCTTGGAATAGGGCTGCGGATTGGCGGTGACTAGCATCACGGCGGCATCCACGTAGCGGCGCTCGTCGAAGATCCGCAGATCGAACTCGAGATCGGTCCAATCGTCCGACAGCGAGGCGACGGTGTCATTGAACTGCTGCGCCAGCGAGGCCATGGCCAGCAAGGGTACCCGCCGGCTCTGGCGTTAGCCCCTAGCCCAGCAGCGCTTGGACGATCAGGAACCCGTTCATGGCCGTGACCAGGGCGGCGACGGCGTAGGCAAAGATGCTGATCACGCGGCGATTGACTTGAGCGCCCATGACGTCACGTCGGCCCGTCAGTACGACCAGCGGGATGACGGCAAAGGGAATCCCGAACGAGAGCACGACCTGGCTGAGGACGAGCGCGCTGGTCGGGCTCACTCCGATAGCCAGGATCACCAACGCCGGCAGCATCGTCACCCCCCGCCGCACATAGACCGGGATGCGAACACCGATGAAGCCCGCCATCACTACCTGGCCCGCATACGTGCCGACGCTCGAGGAGGACGCCCCGGAGGCGAGCAGGGCGACGGCGAACGCCAGCGCAGCGCCCCCGCCTACCAGGCGCCCGAGCTGGTGGTGGGCGCCCTCGATCGTGCTCAGGCCCGAGAGGCCGGAAACGTGAAAAAGCTTGGCGGCCGCGGCCAGCATGGCCAGATTGATCAGGCCGGCGAGGCTGAGGGCGATCAGCACGTCGAGACGCTCGAAGCGCAGCACCCGGCGGCGCTCGGCGTCGTTGTGCGCGGGCATCCGGCCCTTGGTCAGAGCCGAGTGCAGGTAGATGACGTGGGGCATGACGGTGGCGCCGACGATTCCGACCGCGAGGTAGAGCTGGCTCGAGCTGCCCAAGCTCGGGATCAGCCCCCGCAGGCTGGCGCTCGCCGAGGGTCCGATCCGCAGCGTCTGGTAGAGAAAGCCGGCGAAGACGATGCCCAGCAGAGCGGCGATCGCGATCTCGAAGCTGCGAAAGCCCCGTCGTTGAAGCTCGAGGATCGCAAAGGCGATCGCCGCCGTGATGAACCCTGCCACCAGCAGAGGCACGCCGAAAATCAAGTTCAGGCCAATCGCCGCCCCGAGGAACTCCGCCACGTCGGTGGCCATCGCCATCACCTCCGCCTGTACCCACAATGCCCAACTGGTCCAGCGCGGGAAACGCTCGTGGCAGAGCTCGGGCAGACTGCGCCCAGAGGCGATGCCGAGCTTGGCCGACAGGTACTGGATCAGCATCGCCATCAGGTTGGCCAGCAGCACCACCCACAGCAGGCTGTAGCCGAACTGCGCCCCGGCCTGGACATTGGTGGCGAAGTTGCCAGGGTCCACGTAGGCGACCGCGGCCACGAAGGCCGGCCCCAACATTGCCAGCGTGGCGCGCAGGCGTCCGCGAGCGAGCAGGCGCTCGAGCGGCGTCCCCTCCACGGCGCCGATGGTGGGGGCGTGCCCGTCGACGGTGGCGGTCTCCAGGGCAGGCTCGGCGACGCGCCTCATCCGAGCCCCCGGTCCGCGCTCACCGGCTCACCTCTACCCGCATGGCCCGTGCGAGCTCGCCGCCGAGCGGATGCACGCTGACCCCGATGCGCACGAAGAGCGGGCCGCCGAACGGCTGGCGCTCGACCACCTCCAGTTCCGCGCCCGGAGCGATCCCGCGGTCGGCGAGATAGCGGAGCATGGCCGGATCGGAATCCGAGACGCGGGTAAAGATGCCGCACGCGCCCTCGGGCAGGCTCTGGAGGCTCTCGGTGGCGGTCTCCTCGATCGTCAAATCGCGGGTTGGAATGGGGTCGCCGTGGGGATCGCGGGTCGGATCCCCGAGCTTGGCCGCGATCAGCTCCTCCAGCTGCTCAGAGAGCACGTGCTCGAGTACCTCGGCCTCGTCGTGCACACGATCCCAGGGCACGCCCAGGCTCTCGACCAGGTACAGCTCGAGCAGCCGGTGATGGCGGATCACCTCCAGCGCGATCCGCTGACCGGCGTCAGTCAGGGTGACGCCGTGGTAGGGCTGATGGGTGACCAGTCCGAACTCCCCGAGGCGCTTGACCATGCCCGAAGCCGACGCCGGCGTGACGCCAAGACGGGCAGCGAGGGCGTTGGTGCTCACCGGCCGACCCCCCCTGCGCTCGAGGGTGTAGATCGCCTTGCTGTAGTCCTCAACCGCGGACGAGCGCAGGGAAGACTTTTCCTGGAGTGCGGTCACAAGAATTATGGTACGCCTAAATCGTGGATTCGGCAAGCTCAGATCTGGGCTTCCGACCGCGTCGAGGTCCTATCCTGTGCGGGATGGCGTCGCTCGAGATCTCAGCCGACGAGTACGAAGCGATCGTCGCCGCCTGCGGCGTGTTGGATCGATCTGAGCGGGGCAAGCTCGCCCTGGCGGGCTCGGATGCCAAGGGTTTCCTCCAGGGCCAGGTCTCCAACGACGTCGAGTCGCTGACCCCGGGAACGGGCTGTTACGCAGCGTTTCTGACCCCGAAGGGCAAGATGCTGGGAGATTTGCGGATTCTCGACACCGGTGAGGAGCTCCTACTGGACACCGAGCGCGTGGCGCTCCAGGATCTGTTCAACATGATCCGCCGCTTCAAGCTCGGCTACGACGTCGAGCTGCACAAGCGCACGGTCGAGCGCGGGCTGGTCTCCCTGCTTGGCCCCCGGGCCGACGCAACCGCCCAGCTGGCGGGACTGGCAGAGCGTGAGCACTCGCACGTCGCGGCCGAAGTGGCCGGCATCGCAGTCCGCGCGATCCGCACCGACCTGGGCGTCGATCTGCTCTGCGCGTCGCAGGACACGGCGGCCCTGATGACCGCGCTCGAGCGGGCCGGAGCGACCGCGGTTTCTGAAACGGTGGCCGACTGCGTGCGCGTCGAGCACGGTCGGCCCCGGTACGGGATCGACCTCGATGACACCGTGATTCCCCAGGAGGCCGACCTCAACCATCGCGCGGTGTCGTTCACCAAGGGCTGCTATGTGGGCCAGGAAACCGTGGCCCGGCTCTTCTACCGGGGCAAGCCCAACCGCCACCTGCGCGGCGTTCGCCTCTCGGAGCCGGCCGAGCCTGGAGCCGAGGTCACGTTCGGCGGGCGGGCCGTGGGCCGTCTGGGCAGTGTGGCCCAGTCGCCGGCCCTTGGTTCTGTCGCGCTGGCTCTGGTCCGGCGCGAGGCGCCTCCGGGGTCATACGTCGCGGTCGGCCCCGACGAGATCCGCGGGGTCGTGGTCGAGCTCCCGTTCGCGCCCTGATCCGGGACGGTCAGTCGCGGTCAGGCCGAGCCGGGGCGTCGACGCGCCACCGGCCAGGAACGCGGCCAAGGCTTCGCGGTCCGAGGCCGGATGCAGGACAAGCTGGGCGGTCTCCGGGTGCGAGGCCAGCCAGCTGCCGAGGATCCGCACCTCGTCCACTTCATCAGGCGGCACGTGGGCGCCGAGCTCGCCCAGCCGGCCGCTGCGGGCCGCCGCGGCAGCGGTTCGCTGCTCCAGCTGATCGAGGTCGTCGTTGGCGATCGGCCCCGAATCGACCAGCCGGCCGCCGGCGATCCAAAACGCTTCGCGTTCATCTCGGCTCGGATGGGGGACGAGCAGCAGGCGAGGTTGGGCGTGGGTGGCGCGGAGCACTCCGCCGAGGCGCCCGAGCACGGTGTCCAGCCGCCGCCGGCGCCGGCGCAGGGCGGCGGCGCGCTCGAACCGCTGCTCAGAAGCCGCGTGGTGCATCTGGCGCTCGACATGGTCAAGCAGCGGCCGGGCGGCATCGTCGCTGAGGAACATCCGCAACACCTCGTCGAGCCGGCGGCGGTAGAGGTTGGGGTCCAGGTCGCCCAGGCAAGGCGACAGGCAGCGTCCCATCTGGCCGTAGGCCGAGGGGTGATCGCGGCGCACGAGTCGCCGGCCACAGTGGCGCAGGCCGAACAGCGAGTCGAGCTGCTCGACCAATTCCAGCGCCAACCTGCGTCCCCGCATCGGTCCGATCGTGACGGCATGGCCGGCGGCTGGATTGCCGCTCACCTCGAGGATCGGATAGGGGATGTCGAGCCGGCAGCGGATATAGACAAGCCGGTCGTCGCGGCCGGTGAGCCGTTGGTTACCGGGTGGGGCCAGCTCCTTGATCAGGCGGTTCTCGAGCACGAGCGCGCCGAGTTCGGAAGCCGTGGTCTGGTAATCGACCACAGCAGCGTGGGCCGTCCACCGCGCCGGCGCGGCTGAGGGGGCGAAATGAGCCCGAGCCCGACTGCGGATCGAGACTGACTTACCCACGTAGAGGATCCGACCGTCGCGGTCGCGAAACAGGTAGACGCCGGGGTCCTTGGGCAGCTCGCCAAAGTCCGGCCGCGCGCCCAAGGTCTTCGGGGGAAACTGGCCGGGGCTGGCGCGGGAGCGGGAACCCCGCCGCGAGGGCCGTCGCGGGGCAACGGCGGCGATCGCCTCTGACACGGTGGACGCGTGCGCGCACAGGCGCGGGAACAGCGCGCACAGCACCCGCGCGCACGTCTCGGCGTCGGCCAGCGCCCGGTGAGCCTGGCAAACCTCGATTCCCAGCGCATCGGCGAGGGCGGTCAGGCGCCGCTCGCGCTGAAGCGGCAGCATCACTCGGGCCAGGGCCGCCGTACAGAGCACGGGCGGATCGGGCCAATCCAGCCCCAGGCGCTCAAACCCCTGGCGCAGCACGCGGCGGTCAAAGGCGGCGTTGTGGGCCACCATGACGCGCCCCCGAAGCCGCTGCGCCAGCGACGGCAACACCTCGTCGGGCCACGGGGCCCGATCGACCATCGCCTGGCTGATGCCGGTGAAGCGCTGGATGCCGCGGCGAAGGGGAGCGCTGGGGCGCACCAGGGAACTCCAGCGGTCGTGCAGCTCTCCCCCACCCACGACAACCGCGCCGACCTCGGTGATCTCGCACGCGTCGCCCCCCAAGCCGTTGGTCTCGGTGTCGACGGCCAGGAATTCCATCGTGTTGAGAGGGGCGGCGAGCAGCTCCACGCTCCCCGTGATACGCATCGCACCGGACGGCGTGCAGGCGGCCTTGCAGGGCAGCCGTCGCGCCGATGACTTCGCGACCGCCAACGGGGGTAGCATCGGACCAATCCCCGAGGGAAGGAGCCCGGTCCCATGCCCGTCGCACCCGAAGTTGAACAGTTGCAGGAGCTGGATGCCGAGACTCGGCTGGCCTGGAGCGCGTACAGCGAGCGCCTGCGCGAGGTCAGTGGCGACGAGTACGAGCGGCTCGAGCCAGAGCTCTGGGATGAGCTGCAGGGCGAGCTGCGTCGCCTCGAGAGCGAACGCGAGTCGCTGGCGACTCGCGGCACGGAGGTTTCGCAGGCGCGGCCCTAGCCGCAAACTCGCTGTTCGGATAGGGTTCCCGGCGGATCGACCGTAAAGCTGACCGCCGGGCTTGCCGAAGGTGATCTCGGAGAGGAGAGCCGGGTCGAGAATGCGTATCAGGAGGATCGCCATCGTCGGAGGTAGCGCGTTCGCCCTAAGCGCCTGCGGGAGCGTGGGCGGCAAGTCGGCCAGCGTCCTGCGGTCGCCGACGCCCGTCAACCTCACCGTCTACGTCGACGATGCCCGCGTGTCCGTCTCGCCCGCGTCGGTCGGCGCCGGTCCCGTGGTCTTCATCGTCACCAACCAGGCCAGTAGCGCCGAGGCGCTCGCGATCTCCAAAGCCGGTCAGAGCCGGGCCCTCGCCAGCACGGCGCCGATCAACCCCCAGGGCACCACGCAGGTCGCGGTCGACTTTCGACCCGGCGACTACACGATCTCGACCTCCGGACACGGCGCCACCGACGCGCAGCTCTCGCAGGCCTCCCCGATTCGCCCCGCATCGATTCATATCGGGCACGAGCGCGCGAGCTCAAGCAATAGCCTGCTCCAGCCCTAGCCGCCGGCCCCCGCCTCCCAGCCTCCGGGCCCCCGGAAAGCTAGTTTCGAGTGTGGAAACACAACTTGCATGCAATACTTGCGTGCATGCAAGCAACTGCTGGGGACTCGATCGTGAGCTCGATTGCGCCGGACCTGGCCGAGGACCTGTACGCGCTGGTCGTGTACCTGCACAAGGCCTGCAATGCCGACCTGTTCGCGGCCATGGGCACGCTCGAGCTGACGATCACCCAGATCAAGCTCCTGCACCAGCTCGAGGGATGTGACCGCGAGCTCACCCTCAAGGAGGCCGCCGAGCGGGTACCGCTTTCCCTGGCGGCGGCCAGCCGGACTGTCGACGATCTCGTCCGCCGCGGGTTCCTCCAGCGTCACGAGGACAGCGAGGATCGCCGGATGAAGCGCATCAGCCTCACTGACGATGGCCGCTCGATCATCCGGCGGCTCAATGAGGCCCGGCTCAACGGGCTTGAGCAATTCACCCAGACCCTGACCGATGACGAGCGCGGGACGCTGGCGCAAGCGCTCACGAAGCTGCTTGCCCGTCCTGACGTAGCCGTCTGCCGACCGCAGGGAAGCTAGGACTCTTGACCAAACGCATCCTCGCCCACCGTCACCGCCTCATCAACGACGACAACAGTCGTTGGTGGACGCTCGGCGCCATGTGCTTCGCCCTCTTCATGGTGATGCTGGACAACACGGTGGTGAACGTCTCACTGCCATCGATCCAGCGTGACCTGCACGCCTCCCTGTCGGCGTTGGAGTGGACCGTCAATGCCTACACGCTCACGTTCGCCGTGCTGATGGTGACCGGCGGCCGGCTCGGCGACATCTTCGGCCGTCGCCGAATGTTCCTGTTCGGCGTCGTGGTGTTTGGCGTCTCCAGCGCCGTGATCGGCTTCGCGCCCAGTGACACCGCCCTGGTCGGGTTCCGGGCCCTGCAGGGTGTCGGCGCGGCCTTCATGATGCCGGCCACGCTTTCGATCATCACCCAGGCCTTCCCGCCCGAGCAGCGGGGAATGGCGATCGGCACGTGGGCGGGAGTGAGCGCCATGGCGCTGGCCATCGGCCCGGTGCTCGGCGGCTTTCTTACCCAGGCGGTCAGCTGGCGGGCGATCTTCTTCATCAACCCCCCGATAGCGCTGATCACGATCGCGGTGACGCTGTTCGCTGCCCGGGAGACGCGCGACGAGTCCGTGTCGCGCAGCGTCGACTACGCGGGCATCGCGGCCATCACGGTCGGTCTGACGACGCTGGTGCTGGCGTTGGTGGAGGGAAACGCCTGGCACTGGGGCTCAGGCCGCGTGGTCGCCCTGTTTGCGGTTGCGGCCGCGGCGGTAATCGCCTTCGTGGTCATCGAACGGCGCGTGAAGGCGCCGATGGTCGACTTCGCCTTCTTCCGCTCGCGCTCCTTCTTGGGGGCCAGCGTGGTCGGGTTCATCGTCTCGTTCGCGATGCTCGCCCAGTTCTTCTTCCTCGCCCTGTACATGCAAAACATCCTCCACTACACGCCGCTTCAGGCCGGCGTGCGCTTCCTGCCCTCGACGCTGGTCATCATCGTCATGGGTCCGATCGCCGGTCGCCTCACCGACCGCATTGGCCCACGGCCGCTGATGACCGCCGGGCTGCTCGTGGTGGCCGCGGCGCTGTTCATCCAGTCGCGGCTCACGGTGCACTCCGGATACGGCCTGCTGCTCCCGGGCTTCGTGCTCATGGGAGTTGGCATGGGAATGGTCATGTCGCCGATGAGCACGGCAGCCATGAACGCAGTGGACCGCACCAAGGCCGGTGTGGCATCAGGCGTGCTCTCGATGAGCCGAATGGTTGGCGGGACCTTCGGAGTCGCCGTGATGGGCGCACTCGTGGCCACGATCGGCCGCGCCCAGCTCGATCAGAGCCTCCCCCACGTTCCCGCCGCGACGCGGGCCACGATCGCCAATGCCCTCGGTGGCGGCGGCGCTACCACCGGCCACGCCAGCCCCCAAATCGTCGCTGCCGTCCGCGAGGCGTTCGTCTCCGCGCTCGGCACCGGTCTGACGATCGGCGGCGCGGTGACCGTGATCGGCGCCGTGCTCGCCTTCACACTCGTCAAGCGGATGCGCCCGGCGTCTGCCGCGCCTGCGAGCGACGCGTCTGACGCCGAAGTTTCGGCCCAGAGCGTGACCGTCGACCTCGTCGCCTGACGGCGCCGATTATCCTGCGGGCTCCCCGCGGGTACGATCCCGTTCCCGTCGCTAAACGAGAATGAGGTGCTGATCCGCGTGGCTGTCGATTTGAGCCAAGTCGCAAACGTCGAGACCGAGCCTGGTGAGCTGCCGCCCACCATGGCCGCGTGGGTGATCCGCGAACAGCGCTTGGGCGAGCCGGTCGACGCCTTTCAGCTCGAGGAGATGGAGGTCCCCGAGCCCGGCGCCTTCGAGGTCGTCGTCCGGGTCATGGCGGCGGGGGTGAACTTCAACAACGTGTGGGCCGCGCTCGGCGAGCCGGTCTCCGTCTTTCGCTACCACCCCAGCGAGGACCACCACATCGGCGGTTCAGACGCCTCGGGAATCGTCTGGAAGGTCGGCGAAGGCGTAACGCGGTGGAAGCCGGGGGACGAGGTCGTCGTGCACTGCAACCAGGCTTCCTACGAGGATCCCGAGGTCCACGGCCTCGATCCGCTCGCCGCCCCCAGCCAGCAGATCTGGGGCTACGAGACCAGCTGGGGCTCTTTCGCCCAGTTCTGCAAGGTCCAGGCCCAACAACTGCTCCCCAAGCCGGCCCACCTAGCCTGGGAGGAGGCCGCCTCCTACGGGCTGACCTATTTCACCGCCTACCGGATGCTGATCGACCGCTGCCAGCTCCAGGCCGGTCACAAGGTGCTCATCTGGGGGGCCGCCGGCGGACTGGGCGTGTTCGCCACCCAGCTGTGCGCGATCAGCGGCGCCGATGCGGTTGGCGTCGTTTCGAGCGCCGAGAAGGGGCGCCTGATCGAGGAACTGGGGGCGGTCGGCTTCATCGACCGCACCGACTTCAACGGCATGATGCGCCGCGGCGGTGAGAATGCCGACGAGGAGAAAGCACGTTTCAAGGAGTCCCGGCGCTTCAGCACGGCGGCTTCCGAGATGCTCGGCGGACCGCCGGACATCGTTTTCGAGCACGTCGGCAAGGCCACCTTCCCGACCTCGGTGCTGTGCGTCAAGCCGTTCGGCAAGGTCGTGATCTGCGGCGCCACCTCCGGCTACCAGCTCGATTTCGACGTGCGCTATCTGTGGATGCGCCAGAAGGAGATCCTCGGTTCGCACTTCGCCAACGCGTGGCAGGCCAACAAGGCCAACGAGCTGATCGAGGAGTCAAAGATCCGGCCTGTGCTCTGGCAGACGATGGGTTTTGAGGGGGTCGCCGACGCCCACCAGCTCCTGCGCGAGAACAAGCACTTGGGCAAGATCGCGATCCTGGTGGGCGCTACCGCCGAGGGTCAGGGCCGAACTGCGGAGGGACCCGGCGCGATCCGCGCCGAGGTCGGGGCGTGACGGTGATCGAGATGATCAGGCAACGAGACGAGGAGGAGCGCTGATGGCCGATCTAGTTTGGGTGTCGTGGTACGCCACCGTGCTGCGTCAGGATTCCTTCGCCGCCGAGGTGGCCGCGGCTGCCCCTCTGGCACTGCGCTACGGAGCCACGCGCTACCAGGTGCACGTCTCAAACGACGACCGTTACAAGATCACCCAGATGACCTGGGTGGAGAGCAAGGACGACTGGTACCGCTATTGGGATGGTCCCGAGATGGTCGAGTTCCGGGCCCGCAACTCGGGCCGCTACCAGATTCCGATCGTCTACGCCTGGGCTGACGAGATCGCCGCTGGTGCCCTGGGCCCCGAGGTGCCCGTCCACGAACCCGAGCCTGCGGCTCCCCAGGCCGCGGTCTAATTCTGAGGTGGCGCGTCGGGCCGGGCGGTCCCGTCGGACGACGCAGCACCGTTGGGCGCCGCTCGCAGGGCCAGCTCCAGCCAGAAGCGGGCGTCGGGGTCGTCGAGGGCCTCGCCGAACAGCTCCCGCAGACGGCCGAGGCGGTACCGCGCGGTCTGCGGATGGATCCCCAGACGCTGGGCGACCTGACTCAGCCGTCCCTGCTCGGCCAGCCATACCCGCAGCGTTTCGATCAGCCGCCGTCGCGACCCAAGCGAAAGTCCGTCCAGGGGGGCGAGCCGATCGGCGGCCAGCTCGCTGGCCAATCGCCGGTCGCTGCTCAGCAGCAGCTCACCGGCCCGCTGGCGCGCCACCACCAAGCGCGGACCCTCTCCCAGTTGCACCCGGTCGAGCTCAAGCGCTGCCCGCGCGCGGGCAAAGCTGATCCGGGCCTCGCTCCAGTCGACGGTCGTGCCCAGCCCAGCCTGGGCACCGGCATCGAGGACCGCCCGCTCGATCGCGGCCTGCCGCCCCGGACCGTCGGGATCACCAATCAGCGCACAGGTCAGCTCGCCGATCGCCTCGCTGATCGCCCCGGCCGGAAGTCGCGACGCGGCCGCCGAGCGCTGCTCGCCGGCGATCGCCACCACCGCCAGTGACCGGGGCAACGCCCAGCCGGCGTCAGTGGCGGCCGCTTGGACCGCGGCCGCCTCGGGCGCAGGATCCCTGACCAGCAGGCGCACCAACCGGCGCCGGCGCAGCTCGGCCTCGCTCGCAGCCGCCGATTGCTCGAGCGCGTGGCCCTCGGCCGACTCGGCGGAGAGGACGTCGATGTAGGCAAACAGCGACTCGGCCAGCGAGTAGAGGGTGTCGGGCTCCAGACCGGCCTGCACGCCCGCGGCGACAAAGCGGCGCCACGCTACCCGGGCGCCGATGCGGTAGGCGCTGAGCAGCGATTCAAGGCTGCGGCCGGCGCGCATCTCCCCCCGTCCGAGTGCCGAATAGACATCGGGGCGCGTCACGTGTCCGCCCGCCTCGACCTCGGCCAGAAAATGACCAAGCGCCGCCTGAACGCCATCCCGGATACCGGCACCTAGCGGACCCTCCAGGGGACGCGCGTAAGCCGGTACGGTGGCCACGGCCTGGATCATCTCGTCAGCGATGTCGGCGAGCTCCGGACGCAGGACCACGACAATTTCGCGCGGCAGCGCGTGCCAGGGCTGATCGGCCATGATTCATACTCAATATACAATTTCTAATACAAAAGTAGTGCGTTCGAGCGGAGAAACTTGCGCGCCTGGTACGTAGGCTCTAATACGGTATGAGCCGCACTCACAAGATCGCCAACCTCGTTGGCGTTCCCATGCCGCTCATCGGCCTCGTCGTCGCCATCGTTCTGCTCTGGAACCGGGCGATCGGCCCGCTCGAACTCGGCCTGCTGGTCGGCTTCTACGTGATCACCTGTCTCGGGGTGACCCTCGGCTACCACCGCATGTTCACCCACCGGGCATTCGAGTCCTCACGGGCGTTCCGGGCGATCATCGCCGTGCTCGGCTCGATGGCCGTCGAGGGCTCGGTGATCACCTGGGTGGCCGACCACCGCAAGCATCACGCGTTCACCGATCAGGAGGGCGATCCGCATTCGCCGCACCTGAGCGGGCCGGGGTTTGTCGGCTCGGTCAAGGGCCTCTGGCATGCCCACGTCGGCTGGCTGTTTGAGACCGTCGGTACCGCTGAGCGCGAGCGCTTCGCGCCCGACCTGGTCAAGGACGGGGTCGTGCGGGCCGTCGACAAGCTCTTCTGGGTCTGGGTCGTGCTCGGCATGGCGATCCCCTTCGCCCTTGGTTGGATCGTGGGCGGCGGTATTGGCACCGCGCTGACCGCGCTGCTGTGGGGCGGCTTGGTCCGCGTCTTCCTGCTGCACCACGTGACGTGGTCGATCAACTCGATCTGCCACTTCTTCGGGCGTAAGCGCTTCGACGTCAAGGATGAATCGCGCAACGTGTTCTGGCTCGCCCCGCTCTCGATGGGCGAGGCCTGGCACCACAACCACCACGCCTTCCCCACCTCGGCTTTTCACGGCCTGCGCTTCTGGGAGCGGATGACCGACCCAACCGGCCTTACGATCAGCTTGCTCGAAAGGCTCGGCATCGTCTGGAACGTCATCCGGGTAAGCCCCGACCGGCAGGCAGCCAAGCTGGTCCAGCCGGCCGGCGCGGCGCCCGCCGCCGCCCCCCGCACGGCCAGCTGACTCGCCGCCTGACGTTCCCGGCCGCCTGACCCGCCGCGCTGCCTGGCCCTCACGGCCGCCTGACCTTCCCGGCCGCCTGACCCGCGGCGCCACCTGACCCGCAGCGCGGCCTGACCCGCGGCGCTGCCTGACCTTCCGGCCGCCTGACCTTCCGGCGCCTGACCCGCGGCGCCACCTGACCCGCAGCGCTGCCTGACCCGAGCGGCCGGTTGGCTCATCCGGCGGAGCCGCCGGTCACCTGCAAAACGTGCAAAACCCGGAGACCTCGGCCGAGTTTGGCCCGAAATGCATGCCCTGCGCGCATCCGGTGAAAACCTTGGGCGCCCGCGGCAAGATTTTCACGTTTTGCATGCTCCCATCGGGAGCACGCGAGGCTTTTAGCCCTCTTCGAGCGGTCCCATCGTCAGGCCGGCATCGTCGAGCCGCAGCCAGTAATACTCGGCGTCCTCACGCGGGCCGCTCCACACGATCGCGCAGCCCTGATTGTGGATGCGATCGGCGATCCGGTAGCCGTCGGCGAGGGTGACCCCGGGCACGACGCCCGCAAGCGTTTCCGCCACGTGGTCAAACGTGTTGTAGTCGTCATTGAGGACGAGCACGCGCCAGTGTCCCCCCAGCCCTCCACCCGGCTCGCGAACGCGCGGTAACTGCACGGTCTGCGACATCTCAGGGCAGGATAGCGCCGTGATCCCGACCTCGCAGGCGTCTCCGGGGGCTAGCTGCGCGGGGCTACCTGCGCTGGCTCCAATACCGCTCCAATCCGGCGTAGAGCTGCTCCACGGGAGCCGCCTGCTGGTAGGTCTGAGCCAGCTCCGGGCCGCCGTCGAGGAGGATCTCCTCCTGCACGGCCTTAATGAACATCTCGCGGTCGCCGCGGGAGAGCTGTGACCAGGCGTCGAGGCGTCCCCCGAGCTCGTCCAGGTGGGCGGTGACGTTCTCGCTCTCCCCGAAGTGGGTGATGGCCAGCACGTCGGGGGACCAGGAGCGGATCACGGCGATCGAGCGCTGCCAGGCTTCGACATCGATGTCCGGAGGTGGCGTCGGCGGGATCACGATTGAGCCAGGCGAGATCCGAACCCCGGCCACGTCGCCGACGAATGCGACCGAGCCATGACGGTAGGAGACATGGTGCGAGGCGTGGCCAGGTGTGTAGGCAACCTCGAAGTCATCACCGAACAGGCCCTCGCCTCCCACCAGGGTATGGAGATTGGCCTCCGGAACGGGTCGCATCTCGCCCCATAGACGGTCCATGTCATCGCCGTAGAGGCGGGTGACGCTCTCCAACAGGCGGGTGGGATCGATCATGTGCCGGGCACCGCGCTCGTGCACGTAGACCTCAACCTCGGGCCACCGTTGCACGAGCGACCCGGTGGCGCCGGCATGGTCGAGATGGATGTGGGTGAGCAGGATTGCGCGCGGGCGAGCGTCGCCGAGGCCGGCCAACAGCGTCTCCAGGCAGGAACTCGGCCCGGGGTCGATCAGCACGTCGCCGACCTGCCAGCAGCCGATCACGCGCTCGCGTCCGAGGTGCATGAGATCGATCACGCGCACGACGGGCTCGGCAAGCGAAGCGGGCTAGCGGGAGGCTCGCCGGTCGGCGGCGGCCTGAGAGGCGGGGGGAATGACGGACTGCTTTCCCCGGGCAGCCCGGGGCTTCGCGCCCTCCGGCGGCGGGGTCGCGCCCTCCGGCGGGGGGGTCACACCCTCCGGCGGCGGGGTCCGCCCTCCGGCGGCGGGGTCACACCCTCCGGCGGCGGGGTCACACCCGCCGGCGGCGGAGTCGCACCCCCCGGGGGCGGGGTCACACCCTCCGGCGGCGGAGTCACACCCTCCGGCTCCGGTGGCGGGGAATCGGCGCCCTCGTCGGTCAGGGGGGCGAAGCGACGAGTCGCCTCGAGGTCGTCGGCTGGGGGCTCGTAGCGGACGGTCGCGTCCGGCTCGTCGGCGTAGACGTCGGCTTCGGCGGGACTCTCGGCGTCGTAGAGCTCGGGATCGAGTTCGGATTCGCGGGCGACGGGATGCGGCTGTGACTCGACCTCGGGAAAGCGGTCAGAGGCACTATCGGCCACGGACGCCAGCTGAGCGGCGAGATCGCGGGCATCGTCGACGATCCGGCCGCGCTCGATCCAGATTCGATCGGTGTCGGCATCCAGGTCCTTGACCCGCTGGTGCGCCGCGGCGATGATCTCGGCCGCTTCGACCCGGGCCTGCTCGAGGCGGTCCTCGGCTTCGGCGCGGGACTGCCCCGTGATCTGTTCCGCCGTTTCGTGGGCACGCTGGAGAATGCCCGAGATCTGCTCGCCGACCCGCTCCAGGGCCCGGCGCACGGCGGCCTCGGGCGAACGCGTGGCCTGCAGCTCGGCAACGAGCTGACTGGTCCGCCGCACGTAGGCATCCACGGCGATCCGGTCATAACCACGCAATGCGCTCGGGAAGTCAGCGTTGACGACCACGGCGACCGGGTCGTCGGGAAGGGTCTCGAGCGGGGCGGTGATCTCCTGAAGGATCGCGTGCTCGTTAGCGGCTGAGCTCTGATCTGGCATTCGGTGATCTGCGCCCATTGTCGCAGGTGCGGGCGGCTGAGCCCCGGCTCATACAATGGCGCCATGTCTGAGACGCCCCCGACGCGCCTTCCCGAGCGCGATCGACCGTGGATGATGCGCACCTACGCGGGTCATTCCGATGCTCAGCGCTCAAACGAGCTCTACCGCCGCAACCTCGACAAGGGCCAGACCGGCCTCTCGGTCGCCTTCGATCTCCCCACCCAGACCGGTTATGACCCCGACCACGAGCTAGCTCGCGGCGAGGTGGGCAAGGTCGGGGTGTCGATCGCCACCATCGGCGACATGCGGACGCTGCTCGACGGCATCCCCCTTGACCAGATGAACACTTCAATGACGATCAACGCCACCGCCGCCTGGCTGCTGGCGCTCTATATCGTCGCCGCCGAAGACGAGGGAGTGGCCGCTGAGCAGCTCCAGGGCACGACCCAGAACGACATTCTCAAGGAATACCTGAGCCGGGGCACCTACGCCTTCCCGCCTGCTCCCAGTATGCGGCTGATCGCCGACACGATCGCCTACACGGTCGAGCACGTCCCCCGCTGGAACCCGATCAACATCTGCTCCTACCACCTCCAGGAGGCGGGAGCGACCCCCGTCCAGGAGATCGCCTACGCGATGAGCAACGCGATTGCCGTGCTCGACGCGGTCCGCGAGCGGGTCCCGACGGAACTGATGGGCAGCGTCTTCGGGCGCATCTCGTTCTTCGTCAACGCGGGGGTGCGCTTCATCGAGGAGCACGCCAAGCTGCGGGCCATGGCCGAGCTGTGGGACGAGCTCGGGCGCGAGCGCTACGACGTCGAGGACGAGAAGCATCGCCGTCTGCGCTACGGCGTGCAGGTCAACTCGCTCGGCCTTACTGAAGCCCAGCCCGAGAACAATGTGTACCGGATCGCCCTCGAAGCGCTGGCGGTGACCCTCGGGCGCGACGCACGCGCTCGGGCGATTCAGCTTCCGGCCTGGAACGAGGCCCTCGGTCTCCCGCGCGCGTGGGATCAGCAGTGGTCGCTGCGTTTGCAGCAGGTGCTCGCCTACGAGACCGACCTGCTCGAGTACCCCGACATCTTCGAGGGCTCCAACGTCATGGAGGGCCTGGTGTCCGAGCTCGCCACGGGCGCCCGGGCCGAGATGGCGCGGGTGGCCGAGCTCGGGGGCGCCGTGGACGCCGTGGATTACATGAAGGCCTCGCTGGTCGAGTCCCACCGGGAGCGCTGGCGCCGGATCGAATCCGGTGAGCTGACCGTGGTCGGCATGAACAAGTTCACCACCACCGAGCCGTCACCGCTGACGGCCGACGGGGGGATCCTCGTCGTCGACCCCGCGGTCGAGGCCGAGCGCCGCGCGGCTCTTGACCAGTGGCGTTCGGAGCGCGACCCTGCTGCGGTGCAAAAGGCACTGGCCGAGCTCGCCGCGGCCGCCCGCGACGCGAGCAAGAACATCATGCCGGCCACGATCGCCGCCGCCCGGGCGGGAGCCAGCACCGGCGAGTGGTCGCAGACGCTGCGCGAGGTGTTTGGCGAGTACCGAGCGCCGACCGGGGTCGGCGAGGCGGCCGCGGTCTCCAGCGAAGACGTGGCGGAACTGCGCGACGAGGTCGAGCGCCTCAGCGAGACCCTCGGCCGCCGGCTCAAGTTCCTGGTTGGCAAGCCGGGACTCGACGGTCACTCCAACGGCGCCGAGCAGATCGCCGTCCGGGCCCGCGACGCCGGCATGGACGTCGTATACGAGGGTATCCGGCTGACCCCGGCCCAGATCGCGAGTTCCGCGGCCGAGGAGGGCGTCCACGTGATTGGTCTCTCAATCCTCTCGGGCTCGCACGCCGAGCTGATCCCCTCGGTCCTGCAGTCGCTTGCCGAGGCGGGGGTCGGAAACATCCCGGTGGTGGTGGGCGGGATCATTCCCGACGCCGACGCCGATGCCCTGCGCCAGGTCGGCGTGGCGGCCGTCTACACCCCCAAGGACTGGAACCTTAACCAGATGATGCGCGACATCATCCAGCTGGTGAGTGAGCAGCGGGATGACTCGGGCGCCGCCGTGGATTCGACGCGCGAGCATGCGAGCGG
Organism: uncultured Solirubrobacterales bacterium; assembly: GCA_963847055.1. Lineage (GTDB taxonomy): Bacteria > Actinomycetota > Thermoleophilia > Solirubrobacterales > Solirubrobacteraceae > Palsa-465. The sequence continues at coordinate 90,430 of CAWJYE010000001.1, read as the reverse complement.
CCGCCACGCGGGCGGCATGTCTGAGGGCGTCGATACGGCCGCGCCGGCTTGAGTGCGGACCCACCCGCTCCCGCCGAGGGTGCCCAGCTGGCAGCACGGCTGCGCGACGGTGACCTGAGCGCGGCACCCGCCGTACTGAACCTTGTCGAGAGCCGAATCCCGCGCGCTCGGGCGCAGACCCGGGAGTTGCTGGCCCGCCTCTCCCCCGCCGAACTCGGGACCGAGGCACCGGGCCACATCGTCGGCGTGACGGGACCGCCGGGGGTCGGCAAGTCCTCGCTGCTATCGCGTTTGATCGCCGAGTGGCGAGCTCGGGAGCGATCGGTCGCGGTCCTGGCCGTCGATCCCAGTTCCCGCCGCTCGGGCGGGGCTCTGCTCGGTGATCGTGCCCGCATTCAACGCGACCCGGCGGACCGCGGCCTGTTCGTACGCTCGACCGCGGCCGGTGACCGACTCGGAGGCCTCGCACCGGCCACACGCGCTGCGGCCGCCGCGCTGGCGACCGCCTTCGATGTCGTCGTGATCGAGACGGTGGGCGTCGGCCAGTCCGAGACTGAGGTCGCCGAGGTGGCCGACACGGTCGTGGTTGTCGTCCAGCCTGGCTCCGGCGACGTGCTCCAGTTCCTGAAGTCCGGAATCATGGAGGTCCCCGACCTGCTGGTCGTCACCAAGGCCGACCTGGGCCGGGTGGCCACCCGGGCGCTGTCAGACCTGCACGCCGCGCTGCGCTCGCTCGGCTCGGGGGCCACCGAGGTGCTGTCCGTCTCCTCCGTAGCGCCTGCGGTGGGGATCGCGGAGCTCGTCGACGCCCTGGATCGTCACCGCGCGAGCCTGGACCTCGAGACACGCCGGCCACACAGCCGCCGCCTGCACGCGCTAGCCGACTTCGTGGCCGAGTTCGGTGAGCGTGGACTGCGCGAGCTCGGCGGTCGACGCGAGGCCGAGCGCTGGTTGGAGGAGCAGTCCCCCGGCGCCGACGTCGCGACGCTCGAGCGCGCTCTCGAAGCGCGGGTGGCGTGAGCGTGTCCGGTCTCGGCCACCAGATCAAGCTCCCCGGCGAGCCTCTGATCTTTGCCCAGACCGCGCTGCGGCCGTGGCGCGATTCTGATCTCCAGCCGCTCGTTGTCGCCTGCCAGGACCCCGAGATCGTACGCTGGACCCGGGTGCCCGAGAACTACCGCGAGGCCGACGCGCGCGCGTACCTGATGCACCGCTATGACACCGCCTTCGCGGGACTGTCGGCGCCGTTCGCGATCGTCGCGGCGCCGGATGGCGAGCTGCTGGGATCGATCGCGCTCATTCGCTTTGCCTGGGCGCACGCCCGCGCCGAGGTCGGCTACTGGCTCGCCGCACCCAGCCGCGGTGCCGGCCACGCCACCCGCGCCGTCCGTCTGATCTGTGCCTGGGGCTTTGCCACCCTCGGCCTGGAGCGAATCGACCTCCTGGCCGGGACAGGCAACGCCGCGTCCCAGCGCGTAGCCGAGCGCTGCGGGTTTACCCGCGAGGCCGTCTTGCGTTCTTACCTGGCGCACCCGCACGGTCGCCAGGATGTGGTCGCCTTTGGGCTTCTGAAGGCCGAAGCAGCCGCGCAGCGGCGAGGCCGCTGACCAAGCGAGCGTCATCACGGCGAAGCCAGGGAGATCAAGCGCCAGCCGCGCTTGGTCTGCACGAGCTGGACCTTCTCCAACGCCGCCCGCTGACCGGTGGCCCCGGCCAGGACGACCGCGGACGCATGGGCGCCATTCACCGTCACCCGGGAGATGCTGATCGTCGGGCGCCGGACGCTGGAAACGAAAATCTTCATCGCCTGCTGGCAACTGACGCCGGCCGCAGCCAACCGCGCGACCAGCGTGGGCGCCAGAACCTGGTCACACAGGACCGCTACGTCTCGCTTGGCGGTGGCCGCTGCGAACTGCTGAATCTTGGCCCGGACGTCGTTCGGGGGGCTCGCGCCGCACCCGGCGAGCGCACAGGCAATACCCAGGAGCAGCCACACTCCGACCGAGCGCATGGCGCGGAAGAGTACCCTTTGAAACATGGAGTCTGAACCGTTGCAGGACGGACACGGGCGCCTCATTGGCGACCTGCGTGTTTCGGTGACCGATCGCTGCAACTTTCGCTGCCAGTACTGCATGCCGGCTGAGGGTCTGCCGTGGCTCGAGCGAGCCGAGATCCTGACCTTCGAGGAGATCACTCGTCTGGTCGGTGTGATGGCCGGCATGGGCGTCGTCGACATCCGGCTGACGGGCGGCGAGCCGCTCGTGCGTCGTGACTTTCCGGCGCTGGCCAAGAGGCTGACCTCGCTGGAGCCGGTGCGCGAGGTCTCAGTGACGACCAACGGCTTCCTGCTCGAGCGCGACGCCGAGAAGCTCGTCCGGGCGGGGATCGACCGCTTCAACGTGTCGGTGGATTCGCTGCAACGTGATCGCTTCTACCAGCTCACCCGCCGCGACGCGCTGCCCCAGGTCCTGCGCGGGCTGGACAAGTTGGCCAGCTTCCCGGAGGCGCATCCGATCAAGGTCAACGCCGTGGCGATCCGCGGCTTCACCGAGGAGGAGGTGATCCCGTTCGCCGAGCTGGCCCGCCGCACTCCCTACCAGATCCGCTTCATCGAGTTCATGCCGCTGGACGCCGATCGCGCCTGGACGCCCGAGCAGGTTCTGACCGGAGCCGAAATCCGCGAGGCGATCAACGCCGTGCATCCGCTGGAGGCCGAGCCTCGCGAGCCCAACGCCACCGCCCGGGTCTACCGGTTCGCCGACGGCCGGGGTCGCGTCGGCTTCATCAATCCGGTCTCGGAACCGTTCTGCGCGGATTGCAACCGGATCCGCCTGACCGCGGACGGACGCCTGCGGACCTGCCTGTTCTCGCTCAATGAGACCGATCTGCGTGCGCCGATGCGCGAGGGCGTCGATGACGCCGAGCTCGAAGCCATCATCCGCGATGCCGTGTGGCGTAAGGAGCTAAAGCACCACGTTGGCGAGCCGGGCTTCATCCAGCCGCGCCGCAGCATGTCAGCCATCGGCGGATAACCGCGTGCCGGAGGCGCGCCGGCTGTAAGAGGTTGGCAAGCTTTAGACGGCATCATCGAGGGCGCACATGCTGCTGCTGATGCTGTTTGCCCTGGTGGCCGGCGCTGGTACCGCCATCACTCCCTGCGTCCTTCCGGTCGTGCCCGCGCTGCTCTCGGCGAGCGCTCTGGGCGGCCGGCGACGCCCCCTGGGGATCGTGCTCGGGCTGGCACTGACCTTCACGATCGCGATCGTGGCACTCGCCCAACTGGTCAACGGCGTCGGACTCGCCGGGGGCGCCGCTCGGACCCTGGCCATCGCCGTGCTGCTGGCCTTCGGCCTGGTGCTGCTCGTGCCCGGACTGGCCGAACGGGTGCAGGCACCGCTCTCGCGCCTGGGACGCTTCGGGCCGCGTACGCGCGGATCGGGATTCTGGTCGGGGGTCGGGGTGGGCGGCGCGTTGGGCTTCGTCTGCGCCCCCTGCGCCGGGCCGATCCTGGCCGCCGTAACCTCGGTGAGCGCCTCGGGAGGCCCGACGGCGCGGGTGGTCGCGATCGCACTGGCCTACGCCGTCGGGCTGAGCACGGTGATGCTGCTCTACGGCCTCGGCGGCCGGGCCGTGCTGGAGCGGATCCGCCGCCGGACCCGCGGCCATGCGGTGGAACGGGCGCTCGGAGTAGTCCTGATCGTCACTGGCATCGTGATGACCACCAACCTCGATGTTCGCTTCGAGGAGGCGCTGGCGAAGGACACGAGCCTGCCCGCCATCTTCGTTGATCCGACGCGGTCGTTGGAGAACTCAACCGCGGTCCAGAACGGGCTGACTTCGCTGCGGGCGCCCTCGCGCTTCGCGGCCCGTCAGAGTCGCCAGGCGTCGGTGACCCCGGTCGCCCAGGAGGTCGGGGTGGCCATCCCCGGCGTCCAGACCCCCTCGCTGCCCAAGCTCGGCCCCGCCCCTGACTTCACAGCTACCCAGCGGTGGTTCAACACTCCCGGCGGTCGCCGCCTCACCCTGAGCGGCCTGCGCGGGCAGGTGGTCCTGGTCGACTTCTGGACCTACACGTGCATCAACTGCATCCGGACCCTGCCCTTCCTCAAGGGGCTGTACGCGACCTATCACCGCTACGGCCTTCAGCTGGTCGGGGTCGAGACGCCCGAATTCACCTTCGAGCAGGAGGCCGGCAACGTCGCCCAGGCGGTGTCCTCCGACGGCCTGCGCTACCCCGTCGTCCAGGACAACGCCTACGGAACCTGGAACGCCTACCAGAACCAGTACTGGCCGGCCGAGTACCTGATCGACGCCCGGGGTCAGGTTCGACACATCCAGTTCGGGGAGGGCCGCTACCGGCAGGATGAGGCGGCCGTGCGTCAACTGCTCTACGACGCCGGTTCCCGCCGGCTACCACCGCCGATGAGCGCTCACGCGATCCTCCCCTCAAGCGGCCTGGCTACGCCCGAGACATACCTGAATTCCGAGCGGGGGCAGAGTCTGTCCCAGCCACTGCAGGCCGGGAGGCACTTCTATGCCGGAGTCACCGCTCCGGCCCTGAACGAGTTCGGCCTGCACGGCACGTGGAACGTTTCCCGGCAGTCGTCCACCCCCGCGGCACCGGGCGCAACCATCACCGGCCGCTTTCAGGCCGCGCGTGCCTACCTCGTGCTGACGTCGGCGGGCAACCTCGCGCGCCGCGTGCGGGTCCTGCTCGATGGCCAGCCCATCTCCGCTCGCCAGGCTGGGTCCGACGTCCACGCGGGGACGGTCACGGTCCGCGGCCAGCGTCTCTATGACCTGGTCTCGCTGGCAACTGCCGGACAGCACACGCTGACGCTCGAGATCCCCTCCGGAGTCAGTGCCTACGACTTCACTTTCGGCTGATCGTGCATCCTGGCCTCGGCGCGCCGCAGGTCCTCCGGCGTGTTGACGTTGAACAGCTCGCGCGCGTCGAGCTCGAACGGGCGCGCCCCGAGCGCCGCCACGACGGCACGCATCGCCACTCGCCCCTCAATGGCAGTTTCGAGCTGCGCCATGCAACCAGGCTCATAGCGTCCCAGCAGAGGTTGGGTGACACCGTCAACGGCGGCGATCACGGCCCGCGCTCCCCCGGCGTCCGCGGCGGCCAGGGCGCGCAGCGTGGCGGGGGTCACGAACGGCAAGTCGGCTGCGCACACCAGCACCGCGCGCCCGCCCGCGAGGCGCAGCGCGTGCACGATTCCCACCAGGGGATGCGATGGCTCGGCGGGCTCTGACCAGACCGGGATTCCCGCCAGGTCGGGCAGTGCGGTATCGGGCTTGGCGACCACGGCAACGTCCGTCAGTACCGCCCGCATCGCCGCCACGGGCCGCAGAATCAACGGCTGTCCGGCCAGCGAGACCAGGGCCTTGCGCCCACCTAGGCGCCGTCCCCGTCCCCCGGCCAGGATCACGCCCACCGGCTGGCGCTCAGGGTCGCTCATTGGGGCGAGGATAAGGCTCCAACCACGGAGCGCGCGCGGGGCGTCCTAGAATCATGGCGATGGAGGGTTCCACCGAGGTACGCAGCTGGCTGCGGTGCTACCGCTGCTGGTCACAGAACCTTGAGGTGCAGGTGCATTACGAGGGGATCCACCGCATCGATCCCGAGAGCGGGGAGCGGGGAGAAGTGGTCGACGAGATGCAGGAAGCGGTCGTCCAGTGCCTGGAATGCATGCATGACCAACCGCATCTGGGGTTCCACAACGGACGCGTGGAGCCGATCGAGGATCGGTGGGAGCGGATGATCGCCGGTACCCCCTGGGTTGCCTCGTGCACCGTGACCGTTGAAGCCGAGGACGTGGAGACGTGCTCGGGCCCCGAGGCGGGAGATGCCCTCTCCTACGCCGCCTTCGGCGACCACGGGACGAGGGAATTCTTCACCCACGTCCGCTTTCACAAGCACGACGAGGACAAGATCGTCGTGCACCTGCTGGTCGAGCTGTACTCGCGTTCAGCCGAGGAGGCCACCGAGGTGCTCGAGGAGGCGGCCCGCGGCCAGCTGGCCATCACCTCGTTGGCCGAGGAGTCGCGGCCACCGGCCGCGACCGGCGACGACCAGCACTAGCCGGTCGCGGGCGCCGCAGTCGCCAGAGCTCTGAGACGATCAACGCCAGGGCCACCGGCACGGTGGCGGGAAGCTCGTTGAGCACGAAGAAGAGCAGGTCAAAGAGGCCGGCCAGCACCAGGGTGAGCAGCGCCACTGGCCCCTGGCGACGGCCCTCGCGGGCCAGAACTCCACCCAGCAGGCCGGCGACGAACAGGTCTCCGTAGCCCATCGATACCGATCCGAACACCTCTGACTGCAGCTGGGGCAGCCCGCCGACCGGATGGGCGGCGATCAGAGTGGCATTGGGCGCCTGGAGCAGATCATTGAGCACGAGCCAGGTGTCGGCAGCCGCCATGGCCAGGATCCCGAGCTTGAGCCAGCCCGGCGGCGTGACCGCGGCCAGCAGCACGGCCAGGGTGACGCAGCTCAACGCCGAGAGCAAGGTCGCGGCGCCCTGCCCGTAGAGCGTGCCGCGGCTCGCCCAGGCCAGGACAAACAGCGGGGCCGCAACGGGCGCCATCCACGGACGCGAGCCCCGCGCCGCCCAGCCAAGCGCGGCGGCGGCGAGCAACGGGACGGCGACCAAGGCCAGGTAGGTGAGCCCGGTGGCAGTCGCCGACGCATAGCGGATGGCCACGATCACGCCGATGATCGAGGCGATCGGAATCGCCGCCCAACCCGGCCCCGAAAGCCGCTTGAGCCACGGAAACTCGGGAGGCCGGCGGATCGCGGCGACCACGCCGGCCTGAACCGCCAGCATCGCCGCATCGGACGGGATGAAGGGGAGCGCCATCGCTCCCAGAGGTTAGGTGCCCGCCGGCCCCCGGGCTCAGCTGCCCAGACGCTGCTCGAGCGTCTCGAGCTGGGCGCGCAGCTCGGCGGGCAGCTTGTCGCCGAACGCGGCGTAGTGCTGCTTCATCTGAGGCAGCTGGGCCAGCCAGCCCTCGGCATCGACCTCGAGCAGCCGGGCCATCGTCTCCTCGCTGACGTCGAGACCGTCGGTGCTGATGCCCTCAGGACCGGTGGACGGCATGTATCCGATCGCGGTTTCGTGCGCCTGCGCCTTGCCGGTGAGGCGGCCGAAGATCCAGGCCAGGACGCGCGAGTTCTCTCCGTAGCCCGGCCACATGAACTTGCCATGCTCGTCCTTGCGGAACCAGTTGACGTAGAACACACGGGGCAGCTGGGCGCCCTCTCGGCGTCCGATGCTCAGCCAGTGGGCGAAGTAGTCAGCCATGTGGTAGCCGCAGAACGGCAGCATCGCCATCGGGTCAAAGCGCAGCTTGCCCACCTGCGCGGCCTCGGCGGCTGTGGTCTCCGAGGACATGATCGAGCCCAGGAACACGCCGTGCTCCCAGTCTCGGGCCTCGTGCACGAGCGGCACGATCGTCGCGCGCCGCCCACCGAACAGGATTGCCGAGATCGGCACGCCGTTGGGGTCCTCCCACTCGGGAGCGATCGACGGGCACTGGGCTGCGGGCGCTGTGAAGCGCGCGTTGGGGTGGGCGGCGGGGGTCTCGGATTCAGGGGTCCAGCCGTTGCCACGCCAGTCGACGGCGTGCTCGGGCGGTTCCCCGGTGAGCCCCTCCCACCACACATCGCCGTCGTCGGTCTTGGCGCAGTTGGTGAAGATCGCGTTGCGGCTGATCATGTCGATCGCGTTGGGGTTGGTGCGGGCCCCGGTGCCCGGGGCGACTCCGAAGAAGCCGGCCTCGGGGTTGACTGCGTAAAGCTGGCCGTCGTCGCCGAACTTCATCCAGGCGATGTCGTCGCCGATCGTCTCAAGCTTCCAGTCGGGCAGGGTCGGGATCATCATCGCCAGGTTGGTCTTGCCGCAGGCGCTCGGGAATGCGCCGGCCAGGTAGCGCACCTCGCCCTCGGGGGAGGTGAGCTTGAGGATCAGCATGTGCTCGGCCATCCAGCCCTCGTCGCGAGCCATGACCGACGCGATCCGCAGCGCGAGGCACTTCTTGCCGAGCAGGGCGTTGCCGCCGTAGCCCGAGCCGAACGACCAGATCTCCCGCGTTTCGGGGAAGTGGACGATGTACTTGTTGTCGGCATTACAGGGCCAGGGCACGTCCCTGATTCCCTCGGTCAGAGGCATCCCGACCGAGTGCAGGCAGGGAACGAAGTCCCCGTCGCGGCCAAGCACATCGAGCGCCGGCTGACCCATCCGGGTCATGATCCGCATCGACAAGGCGACGTAGGCAGAGTCGGTGAGCTGCACGCCGATCTCGGCGATCGGCGAGCCCAGCGGGCCCATCGAGAACGGGATCACGTACATCGTGCGTCCCCGCATCGAGCCCTTGAACAGGTCGGTCAGCATCGATCGCATCTCGGCTGGCTCGCGCCAGTTGTTGGTCGGACCGGCGTCTGACTCGTTCGCCGAGCAGATAAAGGTGCGGTCAGCCACCCGGGCCACGTCGGCGGGATCTGACAGCGCCAGGTAGGAGTTGGGCCTCTTGACCTCGGAGAGGCGCTCGAAGCTGCCCGCGTCAATCAGCGTCTGAGCCAGCTGGTCATACTCCTCGGCCGAACCATCGCACCAGTGAATGGCCTCGGGCTGGGTCAGCGTCGCGACTTCGTCTACCCATCCGCGCAGGCGGGTGTGCTGAGTCGTCGCTTCACTCTTCGGGGCGGTATGAGCCATTTCGCGGCACTCCTTGACGCTGACGGTGGCTGACGAAGGCTACCCGGGGCGCGCACAAAGTGCTCACAAACCCTTGGAGCCCTCGCACCGTGCTATCGCTGCTGCTTGCGGGGCACCAGCACCAGCCGCTTGAACTCAGCCACCAGGACACCGTCCTGGTTGAGAACCCGCGTGTGCACCCGAACCGTGCCGCGGTCGGTCTTGGTGCGCGAGGGCCTGACCTCGAGCACCTCGGACTCGCAGAACAGCGTGTCGCCGTGAAACACCGGCGCCGGATGGCTGAGCTCCTCGGTGGCCAGGTTGGCGATCGCCTTCCCGCTCACGTCCGAGACGCTCATCCCCAGGGCCAGCGAGTACACCAGCGGGCCGACCACGACGTTGCGGCCCTGCTGGGAGGCTTTGGCATACACATCGTTGAGGTGCAACGGATGGTGGTTCATGGTGATCAGGCAGAACAGGTGGTCATCGGATTCGGTCACCGTCTTGGCCGGCCAGTGCTTGTAGACCGCCCCGACCTCGAACTCCTCGAGGTAGCGGCCGTAGGGGTGCGCGCCGGACGCTTCGCGCGCAGACTGGTCGGTTTCAATCTCGGGCATGTGTTTGAGCTCCCTTTGATGTTCGGCGCCTCGGAGCATGCCATCCCGGCTCCTGCGGCGCTGGGGCGATAGCGTTGCCTCCTTACCCGACTAGGAGATTGAGCTGTGCGAAACCCCCGCGAGTTCGGCAAAGCGCTGGCCATCGGCGCCCCCGATCCCATCCTCGAGATTCCCTTCAAGCCTTCGCGGATGATCCACTTTTTGGACTTCTCAAACGAGAAGATGGTGGCCAAGGTCCCCGACATCGCGCCCACCGTGGACATCCTGCTCGGCAACCTCGAGGACGCGGTGCCAGTCGATCGCAAAGAGGCAGCGCGGGCGGGCCTGGTGAAGGTCGGCAAGGAGATGGAGCTCGGGGACACCCAGCTGTGGACGCGCGTCAACAGCCTGGAGTCTCCGTGGATCCTCGACGATTTGACCACCCTCGTGTCCGAGATCGGCGACCGCCTGTCGGTGATCATGCTGCCCAAGGTCGAGGGTGCGTGGGATATCCACTACGTCGACCGGCTGCTCGCGCAGTTGGAGGCCAAAGCGAGCCTGGATCGCCCGATCCTTGTTCACGCCCTGCTCGAGACCGGCCTGGGGATGATCAACGTCGAGGAGATCGCCGCCGCCAGTCCGCGGATGCAGGGAATGAGCTTCGGTCCGGCCGACCTGGCGGCCAGCCGCCGGATGAAGACGACCCGGGTCGGAGGGGGCCATCCGGGCTACCGCTCAATCGAGGACCCGGATCCCGTGAATCCCGACGCGCCCCGCGCCAGCGTCCAGCAGGACCCGTGGCACTACTCGATCGCACGCATGGTCGACGCCTGCACGTCGACGGGCATCCTTCCGTTCTACGGGCCGTTCGGTGACATCAAGGACGTGGTCGGCTGCGAGACCCAGTTCCGGGCCGCGTTCCTGCTCGGCTGCGTCGGCGCCTGGTCCCTGCACCCCGTTCAGATCGAAATCGCCAAGAAGGTGTTCAGCCCGGCGCCCGACGAGGTGCTGTTCGCCAAGAAGGTCCTGGAGGCGATCCCCGACGGCCGCGGCGTCCACATGATCGATGGCAAGATGCAGGACGACGCGACCTGGAAGCAGGCCAAGGTCATGGTCGAGCTGGCCGAGATGCTGGCTGAGAAGGACCCGGAACTGGCGGCCGCCTACGAGTTGACTCGCGCAGCCGCGTAGGCTCGGGGGTGCGAATCTCGGCCAAAGCTGACTACGCTGTCCGGGCCGCGGTCGAGCTGGCCGCGGCCGAGGACGAAAAGCCGGTCAAGGCCGAACGGATCGCCACCGCGCAGGACATTCCCCTCAACTTCCTCGAGAACATCCTCGGCGAGCTGCGCCACGCTGGCATTGTCCGTAGCCACCGGGGGGCCGAAGGCGGCTTTCGCCTCGCCAAGCCGGCCGTCGAGATCAGCGTCGCCGACGTCATCCGCGCGGTCGAGGGGCCGCTGGCCAGCGTGCGTGGCGGGCCGCCCGAGGAGGCCAACTACGGCGGCGCCGCCGACAGCCTGCCCCGGGTCTGGATCGCGGTCCGGGTCAACCTGCGCCGGGTCGTCGAGCGGGTCACGATCGCCGACATCGCGAGCGGCAAGCTCCCGGCGACGATCGAGGAGCTGACCCAGGATGCCGGCGCCTGGGTTACGCGCTGACCGCCGCCAGGCGCTGCCCGCGGCCGGCCACCCACTCCTCGCCTACCTCCTGAAGCACAGCCAACATCGCCATCGCCGCCGGCGAGCGGTATCCGCTGGGTAACACCGCGCCGATCGGACGCGAGGGTGGTGCCGGCTCGAGCGTGCGGATGGTGACGTCCTCACGGGCTCCGCGCGACACCATGTCCGGGATCAGAGCCACGCCGACGCCGGCGGCCACGAAACCGAGAATGGCTGAGTAGTCGTCATTCTGAAACGCGATCCTCGGTTCGAACCCGGCCGCGTGGCACGAACGCAGAAACAAGCGGGCATCCGGGCACGAATCGGTTGTGGCCAGCATCCAGGGCTCATCGGCGAAGTCGGCCAGCGTGAGAGGGTCGGCCCCGGCGAACCGGTGCTCCTGGGGCATGGCGACGTACATCGGATCCGCGAACAGGGGCACGAGCTCGACCCCGGCGCCGCCGTCGTCCAACTCCGCCATCGCGTCATGGGAGAGGGCGAGGTCGTGCCGGCCCGAGCGCAGACCGGGGAGTGACTCGTCGGGGTCAGCCATCTCGATCTCGAGCTCGACCGCCGGATAGCGTTCGCGGAAGCGCGCTACGGCCACCGGGACCACGGAAGCGGCCGCCGAGGCGAAGGTTGCCATCCGCAGGGTCCCCCCGCCCAGGCCGCCGAGCGCGCGAAGCTCGGCCTCGGCATCTTCGAGGTGCCCGAGGATCGCCTCGGCCCGCGCGACCAGGAGCCGGCCCGCGTCGGTGAGCACCGCTCCGGCCGGCACCCGGCGCAACAGGGTGGTGCCGACCTCAGCCTCGAGGGTCGCGATCTGGCGTGAGATGGCGGGCTGGGTGTAGCCCAGCGCAGCCGCGGCGGCAGAGAACGAACCCTGGCGCGCGACCTCGCACAGGACGCGCAGGCGGCGACTGTCAAGCATGTTCAAATGTTATATCACCTCAAGCAAACTCCTATTTGCCTTTATGGACCGATCGGCGCATGCTCCCTCCATGCTCGCCTCCACCTCCGCCCAGTTGCTGATCCGTCCCGCCTACGGGGACGACTACCCCGCGCTGGCTCGCCTGGCGACGTTGGACAGCGCCGATCATGTACCCGCGCGGCCGCTGCTGATCGCAGAGGCCGACGGCATTCTGCGGGCCGCGCTGTCGCTCGCCGATGGCAGCTCGATCGCCGATCCGTTCTACCCCAGCGCCCGGTTGGTCGCGCTCCTGCGTACCCACGCCGCGGACGAGCCAGCGGCGGTCAGGCCTCGGGCACGCCGGCAGCGGCGACGCCGGCCGAGCTTCGCTCAGGGCTAACCACGGGGACGCCCTCCGGGGGGCGTACGTAGACGATGTCACCGCTCCCGATCTCGAGCTCATCAGCTTGGGCGCGGGTGAGCTGGGCGCGGGCCTGGGAGCCGTCGGGTAGCTCGAGTTCGACTCGGACCTCGAAGCCGAAGTGCAGGACGCGACTGACCATCGACTCGATCGTCCCCGGCCCCCGCACGAGCGAGATCGCCACATCGTGGGGACGCACCAGGCACTCACCGATCCGGCTCACCGGCCCGACGAAGCCCATCACGAACTCGGTCGCCGGGTGGTCGTAGATCTCCCGGGGAGAGCCGACCTGCTCCACCGCCCCGGCACGCATCACCGCGATCCGGTCGGCAACCTCCATCGCCTCCTCCTGATCATGGGTGACGAGAACCGTGGTGACGTGCTGTTCGTCGTGCAGGCGGCGCAGCCAGGTGCGAAGGTCGGCGCGGACGGTGGCGTCCAGCGCGCCGAAGGGCTCGTCGAGGAGCAGCACCTGCGGCACCACGGCGAGGGCACGGGCGAGTGCCATCCGCTGGCGCTGGCCACCCGAGAGCTGCGATGGCCGCTGCTCAGACCATTTGGACAGGCCCACCAGGTCCAGGAGCTCGTCCACCCGGGCCTGGACCTCGGGACGGGGGCGCTTGCGGATGCGCAGCCCGAAGGCGACGTTCTCGCGCACGGTCATGTGGGTGAAGGCGGCGTAGTGCTGAAAGACGAAGCCGATCCCTCGCTTCTGCGGCGCCACGTGGCTGACGTCCGCGCCGTCGATCATGACCCTGCCCGCGTCGGGGGTCTCGAGCCCAGCGATGATGCGCAGCAGCGTCGATTTGCCCGAACCGCTGGGTCCGAGGAGCGCGGTCAGCGAGCCCTCGGGGACTTCGAGCGTGACGTCCTGCAGGGCGGTGAAATCGCCGAAACGCTTAGCGATGGCGCTGATGTCGATCCTCATCTGGAGTCGTGCCTCCGGGGGGCGAGAAGGGTCATGGCGAGGAGCACGATCAGGGAAATGGCCGCGAGCTCGGTGGCGGCGGCATAGGCGCCGGTGATGGTCTGGGCACCAAGCTGGGACTCGCGCTGGTAGACGAGCAGGGGCAGGGTCAGGGTCTGGCCGGCGACGTTGGAGGACACCACCAGCACAGCGCCGATCTCACCCAGGGCCCGTGCCGTAGAGAGCACCACTCCGTAGGCGACCCCCCAGCGGAGGGAGGGCAGGGTGACACGCCAGAAGGTTTGCCAGCCCGACGCGCCCAGCGTGGCCGCCGCCTGCTCCTGCTCGTCCCCTATCTCCTCGAGGACCGGTACGACCTCCCGCACCACAAAGGGCAGTGAGACGAACAAGGTGGCCAGCGCCATCCCGGCGGGAGCGAAGATGATCTGGATCCCGTGGGCGGAGAACCAGCTGCCAAACCAGCCGCTCTGGCCGTAGACGAGCGTCAGGGCGAGACCGACGATCACCGGTGAGACGACGAACGGAAGGTCGATAAGGGCGCCGAGCACCGACGCCGCCCGGCCGCGCCGGCGGACGAGGACGAGCGCGCAGACGACCCCGAAGACCGTGTTGAGCGGCACTGCGATCGACGCCATGATCAACGAAAGCCAGAGCGCGCTGACCGCGGCGGGGGTGGTCATCCAGGCCCAGGCGACGCTGAACCCGTGCTCGAAGGTCCGTCCGAACACGACGCCGACCGGGAGCAGCAGCATCAGGGCCAGGTAGAGCAGCGCCACCATGCGCAGCGAAAGGTTGGCGCGACGGCTAATGAGCAACGCGGCCGCCCAGGCGACGCAGGAGCACGAGCACCAACGACGAGAGGATGAGCAGCACGAGTGACAGCGAGGCGGCGGCCTGGGGCGCGTCTGACTCGACGTCGGCGAAGATCACGATGCTGGCGATCTGGACTTTGCCCACGATCAGGACCAGCGAGCCGATCTCCCCCATTGAGCGCGCAAAGGCCAGCGCCGCGCCTGACAGGATGGCCGGCCGCAGCGCCGGCAGCACGACGCGGCGGAAGATCGTCGCGTGGGACGCCCCCAGCGAAGCGGCCGCCTCCTCGACCTCGCGGTCGAGCTCGATCAGGACGGGCTGGACTGAGCGGACACTAAACGGGAGGGTCACGAACAGCAGGGCGATCACGACCGCCGCCCGCGTGTAGGCGAGATGGATGCCGAACGGGCTGTTGGGCCCGTATAGGGCGAGCAGGGTCAAGCCTGCCACGATCGTCGGCAGGGCGAACGGCAGGTCGATGACGGCGTTGATGATGCGCTTGCCGGGAAACTCGTCACGGACCAGCACCCAGGCCACCACGGTCCCCATCACCGCGCCGATCAAGGCCACGAGCAGCGATGCGCCCAGCGTGACCAGCAGTGCGGTCACGGCCACGTGGTTGGAGATCGAGTCCCAGAAGGCGCTCGGACTCTGCGCCACCGCCTTCACGGCGACAGCGGCGAGCGGGACGAGAACGATCACGCTCAGGTACAGCGTGGACAGGCCCAGGCTGATCCCCCCGCGTCGCCTGGCGCGCAGGCGCGGGCGGGGGGTCGCAGCGGCCGGGGGCCCAACGATGGCGTCTGTCGTGCTCATGGTCAGCGCTGGCCCGAAGCCGTCAGCTCGACGCCGTGGGCACACCGGCGGCCTGTTCGATCTTGGTGATCGAACCGCTGGCAGGATCGAAGAAGGTCTTCTTGACCTTCGTCCAGCCGCCCAGGAAGCTGATCGTGAACAGCTGCGGCGGGGTCGGGAACTCGGACGCGAACTGCTTGGCCACCGTCAGATCGACCGGTCGGTAGCCCTGTTGTGCCCAGATCGCCTGGCCGGCCGGCGACCACTGGTAGGCGACGAACGCCTTAGCCTGGGCAGAGTGGCTGCTCTTGATCGTGACCGCGATCGGGGTCTGGATCAGGAGGGTCTGCTTGGGTATCACGTAAGACACGGCATCGCCGGCCTTCCGCGCCGCGATCGCGTCCGACTCGTAATCGAGCAGCACGTCACCCTTGCCGCTGGTGAAGGTCTGCAGCGCCGAACTGGCGCTCGAGTCCTGGACGCTGACGTGCCTGGTCAGCAGGGTGCGGACGTAAGCCAGCGCCGCGGCCGGGGACTCGCCCGCTTTGAGCTGAGCCCCGTAGCCGGCCAGGATGTTCCACCGCGCGCTGCCCGAGGTCGAGGGGTTGGGGGTGATCACGTCGACGCCCGGCTTGATGAGGTCATTCCACTCGGTGATGTGCTTGGGATTGCCCTTGCGGACCACGAACACGACCACCGAATCACTCGAGAAACCCTTCTCGGGATTGGCGTTCCAAGTGCTTGAGACGAGCTTGTCCTTTACCAGCCGGGTCATGTCAGGCGTGGTCGAGAACGCGACCACGTCCGCCGGCTGACCTGAGTCCACCGCGCGGCTCTGCGAACCGGAGGCGCCAAAGGACTGACCGAAGCCGATTCCCTTGCCAGAGGCGGTGGCGGAGAAGGCGGTGGTGAGCGCGTCGTAGGCCTTCTTGGGGGTCGAGTAGCCGACCAGCGCGAGGTGGGTCTTGGCATTGGGCCCCGCCCCGGTCGCCGGCTTCCCCCCGGTGCCGGTCGCGGCGTCGGAGGACCCGCCGCAGCCGGCCACGGCCAGGGCCGCAAGGCCAGCGGCGCCGAGGGAAGTCAGTAGCCGCGCGCGCCTTCGCGGGTGAACTCGATAGTTCATCTGAACCTCTTCGCAGTCAATTGCAAGTTTGTCGATTGGAATTGCGGAATAGTACAGCCTAGTCAAGTATCTCTACAGACTTAGTCTAGATGCCTCACCGGACCGACTCTCGCTAGGCTCCCCCGCCGCCTATGCGTTTCTTTGAGTACGAGTCGCGCGCGATCGTGGCCAAGGCGGGGATCCCCGTCACCAGGCACGGCTTTGCCACCACACCCGATGAGGCGCGCCAGATCGCTGCCGACATCGACGGACCGGTCGTCATCAAGTCCCAGGTGCTGTCCGGGGGCCGCATGAAGGCCGGAGGGGTGCAGTTCGCCGACACCCCCGATGCGGCCGCCAGCCACGCCGAGCACGTGCTGGCGTTGGAGATAAACGGCCACATGCCCCGGGGCGTCCTGGTCGACTCCCGCGCGGCCGTCAAGCGCGAGTATTACGCCGGCGTGGTCTGGGACGGCATCCGCAAGCGGCCGGTACTGCTCTTCTCCGACATGGGCGGAATCGACATCGAAGAGGTGGCCGAGCAACATCCCGATCACGTCGCCCGTGGCCACTTCTCGACCCGGACCGAGTTCTCGGACTGGCAGGCCAAGACGGTGATCGCTTCGCTGGGGATCACCGGCAGCGCGCTGAACCGGCTCAGCCCGATTCTGACTCGGTTGGCCCGGCTGTTCTTGCGCTACGACATGACGCTCGCGGAGATCAACCCGCTCGGCGAGCTGGAAGATGGCTCGTTCGTCGCCCTCGATGCCCATATGGACATGGAGAACGAGGGCCGACCCCGCCAGAAGGCGATTCTCACCGAGCTCGGAGTCGGGGACGAGGAGACCCGGCAGGCCCGCGAGGCGACTCCGTTCGAGTTGGCCGGTGAGGAGGTCGACGCCCAGGATCACCGCGGCGTAGCCGGCAACGTGACCGAGTTCGACGGCAACCTCGGCTTGGTCATCGGTGCCGGCGGCGGCTCGCTGACCCTATTTGACGCCGTCCGAGCCCACGGCGGCGACCCGGCCAACTATTGTGAGATCGGCGGTAACCCGTCAGTCGCCAAAGCATCCGGTCTCGCCAAGCTGGTGTTACAGAAGCCCGGCGTGGACAAGATCGCCGTGATGATGTCGATCGTCTCCAACACGCGGGTCGACATCGTCGCCCGGGGCGTGATCAAGGCCTGTCTCGAGCTCGGCTATGACCCGGCCGAGAAGATCGCCATCTTCCGCATCCCCGGCGCCTGGGAGGACGAGGGCTTCAAGATCCTCGAGAAGTACGGAGTGGAGTACGCGGACCGGTCGGTGTCGCTCAACGAGGCGGCTCGCCGTGCCGTGGAGAAGATCCAGGGTGGCGGCGACCGAGCCCCAGGCTCGGAGTTTCGCCAGACGACGGCCGAGATCGGCGGGGAGACCGACGCCTGATGTCGATCCTCGTCGATGCCGACACCACTTTCATCGTTCAGGGCATCACCGGCCGCGAGGCCGTCAACCTGACGCGAGAGTGCCTGGACTACGGGCAGGGCGCCAAGATCGTCGGCGGGGTGACGCCGGGGCGCCTCGGGCGCGACGTCCACGGCGTGCCGGTGTTCGATACCGTCGCCCAGGCCGTCGAGCACCACGGGACGCCGATCCACGGCTCGGTGGTCACCGTCCCGCCCGCGTTCACCAAGGACGCTGTCCTGGAGTCGCTGGAGGGCGGCGTCAAGCTGATCGTCATCGTCACCGAACGGATTCCCCGCCGCGACGTCGCCGAGATGGTCGAACTGGCCGACCAGCGCGGTGCCCGAATCATCGGTCCAAACTGCTTAGGCATCATCGTGCCCGACGTGATCAAGATGGGCGGGATCGGCGGCCCGGCAAAGGATGCCGCCAAGTCCTATCACCATGGTGAAGTGGGAGTGATCTCGCGCTCGGGCGGGATGACCACCGAGATGTCATCGACCCTGAGCGCCGCCGGGCTCGGCGTGTCGACCGCCGTCTCGATCGGCGGCGACGCGATCATCGGATCGACCTATGCCGAGCTGATGCCCTTGTTCGAGGACGACCACGAGACCAAGGCGATCGTCATCTACACCGAGCCCGGGGGACGGATGGAAGCCGAGCTCGCCCGCTGGGTGACCGAGAACAACTCGCGCCTGCCGATCGTAGCCTTCATGGCGGGGCGCTTCATGGACGAGATGCCGGGCATGAGCTTCGGTCACGCCGGCACGATCGTGGAGGGCAAGGAGGACACCGCGACCGAGAAGATCGCGCGGCTGGCCACGGCCGGGATCACGGTCGCCGAGCGCATCGAGGACATCCCAAAGCTGGTCAAGGAGAAGCTCTAGATGGCGGGTACCTTCATCGACGTCGAGGTCGACGCCGCCGTCGCGTCCGATCCTGAGCACGCCCGCAAGCTGACTGAGGTCTGTCCCGTGGACATCTTCAAGGCTGGTCCGGCAGGACTCGAGATCGTGCAGGAGAATCTCGATGAGTGCGTGCTGTGCGAGCTCTGCATCCGCGCCGTTCCCGCCGGAACGCTGACCGTGCACAAGCTGTACTCGGGCGAGTCGCTTCCGGCGGCCTGATGATCGGTGCGCGGGGGCGCAGGTTCACCGTCCTGCTCGCCGTCGCCTTGCTGGCCGCCGCACCGAGCGCCCTGGCCGAGATCGGCAGCAACGGCGCCGGCGACTTCCTAGACCTCAGGGTCGCCATCACTCCGCCCAGGGCCGGCACTGCCAAGGCCCCACAGGGCGTCGGGCTCTCACTCAGCAACTTTCTCGGCAACCGCATCAATGCCAACGCCGCGATTCCAATCACGTCGATGGACTTCTTCTTCCGGCAGGGCTTCACCGAGAACGGGCAACTGTTCCCGTCCTGCTCGATCAATCCGATCACGATCTCGCGCTGCTCGCGGGCCTCGCAGATCGGGACCGGGAGTGCCGAGACCGAGCGGCTGAACCCGGGCGGGGCGCCGCCCACCTTCGCCGCGGCCCGGATGCTCGCCTACAACGGTGCCCCTTACCTTTACGGAGGCGCGACCCTGATCTTCATCGCCGTGCGTGGCGGCCGCCCCGTGACCGAGATGGACTTCGTCGTCCGCCCTCGGGGCGGGGGACTGGCCATCAACGAACTCCTGCTGGCAAGTTCGGGACCGGGCACCGGGATCACCCGCTTCAGCATCGACATCCCGGATCGTCAAACGCGGGTCCGGCTCAACGGCAAGGCGGTGACCGTGCATCTGTTCGATGCGCCGACGACGTGCCGGGGAGCGTGGACGTTCGCGGAGACGACCACGTCGGCGGGAGGTCGCCCACCGATCCGAGCGACCGACAGCCAGACCTGCGTCAAGGGCTGAGCAACCCAGCGTCCAGTCCTCGTCGCGGCGGTCCGGCGGCGAGCGGCCTCGGAAGAGGTCAGCTCGCCGTCAGGCGCTCGCGGTCCGCCCGGGTCAGCGGCTTGTAGGAGTCGGCGCGCGGCCCGCGGTACCAGGCCGGGCGCGCGCGACCCGGGGTCGGGATCCCTTCATCGCGCAGCGGGCCGGTGATCGGCCGGTACCAGGTGGTGACGGGGATCTCGCTCACCACGCGAACAACCGTCGGGCGCTGGGCACGCGGGAGCACGGCCAGGGCCTCGCTCAGCTCGATGGCGGCCAGCGCGGAGTCGGGCCGCAGGGTGACGGCGGCAACGGCGATCTCGTGATCCTGAGGGACCGGCACTCCGTACGCCACCGCAATGTCGACGGCGGGCAGATCGCCCAGGGCGTCTCGGATGGGGCCCGTGAACACTGCTCCTGAGGCGCTGCGGACCAGCTCCCTGACGCTGTCCACCCGCCAGAGATCTCCGTCTGAGTCGCGGCGGAAGAGCTCACCGGTGGCTAGCCAGGCGTCGTCACGGTGAAAGACGCCCCGTAACGTGATTGTGGTCGCGGCGCTGGAGTTGCGCGCACGGGCAAGCAGCATTCCCACCTTTTCGGGACCGCACTCGGCCACGAATCCGTCGGCCCCGAGCACGAGTTCGTCCGCCTCGATGTCATAAACGGCCAGCCGGACCTCGGGGCTGCCCGGGAGCGGCCGGCCCATGGCACCCGGCTTGGCATCGCGCAGGTTGACGAGGATCGCCTCGGTCTCGGCCGAAGCGTAGAACTCGACCACCCGGGCGGGAGCGAACCGGCGCTGGACCCGGCGCCAGAGACCGCGGGGCATGCCCGAGCCGATGAACAGACGCACGGGATGGTGACGCTCACCAGGATGGGGCGGGGCGGCGACGAGCTCGTGCAGCAGCGTCCACGTGTAGGAGGCGACCGTCACTCCGTAGCGCCGCACCTCGTCCCAGAACAGCGTCGGCTCGAACTCGGCGGCCATCGCCAGCCGGGCTCCGCCGACGATCGCGCCGCCGATGCTCATCAGCAGACCCGAGGGGTGATAGAGCGGCGTCACGCTGTAAACGGTGTCGTTGTCTGTCAGCGCCGCCGCGGAGGCTGTGCCGATCGCCGAGGTCGCCCAGCGGCGGTTGCTGATCTGGCTCATCCGGGTCTCGTCGCCCTCGCCGGTGAACAGGATGAAGGCCAGGTCGCTGGCGCGACCGGGATTGGGGCGATACCACTTGGGCAGCTCAACGCCGTCAGGGTCGATCTGCTCCATATCGGTGCTCAGCGGAACCCCAAGGTCGCGCGGGCCGCCGCCACCACCGAGCACGAACGTGTGCACGATGCCCAGACCCGCGGCCAGCTCTGCCCGCTCGGGGTCGGCGATGATCCGCTGGACCTGGCCGAGGGTGGCCTCTCGCTCGGTATCGCCATCGGGGCGCAGGAGGACCGATACAGCCCCGAGGCGGCTGAGTGCTACCACCAGCGCAAGCGCACTCGGGCGGGCACTCATGAGAACCCCGACATGCTCGCCCTGGCGCACGCCGATCGAGATCAGGCCCCGGACGACGTTATCGATGCGCTCGTTGATCTCGCGCGAGCTGTACGCCCGATCCTCGAACAGGAAGAAGACGTCCTCGGGCCCGCGGCGCATTCGCTCCGAGACCAGCAGCCCGAGGGAGATCCGCGTGCTGGGCTGGATCTGCTCCAGCCGGGCCAGCCGCGGCAGGGCCCCGGCCGCCTCCCGGCCGAGCTCACGCATCCCCCGCACCGTCCGCTGCGCGGTGCCGACCATCGAGCGGGCAATCCCCGTCCCCACCGCGCCGGCCAGCTCGGCCCCGTAGCCGATGCGGCTGGGAAACCGGCTCGCACCGACCGCGGCGAGCACGGCGATGGGGCCGTCGGGGATGTCAGTCAGTCCCTCGGGCCGTTCACCATCGCCATCGCGCCAGCACACCCAGTCGGCGACGGTCGGCCAGGTGATGGCGTTGGAGGTCGAGCCGACGACGAGCCCAAAATGGCCAGCGTTCAGACACAGCTCGTAGATGTCGGCGCGCGGCGCGGCGAGGCGGATCGCGCGCACGCCGGCGGCGGGCGCGATCTCGTCCACGCTCCCGACCACCGAAAGGATCGGGGTCTCGATGTCGGCCAGGGTGAACAGGCGATCGTCGAGCACGAAGCCGCCTTCGAGCATCCGGTTGTGGGCGATGAACTGGCGCAGGAAGTCGGCCATCGCGGGGCCCGGCCACGCGACCCAGCCGTCGGCCTCCAAAAAGCGGCGCTGGCGCTCGCGGGGGAGCAACGCCTCGCGGTCGTGGAGCTGGAGGAGAAATTCCATCCGGCTGCGAACCGACTTGACGGGATCCAGGAGCCTAAAGCCGGTCCGGCTCGCCCAGGCCGGCAGTGCCCAGGCCCGGAAGACCCGGTCAGCGAGCAGGTTCGCGGCTCCCGAGGCAACCTGCTCGGGAATTCCGAATGGCATGCCCAGTCGGGTGTCCACCGGGCTGCCAAAGGTGACTAGCGAGCTCAAGCCCTCCCCCCGCCGGTAGGCCGCGGTTTGGTAACAGAACATCCCACCCTGCGAGTAGCCGCCGAGATGGACGTCACGGCCGGTTTCTCGGCGCACGCTGTCCACGGCGTTCGAGACGGCGACCACGTGATCGGCGAGCGTACGCTCGAGTCCCCCCTCCTCGTGCTCGGGCACCCCGAAGTCGACCACCCACGGGTCAGCCCCGTGCTCGTGCAGGATCGAGACTGCGCTGGTCGCCGGCGAGACGTCGTAGATCTCGGCGGCGAGCATCATCGGCGGTACGAGCAGGATGGGCGGTCCCGGGCTGTGCTTCTCGCTCGTGACAGGGTGGTAGTGGCGCAGGCGATAGACGCGATGCTCGTTGACCACCTCGTAGGGTGATGGCTCCTCATCGGTGTTCAACCCGCCAAACCGCGCCACCTCGAGCGCGTTCTGCGCCGCCGCCCCGAGGCGACCGATCGGCCGCATGATCATCTTGGGCAGCAGCTCCATCGCCAGCGCACATGATCGCGGAAACCGGGACCGCTCCGCCCCCCGCGCGTAGACCCCGCGCTATTGTCCGCGTGCCGATGAGCACGCTGAACCTGGAAACGGTGGAACTGAAGCGTGAGGGCCGGGTGGCCAGCATCGTCATGAACCGCCCCGAGGCGCTCAACGCTTGGACCCGACAGCTCGGCCGAGACATGATCGCCGCACTCGACGAGGCAGCTGACGATCCGCAGCTGCGCGCGATCGTAGTTACCGGCGCCGGTCGCGCCTTTTCCTCGGGCGCCGACCTCAAGGCGGGCGGGGAGCTCGGCGAAGCCGGACGCCCTGACGTGCTCACCCCGCTGCGCGAGGTTTACAACCCGCTCATTCTCCGGGTGCGAACGATCCCCAAGCCGGTGATCGCGGCCGTCAACGGCCCCGCGGTCGGCATCGGCTGCTCGCTCGCCCTGGCCGCAGATCTGGTCATCGCCGCGCGCTCGGCCTACTTCCTGCTCGCCTTCGTCAACATCGGACTCGGCCTTGACGGCGGCGCCTCGCAGAGCCTGGCGGCCCGGGTCGGCCACGCCCGCGCGTTCGAGATGGCCTTCCTCGGCGAGCGCATCGCGGCGGAGCGAGCGCTGGATTGGAACATGATCAACGAGGTCGTCGACGACGATCAGCTGTTCCCGCGCGTGGCCGATCTAGCCGAGCAGCTCGCCGCCGGCCCTCCCGGCTCCTACGCGACGATCAAGCGCACGATCAACGATCGCGCCTACGCCGGTTTCGAGGGCTTGCTCGATCTCGAGGCGGTCCTGCAGCAGGAGCGCGCCGAGTCTCAAGACTTCGTCGAGGGCGTCGTGGCGTTCATGCAAAAGCGCCCGGCCAGCTTTGGCGGCCGCTGACCGGCCCGGGCCGGCGCAAAATTGCCATGAACCTCGCGCAGACCCTGATCGGCTCGGCTCAGCGCAACCCTGACGACGTCGCGGTCAAGCTCGACGACGCCGAACTCACCTACCGCCAGCTGGAGGGCGCCACCGCTCACATCGCCGGCCTCTTGGCCGAGCACGGTTTCTCCCCCGGCGACCGAGTCGGGATCATGCTGCCCAACGTCCCGCACTTCCCGGTCTGCTACTACGGCATCCTGCGGGCCGGGGGCGTGGTCGTGCCGATGAACGTCCTGCTCAAGCAGCGCGAGGTCGCGTTCTACCTCGAGGATCCGGGTGCCGAGCTGATGTTCGCCTGGGAGGGCTTTGCCGAGGACGCGCGGGCCGGCGCCCAGGCGGCGGGGGCCGAATGCATTCTCGTCGAGGCGGACGGCTTCATCGAGCTGGTCGGGAGCGCCAAGGCGATCACCGAGGTCGCCGACACCGCTGACGACGACACGGCGGTGATCCTCTATACGTCGGGAACCACCGGTACGCCCAAGGGCGCAGAATTGACCCACGCGAACCTGAGCCGCAACGCCGAAGCCTCACGGGGCCTTTTCGATCTCGGCTCCGAAGCCGTCGTGCTCGGAGCGCTGCCGCTCTTTCATTCCTTCGGCCAGACCTGCGGGATGAACGCCACCCTGGGCGGCGGCGGAACGCTGACCCTGATACCGCGGTTTGATCCCGGCAAAGCGCTGGAGATCCTCCAGCGCGACCAGGTCAACATCTTCCAGGGAGTCCCGACCATGTACGGGGCGATCCTGCACCACCCCGAGCATGAGCAGTACGACGTCTCCTCGCTACGGGTGTGCGCGTCGGGCGGGTCGGCGATGCCGGTCGAACTGATGCGTGGGTTTGAGGATGCCTTCGGGTGCAAGGTCCTCGAGGGCTACGGGCTTTCGGAGAGCTCACCGGTCGCGTCCTTCAACCACCCCGAGCGAGAGCGCAAGCCCGGCTCGATCGGCACCCCGATCGCGGGGGTCGAGATGCGGGTCGTCGACGACCAAGGTCACGAGGTCGAACAGGGCGAGGTGGGCGAGATCGTGATTCGCGGCCATAACGTGATGAAGGGCTACTGGAACCGGGCCGAGGAGACCAAGGACACGATCCGTGACGGCTGGCTGCACACCGGCGATATGGGTCGGGTCGACGAGGATGGCTACTTCTTCATCGTCGACCGCAAGAAGGATCTGATCATTCGCGGCGGGTACAACGTGTATCCGCGGGAGGTCGAAGAGATCCTGTACGAGCATCCCGCCGTCCGCGAGGCGGCCGTGGTGGGGATCCCCCACGACGAGTACGGCGAGGAGATCGGCGCCGCGGTGGCGCTCAAGGACGGCGAGGAGATCGGCGAGGACGAGCTGCGCGAGTTCGTCAAGGAGCAGGTGGCGGCCTACAAGTACCCGCGCCGCATCTGGTTCGTCGACGAGCTCCCCAAGGGCCCCACGGGCAAGATCCTCAAGCGCGAGATCGAGCTGCCCGGGTCCGATTGAGTCGTTCCGTGGACGTGCGGGCGGCCACCGTCGCCGACGTCGAGCTGATCTACGCCTTCATCGTCGAGCTCGCCGAGTACGAGCGGGCCCGCGACCAGGTGCTGGGCACACCCGAACTCCTGGCCGAAGCTCTGTTCGGCCCCCACCCCGGCGCCGAGGCGCTGATCGCCGAGCACGACCACGAGCCGGCGGGCTTCGCCATCTTCTGCGCCAGCTTCTCGACCTGGGAGTGTCGCCCGGTGTTGTGGCTCGAGGACCTCTACGTCTCCCCTGCTCATCGCCGTGCCGGCGTCGGCGGAGTGCTGTTGAGCCGTCTGGCTGAGACCGCGATGACGCGAGGTTGCCCTCGGCTGGAGTGGAACGCGCTGGAGTGGAATCGACCGGCGCTGGACTTCTACGCTCGCCTGGGCGCGACCAGACTGCCGGAGTGGGAGCGCCACCGCCTCAGCGGCGCGGCGCTCAGGCGCGTGGCCGGAGGGCCGTGAATGGGATGTCAAATATGTTCCTGGTCACCGGCGCCTTGGCGGCCCAGGGCCATTTGCAATAGAGAAAGCCCCGCCGAGGCGGGGCTTTCTCCGTAGCAGGCCTATAAGCCGGATCTTGTCGAGAGCAATCATCCATCTGAGCGGCCTACCCGGACCTTGGCGGGTCACCTGCAAACGGTCCTGCTTGGCCTAGCATCGGGTGGGGTTTACCGGGCCGCCGCGTCACCGCGACGCCGGTGCGCTCTTACCGCACCATTTCACCCTTACCGGCCTGGAGCTCTGCAGCGGCCCCAGGCTTAGGCGGTGTCTTTTCTGTGGCACTTTCCCGCGGGTTTCCCCGGGTCGGCGTTACCGACCACCCTGCCCTGTGATGTCCGGACTTTCCTCGAAGGGTTACCTCCGCGACTGCTCAGCCTGCAGAGCAAGGATAGCGCCGCCCCGCGCAGCCGTGGCGGGAGAATCGCTAGCCGAGCGTGGAATGGCAGCTCGTGCAGCGGCCACCGATCGGTCGAGCGTGGACACCGTACTCGGGTGTCATATGCTCACCGCACACGGGGCAGGCAGCCGGGCGATGAGCGGCGAGCCCCTCCCACACCCCGGTGAGCAACTCATCCAGGGTGGGCTCGCCGCTCAAGCTCTTACGCGGCGCGGGTATCGGAGCGAGCGCCAGCGCGGTCACGAGATGTTCCTCATCAGGCCAACGACGCGGCCGAGGACGCGCACGTCGCGGCTGCGAATCGGTTCCATTGCAGCGTTCTCGGGCTGGAGGCGCACGTGGTCCGTCTCCTGGAAGAAGCGCTTGACCGTCGCCTCCTCCCCCACCAGCGCGACCACGATGTCGCCGTCGTGGGCGGTCTCCTGGGGCCGAACGACGACCAGGTCATCCTCGAGGATGCCCACGTCCTTCATCGATTCGCCCCGCACCCGAAGCAGATACTCGCCGTCCTCGCCGCCCGCGAAGGTTGGCGTCTGGATGTACTCCTCAATGTTCTCCTCCGCGAACACCGGCTGCCCGGCCGCGACCTGACCGACGAGCGGCAGACCGGGCCGCACGAAGGACCGCACCCCCGCGGCGGCGCGATCGAGCAGCTCGATCGCACGCGGCTTGGTGGGATCGCGCCGCAACAGTCCGATCCGCTCGAGGTTGGCCAGATGGGCATGCACGGTCGACGAAGACGCCAGCCCGACGGCTTTGCCGATGTCGCGGACCGTCGGCGGGTAGCCGTACTTGGCCGAATACCGCTTGATGAATTCAAAGATCTCCTGCTGGCGCTTGGTCAGGTCCATGCGAGAACTCCTTGATTTGGGGCGCAGTGGCCTGCATCGAACATGTGTTCGTGAATGTAGCGGGACCGACGGATGGACTCAAGCCGCAAAGCCCCCGGCGGAGAGCGGCGGCGTCCCGCCGGGTGTCCACGACGCCCCGGGGCCACGGCTATACTGGCCGCCCCGCGCCTGTGGCGGAATTGGTAGACGCGCAAGGTTGAGGGCCTTGTGGACCGCTTGGTCCGTGGAAGTTCGAGTCTTCTCGGGCGCATGGGAAAGCCCCGCTCGTCGGGGCTTTCTCGTATGCCAAGGAGCAGCGATTGCTTGCGTCCGATGCTGGACGCGGCGGGGTTCAGGACTTCTTCCTCGCAAACGACGAGTATCCCCAGACCCCGCATTCGCCCTCGGTCGCCTGGTCAGCCAAGGACATCGGAGGGATGGGACGGGCCCCGAGCCGGCCGCTGTCAGCGGCGAGCCTCCGGTCGGCTTCAAGCCGGTACCTGGTCGTCGACAAAGCAACACGGCTGCCGATCCGGCCATTGATCGACGGTCAGCGAGCGACCCGGAGAGACGACGCCGTGTCCAGATTGTTGCGTACTGCAACTATGGCATACTACATTGAATGCATCTACCATCCACAGGAGCTCGATCGAGCCCATCCGCAGCCAGTGATGAGCTCGTTGACGCTGTACTCGGCGCCAGCCGGGCCCTCGTCGGAGTCGCGGCGCGCTCGCTGGCGACCGTCGCCGACGACGTGACCCTCGCCCAGTATCGCGTCCTGATCGAACTCGCCTCTCGGGGACCTCAGAGGGTGGCCGACCTGGCCACGGCTCTGACCGTCGATCGCTCCACGGCGACCCGTATGTGCGACCGGCTGGTCCGCAAACGTCTGGTGGCGCGCCGCCGCGCCACCGATGACCGGCGCGCGGTCCGGATCTCCCTCACAACCGCCGGGGGCCAGCTGGTCACAGACGTCAGCCACAGGCGCCGGGCCGAGATCCAGAAGATCGTCCGGCGCATTCCCACATCGCAGCGGACGCTCGTGGTCGAGTCCCTGCAAGAGTTCTCAAGGGCCGCAGGAGAGGTACCCGAGCAGGATTGGTCACTGGGCTGGGGGCTCGGACATGACTGACCCGGGCATCCTTGACACCACCAGCCCCGCGCGACCGACAGCGCTCCGGGCGACATTCTCGTGGCTGGGGTCCAACCGGATGGGGCTCGTGGTCATGGCCCTGATCGTTGGCGCCGGCGCGGGCTTTGGCGCCGCGGGCTTTCGAGACCTGGTCTTCTTCTGCACCTGGCTGGCCACCGGCCACGCGCAATTTGGCCAGCAGGGCCACGCCGCCAGCCCCCACCTCCCCTGGCTCGGAATCTGGTTCGTCCTCGTCGTCCCCGTGATCGGGGGCCTGCTCTACGGTCCGCTCGTCCAGCGATTCGCGCGGGAGGCGCGCGGTCACGGGGTACCCGAGGTCATGCTGGCCGTCGCCGAGAATGGCGGCCGAATCCGGCCCCCAGTGACCATCGTCAAGGCCCTGGCTTCGGCGCTCACCATCGGAAGCGGCGGATCGGTCGGTCGGGAGGGACCGATCGTGCAGATCGGCTCAGCGCTGGCCTCCAGCCTGGGACAGCTCGTCCGCATGTCAGAGTCACGGCTGCGCATCATCGTGGCCTGTGGCGCCGCCGGCGGCATCGCCGCCACCTTCAATGCCCCCATCACCGGCCTGTTCTTTGGCTTTGAGATCGTTCTGCGCGAGTTCTCCTTTGATGCACTGTTCACCACCACGCTGGCCGCAGTCACCGGCGACGTGATCAGCCGGGCCTTCTTCGGCTCTGCCCCCTTCTTCACCGCCGTCCCCCATGACCTCGCAGTCACCAACGACACGACCTACTTGCTCGTGGGGGTGCTGGCGATCGCGGCCGGTCTCATCGGGCTCGGTTTCAAGATCGTCTTGTACGGCATGGAGGACTACGTCGATGATCTGTGGAAGGGCCGCCCGGAGTGGGCCCGGCCCGCGGTCGGGGGCTTCGTTCTCGGCTTGGTCCTGCTCGCCCTCCCGCAGATGTACGGGGTCGGCTACCCCGTGATGGACTCGGTGATCGGCGGACACGTCGTGCTCGGACTCATCCTCCTACTCCTCGTCGGAAAGATCATCGCCACCAGCCTGACCCTGTCGATCGGCGGCTCGGGCGGGGTCTTTGCCCCCTCGCTATTCATCGGCGCGATGGCCGGCATGGCGTTCGGCACCGTCGCCCACAACGTCTTCGGCCCGGCGGTCGGACCGCCAGCGCTCTACGCCCTAGTGGCCATGGGCGGCGTGTTCGCCGCTGCCGCCCAAGCGCCCTTGACGGCGATCGCCAGCGTCGTGGAGATGACCGGCAATTTCGGTCTCACGCTGCCGATCATGCTCGCCTCAGGAATCGCCGCTGCCGTATCCAAGCAACTGTCCTACGGCAGCGTCTACACCACCAAACTTCTGCGCCGCGGCATCGACATCGAACGCCCGCGAACCGACACCATCCTGCGCACTCTCAGCATCGCCGGGGTGATGCAGCCGGTCCAGACCGGCAACGGGCTTCCCCGCCTGCAGCCCGCCGGAGCCGGCCAGACTCGGCCGACACGTGATGGCGACTCCCGCTGGGACGACCTCGGCACCGTGATCGCCGGGATCAGCGATCCACAAGAACTGTTCGAGGACGAGACCCTCGAGCAAGCACTGCGCCAGCTCACCCTGTACGGGCGCTCGGGCCTCCCAGTCCTGTCCACGGATCGCCGGCATCTGCGCGGCTGGCTCACCCGTCAAGGGATCCTCAGCGTGTTGCTGAACAACCTCGAGAAGTCGAGTGAGAGCATGGCGGCCGGCGCGGTGGCCGCTGACTTCGGGGCCAGTGATCCCGAGCGGGCCGCTCACCAGCCAACCGCTCCGCTGGATGGCTACGAGATCATCGAGTTGCGAATCCGCGCGGGGTCCCCTGCCGATGGCGATGGCATCGCCGAGATCCGCTGGCCCGAGGGCGCGATCGTGGTGGCGGCCGGTGACCATGGGGAGCTGGTAGCGCCGCCCCCAGACATGACGGTGCGCGCTGGCCAGCACGTCGTACTCCTGGCCCCCAGCTCCTTGACACCCGCAGACGGGCATGGCCGCGCGACAACCGCAAACGCGTCGCTCAGTTGGCCGACGGCGTCACGATGACGAAGGGACGCTGGCCTGGCTGAGCCTCGGCTGGATGACCGTCGAGGGAGCCGTCGCCATCATCGCCGCGCTCGCGGGTCACGGTCCCCGGACGCGCAGGTACAAGAGGGTCGGGGCAGTTTGGACATCGGTGAGCGGGTAAAGACGCGAAGGTGTTATGGGCGCGCGGCTGAGCAGAAATTCGCGGGCCAGCTCCGGTCCGAGGAGATGGGCGTCGAAGGTTCCGTCGAGCACCACGGCCTGAACATGGTCGGCGTCGAGGGCCTGGCGCAGCGAGGCCCGCAGATATCGCGCCCCGCGGAGGTCGGCCGAGCGCAGCACGTCATTGATCGCCTCCTCCTGGGCAAAGCTACCCTTCCCCGCCAGCGTGGCGTACCAGGGGTGGCGCAGCACGAGGACCGGGCCGCGGAGCTCGCGCAGCCGAGCGATCAGCTCGGACCCGGCGGTCCGGTCGGCGTGGCTCGGGATTTGAGCGGTGGGCGAGTAGGCCAGCAGCGCCACCTGGGCCATGATCGCCGCGACGGCTACCGGTACGCCGATGCGCTCGCGTCCCGCGCGCAGGTATTCGCCGCACGCCAGACCAGCGCCGAGCGCGACGGCGGCATAGGCCGGAATGAGCACGTTGGCGTAGCCCCCGGTGTGCAGGCGTGAGACCCAGGCCGCGCCTAGCAGACCCGCGCCGGCGAGCGCGTAGAGGACGGCCGGCGACCGGAGGGAGCGCAAAGCGCCGCGTCGCAAGGCCAGGAGGACCGCCGGCACCATGAGCGCCAGCACCGGCCACAGATGGCTGGCGAGGTCACGGGTCCAGAACTGCACCCATTCTCCCTGTGCCCACGGCTGGTGAGAGAGCTCTGAGACGACGTAGTAGCGGTACCACCCCCCGGTGGCGGCATCGAGGGCCAGGGTGGATCCGAGCCCGAGCACGGCCAGAACGACGAGCGCCGGCAGGCCGACGCGCCAGCGCGTGAGGGCGAGGTAGCCCAGAACGGGCACCAGCGCGACCACCGCCGTCTGCTTTGTGAACACGGCCATGAAGCTGAGCACCCCGAGCCCCACTCCGCCCGAGATCCCGCGCGCTCGAGCCCCCCAGGCGACGGCGAGAAGCGTCAGGGCGACAAACAGAGAGTCCACGCGCCCGGTGTCAAACCAGGCGCCGGCGATCACGAATGTGGCGGCGAATAGGCCAGCGGCCACGAGGCCGGCGGCGCGCTGGCCGGTCTCCCGGATGACGACCGTGGCGAGCACGGCCATGGAGATAAAGGAGGCGAGAATCGAGGTCAGCCGCAGGGGCAGGAACCCGATGCCGATGACGTGGCCCACGGCGGCCGCGAGCCAGTAGTAGAGCGGGGTGTAGGTCCAGCCGACGTAGCTGAGTGAGGGGGCCACGTAGAGCGAGTGACCGGCGGCCGCCCGGGCAGCGAGCTCGACCGAGCCCCCCTCCATCCAATCGAGCTCGAATGGATAGCCGAGGCGATGCAACGCGACCCAGAGATACGCCACGATCGGGATCGTCGCCAGCACTCCCAGGACCAGCGGCCCCAGGCCCCGAACGCCGACCCGCCGGAGCGGGGTTCGCGCCAGAGTCCGCGCCCCGAGCGGGGACGAACTCAACGTCCCGGGCGCTCGGCGGCGGGTTCCGGACCGGCCCGGGCGAGTCCGTCGCGACGCAGCCGAGCGAACCATCGCCCCGAGCGGGCCCAGGTCTCGGTCGTGGTGAAGCCGCTCGCGCGGGCGATCGCGTCGATCCCCGGAGTGGCGACACGAGCCCAGGCGAACCACGGGCTGGCCTGACCGGCGCACTCGATTCGCACCACCGTCGCGCCGGTGCAGCCGCGCGGAGACTCGATCTCGACCAGCACCTCGCCGCCGGGCGTGAGCAGGGTGGCGATGCGCGCCAGCAGGCGGATCGGCGAGCCTCCGATGCCGATGTTCCCGTCGAGTAGCAGCGCGCTGGCCCACGTTCCGCTACCCGGGAGCTCATTGAAGATGTCGCCCACGATCGCCCGACCCCCCCGGCCGACCGCCAGCTCGACTGCGACCGGAGAGAGATCCACTCCGAGCGCGAATACGCCGCGCGCGGCCAGTGCGCGTAGGTGCCGGCCTGGTCCGCAGCCTACGTCCAGTACGGGCCCAGTGAGGCCATCGAGGAGCTCCTTGTCGGTCGCGTCAGCCGGCCCGAGCCAGCGCTCAAATGACAGTGGCAGGCTGGTCCCGTCACCGAGTCGGACATGGTGCTCACTGCCGATGCTCAGCGCATCGCGCAGCCCGTCCCCGTACATGCGCAGGGCGCCGTTCACTTCACCCCCCGGCCAGGGCCCGGGCGAACCCGTTTCGGGGGATCACCGCCAAGGCCCGGGCGAAGCCGGTGCCGGGGGCCACGGTGGCGACGGCGTAGGCGTCCTCGATCGTGTCCACGTCGCGCAACCGCGGGAGGTCGTGCACCCCGAGGCCGAGCTCGTGCAGACGTGAGCGCTGGCGCTGCCAGGTCATCGGCGAGCTCATCGGCACCCCGGCAAAGGCCTCCCGCGTGGGGGCCCGTAACCCCACCCCCCAATAGCCCCCGTCGTCGGTCGGTCCCAGGACGGCGTCCACGCCGGGCCGCTCGAGTGCGCTCATGCTCTCGAGCAGCAGTTGCGGCGTCAGCTGCGGGGTGTCCATGCCGACGAGCAGGGCGCCCGCGTCAACGTCAAGGAAGGCACTGGCCAGACGCTCCGCGAGTCCGTCCCCGCGCTGGGCAATGATTTCAAAGCCGCGGCGGCTCCAGTTCCGGGCATCACCGTCGAACACGAGCACGCGTCGCGCTACCGGAGTCCGGGCGACCACGTCGAGGGTGTCGGTGAGCGCGGCGGCGGCCAGGTGCGCCGCCTCCTCGTGCGTACAGGGCGGGGTCAGCCGCGTCTTGGCCCGCCCAGGGAGCGGTTCCTTGGCGATCACCAGCAAGGCGGCGGGCGGCATTGGCATTCAACCTAAGTGGTTGCGCTTACAAAAAGATGAACATTCGGGCCAGGTCGCTGACGCCGCCGGCCGGTGAGCCGAGGACCCCGTGGGCAATCCTGAACAAGCGCTTAACACCGGTCGGAGACGGTCGGAAAGTCCGCTTTCTGTGTCAGTCTGGGAAACGATGAGGCCACCGCGGGTTGACACCTCGCATCCCCCTCCCGGGCCGTTTCGTCTCCAGTTCTGGCGCAGCCCGCTGCGGGGTCCCTGGCTGACGGCGGTCCTCGGCCTCGTGCTCCTGGTCGGTCTGCCGATCGTGATCGTCACCGGGCTGCTCTCCAACGACGCGTACCAGCCGGCCCTGGGCGCAAACGCCCTTGGCCGCAACACCGGCGGTCCGCTCGACTTTTACCTGTTCGCGTGGCCGACGCGCCCCTCGTGGCTGTACGCGCTGACCCAGGGTCTGCATGTGACCGTTGGCCTGGCGCTATTCCCGATCGTGCTGGCCAAGCTGTGGTCGGTTATCCCGCGGCTGTTCGAATGGCCACCGGTCCGCAGCCCAGCCCATGCCCTCGAGCGCCTCTCGCTCGCCCTGCTCGTGGGTGGGGCGTTGTTCGAATTCGCCACCGGCATCCTCAACATCCAATACTGGTACGCCTTCCCATTCTTCTTCACCCAGGCCCACCTCTACGGAGCATGGGTGTTCATCGGCGCCTTCCTGGCCCACGTGACGCTCAAGTTCGGCACCATGCGCCGGTCGCTACGGACTCGCTCCGAAGTGCTCGGGGCGGTCAAGACCCCCACTGAGTCAGGATCCGCCGGGACCGGGCCCACTCCGCTGACCGCGGTCGCGCCGGCGCCGCCAACGATGTCGCGCCGCGCGCTGCTGGGCATGGTCGCAGCCGGCTCGGCTCTGCTCGGCCTTCAGGGCGCCGCCCAGTCGCTGGGCGGCCCCCTGCGTTCGCTGGCCCTTCTGCTTCCCCGTGGCCGGACCCGCCCCGGACCGCTCGGCTTCCCGGTCAACAAGACCGTGGCCGCCTCGGGGATCCGGCCAGCGGCGCTAGGGGCGGGCTGGCGGCTGACTCTGGTCGGCGCCCGGAGCCTCTCGCTGTCGCGCGCGCAGCTCCTCGCCCTCCCGCAGTACAGCTATGACCTGCCGATCGCCTGCGTGGAAGGCTGGTCGACAACTCAGCGCTGGACAGGGGTGCGGCTGCGCGACCTCGCCGCGCTATGCGGCGTCCACCGGCCGGCCACGGTGACCACGCAGTCCCTGGAACACGGCACCTACGGCCACGCCACACTCGGCGCCGAACAGGTTGCTGACGAGAGCTCGCTGCTCGCCCTGCGGGTGAACGGGTTCGAGCTCCCTGAGGATCATGGCTATCCGGCACGCGTGATCAGCCCGGCGGTACCCGGGGTGCACTGCACGAAGTGGGTGGCGACAATGCGCTTTGACCGTGTGCGCGCGTGAGGCGCCGGCTTCGCGTGCGCCCGCGCTACGGAGCTGGACCTGATCCATCTCATCGCCGTCCTGGCAAGTTTCGCACTCGCCGGCGCCGCAGTAGTTGGCTTCCTTGAGCGTCCCGGCGATGTCGTCGGGGTGCTGGTCTGGCTGGGGGCGGCGGCCGTACTCCACGACCTTGTGCTCCTTCCCACCTACGCGCTGATCGACCGCCTCACCATAGGCCGGCTGGCGCCGGCCTTAGTGCCGGAAAACTCCGCCACGCCCCGGTCCGCGCTCAGCCCGGTGCCCTACATCCGCATTCCGGCCGCACTCAGCGGCTTGCTGCTGCTCGTCTTCTTTCCGGTCATCTTCGGCCTCGGGCGGCGTGCCGACTTCCTGGCCGGCGGGATCGCTGAGCACGGGTATCTCGCCCGCTGGCTGCTCGTGACCGGAGCCATGTTCGCGTTCTCCGGCGCCGCGTTCGCGCTCGCCATCGCTCGCTCCGGCCGGGGGCGCGATGACGAGTCTGAGCAACGCTCGAGGGCCGACGAGCGGATCGGTCCAGCGCCCGAACGGCCGCGCTGAGTTGCCTACGCCGCGCGCAACGGTCGCGCGCGCGAACTCCATCATGCCGGCGGCGAAATCTTCCGTGGCCCGAAAGCCGAGCACCCGCTGCGCCCGGTCGGCCGAAGCGAAGACGTGCCGGACATCGCCGAGGCGGAATTCACCGGTGACCACCGGTCGGGGAGCGCCCTCCCCCGCGGCGTCCGTGAGAACGGCTGCCATCTCGCCCACAGAGCGGGGGCTCCCGCTGGCCACGTTGAAGGCCCCCGGCCGGGCCTCGGCGCCAGTGAGTGCGATCACGTTTGCCCGAGCCACGTCGCGGACATGGATGAAGTCGCGCAGCTGGCCGCCATCCTCGAACACCCTCGCTGGTTCTCCCGGCGGCCACCGCGGTCGCAAAGATCGCCGCGACGCCGGAGTACGGGGTGTCCGGGGGCATCCGCGGTCCGTAGACGTTGTGGTAGCGCAGGGCGGTGACCGAAACGCCGGTCTCGCGACCGTAGATCGCGCAAAGCTGCTCTTGATGAAGCTTCGTGGCGGCGTACACGTTCGCAGGGTCGGCGGGCGCTGACTCGGGCACCGCCACAGGCTCAAGTTCACCCCGGCATTCCGGGCAGCGGGGCGCAAAGCGCGCCGCGGCCAGGTCCTCGCGGGCGCGCGGCAATGGCGCCACCGGCCCGTGGTCAGAGCACCGGTAGCCCCCCTCGCCGTACACCGACATGCTGCTGGCCAGCACCAGGCGCCCGGCGAAGCCGGTCTCGGCCAGCTCGCGCAGCAAGACCGCCGTGCCCAGATCGTTGTGGCGCACGTAGGCCTCCACGTCGAGCATGTCGACGACCCATCCCGACCATGGCCGCCTGGTGGCAGACGGCGTCGACGCCGCGTAGGGCCGCGCCGCACCGCATCGAGATCAGCGATGTCGCCGCGAATGAACTCCGCCTCGGGCCGCAGGTAGTCCGGAACGCGAGCGTGTGCGGCTGGCAGGACGGAGTCGAGCAGTCTGACGTCATGGCCCGCGTCCAGCAGCGCGTCGACGATGTGCGAGCCGATGAAGCCGGCCCCGCCGGTGACGAGAATCATGTCGGCACGCTACGCGAGCTCGGCGCAGAGATCACCACCGCCGGAGGCCTGTTTCGCGACTCGTAAGGTCTTGGCCGTAGCGTGGCGGCGATGATCGACGTGATCCTGCCGGTCCTCGATGAGGCCTACGCGATCCCGGGTGTGCTGCGCGCGCTGCCGTCCGGCTACCGCCCGCTTGTCGTTGACAACGGTTCTCGTGACGGCTCGGCGGCGATCGCGCGCCGACCATGGCGCGCAGCGTTGTCCACGAGCCTTGTCCGGGCTTCGGCGCCGCGTGTTTCGCCGGCCTGTGCGCGTCCGAGTCCGAGGTGGTCTGCTTCATGGATTGCGACGGATCGCTCGGATCCCGTGGAGCTAGATCGCGTGACGCTGTCCGGTGCTCGCTGGTCGGGTCGACCTCTGCCTCGGGGCGCGCCAGCCGGAAGCGGCAGCCTGGCCCTGGCACGCGCGGCTGGCCAACCGTGTGCTGGCCCGCGAGCTGCCGCCGCCGGACCGGGGCGCGGCTGACCGATCTTGGGCCGATGCGCGCCGCTCGCCGGGAGGCCCTGCTCGCTTTGGACCTCCGCGATCGGAGGTCGGGCTGGCCGTTGGAGATGGTCCTCCGCGCGGCGGCGGCGGGCTGGCGGATCGACGAGGTGAGGGTGACCTACCGGGCTCGGAACGGAGGACGCTCGAAGGTGTCGGGCAGTGTGCCGGGTAGCCTGCGGGCCGTCCATGACATGTCGGCCCAACTGCGCTCCCCCGTCTAAGAACACGACCCCCTTGGCGCGCGGTATGCGCTTTGCCTACGCGGCATGGAGGCTGAACCGAACGCGGGTGCCCTGACTTGACTCCGCGACCCAGATGCGTCCGCCGTGGGCCTCGACGATCGCCCGTGCCACGGCCAAGCCCAGTCCGGCCCCTTCGCCGGTCCGGGCGCCATCGCCGCCGCCGCGGTGAAAGGCCTCGAAGACGCGCTCGCGTTCCTGGGGCGCGATGCCGCTGCCGTTGTCGGCCACCTCGACCTCGATGCCCGTGGCCACCAACTCGGCTCGGACGGCAACGCTGCCGTCGGCCGGCGTGTGGCGAATCGCATTCTGGATGAGGTTGAACAGCACTCGCTGAAGCTTCTCGGGGTTGCCGTGTGCGGGCCGCAGCTCGCTGGCCACCATGGCCTGCACCGAGACGCCCTTGGCCTGCGCCTCGAGGCGCATCGCGTCAACGGTCTCATTCACAAGCTCGCCCAGCGCGACCTGCTCGAGTGACCAGCTGATGTCACCCGCCTCGAGCCGCGAGAGCTCGAACAGGTCATCGATGAGTGAGCTCAGCGCATGGATGTGAATGAGCATCCCCTGGAGATAGGTCGATCGGGTGGCGCCATCCACGACGTCATCGCCGACCGCCTCCGCGAGCAGGCGCAGAGCGGTGATCGGGGTGCGGAGATCGTGCGAGACGGCGGCCACGAGCGCGCGACGCGCGGCGTCGGATTGGTCCCGGGCGGCGTCGGATTGGTCCCGGGCGGCCTCCTCGGCGCCGAGGGCGGCGATCATCGCGTTGGCCGACGCGGCCAGCTCGGCCAGCTCGTCAGCGGCCAGCGTCTCGATGCGGACCGTCCGGTCGCCGTCAGCAACCGCCTGCAGGCCCTCGCCGATAGTGCTCACGTCCTGCGCGATCCCATCGGTGATGAGCTTCGCGCCCAGCGCCGCCGCGCCCGCCACCGCGAGGACGATGAGCCCGACCAAGACGGCCTCGTGGCCGGAGAGGATCATCAAGAAGGTCGTGATGCCGAGCGCGATCAGAACCGGAGCGACGGCCAACGCGATGAGCAGCCCGAACTGGCGCGACAAGGAGCCGGCCGCTGCTCGCGCGCGCCCCACGGCCCTGAACCGTTCCGCGCTCACAGGCTGAACCGGTAACCCACGCCCCACACAGTTTCGATCCGCGCGGGGCGGGCGGGATTGGCCTCGATCTTCTCGCGCAGGCGACGAATGTGGACGGTTACCGTCGACGTGTCGGTGTAGAACGAGTAACGCCACACCGAGTCCATGAGCTGATGACGGGAGAAGACCTGGCCAGGATGGCGGGCCATGAACAGGAGCAACTCGAACTCACGGCCTGTCAGCTGGGCTTCCTGTCCGTTGACCAGCACGCGCCGTCCCGCGGGATCGATGGTCAGACCGTCGAGCTCGAGTGGGGACTCCGGCTCCAGCCGGGCCTCAACACGGCGCAGGACGGCATCCACCCTGGCCACGAGCTCAACCGGTGAGAACGGTTTCACGACGTAGTCATCGGCACCCAGCCTCAGCCCCGTGACCCGATCTGATTCCTCGCCCTTGGCCGTGAGGACGATCGTCGCCGTGCGGTCGCGGTCCTGAGCGCGGAGCCTCCGCATGACCTCGAGGCCATCCAGGCCGGGCAGCATGAGATCGAGAACTACCAGGTCCGGGCGCCGCTCGGCCACCATCTCCAGGGCCCGCGTGCCGTCGCGGGCCGCGTGTGCCTCGTAGCCGGCCCTCTGCAAGTAGCGGCAGACGACATCGCCGATTGTCGGCTCATCATCCACAACCAGGATCAGGCCTCGCGACTCACGCTCCACGCCCCCAGTGTCCCACCGCGATGCGCCGTCGCGCTCGATCCGAGGGCAGCGTTCAGGGACTGTTCACGTGTCCAGCCGTCGCCGAGTCCTTCGGGGTCGCCAGCGGCGAGGTGCGTCCGAGAGATCAGCGGTACTCGGGGTTGGGGTGCCCGGGCTGGGTGAGGTCCCAGTCGTGTGTGGAGTTGCCGTAGGCGGGGATACCACCGGCGTCCTTGAGCATCCGCGCGAGATGGAGGACGTTCCACGCCGCGAACACGGTGTTACGGGTAGTCCAGTCGTTCTGCTGGCCTCCGCTGTCAGCATCCAGGTAGGACGGGCCAGGGCCCGCCGGTCCCGTCCAGTAGGCGTCTGACTGTGGTGGCACGGTGAGCCCGATGTGCTGCAGTGCGTAAAGCACCTGCGCACTGACGTGCTTGGCACCGTCCTCGTTGCCGGTGGTCAGTACGCCGCCGACCTTGCCGTAGTAGGACCACTGGCCGCTTGCGTTGACCTCGCCCGAGTACGCGTACAGTCGTTCGATGATCTTTCGGGTCTGCGAACTCTGGTCGCCGAGCCAGATCGGGCCGGCGATGAGCAGGATGTCGGCCGGAGCGATCGTCTCGCGGTAGAGCGTCGGGAAGGCGTCCTCGGCGTAGCCGTGCTCGCGCATATCGGGCCACACGCCCGGCGGTATGACGTGGTCGACGGTCCGGATCTCGGTCACCGACACCCCGACCCGCTCGTAGATCCCCCGCACGATCGTGATCAGGCCGTCGGTGTGACTGGGTTCGGGCGAGCGCTTCAGAGTGCCGTTGAGAATCACCGCCCGCAGGTCGTCGTAGCGGTTTGGGGCTTGCTCCGCCTGCCGATCGATGTAGGCCTGGATTGATGGTGGCAGGCTCATGCGTGGGCGGGCATGTCGACGAAGCGCACCTCGCGGTTACTGCTGATGGCCGTGGCTGTCGGCGGGTTGCTCTCCGCTCTGGGTTGGGCAATGGCCGGGCACAGGACGTGCCGCGACGCACCTGATGAAGCCGGTAGCGGCGGCGGGCGGCCGCCCGGTCATCTGAAGTTCGGCCTCTCGGAGGTCCCGCTGCGTGACCTGTTGGGTCTCATTCTCAGCCATCGGGCTCCTTGAATGCCGATCATCCCGTCGTGTGACACCCATTCTAAGGCCTGTCCAAACCAATACCCGACGGCAAGCGCGACCACCAATAGCCCGACGGCGAAGCACTACCTATCGGCATCGTTCGTGGTCAGCGAGTCGCCGGCCCGGGCGTGCGGGTACGCGACAGCCCGTGGTTGAGGGGCTTTTGGACTGACGGCTGCGTGGAGGTTCGAGTCCTCCCGGGCGCGCTGGAACAGCCCGGATACGATCAGACAATGGCGTATCCAGGCTGCCGCGAACCGCGTGGCGCGCGCGGAGCCAGCGACGTCGCGGGGGAGGTGCTGACGGTTCCGATCCTGTCGGACGGCGGCTGGCCGTACGCGTCCTCGGCGCCGATCGACGCCGATGACCCAGGCCGTTTTCATGCGCTGTTCGGCCGTGATTCGCTGATCACCGCGCTGGCAGTGATGCCGTTCCAGCCAACAGTGGCGCGAGCCACACTCCGCGTGCTCGCGACCCTGCAGGGGCGCCGCGATGATCCTGAGACCGACGAGGAGCCGGGCAAGATCCTGCACGAGTATCGGCCGCACGCGGAGCCGCGATTCGCGGACATGGGTTGGCCGGTCCGAGATGGAGAGCTTCGCTACTACGGCTCAGCCGACAGCACTTCCTGGTTTTTGGTCGTGCTGGCCACGCTTGGTGATGCGGCGCTCAGCGATGAGCTCTCCGAATCGTGGCGGGCGGCCTCTCGGTGGCTCGAGCAGGCCTTGGCGCGCGGCGGCGGCCTGGTCCGATACGGCCCGCGCCTCGCCTCTGGGGGATTGGTCCACCAGGGTTGGCGGGATACCACCGACGCGTGCGCGGCATACGGCGGGGGCATCCTTCACCGCGACGGCCGCGTACCCGAGCCGCCGCTAGCCGATGCCGACACGCAGGCGGTGGCGGTCGCCGCGCTTCGGGCGTCTGGCCGGCTGTCCGGCGAGCCTCGCTGGCAGTCGCTGGCCGCCCGGACCGTCGACCTGGTCGGCGACGCCCTCACCCCAGACACGATGGCATTGAGCGGCGACGGCGAGCGCATCGCCGGCGCGGGGTCGCAGCTGGGGTGGCTGCTGTGGGCAGACGCTCTTCCCCGGTCGGCGCGCTCGGCCTTTGCGCAGCGGCTCTGCCAGCCTGACTTGCTTACCGATTTCGGCCTGCGCACGCTGTCCGCCGAGCATCCTCAATTCGCCCCCGAGGCATACCACCGGGGAGCAGTCTGGCCCTTCGACTCGTGGCTTGGTTGGGGCGGCCTGCGCGCTGCGGGCCGCCAGGCCGAGGCGGAGCGAGTGCGAGGCGGCGTGCTCGCGGCGCTGAACCGCCTTCGTGACGCACCTGAGCTGTACTCGGTCACGGCACGCGGGCCTGGTCGAATTGCGATCGCCAATCGCGTCCAGGCGTGGACGATCGGGGCTCGCGTCGCGCTGGAGCGCGAATGGGACGGGCGCATGCCGCTCGCCTGAGCGTACGCGCCCCGCCCATTCCCTCGCCTGAGCGTACGCGCCCGCCCATTCCCTCGAATACGCAGTCAGCCCTTGACGGCGCCCGCGGTAAGCCCGGCTACGATCCACTTTTGGAAGATCACGACCAACACGATCAGCGGAACCGTGGCTGCAGATATCGTCCCGATCGGAATCTGAAACTGCTGGCTGCCGGTGAAGAACGCGATCGCCGCGGACACCGGGCGGCGGCTGGCTGCGCTCGTCAGCGTGATCGACAGCAGGAACTCGTTCCAGCTGGCACGGGTTTGCACAGCGCGTTGCGGTGCTGCTGCCGTGGTGCTCGTGGACGTGTTCGCTTCGCATGTCGGTTCCACCTACACGACCAAGGTGCTCGTACACCGATTGGACCTGCGTGCGCTCGAGATCGGGCACACGCTGCCGGCCGGCTCGAAGCCTGGCGCCGTTGTCGTTGATGGCCGCAGCGTGCCGAACGCCGCCGTTCGAGAGACCAACCGGGGCGTCGAGGTTACCGTTCCGGTGAGCGGGAACGGACCGCACACGTTGACTGTGACGATCGCCTAGCCGCCTCTTGGCAGCGCGCCGGCGTCGGCGAGACCAGCCGCGTCGGCAGCTCGGCCTCGGGCCAGGTAAGATCGGATCCAGTCGTGGCCTCCTGGCTCTGCTAAATGGGCTCGCGATGTACTGGTTCAGATTGGGACTCTGGGGGCCGCGGGCCTTGCGCAGAGGACCGTCAGGTATCGAAGTCAGATGATCTGATGCTCCCCACCTACGCCGACAGATCCTCGCCCCGTCTTCACCCGCGATGACTGATCTTGCGCCGCGCGCCGATGAGCCCGCTACCCCGCTTCAGATTGAGAGAGTCAGCAAC
This sequence comes from uncultured Solirubrobacterales bacterium, assembly GCA_963847055.1. Classification (GTDB taxonomy): domain Bacteria; phylum Actinomycetota; class Thermoleophilia; order Solirubrobacterales; family Solirubrobacteraceae; genus Palsa-465. The sequence continues at coordinate 48,747 of CAWJYE010000001.1, read as the reverse complement.
GAGCGGGGGGCGGTGCTCAAGCTCCGCGGCGAGTTGGACATCAGCACCGTGCCTGAACTCGAACGTCTGCTGGCCGAGTGCGAGCGGGATGCGCCCAGCGACATGGTGATCGACCTCGGGCAGCTCGAATTCATGGACAGCACCGGGCTTGCCATCATCGTCGCGGCCGACCAGGCCGCGCAGGCCAACGGCTACCGGCTCCGGCTCCGGCAGGGATCGCCCCAGGTGCAGCGTCTCTTTCAGCTCACCGGCGTTCTCGAGCGCTTCACGTTCGTGGACTGACGCGGTCCCCCGGCCGCCCACCCGTCCGCTCGACAACCAAGGGTTGAGACGACTCGAGTCGGCGCCCCTGGCGGCTGAGCCGAAGCGACGCGAGGAGCAGCGCGGCGACGATCGTCAGGCTCAGCCCGCTGGCAACGTTCAGGCCCGAGAGGATCACCCGCGCACCCACGGCGAGCAGCACCGCAAGGAGGACGCGCCGGCCGATGTTCAGTCTTCTCATCTCGCGCTCCCAGATCGCCCTCTGCGTCGAGCTCACCGGGACTTCTCTCACTGGGCTGTGGACTCGATCCACCACCGCACGCTCCCGTGTTCGGAAACTTGAACTGCGGTGGCCCGGCCGACGACCCGTCTGATCGCCGTCGCTCCAACGGCATGATGTCTGTCGCTGACCCGACCGTCGAGTCAGGACCGTGCGTTCAAGCTAGCACCGACTGGCTCCCGCAACTTGCGCCCGGCGCGACAAACCGCCACCGTCACGGGGCCGAGACCGGTTGTGACAGCCGCCCGCCCTCGGAGTCGCCGCTAGCCGTTGGTCGCGCGGTCCGGTATCGCTCAACGCGCAGCGGCGACCCCAGGGCTGAGATCGCCGCGCTGCGTCAATCGGTGCGCGGTAGGTAAATCCCGCGCGTTCCTCCCCGCCTTAAGAGTTGGTCAACCTGTGATCAGGACGACCGTGTCCCAAACCGAACCGGCGCTGGAGACGCTGAGGTCGGCCTCGTGGATCACGGTTCCCTGCTTCAGGTCGGCGGTGGTGCAGGACGTCGGGGCGCCCTGGCCGTCATTGTCACCGGTGTCGCCGGTGTCGCCCGTGTCGTCACTGCCGCTCTGGCCAGCGCTGTCACCCGAGCTGGCGCCCTGGTCGCCGCTGCCGCCCTGGTCGCCGCTGCCGCCCTGGTCGCCGCTGCCGCCCTGGTCGCCTTCGCCGCCCTGGCTGCCGCCGCCGTCCGAGCTCACGTCCGCCTGCATCGTGGTCGTCTGGCTGCTCGATTCGCAGCTCAGCTGAGTGCCCTTGGTAACGACGCCGCTCACCGCCGGCCCACTCGTCGGCGTGATCACCAGCGTCGTCCCGTCAAACGAGGTCACCGTACCGGCGCTGTCACCGCCGGGGCTGGACGGATTGGTGGTCGCCCCGGGGGTCGTGGCGCTCGCGCTATTCGCCGCCCGGAAATGACGGATATGGGTGCGCACGTGACGGCTCTTGGCGTGATGACTGCCATGGTGCTTGACGTGCTGACCCTGAGCCAGCACCGTAGCCGGCAAGGCCGCCAACCCAGCGGCCCCCGCCAGCGCAACGATGAACTTCCTCCGCATCAGATACCTCCCTGCGCCCACCGGCAACGGCGAGTGCGTCAATGGTCGGGTCGGGAAAGAGTCAGTTGTCGGCTGAAAGTCACGCGAACTCTGGCCGATCGTCGTCAGTCCCCGGTCGGGCTCGTATCGACAGCCGGCTTCGAAACTGGAGTCGGGCCGCTGCCGCCTCGACCATTGGTCGAGTGCGGTCATTACCGGCGGGCGTCACCGCGGGCCTGGTGGTGGCCACGACGCTGCCGGCTCGCCCGTCAGCGGAGTCGCGACGAGAGCCAGAGGAGTCCGGCCGCTGCCACCAGCGCCGGTGGCACGGTCACGAGTCCCAGGCGCACGAACTCCCCCGCCTCGTACTCCACCCCCTCAGTCCGGAGCACCCGCCGCCACAACAGCGTGGCCAGGGAACCGACGTGGGCCAGGTTTGGTCCGACGTTGACCCCGACGAGCACGGCGAGGACCGGTGCGCTGCCAAAGCCGGCCGCGACTGGGATCAAGATCAGGGTCGCCGGCAGGTTGTTGACCACCGCCCCGGCCACAGCCACCCAGACCGGGTCAGGCCGAGCGGCGAGCTGATCGCAAAGCCGAGCAGCGTGAGCCCGAGCACGCTGACGGCAAAGCGCGGCAACGACCGCTCGGTCCCGACCCGCGCCCCGACCGCCCCGCCGACCCCCGCTCCCGCGGCGGTCCCAGCCACGGCGCCAAGAACCGCGTCGCCACCGTGGCCGACTCCGCGCGGCGACCAGCATGAGATGACCAGCCATTCGACCGCGAGCGCCCCGACGGTTGGCAGCGCCATCAAGGCGGCGAAGCCGGCGAAGGACAGGCCGCTGGCACGGAAAGCCAGGAGATTGGTGAGGTTAGAGACCGGCAGCAGCAGCGTCGCGGAGTTGGCCAGATGCGCGCAGGCGTAGAGCGGGCGCTTGGGGTCAGTGCCCAGACGGGCCGTGGTGGCGAGCAAGATCGGCGGCAGGAGCACGACGGTGGCGTCGAGTCCGAGCACGATTGTCACCGCCGAGGCGACGACGAACACGAACGCCAGCAGCCGGCGGCCGTCAGGCCCCGAGTGCCGGGCCATGAGGTGGCCGATGGCTTGGAAGAGACCGTCGCCACGGCATCCTTCGGCGATCAGGAGCAGGGCAGCCAGGAAGCCGACCGTAGGCCCCAGTGACCGCAGCGAGGCTTCGGCCCGGGAGAGGCTGATCGCCCCCCCCGGCCAGCAGCTTGACGGCGCCGGACAGCGCCGCAGCGGCCTCGGACAGGTGCCTAGGCCTGACCAGCGCGACTGCCAGGGTGACCGTCAGCGCGAGGAGCGCGAGCGGCAGGGCAAAGGCGTCAGCCACGCCGAGCCCCTGCCGCTGACCAGCGGGCCAGCCCTGCTGACCCGGCGGCTACCCGCGCGAGCGCGCCCCTCGCCAGACCGACAGGCCGAGCACGGCCAGGGTGGCGATGGGCAGGATCCACCAGGCCGCCGCACCGGCTCCAGCCACGATCGCCGTCACCGCAATGCCCACGATCACCCCGACCGCAATCCGCCAGTCGTCGCCGACCACGAAATCCCAGATGAACCGGGCGAGCGCCTTCAGCCGGTTCATGCGTGCACGGCCGTCTCATCGGCCCGCGCCTCGGCCGTCCGCGGGCCGGGGCGGCGCCGCGTGAAACCGACCATGAGCAGGGCGAGGATCAGGGTCCCGGGAATCAGGACCAGCAGGGACGCGTCGCTGCCGGGCCAGTGGGCTCCCGCTCCCTCCGCCCCCCAGAACATCCCGAACGAGGTCAGCATCACCCCAACACCGAACTTCATCGTGTTCTCGGGCACGCGTGAGAGCGGTGCGTGGACGACCAGTCCGGTCACGACGACCACGGCCACCGCGACGCCCGCGGCAATCGCGGCCAGGTCGACCCGATGCTGGTTGGCACCGAAGGTGAGCACGATGAAGATCACCTCGAGCCCCTCGAGGAAAACGCCCTTGAAGGCCACCGTGAACGAATAGGCGTCGAACCCGTCGGCCACCGACCCGGCGCCGCTGGCCGCCGCGCGCTCCTGGGCGAAGTTCTCGGCCTCGTCGTGCAGGGCCTTGTAGCCGGAGGCTCTGAGGATCGCTTTGCGCAGCCATTGCAGCCCGAATACCAGCAGGAGACCGCCGACCACCACCCGCAGGACATTGATGGGCAAAGAGGTAAGCGCTGGCCCGAGCACTCCCGTGACCGCCGCCAGCACCGCGATCGCGGCACCGACGCCGGTGAAGGTCGAGCGCCAGCTGCGCGTGTAGCCCACCGCCAGCACGATCGTCAGCGCCTCCACGGCCTCGACCGCGCAGGCGAGGAACACCGACAGGGCGAGCCCAAATTCGGCTCCGCTCATGGGCGCGGAAAGGCGGTCAGGTGCAGAAGGGCAAGCATGGTTCCTCCAGAGGCTAGAGGGCGAGAGAGATGTCCTTGTGCATCAGCTCGATGTCCTGACCGACCCCGCCGCGGTGACCTCGAGCTCCTTGACAGCCAGCTCACGCAGCTTGAACTTCTGCACCTTGCCGGTGACGGTCATCGGGAACGCGTCGACCAATCTCACGTACCGAGGGATCTTGTGATGGGCGATCTTGCCTCGGCAGTAGCGCTCGATCTGGTCGCGGTCCAGCGATGCCCCCTCGCGCGGAATGATCCAGGCCATCAGTTCCTCACCGTAACGCTCGTCGGGCACACCAATCACCTGGACATCGGCGACGTCTGGATGCCGGTAGAGAAATTCCTCGATTTCCCTGGGATACAGGTTCTCGCCCCCACGGATGACCATATCCTTGATCCGTCCCACGATTTCGACGTAGCCCTCGCTGTCCATCTCGGCCAGATCTCCGGTGTGCATCCAGCCTGCCTCGTCGATCGCCTCACGGGTGCGCTCGGGATCGTTCCAGTACCCGAGCATGACGCTGTAGCCACGGGTGCAGAGCTCGCCGCTGTTTCCGCGCATCACGGTCTCACCGGCCGCATGCTCGCGCTCGCACTCCACGACCTTGATTTCGACATGGGGCACTACCCGGCCGACGGTGCCCACCCGCTTCTCCACCGGGTCGTCGAACGCGGTCTGGGTTGCCACCGGGGAGGTTTCGGTCATCCCGTAGGCGATGCCGACCTCGCGCATGTGCATGAGTTCGATCACGCGGCGCATGACCTCGACCGGGCATGGCGATCCGGCCATGATCCCGGTGCGCAGCGACTGGAGATCGTACCGCCCGAAGTCAGGATGTCCGAGCATGGCGATGAACATCGTCGGCACGCCGTAGAGCGATGTGCACCGCTCGGAGGCGACGGCAGCCAGGGTCGCCTCGGGCTCGAAGGCGGCGGCGGGGATGACCATCGCCGCCCCATGCGACGTGCAGGCAAGGTTTCCAAGCACCATGCCAAAGCAGTGGTAGAAGGGCACCGGAATACACACCCGGTCAGCCTCGGTATAGCGACAGCCCTCGCCGACCATGAAGCCGTTGTTGAGGAGGTTGTGGTGGGTGAGCGTCGCCCCCTTGGGAAATCCGGTCGTGCCACTGGTGTACTGGATGTTGATCGCGTCCTCGGGAGACAGCTCCGCGCTTCGGGCGGCAAGCTCGTCGCCCGGCACCTGCGCCGCGGACGCCACGAGCTCATCCCACTCGGGCCCGTCGAGGAACACCACGCGCTCGAGCTCGGTCAGACCCGGAAGGACATCGGTCACCATGCTGCGGTAGTCCGAGGTCTTGAAGACAGGTGCGGAGATCAGCATTCGGCAGCCGGACTGACGCAGGACGTACTCGAGCTCTGAGGTCCGGTAGGCGGGGTTGATGTTGACAAGGATCACGCCCAGCTTGGCGGTGGCGTACTGCACGAGCGTCCACTCGACCCGGTTGGGGCTCCAGATCCCCAGACGATCTCCCCGCGTGAGCCCGGCGGCCATCAGTCCCCGGGCGAGCTCGTCGACCTCCCCACCCAGTTGCGCGTAGGTCAGCCGGATTCCCTGGTGGCAGGAGATCATCGCCTCCCGGTCCCCGTGCCGGGCGATCGTCTGATCGAGATTGGCGCCGATCGTCTCCTCGCGCAGGGCCGGGGTGTCGGCCCCTCGTGTGTAGGACAGCTCGATCTCTGGGTCAACTTTCACGGCCGTCTCCTCGCTCAATCGTTGACCGGCGGGATGTTAGGGCGAGCTGGGTCGAGGTTGGTATTCGTCCTGGCGCGGCGCCCCGTGGTCAGGCCACCTCGATCCCCCAGCTGGCGCGGTGGGTCTCGCCGGGCTCCAGCAAGATCAGGCCGGCGCCCGAGGCCAGGGCGTTGGGCGCGCAGGTCATCGGCTCGGCGGCAAGCCCGCGGCGCCGCGCGGCCGGGGCCAGCGTGTCGCCGGTGAACAGCATGAGATAGGGATAGGCGCTATCGAGCCACAGATCGACACCGCGTTGACCGTCGTCGGTTCGCAGCCGAACCCGAGCTCGTCCCTCCTCATCACGGGCCAGGTCGGTGTAGCCGGTATCGAGGCGCCCCGGGCCGATCGGTCGTGCGGCCGTGTAGTCAAAGCGGGTTCCGGCGGTCGCGTGGTCACCGATGGGGATACCCTGGGAGTCGTTCTCCAGATAGCGGCGCCCCGGCGCCTCGAGGAGGAGCTCATCGATGGTTTCCGTGCCCAGCGTGAGATAGGGGTGAAAGCCCGCCCCGTAGGGACACGCATCACCGCCGACGTTGGTGGCCATGGTTGTGACCGAGAGCCCGCCGGGGCCGAGGGCGTATTCGATCCGCAGATCGAGGACGCCGGGCCAGCCGGGCTGGGGACGGAGCCGATACTCGACCGCCAGTCGATCGGCCTCGTGATCGACCGCCTGCCAACTGACCCAACGGACCAGGCCGTGGATCGCGTTGCCGGCCTCCGGCTCGCTCAGGGCGAGGCGAAACGAGCGCCCACCGTATTCATAGCGGCCGTCACGGACACGGTTGGGCCAGGGGATGAGCGGCTGGCCGCGCCCCCCGCTGCACATCTCATCCCGTCGGTAGCCATCCAGTCGGTCGCCGTCAGCGGTCTCGTAGCGGCGCAGTCCGCCACCGACCTCGACGATCACCGCTCGCTGATCGCCTTGGCGAATCTCGTATTGGCGGCCGGAGGGCGGTTCGAGGTCTGGCACGGCTCGGACACTACGCGCTCGCCGCGTTTTGATCATGCACCGCCGTCCGAGATCGCGCCTGCCTCCATACTTTCAACGTGCCTTCATTGGTCAGGACGAATGAGAGCCCGTGTCAGGTCCTGCACGAGGACGCCGAGCTGGGCGAGGCGGTGTGCGCCGAACACCGCCCGCAGGCAATCGCGGAATGCCTGGCAGACACCGTGGTGCTGGCCCGTGGCCGGTGGCGGGCCGGCGGCGAGCCGACGCCGCGGGACGGGATCGGCCTCCTGGTCCTCGAGGGTCTTCTCCTGCGCCGGGTCGGGATCGAGGGCCGGTTCGGCGCCGAGCTGCTCGGCGAGGGTGATCTGCTCCGCCCGTGGCAGGGCGAAGACTCAACCCTTTCGCACACGACTGGCTGGCTGGTGCTGGAGAGGGCCCGGCTGGCACTTCTCGACGGTCCGGCCGCGCAGCGGATGGCGGCCTATCCGGCGCTGACCGGCAAGCTCGTCGGCCGGGCACTGGAGCGCTCGCGAAACCTGGCCGTGAACATGGCCATCGTCCAGCAGGCTCGGGTGACCACCCGCCTGCATATGCTCCTCTGGCATATGGCCAACCGCTGGGGCCGAGTCCGCAGTGAAGGCGTAGTCGTGCCCCTGCACCTCACCCACTCGGTGCTCGGCGATCTGGTCGCCGCTCGTCGGCCGACCGTGACCAGCGCGCTGTCCGAGCTGGCCCGCAAGGAACTCGTCCGGCCCGCCGGCCGCGGCTGGCTGCTGTTCGGTGATCCCCCCGGCGAGCTGCTCGAACTCCAGGGCGTCGGCCCGGTCCGCGGGTGAGGGGCTCAGCGCACGACGAGTCGCGTCCGCATCCCGGCGTGCCGATGCCCGGCGAGGGAGCAGTAGAGCTCATAAGTCCCGGCTGCCAGCCGCCAGCCCGCCGAGGAGACCCGCCCCGATGCAGTGACCGGCACGCCCTGGATGCGGCCGGTCATCTGGCCACGATGCAGGGCACGAATGCGGACGTCGTGGGGATCCTGACCGCGGTTCCAGAGCTGCACAAGCACCGGGCCGGCGGGCACGCTCACCCGCGACGGCCACAGCGACCATTCCTGGGCGTAGACGAGCAGGCGGCCGGGAGGCTGCGCGGCCGGGCGGGCAGGATAACGTGAGGCAAGCGGGGCCGGCACGGAGGTCGATGCCCTCGCTGCGCCGGCAAGGACCCCGGCCAGAGCAATGGCCACGGAAACGATCCCGATCAGGCGGCGCGCGCTCATCGCAGCAGCTGGTATCGCGCGAAGCGGCCGGCGTCGGGGATGATCTGGGCAGCGTCAGCACGGAACCACTGCTCGAGCAGCGAGGCGTACAGGCCGCGGAAATCGGTGTTCTCGCGCTGGTTGCCGTTGACGTCGAGGTGGGCGAGATCGGGCCACTCACCGACCATTCGGCCCGTGACCCGACTGCCGATCAACATTGACACGCCGGCCGCACCGTGATCGGTGCCGCCGGAGCCGTTCTGCTGCACCCGGCGTCCGAACTCCGACCACACGTGCACGAGCACGCGATCCGCGAGACCGCGGGCCTCGAGATCGGCTTGGAAGGCGGCGATGGCCTGCGCCGCCAGCGCGATCCCGGGATTGAAGGTCTTAGCCTGACCCGAATGGGTGTCGAATTGAGTGTCGGTGGTCATGGCCACGCAGCGCAGCGGGAGACCGGCGGCGAGCATTGCCGCCAGGCCGGCGAGGCGTTGGGGAAAGTCGCTCCCTCCGGCCTTTGGATAGTTGACAGGACTGGTGTAGGCGGCGTTGCCTTTGGCATCGCGAAACGGAGCCAGCGCGTGGCGTAGCATTCCGACTTCGGCCGCGGCCTCGGCCACCTGAGCCACCGCGCCATCGGCATCCCGGCGCTGACGTACGCCCAGCGCCGCGGCCGCGTCCAGGGTCCAGTCAAAGGTGTCGCCCCAGACGCCGTCCAGCCACAGCGAGAAGCTCTCGGGGGTGTCGATCGCCGCCACCGGGTTGACGGCGGTTGCCAGCGTCGGGTTCATCTGTCCGTCGAGCGACAGTCCCTCCAGGGGGTTCCCGGGATTCCCGGCCACATCGAGGTAGCGGCCCAGCCAGCCAGTCCGTAGCCCGGCTTCGGTGGCGCCGACCTCCCAGTAGTGACGAGAGGTGAAGTGAGACATGTCGGGGCTGGCGTAGCCGATGCCGGGAAACACGGTGACCCGGCCGGCATTGTGCAGGGCGGCCAGCGGCGCCGCCGCCGGATGCCAGCTCAGGCGTGCGTCCTCGCTGAACGGGACACCGGCACCGGCGGCGACAGCGAGCGTCGGACGCAGCTTTCGATACCGCGGATCTTCGGTCGGGGCCAGCAGCGAGAGCGCGTCCACACCGCCGGCTAGAAAAATGGACACCAGGATCGGGCTCGCGGGTCCCTGGCTGGCGGTGGCCTGGGCGATACCCTCGCTGAACGCCTGGCCGCCCAGCCCCAGCCGGCCGGCCCCGTACACGGACAGCAAACCCCCGGCAGCACCGAGCAGAAAGCGCCGGCGGTCGAGCCCCACCCCCGCGGGCGTCGGCATGCGAGGATCCCATTCGCGGGATTCACAGCAGCTTCGGCGCTCGGGGACCATCAGCAGGTCTGCCAGTCGGGGGTGGAAGGGATCAGACCGCGCAGCGCGTTTTGGCGCAGGATCCGGTAAGGGACCTGCTCCCAATCGGCCTTGATCCCCTGCTGGGCCCGGTGGCTGAAGTCGGTGAGGCTGCGGCGGGTCGCTGCCGAGAGCTGGGGGTGACCCCAGTGCGCGAGCGCCGCCGCGACCGCCTGGTCCGGAGTCTCGTGGGCGGGGTAGTGGGCTTTGTCGGAGATCGTGGTGCCGAGCAGCGCGTAGTTGATAGCCGTGAAGCGCCCGGCCCAGCGTGAGGTGTCCAGCCAGCGTGAGTAGTCCCAGCCGGACACGTTGGGGGGCCGGAACAGCCGCTGGCCAGTGAGCTCGCTGATCCAACTCCAGGAGTCGGTGGTGATCGTGCGTCCGAGCGCGCGCAGGAGACCGGCGCAGAGGACGGCGGGTGGAATCACCATGCGCTCCCCGTGGTAGAGGCGCGGGTGCCTCAGGATCGCCTCGACGAGCGGCCGAATCTCGTGGCCACTGGCGGTGTAGGCGCGTTCCAGGGCCCGGGCCACGCCCGCCGGTGGTGGGCCGGCGATGAAGTAGCCCCAGAGTTTGGCGACCACAAACGAGGGATGCATCCGGTGCGAGACACACAGCCGGCAAGTGTCCATCCACCCGAAGTGACCACGCTGGCCGAAAATCTTCTTCACGCCGGTGTCGTGCAGCTTCGGATCGAAGCGGAAGTTGGTCGGGCCGCCGCGGTCGCTCCAGTCGTTGGTGAAACCGGTCAGCGCCCGGGCCTGGCCCTTGACGTCCGCCTGGGCGTAGCCGCGGTCGGCCCCGAGTGTGAACAGCTCCATGACCTCGCGGGCATAGTTCTCGTTCGGGCTGTACTTGGTGTTGTCGGTCCCCGAGAGCCACAGGAGCATGGCCGGATCCCGGGTCACCTGGACCAGCAGATCGTGGAAATTGCCCAGCGCCCGGGCGCGCATCATGCGGTTCTGGCGCAGCATCAGGGAGGCCGTCGAGGCGTCCAGGGAGGTCGCGAACCAGCTGTGCCAGATCAAGGTCATACGCTCGATCAAAGGCTGGTCGGAACGGACCATGCGGTCCAGCCACCAGCAGTGGTCATGGCCCCAGCCATTGATGGGATCCAGCGGGCGCCGGTGGTCGTCGTGGGGCGCAGCGCCGATCAGCGTTGGCGCGCCCCGGGGACGCGTCAGCGCGGCAACGGCGCCCTCAAGACCCCGGGCGGCCAGCGCCCGCGCTTCCCCCGGACGAGGGCCAAAGCCGGCTCGCCAGAGCAGCGTGGCGGCGTGGTGCTCGGTAAACCGGCCGCGGAGAGTCGGGATTGGTGAGCTGGACAGCGAGGCCATGAAGAGCTGGACCGCCTCTGCCGAAGGGGCGCGGCCACGTCTTTATCGGCCGCGCCGGCCAGGCCTGAAGCCCGGGCTGGTCAACCTGGACTCCATCCCTACTTCACGACTACGGCCCCGCGCATGAAGGCGTGGAACTGGCAGTAGTACGTGTAGCTGCCCGGCCGGTCCAGGACCAGCGTTCGGCTCGCTCCGGGCGCCACGCTACCGGTGTCAAACGCCGGCGCGGTGCTGGTCGCGGTGTGCGCCGTCCGGTCGTGGTTGGTGAAGGTGACTCTCGTCCCCGCCCGCACGGTGATGGTCGGAGGCTTGAACGCGTAGCCGCTGATCGAGACGCTCGCCGCCGGGGTGCGCCCGGTGGCGGGCGACCTGGCGCCAACGTGCGACATGCTCGAGCTGCTCGATCCGCAGGCTGCCAGGATGAGCGCCACGAACGGCGCGCTGAGTGCTCTCGCAAGGGTCACGACAACGGTACGCGCGGGCTGCGACATCCAGATCACAGTGATCCGACATGTCGAGGGGTCCGTATATCGGGTAGACCAAGACCGCCGTCCGTCGTCCGGAGCCGCTGCCATCCGCTCCTTTCAGTGTTCAGATCTCCGCGAAATCCACGCCCCGAGCTCCTCACCTTCGCCGACGAGGATCTCATGCCGCTCGTCCACGACGGCGATCAGCGCGCGTTCGAGATCATCTTCGATCGCCACAGCACGGTCGCTTTCTCACTCGCCTACCGAATGTGCGGACGGACCACGATGGCCGAGGACATCGTGCAGGAGGCCTTCCTCTCCCTGTGGCGCAGCGGCGCCCGCTACGACCGACGACGCGGCAGCGTCCGCTCCTGGGTCCTGGGAGTCGTGCACAACCGCACGATCGACGCCTTCCGGCGCGAGACGGTTCGGACCGGACGCGACGTGGCCGACGACGGAGCGCTGGAGCGAATGGCCGCCAAGGACCGAACCGACGCCGAGGTGGAACGGCGCGATGAGGCCAACCAGGTGCGCAGCGCATTGGGCGAGCTGCCCGCCGACCAGCGCCGGGTGATCGAGCTGGCCTACTTCGGGGGCTTCAGCCACAGCCAGATCGCCGACATGCTCAAGCTGCCTGCCGGCACTGTGAAGGGACGGATGCGGCTCGGCCTGTCCAAGCTTAAAATCGCTCTCGGCGGCCCGGTTCGGGTGACTCCAGGACTAGAGATATGAGTCAGCAACACTTCGATACCGACGGCCGCGATTGGGGCGCAGACCTGGCCGCGTACGCGCTGGGCGCCCTGGACCCACACGAGGCCGAGAGCTTTGAGCCTCATCTCGCGCGGTGCGCCGCGTGTCGCGACGAGCTCGCGGCTTTTCAGGCGGTAGTTGACGCGCTCCCGGCGAGCGTGCCGGCCTATCCAGTCCCCAAGCGCCTGCGCCGAGAGCTCATGGCCGCCGTGGCCGCCGAGCCCCGGGGCGCCCGAGCCGAGCCGAGCACGCACCGGCGCCGGTGGGCGCTGCCCGGGGCGGGGCTGAGTCCCCGTCTGGGCCTGGCCTTGGGCGTCGTCGCGGCCGTGGTCGTAGTGGCGGCCGGCGCGCTCACGCTGGGCGGTGGAAGCGCCCGCACGCGGGTCATCACCGCACAGGTGATCGGCTCCCCGGGGACCGCACAGGTGCGACTGACCGCGGGACACGCCGAGCTCGTGGTCAGGCACTTAGCCGCGCCTGCTGCCGGCCATATCTACGAGGTCTGGGTGCAGCGGGCCGGTGGTAAGCCGATCCCAGCCGGCGCTCTCTTCAGCGTGACCGCCAAGGGTGCGGGCGACGTTGCTGTTCCCGGCCGCGTGCGGGGGATCAAGCAAGTGATGGTCACTTCGGAGCCCGCTGGAGGCAGTCCGGTGCCGACCCACGCACCCGTTATCCGCGCCGTCCTGAGCTAAGCCAGGCCGCCCAGGATGGCTGCGCCGGCGGAGCGGGTGATCCGATCCAGCCCCGCGGCCGTAGGATCCGCCAAGATGAGGATCGCGATCATCGGCGCCGGGGTGTCCGGTCTCGTAGCAGCCCACCTGCTCAACGCTGAGCACGAGGTGACGTTGTTCGAGGCCGGGGACTATCTCGGCGGCCACACCAACACGATCAGGGTCGACACGCCAAACGAGACTCATGCTGTCGACACGGGATTTATCGTCTTCAACGATCGCAACTACCCGAACTTCGAGCGGCTGCTGGCTCGTCTCGGCGTCGCCTCCCAGCCCTCGACGATGAGCTTCAGCGTCAGCGACGAAAGCGGCGACTTCGAGTACAACGGCAGCTCGCCCAACGGCCTGTTCGCCAAACGCGCCCACCTCGTCACGCCCTGGTTTCACCGCATGGTGGCCGACCTGGTGCGCTTCAACCGGTCCGCGCGCGCGCTTCTCCAGCGCCCTGGCGAGGGGCCCTCACTCGGCCACTGGCTGGAGCAACAGCGCTTCTCGCGCCCCTTCATCGATCGGCTGATCATCCCTCAGGCCTCAGCTGTGTGGTCCGCCGATCCCCAGCAGATGTGGCGCTTTCCCGCCCGGTTCATGGTCGAGTTCTTTGACAATCACGGCATGCTGGCGATCCGCAATCGCCCCCGCTGGAGAACCGTCTCGGGGGGGTCGGCGCGGTACGTCGAGGCGCTCATGAACCGCTTCTCGGGCCGGGTGCGGCTCGCCACCCCCGTGCAGAGCGTCACCCGCCAAGCTGCCTCCGTGCTCGTCACGCCGCGCGGCGGCGAAGCCGAACGCTACGACGAAGTGGTGCTCGCCACCCATTCCGACCAGGCGCTGCGCTTGCTCACCGACGCCAGCGACCGCGAGCACGAGATCCTGGGCGCGATTGGCTACCAGGTCAACGAGGCCGTACTGCACACCGACGTGCGCATGCTCCCGCGCCGGCGTCGCGCCTGGGCGAGCTGGAACTATCACCTCCGCGAGCCCACGGATCGCCGCGCGACGGTCACCTACCACATGAATCGCTTGCAATCGCTGCAGGCCGAGGAGCAATTCTGCGTGACCCTCAACCGCACCGCCGAGATCGATCCCGAGCGCGTGATCGCGCGCATCCCATACGCGCATCCTGTCTTCACAGGGGCCGGGATCCACGCCCAGGAGCGAGTCGCCGAGATCAGCGCGCGGACCCGCACCCATTTCTGCGGAGCGTACTGGGGCTGGGGCTTTCACGAGGACGGCGTGGCCAGCGCCCTGCGGGTCGCCAAGTACTTCGGAGCTGGGTTGTGAGCGCCAGTGCCCTGTACGCCGGGACGATCCGTCACCGCCGGCTCGAGCCGCCCAAAGAGTTCAGCCACCGGCTGACGCTCGCCTACATCGACCTCGACGAGCTCGCAGGACTGCTGGGCGGGCGGCTGGTTTCCCCGTGGCCGGGGCTGCTGCGCTTCCGCCGCCGCGACTACCTGGGCGACCCCGCGCTGCCGCTCGCCGCGGCTGTCCGTGATCGCGTCGAGGAGCTATCAGGGGCGCGTCCAGACGGTCCCATCCGAGTGCTCACGCAGCTGCGCTCGTGGGGGTTGTGCTTTAACCCGGTCAGCTTCTACTACTGCCTGGACGCCGCGGGTGAGCACGTCGACGCTGTGCTCACCGAGGTAACCAATACACCGTGGGGCGAGCGTCAGTCCTACCTGCTGCGCGGTGGCGCTGGTTCGCCGGCCGTGCTGCGCGGCACCTTCGCCAAGGAACTACACGTGTCGCCGTTCATGGGCATGGACCACGTGTATGAGGCGCGCGCGTCCGTCCCCGATCGCACCCTCTCGGTCCACATCGAGAGCCAGCGCGAGCGCCAGACGGTCTTTGACGCCACGCTGGCCCTCCGGCGGGTGCCGCTGACGCGGGCCAGCGCGGTGCGCCTCGCCGCCCGCTATCCCGTGGCCACCGCTCGGGTGCTGGCCCTGATCTACGGGCACGCGCTCGGGCTCAAGCTTGCCGGTGCCCGGGTGCACTCCCATCCTCGCGCCGGAGGAGCAGCCGGATGAGGCCGCGCTCGGTCGCGCTCTGGCGCTCGACGGCATCGCTGCTGCTCGATCAGATCCGAGTCGGCAGCCTTACGGTCGTCGAGCACGGCCGGCGCCGCACCTTCGGCACCGGTCACCCCGCCGCCACCATCAACCTCCACTCGGCAGAGTTCTGGCGGATGCTGATGAAGGGCAGCCGCGGGCTCGCCGAGTCCTACCGCGACGGGCTCTGGGACTCACCCGATCTGGTTGCCGTGATCCGGCTGGCGGCCCGCAACGCCGTCCTGATCGACCGCGTGCGCTCGGTCACCGCCCCGTTCTGGGCGCCCCACCAGCGGGTCCGCGCCACGCTGAATCGCCGCACCCGCCAACGCAGCCGGCGCGACATAGCCCACCACTACGACATCGGCAACGAGCTCTTCACGCGCATGCTCGACCCGACGATGATGTACTCGTGCGCCCTGTTTGAGGAAGAGGGCATGACCCTCGAGGAGGCCTCGGTGGCCAAGCTCGAGCGGGTCTGCGAGCAGCTCGAGATCGGGCCTGGCGACCATGTGCTCGAGATCGGGACCGGTTGGGGTGGGTTCGCCCTCCACGCCGCCGGCACGCGCGGCTGCCAGGTCACCACCACCACGATCTCTCGGGAGCAGCACGACTACGCGGTGGAGCGCATCCGGCGAGCCGGTCTCAGCGACCGGATCACCGTGCTCATGCGCGACTACCGCGACCTGACCGGGAGCTACGACAAGCTGGTCTCGATCGAGATGATCGAGGCGGTCGGCTGGCAGCACATCGGCAGGTTCTTTGCCAAGTGCTCGGAGCTGCTGACCCCCCATGGCGCGATGCTGCTGCAGGCGATCACGATCGACGATCGCGCCTACCACGTCGAAAAGGCTTCCAAGTCGTTCATCAAGGAGTACATCTTCCCCGGCGGCTGCCTGCCCTCGATGGAGGTGATCATCCGCCACGTGGCGCGCCGGACTGATCTCCAGGCCGTGGGCCTGCACGACATCACCGACAGTTACGTCGAGACCCTCCGGCAGTGGCGCGCGAACTTCGCCGCGCACTCCGAGGAACTCGCAGAACTGGGCTACGACACGGCCTTCCAGCGCATCTGGGCCTTGTATCTCGCCTACTGCGAAGGTGGCTTCGCCGAGCGCCGGATCTGCGACGCGCAGCTGCTGCTGGCCAAGCCGCAGTGGGCAGTCAAGGCGCACCGGCGCCACAGCGCGGCGATCGCCGCTACGGGCTGACCTAGGTGTCCGCTGCGATCACGCCGTCGGCGACCGCGAAGGCGGCCTTGGCGGCGGGGATTCCGGCGTAGATTCCGGTGTGGATCAGCTCGCTTACGGCAGGTCCATTGCCGCGATCGCCTCACAGCAGCCGGCGTAGCCCTCGGCCGGCGTGGCCGCGATGGTCTCGCGGTCTAGCGCCCGGGTAGGTGGTAGATCGCGATCGTGCTGGAAGCGGCCGAGCTGTGGTAGCTGCCGGTTGGCAGGATAATCCGCCCCGCGACGACGATCGGACTGCTCCAGTGACCGACCGGCACTGGCAGCGACCGCAGCTGGGCGCCACTCACCGGGTTGCGGATGACGAGCGCGCCATCCTGTTGGTTGTAGACATAGAGCATGCCCCCTGAGAGCACTGGGCTCGTGCCACCGGTGCCGTTCTGCCAAGCGACGCGCAGCCGCGGCCGGTTGCCGCCCACGAGCTGGTAGGCGGCGGTGCCCGACGCGGTGGCGGCGAACACGTAGATTTTGCCGCCGATCGTCTGCACCGCCGGAGCGGCGTAGACGAGGTCACCGCCGGGAGCGGAGATCTGCTGCAGCTCGCCGCCCAGGCGCCCGCTCGCCGGTCCCGTGGTTCCATTCAGTCGGGCCAGGTCGAGCAGTGTCAGCTTGCTGTCCTTGGCACCCTGCACGGCGAGGCGCAGGCCGTGATACGGCGGGAGCACGGCCGGTGACGTGCTCCCGACGTCGAGGTCGGCATCACTGAGCTTGAGCTCGTTGACCGGGGTCCAGTTGTGCAGGAGTGCGCCGGCGTCGGGCGTCAACTCCAGCACGCTCTGGCTCCAGCTCGTGCGGCCGTCGAAGGGGCCGTTGCCGGTAGCGACGAGGATCCGTCTGCTCCCAGGCTCGATCACCGCGCCCGCCCGGCTCCAGATCGCGCTGTTCCCGGTACCGTGGGTGACGGGGCACGAGCGGGCGGCGATCAGCCGGTGCTGGTTGGAGCACTCGCTGTTCCAAACACGAACGATCCGGCCGCTGGCCCGGTCGATCATCACCACGTGCCCGTCGTAGGGTGGCCGGTCGCCGTAGTAGCCGCCGGTGACGGCGACCACGTAGCGCCCGCTCACGTTCAGGGCCGAGGCGATCTTTTCGCGGTCGGGCCCGAAGGTGATGCTGCGCGACCAGACCTGACGCCCGGTGGTCACCGACAGCTTGTGGACGACGCCGTCCGGGCTCGCGCTATAGAGGTAGCGACGGTTTGGATCGACGGTCGGGGTCGCGGTGGTGACCTGGTAATAGCCGGGCGTGGCGTTCACGCCCGCGGGATGGAACTCCCAGAGCACCCCACCGGTCCCGGGGTCGATGGCGATCGTCACGCCGTACGTGGTGGCGACGGCGATCAGATCGCGTCGGCGCCCCTGAACGGCGACGGCGTGCAGCTCCACCGCCGCCGAATCGGCGATCCCGTCGATGTGCGCCGTACGCAAGGCCAGCAGGCCCACGTTGGCCGCCGTGATGCCGGACGCCGGACCCACTCCCGAGCGCGCAGAGTCATAGCCAAAGGTCGGCCAGTCGCCAGCGGGGACGGCCCCCGCCGCCGCCCTGCCGACCGGGTGGGCCCGGCTGGTGGCCGTGGCAGCCTTGTCGCCGCACGCTGCCACCAGCGCCGTCAGCGCGAGCGGTAACACCCCTCGGCAAATCCCGCGGGCCGAGATCCGTTCTTTCCACGTGCGGGCCGAGCCCATCCTTACCGATGGTAACCGCCGGATCGGGACCGCCCCGCATCCACGGTTACCGATGGTAACCGCCGGATCGGGACCGCCCCCGCATCCACGCGTGCAGGATCCGGGCAGTAGCGGCAGTACGATCGCGGTCCGTCCGCACTCCTGACCGTCATGCGTCTATCGATCGCCCGCTCGCTGCGCCTAGCTCTGACCGGCCTGACCGTGGTACTCGCGGCAGTCGCCGCCGGCGGCGTCGTCAGCCTCTACAAATCCCGCCAGGCCTACGAGCGCACTCTGGTGCGCACCTCGGCGCTGGCCACGGCGGTGGCCAACCTGTCCAGCGCCGGGGTCGCCGAAGCCGCGATCCTGCGGGAACCCAGCGGTGCGCCTACCGCCGCCGCTGTGCGGCGGGTTCGACGCAGCTACGACGGCGCGGCGGCGACCGCCACGGGCTTTGCCCGTTCCGATCCGATCAGCGCGCGCCTGGTCGCAGCCCAGATCGCGGCTCAGGCCCACGCCCGCCAGCTTGCAGGCACCGGCCGCCTGCGAGCGGTCGAGGCCGCCGGCGGACCGCTCGACCAGGCCGCGACCCTGGCCGCCGAGACCCAGAATCGCCAGCACCTGCTCCAGCAGGTGGCCGCCGCCCACGCCCGCAGCCGATCGCGCTCGGCGCTGACCATGGTCGCGATTGCCGGCCTGCTCGCGGTCATCGCGGCGCTGGGGCTCGTCACCGCCCTGGTGCGCTCGATGAGAGGACCGCTTGACGAGCTTGTCGCGGCGACACGAGAGCTGGCCGCGGGGGTGCGCACACGCCGGGTGCGACCGGCCGGCCCCCGCGAGCTGCGTGACCTCGGTACGGCATTCAACGCGATGGGCGACGACCTGACTCGAGCCCAGGCCCAGATCGAGGAGGAGCGACGCCGGCTGGCGGTGACGATCGAGAGCCTCGGCGACGGCCTGCTCGTTACCGAGCCTGGCACGAGCCGGATTCAGACCGCCAACCCGCGCGCTGCCGCCCTGATCCCCGAGCTCTCCCCAGGCGACCCGGTCGACGCCCCCGGCAGCCCTCTGCCACCTCTGGCGGTGGCACTGAACAAGGAGACGGTGATCGAACTTGACGAGCGGGTCCTGGCCGTGACGGCGGCGCCGCTGGGCAGCGCCGGGGCAACGACCGAGGGCGTCGTCTGGACGGTCCGCGATGTGGCCGAACGGACGCGGCTCGAGCGGGCCAAGAGCGAGTTCGTTGCCACCGCGTCGCACGAGCTGCGCAGCCCGCTGACCTCGATCAAGGGTTTCATCGAGCTGCTCAGCCGCAGCAGCGAACACATGACCGATCGCCAACAGGAGTTTGTCGACATCATCCTGCGCTCGACCGATCGGCTGGTCGAGCTCGTGAACGATCTGCTCGACGTGGCGCGGATTGAGGCCGACAGCGTCGAGATCGCGCGCCGCCCGATCGACGTCGGCGAAGCGGTTCGCGAGATTGCCGAGCTGATGGGCCCGCGGATCGCCGACAAGCACCAGCGGCTGGGCATCTACGTCGCCCCGGCGCTTCCGCTCGCGCTCGCCGACCCGAGTCGGATCCGCCAGATCATCGCCAACCTGCTGACCAATGCTCACCTCTACACCGAACCGGGCGGTCGCATCCACGTAGGGGTGGAAGCCGACCGGGCGTGGGTCCGGATCGTGGTGGCCGACTCGGGCGTCGGCATGACCGCGACCGAGCGCGGAAGGGTTTTTGAGCGCTTTTTCCGGGCACGGACCAGCGACGCCACGATCCCCGGGACCGGGCTCGGGCTCTCGATCGTGAAGTCGCTGGTCGATCTGCACGAAGGCCAGATCGAGATCGAGTCAGAGCCGGGGCGCGGGACCACCTTCCACGTCTTCCTCCCGGCCGCGGTCGTCGGCCCCGAGGATGGTCTATCGGTGGAGGTGATCCGCGGGCGCCACGTGCTGATCGTCGACGACGAGCCCGAGGTCGCCGCCCTGATCGCCGGTCAGCTGGCCCCGCTTGACGTCCAGGCGACGATCGTCACCGACGGCGAGGAGGCGCTCGCGCGGTTGCGCTCTGCGCACTACGACGCCGTCACCCTCGACATCCTGATGCCAGGCATGGATGGCTTTGAGGTCCTGCGCCAGATCCGCGCGGATCCCGAGCTCCGGGCGATCCCGATCCTGTTCGTGTCAGTTTTCGCGGGCCGACGGGAGCTGCGCGGGGAGTGGACGGTCGGAAAGCCGATCGACGCCGACGAGCTGCGTGATGTGCTCGCGGCCGCGGTCCGTGCCGGGCGCTCCCGGGCCCTGGTCGTCGGCCGCCCTTACCTGCAGGTCACGCTCGAGCCCGCCTTGGACGAACTCGGGATCGAGCACCAGTGGGAGACGACCGGCGCCGCCGCAGCCCGCGTGTGCGGTGAGCGACGCTTCGAGGTCGCCCTGATCGACGTCGGAATCCGCAATCCGCACGCCGCGCTGCAGGCGCTCGATCTCCGGGGGCGCCGCCTCCGACGCGCGGTGATCCTATTCTCCGACGAGCAGACTCCGACACCGCCGGGCATTGTCAAGCTCGGGATGGAAGTGGTGCCGGTCAAGGACGCGGCGCAGGCGCTCCTGCATGCGCTGCGCGGTCAGACAGGGAAAAGCAAGCAGGGAGACAATGAAGCTCGGGCACGACACTGAGCTGACGGCGGAGATCGAGCGTCTGCGGGCCGAGTTGGCCCGGCGAGAGCGCGAGGCCGCGGACAACGAGCGCCAGCTGGAACGCTACGCCGCGGACTTGCGCGAGACGTTCAAGCAGGAGCGGGCGCGCTCACTGCAGCTCTCACGCTCCTATGCCGCCACCGTCCGGGCGCTGGCCGGCGCCGTCGAGGCGCGTGACGCCTATACCGGCAAGCACGCCGAGCGGGTCGCCGCTTACGGGATCGAGCTCGCCCGCGCCCTCGGCATGGACGAGCCCGAAGCGCCCGAGATCGAGTTCGGCTTCTTGCTGCACGACATCGGCAAGGTCGCCATTCCCGACCGGATCCTCTACAAGCCGGGGTCGCTCTCCGACGAGGAGCGAGCACTGATGAACCGTCACCCGGTGATCGGCGCCGAGATCGTCTCCGGAATCGAGTTTCTCACCGAGGCCGCCCAGGTGGTGCGTTCTCACCACGAGCGCTGGGACGGCACGGGCTACCCAGACGGCCTGCGCGGCGATGAGATCCCGCTCGCCGCTCGCGTGTTCGCGGTTGCCGACGTGTTTGATGCCCTAACCACCGATCGCCCCTACCGTCCCGCGTCGACGCTTGCCGAGGCCCGCGACATCATCCGTGGCGGCTCGGGCAGCCACTTCGACCCCCGCGTGGTCGCGGCTTTCGACGGGATCGACAACGAGACCTTCATCCGCATCGGGACCGTCGCCCGGTGAGCCGCGCGGTCCTTGTTGTCGACGACGATCAGTTCATTCGCAAACTCGTCGCCACCACCCTCGAGGACGTCTCGGGGTTCGAGCTGCACGAGGCCGCCGACGGCATCGAAGCCCTGGCCTTGGCCCGGGACACCCAGCCGGAGATCGTCTTCCTGGACGTCGACATGCCCCGCATGGACGGCATCGACACCTGCCGGCGGATGCGCGCCGACCCGCAGATCAGCGAGGCAACGATTGTCATGCTGACCGCCGCCCATGGTGACCAGACCGAGCGTCGCGCCGAGGAGGCCGGCGCCGACCTGTTCCTGACCAAGCCGTTCAGTCCGCTCGACCTGCTGCGCCTGGTCGACCGGCTCGGCGGCGGCAGCCCGGACTAGTTCAGGAGCTACGGATCAACACGATCGTGTTGATCACGAACAGGGCCGCGAACACGATCGTCCAGCGGTTCAGATTGCGCTCGACGAGTGAGCCACCGCCGAGCGGCCCCGCCCCGCTGCCGACGCCGAAGGCACCCGACAGGCCGGCGTCCTTGCCCGAGTGCATGAGGATCAGGAACACCAGACCGACGCAGATGACGATCTGGACAACCTCGAGGATGGTGGTCATGGGGCGATGGTAGCGGCGGAGTCCTGAGCCGTGGCGACCGTCGGCTCGGGCGCGACGGCGTCCAGGGCGTGCATGATCTCGATCGCCTCGGCCCGCAACGAGCGATCGATGGCCGCGTAGTCCTCGTCAGACAGCTTCCCGGTGCGCAGGTCGAGCTCCGCGTCGCGAATCTCGAGGTACTTGGCGTCCCGGGCCGCCTCGAGCTCGGCGATGCGATTTGCCGTCCGCTCGGAGTCACGCGAGCCGCGCTGTTCGCGAAACGGAGCCGAGATCACGTATATGGCAACGGCCAGCACGACGAGGACGATCACGTAGGCCATCGCTACACCAGTTCGCGGGGCCGGGCCGCCGGGGGGGCCTGCCCCTCGCCGTCGAGTATCACTGGAGCCGGGGGCAGCCGGCGCCGGCGCGGCGGGGACAGCGGCCACAGGGCAATCAGGCCGCCCAGGGCGGCGATGATCGCGCCCAGCCACAACCAGGTGACCAGCGGCGAGACGATGATCAGGAAGGTCGCCTTCCAGGTGTGGGTCACGAACCTCTGGGCGATGCTCCGGATGGCGATATCCCGCGCCTGGTAGAGCAGCGACAGGGATCTTGCCTGAGTGGCGGCCGGCCCCCGCATGGCATCGGTCAGCGCCTTGCCGAGGACCGCGTCACCGCGGGCGATAAGCCCATTGAGGGGGGTGATGTTGGGGTGGATGGCGGTCCAAATGTCCTGGGTGAAGCCGGTTTTGAGTCCCACTTGGGTCTCGGTGGATCCCAGGAAGAAACGGCCCACCGGCTCCGTCGGGTCCTGCGAGGGGTACAGCCCGTAGCTCGTGTGCAGGGTGGCGACCCGCGAGGCGCCGCGGCTGACTGCGATGTCAGCCCCGAACGAGATCTTCTCCGCGGTGGCCGACGCGGTCGGGCGGACATAGGTGAACCGGTAGCCGTCACTGGTCACGCTCTGCCCCGGGCCGATGGTGGCGATGCGCGAGTGCTGGAACGAGGTCGAGGCCGCGACCCCGATCAGCGCCACTGCCAATCCGGCGTGCACAAGATAGCCGCCGTAACGCCGTCGGTTGCGGCGCACGAGTCCGAACAGCGCCGCCGGCGGCGACTCCGAGGTCATCGCCTGCCGGGCCCGGGTGCCGCGCCAGAACTCGTGGGCGACAGCGGAGACCACGAATGTCCCGGCGCCGAACATCAGCAGCGCGAACAGGTGCGCCTGTACACCGCCCACCAGGAGGAGCACGATCAGGGTCACGAGCGTGGCCGCTGCCGGGATACCGAAGCTGCGGCCCAGTTTGGCCACCGTCACTCGGCGCCAGGCGATGATCGGTCCGATTCCGGACAGGAGCACGATCATCAGCGCCAGCGGGACGACAAAGGGCTGGAAGGCAGGCGGACCCACCGACACCTGGGTGCCGGTGATCGCCTCCGAGATAAGGGGGAAGAACGTGACCCAGAAGACGACCGCGGTCAGCGCGACCAGGAGCAGGTTCTGAAACAGAAACACCGCTTCTCGGGAGATGAGCGAGTCGAGCCGGGCTTCCGTGCGCAGCTGCTCGCGCCGCCACATCACCAAGCTGACCGAGCCGATCACCATCACGGCGATCAAGGCCACGAAGGAAAAGTTCAGTGTCGGGTCGCTGACGAAGGCGTGAATCGAACTCAGGATTCCCGAGCGGACGAGGAACGTGCCGACAATGGCCAGCGTGCCGCTGGCCAGCACCAACGAGGCGTTCCAGAGCTTCAGCATCCCCCGCTTCTCCTGGATCATGACCGAGTGGATGAAGGCGGTGACACACAGCCACGGCATCAGCGCAGCGTTCTCGACCGGATCCCACTGCCAGTAGCCGCCCCAGCCCAGCTCGATGTAGGACCACCGGGCGCCGAGCAGGATGCCGACACCCAGGCATAGCCAGGCGGCGAGTGCGAACCGGCGCGTGACCGCGATCCATTCGGCGCTCAGCCGGCCGCTGATCAGGGCCCCGACCCCGAACGCGAAGGGGACCATCATCAGCGTATAGCCCGAGTAGAGCATCGGGGGGTGGAACATCATCGTCGTGTGGCGTAACAGTGGATCCAGGCCCGCCCCCTCGCTCGGGGGGGTGGAGCTGGTCGCGAACGGGTTGGCGAAGAAGACGTTGAGACCGACGAAGAAGGTGCACAACGAGAACAGCACGGCCTGGGCGTAGGGCGCGATCTCGCGGACCCGTCGCCGGGTCAGAAACAGCGCCAGGCTGGACCAGCACGAGATCAGCATCACCCACAGCAGCAATGAGCCTTGCTGCGTGGACCAGATCGCGGCCGCGCGATAGAAGGACGGCGTGGTGGTGCTCGAACCACTGGCGACGATGTTGTACGAGAAGTCCGAGCGCAGGAAGGCGACGTCGAGGATCGCGAACGAGCCCACCGCCAATCCGGCCAGGACGTACATCGCCCGTCGCCCCGAGTTGACCCAGGCCTGGCCACCGCCGCGGCCTCCGTAGACCGAAGCGCAAAGACCATAGATCGCGCTGATCAGCCCGAAGATCAGCAGGATGCGGCCAACGACCGCCATCAGCGCGCCGTCCTCATCAAGGAGAAGCCGACGGGGCCTGATATTTGGATGGGCACTTGGTGGTCAGCGAGTTGCTCTCGCCGACAAACGTGGAGTCCCGGCCCTCGTGCACTGTGACCAGCACGCCTCTGCCGGCCGCGAACGGGTCTGGGATCGCGCCCGTGTAGCGAACCGCAACCGAAACGTGCTGGTGGGGATCGCGAACGCGGAAGAGGAGCATCGAGCCATCGTGCTGCACCGAGCCGGCCAGCACGGTGCCGGCCAGGATGTAGGAGCCCCCCGGCCGCGCCCGGTGCAACAGCTGCGAAGCGGTCAGCTCCTCGCGCCCGGCCGCAAAACTGGTGTAGACCAGCGCCGAGGCCAGCAGCAGCGCGACGGTGAGCGCGATCGTCAGGCGGATGGCCCGCTTGCGGCTTGGATCCATGCCCCCTGATTGTCCCATACGGCTCCTCCGCGAGTCGCCGCGGAAGCCGAGCGGGCGCGCCGAGATTAGCGTCGCGTTAACGGCCAGGAATTTAAGGCCGGATCGCGAAACCTTTGGCCCGAGGAGCCGTTCTTCCCTATGACAGTGATTACCCGATCCAAACTCAGCGGTGGCAAGCTTCGGCGCCGCCGCGACGGTGTTACGGCGCGGGCCGCGGCATATGACGCGGGACCCTCGCAGGAGTCGGTTGCGCCGGCTCGCGCGAGCGGCCACTCGGCCGCCCGGCGCCGGCGTGAAGCTGGCGCTCCCCAGGATCAGGCCGTGTACAGCTGCGGCTGCGGCTTCGTGTTCGAAGCCCAGGTGTCGACCTCGGTCGACTGTCCGCACTGCGGTGGCCAGCAGGCCTGGTAGCACCCGTTACATCGCCGCAAGCCGTCGCCGCGTCGCGTCGGCGCATGGCCATGCTTCAATGGTTCGTGCAGGCGCTCGCATGGCCGTACTTCAATGGCCCGCGGAGGCGCTCTGAGGAGCGTGCCGACGTGAAGAAGATCGGCCTTGGGATACTGCTTGCAAGCGTTGCCTGCGCCTGGTTCGCCAGCTCGGCGCTGGCCTCGAGCGCCGCCTACCCGGGTATGGAGCATTTGCGCTTCAACGCTGGCCCATATCTGATCAAGCCGGGCGCGAATCTGATCCTGCTCGACGCCAACCACGTACCCAAGCCCAATCAGGACGGCTACATGGTGCGGATGGTGCCCAACCTGCGCTACGCGCGGCCCGGCGGCAAGTGCTGCGGCCATGTGCCTCGCGTAGACGTGATCCACCTACACCACGGCGTCTGGCTCTCCAACGGAGCGACGGGCGCCGGCGAAGGCAATGGCTACGGGCCCGTGTATCCGTTCATGGCCTCGGGCGAAGAAAAGACCGTGTACGAGTTCCCGCACGGCTACGGCTACCCGGTCGGCGCGAACGACCTGTGGGTCCTCAACTACATGATCCACAACCTGACCGACAAGACGACCAGGGTCTACATCAACTACGCGCTGGACTTCGTTCCCGCCACTGCTCCGGCTGCCCAGAGCATCACCCCCGTGCATCCGATCTGGATGGACGTCATGAGTCAGCATATTTACCCCGTGTTCGACGTCCACCGCCACAGCGGCGTCAACGGCCGGTTCACCTTCCCCGACATGGCCACGAACCCGTACGGGGGCGGCGCGCCGCTGAACAAGTTCACGATCGATCATCCGGGAACCCTGATCGGAACCGCCGGGCACGTCCATCCGGGCGGGCTCTACGACGACCTTGAGCTGATCCGGCCCGGTGTCACCGCCAGCGGCGGCGCGATCCGGGGAACGGTGCCCGATTCGGTGCGCCTGTTCCGTTCCCGAGCCCATTACTGGGATCCGCGCGGTCCGATCTCTTGGGACATGGCGATGACGGGCACCGCACCGGACTGGCGACCCCAGGTCAAGGCCGGCGACACGCTGCGAGTCACCGCCACGTACGAGACTCGACACGCCTCCTGGTATGAGTCGATGGGGATCATGGTGGTCTGGGAGGCCTTCAACCAGCAGGGCGGAACTGACCCGTTCACCCACAAGCTCGATCAGGCCGGCCACCTCACCCACGGCCACTTGGCCGAGGACAACAATCACGGCGGGGCCGTAACGCTCTCCTCCAGCCCACAGAAGTTTCCCGACTGCCGACGCAGCCAGGTCGCGATCTCCAGCTTCTCGTTCAACCCGGGTGACTTCACGGCCGGCGGCGCCAGCGCCTGCACCCCGACTATCAGCCAGGGCCAGCAGCTGACCTTCGTCAATTACGACGCCAGCCCGCTCGCGCCCGGCAATCCGCTCAATCCCACCACGGCCTACATGCATTCGGTCTTCCACACCGTCACCGCCTGCCAGAACCCATGCGGGCTCGACACCGGGATCTCCTATCCCCTCGCTAATGGCCCGGGGAACTACGACTCCGGGCAGCTCGGCCTGGGAACACCGGCCACCGGTCAGTTGAAATGGAGTACGCCGACCACGCTGAAGCCCGGGACCTACACCTTCTTCTGCCGGATTCACCCCTTCATGCGGGGCGTGTTCCGGATCGTTGGCTGACCATGCCCTCGCCAACCGTAGGACGTAAGCCGGAAAAGCTTCAGTAGACGCCCCGCCCGGCCGATGACCGGGTGTCATGGCCGCCCTGTCCGCGAACCCTCGGGACCAGTCGCGCTCGACGGGGAACGCCTTTCGCCACCAAGGCGCGAGGTCCGTATACGCGGTGCTGAGCGCTGTCCTGCTCGCCTACCTCGCCTTCGTCGCTCTGCGCCCGCCCGGCCACGCCGTGACCCTGATCGATGGCTGGGGCGTCGATGCTTTCGAGCTGCTGGCCGCGGCACTGTGCGTCGGGGCCGGTTTCCGCCACGGCCGGATCGCGGTCGCGCCCCTCACCCTCGGCCTCGCCCTGGCCGCGTGGGGCGCCGGCGACACGTTGCTCACGATCGAGTCGCTGGGGGGCGCCCAGCCGCCCTCCCCGTCCCTGGCCGACGCCTTCTACCTGGGGTTCTTCCCGCTCTCCTACGTCGCCGTGGTGCTGTTCATCCGAGGCGAGACCCGGCGCCTGAGCTCACCCAGCTGGCTCGACGGAGCCGTCGCCGGCCTGGGTGCCGCCGCCGTCCTGTCCGCCTTCGCCTTTTCGACCATCGTGAACACTGCCCGCGAATCCGGGCTCGCCGTCGCCGTTAATCTGGCCTATCCGGTCGGCGACGTCCTGCTGCTGCTCCTCGTGGTCGGCGGCAGCGCAGTCATGTCGGGGCGCCGCAGGGGCCCATGGATGCTCTTGGCCGCCGGGTTCGCGATCAATATCTTGGGGGACACCGCAAACCTCCTGCATCAATCGATCGGCGCCACCCACTTCGGCGCGTTCATCGACGCCGTGGCCTGGCCGACCTCGTCGCTTCTGCTCTCGCTAGCCATGTGGATGCGGCCCGGGCTGGCCGACCCGCTGGCCCCGCGCAAGCCAACCGGCTTCGTGCTCCCGGGACTGGCGGCCGGCGCGGGCCTGGTGGTTCTCTTTATCAGCTCACTCCAGCCCATCGATCGGGTCGCCACCGGGCTGGCCACCGCGACTCTGGTCTTGGTCGTGCTTCGGACCTGGCTCTCAGTCCGCGCGCTGCGCGCCCAGACTCGGTACCGGCACCATCAGTCGGTCACCGATCACCTGACCGGACTGGCCAACCGCCGCCGCCTGTTCGGCGCCCTGCATGCCCTGTTCGCCGAGCCTTCCGTAGACCGGGCACCGTTCGCCTTCTTGTTCATCGATCTCAATGGCTTCAAACGCATCAACGACTCGTTCGGACATCCGGTCGGCGACGAGGTCCTGGGCCGCGTCGGCCGGCGCCTCCAGTCTTCGCTGCGCCCCGGTGACCTGCTGGCCCGGGTCGGCGGAGACGAGTTCGCCGCCCTGGTCATCGGTGCCGGGCCCGAGGAGGCCCTGGCGATTGCGCGAAACCTCAGCGCCAGCCTGGTGAGACCGTTCGCGCTCGACACGTTTCGGGCCGGCATCAGTGCCAGCATCGGGATCGCCCTTGCCCACGAGGACGCCGGCGATCCGGACAGCCTGGTGGCCTGCGCCGACGCGGCTATGTACCGTGCCAAGCTCGACGGGGTCCCCTTCGCCCGTTATGAGCGCGCGCTGGATCGCGGCGGTGACAAGCTGCGCTTGGCCGACGAACTCAGCGCGGCGATCGCGGGCGGGGAGCTCGCGCTCCATTTTCAGCCCCAGCTCGAGCTCGTCCAGCGCCGGGTCGCCACGGTCGAGGCGCTGGTTCGCTGGACGCACCCCCAGCACGGCCTGATCGGACCCCTCACCTTCCTGCCGCTGGCTGAGCATGCCGGCCTGATGCCCAAGCTCACCCACTGGGTGCTCAATTCCGCGCTGGATCAGTGCTCGCTCTGGCGGGCCGCCCATCACCCTATCCGGGTCTCGGTCAACATCAGCGCCGGCGATCTGGTTGATCCCGGCTTCCCGGATGCGGTCGCCGAGCTGCTCACGCGCCACGCCATACCGGCCGAAGCGCTGTTGCTCGAGATCACCGAGACGAGCATAATCAAGGAGTTCACGCGCGCCAAGTACGCCGTCGCGCGCCTACGCGAGCTCGGCGTCCAGGTTTCCATCGACGATTTCGGGGCCGGCTTCACTTCCCTGGCCTACCTCAACGAGCTGGCCGTCGGCGAGCTCAAACTCGATCGGCGCTTCATCCGGCCCCTGGCCCGGGGCCGGCGGTCGCGC
Source organism: uncultured Solirubrobacterales bacterium (assembly GCA_963847055.1). Taxonomy (GTDB): domain Bacteria; phylum Actinomycetota; class Thermoleophilia; order Solirubrobacterales; family Solirubrobacteraceae; genus Palsa-465. The sequence goes on along the minus strand of CAWJYE010000001.1, from coordinate 19,897 downwards.
AACTCTGAGCTCGTCCGCGCGACCATCGAGCTCGGCCACGCCCTCGGGCTACGGATCGTCGCCGAAGGCGTTGAGGACGCCGGCGCCCTGCAACTGCTGGGCGAACTCGGCTGCGACATCGCCCAGGGCTACGAGATCGGCCGGCCGGTTCCGGCCGCCGAGCTCGTCCTCCCCCACTCCCTGGCTACAACAGGCTCCCTCCAGGCGGCAGCACCCACAGGCGACGCGCAAACCGCTCCGCCTCCTCCGGGCCCAGGTCGGACACCCGCTGCGCTTCCGCAGCGTTCATAACCCGCGCGAGCTCTGACCAGGCGCGGGCCACCGAGGCGACTCGCGCGGTTGGCCCCCAGCCGGTCGCGGCGGTCAGCTCGGCTCCGCGGATGCGCACGTCCTCGCAGGTGAAATCGCCGAACGCCTTGTAGCCGTCACGGGCAAACACGGGCTGGGTGAGGGGATCGTCGTCAGTCAGCTCAGGCCCCACTTCGGGAGCGCGGACAGCCCGCCGTTGCGGATCGCTCGCTCGGTGTCGGCCGTGCGCCGGGAAGTCGGATATGGCGGTCGCTTCCACGGATGGGGGGCGATCGTCCCGTAATGCTCGCGCAGGTACGCCGTCAGATCGCCACGATGCTCGGAGCACGCGTAGCGACGGGGCCCGAGCGGTCCACCGCCCAGCCACACCAGCCAGCGACCGGGCGCGGCCTCGAGGTACTCGCCGAACGCGAGTTCGCGCAGCTGACGCTCGAGCGCGAGCTGGGTCAGCGGATCCGGCGCTTGGGCGCAGAAGCCACAGCGAAAGACGACGCGGCTCGGCATCGCGGTACCGGCCGCTCAGTGGCGCCGGCCGCCGGCCGCGTCGGCGATTTGCTCTAATCCGCCCGCCGGAAGCTCGACCAGGCCCGCCAGCTGGTCCTCGATCCGACCGTGCAGATGCCACTCGTCGCCGTGCCCGGTGACCAGCTCGGGACTGGGCCAGCCGCGCCAGCGCGTGAGACACCGACGGCCGCTCGGCGCCGACCAGGCGGCCGAGGAGTTGGTGGGTGAGCGGCAACGGAAGGCGGATCGCCTCCCGGCTCCACTCGGCCCCAGCGCGCGGCCAGGTGCCAGAGCAGCAGGGCCAGACGGATGTCGAGGCGCGGCTGGCAGGCGATCGCCCGCTGGACGTTGAGGTTGTGGGTGCGACGCTCGGAGCGGCGCAGAAGCGCCTGGATCAGCTGCGGCCACGGACGCACCCGCTCGGCGAAGGCGCCGTCGAGCACCGCAAAACGCATCGGCACCAGTGCCCGCCACGCGACCGCGCACGCCAGCAACTCCTCCACGGCGCGGGCCGGAGGCTCGATCAGGTCGCCAGGGCCGAGCAGCTCGGCGGCGATGCGGTCGCCGACCCGGACGTTGACGGCCAGCACGCCCTCGAGGATGAGCAGCCCCGGACCGGGTGACGGCGGCGAGCGAGCCGCCGATCCAATTCGATCTCGCCGAGGTCAGATCTCGAACGTGAACGCGGTCACCGCCGGACGAGCCACCAAGCGCATCCGCCCGTCCAGCGCCTCGGCGAGATCGACGTCGAGATCGAGCAGATAGTGGAAGGAGCTCGACCGCCGGGGTGGGCCGCGCGGCGTCCACCGAGGGTGGACGGTGCGATGCAGTTCGCCCTTCAGGTTCGCCTGTCCCAACCCTGCTCCTGCCAACGCCACGAGGTCTCTCCCAAGTCGTGAACCGCGCCTGCAACAGGTCGAGTCTACGCGCTGGCGTCAAATCAGGGTGACCGGTCCGTCACCTCGGACACATCACGGTAATCGTGATTACCGTCACGTGGATTACGCCGCTTCCCTCGAGCTCGCTCCGCGCGGTGGTATACCGGCTTCCGGCAGAGCGGGCTCAGTCGATGTCTCGACCGTGTCGCTCGGCCGGAGAGGAGCAGGACGAATCCTATGTGTCTGGCCATTCCCGGACAGGTCGTAGAGATTGTCGACGAGCACAATCAGATCGCCAAGGTCGATGTCGTCGGCGTCCGGCGCAACATCAACGTCAGCCTGCTGGCCGTCGATGGTGACGAGGCGCAGCCCCGGTGACTGGGTTCTGATCCACGTCGGCTTTGCCCTTTCCAAGGTCGACGAGGAGGAGGCGCACGCCACTCTGGCTCTGCTTGCAGCGGATGGGTGCTGACTACGAGCAGGAGCTCGAGGAGCTCAAGGCGAGCGTGATCGAGTGAGCGCCGAGGCGCAGACCGTGCAGCTGTGACGCGCCGAGCCGGCCATTGCATCACCTGTGGCGACGAGGGCATCCCGATGCAGGTGCTTGCAGTCGGTGAGGCCTTCGCCGAGTGTCGCGACGAGGCGGGCGAGAGGCACGAAGTCGCCACCGAGCTCATCGCCGGGGTTGGGGCCGGCGAGACGGTGCTGGTCCACGCCGGGGTTGCCATCGCGCGGGTGGCAGCGTGAAGTTCGTCGACGAGTTTCGCGACGCTGAGCTCGGCCGCGCGCTCTCCACGCAGATCCTCGCCGAGCTCGAGCCAGGCCGCCACTACAAGGTCATGGAGGTGTGCGGCGGCCACACCCATTCGATCTACAAGTACGGCCTTGACGATCTGCTGCCCGAGCACGTCGAGCTCGTCCACGGGCCCGGCTGCCCGGTGTGCGTAATTCCGATGGGCCGGGTCGACGACGGGATCGCGGTCGCCCACCAGCCAGGCGTGATCTTCACCTGCTTCGGGGACATGCTGCGGGTCCCCGGCTCCCAGTACACGCTGCTGCAGGCCAAGGCCCAGGGGGCTGACGTGCGGATGGTCTACTCGCCGCTCGACGCCCTGCGCATCGCCCGCGAGAACCCCGATCGCGAGGTGGTCTTCTTCGCCATCGGCTTCGAGACCACCGCACCGTCGACGGCGCTTACGCTAAAGCGGGCCAAAGCGGAGGGGATTGGGAACTTCTCCTGTGTCTGCAACCACGTGACGATCGTGCCGCCTCTGCGGGCCCTGCTCGAGTCACCCGACCTGCGCCTCGACGGGTTCATCGGGCCTGGCCACGTCTGCACGGTGGTAGGAGCGCGACCGCTTCAGTTCATCCCCGCCGACTACGGGCGCCCGGTGGTCATCTCGGGCTTCGAGCCCCTGGACATCCTGCAGTCGATCCTGATGATCCTGCGCCAGCTCCGAGCCGGCGAGTGCCGGGTCGAGAACCAGTACACCCGGGTGGTGCCCCAGGAGGGCAACCTGCGGGCGTTGGAGGTGATGGCCGAGGTGTTTGAGCTGCGGCCTCACTTCGAGTGGCGCGGACTGGGCTTCATCTCCCAGAGCGCTCTGCGTCTCTCCGACGCCTACCAGGAGTTCGACGCCGAGCGCCGGTTCGAGCTGCCGGGGGTACGCGTGGCCGACCCCAAGGCCTGCCAGTGCGGTGAGGTGCTCAAGGGCGTGATCAAGCCGTGGGAGTGCAAGGTGTTCGGGACCGCCTGCACCCCAGAGCATGCCATCGGGACCTGCATGGTGTCACCCGAGGGGGCATGCGCCGCGTATTACAACTTCGGCCGTTACGCGCGCGAACGGGAAGCGGTCTGAAGGCATGAGCGCCGCCAAGTCGCCTGGCAGGGTGGGACCCGATTCCCGTGAGCAGCGGGTTTTGGAGATCATCGAGACCGCCCGCTCCAAGCGCGCCCGCTTCCGCGACGAGCAGATCACGCTCGCCCATGGTGCCGGCGGCAAGGCGACTCAGACGCTGATCGAGGGGCTGCTCGTGCCCGCCTTCACGGCCGGGCGCGAAAACGCGACGTTGAGCGCGATGGGCGATGCCGGCTCGCTCGCGCTCAGCGGCACCCGCCTGGTCATGACCAGTGACAGCTTCGTGGTCAAGCCCCTGCGCTTTCCCGGCGGCTCGATCGGCGAGCTCGCCGTCAACGGAACGGTCAACGACCTCGCCATGGCCGGTGCCCGCGCGCTGGGGCTGACGGTCTCAATGATTCTCGAGGAGGGGTTGCCATCCGAGATCCTGCGCGCCGAGGTCGAGGCGATCGCCGCCGCGGCCCAGCGGCCCGAGGTCGAGATCGTCGGCGGTGACACCAAGGTCGTCGAGCGCGGCGCCGCCGACGGCATGTATCTGTGCACGACCGGGGTCGGCGCCGTCGACGAGCGAGCCGCGCTGGCCACCGACGGGATCCGCCCGGGCGATCAGATCCTCGTCTCGGGACCGATCGGCGAGCACGGCACGGCGATCATGCTCGCCCGCGACCAGTTCGACCTCGACGCCGAGATCGATTCGGACACCTGCTCGCTGTGGCCGGCCGTCGATGCGCTGCTCGAGGCGGCCGGCGACCAGCTGCACTGCCTGCGCGACCCCACCCGCGGCGGCGTCGCCTCGGTGCTCAACGAGCTGGCGCGCGCCTCGGGCGTGGCGATGGTCGTGCGCGAAGGCGACGTCCCGGTCTCACCGGTCGTCGCCGCCGCCGCCGAGCTGCTGGGCATCGACCCCATGTACGTGGCCAACGAGGGCCGGCTGGTGGCGTTTGTCGCCCCCGAGGCGGCCGATGGCGCGCTGGCCGCGCTGCGGGGCGTCGACGGCTGCGCCGGGGCGGCGGCGATTGGCGAGGTGCGCAGCGAGCCGCCCGGAATGGTGATGGTGCACACGGCGTTCGGCGGGCGCCGGGTGATGGACCAGCTGGTCGGGGATCCGCTGCCCCGAATTTGTTGACCAGGACCCTCCAGAGAGGACGACAGCAATGGCGACGGCAACTGAGTTCGTACCCAATCAAGCGGCGACCGAGGCGGTGACAGCGCACGTCCTGTGGATAACCGTCGGTCAATCGTGCGAGGGTGATTCGGTGGCCATGACGTCGGCCACCAACCCCAGCCTCGAGGACATCATCCAGGGTGTCATTCCTGGCATGCCCCGGGTGGTCATCCACAACCAGGTGATCGCCTTCGAGACCGGCGACGAGTACATCCAGGCCTGGTACGACGCCGAGCAGGGCAAGCTCGACCCGTTCGTGCTCGTGATCGAGGGCTCGCTGGGCAATGAGCAGATCAACGGCGAGGGTCACTGGACCGGGTTCGGGGTCGATCCCGCCACCGACCAGCCGATCACCGTTAACGCGTGGATCGACCGGCTGGCCCCCAAGGCGGCCGCGGTCGTTGCCGTCGGGACCTGCGCCACCTACGGCGGCATCCCCGCGATGAAGAACAACCCCACCGGCGCGATGGGGGTTCCCGACTACCTGGGCTGGAAGTGGCGCTCCAAGGCCAACCTGCCCGTCGTCTGCATCCCCGGCTGCCCGGCTCAGCCCGACAACATGACCGAGGTGCTGATGTACCTCGTCTTCCACCTCGCCGGGTTGGCCCCCGCCCCCGAGCTCGACGAGCAGCTGCGGCCCAAGTGGCTGTTCGGGCGCACCGTGCGCGAAGGCTGCAACCGCGCTGGCTTCGTCGAGGAGGGCAACTTCGCCACCGAGTACGGCTCCGATCATCGCTGCCTGATCAAGCTCGGCTGCAAGGGACCGGTGGTCAAATGCAACGTCCCCATCCGCGGTTGGGTCAACGGGATCGGGGGCTGCCCCAACGTCGGCGGGATCTGTATGGCGTGCACGATGCCCGGGTTCCCGGACAAGTACATGCCGTTCATGGAGCCGGACAAGTGGGGCAAGCGCGCGGCTGACCTCGAGCGCTTCAGCTACGGGCCGATCCTCAAGTACTTCCGCGAGCGAAACATCAGGAAGGAATACGACGTCGAGCCTGAATGGCGGCGTCCCGGACCGGCGTTGACCAGCGGCTACCAGAAGCGCTGGTAGCCGGCCCGCCCCTACCGAGATCAGCTAAGGAGCTTTCGAGAACATGGCCACAGAGACCCGCAGCGACCAGAAGGTCCTCGTCAAGGAGATGTCGTGGGATCCGATCACGCGGATCGTCGGCAGCCTCGGCATCCACACCGAGATCGACTTCACCAACCAGCGCGTGAACAAGTGCTACAGCACGTCGATGGTGTTCCGGGGCTTTGACATCTTCATGAAGGGCATCGACCCCCGCGACGCGCACTTCATCACCAGCCGGATCTGCGGCATCTGCGGTGACAACCACTGCACCGCCTCGTGCCTGAATCAGAACATGGCCTACTCGGTCAAGCCCCCACCCCTCGGCGACCTGGCCTACAACCTGGCCGAGTCGGCCGACTTCATGTTCGACCACGCGATCTTCAACGACTGCATGGCCAACGTGGACTTCTGCGAGCAGATGGTCAAGGACACCAACCCGAGCCTGCTGGCCAAGGCCGAGAACACGTCCGCCCCACACGGGGACGTCCACGGCTACAAGACGATCGCCGACATCATGCGGGCGCTGAACCCATTCACGGGCAGCTTCTACCTGGAGACCCTCCAGGTGGCCCGTTACACCCGGGAGATGTACTGCCTGTTCGGCGGCCGCCATACCCACCCGTCGACGATCATGCCGGGCGGCGTCAGCGCTGACATCACCCACCAGACCCTTACCGACTACTACGTGCGCTTGATGCGCTACATGGACTACGTCAAGCGCGTCGTGCCCATGCACGACGATCTCTATGACTTCTTCCTCACCGAGCTGCCGGGCTACGACATGGTCGGCTATCGGGAGACCAACCTGGTCAACTGGGGCTGCTTCGACGATCCCGACTTCGTCGACTACGACTACCGCTCGATGACCGAGTGGGGGCGCAAGCGCTACATCACCCCGGGCGTGGCCATCAACGGAGAGCTGATCTCAACCGATCTGGTCGAGATCAACCTGATGATCCGGATCCTGCTCGGCAGCTCCTACTTCGACGGCTGGGAGAACGAGCCGACTTTCGTCACCCAGGACCCGCTCGGCAACCCGGTGGACAAGAACCATCCCTGGAACAAGCAGACCCTGCCCAAGCCCCAGAAGCGCGACTGGGCCGACAAATACAGCTGGGTGGTCTCGCCCGCGCATCTATGACGCGCGCACCGACACCCATGTCTGCTGTGACACCGGCGGCGGCCCGTTCGCCCGTCAGTGGTGCACGGCCAAGGCCGGCCTGGTCGACTTCGGTTACCTCAAGGCGACCGGACACTCGATCCAGATGGTGCTCCCCAAGTCGGCCTCGATGCCCGAGATGGAGCTCGAGTGGAAGGTGCCCGAGAAGTCAAACGCGATCGAGCGTGATCGTGCGCGCTCCTACCACCAGGCCTACTCGGCGCTCGTCGCCTTGCACTGCCTGGAGCGGGCGCTGAAGGAGGTCCGGGCCGGGCGGACCAAGAGCTGGAAGGAGTTCACGGTTCCCCAGGATGCCGTCAGCGTCGGCTTCCACGAGGCGGCCCGCGGCGTGCTCTCGCACCACATGGTCATTCGCGAGGGCAAGATCGCCAACTACCAGCCCTATCCGCCGACGCCGTGGAACGCCAGCCCGCGCGATAGCTTCGGGACCCCAGGCCCCTACGAGGATGCGGTGCAGAACACACCCATCTTTGAGGAGAATGGCCCCGATAATTTCAAGGGCATCGACATCATGCGCGCGGTGCGCAGCTTCGACCCGTGCCTGCCGTGCGGCGTGCACATGTACACCGGCGCGGGCCGCGTGCGTAAGGTGATCCACACCCCGACCGGCCTCAGCTAGGCCGGCGACGCAGGGACCTGACGATGGCCACCGAGGTCCACCCCGGAGAGTTGCTGGATCGCATCCAGCAACTCTCCACGCAGGTCGAAGAGCTCGAGGACGGGCGGGCCCGCGAGCTCGCCCAGGAGCTGGTCGCGACCGTGATCGCGATGTACGGCGACGGCCTGGAGCGGATCATGACCACGATCCACGACGCACGGGACGCCGGAACGACGATCCTCGACGAGCTCGCGCAGGACGGTGCCGTAGCCAGCCTGCTCCTGATTCACGATCTCTACCCGGTGCCCCTCGAGGACCGGGTGATCGAGGCGCTGGATACCGTGCGGCCCTACATGGAGTCCCACGGCGGCAACGTCGAGCTGGTGGCGCTCGAGGACGGAGTGGCGACCCTACGGCTGGAGGGAAGCTGCAACGGCTGTGCCGCCTCGCGAGCCACGCTCGAGTTGGCCATCAAGCAGGCGCTGGACGAACACGCTCCCGACCTCGCAGGGCTGGAGGTCCACGGGGTCGCAGACGCGCCCGCCTCCCCCGGCCTGAGTGGCTTTGAGCTCCCGGTCGTGCATGCCGGGCCGGTCGGCGCCGAGCTGCCGATGGCGGCCCGCAGTGGGGCGATGGACGGCGGCGAGGCGATGGACGGCGGCGGCGTGCCGGCGCGATGGATCGCGGTGGCGGAGTCCGAGCGCCCGCCCCCCGGGGGCCTGCGGGCGCTGCGGGTCGACGGTACCGGGCTCCTGCTCGCTGACGTCGACGGGTCGCTGCTGGCTTACGCGAATGCCTGCGCGGCGTGCGGCGAGCCGCTCGAGTCGGCGCAGCTGACCGGCGGAATGCTGCGCTGCGATGCCTGCGCGGTTGAGTTCGACCTGCCCCGAGCCGGGCGGGCCGCGGGCGGCGAGCCCCTGCAGCTGCGTCCGGTGCCGCTGCTCGAGGCCGGCGGCCTGCGGGTGGCGATTTGAGCGCCGGCCTGGACGCGATGGTGGCCGCACGGCGCCGGGCCGAGTCGGTGGCTCGGATGCGTTCCCTGGCCGCCGGCGGCCGGCTCCCCCGCTCAAGTGACTCCCCCCCGCCGGGCACCGAGCGCTGTGACGTCTGCCGCGCCCCGATCCCAGAGGATCATCGCCACATGCTGCACCTCGTCGACCGGCGTATCGTGTGTGCCTGCGAGCCGTGCTGGGCGCTTCACTCCGGCGACGCCGAGTACCGCCCCACCGGTATGCGCACGGTATGGCTGGACGGATTCACCTGCCCGGATGAGACCTGGGCGGCGTTCGGGATCCCGATCGGGCTGGCGTTCTTCATGCGCAGCACCGTCACCGACTCCGTGGTGGCCTTCTACCCGAGCCCGGCCGGGGCCACCGAGTCAGAGCTCAGCCTCCAGGCGTGGGACGCGCTGGTCGCCGACAACCCGGTCCTCGAGCAGCTCGATACCGACGCCGAGGCCCTGGTCGTCAACCGGATTTCCGCTCCCGCCCAGTACGCGATCGTCCCCATTGACCAGTGCTACTCGCTCGTCGGCCTGATCAAGGTGCGCTGGGAGGGGATTTCGGGCGGCCGGGCGATCGAGGAGGCGGTACCGGAGTTCTTCAGTGCCCTGCGCGAGCGGGCGCTCAGTGCCGCCGAGGCAATGCGGTGAGCGTGCAGGTCGAGTCCACCGCCGTCCGCCCCGCCAGTCCCGAGCCTGAGTTCGCGATCACGGCCGTCGCCCATCAGGCCTTCGCGGCCACGCCGACGATGGTTTTCGCCGCCGCCGCCAGCGACGCCAGCGGGGCCCAGATTCGGTCGATGGCGCTCAACGTCCAGGTAATGATCGATCCCGCCAGGCGCGGCTACGACGACGAGACCCGGGTCCGCCTGACCGAGCTGTTCGGACCCCCGGAGAGCTGGGCGCCATCCACTTCCGGGCTGGCCTGGGCGCAGGTGGCCACGGGTGTGCCCGGGTTCGCCGGATCGACGACGTTCGCGATCGAGGTGCCCTGTACCTATGACCTCGAGGTCGCCGCGGCCAAGTACTTCTACGCGATCCCCGGTGGCGAGGTCCCACTGAGCTTTCACTTCAGCGGCAACGTGTTCTTCGACGGCCCGACCGGGGCGCTTCAGGTGGTGCCCGTGGCGTGGAGCAATACCGCCACCTACCGGATGCCGATCTCCGCCTGGCGGGCGATGATCGCCGAGCACTACCCGGGTGGCGGGTGGATCCGTATCGACCATGAGACGCTCGCCGCGCTGCAGAAGCGACGCTCGGCGCGGGGGCTCCCGAGCTTTGACGCCTGCGTGGCCGAGTTGCTGCGCGCAGCCGGTGAGGCGGGTGGGTCTCGTGATTGACCGGCGGGAGGAGCTCACGACCGCTCCTGGCGGGCTCGAGGAGCTCGTGTCATCCCTGCTCTACGAAGGTTATGCGCTGTATCCCTACACGCCCGGGGCAACCAAGAACGCCACCCCGACGCCGTTCGGCATCGTCTATCCACCGGTGTACGCCGCCGAGTGCACGGGGGCCTTTGACCACGCTCGGCTGGAATGCCTGGCCGTGCCCGGCCCCGACGCGGAGCTGACCGCCACCCTGCATTACCTGCAACCCGGCGCGGGCGGGCACCAAGCCCACGCCCACCGGATCGCGCTGGGCCCCGTGGTGGCCGGTCAGCGGGTCAGCGTCGAGTTTCCGGGCGGCCGCTTCACGCTGCGCTCGCGGCCCGCCGCCGACCCGCCGGGCGCCGAGGCGGGAGCGCTGCTCGTGCGCTCGTGCGTGCACAACACGGCGGCCGTGGAGCCCGGACTGGATCGGGGGGCCGTACTGGCTCAGGCGCTGATCTCGACCCATGTCGTCCTGCGGATCTCTGCGGGGCGTTTCCTCTCGCCCCTGCTCGCGGGTCGGGAAAGTGTGAATATCTGGCCGGTCCTGGCTACCGCGAGTGACGACGCGATCCTCGGGGCCGCCATCGTCCTCCCCGATCATCCCCAGATCTCCGCTGCCAGCCACGGCAATCTGTTCGACAACACCGAGATCGAAGAAGCGCTCGTGCTGCATGTTCACGCGCTGACCGATTCCGAGCGAGAGCAGGCTCAGGAGGACCCGGTCGTACGCGCGATGCTGGAACGCACGCTGGCCGTCAGCCCAGAGGAGATCATCGGCCTGCACAGCGGGCTGAGCCACCAGGCCAGCGAGGAGAGCCGCTGATGGCCGGGGGACCACGCGGACCGAGCGGGACCGGGTTCTCACCCGAGGCAGCCAACGATGTGCCCGGCGAGGCCCAGATCACCGTCGACGGCGTGACTTTTCGGCGGGGCGGGCGGCTCGTGCTGCGTCCGGGCACCGATCGCGATGTCTATGACCGCATGCTCGACGGCCGAGAGGCGACGATCGAGCGAATCTACCTCGACTACGACGATCGCGTCTACCTCGGGGTGACCGTCAACGACGACCCGGGCCAGGAGCTCATGCGCGAGACCGGCCGTTACCTGTTCTTCTTCGTCAACGAGGTGGAGTTGCCATGACCCAGACTGCCCAACGGACCAAGCAGATCCTCGTGGCCGGTATCGGCAACGCCTGGCTGCGTGACGACGGCTTCGGGGGCGAGGTGGCCAAGGTCCTGGCCGAGCGCGAGCTCCCGCCCGGGGTGCACGTGGTCGACTTCGGCACCGGCGGCCTGGACCTCGCCTACGAGGTGATGCGGGGTTACGACGCCCTGATCCTGATCGACGTCAGTCGCCAGGGCGGTGCGGCCGGGACGTTGTACGTGATGGAGGCCGATCAGGACGACATCGACGGCCAGATCGAGGATGGCCAGATGCTCGACCCCCACGGCATGGATCCCCAGACCGTGCTGCGCTTCGTCAAGTACGTCGGCGGCTGGCCGGGCCGGGTGTTCGTGGTCGCGTGCGAGCCCGAAGTGGTCGAGGACTTCGGCTTCGGATTGAGCGACCCGGTCGGGGCTGCCCTGGCCCGGGCGGCCGACGTGGTGCTCGAAACCGTGGCCGAGCTCCAGACCGAAGAGGGCCCGGTTCCACCCGCCCATGCATGAGCTGTCGGTCGCCACCGCGGTCCTCGGCACCGCGCTCAAGCACGCGGACGGGCGCCGGGTGACCATCGTCAGCGTCCGCATCGGATGCCTACGCCAGGTCATGCCCGATTCGCTGCGCTTTTACTTTGAGATCGTTGCTCGCGACAGCGATTGCGAGCAGGCGACGCTGGACCTGGTCGAGATCCCGGCTCGTCTGCGCTGCCTGGCCTGCCAGCAGCAGTGGTCTCCGGAGATGCCCGCTTTTCGCTGCCCAGACTGCGGCTCCACCGACGTCACCGTGGACGCCGGCGAGGAGCTCGAAGTTGACTACATAGAAGTCGAGGACAAGGAGCTCGCATGCACCGCACCAAGGTGAGGATCGTCGAGGACGCGCTGGACGCCAACAACACGATCGCCCGGGCCAACCGCGACGATTTCGACCGCCACGACGTGACCGTGCTCAACCTGATGTCCGCCCCCGGGGCGGGCAAGACCGCCCTGCTCGAGCGGGCGATCGGCGAGCCGCTGCCCGGGGTCCGCGCCGGGGTGCTGGAGGGCGACGTACAGGGCTCACTGGACGCCGATCGGCTGGCCAGCCTGCACGTACCCGTGACCCAGCTCAACACCGGCAACGGCTTCGGTGGCGAGTGTCATCTCGACGCCAACATGGTCCGTTCGGCGCTCGCGGAGCTCCCGCTCGACGAGCTCGATCTCCTCGTCATCGAGAACGTCGGCAATCTGGTATGCCCAGCCGAGTTCCGGGTCGGCGAGGACGCCCGGGCGATGGTCTGCTCGCTAACCGAAGGCGAGGACAAGCCGCTCAAGTACCCGCTCATGTTCCGCGCCTGCGAGCTCGTGGTGGTCAACAAGCTCGATCTCCTCCCCCACCTCAACTTCGATCTCGACAAGCTGCTCTACAACATCGACGTCGTCAACCCGGGGGTAGCGACGCTCGTGACCAGCGCGCGCACCGGCGAGGGGGTCGACGAACTCCGCGACTGGTTGACCGAGCTCGCCCACCGGCGGGTTCAGGCAGCGGCTGCCAGATGAGCTCCGTGCGCTCCGCCCAGCCGCGGGTGCGCGAAGTGCTCGAGCATCATCTGGCCGAGCGGGAGCGGGCCGCGACTGACTTTTTCGAGACCGAGGCCGACGGCATCGCCCGGCTCTGTCACGCGATGGCGGAGCGCTTTGCCCGCGACGGCCGGCTGATCGCAGCCGGGCTCACCCCGGCGGCCCGCTCCGACGTGCATCACGTCGCGGTGGAGTTCGTCCATCCCGTGATCGTGGGCAAGCGCGCCCTCCCCGCCCTCGGGCTGACCGGCGAGTCGGGGAGCGTCACCCGTGAGCTCGAGCTGGTCTGCGAACCCAATGACGTGGTGATCGTCTTCGGGGAGCCGGGCGACGGTCCCGAATTGGAGGCCGGGCTCCGCGCCGCCCGCGCCCGCGGTGCGCTCACCATCGCCTTTTCCCCGCTGGGCGCCGAGTGGCGGTTGGAGCCACCAACCCGCGATCCGTTCGTCCGCCAGGAGCTGACCGAGACGCTCTACCACGTGCTCTGGGAGCTGGTCCACGTCTTCTTCGAGCACCGCGGGCTGCTCGTGGGGCGCACGCAGCGGCGCGGGCACGACGCCGGCGCGTCGAGCTTTCTGTATCCGTTCCTGGCTGAGGACGAGACCGATCTCGATGCGGTCCTGGCCGACGTCCGCGGCTCGGTGCTGATGAAGGCCCGCGAGGCCCACGCCCTGCGGGCGAGCACGCTGGTCGACGGCACTGCGGCGCTGGCGCAGGCGGCGACCGCGATCCGCTCATCACTGGACAGCGGCGGACGACTGCTGGCGCTCGGCAACGGTGGCTCGGCCACGGACGCGATGGACGTGGTCGCGGACTTCGTCGCCCCGCCCAGCGCCTTCGCGTGGCCGGGACGGCCGGCCATCGACCTCTGTGCAGACACCGCGATCGTCACCGCGATCGCCAACGACATCGGTCCCGAGGCGATCTTCTCCCGCCAGATCATCGCCCATGGCCGAGCCGGCGACGTGCTGCTCGCCTTCTCAACCAGTGGCAACTCGCTGAGCGTGCTCGCCGCGCTCACGGAAGCCCGGCGCCGCGGCCTGGCCACGGTGGCCATGGTCGGCTACGACGGGGGACAGGTGGCGGGCGAGGCACTCGCCGACCACGTGGTGATCACTCCCTCGCAGCACATCCCCCGCATCCAGGAGGCTCAGGCGACCGCTTATCACGTACTCCGGGGGCTGGTGGAGACGAGCGGGTGACGGCCCCAGCCGAGCCCACCGAGTTGGTGGGATGACGGCCAGTGCGCAGCTGGTCCGCGCCCGGGCCAGGGTGCACGGCACGGTTCAAGGAGTCGGCTTTCGTCCCTTCGTGTACCGGATCGCCCACGAGGAGTCCGTGGCGGGGTTCGTCCGCAACGACGAGCACGGGGTCCTGCTCGAGGTCGAGGGCGACACCGCCGCTGTCGAGCGCTTCCTGACTCGGCTGCGCGACGACGCCCCACCCCTGGCCGCGGTCGAGGCCGTCTCGCGCGAGGCGATGAGTCCGCGCGGCGAGCGCGGCTTTCAGATCCTGGCCAGCGCCTCTGCCGGCCAGCCCGACGCCCTGATCGCCGCCGACAGCGCCACTTGTCCCGACTGTCTGGCCGAGCTCAGGGATCCTTCCAATCGCCGCTACCGCTACCCGTTCACCAACTGCACCAACTGCGGCCCGCGCTTCACGATCGTCTCTGGCGTTCCCTATGACCGACCGTTGACCACGATGGCCGGCTTTGCCATGTGCGAAGCGTGCCGAAGCGAGTACGAAGACCCGCTCGACCGCCGCTTTCACGCTCAGCCCAACGCATGCCCGCGGTGCGGCCCCGCCGTCCGGGGGCTGACCGGTGTTGGCACGCCGATCCGGCCCGACGGAGATCTCGACGCGATCGGCTGGGCGGCGCGCGAGCTGGCGGCAGGTGCGGTACTGGCCATAAAAGGCCTGGGTGGCTATCACCTGGTGTGCGCAGCCGCCGACGAGGTCGCGGTGTCAGCGCTGCGGGACCGCAAGCACCGCGAGGACAAGCCGTTCGCCCTGATGGTGACCAGCGTCGGCACCGCGCGAGCGTTGGTGACGCTTACCCCGTCCGCGGCGGCGCTGCTGGAGTCGACCGTCCGTCCGATTGTCCTCGCTCCCCGCCGCGCCGGGGCGCCGGTGGCAACGGCGGTGGCGCCGGAGGCCTCCGAGCTCGGGGTGATGCTCCCCTACACCCCGTTGCACCATCTGCTGTTGGGCGACTTTGAAGGCCGCGGACGCGGGAGCGCGCTCGTGATGACGAGCGGCAACGTGTCCGACGAGCCGATCGCCTACCACGACGATGACGCCCTGGCCCGGCTGTCCGGCATCGCCGACGGCTTCCTGACCCACAACCGCCCGATTCAGACCCGCACCGATGACTCGGTGGTGCGCACGGTGCTGATCGGGTCCAGCGGCTCGCGCCCGCTGTCGCTCCGGCGCTCGCGCGGGTATGTGCCCGCCGCCTTGGGGCTACCGGTCGCCACCGCGCGGCCGTTGCTGGCCGCTGGGGCCGAGCAGAAGAACACCTTCACGGTCGCCAAAGCTGGGCGCGCCTGGGTTTCTCACCACATCGGCGATCTCGAGCATCTGGCCACCCTGGAGGCCTACCGGGAGGGGATCGCGCATTTCGAGCGACTGTTCGCGGTCGAGCCGGAGCTCGTCGTGCACGATCTGCACCCGGGTTACCTCTCGAGCGCCTACGCGCTTGAGCGCGTGGGCGTCTCGACGCTCGGTGTCCAGCACCACCACGCCCACCTCGCCGCTTGCCTGGCTGAGCATGGCATCACCGAGCCTGCGGTGGGAGCGATCTACGACGGGACCGGTTACGGACTCGACGGGACCGTCTGGGGCGGAGAGCTGCTGATCGGTGACCTGACCGGTTTTGGCCGCGCCGGCTGGTTATGGCCAGTGCGGATGCCCGGCGGCGTGCAAGCGATCCGTCAGCCATGGCGGATGGCCTGCGCGTGGCTGAACGAGGCGGGCGAAGGACCTGCGCCCCTTCCGTCTCGGCTGGCCGGACGCGTCGAGCCCGCGCGCTGGGCGGCGATCGGCCGGATCGGCGCCCAGGCGAGCGTCTCGCCCATGACCTCGAGCATGGGTCGGCTGTTCGACGCCGTGGGGGCCCTGTGCGGTCTCGCGCTGGAGGTCACTTACGAGGGCCAGGCGGCAGTGGCGCTCGAGGCGGCGGCTTGGCGGGCCGGGGCCGGGGATCGTCACAGCGTCGGGGATTACGCGCTCCAGTGGCGCGACGACGGCCGGCTGGATCCTCGCGCCGCCCTCGGCGCGCTGGCTGCCGACCTGGAGCGAGGAGCTCGGGTCGAGACGGTGGCGGCCCGCTTCCACGCCGCCGTGGCCACGGCGACCGTGGACGCGGTCCAGGCGATCGCGGTCGAGCGCGGGCTCGGTACTGCGGTGCTCAGTGGGGGCGTATTTCAAAACCGGCTCCTGCTCGAGACGGCCGCTGCCCGTCTCGAGCACGCCGGGCTTCGCGTCCTGATCCCCGAGCGGCTGCCGCCCAACGATGGCGGGATCTCGTACGGGCAGGCCGCCGTGGCGGCCGCGCTCAACGCGGGCTGACCGCCGACGGCGAAGCGCCGGCGTAGGCATCCGACTGGCTTGCCGTCAGGCCGCCGGCCGGTAGCTGGGTCAGACGGAAGGCGTTGCCGGAGGGGTCGCGAAAGCCCGCGTCGATCCCGTAGGGCCGCTGTTCGGGCGCCTCGGTGAACTCGACGCCGCGGCCGGAGAGCTCGTCGTAGCTGGCCTGACAGTCGTCGGTGGTCAAAAAGACCGTGCCGGCCAGTCCCTTGGCCATCAGCGATTCGACCTGGGCCTTGGTCTCGGGGTCGAGCATCGGCGCGCCGGGAATGGCCATCAGCACGATGTCGATATTGGACTGGCCGGGCGGGCCAACCGTGAGCCAGCGGAAGTCGCCCATCTCGGGCAGGCTCACGTCGCTGCGAACCTCGAAGCCGAGCTTCTGGGTGTAGAAGGCCAGGGCCTCATCCTGGTCATGAACCCAAAGCTGCGTGGTGGAGATCTTCATCATGTCTGCTCCTCGGACGGGAAGTGAGCGGGAGCCCAAGGCTAAACCGGAGTCGTTCGCCTGTCTTCTCGAAACGTGCTGCCTTTGGGCCGTAGGTAGGCGCGCAGGATGCAGCTCGGGACCCGGGCGAAAGCTGCCGCGGGCGGGAACTGGGCGCGATACGCAGTCGGGGAGGCACCGAAGGTGCGGGTGAAGCTGGAGGTGAACGAGCCCACGCTCTGCAGCCCGACCGAGAAGCAGATCTCGGCCACCGCCTGGTCGGTACTGCGCAGCAGCGCGGCGGCCCGCTCGAGCCGGCGAGTGAGCAGGTAGGAGTGGGGCGGCTCGCCGAACGTGCGCCGGAACTCACGGCTGAAGTGCGCGCGCGAGAGGCCGGCCGCCCGGGCCAGGTCATCGACGCCCAGGGGCTCAAAATATCGCGCGTCGGCGAGGTCCCTGGCGCGAAGCAGGTGGCGGGCCGGAGGGACGAAGGCCATGCCTCAAGTATCGCGCAACGTTTGGCCGTCCGTCCCGCCCGAGGCGGACGAGCAGGGTCGGCGTTCGTGGCTGTCCTTGTGTTGCGTTGGTCGATTCCCTAGCCAGGCGCGGGGGTCCACCCGCTGCGCGTGTGCTGGCTCATGATCGCCGCCGCGACGCCGTCGGTGATCACGGGGAGGACCGCCTCGAGATCGTCGGCGGGCGGGCGATCCTGGGTAAGCGGCGGCACCCGCTCCCGGACGGCGGCATGGAGCGCGCCGACCGGCTCCCCGGGTTCACCTGGATCGCAGTGCAGCGCTTGACAGGCACACAGCAGCTCGATTGCCACCACCCGCTGCAGCCGGTCCACCGCGTCCAGCGCCATCATCGCCGCCGTCATGCCCATCGAGACGTGGTCCTCCTGGTTGTCGGACGTCGGGATGCTGTCCACGCTGACCGGGTGTGCCAGGGCCCGCAGCTCGGCGACCAGCGCCGCGGCGGTGTACTGGGCCACCATGTAACCGCTCGAAGTCCCGGCGTCAGTGGTCAGGAACTCGGGCAGTCGCCCGTTGAGCGTCGGCGAGAGCAGCCGGAAGGTCCGTCGTTCCGAGATCGAGCCAAGATCGGCGAGCGTCAGGCACAGCGTGTCAAAGGCCAGCGCAAGACTCTGGCCGTGGAAGTTGCCGGCTGAGATCACCTCAGGCGGGTCCTCGAACACCAGGGGGTTGTCAGTGACCGCGTTGAGGTCGGCGTGGACAAGCTCGGAGAAGAAGCGGTACCCCTCCCGCGCAGCGCCGTGGACCTGGGCGGCACAGCGCAGCGAGTACGCATCCTGGAGTCGGGCCGAACCTGGCCCGGCGATCCGGCTCGAGCCGGTCAGGGCCGTATGGATGTTGGCCGCGCTGGCGGCCTGGCCGCTGGACCGGCGCAGGCGGTGCACCCGAGGATCAAAGGCCGGCAGAGCTCCGCGCAGCGCCTCGAGGGTGGCCGCCGTGACGAGATCGATCGCCTCCAGCAGCTCTCCGACCTGGACGGTGACCAGCGCCCCGACGGCGCTCATGAAGTGCGTCCCGTTGATCAGCGCCAGACCCTCCTTACTCTCGAGCTCGAGAGGGTCGAGTCCAAGCGTGACCAGTGCCTGAGCACCGCTGACCAGTTCACCCCCGGGTCCTCGCAGCTCCCCCTCGCCGAGCAGGGGCAGAAAGGCATGGGCCGATGGCGCGAGGTCACCGCTCGCCCCCAGGGATCCGGTTCGGGGCACGCGGGGCACGAAGCCGCTGTTGATCAGGGCCGCGATCCGCTCCACGACCAGCGGGCGCACGCCGCTGTGCCCGAGCAGGAGCCCGTTGGCCCGGACCGCCATCGCCCCGAGGACTATCCCAGCCGGCAGATCGGAGCCCGTGCCCGCGGCATGGCTGCGTAGCAGGTTGACCTGGAGATGGCGCTGGAGGTCGGGGGCGACCGTGTTGGAGACCAGGGCCCCGAACCCGGTGCTGATCCCGTACACGGGCGTGCCGCTGCTGAGGATCTCCTCCAGCACCGCCCGGTTGCCGGCCACCCGCGCCAGCGCGCCCGGCTCGATCTCGACGCGAGCGCCGGCCGCGATGGCCGCCACGCCCGGCGCGGAGAGCTCCCCGTTGAGCGTCACGGAGACCGGCGGTTGAGGGGAGGGAGTGTCGAGCATGGCGTGTGGGGCTCCGGCGGCGGTGAGCATAGCCCTGGCTGGGGGGTCGCGCGTGCCTCCCCACACTACGCTTGGGAGCCATGAAGCTCAGCCGCTACCTGGCGCCCGAACTGCCACGCGAGGCAGCCTCTTTCCTGGCCTGCGTGGCCACGGTGCTGGAGCTCGAGCCGGAGGCGCTGCCCCCGCTCGCCGCTGAGGAGGATCCGGCCACCGGCTTGACCGTCGCCCGCTGGCTCGGCGGTCTCGGGCTCGGGCTGGCTCGGCTCTCCGAGCCACAGACTTTCACCTGGCCCGGCCCGTGGATAGCCAGGGTGCAACCCCCCGCGGGCGAGGCGCGCTTCGCGGTCATGTACGGGGTTCCGTCGGGGGTGGTCTGGGATCCTGCCCGGCACAGCACCGGCGACGACGAAATCGCGAGCGAGTGGCTGACCGACGGGTTCCTGATCGCCGCCACCGACATCGCGCTGGCCCGGCCCCCGCTTCCCGAGGCCCCGCCCGGGGCGGGCAGCGTGGAGGGAATCTGGATCGCGCCCAGCGCCGGCGAGGCGGCCGTCGCAGTCGACTCGGCCCGGGCGCTCGCCGGTCGAGGTCTCGAGGGCGATCGTCACGTAGCCGGAACCGGGACGTTCCCGTCAGGGCTCCCGGGAAGCGCCCTGACTCTCGTCGAGGCCGAGGTCTGTGAGTCCCTCATCCCATCGCTGGAACCCGACGAGCACCGCCGTAACGTGATCACGCGCGGCGTGGCGCTCAATCGCCTGGTCGGTCACGAGTTCACGGTTGGCAACGTGCGCTGCCGGGGAGCGCGCCTGTGTGAGCCGTGCACGGTGCTCCAGCGCTACGCCGGACGCCCGGTGCTGCGCGAACTCGTGCATCGCGGCGGTCTGCGCGCCGACATCCTCGAGGACGGCGTGATCCACGTCGGAGATGTGGTCCGCGCCGTGCACGCTGCACCCGGCGGCTAAATCCCTGCTACCTTCAACGAAGTCGGTCGACGCCGTCGGCCGCGAGGCAGCTCGCTTGGGTCCCGCAGTGACAGCGGTTCGGGTCAGCCACAGCCTCCCGAATCATG